>NZ_BNCH01000019.1 GCF_014656375.1 Aliiroseovarius zhejiangensis | reverse complement strand
CTGCGCCTTGCGCCCAGAAAGGACTCCGCCATGACCCGCGCCACAACGACGATCCCGTTTCATGATCTCACTTTCATCGACGACATCGCCAAGCTACGCGATGTCGAAGCACGATGGAAAACCTTCCTCAAACGTATCCGCCAGAACGCGCAGGACGCGGACCTCGAGGCCGGGAAGATCACCGAAGAGGATGCCGTGTCCTCCTGCTATCTGGTCAACGATGCTGACCTGCGCCGCATCAAACGCCGCGCCGTGCGCCTGCTCGAACGGGTGCATTCCGCGACGGGCGTGTATCATCTGAGCGAAGAGAACCGCGCGCGGCTGACGCCGCTACGCGGCGGCCTGCCAGTCACTCGCGTCACGTCCGAGCACGAGGCGGACGAGATCGCGGCGGCGTTGCATACCGAGATGCCCTGGATGGGGCAAGCGACAGAGGAGGTTTGGCATGGTCTGCGCGCCTCAGCCCGTGATGGGTTGCCGGGCGTGCGGTTCAATCCGCTCGTCCTGAACGGCCCGCCAGGCATCGGCAAGAGCTACTGGGCACGATGCTTGGCGCAT
>NZ_BNCH01000018.1 GCF_014656375.1 Aliiroseovarius zhejiangensis | reverse complement strand
GCCACAGCTGGTTCGGTCGCGTCGTCTTGTCCTGGAACTCGTCGGCCGCCGACACCACCACATAGGCCGGGCTGGTGATAAGGTCATAAGACTTGAGGATGCGATAGACGGAAGCCTCTGACACAAAATACTTTTCTGTGTCGGTGAACTGCACTGCCAACTCGCGCGGCGACAGATCGCTTTCCTTCAGGGCCAGGTCCTTGATCTTCTCGCGCACCGGCTCGGGAATGCGGTTCCAGACCCGTGACGGCCTGGGGCTGCGATCCTCAAGCGCTTCTGGCCCACCCGACAGATACCGATCATACCAGCGATAGAAGGTGGTTCTGGGGATGCCCAGCTTGTCCAGCGTTCGCTTGGTCGGCAGATGGGACTGCTCAACCAGCCGGATGATCTCCAGTTTCTCAGGGGCGGGATACCTCATTCGTCGTCGCCCCCATCCCCGAGCATGCTTTTTTTGAGAAGGCGCAGCTCCAGGGCCTGCTCGGCCACGACTTCCTTCAGGTCACGGGCCTCACGACGCAGATCCTTGACCTCGGTCGACGTCGCAGCACGCGCCGTGT
>NZ_BNCH01000017.1 GCF_014656375.1 Aliiroseovarius zhejiangensis | reverse complement strand
GGTAGCAAAGCCAGCCAGGGCGGAGACCTCAATTATCGCAGCCCTGGCTGGCTTTGCGGGCTGCGTTTCGCTTGCGGTCTGCGAGGGTGTTCCAGCCGTTGTTGCGGCGCCCGGTTTTCCGGTATCCGTTTCGCGCACTTTCCGGGCGCACCTCGGCGCTGGCCGCGGCTTTGTCCTGCTCTGCCTTGATATGGGCAAGGACGGCACTGAGATGCTTGTTGTCCGTTATCGCCGCGTGTGTGACGCGCTGCTGATGCGGATCGAAGATGGTGCAGGGCAGGGCGAAGCCATTGTGCCGAACCTGGATGCGCCCGTCGGGGAACTCGTAGGTGTCGGCATATTTGCCAACCAGACCGCGCGTCAGATCGTTGACTTCCAGCCGGATGCGCTTGTGGTCGTACTTCAGGGTCAGATCCTTGCTGACATAGCGTTTGTTGCGCAGACAGAAGATCTCGGCCAGCCGGTCCGGTGCGACGTTCAACGCACGATGCAAATTATCCGGACGGGCAGCTGGCTTGGCGAACCTGTCGTTATAGCGCGCCATGAAGCCAGGGAGGAAGGCATTTGCAGCCTCCATATCAGAGATGCCCGCGATGCGCAGCTCCTTGACCAGCCGGTCCTGCAGCGTGCGGTTTGCACGCTCCACGCGGCCCTTGGCCTGGCTGGTATTGGCGCACAATATCTCGATCTGCAGCTCTGCCAGAGCACGCCCGAACTGAGTCATGCCGGTCATGTGTTTGCTGGGTTTTGGCACGCGAAAGACCGTGTGCTTGTCGGTGTAGAAAGCAACTGGGCGTCCGTGCGCCGTCAGATAGCGCTCCAATGCTTCGAAATAGCTGAAGGTGCTCTCTGTCCTGACGAAGCGCAGTTCCATGAGCGTGCTGGTGGCATCGTCGATGAAGACGAGCAGGGTGCAGGGATCGCCCCGATCCTCGAACCAGCGATGCTCTGAGCCGTCTATCTGGATGAGCTCACCAAAGCATTCTCTGCGCAATCTGGGCTGATGAAACGTCCGACGCTGTTTGCGCGAGAGCCAAAGACCGTCTTCCTGCATCCACTTGCGAACCGTCTCGCGCGATACCTGGAACCCATGATGCTCGGCCAGCATCTCCGCTGCCAGGGTCGGCCCAAAGTCGGGATAGTTCTCCTTGATCAGCGACAGCGCGTAATCCCGTTTGGCTTTGTGGATGCGATTGTTCGGGGGTTTGCCACGCGCCTTGTGCCGGATCGCCGCCGCGCCATTCTGGCGATACAGCTTCAACAGCCGGAAAATCTGCCGACGCGTCAGTGCCAGCATGTTCGCCGCATTGTCGACGCTCAGCCGACCATCATCGACCTGCGCCAAAACCTCAACGCGATTCAGCTCGCGCTCGCTCATCATGACCCATCCCATGCCCAATCTCCCTCAGC
>NZ_BNCH01000016.1 GCF_014656375.1 Aliiroseovarius zhejiangensis | reverse complement strand
TCATCTCGCGGTGCCCACGACGATGATCGACGCCACGGGTGAGCCTGCGACCTTCTCTCTGGTAGGTTTGCAGAAGGGATGGGGGAGTGCAGGCCCCGGCAAGCTCATGCAAACCGTCCTGAGCGCGCGTCACGCGGGTCCCCTGGTCATTGTGGATGAAATCGAGAAGGCAGGTGAAATGCAGTCGAACAAGGGTGTGCGACATACGCTCACCGACGCCCTCCTGCCGCTGCTCGAACGCATGACGGCGGCCCAGTGGGAATGCCCGTTCTTTCAGATCAAGTGCGATATGTCCTGGGTCAACTGGGTGCTGACGGCAAACAGCCGGACGGGCCTGCCTGAGCCCCTGCAGAGCCGCTGTGTGGTGCTGGACCTGCCGGATTTGACGCCAGACCAGCTACGGCAGTTCGCGATCACCGAAGGCGCCCGCCGCGGCCTTCCTGACCCGGCGCTGGCCGCTCTGGTTGATGTCTTCGACGGTGGTGCGGTCTCGAACGCGCGCCTGAGCCTGCGCACCGTGGCCCGGATGCTCGACCGCGCCGAGGCGCTGGCCAAACACCCCATGTTGCATTGAGGAGCACGCCATGACCCCCCTGACCATCCCCTTCCAGCACGGCACGTTGGCGATCCTCTCGGATTTGCACCTGGACAGCTACCAGCGGCTCGCGCTGGACCCGATCAGCCTTCTGAGCTTTGAGGAAACCCTCTGGAACGCCGACGCGCTGATCCTCGCAGGCGACCTCACGAACGGCCCTGCGCGGAACTGGCCGGGCGTGTTCCAGCACTTGGCCGAGTATATCCCACCGGATCATATCTACGCCCTGCCGGGCAATCACGATTACTATAACAGCAGCCTTGATGGCGACGCTTGGTTGGCAGAGGAGGCCCGCAAGGCCGGTGCGCATTTCATTCAGAAGCGGGTCCTGCTGCATGGCGACTGTCCGTCGTCAGGGATTTTGGAACCATGAGCGGCTAAAACTAAGTGAGAGTTTGGCTCATCTGGTTTGTGTGATTATGCGGCGTGTTTGCGGTGAAGCAAGCGTCGCGTTTCGATGGTCTTCCGTTTGATCCTTTCTCGTTGTTTCAGAATGGTCTGGCCGCGCCCGAAGTAGACATCGGCCGGGGTAAGATTCTGCAGGCTCTCGTGGTAACGCCGGTGATTGTAGTGATCGACAAAGGCGTCGATCTGCCGTCGGAGATCGCCGGGCAGGTAGTAGTTCTCCAGCAGGATGCGGTTCTTGAACGTCTGGTGCCATCGCTCGATCTTGCCCTGGGTTTGCGGGTGATACGGTGCGCCACGGACGTGATCCATCTTCTGATCCTCAAGCCAATCAGCCAATTCACCAGAGATATAACTCGACCCGTTATCCGAGAGCAGGCGCGGCTTGTGCAGCACGGTTGCCTGATCGCAACCCGAAGCCTGCAGGGCCAGGTCCAGCGTGTCGGTGACGTCGCCCGACTTCATCGTCGTGCAAAGCTTCCAGGCGATGATGTAGCGGCTGAAGTCGTTGAGGATGGTGGACAGGTAGAACCAGCCCCAGCCGATCACTTTCAGATACGTGAAGTCGGTTTG
>NZ_BNCH01000015.1:0-2500 GCF_014656375.1 Aliiroseovarius zhejiangensis | reverse complement strand
CTACAATCAGTCGGAGGCCCCTTGCGGGCTGACGGCGTACCTTTTGTATAATGGGTCATCGACTTGGTCTATCTAGCAAGCTTAAGCCGTTAGGTGTAGGCGCAGCGAAAGCGAGTCTTAATAGGGCGTTGAGTTAGATGGATCAGACCCGAAACCGAGTGATCTAGGCATGGCCAGGTTGAAGGTGCGGTAACACGCACTGGAGGACCGAACCCACATCTGTTGAAAAAGATCGGGATGAGCTGTGCCTAGGGGTGAAAGGCCAATCAAACTCGGAGATAGCTGGTTCTCTGCGAAATCTATTTAGGTAGAGCGTCATACGAATACTCCCGGGGGTAGAGCACTGAATGGGTAATGGGGGCCTACAGCCTTACTGATCCTAATCAAACTCCGAATACCGGGAAGTACTATATGGCAGACACACAGCGGATGCTAACGTCCGTTGTGGAGAGGGAAACAACCCTGACCTACAGCTAAGGCCCCTAATTCATGGCTAAGTGGGAAAGCAGGTGAGACGACCAAAACAACCAGGAGGTTGGCTTAGAAGCAGCCATCCTTTAAAGATAGCGTAACAGCTCACTGGTCTAATTTAAGTTGTCTTGCGGCGAAGATGTACCGGGGCTCAAGCCATGAGCCGAAGCTTAGGGTATGCACTTTGTGCATGCGGTAGCAGAGCGTAGTGTGACATAGTTCCATTCCTCATTAGCATCTTCGGATGCATTTGAGGATCGGAGCTTTCTGTGAAGCCGGCGCGTGAGCGATCCGGTGGAGAGATCACTAGTGAGAATGATGACATGAGTAGCGACAAACAGGGTGAGAGACCCTGTCGCCGAAAATCCAAGGGTTCCTGCTTAAAGCTAATCTGAGCAGGGTAAGCCGACCCCTAAGGCGAGGCCGAAAGGCGTAGTCGATGGGAACCAGGTTAATATTCCTGGGCCA
Source organism: Aliiroseovarius zhejiangensis (assembly GCF_014656375.1). Classification (GTDB taxonomy): domain Bacteria; phylum Pseudomonadota; class Alphaproteobacteria; order Rhodobacterales; family Rhodobacteraceae; genus Aliiroseovarius; species Aliiroseovarius zhejiangensis. The sequence goes on along the minus strand of NZ_BNCH01000015.1, from coordinate 1,561 downwards.
GGAGGATGTGACGGATCGTGACTGTTGTTCACCCTTATCGGATTGGGTGGGCCGCTGATCGGTTCCTGGAAATAGCCCTCCATGAGATCGTACCCTAAACCGACACAGGTGGATAGGTAGAGTATACCAAGGCGCTTGAGAGAACGATGTTGAAGGAACTCGGCAAAATACCTCCGTAAGTTCGCGAGAAGGAGGCCCAGTTTCTACGCAAGTATTGACTGGGGGCACAAACCAGGGGGTGGCGACTGTTTACTAAAAACACAGGGCTCTGCGAAGTCGCAAGACGACGTATAGGGTCTGACGCCTGCCCGGTGCCGGAAGGTTAAAAGGAGGAGTGCAAGCTCCGAATTGAAGCCCCGGTAAACGGCGGCCGTAACTATAACGGTCCTAAGGTAGCGAAATTCCTTGTCGGGTAAGTTCCGACCTGCACGAATGGCGTAACGACTTCCCCGCTGTCTCCAACATCGACTCAGCGAAATTGAATTGCCTGTCAAGATGCAGGCTTCCCGCGGTTAGACGGAAAGACCCCGTGCACCTTTACTACAGCTTCGCACTGGCATCAGGCACAACATGTGCAGAATAGGTGGTAGGCTTTGAAGCAGGGACGCCAGTTCCTGTGGAGCCTCCTTTGAGATACCACCCTTGTTCTGCTTGATGTCTAACCGCGGTCCGTTATCCGGATCCGGGACCCTGCGTGGCGGGTAGTTTGACTGGGGCGGTCGCCTCCTAAAGAGTAACGGAGGCGCGCGAAGGTTGGCTCAGAGCGGTCGGAAATCGCTCGTTGAGTGCAATGGCAGAAGCCAGCCTGACTGCGAGACTGACAAGTCGAGCAGAGTCGAAAGACGGCCATAGTGATCCGGTGGTCCCGCGTGGAAGGGCCATCGCTCAACGGATAAAAGGTACGCCGGGGATAACAGGCTGATACTGCCCAAGAGTCCATATCGACGGCAGTGTTTGGCACCTCGATGTCGGCTCATCTCATCCTGGGGCTGGAGCAGGTCCCAAGGGTACGGCTGTTCGCCGTTTAAAGAGGTACGTGAGCTGGGTTTAGAACGTCGTGAGACAGTTCGGTCCCTATCTGCCGTGGGTGTAGGATACTTGAGAGGAGTTGCCCCTAGTACGAGAGGACCGGGGTGAACGTTCCACTGGTGGACCAGTTGTCGTGCCAACGGCAGTGCTGGGTAGCTATGAACGGACAGGATAACCGCTGAAGGCATCTAAGCGGGAAGCCCCCCTCAAAACAAGGTATCCCTGAGGACCGTGGAAGACCACCACGTCGATAGGCCGGAGATGTAAGCACAGCAATGTGTTCAGTTGACCGGTACTAATTGTCCGATAGGCTTGATTTGATCCAGTAGAAGTTAGATCTCTACTATCAATCAAAAGCATACACACCAATGTGTACTGACTTGGAATAGCTGCTTTCTCGGTTTGGTGGTCACAGCACAAGTGAAACACCCGATCCCATCCCGAACTCGGAAGTTAAGCACTGTCGCGCCAATGGTACTGCGTCTTAAGACGTGGGAGAGTAGGTCACCGCCAAACCTAGTAAGCAGCTCAA
>NZ_BNCH01000014.1 GCF_014656375.1 Aliiroseovarius zhejiangensis | reverse complement strand
ATGCTCTCAATACGATAACAATCAATACAAAACCGCCGCCGAGCAGAAATGCCGGCGGCGGTTTTGATTTCGGACGCCAATATTCCCGCTCGAAGAGGCAAAGGCTTCGCCACAAGGTGGTTGGCAATCCAACCGCACCCAGATCGAAAGCCCGGAAGGTGGCATGTCGCGCCGCTATTTGTCGGGATCGACCATCCGATACCCCGTCCGCACCCCCGGATTGGCCCTGATCGCCCGTTTCATCCGATAGATACGCTGTTTCTTGCGCCAACTACGGGCCAATGGCTGAACCTCGGTCAGGTGGTCAAGCAGGGCACCGTCATCCAGCCTGCTGACCTTGCCGGCAGTCAGCGCCGCCTCATCTATTTGGCGGATATTCTGGAAGATCACGGTGTCATCCGGGCAGAAGGCCACCGGTCGGAACCAGTCTTGCATCAGGTGCATTTGTACGGGGATCCAGGGCAGGCGCCAGTGGAAGTAATCCTGTTGCACCACCAGAGATTGCCCGGGAATGAGATACGGAAAGAACCGTTCCGCGATGCCATCCGTGGTCTCGGTCGATTTTGCGGCGTCCATGACCAGAAGCTCGATCGGCGACCCATCCCAGGTTTTCGTGAGAATGTCGCCTCGATGCAAGGTGACGCGATCCTCCCATGGTTCCAGAAGATCGCGGGCCAGCCAATAAATGTCGGTCCCGTCGAAGGGGGGAATGCCTTTGCGGTAAAGCTCCTGCGCCTTGGTGCGGTCGTCCGCCTTGAAGCGGTCATAGGCGTGGATCCAGTGGCGTTTGCCTGCATCCACATGCCCGTCGGCAAGGCGCGCGGTTGATCCGCCCACAAAGCAGCCCAAATCGACCACCGCCCCGATGTCCTGCGTCCAATGCGAGGTCAGCCAGTAATAGAGTTTCTGTTCGCGTTTCGACAGCATGGTCGGCACGCTCATCGCGTGTTCCATCTCGACCCGGTCGATGTCGCGCCAGGGGGCGGCCTTGAAATCGCTTACATCCCGTACCATCTTCATCCCGTGTTATCGCATCACCTGACAGGTAAACAGTCGTAGATTTAAGAGCGGGTTGCTTTCTTTGACGTTTGTCACCGAAATCGCTTGAAAACCTGCGCGCCTTGCCGTAATCCGACCCTCGGTCCTAGGGGTATAGCTCAGTTGGTAGAGCGACGGTCTCCAAAACCGTAGGTCGCGGGTTCGAACCCTGCTGCCCCTGCCATTTTCAACGTATCCATGACCGCATTCGCGCCATTTCGTCGTTATTGGCGGGTTGAAAAGCGGACGAGACTTGAAAACCCCGCGCGCATTGCGTAATTGACCGCCTGATACATGAAAGGTTGAGAAACAAGATGACCAATCCGCTGCAATTCATCCAGCAGGTGCGCGCCGAGGTGTCTAAGGTGACATGGCCGACCCGCCGCGAGGTGCTTCTGACCACGGGGATGGTCTTTGTGCTGGCCGCGTTGACGGCGCTGTTCTTCTCGTTGGTTGATCTGGGGATCCGCAGCGGGCTGGCCGCTGTGCTTGGTCTGTTTGGCTGAGTTTGCGCCTGACCCCTTGAAATGAACACGTTTCAGGGGTAGGTCGGGCCACACTTCGGGACGGGCGTGTGGCGATTCGAGTTGCACGCCGATTTTTTGTTCCCGAGAACGGAATTTGAATGGCCCGCAGGGCGCAAGAAGGCAGAGGCTGAAATGGCGAAACGGTGGTATTCGGTGAGCGTGCTCTCGAACTTCGAAAAGAAGATTGCCGAACAGATCAAGACCTCGGTCGAAGAAAAGGGTCTGGGCGATGAGATCGACGAGGTTCTGGTCCCCACCGAAGAGGTGATCGAGGTTCGTCGCGGCAAGAAAGTGACCACTGAACGCCGGTTCATGCCCGGATACGTTCTGGTGCATATGGAGATGTCGGACGAAGGATATCACCTGATCACCTCGATCAACCGCGTGACCGGGTTCCTTGGTCCGCAAGGTCGCCCGATGCCGATGCGTGACGCCGAAGTGAACGCGATCCTGAACCGGGTTGAAGAAGGTGTTGAAGCACCGCGCACCCTGATCCACTTCGAAGTGGGCGAGAAGGTCGCGGTAACGGACGGACCGTTCGAAGGTTTCGACGGCATGGTCGAAGATGTGGATGACGACAACCAGCGCCTGAAGGTCACGGTGTCGATCTTTGGCCGGGCCACCCCGGTCGAACTGGAATACACGCAGGTCACGAAACAGACCTGACGTGTCAGCCGCCCAAACGGGCGGGCGTGGGAGGGGCAGGGATCGCGATCCCCAACCCAGACCACGACAATAAAAGGCGAAGGGACGCGTCCCCGCGCTGTTGTTAAAGGAGAAGCCAAATGGCTAAGAAAGTCGCTGGCACGATGAAGCTGCAGGTTCCTGCAGGTCAAGCCAACCCCAGTCCGCCCGTCGGCCCTGCCCTGGGTCAGCGCGGCATTAACATCATGGAATTCTGCAAGGCGTTCAACGCCAAGACGCAGGAAATGGAGCCCGGTGCGCCGTGCCCGACCGTGATCACCTATTATCAGGACAAGTCCTTCACCATGGACATCAAGACGCCCCCTGCGTCGTATTTCCTGAAAAAGGCCGCCAAGCTGAAATCGGGTGCCAACAAGCCCGGCCATGAAACCGTTGGCACGGTGACCGCCGCTCAGGTGAAAGAGATCGCCGAAGCGAAAATGAAAGATCTGAACGCGAATGACGTCGAAGCTGCGATGTTGATCGTTCTGGGCTCTGCCCGTTCCATGGGCATCGAGGTGAAGTAAGATGGCGAAACTGGGTAAACGCACCAAAGCCGCACGCGAAGCATTCGCCGGCAAAGAAAACGTTTCGATCGAAGAGGCCGTGGCGCTGGTCAAGAACAACGCCAAGGCCAAGTTCGATGAAACCATCGAAATCGCCATGTCGCTGGGTGTCGACACGCGCCACGCCGACCAGATGGTCCGCGGCGTCGTCGGCCTGCCGAACGGTACGGGGAAGACCATGCGCGTCGCCGTGTTCGCACGCGGCCCGAAAGCCGAGGAAGCTCAGGCCGCCGGTGCAGACATCGTTGGCGCCGAGGATCTGATGGAAACGATCCAGGGCGGCAAGATCGAGTTTGATCGCTGCATTGCCACCCCGGACATGATGCCGATCGTTGGTCGCCTGGGCAAAGTTCTTGGCCCGCGCAACCTGATGCCGAACCCGAAGGTCGGCACGGTCACCATGGACGTCAAGGAAGCTGTCGAAGCCGCCAAGGGTGGTGAAGTTCAGTTCAAGGCGGAAAAGGGTGGCGTGGTTCACGCAGGCCTGGGCAAAGCGTCGTTCGACGAAACCAAGCTGGTCGAAAACGTGCGTGCGTTTGTTGACGCCGTGCAAAAGGCCAAGCCGACCGGCGCCAAAGGCACCTATATGAAGAAGATCGCGCTCAGCTCGACCATGGGTCCGGGCGTCACCATCTCGGTGGACAGCGCGACCGGGAACTGATCGAGTATCCTGAAAGTCTTTATGGAAAGGCGGGCCAATCGGTCCGCCTTTTTCTTTGATATATGCCATGCGCGAGCGAGGACGATGGGATGACATGCCCGCAAGCCGTCCCGACTGGTGGGGCGAATGGCGGTGTTTGATGTAAAGCCGACGGACGTGCCCGCAGATAAGCTGCTTGAGGTCGTCTCGTTGTTCTCGGATATGGAATAAAGGCGGGGCTTCACCACCACTGCCAATCGTGATAAAGATTGTGCCAACAGTCGGAGCGCGTGGTCTGCTTTGCCATGCAGATATCTTCCGATTAGGGGTTGGAAATCCCCGGCAAACATCCTAAGTAACCCATGCAGATCAGCGTGCGATTCGTCGTGCGCTGTTTTGCATTTCGTCCGAGACGGTGGGTGACGCTGGTGGGCCAAGCTGAAAAGCAACCGCGCGCAAGGGTCATAATTCCTGCCTGAGATGGGAAATGAACAAAAGAATTCTCGTGGCCGCTTGGCTTTGGGGCGATTTTGCGAAGGACCCGTATCACGGACCCGATTGCCGGGTTTTCTCTGAAAATCTGGTGAAATAAGAGCCGGAGGGTCTGACCCTCCATACTTGGAGTAAAACTGTGGATAGAGCCCAGAAAGAGAAAGTGGTCGAGGAACTCGGCCAGATCTTCGAAAGCTCTGGCGTCGTAGTGGTTGCACACTACGCGGGTCTCACGGTTGCCGAGATGCAGGACCTGCGGTCGCAAATGCGCGAAGCTGGCGGGTCGGTGCGTGTTGCCAAGAACAAGCTCGCCAAAATCGCCCTGGAAGACAAGCCGGCCGCTTCTATCGCCGACCTTCTTTCGGGCATGACCGTTCTTGCCTATTCCGAAGATCCTGTGGCTGCGGCCAAGGTCATGGAAGGTTACGCCAAGACCAACGACAAGCTCGTTATTCTTGGTGGTGCCATGGGCGAGACGGCGCTGGATACGGCCGGTGTCAAAGCTGTTGCCGCTATGCCGTCGCGTGACGAGCTTATTGCTTCGATCGTCGGCTGCATTGGCGCACCTGCTTCGAACATCGCCGGGGCCATTGGCGCGCCTGCTTCGAACATCGCATCCATCTTGTCCACGATCGAGGACAAGGCTGCATAAGCAATCTGAGCCCTGTGTAGCGGATGACCGCCTCACGTTGGAACACATCTAATAACGGAAAGAAGTCAAATGGCTGATCTGAAAAAACTGGCTGAAGAGATCGTGGGTCTGACCCTTCTCGAAGCACAAGAACTGAAAACCATCCTGAAGGACGAATATGGCATCGAGCCCGCTGCTGGCGGCGCTGTCATGATGGCCGGTCCTGCTGGTGGCGACGCTGGTGCGGCTGCCGAGGAAAAAACCGAGTTCGACGTCGTTCTGAAGAACGCCGGCGCCTCGAAAATCAACGTGATCAAAGAAGTTCGCGGCATCACCGGTCTTGGCCTGAAAGAAGCCAAGGAACTGGTCGAAGCTGGCGGCAAGATCAAAGAAGGCGTGGACAAAGCCGAAGCAGAAGACATCAAAGGCAAGCTGGAAGCAGCTGGCGCCGAAGTCGAGCTGGCCTAAGCCCTGCGCTTTTGGGCCGGTTCAGGCCCATGAATATGGCTGGGCCCGGAGAAATCCGGGTCCAGCCGAACCTGTCTTGAAGAGGGCCTGATTGGTCGGGCGTTCTTCTGGGAAAGGTTCAATGGATCGGGAGGAAACCCTTGGGCGGGTTTCCGGGAATTGGTTCGAACCTCCAATCTCGGACGAGGCGTCGCCGGTGACCCGACGGTCGGCGCATCAGTTGAGAAATGAAAGGTAATTACCTTATGGCGCAGACCTATCTTGGCCAGAAACGCTTGCGTAAGTACTACGGCAAAATCCGTGAAGTGCTTGAGATGCCGAACCTGATCGAGGTTCAGAAAAGCTCTTATGACCTGTTCCTGAACTCCGGTGATCAGCCGCAACCGATGGACGGTGAAGGCATCAATGCGGTGTTCCAGTCGGTGTTCCCGATCAAGGATTTCAATGAAACCGCAATTCTGGAATTCGTGAAATACGAGCTGGAAGAGCCGAAATTCGACGTGGAAGAATGCCAGCAGCGCGACCTGACCTATTCGGCGCCGTTGAAGGTGACTCTGCGTCTGATCGTGTTCGATGTGGACGAAGATACCGGCGCCAAGTCGGTCAAGGACATCAAGGAACAAGACGTGTTCATGGGCGACATGCCCCTGATGACGCCCAATGGCACCTTCGTCGTTAACGGCACCGAGCGTGTGATCGTGTCCCAGATGCACCGCTCGCCCGGTGTGTTCTTTGATCACGACAAGGGCAAGACGCATTCGTCGGGCAAATTGCTGTTTGCCTGCCGCATCATTCCCTATCGCGGGTCGTGGCTGGATTTCGAATTTGACGCCAAGGACATTGTGTTCGCGCGTATCGACCGCCGCCGCAAGCTGCCGGTGACGACCCTGCTTTATGCACTGGGTCTGGATCAGGAAGGCATCATGGATGCCTATTACGACACGGTTCAGTACAAGCTGAAGAAGAACAAGGGTTGGGTTACCAAGTTCTTCCCCGAACGCGTCGCAGGCACCCGCCCGACGATGGACCTGATCAATGCAAAGACCGGCGAAGTGATCGCCGAAGCCGGCAAGAAGATCACCCCGCGCGCAGTCAAGAAGCTGATGGAAGACGGCAAGGACATCGACCTGCTGGTGCCGTTCGATTCGATCGTCGGCCGGTTTGTCGCCAAGGACATCATCAACGAAGACACCGGCGCGATTTATGTCGAAGCCGGTGATGAACTGACGCTTGAGCACGACAAGGATGGCGAGTTGATCGGCGGGTCGCTGAAAGAACTGCTGGATGCGGGCATCACCGACATTCCGGTTCTGGACATCGACAACGTCAATGTCGGCCCCTACATCCGCAACACCATGGCGGCGGACAAGAACATGGGCCGCGACACCGCGCTGATGGACATCTATCGCGTGATGCGTCCGGGTGAACCCCCCACCGTCGAAGCCGCTTCGGCCCTGTTCGACACGCTGTTCTTTGACAGCGAGCGGTACGACCTGTCTGCCGTTGGCCGTGTGAAGATGAACATGCGTCTCGACCTTGACGCCGAGGATACTCAGCGCACCTTGCGCCGCGAGGACATCGTGGCCTGTATCAAGGCGCTGGTGGAACTGCGCGACGGCAAGGGCGATATCGACGATATTGACCACCTGGGCAACCGTCGTGTGCGCTCGGTCGGTGAGTTGATGGAAAACCAGTATCGCGTCGGCCTTCTGCGCATGGAGCGTGCGATCAAGGAACGTATGTCCTCGGTCGAAATCGACACCGTGATGCCGCAGGACCTGATCAACGCGAAACCGGCTGCGGCTGCTGTACGCGAGTTCTTTGGCTCGTCGCAACTGTCGCAGTTCATGGACCAAACCAACCCGCTGTCGGAAGTCACCCACAAACGCCGCTTGTCGGCGCTTGGGCCGGGCGGTCTGACACGAGAACGCGCGGGCTTCGAGGTGCGCGACGTGCACCCAACCCATTATGGCCGCATGTGTCCGATTGAAACGCCGGAAGGGCCGAACATCGGTCTGATCAACTCGCTGGCAACCTTCGCTCGTGTGAACAAGTACGGCTTTATCGAAACGCCCTATCGCAAGGTTGTGGAAGGCAAGGTCACGGATGAAGTGAACTACATGTCCGCGACCGAGGAAATGCGCCACACCGTGGCGCAGGCCAACGCGCATCTGGATGGGGAAGGCCGGTTCGAAAACGAACTGGTGAACACCCGCCAGTCGGGTGAATACACCATGGCACCGCGCGAAAATGTCGACCTGATCGACGTATCGCCGAAGCAGCTGGTGTCGGTCGCCGCCTCGCTTATTCCGTTCTTGGAAAACGACGACGCCAACCGCGCCCTGATGGGGTCGAACATGCAACGTCAGGCGGTTCCGCTTTTGCGGGCCGAGGCGCCGTATGTCGGCACCGGTATCGAAGGCAAAGTGGCCATCGACTCGGGCGCGGCCATTCAGGCGAAACGTGGCGGTGTGATCGACCAGGTTGACGCAACACGTATCGTTGTACGTGCCACCGAAGACCTTGGTCTGGGGGATGCGGGCGTCGACATCTATCGTCTGCGCAAATTCCAGCGGTCGAACCAAAACACCTGCATCAACCAACGTCCGTTGGTGAAAGTGGGTCAGAAAGTGTCGAAAGACGAAGTCATCGCCGATGGCCCGTCCACGGACATGGGTGAACTGGCTCTGGGTAAAAACGTGGTCGTCGCGTTTATGCCGTGGAACGGCTACAACTACGAAGACTCGATCCTGATTTCCGAGCGTATTGCGCGCGATGACGTGTTCACCTCGGTCCATATCGAGGAATTCGAAGTCGCTGCCCGTGACACCAAGCTTGGGCCGGAAGAGATCACCCGCGACATTCCGAACGTCGGTGAAGAAGCGCTGCGCAACCTCGACGAGGCGGGCATCGTTTACATCGGTGCAGATGTTGAGCCGGGCGATATTTTGGTGGGTAAGATCACACCGAAGGGTGAAAGCCCGATGACGCCGGAAGAAAAGCTTCTGCGCGCCATCTTCGGTGAGAAAGCATCGGACGTGCGCGATACTTCGCTTCGCGTGAAGCCGGGCGATTTCGGGACTGTCGTTGAAGTGCGCGTCTTTAACCGCCACGGCGTGGAAAAAGACGAACGTGCGTTGCAGATCGAGCGGGAAGAGGTCGAAAGCCTTGCCCGTGACCGTGATGACGAGCTGCATATTCTGGAGCGTAACATCTATGCGCGCCTGCGCAGCATGATCGAAGGCAAGGTTGCGGTGAAGGGGCCGAAAGGCGTCAAGGCCGGATCGAAGATCACTGACGAGCTTCTGGAAAGCCTGAGCCGCGGCCAGTGGTGGCAGCTTGCGCTGGAAGACGAAGATGATGCCAAGATCGTCGAAGCCCTGAACGAGCAATTCGAAGCGCAGAAACGCGCCTTGGATGCGCGTTTTGAAGACAAGGTCGAAAAAGTTCGTCGTGGTGATGATCTGCCGCCGGGTGTGATGAAGATGGTCAAAGTCTTCGTCGCCGTGAAGCGCAAGCTTCAACCGGGCGACAAGATGGCCGGCCGTCACGGGAACAAAGGTGTTATTTCCAAGGTTGTTCCGATGGAAGACATGCCGTTCCTGGCCGACGGGACGCCGGTTGACTTCTGCCTGAACCCGCTGGGCGTGCCATCGCGCATGAACGTCGGTCAGATCCTTGAAACCCATATGGGTTGGGCCGCGCGCGGTCTGGGTCTGAACATTGACGAAGCCTTGGGTGAATACCGCCGTTCCGGCGATCTGACCCCGGTGCGCGAAGCCATGCGCATCGCCTATGGCGACGATGTCTATGAAGAAGGCATTGCTGGCATGGACGAAGACACGCTGGTCGATGCGGCATCGAACGTGACACGCGGTGTGCCGATTGCCACGCCCGTCTTTGACGGCGCGAAAGAGGCTGACGTGAACGACGCGCTGACGCGTGCAGGCTTCGACACTTCGGGTCAGTCGGTCCTGTTTGACGGTCGCACCGGCGAGCAGTTCTCGCGCCCCGTGACCGTGGGTGTGAAATACCTGCTGAAACTGCACCACCTTGTGGACGACAAAATCCACGCACGCTCGACCGGCCCGTACTCGCTTGTCACGCAGCAACCGCTGGGTGGTAAGGCGCAGTTCGGTGGTCAGCGCTTCGGTGAGATGGAGGTCTGGGCTCTGGAAGCATATGGCGCGGCCTACACGCTGCAAGAGATGCTGACGGTCAAGTCGGATGACGTTGCTGGCCGGACGAAAGTCTATGAGAGCATCGTCAAAGGCGAGGACAATTTTGAAGCCGGCGTGCCGGAATCGTTCAACGTGCTTGTCAAAGAAGTCCGCGGCCTCGGCCTTAACATGGAACTCCTGGATGCGGAGGGCGAGGAGTAAGGCGCCCGCCTTACCCCTCCCACCCTTCCCCTGATTAAAGGAAACGCAAAATGAACCAGGAACTGACAACCAACCCGTTCAACCCGCTGGCGGCCCCCAAGACCTTTGACGAAATCAAAGTGTCGCTGGCCAGTCCGGAACGGATCCTTTCGTGGTCGTATGGCGAGATCAAGAAGCCCGAGACCATCAACTACCGGACCTTCAAGCCCGAGCGTGACGGCCTGTTCTGCGCCCGTATCTTTGGCCCGGTCAAAGATTACGAATGTCTGTGCGGCAAATATAAGCGCATGAAGTATCGCGGCGTTGTCTGCGAGAAATGCGGTGTCGAAGTGACCCTGCAAAAAGTGCGCCGCGAGCGTATGGGCCATATCGAACTGGCCGCACCCGTCGCGCATATCTGGTTCCTCAAGTCGCTGCCGTCGCGCATCGGCCTGATGCTGGACATGACTCTGCGTGATCTGGAACGCATCCTGTATTTCGAAAACTATGTTGTGATCGAACCGGGACTGACGGACCTTCATTACGGTCAGCTGATGACCGAAGAAGAGTTCATGGACGCCCAGGACACCTATGGCATGGACGCCTTCACCGCAAATATTGGTGCAGAAGCGATCCGCGAAATGCTGTCGGCGATTGATCTGGAAGCCGAAGCCGAACAGCTGCGTGCTGATCTGGCCGAAGCCACTGGCGAGTTGAAGCCCAAGAAGATCATCAAGCGTCTGAAGATCGTTGAATCGTTCATCGAGTCGGGCAACCGTCCCGAGTGGATGATCCTGACCGTGATCCCGGTAATCCCGCCCGAGCTGCGCCCGCTGGTGCCGCTGGATGGCGGTCGTTTCGCGACTTCAGATCTGAACGATCTGTATCGCCGCGTGATCAACCGGAACAACCGTCTGAAGCGTCTGATCGAGCTGCGCGCCCCTGACATCATCGTTCGCAACGAAAAGCGGATGCTGCAGGAATCCGTGGATGCTCTGTTCGACAACGGCCGTCGTGGCCGCGTAATCACCGGCGCCAACAAGCGTCCGCTGAAATCGCTGTCGGACATGCTGAAAGGTAAGCAGGGTCGCTTCCGTCAAAACCTTTTGGGGAAACGCGTCGACTTCTCGGGTCGTTCGGTCATTGTGACCGGTCCGGAGCTGAAGCTGCACCAATGTGGTCTGCCGAAGAAGATGGCGCTCGAGCTGTTCAAGCCGTTCATCTATTCGCGTCTGGAAGCCAAAGGGCTGTCTTCCACCGTGAAGCAAGCCAAGAAACTGGTGGAAAAAGAGCGTCCCGAAGTTTGGGATATTCTGGACGAAGTGATCCGCGAACACCCGGTCATGCTGAACCGTGCGCCCACGCTGCACCGTCTTGGCATTCAGGCGTTCGAACCGGTTCTGATCGAAGGGAAAGCCATCCAGCTTCACCCGCTCGTTTGTTCGGCCTTTAACGCCGACTTCGACGGTGACCAGATGGCTGTGCACGTGCCGCTGTCGCTGGAAGCCCAGTTGGAAGCGCGTGTTTTGATGATGTCGACGAACAACGTTCTGTCGCCCGCCAACGGCGCGCCGATCATTGTGCCGTCGCAGGACATGATCCTTGGTCTGTATTACATCACCATGGAACGTGAGGGCATGAAGGGCGAAGGCATGATCTTCTCCGACGTGGACGAAGTTCAGCATGCTCTGGACGCTGGCGAGGTGCATCTGCACGCCAAGGTGCAGGCCCGCATCAAGCAGATCGACGAGGAGGGGAACGAGGTTTACAAACGCTTCGAAACCACTCCCGGTCGCATTCGTCTTGGCGCGCTTCTGCCCTTGAACGCGAAAGCGCCGTTTGAGCTGGTGAACCGTCTTCTGCGAAAGAAAGAGGTGCAGCAGGTCATCGACACCGTCTATCGCTATTGCGGTCAGAAGGAATCGGTCATCTTCTGTGACCAGATCATGTCGATGGGCTTCAAGGAAGCGTTCAAGGCTGGCATCTCGTTCGGTAAGGACGACATGGTCATCCCGGACAGCAAGTGGCCGATCGTGGATGAAACCCGCGAGCAGGTGAAAGGGTTCGAACAACAGTATATGGACGGCCTGATCACGCTGGGCGAGAAGTACAACAAGGTGGTCGATGCCTGGTCGAAATGTAACGACAAGGTCACCGACGCCATGATGGACACGATCTCGTCCAACAAGCGGGACGAGAATGGTGCCGAAGCGGAACCGAACTCGGTTTACATGATGGCCCACTCCGGTGCGCGTGGTTCTGTCACGCAGATGAAACAGCTGGGCGGCATGCGTGGCCTGATGGCGAAACCTTCGGGCGAGATCATCGAAACGCCGATCATCTCGAACTTTAAAGAAGGTCTGACCGTGCTTGAGTACTTCAACTCGACCCACGGTGCCCGTAAGGGTCTGTCGGATACCGCTTTGAAAACCGCGAACTCGGGTTATCTGACCCGTCGTCTGGTCGACGTGGCGCAGGACTGCATCGTGCGCATGGTCGATTGCGGCACCGAAAACTCGATCACCGCGGAAGCGGCGGTCAATGACGGTGAAGTCGTTGCCTCGCTGGGCGAACGTGTTCTGGGCCGTGTGGCGGCCGAGGATGTTCTGGTTCCGGGCACCGAAGAGGTGATCGTCGCCAAGAACGAATTGATCGACGAACGCAAGGCGGACGAGATCGAAGCCTCGGGCGTGGCGACTGTGCGGATGCGCAGCCCGCTGACTTGTGAAGCCGAAGAAGGCGTTTGCGCCAACTGCTATGGCCGCGACCTGGCCCGTGGCACGCGCGTCAACGTCGGTGAGGCTGTCGGCATCATCGCTGCACAGTCGATCGGTGAACCGGGCACGCAGCTGACGATGCGGACCTTCCACATCGGCGGTGTTGCCCAGGGTGGTCAGCAATCGTTCCAGGAAGCCAACCAGGACGGCAAGGTGGAATACCGCAATGCCAACATTCTGGAAAACCGTGATGGCGAGATCGTTGTCATGGGGCGGAACATGGTTCTGGCCATCATCGACGACAACGGGGTCGAGCGTGCGGCGTTCAAACTCGGTTACGGCTCGAAACTGCATGTCAAGGACGGCGCAAAGGTCGCGCGTGGTGACAAGCTGTTCGAATGGGATCCGTACACGCTTCCGATGATTGCCGAAAAGGACGGGACGGTGAAGTTCGTCGACCTGATCAGCGGCATTTCGGTGCGGGACGAAACCGATGATGCAACTGGCATGACGCAGAAGATCGTGTCCGATTGGCGCTCGGCGCCGAAAGGCAACGAACTGAAGCCGGAAGTGATCATGGTCGGTGAAGATGGTGAACCGGTGCGCAACGAAGCCGGAAACCCCGTCACCTATACCATGTCGGTGGATGCCATTCTGTCGGTCGAGGACGGTCAGGCGGTGAAAGCCGGTGACGTGGTTGCGCGTATTCCGCGCGAAGGTGCTAAGACCAAGGACATCACCGGTGGTCTGCCGCGTGTGGCCGAATTGTTCGAAGCGCGTCGTCCGAAAGATCACGCGATCATTGCCGAGATTGATGGTTACGTGCGCTTTGGCCGCGACTACAAGAACAAGCGTCGCATCTCGATCGAGCCGGCGGATGAAAGCCTGGAGCCGGTGGAATACATGGTGCCCAAGGGCAAGCACATTCCGGTGGCGGAAGGGGACTTCATCCAGAAGGGTGAATACCTGATGGACGGCAACCCCGCGCCGCATGACATCCTGTCTATCATGGGTGTCGAAGCGCTGGCGGACTACATGATCGACGAAGTTCAGGACGTGTATCGCCTGCAAGGTGTGAAGATCAACGACAAGCACATCGAGGTGATCGTTCGCCAGATGCTGCAGAAGTGGGAGATCCTCGACAGCGGCGAAACCACGCTTCTGAAAGGCGAGCATGTGGACAAGGCCGAATTTGATGCAGTCAATGAAAAGGCAGCAGCAGAAGGTCGTCGTCTGGCCTCGGGCGAGCCGATCCTGTTGGGGATCACCAAGGCAAGCTTGCAGACCCGTTCGTTCATCTCGGCGGCGTCGTTCCAGGAAACCACCCGCGTTCTGACCGAGGCATCGGTTCAGGGCAAGCGTGACAAGCTGGTTGGCCTGAAAGAGAACGTGATCGTCGGACGCCTGATCCCGGCGGGTACGGGTGGGGCCACGCAACGCGTGCGGTCTATTGCGCAAGCCCGCGATATGAAGGTGATCGAAGAAGCACGCGCCGAAGCCGAAAAGGCTGCCGCACTGGCCGCTCCGGCCGAGGACGTGTTTGGCGACGCGTCTAACGTCGATAACGGTCTGGTGGACACGCCCGAGTTCGACGGGTCGGAACAACCCTGATCCTTACCGATATGAGTATCGGAAAGCCCCGCCATCTGGCGGGGCTTTTCGTTTGCATGGGGCAGGGGCAGTGACTAGGGTGCGTGCGTCGCAGGTGGCCTAAAGACGCGGCCAATCGCGCCCCTCACGCATTGACCAATATGGATTGTCGGATGTCCGTTTCAGACAACATGAAAGGTGCGGCATTGATGGCCGGTTCGATGGCCGGGTACACCTTCAACGACGCGTGCATGAAGGCGCTGGCTGGTGACATCCCGCTGTCGCAGGCGGTGTTTCTGCGCGGCGTTCTGACCTGTTTGATGCTGTATGGTTTGGGGCTGGCGCTGCGGTCGCTGACGTTTCGGCTCAGCCGTCGGGAATGGAAGCTGATGCTTCTGCGGTCGTTTGCAGAAATGGGGGCGACCTATTGTTTCCTGAGCGCATTGTTCAACATGCCGATCGCCAATGTCACCGCCGTTTTGCAGGCCTTGCCCTTAACCATCGCTTTGGCAGCATGGGCTTTTCTGGGCGAGCCTTTGGGTTGGCGACGCCTGTCTGCCATTCTGCTTGGCTTTGTCGGTGTGGTTTTGATCGTCAAACCCGGCGGCGACGGTTTTACGCTCTGGTCCGTTTACGCGCTGCTTGCCGTTGGGTTCATCACGCTGCGCGATCTTGTTGTCCGAAAGATGTCACCGTCAACACCGTCTATGACCGTGGCTCTGGTGGCGTCCGTTGCGATTACGGTGTCTTTTGGCGTTGCGTCACTTGGCGTTGACTGGGCCCCTGTTACGCCGAGAAGCGGGGGATTTCTGGTCTTGTCCGCCGTGTTCATCTTCATGGGATATCTGTTTTCGGTGATGGTGATGCGCGTAGGCGATATCGGGTTTGTCGCGCCATTCAGGTACACCGGCCTGATCTGGGCCTTGATCATCGGGCTGATCTTTTTCGGTGAATGGCCGGATGGCTGGACGCTTGTCGGCGCCGGCATCGTGGTGGCCACCGGCCTGTTCACCCTGCTCCGCGAACGGCAGTTGATGCGGCGCACCCGGGCAAGGCGGATCGCCTGAGCCCCGATCCTTCGAACGCCCCTGCAAAGTCATGGCCAGCGGTTGACAGAGGGCCCGACTCCTCATATACGCCCCCCATCCAGCCGGGTCTTGCCCGGCACCATCAGAATTGAGGGATCAAGGTCGGCGCTACTTTGAAGCACTGATCCTCTGTGAACCAACCGCGTCGCTTGCCTCGGAATGGAAGCGGTCGCGGATTTTCGCTTTGCAGACGTGCTGGGCGAGGAAATGCAAACCGCACGGGGACACTCGTGCAAACACATGTGTTGAGAAACGGGAAAAGAGCCCTATGCCAACGATCCAACAGCTGATCCGCAAACCGCGCCAGCCTAAAGTAAAGCGCTCCAAGTCGATGCACCTGGAGTCCTGTCCGCAAAAACGTGGCGTTTGCACGCGCGTTTATACAACCACACCGAAAAAGCCGAACTCGGCCATGCGGAAAGTCGCCAAGGTGCGTCTGACCAATGGGTACGAGGTCATCAGCTATATCGGCGGTGAAAGCCACAACCTTCAGGAACACTCGGTGGTTCTGATCCGCGGCGGTCGTGTAAAAGACCTTCCGGGTGTGCGTTATCACATCGTTCGCGGTGTTCTGGATACCCAGGGCGTCAAAGACCGTAAGCAACGTCGTTCGAAATACGGCGCCAAGCGTCCGAAGTAAGGAGATCCGGGAATGTCTCGTCGTCACGCCGCAGAAAAGCGCGAAATCCTGCCCGACGCCAAATTTGGCGATCGTGTGCTGAGCAAGTTCATGAACAACCTGATGATCGACGGCAAGAAGTCGGTCGCAGAAAAAATCGTCTATAACGCGCTGGATCGCGTTGAAGACAAGATCAAGCGCGCGCCCGTGGAAGTGTTCCACGAAGCGCTGGACAACATCAAACCGTCGGTCGAGGTTCGCTCGCGTCGGGTTGGTGGTGCCACCTATCAGGTGCCGGTCGAAGTGCGCCCCGAGCGCCGCGAAGCCCTGGCGATCCGCTGGCTGATCACTGCCGCCCGCAACCGCAACGAAAACACGATGGAAGAACGCCTGGCGGGCGAACTTCTGGATGCCGTGAACTCGCGCGGGACTGCCGTCAAGAAACGCGAAGACACCCACAAGATGGCCGACGCCAACAAAGCGTTCAGCCACTATCGCTGGTAAAGCCAAGGAAGGAAGACACCCATGGCACGCGACTATCCTCTCGACCGTTACCGCAACTTCGGCATCATGGCGCACATCGATGCAGGGAAAACCACCTGCTCGGAACGCATCCTGTTCTATACCGGCAAAAACCACACCATGGGGGAAACCCACGATGGTGCCGGCACGATGGACTGGATGGAGCAAGAGCAGGAGCGGGGCATCACGATCACCTCTGCTGCGACCACAACGTTCTGGGAGCGCACCGAAGACGGTCAATCGCCTGATTCTGAAAAGCATCGCCTGAACATCATCGACACCCCTGGCCACGTGGACTTCACCATCGAAGTCGAACGTTCGCTGGCCGTGCTTGACGGCGCCGTTTGTGTGCTTGACGCCAACGCCGGTGTCGAGCCGCAAACCGAAACCGTGTGGCGTCAGGCTGACCGCTACAAGGTGCCGCGCGTCGTGTTCGTCAACAAGATGGACAAGATCGGCGCTGACTTCTTCAACTGCGTCCGCATGATCGAAGACCGTACCGGCGCCCGCGCCGTTCCCGTTGGTGTGCCGATCGGGGCCGAGAACGAGCTGGAAGGTCTGATCGACCTGGTCACCATGGAAGAATGGCTGTGGAAAGGCGATGACCTTGGTGCATCCTGGGTGAAAGCTCCGGTTCGCGACAGTCTGAAGGACATGGCCGAAGAATGGCGTGGCAAGATGATCGAAGCGGCCGTCGAAGAAGACGACGACGCGATGATGGAATACCTGGAAGGCAACGAGCCTGACGTACCGACCCTGCGCAAACTGCTGCGCAAGGGCACGCTGGCGCTGCATTTCGTTCCGGTTCTTGGCGGTTCGGCCTTCAAGAACAAAGGTGTTCAGCCGCTTTTGAACGCCGTGATCGACTATCTGCCCAGCCCGCTGGACGTTGTCGATTACATGGGCTTCAAACCCGGTGACGAAACCGAGACTCGTAACATTGCCCGCCGCGCGGATGATGACATGGCGTTCTCGGGCCTGGCGTTCAAGATCATGAACGACCCCTTCGTTGGCACGCTGACCTTTACCCGCATCTATTCGGGTGTCCTGAACAAGGGCGACACGCTTTTGAACTCGACCAAGGGCAAGAAAGAGCGCGTCGGCCGGATGATGATGATGCACTCGAACGAACGTGAGGAGATCACGGAAGCGTTCGCAGGCGACATCATCGCGCTGGCTGGTCTGAAAGACACCACCACAGGTGACACGCTGTGCGCCGTCAACGACCCGGTGGTTCTGGAAACCATGACCTTCCCCGATCCGGTGATCGAAATCGCGGTCGAGCCGAAAACCAAGGCTGACCAAGAGAAGATGAGCCAGGGTCTGGCGCGTCTGGCTGCCGAAGACCCGTCGTTCCGTGTGGAAACCGACATTGAAAGCGGTCAGACCATCATGAAGGGCATGGGCGAACTTCACCTGGATATTCTGGTGGATCGTCTGAAGCGTGAATTCAAGGTGGAAGCCAACATCGGTGCCCCGCAGGTGGCCTATCGCGAGACGATCTCGAAAGAGGTCGAGCATACCTACACCCATAAGAAACAGTCTGGTGGGTCGGGTCAGTACGCCGAGGTGAAGATGATCATCTCGCCGACCGAAGCTGGCGAAGGCTATTCGTTCGAAAGCCGCATCGTTGGTGGTGCCGTGCCGAAGGAATACATTCCGGGTGTTGAAAAAGGCATCAACTCGGTCATGGACAGCGGCCCCCTGGCTGGCTTCCCCGTGATCGACTTCAAGGTGGCCCTTGTCGACGGTAAGTTCCACGATGTTGACTCGTCGGTTCTGGCCTTCGAAATCGCAGCACGTATGTGTATGCGCGAAGGGATGCGTCTGGCCGGTGCCAAGCTGCTTGAGCCGATCATGAAAGTGGAAGTGATCACGCCCGAGGAATACACCGGTGGCATCATCGGTGATCTGACCTCGCGTCGTGGTCAGGTGTCGGGTCAAGAGCCGCGCGGCAACGCGATTGCGATTGACGCGAACGTTCCGCTGGCGAACATGTTTGGCTACATCAACACGCTGCGCTCGATGTCTTCGGGCCGTGCGCAGTTCACGATGCAGTTCTCGCATTACGATCCGGTTCCGCAGAACATCTCGGACGAAATTCAGGCGAAATTCGCCTAATCGAACAAGCCGGGCAGGGATGACCTTGCCCGGCGCTCAGATAAACAGGAGGCCATCATGGCTAAGGAAAAGTTTGAACGCTCCAAACCGCACGTCAACATCGGCACGATTGGCCACGTTGACCACGGCAAGACGACGCTGACCGCTGCGATCACCAAGTATTTCGGTGATTTCCAGGCGTATGACCAGATTGACGGCGCACCGGAAGAGAAAGCGCGCGGGATCACGATCTCGACGGCGCATGTGGAATATGAAACCGACGCGCGCCACTATGCGCACGTCGACTGCCCCGGCCACGCTGACTATGTGAAGAACATGATCACCGGTGCGGCGCAGATGGACGGCGCGATCCTGGTTGTGAACGCCGCTGACGGCCCCATGCCGCAGACCCGCGAGCACATCCTTCTGGGCCGCCAGGTTGGTATTCCGACCATGGTCGTGTTCATGAACAAGGTCGACCAGGTTGACGACGAAGAGCTGCTTGAGCTGGTGGAAATGGAAGTCCGCGAGCTGCTGACCGAATACGGCTATCCCGGCGACGACATTCCGATCATCGCAGGGTCGGCCCTGGCCGCTCTGGAAGGCCGTGACGCCAATATCGGCGAAGACAAGATCCGCGAGCTGATGGCGGCTGTGGACGAGTTCATCCCGACGCCGGCCCGTCCGGTTGACGGTGCGTTCCTGCTGCCGATCGAGGACGTGTTCTCGATCTCGGGCCGTGGCACGGTTGTGACCGGTCGTGTGGAGC
>NZ_BNCH01000013.1 GCF_014656375.1 Aliiroseovarius zhejiangensis | reverse complement strand
CTTCGGACGGGAGAGTGACATTCCTGAATTGCTCATGGGTGACATTTTAGCTTTGCGGCTACAAAAACGCTAAATCCATAATTAAAATTATGGAAGAAGAGGGGGCTGTGCAAAGCCCGCAATTTAAGAAGTTTCACCGAATAGCGGCTTCCACGGATATGCTCCTGTCCAGGAAAGAAGAATCATGAAGGTCAGAAGGTTGCGCGGGCCCGGCAAACAACTTCGTGGGGCAGTATTGAAAGAACGTATTGGTTCCGTCCTTCAGGAGTTTGTAAGAGACGCGGAATTGAGAGGAGAAAGGCCAACCATTTCGTTTGGGGAATTGGCCAAGCTTATACCGTGCTCTAAGACGACTATATATAAGTATGAGGGCTATGTTGAGGAGTTTATCAAGGATACTTCTATCTACCGTGCTCGACGGACAGGCAGCGCAAAGGCTTCGGAGTTGGTCAAAATTGTTGATCGTCAACATGAAAAAATCGAACAACTTAGCTCGGAGTTGGACGCCTTGCGCAGACATCATGCAAATTTGTATAGGCGAATGCTCCTTGGTTCATCTGATCTATCATCATTGGTCCTTGAAGAGGGAATGGTCTCGTCGGCTAAATCCGGTTTTTGCGTTTTTTGCGGGGCTCAGAGCGCTGGAGAAACATATGGTAAGGTGCATAGATTATCTAAATGAGAATAGTTCTCCTTATTGCGGTGTCTGCTCTTCTTCGTCTACCGGAGGTCCGAATTAGTAATCCCCCCTTGTGATTTGTGGCTGAGCAGGGTTGGCGCATACTCGAAGCTATCGAGCTTGTGCCAGATTATGCGGCAAGTCTTGTGAAAATATGCAACGGCCGGTAGTTGAGAATGTTCGGAGAATTCGCCTGCAACAGCGTAATCTCCCCTCGATCCGTGCTGTTCGTTCGGGGCACCTACTTGGGAGCTAAATTTTTTGCCCCTCTGGAGTCGCCTCTTCTACCAAGGAAAGGAGCTCTGAAGCAGGGACACCGACCGCCCGAGAAAGCACTACCAACTCAACGACATCTATGCGTCTCAGTCCAAGCTCGATCTTTGAAATAAACGACTGTCGGTATCCAATTTTGGCTGCGAACTCACGTTGGGACATGCCTTCTGCCTCACGAATTTTTGAGATTGCTTGGCCCAAGGCTAAGAGACCTTCGCTTCTTATCGATTTCGGCATGTTTTCACCCCTCTATGGCTTGACAGGGCGTAGTCCGAAAATTATCTGAACCTAAATTGGGTTCACGGGTGCGGATTGATGCAGATGAATGGCTCGAACGATATGTTGGTCGAGATGGAAAAAAGACTTCGGGCGACTCAGGCCGAGATTTTCGAGCGATATGTTCCTGATCGGATCGCCCGCCGAATCGTGGAGCGGTTGCTATCAAGTGCTACCATCCGACCTATGATGGAGCTTGAGTTGAACGGCTGCACCTCAAGTGAGTCTGCCCGGATTCTGATGGCGGAAGAGCTCATCAGCATCAGCACTTTTCGTTCCAGAGCTAAGGGATTTTTCGGCCAGGAATGTGAAGGCATCGAGCTTTCATCCCTCGGCATCAGCACTCTGTTTGAAGTTCAGGAAGGTCTTGAAGGCAACCCTTGGATGTCGTTCATCCAGGGTGCCATCATTGGTTATGCATGCATAGACTATGGAAGCGGCATTTGTGGCACTCGAAGCCGTATAGAAAGCTCGTTGGATCATCCTGATCCTGATGTGTTCGAGCGCTTCGTATTTCTAAGGACCGGGCAGTATCAGTTTCAATGCAACCGTTTTTCCAAGACTCGAGTTGATAGTGAAGAGCGCGCGTCTACTGCGGGATGGTGGTCCGTTGTTGATGACGTGAAGCGAGGCGGCGATATACTTGACTTTTCCATAAGTTGATAACGCAGTAATATAACGCATCTTGTTGCAGCGGGCTTTTGCTTTGCCGACGATGGATGGCGGCATGGCAGTCAATTAATATCCTCTGATGATCGCCTTATCATTCTTACTGCCGACGGCGATGAGGCTGGAGTGCGACTATCTGTTGCAGCAGTTCATCTAAGAGCAAAATTCGGCAAGCTGTAGGCGAGCGAATATTTCTTCGCGCCACGAGATCCGTGGTCCAGGTAATTTATAGAAATCCCTGATGTTTATGATACTTTTTGTTCTGATCGACGAATTGCTCCGGATAACTCAAAAACAACTTACTAAACGTCCGACTCACTGCACGGCCGAAACGACAGGATCTCCCCCACTGCTCATTGCTCATCAAGAGCCACCTACTGCGAATTGGCATGCGCTATAGCATTCTCACGGTTTCGAAGCACTATTCCGTTCACACGGATGAGCCAAAAACCCGTGTTTCGAGGGTATTCTGCAAAAGAACCGCGATACCGGCGCCTTTCAATTGCAGCCCGATCTCGTCGAGAGGCTTGTCTTCGGAGGCAGTTTGAGACCCCCAGTTGAAGCTCGTCACGACGATGTCATCGTAATTCCATAACTACCTGCGGAAGTCGTCAGGTCCAGCGCGCTGACCGCCTACAGCACGATATCTCGGTTTGGTGCGAAGCCGGACATCTCGGACCCGGCGCGCTGACGACAGGACCTCTGCGATCAGACTGTAGCCGCTTCCTGCGCTTGATCCGGGCAGCCCGCCCTCGGCCGGTTCCACCCATCGTCTTGCTAATATTTTACATAGGCCTCAATTTGCTCGCATGGCTACGATGAACATTTCCTTGCCGGATGACATGCGCTCAGCAGTGGACGCTCAAGCCGAGGCACGCGGCTACGACACGGCAAGCGAATATGTGCGCGATCTGATCCGGCGCGCTCTGGATGGGGGCACTTCGCGCGCTTCTCGATGAGGGTAGCAAAAGCGTGCAAGGCAAGCCCCTCTCCGCACAAACCTTCGACGCCCTCAGGGAGCGAGCCGTGCGGATAGCTGACGGGGCATCCTGACGGAGCGCGCCAATCCGGTTTTAGGCGACCCCGATCTCGGCGGTGATGCTACGGTGCTAAGCTGCAAACGCATTGATGAATTGAAACATTTTTGCACCGTAGCCCTCTAATACTTGAGCACCAAAATGCGGAGCAGGCCACCTGGGTCCGGCGCCTATTTCTGCGCTATTTCATCGTCGTCAACGGCTTCCTGGGGAACCCGAACACCTGCGGCTGCCCGTCCAGACGGACCGGCGTTCGAACTCGTGCTGCGAGATCACCGCGGGCACCTGATCGGGCTTGCGCACCACGGTATGACCACAGTCGCAGCATCGGACCTCGATGTGGGTGATGCCGGGCGCGAACAACTCATTGATGATCATTGTCACGTCTTCGTCTCAGTGTCTCTTAGCGATTGGCGGGGTTCGAAGCCAAGGTCGAGATCCGCGGGGATGCGGCCCCGCGACCGCACGAAGCCATTGCTGAATTTATCTCCGCTTGTTCGTTCGCCCGAAGGGAGACGACCGTGAAACTGTTGAAACTTCACAGCGATGTCCGGTAGCTCGGTTGTGGTAGGAGAAATGAGCAGGGCCATCTCACCGCCGCAGGCGTCAACATAGCGCTCGATGGACTCGAGGCTTGGCAACGGGCCGGACAAAGCCTCCAGTCTTGCGATCATCGACTGGGTCATTCCGGCTGCCTCTGCCACTTCGACCTGGGTCAGGCCGCGGGCATCACGCAGGGTGCGTAGTTTAATGGCGATCGCGCGCTTACGGACATTCTTCGCTTGGCGCTCGGCGAGATCCGGGCGCGCCTGGTGCAGTTGCTCGCGAAGGGGTGGGGCTTTCTTATGCACGGCAAGGACCTCCAGTATCTGGGGTCAGTATAGCAGATATGCGATACTCCTTGTAGAGGTTGACGACCACGGACAGACCCCTGCCATGAAGTTCGGGTGGCCAAGGGGCCAATCAGGATGGAGGACATTCTTTATTACTGGCCCTTCTGATTTCCAGAAATCGGCCAAGTTACTAAAGAACCTTGTTTTCTCGCCATAGGTGCAGCTACGCTCGCCAAAACTCACATTTAGAACCGTTAGGCCTGCTCCCTATTTCCGATGGCAGCCGCCCCAGAGAGTGCCCATGAACCCGACCGAAATTTCCGACGCCCTCGAAGCCCTGTGTGCCACCCCGTTTGATCCTGACGAGTTCGGATACGCCTTCGCCGCCGCGACAGGCAACGCGAAGGCCACGGTGTCCAAGCTGCGCCCGGGCAAGCGGACGCTCAACAAGTCCAAGATCCCAGGCGCGGTCCTGATGAACCGCCGCTTCTATTGCATCCCGGCAGAGCCCGGCTGCGCCGATGTGGCCATGAAGCTCCTCGCAACCGACAAGAAGACTGCCCAGCATAAGCCGGAGATCCTGATCGCAACGGATGGTCAGGAGGTTGTCGCCCAGCATCTCGCCTCGGGCGACACGCTGCGCTGTGCATTCGAGGACCTGCATCACCACTTCGGTTTCTTCCTGCCCGCGGCAGGGATGACGCGCTTCAAAGCGGCCGAAGAGAACGAAGTCGACATCAAGGCCACAGGCAAGCTGGCCAAGCTTTACGATGCCCTGATCAAGAAGAACCCGGAATGGGGTGTGTCGGGGCGGAGGCACGACCTCAACCAGTTCATGACGCGCCTGATTTTCTGTCTGTTTGCCGAGGACGTGGACATCTTTCCGAAGGACCAGTTCTCCCGGCTCATCGTCAATCACTCCGGTGAAAAGGGAGTCGAGGCGCATCTGGTGATCCGGGACGCCTTTGCGGCGATGAACCTGCCCAAGAGCGACCGCTCCCATCTGCCGGCATGGACCCACGAGCTGGAATACGTCAACGGCGGCTTGTTTGCCGGCAAGCCGGACTGCCCCGTATTCGACCCCATTTCCTGGGGCTACCTCCTGGATGCGGCTGGCGAAGACTGGCGCAAGATCAATCCTGATATCTTCGGGTCCATGATCCAGTCAATCGCGGATGCCAAGCGTCGCAGCGAACTGGGGATGCACTACACCTCGGTGCCGAACATTCTGAAAGTGCTCGGGCCCCTGTTCCTTGATGACCTGGATGCCGCCATAGGGAAGGCTTGGGACCGTCCTAAGGCGCTGGAGAAGGTTTTGATCCGGCTCGCGAACATTCGGGTCTTCGACCCTGCCTGCGGATCGGGCAACTTCCTCGTCGTCGCCTACCGGGAGCTTCGACAGCGCGAGATGCGTGTCATGAAGCGGCTGGTCGAGCTGACGGGGCAGACCTTCATGAAGCTCAGTTCCTCTCTGAAGCTTTCAAGTTTCCATGGGATCGAGATCACCGATTTCGGGGCCGAGACTGCCAAGCTTGCGCTCTTCATCGCAGAATATCAGGCCAACGCAGAAATGTCCGAACTGTTCGGGGCTGCAACCGAGTCCCTGCCGTTAAAGGATGGTGGCCATATCGCCCGCGCCAATGCACTGCGCCTCGACTGGGAAACGGCTTGTCCTCCGCCAGGCCCAGGCGGGGAAGTGTATGTAGTGGGGAATCCACCGTTTGTTGGGACAACATATAGAAATGACGAGCAAAAGGCTGATTTCAAATCGGTATTCGAGGGCCGGCTTGAGTCTTACGGTAGGCTCGACTTTGTATGTGCCTGGCTGCTTCGCGCATCTGATTACGTGAAGAAGCATGACGCTCGATCTGCGCTTATTGCCACAAGTTCTACTGTGCAGGGAGCTTCTGTCGAGCCGCTTTGGTCAGAGATACTGTCTGACGGCGTAAGAATATCCTTTGCACACCGCTCCTTCAAATGGAGGAACAACGCCGCGAGAAATGCAGCCGTAGAATGCGTCATAGTAGGCGTGGAAAAAAGCCCGAGAGGAAGCGCAAGACTTTTCGAGGGTGATAACGAACGCACTGTGGATTTCATTAACGCCTACCTTATTCCAGCGCCTTCGGTCTTCGTGTCTGCCTCGCGCGAAAGCCTGTTCGGTCTCCCGTCCATGCGACCCGGAAACTTTCCTTATGATTTTGGATATCTGATTTTGACCCCCGAAGAGCGTGATCGCCTTGTATCGTCGGACCCGAGAGCTTCGAAGTTCATTCGGAAGTTTGGAGGTTCCCGGGAGGTCATTCACTCCATGGAAAGATATTGCCTCTGGATTGATGACGCCGATCTACAAGAAGCGAAGTCGATCAAAGATATTTCGGCCCGAATGGAAAATGTTCAAATCCAGAGGTCAGCAAGTAAAGACGCTGGGACCAGGCGTCTCGCTGCTCGGCCTCACCAGTTTCGGGAACACGCTTCGCCTAAAGGGCATGCGATCTTGGTCCCACGGACCAGCTCCGAGAACCGGCCCTACCTTCCGGTAGAGCGCGTTGGTGCAGACTTTGTTTCATCCGACAACAACCATTGTTTGTTTGACGCCCCAGAATGGTGCATCGCCCTGATTGCTTCTCGCCTTCATCTGGTTTGGATCGGGACGGTGTGTGGCAAACTGAAGTCCGATTTCCGATACTCCAACACACTCGGCTGGAATACATTCCCGGTGCCGCGCTTCACGCAAGATCAGCTCGACCAGCTCAGTGCCTCCGCACGGGCAATCTTGAAAACCCGCTACATGCACCACCCCAAGACCATCGCGGAGCTCTACGACCCGGACAAGATGCCCGATGACCTCCGGGAGGTGCATCGCCAGAACGATGAGCTGCTCGAGAGCATGTATATCGGGCGCCCCTTCCGCAATGACACTGAACGGCTGGAGAAGCTGTTCAAGCTCTACGCCGCGCGCGTCGAGAAAATTAAGTCCGAAAGTCAGAGAAAGGGAGCCGCCTGATGGTTGATCTCATCCGCATGACATACGGTTCGGGCGGTGGGTCCGGCTCCAACAGCCTCGGCATGCGTCCGATGCAAGCGCGCGTTTATGAGGCCAGGGCGGCGCAGTTCATCCTGCTGAAAGCCCCGCCGGCGGCGGGCAAGTCCCGCGCTCTGATGTTCGTGGCGCTCGACAAGCTCGAAAACCAGGGCGTCCGGAAGGTCATCGTGGCGGTGCCGGAAACGTCCATCGGTGGATCGTTCAGGACCACCGACCTGACATCGTATGGCTTCCACCGCGACTGGAAGGTAGACGAACGGTGGAACCTTTGCCTTACCGGCGAAGAGAACAAGGCCAATGCCCAGAAGGTGAAGACCTTCGAGGCCTTTATGGACTCCGGTGACGAGGTGATTGTCTGCACACATGCGACATTCCGCTTCGCCTTCGAGGAAATCGTGAAGAAGCGGGGCGTAGAGGCGTTTGATGACTGCCTCATCGCCATCGACGAATTCCACCATGTGGCCGCCAGCGATGACAATCGGCTGGGGGAGATCCTCCGGCGCCTGCTGAACCGCGAGCAGGCGCATGTCATGGCGATGACAGGCTCCTATTTCCGGGGCGACAGCGTTCCCGTGCTGCGCCCAGAGGACGAAGCCAAGTTCCGTTCGATCACCTACTCCTACTACGAGCAGCTCGAAGGCTACGAGCACCTGAAATCCCTTGGCATCTCTTACGCGTTCTACCGCGGTCGCTACATCTCAGCGATCAAGGATGTGTTGGACACAGATCTGAAGACCATCATCCACATCCCGCACCGCGGATCGGCCGAAGCCTTTGGCGAAAAGCACGACGAGGTGGGGCAAATCTACGATGCGATTGGGGAGCACATCGGGCAGGAGCCGGAGACGGGGTTCGACCTGGTAAAGCGCCCTGATGGCCGCGTGCTAAAAATTGCGGATCTTGTCGATGACGGACCTGGTCGGGATGGCGTGAAAGCTGCGTTACAGAAGGAGGTCCTCGGGCCTAATGGGAAGCGGGACAACGCTGCCGATCGGGCGAAGGTCGACATGATCGTGGCACTTGGCATGGCTAAGGAGGGCTTCGACTGGGTGTGGTGCGAGCACGCCCTGACAATCGGCTACCGCAACAGCTTGACCGAGATCGTGCAGATCGTCGGGCGCGCTACCAGGGACGCCCCAGGCAAGCGTCACGCGCAGTTCACGAACCTGGTCGCTGAACCTGGGGTCGAGACAACGGTGGTTGCCGATGCGGTAAACGACATGCTGAAGGCGATCTCCGGCGCCCTCCTGATGGAGCAGGTGCTCGCACCAAACTTCCGCTTCTATCGCAGGGAGGACGGGGACATCCGCGAGCCTGTCCATGTCGACAAGGAGGGGCGGGTGAATATCGGCATTGGCGGTCTTCTGGAGCCGCCGACACCGCGCGCCCGGGCCATCGTGGAGGATGACATGCAGGACTTGGTGGCAAAGGCCTGCCAAGCGATGGACCGCCGCGTGGTGGCAGACGACGTGCCGCCTGAGGTGGCAACGCAAATGGTTCTGACCGAAATCGTGGAGAGCAGTTACGAGGATCTCACGCCCGAGGAAACTGAGGCGGTGCGACAGGATCTTGCGGCCCGAATGAACCTGATCGGGTTGGCCAAACGGCACGCCGAAGGGTCTGGATTCGAAGAGGATG
The DNA here is from genome assembly GCF_014656375.1 of Aliiroseovarius zhejiangensis. Classification (GTDB taxonomy): domain Bacteria; phylum Pseudomonadota; class Alphaproteobacteria; order Rhodobacterales; family Rhodobacteraceae; genus Aliiroseovarius; species Aliiroseovarius zhejiangensis. The sequence goes on along the minus strand of NZ_BNCH01000013.1, from coordinate 13,138 downwards.
GGGAGGAATTCAAGGGGAAGGCGAAGGAAGACAGCGACGGTGAAGACGGCCCCAATCTTTCCCTGATGAACATGGTGAAGCGGTTCATCAATGTCCGCGAGTTGGACATCGACCTGATCGACTCGATCAACCCTTTCCGGGAAGGATTCGACGTTGCCTCACGGGCCTTCGACACCCCGCTTTTGAAGAACATCCAGAATGCGATGGTGGCTCAGCGCATCCAGATGACCGAAAAGGAGGCTCTCGTGCTCTGGCCGCGCATCCAGCGTTTCCGGAGGCAGGAAGGGCGACCGCCCAACCCGCATTCCGAAGACCCTCTTGAGAAGCGGCTTGCCGAGGCGCTCGCCTATGTGCGCGCCAAGAAGGCCGAAGCTGCCCGCGCCGCAGCGGAGTAAGGCTAAGCCATGAAACGATACAGATCGCTTAATGAGATCTTTGCGGAAGAAGACGAGCTGGGGCTTCTGGCTGATGTAAAGCCCCGCCGTTCGAACACCACGTCGCCCGATGACCGCAATGCGAAGATAGTCGCAGAAGTGAATGACTTCTACGAGGCCAATGGCCGCCTGCCGGACGAGAATGGCCAGACGATCGAGGAGATGAAGCTCGGAACGATATGGCGGTCCATCAAAGGTTCCCCAACTGAATTGATGATGGCCGCAGACAGAAATCGTCTTCTCGGATACGGCCATCCAGTTTCAGGCTCGGACGCACCTATCTCAGAGGCGCCGACGAAGCCCGAGCCCTCCTGGCGGGACGATCCAGACGAGGAGGAGGTTCCTCTCAGTCTCGATGACATCTTCGCAGACGACGATGAGGAAATATCTGAGGCCCTCGTTGGGCTTCGGCATGTCACGCCAGCCGCAGAGCGGGAGAACCCCGCTCATCGGGCCGACCTGTTCCCATGCGAGGATTTCGAGGTCTTCGAGCAGGGCTTCCTCGAAATGCAGGAGAAGCTTGAGTCCGGTGAGCGTGAAGCAAGCCCCGTGGAGGATCGCCAAGAACTGCGGGTGAAAGAGGGCGACTACCTCATCCACCGGGGCTTGCTGGCCTACGTGGCGGAAAAGACCGAACACACCAGGCGGGGTGGGAAACCCGATCAGCGGCTGCGGATTATCTTCTCGAACGGTATGGAGAGCGATCCGCTGATGTCCTCGCTCCGGAAGGCCCTCGCCGCCGACAGGACGGCTCGTGCGATCCACCGACCTGGCCTTGGCCCGTTGGACCCGGATTGGCATTCGGATGCTTTGGAGCTGACGGGGACGATATACGTGGCGCGGAGCAAGTCGGAGCGCCCTGAGATCAAGGAGGTCAGAAACATCCTCTATAAGATCGGCGTGACATCACAGGATGTGCGGCGACGGGTAGCGGACGCCAAGAATGATGCGACGTTCTTGTTGGCAGATGTCGAGATCATAGCCACCTACGAGCTGCGCAACCTTTCCCGCATGAAGATCGAGGACCTTCTGCATCGTTTCTTCGATTGCGCTCGCCCCTCCGGACTGACGATCACAGATCGGTTTGGGAAAAAGGTCTTTCCTCGGGAATGGTTCTATGTTCTGCCTGAGAATGTGGCAGAGGCGGTAAGACTCATAGAGGCGGGAACGCTGCACCTCTACCGCTACGACCCGTCGATCCAGAAGATCGTGTCGACAGGGGACTGACGCACAGCCCCGAAAATCTCGAAAAAAGTTCGAAGAATTCGTCGATATGGCGCTATCAGACATTCTTTTTGTCGGCGGCACCACATTTTGTTGGGGGGCACCCAAACCTCGGAATAGCAGGTCGGTGCGATGTTTCCATCGCACCCACTTCCAAGTGAACGGCTGGGCTGCATCTCTAAGCATTTCTTTTAACGGCCCTCTTCGGACCTTCGCCGGAGCGGCTATCGCTGCGATGCAGCTTCCCGAACCGGTCATCCAAGGCATCGTGCAGCAAGCCCTTGCAGACGAAGGTCGGCTGTGCGGGACATTCCTGCCGTTCGCTGCGGCCGCACAGTATCCGCTGACGTTGCGAAAGACTTTGGAATGAATGGGCGGAAAGTGTGAATTCGCTGCCTGTGCGAAGGTTGTCTGCCGAGAATACAGAAGCGGCCATTCATCGCTTTTATCAAACGCCACCCGGCCGTGACTCATTTCGCAGCAGACATCATGGCAGTCTGCTTCAAGCTGATATCTCTACGTGGGCCGCACTCAGCTTTCACCTAACTGGCAGAGCCGTCCAGAACGCGTTCGTCGAGAATCGTCTGCAAGAGGTCCGCCACCCCTCTACCGTTTAGGTGGAGGCCGATCTCATCGAGAGGCTTGTCGTCCGAGGCGGTCTGCGATCCCCAGTTGAAGCTCGTCACCACGATGTCGTCATGGTCCCAGAGCAGAGCCTTTCCGTGCAGCATGGCATGCTTGCTTTGGATTCTTCTAAGGTCGATACCCCCGCCAGCCATCTCCCCGGCGGCGCGCACGTCGCGCTTTTTCACTTCGCCGGAGGGCACCGAGTAGAGCGCCTGAATCGTCTCAATGCGCTCCGACGCCACCTGTGCCGGATCGAAGACATTCTGGATCATGGGCGACCCCATCCGGTGTGTCATCACCACCAGGCGTTCCTTCGCATCATGAGCGGCGCGCCGAAGCAGCGGCAGGTGATCGGGCGCGGGGAGGATGCGAAGCGTTACCGGGATCGCATCTTCTGTTGGGTCAGCGTCGAGCAGCCGTCCGGGCTTCAGGATCAGTGCTGTCCGCATGGCCTGCATGGCATCGCGCGAACCGCGGGCGGTCGGCACCGCTGCGGTTATGGCCGCGAATAGTTCGAGGCAGGCGGCGACAGCGCGGTCGCGCAGCTCGATCGAGAGCTCGTGGGCGCGGAAAGGCGACTGGAGCCAGTTGCAGGACCCCAGCATTGCACGAGCGCCATCGCTGCCGTCGTCAGCTACGAGGATCTTTGCGTGGCTATGCACCGGTTCGAGATGAGTTGCGACGCCGGCGCCGGCTGCTCGCAACCTGGCCTGGAGATCCGCCATCGCTCGCGTGTGTTTGCCCTTTTCGTCGAGAGAAGAGCCGAAGAAGAGGTGAAGCCGGACCCCACGCCGAACGGCACGTTCCAGGGCGGCCCAGACTCGATCCTGTCCATGCCGGGCTTTCGCGTCGTCCTGTGCGGCGACGAAAGTCGAGAGCACGAAGACATCGCTGCGCGCAGCGTCCACGACCTCTTCGAGGCGGGCAAGATGATCGGCGCCGCCGAATAGGAGCTGTTCCGGCGCCAAAGTCGTCTTGATTGGTGCATCGAGACAAGCGGGGCGCGCAGGCTGGCTGGGTCGGGCGGCTGGAAGACGACCGGAGGCGAGATGTTCGCGCACTGCCGCACGTAGAGCGTCGCTCGCGCCTTCGGGAAGCGCACCCTCCCGTGCCCGGCCGAGATCAAGGTGGATGAACCGCTTCTCGAACAGGGAATGGTTGGAGCGCACCATGACGAAGACCTCGCCGGGACGCAGCGAGGAACTTAACAGATGGCGCACGCGCTCTTCCATTGAAGAGTCGGTCTCAACCTCGTCGTTGTGCGGAAAGTCGACGATCGTCGCGCCATTCGGGATTTTCTTCACCGGCTTGATCACCACCTCGCGACGGCGAAACACCGAGCCACCCAGCTTGTCGAAAACAAGGCTCACCGTCATTTCACGGCGCTGCGCTCGTTCAGGAAGAGATCGTCCGGCCAGCAAGTGGACGCGCGCAGCTTCGGTCATCGCAAGGGCGGGCTCGGGCGCCATGCGAACCTCGATCAACCCGAACCGCATCAGTCGGCTCACTGCCGCTTCTGCCACTTGACGGGGGATACCAAGCTCAACCGCCACCGAGGCGCTCGTCCCCGACTTCTCACGCAGCGCGAGAAGCACCTCCTCTTCAACGGGGCTCCAGCCCCATCGACGCTCGATAATCGCACGTGCACGATACCAGACCGCGGGGATCAACAGCTTCATTCAACCACCTTCCCGTCCTCATCGCACGCGATGATCGAAGCCGTGGGGATCGTGTCCGGATCGTCCGGCGCCGCCATCAGGTCGATCCGTCTCATCAACGTCCCCAGGAACTCGAGGTCATGTCCGGACCCGCGTCCGGGTTCGGACCATTTGACCGCGTTCTTGAGAAAGCCGGTCGATGTTACGAGGACGAGCTTGTGCTTGGCACGGCTGAGCAACACGTTCATACGTCTGCGGTCGCCGAGGATGCCGAGGGCATGCCGGCCCATCTTTTGATTGTTACGCACGGTGCTCACCACCACCAGGTCGGCCTCGCCACCCTGGAAGCTGTCGATCGTCTGAACGAACACACCGTCGCCCTTGGGGCTGGCGAAGCCATTCAGGAGCCCTGTCTCACGGTCGACGCGCGAGGCCACGCGTGCATGGAGGATGCGGCACTGTGCCGTGTAGGGCGATAGGATCGCGAGCGTTGGCGTAGCGCCGTTTGCAGGACCCAGCCGGTCGAGGGCTTCAAATAGCGCTACGGCCTCGGCCCGGTTGCAGGGCGAAGTGCCGTCGTATGCCTCGAACGCCTTCACCCGCGCGCGGCTCAACGACGGTAGGTCGAACAAGACGACCGGGGGTGACAGCGCACCGCTGGCCGGCGTGATCGGGCAGGGGCGGTCCGCAATACGACCCACCGTTGTCAGCTGCCCACGGTAGAACGTGTCGGAAACCAGGCCGCAGATCGCGGGATGCATGCGGCTCTGCTCGGTGAGCATTGAGACCGGCCCGCCCCGGGCAGCGGGCATCTCCTCTGTCGCCTCGGCGATTTCTCGGAACGGCTGTTCCAGTCGAAGCGCTGCCCCGAGTGCGTCGGCGCGAAGGCTCGGATCGCTGGCCAAGGCCTCGAGCGACCTCCCGACCGCGTCTGGGAGGTCGGACACAGCTTCGATCAGCTCCGGAGCGTCGGCGAGTAGCGCTTCACCGGCATCGTCGCGATAGAGTCGTGCCTTGCGCTCGGCGTCGAACGGCGCGAGCTGACGGTGGTCGCCGATCAGGACCCGGCGGGCCCCCAGAAGCAGGGGGCCAATGAGTTCCGAGCCACTCGCCCGGGCTGCCTCTTCCACGATCACCCAGTCGAATTGCTCGCCCTCGGCGACCATCTCTTCGATGACGGAGGAATTCGCCGTCGCCAGCGTCACATCTGCGCTGCGCAGGATCAGGTGTTCCGTGTCCCGCAGGATCGCCTCTCCCTCCGGGCCCACATCGCCTTCGGGACCGGAGCAACGCAGGACACGCTCGACAGCCTCTCGCCGCCGGCGCGAAAGAGGGCTTGCGTCACCAAGCACGAAGGCATCGAGTAGCGTGCGCGCCTGGTCTTGAAGCTGGGTTTCACTCAGGTCCGCCGCGGGGCGCTCGATGCGCACGACGATCAGGTCGCGCTCTGCCTCCGAGAAATGCTCGCGCAGCGTGCGCTCCATCTCCGCCAGGGCCTCGTGGTTCTGCGCAGCAATGAGGACGCGCGCGGTCGGGTTGGAGGAGAGGATGCTGCTGACAAGGCGGGATACGAGGAATGTCTTTCCGACACCCGGCGGACCGACCACCAGGTCGATCGAGTGGCCACGGCAGATCGCTTCCCACGCATCGGACTTTGACGGGTCGAGTTCATCAGGCGGAGCGCCCGGCGCAGCCATGGCGTGGAGTGCGGGGTCAAGTCCGACACTCCGCGGGTTTCCGATCGCACGGAGGAGATCAAGATTGTCTCGCGCCGTGACGACATGCCGGAGCCGCCTGCGGATCTGGGTCTCGGTGCCCCGGTCCGGCCGCGGCCGCAACATCACGTGCGCCTCGACGGGCAAGTTTCCTTCATGCCGAAACACGTAAAGCCGCTGCCCGTCTTCATCGACAATGTCTTCGAGGGATAGCTTCGGCGCGGTAGGGCCGAGGGTAAGGGCGTCCGACACCGTCAGCGTCCATTCCACACTGCCGTCATCGCGTAGCATCTCGCGTTGCAGTTCGGCTGCTGCCTCCATACGTCCGAACGTGGCCCGCCAGCGATCGCGCACCGCGTCCGTGCGCGCCGCAATTCGCACAAGGCCTGTATCCGGGGCATCGACAATCTCGACCGGATAGTGGTGCAGCCGTCCCTCGAGAAGCGCCGCGACCTCAATCAGGACGAGCGCATGCCATTCGACCGGATCGACGGCGCTCGGCGCCGTCGGCTTGGCTGCTCTGACCGATGCCCAGGCCATGGCCCCACCGCCGGTCCGTGCGACGCGGTCTCGCGCCTCGTGAAGGTCGCGCGCGACATGCACCCGTGCGTTAATCGGTTCGGAGTCAACCGCGCCGTCGCCCGGGCCGCGCACTCTGCATCCCGTAATGCGACCGATCCGTTCGTCCTCGGTGAGAGGGCGGACATCATAGACCGCGCGCTGACTGAAGACCTGGATCGTGCGGTCGCGCCGGCCTGGATTGCGCCAAGCCTGCGGTGCCTCCGCGGTCAGATCATCCTGGACGAAGGCCAGCAGCGCGTCCGCATCCGCAGCGGTTATGAGACCTTGCGTCAAGGCGGGCACATCGCGCCACAGGAGATCACGCCCCGGTGTCACCACCAATTCATACCGGCCGCTTGAGCCCACTCGCTCCAGTTCCGAGCATAGCTCCTCGATTTCTACAGCCAGAGCCTCCCCCTCGATGAGAGCGAACTGCGGCGGCGCCCGGAGGCGATCAAACAATCGCTGCTCCGGTGGTAGGAGCGCCGTCTTGTCCGCGTTGTTCTGGCGCAGGAGTCCCGCGGCGACGCTTCCGAGATCACGCCAATCCTGGCCGTGAGAGACGACGGTGCCCGGACGAAGGAGGCCCGCGCCTCCGCTGTTGAGCGAGCCGACATGGACGCAGCCTTCGTAGCCACCGAGCTTCAACTCCAGCGGCTCCACGCTGGCCGTGAAGACGGCGTCATCTGCGATGCCGCCATGGACGATGTCGGCCGCATGGAGATGCCCCAATCCACGAACGAGTCGCGCGATCTGGTGCCAAATGCCGACCCGGCCGGACAAAGTCCGGGCGGCGTCTCCGAGCATTCGGCGGCTTCGGCCAGTGAGTGTCGCCAGCGTTCCGTCAGCGCCAGCCAGACGGATTCCAATCTCTCGATCATCTTCGACGAGGTCGATCACCTCCAGTAGGACCTCGCGTGCGGATTTTCGGGCTATAAGACCTCGGACGCGCCGCACGGTGTCCGCAAGTATGCGCGCGACATCGTAGTCGACCGCGCAGCCGGTCTTCTCGATTAGCCATAGCAGATAGGACTCCCCATCAGCATGATCAGTCGCCATCCAGAGACCCGACGCACTCCGAAAACGTTCTCCTCGGATGCCGTGCTCCATCTCGAAACGCTGATCCAGCGGCACCATCGATTTGACCTTGTTCTGCCTTTGCCTCAACCGGCGCCCTTCTCACTGCTTGCATTCGCTCGATATTGTGCCCGCGAATGCACGAAATACAAGGGAGGCCATGAGCTTCTTGATAAACGGGACCGGAGAGGTTTCGATGTCAGCCGGCTTTAATGGAGCGTAAGGCTGTAATGGCCGTTTTGGTGTATTGCGCCGCAGCACCGGCGATTATGATGAGCGGCCGCTCTGGGCCGGGAGCGAGAGGCACGCCCATGCCGCGGCTGCAAAGCATATTACGACCAGCGTGGTCAGTTTGGCCTCTACGTTGCGGCGGAATGACTGGTTGACCAGGCATGGAACAATGACGCTCCCGGCCCGAAGCTGCCATTCATCGCATCCTCTGAATGCCGCAGCGCGGCTCGCCGGACCGGCCATTCGCTGCGGCTGCGAGGTCGAGGCAGCCCCAAACCGACTCAGTGCGGACTAACCTGGCTTTCGCTATGATCGCGACATCAGCCTCTTCCGACGTCGGCTGTGAGCAGAATGCAGGCGGATCGCTCCGCGTCCGGCGCGATTGCCATCAAACCATATGCGGACTACAAACTGCTACGCATCACGGATTCGTCCTCGGTCTGCCGAAATTGGAGGTGACATGGTTAACTGTGCGGCTCATACCTCATGCTTGTCTGCTCGGGAGATCTACGCATTTGCCTGAACTAACCGCTGCCGAGATCGACGACGCCATAAGCCGCGGGCAGATTACTCTGTTGAGTATCGATACCTCGATTTTTAGCCAATATCAGAACGGGCTCGAGCATGGGCTCCTACAGCGCCTTTCTCAGTTCGAGGCATCTGATGTCGACCTCGTTCTTTCTGATGTTGTGGTCGGCGAAGTCTATCGGCACATGGTTGAAGCCGCAGTTTCGGGTGACAAAGCATTGAAGGACGCCGTGAAAAGGTCTGGCGCAGCCCGCAACCTGGATAAGGCAGCGCGCGAGGCAATCGTCGCGGGTGTAGCCCTGGGGGAAACGCCGGAGCAGTGTGTGACCCGGCGCTGGACCGATTTTCAAGCTCGGACCGGTTACAAACTGGTTGTCACGGCAGACTTAGTTTCCGCCGGAGATCTCTTCAACGCCTACTTTGAAGTCAAGCCGCCGTTTGAGAGCAAGGAGACCAAGAAGTTTGAGTTCCCGGATGCTATGGCACTACAGGGCCTTGAGGCATTCGCGAAGCACGCTGACAAACTCATGTTGGTGGTCTCAGCTGATGGTGGGTGGCTCAACTTCTGCAACCAATCCGCGTGGCTGATACATGCGCGGGAACTCGGGGCAGCAATGTCCCTATTCCAGAAAGTTCCGAGCGTAGTGTGTGCCGCGCTGTCAAACCAAGTCGCGGACGGGAAGGCAGACCAACTGCATTCCGCAATTGAGAATGAACTGATGTCCTTTGTGGAAGGCATGGAGATCTACCCGGAAGCCAGTGCTGCCTTCAGCTATGAACCCGAAGTCGAAGAGAAAGAATATCAAAGCTTCGAGTTTCGCGATGGCCCTGTATTCAAGCTCATTGATCATGACGAGGCAGAAGAAGTCTTTGTTTTTGAGACCTTTGTCGATGTAAATATTTCCGTGTCTTGTAGCTTCTCGTTCCAAGTCCGCGATGAGGGTGAATACATTTCGATCGGCGGAGCATATGCAACCGCGGAAGCGACACAGAAAATGTCGCTTGTGGTCACGATCTATGGTGATCCCAAAGCCGAGTTTGATGTCGTTGAAGTCGAAGTTTTGGACCATGATAAATGGGTTGATTTCGGCTATGTTGAGCCTGACTATGGGGATGATCACGACTACGATTGATGACAGCTGGGTAGGAGCGGAGGAGCGCTTGCGTAGCGTAATTGCGACCCGGGTCGGTCCCTCTGGGCTCTGAGCCGACCTCGGGTGCAGCGCGGCATCTCTCAGTTCGAACACGCTCCGCGGCAGCGTGGACGGCCCAAACCCGACGTTCGGCTGCCCCCAAAAGTGGGTCTGCTTCGCACCTCATCACGCTCGTTCGAGGAAATGAAAGGGATGTGTCGCATCTACTTTTTTGGCTTCATCTGTGGCCGCGCCGCTTCGGCGGCCAAGCTCTCGGTTTTCAAATCTTTGACGAGTGTTTCCAAAGCCTCGATATCAGCCTCGAAGTCTTCAGGCTTGGGGACCGAAACGGTGTCTGCGGCTGGATTGTCATGGCTGTAAGTATTCGCCCGCGTCATGCCCTCGTGGAACCGGATTGCCAGCGTGTCCGACAAGGTAACATAGCGCAGCAGCTGCGTCTGGATGACGTCAGTGCCCCGGCGCACGATGTCCTTGAATATGATCTCTTCGACCGCGCGCTCATAGGTGTCGCGGAGCCTACCATAGAGATGCTTCACCCGATACTCATAATCGGCCGGGCTCGTTTTTAACAGTTTGGGCAACGGCGCGAAGTCATTCTTGATTTTTCCGATGCGCTTGGCAACGTTGAGCCCCTTCCAGACCATGCCAGCGGCATCGATCTTTCCGGCGGCATCCTTGTCGCCGAACAGTGCGATCGTCACCGGCTCGATGCCTTGGCTCTCCGCAGCGCTGCACAGTTCGTTGAAGAAGATGATGTCATGGGTAAACACTACCACCTGCCGCTGGCTGGCCTCCTCGGCAAGACGTTCGGCGACCCTCGCGCTGCGGTCGCGGTCGAGCGACGATACCGGATCGTCTATGATGATCGGCCCGGAGCCGTCGGTCAGCGCCACCTCGGTGAGAAAGCCCGCCAGCGCGAGCCCTCGCTGCTCGCCCTCGCTCAGGATCTCTGATGTGACCTTGGTCAGCTTGGTCTGAGGATCGACCTCGAATTCGGCCTTGGTCTGACCGCTCTTGCGCGAAAGCCCGACTCTAAGATGCATGATGTCGAACCGCTCGCGCTCGGCATCGAAACGCTTCATTACTGCGGATGTTAGATGCGTATCGACCAGTTCGTTCGCGCGCTGCGTGATGCCCTTGGTCTTTACTTCGGCAAGCGCCTTGGCATAGGCGGCCTCGTTCACGAGGAGATCCCGCCGCGAGACCAACTTGGCACGGTTGGATGTCAGAATTTTCCGGTCTTCAAGTTCCGCCTTTTCATTGGCCAGATTCTCGCGCTCCTCCGCATCACCGGCCTTGGAGAGCCCGTCCTTCTCGTCCCTAAGCTTCTTCGCGAGTTCCTTCAGCTCGGCATGCGGCGAGACGATAGGCGGAACGGGCGCGCTTTCCTCGCCCGCCAGCCTCGCAGCGGCGTCAGATCGCCGATGGGTCGCCGAAAGCTGAAAGTTCGATAGCGCTTCGGCCAGTTCCGGCTCGCGTTGCCGGACCTGTTCGACACGATCGGCGAAGTCCTCAGCACTTAGATGCCTCAGCGCCGCAAGTCCGCTGGTTGCATGTGCGACCGCCTCTTCGGCCTTGGTCGCGGCAACATCGAGCGTATCATCCATATACTTTTGAAAACGTTCCAACCGCGCGGCGCCGTCTGGGTGCAGCGGCTGCTGGCACAGCACGCAGGCAGCCGGTCCTGTCTCGCTCGAAGTGACCGGGAATTCGGCACCGGCATAGGCCTCGCGCACCGAGTAGTCGCGCGCCGCGGCCCACAGCGCACGCCAGCTCTCACTGCCCACGCCGGGAAGCGGCTCGTCCGTGAACAGTTCACCTGCCGACAATTGCGCGGTGCGACGCGCTGTGACGGCAGTATTCCGCAAGGTGGTGAAACTCGACAAGGACGTGTCCGAAAACGCGGTCGCGGCAGTTTCGCATTCGCCGGCAACGGACTCCATCCAGCCTATCAGCGCTGTCAGGTCTGCAACGGCTGCGGCGCCCGCCGACAAGAACGACGTGACCTCGTCGAGCCGTTCTTGGTCCCTAACCGAGAATTTGGTCGCCGCATCAATTTTGGCGTCGGTCGTGGACTTGCTGAGTGCGCGGTCGAAAGCTTGAGCGCTGGTGGCACGCTGGACTGGAAACTCGATCGCGGTCAGACTGACCTTGTTCCCTACGGCGATCGCTTGCTCCGCTTCAAGCCGGTCCCTGAGTTTGAGGCAGATGGCATTGAGCCGGTGTGGAAGCGCGAGGCCAAAGGGCAAATAGCTTATCTGATTGCCTCCATCTACATAGAGTTGAGCGGAAAGCGAGTCGAACACCGCAACCCGCGCGAGTTCGGGCGCAGCCGTCATGCCTGTCGTCCAGGCGATCGACGTGTCGCCGCTGCCCGCATCAATCATGATGTCGGCCGCCTGTGGCCCGCTGCTGCCGCCGTAGACGTCCTCAAGGACTTTAAGCTTGGCCGGATTTTCTACGCGCGTCCGGCAGGCCGTGCGCAAGATCCGCACAAAGCCGCTCTTGCCGCTGCCGTTCCGACCATAAACGACCGTCAACGCCTTGGGGCAGAAGTCAAGACCAGCTTTCGAGACGAGCCGGTTAACATTTTCCACATTGGCAATGCCCTTGAGCACGATCGGATCTCGCTTGCAGTCGCCAAAATGGTCCTTGGCAAACGGGACTGGCGTCGGTGCCGGTGTGGGAAGATCTAAGCCAGCTGTCTCCTTTATCATCGCGAGTAGTTCGTCGAGATCTGTATCGGTCAGTTCGTCGCTGGTCGCGAGCCGACGCAAGCAGTCTTGCCGCCAAGGCGAAAGCTTCTTCGACCATGCTTCAATTTCATTGATCGGACCTTCCACCATGCGCCCTTCGCCTTTGTTCTTCGAATTCCATCGCTATCGAGTCGTTAGAAGCTACTCGAGCAAATCTGCTTTTTGAATTGGCAGTGTCTGTAATTTCAAAAAGTATGCTCGAGAATCACTTCTGACGCCGACCGCCGAACGGCCTCTCCTCATTCTCCCATGCCCCCGCCCTGTTATTGGCTTCAGTCCGGCCATTGTTGCAAGTCGCAGCGAAGGTCAGCTCTCCGCCCTTCTGTGGAACAACATCCGCTTGCGAGCGCGGAGTGTCGTCGCTTGAGGTGGGCGCGAGCGCCTTTTCCATCAGGCGTGGCGCGGTTGCTGCGGTGCAGGAAAGATCTTCGCCAATTCGTGGAGGTCCTGTGCGGTGGCAACGGGTAGAAATTCGCCATTTGCGTCGCAACAGCCGCGCAATCGAAGCCGTCCGGGACCGAGGATGCGCTTGAGGTGTGCGAAGAGCATCTCGACGTTCTTTCGGAGCATCATAGAGATGTCGTATTTCTTGGTCTTGGCCGCGTGCCAACTCGCCTCTCGATTTCGCACTCTCCCGCGCGAAGGAGGGCCGTTTTAACAGATTCAGCATGGGCTGGCAGGCTTCTTCATGAACTGAGCCTTGGTTAGACTTTGCTTCGGCCGAGCCCCCGCATTTTTTTGAAGATCTCTGCAAACTGAACCAACGGAAAGGAGTTGAAGTGTTCGATGTCCGATTGGCGCTCTTGGGTTTCTGTTATTTTACGTATGCTTGCATGAAAGTGGACTTGGCGCCGTTATACACTACAAGTGCGGGTGATCTGCGTTGGGTTGGTTGTTGTTTAACATAGCATAACTTGGCCATTCGGGGGTGTTTTTTGACCTCTTGGCACAGATCAAATGACCACTGGCAGCTCGGCTGTCAGTGGTTTTCCTTTGTTTACAGATGCTTGTAGGGTTGGGCCGGTGCGTGCAATGCGCAGCCGTCGTCACAAGGAGCCATCATCCCAAGGAATTGACCTCCGCCGTCAATGTTCTCTAGAAGTTCCCCAGGGTTCCGGAACCTTTCTTCAGTAATTGCTCCAGCGCCAATGCGCCGAGGGCCGTCACGCAAGC
>NZ_BNCH01000012.1 GCF_014656375.1 Aliiroseovarius zhejiangensis | reverse complement strand
TTTGGTATCCGTTTTTCCAACATCACGCTGAAGCTTGCATATTTGTGCTGAGCTCTCGCTAAATCGTGCTGCCGGAGGGCACTAGAATGGATGAAGTCAGCGGTATCGATCTGGGCATTTTTTTCGACGCAGCGCCGACGGCGCAGATGGTGTTCACGCCGGACCTCCGGATCGTCGCGGCGAACCAACGTTATTGCGCCATGCTGGGCCGCCAGCCCGAAGAACTAATCGGGAACCGGGTTTTCGAGGCATTCCCAGCTAATCCAGATGATCCGAACTCGGACGCCGAGGCGGAATTGCAGGCCTCGACAGACGCAGTTGTCGCGACTGGCGAGGCACAGGAAATGCCGTTGCGACAGCACGATGTCCAGGAAGCCGACGGTCGCTACGGCACAAGATATTGGCGCATCCTGAACTCACCCGTCTTCGCCGACGCATCCGAGCCGGAACGGGTGACCCACGTGATCCATACAGCCGAAGACGTCACGCGGAGCATTCTGGGGGAGCGCGCTGACGCTGCGAAGCGAAGGGCTGCAATGCGCGGTGCGGAGCTCAGCTACTTCGAGTTCGACCCGGCTTCCGGGAGGCTGACCCGCTCGCCGCAATTGGATGCCCTGTTCGGCTTTGAACCAGGAGAGACTGTCACAACGGCACAGGAGTTCTTTGACCGCATCCATCCCGATGACCATGGGGCGACCATAGCCGAGATTGAGCGCGCCGGTCGCACCATTGGGTCCGACCTGCATCTCGACTACCGGATAATGCACCCCGACGGAACCGTGCGATGGGCCATTGGGCACGGCGAATCTGTTCGAGATCCGGATACGCAGCATGTCAGGATCGTCGGCATCGTGCTTGACGCGACATCGATCCGCGAACGCGAAGAGAGCCTGCGCGAGGCGGTCGGCGCGCGTGACCTCCTGATCGCAGAGGTTAACCACCGGGTGAAGAACTCGCTCCAGATGGTGACGAGCATCCTTAACCTGGAAGCATCCGCGACCGAGGACGCGGCGGCTCGCGCGTCGCTCAAGGCCGCTACGACGCGCGTGAACGCCGTAGCGGCGATCCATGCCTCGCTCTACGAGGACGAAGACGTCAGTTCGGTTCAGATCGACAGATATATGGAAAGGTTGAAAGAGCACCTTGACGCTTCGCTTTCGAGTGAAGGCCGGGGCGTGAAAATCGCGCTCGACGTGGAACCGATCCGGCTTCCAACCGACAAGGCCATCACACTGTCCCTGGCGGTGAATGAGCTGGTGACCAACTCATTCAAGCACGCCTTCGGGAACGAAGACGAAGGCGCTGTCACCATCAGCCTACGGCGTAGCGGCGGCGACACGATCGTTCTCGAGGTCGCAGATGACGGAACAAGCTCGTCTACTGATCGTTTAGAGATCAAGTCACCATCGTCGGGTCTCGGACAGCGCTTGATTAAGGGGATGGCGTCGCAATTGGGCGGGACAATCGAAGTAGAGGGCAAGAATGGCTGGCGGACACGCATTTATTTTCCCGAGTGAGGGAGCCGCCGCTCTGAAAGTGCTAGTAATTGAAGACAACATTTTTATCGCGCTTGATCTGGAAGGGCAGCTCGAAGAAATGGGACATGACGTCGTCGGCATTGCCGCGACCGCGACGAAGGCGATCGAGATGGCCCTAAAGTCGGTTCCTGATCTTGCAATCGTCGATCTTCAGCTTGCTGATGGGAGCCGTGGGCAGGATGCGGCGTTCGTGCTTCGTGCGGAGATGGATATTCCGTCCATCATCGTGAGCGGGAGCATGCACCAGGTGACCGACGAGGAGAGGGCGGCAATCCGTCCGCTGGCGATGCTGTCAAAGCCTCTGCTTTCGGGTGAACTTGGCCGCGCAATCGAAACCGTGAAAATCTCGGATAGCCCCAAGGACGAATGACGGCTGTCGCAAACCGCATAAAGCGGACCTTAACAGCCAAAACTCGAACGGCAGCAAAGTCCGCAGAGCAGTTGTTGATGTAGAACGCGGCGAAGGTCAGCTAGCGCGCTTCGATGGATACTTCAGCGCTCGGCGTCCGTTGTAGAACGCGATAGACTGTCGGCCGCGAAACATCGAACAATTCTGCCAGATCGCTGATGGAGTAGTCGCCCGTGTCATACATGCGCCGCAACTCTGTCTGGCGGCGATCTGACAGCTTGGGCTTCTTGCCCTTCAGCTTCCCCTTAGCGCGGGCGACTGCCATGCCCTCTTTGGTGCGCATGCGGATCAGGTCAGCTTCGAACTCGGCGAAGGTCGCAAGAATGTTGAAGAACATCTTTCCCATTGGATCGTGCGGATCATAGACCGACGGCCCCAAGGCAAGCCTAACCCCGCGCTTTGCCAACTCGTCTGCGATAGAGCGAGCGTCCGGAACCGACCTGGCCAGCCGGTCGAGTTTCGGGACCACCAGCGTGTCGCCGGCTCTTACGGCGGCCAAGGCTTGCGCCAGTCCTGGCCGCTCGCGGTTCGTTCCGGTCAAGCCATGGTCAGTATAGATGAGGTCCGCAGTCACACCGAGATGCAGAAGGGTTGCCTTCTGAGCGGCAAGGTCCTGTTTATCGGTCGAGCATCGGGCGTATCCAATACGAGTTTCAGACATGGGGGCGTCCTTCGGGAAAATTGTTCTGGAGCCATGTAGAATTGTAACGCAAAAGGCCCGTTCAATGATACTATCACCGTACCAGCTAAATGAGAATCGATTTTCCCCTCAAATATAGGGTGTGGCCCGGAGGCGGGACGGCGTCCGCTCAGCGTTCCCCTTTCGGACAGGTTAGAGAAGCAGAGTGGATGAAGCGATGCGCCGGTTCGCCGCTCTGCGGCCTCATCTGGAAGAGGGCGTTTCTCTGGTCGCTGCCGCCCGCGCGGCTGATGTGCCAATCCGGACGGCGCAACGCTGGCTGTCGCGCTACAGGCTGGAAGGTCTGGACGGGCTAAAGGTCAGGAAGCGATCTGATTACGGCACTCGCAAACTACCCCACCCCTTGATCGCTCTGATCGAGGGGCTGGCACTTCGCAAGCCCCGGCTGTCCTGTGCCGCGATCTGTCGACGCGCCAAAGCGATTGCGAAGAGCAGGGATTGGCCGGTCCCATCCTATGGCACCGTTCATTCCATCGTGCAGGCACTCGATCCTGCGATGGTCACGCTAGCGCAGGATGGGACGGGCGCCTATCGAGACCGCTTCGAGCTGATCCACCGACACAGAGCGAGTGCACCGAATGCGCTCTGGCAAGCGGATCATACGATGCTGGATATATTGATCATCGACGCGAACGGAAAAGCGGTGCGGCCTTGGCTGACTGCGATTATGGACGACTATTCCCGCGCAATCGCTGGATACCTGGTATTTCTCGGCGCACCGTCGGCTCTGCAAACGTCCTTGGCGCTTCGACAGGCCATCTGGCGCAAGCTGAATCCGGACTGGCCGATCTGCGGGATTCCAGAAATTCTCTATGTCGATCACGGGAGCGACTTCACATCCGAACATCTCGAACAGGCAGCTGCCAGCCTGCGGTTCCAGATAATCCATTCCGCCGTAGCGTGACCGCAGGGCCGCGGGAAGATCGAGCGGTTCTTCGGCACCCTGAACACAGAACTGCTTTCGGACTTGTCCGGCAATATAGTGAATGGGAAACCAGAAACCCCGCCGAAACTGTCGCTGGCCGATCTCGATGCCGTCATCGGCGCGTGGATCACGGAGACCTACAATGTCCGCACTCATCGCGAGACGGGGCTGCCGCCGCTGACATCGTGGTGCGCCGACGGCTGGCTTCCTCAAATGCCCGACAGTATCGACGACCTCGACCTGCTGCTCGTCATGGTCGCGAAGCCTCGGCTCGTGCGCCGCGACGGTGTGCATTTTCAAGGGCTGCGCTTCATGAGCACGATCCTTGCTCCCTACGTCGGCGAAAGCGTCACGATCCGATATGATCCGCGCGACCTTGGTGAGATCCGCGTCTTCCACAAGAACCGCTTCCTGTGCCGCGCCATCAGCCCGGAACATGCCCATGAGACGATCACGCTGAAAGACATACAGACAGCCCGTGCGGCGCAGCGGCGGGCCCTGCGCCAGCAGATTAATGAACGGGTCGGCGTCGTTGCGCAATATTTCCCGGAGGGAACAGCCCGCAGGGCGGCCGAGACCGCGCCTCGACCGCAACGCAAGTCGAAACTCCGAACCTATCAGTCGGATGATTGACAATGACGGGACAGCGCAATGGCACATTCATCGCCACGAAAGAGCATCGCCGCTTTGTCGAGTTCGCAACTGCAGTGCAGAAACACCGGTATATCGGAATCTGTTTCGGCACGGCCGGTGTCGGGAAAACGATGTCGGCGCGGCGTTTCGCCCGGTGGGACAAGGCCGAACCGCTCCTGACGGAGTGGGGGCCACGCGACGCATCGGACGCCATCGCCTATGAGGCATTGGCCAAGTCACGCACAGTTTTCTACACACCGACAGTCGGCGGCCCGGTTCGGGAGGTTCGGGAAGATTTACGCCGTCTTATAGCCCGCGCAGAAGGTTCCATCGATCTGGCGCTCAACCCGAGCATGGTTATTCCGGAACGCCATACTCAAGGGTCTATCGAAGTTCTGGTAGTCGATGAGGCCGAACGACTTTCAACGCAAAGTCTTGAACATGTGCGCGATATCTTCGACCGGACCGGTATCGGCGTTATCCTGATCGGGATGCCTGGTCTGGAACGAAAACTGGAACGCTATCCGCAGCTTTACAGCCGGATCGGCTTCGCACACCACTATCGCCCGCTGAAGGGGGATGAACTGACCTTCGTCCTCACCCGCCACTGGCGGAAACTCGGCCTGCAACTGGACGCCGCCGACTTTACCGATCACCAGGCGATCGCATCCATTGCCCGCATCACCGGCGGGAACTTCCGGCTGCTGCATCGCCTCTTTGTCCAAATAGAACGCATCCTAAAGATCAATGAGCTATCACTCGTTACTGACGACGTCGTCGAGGCCGCACGCTCTACGCTGGTAATCGGCGCCACTTAGCGCTGAAGGAACACCGCCAGGTAACGCTGGTGATCACAGGCTATGCCCGCGTATCGACCGACGAACAAGCTACCGCCGCACAACTCGATGCGCTTTCCTCGGGCGGATGTGAACGTGTGTTTGAGGAACGTGCGTCCGGAGGCCGTTGGGATCGGCCAGAGCTGCATCGGATGCTCGATCAGATCCGCCAAGGCGACGTTGTGGTCGTTTGGAAGCTGGATCGGCTCTCACGGTCTTTGAAAGACCTTTTGTCTATCATGGAGAAGATCGACGCAGCTGGGGCCGGATTCCGGTCACTTACAGAGGCCATCGACACGACCACGCCCGCAGGGCGGATGATGATGCAAATGGTTGGCGTCTTCGCCGAGTTTGAACGCGAGATAATCCGGGAGCGCACCCATGCCGGTCTGGCGCGCGCGCGCAAGAAAGGACGTTACCCGGGGCGCAAGCCGAAGCTCTCTGACGACCAACGACAGGAAATCCGCGACATGGTGCGCTCTGGCAAGCGCACGGAGGCCGAGGCCGCGCGTATCTTTGGCGTTCACCGATCTACAATCAGCCGTGTTATGCGTGAGGCGCTATCAGACCCGATAACTTGATGTTTTCGGCCGATCTCTACAGCGTTACAATTCCAGGACGAGAAATATAACGCGCATAATCTTGTGTCAGTTGAGAAACTAGTTCCTCTCGAAACCTGTAGACCGTTTTCAATTTTTCGGCCTCTGCCGGAGGTAGTCCTATAGAAAGATTCTTGAAGACTGAAATCTTCCCATCTTGCGGCAAATCTCCGATCTTAAGGACCGGCGATTGCCATTCGAGCTCTTTTGGCTTCCTACCTGAGTCATAAGAAAGGTTCTTCTTTGGATCACCTCCCTTAACGCCTTTTGCCTTAAGGCCATCAGCGTTGGCGAATGGCCACTCAACAGCAAAGAGATACAACAGAGGTCCAGGTTTTGGTTGCGCAGCGTCACATGCGGCCCCAACTTGAATGAGCCTTGGAGTACAGTCCTGCCACTCTTCTTCAGTTATCTTGAAGAGTTCCTGCAAAAACTTTGCGCGGTCGAATCCAAAGTGTCCTTGGAGAAATCCATCCAGATCGCCTTCGGGCAGTTCAACTACAGCCCCCAGCTCTTTTGGTGTTATCGGGACGCTGCCTTCAGCCCGCGCGAACGATATGTGCATTGCTGTGTTCACGGAGGCCTGAACGGGTATCGGTACAGGATTCTTTGGATCTTCCGGGGCGTTCAAGGCCTCATCCCAAGACGCCGTTGCATCGCCTTGCGGGTCATGTTCTGTTATGCGATCCGCTAGAATAGGAACAAGTACACGATTGATGGACTCCCTGGGGTTTTCCTGTGCTCTGTCGATCCCCGCTCCTGCTTGCGATATCCGGTACAGAACTTCTCCAAGCTCCTTACCAAAGTCAGCTGTCGGTCTTTTTTCCAACGGTACCAAATCAACGATGGACCTTAGGACAGCTCCCGCTGCGACTGCGACATCAGTTTCCCAACTCAGTAGCGCCTTCATTTGAGGGCTTTGGGTCATCCGATCTCTGATATCGGTTTGCAGTTTGTTTGGCTCTTTGATTGTCCCGTCATTCGTATCGATATAGTCGCCCTTTTGAAGTGCGGCGAAGAATACAGGAAGGTAACGTGCATCGTCTCCATTGAAGCGTTCAAAAAGGTTTGCTTTCAAGCTTTCCAGATCAGGTTCTTCAGCCCACAACACCAAGCCATATGGACCGCTATCTGGGCTGATAATCTTCGTTATTACATCCTGAATTGCAGTAAATGCGACTTTGTTATCAGCAGTGCCGAATGTCGCTCCAGTGACCAAGTTTTGATCCAGAAAGAGGATACGGGTTCCCGGTAGAGGCTCCCAATCGCCAACGCTTTCATCGTCGTACAGCTTAGAATGGCAGTCGAGCCTAAGAGCGTCCAAGGTCTGTTTTATGCCATTCAGGTGATGCTCTTTGTCGTCCACAACGACAAATCTGGAATGTAAGAACATCCATCAATCCTTAAGTTCTGCAAACTGAAGCGCGACAACTGCCCCACCAAAATCATTTGGGACGTCGACTTCCGAGTGATCTGGGAAGACAAGCGCGCCGTCGTTGAGTTCCATCACCATATTTGCGTAGTACAGTCCCATGCCCATGCCCTCTGGCCTTCTTGTGTAAAAAGGGCGAACAAGTTCGGAAGGTAGGTCGCGGAAGCCAGGGCCTGTATCAGAAATGATGATGGCGGGTCCATTGTCAAAGTCTTCATCGATGCCGATGTAGAGCGAGCGCCCCGTATCGTCCTCATTCGGCCACTTCGCACGCATCCAATAGATAGCGTTGTCGATTATGTTGGTTATGGCCCCTAGTGTTAGTCCGAATGAACAGGAAACCATAACTTCAGGAGCGTCATCTTCAACGGCGGGGCAAATTAACTTCACATTATGGTGCCTAAACCGCATCTTGTTTAGATCGCGCGCCCTTCGTATGAGCTTCTTGAGATCGGTTGGCTTACGGTCTTTCTTACGCAACAGGTCGGAAAAACCGTCGAGTAGCTTCATCATCTCTTCCACTTGAGACGCTATGCTTTCCAGCTCAGGATGGTTTTCCATATTCTTATAAAGTGACCGCACCCCTTGCTCGATCTCGTGGAAAACCACGGCTAGGCTAGTACCTGATATGCCGGTTGATAGAAGCCGATTCTTCATTTCAACGTATTCGTACTCAATACGGTCCAGCAATGGGTCAATTTTACCAGACAGATTGTTCTTACTGGCAATAACGCGAATCTTTGAGACGGGCTCCATAATACTTCGGACTTCTGGGTCTTGTGCCTCTCCTAAGAGTTCCCGAATAGCTTTCCTGTCGACCTCACGCTCTCTTTGAAGTGGATCGATAGCTCCCAGAACCAGTTTCCTAAATCTTTCATAAGCTTCGTTCTCGATGAAGCCTTCACGGTTGGATTTTTCAACTAAGCTGGAGCTACTGTCTTGGTTGATGGAAACATGTCCTACAACGATATTGCGACTAAGTCCGCGTGTTGGATTATTGACGCGCTTCAAATCAAGCCCGAGCCAATCATTGCTCCGCTCACCATAATCGTAAACGCGGATGCCATCGCGGTAGACCCGTATCCCCCCATTTTCGTCCAAAAAGTCTTTGATGAGCTTTGTCTCACCCATTTGCTTTGCAATACGTGGAGTCAGGTCAAACACGTAAAACTCGCCAGATATCGGACCAATCCCTTCGATTGACTTCAGATCAGCGATCACTTTGCGTAGACTTGTGGATTGTGCTTTCCCGCTGAAAAGAGGATCGTCATCCTCAGCTTCTGGCGGAGGCACCAAGAGAGACACTTGTCGCTCTTCAACGTCTCTTGCCTGCCGCTGGATGCCAGGAATGCCTCTAAAGCTGTAATGGTAGCAGAAACTCTCGCCATCAAACTCGAACGTGTATTTCCATGGTGCTCGCTTCAGAAGCTCTGTTGGTTCAGGTAGCCGCTCGATCCATTGCGGAACATCAGGGACCTGCAGGATAGCTTGGAAGTCGTCTCGGCCAACCTGTCCGAATGGCGAGGAGATCGATGTTATTTGCCGATACAAACGACGGACCTCACCACGCGTCCAGCGCTTGTCGCGAAGCTCCATAATTTGAAGTTCGGTACCTGTTAGCTCTCCTGTAAAGACTTCTGGATCGCGTAGTTCGATATCAACTTCGGCATCAGACAAGAACTCATGCTCGATCATTTTATTCCAGTCGATATCTACAACGACCTCTTGCTCGTGCTTTGCACGGGTAATCATGCGGATCTTGTTGCCAAGCTTGTGAACCGACAATCTACCCAGCCCCTTAGACCCGAGAGGCAAGCGCCCTTTTTCTGTCCGTTTTTTCTTGGAGAGCTGTTTCTCTTTGTGATCGTGGGCAATGACCAGCCAAATATCCTGGACTGTATCCACCGACATACCTGAGCCATCATCGGTTACTCTGATGGTGGGATCGTCTGATCCTATGCCGGCGATTTCTACAACTACTTGGGATGCATCTGCGTCGTAGGCATTCTTGACAAGTTCGAAAACAGCAAGTCGTGGAGTGCCTATCAACTGATCTCCTAGATGCTGAAGAATTCGAGCTCTAGGGCGAAAACGTCGGTCTATGTCTGTTTGCATGTGGTGTAGAACCTTGGATTTATCAGACGTAAAATAGTCCCGACGGTGACAAAATTGTACGCCACCTTAGCGGCTTAACATTGGTGGCGAAAGCTTACTTACATTATCGTCGGTTATGCTGCAGCCGAATAGAGTTGTCACTGGTTGTGCAAAGCTCGAATGTCCGAATGCTCAAACCAATTGCTCCTGCCGACTGGTTCGATAAAGTCCAAAAAGTCCGTTGTGCTTAACCCGAAACTGGCTTCGCCGCTTGGTCACTGGAGCAGGCGTGTCTGCTTTCTCCATCTTAATCCCGGGATCATAGTACACCGCGCCTGAGGCCAGCGCCTGCAACAGAAGCAGGACATCCGTTCCCTCACAAAGCTCGACGCGCGAACCGTAGCTGTATTCCGGTGGCGGCGCGCGCATCAGGGATGGCACATAGACAGCCTTGGCATGTTTACGGTTCCAGTGACCGATCACGCCTTTGAAGCCCCACGAGGCAGCAACTACGTCTGCGCTGTCGATCAGCGCGATCTGCCCGTCCACATCAGTGATCTTACCATCATCGGGATCGAACCCCTCCAGGACCAGCTTCAGACCCGTATCGGCGTGGAAGTCTCTGCCGTTGGCATAGACGCCCCCGAAATTTATCCGGCCTTCCTTGCCTGACTTGTCGGGATAACCATACCGGCGCAGAAAAGCCTCGACGCCGTCATCCCGATACAGACCACCTGTCGGTTCGGGCGTCATCAATGTGACTGGGCTTTTCGCAAGATATTTCACGAAATCCCGTACGCCGTACTGTTTGACCTCCCAGCCCAGATAGTCCGGTTCTGCGTATCCGTTGGGTGAAATGCCAAGTTCTGCCTCCAGGGTGTATCCGCCGCCATTCCGCGCGTTGTAGGGCGCAGCCACCCCGCTCTTGCCCATCTTCTGTGACGGCACCCAGCCTTTGGCATGGATGCGGCGCAGAGCATCGAGCAGCATCTGGCGGGAGCTTGCCCCCTTCTGCCGAAGCGATTGCAGATCAAGGAAGACACCCGAGGCTTCCAGGATATCCACTTTGTCAGCCAGAGCCGCCGCTTCCGGGGTTTCCCTGCCGACAACATGGCCGATAACTCGCCCGTCTGGGCAGATGCCAAAGAACAGCACCCGCCCTTCATCGCGTGATCGCATCAGCGGTGCTGGCGCACGCGCAGCGCCGCGCAGAAAGCCGGACATGCGCACCTCAGGGTACTTGGGGTACAGGATCAACTGAGCATCTGGCGCGGGCGCGATGCCTTGTTCGTCCATCCACCAAAAATCGACTGGCGCTTTCGCACGATCCCGCACAGACCCTGCGACCTGACTGCCGTCCTCTTCGATCTCGCCATGCGGGATGATGTTCAGCGCACCAAACCCGCCGCCGAGATAAACCTGGTTCTTGGAGTTGTCATTCGGAGCGAGCTGCTTGGCGTAGAAACGCGTCGCTCCATGAGCTGCCATCTGATCGAGAATGCGAATAAGGGGGTCAGTCAATCCATTGGCCTTCAACACAAAACTGCTTTGTGTCAGAGGACAGCCAGAGAGAAAGGGAGTCAATCACTTCGGGCAAAGGCCGCTTGCCGCGCCCTTTGAGGGCACATTCCCATACGATACCCACTCTCCAGCCCACGTCGAGAAGGAAGCCAATAGCCTCGGCGTCACGCCGGGCGTTGCCGTTGATTTTCTCGCGCCAGAATTCCCGTCGGGTTTGTGGCCAGCGGAACATAGGGCAGTCATGCCGGTGCCAGAAACAGCCATGCACGAAGATCACGGCGTGATATTTTGGCAGAACAAGGTCAGGTCTGCCGGGAAGGCCCCTGCCCTGTAACCTGTAGCGAAACCCTTTGGCGTGCAGCCCGCGCCGGATCATCAACTCCGGCTTTGTATCCTTCCCCCGGATCGCCGCCATGTTTCGACGGCGCGCGTCAGCAGAATGAACGTCAGCCAACCTTTTGCAGCCGGGGCTGATCCATCAGTTTCAGGACGTGCGGCAGCATCAGCCGGGCGACTTCCGCAAAGACCGGCACGGCTACGGAGTTGCCAAACTGCTTGTAGGCCTGAGTATCCGAAACCGGAATCCGGAAGCTGTCATCAAATCCCATCAGCCTTGCGCATTCACGGGGGGTCAGGCGGCGGGGGTTTTTGCCTTCACCGCGACTGACAAGGATTTCCGAGCCATCTTTATAATAGCGCGCAGACAGCGTCCTTGCGATGCTGTCACCATCAACAAGGCCAAACCCGAACCCGTTGCCTTTGGCGCGGTGCTTGGCGGCATAATCCTGCAGGTACGTCCATAGCTTGTCTGAGAGCGTGTACTTGTCACTGACCTTCGCATCCGGCCCAACCGTGAAATGCCCCTCAGGGGCTTCAGTCCCGTTCTCCGGATGCAGGATATCCCTCATACCCCTGCCCTGCCGACCCGGCAAATGCAGCCCTTCAAAGCTGAAATCAGTTTTCTCCCGGAAACCGACCATAACGATCCGTTCCCGGTGCTGTGGGACGAAGTTGGCCGCATCGATGATCTGCGTGTGCAGCGTATAGCCCAGCTCTTCGGTCAGCGCGCGCCGGATCACTTCGAATGTCTTGCCTTTGTCATGGCTTTTCAGATTCTTGACGTTCTCCAGCATGAAGGCTGCCGGACGGTGGTGCATCAGGATGCGCAATACGTCGAAGAACAGCGTACCCTGGGTTTCATCGAGAAAGCCATGCGCGCGTCCAAGTGCATTTTTCTTGGATACCCCCGCGATCGAGAACGGCTGGCACGGGAACCCGGCCACAAGAACATCGTGACCTGGGATATCTTGAGGGTCTACTTCGCGGATATCACCTGCGATGGGACGATTGTCCGGGAAATTGGCGTGATAGGTCTGTTGAGCGAAACGGTCCCATTCGGATGTGAAGACACAACGCCCCCCTGCCCCTTCCATGGCTTTGCGCAGTCCGCCGATCCCCGCAAAGAGGTCAATGAAAGAGAATGATGCGTTGCTGTCATGGCGCTGTCTTGAGCGCACTTCCATCCGAAGCAGTTTCACTACAGCTTCGCGCGGCACTTCCTCACCCCGCTTCCAGCGGTAGAGGTGGCCTTCGGAATATCCCAAAGCTTTCGCGGCTTCAGGCATTGACCAGCCACTCTGCGTCAGCAGCATCTCAAATTCTGTCATGTCAGGTCAGTTCCGCTCTGTGATTATCCGGGAATTTTTCTGACACTGTGCGGTTAATATTACCTAAAGGCAAGAACATTTAGAGAATACTATAGCAAGAACCACGCCACAGCATTGGTCAGTGGATCACGCGACTGAAGATTTCAGCCTCGATACGCCGCCCACATGCGCTCAATAAGCTGTCCCTGTGTAATTCCGAGAGCTTCAGCTTCAGACGCTATCGCATCACCCACTTCAGGGAGCACTTTGGGGTGCAGTTGATGTGTGCGAGGGCTAGGTTTGCGGCCAGGCTTCTTGCGGGGTGTCCTGTCTAGGAACCCCCGCGCCTCTCCAACCTCATCCACACGCCTGACCTCTTCAACAGTCGTGTCCTTCGGGCGCGCCTTGAGGCCTGCAAGTCTATTTGAGCCGCTCATAAACAGCCTCCGCGAATGCTTGGGCGTTGATCAACGCCTTATCCACTTTACCGCCTGTCATCATCTCAGGGTCATTCATCATCGCGGTCAGATCGCCGCCATAGGCAAACAGTTCCGAAAATGCCGCGCGTGCTACCAAGGATGGCTCGATCACGTCGATCCCTGCCCCTCTGAGCTGCTCTTCCAGCTCCTTCTGGACGCGGCTTTTGACTGCGGCACTTGTCTTGGTCAAAACCACGGCATGCCGGATCGAACGCCCAAGCGCCTCTTCTTCTTCTCGTACCAATGCCAGTGCTTCGGAGCCAATCTCTGCGTCGAGAGCGGTCGGCTGCATCGGTACGATCACCAAGTCCGCCTGGGAAATCGCACGACTTACAAGCTGGGAGGCAACCCCTTCCAGGTCCACAATAACGATTTTGCCATCGCCGTCCGCGCTCCGGATTGTTGGAACAATCTCTGAGCGGCCAATCTCATTCTTGAGGGTCACACCTTTGGGCACGCCGTGCGATGCCCATCTGGTCAGAGATTTGTTCGGGTCGCAGTCCAGTACTGTGACATCCGCTCCCATTCGGGCGAATTCAGACGCCAGAAGTACAGCGCAAGTTGATTTACCGACCCCGCCCTTGGGGCTTGCCATGACGATAACGGGCATTGCTCGATCCTGCCGCCTTGTTGTTACCGGATTTATATCCTGTACCGGAAAAATATCCAACACCTGATTTAAATCCATAACCGGATTTATTTCTATTACCGGTTTTTAATCCTACGGTCTCCCGCGCTTCTCGAACCATTTCCGGCAAAACCCAACAAAAGCCCGATCAGCGTTACGAGGAGGCTCCACACACCAGTCGCGCCACTCGCGTTCAAGAAAGCGTACATCCCATCCAGGAGCAGCATGGCGCGCTTCTTCGTAGGTATCCGACTGCAAAGGAGGAATACTGCCTTCAACGAGCGAAGCAGGGGACATCGTGCCGCGATTGGTGAAAACCACCATGTCGGCTTCATCCTCAAAGGTAACGTGGTAATCCGGCAAGTGGTCATGCTCTGCGAGCTGCCGGATCATCTGCCGGAAGCGCTTCTGAGGGCTTTGAGAACCAGTCTTGAGAAGCAGTTTGGCCAGCGTGATACGCCAAGATTTCTGTTGGCCACAGTGCTTTCGAGCAATTTCGTACACCCGCCGTTCAATCGGCTTACGCAGACGGAAGTAGTCCCTGTGCAGCGTCAGAACCTCTTCGTTTCGGATCGCGTTGAAGACCCAATCCGACAGCTTCACCTCGCACCACAGCAGGCGACCGTCGAGACCATGCTTGCGGCGGATAGAGGAAGCGTCGATCAGGCCGAACCCATCGACCTGTTCTTCGTCCCCGGTCACAATGTTCGTCCTGATACGGGTTCCTTCAAGACGGTCTAGGGCATCAAGAAGGGACTGATACTCCCGGCCACTTGTACCGCGATTTGTGAAGATAAGCAGCTCTCTGGAATTGATCCGAACACGGGGCGAGACCGGAAGGCCCTCTTTCAGTTTCGCCATGATCTGGCTGATGCAGTAGATCAGAATGTCTTTGTCGTAGATCGTTGCGAGACCCTTCACACTGGGCGTGATCTGCAGCCACTTATTGCCATTCTCGTATCGCTTAACCGTCGTTTCCGGCTTCTTTGAAAGCGAGTAGAACGGATGCTCCATATGTTGCATCACGTCCTTCAACACGGCGTCAGCAACATCGCAGATGAAAAGGTCATGCTGCGGGTGGCGATCCGGAAGGAGCGGGGCGAGGGCGTTCGTGTTATCAGTTACCATGGGTCCACATTCGTGGTTTTAGTTACCGCAGTCAAGATTCGTGTTATCAGTTACCCAAAGCAGGATTTTAGTTACCAAGATTCGTGTTATCAGTTACCGAACATCATAAGAAATCTTTAAATTTCAAGTGACTACGGGTAATCTGCTCACCCGTAACACAGATTCTAACACATATATAACACCCAGCCTCTCAAGTTCAGACAATCACCGACCGCGTTTCACCCATTACCTCTGATAGAACACGCACGCATCGACACCCGTGGTTGTCGTGGTCCAGGATGCCCCGAGGACAGCGCATGTGGACGCGTTGCTGGCCAGGAAACGAGGAAGCGTCACCGTCAGCACTAGGGCCACAACCAATGCACCCAGACCAAACCAGGGCAGGCGGCTTTTGAGATGATCCACTTTCTGTTCCCGTTCGAACACCTCTCGATAGGCTTTGGACCTGTCATCTTCCGATTTGGCCAAGGCCCCGATGGTCTTGTCCGTCTGGACGCCAAGGCGTCTGACAATCTCAGTCATCGCGTCAGCGGTTGCGCCCAGGTGGCTATCGAGTGTCTGGCCAAGAAGATCCCCGTACTTTTTCGGGTTGGTCTGGTCCCGTGCGGCGAAGGCCGCGATCCGCGCTTCTGTCGCGACCTTGATCTGCTTGTCCGCCACGGCGGTCAGATCGTCGATCCTATCGGACATGCTGGCGACAGCCGTTGCCATGAGATCAAGCGTTTCGCGCAGATCATCGTCGGAGAGGGCAGGGAGGTCGGGTTGGTCTGGCATCGGGAGGCGTCCTTCGGATTACTGGTCCTGCGGGACGAACAGCCCCTTGAACTCGGGATCGGCATAGTAGCGCAGCTTTTGCGCCACGGCGGTGGCTTGCCCTTGCACGCGCAGAAGCTGGTTTTCCGGGCGGAGTTGCATGATTTCATCGGGGGTCAGCAGATCGCGTCCCGTCAGGTTGTTGCTGAAGCTGGGGCCGTCACCGGGCTTGAAGCTATCGGTCTGGAACCCGGCAGTTTCCTGTCCCATCATCTGGCTCAGCCACTTGGCCGTCTCGAAATCATTCACCCCGAAGACCTGCTGCACCCCGGCATTGGCAATGAAGGTGCCCGCGCGTTCGCCGTAGAGGTCCTTGAGCTGGCTCATGTCCTGCAGGATCGGCCAAAGTTGGAGGCCATATCCCGCCATCAGCCCCATGGCGCGCTCCACGGCCTCCAAGCGGCCCAGAGCGGCAAATTCGTCCAGGAGGAACAACGTGGGTGTCTTGAGGCGCTGTGTGTCCCCCTGAGCGCCTGAGGGGTCGCTCAGGGGCCTCACGGACGCCTCTGCGTCCCGTGCAATGTCCTGAAGGGCCTGAGACACCAGAAGGCGCAGCCAGCGGCTGTAGGCGTCCATCCGGTTCGGAGGCAGCACCAGAAACACCGAGGTGATCCGGTGACGCAGATCGGAGAAGTGGAAGTCCGACCGCGACAGAACTTTGGCAATACGCGGGCTGTCCAGAAAGTGCGTGTGGCGCTGCGCGTTGGATAGCACCGAGGCGGCTTCGCGATCTGCCTTGCCGAGGAAGCGGTTGGCGGCGCGGGCGATCAGCCCGCCTGCCGCATCGCTGTCCTGCATCAGCTCCAGCAGCGCGCGCAGCTTTTCCGGGGGCAGGGTGAGATATTCCCGGACGGTGGCGAGGGTCCGGCGGTCGCGGTCCTCATGGCAGACGCAGAACATGATCAGCCCACCGAGGATGGCCTTGGCCTCCTCGTTCCAGTGCGCCTCCGTCACCTGTCCCGGCGGGTCCATCACAAGTGCCTCTGTCAGGGAGGCCGCATCCTCGCCCAGATCGAGGCTGTCCGGTGTCAGCCGGTCGAGTGGGTTGTAGGCAGCAGACGGCATCCCGGAGACCTCAAATGGATCGAGGACATGGACTGTTCCGAACCGCCGCCGGGCTTCCCCGGCGATCCGGGCATTTTCGCCCTTGGGGTCGATGACCAGAACCGAGCGCTCCGCCGCCAGCAGGTTGGGGATCACGGTGCCGACGCCTTTCCCTGCCCGCGTAGGGGCGAGGGTGATCAGATGGGCGGGACCATCATAGCGCAGCAGCCGTCCGGTGTGCGGGTTGCGCCCAATCAAGAGACCGTCTTCCCGCTGGAGCTTCTTCAGCTCCTTGCGGTTGGCGAAGCGGGCCGAGCCGTGGCTGTCGCCGGTCAGTCCGAAGAAGGCGTCCGCGCCAGAGGCCATGCGCCAGTACTGGAACCCGAAGATACCACCGACAAAAATGAACGGGCCGAAGACCAGCCACTGCCATGCGCTTTCGCCGGGTGGCTGGTCGAAGAAGGCGAAGACGAAGGGCGTGGCGACGAGTGCTCCGATCATCGCGCCGAACAGGACAGCGCCGATCATCCAGCCCAACAGGATGGGCATGAAAATCAACCGACCGAAGAACCGGAACAGCCCTCCGAAGACAAGCATTACGCCCCGCATCAGGACGGCGTTTCCGGATCAGAGTTGGACGGAGCAGGGGAGGGGGTTTCCCAGTCCGCGAAGGCCTTGAGGTCCTGTTCGCGTGGCAGGTTGCGGATCAACCGGTCGAGCATGGCGGCAGCACCAGAATCCCGTTCCGCCAGGTCCATAAGCGCCCCGCCCAGGATCACCTTGCGCCGCGTGTCGAGCTTGCGCTGTCTGGTGGCTTCCCGGTTCTTCAGCGCCTGAAGACGGGCCTTGGCCTGGGCGTATCGTTTCTCGGCCCGTTCGAGTTCGGTGTCTGCCAATGCGCGTCTCCATCTTTGAAAAGAGCAGGTGGACAGGTTGGTCTTGTCAGATCGAGCGATAGCGCTTACCCGTAGGCCTGTAAAGGACAAGGGCGCACTTATGCAAACTCTCCACCTGCGGTTCCGAGATTTGCGTGCGATCTCTCTGGGGCAAAGCCCCGGCCGATGGCCATCCCCTTCGCTGCGTGCCGCCGCGACATGGAAGGGCGCGCTGCCCCTTCCAAACCATCCCAGCCCAACCTCAGCGGTTGGATCGCGTCCCGCAAGGTCGCGCCAGCGTCTCGTCCGATGCCCTACGGTGGGGGCCGGTCTGCCGCTGGCGTCTCCCTTGCGGGAGGTTCGTGTCGGTGCGAACGCGCACCCCGGCAGACCTGACGGTGCCGACTCGAACCGGGTTTGCCCCCGGCAAACCGCCAGTGATCTGTCCCCATATCCCGCCCCCCATGAGGCTGGGGATCTGGGGGCAGTTCACTGGCAAGCCCACGCCTCAGAGGTGCGATGCACCCCTTCGGGCGGGCTGTCTTTGCCACTTGTACCACGCCGGGGCGGGGCGCAGTACATCGGGGAAAAGACGGCTGACCCGGTGGTCCATGTTTGCGCATGGGCCGGGGTCAGCAGCGGCGCGCTTTGTCGTCATCTGCATCACGGGCGAGGGGAGGGCGCATGGCAAGCTACCACCTCTCCGTGAAGACGATCAAACGCAGCGCCGGGCGCTCCGCCACGGCGGCAGCGGCCTACCGTGTCGGGGAGCGCATCGAGTGCCAGCGCGAAGGTCGCGTCCACGATTACACCCGCAAGCAGGGCATCGAGGAGACCTTCATTCTGACCCCCAAGGACGCCCCGGACTGGGCCTCGGACCGGTCCCGCCTCTGGAACGAGGTCGAGGCCAGCGAGACCCGTCGCAACTCCGTCACCGCCCGTGAATGGGAGCTGGCCCTGCCGTCCGAGATCAGCGCCGAGGACCGTTCCCAGATCACCCGCGACTTCGCCCAGGAGCTGGTCAGCCGCTACGGCGTGGCCGTCGATGTGGCGATCCATGCGCCCCACCGCGAGGGCGATCAGCGCAACCACCACGCCCATGTTCTGACCTCCACTCGCAAGCTGGAAGCCGGGGGCTTCACAACCAAGACGCGCGTGCTCGATTCCGCCAAGACCGGTGGCGTCGAGATCGAGCAAATGCGCGGTCTTTGGGCCGAGTTGCAGAACCGCGCGCTGGAGCGTGTCGGGGAAGTCGAGCGTGTCGATCACCGGTCGCTTGAGAAGCAGCGCGAGACGGCGCTGGATCGTGGCGACAAGCTGACTGCCGAGGAACTGGACCGCGACCCGGAGCTGAAGCTGGGGCCAGCGGCCAATTCCATGGAGCGGCGTGCAAAGGTGATGGCCGAGCGCCAGGGCCGGGAATACATCCCGGTCACCGAGCGCGGGGCCGTGGTCCATGCCGCCCGCCAGGCGCGCGCCGCTTTCCGCGAAATGCGTGAGCGGCTGGATATCGCGCGGGAGACCTACGGCATTGAGCGCGAGGCGGGGCAGGGCCGTGTTTCCGCCGGTCTGGCGGCACTCCGGGCCGCGACGTCGAAAGAACGCGACGGGCGCACGTCGGACGATATCCGTGAGCGGTTGTCGCAGGTCGTGGACCGGTCACGGGACCAGGACGACACGCCAAAGCCGGAAGGTCGCAATTATGCGCGGGAGCGTCTGAAGGAGATCATGGAGAAGGACGCCGGGCGGGATGGCCAGGCGGCGGTTCACAAGCTGGATGGTCACAGCGAGAATGACCTTGGCGAGGACACAGGGCGCGAGGCGCGCAAGCCGTCCGTTAACGAGCGCCTGAAGGACGTACTGAACAAGCCGCGCGAAAAGCTGGAAATTGAGGAAGAGCGCGATCAGGAGAAGGAGCAGGAAGTCGAGAAGGATCGGGACATCGACCGCGATCCGGGCCTCAGTCACTGACGAGGCGATGAGACGTTGTTTCCCCGTTCTTCATGGGAATGCTCGCCTGTGAGAACCCAATACCGACAAGGAATGATATAACTCCAGTTGCAGTCTTGAACTCGCGCACCCTGATCGCATTTTGCGTCACGCGCGTCCTGGCAGTGACAAGGATTTTCTCCTGCCCGTCGTTCCCGACCGTCCGCATGATCCATAGACCATACCAGCTTGGCCCCTTGCGTTCAGGATCGGCTTTGCAAAGCACTTCGACCGCGTGTCCCTCCTCGGCAAGCGCCCGAAGGCCTTGTTCGGTTGTGACATTTAGTTCGAGGTCAGTCGTCTGGTTCATCGCGCACATCGATAGAAACAATCATGATCTTCTTCTGCCCGAATCTAACTAAGGCATCAATCGTATATTATCGAATTAGGTATGGCTCGATAGAGTTCAGTGATCCCGGCAGTGTGCCGGTCTCGCTGTGTGCGATAGTCAGGTCAGGGGATCGACGGGCTGACGCCCGCTCACCCCAACCCTGACAGTTTCCAAATCCTGTTGATCCGCCTGCCATCCTGCCAGGTCCGAGAAAACCGGCAAGCGCCGCCTATGGCGTCGGTTCCGGTCGAGAATTCCGGTTCCTCCCACGCGCAGGCGCGCGGGTCCCTCCCAAATTCACGCCCTCCACCCGGTTGTCACGGCCCCGCCAGGCCGCAGGACGGGCTTTGCCCTTACCTGCTCTGCCCTTCGGAATGCATGGGCATTCCAAAGACCAGAACAGGAAGGCCCGCCCATTGGCGGAAAGGGGAAGAGACCCGGCCCGCGTTACGCGAAGGAGGGTCACAAATGACCAAAGAGAAGTTTGACGTTTATTCCGATGTCACCAATCAGATCATTGCGCAGATTGAGGCGGGAACGCCGCCCTGGCGCAAGCCGTGGACCGGCGGCGGGGCATCGGTCAGTCTGCCGGAACGGTTCAACGGTGAAGCCTATCGGGGCATCAATATCCTGATGCTTTGGGCCACAGCGATGGCCAAGGATTACAGCTCAGCCCGCTGGATGACGTTCAATCAGGCCAAGCAGCTTGGGGGCCATGTCCGCAAGGGCGAGAAATCCGCAACCGTGGTGAAATACGGCACCGTCGAGCGCGAGGACGAGAACGGCAAGGAACGCCAGATCCCCTATGCCAAGGCCTACCGCGTGTTCAATGCCGACCAGATCGAGGGCTTGCCCGCTGAATTCTACATCCTGCCCGATCCGCCCCGTGATCTTGGCACCGTGGCCGATCCCGAACTGGCGGCTTTCTTTGCCGCGACCGGCGCGCAGATCGACGTGACCGAGGAGCCGCGTGCCTATTACAACATCAGGACCGACCGCATCCACATGCCGCCGGTTGGCACGTTTCATCGGGCGGCTGGGTATTTTGGCACCCTAGCCCATGAGACAATTCACTGGACAGGCGCGACAAAGCGGCTGGACCGCTTGGGCCGGTTCAATGACCGCAAGGCCTATGCCTTCGAGGAGCTGGTGGCTGAAATCGGAAACTGCATGCTGTGCGCGCAGATCGGGGTGGAGCCTGAATTCGACCAGAGC
This sequence comes from Aliiroseovarius zhejiangensis, assembly GCF_014656375.1. Taxonomy (GTDB): domain Bacteria; phylum Pseudomonadota; class Alphaproteobacteria; order Rhodobacterales; family Rhodobacteraceae; genus Aliiroseovarius; species Aliiroseovarius zhejiangensis. The sequence continues at coordinate 8,122 of NZ_BNCH01000012.1, read as the reverse complement.
GCCGCATATGTCGAAGGATGGCTGGAGGCGATGAAAGAAGACAGCCGCGCGATATTCCGCGCCGCATCTGAGGCGCAGAAGGCCGTGGATTACATCATGGACCGCACCGCACAGTTTGAGCGGATGGCGGCAGAGTAACGGCAAGTGCGGGCAAATGATCGGAGCCCCCGTCAGCAGACGGGGGCTTTATTGCGTGGCGGTTCAATTACGATAATGGGGCGTTTTCAGGGTCGGCGCTTCGTGCGACAAATCAAAGCCTTTTTTGCTCAAACCGGCTTCAGACTATGATCTGGACTAGCATGACGATGGCCATGCCCATCATCATCAGGTTTTCGGTGAGGCTCACGAACCCGAGCGGCACGTTCGAGTTGCCGCCCACGCAGGCGCATTTCAGTTCCCGCTTGTCGATATAGACGGCCTTGATCACGCTTGCGGCACCCACCGTGGCGATAAAAAGCGCCGCAGGAGCGGCAAGCGGGGTCAGCAGCATGCCCGTCATCAGGATACCTGCCCCCGTCTCAACCCACGGATAGACATAGGCATAGGGCACCCACTTCCGCGCGAGCAGGTCGTAGTTGAGGAACATCGTCGTGAAGCCTTCGATGTCGCGCAATTTCTGCATACCCAGCAGGATCATCGAGACGGAGATGAACCAACCGAGCGTCTGCCACGAGATCGTGCCGAGAAAGCTGATGGACAGCGCGAGCGCCGTCGCGGCGGCGACCGCGAAGAGGTAGATCACCGGCGTGTAGGTCGTCGCGTCGGGATCGTAATCGGTGAGCTTCTGGCGCAGGGCATCATAGCCACCGACGCGCTTACCTTCGATCCACACTTGCGGGGTCGTAGGGACGCCATATTCCTCTTTGAACGCATCCACTTCGGGGCGCTCGCGGAACAGTCGATCATCGACATCATAGCCTTTGGACTTCAGAAGCCAGCGCGCTTTCTGCCCTGCCGGACACAGATGGTTCGGCAGTGCCATGCGGTAGAGAACGGCAGTCTTTCCGGTCGCGGCGGTGACAGGGTCGGTCGTTACGTTTGCAACGTCGCGAGTATCCTTTGGCATGATTGGCTTCCTTTGTCTCAGGGTTCTGTTCGAGATGTGCCGGGGGCCGCATCCCCATTTTCTTCAATGTCTGCGATGTATCGCTGCATTTCCGCGATCTCGCTGCGCTGTGCCTCGATGATTGCATCGGCCAGCTCGCGTACCCGAGGGTCGGAAATATTGGCTCGTTCGCTGGTCAGGATCGCGATGGAATGGTGCGGGATCATCGCTTTCATCCACGCCACGTCGCCCACCGTGTCCTGCGACCGAACGAGGTAAATCCCGGCGGCAAAGGCGATGGCTGCGCCTGCAAAGATCGCGATGTTGGTTTTCCGGTTGGAATACATGCCCAGCATGAAAGCGAGCATGATGATCGCCATCATCCCGCCCATGTAGAGCGCCATCCACATTCGCGTCTGCGAGAAGAAGACGTGATCGAGGGCATATGTGTTGAGATACATCAGGCCATACATCACCACTGTCGACGTGCCGATCATTGCAAAGAACCGGCCATAGCCACTGCCTTTGCCGGTTTTGCTATCATGATGCGCGTTGTGCGAAACCATTGTAGTGTCGTCCTGATGTGCCATTGTCTGCCTCTTCAATATACCCATATGGGGTATACAACGAAAATGTCAGCCAAAGGTTCCAAAAAAGGGAGCGCCGCCGCATGAAGGCCAACAAGGATAAAACGCTGGACCGTCTGTCACGGCTCGAAGGACAGGTGCGTGGGGTCGCCAAAATGGTCGAAAGCGACCGTTACTGCATGGACATTCTGGCGCAGACGGCGGCGATCCGGTCTGCGGTTCTTGGAGTCGAAAAGCTGATCCTCGAACAACACGCGGAGCACTGCGTCGAGGCTGCGATCGAAAGCGGCGACCCGGAAGAACAGCGCGCCAAGTTCGATGAGCTGATCGGGCTTTTACAAAAGGCGTCACGGTAAATTTTTAGTCGAGCGCTCGTCTTTGGCAGAACATCATTGAGACGGCCAGCGTGCCAGGCGTCACTGTCTGTTCGCCAATGCGTCGTGATGGTCGCGGATGTCCTGCGGCCATGTTGACTTGATGTAGCTGAGGACAGCGATGATCTCTTCATCCGTCAGGACGCCTTCATAGATCGGCATATTGGATTGGTAGTCAGGATCGCCGATCAAAGCCCCGGTCCCGTATTTGGTCAGCTGAAACAGCGTGTCGCCGTCATGGTGCCACGTATGCCCGGTTTCATCATGCGGCGGTGCAGGGAGCCGCCCGTCCGGGCCGGGCGACCGCCAGTTCGGCTGACCGTCGAGGTTCGCACCGTGGCACGAGGCGCAGTTCTCGACGTAGACCGCCTGTCCCAGTGCCACCACGTCCGGGTCGGACGGCATCAGCACGGTCTGGGCCGGTGCCGAGGTGCCCCACCCGAAGGCGAGGGCAGCGGCTCCCGCAAGAACCGCTGCCCCAAGACCGAGCGTCACAGTCCGGTTCACAGACCGGCCCGGTAGAAGACCTCGCCCTCACCGGCGTCGCCACCGAAGGCCAGCACGTCGTACCGCGCGGTCGGATCATCCCCCATGCCGGGGGAGCCGCCGGGCATTCCGGGGACCGCGATCCCGTCAATTTCCGGGCGTTCTTCGAGCAACTTGGCGAGAGCGGCGAACGGCACATGACCTTCGACCACATAGCCGTCGATCATCGCGGTATGGCAGGCCCACATCGTTCCGGGCACATCGTTGTCCAGCTTCACGCTGGTCACATCTCGGGTTTCCGTGACCTCGATGTCGTAGCCTTCCTCGCGGGCCAAGGCGACCCAAGCACCGCAACAGCCGCAGGTCGGGCTTTTGGTGACGTGCATCGTGCCGTGATCGGCCAAGCCGGAATGATTATCAGCGTGGGCCATACCAGCTGCGCCAAATGAGGCGAGACTAAGCGCAAGTGCGGCGGCGGGCGTGAAGGCGAGTAGTGTCTTGATCGGTTTCATGTCTTTTCCTCTCGATAGGATTACGCACGGGCAAAGCCCGTTCTGGTGTGATTGCAGATTTGGATGCTGCATCCCGATGGACGCAGAAGGGCATCACACCACGCGGGGTGGATCAAGAGGGCTGGAAGGCTCAATACCTGTCAGCAGCAGGCCAGCAACGAAGAATACATCCTCGCAAGTAGCGGGGGCGGCGTCATGTTGGCCCGCACCGGGAAGCAGCGCGGGAAGCGCATGGCAGGTCTGGGAGCGCTCAGAGCTTTCCGAACAGCAGACGGGCTGATCGTCGGCCATGTCATCCATCGCCGCGTGGCTATGCTCCACAACAGCCGCATGGCCCGCGTCCATCGCCGCGGAGACCGAAGCGGACAGCGCGACCATGACAACAAGAAGAAGCCGGGTTAAACTCATGGCACATACCTACATGGGGTATGCGGATACTTGCAAGCTGCAAGCCGCGATACATGCTGTCGCGGGCATAATGCGCGTGCGTATTTTCGACGGCCAGCCTCACCCGCTATTCTTCTCTACGCTTCATGCGCACCGATACAGAGCCGATGATCACCAAGAACCTCGATGACGCGACACTTTCCGGCATGGCCCGGATCGTCCGCGTTCGCCATCCGCGCCAGTTCCTCCCGAAGCTGCGCGAGAATTTTCATGCGCCGATCCACGGCCGCGAGCTGCTTGCGTGCGATCTCGTGGGCGGGTGCGCAGTCCTTTAACGGGGCTTCAGCCAATGCCATCAGATCGGCGATGTCATCGAGACCGAAGCCCAGTTCTCGCGCATGGCGCAAGAAGGCGAGGCGTTCGAGGGCGGCTTCGTCGTAGCGCCGTTGCCTGCCTGTCGTGCGAGCCGGAGACAGGATCAGGCCTCGGCTTTCATAGTAGCGGATCGTCGTCACCTTCACGCCGGTCCGGCGCGACATCTGCCCGATGGAGTATTCTTTCATCATTGCCCCTTGAACCTACAGTCGCTGTAGATCGTATCTAACTGAAAACGATACGAATCGAAAGGAGCCGTCATGGGTCATGGCCATCATCATCACGTCGATCCCGAGGCAGGCGACCGCCGCGTCTTCGCCGCCATCGCGGTCAATATGGGCCTGACGGTCGCGCAGATCGTCGGTGGCATCGTTTCCGGCTCGCTCGCCCTGATCGCCGACGCGCTGCACAACTTTTCCGACGCGATCTCGCTCATCATCGCTTTCGGCGCTCGCAAGATCGCGCGACGGCCACGGGACGCGGATATGACGTTCGGCTATGGCCGGGTCGAGGTCGTCGCCGCGCTCATCAACTACACCACGCTGATCGTGATCGGCCTCTATCTGCTTTACGAGGCCGCAATGCGCTTTGCCGATCCGCAGCCGGTCGAGGGCTGGCTGATCGTCATCATCGCCGGAATCGCGCTGATCGTGGACGCCGTGACGGCGGCGCTGACCTACGCCATGTCCAAATCCAGTGTGAACATCCGCGCGGCGTTCCTGCACAACGTTGCCGATGCGCTCGGCTCTGTCGCAGTAATTGTCGCTGGCACATTGATCCTTCTCTACGACTGGCGGCTGATCGACCCGCTCGTGACGGTGATGATCGCGGGCTACATTCTCTGGCAATCGTTCCAGGAAATCGGCCCGGTGATCCGTATCCTGATGCTCGGCTCACCACCTGATATCGAGACGGAAGCGGTGCTGGAGACCGTGCGCGGAATCGACGGCGTGACGGGCATCCACCACGCGCATTTCTGGCAGATGGACGAACACCGTGCGGCACTCGACGCGCATGTCGTCATTGCCGAAGGTCTTTGGTCCAACGCAGACGCGGTCAAGGAGCAGATCAAGGTGGCATTGTCAGACCGGTTCGACATCGAGCATACGACGCTGGAGCTGGAGTGCGCGCGCCACGCCTGCGACGACCCGGCTGAGTTCGGCGGGCGCGGCCATGGCGAGGAGCGGCACGGATGAGCACTACTCTGTGTAGCGCTCGCAGTTGTCGATCCCCGCCCCCGTCGCGGCGAGGAGCCGGTCCGCATCGCGGATCAGATTGGCGACCTGCCTGTCCGCCAGACGATACCGGACGAACCGGCCCTCGCTGCGGCGGCTGACCAATCCGCAGTCGAGCAGGCAGCGCAGATGGTTCGAGACGTTGGGTTGCCCCAACCCCGTATCGCCGACAATTTCCTGCACGTTGCGTTCGCCTGATACCAGCGCATCCAGGATCGCCAGACGGCTGGGATCGCCGAGGCCCCGGAAGAGCTTTGCCCGCAGTTCCAGAGCGTCGGCTGCCAAAAGATCGCCTTGCGCGTCGTTCGTCATCATATCATTATCCACTGATACGTTAGCGGCGAACCCTTTCGCCCGCCACCTTGAAGAGGATCGCACATGAGCCAAGCCGAGAACAGCACGTTGCCTACGGCATCCTCACCGATCCGGATGCGGGTGCAGGGCATGGACTGCGCCAAGGACGCCGCCGAGATCGAGCGCGCGGCCCGGTCTGCGGGCGTGGCCGATGGCGATGTGAAGGTGTCTGCCGCGACCCACGTCATGACATTGCGGATCGCGGAGGGTGACTTGCCGAAAGTGTGGCCCGCGCTTGACGCGACCGGCTACGGCTTCGAGAAGATCGAGGACGGCGACACATCCTCCGATCCGGCCTACAAGGACCCGAGCTATCGCCGCGCCCTCTGGATCGTGGTCCTGCTCAATCTCGGCTACGGCGTGGTCGAGATGTTCGGCGGGTTCCTTTCAGGGTCGCAGGCGTTGAAGGCGGACGCGCTCGATTTTCTGGGTGATGGCGCGATCACCTTTCTGGGTCTGCTCGCAATCGGCTGGAGCCTGGCATGGCGGGCGCGGTCGGCGATGATCCAAGGAGTGTTTCTGGGAATTCTGGGCCTTGGCGTTGTGGGCAGCACGCTTTGGCGCGTTCTCAATCAGACGACGCCCGAAGCCGGGTTGATGGGAGCCTTCGCAGTGGGCGCGTTGATCGTGAATATCCTTGCGGTCCTGCCGCTCCTGAAACACCGTAAGGGGGACGCGAACATGCGGGCGGTCTGGCTGTTTTCGCGCAACGACGCCATCGGCAACCTCGCCGTGGTGATCGCCGCCGGGCTGGTCGCATGGCTCGGCAGTGCCTGGCCGGACCTCATCGTCGCCTTCGCCATTGCAGGGCTGTTCCTGCATTCGTCGTGGATGATTATCCGCGATGCGCGGAGCGACTTGGCGGAAACATAGTGTTGTGGACCTTCATGAGCAGGCTGGTCACGGTCCGGCTGTCTGGGAGGACGAACCATCAGCTTACAATGGCCAATGGCAGTTGCTATTAATCACAATCCGACGATTGGTCACTGAACGTATGTCACATGACAATCATTAACCTTCTGTTATGCTGGTGTAATGACATCTGTTGCGGACACACACAGCCTAACTTGGCAGGTTTCGCCTGATCTGTTGGGTATCGTTAATCAGGCGGGAGTTTTCGTTGAAACGAACCCCGCATGGCAAGCCGTGCTCGGATGGTCTGAAGCCGAGATCAGAAGCATGGTCTTCACCGACTTTCTTCATCCCGACGATCTGGATCGCACGCTGGCGGTGTTCTCCACCATGAAGACGGGCGAGCCCGCTTTGCACTTTGAGAATAGGTATCGATGCAAAGATGGCACCTATCGGTGGCTATCTTGGGTTGCGGTCCCCGAGAGCGACATTTTTGTTTGCAGTGCGCGTGATGTGACACGGGAGAAAGCAAACGTCAGGGCGCTGCAATCGTCGGAGGACGAAGCCACCTTGCGGGAACAATTCATCGCCATTCTGGGACATGATCTGCGCAATCCTCTGGCGGCTGTCGGGTCGGCTGTCCGTATCGCTTCACGCCAACCGCATAACGAAGAAATCGCCGCGATGTTTGCTGCCATAGATGGAAGCGCAGATCGGATGGCGAAGCTGATTGACAGCATCATGGATTTTGCCAGAGCCCGTCTGGGGGGTGGCATCCCCGTTGATTTGAAGCAGATCGACAATCTCCAACACGGCTTTGAACGCGTGGTCGAGGAAATCAGCATCGCGCATCCTGAGCGACAGTTCGAGACGGCGTTCAAGTTTGATGGTGCATTGACGTGTGATGCGGCCCGGCTGGATCAACTGTTGTCGAACCTGGTTGCCAATGCCGTCACGCATGGGTCGCAGGATGAATCAATTTCTGTTGTTACGAAGGCAGTGGATGGTTTCTTTATGCTATCGGTTACTAACTCTGGAACGAAAATTCCCGATGACGTCATCCCAAATCTATTTAAGCCTTTTGAACGCACCGAAGAGGGCGCGTCTCTACAAGGGCTGGGCTTAGGACTCTACATTGCAGATCAGATCGCAAAGGCGCATTCCGGTGAGCTGACAGTGACATCAACCGAAGATCGTACAGTGTTTGAACTGGCTATCCCCTTGAGCAGAAAAGCTGACGTTGGTGCACATCGTAACATCGGTGACCCTGCGCTCTCCTGACATCTTCAGGAAAGCTGCAAACGATTGCAATTCAGATTGGAGCGGCAAAAACGGTTCTTTGCGCAACATACGACACGCCCTACCCTGGCTGTTGCAAAATTATGTTGCGAATTATCTTGATTGAGCAACAAGAAAGCGCAACAGTATTTGTATGAACTTTGGCTATGTGTGACCTTCCGTGATATTTGGCACATTTTCTTTAGGGTTAAGTGGCGTAGACTCGTGCTGGAGCCAGCGTAGCGGACATTTGCGCTTCATGCGGCGATCGTCGGCTTCGAGCCCATACCTCCCAATTGCTGCGCGAAGCACAAACGGGTTGGAAGCGCTGAAAGCCGACATCAACCGAGCCGCGAGCATGCCTCAGCTGCCAATTAGCCACCTCAGCTGACACCCCTTGAACCGGCCTTTGGAACTTGTCACAGCAAGACCAGTGCTCATCTTTGAGGGCTACTGACAACCGAAAAGCTATATAGCAGCCCTAAGAATGCGTCTTGCTCACCCAAGAGTCTGTTTGGTATCCGTTTTTCCAACATCACGCTGAAGCTTGCATATTTGTGCTGAGCTCTCGCTAAATCGTGCTGCCGGAGGGCACTAGAATGGATGAAGTCAGCGGTATCGATCTGGGCATTTTTTT
>NZ_BNCH01000011.1 GCF_014656375.1 Aliiroseovarius zhejiangensis | reverse complement strand
ATGCTCTCAATACGATAACAATCAATACAAAACCGCCGCCGAGCAGAAATGCCGGCGGCGGTTCTGCGTTCCAATACATGAAAAATCAAAACACCGAAAACAAAACGGCCGGGAATGGGTATGTGCGGGCATGTACCAGATCGCCGACTGAGTTCAGGTGAACAGAAGGTCGCGCCCCACACGGTTGGATTTATGTATCAAACCGCACCGAATTAGAATGCCCAGAACGACGTGGTGTTAACCCATTTCGGTTGTCCGTTCTGTCGGATCAGATCGTTCAGTCCATAGATTATGGGGCACGAGCATTTGGAAAATCTGGATACGTTTTATCCATCGGGATGAAACTTCGTGCCGTGTTCAGCCCGCGCTGAACTGTTCGAACGCTTCGCGTGCTTTGGCGCTGTATGCGATCGCGGGGCCCCCGCCCATATAGGACGCCATCGCAAGCGCCTCGTTCAATTCGTCCAGCGTCGCGCCGAGACGGACCAGAGATCGCACGTGAAAGCCGATGCAGCTGTCGCAGCGGGTCGAGATGGCGATGCCCAGCGCGATGAATTCCTTGGTCTTTTCGCTGAGAGCCCCATTGGTTTTGGCAGCCGCGCCCATCCGGGCAAAGCCTTTCATCGTTTCAGGAATATCCTTGGCCAGATGATTGGTGTTGCCTTCGACTTCGGCCAGGAACGCTTTCCAGTCCAACAGAGACCCCCTTGTGGATTAGGCCGCCAGACCTTTGGAGCCCATTTTCAGGAATTTCTCGCGGCGTTCCTTCATCAGGGCGTCGCCCTTGTGACGTTTCTTCAACGCCTTCAGTTCGGTTTCGATGGCTTTGCCGACGGCGGCAATCGCCTCGCGGCGTCCGCGTTGGGCGCCGCCCAAAGGTTCGGGGATGATCTGGTCGATCACGCCCAGTTGTTTCAGATCCTGGGCCGTCAGGCGCAGGGCCTCGGCGGCCTCGCGCATCTTTTCGGCATCTTTCCACAGGATCGAGGCACAGCCTTCCGGACTGATCACCGAATAGATCGAATGTTCCAGCATCATCACCGTGTTCGCAGTGGCCAGCGCCACGGCCCCGCCCGATCCGCCTTCGCCGATGATCACCGAGATCACGGGCGATTTGACATTCAGGCTGCGTTCGGTCGACCGGGCGATGGCCTCGGACTGGCCACGTTCTTCCGCCCCTTTGCCGGGATAGGCACCGGGCGTGTCCACAAGCATCACAATCGGCAGGCCGAACCGGTCGGCCAGGTCCATCAGCCGGATCGCCTTTCGATAGCCTTCGGGCCGCGCCATGCCGAAATTGCGTTCGATCCGCGATTTCGTGTCATTGCCCTTTTCCTGCCCCATGACGACGACTGGGATGTCGCCCAGTCGCGCCAGGCCGCCCATCACGGCGTGGTCATCGGCGAAATTCCGGTCGCCGGCGAGTGGCGTGTATTCGGTGAACAGCGCCTCGATATAGTCCTTGCAATGGGGTCGGTCTGGGTGGCGCGCAACCAGACATTTGCGCCAGGGTGAAAGGTCTTTGTACAGGTCTTTTAGAAGCGTGTTCGCCTTGGCGTCCAGGGCCTTGGCTTCGCCTTCCACATCCATCTCTTCGTTTGAGCGGGCAAGGGCGCGCAGTTCCTCGGCCTTGCCTTCGATTTCTGCCAGCGGTTTTTCGAACTCAAGATAGTTGGTCATGGATCAGCCCGGTTGCACAATGTTCCTGACTATATGCCGCTTGCGGGGCGGCAATACAACTGTTGCCCGTTTCAACACGCGTGCAAATCGGCAAGATTTATGCGTGTGGTTCGGATTATGCAGATCGCAGACGAAACAGGAAGGACAGGTCATGCGGTATGAAGATCGGCTGTTGCGCGTGCTGACTTATGTTCACGACAATCCCGATGGCGATCTGTCGCTGGATCGGTTGGCCGAAGTCGCTGCCATGTCACGGTTTCACTGGCACCGGGTCTTTCACGCGATGACAGGCGAGACCTGCGCGCAGGTGGTGCGCCGGATGCGACTGCATCGCGCGGCGGGGCGGTTGGTGCGAGAGGAGACATCGGTGGATGAGATCGCGCAGGATTGCGGCTATCCCAATCCCCGCAGCTTTGTGCAGGCCTTTCGCGCCTCTTATGGCGTGACCCCGATGGCGTTTCGTCAAGCCGGTCGGCTGGATGCCCCGGCGCTTTTGCAACGAAGAGGAGGATTGAAGATGCATCCCGTTGAAATTCGCGACAACCCTGCCCGCCGCGTGATCGGCTTGCCGCACACAGGTGCCTATATGTTGATCGGCGAAAAGTTCGAAACGGCCGCTGCCATGATCGGTTCGCGCGACCTTTGGGAAAAATGTGGCCCGATGATCGGCGTTTACTATGACGATGCAGATGCGGTGGCCGTGGATGACCTGCGCAGTTTCGCCGGGGCGGAATGGCGAGGGGACGACATCCCCGAAGGGTTCGACAGCGTCGAGATCAAGGGCGGGCGGACGGCCGTGATGACCTACAAAGGGCCATATGCGACGTTGAAATCCGGCTATGACGCGCTGTATGGCGGGTGGTTGCCCACATCCGGGGAAACCCCCGCCGACGCCCCCTGTTACGAGGTTTATCTGAACGACCCGCGAGACACACCGCCCGAGGATCTGCTGACTGATCTGTGTATGCCGTTGGCTTGATGGGCCGCTTGCGCCTAGCTGTTCGCGATCAGTTCAGCCTGTGCCACGATGACCTCGGCCTGTTTGATGGACGCGATGTCCACCAGGCGGCCCTTGTACACCGTCGCCCCTTCGCCTTTAGCCTTGGCATCTTCCATCGCGGCCAGAATTTCGCGGGCTTCGGCCACGGCTTCGGCTGACGGTGTGAACACCTCGTTCGCCAATGCGATCTGTTTCGGATGGATGGCCCATTTGCCAACCATCCCCAATGTGGCTGAGCGTTTGGCCTGCGCGATGTATCCCTCGTCATCCGAGAAGTCACCGAACGGGCCATCGACCGGCAGAATGCCATGGGTGCGGCAGGCGGCGACGATGGCGGCTTGTGCCCAATGCCAAGGGTCGGACCAGTGCTTTTCACCCTCGCGCAGCATGTAATAATTTTCCTGCGTGCCACCGATCCCGGTGGTCTGCATCCCCATCGAGGCGGCAAAATCAGCCGCGCCCAGCGACATGGCTTGCAGGCGGGGTGATGCGGCTGCGATGGCTTCCACATGCGCGATGCCAGCGGCGCTTTCGATGATGACCTCGAAGCTGATGGGCTTGGTGCGGCCTTTCGCACGTTCGATGGCCGTGACCAGCGCATCCACGGCATAGATGTCTTCGGCGCAGCCCACTTTCGGGATCATGATCTGATCCAAACGGTCGCCTGCCTGCTCCAGCAGGTCCACCACATCGCGATACCAATAGGGCGTGTCCAGCCCGTTGATCCGCACAGACAGATACTTGTTGCCCCAGTCGACGGTGTTGATCGCCTCGACCGCGTTGGCACGCGCCGTGTCCTTGTCCGAGGGGGCCACGCTGTCTTCAAGGTCGATATTGATCACATCAGCGGCAGATGTGGCCATTTTTGCAAACAATTTGGTATTCGAGGCCGGGCCGAACAACTGGCAGCGGTTGGGACGTGCAGGGGCGGCAGGTTGGATGCGGAAGGACATGGGTCGCCTTTCGGTAATGAAGTTGCGATTTCTTGACCGCAACCGTTATTAAATTACCGCGCGCTTCGCAAGGTCATTTTGCAGTTGCAGAATCAACGCGCCCTGCGGTGCAGCAATGCAAGAAGGTGACGGAACGGCTGTATCGGGGGAAAGAAAATTCTATAGTTAGTATAGCACAAAGAAGAATATTCGAAAATTGGCGTCTAACTTGCCAATTTCGCAAGAAATTTGATGCGACCCTCGTCGATTATCCCATCGATAAATCTTGTTGAGGGCGCGATCATGATCAAGACACCATATCTTCTGTTTCTGGGCGATGCGCCCGACCAGCTGGCGGTGAAAGTTGCACAAGGCATCAAGGACTGGCGTCCGGAAAACGCCGTGGGCCAATACCGGATGGAGGGTTGCAAAGCCGATCTGGGCCTGACGGACATGACCCTGCGCGAAGCCAGGGCGGCGGGAGCCAAGACGCTGGTGATCGGTGTCGCAAACCGTGGCGGCGTGATTTCGCAGGCGTGGAAGAAGGTCTTGGTCATGGCACTGGAAGAAGGGTTTGATCTGGCCTCGGGTCTGCACAATCTTCTGCGCGACGAACCCGATCTGGCCGCCGTCGCAGAAGCCACCGGTCGCGCGTTGCACGATGTGCGCCTGCCCGAAGTCAAATATCCCATCGCCAACGGCGTGAAGCGCACCGGCAAACGTTGTCTGGCGGTCGGCACCGACTGTTCGGTCGGCAAGATGTACACGGCGCTGGCCATGGACAAGGAAATGCGCGCACGCGGCATGAACTGCTCGTTTCGCGCAACGGGGCAGACCGGCATCCTGATCACCGGCGACGGCGCGCCGCTGGATGCGGTGGTTGCGGATTTCATGGCAGGGTCCGTCGAATATATCTCGCCCGACAACGATCCGGACCACTGGGATCTGATCGAGGGGCAGGGATCACTGTTCCATGCCTCTTACTCTGGCGTGACCATGGCGCTGATCCATGGCGGGCAGCCTGACGCCCTGATCTTGTGTCACGAGCCGACGCGCGACCATATGCGCGGTCTGCCCGACTACAAACTGCCGACCTTGGAGGAGTTGCGCGATGTCGCCTTGACCATGGCCAAGGTGGTGAACCCTGCGTGTCAGGTCATTGGCATTTCGGTCAACACGCAACACATGAGCGATGGCGACGCGGCGTCCTATCTGGCCGATCTCGAGGCCAAGATGGGCCTGCCCGCCACCGATCCGTTCCGGTTTGGCGCCGAGAAGCTGGTCGATGCACTGGCGGCGGTCTAGGGTAAACATTCAAGCAGCAAGGGGGCGGGTATGAAAATCTCGGTTACGGCGGAGGTGTTCAAACTGGCCGAGGTGTTCACCATCTCGCGCGGGTCACGGACCGAGGCAAAGGTGCTGACGGTGCGCGTGCAGGATGGCGACCATCAGGGATGGGGCGAATGCGTACCCTATGCGCGTTATGATGAAACGCTGGAAAGCGTCACCGATGAAATAATGGGGTTGCCATCTGACGTGAGCCGGCAGGCGCTGTTTGACCTGTTGCCTGCGGGGGCCGCCCGCAACGCCGTGGATTGCGCGTTGTGGGATCTGGAAGCCAAACGCGCGGGCAAGCGGGCGTGGGAACTGGCGGGCTTGTCTGCCCCGGGGCCAGAGATCACGGCCTACACGCTGTCTTTGGCGGACCCTGCCCAGATGCAGGCTCAGGCGGCAAAGCATGCACATCGCCCGCTTTTAAAGATCAAACTGGGAACGCCCGACGACATGCCGCGACTTGAGGCCGTGCGCGCAGGCGCCCCCGATGCCCGGATCATCATCGACGCCAACGAAGGCTGGTCGGCCGAGGTTTATGCCGACCTTGCCCCGCATCTGGTGCGTCTGGGTGTCAGTTTGGTGGAGCAGCCCTTGCCCGCGGGCGAGGATGAGGCGCTGATAGGGATGGATCGCCCGGTGCCGGTTTGTGCCGATGAAAGCTGCCACGACCGCACCAGCCTGTCCGAACTGACCGGCAAATATGATGTGGTGAACATCAAGCTCGACAAGACCGGCGGCCTGACCGAGGCCTTGGCCTTGCGTGATGCGGCCCTGGCTGAAGGCTACAAGGTCATGGTGGGCTGTATGGTTGGCTCGTCACTTGCGATGGCGCCTGCCACGCTGGTTGCACAGGGTGCGATGGTGACAGATCTGGACGGGCCGCTTTTGCTGGCTGAGGATCGTGACACGCCGCTTGTGTTCGATGAAAATGGTGTCCACCCGCCGTCTAGCGCATTGTGGGGATAGGGGCTTAGCTGCGCCCTGCAATTTGCGTCAGGAACACGCCCAGCCCCATCACCGCAATCCCGGCGCCACGCCAGAACGACAACGGGCTGGGCTGCGCCCCGAACAGGCCAAAATGGTCGATGGCAGCGGCAGAGATGAGTTGCCCCAGAAGGACGAAGAACACCGCATTGCCAACCCCGAAACTGGGCGCAACCCAAGTGATGGTGAGGACATAGAAGGCAACCAGACAGCCTGCAAAGAACAAATGCGGCGGCGACCCGATGGCACCTTTCACAGAGCCACCAGAGAAAAGGAACACAACCAACGTCGTCAACAGCGCCACCAGAAACAGGATCACCCCGGCGGCAACCGGCGACCCCATCCGCTGCCCCAATGCGGCATTCAAAGCCGCCAGTACGGGTATACCAATCCCGGCGGCCAGCATGATCAGGGCTGATTGTGTCGCAGTTGGCATCTGATTTCCCTTTTGCATCTTTCACGGACCCGAGTATCAACAGCCAGAACAGGAAACGTCGCGCGGGTCAACGAACTCGCAGCGTCACACCAAGGAGAGACGACATGACCCGCACCGTTTACGTGAACGGAGACTACCTGCCCGAGACCGAAGCGAAAATTTCGATCTTTGACCGTGGTTTCCTGTTTGCCGATGCCGTTTACGAGGTGACGAGTGTATTGAACGGCAAGCTGATTGCCTTTGACGGCCATGCCGAGCGGTTGAAACGGTCGCTGGACGAGCTGGGCATGGAAAACCCGATTTCGACGGATGACCTGCTTGAAGTTCACCGCGAACTGGTGCGTTTGAACGACATCGACGAGGGGTTGATCTATCTGCAAATCTCGCGTGGTGCCGCATCGGATCGGGATTTCGCCTTTCCTGATCCGGACGAGGTGAAGCCGACCGTTGTGTTGTTTACTCAGTCAAAGCCGGGTCTGGCGGACACTGTGAAGCCGATGAAGGTGATTTCCATCGACGATATCCGCTGGGGGCGGCGCGACATCAAGACGGTGCAGTTGCTCTATCCTTCCATGGGCAAGATGATGGCCAAGGCAGCGGGGGCGGATGACGCGTGGATGGTCGAAAACGGTTATGTGACAGAAGGCACGTCGAACAACGTCTATATCGTGAAGGACGGCAAGATCATCACCCGTGCGCTGTCCAACGACATCCTGCACGGGATCACCCGCGCCGCCGTGCTGCGCTATGCCCAGGAGGCGCAGATGGAGGTCGAGGAACGCAATTTCACCATCGAAGAAGCCCAGAACGCGGACGAGGCGTTCTTTACCTCGGCCTCGGCCTTCGTGATGCCGGTGGTGCAGATCGACGACAAGGTACTGGGCGATGGCAAACCGGGCCGGGTGGCCTTGCGCCTGCGCGAAATCTATCTGGACGAAAGCCTGAAAGTGGCGGTCTGATCGCACTGGCCCTGCGTCATTGGATGCGCCCATCCTATCCGAATGGGGGGTTGGCTATGGCTCTGACAGGGCAAAGCAGCCCCGTTCGGGTTGCCAACTGGCCCCGGCCATGTCGTACTCCGTGATCAACTCCGGGCGCTCGAACGCGGCGCATAGTCGAAACGAGGTCTCGGACAGCGCCTCATAGCGATAAGGCGTCTGGCTGGCGCGGTCGGTCAGAGGCAGGTCGGTGCCGCACTCCTCGACCGGGGTCAGCGTTTCGGGAACTTGGCCCGTGGTTTGGGCCACGCATCTGACAAATGCCGCAAGGGTGCGCAAGTCAGCCAATCGGGCCATGTCGCGCTTTTCGGCACGTGCGCTGCCGGGGCCGCCGGTGATGGCCAGACCCGCAGCGATCGCGGCAAGAACGACCGTCCCGATCAGCAAAGGCGCGATGGCGTCACGCTGCATCGCGCGCCTCGTCCGCTTCCTGCCGGAAATAGGCGAAGATCGCTCCGGCAACCCCAGCCACCACCACGGCCTTCAGGATGAACCGCAAGGTCAGTTCGCCGCTGAGCAGCGCATAGATCACCGCCATCAGATCGCCCAGAAGCGAGAGCGAGGCCAGAAACAGCGTGACATAGCCAAACCATTTGCGCACGCCCGACCGGCGTTTGCCCGGATCCGCCTTGGTCGCCTGCACGGTCCGCCGGTTCAGCACCAAAAAGGTCGGTGCAAAGACGATCAGTGCTGCAATCGACCATCGGGTCGACGACAGCACATAGCGGCCCGCGTTTTCTTCCAGCGGGTCGGTGATCCAATGATCAATCAGGTTGTGCAGCAGCGCCACCAGATGCCAGGCGGTCATCGCCAGTGCCACGAACATGATGCCATAGAAGAACGCCTCTCGCGCCGAGACATAGGGGCGTGGCCGGGGGACGGGTGTGGGAAAGTCGATGTCGGCCCAGGCGTCCAGCGCCTCGGCGACCTCGTTCTTTGCCCAGCCGGACTGTGCCAACGCCGCGCGGATGTCATCGCGGCTTCGGCCGGCGGCCAGGGCCTCGCGGGTGAACTCGGCCAACTGGTCGGACGGGCGCATCAGCCTTTCTCGCCCAGCACATTTTCCCTGAACGCCACGTCAAATGCCGCCTGCTTTTCGGCACTGGCGTCGGTCTGGAACTTCTCTTTCCAGTCGTCATAGGGCATCCCATAGAAAGCCTCGCGACCTTCGGCTTTCGTCATCTCGATACCGCGTGCGTTCGCGGCCTCCTGATACCAACGCGACAGGCAGTTGCGGCAAAACCCGGCCAGATTCATCGTGTCGATATTCTGAACCTCGGGCCGGTCTTCCATCAGGTGTTTTTGCAGCCGACGGAACGCGGCGGCTTCGATTTCAATGCGAGTTTGGTTGTCCATGGCCTGTCCTTTCGGTCGATGTAGGCATTTCAACAGGTGGGGGCACGCCTTGCAAGGTCAAGCGCCGCGCCGCGCTTTTGGGATCGTGGCGGTTACAACCCGGTTTTTGCCAGAGTTTCGGTCAGGATCGGCGCCAGACGTTCGGCCCAGCCACGTTGCTGATCTTCGTTTTCTATCAGGTCGTTACGGATCTCGATCAATACATTGACCCGCCCTGTCAGCACCGCGTGGCGGTCAATGCTGTCCCCATCCAGATGCCCGCCATAGGGTTCGTTTTCGCCCACGCACAGGTCGGGTTCCTGTCTGAGCCGCGCAATCAGCGGGGTGGCCAGCCGGCTGTCGCGATCATGCAGGATGGCGATATGCCACGGGCGTTTCTCGCGCCCCTGAAGCTGAGGCGTATAGGAATGCATGGCCAGTATGACTGTGTTGGCCTGCCGCGCGGCGAGTTGCGCGATGGCGCGGTGATAAGGGCGGTGGAACGCGGTCAGCCTGCGGTCGCGTTCAGCTTGATCGACATGACGGTTGGCCGGGATGACGGTGCCGTCATACAGCTTCATCACAAGCGTCGGATCATCCTCGCCCCGGTTGGGGTCGATCACCAGGCGCGAGAAGTTTGACAGGATCGCCGGGGCATCCAGAAGTTCGGACAAGTGACGCGAAACGCCCGCCGCGCCAACGTCATAGGCGATGTGTCGGGCCATGTCTCCGGGGCTGACACCCAGATCGCCGTTGCCCACACAGGGCGGCACCGTATTGGCCGCGTGGTCGCAAGTGATCAACCATCGCGAGGGTCGATCTTCGCCAAGGATATGATAGGGATGGTATGTCATGCGTATGTCATTCATGTTTGCCAGACCCGTTTAAGCGAGGCATCAGGCAAGCGCCAGTTGTCAGCGCTAACATTTTCGGGCATAGAGCCATTAACCCGCGAAAAAGACCAATAACAACGAGAGGTTTCCCGTGAGACGCCACCGAAACGTAAAGATCGTTGCCACACTTGGCCCGGCCTCCAGCGACTACGACACGATTCGGGCGCTGTTCGAAGCTGGTGCGGACGTCTTCCGTATGAACATGTCGCATGGCACCCATGATGAACAACGCGAGCGTCATGCGCTTGTGCGGCGTGTTGAGAAGGATATGGAACGTCCGATCGCGATCCTGGCGGATCTGCAGGGACCAAAGCTGCGCTGTGGCGTGTTCTCGGCCGGTGCGGCGGATATCGAGGAAGGTCAGGAGTTCCGCTTTGATCTGGACGAAACACCGGGCGAAAGCCACCGGGTCTGCCTGCCACATCCCGAGATTTTTGCGGCGCTCAAGCCCGGTTCGACCCTGTTGGTCAATGACGGTAAGCTGCGGCTGAAGGTCAGGGACTGCGGCGAAGACTTCGCGAACTGCGTGGTCGAGGTCGGGGGCACGATCTCGGACCGCAAGGGGGTGAACGTGCCGGATGTGGTGCTGCCTCTGGCCGCCCTGTCGGACAAGGACCGCGCCGATCTGGAATTCGCCTGCCAACTGGGTGTCGACTGGCTGGCGCTCAGCTTTGTGCAGCGCGCCGCCGATGTTGAAGAAGCCCGTGATCTGGCGAAGGGGCGCGCGGCAATCCTGTCGAAGATCGAAAAACCTGCCGCCGTGGATGCGTTTGAGGCCATCCTGGAAGCCTCCGATGGGATCATGGTCGCGCGCGGTGATCTGGGCGTTGAACTGCCCGTTCACGCGGTTCCCCCGATCCAGAAGCGGCTGATCCAATTGTGCCGCCGCGCGGGCAAGCCGGTGATCGTGGCGACGCAGATGCTGGAAAGTATGATCGAAAGCCCGATGCCGACGCGGGCCGAGGTCTCGGACGTCGCCAATGCCATTTATGATGGCACCGATGCGGTGATGCTATCGGCGGAAAGTGCCGCCGGACAATATCCGGTCGAGGCCGTGTCGACCATGAACGCCGTCGCGATCGAGGTGGAGCACGATCAGACCTATCTGGATCAGGTCGACGCCCACCGCGTCGCCACCCGCAGTGGCGTGGCTGACGGAATCGTCGCCGCCGCCCGCGAAATCGCAGAAACAACCGACATCAAGGCAATCTGTTGCTTCACGCAATCGGGCACAACCGCGCTTCTGACTGCGCGCGAACGCCCGCGCGTGCCGATCCTTGCCCTGACCCCATTGCGCGGCACCGCGCGGCGGCTGTGTCTGACCTGGGGCACCAACTGTTTCGTGACCCCGGACGAGGTCTTGCGCTTCAAGGCCGCAGTTGTCTCGGCCGCGCGGGCGGCGCGCAGTGCCGGGTTTGCCACGGAAGACGACCAGATCGTCGTCACTGCCGGAGTGCCTTTCAATGTGCCCGGCACAACGAATATCCTTCGCGTTGCCCCCTGCGATGAACGGCAAATTTTTGCCACAGATCAGGAGTAACCTGTTAGCGTTGTACCACGGTGGGTGCGGAGGAGAGAGTAATGAGGGAAGACACGTTTATTGTTATCGGGATCATCGTGCTTGCGCTGTCGATCCCGTCATTCCTGTCCGCAATCCGTGACGGTCGCGCCCCGCGCGTGCCGGCGATCATGTTCATGATCGGGGGTGTGCTGATTGCGATGGCGATCATGAACCGCCCCGGCGGCTATCAGATCGAAGATATTTTCACCGCCTTCCGAACGGTTTTCGGGCGGTTGAAGGTGATGCTGACCGCCTGAGGGTCCTGCCCGCAGTTTCGGGCAGAAAGCACTTGCCAGCCTGAACGATTCCGCCTATACGCCGCACTTCATGTGCGACCGGCTCAAGTGGCATGCCGAGTCGTGCAAAAATACCGAACCTATGAAGGAGACGGAAATGCCCAAGATGAAGACCAAATCGAGCGCCAAGAAGCGCTTTAAGGTGACTGCGACAGGCAAAGTCCTGGCAGGTCAGGCCGGCAAACGCCACGGCATGATCAAACGTCACAAGAAATTCATTCGTGATGCACGTGGCACCACGACCCTGTCCGCCCCCGACGCCAAGATCGTCAAGGGCTTCATGCCCTACGACCGCTAAGAGGAGATACAGATATGTCCCGCGTTAAAGGTGGAACCACAACCCACGCCCGTCACAAGAAAGTCGTCAAGGCCGCGAAAGGCTATTACGGTCGCCGCAAGAACACCTTCAAGGTGGCGCGTCAGGCCGTCGACAAGGCGAACCAATACGCAACCCGCGACCGCAAGAACCGCAAGCGCAACTTCCGCGCCCTGTGGATCCAGCGGATCAACGCTGCCGTCCGTTCGCATGACGAAGCCCTGACCTATTCTCGCTTCATCAATGGCCTGAACCTGGCCGGTGTGGAAGTGGACCGCAAGGTTCTGGCCGATCTGGCCGTGCACGAGCCCGACGCTTTTGGTGCCATCGTCGAAAAGGCGAAGGCCGCGCTCGCGTAACTCCGACACATCGGAGAGACAATTTAGGAAGCCGCGGACCTTTTCAGGTCTCGCGGCTTCTTGCTTTCTGACGCCCCGTTTCGTAGCAGGGGCATGACGTAAATAAAGGGGTCCGGGATGGACGATCTGAGGCAAAAATACATCGACGCCGTGGCCAATGCTGCGGACGAAGCCGCATTGGAAGACATCCGCGTGCAGGCGGTCGGAAAGAAGGGCGAAGTGGCCCTGAAAATGCGCGAACTGGGCAAGATGACACCCGAGGAACGGCAGGTTGCGGGCCCCAAGCTGAACGCCCTGAAGGACGAGATCAACTCGGCCATCGCCGCCAAGAAATCCGCACTGGCCGATGCCGCCTTGGACGAACGCTTGCGCACCGAATGGCTGGACGTCACCCTGCCAGGCCGCCCGCAGCGTCAGGGCAGCATCCATCCGATCAGCCAAGTGACCGAAGAGATTTCGGCGATCTTCGGGGACATGGGCTTCGCGGTGGCCGAAGGCCCGCAGGTTGAAAGCGACTGGTATAATTTCGACGCGCTGAACATCCCCGCCGAACACCCGACCCGGACCGAGATGGACACGTTCTATATGACCATGCCCGAGGGCGACAACCGCCCGCCGCATGTCTTGCGCACCCATACCAGCCCCGTGCAGATCCGCGCGATGATGGATCAGGGCGCGCCCATCCGCGTGATCGCGCCGGGCCGCGTTTACCGCGCCGATTACGACCAGACCCACACCCCGATGTTCCATCAGGTCGAAGGGCTGGCGATCGACAAAGATATCTCGATGGCGAACCTGAAATGGGTGTTGGAGGAGTTCTGCCGCGCCTTCTTTGAAATCGACGGGATCGAACTGCGCTTCCGCGCCTCGCACTTCCCCTTCACCGAACCGTCCGCCGAGGTCGACATCCGCTGTTCATGGGAAGGTGGCACCTTGAAACTGGGCGAGGGCGACGACTGGATGGAAATCCTCGGCTCCGGCATGGTGCACCCGCATGTGCTGAAATCGGCAGGCGTGGACCCGGACGAATGGCAAGGCTTCGCCTTCGGCATGGGCATCGACCGTCTGGCGATGCTGAAATACGGCATCCCGGATCTGCGCGCGTTCTTCGATTCAGATCTGCGCTGGCTGCGGCATTACGGCTTCGCGGCGCTGGATGTGCCGACCATGCGTGGGGGGTTGAGCAGGTGAGCGAAGACATGGAAGATCTGCAAGTCACCTATCCCGGTGCGGGCACGTTCAAGTTTGGCGATGGCCCCGAGCTTTCGGCGCGGCTTATCGCGCTTGTTCGGTCTGGCAAGAAACGCGCAACCTGCGGTGCTTTGGCTGACTTTGCTGATGAACCCGAGGCCATGCCAGTTGTCGGTCGCACAGATATCGCCACGAACTGGGATGGCACCCCCGCTCTAGTAATCAAAACTGTGAGAGTGCAACAAATCCGGTTCTGCGACGTCACAGAGGAAATGGCGTTGGCTGAAGGTGAAGATGACAGTCTTGAGGGCTGGCGAAAGGGCCATGAAGCGTTTTTTGCCCGCAACGGCGGCTTCGACCCTGAAATGATGCTGGTGTTTGAGCATTTTGACCTGATTGAGGATTTGGCAGACCGCTAAGCGGTGCCGAAAGAGGATACGCACATGAAATTCACCATCTCCTGGCTGAAAGACCACCTCGACACCAACGCGAGCGTCGAAGACATCGCCGAGGCCTGCACCGATCTGGGGTTGGAGGTTGAGGGTATCTACAACCCCCTCGACCGTCTGGGCGCGTTCACGCTCGCCAAGGTCAAATCGGCTGAGAAACACCCCGACGCGGACCGTTTGAAGGTCTGCACGGTGGAAACCAACGAAGGTGACAAGACCATCGTTTGCGGGGCGCCGAATGCGCGGGAAGGGATCACCGTGGTCCTTGCCAAGCCCGGCGATTACGTGCCCGGCATCGACGTGACGCTGAGCGTGGGCAAAATCCGCGGTGTCGAAAGCCACGGCATGATGGCGTCCGAGCGCGAGCTGGAGCTGTCGGACGAGCATGACGGCATCATCGAACTGCCCTCGGGCGAGGTGGGCGAGCGTTTCGTCGACTGGCTGGCCGCCAATGACCCCTCACGCGTTGACCCGGTGATCGAGATTGCGATTACCCCCAACCGCCCCGATGCGCTGGGCGTGCGCGGCATTGCGCGTGATCTGGCCGCCCGTGGGCTGGGCACGTTGAAGCCGCTGAAAGAGCATAAGGTCAAAGGCAACTTCCCCAGCCCGATCAACGTGACGATTGATGATGACACCAAGGACGCAAACCCTCTGTTCATGGGCCGTCTGATCAAGGGCGTGAAGAACCAGCCGTCCCCCGCGTGGCTGCAAGCGCGCCTGCGTGCGGTCGGGCTGCGCCCGATCTCGGCCCTTGTCGATATCACCAACTTCTTCACCTATGACATGAACCGCCCGCTGCACGTGTTTGACGCCGACAAGGTCAAGGGCGACCTGCGGGTGCACCGCGCCAAAGGGGGCGAGGCCCTGATGGGGCTGGACGAGAAGGAATATACCTTCGAACCCGGCATGGTCGTGATCTCGGACAGCGAAGGTATCGAGTCCATCGGCGGTATCATGGGCGGTCTGCCCACCGGGTGCACGGAAGAAACCACCAACGTGTTCCTTGAAGCCGCGTTCTGGGAAACCACCCAGATTGCCCGCACGGGCCGCGCACTGAAAATCAACTCCGACGCGCGGTATCGCAACGAACGGGGCATCGACCCGGAGTATAACGCACAGGCGATTGAGGCTGCGACGCAGATGATCTTTGATCTTTGCGGGGGCGAGCCGTCGGACGTGGTGACGGCGGGCGAAGTGCCGAATACAAGCCGCGCCTACGCGCTCGACACCGATCGCGTGCAATCGCTGGTCGGCATGGATATTCCGGCGGAGGAGCAGCGCAAGACCCTGACCGCGCTGGGCTTTACCATCAAGGACGGCATGGCACACGTGCCAAGCTGGCGCCCTGACGTGCAAGGCTCGGCCGATCTGGTGGAAGAGGTTGCGCGGGTGGCGTCCCTGACCAAGCTGGTGGGCAAACCCTTGCCCCGCGCCCATGTGGGTGTGCCCAAGACGATCCTGACCCCCATGCAGAAACGTGAAGGCATGGCGCGACGGACGGTCGCCGCGCTGGGCTACAACGAATGCGTGACCTACAGCTTCATTGATGAAGGCAGCGCAAAGCGGTTCGGCGGTGGGGCGGATGTCACGCGGTTGCAAAACCCGATCTCGTCCGAGATGAGCCATATGCGCCCTTCCCTGCTGCCGGGCCTTCTGCAAGCGGCGGCCCGCAACCAGGCGCGCGGCTTCATGGATCTGGCGCTGTTCGAGGTTGGCCCCGTCTTCCACGGGGGCGAGCCGGAAGAATACGAACAGATGATCACCGGCATTCTGGTCGGCAATACCGGTCCGCGTGACCGGTTCGGGGCGCGTCGCCCGGTGGATACCTATGACGCCAAGGCGGATGTCGAGGCGGTGTTGACCGCCATCGGCGCCCCGGCCAAGCTGACCTATGTGCGCGACATGAACGCGTGGTGGCACCCCGGACGCTCGGCCAAGTTGGGGCTGGGGCCGAAGAACATTCTTGGCGCGTTTGGCGAATTGCACCCGAAAGCGATTGCCGAGATGGACGTAAGAGGCCCGGTCGTGGCCTTTGCCGTGCATCTGGCCAAGGTGCCCTTCCCGAAGGCCAAGGGCACGGGGCGCGGCGCGCTGGGGGCCAGCGATTTGCAACCGGTCGAACGTGATTTCGCGTTCGTGGTGGATGCCGATGTAGAGGCGATCAACTTGGTGAACGCCGCCGCCGGGGCCGACAAGGCGCTGATTTCCGACGTGAACGTCTTTGACGAATTCATCGGCGGCTCGCTGGGCGAAGGCAAGAAATCGCTCGCCATCACCGTGCGCCTGCAACCGCGCGACGCCACCCTGACCGAGAAAGAGATCGAGGCGGTCAGCGCCAAGATCGTCGAGAAGGTCGGCAAGGCCACCGGCGGCACGCTGCGCGGATAACCTGACAGCGCGGTCCTCAGGGGCCGCGCCCAAACTGGAGGAATGACATGACCCTGAACGTATACCTGTCCGGCGAAATCCACACTGATTGGCGCGAACAGATCATCGACGGTGCGAAAGGGCTGGACGTCACATTCTCGTCCCCCGTAACCGATCACGATGCGTCCGACGATTGCGGCGTTGCCATTCTGGGGGCCGAGGACAACAAATACTGGCACGACCACAAGGGCGCGATGATCAATGCCATCCGCACCCGCAAGGCGATCGAGGATGCCGACGTGGTTGTCGTGCGCTTTGGCGAGAAATACCGCCAGTGGAACGCCGCCTTCGATGCCGGATATGCCGCTGCAAAAGGCAAATCCCTGATCGTGTTGCAGCAACCCGAACATGACCACCCGTTGAAAGAAGTGGATGCCGCAGCCCTTGCCGTCGCGCGCGAACCCCATCAGGTGGTTGAGATCTTGCGCTATGTCCTGACAGGCGGCCTGAGCAGCTAAGTCGAAGGCACCAATCAACGGGTACGGACGCACTGTTTTTCCCCGCGAAACAATATGCAAAGGGATATGTTTTGCGCTACGCTTTGGTCAGGCCGGTGGAAACATGCCGGCACAAACGTGTAGTGAGGACAGTATGCTTCAAGAATTCAAGGATTTCATTGCCAAGGGCAATGTCATGGACATGGCCGTCGGGATCATCATCGGCGCCGCGTTCACGGCGATCGTCGGGTCGCTTGTCGATGATCTGATCAACCCGATCATCGGGCTGTTCATGGGCGGGATCGACTTCACCAATATGTATGTCGTTCTGTCGGGGTCGGCCCCTGAAGGTGCGTCGCTTGAGGCCGCGCGTGACAGCGGTGCTGCAGTGTTCGCCTATGGCTCGTTCATCATGGCGATCATCAATTTCCTGATCATCGCGTGGGTGGTGTTCATGCTCGTGCGTTTCGTCAACAAGGCCAAGGAGTCGGTCGCCAAAGAGGAAGACGCCCCCGAGGTTGCCCCGGAAGGCCCGACCGAGGTCGAGCTTCTGGCCGAAATCCGTGACGCTTTGAAAAAGTAACCACACCGGCTGAAGATGCAAAGGGGCGTCCGGATGCGGGCGCCCTTTTTGCGTGATCTTTTTCCCGCGCGGCTGCCCGATTTCGGTGTTTTTCGTTTGACACCGGGGGCGCGCCGGAATATTCGGACCCCCGATGTGAGATGGCGTGGTAGCTCAGCTGGTTAGAGCACAGCACTCATAATGCTGGGGTCGGCGGTTCAAGTCCGCCCCACGCTACCACATCCGGACGGTCACGAATGACCCTGAAGAAAAGCCCTGCCATATGCGGGGTTTCTTTCGTTTCCGGGGTCATTTCAGATGGTACGTCAGCGCGTTCCTGATGAACAATCGCAGCGGTTCGGTGGGCAGGGGCTGCCCCGTCTGAAACAGGATCGCACGGTTGCCATCGAAGGTGAATTCGTCAGCAAACAGGCTGCGAAAATCCGGGATCAAGGTCGTCTGGCAATGGACGTAAAGCGCATATCCGCCTGTCTTGGGCACGCCCAGCCGGATCGTGGTGCCGGACCTGCTGTCGGGCGTCAGATAGGCGGGCTGGCCCCATTTCAGCGTCTCTTCGATACGGCCAACTTCCGGCGTTTCGCGCGCGGTTGAGAATATCAAATTGCGCAGCGTCATCAGGCCCGTGCGCGTGTCGACAGGAAAGCCAGCAAAGGTATCTGCCACGGCAGTGCTTTGAAAGTCGTGTGAAAGATCGGCCATGGCGCAAGGGTGCTTCGGCCCGTCCGCCCTGTCAAAGAAAAAGCCCCGCCAGGTGGCGAGGCTTCTCATGACGTTTTGTCGACGGTCAGATCTTCAGCGCATCCGCGCCCGAGATATAGTCCAGTCCAAGCGCCTCGCCCACGGCGGCATAGGTCAGCTTGCCCGCATGCACGTTCAACCCGTTCAGCAAATGCTCGTCATCCGCGCAGGCCTGCTTCCAGCCCTTGCCTGCCAGCGCCAGCATGAAGGGTATGGTCGCGTTGCCAAGCGCGATGGTCGAGGTGCGGGCAACTGCACCCGGCATGTTCGCCACGCAGTAATGCACGATGCCGTCCACGTCATAGATCGGTTCGGCATGGGTGGTGGCTTTTGAGGTTTCAAAGCACCCGCCTTGGTCGATGGCAACATCCACCAGAACCGAGCCGGGCTTCATCAGCGACAATTGCTCGCGGCTGATCAGCTTGGGCGCGGCTGCACCGGGGATCAGAACCGCACCGATGACCATATCCATGCGGGGAAGCAACTCGGCGATCCCTGCCATGTCGGAATACTGCGTGGTCAGCCGCCCCATGAAAACGTCGTCCAGATAAGACAGGCGCGGCACCGAACGATCCAGCACAGTGACATTCGCGCCCATGCCAACGGCGACACGTGCAGCGGCCGCGCCGACGACACCGCCACCAATGATGGCCACATTGGCCGGACGGACGCCGGGAACGCCTCCCATCAACACGCCGCTGCCCCCATTGGCCTTCTGCAGCGCCCAGGAGCCGCTTTGCGGGGCCAGACGACCGGCAACTTCGGACATCGGGGCCAGCAGCGGCAGGCCGCCATGACGGTCGGTCACGGTTTCATAGGCAATCGCGGTGCAACCGCTGTCCAGCAGGTCTTTGGTTTGTTCGGGGTCCGGGGCCAGGTGCAGATAGGTGAACAAAAGCTGGCCTTCGCGCAGCATCTTGCGTTCGACCGCTTGGGGTTCCTTCACCTTCACGATCATATCGGCCTTGGCGAACACCTCTTCTGCGGTGTCCAGAACGGTGGCGCCAATGGCAACATAGTCCTCATCCGTGAACCCGGCGCCAATGCCAGCGTTGGTCTCGACGATGACGCTGTGTCCGCGTGCAATCGCCTCGCCTGCCGCAGCAGGCGTCAGACCAACGCGAAACTCCTGCGGTTTGATTTCTTTCGGGCATCCGATCAGCATTGGGTATCCTCCTCATTCCCTGTTGTCGGTTCATTTCTTGTAACAGGGGGCAATTCTGCAGGATTTCGCGCGCAATTGCTTTGAAAAGATGTGGCGCATCCGATAGGTATTGTCGAAGATTGCATCGCAGCGAAGTCAAGATGCGCAAGATATTTGTGGGAATATGGAACTGGACAGCATAGACCGTCGCATACTTGCGGTTCTTCAGCGCACCGGACGCATCTCCAATTCGGACCTGTCCGAAAAGATCAACCTGTCTCCTTCAGCCTGTCACCGGCGGGTGCAGCGATTGGAGGCGGAAGGTTATATTCGCGACTATGTCGCCCTTCTGGACGCCCGCAAGATGGGCTGCCCATCGACCATTTTCGTGGAAATCACCCTGTCCGGGCAGGCCGACGAATTGCTGGATGCGTTCGAGCGTGAGGTTGCCCTGATTCCCGATGTGCTGGAATGTCACCTGATGGCGGGAACGGCGGATTACATCCTGAAGGTCGTCGCGGCGGATACCGAAGATTTCGCCCGCATCCACCGCCAATACCTGTCGCGTCTGCCGGGGGTGCAGGGGATGCAAAGTTCGTTCGCGCTGCGCACGGTGTTCAAGACAACGGCGCTGCCTGTCTAGGCCAAGCGTGCGGGCAGGGGCTGTTCTTTGACTGGCAGATGCACGATGGCGGAAAACGCGCCGACGCCGACACCGATCCACCATACCATGGTGTAATCGCCAAACGCGTCATACATCCGCCCGCCCAGCCAGACGCCCAGAAAGCTGCCCAGTTGGTGCGAGAAAAAGACGATCCCATAAAGCGTTCCCATATAGCGCAGCCCATAGATATGCGCGACAAGACCCGAGGTCAGCGGCACCGTCGCCAGCCACAAAGACCCCATCGCGATGGAAAAAATGATGACCGATGTGGGTGTGATCGGCATCAGGATGAACACGGCGGCCACCACCGTGCGCGCCGCGTAGATGCCTGCCAGCAGGTATTTCTTGGAATAGGTTTTGCCGAGATAACCAGCCAACAATGTGCCCCCGATATTGGCCAACCCGATCAGTGAGATCGAGATCGCGCCCAGTGCCGACGTGGTCGAAACACCGATGGTCGCCAAGGTGCCCGAAGGGTCGATCGCGCCGCACATCTCGGTCACGAAGGCGGGGAAGTGGGCGGTGATGAACGCCAACTGATAGCCGCAGGAAAAGAAGCCCAGAAAGATCAGCGAATAGCTGGGGTCGCGAAAGGCCTTGATCAGGATCTGCCCCATGCTGTCCTCAAGCTCGGAGCGTGCGGCCATGGGCTGCGTTTTCATGAGCGGCAGCAGCGCCAGCGTCGCAAGGATCGCGGCGGCAAATATGATGAACACGTTTTGCCAGGACATGAAGCCCAGCAAGTACTCCGCCAGCGGAGCGCCGAACACCTGTCCCGCCGATCCGGCGGCGGTCGCAATGGCCAGCGACATGGAGCGGTTTTCATCGCTCGCCGCGCGTCCGACAACGGCCAGGATCACACCAAAACCCGTCCCGGCGATGCCGAAGCCAACGGCGATTTCCAGAAGCTGATGCGCTCCGGGTGTCACGGCGTAGGAGGACGCGACAAGCCCCACGGCATAGGTCAAAGCGCCCATGATGATGGCTTTGCGATCCCCGATTTTTTCGGCGATCGCTCCAAAGATCGGCTGACCAATCCCCCAAGCCAGGTTCTGAATGGCGATGGCCAGCGAAAATTCGGCGCGGGGCCAGTTGAATTCGGCCGCGATGGGGATCTGGAACACGCCAAAGCTCGCCCGTATGGCGAAGCTGACAAGGATGATCAGGCAACCGGCTACGAGGACGGGGGTGATAAGGGGCGCGCGAGTCTCGTTCATCCGCGCACGTTCCGCGAAATCGACCACCCGGTCAATTCTTCGTTTCTGATCTGTCGCTTCACCTTTTCTTATGTTTGGAACCGATCTATTCCTCGGCCATGGCAAACCTGATCGAGATCTACGAAACCCTTGCCCAAAGCGGCGAGATCACCCGAGACCCCGCGCAAGTCGCGGCGCTGCCCGCGCTTGAGGATATTCGCGCCCATCTGGATACGGCGCCCGCCCGAAAGCGCGGCATTCTGGGTGGGTTGTTTCATTCAAAACCCGAAGACGTGCCGCAAGGGCTTTATCTTTGGGGCGGGGTCGGGCGTGGGAAATCCATGCTGATGGATCTGTTCGTGGACAGTCTTGAGACCCCGGCCAAGCGTCGGGTCCACTTCCACGCCTTTATGCAGGAAGTGCACGAAGGTATGGCCGCTGCACGCAAAAGCGGGGTGGACGATCCGCTTGGGCCCGTGGCGCAAAAGATCGCGGCCGATGTGCGCCTGTTTGCCTTTGACGAAATGCAGATCACTGACATCACCGATGCGATGCTGGTGGGGCGTCTGTTTGAAAAGCTGTTTGATGCGGGTGTGGTGGTGGTCACGACCTCGAACCGGCACCCGGATGATTTGTATAAGGACGGGCTGAACCGGCAGTTGTTTTTACCCTTTATCGAGCTGATCAAGCAGCAGATGGTGGTGCATGAACTGGTCAGCCCGAACGATTATCGCCAGGACCGTCTGGCGGGCGAGCAGGTGTATTTCACCCCGGCCAATGCCGACGCGCGCATCGCAATCGACGCGATCTGGCGCGATCTGACAGGGGGCGAGGCCGCGCCCTTGACCCTGACCGTCAAGGGCCGCGATGTGGTGCTGCCGGCCTATCGCAATGGGGCGGCGCGAGCGGGGTTTCATGACCTGTGCGGGGCGATGCTGGGGCCGGGCGATTACCTGACGATCGCCAATAACGTGAAGCTGCTGGTGTTGGAAAACATTCCACGCCTCAGCCGGTCGAACTTCAACGAGGCCAAGCGGTTCGTCACGCTGATCGACGCGCTTTATGAGGCAAAGGTGCGCCTGATCGCGTCTGCCGCTGCGCAACCCGAGATGCTGTATGTCGAAGGCGAGGGTTCGTTCGAGTTTGAGCGCACGGCCAGCCGGTTGCGCGAGATGCAGGACAAGGATTGGGGCAGCGAATGAAACGGGGCCGCCACTGGCGACCCCAGGGTCTTGTCCTGCCCGTCTAACTTACGCGCATCGTGTCGACCATCGTGACCACGCCCGAACCGGACAACCCGCGTTCAGGGACAGGGCTACCTGGCATGATGCTCATGCCGGATGCGATGATCCTGTGCCGATGACGGGGCTGGCAAGCGAGGCCTTTGTTTCGCGCAAAGACGGACGCAAGTTTGTGATCACAAACTGTCGTGTCCGTTTCCACACCAACCGAAACATAAGGCCCCCTGGTCAAAGTACTGCTCGACAAGCCGTTCACTTGTTGTGAACTTTACCTGAAGAATACCCTATTAGTAGCGGCTAACCACTTAATCTGTCAACATATTGTGCCGAATCATATGTTGATTCGCCTGATCCCGAAAAACTGATTCTTTTCGGGGGGTTGGTGGGCGAAGTGAATCCTCGCGTGCCGAATTTCCGAGATTTATTTTGTGATCACGGCAGATATTCGGGCGTCTGACCGGCTATCCGTTCCGCTTCAACACCGATCCTGCCAGGTACAGCGATCCGCAGATCAAGATGCGGCTGTCGGGGTCTTTCGCCCGAATATCGGCGATCGCGTCAGCCACGCTGGCCGCTTCACCTGCGGCAAATCCCACGCCGCGGGCTTCGCGCGCTGTGACATCGGAAGGCAGGGTGTTTGGCTCATCAGGGATGGAGATCGCCGTCAGGCTGTCCGCCACGCGCGACAGTGGGCGCAGATAGCCTGCGATATCCTTGGTGTTCAGCATGCCGCAGATCAGGTGGGTCGGGCGATCAGGAAGACCGGCCAGCACCTTGGCCAGCGTTTCCCCTGCGGCGGGGTTGTGGCCCCCGTCCAGCCAAAGCTCGGCATCCCCGGCGGCTTCCACCAGCGGGCCGTGGCGCAGCCGTTGCATCCGCGCAGGCCAGCTCACGTTACGCATCGCAGCTTCGCAGGCGGCTTCGCCAAACCCCAACTGGCGCAGGGCGGCAACCGCAGCGCCCGCGTTTTCCAGCTGATGTGGACCGATCAGGGCAGGCATCGGAAGGTCCAACAACCCGGTTTCGTCCTGAAAGATGAACCGCCCGCGTTCTTCGGCCATATGCCAGTGCTGACCGTGCGCGAACAGCGGGCAGCCCAGCCGTGCGGCCTTCGCCTCGATCACCTCAAGCGCCTCGTCGGGTTGCGGGCCGACGATGCAAGGCACGCCACGTTTCAGGATGCCCGCCTTTTCGCCTGCGATGGCAGTTAGCGTGTCGCCCAGAAATTGGGTGTGGTCGATCGAGATGGGGGTGATGATGGTCAATGCGGGCTTGTTGACCACATTGGTCGCATCCAGCCGCCCGCCCAGCCCAGTTTCTAGTAGCGTAAAATCAGCGGGCGTTTCCACAAATGCCATCAGGGCGGCAACGGTCGTAATCTCGAAATAGGTGATCGTGTCGCCGCCATTGGCGGCATAGGCACGGTCCAGCACTTTGGTCAGGGCCTCTTCGCTGATCAGCTCGCCCGCCAGTCGGATCCGTTCATGAAACCGCGCCAGATGCGGCGATGTATAGGCATGGACCCGTTTCCCCGCGCCCTCAAGCCCCGCCCGCAGCATCGCAAGGGTCGAGCCCTTGCCATTGGTGCCCGCCAGATGGATCACTGGCGGCAGCTTGTCCTGCGGGTCGTCAACGGTGTGCAAAAGGCGCCAGACACGGTCCAAGGTCAGATCAATGATCTTCGGGTGAAGGGACATCATCCGGTCAAGGATGACGTCCGAATCTGCCACGCTCACGCTTTCTTTGCCTCGGCCTTGGGCTTTGCGGGATCCGGGGTGTCACCTTTTGCCGGGGTCGGCACATCCTCGGGCTTGGGCAGGTCGCCCTTCACGGCGGGGCCGTGTCCGGTCAGCATCCGCAGGATCGTGACAAGCTCGTCCTTCATGTCCTTGCGGTGGGTGACGCGGTCCAGCATCCCGTGATCCAGCAGGTATTCGGCGCGTTGGAAGCCGTCGGGCAGCTTTTCGCGAATGGTCTGTTCAATCACACGCGGCCCGGCAAAGCAGATCAGCGCGTTGGGTTCAGCAATGTGAACGTCGCCCAGCATGGCATAGGATGCGGTGACGCCGCCGGTGGTCGGGTGGGTCAGGACGACGACATAGGGCAGCCCGGCTTCTTTCAGCATCTGCACCGCAACCGTGGTGCGCGGCATTTGCATCAGGCTCAGGATGCCTTCCTGCATCCGTGCACCCCCTGCGGCAGAGAACAGGACCAGTGGGCGTTTGGAGGCGACGGCGCGTTCGGCAGCGGCGATGATCGCGTTGCCCACATACATGCCCATAGAGCCACCCATGAAGCTGAAATCCTGCGCCGCGGCCACGATGGGCGTGCGCCCGATCTCACCCTCGGCCACCAGCATCGCCTCACGTTCGCCGGTGTCCTTGCGGGCGGCCTTCATGCGCTCGGGATATTTCTTCTGATCCTTGAAATGGAGCGGGTCTTCGACCGGGGCGGGCACGTCGACCTCGGCAAACACGCCCCCGTCAAACAGCGCGGCAAACCGTTCGCGCGGGGTGATGGCCATGTGATGGTCGCAGTTGGTGCAGACGTTCAGGTTCTCGGCAAATTCGCGGTGAAACAGCATCGTTCCGCATTCCGAGCACTTGGTCCACAGATTCTCGGGCACCTCGCGGCGCGAGAACAGCGAGTTGATGCGGGGGCGGACGTAGTTCGAGATCCAGTTCATCGCCTGTCTTCCTTGGTCGTTTCGTTTTACCTAGTCCGCCTTGGCGGTTTTTGCAATTGGCTGGTTGCGGCCGGAGTGCCGCCACCAAAGTGCAAAGGCCACTACGACGACCGCAGTCTGGGTCAGGATCGACCAGGTCATCTGGGCGCTGGTCAACTCCATCTCGGTCAGAAACAGCGAAAACCCGTCCAGCGTGCCCTTGGTGCCGGAAAAGATCAGCATGGCGTTGTTGCCAAAGTGCAATCCGGCGGCGGCCCCGATATTGCCGGTGCGCAAGGTGACGATTGCCAGAAGGATCCCTATCACCGTTGTATGGGTGACATAGAAAATGCCGTTGATGCCATATGTGGCAGGGTCGAAATGCAGCATTCCAAACGCAAAGGACGGCAGGATGGCCCAGATCCAGATCGACCGGAACCGGGCGCGAAGCTGTTGCAGAAGGTATCCCCGAAACACCAGCTCTTCCGCGAAGATCTGGATCAACACCAGGGTCAGCGCGGGTACGATCAACAGTGCCCATGTGGCGACAGGCATGGATTGTTCCGCGGCGGCTTCGGGGGCTGGGGGAAGGAACAGGGGATGCAGAAACTGAACCAGTATGGCGGCGACGCTGATGCCGATGGCGACCAGAAGACCGCGCCGGAAATGGCGCCAGTCAATGCGCAGGGCGGGACCGAACAGGCTGCGAAACCCGCGTTTGTGCAATGTTCTGACCGTGATCCAAAGTCCCAGGTGGTAGCCAAGGAAGGTCAGGAAGAACACCGATGCCTCGGCCGGGGTGGACGCCCCCAGCATGTGGCCCGGATCGGTGTCAAGCAACTGCGCGCCGATCATGAACAGGGCAAAGGTGACGGCAAAAAACGCCGCATGAATCACGAGGATGCCAAGGAATGTGCGCCATAGCTGAATGCGGGGATAGGCCGGTGACCAGAAAGCCGCGTGGGAAACCTGGGTGGCGGGGTCGGGTGTAAGCGTCACAAGAAGTCCTGACGATGAGAATGCTTGTTTGGTATGATGGCGGCGTTCTGACGGATGGACAACCGGGAACAGTTGGTGGACAGTCACGGGCGGTCAGTTGTGGCCCGGAATGTGTTGCCTCGTGTGGGGGGAGTTATGTGTAGGAAGTTCAGGTGGCACGGTTGGGGCGCTTGGCGCGCAGCAGTGACGACGGGGATCGCCTTTATGCTGGCGGGTTGTTTCGGGGGGGACGGTGCATCAGGGCCCAACCTGTCGGACAGTCCCATATTCTCGGCCCAGCGGGCGACACCGCGCGGGGATCTGGTCCGTGCCAAGACGGTCATGGGTGGGGCCGTGACGATCGCGACACCAAAAGGGTTCTGCATCGACACGACGTCCCATCAGGATACCGAGGCCGGCGCCTTCATTCCAATCGGCGCCTGCGCTGCCCTGACCAAGAACGCTGCCGATCCCAAACCCGAAAAACCGGCCTTTCTGACGGCGACGGTTCTTCCCATGCCCGTGCAGGCGGTGGGGTTGCCCACAGATCCCGATGCGCGCTTGCGTGAAGCCCGCGGTTTCGTCCAGAGCGACGCAGGTCGTGCAGCGCTCAGCCGCGACGGGCGCGCGGAAACCGTCACCTTGCTGGACACGAAATCAGCCTCGGGCGTGCTGTATGTCCGCATCCGGGACACGTCGGGCGGCCTGCCAGACTCACTGTCCGACACCACATGGCGGGCGTTTCTTGAAGTGAATGGCCGGCTTGTCACCGCCAGCGCAACCGCCTTCGCCGACCAGCCGTTTGGGCAGGGCAAGGGCCTTGCACTTCTGCGTGATTTCGTGTCGCAAATTCGCAAGGCGAACCGGTAACATGGCCGAGCCGACGACGCGCAACGCTGGAAGGGTGGTTTGCGCAATGGTAACGTATCTGGTCTAAGAACTGGTGCGGGCAGGCAGACGAATCTAGGCGGGACGGCAGCTCATCATGGTGCGACGCGTGAACGGCATTCTGGATCACTGGCTTCAACGGTGGTCGTTGCAGCGGTGGCAGGCGGTGCTGCGCGACGCTGAAACCCTGGACCTTGCGGCGCTGCGCGGTGCGCGCGCCCGTGCGCGCGCGTTGCGTCAGGCGTTGGATCGCGTGCTGCACGTGGCAGATGGGCGACTGACCCTGCCACTGATCGGATCGGACGCCATTCAGAAACCCCTGCACTGCGATTGGGCCTATCGCCCGGAATTGTGGCGCGGCCCGCTATCGCCGCCAGGCCGGTCCGCGGTCGAAAGCAAATCGGCCTTTGGCAGCGAGGTAACGGTGTTTCACGACTGCCGTGTCTCGGAATTGACGGTGCGCCAGGTGCGCAACACACGCGAAAGCGATCTTGCCCCTTTTGGCGTCCGGATGGATGTCTTCGGGTTTGACGGATCCTTCCTGTCGCTGGTGATCGAACTTCCACCAAGTGCCGTTGATGGGTTGAAGCGCAATCACCTTGTGCGCCTGACAACCCAGGTCGAGATAGAGAAGCCGCTTGAACTGTTCGCCCGTTTGAATATCCAACATGGCCCAAACACCGAACAGATCGTCCGCGCCGTGCCCGTGGATGAGGACGAGGCGATTGTCGAGTTCGACCTTGCCTATACCAACCTGAATGAAAAACGGGTCGACCGGATGTGGGTCGATCTGGTCTTTGAAAATCCCGAGATGAGCCAGATGATCCTGCGCGACGTGACATTCAGTCGTCGCCCGCGCGCCGAGGTCTGAGAAGGAGCAAGCCGTGACGAAACCTCAACTGGTAAGGGCGCGCATTCAGGCCGGCGTTTGGGAAGGTGTCTTGACCATGCCGGACGGGAGTGCGGCGCCGGCCGACCTGCAGGTGACACATCTGTCGCAGAACATTGACGGCATCACCGTCACGCCGCGCCCGGATCAGCCGGGGGCTTTCAACATCTCCGTGCCCATTCCGGCAGAGTTGCTGACCGATGGGGTCCAGACCTTTCTGATTGCCGACAGGGACAGCGGCGAGACGCTCAACGCGTTCTCGATCGTGACCGGCCAGCCGCTGGAAACCGACATCCGGGCCGAGGTCGATCTGCTGCGTGAAGAGCTGGACATGCTCAAGCGCGCGTTCCGGCGCCATTGCACGGAAACCGGCTGACCCATGTCGCGGCTGTTGGTCAGCGCCTGCCTGATGGGGCAGAAGGTGCGATATGATGGGCGTGCCAAGACCTTACTGCACGACTGCCTGACCCGATGGGACGCCGATGACCGTATCGTGCCGTTCTGCCCGGAACTGGCCGGGGGTCTGCCCGTGCCACGTCTGCCCGCCGAGATTGAGCCGGGGGCAAACGGGGATGACGTGCTGGCGGGCCGGGCGCGGGTTCTGGACAGCGCCGGGGTCGACGTGACGGCCCCGTTTGTTGACGGCGCGCATCAGGCCGTCAGCTGCGCCTTGTCGCACGGGTGCACCCATGCCCTGTTGACCGAGGCCAGTCCTTCCTGCGGGTCGCGCTTGCTTTACAATGGGCATCACGATGGACGGCAGCGGCCCGGGTTTGGCGTCACCACCGCCGCATTGCGTGCGGCAGGCATCGCCGTCTATGCGCCGGATCAGATCGACGCCCTGGCGCTGGATTGCGCATGGTAAACCTTACCGGTTACGCAGCGTTTTGAATGACAGCGCGCAGCCGGTCGTCCAGATTTGCCGCAACTGACAGGAGACCGCCCGCATGACAAGCTATCCGACCCTTCTTTCGCCCCTCGATCTTGGCTTCACGACGCTTAAGAACCGCGTGCTGATGGGGTCGATGCATACCGGGCTTGAAGAACGCGGCGACTGGCCGCGCGTGGCCGAGTTCTATGCCGAACGTGCCCGCGGCGGTGTGGGGCTGATCGTGACCGGCGGCATGGCGCCGAACCCCGAAGGCGGTGTGTATCCCGGCGCGGCTGGGCTTTATACCGATCAGGACATTGCCAACCATCGGGTCGTCACTGATCGCGTCCATGCCGAAGGCGGCAAGATCGCGATGCAGATCCTTCACGCCGGGCGCTATGCCTATGGGCCGGATTGTGTCTCGGCCAGCCCGATCAAATCGCCGATTTCGCCCTTCCCGCCGAAAGAGCTGGACGAAGACGGTATCCAGAAACAGATCGCCGACTTCGCCACCGCCGCCGCCCGCGCGCGTGAGGCGGGGTATGATGGGGTCGAGGTGATGGGGTCGGAAGGCTACTTCCTGAATCAGTTCCTTGTGACCCACACCAACAAGCGCGAAGATCGTTGGGGCGGGTCGTATGAGAACCGGATGCGCCTGCCCATCGAAGTGGTGAAAGCCGTGCGCGCTGCCGTGGGGCCGGATTTCATCATCATCTATCGCCTGTCGATGATCGACCTTGTGCCGAATGGATCGAGTTTTGATGAGGTGGTGCAGCTGGCGAAAGAGATCGAGAAAGCAGGCGCGACGATCATCAACACCGGCATCGGCTGGCACGAGGCGCGCGTCCCGACCATCGCGACCTCGGTTCCCCGCGCCGCGTTTACATGGGTGACGAAAAAGCTGATGGGGCAGGTGTCACTGCCGATCATCACATCAAACCGGATCAACCACCCTGACGTGGCAGAAGAGGTTCTGGCGGGGCGCGCGGCGGACATGGTGTCGATGGCGCGTCCCTTCCTGGCCGATCCTGATTTCGTCGCCAAGGCTGCGGCGGGTCGCGCGGGCGACATCGCCCCGTGCATCGCCTGCAATCAGGCCTGTCTGGACCACACGTTCAGTGGCAAGATTTCCACGTGTCTTGTGAACCCTCGCGCCTGTTACGAGACCGAGCTGCGGTATGACAAGACCGACAGCCCGAAAACCATCGCGGTTGTCGGGGCCGGGCCAGCGGGCTTGTCCTCGGCGTTGGTGGCGGACGAGCGGGGCCACAAGGTCACTTTGTTTGATCGCGCCGAGCAGATCGGCGGTCAACTGAACATGGCCAAGAAAATCCCGGGCAAGGAAGAATTTATTGGGCTGGTCGACTGGTATGACCGGCAAGTTGCGGCGTCGGGTATTGACCTGCAACTGGGCAAGGATGTCTCGGTGGATGATCTTGACGGCTTTGACGAGGTGATCATCGCCACCGGCGTCATTCCCCGCGATCCGGGCATCGAGGGGCAGGGATCTGACAAGGTGCTGTCCTATATTGATGTCTTGCGGCACGAGGTGCCGGTGGGCGACCGGGTGGCCATTATCGGTGCCGGTGGCATTGGCTTTGATGTGGCCGAGTATCTGACCCAGGCCCGGGACAGCCCGACCGAGAACCTTGAAGAATGGCTGGCCGAATGGGGTGTGGCCGACCCGGCGCAGGCACGAGGCGGGCTGGCTCCAGAGGGACCGAAACCCGAAGCTCCGGCGCGCCACGTCACCTTGATGCAGCGCAAGGCCAAGGCGCTGGGCAAAGGGTTGGGCAAGACGACAGGCTGGATCCACCGCGCGACCCTGAAGATGAAAGGGGTCGAGATGGTGGGCGGTGTGAATTACGAGCGCATCACCGATGAGGGGTTGATGGTCTCGACCGGCGAGGCGCGGGAAGATCCGCGTATGATTAAGGTCGACAACATCGTTCTATGTGCCGGACAAGTCAGCGACCGCAGCCTGGCCGAAGCGCTGGAAGCGCGTGGAAAGGCGCCGCATGTGATTGGCGGCGCAGATGTGGCCGCCGAACTTGACGCAAAGCGCGCAATCGACCAAGGATCGCGCCTGGCGGCCTCGCTTTGAACTGACCACGGGGTATGCCCCCGGAGGTCACATGGTTTTCTTCGCCGTCTTTACCGGTCTCATGCCCAGCTTCCTTTTGGTGGGGCTGGGCGGGTTGCTGCGCAAACGGCTGTCGGAAAACGCATGGCAGGGGCTGGACCGCCTGAATTTCGAGATTCTGTTTCCCGCGCTGCTGTTCGTCGCCGCCGCCAGCCGCCCCATCGACCCTGAAAAGCTGTTCGTCATGGCGCCGATTGTCTGGGCCATCCTGTCGGTCGGGCTGGTGCTGGGCTGGCTGGCCCGTCGCGCCGGGCCAGAGCGGTTCCTGGACTTTGCCGGGGCATGGCAGGTCTGCTGGCGGTTCAATACGGCGCTTGGGCTGGTCGCGGTCGAGCTTCTGACCCATGGCGGGGCGGGTGAAATGGCCGTGGCGGTCGGCATGGGGGTTCCGGTTGCCAACCTGTTTGCCGTGTCGGCCCTGTCACGTGGTGGGGCGCTGGGTGTCGGCGCGACGGTGACCCGGGTGGCGCTGAACCCGTTTCTGCTGGCCAGTCTGGGTGGTGTGGTGTTCGGGCTGATGGGGTGGCGTTTGCCTGCCCCCATCATGGCGCCCATCGAAATGCTGGCGCGCGCGGCCATCCCCATCGCGCTTCTGTCGATCGGTGCGACGATGAACTGGGGCGCGCTGGCGCGGCTGGATCGGTTCAGCGGCGCTATCTGTGCGATCAAGCTGGTGGCCCTGCCGCTTTTCGCGCTGACCATCGGGCTTTTGCTGGGCCTTGATCCGGCGATCGCCTCGGTTCTGGTGGTCTTTGCCGCGCTGCCAACGGCGTCGGCGGCGCATGTGCTGGCCTCAGGCTTTGGCGCTGACCGAAACCTTGTCGCCACGCTGATCGCACAGACCACTTTGCTGGCGGCCCTGACCCTGCCCATCTGGATCAGCGTGGCAGAACTAGTCTTTTCAACGCGCTAGCGCACCTACGTCGTTTCCAAGGTCATAACGATCCCTGCAATTACCCCCGTATTGTCGGGTGTTCTTCACAGTCTTGCCCCAATTGGCCCGGATAAACGGGGGCACTGGGGTGAACTTGTGGAAAGAGTGAAATGGATCGATTGACCGAAATGGAAGCCTTTGCCACTGTCGTGGATCAGGGCGGTTTCACGGACGCTGCCAAGAAGATGGGAATCTCGAAATCTGCGGTGTCCAAGCATGTTTCAAGCCTCGAGGCACGATTGGGCGCGCGGCTTCTGAACCGCACGACGCGGCGGGTCAGTCCGACGGAAATCGGTCTTGCCTATTACGACCGCGCGCGGCGCGTGCTGAACGATGCGGGCGAAGCGGATGCGCTGGTCACGTCGATGCAATCCGCCCCCTCCGGTATCCTGCGCATTTCTGTCGCCACCGATTTTGGCGTCAATCATCTGAGCCCGGTGCTGGGCCAGTTTCTGCATGACTTCCCCGAGGTGCATGTGAACATGGATCTGGCCAACCGCTATGTCGAGCTGATCTCGGAAGGGTTTGATATGGCGATCCGCGTGGGCGAGTTGGAAGACAGTTCGCTGCGGGCCCGCAAAATCTCGACCACGACGCGCCGCATGGTCGGCAGCCCTGACTATTTCAAGCAATATGGCCGCCCCACGCGCATCGACGATCTGAACGAACACAAACTTTTGCACTACTCGAACCAAAGCTCGGGCAATGTCTGGAAAGTGCCCGCCCCCTCGGGCGAAGTGCGGCAGGTCCGGTCCGCCGGATGGCTGAGCGTGAATGACGGACAATCCTTGCTGAACGCGGCGATTTCGGGCCTTGGCATCGCCTATCTGCCCAGCTTCCTCTATGCAGACGCGTTGGAGCAGGGGCTGGTCATCGACGCGATCCCAGACCTGCCGCAGGATGTGCAGGGCATCTATGCGGTCTATCCGCCGGGGCGTTTCACCCAACCGAAAGTGCGCGCCTTCATTGATTTCCTTGTCCACGCCTTTGCCGAAAAGGGGCCGGACAACTGGTAAGGCCCGGTGGCCTAGTCCGTGCTGATCAGCACCGCTTCCACACGCCGGTTCGCCTCGCGCCCCTCGGGCGTCAGGTTTGGTGCCAGCGGCATCAGGAAACCAACCCCCTCGGCAGATACCTGCGCGGGGTTCACGTCGTGAAGCCGGATCAGGTTTTCCATCACGGCCGCAGCCCGTTTGCGCGATAGGGCGACGTTCCCGGAAAGGCCGCCTTCAGCATCCGTATGGCCCACCAGCACAATCTGCCGTCCGGGGTTCTGATTCAGATACTGCGCAAGCTCGGTCAGGACCGGCACATTCCCATCATCGAGTTCAGAGGATCCCGTCGCAAAGCTCAACCCGTGAAGAACGGCGCGACCCAGCGTTTCCAACTGCGCCTCCAGCGGCCCATCCGACGGTGCGGGTCGATTGGGTGGGGCAGGCGCGTCAGGTGCTGATATCTCCGTCCCGGTGCTACCGGGTGGCGTCACCTGAAGCAGTTCGATGAACGCTGCTTCCTTCGAGCGGCTGACCAGAACGCTGGTATGATGATCACCCTTGCGGGCGCTCAGATAATGGTAATCACCCAGATCAACGAACATATCCGGCGCCTTGAAATGGCCGATGCCAAACCGGAAATCATAACCGCCGCAGGAAACGGATTGGCATTGAAACAGAATGTCGAACCCGCCCTGATCCAATTGATCACGCAACCCGGTCAGGATCTGGAAACTGGTCTGGCTGGTGCCGTCCACCCGCCACGCCTGCCGTATAACCTGACCCTCGGCGGCGATGATCGGCACCTGTTGTCCGTCATACCGGCCTGTCGCAAGGGTCGCGCGGGCGGCGACTTCACGTTCGTCTGCGCGCAACTTCGCCCCGGCGGGCAGGTCGATGGCGCGTGCGGGCAGGGCGAGGCCTGTCAGAAGCACCATTGCCGTGCCTGACAGCAGATAGCGGAACCGAAATGTCATCGGCTCTGGGCGTGATAGTCGTCGTTTGGCTGCATTCCGACCGCCGAGGCCATGCGGTTCGACATCGAAAAGAACCCGACCGTTGCCGCGATATCCCAGATGTCCCGATCAGAAAACCCGACCGCGCGCAGCGCGTCCCGGTCCGCTTCGGTGGTCTCAGCAGAGGACTTGGTGACCTGTTCGGCAAACTGCAGCATCGCGTGCTGGCGGTCATCCAGATCGGCCATCCGCCAGTTCATCACCATCGCTTCGCCCAGTTTCGGGTTGCCTGACAGAGTGCGCACAGCGGCACCATGGGCGACCTGGCAATACCAGCAGCGGTTGATCGAACTGACGACCACCGCGATCATCTCGCGTTCCAGCTTTGACAAACCGCTCTCACCCAGCATCAGCTCGTTATACATCGCCGAGAATGCACGCAGCTTTTCCATGTCGAAGGCATAGGCCTTCAGCACATTCGGAACCATTCCCAGCTTCTCGTCACAGATGTCGAAATACTTCTGAATATCTTCGGGCAGCGGATCGACCATCGGCAGGTCAAGCGCCGTCACACCGTTGTTTTTATGCGCCATAACTCGTCCTCTTACTGCGGCTTGGTGCGGTAATGGTAATGCCCGATCAGATGCATCCCGATATTGGCATAAAGCGGATTGGCGGCGTGGTTGCCTTGCGTCACGATCAACGCAACATATTTGGCCCCCTTCGATTTGGCCCAAACCGCCGCCTGTTTCAGCAGATTCAACCCGGTGCCCATGCGGCGCATGTTCTTGTCGACATGCAAGGCATGCACCATCGCGATGTCGCCATGCAGGCCGACAAAACCGACCCCCGCCGGTGCATCGTCGGTGCGCGCCAACAGGCCTGTCTTGGGGCAATCTGCCCGGTCCATTACCGCGCGCCGTTCTTCTCCGACACCGCCGGCTTCCCACAATTCGTTCATGATCTTGAGGCGCGGCCAGATCGAGAAGGCCGAGACCGGAGGCGGTGCGGTGCGGGTCAGTTCCTCGACCTCGATCACCCAGAAATTGACCGGATCAACAATGTGATACCCGTGTTTTTCCAGCATATCGTCCAGATGCTCGTCGCCATGGCGGATCTGAAACAGCGGGTCCATTCCAAGCTCGCGCATCGCCTTTTCCGCCACCGGTAAATCGGCTTCGGTGGTGGGCCAGCTTTCCGTCGCCGCCGAGACACGCTTGCCCCCGCCGGCACCATCACGAATGACCCAGGCACCGACGCGCTCGGTTTTGGCCGGAGGCCATGTGACCTCGCAGGCCTCGATTATCTGATCAACACTGGGAAGCGTATGTTTCATGTGCCCTCCGAAAACAACTGGGACAGGGATTTGGCTGCCGCATCAATCCGGGCTGGATCTGTGCCGCGAATCACGATGTTGGCGCCGAAAATTCCGTTTTGAATGAATGGATAGGATCCGAAACTCAGGTCTGCATTCTGACTTGCCAATTGCCCCAGCGGACCGGCGATTTCGCCCTCGCCGCGCTCGATCCGGATGGAGCGTGAATGCAGAGGAGCGCCGCCGGTCAGGCGGGGCAACACGCTGTCGACCATGGCTTTGAAGACGGACGGAACGCCAGCCATCACATGCACGTTTTCCAACGTGAAGCCCGGTGCAACGGAAATCGGATTTTCGATCAGCGTGGCCCGGTCCGGGATGCGCGCCATGCGCTGGCGCGCGGCGTTGAAGTCCTGCCCCTGCCGGGCGTAATGGGCGGCCAGCAGGTCGCGCGCGTCGTCACGAATGTCGATATGGTCGTCAAAGGCGCGCGCGATGCAATCTGCGGTGATGTCGTCATGGGTGGGGCCGATCCCGCCTGATGTGAACACGTGGTCATAGGTGCCGGAAAGGGATCTTACCGCAGCCTCGATTGCAGGGGCGTCGTCGGACACGACGCGCACCTCTTTCAGGTCAATGCCGTGTTCGGTCAGTTTGCCCGCAAGATGATGCATGTTCGCATCTTTTGTCCGGCCTGACAGAATCTCGTCACCGATGACCAGCATGGCGGCGGTTGGGTTTGGCATTGCTTGCTCCTTTCCTACTTCCGGTATAGGCCCGGTCCATGCAATTTCCCAGCCCTCTTGTGCCCGCCAGACTCATTCGACGCTACAAACGGTTCCTGGCCGATTGCCTGTTGGAGGACGGGCGCGAGGTGGTGGCCCATTGCGCCAATCCCGGCTCGATGATGGGGCTGGCGGAACCGGGCATGAAGATCTGGCTGGAGCCGAATGACGACCCCCGCAAAAAGCTGAACTTCGGCTGGCGGCTTGTCGATCACGAGAACGGGCATTTTACGGGCGTCGACACCTCGGTGCCGAACCGGGCGCTGGGGGCGGCGCTTGAGGCGCGTCAGATCCCGGACCTGCAAGGCTACCACACCGTCCTGCGCGAAGTGAAATATGGGAAAGGCAGCCGCATCGACTTCTTGCTGGAGGGCGCACAGCAAACCTATCTCGAGGTGAAATCCGTCACCCTGAGCCGTCAGCCCGGATTGGCCGAGTTTCCGGACAGCGTGACCGCCCGCGGCACCAAGCATCTGCGAGAGTTGGCGGACATGGTGGCGCAGGGTCATCGTGCGGTGATGCTTTACCTTGTGCAGCGCACCGAT
Source organism: Aliiroseovarius zhejiangensis (assembly GCF_014656375.1). Lineage (GTDB taxonomy): Bacteria > Pseudomonadota > Alphaproteobacteria > Rhodobacterales > Rhodobacteraceae > Aliiroseovarius > Aliiroseovarius zhejiangensis. The sequence continues at coordinate 42,969 of NZ_BNCH01000011.1, read as the reverse complement.
TGTGACCGGTTCGACCTGGCGCGCGATATCGACCCGGCTTATGGCGCGGCCTTCGATGCGGCCCGCGCCGCCGGGGTGGACACCATCGTGCTTGGCACCCGGATCAGCCCCGAGGGCATTGAAATCGCGGCGCCTCTGGCGTCTTTGGCCTGAACACCCTATTTAGGGGCGAAGCAAAAGGATCAAACCATGGACGACACCATGCGCGTGACAAAAGAAGGCATCCGCCTGTATGACCCCTCCGATTTTGCCGGGATGCATGCGGCGGGCCGTCTGGCCGCCGACATTCTGGACCGGATCGCGCCGATGGTGAAGCCGGGCGTCACCACCGCCGAAATCGATGCCGCAATCGAAGCGATGGTGGACGAAGCTGGCGCGGTGTCCGCGACGATCGGTTACAAGGGATACAAACACGCGTCCTGCATTTCGCTGAATCATGTTGTGTGTCATGGCATTCCGGGGTCCAAGACCCCCAAGGGCAAGAACGAGAAATCGTCGCGCAAACATGACGAGCTGATCGACGGCGACATTCTGAATGTCGATGTCACGGTGATTGTGGACGGCTGGTATGGCGACACAAGCCGCATGTACAAGGCCGGGACAATCAAGCCCTTTGCCGACCGCTTGATCCAGGTGACGCATGATGCGCTGATGAAAGGGATCGAGGCCGTGCGCCCCGGCAACACCTTCGGTGACATCGGTCACGCGATCCAGTCCCATGTCGAAAGCCACCGCATGTCCGTGGTGCGCGATTTCTGCGGGCACGGGTTGGGGCAGGTGTTCCATGCCCCGCCCAATGTGCTGCATTACGGCCGCCCCGGTTCCGGCCCGGTGCTGGAAGAAGGCATGTTTTTCACCATCGAACCAATGGTCAATCTGGGCCGCCCGGAAACCAAGATCCTGTCAGATGACTGGACCGCGATCACCCGCGACAAGTCCCTGTCGGCGCAGTTTGAACATTCGGTCGGGGTGACGGCGGACGGGTGCGAGATATTTACGCTTTCACCCGCAGGCAAGTTTCACCCGACTTGGGATTGATCCGGCTGAAACGCGCAAACTGAGATCGTGGTATCGCCATACCGCCGCGTGTCCAACACGGCGATGCTGTCGGGCGGGGTGATTGCCGTATCCTCCTCCCACACGATCAAGGCGTCTGGCGCGAGCCAGCCGCCGGTGATGGCGGTGGTCAGGGCTTTTTCGCCCAGGCCCTTGCCGTAAGGGGGATCAAGAAAGATGAGGTCATGGGGCTGCCCGGCTCCGAGCCGCGTGGCGTCGCGCTTGATGATTGTTGCCTGATCGGCGCAACGGCACTTGGCGATGTTTTCGCGGATCAGCGACAGGGCCTTGCGCCCATCATCGACGAATGTCACGTGCGCTGCCCCGCGTGACAGCGACTCCAACCCCAGCGCCCCGGTGCCCGCAAACAGGTCAAGCACACGCGCGTCGGAGATCGGATCGCCAAACCGGCCTCCGGTCAGCATCGAAAACAGGCTTTCCCGCACCCGGTCGGTGGTGGGACGCAGATGCGCACCCGCGTCGCCCTTGCCGACATTTGCCAGACCCAACCCGCGAAACCGGCCTGCGATGATCCTCATTTCAACAACGGCTTCAGATCCGCCGACGGGTCGGCAATGATCGCCTTGTCGGCGGTTTTGCCTGCCTCGACCAGACGCTTGCCGATCATATAGGCGCGGGGGTCGTTCATCGCATCCACCGCCAGCAGCGTGTCGCCCTGATAGTACCAGAAGCTCATGCTGCCTTCATGCTCGCCCGTCCGTGCCACAACGTTGTCATAGCCTGCGTTCAGGCCTGCGATTTGCAGTTTTACGTCATACTGATCTGACCAGAACCATGGTTTTGCGATGTACTCGACCTTTTCACCCATCATGTTGCGCGCGACGATTTCGGCTTGGTCAATCGCGTTCGGCACGCTTTCCAGGCGGATCCGCACCCCGCGGTACGGGAAGGACGTACAATCGCCCGCCGCCCAGATCGCCGGGTCCGAGGTGCGGCCATGGGCGTCTGTCTTGATGCCGTTGTCGATTTCAAGCCCGGCGGTTTCGGCCAGGGCGGTGTCGGGGGCGATCCCCACGCCGACCACGGCAAAATCCACCTCAAGCGTGGTGCCGTCCGACAAGACGGCGCCGGTGATGCGGGTGTCGCCGATCAGGCGTTCCAGCCCGATGCCTTCACGAATGTCGACCCCATGGGCGCGGTGCAGCGCGCGGAAGTAATCCGAGGTCTCAGGCGCGGCGACCCGTTGCAGGATGCGGTTGGCCATTTCCACCAAAGTAACTTGCAAACCCTTCTTGGCGGCCACGGCGGCGGCCTCGAGCCCGATATAGCCGCCCCCGATGATCAGAACGCGGCGGCCTGTGGCAAACTCGGCGGCCATGCCGTCCACATCGGCAAGGCTGCGCACCACGTGAACGCCATCCAGCGCGCCCCCGATTGCGGCCGGCAAACGGCGCGGCACCGATCCGGTGGTCAGGGCCAGTTGGTCATAGGACAGACGCTCGTCCCCGATCACCACCTCGCGCGTTTTGGCATCAATCGCATCCACATGGGTGTTCAGCCGCAAGGTGATGTCGTTGTCGGCATAGAATTGCGCGGGACGCAGATACAGGCGCTCTTCTTCCATCTCGCCCAGCAGATAAGCCTTGGACAGTGGCGGGCGCTGGTAAGGCGGCTGCGGTTCCGCCCCGATCAGCGTGATGTCGCCGTCAAACCCGGTGTTTCGCAGCTTTGCAACCAAGGACGCACCGGCCTGACCGGCGCCAATGACAACAATGTGAGACATGCGGGCTTTCCATTCCTACTGACCTGACGCGGATTGCAGACTATGACTAGAGGGGTCGGAAACACAATCAGGGATGTAGAAAATGACTCTTTCAGTAGGTGACAAACTGCCCGATGCGACCTTGTTGCGGTTGGGCGCTGACGGGCCGGAACCGGTCGAGCTTTCGTCTTTCACGAAGGGAAAGAAGGTCGTGATCTTCGCGCTGCCGGGGGCATATACCGGCACCTGCACAACAGCGCATGTCCCCAGTTTCATGCGGACGAAACCCGATTTCGACAAGAAAGGGGTCGACGCGGTGATCTGCATATCCGTCAATGACCCGTTCGTGATGGATGCCTGGGGCGACAGCACGGGCGCCACAAAGGCCGGGATCACCATGCTGGGCGATGCCGAGGGTGCGTTTACGCGCGCCGTTGGTATGACGTTTGATGCCCCGCCTGCCGGGTTGATCAACCGCTCGCGTCGTTATGCGCTCTATGCTGAAGACGGCGTGGTCAAGGTCTTGAACGCCGAAGAAAACCCCGGCGTGTGCGAAACCTCGGGCGGCGAGGCATTGCTGGCAGATATGTCAGACTAGTCGCCTTCGCCCCTGGTCGATTTCCGAAAGGGGCCGTAGGAGGTCAGGATCTCGATATCCTCTTCCACGGCCTCTTTCTCGGCGGTCAGGAACTGTTCAACGGCGTCCCGAAATGCCGGTTCGGCGATCCAGTGCAGCGACTGGGTTGCCACTGGCAAATACCCGCGCGCCAGTTTGTGTTCGCCCTGCGCCCCGGCCTCGACGCGGCGCAGCCCATGCGCAATCGCGTATTCGATGGCCTGATAGTAGCACAGCTCGAAATGCAGGCAGGGGTGATGCTCCACCGCACCCCAGTAACGCCCAAACAGCGTGTCGCGCCCGATGACGTTCAGCGCGCCGGCCACTGCGCGGTTGTCCACCTCAGCCAACACCAGAAGCAGATCATCGCGCATCGTCTGGTGGATTTCGTCAAAGAATGCGCGGGTCAGATAGGGGCGGCCCCATTTTCGTGCGCCTGTGTCCTGATAGAATTGCCAGAACGTATCCCAATGATGGGACTTGATGTCATCCCCGGTCAGTGCCGCGATCCTGCCGCCAAACTCCTGCGCCTGGCGCCGTTCCTTCCTGATCTGCTTGCGCTTGCGCGAACTCAGCCTGCCCAGAAACGCATCGAAGGTCGTATAACTGTTGTTTTCCCAATGAAATTGTTGCCCGATCCGGTGCAGAAGGCCCATCTGCGCGCCTGCCTGCGCTTCGTCGTCCGTGCAGAAAGTGACATGCGCCGAACTGATGCTATTATCCGCCGCGATCTGCACAAGCCCCTGCACCAATCCCGCCCGCCCGATGGTTTCGTATCCGGGGCGGGTCAACAGACGTCGGCCCGTCACCGGTGTGAAGGGCACCGCGACTTGCAGTTTTGGATAATACCGCCCGCCCGCCCGTGCGTAGGCATCCGCCCAACTGTGGTCGAACACATATTCGCCCTGGCTGTGGGACTTGGCATAGACAGGGGCGACAGCGATGATTTGTCCATCGGCATGGACGCTGAGGTAATGTGGTTGCCAGCCGGTGCCGTCGCCGACGCTGCGCGAGATTTCCAGTGCCGACAGAAAACGATGGGTCGTGAACGGATCGACAGGACGGTCGCCAACAGTCACCTCGGGACAGGCGCAAGCATCCCAGTCCTGTGCCGCGATGCTGGCAAGGCTTTGGTGTGTTCGGATTTCGATCTGAGTATCTGTCACGGCAACATTGGGCCAAACCGCACCCTCGCGGTCAAGCCGCATAACCTTCAAAGGTGATGTTGTCGGCGATCTTGCGTGCCTCGACCTCGGCACCTTTCGATTTGACCGTCCAGCACAGAACAGGCACGCCCCTGGCCTTCAGCCTGGCAACGGCGGGGTTGTTCAGGTCGTGAATGTCGTGGCTGATGAAGCTGGCGTTCACGCGGTCGAAATCGGGGATGTCACGCAGGTATTGGCGGGTGGCTGCGGGAAGCAGCGGGTTGTCTTTTTGCAGGAAGGCTTCGGTGGTCAGGCCAAGGGCGCAGCCGGGTTCAAGGGCACCCAGTGTGGCGACCGAATGCGGGTTGAACGACATCACCGCCACGTCGCCCTTATATCCGGACAGCGCCTTGGCAACCGCCTGTTCCAGCGGTCCGGTGCGCGGCCCCATGGCGCCATCCTGGTCTTTCATCTCGATCAGCAGCGGCACCTGTCCCGCCACCAGATCAAGCACCTCGTCCAGGGTCGGGATGCCCTCATCGCCATGCAGCAGAGGGATGTCGCGCAGTTCATCGCAATTGCGTTGCTGGATCGGCCCCTTTTGGCCCGTCAACCGGTTGAGGTCATAGTCGTGAAAAACCATGGCCTGCGCATCTTTCGACAATTGCAGGTCAATCTCGATTCCATAGCCAGCAGCCATGGCCGCCCGGATCGCCGCGCGTGAGTTTTCGGGGCGACCTGCCGTTATGTCATGCAGCGCGCGATGGGCGATCGGGCGGGTCAGAAACCCTGTTGGCAGGGGGACAGGCGGGCGGGTCATTTGACCTGGAAAACGCCTTCGATTTCAACCGCAACGCCAAAGGGCAGGCTGGCGGCGGACACGGCGGATCGCGCATGCCGCCCGGCATCGCCCAGCGCTTCGACCATGAAGTCCGACGCCCCGTTGATCACCTTGGGCTGATCGCCAAAATCAGCAGTCGAGTTGACGAATCCGACCAGCTTGACCACCCGCTGAAGGCGGTCCAGATCCCCCTGGCAAGCCGCCTTGACCTGCGCCAGCAGGCTGATGGCGCAACTGCGCGCGGCTTCGGCCCCCTCTTCGGCGGTCATCGTCTGACCGAGCTTCCCGGTCAGAAATGCCCCGTCCTTCATTGAGATCTGCCCCGACACATGCACCAAATCGCCAATCTTGACATAGGGCACATAGTTCGCGGCGGGTGCCGGTGCATCGGGCAGGGTGACGCCCAGTTCGGCAAGTCGGGTTTCAAATTTGCTCATCTTACATCCTTTCAACTGATCCGGCGCGGGCAAGTGCGGGGACGCTAACTTGCTATCTGTACGGTGAAAAGGGTGAAAGCGCGCTGAGCGCCCCGCGCATGTGACGGTGCGCCTTACTTTTCGCGCATCGCGGTGCGAAAAAAGCCGGACAGCGGGTGCAACAGATACGATATCGGGCTGCGATACCCTGTCTTGATGAACGCCGTGACTGGCATGCCGGGAACCAGAACGACTTCCGGTGGCAGGTGCGCGTGCTCTTTGGGGTCGATGGTGATTTCGACCTCAAAATAGCTGTGACCGGTTTGATCGCCTGTCACGGCATCGGCCGAAATCTTGTCGATATGGGCGTTCACATCTGCCCCATGCCGTTGTGCGACCGAAGGAAACGTCAATGTGACAGGCTGACCGATGAAAAGCTGATCAATATCACGAGGCTGGATACGCGCTGCGACACGAAGAGGTCCGTCCTGTGGGACTATGTCCAAGACAGGTTGACCGGGTTTCAGCACGGATTGCGGCGTGTGGATTGTCAGTTGGTGCACCCGGCCCGAAACCGGCGCGCGCAGGGTCAACTGTCGGATGTCATAGTCAATTCCTTGCAGGGTTTCAGTCAGCTCGGCCGATTTCGACTGTAAGTCACGCAGCTCTGCGATCACCTGTTCACGCTGTTCGGCCACAAGTGACGATTGCTGCAACTGCGTCTCGGTCAGCCGCAACTCTGCCTCGGCCATCGAGGCAGAGAGTTCGGCCAGGCGGCCCGTCAGAACGGCTTCCTCGCGTTCCAGGGCGGCGATCCGCGGATATTGGGCCAGCCCTTGCATCAACAGGTCGCGTTGCCGGTTCAGATCCTCGCGCAGCAGATCCAATTGCCGCGCAAGGGCCGTGGCTTGTGCGGTCAACCCACTCTTCTGCTGGCCGATTTGCGATGCCCGCTTGTCCAGTTGCGCGGCTCGGGTGGCTGTCAGCTCGCGGCGCGACTGAAACAGGCGGATTTGCCCCCGCATGACATCGGCAAGGTTCGGGTTTGCCCGCACGGTTTTGTGTAATCGAGCGGGAAAGCTGATGTCGTCAGCCCCATCGCGTTCTGCTTTCAGACGGGCAATGCGGGCCAGCACTTCGGCCAGTTGGGTTTCCAGAACTGCCCGCCGTGACAGATGCCGCGTTGCGTCCAGCGTCAGAAGCCTGTCACCTGCTTTTACCCTGTCACCCTCTTCAACCCCGATCCATTCGACGACGCCCCCGTCCGAATGACGCACCACATGCAGCGCATGCGCGGGCCGAAGCATGCCTTGGGCCACTACAGCCCCCGCGATTTGCGCGGTGACGGCCCAAAGGCCAAGGCCGGCAAGCAGGACGGCCAGCACCAGGAAGCCGAAAATCGTGAAGCTGCGGGCGGACAGATCAGGCATGGCCATCCCCACCCTGTTCTATACTGTACAGGGCGTGGTGCTGCGGCGCGCTGCGCACCGTTTTGCGCAGGATCTCCTCGCGCGGCCCGAAGTCGGTGATCCGGCCTCGCTCCAGCACCATCAGCTGGTCGCAATGCTGTATGACCGAGGGACGGTGCGCCATGATCACCACTGCGCCGCCACGGTTCTTGACGGCCTGGATTGCGAGGCTCAGGGCATGTGAACCATCGTGGTCGAGGTTCGAGTTCGGTTCGTCCAGCACCACCAGGGGCGGGTCGCCAAACAACGCGCGCGCCAGACTGATGCGCTGCAACTGGCCGCCCGAGATCGGCGTCATTCCCGGTGTGACCATGGTGTCATAGCCGTCGGGCAGGGACAGGATGACTTCATGTGCGCCTGCGGCACGGGCGGCGGCCACGATATCGGCATCGTCAGTATCCGGGCGAAATCCCGCAATGTTCTCGGCAACGGTTCCATCAAAGAACACCACCCGTTGCGGCAAGTAACCGATCGCATGGCCAAGTTGTGCCGGGTCGTATTGGTGAAGTGCCGCGCCATCCAGCCGCACCGATCCGGCGGTGGGGCGCAGCGCGCCCGTCAGCACCCGCGCCAACGTCGATTTGCCCGCACCTGAGGGGCCGATCACCCCCAGTGCCGTGCCGGGATGAAGTGAGAACGAGATATTCTGCAAGACCGCGAAACTCTGCCCCGCCGGAATCACGGTGACATGCGCAAGCTGCACATTGGCAGCGGGACGGGGCAGGGTCGTTTTTGCAGCCGTTGGCTGTGTGATTGACAGATCGGCGGCCAAGGTGCGCCATGCGGCCTGCGCGCGCTGGGCAATGGGCCACTGTCCGACGATCACGTCAACGGGGCCAAGCGCGCGGGACAACAGGATCGACCCGGCAATCATTGCCCCCGGTGACATTTCGCCCTGCAGTGCCAGATAGGCCCCAAGCCCCAACATGGCCGACTGCAGAAACTGCCGGAATGTCTTGGTCATCACGGCGAACAGGCTTTGTTGATCGGAAACGCACAGCGCGGCGCCAAGTGCGACCTGTCGCAGTTTTTGCCAGCGCCACCCCGTGCCCGCCGTAAACCCGAGCGCGCGGATCATTTGCCCTTCGGTCTGCAAGCGACCCGCCAACAGATCGGCTTTGCGGGAATGGGCCAGTGACGCTGCCACCGGACCTCGGGTCAGCCATTGATTCAGCAGTGCGGCGCCAATCAGAACTGCTCCGCCGGATAGGGCCAGCGCCCCCAGCCACGGATGAAACAGCGTGATGGCCAGCAGGAATACCGGAGTCCAGGGCAGGTCGAACATGGCACTCATGACCGGGCTGGCCAGTAGTCGCCGGATCGAGTCAATGTTCTGGATCGTGCCTTTGGGTGCGGACTGTTGTTGCTGCGGTTGCGGTGGGTCCACGGCCAGATCGAGTTGAAAAGCGCGTTCGTCCAGTTCAGCTTGAAACCGGGCGCCTGCGCGTGCCAGAAGCCGCCCACGGGCATAATCCAGGCACCCCATCATGAGAAACAGAAACGCCATCAGCAGTGACAGGGTGACGAGCGTTGCCACTGACCCGCTGCTGAGGACGCGATCATAAATCTGAAGCATATAGATCGGAGCGGTGAGCAGCAGCAGGTTCACGAACACCGAGAATATGGCCGCATTGACCAGCAGCCCGCGCATCCGGTGACGGACACGGCGCAGATGTTCCCGGCCAAAGCTGTTTTCGTGCTGTCCCATGTGATCCGAACCGACCTGACCTGACCTGACGAAACCCGACAGGACAGGGCACGGGCTTGGCGCACTGGCATCAGCGGGATTCGGCTTGTAAACTGTCGCCAAATAGACACATAAAAAGCTGCAAATCCCTTAACGGCTTTGCAATGAAACACCGCACATTATGTGTGGCCCCGACATGTATGATTGCTGCCAAGACAAAGATATCAATGTGACCAAACCGTTTTCGAAGATTTCTCCGGCACTGGCTGGGCTTGTGTTAGTTGCTTTGGGCGCCTGTGCGCAGGCACCGGCCCCGACGGGCTATGACGATCCGCACGAGGTTCAGAACCGTCGCACGCACGGGGCGAATATCGACCTGGACCGCGCGTTGGTCTCGCCCGCATCCACCGCGTATGGCGAGGTTTTGCCGCGCGAGGTGCGCGACACGATCTCGGTGTTCTCGGACAATGCCGGGCTGCCGGGCGTCGTGGCGAACAACATCCTGCAGGGCAATGTTGAAGACGCGGTGCACAATACGGTGCGGTTCCTGTTCAACTCGACCTTCGGATTGCTGGGCCTGTTTGATGTGGCAACGGATATCGGGCTGGAAGAGCGCGACAGCGATTTTGGCGAAACGCTGCATGTCTGGGGCGCCCCCGAAGGCGATTACGTGGTGCTGCCCTTCTTTGGCCCGTCGACCGAGCGGGACGGGTTCGGCATTCTGGTCGACTTTGTTCTGAACCCACTAAGCTTGGCTTTGCCGACCGAGGTAAAACACCTTCCCAAAGCCACATGGGTTCTGTCAAAATTCGGTGATCGCTACACATTCGGCGATACGATTGAAGAGTTCTATAATAGTGAAGACGGGTACGAGCTGATGCGGCTCTATTATCTTGATTCGCGGCGATACGAGCTTGGCATCGAAGTCGAGGACAACGAACTTGAGGATATTTATGATGCGTATGACGGGTAACGATACCTCACTGACACGCCGCGCAGTCTTGGGCGGTCTCGCCGGGCTGGGCCTTGTGGCCTTGCTGCCGGGTCGGGCGTGGGCGGCCATTTCTGCGTCGAAGGCGGAAAGCCTGATCGGGCAGGTGGTCAGCGACATCAACGGGATCATCAATTCCGGTGCCTCTGAGGCCGTGATGATCAAGCGTTTTGAAGGCGTGTTCGCCAAATATGCTGCGGTTAGCTATATCGCGCAAAGTGCCCTTGGGGTTGATGGCCGGTCGGCCAGCGCCGCGCAGAAGCGCGAATTCACCAAGGCCTTTCAGGGCTATATCGCGCAACGCTACGGAAGCCGCTTTCGCGAGTTTCAGGGGGGGCGCATTGATGTGGTCGGCACGTCGGAAGGCAAGAACGTCTATGAGGTTCTGACCCAGACGACCCTGAAGGGCAAATCGCCCTTTGATGTCATTTTCATCGTGGCCAAGCGCGACGGCAAGTTCATCGACATGGTTGTTGAAGGCATTTCCATCGTGAAATCCGAACGCAAGGAAATCGGCGCCATGCTGGACCGCCGCGGCGGCGACCTGAACAAGTTGATCGCCGATCTGAAAGCCGGCTGACCTGTCTGAACCCTGCCACCCGCCATGATATCAAACGCCCTTGCGCCCGCGCAGGGGCGTTTTTTGATGGTCAGGCCGCTGCCCTTCGGGTTGCGAAAGGTTGCATTCGCAAGTATCCAGAAAGGGTCGACAAAGGAAAGCAGGCTATGACAAGCGCGAATTGGCCCGAAGGTACACACAAGGAAAGTTTTGGCTTCCTGTCACAGGTGTTGGCGCGTCGGATGGACGAGGCGATGAAGCAGCGTCTGGCCGATCTGGATCTGGATTTTCGGTTCTTCATGACCCTGATGCAGCTGCTGGCGCAAGACGGCCAAAGCCAGCGAGAGCTGGGCGCCAAGTTGACCTTGCCAGAATATCAGGTCAGCCGAAATCTGGATGCGATGGCCCGGGATGGCCTGATCGAACGCCGCGCGGACCCGTCCAGCCGTCGCACCACTCGGGTGTTTCTGACCGACAAGGGGCGCGCCGTGGCGCAAAAGCTGCCGCCGCTGATTCACGGGTTGAATGACAGCTTTCTGAACGTGCTGTCAGGTGACGAGCGCGCGGCGCTGATCAACATTCTGCAGCGGGTATTGTCCCTGACGGATTGACCCGCCGCCGTGGCGTGATGCCGTGTCAGTTCTTGCCGAATATCGACCGGAGCACACCGATCAACGCGTCCTCGACAGCTTGGCCGACATTCTGCCCCCCTTGCGGGCGATTGCCTTGACCCTGACCCTGAATGACCCGTCCGTCCGAGGTGATGAGCCGCCCATCAAACTGCGGTGCACTGCCCGGCCGGATCATCGGAAGTGGCGTGGGGACCAGCTCTGACTGGATGCGCACCATGGCTTCGCGCCACATCTCGGCAGGCAGACCGCCACCGGTGACGCCTTTCAGGGGTGTATTGTCGTCATACCCCATCCAGACACCCATGACATATTCTGCGGTGAAGCCGATGAACCAGGCGTCGCGGGATGAGTTGGTGGTGCCGGTTTTGCCCGCAATTTCCAGGCCGTCGATCTTGGCGCGGCTGCCCGTACCGGCTTCGACCACGCGGCTCATCATATAGACCAGTTGCTGCGCGGCCTGTTGCGAGATCACACGCTCGCCGATCCCGCCTGTTTGCGTCATCAGAGGATCGCTTTCGCCGACGAGGCTCAGTTCCGTCAGGCCATAGGGGATCACTGCCGAACCGCCGTTCAGGATGCCCGCAAAGGCACCGGTGGTTTCCAGCAAGGTGCTTTCTGATGCGCCCAGTGCCAGCGCAGGACCAGCGGCCAGATCGCTTTCGATCCCAAACATCGAGGCAACGCTGCGCACGGCCTCAAGCCCGACATCCTCGGCCACCTTGACGGCGGGGATGTTCAGCGACCGGGCCAGCGCTTCGGTCAGGCTGACATTGCCGTAATGTTTGCGGGTATAGTTTTTGGGGCACCATTCACCCGATCCGGGGACATTCACACAATAGGGTTCATCCAGAATGAAATCGTCCCAGCGATATCCCATGTCCAGCGCCGCCGCATAGACGAATGGCTTGAACGCCGACCCGGTCTGGCGTTTTGCCTGCGTGGCCCGGTTGAAGGCACCCGTCACCTTGGTTTCGCGCCCGCCGACCATGCCGCGCACGGCGCCGTCCGAGCTCATCACCACGATCGCAGCCTCGGCTTCGGATCCGGCCGAGACCTTGGTAGCGAAGATTTCTGACATCGCCTCTTCTGCCGCGGTTTGAATGCGCGGGTCCAGCGTGGTCTTGATGATCACGTCCTCGGTGGTTTTGCGCGTCAGGAACGCGGGCAGGTCGCCCATGATCCAGTCGGCGAAATATCCACCGGCCTGCGCCTTGGCGGCGGTGGACAATGTCGCGGGATTGGCCTGGAACTGCGCGGTTTCCGCATCGCTCAGATAGCCCTGTTCGTTCATCAGGCGCAAAACCGTTGCCGCCCGGTCCTGAGACCGTTTCAGGTTGGCGGTGGGGGCATAGACCGACGGCTTGGGCAACATGCCCGCCAGCATCGCCGCCTGTGCCGGGTTCAGCTCGGACGCCGGGATCGAGAAATATCGCTGCGCTGCGGCGTCAAACCCGTGCGACCCGGCGCCAAGATAGGCACGGTTCAGATAGATGGTCAGAATTTCATCTTTCGAGAACTTGGTTTCCAGCGCCAGCGCATAGACCGCTTCCTTGATCTTGCGCCGCAGCGAGCCTTGGCGGCAATCAGCCTCGTAAGCCGCTTCGTTCTTCCACTCGTTCGGGTCGAACGGCACACCAAGGCACAACAGCTTTGCCACCTGTTGGGTCAGGGTCGACCCGCCGTGGCCGGACAAAGGTCCGCGCCCTTCGCTCAGGTTGATGCGGATGGCGCTGGCAATGCCGCGCGGGCTTAGCCCCAGATGTCCATAGAACCGCTTGTCCTCACTGGCAATGATGGCATGGGTCAGATGAGGGCTGGCGGTTTCGGTGGTGATCGTGCGCCCGCGCTGATCCCCGCGCCAGGCATAGACCGCACCGTAACGGTCCAGGATCGTGACAGACCCCTTGGCCCGCCCGTCCAGCAGCGCGTTCAGATCCGGGATTGTCGATGCGAAATAGAACACCGCACCCGCCACAAGCAGCGTGACCACCACCGCGCTTTTCCAGGTCAGCCGCCAGATCAGGCGAAACACCCAGCCGATCAGGAAGATCGGCCAGCCCAGGATGCCCTTGGGTCGATTGGGGCTCGTGCGGCGCGTCGTGCGTTTGGTGGCGGGTTTGCGGGATTTGCGCCGCGCAGGCTTTTTCGCCGCGGGCTTTGTTTTGGAATACCGCTTGTCTGCCACCAGTTTGGGGCGCTTTGGTCCGGTTGGGCTCATGATACTGGTTCCGCGTCTGCTCGGTCGATCCAAAGTAACGAATCGGTTTCGAAGAGTGTAGCCGGTTCATCCGGCCCCTGCGACTTTTCGCATTGTCCAAAAATTAAGCACATCATTGTGCATGCGCAGCAAATTTTGCGCAACAGCCGTTTTGCGGGTCGGCGGAGCCGTGCCAACGCTGTCCTTCGGCCCTTTCAGACCCATTGAATGGAGATGTGGGAACGAAAGGAAACGAACGTGAAACTGATCATAGCAGCGATCAAGCCGTTCAAACTGGAAGAGGTGCGCGAGGCGCTGACCTCGGCCGGGGTGTCGGGCATGATGGTGACGGAAATCAAAGGGTTCGGCGCGCAGTCGGGCCATACCGAGATCTATCGCGGCGCAGAATACGCCGTGAATTTTCTGCCGAAAGTGAAACTCGAAATCGTTGTGGATGATGATCTGGCGTCAGATGTCGTCGAGACCATCGCGACATCCGCCCATACCGGCAAGATCGGCGACGGCAAGATTTTCACCCTTGATGTGAGCGACGCGATGCGCGTGCGCACCGGCGAGACCGGCTTGGATGCGATTTGAACGCGCGAAAGGAAAGACAATGATACGTAAACTAATAATCTCATCGGCCCTACTGACGGTCCTGCCGGGATTGGCCATCGCGCAAGACGCCGCCAACGGTGAGGCTGCGGCGCACACGCAATTCATCCTGACCTCGGTTCTGTTTCTTCTGGGTGGCGTCCTGGTGTTCTGGATGGCGGCAGGTTTCGCCATGCTTGAGGCCGGTCTGGTCCGGTCCAAGAACGTCACCATGCAGCTGACCAAGAACATCGCGCTCTTTTCCATCGCGGCGATCATGTACTGGCTGTCGGGCTACGGCATCATGTATCCGGGCGACTGGATGATCGAAGGCTGGTTGGGTCCGTTCTTTGCCGTGACTTCGCTGGATCCGGTTGGCGTCGCGGCCGAGGCCGTGGACGTCGGATATGCCTCGGGTGCATCCGACTTCTTCTTTCAGCTGATGTTCTGCGCCACCACGGCGTCGATCGTGTCGGGCACGCTGGCGGAACGCGTCAAGCTGTGGCCCTTTCTGGCCTTCGTCGTCGTGTTGACCGGCTTCATCTATCCCATTGAGGCAAGCTGGCAGTGGGGCGGCGGCTGGTTGTCGGAAGCTGGCTTCTCGGATTTCGCAGGCTCGACCCTGGTGCATGCCGCCGGTGGGTTCGCCGCGCTGGCAGGTGCCCTGATCCTCGGCCCGCGTATCGGTAAATACAAGGATGGCCGCACCGTGCCGATGCCGGGGTCCAACCTGACGCTGGCCACATTGGGCACGTTTATCCTGTGGCTTGGGTGGTTCGGCTTCAATGGCGGCTCGCAGCTGGCCATGGGCACGATCAGCGACGTGTCGGACGTGGCGCGTATCTTCGCAAACACCAACATGGCGGCGGCGTCGGGTGCCATTGTCGCCATGGTCATGACGCAGGTGATGTTCAGGAAGGTCGACCTGACGATGACCCTGAATGGCGCACTGGCGGGTCTGGTGTCGATCACCGCCGAGCCGCTGGCGCCCACGTTGTTCCAGTCCCTGATCATCGGCGGCGTGGGTGGTGCAATCGTGATCTTCGTAGTCCCGCTCTTGGATCGCTTGCAGATTGACGACGTGGTTGGTGCCATCCCGGTTCACCTGGTGGCAGGTTTCTGGGGGACGTTCATCGTGGCCTGGACCAACACGGACGCCAGCTTTGGCACCCAGATCATGGGGTTCGGAGCCATCGGCATCTTCGTCTTCGTGGTCAGCTACATCTTCTTCGGGGTCATCAAGGCCACCATGGGCCTGCGGGTCAGCGAAGAGGAAGAAGTCAACGGGCTGGACATGGCCGAGCTGGGCATGGAAGCCTACCCGGAATTCACCAACGGGTAAGAAGTGAACGGGGGGCAAACCCCCGACACACTGACCGCGCAAATGCCAAGGCCAACAGGGTGGGAAAGGGGCTGGAAGGTCCCCTTTTCTTTTTTGTGGTTCCTTCGAGGTTTCGATGACCGCTCTGAGCCCAAAATGTCGGATGCTGCGCAGAATACGAATGGCGGCAATGCGCTCCGAGAGCCAACATTCTTCTCCGGCAGAATGGCCCGACCTCAACACATGCTGATTGGTTAATCACTGTTACAACCTATTCAGATTGATCAGCCAGAAGATCAATTAGACGATCAATTGTGAGCCCATCCGGTAACATCAGCGCTGCCTCAGAAGATTCATGAACTGCTCCGTCGCTCTGAGCGACCCTGCTAGGCTGTAGTCGACGATAGTTTTACCTGCGAAATCCTCGATACGGAATTCATGGGCGTAGGCGAAAGCGGAGTAGAAAGCCGTGAGGCCTGACGCACCATCTGAGGGCAGGTCGAAGGAGTATCCATTTTGCTCCACATCAGCCCTGATGCGGGCCCATACTGGTTCCTCTCCGCGGCGTTCAAATACGAGAGTCAAGTCGGTTTGGCCTACCTGGAATTCCCGGTCCTCCCAGATAATCTCGCCAAACGAGATGTTGGAATGGGGATAGTAGACGATGCGAAAGGCCGGATTGAGCGACCTGCTCTCCATCGCAAAGAACGGCTTGAGGGTACGTGTATTGAGGAATGTACCCGTGAGCCAATCCTTGTTCAGTGTGCTTGTTAGAACCTGCAAATGTGGCAGGTCGTTAGACGAGATATCTCCCGACCGTCGGTTGATGCCCAGTTTTTCGAGCTCGTCCGCAGAGAAGACGTAGATCTCGTCCGGTGGTGTCCGCAGCATCCGTGAAATAAGAGCATCTGGAGTGCCGAACTCCCGCAGAGCATCGAAGACATCCGAGATAACGGATTGCGTCAATGAGTCATCGTTTGCGCCGGAGACCTGATGAACGCCTAGGAGGCCGTCGGCCAGTCGAAGGTTGCCAGCAAGAAAGGCAATCGAGCATGCAGAATGACATTCACTCTCCGCCGTGATCCATGTGTTCAATCTAAGACTGTGAATGATCCGAGCAATCTCTAAGCCGCTGTAGACTTGGCCGCCGGGTGAGTGAAGTTCAACCGTGGTGGCGTTTGGAGCACTTGAGACGGCTGCACGGAAATCGCTAACCACCTTCGCATCGAACTTACCTGTGATCCGGATTGTTATGTCGTCTATCTGGGCCACATCAGAAATTGCCTTGAGTGGCGAAAAGAGGCACCAGAACAAGGCTCCAAGGGTTATTATTCGATTCAAAATGGCAGCCCTAATCCGAGGTTGGCAGTTATCTTTCTCAACTGCAATGTACGCGCCTATAGAAGAGCTGTAAATTGAGGCCAAGTTTCGCGACCCGAAAGGCAGCTGGGCTTGTCTCGTCCAACAGTCTTACTACTTGAGCCAGAAAACGGCCGACGGCTAAATAGGAGCTTCCTGTCGCTGCTTGCTTTCTGTGGAAACACGAAACGCACAAAGGCGGACGCTCGGTCTGATAAAGCTAACGGCAGCAAAGTCCCGCAAACGCGACAACTGCTCACCCCCACTTCACATCCCCCAAAAATATATACCCCGCCCCATAGATCGTCTTGATCAGGCGCGGGTTTTTGGGGTCTTCTTTCAGCTTCGTGCGCAGGCGCGAGATGCGGACGTCCATGGCGCGGTCGAAGCTTTCGCCGGCGACGCCGCCAAGCGTTTCCTGCATCTGCGCGCGGGAAATCAGGCGTTTGGGAGCATCGAGGAACAGGCGCAGCACCTCGCCTTCGGCATGAGAAAAGGCCGTTTCCTCGCCGCTGTCATCTTCCAGAATATAGCGGTCGAAATGGGCGGTCCAGCCGTTGAAGCGCGCGGTTTGGGATGACTTCACCCCCGATTTCGGGCTGCGCAGGCGGGCGCGGACGCGGGCGACGACCTCGGACGGTTCAAACGGTTTGACGATATAGTCATCCGCCCCCAGTTCCAGCCCGGTGACCCGGTCCTGCACCTGCGTGCGGCCCGAGATGATGATCACCGACGCGCCGCTTTCCAAGGCCAGACGGTGCACCAGTGTCAGACCATCGCGATCCGGCAAGCCAAGGTCGACAAGACAGACATCGGGGCGCATGGCGTTCAGGGCGGCTTCGAACTCGGTCGCGCGGGCAAAGCTGGCGGTGCGAAAGCCTGCATCCTCAAGCGCGTCAGACAGCATCCGGCGGATTTCGGGTTCGTCGTCAAGGATGGCGACCAGGGGCTGGGTCATGCGCGGACCTCGTCAGACAGGAATGTGGCAAGCTCGCCCTGGGTGAAGGGCTTGGGCAGAACCGGAAACCCGGCTTCGGCACGGCGTGGATCGTCTGGGGGAAGCGATGTCATGACCAGCATAGGGACATCTATGCCCGCCGCGCGCAACCCTTTCAGGAACTCCGGCCCGGTTTGCGCCCCTTCCAGCATCACATCGCTGAGGATCAGGCCAAGCCCGTCCAGATCGACCAGGCCCAGAGCCTCTTCGGCAGATGTGGCTTCGATCACCTGATGGCCCATGGCGGTCAGCATTTCGCGGACCGAGGTGCGAATATCCTCGTTGTCTTCGATCAGCAGGACAAGGCGCGGTGAAATGGGTTGCAGCGGTTTGCGCAAAGGCAGGCGCATCGACACGACAGCCCCGCCCGTGTCGGGCGCATTGAACAGCTTCAACTGCCCGCCCGCGACCTTCGTCTGGTCATAGACCATGGACAGGCCCAGCCCGGACCCTTCGCCACCCTTGGTGGTGAAGAACGGGTCCAGCGCGTGTTCCAGAGCTTCGGGGGCAAAGCCGGGACCGGTATCGGTGACGCGAAATTCGACCCAGGTTTCCCGGATGGGGCGCGCAGTCAGCTGGATGCTGCCCGGCCCTGACCCAATGGCGTGGGTCGCGTTGAGGATCAGGTTCAGGATCCCGTCCTGCACGGCGCCAGCATCCATGATGATCGGGTCGTCAAGGTCCGTCACCTCGATCCGAAGTGTGATCCCGTCGGGCAGGGTCGACCGCGCCAGCGTCTCCAACCCGCGCAGCATGTCGGGCACCAAGGTCGGTTCGACATGAAGCTCGCGCCGACCCGAGATCGAGGCGATCCGATCCAGAAGCGTGCCCCCCCGCCGCACCGCGGCAGTCGTGGCGGCAACCATCTTCTGGGCCTCGTCACCCAGCGGCATCTGCGCCAGACGGCTTTGCAGCCCAAGGATGATGGTCAGCAGGTTTGAAAAATCATGGGCCACGCCGGACGTCAGTTGTGCCGCCAGTTCACGCTTGCGGGTCTGCGCCAGGGCGGCGCGGGCCTGTGCTTCCTGCGTGATGTCCATGGACAGGATATAGACGCCGGTGATTTCGTCCTCATCGTGATCGGGTGTCAGGGCCACCCGGATGCGTCGGCCCGAAGCGTCGTCGACCAGTTCGAACACGCTGGGTTCACCGGTGAAGGCACGGGCGAAATAGGGCGAGATGCGGCTGTAGAATTCGTCACCCAATGCTTCACTGGCATGAAGGCCGACCAGATCAGTCGGTCGCCCCGGCATGACATCCCCCAGCCTGCGGTTCGAGAATGTGTAGCGCCGATCTTGGTCGATGCGCGCGATATGGGCGGGCATCATCTCGGCCGTCAGGCGGGTGCGGCTTTCCATCTCGGTCAACTCGCGCTTGGTTTCTTCCAGTGCCGAGTTGGCCGAGGCCAGCGCGCGGTTGGTCTGCGTCAGTTCTTCGGTATAGGCCAGCACCTGGTCGGAGAGTTCTTCGGATCGCGCGCGCAACAGGGCCTCTTGCCGCTTGATGGGCGTGATGTCGGTATAGACCGTCACCCAGCCGCCCTGCGACAGCGGATGCCCTTCGACCGAGATGACCCGACCATTGGCGCGCGTGCGTTCCATGTAGTGGGGTTCGAAAGCCATGGCTTGCTGAACGCGTGAGGTGACGAACGCGTCGATATCCCCAACCGCACCATAATCCCCGCGTTCGGCCAGAAACCGGATCGTTTCAGAGAATTTTGCACCGCGCGCCACCAGATGGTCGGGCAGGTCGAACATCTGCTGAAACTGGCGGTTTCCCACAACCAGCCGTAACTTGCGATCATAGATCGAAAGGGCCTGCTGAATAAGGTTCAGGCCGGCCTGTGTCAGGGCCGAGATTTCGGTCGAATTGGTTGGCAACAGCGCCTCCTGTTGCTGTTTTCGCTAGCACCTGAGACGCCGCGTGAAAAGGCATTTCACCGCGCATTTGGGCGGGAAACGGGTCATGTAACAATTCGTTAGGATTGCGAAAAAGTGCGGAAACCTTTGACGACGAGGTTTTTTAAGTCAGGGTTGCATGGCGGGATTCGCTTTGCGCTTGGGAATGTCGCCCGTACCGACGGTGGGAGGAAAATTTGTCACAGGAACTAGCCGCAGCAGGCGACTTTGCGTCCATTCCCGCGCTTCTGGCGCGGAACGTGAAGACGTATGGAAATCGCCCGGCCTATCGCGAAAAAGAATTTGGCATCTGGCAAAGCTGGACCTGGGCCGAGGCGGCCGAGGAAATCGAAAAGCTCGCCCTTGGCCTTCTGGCGCTGGGAATTGATCGTGGCGATCATGTTGCCATCATCGGGCGCAACCGTCCGGCCCATTACTGGGCGATGGTTGCCGCGCAGAAAGTTGGCGCAGTTCCGGTGCCGCTCTATCAGGACGCCGTCGTGGAAGAGATGGAATATGTGCTGGAGCATTGCGGCGCGCGGTTCGTGGTCTGTGGCGACCAGGAACAGGTCGACAAGGTCATCGAGGTGCAGGAAAAGATCCATCACATCGAGCATGTCGTCTATTACGACAAGCGCGGCCTGCGCAAATACGATCACAGCCATCTGCACTGGTATCACGACATTCAGGAAGAAGGTCATGCGGCCCATTCTCGCCTGCAAGGCGAGATGGCGGCGCGCGAGGCCGAGCTGGATTACGACAGCACGTGCGTCATGCTGTACACGTCAGGCACCACCGGGCGCCCGAAAGGCGTCGTGCTGTCGAACCGCAACATCATTGAAAGTGCCAAGAACTCGTCGGAATTCGACAATCTGGGCGTGAACGAGGATATCCTGGCCTATCTGCCGATGGCCTGGGTCGGGGATTTCATCTTCTCGCTGGGGCAGGCGATGTGGTGCGGGTTCTGCGTGAACTGCCCCGAAAGCGCCGAGACCATGATGACCGACCTGCGCGAGATCGGTCCGACCTATTACTTCGCTCCGCCGCGTGTGTTTGAAACGCAGTTGACCAACGTGATGATCCGCATGGAAGACAGCGGCGATCTGAAATACGCGCTGTTTCACCATTTCATGGATTTCGCCAAGAAGGGCGCGGGCGAGAAATACGGTATGCCGCGCCGCAAGGTCACGACCCAGAAGAAAACGCTTGAGCAGAAGATCCGCCATGGCTTCCGCTATGCGATGGGGATCGGCTTTGCCGCCGAGACCATCGTTGAAAATGTGATCCGTCTGGGCTTTGCCAAGCTGCGTTATGGCAAGGATGTGCGCAAGCATTTCAAGGCCAAGGATCCAATCGGCCTGAAGCTGTATCGCGGCAACGCGCATGATTATTTCAAATATCGTCTGGGCGACGTGCTGGTCTATGGCCCGCTGAAGGACACGCTTGGATTTGGCCGCATCCGCGTCGGTTACACCGCGGGTGAAGCCATTGGCCCCGAGATTTTCGAGTTCTACCGCTCGATGGGGATCAACCTGAAACAGCTTTACGGCCAGACCGAAGCAACGGTGTTCATCACGGTGCAACCCGATGGCGAAGTGCGCAACGATACCGTTGGCGTGCCCGCTCCGGGCGTCGAGATCAAGCTGTCAGATACGGGCGAGATCTTCTATCGCAGCCCCGGCACGTTCGTTGAGTATTACAACAACCCCGAAAGCACCGCCGACACCAAGGATCCCGAAGGTTGGGTCGCGACGGGGGATGCGGGGTTCTTCGACAAGCAAAACGGCCATCTGCGCATCATCGACCGGGCCAAGGACGTGGGCAAGATGGCCGATGGTCGCCTGTTCGCGCCGAAATATGTCGAGAACAAGCTGAAATTCTATCCCGACATTCTTGAGGCCGTGGTGTTCGGCAACGAGCGCAACATGTGCACGGCCTTCATCAATATCGACCTGACCGCCGTGGGCAACTGGGCCGAGCGCAACAACGTGGCCTATGCCTCTTATCAGGAATTGGCCGGCCACCCGAAAGTGCTGGAAACCATTCAGGAGCATGTTGAGACGGTCAACAAATCGGTGGCCGAGGATGAAATGCTGTCCGGTTGCCAAATTCACCGCTTCCTGGTCCTGCACAAGGAACTGGATGCCGATGACGGCGAGATGACCCGCACGCGGAAGGTGCGCCGCAAGATCGTCGAGGAAAAATACGCCCCGCTGATCGACGCACTTTATGGCGGGAAGTCAGAACAATTCATCGAAACCGAAGTCACCTATGAGGATGGCCGGAAGGGCTCGATCAAGGCCACGCTGGAAATTCGCGATGCGGCCGTGGTGGGCAAAAAGCAGGAGATGGCGGCAGAATGACGACAGCAACCGACATGAACGCCGACAGCTATGTCACGGCAGACGGCCGCACCATTGGCGGGGTTGTGATGGACCTGAAAAACATCACCCTGCGCTTTGGTGGTGTTGTGGCCATCAAGGACATCAGCTTTGACATCCGCGAAGGCGAAATTCGCGCGATCATCGGCCCGAACGGGGCTGGCAAATCTTCGATGCTGAACGTGATTTCCGGGTTCTACAAACCGCAGGAAGGCGAGGTTTGGTTCCGCGGCGCGAAACGCCCGCCGATGAAGCCCTATCAGGTCGCGCGCCAAGGTCTGGCCCGAACGTTTCAGAACATCGCCCTGTTTGACGGTATGACAGTGCTGGACAACATCATGACCGGGCGTCTGAACCACATGAAGGCGAACATTTTTCAGCAGGCGATCTGGAAGGGCAAAGCCGAGCGCGAAGAGTTGGAAAACCGCGAGATTTGTGAAAAGGTCATCGACTTTCTGGAAATTCAGCACATCCGCAAGACGCCTGTGGGTCGTCTGCCTTACGGTCTGAAAAAGCGCGTGGAACTGGCGCGGGCGTTGGCCGCTCAACCGTCGCTTCTTCTGCTTGACGAGCCGATGGCTGGCATGAACGTCGAGGAAAAAGAGGACATGTCGCGCTTCATCCTTGATATGAACGACGAATTTGGCACCACGATTGCCCTGATCGAACACGATATGGGCGTTGTGATGGACCTGTCCGACCGTGTGGTCGTGATGGATTACGGAAAGAAAATCGGGGACGGCACGCCGGACGAGGTGCGCAACAACCAGGATGTGATCGACGCCTATCTTGGCGTGGCGCACGATTAAGGGGGACTTATGCCTGAACAACTTCTCTTTGCGATGGAAGTCACCCTGAACGGCCTGATGGCCGGGGTGCTTTATGCGCTGGTCGCGCTGGGGTTTGTCTTGATTTTCAAGGCGTCCGGTATCTTCAACTATGCCCAGGGCGTGATGGCGCTGTTTGCAGCCCTGACGCTGGTGGGTATTCAACAAGGCCAGGTGCCCTTCAGTCACCTGATCAACGCGGTCTTCGGGACCGAGATCCACCACTTCCCCTGGCACGTGCCGTCGATCATCGCGATCATACTGGCCGCGGGCGTGATGGTCTTGTTCGCCTATCTGGTCGAGAAATACATCCTTCAACACCTGATCGGGCAGCCCGACATCATCCTGTTCATGGCGACCATCGGTCTGGCCTATTTCATGGAAGGGTTCGGCGACATCATGTGGGGGTCCGAGATCAAGACGCTTGATGTCGGTCTGCCGCAAGGGATGAACCTGGCGATTGATGAAGCGACATACAACATGTTCGGCTATGGGTTCTTCATCGACAATCTGGATATCGTGGCGGCGGTCGTCGCGGCGCTTCTGGTGACCTCGCTGGTGATCTTTTCGCAATACACCAAGCAGGGCCGCGCGCTGCGGGCGGTGGCGGATGACCACTCGGCGGCGCTGTCGGTTGGCATTTCGCTGCGCTTCATCTGGGTGCTGGTCTGGTCGATTGCCGGCTTCGTGGCGCTGGTCGCGGGCATCATGTGGGGTGCCAAGTCGGGCGTGCAGTTCAGCCTGTCGCTGATCGCGCTGAAAGCCCTGCCGGTTCTGATGCTGGGCGGGTTCACCTCGATCCCCGGCGCGATCATCGGTGGCCTGATCATCGGCGTGGGCGAGCAATTGTTCGAATTTGCCATCGGTCCGATGATCGGCGGCGCAACCCAGAACTGGTTCGCTTATGTGCTGGCACTGGTTTTCCTGATCTTCAGGCCCCAAGGCCTGTTTGGCGAAAAAATCATCGAGAGGGTCTGATCCATGTTTTACCGCGAAGCAGGTGACTTCAAAACGTCCTATCGTGACGACAGTCAAACCTTCCCGATCCGCCTTGATCGGATGGGATACTATGTCCTCATGTTCGTGGCCTTCCTGGTGGTCCCGTTCTTCATCAACGACTATTGGGTCAATGCGGTGTTCGCTCCGTTTCTGATCTATGCCATTGCGGCGCTGGGTCTGAACATTCTGACGGGCTATGCCGGGCAGGTATCGCTGGGCACCGGGGGCTTCATGGCTGTGGGGGCCTATGCCTGCTACAAGCTGATGACCGGCTTTCCCGAGGTCAGCATCGTCATTCACATCATCCTGGCCGGTGGGATCACCGCCATCGTGGGTGTGGCCTTCGGTCTGCCGTCGCTGCGCATCAAGGGGTTCTATCTGGCGGTTGCCACACTGGCGGCGCAGTTCTTCCTTGTCTGGCTGTTCAACAAGGTGCCGTGGTTCTACAACTATTCGGCGTCCGGGCAGATCAACGCGCCCGAACGGTCGGTGTTCGGGGTGATCGTCACCGGTCCCAACACCGAAGCCTGGGCGAAATACATGATCTGCCTTGTGTTCGTTGTGGTGCTGGCCTGGGTGGCGCGCAACCTGACGCGCGGCATGATGGGGCGCAAATGGATGGGTATCCGCGACATGGACATCGCCGCCGAGATCATCGGGGTGAACCCGCTGATGGCCAAGCTGTCTGCCTTCGCTGTGTCATCCTTCTTTGTCGGCATTGCAGGCGCGCTGTTCTTCGCGGTCTATCTTGGCGCTGCCGAGGCTGGTGAGGCGTTTGGTATCAACAAGTCGTTCCTGATCCTGTTCATGATCATCATTGGTGGCCTTGGCTCGATCTTCGGTTCGTTCGCGGGCGCGGCCTTCATGGTGCTGATGCCTGTGTTCCTGAAAAACGTCTTGGTGGGCGGCATGGGCTGGCCGACCGATTTGGCGGCACATTTCGAGTTCATGATCGTGGGTGGTCTGATCGTCCTGTTCCTGATCGTCGAACCGCACGGACTGGCGCAACTGTGGCGCCTGACAAAAGAAAAACTGCGCCTGTGGCCCTTCCCGCACTAGGGCCCGCGCAATCAACTCACTCCCCCGCACCAACGAGGAGGCGGTCCGGGGGATCCAAGCAACGTGACCCATAACGGGCACAGAAATTTGCTAATCTAGGGAGGAAGCAAATGAAATATACGAAACTCGCAGCAGCCAGTGTGACGGCTCTCATGGTGGCGACCCCGGTCCTGGCGGACCTGGTGTTCCCCTCGCTCAGCTATCGGACGGGGCCTTACGCGGCGGGCGGTATTCCCTATGCGGACGGCTTTGCGGACTATTTCACGCTGCTGAACGAACGGGATGGCGGCATCGGTGGTGTCATGACCTCGGCGCCGGAATGTGAAACCGCCTATAACACGGAAAAAGGTGTGGAATGCTATGAGGCCACGAAAGGTCAGGGCGCGCTGGCCTATAACCCGCTGTCGACGGGTATCACCTATCAGCTGATTCCGAAAGTGACCGCAGATGACATCCCGCTTTACACGCCGGGCTATGGCCGGACCTCGGCTGCCAACGGCAAGGTGTTCAGCCATGTGTTCAACTTCCCCGCCAACTACTGGAACGCGGCGTCGCTGGCAGTGAACCACCTGAAAGAGGTCAGCGGCGGCGACCTGACCGGCAAGAAAATCGCGCTGGTCTATCACAACTCGGCCTATGGCAAGGAACCGATCCGCACGCTGGAAGAGCTGTCGGAAAAGCACGGGTTCGAATTTACGACGATTCCGGTGGATCACCCCGGTCAGGAACAAAAGGCCCAGTGGCTGCAAATTCGCCGCGAGCGCCCGGATTTCGTGATCATGTACGGCTGGGGCGTGATGAACCAGGTTGCCATTCAGGAAGCCGCAAACATCCGTTTCCCGATGGAAAACTTCATCGGCGTCTGGTGGTCTGGTGGCGATCATGATGTGGCCCCGGCTGGCGATGCGGCCACGGGATACAAGGCTGTGACCTTCCATGGTGTTGGCTCGGACTATCCTGTCTTCGACGACATCCAGAAATATGTTGTGGATGCAGGCAAGGCGGCTGGCAATGGCGACAATATCGGCAAGGCCATCTATAACCGTGGTGTCTATGCCGCGATGTTGCTGGCAGAAGCTGCCCGCACGGCTCAGGAAATCCACGGCACGCCTGACATCACCTCGTCAATGATGCGCGACGGTATGGAAGCCCTGGAAATCACCGAAGAGCGGATGGCGGAACTGGGTATGCCCGGCTTCGGCCCGACCTTCACCGTGACCTGCGAAAACCACGGTGGCCCGGGCACTGGCGCGATCCAGCAATGGGATGCTGCTGCGGGGACATGGTCGCTGATCTCGGACTACGGTCCGTCGGACATGGAAGTGATCCAGCCGTTGATCGAAGAAGACTCGGCCGCCTATGCCGCCGAGAACAACATCGAACCGCGCTGCAACTGATCTGCGTGTAAGCACTGTCGTTCGGGCCAATCGGCCCGGACGATCCCCGAACAACGAACACGAACAGGACGACCGATATGCTGGACGCCGCAAAGACCGCAGAAAAGACCGCAAGGAATGCAGGCGAAAACCTTCTTGAGGTCAACAATATCGAGGTGATCTATAATCACGTGATCCTTGTGTTGAAGGGCGTCAGCCTGAACGTGCCCAAGGGCAGCATCACTGCCATTCTCGGCGGTAATGGTGCGGGCAAGACGACCACGCTGAAGGCGATTTCCAACCTGCTGCAATCGGAGCGGGGGGAAGTCACGAAAGGCACGATCCTGCACATGAACGAAAATGTGGCCGAGCTGAACCCTTCGGCCCTGGTCAAGCGCGGCGTCATTCAGGTGATGGAAGGGCGGCACTGTTTCGAACACCTGACCGTTGAGGAAAACCTGCTGACCGGCGCCTATACCCGCACCGATGGCAAGGCCGCGATCAACGCTGATCTTGAGATGGTGTATGACTATTTCCCGCGCCTGAAAGAGCGGCGCAAAAGCCAGGCAGGCTATACCTCGGGCGGCGAGCAACAGATGGTCGCGATGGGCCGCGCGCTGATGTCGCGCCCCGATATGATCCTGCTGGATGAACCGTCCATGGGGCTTGCGCCGCAACTGGTCGAGCAGATCTTCGAGATCGTGAAGAAGGTGAACGAACAAGAGGGCGTGACCTTCCTGCTGGCAGAGCAGAACACCAACGTCGCGCTGCGTTACGCGCATTACGGCTATATTCTTGAGAACGGACGCGTCGTGATGGACGGTCCGGCCGCGGAATTGCGCGAAAACCCGGACGTGAAGGAATTTTATCTCGGTATGTCGGACGAGGGCCGCAAGAGTTTCCGCGACGTGCGGTCGTATCGTCGCCGCAAGCGTTGGCTGGCCTGACGCCACCCACAAACCGACAAATGCAACGTAGGGCCGGTGCATGCCGGCGATGACAAGAGGTCACTCATGTCCAAGTATTTTGACGCGCTGGAAACCCGTTCGCAGGATGAACGCGCGAGCGCACTGATTGATGGCCTCCGCGCACAGATCGCGCGCGCGCGTACTGCAAAGAACGCCTGTCAACTGGATGGGCCCGAGATTGCCTCGCTTTCGGATCTGGCGAAATATCCGGTTTTGCGAAAGTCTGAGCTGAGCAAATGGCAGAAGGAAAATCCGCCGTTCGGTGGCTTTGCCGTCAAGAAACCAGCCCATATTTTCCAATCCCCCGGCCCGATCTATGAACCCGGCGGTGTCAGCCATGACTGGTGGCGCATGGGGCGTTTCTTGCATGCCTGCGGCATTGGCGCAGACGACATCGTTCAAAACTGCTTCGGTTATCACCTGACCCCTGCGGGCATGATTTTCGAGAACGGCGCACAGGCGGTTGGAGCCTCGGTCCTGCCTGCCGGTGTGGGTCAGACAGAACTGCAGGTGAGGGCCGCGGCGGATATCGGCACCACGGCCTATGCCGGCACCCCGGATTATCTGAAGATCATTCTGGACCGCGCGGATGCCGATGGCGTGAAACTGAAGATCACCAAGGCTGCCGTTGGTGGGGGAGCATTGTTCCCCAGCCTGCGTCAGGAATACGCCGATCGCGGTGTCACTTGCCTGCAAAGCTATGCAACCGCTGATCTTGGCAACATCGCTTATGAAAGCGAGGCGATGGAAGGCATGATCGTTGACGAAGGCGTGATTGTTGAAATCGTGCGCCCGGGCACCGGCGACCTGGTGGCGGATGGCGAAGTGGGCGAAGTGGTTGTGACCACGTTGAACCCGGACTACCCCTTGATCCGCTTTGCGACCGGCGATCTGTCGGCGGTGATGCCCGGCACCAGCCCGTGTGGCCGCACCAACATGCGCATCAAGGGCTGGATGGGCCGTGCGGACCAGACCGCGAAGATCAAGGGCATGTTTGTGCGCCCCGAACAGGTCGCCGATTTCGTGGCCAAGCACGCCGAAGTGTCGAAAGCACGCGTCATCGCCACCCGCGAGGGCGAGTTGGACGCGATGACCGTAAAAGTCGAATCCAGTGGTGGTGACGCTGATGCCTATGCCAGATCGGTGGCCGAAACCTTGAAGCTGAAAGGCCGGATCGAACTTGTCGCACCCGGCAGCCTGCCCAACGATGGGATCGTGATCGACGACCAGCGCGTGTACGACTGACCGCAAGGTTCGGAACCGTGTTGAACCCGTTCCCTGCCGGTTTTTCCAACCGGCAGGTTTTTTCGTTGAGCACGGTTCGATATGCTCCAAAATGAACCAATCAGACGCTTGCGCGTTGTCGTCTGAAACAGGAGGTGCATATGACCAATCGGTTTCAAGCCACAGTCGCTGCGGCGGCTTTGCTGTGCGGGGTTGCCAGCGGCGCGGCCGCCAAAGATGCGGCGTTGATGATTGTGAACAACGACTATCGCTATCTTGAAGATACAGATGAGGTTGACGCGGCGGACGATCTGAAACGCCGGCTTGAAAGCGAAGGCTTCGACGTTTTCGACATCCGCTCCGAAGGGGCGCCAGACAGTTGGGAAACGGTTGAAGACTTTCGCAAGGAAGCCGAAGGTGCAGACCGTTTGCTGGTCTTCATGGCTGGCCGTTTCGTGACGACAGAGCATGAAAGCTGGCTGTTGACGCGTTATGCCGATGACATGAACGACCTGTCGGTGGGCAGCGTGGGTGTTCCGCTCAGTGCGATCCTGCGCAGCGTTGACGGGTCGCCGGAGCACGCCCTCGTGCTGCTGGCCCCGCTGGGCGACGAGATCGAGTTGGACGAAAGCCTGCGCGCCGGAATCGCGGACCCAGATGTGCCGGATGGGGTCGGCGTGCTGATCGGCCCGACCGAGTCGCTTGAAGAGTTTGTCGACAAGGTTGCATTGGTCCCCGACGCGAAAATGCGCAGCGCGCTGCGGGATCAGTACCCCAAAATCGAGCCATTCGGGGATGTTCTGGACAGTGCCCCGTTCACGATGGGTGAGATGAGCGAGGCGGAACAGGCCGAAGCGGCGTTGCGCCTGACCCGCACCCAGCGTCGGGATGTACAACGCGATTTGACAATTCTGGATCACAACCCCGGCGGGATCGACGGGATCTTTGGCCGGGTTACGCGCGCGGCAATCGCGGATTGGCAGGAAGATCAGGGTTTTGACCCCACGGGATATGTCAACGATGTGCAAGTGAAAGTTCTGGGGCGCCAGGCCGCGAAACGGGCGGCGGAGCTGGAGGATGCGGCGCGCAAACGCGCCGCAGAACAGGCACGGCAGGATCACGCCTTTTGGGATGTGACCGGGAAGGACGGGACCGCCAAGGGACTATTGGCATATCTGAAGCAGTATCCCGACGGGTTGCATGCAGATGAAGCGAACGCGGCGCTTGCCAAGTTGCAGCGCAGCGATGGCGACAAGGCTGGCAAGGCCGAGCGTGAACGCTGGAAGGTCGCGAAGGACAAAGACACGGTTCAGGCCTATGAGGCGTATTTGAAGAAACATCCCAAGGGCTATTTCGCGGATGTGGCGAAGGCCCGGGTCGACGAGCTGAAACAGGCTCAGGTGCGCGAAACCGAGCGGAAGGCTTTGGCAGCCTCGGAGCAGGCGTTGTTAAAGAACGGACCACTTCGGTTGATCGTTGAACAGCGGCTGGCCAGTCTTGGATTGGACCCTGGTGCGGTTGATGGCAAGTTCAACAAGAAGACCCGAAAGGCGTTGCGCCAGTACCAGAAAAGTCGCGGGATGGCAGTGACGGGCTATGTTGACCAGATCACCCTGGCGCGAATCCTCGTGAACTTCTGACGAGGGCTCACGATGGCGCGGTGGGGTTGATCCCTCCGTCGCCGTCGCGCTTTCGACAGCCTGCGCACCGGATGCAACAAAAAAGCCGCCCACTGGGCGGCCCTTTCGATAACGCTGCTGATATGTTCAGCCCTGACGGGCTTTGAACCGGCGTTGCGTTTTGTTGATCACGTAAACGCGGCCTTTCCGGCGCACCACGCGGCAATCGCGGTGGCGGTTTTTCAGCGAGCGGAGCGAGTTGCGAACTTTCATGTTCCTTCTCCTTCAACGCGGCGCTGCGGTTGCGCCTAAGCTACTTTATGCCATTTGACCTTGCAGCCATCTGGCGGTTCATGGTGGGCGATACTGGGATCGAACCAGTGACCCCTTCGATGTCAACGAAGTGCTCTACCGCTGAGCTAATCGCCCGGAAATCTTCCCGAACCAGCCTGAAAGACCGATCCAAAAAACGCGACGCGGGAAAACCCGCGCCGGTTCGCGGTTCTATAAAAGGAGTCGAGCCGGTGCGCAAGGCCTTTTAACAAGAGAATTTTGTCATATTATGCACCAAGGACAAGGCGCAAAGGGCTTCGGATGTCGACACCGCCATATATGCTGACATTGCCAACGGCGCATACAACCAGTGTGGTGTTTGCCTCGCCCCATTCGGGACGCGATTATCCGGCAGCGTTGATCCGGAACAGTGTGCTGGACGAGCTGGCGCTGCGATCCTCGGAAGATGCCTATGTCGATCAGCTTTATGCGGTTGCACCCGATCATGGTGCGCCCTTTTTGGTGGCGAACACGCCACGCGCCTATGTCGATCTGAACCGCGGGCCGGAAGAACTGGACCCGGCCCTGATCAGCGGGCTGCGCCGGGTTGACCACAATCCGCGTGTCTCGTCCGGTTTGGGTGTCATTCCGCGCGTCGTGGCCGGTGGGCGGGCGATTTACAGGGGTAAGATGACGCTGGGCGACGCGCAAACGCGGCTGGCAACGCATTGGCATCCCTATCACACCGCGTTGCAGACGCTTCTGGATCGCAGCCATGCAATGTTCGGCGCGGCAATTCTGATCGACTGCCATTCAATGCCGCATGAGGCCGTGACCAACCTGTGCAAAGGGGCGAAACGCTGCCCCGAAATCGTTCTGGGCGACCGGTTCGGGGCATCCTCGGCCTCGTCCATCGTTGACCGGGTCGAGGCGGCTTTCGTGCGTGCCGGGTTTGAAACCGCGCGCAACACCCCGTTTTCGGGCGCTTATATGGCGCAGCATTACGGGCGTCCGTCGCGCGGGCAGCATGTGGTGCAGGTCGAGATCGACCGTGCGCTTTACCTTGATGAAACCATGGTGCGTCCGAATGCCGATTTTGCGCAGGTGCGCGCGCGCCTTGTATCGGTCATTGCCGAGATTGCCGAGATCGGACGCAGCGAAAGCGCCCTGGCCGCCGAATAGGTTCAGCGGATCCCGCGACCCTTGACGATGCTGTCATGCCCGAACCGGGCGCGGATCTTGTCCGTCGCCCGTTCCGCCGCGCGCCGTTTGGCGGCATGGGGGTCCAGCAGATCGTCGCTGAGGTCGGCGTTGTCGGCCGTTCCCAGATGGCTCAACCCGACACCGATCAGGCGAAAGGGCCCTTGGTCGGCAACCGTGTCCAGCAATGTGCGAACGGTGCGATAGATCCGATCCGCCGACTGCGTCACGTCGCCCAGATTGCTTTGGCGGCTCAGCGCCCGAAAATCGGCGCGTTTCAGTTTCAGTGTGACCACACGCCCGGCCAGATCGCGGGCCTTGGCGCGGTCGGACACTTTTTCGGACAGGCGCCACAAGTGACCATCCAGCAGGTCGAGGTCCGAGGTATCTTCAAAAAACGTGGTCTCGTTCGAGATTGACTTGACCGGCGCGTGGGCCGACACCCGCCGTTTATCCTCGCCGCGAGCCAGATGCCAAAGCCGCTCCCCCATGCCGCCAAACCGGGCGATCAGGTCTGTCTTTTCCCAGCGCAGAAGGTCGGCGAAGGTGCGAATGCCCGCCTTTTCCAACGCCGCCTGACTGACCCCACCTACGCCCCAGATCAGGCCGACAGGTTTGTCGTGCAGAAACCGGGCCGTTTCTGCCTTGCCGATCACCGAAAACCCGCGCGGCTTGTCGAGGTCTGACGCCACTTTGGCCAGAAACTTGTTATGGCTCAGCCCGATGGACCCGGTCAGGCCCAATTCGTCCTGCATCCGTTTGACCAACCGGGCCAGCATCACGGCAGGCGGCGCACCGTGCAGGTTTGCAGTACCGGTCATGTCCAGAAACGCCTCGTCCAGCGACAAGGGTTCGATCGAGGGCGACAGCTCGTCCATCATGGCGCGGATTTCTTTGGAAACGGCGGCATAGTGACTGCCGCGCGGTCGGATCACCACGGCATCCGGGCACAGTTTCAGCGCCTGAAACATCGGCATGGCGGACCGCACCCCCCGGATACGCGCCACATAGCAGGCGGTCGATACCACTCCGCGCTTGCCGCCACCGATGATGACCGGCTTGTCTGCCAGATCTGGATTGTCGCGCTTTTCCACCGACGCATAAAAGGCATCGCAATCCATATGCGCGATGGTCAGGTCAAACAGCTCGGGATGCGCAATGACGCGCGGGCTGCGGCAGGACGGGCAGCGGCGTGCGTCATCGAATTGGGTCAGGCAGTCTCGGCATAGGGCGGGCATGAGGTGTTTTATCCGATGTAAAACGGCGGCTCAAATACTAGACTGTTCGGGCGAGGATGTGATGCACGAATTTATCGGCGCAAAACTGGTTCTTTTGGTGGGCGGTCGGGTGGCGACAATCCTTCGTGACGACCTGGTCGGTATTCAGTTTCCCGGAATGTGGGATTTTCCCGGTGGCGGGCGCGACAAGGGGGAAACCCCCGAACAATGTGTGTTGCGTGAAACGCAAGAGGAGCTTTCTTTAACTCTGACCCCGGATGATCTGATCTGGCGAACCGAGCTCGATAGCCCGTCGGTGCCTGGAACCACATCCTGGTGGTTCGCGGCGGCTCTGCCTGCCCACCGGGCGAATGACATATCTTTGGGCGACGAAGGGCAATGCTGGGCATTGATGACGCCCGATGACTGGCTGGCGCATCCGCTAGCCATTGCGCATTTCAAACCTCGTTTGCGCGCTGCTTTGAAAGGGCTGGCGCAACATGCGGTTGAACAAGACCTCAAATCAGATCATCCTCCGATCAAATCTGGACAGTGAAAGGGTCTTTCCATGAATGACATCCCCGCAGACCTGCTTGGCGGCAACAGCGTATTGCTGTTGTTGGCGGTGTTTCTGATCATTGTCGTCCTTCTGGGCGTCAAGATCGTGCCGCAAAGTCAGAAATTCGTCGTCGAACGGTTTGGGCGGTTGCAATCGGTTCTGGGGCCGGGGATCAACTTCATCGTGCCTTTCCTGGATCGTGTCCGCCATCGTGTGTCTATACTGGAGCGCCAGTTGCCCACCGCCAGCCAGGACGCGATTACCTCGGACAACGTGCTGGTGCAGGTCGACACCAGCGTGTTCTATCGCATTCTTGAACCCGAAAAGACCGTCTATCGCATCCGTGATGTGGATGCCGCGATTTCGACAACGGTTGCGGGGATCGTGCGGTCGGGCATCGGCGAAATGGAACTGGACGAGGTTCAGTCAAACCGCCAGCAACTGATTGCAAAGATCAAGCAACAGGTCGCGGATGCGGTGGATGATTGGGGGATCGAGGTGACGCGGGCCGAAATACTGGACGTGAACCTGGACAACGCCACGCGTGAGGCGATGTTGCAGCAGTTGAACGCCGAACGGGCGCGTCGCGCACAAGTGACAGAAGCCGAGGGGAAGCGCCGCGCGGTTGAACTGGCTGCCGATGCCGAACTGTATGCCGCCGAGCAAACCGCCAAGGCGCGCCGGATTTCGGCGGATGCCGAGGCCTATGCAACACAGGTTGTCGCCAAAGCCATCGCCGAGAATGGGCTTGAAGCCGCGCAATACCAGGTCGCGTTGAAACAGGTCGAAGCTTTGACCGCTGTCGGCAAGGGCGAAGGCAAGCAGACTATCATCCTGCCGGCAAATGCGCTGGATGCGTTTGGCGATGCGTTCAAACTGTTGAAGGGGAGACCGTAATGCTGTGGGCCACATGGTGGGTTTGGATCGCGGGGGCCATCGCGCTTGGCATTCTTGAAATGCTGGCGCCCGGCTTCATATTCGTGGGGTTTGCGGTCGGGGCTGCTGCCATCGGCCTGCTGCTGCTGATCGGCGTTACCCCAAGCCTGCCATGGATTCTGGTGCTGTTTGCCGCGATCTCACTGGTGACCTGGCTGGTGCTGCGCCGTGTGGTCGGTGTGCGCAAAGGGCAGTCCAAGCGTATCGACATCGACATCAACGAGCTGTGACAATGACGGCCGGGGCCGGGCCTATGCGGCTTCGGCCTCGAACAGAAAAGGCATCTGCTCGGCCATGGTGCCGCCTTTCAACAGCCAGCTCAGCCCCAGCGCCCACAAGGCGACGCTTTCCGCCCAGAAGGTAAAAGACCACGCGGCGTCCCAGGCCTTGCCAAGCTCGGGCAGGAAAAGCTTGACCACGCCGATCAGGATCACCATCGCCAGGATGGTCCAGCCGAAAATCTGATAACACTGATTGCGTCGTTTCTTGTGCGGTCCGGGGTCGTCTGCCGTGCAGCGGGTGAACAGCCGGATCGAGGTGATGGACATGAACACCAGAAACAGCCCCGCCGCCGAGAAATGTATGTTCTGCTGGATCTGATCCATCGACGGCGGGATCAGCCGGTCAAACAGCGCCGGGGGAAAATAACAGCTTTCGCGATCACACAGCGTCGGCACGAAGGCTGTCGCGAAGATGGCAACCCCCGCGACGGACGAGATCACGCGGTCGGACAGGATCTCGTCAGGTTCCCGGCAATATCCCTCATACGCCACCAGGAACAGACCGACACCGGCGGCTGCCGACACGAAAACCTCGCGCAGTTCCGTATAGAAGAAATCCGAAATCGACTCCTGCATCGGAATGTCGAACAGATAAACATTTGTGAGCAGCACAAAGGGAAGCGTCAGCCCGATGGCGCCAATGGCCCGCCTGAGCCGCAGAACGGTCGACATATCCGGGTTGGGGCGTGTTTCGGGCATGGGGCACCTCGCGAATGACTGGACCAGCGGTCCTGGCTGCATGTGCTGTCTGGAAAGCACATCGCCCCCATGATCGAAAGATTGCCCCTGCTGCGCAAGGCGGCAGGGCGGGTCGTGGCCTCACGATTGCAAGAGCGTGACGTGAAACCCCGCAGATCAGCCGCGATTGGCCCGCCGCGCTTGTGGCGAGTTCAGTTCGGCGATGATCGCCTGAGCGGCAGCCCTGGGGTCTTTTGCGTGGCGGATGGGACGCCCCACCACCACGTGATCCGCGCCATCGGCAATCGCCTGCGCGGGGGTGGCCGTTCGTTTCTGGTCGCCCTGGTCGGTGCCTGCCGGGCGTACGCCGGGGGTGACGATCAGCTTGCCCTCTGCTTCGGGAAGGGCGCGGATCAGCCTTGCCTCTTGCGGCGAAGCGATGACGCCATCGGCGCTTGCCTCCAGCGCGCGGGCGGCGCGTTCCAGCACCAGATCCTGCACCGAACCCTGTTTGATCAGCGCCGCGTCCAGATCCTCGCGATCCAGCGAGGTCAGGATGGTCACGGCAAGGATTTTCATGTCGCTGCCGCCTTTGCCTTCCTGTGCGGCGCGCACCACGTTGGGGTCGCCGTGGACGGTCAGAAAATCCAGATCAAACTGTGCAAGCCCCCGCACGGCGGCTTCGATCGTGTTGCCGATGTCGAACAGCTTCATATCCAGAAAGATACGCTTGCCGTGTTCGCTTTTCAGCTCGTTGGCCAGCGCCAGCCCACCCCCGGTCAACATGCCCAGCCCGATCTTATAGAAACTGACCGCATCCCCCAGCGTCCCGGCCAGTTGCAGTCCGTCCAGTGCATTTGGGACATCAAGGGCAAAGATCAGGCGGTCATCGGACATGGAAGGCTCCTTTTTTTGCGGCGCGGTTGGCTTGTCCTAAACACAGATTGGCACAAAGGCAAATGGGCGTGATCCACGGGGATATGTGTGCGGATTCCGGCACAGATGCGCGCAGGCTGTCTTGCATTTTTCCGACCCGTTCCCATCTTTGTTCCAAGGCCCAATGGGATGTGCCGCAAGGGTGGGCATTCCGGTCTTGGGCGCTTTAGAAGGAGAGTGATATGGACTTGAACAAGTTCACCGAACGGTCGCGTGGTTTCATTCAGGCCGCACAGACCATTGCGATGCGCGAAAACCATCAAAGACTGGTTCCCGAGCATCTGTTGAAAGCCCTGATGGACGACGAAGAAGGGATGAGCGCCAACCTGATCCGCAAGGCAGGTGGGTCGCCCGAACGTGTCCGCACCGCCGTGGACGAGGCCATCGGCAAGCTGTCGAAAGTGACGGGCGATGCCGCGCAGGTTTACATGGACAACGCCACCGCCCGCGTGCTGGACGAGGCGCAGAAATTGGCCAAACAGGCCGGGGACAGCTTCGTGCCCGTCGAGCGGTTGTTGACCGCCTTGGCCATGATCAAATCCAAGGCGCGTGATGCGCTTGATGCCGGTGCCGTGGATGCCAAGAAGCTGAACGCCGCCATCAACGCGGTGCGTCAGGGGCGCACGGCCGACAGTGCCAGTGCCGAAGACAGCTATGAAGCCTTGTCAAAATATGCCCGCGATCTGACCGAGGCTGCGGCAGAGGGCAAGATTGACCCGATCATTGGCCGCGACGAAGAAATTCGCCGCGCCATGCAGGTTCTGTCGCGCCGCACCAAAAACAACCCCGTTCTGATCGGCGAGCCCGGCGTGGGGAAAACCGCGATTGCCGAGGGGCTGGCCCTGCGCATCATCAATGGTGATGTGCCAGAAAGCCTGCGCAACAAGAAGCTGCTCGCGCTGGATATGGGGGCACTGATCGCCGGCGCGAAATATCGCGGCGAGTTTGAAGAGCGTCTGAAAGCCGTTCTGAACGAAGTGACGGCGGCGGCAGGAGAGATCATCCTGTTCATCGACGAGATGCACACGCTGGTCGGTGCCGGTAAATCGGATGGGGCGATGGACGCCGCCAACCTGATCAAACCTGCGCTGGCGCGCGGAGAGCTGCACTGCGTCGGGGCCACCACGCTGGATGAATACCGCAAATATGTCGAAAAAGACGCGGCCCTGGCCCGCCGGTTCCAGCCGGTGATGGTCGAAGAGCCGACGGTCGAGGACACGATCTCGATCCTGCGCGGTATCAAGGAGAAGTACGAACTGCACCACGGCGTTCGGATTTCCGACAGCGCCCTTGTGGCCGCGTCGACGCTGAGCCATCGCTATATCACCGACCGGTTCCTGCCGGACAAGGCGATTGACCTTGTGGACGAAGCCGCTAGCCGCTTGCGTATGGAAGTGGATTCGAAACCCGAGGAATTGGATGCGCTGGATCGTCAGATCATGCAGATGCAGATCGAAGCCGAGGCGTTGAAGCTGGAGGATGACAAGGCGTCGAAAGACCGGCTGGAAAAGCTGGAAGGCGAACTGTCCGATCTGCAGGAGAAATCCGCGTCAATGACCGCCAAATGGCAGGCAGAACGGGATCAGCTTGAAGGTGCGCGCGGGTTGAAAGAGCAACTGGACCGCGCCCGTGCCGAATTGGACGCCGCCAAGCGCGAAGGCAATCTGGCTCGTGCCGGTGAGCTGTCTTACGGTGTCATTCCCGGCCTTCAGAAAAAGCTGGAAGAAGCCGAAAACGCCGAAAGCGACATGATGGTCGAAGAGGCCGTGCGGCCCGAGCAGATCGCCAGTGTGGTTGAGCGTTGGACAGGTATTCCGACCTCGAAAATGCTGGAAGGCGAACGCGAGAAGCTTTTGCGCATGGAAGAGGAACTGCACAAGCGGGTCATCGGTCAAACTTCGGCCGTGACGGCTGTGTCCAATGCCGTGCGCCGGGCGCGTGCCGGGCTGAACGACGAGAACCGCCCGCTTGGGTCGTTCCTGTTCCTTGGCCCGACCGGTGTGGGTAAAACCGAGCTGACCAAAGCAGTGGCCGAGTATCTCTTTGATGACGACAACGCGATGGTGCGTATTGATATGTCCGAGTTCATGGAGAAACACGCGGTCGCCCGTCTGATCGGTGCGCCTCCGGGCTATGTCGGGTAT
Organism: Aliiroseovarius zhejiangensis; assembly: GCF_014656375.1. Classification (GTDB taxonomy): domain Bacteria; phylum Pseudomonadota; class Alphaproteobacteria; order Rhodobacterales; family Rhodobacteraceae; genus Aliiroseovarius; species Aliiroseovarius zhejiangensis. The sequence goes on along the minus strand of NZ_BNCH01000011.1, from coordinate 4,791 downwards.
GACGAAGGCGGTGTGCTGACCGAAGCTGTGCGGCGGCGGCCCTATCAGGTCGTCCTGTTCGACGAGGTTGAAAAAGCCCACCCCGATGTGTTCAACGTGCTGTTGCAGGTTCTGGACGATGGGGTTCTGACCGATGGTCAGGGCCGCACGGTCGATTTCAAGCAGACGCTGATCATCCTGACGTCGAACCTTGGCGCGCAGGCGCTGAGCCAGCTGCCCGATGGGGCGGATTCGTCCGATGCCAAGCGTGACGTGATGGATGCGGTGCGGGCACATTTCCGCCCTGAATTCCTGAACCGTCTGGATGAAACGATCATCTTTGACCGCCTGAGCCGGAACGACATGGACGGGATCGTGGATATCCAGTTGGAACGTCTGGCCCGTCGCCTGGCGCGTCGCAACATCACCCTTGAGCTGGATGAGGGCGCACACAAGTGGCTGGCCGATGAAGGGTATGATCCGGTATTCGGTGCGCGCCCGCTGAAGCGTGTCATCCAACGCGCGCTTCAGGACCAACTGGCCGAAATGATTCTGGCCGGGGATGTTATGGACGGCGACACCATTTCGGTGTCCGCCGGGTCCGAGGGCCTGATCATCGGTGACCGTGTGTCGCGTTCGAACCAGCACCCGCCACGAGATGCCGTGGTTCATTGATCAAGGCCGTTAAACAGATGAAAGCCCCGCCGGTGTAAACCGACGGGGCTTTGCCGTGAGTGGGGAAGTGGCTAAGTGCCCTTACATCTCGCTCGGGATCGTGCCTGCTTCCTGTGCTGCTGCCAGCTCGTCAGCGTTCAGGGTGCCGCTTTCATCCGCGTCTGCCGTCGAGAAGGCTTCGGCCGTCACGTCAGGATAAACTGCGACCAGCTCTTCCATGGTGACTTCTCCGTCCTCGTTTGCGTCCAACGTGGCGATGTCAGCGAAAACAGCAGACGAACCAGCGATAAGAAGGGCGGCGGCAAGAGATGTGGTTTTCATACGATATACTCCAAGAGTTATTGTTCGCACCCAGTGTTGGATGCAGAGACACAGAAACCACGACCACCTGACTGCTTCACCTGAAATGCGCTAAGACACTCTGTTTGGGCGCTAAATTGCAAAATTGACCTCCACTTACAGGCGAAGTTCCGCAAGGGAAGGCAAAGGGGTCGAAACCCGGCAGAACGGCTCCTATTCAAAGGTGTGTTTTCGGCGATTCGCAGCCGAGAAACCACAGTCACACCCCCTTGGCATCTTTGTGCTTGTGGTGACTCGCAGCTGCGGGTGATTCCCGCCCCGGCGAATCGCCTCGTTTGCCCGCGTAACCTAACGGTCTTTTCGTTCAGGCCGTTGGCGTTAGACTCGATCCGAATCACGGAGGGGTGTCGATGCAATCCATGTTCTGGGCGGTCGAGCTGCTGGCGCAGGCGTTGTTCTTTTTGGTGGTCCTTGGGTTTTTGTTGCTGGTCGTGCTCTATTTCATCGACCGGGTGCAAACCCATGACGCTGTGCGCCGCAACTATCCGGTGATCGGACGCTTCAGGGCAGTGTTCACCAATCTGGGCGAGTTTTTCCGACAGTATTTCTTTGCCATGGACCGCGAAGAGCTACCGTTCAACCGTGCCCAGCGGGATTGGGTCGAGAGGGCGGCATCAGGCCATGGCAACACAGTGGCCTTCGGGTCGACGCGGAACCTTGGTATCACCGGCACGCCAATCTTCGTGAACGCGGCATTTCCCCCTGTCAGCGATCAGTACACAAAGACCGAACCCCTACAGATCGGGCCAACGACGCGGCACCCTTATGCGGCCAAGTCGTTCTTCAACCTGTCAGGCATGAGCTTTGGCGCTTTGTCGCGACCGGCGGTCGAGGCTTTGTCGGCAGGCGCCGCCAAGGCCGGGATCTGGATGAATACGGGCGAGGGGGGATTGTCGCATTATCACCTGAAGGGTGGCGGTGACATCGTGTTTCAAATCGGCACCGCGAAATACGGGGTGCGGGACGCAGAGGGCAACCTGTCCGATGACAAGCTGCGCGAGATCGCGGCGTATCCCGAAGTGAAGATGTTCGAACTTAAGCTGGCGCAAGGGGCAAAACCCGGCAAAGGGGGCATCCTGCCCGCCGCCAAGGTCTCGGCCGAAATTGCGGCGATCCGGGGGATCACGGAAGGTGTCGCCTCGATCTCGCCCAACCGGCATCCCGAGATTGATGATTGGGACGATCTTCTGGATGTCCTGGCCCATATCCGCGAGGTGACCGGAAAGCCGGTCGGAGTCAAAACGGTGGTCGGGTCAGTTGAGCCCTTGGAAGAGTTGTTTGAAAGGATCACCCGGCGCGGGATGCAGGACGCGCCCGATTTCATCACCATAGACGGCGGCGAAGGTGGCACGGGCGCCGCCCCCATGCCGTTGATTGATCTGGTCGGTCTGCCGATCCGCGAAGCGTTGCCCCTGGTCTGCGACCTGCGGGATCGCCACGGGTTGAAGGACAGAATCCGTCTGGTTGCTTCGGGCAAGTTGATCAATCCCAGCGACGTGGCCTGGGCGATCTGCGCAGGTGCTGATTTTGTCACCTCGGCACGTGGCTTCATGTTTTCATTGGGCTGCATTCAGGCAATGAAATGCAACCGCAACACCTGCCCCACCGGGATCACGACGCACGATCCGCGCTTGCAAAAAGGTCTGGTGCCAGAGGACAAGGCGGACAAGGTGGCCCGCTACGCCGCAGGCATCATCCACGAGGTGGAAACCATTGCGCATTCCGTCGGTGTGACCGAGCCGCGACAGATGGGACGGCAGCATGTGCGTCTGGTGCAGGAGAACGGGCGTTCGGTGCCGATGAATCACATCTATCCTGCGATACCGCCGCTGGACTGAGGGATTGTTACAATTCCATGGCGCGGACGTGAGCCATTGTGGTTTGGATTTGTGCCCGCCCTGTCATACGTCAAGGACAGACGACCATGAAAGGTGGGCAAGCAAATGGCTTACAAGACCGTCCTGAAATACTCCGACGTGACACCCCGCGCCGATTACCTGAACCGACGCCAGTTGATGGGCGGTGCGGCCGGGCTGACAGCGGGGCTGACACTGGGGCCGGCGCTGGGCGCGTCATCAGATGCGTCGCCATATTCGGCTGATCTTGAGACGACCGCGCTTGAGGACATCTCGTCCTACAACAATTTTTACGAGTTCGGCACCGGCAAGACCGACCCGGCCAAACACGCGCATCAACTGACCATTGATCCCTGGTCGGTCGAGATCGGCGGGATGGTGGACCGGCCCGGCACATACGGGCTTGAGGACATTCTGGGCAAGGTCACACTCGAAGAACGCATCTATCGCTTTCGCTGCGTTGAAACCTGGTCGATGGTCGTGCCTTGGGTCGGGTTCGAGCTGAACCAGTTGCTCTCGCTCGCCGGAGTGCAGGGCGCGGCCAAATACGTGGCCTTTGAAACCCTTTATCGGCCGGACGAAATGCCGGGGCAGAAAACCGTTAGTCTGGAATGGCCGTATCGTGAAGGTCTGCGGCTGGACGAGGCGATGCATCCGCTGACGATCCTGGCCACCGGGATCTATGACGACCCGATGCCGAAACAGAATGGCGCGCCGCTGCGCCTCGTCGTGCCGTGGAAATATGGCTACAAGTCGATCAAGTCGATTGTGCGCGTGACGTTGACGGATAAAGAGCCGCAGACAACGTGGAACATGCTGCAACCGAGTGAATATGGGTTTTATTCCAATGTGAATCCCCAGGTCAGCCACCCGCGCTGGTCGCAGGCTTATGAAAAACCGATCGGCGGCGGGTTGTTTGCCAAGCGGCAAGAGACCCTGATGTTCAACGGTTATGAAGAAGAAGTCGCGCGCCTTTATGATGGTATGGACCTGGTGGTGAACCACTGATGTCCCTTGTTGACCGGATCAATGCCGCCGCGCGCAAGATGCCGGTCTGGGGGCTTTATGTGGTCGGGGCGCTTTGGCCCGCCTGGCTGTTCTATCTTGCGGCCAGTGGCGGAATGGGGGCCGAGCCGGTCAAGGCGTTGGAACATGAACTGGGTCGGCTGGCGTTGAAAGCCCTGATCCTTGGTCTGTGCGTGACCCCGTTGCGCGCCATGATCGGCCTCAACCTGATCCGCTTCCGGCGCGCGATTGGCGTGCTGACATTCTATTTCGTTTCGGTTCACCTTCTGGTGTGGCTTGTCCTGGATGTTCAGATCCTGTCTGAAATCTGGAAAGACATCCTGAAACGCCCCTATATTACCATCGGAATGGCCGCGTTCCTTTTGATGGTGCCGCTGGCCATCACGTCAAACAACTGGTCGGTGCGCAAACTTGGCCCGCGCTGGCGCAAGCTGCACCGGCTGGTCTATCCGATCGCGATTCTGGGCGGTGTTCACTTCGTCATGATCGGCAAGACCTGGGAAAAGGACGCGCTTGTTTATCTGGCGATCATCCTGGCGCTGTTGGCATGGCGGGTGATTCAGACGGCGAAGAAACGCAAGAGCCGCGAGCAGGGTGCGCGGGTAGCCCGGCGGTCAGTGTCCTGATGATTTCCCACGGTCCGGCCTGACAGATCGTGCTGATTCACGCCAGTGCCTGCCCTCGATTCATGACCCGAAGCGGATCGCGGACAATTGCCGTTGGGGAAGGTTTGGTCGCAGGCTATTTTTGTTGCGCACGGACGCGCAGATTTTGCCGAACATTGCCGCAACCCACCAAAAACAAAGAAAAAATCGGAAATCGGCAAAAAGATGCATTTTTCTAAAAAAAGGGGTTGCGACTCTTTGCGGGTAGGCCTAGAACCCCCTTCACCGGC
>NZ_BNCH01000010.1 GCF_014656375.1 Aliiroseovarius zhejiangensis | reverse complement strand
AGATGAGCCAGACCCTCTCTTAGATCAGGCCGCTAACTGCCCCAAAAACTCTGACGACGGACACAGGTTGGTTGACGGAATACCCAAAACAAGAGCGGGTGCGAGCGAGTGAAAGAGCCAAACTACTCCGCAACGTGGGAAAAGTGATCCAAGAAAAATGGAACAGTGATGCAGGGCAGATTCTCTCGGATTGCAATGGCCAACTCACAGGCGATCAGGGGTTCTTAGCTCTTCTCGACGAGTTCGACGCCTTTTCAGCTGACCCACTTAGAAAGAAGAGCCAAGTGCTAGCGCATGATCTACTGCGAGAAGGCTCGATCAACTTCGTTGACGAAGAAAAAATAGCCCCCGCAATAGACTACCACATCATCCGTTCATACCTCAGGACAGGAAGAGTTATACCTAAAGACACTTCGCTAAACCCTTTTCTTGCTGGACATCCAAACCCTAGGCCCAGGTTAGTGAATAAGCTGAGAGAAACTGTAGCTCAAGCGGCTGAACTTACTGCGTTTTATGCTGGAATCTCAGTGCCTGACCTGAACTATGTTGAATGGCAAATTGGGAGAGCAATTTGCACTGCCAAGAACCCATGTTGCACTCATGTTGAGCGCAGCGGCATGCCAAACGACGTTGCAAATCTAGTTGAGCATGCGTGTCCGTATGCGAACTTTTGTGAAGCGCACTTGATTGATGAATACCAAATGTATCAAGAACCAGTTTTCGACAAAGGTTTCTACTAGGCGGCTAACTGTATGAAAACTCCAAAACATACTCGTATAGTGTCTTTTCGGTTGCATATTTTGTCTGTCTGGGGCTCATCCGGCCCATATGACCTTTAACGGTTTCACGGCGAGTAACATTGCAACGAAACCCGTGCGCCACTAGTGATTCAAGAACGATTTGGTGCGTTAGTACGCGCAACTCCTTGTAAAAGGAATCTTGGATTACAATCGCCCCGCGCCCGTTAGCCTTCATCACCCTTCTCAGCTCCGCTGATACCTCGTAGGTCGAGCGAATGTAGTCTACGTAGTTCCAATAGTAATAGCTCTTCGAAGCTTTGCTGGAGTGGTTCCAGATCTCGTTTAGAAGAGACTTGCAATATTCTCCGATAGGATAGGGTGAGACGTCCTTACTAACAATTTTTGTCGTGCCAATCATTTCCTTTCTCGTGGTTTCAGCATCGATTCCAGAAAGATCGCAAAGAACCATGTTCGCCGGATAGTTGCTGACGAAATAGTCCAAACGATTCAGGTAGGGCGGTGAGAAAATAGCGATGTCAACCGAATCTGTCTCGATTGGCATGGATCGCGCATCTGCCAATCGGGCTTGAGGTAAGGGGGCGCCGTGGCGAATGTTCAGTGAGCGCAACATCTCTGCAAAGGTGTTCGTCAAGATTTCAAGCTTTGTGTCTCTGGAAGGCTCCCCTGCCAAGAGTTTTCGAATCCAGACTGGGTTGGAGCCCGTCGTCACTTTGGCCGACTTGTTTGCTGCAATGATCGCGCAAAGGAGCACGTACGCACTGTCATCCAGTTGTGATTCTGATGTGCTAAAGATGCTTCGAAGCCAATTTCGCTGTTGGTCCATACCTTCCTTCGGAATCAACGAAGCAATCAGAGCCAAATCGGAATCGTTGAAAAGAGATGCCGTCTCAGAAGAGAATGCGTTCAAACTAGGATTCGGGTTCCGAGAAGAAAGAACTTTATCAAAGGAATTTTGATGAGGTGCAGTTGAGAATCTCAATTTTGCCAAGGCTACGGAGAAAGGGCTAAGATCAAGGCCGATTGACGGCAATCCAAGTTCATTTGCAGCGCCGAGTGTGGTTCCCGCACCGGCATAAGGGTCTAAGACAATCTCACTTCGTTTTGTTGCCAATATGTTCAAAGCGTCAATTGCGAATGAATGCGAGAACGACGCATACACGGAAACGAAGTGCCCGAACAAATTCTTGTCATGCGTACTAGGCTTGGGGGAGTGCGCTCTCTCCCAAGCATGACGCCTGTCATTGAACTTAGCCGATTGGAACAAATCGGACGGAATGTTCTGGTCTCGTTCCCACACTTCGGTGGTAACCTCTCAAGCTGTTGTGCAGATTTCAGCGATGACTTAAGCGGGTGCTCAAATCTCTAAATAGGTCCTAGTTCATTCGCGCCCGTTTGTTAACCAGTTCGATACGACGGAGTCTCAGACCGGTCTTCTAGAGCATTACTTTTTTGCTGTTTCCTTTAGAAGGTCAACCAACGGCCCAAACTCAAACCCATCCGCAGCCCGCAACGCAGCAATATACCGCGCGCGGTGGTCGCTGTCGGCGGTCAACGTCCCGCCGCCTGACCAATCAAGGAAGAGGTCCGGGTCAATCGTTGCCAGGTAAGCGTCCGCCAAGATCCTTGCCCAGCGTCCGTTGCCGTTGGCAAAGGGGTGAACCCAGACCAGCTTGTGATGAAAGCGTGCGGTGGCTTCCAGCGGGTCGTAGGTGCCGTTCTCGCGCCAGTAGCGGGCATCGTCCAGGCAGGTGCGCATCTCGGTCGAGATGTGCCAGACCGGCACGCCGATGTTCTTCTCCGTCAGGCGATAGACACCCGCCCAATCCCAGACCTGGCCGAACAACCGCTTGTGGACCTCGCGGGCGGCATCGTCGGTCAGGATGTCGAAAGACTTGGGCCGCCGGTCCAGCCAGGTCAGCCCTTCGATGATGTTCTCACCTTCCAGCTCGTTCAGCTCTCCACGCGTGGTGATGTGCTTGGCCTTGAGACCAAGCAACTCGTCGGGCGTCAGAGGGGTCGCGCCGGTTGGCTCGTGCAGTTCCAGAGTCACTTCCAGAAATCCCTCGGCATCTGACGCGCTATTTCGCCCGCGAGTTCCTCGATCATCTCTTCCTGGCTACGCAGGCCTTCAGTCTGCTCTTCCAGCGCCATGTGCGCGCGGGTGCGTTGAATGATGCGTCTCGCCTTCTTGCGGGCCTGGGCCATGACAATTTCCACAACCGGCCCCTCGCGCGGGATGATCGCGTAGACCAACTTGCCGCCCATGGCCTCAGCCATCTTGTCGAGCTGGTTTAGAGAGATCGTCCCGGCCTGTTCATTCTGGATGGAACTGTAGACGCTGTTCCTGGACACACCCAACCGCTCGGCCAGAGCCGGTGCGCTCATGCCGATTGCTTCCTGGAAAGTCGCAATCCAACCTCCAAGTGGCTTGGCGAGGGCTTGAGCCACCTGCCTGGCCTGATTGATCTTGCCTTCTGCTTGCCGTTGTTTTGCACGTGAAACGGACATCTGCCAACCTGTAGTTTTGCATATCAGACATTCTTGTAATGTCAAAATATGGCATTTCTTTGCACTTCGCAATACTATGCTATGGCAATATATCTTCATATGCCAATCCCTGACATGGCATAACTCACTCGATTCAATGCGTCAGCCCCCGATCCATATCCCGCTCCCGCGCCTCTAGCTCTGTCTCAGCCTCTCTTCGGCGTCCCTCGCTAAGCTCAAGCTCTCGTTCAACTTCGCATCCAGCGCGTTGTAGGTGGCCTCTTCGCTCAGCAAGCCACGCAACGCCTGCATTGACGCGATCTGCGAGCGTATGAGCAACGTCGCGCAACCCGCGATACCATCCAACTGGGCTTGCAGCCTCTTCGTCGAGCGTGCTTCCAAGCCGCTCAATTCCTGTGCTGAGGTTTCGCAGGCCGTCACCAACCGCTCGACGCAGGCGAGCAAGTCGCGCTCCAAGGCTGTCAGGGGCGTCGTCATTCATCTCTCCTCGATCTTGATGCAGATGACCGGCGCCCCGGCCAGCGTGCAGGTCTTCAGCTCGGTCCTGTCGGGGTCCAGCGTCAGCCAGGTCTGTTCCCCCTGGGTGATCCGAGTCAGGCCCAGTTCCGCCATCTCCGAACGTGTCAGCACCGCTGTCCAGAGCCAGCTCGCGGCCATCATCGAGGCGATCCCCGTCACGATCAGCCCCGAGATCACCCAGGGAGAGATCGTCAGCCAGCGCCTGATCTGCTCGGTCCGCGTCTCGAACAAGCTCCTGTTCTCGTTCAGGAAGCGGCGCGTATCGATCTCGATGGTACGCCGCGCGTCGCTCGCAATACCCGTCAAATCGGTCCTGAAGCTCTCCAGCTGGGATGTCATCGAGGCGGCGTAGTCCTGGCGTATCGCGTCCAGCTCCGCGTTCAATTTCTCGCTCAGCCGGGTCGGCTTGCCAGTCTTCATGGAAAATCTCTCCTTTAAGCCGCCAGCGTTCGCCGGTCTCGGGGTCCTGGGCGGTCAGGTAGGCCTTGCCGACGCGGGGCAGGTCGAAGCCCGCGTCGGCAAGGGCGTCGAGCATGCTGGTGCGATCCTCGATCAGGCCCATCGATATCTGATCGAGGATCCAAGCATGCAGCTCGTCGCGGCCCTGGGCGCGGGTTGGGGCCTCGATGGTGTCGCGGACCTCCTGCGCACGCTCCAGCTCCATCGGATCGGCCCAGCCGTGGCGCTGGTTCATCAGGTCGCGCAGGCTGTCATAGGCAGCCTGGTAGCCCGGTGGCGCGATGTTGAGGCTGCGGCCCGTGGTCAATTCCAGGCGCGGGGTGCAGAAATGTAGCTCGACGCGGTCCTCGTGGCTATGCCGGACCCAGAGCATGTCGTATTGCTCACCGTCCAGCCCGGCGAAGGCCAGCTGCTCAAAGGCGACCATGACCTCGGCCTGCTGTGCCTCGCTGGGCGCGTCCTCGGCGGCAAAGCTGATCACGCCCGCGCGATAGGTCCATTGGTGACGGCTGGCGTCGATCAGCGCCTCGGTGCGGCCTGGATCACCGCGCAACACCTCGGGCAAGGGGTCGCGGGTCACGGTCAGGGGCTGGCCGTCGGCATCGCGGATCAGGTCGCGGTTGCCGTCATAGGCCAGCACGCGCTCGGCCACCAGATAGCCGACCGGCCCCGCGCCCGCGCCCTTACCGTTGGGGAAGAACTTGATCAGCACCGCCGCGCCTCGTCGAGAAGTTGGGCGAGCTGGCGTTCGATCACCAACAGGCGACGGGCGACGGTCAAGCTGTCGAGGTCGGTGCGGCCCACCAGCATCGCGCGGTTCAGCCATCGCGCGATCTGGTTGAGGTTGCCGCCGATGCGCCCCACGGCCAGCACGAGCGCCGGATCGACGCGCGGCACGGGCTTGCGGCGGCGCGCCTCGGTGAGGCCAAGCGCCTCGCGCAGAAGCGTCGCGGCCGGCAGACCTGCGGCCTCAGCCTTGGCGCGCAGCTCGGCCTTCTCGGTCGCCGTGCAACGGAAGACGAAAGTCTCCGTCAGCGGCTCTTTTGCGCGGGGCTTGTCCGCGCCGGTGGGGTTCGAAGGGGAGGCTTGCCGCCCCTCGCAAGGTCCCGTGTCAGAAGCGCCAGCGTATGACATGGGTCGCCTTGCTGTTTCCTCAGACCGCATGACGGTTCTTCCCCACGGTCGGGGCAACATCCTGCGGAAGACGCGAAGCGCCCTGCATCTGACGCGGCGCAAGGGGCGTAATGCGGGGTGCATCTGACGAGGCGCATGCGCCGTCCTGCGCCGGATGAATGACATCCCGCAGACGACGCAACTGGGCCTGCCATTCCGCGCTGCCCATCGGGGCCGGTGTCCGCGCCGGAAGCCAGAAGCCCAAGTGATGCTCATGCGGTGACAGGGGCAGGCTGCGTTCCAGCGTGGTCATCCCTTCCCGGGCCAGCCGTGCATCCCAGTCCCGGACAAAGCAGATGCCCCTTGGAACAAAGACCAAGCCCGGGTGCGTTCCGCCGGATTGCCCTTCATCGGGCAAATCCGGCGCGGACGCGCCCCCCTGTTCTTTTCTAAGTTCTTGTTCTCTATTCGGGGGGCGATCCTGTCCCCCTTTGCCGGACAGGTTTGTCCCGCTTTGCGGACAGGATTGTCCCCCTTTGTCGCGATTAAGCGGGACAACCTTGTCCCCCTCCCGGCGACGTTCGGTGGCCCGTTTCAAGGCCGCTTCGGTCGGACGATAGCGCGAGGATTTCCCCTTGTTGGTCCCGCGTTCGATGGTCAAATAACCCGCTGCCTCGGCCTTGTTCAGCGCTCGCTTGACCGACTTGGCGTGCTTGCCGATGGCCGCGCCGATGGTCTCGAACGAGGGGCGGCTCTCGCCGGTCTCATGATCGGCGTGGGCCAGCGCCAGATAGAGCGCCACGCGCAGGGCGTTGTCGTCCAGCTCGTGGTCGGTGACCATCTCCAGAAGGTATTGCAGCTTGATCTTGCAGAAGGGCAGAAGCTCAGACATCGGCCCCTCCCGCGATTGCGATCAAACCCGTGATCTGGTATCCACTCTGTGCGAACTTTTCGATTTGGCCGTTGACGCGGGTGCCAGCCCAGTCAGCGGCTTTTCGGTTTCTTGAGCAACCGGAAAGGTTCGCCAGAGGTCCGAAAAGCCCAATCAAATCAAGGGGTGGGGATTTCGGGTTCGTCAACGTAAGCCGTTGATTTCCCTCACCCCGCACAGTCCTACACGGCTCACCACTTTTGTCTATATTGCCAAGATATCGCGGGCTGCGCAAAAGAGCGCGGCCATGGTTTGCCTGTTTGCCTGATGCTATGCGGAAGCAGTGGGAGAAAGAATCGTGTGTTGTTTCGAGGCCATGCTACTGTGTTGTGCAATCGTCCGGTTTCCCTTTGATCGCGTTAGGACTCCTTGGACCTGACTGGCGTTGTTTGTCGAAGTTTGGCACGAGGTCGATGGAGCTAAGTGCGTCGTCATTTCAAAGCCTAACCGCCACGGAACCGAAGTAGGTACTTACGCAGGCTGTAAAATAGCGATCTCTCGTGTTTGCCCCGCCGCAGAAAGAGCAGGCGGAGATAGAGCCACATCAATTGCGCTTGGCGATTCAAAGGAATTTCGTGGTGAGACGTTTGGTTCAAGCAGAAAAACTTGGTCGGATGCCGTCTGAGTTTCTGCAGTTTGCCAATCAACCTCAGTTGACCGGTGTCAATGTAGCGGTAATCATCCAAGTCGCATCCTGAACGATCTGCAAGACCTAATCCAACGACGTAATAATATGCGAGGTTTCCGGTTGTATTCAGGTCTGTATCGGATCGAATACGTGCTGAACGAGTATGAGAGAACCTTTCCGAGTACTCTGCTTCAATCATTCTAAGCACCGACTTGCGCATTGGATGCGGTGTATGAAGCACCTTGGCGACGGGTGTCATTCGAAACCGCTTTTCGATGATTTCAACTGTATTCAAGAATGCGGCATCAGTTGGCTTATCCCCAAGCGCAACAAAGTCAGGATTATGGGAAAGAGAAGGCGAAAAGAAAGTTCGTTGAGATCCGTCTGAGCCGAAAAAATCCTCGGGCGTTACAGGTTTTCCAAGGAATACATCGTCATTGAAGTACAAGAAGTGTTCCGCGAGACCCGATATGCGATGAAGGCAGCTTTCGATTGCATGAGAATTGAAAACAGGCAGTACCGATACATCAGGAAAAATCTCGCGATGCGATACGATTTTTATCCGGTCAGAACCTTTGAACCAGTCGGGCGTTTGCTCGTCGGTTACGATAAAGATGTTTCGTACCCATGGCGCATGCTTCAGAACGGACCTTAGTGAAAATCGCAGCTCTTCACGCGACATGAATCGCAACGCCGACGCATGAGTTGTAGTCGTAGTCTTGCCGACATGTTTCGCGAACTTGGCTTGCCAAACCGGGTCGCTTGAATCAACCCATGTATAGACGACATCAATCGGCCCCAAACCGCCTTGCGTTGAAGTCAACTCGCCAGCAAAATCTGTCGGCTGAACGTTTTGACTTGGATGTTCAAATTTGGTGGACGAGATCACGCATACTGGATCGCCTCGGCAAAACCCGACATATGGCTCGGTCAGGTTGTCGAAATTCATGTGCCGCAACGGAGCGTTCTTACTTCGAGCAGAGTATCGACCATCCATATTCGTTTGGTTGTAGAAATAGAGCGAGATACCACATTCGCCCACTTCCAACGAGGAAATCTGGAGTATTTCTGAGTCTTTCAAGCTCGAAACACCTTCGACGCCGGAAACATGTCTTGGTGGTTGAGATCGACGAAAACAGAGATGAAAGCTTAAAGATGGATTACTGCGGATCCATTGGATCAACGGCAAGAGCGCTTTTGCTCCTACCAGGATATTGAAATGTCCGCTTTCATCTTCGAGCCGAGAATACTGGTGCGTGTGTTCTGCTATCAGTGCTTCCAGACTACTACGCACACTCTCTTTGTCCACACCGCTGCCCTGTTGTGTCAGATGTGCGCCGCGTTTCAAGGACATGCCTGTCACATTGGTGCTGCCCACTGTCATTGGCCGGAAACCCATCGATCGAGTCTTTGCCGCAGTGCTGTGCGAAAGCTTATCACCACGGGTTTGGTGGGTCGGCTGGCCAGTTTTGCGTATGTTGAGCCAATCGATTCTTGAACGATTGTTCGCTCAACCTCATCGTTGATCAACTGTTCGAGAAGTTCCAGGGCAGCCGGAACTGCCTTACCTTTGTTGCTCAAGAAATCGCTGGGGTTCATCTGTGCGTTAACCAGATTGTAACCTTCACTGGCGAGCCTGTCGAAGAACGTTATCAGGCTGTCATCACTATCCAGGACTTCACCCAACTTCGATCCGCAAGAGATTTCGATGCTTCTATCATCAGTTCGTTTTACGGACTGCGTGTAGCCGGGTTGAAACAATGCCACTGGACGATCAAGAAAGATCGCATCAAAAATGGCACCCGAATAATCAGACAATACGATATCGGCCCCTGATATGTGATCAAGAGTATCCGTATAGCCATCCAAAAGCGTGATGCGCGGATTGTCTTTTAAGCGCTCTATGACGTCAGCATTCGCAAACTCGGAGGCGTGGTGCAGTTTGATCGAGATCGGAATTGCCGAGTTGAGCTGAGGCAGCAAATCCGCAAACCGTTCAAGCGTGGAAAGTTCGCCATAAGTTGGCAAATACAGTAAACCTCCACCACCTATCCTTGAGGGCGTATAGCCATCCAGTCTAAGATTTCCGACTGAACGCGCGACCGCGTGCCCCTCCACCATCTTGGTAGAGTAAGGTCCATACATCATGTTGAGATCGGCGCTCGTGCGCCACAGTCCATAGTTGTAGTACTCTTTCGCCATGCCATATTGCACGACCACGGTGCGTGCATGACGGAATCTTGCGTTCAAATGCTTCGGCGTCATGATGAAGATGACGTCAACCTGCTGATCGACTACGCTCAGTCTCGACTCATCAACCACAACGTGTGGACAATCAAGTGAATCGAAGAAATCCCGAGAGAAACCAAAAGGTGTGCTTTTTCTTGTTTCTACAACGACTAAAGGGTTTTTGATTGCCCGTATCAGAGGCTGGTAAATCAGATAGTGAAAGGGGTGAGAGATAACGAAACCGACTCGTATATCGTCCAGATTGCGACGCATGTTTTTTCCGTTACAATTTGATCAGCTTAAGCGGGAATGATTTCATCTATCAATGATTGCATGTGTGGTCTAGCGGATAAATAGAAAGGCCAATCAGGTTGAGCCTGCCACCAAGATCCGTGTTTCGCAGTCCTTTTTTGCTTCCCGTGTCCGCGTCACAATGTCCACAATTCGCAACGGGCATTACCAGCGCGAAACACTCCGTTTTGGCGGTTCCAAGGGGCGCTCACCTTCAACCGAAGGTGAGGTAGAGAAACTTCGTGAACTTCGCTTTCCTCTCGAAGTTGCGGAGCATGCCACATCATCCGAAAGTCGGTTTATGGTGAAATGATTTTTGCAGATCCAATGTGCGCATCTTCGAGGGGCTTTAAAGCTCCGATGCCTCTATCGGTTTGAGTTGTTTCAGCGGATCAAAGTGACATGCCGATTGCGTCGGACGCTACGCGAACCGCAGAGTGGCAAGGCTGTATCGAACTGGGATCATCGGGCGAAAACCTTGACGCACTATCAATAGTAAAGGCCCGTAACCGGAACGCTCGCATCGCGCGATGAAATGCACAAACGCCTGTTCGGCGCTTTACCTGGTTCATCGGTTGTGAGAGTAACCCAGTCAACTTGTCCCTGGTAGAAGCCGAGTTGCGATGTCTTCAAAGCGTATTTCCGTTATCATAGCGGCCTATAATGTCGAGAACTTCATCCAGCAGGCCATTCAGTCGGCGGTTGACCAGTCCCCCCCCCTTCACGAGATCATCGTCGTCAACGACTGTTCGACCGATGAAACGCCGCGTCTGATTGAAGAAATGGCACAAAATCAGACGAACATCAGGATGATCACCTGCCCCGAAAACTGCGGGCTGGGGGCGGTGCGCAATTTTGGGACGGAAAACGCGTCCGGCGACTACATCGCCTATCTGGATGGTGATGACTTGTTTACGCCCGAGGCGCATGCACTGATGCAACATGCCATCGCCACCGATCCGGATCTCGCCATCCTGAACCACAGCAGGCTTTATGTTGACGGGCGCGCGGTTCCGAACACAATGACCAACGCCTTGTCTGCGGGGGTTCACACGACACCGAAGGAAAAGATCGCACTTTTCGAGAATCTGAATGTCGCATGGAACAAGCTATACAAGCGCGAATTTCTGCAACGCACCGGCCTGACCTTTCCAGTCGGTAAGTACGAAGATATCGCGTGGAACTATCTTGCTTTGATGTATGCGGACACGGTTGCGACCTCGCCTGAGGTTATCGTTCTCTATCGCCAGCGCGACGGATCTATCTTGCGAAGCCAGAATGACACACATTTCGAAATTTTTGACCGTTGGGACGAGCTGTTTGAAGCACTTCGCGCCGATCCGGTGCTCTGGAAGACCTATGCCGACAGTCTGAAGCTTAGAAGGTTCAGAAGCCTGATGCATGTTCTGGATTCCCGACGGCTTCCCGATGCGAGCAAGCCGCGATTTGCGGAGCGGATCAGGCAGGTATGCAAGCCGACCGAAAACTTCAGCCGCCCCGAAGTGGCGCGGTCCGACCTCGCGCTGGGATATCATGGGGGATATTACCTGCGGCGCGTTTTCCGCGCCAAAACCCTGTTGCGTGTCAGGCTGGGCATAAGGCAGGCGCCAGCATTTGCCCGCCGCGTGATGGAGGCTGTAAACCTTCAGCTATATCGGCATGTTTTTTTGAAGCTGCCGATGGATCGCAACCTTGTTGTTTACGAATCTTACTGGGGCAAGAAGATCGCGTGCAATCCTTACGCCATTTTCAAGCATCTTCAAAACACCGCCGGGGATGATTATCGGCATGTCTGGGTGGTGCTACCGGGCAAGGACCTTAGGGAAACAGAAGGCCACGCCGAGCACGTCAGGCAGAACAGCCTGCGTTATTTCTATCACCTGGCCCGCGCCGGTTATCTGATCAACAACGCGAATTTCCCGGACTTCCTGGTGAAACGACCGGGCTCGATCCACGTGCAAACCAAGCACGGCACACCGTTGAAGTATATGGGGCTGGATATTCTGACGAAAGATCCGAAGGCCTTCGAGGACCCGATGGCTTTTGCCCGGCGTTGCTTGCGATGGGATTACGTGATTTCTTCCAACCCATATTCCTCGAGGGTGTGGCGGTTGGGGTTCCCATATAATTACAAAATGATCGAGACTGGGTATCCGCGAAATGACCGTCTGGTTGCCCAGCGTGATGTCAACCAAGCCGAGTTCCGCAAGAAGCTGGGCCTTCCAAGCGACAAACGAGTGGTGCTTTACGCGCCCACGTTCCGACCGGAATACCCACGTGTCGAGGCTGCTGGGCAGCCAAACAAAGAGCAGATCGTCACGGCGATCATGAAGGGTCTTGACGAGGATTGCGTGCTTGCCATTCGGGATCACTACTTCCTTTCCGCCAGCAGTGCCTGGGCAAAAGATCCGCGGATTGTCGACCTTAGCGCACATGACAGCACCAACGACGTTCTTCTGGCCACGGATCTTCTGATCACTGACTATTCTTCGATCATGTTCGACTTCGCTGTGCTGAAGCGCCCGATTGTGGTTCTGGGATATGACAAGGCACTTTATGAGCAGGCGCGAGGCATGTACTTCGATATCTCGGAGGAACATCCGGGCGTGTACTGTGACGATTTGGACCAATTGACGGAGGCGCTGAGGCGCAGAACCTATGAGTCAACGGTTGCTCGAAAATCACTTGACGCCTTTCACGAAAAGTTCTGCCCTTGGGAAGATGGAAACGCGTCTGTTCGTGTATGCGATGTGGTTTTCAATAACGCAGGTTAAGGGATAAAATGCCACTTATACGAAACGCGGATAAGCTCGTTCATTTTGTGCATGTGCCGAAAACCGGTGGGACGTCGATCGAAAAAGCCCTAAAAGATGCGGGAGCCAAAGTTGCACTGCTCTACGGCTCGCGATTCAACGGGTATTGCAAGGCGACTTTTCAACATATGAACGCCGACATTTATGAAAAGGTTATACCCGCGGAGTTTTACGATTACAGTTTTGCGGTGGTTCGGCACCCGTTCACACGACTGGTCAGCGAATATTTCTATCGTCGCAAGCGCGGGTTTGCGAAGCGGACATTTGATGATTGGTTGAACAAAGCGATAGATAACTATCACAAAAATCCTTACCTGATGGATAACCATTTCCGGCCACAGGTGGACTTCATTCGCCCGGATGTAGAGGTTTTCAAACTGGAAAATGGGCTTGAACACCCCCTTGCCGCCGCCGCCGAGCATCTTGGCCTTGATCTTCAGGGTGCATCCATCCACGTGAACAGAAGCAAGGCCAAGGAACCTGTGCGTTGGACCGGGAAGACCCGTGCGCGTGCGACCGAGTTCTATCGTGATGATTTCGAAAAATTCGGGTATGATCCTGGCGAGAGCCATCAGGAGCTTTTGCTGAAAATCTTTTAGTCTGGGCTCAGTCAGTATTGGCTTTGATGCACAGTAAGGATCGCACGTGAGGCGCTGTTCTAGCCATTCGATTTGGCAATGGCGTATCGGCTCACAATTCAAGGTTCTGACCTGAGATGCCGGGTGTCGGTATTGTCCCACGTCAACGACGTTGCGAACGCGCATGACGCGAGGTCTAGGACTTTCTCTGCAGAGCGTTAGGACTTCGCCAACGTGCTCAGGTGCAGATCGTCCAGGATCGCATAGACGGCTGGCAGCACGAACAGGACCACAAAACTTGCGCTGAGCAGGCCGAAGACCAGGCTGGCCACCAAGGGGATCAGAATTTGCGCTTGCAGGTTGGTTTCGGTCAGGATCGGCAACAGACCCGCTGTGGTGGTTGTTGTGGTCAGAAAGATCGCTCGAAACCGTGCGCGGGCAGCTCTGGCCGCGGCTTGGGAAACATTTGCGACGTCCTCGTGCTCATGTTTGATGAAATCCACCAAGAGGATGGAGTTGTTGACGACGACCCCTGCCAGCGCCACGAAACCCAGCATGCTGGGCATCGAGAAATCCAGACCCATTGCCATATGTCCGAAGATGGCGCCGGGCAGGGACAGCGGGATCACCAGCATCACGACGATCGGTTCGACATAGGATCGGAACAGAAAGCTGAGCAGAAGGAAAACGCCCATCAATCCGATGATGAACCCTTTCAACATGGATTGCTGCGTCTTGCCGGCCTCGGCGTTCTGGCCTTCGATGTCCAGTGTGACGGCTGGGTGGCGTTGCAGGAAATCCGGCACGAATCGCGCCATCGTATCGCTGACGATGGCATTGGCGTTGGCGATGCGGGTGTCGATGGACCCTTGCACCGTCACCGTGCGAATACCGTTTTCGCGGTTGATCCGGCTGTAGCCCTGTCCGATCTCGACCTCGGCAACAACCGATAGCGGCACATAGGATCCATCCGCGCGCGTTACGTTGAAATGGTCGAAAACAACGCGATCACCACGCTCAGGCGGGCCGAACTGGGCGACGAGTTCGACAAGATTCCCGGCGATCTGCATCTCGCTGACCGTGGTGCCCAGATAGGCCGACCGCAGTTGATCGGCGACCATGGCCGCGGTAATCCCCATCGGCCCTGCGGCATCCTTCAGCGTGATGCGCAGCTCGCGTTTGCCGGGACGCAGGTCATCAAGGATCGAGGTGACGCCCTGATACTGCCACAGCCAGTCCTGCAATTCGATCGACGCTGACTTGAGCGCCACCAGATCGTCGCCTTTCAGGCGCATGTCGATGGCGATCCCGGCGGGGCCGATCGTGCTTTCAGCGTATTTCAGGCTGATCACATCCGGGACCGGGCCAACCGTGTCACGCCACAGGGCCATGATCTCGCCCGGTGTGCTGATCCGTTCCGCCGAGGGCAGCAGATCGACGCTGAGCGTGACCACGTGCGCGCCCGTTTCAAACGCATCCCGGTTCAGCCCGTAATAGACGCTGACATGGCGGATAAGCGTTGCCTGGTCGGGTTGGTCAGGGGTCAGGGTGGCGTTCACATGTTCCAGCCCTGCCTCGAGCTGTGCAACGACCTGTTCGGTGCGCGAAAGTGGCGTGCCCTGCGGCAGCAGCACCCGTGCGACGATGGTGTCGCCGTCCAGTTCGGGAAAGGCGGTGAATTTCAGGAAACCTCCCGCCAGCATACTGGCAGAAATAAGAAGGACCGTCAGGCTGATCCCGGCCACCGCATAGCGCCAGCGAATGGACAGGTCGACGACCGGGCCGACCAAACGTTGGCGTGTCCAGTCAACCGCCCGTTCAACGCGGGCGCTCAGGCCGGTGTCGTGATTTGCGACCTCGAGGCTGTGGATCAGGTGATGTGGCAGGATCAGGAAAGCCTCAACCAGCGACACGGACAGGACGAACAGCATCACGACCGGCACAACGCGCAAGACGGCGCCAAGGTCACCGGACAGAAAGGCAAGCGAGCCGAAGATCATTGCTGTCGTTCCGAACGAGGCCAGCACGTTGGGAAACACCTGCGTGGCACCTTCCACGGCCGCGTCCAATGCGCTGCGTCCCTTTTCGCGGAGGCGGGCGATGTTCTCGGCGATCACGATGGCGTCGTCCATCAACAGCCCGATCACGATCAGCAGGCCCAGCGTGGTCATCAGGTTCAGCGAATACCCCACCAGCCCCATCAGGGCGACGCCGCCCATGAAAGACACCGGCAGGCCCATGGCCACCCAGAACGAAAAGCGGAACCCGAAGAACAGCCACAGGACAAGGAACACCAGCGCCAGGCCCTGCACACCGTTGACCACCACCAAGGTCAGCCGGTCGCGCACGACCGACACCCCGTCTGCGGTGATCTCGAGCGTGACGCCGGGCGGGGCCTGGGCGCGCTCGGCGTCCAGAAACGCCTTCAGCGCGTCCATTGTGCGCAGGCTGTCTTCGGCGCGGGTTTTGGTGATGTCGAGGATGGCGGCGGGTTGCCCGTCAAAAAGGATGACGTCGTCATCCAGCGCAAAGCCTTCGGTGATATCGGCAATATCGCCCAGCCGAACCTGCCCGCCCTGTGCCGATGATCTGATGATCAGGTTGGACAGCGCCTTGGTGTCGCGACGCTCCTCTGCGACGCGGATCAAAAGGGTTTCGGTCCTCGCTTCGATGCTGCCAGAGGGCAAATCCAGGCTGCTGGCCTGAATGGCGCGTGCGATGTCGGTGACCGAGACGCCGAATTTCTGAAGGTCGGCTGGGCGCAAGTTGACCTGCAGCTCTCGGGTCGAGAAGCCGCGAATATCCACCTTGGGGATGCCACCCCACCGCAGCATGGCGGTTCGGGTCTGTTCGGCATAATCCTTCAGATCGGTGCGAGAGGTTGGCCCGGTGATGGCCACGGACGCCACGAAATCGGTCAGGCCAAGTGCCCGAACCGTCGGGGCTTCTGCCCGGTCCGGAAAATCGGTGATCGCGTCGATTTCGGATTTGATGTCGGCCACAAAGGTCTGGAAATCGTCGCCCTCGCGCATGGTGACAACCGCACGAGCCGAGTTTTCGCGGGCCTCGCAGGATTGGCGTTCGATGCCGGTCACGGCGTTCATTGCGTTTTCGACCCGCTCGCAGATCGCGGTTTCCACTTCCTCGGGCCGGGCGCCGGGATAGGGCACGCTGATTTCGACCTCGTTGGGTTGGGCGCGGGGGAAGGTTTCGCGCAGAAGCG
Organism: Aliiroseovarius zhejiangensis; assembly: GCF_014656375.1. GTDB lineage: Bacteria > Pseudomonadota > Alphaproteobacteria > Rhodobacterales > Rhodobacteraceae > Aliiroseovarius > Aliiroseovarius zhejiangensis. The sequence continues at coordinate 77,108 of NZ_BNCH01000010.1, read as the reverse complement.
TTGGGGCGACGAACAGACCAGCGGCCAGAAACAGGATCATCAGAAGATTGGCAATCGTCGGATGCGCTGCGAAGAACCGGATCATTGGGCCGCATCCTCGGCCAGCAGTCGGTCCATGATCTGTGTGTCCGGGTGCGGATCCAGAAGCGCGCCGTCGATGGTCGGAACCGGCGGGGTCAGGACAATCCGGCTGCCCTGCTCGATGGTATCAGCAAACAGCGCGATATCGCCCTGCACGAGCTTCGGTTCGGCGCGGATGCGGCGCAGCCTGTTGTCTGCATCGGCGACAAAGACGTGACCGTCCCGCAGGGCATCGCGCGGCAAGACAATGCCGGTGATCGGTTCTGCGCGCAGGACCACGTCAACGAACATACCTTTGGTCAGCGGCGGGCGGTTCCCGTTTCCGGCCTGTCCATAAGCATCATTGATCTGCACAACCAAGCCCACCGTGCCGGTTTTGGGGTCAATGCCATCGCTGATCCGGTCAACAATGGCGGGCCATGTCAGCACCTCGTCACCCAGCCGAAGCCTGACCGTGGCCTGCAACCGCAGTTCGTGCAGGGTATCCGTCAGCATGGCCGGGTCCATCGGCAGGGTTGTCAGCCCGTTTGGCCGGTTCAGAACCAGATTTCGGAAATCGCTCATCGCGGCCTGAACAACCACTTCGGCCTGATCGACCCCATCCAGCGTTGCAGCAGATTGGCCTTTGTTCAGGAACTGCCCGACCTCGACCGAGTGGCTGGCCACACGGGCGGCAAAAGGCAGCGTAATTTCACTGCGGTCCAAATTCAGTTCGGCGGTGGCAAGGTTGGCCTGATACAGTGCGATCTGTTCGATTTGCGCAGCGCGCTGTGTGGGCAGAAGCGCAAGCGTGCTTTCGACCCCCTGCACTTTTTGACGCTGCGCCAGATGGGCAGCCCGAATGGAATCGCGGGCGGTTTGGGTCATCGTGCCAGCCGCGAACAGCGTGTTGGCGCGCTCCACTTCGGCTGCTTTCAGCTCCAGCGCCTCAAGTTCGATTTTCAGGGCGGCGCGTTGGTTGGCTTCGGAAACGTCAAGCTCGGCCAAACGTGCCTCGGCGGCGCGAATGTTGGCCTTGGCCTGAGCGATGGCCAGGTTGAAGTCGACGGGCGACAGGCGCAGAAGCACCGATCCGGCGGGCAGGATCTGACCGTCACGCAGCAAGGGATTGACAAAATCGACGGTCCCGCCGACTTCGGCAATCGCCTGATAGGTGCGGGCGGGGGCCACCACGCCAAACCCGACGAGCGCCGGGGCGACCTGATAGCTTTCTGCCGTAATCACCCGCACAGGGCTGGCGCGTTCGGACAGTTCGTGGCGATCCGGCGGGGTGCGGGTCGAGATGACATAGGCAAGTATGGCGACGCCGATCAGCGCAAGGGGCAAGGTGATCAGGATCAGTTTCAGACCGGGTCTCATGGCTGGTGTCTTTCGCATTCAAACAGGGACAGTTGCAGGTTCAGAAGCCGTTCGCCTTCGATCACCAGATGGCTGGTGTCCCGGGTCAGGATCAGGCGCAAAACAAGGCTTTGGATCAGGCCGACCAGAAGGGTTGCGCCGTCTTCCGGCTGCAAATCAGGGCGCATTTGGCCGGTGGCGCGAAGCTCTTCACAACAGGCAATCAGGGTGTCGCGAAATTCGAACATCGCTGTCAGAAGGAGGTGGCGGGTTTCGGTCAGGCGCCCCGTCGGATCGCGTGTGACCATGATTTCGGGAAGGGCAGGGTATTGGGTGATCAGATGCAGATGCGCCATGATCATGCGCCGTAGCCGGTCCGCGGGCGGGATATCCACGGCCTTACCGATTTGGGCATTCTGCCTGATTTGTGAACACACTTTGTCCGCGACTGCGTTCCAAATGTCCTCTTTCTTGGGGAAGTGTTTGTAGATCGCCGGTTGGGTCAAGCCGAGCTGCTTGGCAATCCGGCCGGTCGTGACGTGATCCGGCCCGACTTCGAATGCCAGATCAAAGGTTGCCGACAGGATCTCGGCCTTTCGGTTGTCGGTGGATTTGCGTTTCATCCTGCCTGCCCGGTTCTGCCCCGCAAAGCCAGTGCAATGACGGTCCAGAACAGGAACCGCAGGGCAAGAGCCCCGACCGTACGCATTTCGAACGCCGCGCCGCCGATAACGGTGACTGCAAATGCCAGAATGACAAAACCTGTTGTCAGTGCAATCAGCGACGCGAGCCAGATCGCCCACGCCTTGTTCAGCCACAAACCGATGGCTGCAATGACATAGGCAAACCCGGCCAGAAAGTTGAACCAGACCACGAAGGGGACGTAATCCCCTGCCGCCGTACGCGCTTCGGTCGGGCCAAACAGCACATTGCCACCGGAAAAGATGGTCAGGATGCCGAATAGCAGGGCGACTGTTGCGACGGCTTTTTGCCACTTGAAGCTGGACATCGGATGAATCCCATTTGGTTATAGGTCTATAACTATATCCTTCCCGCGGGCGTTTCAATACCGAACACGCATTGCTGATGCGGCCGGAAAGAAACCCCTGATGCGTTCCCTGCATCGGCTATTCGTTATCGGCATTTGCGCAGGTGGCCGGGCTGGCGCTAGCGTCTCGGTCACAAACACAGGGGAGTATCTCAATGACGAAATTTGTCAGAAGCCTGACGGCTGCGGCCGTCGTGGCGACAATGGCGTCGGCAGCTTTTGCCGAAAATACCGTGCGCGTCGCCTATGACGCGGACCCGGTTTCGCTGGACCCGCATGAGCAACTGTCGGGCGGCACGCTGCAACTGTCGCACATGGTCTTTGACCCGCTGGTGCGCTGGACTCAGGATCTTCAGTTCGAACCGCGTCTGGCCGAAAGCTGGGAACAGATCGACGACACCACCATGCGTTTCAAGCTGAAAAGCGGTGTGAAGTTCCATTCGGGCAACATGCTGACCGCGAAAGACGTGGACTGGACCTTTGACCGCCTGAAAGTCAGCGACGATTTCAAGGGTATCTTTGCACCTTTCACGGATATTGAAGTCATCGACGACATGACCTTCGACTTGAAAACCTCGGCGCCGTATCCGCTGGTCTTGCACACCGCGACCTACATCTTCCCGATGGACAGCGCGTTTTACACCGGCGAAACGGATGACGGCAAAGACAAGTCCGAGATCGTCAAGCATGGCGACAGCTTCGCGTCACGCAACGTGTCGGGCACCGGCCCCTATGTTGTCAGCGAGCGTGAGCAGGGCGTGAAAGTCGTGTTCGATCGTTTCGCGGATTATTGGGACACGGACAGCAAAGGCAACGTGGACAAGATCATCCTGACCCCGATCAAAGAAGACCCGACTCGCGTGGCGGCGCTTCTGTCGGGCGACGTTGATTTCATCGCTCCCGTCCCGCCGACCGATCTGCAACGTGTGGCGGATGCCGAAGGTGTCGACCTGATCACCATGCCGGGCACCCGGATCATCACCTTCCAGATGAACCAGGATCGGGTCGAAGCCTTCAAGGATCCGAAAGTGCGTCTGGCCATCGACTATGCGGTGAACAACGCAGGTATCGTGGATCGCATCATGCGTGGGTTCGGCACCGTGGCCGGGCAGGCCAGCCCTGCCGGCTATCTGGGATATGACGAAGCCCTTGCGCCGCGTTTTGACGTGGAAAAAGCCAAGGCCCTGATGGAAGAGGCTGGCTATGCCGACGGGTTCTCGATCACCATGATGGCGCCGAACAACCGCTATGTGAACGATGACAAGATCGCGCAGGCTGTGGCGTCAATGCTGTCGCAGATCAACATCAAGGTTGACCTGCAAACCATGCCGAAGGCGCAATACTGGCCCAAGTTCGACGAACGTGCGGCTGACATGATGATGATCGGCTGGCATGCGGATACGGAAGATTCCGCGAACTTCCACCAGTTCCTGACGGCTTGCCCGGACGAGGCCACCGGCAACGGTCAGTATAACTCGGGCAACTATTGCAACGAGGAAGCCGATGCGCTGATGAACGCTTCGAATACCGAAACCGACCAAGCAAAGCGTGCAGAGATGCTGACCAAGCTGGAAGGTATCCTGTATGAAGAGGCGGCCTTCATCCCGCTGCATTGGCAGAACCTGGCGTGGGGTTCGAAGTCGGGCATGAACTCGGGCGAGATCGTGAACGCGCTGAACTTCCCGTATTTCGGTGACCTGGTCGTCGAATAAATGAAACTGCAACCGGGCTGGCGCATGTCGTCGGCCCGGTTTGCCATGTGGTTGCGCATTTCCATGCTGACAGTTCCTGTCGACGGCTGGGAAGGGCGCAACGCCACCTAATCGAATAAGGTAGCTAAGATGTTTGCCTATCTCGTGAAGCGAGTTTTTCAGGCGATTGCGGTGATGTTCGTCATCTCGCTGATCGCGTTCGCCATTCAGGGCAATCTGGGCGACCCCCTGCGCGAGCTGGTCGGCCAGTCGGTGTCCGAGGAAGTGCGCCAACAATTGCGAGATGAGCTGGGGTTGAACGACAGTTTCCTGAAACAGTATCTGCGCTTTGCCGGAAACGCTTTGCAGGGCGATCTGGGCACATCCTACTTCTTCAAGGAACCCGCGCTTGACGTGATCATGAAAAAACTGCCTGCCACGCTTGAGCTTGTGCTGGGTGCAACGATCATCATCATCGGTCTGTCCATCCCGCTGGGTGTCTATACCGCGATCAAACCCGACACCATCCTAAGCCGTGTCATCATGGGTCTGTCGATTGTCGGCATCTCGATCCCGGTTTTTCTGACCGCCATCCTGATGATCTTCGTCTTTTCGGTCACCTATGGCTGGTTTCCGTCCTTCGGACGTGGTGATGTGGTGCATGTCTGGGGCTATTGGGAAACGAATTTCGCCACCGCAGATGGATGGATGCACATCATCCTGCCGTCGATCGCGCTGGCCTCGATCATGTTGCCGCTTTTTGTCCGCCTGATCCGGGCCGAGATGATGGAAGTGCTGCAATCCGAATATGTGAAATATGCCGTCGCCAAGGGCATTCGGCCCTGGCGCATCTATTTCGTGCATGCGTTGAAAAACACGCTGCTGCCGGTGATCACCGTGGGCGGGGTGCAGATCGGAACGATGGTGGCCTATACGATCCTGACGGAAACGGTATTTCAGTGGCCGGGCATGGGCTTCATGTTCCTTGAGGCCGTGAACCGCGTCGATACCCCGCTGATCGTCGCCTATCTGATCGTGGTCGGCTTCATCTTCGTCGTGACCAACACCATCGTCGATCTGATCTATGGATTGGTGAACCCGACCGTGAACCTTGCGAGGATGGGCGCATGAGCACCGAGACCATCACCCCACGGGCCGAACCTTCGCGCTGGTCGAAGATCGTCAACTCCAACATGGGCTACAGCTTTCGGCGCAACCCGGTTGCAGTGGTCAGCCTGATCATCTTTGCGCTGATCGCAATCGCGGCCTTCTTTGCCCCGTTCATCGCGCCCTATGATCCTTATGACCCGGCGCAGATCAACATCATGAACTCGGAATACCCGCCTGCGTGGATCGACGGCGCCTTGCCCGAGTTCGTTCTGGGCACCGACGATCAAGGCCGCGACCTGTGGTCGACGATCCTGTACGGGACACGGCTGTCGCTCATCATCGGCATCTGCGCGGTGGCGTTGCAGGCCTTTCTGGGCATCACCATTGGCTTGCTTGCAGGCTATATCGGTGGGCGACTGGACAACCTGTTGATGCGGCTGGCGGATATCCAGTTGTCATTCTCGACGCTGATGGTTGCGATCATCTTTCTGGCCGTGACACAGGCCATGTTCGGATCTGAAACCTTCAACCAATACGCCGTCTTTTTCCTGATCGCCGTGATTGGCGTGGCCGAGTGGCCGCAATACGCGCGCACGGTGCGTGCCACGGTTCTGGCCGAGAAGAAGAAGGAATATGTGGACAGCGCCCGTGTGCTGGGCTTTGGCCCCATGCGGATCATGGTGCGGCATATCCTGCCGAACTCTCTGTCCCCGATCTTTGTCATTTCGACGGTGCAGGTGGCCAACGCCATCATTTCCGAGGCATCGCTGAGCTTTCTGGGTCTGGGCATGCCGCCCAGCCAGCCCTCGCTTGGGTCGCTGATTTCGTCAGGGTTCGACTATATCTTCTCGGGCAGTTGGTGGATCACGGTGATCCCCGGTGTGGTCCTTGTCGTGCTGGTGCTGGTGATCAACCTGCTGGGCGATTGGATGCGTGATGTCCTGAACCCGAAACTTTATAAGGGGTAACGCGATGTCCTTGCTTTCTGTGCGCGACCTGACCGTCAAGTTCGCCATGCGCGATGAAACCGTGACAGCGTTGAACGGTATTTCGTTCGATGTCGCCAAGGGCGAGCGTCTGGGCATCGTCGGCGAAAGCGGCGCTGGGAAGTCGATCACCGGGTTTTCGCTGATGAACCTGATCAGCCGTCCCGGCTATGTGGATCGCGGTGAGATTCTGTTCGACGGTGAAGATGTCGTGAAGATGAGCGACAAGCGCCTGCGCGAGCTGCGCGGCGACAAGATGGCGATGATCTTTCAGGATCCGATGGTAACGCTGAACCCGGTTCTGACCATTGGTCAGCAGATGATCGAAACCTTGTTGGCTCACCGCAAGCTGAGCCGGGAAGAGGCGCGTCAGATCGCCATCGTCAAACTGCGCGAGGTTTATATTCCCTCGCCCGAGGAACGGCTGGACCAGTATCCGCATGAGCTTTCTGGCGGGATGCGTCAGCGGATCATCATTGCCATTGCGCTGCTACTGGACCCGCAACTGATCATCGCGGATGAACCGACCACGGCGCTGGATGTGACCATTCAGGCCGACATCATGGAGCTGCTGTTGGAGCTGTGCCAGTCGAACAAGGTCGGGCTGATCCTGATCACCCATGATCTTGGCGTGGTCAGCCAGATGACCGAGCGCACGCTGGTTATGTATGCCGGCCGCATCATCGAAGCGGGCCGCACGCGCGAGATCATCAACGATCCGCAGCATCCCTATACCCAGGGTCTGATCAATGCGTTGCCGCAACAGACCCTGCCCGGCCAGAAGCTGCGCCAGATCCCCGGCAACATGCCGTCCCTGACCAACATTCCGCCCGGTTGCCCGTTCAATCCCCGGTGCGAATACGCCACCGATCTGTGCCGCACCCGCCTGCCCGAGATCGCGCAGTATGGCCAAGTGCAAGTGGCGTGTCACGAGGTGCAGCGGCTACAGGCCGAAGGTGAGCGACAGGAGCAGAAAGCATGAAGGACATGAATGCTCAAACCCCTTTGGTCGAGATCAAGGGATTGGAAAAGCGGTTCGATCTGGATCACGGTTTTCTGGAGACGCTCAAGTTTCGAGATGGGCGCATCAGGCGGGAAACACGTGCCGTTCACGCGGTGAACAATGTCACCATGGACGTGAACCGGGGCGAGGCGCTTTGCGTGGTGGGGGAAAGCGGCTGCGGCAAGTCCACGGTGGCGCGTCTGGTGGCGGGGCTGTTGACCCCGACCAGCGGGGAAATCCATTACGACGGAAACCGGATTGACGATAAATCCCGATCCGAGATGCAGCCGTTGCGCAAAAAGATCCAGATGATCTTTCAGAACCCCTATGCCTCGCTCAACCCGCGCATGACCATCCGGCAGGCGTTGGAGGAGCCGGTGCGCCATCACTATCCTTCGTTTTCCACGGCAGAGGTGCGTGACAAGGTGACCGAGGTGATGATGTCCGTCGGCGTCGACCCGAGTTGGGCCAAACGCTATCCGCACGAGTTCTCGGGTGGTCAGCGGCAGCGGATTGCGATTGCCCGTGCGTTGACCGTGGACCCCGAGTTCATCATCGCCGATGAACCGATCAGCGCGCTGGACGTGTCCATTCAGGCGCAGGTTCTGAACCTGATGCTGGAGGCCAAGGAAAGCCGGGGCCTGACCTATCTGTTCATCACCCATGACCTGAGTGTGGTCGAACATTTCGGCACCCGTGTCGCGGTGCTTTATCTGGGATCGGTTTGCGAGACTGCCGACACGGCCACCCTGTTCTCGCACCCGAAACACCCCTATACCCGTGCTTTGTTGTCCGCGGTGCCGCAGCTGAAAGATGACCGGCCGAACCACATCCGCCTGAAGGGCGAGATCCCGACGCCGATCAACATGCCGCAAGGTTGTCCCTTCCAAAGTCGCTGCGCATTTGCGAATAACAGATGCAGAAGTGAAAAGCCGAAAGCCATTCACCAGCCCGACGGCAGTCTTGTGGCCTGCCACGCCGTCGAAGAGGATCGGTTGGAACAGGATGTGATCGGCGCCTGATACGGACCCGCGTCGTTGGATATTATCTGGCTCAGAGATTTCGAGGCTTTGGTGGCGTGCAAGAATTTCTCGCGCGCGGCCGAAGAACGGAATGTGAGCCAGCCGGCCTTTTCACGCCGCATCCGCGCGTTGGAGAACGAGATCGGCGTGCGTCTGATCAACCGCGAGACCCTGCCGCTTGCCCTGACCCCTGCGGGCGAGGTTTTTCTGTCGCAGGCACGGATCATGCTGCGCACCTATGAAGAAACGATCGAGCGGTGCCAGACCATCGACGCGGCGAACGAGAACATCATTCGTTTCGCCACCTCGCAATCGCTTTACATGACGCATTACAAATCCCTGATCGCGCCTTTGGTGCAAAAGGGTGGGGTGGATACGGACCTGAACTCGACCTCTTGGGCGGCGGATCAGTTCGTCAGTGCGCTTCAGCAAAGCTATTGTGATGTGATCCTGACCTATTGGCACCCGTCGATGGAGTTTCTGGGGCCGTTGGAGGTCGCCAACTTCGAATATCTGACGCTGTCGACAGATCGTTTCGTGCCGGTGTCACGCTCAAAGCCGGGCGGCGGGCCGGAGTTTCGGTTCAAGGACGGCAGCAAAGAGGCTATGCCGCTCTTGTCCTATGGGGCCGTGTCGGCGTTGCGGGCGGTGCAGGATTTCGTGTTGGAACAGGCCGTCACCCCGCAAAAGGTCCTGATCGTGAATCAAAACGCGCTGGCCAACAGTGTGAAGGCGATGATCCTTGAAGGCTTCGGGATGGGATGGTTGCCGCTGAGCCTGTGCAAGACCGAACTTGCCGAGGGTCGGCTTGCCATCGTCGAAGAGCGTCTGGCCACCGATCTGGAAATCCGTGTCTATCGCGATCCGAAGAACAACAAGGGCACCTTGCACGACCTGTGGACGCAACTGCTGCAGGACCAGCGGTCGCGGCAACGCCAGCGGCCCAAACGTGGTGCCCCTCTTTAATTCCATTGATTAACAGAACGTCACCGCCCGGAGCGGGCGTGTCAGACGGTCTCAACCCCATGTTCATAGGACTCTGACGAATTGCTGTCGCTGGCGATCTGCTCGATCTGGCGCAGCGCATGGTGCCAAACTGTCAGGAGCATATGATGTCAAACCCCTTCGAGAACCGTTCGCTTTCCCTGCGCGGACCTGCAACCGATATGGCGCCAGTGACGCCGTCTGATGCCACGGATTTGGTCCATGTCGCGGTTGCGCTTTATGTCGAAACCGGCGGTGCGATTGCGTTCAGGTCGGTTGCCGGAGAGGACCGCGTGGTCACGGTCGGTGACAATGCCATCTTGCCGGTCGGGGTCGCGCGGGTGTTTGCGACCGGAACGACCGCCGCCGGTATCCACGCCTTCGTGCTTGTCTGATGATGGGGTTGGGATATGACATTCCGGCGATTGCCCTGCGCCGGACCGCAACCAACGCCGCGCCTGCGCCTTTTTCGCCCGCCTCGTTGTCGCCTTCGGTGTTCTTCGATCCGTCTCGGCGATCCGGGTTGTTTCAGGATTTCGCAGGCACGATTTCCGTCACGGCCGATAACCAGCCGATCGGGCGGTGGCAAGATATGTCCGGGAATGGACATGATCTGGGCCAGGCCGTCAGCGCCGCGCGCCCGACCTATCGCACCGACGGCAGTTTGCATTGGGTCGAAACCGACGGGGTGGATGATGCCCTGAAAACTGCGACCGTTTTCGATGTGGCCAACCCGGTGACGATGGTGCTGGGATATCAGATGCTGTCGACCTCGGGCACCGCAAGGGTGAACATCGCGGAAATCAGCCAGAGCAGCACGAACGGAATGTCGGTCGGGGTGCGCCCCAATATTGACCGATTGCAGTATTACAGCCGCATGTCCGCACAGGGCGTGTCTGCCACGAATGTGGCTTCGCCGACAGTTTGGGGACACCACGACAAACATGTCGTGACGCTTCAGGCCAGTGATGGCGACGTAATTGTCCGGTTGGACGGCGAAATCGTCATCGACGCCCCGCAGGTGCTGGCACAGCAGTCGATCGCCGCGCAACCGCTGCGGGTCGGGCTGGGGGCTGTCACGGCCAGTATTCCGGGTGCGTTTCGTCTGTACGGTTTGCAGGTCTGGACCGCGTCCGCAACGCAGCCGGACGAACCGCAGATCGCGCTTCTGGAGGCATGGATGGCGGCAAAAACGGGGGTAAAGCTATGAGCATCCGGATCACGATTGCCTGCCCCGAACATTTGATGTCCCAAGCCAATCAATTCGCGCTTTGCGTGGGAAATTCACCGGCCGATGTGCAGACGTTTGGCGCTGCGACATGGGAAGATGGGGCCGGTGAACGATACGCGTTGGCGTCACTTCTGGCCGGGGCGCGGTTTCCGCAGCTGGCTGCCGCCCCTCTGGCCGCGCCGGCTCATGCACCGGACGCGGACATTGCCGGGGCAACACAGGCGCAATCGGTGCTTCGGATCTGGTCCCCTGCCTCGACCGACAGCTTTCCCGAAGTTGGCGTGGACCGTCTTGTCGCGGTGATCGGGCTTGAGGCCGGGCTGGCCATCCCGCTTCTTGGGTTGTCGCCAATTCCGACCGAAGTCTGAACCCTGCCGCCTGCCCGCACCTGTCGGACAGGTGGTTCGCCAGGCACGGATCTCAAATCGCTTTGCAGGCTGGCTAATTCATGCTAGCAACCTAAAGATGAATCATTTTTAGGTTAATGCAACCATGAGGCAGATAGCGCATCACTTTGGCATGACCACCGACGGATCGGAGCGGGTAGATGATGTGCCGGCGAATGCCGCCGTCCTCACCCCTCGGGGGTTTGCCATTGGCAAGCGGGTGTTTGATGTGCTGTTCTGCCTTCTGTTGCTGCCGATCTTGATTGCGGTCGGGGTGATCCTTCTGATCCTGAACAGCGCCTATAATCCGGGGCCGGTCTTGTTCATGCAGCCCCGCATGGGGCGCAACTGCATTCCCTTCATGGCCTACAAGTTTCGCACGATGACGCCGTCTTCACGACGGCGCCGGGCAAATGATCCCCTTGAAGACGATCGGATCACCGGGCTTGGCGCGGCCCTGCGGCAGAGCCGACTTGATGAACTGCCCCAGATCATCAACGTTTTGCGTGGCGAGATGAGCCTGATTGGCCCGCGCCCCGACTGTTACGACCACGCTGTTACCTTCCTGAATGATGTGCCCGGATACAAAGAGCGTCACGTGGTGTTGCCGGGGATCAGCGGCTTCGCCCAGACCGAGATCGGCTATGTCGAAGGCATCGCGGCCACCGCCCGAAAGGTCGAGGCAGATCTTCATTACATCGCCAATCGCAGCTTCCGGTTCGAGATGTGGATCGTCTGGCGGACGCTGGTCACGGTGATCAGCCGAACGGGACGCTAGGGTGAATCTGATCATGTTCCTACACCAGTCAGGAGGCCTTGGATGAATATAAGGCAGGGGTTCGCGGGTGCTTATGGCCCCGCGACACGCGATGATCAGACAGCGCATGGTGATCTGGATCTTGTTCGCGTCGGGCAGGCGCTGTGGCGGGGCCGCCGGACGATTGCCCTGTTGGGTCTTCTGGGGCTGATCATCGGCGCGGTCTATGGGTTTGGCATTGCGCGGCCGAAATATGCCGCCACGGCGCTTCTGGTGATGACGCAATCGCAAGACCCGGTGATCTCAGGTGATCTTCCCGCAAATCCGGTGGCGCATGATCTGTCGGACATGAACACGCAGCTACATATCATTCAATCCCGTGGCCTTGTGCAGAAACTGGTCGAGGCGCTGGACCTGTCCCGCGACCCCGAGTTCAATCCGGCCCTCGGATCGGGGCTGCCGATCCTTCAGGCAGCGGCGGTGACGGATGGCCCTGAACAGGTCGCACAGGTGGTCAGCGCGGTGCAGGATGCCATTTCAGCGCATGTTCAGCGCAACACCCGCATTTTTTCAGTCACGGTGCGGTCGGAAGATCGGGTCAAAGCGGCCAATATGGCGAATGCGCTGTCCTCGCTTTACCTTCAGGATCAGGTTGATGCGAAGTTTCAGGCAGCGGATGACGCGGTGCGGTGGTTGTCCGACCGTGTGGGTGATCTGCGACAGGACCTGACAGTACGCGAAGCGGCGGTGGCGCAGGCGCGCGTGCGCATGGACCTGACGTCGACCGAAGAGCTTGCCAATCTGAACGCCCGCCTGAAAGACGCCCGTGCGCGATTGCAGGACGTGACCCTTCGGGCAGAGCGGGCCAGCGACCCGGAACGGTTGGCACTGCAGAAGGCTGCGTTGCAGAACTCGATTGCCGACCTTGAAACGGCGGTCGAGGTCCAAAGCGCAGACGTGACGGTGCTGCAGGAACTGGAACGGGACGCGCAGGCAACCCGCGTGCTTTATGAAACGCTGCTTGCGCGTCTGAAAGAGGCCAGCGCCATTCGCGGTCTGCAACAGGCGGATGCGCGGGTGTTGTCACCCGCCGCGCTGGGTACATACCAATCCCCGCGCAAGGGGCTCATCATGGCGGTTTGTGCGGTTGTTGGAATGTTGCTGGCGTCGGTCCATGTTTTGTGGCGGCAGTTTGTCCATGCGGGATTCCGTTCGGTTGAAGAACTGGAAGAGGCAACAGGCCGGCCGGTTCTGGGGCAGGTTCCGCATCTTCCGGTCACGGATCGCGGCGCTTTGATCCCGTTTCTGACGGATCATCCCACCGCGGCGGCGGTCGAGGCTATGCGCAATCTGCGCACATCTCTGCTGATGTCTGACATCGACCAGCCACCGCAGGTGATCCTTGTCGCATCGGCGGTGCCGGACGAGGGGAAGACCACACAGGCGGTTGCCCTGACCCACAGCCTGGCAGGGTTGGGCAAGCGAGTCCTTCTGATCGAAGGGGACATTCGACGCTGCACGCTTCGGCATTATGTGCCCGGCCCGTCCAAACACGGGATCATGTCGGTTCTCACAGGGGATGTGGCGCTGTCGGATGCGGTTCAGCACGTGCCCGGATTGGACGCCGATGTCCTGTTCGGAGAGGCCTCGCGCACCAGCGCCGCAGACCTGTTCGCCTCGCGCCGGTTCGAACAAATGATCGGCGCAGCGCGCGCCGGGTATAACGCGGTTGTCATCGATAGCCCTCCGGCTCTGGTGGTGCCCGATGCGCGGGTGATGGCCCGTCATGCGGATGCGGTTCTGTTCACGGTTGGATGGAACAAGACGACCCGCCCGCAGGTCGCCGAAGCATTGCGGCAGTTTGCGATGGTGAACGCGAAAATCACCGGGCTTGTCCTGTCACAGGTCAGAACCGAGGAACTGGCGCGATATGGATATGGCGGGACGTATGCTGCCTATGCCACTTATGACAAAGGGTATTACGGCGCGACCTAGAACCGTTTGCACAAGGTTCAGGGCACGCCGCTGTCGCCATTGACGGATTTGTTGATCAGGATCGGGAAAGCCTGTTCGAAGGCGCGCGACCATTTGGTGATCGGCTGTTCCTCGATAAAGACGATGTCGTTCGGGCGCATCTGCATCCGCGTTGCCAACGTGATGTTGATCACATTGGTCGCGTCCAGATGCCAGGCCGTGACGGTCGTGTCATCCGCATCGGTGCCGGGCCGGATCACATAGATCTGCGCCGGATCGCCGGTTCTGGTGTCAAATCCACCTTCATTATACAGCACATCCGCCAGGCTGGCCTGTCGCCCATAGGGCAGCGCCACGCGCCCCTGCCGGGCCACCTCGCCCGTCAGATAGACATAATCGCGCGGCTCGGCGTCCAGCGCGCGGCGGCTGGTGAAATTGGCGCGCCGTTCTTCAAGCGTGTCGCGCTGCACGGACATTTCGGCTCTGAGTTCGGACAGGGCGTGCAGGCGGGCGCTGCGCTTCAGGCCGATTGCGGCGATCTGTGCCTCATAAAAGGCCAGCGCCCGGTCAAGGTCATAGGTTTCATCCACATAGATCGCATCGCCCGACAACAGGGTCAGGTCACGGACCCTGGCATCGGACCGCAGGGCCGAAGCTGGCATCTGATACAAGGTGCCATCCCGGTAAAGGCGTATCGCTGTTGCGCCCGTGTCACTGGCGACGACGCCTCCGGCCTGCGCCAGCGCATCGCCCAGACGCAGGGGTTGCAGGGTCAGGGGCACAAGACCCGCGCGCCCGACCTTGCCGCCGATGGCCACGTGCCGGGAGTTGAATTCCGCGATCTCAAGACTGAAGGCAGGGTCGATGTTCTTCGCCACAAGGGCCTGGAACACGGCGTCCTCGGCGGCCTCAACCGTTTTGCCTGCCACCTTGACCTGCCCGATATCAGGCAGCGCGATCATCCCGTTGTCGCGAACGGTGAACCCTTGTCGCTGCGTCTGGGCGGTCAGCAAGCCGCCCAGCTCCTCGATCGTGCTGGCCCCGCTTTTCGTGACCAGCAGCACCACATCGCCAACCCCAATTTCATAGCGTTGCGGTGTGACGAGGGCAGGCAGCCGGGTGGCGATCTGTTCGCGTGACCCTGTGGGGCCCTCCGGCATGTCCGGGACCGCGCCCGCACCACGCAAGCCCGTCCCGCCCGCAATCGCGTGAAAGGCATCCGGCAGGCTCAGCGGCACATAGGGTGCGCTGTTGGCCTGTTTCACCGAGCTTGCGGTGATTTCCACCACGCTGACATCCAGCCCGGCGGCCTGCGACTGCACGGTCGGGCTGTGATAGGTGACGCCGCAACCGGACAGGGTCAGGCAGGTGCCAAGAAGAAGCGCGCGCAGGCTGTTGTGGTGCATAGGGTCCTCCATCCGTCCGCCCCGGTTCATCGCGCTTTGGCGGGTGGGACGGGGTGTTGGTTAACTCATATCAAAATTGCAAAGTGAAGAAAGATAAATACCATAGGTTGTTTGTTGGGATGCCTGATCGGCGCGGGTGTGTTGCCGAATTGCGGCGTGATCGCCGCGCTAGGCGCGCAGGCGCGTGTCCCGTGCTGCCATCTTGTGCGGCACAAGCTCGGCCATTGCGGCAAGGTAGCGGTCGACCACGATTTTCTGGTCATAGTCGCGCAGCATCTTGTCCCGTCCGGCCCGACCCATTTGCGCGCGGGTGCCGGGTGGCATGTTCGCGAACTCTTCGAAAGAGGCGTGCAGACTGCCCGCATCGCGCGGGGCGCAAAGCAGGCCCGTGATCCCGTCCTCCACCACATGGCGGCAGCCGGGCACGTCCGTTGCGATCAGTGGTCGGGCCATGCTGGCCGCCTCAAGCAACGTGCGCGGGGCGCCTTCGCGATAGGATGGCAACACGACGCAATCCGCCTCTGCGATGAAGGGGCGCACATCGTCATGTTTGCCCAGATGTTCGATCACCCCATCGGCCATCCATTCCCGCAACGCCTCGGCCCCCAGGACCGAGCGGTTTGCCGCATCGACTGGGCCAAGGATCTGAAAGCGCAGGTCCGGACGGGTGGTTCTGATCCGGCGGGCAGCCTCGACATATTCCAGCACTCCCTTATCGCGCAGAAGGCGCGAGATCATCAGGAACACTGTTTCGTCGCGGGCCGGCAGAGGGCAGGGGCGAAAATGGTCCGGATCGACACCCGAACCGGGCAACAGGCGGGCCTGCCCCGGAGCGATCAGCCGCCGATTGACGAACAGGTCGCGGTCGTCCGGGTTCTGGAAAAACAGGATAGGCAATCCGCGGAATGCGTGGCGATACAGGGTCTCGACCACCATCCTGAGCGCGCCACCCGACAAAAAACCCGTTCCGAGACCCGAAACATTCGGCAGAAAGGGGATCCCCAGACGTTTCGCCGCGACGGCACCGAAAATGTTGTTCTTGACCGTATAGCTCAGGATGATGTCCGGTCCGAGCGCCGCAAAGTGATGACCGAACCGACGGATCAGTTTGGCATCCTGCCGGGGGGACAGTCCTTGTATGTCCATCTGCAGGTCGATCACCTGACACCCCATGCGGCGCAATGCTGGTGCAGCGTCATCCAGCGGGGCGAGGATGGTGACGTGATGGCCTAGATGCAGCAAGGCCTCGATCACCGGGCGGCGGAAATTCAGGGCGTTCCACGCGGCGTTGACGGTCAACAGAACTTTCATGCGCCACCTCGGGTCGGCAGTTGATAGATATCGGGAAGGCCGAAAAGCCACGTGTCATAGGGCAGATAGCAGTAGTGGAAATGGGCCGAATAAACTGTCCAGACCACCAGCATCACCAGCAGCACGACATAGGGCGCGACGGTCAGGATCGTACCGGTTGCGCCAAGGTTCAGGAACGGGATGCGGGCCAGCATCATTGCCTGAAGCGGCACCAGGAAATAGCCGATCCGGTCGGCAATCACACTGGATAGCGCGATCAGCGGCAGGGTGGTCAGCATCATCAGGGACGCCAGCACCATCATCCGGTAATCTCCGGGAAATCGCACGCGCCAGGCGGGGCGCAAGGCGATCAGAAACAGCCCGCCGCTGAGCGCCAGAAGCGCGGCGCGATACAGTGCGCCATGGGCATCCACCCCGGTATCGACATAGCGTGAAAGCGCAAGTTGGGCGCTGTCGCCCGTGGCCAGCAGAAATGCGCCCGGCACGGCCAGCAGCAGCGCCGCGAACAGGCGCGCCCGGATCCTGCCCTGCCCGGCAAGTGGCGCCAGCAACAGGAACACGCCTGCGCTGCTGTGAAAGCCCGTGGCGACCAGCGTGGCCAGGGCAAAGCGTATCGTCTGTCCGTTGCGGAACAGTGCAAACCCCATGCACATTATACCGATGGCAGCGGCCTGCCGGATCCCCGACATCGGCATGTTCAGGATCAACACCGGATAGAGCAGGATCAGAAACCCCAGCCTGTCCACCTGTTGGCGCGCAAGCATGTGCACGCCTGCAAAAAAGATCACCGCCGCTGCCACATTCAGCCATGGATAGCCCAGCCCCGCAGCGCCCACCCCCTGGACCAATGCCCACCAGAGCGGCTCGCGCTGGGCCAGAGCATCAACAAGGTCCAGGTCGAGCTGCATCAGGAAGTGGCGGTAGTAGCCGTTCCAGTCGCAGCCGACCTCCAGCCGGAAGGCGACGAACAGGAACAGGGCGGCCAGCACGATCGGATAGGTCTGATCGCGCAGGCGAGGCTGCCGGGCCAGCACCAGGCGCAGCAGGATCAGCGCCAGGAACAGAGCGACATAGATCACAAGGATGTGGCCCCCCCTGGATGTGCTGGCACACGGGCGCGGGCGACATAGACAAGCTGGACGAACACGCCCCATAGAAGGCAAGCGATCGGGGCAACCTCGTGCGTGGCGATCGACAACAGCGTGACAAGCGGCAAGACGGCAAGATGGGTCTTCAGGTGATAGGCGCGGGCCTTGCGCTCGGGCAGGGACAACCGCCCTTTGGCGTCCAGATAGGTCAGGAACCGGGGCAGCGTGAACAGCAAAAGCCCGGTGGCAAAGCAGATCAGCATACCGACCACATCCCCGGCGACGACCAGAACGGGCAGCACCGGAAGCGCGAACCGGAAGAGCGAGAGTTGCAGAAACGTGAAGAACTTCATTTCGGTCGCGCGCAGGGTGTTGTGGGCGATCAGCGTGACCCCCAATGCCGCGAGGGTGGCCCAGTAGATCGCCGCACCGCCGACACCCAACGCAAGGATTGCGACCAATGCAACGCCCAGCCGAACCGTGCCGAAGACAAGGATCGTGGTGGGCGACATGACCACATCGACCCTGCGGCGTGGGGTTGGATCATGGCGCAATCCGATCGTGTCATTGGCCAGATAGCCCAGCTCGTAAAGGCTGATAAAGACCGCGTAGCCCAGAAGATAGGTCAACACAGCCGGACCCGCGCCCAGATCACCCAAAAGCGCGACAAGGATCACGCCCGGCACCCATGCGGTCAGGGCGTTGACCACGAAATCGCGCGGCCAGTGATAGCGCGAGGTGAACGCATAGCCGAACGGCACAAGCAGGATCAGGTGGCGGGGGTCAGTGACACAGAATCTCGGCATCCCAGGTCCTCATCCATTTGCGGGGGGTTCGCGCAGCAACCAGAATCGCCGGGTTGGCGGCAGCCACCAGATCACGGTCTGACCGGTTGTCGGTGATCACCGCGAACGCGACCGCGTCCAGCGGGCGGTTCAGATATGCCTCGACCGCCTTGCGTTTCTGCCCGGTCAGATCGCGCGACAGACGCCCTGTCAATCGCCCCGCGCGCTGGGCGGGGTCCGAGGCGATGAAGGGCAGGTCGAGCTGGCGGGCGATTTCGCCAATCACCGGGGACAGGGCGTTGGACACCAGCACAGGCTGCCACCCGGCGGCGCGCATCCGGGCCATGCGGGTGTGAGCGGCGGCAATGGCCGTCGCAGGCAGATGATCGGTGACATAGCCCTTGGCCGACGCCTGCAGCGACGTCAGGGTCTCGTTGCGCAGGCTGATCAGAACAAGCGCCCGATGCACGTCGAACCGCGTGAGCTTCGCGACCGCAACCAACCCGGCCCGCAACACCCCGCGCCGCGAGATTGCTGTCAAAGCCGCGTGGCGCCAGCGGTGGCCGCGCCGGGCGTGGTGAAACATCACCAGCCCTGCAGTGGTGTTCGTGTCATAAAGCGTACCGCACACATCGACGGCCAGAATGCGCGGGGTGGCGGTCATGCGGCCTGTCTTTCGGCGTGAAACATGCGGTAAAGCGCATCATACTGGTCACAGGCCCGATCCAGCGAGAAACGGCCAGCGGCATGCGCACGGATCACGGCGCGGGGCGCAAAGGGTGCAGATGCGATGGTGCGCGCGGCGTGTTCAATGGCGGGCGTGTCGTGATGAGCCAGCACCAGACCGAAGCGGCGGTTGGGCAGGATGTCGTTGATATCTCCGATCCCTGTGTTGCTGATCACCGGTAGACCGCAGGACAGATATTCGCCCGTCTTGGTGGCGGACACGCCAAGGCTGGATTTGCTGGCAATGCGGAACGACAGGCCGATATCAGCCGCGTTCAGAAGGGCGGGCACGTCATCATGCGGCACGCGCTTGCAGGTCAGGTGCGCCGGGTCCAGCGTGACGCCATAACTGCGGGCTGCCTGCACATGCTGATCGACGGAATGATCGCCAACCAGCAGCAGCCGCGCCTGCATGTCCTGCGCCTGAAGCGCGGCCAGCAGGCGATAGGTGGTGCCCATCTGGTAAAGCGGCCCGGCTGACCCAAGATGCACCAGCACCACGTCCTTCGCTGAATATCCCAGCGCCAGCCGCGTTCTGGCCCGCAGCGCGCGGTCGGGCCGGAACCGGGTCTGATCGACGCTGCAGGGAATGACGCTTGTCACCGATCCGGCGGACGGGCGGCGCGTCGCGACAACCGATTTCGCGTCTTGGGTCAGGGCGACAATCGCGCTGGCCCCGCTGATCGCGCGGGCCTCTAACTTGCGGAAGTGGCGGGCGATGCTGCGGCCCATTGGACCTTGCCAGAGACCCGCCTCGCAGCGTTCATCCACCCAGAAGCCGCGCATGTCGAACACGAAGGGCAGATCGTGCCGCAAGCTGACAGGCAGCACCGCGCCCAATGGCATATAGCTGCGGCAATGGATCAGATCGGGCTGAAAGGTCTCGACCAGCCGTTCCAAGCGGCTTTGCATCAGCCCCGGCATGGCGAAGCGTTCCAGCTTGCCTGCCAGCGGCAGGGTGCGGCGCAGGATCGGGCTGTGCTCGATCCCCGCGCGTTCCAGCCGTGGCGCGACTTTGGTGGCAAAGACGTCCTGCCGCGCGGGGTGTTCCACCGACAGACAGGCGATCTGATGCCCGCGCGCCGCGAGGCCTTCCAGATAGGGCAGAACCTGCGCGGTGCCGATATGGTCAGACAGACCGTTATTGGTGACAAAGATCGAACGGGTGGCGCTCATGCGGGCCTCTTTGGCTTTGATAACTGGGGTTGCGGGAGGAGTGAGAGGAACTTGCCCGCCGCGACGCCCGGTCGGAAATCCGAAGCACGTTTGCGCGCAGCGTCGGGGTTGCGCCGTGCGTGCAAGGCGGCGCCGATCGCGGCAGCCAGCGCGGCGGCGTCACCGACAGGAACCAAACTGCCGATGTCGCTGGTGTCCAGAATCTCGGATGGGCCATGCGGACAGTCGGTCGCGACCACGGGCAGGCCGTGCGACAACGCCTCGACAATCACATTGGCAAAGCCTTCGCTGCGCGAACTCAGCGCAAACAGGTCGGCGCTTGCGTAATAGGCACCGGTATGTGGCGTGAACCCCGGCATCGTCACCCGGCTGGTCAAGCCCAGCGATTGAACCAGTGCCACCAACGCCGCGCGGTCGGGGCCATCGCCAAGGATCACAAGTTCGGCGTCGCAGCCCTGATCCAGAAGCAGGCGGACGGCGCGCAGGAGGGTCGGGAAATCTTTCTGCCAGCGCAGGGAGCCAACAGCCAAGATGCGATGCTGCGCCTGCGCCGGCCAGACGGCGGCGCCCGGCTTGGGGTCGGGCATGGCAACGGGATTGTGGATCACCTTGACCCGATGGGCGGGTAGCCGCCCCAACCGCTACAGATCGCGCGCAGACCCGGCCGAGACCGAGACATTGGCCCGCGCCCTGGGGTATGTCGCGCGGATGCTGGTCCGCTGCGCCAGCCGGTGCAGCGGGCCTTTGGTCGCGTATTGGTCCGACAGGGTGGCGTGATCGGTGGTGATGACCGGCACACCGGTCCCGCGTGCAGCCCAGACCGCGATGCTGGTCAGGGGCCACATGGCAGGCATCAGGGCCGAGGGCCGGTGCTTGTGCAGCCATTTCCGCAAGGGGGCGGCGACGCCGCGAAAACGCCTTGCCTTCAGGTCGGTGATCGGAAGCCCCGCGCGGCTTGCATCATCCATCAACGCGCCACGCGCGTTGGCAAGGATCAGATGCGGGGCATAGCCGAAATGGGCAAGCTCGGTCGCGAGGGTCAGCATCACCCGTTCCGCCCCGCCCCCCCGCAGATCGGGCAGAACGAACGCCAGTTTCGGCGCAGATGCGGTGTCCGGCTGTGTGATGGGCATATGCTTCATGCCGCCACCCCTGCAAGTGCGCGAAACCCGTCATGTTGCGCGATCAACTGCGCATAGGTGCCGCTTGCCGCTATGTGACCCTGTTCCAGCACAATAATCTGATCACAGGCTTCGACGGTCGAGATGCGGTGGGCGATCATCACGATGGTTTTTTGACCCTGAAGCGCGGCAATGGCCTTCATCACGTCGCGTTCGGTCCGGGTGTCCAGCGCGCTTGTCGCCTCGTCAAACACCAGAATATCGGGGTCGTGATACAGGGCACGGGCGATGCCGATGCGTTGGCGCTGCCCGCCGGACAGACGCACACCGCTTTCGCCAATGGTGGTGTCATAGCCATCGGGAAGCTGCGTTTCGACAAAGTGATCCAATTGCGCCATGCGGGCGCATTCCGCGATGCGGCCCATGTCGATCTGGTCGCGGGGCGTGCCAAGGGCGATGTTCTCGGCGATGCTGGTATCGGCCAGAAAGATCGACTGCGGCACATAGCCGATGGACGCCTGCCAACCCTTCACATTCGCAGGGGTGATTGGCATGCCATCGACCCCGATCCGCCCGGATTGTGGCGTTAGTAGGCCCAAGAGCAAGTCGATCAGTGTTGTTTTGCCTGCCCCGGTGCCGCCGACGATGCCGACCGATGCTCCCGCCGGGATGGTCAGGGACAGATCGGATATGCTGCGGGCGGTGCCGTCATGGGAGTAGCTGACATTGCTGACCTCCAAAGCTGAAGTCAGGCGCATCGGCTGCACTTCGTCCGCTTCGGCTTCGCCGTCCGGCAATCCCTGCATGTCGTCAAACAGCACATCCACCGCACCCGCGCCGAAACGCAGTTCGACCATCGCGCGATAGATGCCCTGCACAGATGGCAACATCCGGTAGCCCGCGAAGGCATAGACACCCAGTTTCGGCAGGATCGCGGCGGTGCTGGCGTTGGGGCCAAGGGTCGCCAGAAGCGCCACGCACAGAAGCAACATGCCGCCGAAGCCGATTGCCTCGACCAGATATTTCGGCACCTGACCCAGCACGAGGTTGGCGGCCTGCATCCGCGACACTTCGATCGAGGGCGCGCGGAAGTGGCGGATATAGGCGTCCTCTTTCGCCAAAATGCGGATGTCCTTGATGCCGCCCAGCGCCTCGCGCGCGATGGTGTATCGGGCCTCGTCGGCGGCAACCCGGCGGGCGCTGTTGCGGGTGACAAGGCGGCGGATGGTCAGGAAGATCGCACTGTACGCGGCGCCCAGAACAGCGATGGCGGTGACGGCGATAATCGGGTCCATCACGATCAGAAAACCCAGCATCGCCAGAAGCGTCACAAGCGATGTGGTCAGCCGCAACACCGGGGCCAGTGCGAACATGGTGACCTGTTCGACCTCGGACAGGATGTTTTTTGCCATCTCGCCGGTGTGTCGTCCCAGAAAGAACGCATAGGGCTGGCGCAGATAGCGGGTGATCAGCCGCGTGCCAAGGCTGTGACGGCGCATTTGCACAAACCGCGTCATCGCGTATTCCCCCGCGCTGCGGATCAGCGCACCGCTAACAAGAAGGGCGAAGGTGACAAGCGCCAGCGCCAGAAGGAAATCTTGGTGATTGGCGAACCCGCCCCATTGATAGGCGGCGGACAAGTAGGGGTTTGTGGTCACAAGATCGGGGTCAGACAGTGCCAGAAAGAACGGAAAGACCGAGGCGACGCCCAGCACCTCGAACAGCGCCATAACCAGCGCTAGGCCCAGCACCAGCGTGCCGCGCCTGCGTTCTCGTGGGGTCAGAAGCGACCAGAGCTTGCCAAGAGTTCGCATCATCACAGCCGCAGATCCGCCATTTCCCGCGGCAGGGCGGATTTGATGTCATAGATCACCGACAGGTTCTTGGCATAGCGGTTGATCCATCCCGCCGGGCGAACCAGATAGGCGCGGTGCGGCACGGCCAGCATCACACCGTCATAGCGATGCGCTTCGGGCGTGCCGGTCAGCTCGATCCCGTATTCCGCGCGGGCGGTGTCCGGGTCGGCATAGGGGTCGTGAACGTCCACCTGAACGCCGTAATCGCGCAGCTCCTCCAGAATATCCACAACGCGCGTGTTGCGCAGATCGGGGCAGTTTTCCTTGAAGGTCAGGCCCAGGATCAGCACCCGCGACTTCGCGACGTTGATTCCCTTGCGCATCATCGACTTGATCATCTGCCCAGCGACATAAGCGCCCATGCCGTCATTGATCCGGCGGCCTGACAGGATGACCTGTGGGTGATAGCCGATTTCCTCGGCCTTGTGGGTCAGGTAATAGGGGTCCACGCCGATACAGTGACCGCCGACCAGCCCCGGCTGGAAGGGCAGGAAATTCCACTTGGTCCCGGCTGCTTGCAGCACCGCGCCCGTATCAATGCCCAACCGGTTGAAGATGATCGCCAGCTCGTTCACCAGGCTGATGTTCAGGTCGCGCTGGGTGTTTTCGATCACCTTGGCGGCTTCGGCCACGCGGATGCTTTCGGCCTTGTAGGTGCCCGCCGTGATGATCCCGGCATAAAGCGCGTCGATCCGGTCGGCGGCTTCGGGGGTCGAGCCAGAGGTCACTTTCACAATCGTCGGCAGCCGGTGGTCGCGGTCGCCGGGGTTGATCCGCTCGGGGCTGTAGCCCACGAAAAAATCGCGGTTGAAGGTCAGACCCGAGGTCGCTTCCAGGATCGGCACGCAGACCTCTTCCGTGGCGCCGGGATAGACGGTGCTTTCGTAAATGACGATATCACCTTGTGACAACGCGCGGCCCACGGTTTCGCTGGCGCGGCGCAAAGGCGTCAGGTCGGGGCGGTTATGGGCGTCGATTGGGGTCGGGACGGTCACGATAAAGATGTTTGCCGCCACCAGATCACCCGGGTCGCTGGCAAAGCGCAGGTGACGGGCATTGGCAAGGTCGTCTGCGGTGACCTCCTCCGTGCGATCCATGCCGGAGCGCAACTCGCCGATGCGGTGAGGGTCGATGTCAAACCCGATGACCGGCCGCGTCTTTCCGAACTCGACCGCCAGTGGCAGGCCAACATAGCCCAACCCGATCACCGCGATCTGTCCCAGGTCCGGAAAGTCTTTCATCGCCTAATGCGTCCGTTATCCATCCACAAAACAACCATTGCGGGTGTAACATTGCGTAAATTTTCGTTAAAAGAAAGTTAAAACTCAACCTAGAGAGGTGTAATGCAGCAAGGTATCTTATCCTGCCCCGAAAACGCAGGACATCAGACCTTGAAATAGTCCCGATACCACGCGACGAAACGGTTCACCCCATCGCGGAAATCAGTGGCGGGGCGATAGCCGGTCAGGCGTTGCAGAAGCGTTGCATCCGCCCATGTGGCCGGAACATCGCCCATCTGCATCTCCATATAGTTGCGCTGGGCTTTCCGGCCCAAAGCATCCTCGATCGCATCGACGAAATCCAACAGGCGCACCTTGTCGGAATTGCCAAGGTTCACCACGCGATAGGGGGCAGCGGGGGACAGGCTGTCGCCCGGCTCAATGTCGTCCGGGCTGTCAGGGCGCACCGGGGCCGCGTCGATCAATAGGCGGATGCCGCGCACCAGATCCTCGACATAGGTGAAATCGCGGAACATGTCGCCGTTGTTGTAGATGTCGATGGGCGTGCCGTCGAGGATACCCTTGGTGAACTTGAACAGTGCCATATCGGGCCGCCCCCAAGGACCATAGACGGTGAAGAAGCGGAACATCGTTGTCGGCAGATCCCACAGATGGGCATAGCTGTGCGCCATGCTTTCATTGGCCTTCTTTGTGGCGGCATAGATGGTCAGTTGGGTATCGGCCTTCTCGGTCTCGGTGAACGGCATGTCGGTATTCGCGCCATAGACTGAACTGGTTGAGGCCATCAGCAGGTGATCGACCTTGTGACGCCGTGCGGCCTCCATCACGTTGAAGGTGCCGATCACGTTGCTGTCCAGATAGGCGCGCGGATTCTCGAGGCTATAGCGCACGCCCGCCTGCGCAGCGAGGTGCACGATCACATCGGGTTCGAAGTCGTCGGCCACCTGATCGAACAGCGCCTGATCTTCCAGCATTCCTTCGGTCATTGAAAAGCCGGGGTCTTGCAGCAACATCTGATGGCGGCGCTGCTTCAGGGTGACGTCATAGTAATCCGTCATCCCGTCATAGCCATGCACCCGAAATCCTTCGGCCAGCAGCAGTTTGGACAGGTGATAGCCGATGAACCCGGCGGACCCGGTGACCAGAACTTTGCGCGATGCCATGGGAATATGCCTTTCAGGAGAGCGTTTGCAACGCTTCTAGCGTGGGTGCCGGGCAACGCCAAGCCCGATGAAAACGGGCAATCCGCGCTGGCGTCAGGGCGCATGGAATGGTAATCCGCGTTCTGACTCCAATTTTCAGACAAGGTGGGGACCGCATGCCTGCTTATCGTTCCAGAACTTCGACCCATGGCCGCAACATGGCTGGCGCCCGCGGCCTGTGGCGCGCGACCGGCATGACCGACGATGATTTCGGCAAGCCGATCATCGCCATCGTCAACAGCTTCACGCAGTTCGTGCCGGGCCATGTCCACCTGAAGGATCTGGGCCAGATGGTCGCGC
This sequence comes from Aliiroseovarius zhejiangensis, assembly GCF_014656375.1. Lineage (GTDB taxonomy): Bacteria > Pseudomonadota > Alphaproteobacteria > Rhodobacterales > Rhodobacteraceae > Aliiroseovarius > Aliiroseovarius zhejiangensis. The sequence continues at coordinate 51,285 of NZ_BNCH01000010.1, read as the reverse complement.
GCGAGGTCGAGGCGGCAGGCGGTGTGGCCAAGGAATTCAACACCATTGCGGTCGATGACGGAATCGCGATGGGCCATGACGGGATGCTGTATTCTCTGCCGTCGCGCGAGGTGATCGCGGATAGCGTGGAATACATGGTCAACGCACATTGCGCCGATGCGATGGTCTGTATCTCGAACTGCGACAAGATCACGCCGGGGATGCTGATGGCCGCGATGCGTCTGAACATTCCCGTCATTTTCGTGTCCGGTGGCCCGATGGAAGCGGGCAAAATCGACATTGCCGATCTGGACGTCAAGAAAATCGACCTTGTCGATGCCATGGTCGCCGCGGCGGATGAGCACTATACCGACGAACAGGTCCAGCATATCGAGGAAAACGCCTGCCCGACCTGCGGGTCGTGTTCGGGCATGTTCACCGCGAACTCGATGAACTGTCTGGCCGAGGCGCTGGGCCTGGCGCTGCCCGGCAATGGCTCGACCCTTGCCACGCACTCGGATCGCAAGAACCTGTTTCTGGAAGCCGGGCGCAAGATCGTCGAAATCACAAAACGCCACTACGTGAACGAGGAAAAGGGCCTGCTGCCGCGCGAGATCGCAACCTTTGATGCGTTCGAGAACGCCATGTCGTTGGATATCGCGATGGGTGGGTCAACGAACACCGTGCTGCACCTGCTGGCCATTGCGCATGAGGGCGAAGTGGACTTCACCATGAAGGACATGGACAGGCTCAGCCGCAAGGTGCCGTGCCTGTGTAAAGTTGCGCCCAACATCGCCAATGTTCATATGGAAGATGTGCACCGCGCCGGTGGCATCTTCTCGATCCTTGGCGAGTTGCATCGCGCGGGGCTGCTGCATGGTGATTGTTCCACCGTGCATTCTGCCACGATGGCCGAGGCGATTGCCAAGTGGGACATCAAGGTCGCCAACAACCCCGAGGCGGAAAGCCTGTTCAAGGCCGCGCCGGGTGGTGTGCGCACGACGCAGGCGTTCAGCCAGTCGAACCGGTACAAGGAACTGGACACCGACCGCGAAGGTGGCGTGATCCGGTCCAGGGACCACGCCTTCAGTGCAGATGGCGGTCTGGCCGTGTTGTTTGGCAACATCGCGCTGGATGGCTGCATCGTGAAAACGGCGGGTGTGGACGAAAGCATCCTGAAATTCACCGGTACGGCCCATGTCTGCGAAAGCCAGGATGCGGCGGTCAGTGACATTCTGACTGGCAAGGTCAAGGAAGGCGACGTTGTGGTCATCCGCTACGAAGGGCCGCGTGGCGGGCCGGGGATGCAGGAAATGCTGTATCCGACAAGCTATCTGAAATCGAAGGGTCTGGGCAAAGCCTGTGCGCTTTTGACCGATGGGCGGTTCTCGGGCGGCACCTCGGGCCTGTCGATCGGGCACGTCTCGCCGGAAGCCGCCGAAGGCGGTGCGATCGGGCTCGTGCAACAAGGCGACAAGATCGAGATCGACATCCCCAACCGGACCATCCATCTGGCGGTGTCGGATGACGAACTGGCCGCGCGCCGGGCCGCTCAGGACGAAAAGGGCTGGCACCCCGTCGCGCCACGCAAACGCAAGGTGTCCAAGGCGCTCAAGGCCTATGCGATGCTGGCGTCCTCTGCCGCCAAGGGGGCGGTGCGCATGATCGACTGATCATGGGCGACACGATGTTGCGAGGGCGGGGCAAGTCCCCGCCGTCTTCAATTTTGCAGCAACGAGTTTTCCCAGTTTCGCAGGAAACTCTGCCGTTTCAGACTGTCCAGAAACACCAGCAAGCCCGGCCCGAACCGGATCGGGCGCAGCGACGGGTTGGCGAGCAATGCTGCGGGATCAATGGCGGGCAGGCCGGATGCGGCGACCAGATCTTTGCGTGACCTCAGATCAAGCAGGAAATCCAGCATGATGCGGGCATCATCTGCATTCCTGGCCGTGCGCGGGATCAAGGCCGTGCGCGACATGACGTTTACGTAGTCGCTCATCTCGATGATTTGGAACCCATCAGTGGTATTCTGCTGGGCAACCGCATAGCTGCCCAGCACGTTATAGGCCAAGGCCAGCTTGCCTGATGCCACATCGCGGATCATGTCGCCCGAACAGCAATACAGTTTCGCATCCAGACGCCCCATCACCTCCATCAGCCGCCAGAACGCGTCCGAGTTTCGGCTGTCCTGCGTGGCCATCAGATAGCCAAAGCCCGAGCGGCGCACGTCATAGGTTCCAATCTTGCCCTGAAAAAGTTCGGGGTTGGCGCGCAGGATGGCGATCAGTTCATCCCGGTTTTGCGGCGCTTCACCGGGCGGGAAAAAGCGGTCCGAAACCACGACCACCGCCGGTTCTTGTGTAAAGGCAAACAACTGGTCGCGCCAACTTGCCCAGGTCGGAAGGGTTGCAGACGCGGTCGGGGTGTGGGTCTGGGCGAAGCCGTCATTCGCCAGTTTGGTCTGCAAATCCATGGCCGAGGAAATGGCGAGGTCGAAGGATGCGCCCTCGTCATACAGCGCCTGCATCAGGTCGGTCGTGCCCGTTACCACATAGTCCACCGATATATCCGAGTGGCTGGCCTGAAACGCGCGGATGATCGGTTCAAAAACGTCAAGATCCGCGGTCGAGATCACGCTGAGCCGGGTCCGTTCGTCCGTTGCTTCGAACAGGCGGCGATCTTCGATCTCGAAGCCCTGCGCCGCGCTGATACTCAGCAGCAGTCCAAGCAGAATGCCCGTCAAGCGCGCGGGAAAATCAGCGAAACACATGCGCCTTCCCCTTTCGTGTTGGGTGAAATCTCCAGCCGACCGCCATGTGCCTTGGCAACTTCGTCTGCGATGGTCAGACCAAGCCCCGACCCGACGATGTCACCGACATTCGCGCCGCGCATATATCGCGTGGTCAGGTCAGACAGGTTGGTGTCGCCGAACCCGCGCCCCTGGTCGGTGATCGACAGGGTGATGCTGCCGTTCAGGGTCAGGCGCGCGGTGATGTCGCTGTCATCCGGCGAATACTTGATCGCATTGTCCAGAATGTTCTGAAGCGCTGCTTGCAACAGGATGCCGTCGCCGGTGAAGGCCACGGGATCGGGGCCAAGGTCGCGCCGGATCGTGATGTCTTTCAGATCGGCTGTCGGGGCAAGCCGGTCGCAGGTTTCCTCCATAAGCGCCCGCAGGTCCAGTGCGTCTTGCGCAAGGCTGTCGGCACGAAACGTTACCATCGCGTGATCCAGCATCTGCCCGGCCGAGCGAGAGCTTTCGTCAATGGCGCGGATCATCTCGCGAATGGCTTGTTTGTGTTCGGGTTTGTTCAGTTTGCGATGGGTGATTTCAGCCTGTGCGCGAACGGTGGCCAGCGGGGTGCGAACGCGGTGGGCGGCCTCGGCAATGAAATCTTCGGTGCGCGACAGCGAGGCGCGCAGCCGTCCCATGAAGGAATTGAGCGCATTGATCAGCGGCACAAGCTCGTCCGGTGCGTTGGCTTGCACGGGGCGCAAATCGGTCGGTCCGCGGCGCGTGACCGACCCGGTGATCCGGGTGATCGGCGCCAGCGCCGACCCGGCGGCCCACAGGCTGAGTGCGGTCGCCAGCAGGAAAAATCCAACCCCGATGCCAGTTGCCGTTGCGGTGATCTGGCGGGAAATCGCGGCCAACCCCTGCCGGGTTTGGGCCACTGTCACCACGACCTGCGCGGCATTGACGCCGGTGCCGACGGGCCGGGTGACAGACACCGCGCGAATTTCGTCGCCGCGATAGGTCAGGGTCTCGACGCTGGGGGTGCTGATGCGCGGTGGCACATTGGGTTGCGGAAGGTCGGCATATCCGGTCAGCGTCCGGCCGTCTGACACGACACGATAAAACACCCGATCCTCGTTGATCGACCCCAGCATCGACAGCGCGGAATAGGGCAGGTCAAGCGTGACGCGGCCATCTTCGCTGCGCAGACTGTCCGCGATGGCCGTGGCCGAGGCAGACAGGATGTCGTCCTGCGTCCCTTCCGCGGCCCGCTCGGCCACCCCGCGCACGACCAGAAAGAAGGCCAGCGACAAGACCGCCGCGACTAGCGCAAGCTGGATGAAAAGCCGCCTGCGGATGGACCCCGAAATTCTCACCGCGCAACCATCCGATAGCCCATGCCACGCACGGTTTCGATCTTTGTTCCCGACCCTTCCAGCCGCTTGCGCAACCGGCCCACATAAACCTCGATCGCGTTTTCCGACGCCTCATCGGACAGGGAAAACAGCCGGTCGATCAGGTGGGTTTTCGAAAAGACCTGCCCGGGGGCGGCAAAGAACACCTCAAGCAGTCGCAGCTCGCGATTGCGCAGCGGGACGGTCTGACCAGCAAAACGCAGCTCTCCTTTGGTCGAATCCAGCGTGGTTTCCCCAAACGTTACCGCGTTGTCAGCCGCGCCGACCTGACGCCTCAATACGGCGCGCACGCGGGCTTCGAGTTCGGAAAAATCGAAGGGTTTGACGATATAGTCATCCGCCCCAAGATCCAGCAATCCGACGCGATCCGACACCGCAGAACGCGCTGTTATGACAATCACGGGGGTGCGTTTTTCCGCCTGTCGCTGGCGTTCCAGAAAGTCGCGGCCATCCCCATCGGGCAGCATTATATCCAGCAAAATCAAATCGTAATCCGCAACAGCCGTCAGGTCTGTGGCATCGGACAGGGTGGCGGCGTGGTCCACGGCGTGACCGTCCAGTTGCAGACGCTCGGCCACGACACCCGCCAGTTTGGGATTGTCCTCGATCAGAAGGAACCGCATTTATTGCCCTTTTTTCCGCTGCGTGACAGGTTGGTGTCAGGTTCAGGCGATTGGGTCTGAGCATGGGCGGGTGTTACGCCCCTGTCAAATGGGAGGAAACTATGACGAAACGTCTTTTCAAGGCGCTGGCGACCAGTGCCATTCTGGGCCTTGGTGCCACCACCGCTGCAACGGCTGCCGAGTGTATTGCACCGGCCAACCCCGGCGGCGGCTGGGATTTCACTTGCCGTCAAATCGGCAAAATCATGTATGACATTGGCGCGGTCGAAAAGCCAATTCAGGTGACCAACATGGCCGGCGCAGGTGGTGGCCTGGCGTTTACTCACGTCGTGTCGGAACGCAACGATGATGCCGATCTGATTGTCGCGGCGTCCTCTGCGACCTCGACCCGTCTGGCGCAAAATGCCTATGCTGGCATGACCGCCGATCAGGTCCGCTTTGTGGGCGCCATCGGGGCCGACCCCGGTGTAATCGTTGTGGCCGCAGACAGCCCCTATCAATCGCTGAACGACCTGATCGAAGCCGTGAAGGCGGATCCGGGCGGGATCGCCTTTGCGGGTGGATCGGCCGTTGGCGGATTTGACCACCTGAAACCCCTGATGATCCTGCAACGCGCAGGTGTCGAGGATGTGAAAGCGGTGAAATACATCGGTGTTGACGGCGGCGCCGATGCGATCACCCAGACCGTTGGCGGCTTCACCCAGGCGATGTCGGGCGACATGTCCGAAATCGTGGGCTTCCTGAAATCCGGCGACGTGCGCGCAATCGCGGTTCTGACCGAAGAACGCGTGCCGGGGTTCGAGGATATTCCCACCGCGAAGGAACAGGGCATCGACGTTGTCGCTGTGAACTGGCGTGGCCTTTACGTGCCCAAGGGCATCAGCGACGATGATTTCCAGAAATGGGCTGATCGCCTGCAACAGGTGGCCGACAGCGACGAATGGAAAGAGGCGATGGCAGCAAACGGCCTTGCGCCCTTCACCAAGGTTGGCAATGACTTCCAATCCTATGTCGATGGTGTGGTTTCCGAGATCCGCGCCCTTTCGAAAGAAATCGGGGTGATCCAGTAATGGCATCTGACCGTATCTTCGGAGCGGTCGTGACCCTGGTGGCGCTGGCTTATGTTGCCAGCGCCATGCAGATCCAGACCAGCTTCATGGCGGATCCGGTTGGCCCAAGAACCTTCCCGATCCTTATTGGATGTGTCGCGGCCTTGTGTGGGATGATCGTGGCGGTAAAGCCCGACCCCGATCCGGAATGGCCGGTGCTGGCGACCTTTGGTTCACTGGCGCTCGCGGTAGTTGTGCTGGTGGGCTATGCCTATGCGTTGAAACCGCTGGGGTTCCTGATCCCCACGGCGATCACAGCGTCCATTCTGAGCTATCAGATCGAGCCGCGCGCCGGGCGTGCCGTATTGGCCGGAGTGGGTCTGTCCATCGGCTTGTTCCTGATCTTCAAATTCGCGCTGGGTTTGGGGCTTGTCCCGTTTCCCAAGTCGCTGACTGGCTAAGGATACCCGCATGGAACTCTTTTCAAATCTCGCGATCGGGTTCGATATCGCGCTGTCGCCTTATACGCTGATGCTGGCGGTGATCGGCTGTTTCATCGGTACGATCATCGGCGCGCTTCCGGGCCTTGGCCCGTCGAATGGCGTGGCGATCCTGATCCCGCTGACGTTCACGATGGGGCTGGATGCGACGTCCGCGCTGGTCTTGATGACGTCGGTTTATTACGGCGCAATGTATGGCGGGCGGATCAGTTCGATCCTGCTGAACATTCCGGGGGACGAACCCGCGCTGATGACCACGCTGGATGGCTATCCGATGGCAAAAGCGGGGCGCGCAGGCGATGCGCTGGTTCTGTCGGGCGTTGCGTCCTTTGTCGGTGCGTTTCTGGCCACGGTTGGCCTGATGTTGCTGGCGCCCATGCTGGCGCAGGTGGCGTTTCTGTTCGGCCCCGCCGAGTATTTCGCGCTCTACCTGCTGGCCTTTGCCACGCTGGGTGGCATGGCGTCGAACAACCAGGCCAAGGCCGCGATTGCGTCCTGCATCGGCCTGGGCATTGCGATGATCGGGGTCGACAACAATTCCGGCCTGCCGCGCCTGACCGGGGGCAACATGCACCTGTTTGACGGCATCGACTTCCTTGTCGCCATCGTCGGCCTGTTCGCCATTGCCGAGGTGTTTTTCTTCATCGAAAGCCACGGCAAGAACACCTCCATCGGTGTGAAGCTGGAAAAGGTGACGATCCCGGTCAAGGACATCATGGCATCCGGCTGGACCATGTTGCGTTCGTCTGTTGTGGGCTTCATCGCGGGCGTTCTTCCGGGCGCGGGTGCGTCGCTGGGCAGTTTTTTGGCGTATATGAGCGAGAAATCCATTGCGGGCGAAAAGGGCGGTTTCGGCACCGGTGTGCCGCGCGGGATCGCGGCGCCCGAGGCGGGCAACAACGCCGCCGCCGGTGGCGCGTTGGTGCCGATGCTGACGCTGGGCGTGCCGGGGTCCGGCACCACGGCGGTGCTTCTGGCGCTTCTGATGACGCTCAACATCACCCCCGGCCCGATGCTGTTCACCGAACGGCCAGAGGTCGTCTGGGGCCTGATCGCTTCGCTTCTGATCGCCAACTTCGTGCTGCTCTTGATGAACGTGCCGATGGTGAAAATCTTTGTAAAGGTGCTGTCCGTCCCGCCATGGGTGCTTCTGCCCGGTGTCACGATGATCAGTTTCGTGGGCATCTATTCGCTGTCGGGCAGCTATTTCGACCTGCTTCTGATGGTGGGCTTCGGGGTGCTTGGATACGTGTTGCGTAAGCTCGATGTGCCGACCGTGCCGATCATCCTTGGCATCCTTCTGGGTGGCCATATGGAGGACGCGCTGCGCCGTGCCATGGTGTTGTCGAACGGTGATTGGACCTTCCTGTTTTCGTCCGGCATTTCGATCACCTTGTGGATCATTGCGGTGGTGGGCTTTGTCGCCCCGATGTTCCTGCGCAACATCCTGAAAAAACCGCAAAGGATCACGGATTGATGGTGAAAGTGCTTGTTCCCTCAGGCGCGTTGGGTCTGGGATATGACCGCGACGCCTTGGCCCGAGGGATCGCTGAGAAACCGGACATTATTGCAATTGATGGGGGCTCGACCGACTCGGGCCCTCACTACCTTGGCACCGGCACGTCGAAATACTCGCGCGGGTCAACCCGCGCGGAATGGGCCGAACTGATGGCCGCGCGGGCCGAGGCAGGCGTGCCGCTGGTTATCGGGACGGCCGGCACATGCGGGGCGGATGACGCGGTCGACTGGCTGGTCGACATCACCCGCGAGATTGCGGCAGAGCGGGGTGAGCACCTGAGGCTTGCGGTGCTGAAAAGCGGGCAAGATGGCGGGGCAATGGCCCGCGCGCTGGACGCCGGTCGGATCACGCCCCTGACCCCGGCGCCTGAAATCTCGGGCGAAATCTTGCGTGACTGCACCAATATCGTGGCGCTGGCCGGGGCTGAACAGATACAGGCCGCGCTTGATACGGGCGCCGATATCGTGATCGCGGGGCGCACCACGGACACGGCCATCATATCCGCGCTGCCGCTGGCGCGGGGCTGCCATCCGGGCGGCGCGTGGCATGGCGCCAAGATCGGTGAATGCGGGGCGCTGGCGACGACCAGCCCGAATACCGGTACCATCCTGATCGAATTTGACGCAGACGGGTTCACCATCACCCCGATGGGCGCGGAGGCCCGCGCGACCCGCCGCACCGTGTCGGCCCACATGCTTTATGAAAACAGCGATCCGTACCGGCTGTATGAACCCGGCGGCTATCTGGATGTGACGGCGGCACGCTACGCCGCGCTGGATGAACGTCGCGTGCGTGTGACGGGCAGTGAATGGGTAGCGACCGAACCTTATACCGTGAAGCTGGAGGGCGCACGGCGCGCGGGGTTTCAGACCGTATCGCTGGTGCTGGTGCGCGATGCGCACTATGTCGAAAACACCCGGGCCTGGGTCGATGATATTCAGACCAAGTGCACCGCCAAAGCGACTGCGCGTGTCGGCGGCGACTTCCAGATCGAGTTGCGGATCATCGGCGCGGACGCCACGCTTGGACCCTTGGACACCAGCGCCAAGCCCGGCAGCGAACTGGGCGTAATGGGCATCGTCACCGCTGAAACCGAGGCGCTGTCGCGCGAGGTTGCCAAGATGCTGAACCCCTATCTTCTGCACCACCCGCTGACCGAGCAGGAAGAAATGCCCACCTTCGCTTTTCCGTTCTCGCCCCCCGAAATGCCGCGTGGCGCGGTTTATGAGTTCTGCCTGAACCATGTGCTGGCTTTGAATGACCCGATGGACGCTTTCAGGTTGTCGACTGAGGAGATTGGCGCATGACGGCCTTGAAAGACATCGCAGACAAAGTGCGGTCGAAAAACGCGGGGCCGTTCTGGCTGACACTGGATGTGTTCTGCGGGACAGAGGAAGCATATCAGCGAATCTCGAACGGGTTGGACACGGACGCGGTGGCCCGCCTGTTCGGCACAGACCCCACCCAGTTGAAACGGTTTGATATGCCGGAGTTGAATGTGGTGAAGTTCAGCCTGCCGCGCCCCGCCGTACAGGGCACGCGCGCGGATCGGGATATGCATGGCGCAAGTTTCGCCGTCTTGTTGGGTGAGGTCCGGATTGATCGGTAAGGCTCACGTTGTGAGCCTGTAAGGGGCCTTGCCCCTCGCGGCGTTGCCGCTCACCCCAGGATATTTCTGGCCAGAAGAAGCACAGGGTGATTTCATTCGTGTGCGTCTACGGTGTGAGAGGGGGGAGCATGAAGATCAAAGCGATTGCGTTTGATGCCTATGGGACGCTTCTGGATGTCTATTCGGTTGGCGCGCTGGCGGAAACGATGTTTCCCGGCAAGGGGGTGGCGATTGCCAACACCTGGCGCGACAAGCAGATCGAATACACGCGTTTGCGCAGCATGTGCGGCAGGTTCGCGGATTTCTGGCATGTGACGGGCGACGCGCTGGATTACGCCTGCGAGGCGCAGGGGGTGGTTCTGACAGAGGGGGCACGTCGCGCTTTGATGGATGCCTATCAAGTGTTGACCGCCTTTCCCGAGAACCGGGCGGCGTTGGCGCGTTTGCAAGAGGCAGGTGTACCCATGGCCGTTCTGACCAATGGCAGCATGGGCATGATCGGGGCCGCGCTGCGGGCGTCCGGGCTGGACGGGTTCTTTGATCATGTATTGAGTGCGGACAGCGTTCGGGTGTTTAAGACCGCGCCTGAAGTTTATCGGCTTGGGCCTGATGCGTTTGGCTGCGACGCCCAAGATATGCTGTTCGTGTCGTCCAATTGCTGGGATATCTGCGGCGCGACCTGGTTTGGATATCACACGATATGGCTGAATCGCCAGGACCAGCCGATGGAACGGTTGGGGGTGACGCCGGACGCGCGGGGGCGGTCCCTGACCGACGTGGCGGATTATGTGTTGGGGTGATGGCGGGATTGCCGTTTGGGGCCGTTATTGGTGATCGTGTCCAGCGACAGAGTGTGATCCGTGTTCTGCATTCGGTGGCGCAGCATCAGGCGGGTCAGGCGCGACAGCTCTGTGGCGAAAGCGGGGTTGTCGGCAACGTTTTCCATCTCGCCCTGTTTTGCGTTATCAAACAGGAGCGGGGGCAGGTCGGCGGCAAACTCGACCAGGGTGAAGCGCGCATCGCGCAGGATGCCGAGGCAGGAGTTGCTGTTGGTCGTGCCCAGCCGCTTTTGCCAAAGGGTGGGTGCCTCTGGTTCGGCAAAGTCGAGTTCCGAGAAGGAATAGCTGCGCCAGTCATCGGGGGTTGTGCCGGTCAGGAAGGGCAACAGCGATCGCCCGTCCATTGAGTTTGGAACCGTCTGCCCGACCCAGTCGAGGATGGTCGGGGTCAGGTCAATGGATTCGGTGGGGAGGTTGACCTCGTGCCCGGCCACGCCACCCGGGGCGTGGATGATCAGCGGCGTGTGATAGGCCGCGTCATAGACGTTGTGTTTGCCCCATGCGTGGTGGTCGCCCAGCATTTCCCCATGATCGGCGGTGACGATCAGCAGGGTGTCGTCCCACTGTCCGCTGTCCTTGAGGAAGCTGACCACACGGCCGATATGGTGGTCCACCTCGGTCGCCAGCCCCAGATAGACCGCGCGCAGGGTTTGGGTGGTGTCGTTCGAGGGGGTCACGTTCGCGCAACCGATGACCATGTTGGCGGCGGTGGCGTTTTCCAGTGCAGGCCCAAAGAAGGGATGGCGCGCGGCTTCCTGTTCGCGATCTCCGATGCAGGCAGGCCGGGGCAGCGCGGTGGGGTCATACATGTCGTTATAGGGCGCGGGCGCGACCAGCGGCGGATGAGGGCGGATATACGTCAGATGCGCGAACCAGCTTTCGTTCGCATAGGATGGCATCGCCTCCAGAAACCGGTCGGTCAGGAAGGCGGTGTCGCTGTCCTCGGCCCCATAGATCGCGGGGGCGTTCAGCCGCGCGCCATCCCCTCCGGGGATATACAGCTGCCAGTAATTGTCGAAAGTGTAGCCTTTGTTCAGCAGATACGACCGCCACGGATAGGACATTTCAAGGCGCATCTCGACCTGCTCGGCAAAGCCGTCCATAGGAAACTCATAGGTCTGCATCGCGGGGTCGCCGGGATCATGAATGCGCGGGTCATGCGACGTGTCGGTGTATCCAAACAGCATCGGCAGATAGCCTGCCTTGCGCATTTCACTGGCGAGCGTCGGGGTGTCATGGCGCAGGGGGGTGCCATTGCGGACCGAGCGGTGGTTCATCGCGTATTGCCCCGTCAGGATCGACGCGCGCGACGGGCCGCAGGGATTGGTCACGGAAAAATGGCGCTTGAAGGTCACCGATGCAGTCATGAGCGCCCGCAGGTTTGGCAACTCGACATGATCGGCCAGCGCACCGTGCAGGCAATCGGCGCGAAGTTGGTCAATGATGATGAAAAGGACGTTCCTGTTCCGTGCCATAAGTGTCTTTCTGTCAGGCCCGCACCTGTCGGGGTCAGGGTGAGGTTTGGGGATATTCAAGGCTCCGGCAAGGGCTTTTTGCGACGTGTTCCGGATCCGTTGATGGTTCGTTGCGGCGCATGTGCCAAAAAAAGAGTTGATTGGCAGGATGTTGACAGCAGGCACACCGGCGCGGGACACTTTGCATGTCTTCTCCGGGCGTATGTCACATAACCGATTCTTTTCTTTTGGAGTGTTGCGCGCGTATCGGGGATGTCGCCCTTATGCCAGGGCGTAAAGTGGGGGCGCGATGTTCCACACAAGCCATGTGAAGCAGCAGGTGCCGCCAGAGCCGTGCAGCGGGTCGCTGGTCCGAACTGGACTGATCAGGCGTTGTAAGCTGGCGCTATTTCAGGTCGGGATAATGACCAACACTGTCGGCACAAAAGAAGAAAAAACAAATTCAACGGGAGAACAACATGACAACGGATACCAAATTCAGCCGCCGCTCGGTGCTGAAGGGGGCGACAACGATGGGCGCCGCCGCGCTGGCCACGCCGCTTTATGTCAAGCGAGCATTGGCATCGTCGGGCGAGGTCAACATCCTGATGTGGTCGGATTATCTGCCACCGGAGTTCATTGCCGGGTTTGAAGCGGAAACCGGAATCAAGGTGAACTACACCGGGATCGGATCAAATGAAGAGATCATCAACAAGATGAAGGCCACGAAGGGCCAGGGCTTCGACATCATTTCACCGACCAACAACCGGTCGCTGCAATGGGGGCCACTGGAGCTTTTGCAACCGTTCGACCTGTCGAAGGTGAATGTCGACGCGGTGAACCCGGCAATGGCGAAGATCGGCACGGACGCTTGGAATTTCGGGGATGCCGGGTCGCATTGGCTGCCACATATCTGGGGCACCGAAGGCATCGCCTATCGCACCGACCTTTGGCTGCCTGCGGGTGACGCACCAAGCTACGGTGACGTATGGTCGGAAGAGAACGCTGGCAAGACCATGGGCCGCGCGCATTCGATGATGCTGGGGGCCGGGCTTTACATGGAAGCGTCCGGCGAGATGGAGCCGGGGTCGATCTGGGCCGCCTATGAAGACGAAGAGACGATGCGCAAGGTCTGGGGGCAGGTCACCGACTGGTGCGTGGCACGCAAAGACCGCATCAAGCTGATCTGGAACGATGCTGACACCCAGAAGAACGGACTGCTGAACGAAGGCGTCGTGGTGGGTCAGACATGGGACGGCCCGCCGCTGGCGCTGAAATCTGCGGGTGAGCCGGTGCATTACCAGGCGCCGGTCGAAGGGGCGATGGCCTGGGTCGATGGTATGTCGATGCCGATCGGGGCCGAGAATGTCGAACAGGTCTATGCCTTTATCGACTATGCCTATCGGCAAGAGCCTGCGGGCAAGGCGATTGACAGCCACGGGTACAACTCGCCGGTTCTTGGGGCAGACACCTATTCGGGTGACACCTACAAGAAGAACTTCTCGGAAGCCTATCCGGGTGACAGTCTGGCTAACCTGAACCCATGGCCGGCGGAAGCGCCCTGGTATGCCGATGTGCGGACCGAGTTCGTCAACAAGTTCAAGAGCGCCTGATCGCCTTGGACCTGCGGTCCCCTGCCTGTGGGTGGGGGACCGTGCCAATCCAGACTGAAACGATAAACACGGAGCCGCGCCCCGCCAGAAGGGTGTGACCAGCCGTGCATGGGGAGAAGCCATATGAGTGCCGGAGTAGGCGTCGATCTCGAAAACCTGTGGATCCGCTTTGGAGATTTCGTCGCCGTGCGCGACGCCAATGTGCACATCAAGGGGGGCGACTTCTTTTCGTTTCTGGGGCCGTCGGGCTGTGGCAAGACCACGATCCTGCGCGCCGTGTCCGGGTTTCTGGAGCCCAGCGAAGGCAATGTGCTGATCGGGGGCAATAACATGAAGGGCATCGGGCCGAACAAGCGGCCCACGGCTCTGATCTTTCAGAACCTCGCCCTGTTTCCGCTGATGAAGGTCTGGGAGAACATCACCTTTTCGATGGAAATCAAGGGGGCTTCGGCGAAGGAACGTCGCAAGCGCGCGGATGAGCTTCTGGACATGATCGCGCTGCCCGGTCAGGGTGACAAGCTGCCCAGTGAACTGTCAGGGGGGCAGCGGCAGCGGGTGGCCATTGCGCGCGCCTTGTGTGCCGAACCGCATGTGCTGCTGCTGGACGAGCCCCTGTCGGCGCTGGACCTGAAGCTGCGCCAGCATATGCGCACCGAATTGCGCGAGATTCAGCAGCGCGTGGGGATCACCTTCATCTATATCACCCATGATCAGGGCGAGGCTTTGACCATGTCCGATGACATCGCCGTCATGCGCGCCGGTGTGATTGACCAGATCGGCGACGGCAAGACGATCTATAACGACCCTGCGACGGCGTTTGCTGCCTCTTTCGTGGGCGAAAACAACGTGTTCCGCGGCAAGGTGCTTGAGGTGAACGGCAATGAGGCCCTGATCCGCACCAACCGGTCAGGCGATCTGCGCTCTCGCATCTCGACCGCGAATATTGGCAAGATGAAGGTCGGGGATGATGCGATGATGTTTATCCGGCCCGAGGCGCTGGACCTTGCCCCGACCGGCACCAAGGGCGAAAACTTCGTCACCGCACAAGTCACGCATGAAGAGTTCGAAGGCAATTCCTTCAACATTTTCATGGAGGGCGACGGCGGCAAGGAAATCAAGGTTGCCATACCGAATGTCGGTCAATCCTTTGACGACCATACCGGGCAGGCCATGACGCTGGAATATGAGGTCGACAACGCGGTTGTCGTTCCCGCCGGCGAACTGGCGGCGGAATAGGGGGTCGTCATGCCGCGTTTCCTGAAAGAATTCTTCAACCGGAACGGCACGCTGATGGGGTCGCTGATGTTGGGTCTGGTCCTGTTCTGGACCGTGGGTCTGATCATCCTGCCGCAACTGTCGATGCTCGACTTTTCGTTCCGCCCGAACCTGCCGCCGCCCGAGATCGGGGGGCCGAAAGACGTCTACACGCTTGAGAACTACAAATACCTGATCTATGGGCCGGAAGGCGGCAGTCAGGACTATAACGCGGTCGATCTGCGGGTCTTCTTTCGCACCATTGTCGCCGCGATCTGCGTCACGATTTTCAACCTGATCCTGTGTTATCCGATCGCCTATTATCTGGGGCAGACCAAGGGCAACCACATCCGCATTCTCGCGCTGATGCTGATCATTCCCTATTGGATCAACGAAATCCTGCGCGCCTTCGCGCTGCGCATCATTTTCGGGGAAAGCGGCGTTCTGAACACGATGCTTGTGGGATTGGGTATCTTTGATACGCCGTTTGACTTCATCCGCAACGACATCGCGCTCTATGCCGGTCTTGGATACGCCTATATCCTGCTGATGATCTTCCCGATCTACAACGTGATCGAAAGCCTGGATCACAACCAGATCGAGGCCGCGCGCGACCTTGGCGCCCCGTGGTGGCGCATTCACAAGCGCGTGGTGATCCCCTATGCGAAGCCGGGGATCAGTTCAGGTTGCACGATGGTGTTTATGCTGTCTGCAGGTGCGCTGGCCGCGCCGCAAATTCTGGGTGGGCCATCGTCGCTTTGGTTCACGCAACTGATCTATCAGCAGTTCAACGATAACTCTGATTGGCCGCAGGGCGCGGCCTATGCGATCGTGCTTCTGGTGACCTGTATCCTTCTGGTTCTGGCCGTGATGCGCCTGTTCAAGGTGAACATGGGGGATATCGGCAAATGAACAATCCCGTCATCCGCATCTCGATCTGGGTCTATCTGGCGATCTTTTTCGCCTATCTGCTTGGCCCGCTCGTGATCATGTCGATCACCGCCTTCAACTCGCCCAGCTTTCCGCGCGCGACGCCGTGGGAATGCCTGACCTTCGAATGGTTCTCGGCCCTGTTTCGGGACGAACGTATCCTGAACGGCATCAAGAACTCGATCCTTGTGGGCATTGGCACGATCATCCTGTCGGTGTCGATGGGGCTGGCAGGGGCGCTGATGCTGACGCAAATCTGGCCCAAGCTGCGCGCGACCTACTACACGGTCATCATCGCGCCGATCCTGATCCCCGGCGTGGTGCTGGGTATCTCGACGCTGGTGTTCTGGGACCGGATCAACCGGATGCTGGGGCTGGGGGCCGATAGCGTGCTGTCAAACGGGTTGTTCCTGACCATCATCGGTCAGTCCACCTTCATCGCAAGCTATTGCATGTTGGTGCTGGTCGCGCGTCTGCAACGCTATGACCTTGCGCTGACCGAGGCGGCGCTGGACCTTGGCGCCACCCACGCGCAGGCGTTTCGCAAGATCCTTTTGCCCTTCATGCGCCCGGCGATTGCGTCGGCGGCGGTGCTGGCGTTTCTGGCGTCGTTCGAGAACTACAACACCACCACCTTCACCTTCGGGGAATACCCGACCCTGACCATCGAACTGGCGCAAAAGGTGCGCTATGGCATCACGCCCGCGATCTCGGCTTTGGCCTTCATGATTGTTGTGCTGACGGTGTTCGCGGCCCTGTTCAACGAAGCCAACATCAAACGAAAAGAGGTGTTGGCCAAGGCGCGTCGGGACGGGGCCACGGTGGGCGAGGTGTCGGGCGGCGTCAAGCTGCCCGGGTTCTTCACGGGAAATGCCGCGGCGGTGGCGCTGGTGGTGTTTGCCATTGCGACCATTGCGGTGGTTGGAACCGCCACCGTTTATAACCCCAAACAGTGCATCGCAAACGTGCAGGAACAGAAACGTCTTGAGACCGAACGGCGCATTCAGGAGCTGCGCGAACAGCGCAAGCGGGATGCCGAGGCAAAAGCAGCCAAGGATGCCGCCGAAGGGGCCACCACAACGGCGCCCAGACCGTCCAACGACAGCGGGTTCGGTGGTGTGTTTGCACCTGGCACATTGCAGGGGGACGACGAAACCGCGCCGCCTGAAGATCAGGAACCGTCCGACAACTCGGGCTTCGGAGGTGTGTTCGATCCTACCAATATCGGGGGTGGCGACTAGCGGCGAGCCCCTGGCTTAGGGGGTCTTGGCGCGATTCGTCCTTGCCGGGTGCAAAGGCATGACCGCGTCGCGCGGGCGATAGAAGTCATCATTAAGTAGAAGTCCGAGTTTTGAATGACCCCTCAGGGTTGCTGTATGGCGTGTTTGCGAGCCCCGCGGCCCTTCCGGAGCTGATTTCGATTTGTGGCAGCAATGTGGCGTGATACATTCAACGTGTTTAAATTTAGGAGGGGGGACCATGTCTCTTGTTAACACATTAAAAGGTGTTGCGGTTACCTCCGTACTGTCAATTTTCAGTATGGTGGGCGCAGTGAATGCTGCGACGTATACGCCCGATACATTGTTGGGGTCGGCTCAACTTGGCAATTCCGGCGACGGTGATGAACTGGCTGCTCTGGCTTCAATCGCCGGTGTGGATGTCAATTCTCTTTCAATAGATACCAAGGATGAAAGCGGCAGCTTCATGCGCGACGATGTGGGCAACTATTTCGTTGATGTCGCGCCACGCACTCCGGGGTATTTCATTTTGAAATTCGGCGTGGGTGGAACAAATGCGGTGTCGCATTATTTCTTCCAGAACATTGCGGATTTGACCAAGCTGGTCTGGACGGATGCACAGACCAATTCCTTGCTGGCGAATTGCACCAGCGATTGCCGTCTGAGTCATGTGACGCAGACCGGTGATGTGTCGCCCGTGCCGGTGCCGGCAGGTGGTGTGCTTTTGCTGACCGCACTGGGCGGATTTGCCTTGATGCGTCGGCGCAAGACGACGGTCTGACCGACAACATCTGACATTTTGGCGCCATGGTTTGGCGTATAAAGAAAGAAGCCCCGGTGGTCTCACCGGGGCTTCTTTGTTGGTGCTGAAAAAGGTCCGGGAAGGCCCGGACCGATCAATCACGCGTCTTCATCTTTTTTCTTCTGTTCCGGCACGATTTCTTCGCCAGTTTCCTGATCGACGACTTTCATCGACAGGCGCACCTTGCCGCGATCGTCAAAACCCAGAAGTTTGACCTTCACGTCCTGACCTTCTTTCAGAACGTCCGACGGGTGGTTCAGGCGGCGGTTTTCGATCTGGGACACGTGGACCAGACCGTCGCGCTTGCCGAAGAAGTTCACGAAGGCGCCGAAATCGACGATCTTCACGACCTTGCCGGTGTAAATCTCGCCTTCTTCCGGCTCTGCCACGATCGAATGGATCATGTCATAGGCCTTCTGGATGGCGTCGCCGTTGGGCGATGCGATCTTGATCACGCCGTCATCGTTGATGTCGACCTTGGCACCCGAGGTTTCCACGATCTCGCGGATCACCTTACCGCCCGAGCCGATCACTTCACGGATCTTGTCGGTGGGGATGTTCATGGTCTCGATGCGCGGCGCATGTGCCGAGAACTCTTCACGGCCCGAGGACAGGGCTTTGTTCATTTCACCCAGAATGTGCAGACGGCCCTCTTTGGCTTGTGCCAGGGCTTTCTCCATGATCTCGGGCGTGATGCCTGCGACCTTGATGTCCATCTGCAAGGACGTGATGCCGTCTTCGGTGCCTGCGACTTTGAAGTCCATGTCGCCCAGGTGATCTTCGTCACCCAGAATGTCGGTCAGAACAGCGTAAGAGCCGTCATCTTCCAGGATCAGACCCATCGCCACACCAGCGACCGGTGCTTTCAACGGAACAGCGGCGTCCATCATGGCCAACGAACCACCACAGACCGATGCCATTGAGGACGAGCCGTTGGACTCGGTAATCTCGGACACGACGCGGATCGTGTAGGGGAAGTCGGTCGGCGTTGGCAGAACCGCCTGCAGCGCACGCCATGCCAGTTTCCCATGGCCGATTTCACGACGGCCAGTAAAGCCGAAGCGGCCCACTTCGCCGACCGAATAGGGCGGGAAGTTATAGTGCAGCATGAAGTTCGATTTGTAGGTGCCGGTCAGCGCGTCGATCATCTGTTCGTCGTCGCCGGTGCCCAAGGTGGTCACGACCAGACCTTGGGTTTCGCCACGGGTGAACAGGGCCGAGCCATGAGTCCGGGGCAGAACACCCACTTCGGACACGATCGGGCGGACGGTGTCCAGCGCGCGACCGTCGATGCGCTTGCCGGTTTTCACCACGTCGCCACGCACCACGGCGCTTTCCAGTTTCTTCAGCGCAGAGCCGAGGTTTTCGTCTTCCTGCTGCTCTTCTGACAGCGATGCGATGATCTCGTCCTTGGCAGCAGCAACGGCGGCCACGCGCTCTTGCTTGTCGGTATGGCCATAAGCGGCGCGGATCTTGTCCTCGCCTGCCGCTTTCACAGCTGCGTAGAGATCCGAGTAATCGGCAGGCTGGAAGTCGAACGGCTCTTTCGCGGCTTCTTCGGCCAGGTCGATGATCAGGTCGATGACCGGCTGAATTTGCTCGTGTGCGAAGTTCACGGCGCCCAGCATCTCGGCTTCGGTCAGCTCATAGGCTTCCGATTCCACCATCATCACGGCGTCTTTGGTGCCGGCAACAACAAGGTCCAGACGTTGGTCGGGGTTGTTACGCAGCTGGTGCATGTCGTCGCAAGTCGGGTTCAGGATGTATTCGCCATCCTCATAACCCACGCGTGCGGCAGCAATCGGACCCATGAAAGGTGCGCCCGAAATGGTCAGTGCAGCGGATGCGGCGATCATCGCGACGATGTCGGGGTCGTTCACAAGGTCGTGGCTCAGCACGGTGCAGATCACCAGAACTTCGTTTTTGAAGCCGGGCACGAACAGCGGGCGGATCGGACGGTCGATCAGGCGCGATGTCAGCGTCTCTTTTTCCGTCGGACGCGCTTCGCGCTTGAAGAAGCCCCCGGGGATTTTACCAGCGGCATAGTATTTTTCATTATAGTGAACCGTCAGCGGGAAGAAGTCCTGACCGGGCTTCTGTTCCTTCGCGAAGGTTACGTTGGCCATCACGGATGTTTCGCCCAGCGTGGCGATGACCGATCCGTCGGCCTGACGGGCAACCTTGCCCGTTTCCAGAGTGAGGGTTTCTTCGCCCCACTCCATCGATTTTTTGGTTACGTCAAACATCATGTTTTCCTAGCTGGAAGCACTCCCGGCCCTCCGGGTCTTCCGTTGTCATGGTGGCCCCATTGCCACCGACCCCTCTACCTTCTTCATGCGCCGGGGTCGAAGCGTCACGTCTCAGATGGGCGGTCCATAACGGAAAAACAGGTGTTTGGAAACAGGATTGTTTGTGCTCAGGCCAACGGCTTCGGGCTTTCGGTGGCACCTCGCCGGGTCAGCTTGCCCCGTGGGAGTTTGGTGATGCCAAACGCCTTGCGTGCCGTCACCAGACGCAGGTCCTCCGGGTCCATGCCCATCGACAGGATCGTGTCACGGTCATACCGGGCGCGGGCGGTGTCGGGATCGTGTTTGGTCCCGAACAGACGGTCGATCCAGCCCATGCCGAAACTGACATGATAGGTGGCCTGGTGATCCTGAAAGTGATGCGCCAGGTGGCTGCGGGTGACGCGCTGCCCGAACCAGCCTTTCGGCACGTTCACATGCGCCAGCGTGTGGCAGTATTCATAGAAGGTGAACGCGCTGACCGATCCAACGAACAGGGCGACATAGGCTGTCAGCACCGCAGGCCCCAGCCCCAGAAACGGCCACAGGATCAGGCTGTGCACCGCGAACGAGATCAGACCGAACCGCACCGGATACCAGTGGTCGCCACCGGTAAAGAACTCCGGGTCGCCGGGAAATTCGTGATGCCCGATATGGCTGCGATAAAGTTCATTGAAGACACCTTGATCGGTGGGCGGTTCGCGGTGCAGCAGAAAGCGGTGCATCGCGTATTCGACAAAGAACTGCGCCACGATGCCATAGGCAACAGCCAGCAAGAGCCACGGTGTGAACCAGAACACCAGCGCAAAAACGCCGACAAGCCAGAAGGGAAACAGCCGGTGCAGACTGCCCATGTTGATCAGAATCGCCAGCGTTGCTTTCATCTCAACCTCCGTTGATCCGCTGATCTTGACGGGGCGGCGGGGGTCGGATCAAGCAAGACCTGACGTAAAGTGACCGGTTGCCGATGCGCGTAAAAAAGAAAAAAGGGGCCGCAAAGCAGCCCCTTCGTCCGATTTTCTGGTGCGCGGCTTAGCGGCGCAGGCCCAGGCGATTGATCAGGTCCTGATAACGGGCCTCGTCTTTTGCGCGGGTGTAGTCCAGAAGTTTCCGGCGCTGTGCAACCATTTTCAGAAGACCACGGCGGCCGTGGTTGTCTTTCTTGTGGGTTTTGAAGTGTTCGGTCAGGGTCGCGATGCGCGAAGACAGGATTGCAACCTGCACTTCGGGCGAACCGGTGTCGCCGTCCTTGGTGCCGAACTCTTTGATCAGGCGGGCTTTTTCATCAGGCGTAATCGACATCGGGGTCTCCTTCATAGGTTAGGGTTGATGGCGCAGGCCGGGATGTCGTCCAGCAAGGCCCGTGGAGAGATCTGCCCACACGAGGCGAGCAGATGGGGGCGTATAGGAAGATTCCCCGCAAAACGCAAAGGAAAAAACGTTTCATGCGTGCGGATGGGCTATTGCTGCATCTCGTCGATGATCTGCTGTGCCCAGTCGCCCAATACCGGGATGAAGTCGATGGACGCCAGCAGATACACCAGAATCGACACCAACAAGGATGCCCCAAGAACTGATCCCAGGCCGAAGGCCAGTCCCCGATAAAGTTGAAACAGGCCAAGCTTCCAAAGGGAATCGTGCAGTTTGATAAAGCGGTGATTGTTCATCCGCTCGACCTCGGCGCGCAGGGCGCGCACCTCGAAGGACAAGGCTTTTTCGCGCTCTGCCAGCTTCTTTCTGGCCTCGGTGCGCGGGTCGTCTGGTGTGTTAACCATTTGTTAACCAATCGTTAATTTAAGTTTGTAACTATTATTTCCTAGGAGTTTGCGCCCAGTTGCCTACAATCGCAAGCGGTTGTCTGTGTCAACCTGCTCCGTGTCGAAAGGCGTTGTGCCGCGAAGCCTGCCTGTTCGGGCTGTTATGGGAAGCGAGTCGTTAAATGTTGTTTTCGTTGTTGTTTCTGGGCCTGTTGCCCGTCGCTTTCATGGCAGAAAGCTTCGCCGAGGGTCCGTCTGACGACGAAGACGAAGATCAGGCCGGTGCTGGCACCGAACCTGACGTTGTTGCCGGCACGGGGGATTTCATCGCGGTCAGTGACGGACAATCCGACGGTGTTATGGACGAGCAGGATGTACTGTTGCCCGTCACTGGCGATCAGGTAATCCCCGGTTCCGATATCGATTCGGCTGACACAGTCCTTGCCCCGAATGACGGGTTGGGCGATGGCGATTCCCCTCATCTTCAGGCCACGCTGCTGGATCAGCTGTTGGGAACGGAAACCGACCAGCACTATGGGCGCGAGGATATGGGGCACTTTCTGGGGGCTATGGACGACATGTCGCTCACGAAGGGTGCTGACCAGATGGACCTGTCAGACGATGGTGTCGATGGCACAGGCTCAGGGGTGATCGACGAGTTCCATGGCACCCCCGTTCTGCGCGACGAAGGGCAGGAGGCCGTTGCCGTGGTCGACGGCGGTGATGGCGATGACACGCTGACATCAGGTGACGGCGCGGCCTACCTGTTCGGCGGCGATGGCGACGATCTGATCTCTGCCGGCGAAGGCGTATTGGCCGGGTTCGGCGGCGATGGCGATGACACGCTGGACGCGACACGCAGTCTTGACAGTTTTCTGGATGGCGGATCGGGCGACGACCTGTTGCTTGGCGGGGACGGTGACGATCAGTTGTTTGGGGGCGCGCATGAAGCCGCTTTGGATACGGACCAGTCCGACGATGATGTTCTGATCGGCGGGGCGGGTGATGATGCGATTTTCGGAGGTCACGGCGCCGATGTGCTGTCGGGCGGAGAGGGGAATGACGTGATCAACCACCTTGGCCACGCGATGGAACGTGGCGGGGCCGAGCGTCATGATTTCGACTGGCATATCGACGGTGATCAGGATCGGCTCGACGGCGGATTGGGCGATGACGTGCTGATCATGGACCGCAGCGATATTGCCACCGGGGGCGATGGTGAAGACGTGTTCTGGATCTACTCCGACGCGGCGGCAGGGGATGACTTTGCCGAGGTGATGGATTTCGTCCCCGGTCAGGATTTCCTGCGGGTGTCACTGGACCCGGAACAGGATGCGAAGTCGCTGGAATATGATGTTCAACCATCCGACACGGGCGAGGATGGCGTCGTGACCGTGAACGGAGAGATCGTCGCCGTCTTGCGCGGTGCGCCGGGCGCCAGTGTTCACGACGTCTATGTCGAGGTTGTTCCAAACGTGCTGGGGTGATTGTGGCAGCCTGTCGCGCGCCGGTTCAGAACCAGGGCTGCGGCTGCTGTGCATAGGCGATGTATAGCGGATGCTTCGGATGCCCATCCTTGGTCAGGCCCAGATGAAAGACGGGCCGGCCTGTGTTGCGCAACAGCGTTTCAACCTGTGCGCCGCGGTCCAAATGTGCGCCATGGGTGCCCCACCCGCAAATGATCTGGTCGGCCCAGGGACAACTTTCGGCAATGGCCGCGTCATTGGCTGTTCCGACCGGGTCGGCAGCGGCGCGCATGTTGCGCGGGTCGGTGTCGCGCCAGGCAAAGATATTGGTGACACGAAACGCCCCAAACCCAAGCGTGCGCGCACGTCGTTCGCAGCGTTCGACGGTCGGGTCGTTCTGCACCTCGGTCGCGGTTGAGGGGTTGAGCATGATGAACAACGCCTTGCGCCTAGCCGGATCCCAGGTGCGGGTCAGTTGATAGCGATATTTCTCGCAATCCGAATAGACGGCAATGGAATGGGCATCGCCCTTCTGGAACGCGCGCGTAATCATGGCGGCGTTTTGAAGGGTGTTGGCGCCATTGGCAAGCCCTTGCACCAACGCGTGTTTGATCACAGACTGGTCCCATAAGGAAAGGGCACCCCATGCTGATCGCCGAAATTATCCGCAAGAAACGAAACGGGCAGACTTTGCACACGGACGAGATTGCCAAGATGGTGCAGGGCATTTCGGATGGCGGTGCAAGTGACGCCCAGATCGCGGCTTTTGCCATGGCCGTGCTGCTGAACGGCATGGATCGGAACGAAGCTGCGGCCCTGACCATGGCAATGCGCGACAGTGGGGATGTGTTCGACTGGGCGCATTTACCTGGCCCGGTGGTGGACAAGCATTCAACCGGGGGCGTCGGCGACAATGTCAGCCTGATGCTGGCGCCGATCGTGGCGGCCTGCGGGGCTTATGTGCCGATGATCTCGGGCCGGGGGCTGGGGCATACGGGCGGGACGCTGGACAAGATGGAATCGATTCCGGGCTACGTGGCGACGCCGGACAACGACCTGTTCTCGAAGGTGGTTGCTGAGACTGGCTGCGCCATCATCGGCCAAACCACGCATCTGGCCCCTGCCGACAAGCGGTTTTACGGCATCCGCGATGTGACCGCGACGGTGGAGAGCGTCCCGCTCATCACTGCCTCGATCCTGTCGAAGAAACTGGCCGCCGGGCTTGGGTCACTGGTGATGGATGTGAAGTTCGGCAATGGGGCCTTCATGGCGGATTTCGACAAGGCGCGAGAACTCGCGCTGTCGATCACCGGTGTCGCGCAGACTGCGGGATTGCCGTGCCATGCGTTGCTGACCGACATGAACCAGCCCTTGGCAGATGCCGCCGGAAACGCGGTCGAGGTCACGAACGCCGTCGAATTCCTGACCGGCACGCGGCGCGAGGCACGGTTGACCGAGGTGGTCATCGCCCTGTGCGGAGAAATGCTTGTCACGGCGGGGATCGAAAATGACCGTCACCGCGCGCGCGATTTGGCGCTGAGCGCGCTTGAAGATGGCCGCGCCGCCGAGCGGTTTGGCAAGATGGTCGCAGCACTTGGTGGCCCCGCGGATTTCATGGAAAACCACGCTGCCCACTTGCCGCAAGCAGCCCTGCAACGCGCGGTGCCCGCCCCAGACGCGGGGGTCGTCCGCGCGATTGAAACCCGTGATGTCGGGCTTGCCGTGGTCGAACTTGGCGGCGGGCGGCGCGTGTCCAGCGACGCGGTCAACCCGGCGGTCGGCCTGACGGCCCTTCTGCCTGTCGGAACTGAAGTTGCGAAAGGTGATCCGCTGGTGCTTGTTCATGCCGACAGCGAAGATGCGGCGGATCAGGCGCAGGCCACCCTTTTGGCGGCCTATGAAATCGGTGCGCAGCCCGAGGCGCAGGCCGTCCTGCGCGAGATCATCGAGTAAGTTGGGTGGCGATTACTGATTGAACACGCGCGAGGGGTGCAATTCGCCCGCGCGATATATGCCGACAGCTACGGCCTTGCCGTCGTGCGAGGCCCACGCCTCGTCGCCATATTCGACGTCTGACGCGATCACCAAGCCGGGGTTGCCGTGGCGCAGACGCGCAGCGCCTTCGTCGGTTGTTTTCAGTTCGGGAAGATCGGCCAATCCATCCTCAAGCGGGCGCAGATAGGCGTCAAGCTCGCCGGTTTTGGCCAGCTTCTCGACCAGATCAAGGCTGACGCTATCCGCGGCATCGAAGGGGCCGGACCAGATGCGGCGCAGCTCGCGGACGTGACCCAGGCATCCCAGCGCCTCGCCCAGATCGCGGGCAATGGACCGGACATAACCGCCTTTGCCGCAGGTCATCTCCAGCGTTACGTGATCCGCGTCAGGACGGTCGATCATCGCCAAATCCTCGACCCACAGGGGGCGGGCGGCGATGTCCACATCCTCGCCGTCGCGGGCGCGTTTGTAAGCCCGTTCGCCGTCGATCTTCACGGCCGAGAATTTCGGTGGCACCTGCATGATTTGCCCGGTGAACTGACCAAGCGCGGCCTGAATGTCATCGTCCGACGGACGCAGATCGCTTTCCGCGATCACCTCGCCCTCGGTGTCATCGGTGTTCGTCGCCTGCCCCAGCCTGACAGTGAACACATAGGCTTTCAGCGCGTCGGTGATATAGGGCACGGTTTTCGTCGCCTCGCCCAGCGCCACGGCCAGAACGCCGGTGGCTTCGGGGTCCAGCGTGCCGGCATGACCGGCCTTCTTGGCGTCCATCGCCCAGCGGACCTTATTGACCACGGCGTTCGAGCTGACACCGGCGGGTTTGTCCACGACCAGCCAGCCGTGAATGTCCCGCCCCTTTTTGCGGCGTCCCATCAGGTGTCCTCCGACCCGTCCTCGTCATCCTTAGCGCGCAGGTCGCGCTGCACGCGTTCCTGTGACAAGAGGCGGTTGGTCTTGTCCATCTGGTCGAAGGTCTCGTCGACCATGAAACGCAAGTCGGGCGTGTGCTTGATCTTCAGCGCCTTACCCAGAATGCGGCGCAGTTCGCCCTTGTTGCGGGCCAGCGCCTTGATCGCCAGATCTCCATCCTTGCCGCCAAGGGGCAGGGCGAAGACGGTGGCGATGCTCAGGTCCGGTGTCACGCGCACCTCGCCGATGGTGATGGACATGCGACCCAGATCGGGGTCGTGCACATCGCCACGCATCAGG
Source organism: Aliiroseovarius zhejiangensis (assembly GCF_014656375.1). Lineage (GTDB taxonomy): Bacteria > Pseudomonadota > Alphaproteobacteria > Rhodobacterales > Rhodobacteraceae > Aliiroseovarius > Aliiroseovarius zhejiangensis. Next base: position 25,009 of record NZ_BNCH01000010.1, on the reverse strand, counting down.
GCTTCGGACAGGGTCCGGCGGATCAGCTCGGCGATGCGCAACTGTCGCTGCGTCGGGCCGGCAGTGTCTTGAAAACGGTTCTTTGCCATGAGGGCCATGTATGCCCGATTGCGCGCCTTCGCAACAGGCTTTGCCAAGATGGGGCAAGCGCGCTAGACAGCGATGAAGCGAAGGAGATACAGATGAGCGAATTGCCGGGCATTGTGGTGATGGGCGCGTCGGGCCGGATGGGTCAGATGCTGATCCGTGAAGTCAACGCACAGGATGGCGCGCGGCTGGTGGGCGCGTTGGAGCGTCCGGGGCACGACTGGATCGGGCAGGATGTGGGCGCCTGCATGGGCGGGCAGCCGCTGGGCGTTATCGTGTCCGACGATCCATTGGAAACGATGGCAAAGGCGCAGGCGGTCATTGATTTCACTGCGCCTGCTGCCACCGTCGCGATGGCCGAGATCGCCGCACAGGCGCGGGCTGTTCATGTGATCGGCACCACAGGGCTTGGCGATGATGATCTGGCGAAACTGGCACTGGCTGGACGTCATTCGACCATCATTCGCGCGGGCAATATGAGCCTTGGCGTCAATCTGTTGGTGCAGTTGACACGCAAAGTTGCAGAAGCGTTGGATGAAGATTTTGACATCGAGATTACTGAGGCCCATCACCATCACAAGGTCGACGCCCCGTCAGGCACCGCGCTGATGCTGGGCGAAGCGGCCGCCGAGGGGCGTGGTGTCGATCTGGCGGATGTGTCGGATCGAGGCCGGGACGGGATAACCGGCGCGCGCAAACGTGGTGACATTGGCTTTCATGCCGTGCGCGGTGGCGACATCGTGGGCGAACATGACGTGATGTTTGCAGCCCCCGGCGAACGGATCGTGTTGCGCCACCTTGCGACGGATCGTGCGATTTTTGCCCGTGGCGCGGTCAAGGCCGCCCTATGGGGGCAGGGCAAGAAACCCGGCGAATACGACATGATGGATGTGTTGGGGCTGTGACCCGCAAGGGTGTCGATCAGAAATCGATCGCGATGCCCTTCTTCTCCCAATCGCCATAGCGAACGGGTTCCGGCCCATCGCGACCGCCGTATTCCTTGGGGCGGGCTTTGGCCTCTGCCTCGGCTTTTTTGCGGCGTTCTGCGGCTTCAGCAAGTGCACGTTGGGCGGCGGGCGGCAGGTCGCGCTTTTCCGCTTCTGGCTTTGACGGCGTGTCGGGCATGGGCCTGATCCTTGTGGCTTTCCGTGCCATGATATAGGTCGCGCGAAGGTAAAACGCAAAGGGTTGCCGATGAGCAAGGTTCTGGACCCGCGCCATATCGCGGTCGATCTGTTGGGGGATGTGCTGGACGAGCATCGGCTGCTGTCCGAGGCATTACCAAAACGGCTGGCGAAAGCCGCGCCCGAAGATCGCGCCCGTGCCCAGCGTCTGACCCTTCTGGCGCTGCGAAATATGGACCGGGCCGACCGCATGTTGGGGCCGCATCTGAAAAAGCGCCCCCCGGCGCGAGTGTTTAACATTCTGCGGCTGGGTGTGGCCGAGATTTGCACCGGTGGGGCTGCGCATGGTGTGGTGAATGACCTCGTGGCCGCGACCCGTGCCTCGCGCGAAACCGAACGCATGGCTGGGTTGGTCAACGCCGTTCTGCGCAAGGTCGATGGCGAGAAGGGCAAGTGGGACAGCCTGCCCATTCCTCGCCTGCCGAAATGGCTGCGCAAGCCGCTGATCGCGGATTATGGCAAGACGCAGGTCGAAGCGATCGAGGCGGTGCAGGCGCTGGCCCCTCCGCTTGATTTGACCGCGAAAAGCGATGCCGCCGAACTGGCCAAGCGGCTTGGCGGAGCCTTGCTGCCCACCGGGTCGGTGCGCTTGCAGGACGCAGGGCAGGTGACAGCACTGGACGGGTACGAGGCGGGCGATTGGTGGGTGCAGGATGCGTCTGCCGCTTTGCCCGCGAAGGTTCTGGCGCCCAAAGCCGGCGACCGTGTGCTGGATATGTGCGCCGCCCCCGGTGGCAAGACCTTGCAACTGGCCGCGATGGGCGCGGATGTGACCGCGCTGGACGTGTCCGAGGTGCGGATGAAACGGGTTGCCGAGAACTTTGAGCGCAGCGGGTTGGCCGCGCGGGTCGTGGTCGGCGACGCGCTGGAATTCGATGAACCTCAGTTCGACGCGATCCTGCTGGACGCCCCATGCACAGCCACGGGCACGATCCGCAGGCACCCTGATTTGCCGCACGCCAAGGATGGCAGCGACTTTCCCGGCCTGTTCGAGTTGCAGGAATACATGATCGACCGTGCAATTGGGCTGTTGAAGCCCGGCGGGCGGCTGGTGTTTTGCACCTGCAGCCTTCTGATCGACGAGGGCGAAGAGCAGGTGCGCGATGCGCTGGGCCGCCATGACAACATTCAGCTTGATCTGGACGCACTGCGATTGCCCGGTGTCGACGCGCGCTGGATCGGCCCCGAAGGTTTGCGCATCATGCCGCATTACAACGCGGACCTTGGCGGGATGGACGGGTTCTTCATCACGGCATTTCGCAAAACCTGACCTGCATTGCCACAATTCGCCGATGACTCTCGTCATGCGGGTCTGTATGCTTTTTGCCAAGGCCCCCGTCAGAGGGGCATGAGTTCAACACAGTTGGATGATTGAGGCGAGGCGTCCCAGTGGTGCATCAAGACGGATTTTCCGGGTTCCGAACCCGTTTCGCGAATCGCTTTCAGGCGAAGCGCGCGGCGCGTGCGCGCCCTGCCACCGGGTTCGTATCGCAGCCCGAACCCCGCACCATCGGCGCTTTTGCGCGCGGTAAGCAGTTGATTGCGGGCAACTATCTGTTTGCCGGGCATCTGGTGAATGCCCCGGACAAGGGTTTATGGGATGTAACGCCGCCCAGTCAGGGATTTTCCGAGGAAACGCAAGGCTTTGTCTGGCTGGACGATCTGGCCAGCGTCGGTGATGGCGAGGCGCGCAGGCGTGCCCAGGTCTGGCTGCTCGGCTGGATCAAACGCTATGGCAAAGGGGATGGCGACGGCTGGACGCCGGATCTGACCGGGCGGCGGTTGATCCGCTGGATCAACCACGCGATTTTCCTGATGGCGGGGATGACGCCCGACGAAAGCCGCGCCTTCTTTCGGTCGCTGGGCCAGCAGACGATCTTTCTGTCGCGCAGGTGGCATGCCGCAACCCCCGGTCTGCCCCGGTTCGAAGCCCTGACAGGCCTGATCTATGCCGGGCTGGGGCTTGAGGGGATGGAACGCCATGTCGGCCCCGCCGTGAAAGCCCTTGCGCGGGAATGCGCCGACCAGATCGACGCCGAGGGCGGGATACCCACCCGCAACCCCGAGGAATTGCTGGATGTTTTCACGCTTCTGAACTGGGCCGCGCAAGCCCTGTCTGAAAGCGGGCGTCAGGTCGCCCCCGCGCATATGGGGGCGATCGAACGGATCGCGCCGACCCTGCGCGCACTCAGGCATGCGGATGGCGGGTTGGCGCGGTTTCATGGCGGCGGGCGCGGGCTTGAGGGGCGATTGGACCATGCGCTTGCAACGTCAGGCGTGCGGGCGGGGCCTTCGACCGGGCTTGCGATGGGCTATACCCGGCTCAGCGCGGGGCGGACCAGCCTGATCATGGACACCGCGCGGCCCCCGACCGGGCTTGCGTCTGCGAACGCCCATGCCTCGACGCTTGCGTTTGAACTGACTTCGGGGCGGCGGCCATTGATCGTGAATTGCGGGTCGGGCGCGCATTTCGGGGCGGACTGGCACAAGGCTGGACGCGCCACGCCGTCACATTCGGTTCTAGGGCTGGCGGGCCTTTCGTCGTCGCGGCTGGGGGCTGCGCAGAATTATGGCGGCGGGGCAAAGGTGTTTCTGACCTCGACCCCGGCAAAGGTTCATTTGCAGCGACAGGATGACGCCAACGGCGCGGTCATTGTTGCGGCGCATGACGGCTATATCAACAGTCACGGCCTGACCCATATGCGCCAGATCGAGCTGAGCCAGAACGGCCGCGGCGTTTCGGGCGAAGACACGCTGGCGGCTGTGTCCGATGCTGATCAGGCGCGGTTTGATCGCGCGATGGATCAGGTGGCGCTGCAAGGCATCCCGTTTCACATCAGGTTCCATCTGCACCCTGATGTGGATGCGACGCTTGATCTGGGCGGCACGGCGGTGTCCATGGCGCTGAGGTCCGGGGAAATCTGGGTGTTTCGCTTCGAAGGTCGTGGCGAATTGACGCTGGAGGGCAGCGTTTATCTGGAAAAGACGCGGTTGAAGCCGCGCAAATCAAAACAAGTGGTTCTATCTGGCGTCGCAATGGATTATGCGACACGCATCCGCTGGACGCTGGCCAAGGCGCAGGAAACCCCATCGGTTTTGCGTGACCTTGAACGCGGTGACACGGCGGAGCTGCCAAGTTAAGAGCCAAAGGGGCCTACAGCCATGACCGACCTTCATCCCGTGCGCCGCGCGCTGATTTCCGTATCTGACAAGACCGGCCTGATTGATCTGGGTCAATCGCTGGAAGCGCGCGGGATTGAGATCCTGTCCACCGGCGGGACCGCCAAGGCGTTGCGCGATGCGGGTGTGACGGTGAAAGACGTGGCCGAGGTCACGGATTTCCCCGAGATGATGGATGGCCGCGTCAAGACCCTGCATCCGATGGTGCATGGTGGCCTGTTGGCCTTGCGCCACAATGACGAACACCTTGCATCAATGGAAGAACACGGCATCTGGGCGATCGACCTGTTGGTGGTGAACCTCTATCCGTTCGAGGCGACGGTCGCCTCGGGCGCCGACTATGACACTTGCATCGAAAATATCGACATTGGCGGGCCTGCGATGATCCGTGCCGCTGCCAAGAACCACGCCTTTGTAAGCGTCGTTGTCGATGTGGAAGATTACTCCAAGCTGTTGGGCGATCTGGACCAGCACGATGGATCGACCTGCCCAAAGCTTCGCAAGAAACTGGCGCAGAAAGCCTATGCCCGCACGGCGGCCTATGACGCGGCGGTGTCGAATTGGATGGCCGGCGCGCTTGACCTGAAAGCCCCACATCGGCGTGCTTTCGCGGGCGAATGGAAGCAGACGCTCCGCTATGGCGAAAACAGCCACCAGCAGGCGGCATTCTATACCGATGGGTCGAACCGCCCCGGCGTGGCAACCGCACAGCAATTGCAGGGCAAGGAACTCAGCTACAACAACATCAACGACACCGACGCCGCGTTTGAATTGGTCGCCGAGTTCGACCCAACCGACAGCCCCGCCGTGGCGATCATCAAGCACGCCAACCCCTGTGGCGTGGCGTTGGGTGACACGCTGGCAGACGCCTATCAGAAAGCCTTTGACTGCGACCGCACCTCGGCCTTCGGGGGCATCGTCGCGCTGAATCAACCGTTGGATGCGGACACCGCCACCAAGATCACCGAGATCTTTACCGAGGTGGTGATTGCGCCGGGTGCGTCCGATGAAGCCCGCGAGATTTTTGCCGCCAAGAAAAACCTGCGCCTTTTGCTGACCGATGGCCTGCCGGACCCGCGCGAACCGCTGACGGCGTTCAAACAGGTGTCGGGCGGCTTGCTGGTGCAGGATAAGGACGTCGGATATATCGGGCTGAACGACCTGAAGGTCGTGACCGAAAAGGCACCGACGAACGAGCAGTTGCGCGATCTTCTGTTTGCCTGGAAAGTCGGCAAGCATGTCAAATCGAACGCCATCGTCTATGTGAAAGACCGCGCCACGGTGGGCGTGGGCGCGGGGCAGATGAGCCGTCTGGACAGCGCCAATGTTGCCGCCGCCAAGGCCCAGCGCATGGCGGATGAACTGAGCCTGTCCGAGAGCCTTGCCAAAGGGTCCGCCGTGGCGTCGGATGCGTTTTTCCCGTTCCCTGATGGGTTACTGGAAGCCGCAGCCGCAGGCGCGACATGTGTTATCCAGCCGGGTGGGTCGATGCGCGATGACGAGGTGATCGCCGCTGCCAACGACGCAGGGCTTGCCATGGTGTTCACCGGCATGCGCCATTTCCGGCACTGACCTGACCATGCGCGCGTTGCTGATAGCGGCCATTCTGGCCTTCGCTCTGGATCAGGGCACCAAGTATCATGCGCTATATGTGCTTGATCTGGACCGCGTCGGCGTGGTCCAGATCTGGCCACCTTATCTGGTCTATCAGATGGCGTGGAACACGGGTGTGAACTTCGGACTGTTCGGGTCGGACGCCGCGACGATGCGTTGGGTTTTGGTGGGGCTGAGCGCCGTAATCTCGGCTTGGGTCATCATCTGGGTGCGCCGCGAAAAGCTTGGCAAACTGGCACATGTCGCGGCGGGCTTGCTGGTCGGTGGCGCGCTGGGCAATGCGGTGGACCGTATCTATTACGGGGCAGTGGTGGATTTTCTGAACATGTCCTGTTGCGGCATCCAGAACCCGTTTTCGTTTAACGTGGCCGACATTTTCGTCTTTGCAGGGGCGATTGGTCTGGTTCTCTTCTCATCCGCGAAGAAGACCCCGTGACGCGCGTTTCCAGATGGGCTAAGAAGCGGTAGGAAACGAGGGTTATATCGACACATGCGCTTTTCATCCGTTAAACTTCTGGCCGCTTTGTGCATCGGTGTTTTTCTGACAGCCTGCTCGAAGAACGAGCCGAGCCTGATGAACCTGAGGGCCAGCCAATCCGGCCCGGATGAATTCGCCATCTTGCCGACAAAACCCCTGCAAGAGCCGACGAGCTATTCCGAGCTGCCGACGCCCACGCCGGGCGGCACCAACATCACCGACCCAACGCCCAATGCAGATGCCATTGCCGCGCTGGGGGGGCAGTTGCGCGGATCGGGTCTGCGCGGTGGCGAAGGGGCGCTTGTCACGGCGGCCAGCCGTTATGGTGTCTCGTCCGGCATTCGCAGCCAACTGGCAGCCGAAGACCTGACCTGGCGGCAGGAAAATCGCGGCAAACTGCTTGAACGCTTGTTCAACGTGAACGTCTATTACAGCGCCTACGCGGCGCAGGAACTTGACCAGCATCGCGAACTTGAACGCCTGCGCCGTTTGGGAATCTGGACGCCCGCCGCCCCACCCGATCCGGCAGCCGCGCAGTGATTGCGGGGTCGCCTGGCCCCTGTTTCGTTTTCTGACCGTCTGCGATCACAACTCTGTTTGCGCAGGTTGAAGCCCGCGCGATCACGCGTAACTTGATCACGAACAGACAGGAGTTTCAGATGCGGTTTCTGATTGCGGCTTTTCTGGCCTTCGGGCTGGGCACCCCGGCACTTGCCAAGGATGGCGTCACCGATTTCAAACTGGACAATGGGCTTGAGGTCGTGGTGATCGAAGACCATCGCGCGCCGGTTGTCGTGCATATGTTGTGGTATCGCGCGGGTGCGGCGGACGAGGAGCCCGGCGTGTCGGGCATCGCGCATTTTCTGGAACACCTGTTGTTCAAGGCCACCGACACCATGGAAGCTGGCGAGTTGAGCCGCGTCGTTGCCGAAAACGGCGGGTCCGACAATGCATTCACATCGCAGGACTACACCGCGTATTTCCAACGGGTCGCCGCGGATCGTCTGGGCCTGATGATGCAGATGGAAGCTGATCGGATGCGCAACCTGCGGCTGACCGAAGACGACATCGTCACCGAACGCAACGTCATATTGGAAGAACGTGCCCAACGCACCGACAGCGACCCCGGCGCGCTGTTTCACGAGCAGATGAATGCGGCGGCTTATCTGAACCATCCTTACGGCACCCCGATCATCGGTTGGCGACACGAGGCGGCGAAGCTGTCGCGCGCAGATGCGCTGGCGTTTTATGAACGCTTCTATGCCCCCAACAATGCGATCTTGATTGTTGCGGGTGACGTGACTCCGGACGAGGTGCGCGCGCTGGCGCAGGAATATTACGGACCCCTGAAACCTACACCCGGCCTGACCGAACGCGAGCGCCGCGCCGAGCCGCCGCAACTGGCCGAGCGTCGAGTGCGATTCGAAGACCCGCGTGTGTCTCAACCCTATGTCTATCGACAGTATGCGGCCCCTGAACGTGATCCAGGCGCGCAGGAACAGGCCGCCGCGCTTGTCTATCTGGCCGAGATTCTGGGCGGCAGCGGGGCAACATCCGTTCTGGGGCGGGCGCTGCAATTTGACAACCCGATCGCCGTCTATGCCGGGGCGGCCTATGGATCGGTCATGCTGGACGACACCGAGTTTTCGCTGGTCGTCTATCCCAAACAGGGCGTCAGCCTGGCCGAGGCCGAAGCCGCGCTGGACGAACAGATCGCCAAGTTTCTGGAAACCGGCATCGACCCGGAACAGTTCGAACGCATCAAGTTCCAGATCCGCGCCGATCAGATTTATGCGCAAGACAGTGCGATGTCGCGCGCGCAGCGATATGGCCGTGCGCTGACCGCGGGCCTGACGATTGATGACGTGCAGGCCTGGCCTGACATATTGCAGGCGGTCACACCCGAACAGGTTATGCAGGCCGCGCGTCAGATTTTTGACGATCGCCGAAGCGTCACCGGTTGGCTGGTTCCCGAAGGCGGAGAGGAAATGAAATGATGCGTTTTTTCTATGCGTTCGTCACGCTGTTGATCGTGACCTTCCCCGCCCGCGCCGAGATCGCGATTCAGGAAATCACCACGCCCACCGGCATCAATGCCTGGCTGGTCGAAGAACACAGCCTGCCTTTCACCGCGCTGGAAATTCGCTTTCAGGGTGGCACGTCTCTGGATCGACCCGGGAAACGTGGCGCGGTGAATTTCATGGTCGGCCTTCTGGAAGAAGGGGCGGGTGAGATGGATGCGCGCGGCTTTGCCGAGGCGCGCGAAAGCCTGGCGGCGTCCTTTCGGTTCGGTGCCTATGGCGATGCGATCACGGTCTCGGCGCAGTTTCTGAGCGAAAACCGCGCCGAGGCGATGCAGCTTTTGCACAGCGCCCTGACCGAACCGCGCTTTGACGACAGTGCGATTGAGCGTGTGCGCGCGCAAATCATGTCGCATCTGGCCTCGCGCGCGACCGACCCCAATGCGATTGCCGGCGAAACATGGGACCGCATGGCCTATGGCGATCATCCTTATGGCAGCTATCGGGTCGGCACGCCGGACAGCGTGGCCGCCCTGACACGGGACGATCTTGTGTCCGCTTTCAAAGACGCGCTGGCGCTGGATCGGATCTATGTTGCGGCCGTTGGGGACATCACGGCGGATGAGTTGAGCCAGCTTCTGGATGAGCTGTTTGACGGGTTGCCCGCCACGGGGGCGCCTCTGCCACCACGGGCCGAGTTTGCCTTGTCGGGCGGCACAACCGTAGTGCCGTTCGACACGCCGCAATCGGTTACGATGTTCGGGCATATCGGCATCGCGCGCGATGATCCGGATTTCTTCGCCGCCTTTGTCCTGAACGAGGTTCTGGGCGGGCGCGGTTCGAATTCGCGCCTGATGCAAGAGGTGCGCGAGAAACGCGGGCTGACCTATGGGGTGGGGACGTTCCTTGCCAATGCCGACCTGTCCGACACGATCATGGGGCATTTCTCAAGCCAGAACGGGACGATGGGTGATGCGATCGAAGTCGTGCGGAACGAATGGGCGAAGATGGCGGCCGAGGGGATCACGCAGGAAGAACTCACCGCCGCGCAGACCTATCTGACGGGATCGTATCCGTTGCGGTTCGACGGCAACGCCAACATTGCCAATATCCTCGCGTCGATGCAGATGGAGGGCTTGCCGGTCGACTATATCGCCACGCGAAACGATCAGGTGATGGCCGTGACGCTTGAGGATACCACGCGCGTCGCCAAGCGTCTGTATGACCCCGATGCGCTGCATTTCGTGGTGGTCGGACAGCCCGAGGGCGTCGTATCAAATTAAACGCAGGTCGGGGATGCACCGGGTATTTCGCAATGGTCGAATCGGCGCGTGATGTGCTAGGTATTGTGGTATGCCTGAAGACAACCCCCATATAAGCCCCCCGTCACGTCCCGAGGACGCGTTGGGCCGCCCGGTGATCCGCCAGTTGGACGATGCCGCAATCAACCGGATTGCAGCCGGCGAAGTTGTGGAACGCCCCGCCTCAGCGGTGAAAGAACTGGTAGAGAACGCGCTGGACGCAGGGGCCACGCGGATCGAGGTCGCCTATGCCGACGGTGGCAAGACCCTGATCCGCGTCACCGATGATGGTTGCGGCATCGCGCCCGATGATCTGCCTTTGGCCCTCTCACGACATGCGACGTCCAAAATCGACGGGTCCGACCTTCTGGACATCCACACCTTCGGGTTCCGGGGCGAGGCGTTGCCGTCGCTCGGGTCAGTCGGGCGCCTGACCATCACCTCGCGCGCTGACGGGTTTGACGCTGCAACAATCCGTGTGGCCGGTGGCGCGCCCACCCCGGTCAAACCCGCCGCCCTGTCTGGTGGTACGGTGGTCGAGCTGCGGGACTTGTTCTTCGCCACCCCGGCGCGCCTGAAATTCATGCGCACCGACCGGGCCGAAGCGCAGGCGATCACCGATGTGATCAAACGACTGGCCATGGCCGAACCGCATGTGGGTTTCACCTTGCGCGATGTGTCCGGTGGTGGCGAAGGTCGCGTGACCTTCCGCGCCGATCCTGAAACGGGCGATATGTTCGATGCGCTCGCCGGGAGGCTTGGATCGATCCTTGGACGGGAGTTCACCGAGAATGCCATTCCGATTGACGCGGAACGCGACGGGCTTCGGCTGACCGGATATGCTGCGCTGCCGACCTATTCCCGCGGGGCTGCGGTGGCGCAGTTTTTGTTCGTAAATGGTCGCCCGGTGAAGGACAAGCTGCTGACCGGCGCTCTGCGCGCGGCGTATTTCGATTTTCTCAGCCGCGACCGCCACCCGGCGGCGGCGCTGTTTGTCACCTGCGACCCGCATCTGGTGGATGTGAACGTCCACCCCGCAAAGTCCGAGGTTCGGTTTCGCGACCCCGGCATCGCGCGTGGCCTGATCGTATCGGGGTTGCGACATGCGCTGGCGAATGCGGGTCATCGGGCGTCAACCACCGTTGCGGGCGCGACGCTGGGCGCGATGCGGCCCGAGCCGACGGGCCCGCGTGTTTATCAGATGGATCGACCAACCGCAGGCGCGATCCGGCAATCTTTCGCAACGCAGGCGCCCGCACCCGACGCGCCCGGCTTCGCCGAAATGTCCGCGCCATCGGCCCGCTTTGATCCGGTGGTCGCGCCGGAACAGGACAACCCGCACGAAGCCCTGCCGCTGGGCGCCGCCCGCGCGCAGGTGCACGAGAACTATATCATCGCGCAGACGGAAACCGGCATGGTGATCGTCGACCAGCATGCCGCCCACGAACGCCTGGTCTATGAAAAACTGAAACGCCAGATGGCGGAAAACGGCGTGGCGCGGCAGGCCCTGCTGATCCCCGAAATCGTCGAGCTTTCGGCGGGCGACGTGGCGCGTCTGCTTGAGGTCGCGGATGATCTTGCCCAAATGGGTTTGGTCATCGAACCCTTCGGCGGCGATGCCATCGCCGTGCGCGAAACCCCGGCTATCCTGGGCGAGATCAACGCGAGTAACATGATCAAGGATGTGCTGGACGAACTGGCCGATCTGGGCGACAGCAACATGGTACAGGCTAAGATCGAGGCTGTTCTCTCGCGTGTCGCCTGCCATGGCTCGATCCGGTCCGGCCGCTGGATGCGACCCGAAGAGATGAACGCCCTTCTGCGCGAGATGGAGGCGACGCCCCATTCCGGCCAGTGCAACCATGGCCGCCCCACCTATGTGGAACTGAAACTCTCAGATATCGAAAGGCTGTTTGGCCGCACATGATCCAGATCGGTGATACCATTTATGACCTGTCCGATCCGCTGGTTCTGGCGACCATCGGCGGGGCTGTCATGGCGCTGCTCATGTTTATCCTGCTGATCGTCGTCTTGCGCCGCGCCGGGCAGTCCGCGCGTGTGGCGGAAGATCTGGCGCGGCAGATGGGCGGTTTGGGGCAGGCCGTGCAGGTGTTGGGCGCGGGGCAAGATCAGCTGTCGGGGGGCTTGCGCACCGTGTCAGACGCGCAGTCCACAGGACAGGCACAGGTGCTGCAGGCGATGGAAACGCGGCTGGCCCAAGTGCAAAGCCAGATGAACGACCGCCTGCACGACAATGCGATGAAATCCGCCCGCGCCATGTCCGAGTTGCAGGAGCGGATGAAGGAAAGCCTGCAAGGCAACACGGTGAAGACCACCGAAAGCCTGACGCAATTGCAGGAACGTCTGGCGGTGATCGACAAGGCGCAGGACAACATCACGCGGCTGTCGGGCGATGTGCTGAGCCTTCAGGACATCCTGTCAAACAAGCAGACCCGCGGCGCGTTTGGCGAGATTCAGTTGCACGACATCGTGTCCAAGGCGCTGCCCAAAGACAGCTATGACCTGCAACAGACCCTGTCCAACGGCAAACGCGCCGATTGCCTGATCCACCTGCCCAACCCGCCGGGGCCGATCGTGATCGACTCGAAATTTCCGCTGGAGGCGTATGAGGCACTGCGCAACGCCGACACGCAATACGAATTGAACGAGGCCGCCAAGGCGATGAAGGTCGCGGTGAAGGCGCATATCAAAGCGATCTCGGAAAAATACATCATCGAAGGCGAAACCGCAGACGGCGCGCTGATGTTCCTGCCGTCCGAAGCGGTCTATGCCGAACTGCACGCCAACTTCCCAGAACTGGTCCGCGAAGGGTTCGAGGCACGTGTGTGGATCGTCTCGCCCACCACCTGCATGGCGACCCTGAACACCATGCGCGCGATCCTGAAGGATGCAAGGATGCGTGAACAGGCGGGCGAAATCAGGAAGATGCTGAAAAACCTGCATCGTGATGTGGAGCTTGTGGTCGAACGCGCGGGCAAGCTGGAAAGCCATTTCGATCAGGCACGCCGGGATGTCGAGGGGATCACGACGGCGGCTGAACGTGCCGGGAGGCGCGCGGCGCGGTTGGATAATTTTGATTTCGAAGAGCTGTCCGACGGGGCCGAGAATGTGGTGCCGATTGGGAAGGGGTGAGGGTTCAACTCGCGTGTTAATTGAAGCTCCACATCAATACACGCTAGAGAGAGATTCTCATCAGGGAGCCAATGAAAAGAACGTCTTTGATTTCGTCTCGTAGATTCCTACCCCGGCTGTTTCGTGACATTCGAATATGAACTCGGGGTCTTCAGGGAAGAATTTTTGTGCTGACCAAACCATATCTTTAATCTGCGCTGGATTTTGAGCCCACGTTTGTTCGAAGTTCTCAACTGCCTCCAATAACATGTCAGAATCTCGGGTTGCTGCTATGGTTGTTCCCGCCAACGTAATACCGGCATTGGGAATTATGGCTTTCCCATATATCCACGAAGCAGAGTTCACTCGTTTTTTTCTAAGTGTCTCTAGGCTGTTATCATCATGGTTTTCACTTAGTCCGGACACGCCGTTAAAGACATGAAACGCACCAGAATTCGGAAACTCCTGAACCAAGATTTCAAGCAAGCGCCTTGATGTCCAGCTTCCATGATCCCCAATATCCAACAGATAAGCATCATGCTCTTTGAAAATCGCAAACAGCAAAGGATCATCTCGTGAGACAAACCCATCGGGCTCAACTTCAGTTGAGAGGTGAAGATGGTGAATGCCCCAAGAATTCAACATCAAATCCAGATCGCGACGGCGGGAAACGGGCTTGTCTTTGCGAGGCGGCGAAACTGCTTCTTTGACCCCACGACTGAGGTATTTCGTCAGCGGATAGCCTGCCTGTGTATCGAGGATGATTGATGCCAAGGCCTTGCTGAAGCGAATGTCGGTCAATTTGTCAGCAACGAAACTGGATAGGTGAACTGTTCTTGGTTGAGCCGAGACCAAGCGGCAGGACCAATTGTGATAAATGACAAGTAAGCTGTGTGTGGTCTTTGAGTCCAAATACGTGGTCATAGTCGTGTCAGAAGGGTCAACTGGGAGTTCCCGAAACACCCAATCCCTAATGCTTTTCACAATCGGTCCCTCGGTCCTCATTCTAATACTCTTAACTGAATGCGCTGCCCGGCGTCGCCGCCGGGCGCTTGTCTTAGACGTGCGCCACCACCTCCACATGCTGCGCCAATTCCCGCACATGCCCCATCCACGCCTCGATCATCTCGGGATCATCGGTCGCGGCGGACACCCCGGCGGGGGCTGTGCCGTCGCGGATCATCTCAACCGCCAGCGACACGGGGATCGAGACGAGCCTTGCCATGGCGGTGCCGCGGTCGTCGCCCCATGCGTCCATCACATAGGTTTTGTGATAGACCGTCTCGCCGCCTTTTTTCGCCTTCAGCGCCACGCACATGATCACGCGGTCGGGTTCGCCTTCGTCATAGGCGTTCTCGGCCCAGAACTGGTCAGACATTTCTTTCAAGCGGGCATCGCCGGACGGGCCTTCCAGCGTTTCGACCTCGGCAAAGACATCTTTCCACGCCTCCGCCCAGCCGTTCAGGCGCAGGGTGCCGCGCACGAAGGTGTCGACGTTCCAGGCGGGGTCGAACTTGTAATCCTCCATGAAGGGGATTGAGTCGCGGTTGGGATAGACCTCGAAGCTTTCCGGGGTGGGCAGGGGGGCGTCATAGGTGCTGATCGCGTCCCAAGGTCGGGCCACGTCAAAAGGTTTGCCATCTTTGATGGACCGCGAGGGTGATCGCAGCGCCTTCAGCACCCCCAGCGGCGACCAGCTGAACTTGTAGCGGAAATCGTTGGGGGTCTTCGGCACGCCGCCGCAATAGCTGATGAAACTCAGGGTGTTGTCGGGGTCAAAGGCGTCCGATGCGCGATAGTCGGCGACCAGCCAGTGCGCCATCAGGTGGTCAATGCCGGGGTCCAGCCCGATCTCGTTCACACAAGCCAGACCTGCGTCGCGAAAATCTTCGTCCAGTGCGCGCATCTCGGGCGAGATATAGCTGGACGACACGAAATGCGCGCCTTTTTGCAGGCAGCGTTCGGCCAAGGGCACGTGCAGATCGCCGGGCAGCATTGACACCGCAATGTCGCCGGGGGCCAGGGCTGCGGTGACAGCGTCCAGTTCGAAGGCGCGAATGTCGTCGGTCAGATCGCCCACGGCCTCGCGCGCTTTGTCGACGGTCCGGTTCCAGACCACCACGTTGCGACCGGCCTCCAGCAACCGACGCAGGCCGGGGATGGCCGACAGGCCGGTGCCACACCAATGAATTGTCATAACAGGCGCTCCTTCTCAGCCGAATTTCAGTTTTGCGATGATGATGGACCCAACCAGCACAACCGCCACCGTATTGGCAACGATCATGGGCCAAGAATGCAGCATGATGCCATAGGTCAGCCACAGCGACATCGAGGCAAGAATAAGAAGGTTCGCCATAAGGGACAGGTCCTTCGTATGCCGCGTGCGCCAGGTGCGTATGGTCTGTGGGAGCCAGCAGACGGTGCTCAGGATTGCCGCCGATGCGCCGATCACGGTTTCCACGTCAGATATCCTTCATATGAGTATTGAACGTCGCTTCGGCCCGTGCCCAGACGCCGGTTTTCAGGTCGGTAAGCGTCAGAAGTGACGGCAGAAGTTGCCCAGCATAGTCGAGAGAGCTTTCGAGCGGCAGCATTGATGGCAGGTTGTCGATGGCCATCACATCCAGCACGGGGTCGTCGGCCACGCGCAAGGCAGGGGCGTCCCAGTTCGTGGCGCGGTCATAGACCGGCACCGGGTTGTAATCGCTGTCGGGGTCGCAGGCCACGTCGCCAATGGCGGTCAGCTTGCGGTCCGCCGTCAGCGCATCGCGCGGCACGAAGACCGGGGTTTGGGGGCCCGCAAGGATGCAGTTGATGAACAGGTTGTGGTCCAGGATTTCGTGGAAGGGGCCGCCATGGGCGGTTTCGGCCAAGTCCCATTTGGTGACGGTGATACCCATCGCTTCCATCAGGTCCGAAGCCCCCGTGCCAACCCGGCCAAGCGCACCGATGACGATGGCGTCGGGGCGCGCCGTTTTGGTCGCGTCCAGTTCCGCGCGCAGTTCGTTCAGCAGCGCGTCTTTGTTCTTATAGACCCCGACCGGCTCACACAGCTTGTCATGCTGTTGCGCGGCCCATGCCTTCAGCGTCACCGCCGCGCCCGCAAATCCGGCCCAATAGCCAAAGGCCGCCACGCGGCGCCCGTTTTCATCCACCAGATATTCCAGATCATAGAGCGTGCCACCCCCAGCCTTGAATCGCTCCAACAATGTGCGACCAGAATGCTGACCCTTGAAGGCGTGGCCGAACATGATGTGGCGATGCGGCAGGGGGGTGCCGTCCTCGGGCAGTTCTTTCAGGCCGAAGATGATCGCGTCACGCGGCGCGTCGGGCCACGCATTTTCCGGTGCGATCTCGCAGCCTGCGTCGCGGTAGCCCTCAATGCCGATCACGCGTACGCTGCTTTCTTCGACAGTCACCCGCAGACCCGCGTCGATCAGGGCTTTGGCGCCTTCCGGCGTCAACCCAACCCTGTCTTCGTTGGCACGTTGTTCGGCGCGAACCCAAAGATGTGTCATGTCGGATGCTCCTTAGAAATGCGTTTGCGCGTGATGGCGGTCGATGGGTTCCAGATGCGGCACGGCGTTGAACTGGATCAGGCTCAGCCCTGCCGGAGTGAGCCGCAGCCGGTGAACCGAACTGTTCATGATCGGCAGGATCGTGCGAGTGAACGGGCCGATCTCCAACCCCATGACCACTCGCGTTGCCATCCCGATGAAGCCACCCGAGGTAAAGATGATGGCATCTTCGCCACGTTCGGCAATGTCGTGTATCACTTCGCTGACGCGGGTTTGAAAGTCGTGAAAGGTTTCGGGCACATCGTCGATCTGACCTTCCTGCCAGGCCGAGAAGGTCAGAGGCAGGTGGTCTACGAAATCCTCGTGGGTGCGCGGGTGCGGAATGCCGAACTGGGCGTGCATCCGTTCGGACAGGTCGAAATACCGCACCTCGTCCAACCGGGCGTCGGCGGTGAATTTCTCGGCCCCCCATTCCTCGGCTGTTTGCTGGTGACGGGTCAGCGTTCCGGTATATACTTTCGCATAGCGTTGCCCGGTCTCGCGCATGTAATCCCCCAGCCAACGTGACTGTTGCCGCCCCAGATCTGACAGGCGATCATAGCCCAATTCGTCCGTCGCGGTGTTGTTGGCCTGACCGTGTCGGATCAGCGTGATTGTGGTCATGGGGATTCCTTTCCGCCTATTGCTAGTGAATTGGATCCAATTCGAAAAGGGGGGCTGGCGCAAAATCGGTGTGGGGTGTCGGGATTGTAAGACTGACGGGCGCTCACTCGTGGTTTATAATGCCCCCGACAGGACGGAGGTTTCCATGAGCGACGGCATTAAGTTCACACTGGACGGTCAGGACGTGATCGCGCAGCCCGGCGAAAGCATTTGGGATGTGGCCAAACGGCAGGGCACCCTGATTCCGCATTTGTGTCACAAGGATGTGCCGGATCTGCGCCCGGATGGAAACTGCCGTGCTTGTGTTGTCGAGATTGAAGGCGAGCGTGTTCTGGCGGCCTCATGTATCCGAACGCCCGAAGAAGGTATGGTCGTCACCACCGACAATGCCCGCGCCCGTCAGGCCCGCAAGATGGTGGTCGAACTTTTGATGGCCGACCAACCAGACCAGCCGCATGATGCGTCATCACACCTGTTGGACATGGCCGACCTGACCGGTGTGGAAAGCAGCCGTTTTCCGAAGCTAGAGGCGGGTCGCATCCCGCTTCTGGACGACAGTCATGTGGCGATGAGCGTCAATCTGGACGCCTGCATTCAGTGCAACCTGTGTGTCCGTGCCTGCCGTGAGGTTCAGGTCAATGACGTGATCGGCATGGCCGGGCGGGGGCATGACGCCTATCCGGTCTTTGACATCGCCGACCCGATGGGCGCGTCCACCTGCGTAGCCTGTGGCGAATGTGTGCAAGCCTGCCCGACCGGTGCCCTTATGCCCGCTAAGGTGACGGACACTGAGGATTACGACCGCGAGGTCGAAAGCGTCTGCCCTTTCTGCGGCGTGGGCTGTCAGGTCAGTTTGCGCGTCAAAGATGACAAGGTCGTCTATGTCGAAGGCATCAATGGCCCCGCCAACGAAGGTCGCTTGTGCGTGAAGGGCCGGTTCGGGTTCGACTATAT
Source organism: Aliiroseovarius zhejiangensis (assembly GCF_014656375.1). Taxonomy (GTDB): domain Bacteria; phylum Pseudomonadota; class Alphaproteobacteria; order Rhodobacterales; family Rhodobacteraceae; genus Aliiroseovarius; species Aliiroseovarius zhejiangensis. Next base: position 6,877 of record NZ_BNCH01000010.1, on the reverse strand, counting down.
CAACCACAACCACCGCCTGACCAAACCCCTGATCCGCAAGGAAGGTGCGCCCAAGGGCCTGAACGTCGACCCTGCCAACCCGCTGACCCATTTCCGCGAAGCATCATGGGACGAGGCTTTGGATTTCGCCGCCCAGGGGCTGGCCAAACTTCGTGACACTCATGGTGGCGATGCGGTGTCTGGCTTTGGGTCGGCCAAGTGCACCAATGAAGAAGCCTATTTGTTTCAGAAGTTGATACGTGCGGGATTTGGTCACAACAACGTGGATCACTGCACGCGGCTATGCCATGCGTCGTCGGTGTCGGCGCTGCTGGAAAATGTCGGCTCGGGCGCTGTGACGGCCACGTTCAACGAGATTGAGAACGCTGATGTCGCGATCGTCATCGGCTCGAACCCGATCGAAAACCACCCCGTTGCCGCAACCTATTTCAAGCAATTCACCAAACGCGGCGGCAAGCTGATCGTGATGGACCCGCGCGGTACGTCGCTCAGCCGGTTTGCCACGCATATGTTGCAGTTCAAGCCGGGCGGCGATGTGTCGATGCTGAACGCGATCATGCATGTGATTGCCGAAGAAGGCCTGACCGACAACGCCTATATCGCCGAGCATACCGAGAATTGGGAAGCGATGCGCGAACACCTGCGCGCCTTCCCGCCCGAGGAAATGGCCGAGATTTGCGGCATCCCTGCGGATGAGTTGCGCGCCGTCGCCCGCACCTTTGCCAAGGGCAAGGCCGGGATGATCTTTTGGGGCATGGGTGTCAGCCAGCACGTGCACGGCACCGACAACTCGCGCTGCCTGATCTCGCTTGCGCTGATGACCGGGAATGTGGGGCGTCCGGGCACCGGGTTGCACCCGCTGCGCGGACAGAACAACGTGCAGGGCGCGTCGGATGCCGGGCTGATCCCGATGTTCCTGCCGGATTACAAGTCAGTGAAAGACCCCGCTGTTCTGGCCGAGTTCAGTGCTGAATGGGGGGTGGACAACCTGTCCGACAAGCCCGGATTGACGGTGGTCGAAATCATGGACGCGGTGCATGATGGTCGCATCAAGGGCATGTATATCCTTGGCGAAAACCCCGCGATGTCCGACCCCGATGTAACGCATGTGCGCGAAGCGTTGGAGCGGATGGAGTTTCTGGTCAGCCAGGATATCTTCCTGACCGAAACCGCCAGCTATGCCGACGTGGTGCTTCCCGCCGCCGCCTTTGCCGAGAAAACCGGCACCGTGTCAAACACCAACCGTCAGGTCCAGATGGGCCGCCCCGCCGTACCACCGCCCGGTGACGCGAAAGAGGATTGGTGGATCACCGTCGAGTTGGCGAAACGTCTGGGGTTGAACTGGGCCTATACCCACCCGCGCGAGGTCTTTGCCGAAATGGCGCGCGTGATGCCGTCGATGGATAATATCACCTGGGACCGGCTGGAGACGCAAAATGCCGTCACCTATCCGTCCCTGTCCCCCGAGGATCCGGGGCAGGCCGTCGTGTTCGGCGACGGGTTCCCCCGCGAAGGCAAGCGCGCGCGCTTCACCCCCGCCGCGATCCTGCCCCCCGCCGAACTGCCCGACGCAGAATATCCGATGGTCCTGACCACCGGGCGGCAGTTGGAGCATTGGCATACCGGATCAATGACCCGCCGCGCCACCGTGCTCGACGCCATCGAGCCCGAGGCCAACTGCTCGATGAATCCGAAAACCCTGCGCGACATGGGGGTCGAGGCAGGCGACATGCTCCGCCTGACCACTCGCCGCGGGTCGATCGAGGTCATGGTGCGCGCCGATTACGGCGTGGCGGAAAACATGGTGTTCCTGCCCTTCGCCTATGTCGAAGCGGCGGCGAACATGCTGACCAACCCCGCGTTGGACCCCTATGGCAAGATCGCCGAGATGAAGTTCGCGGCGGTGAAGGTTGAGAAAACCGGGAGCGTGGCGGCGGAGTAGGCTGGTCTGAGATGGGGAATGTCGGTTTTGAGCCCTTAGCTGCCATTCATTCAGCGAGCAAAGGCTCCAAAGCGTCAAGCAGAGGAACAGGCGATATAGGATCGCCGCCAGTTTCCCATGCGATCTGCAGTTCCGCTATTTCAATGCCCACGAATGGGCCTTCGGCAATCACCTCACAGCAGGCCCGCAAGTCATGCAGGGACAAGCCTCCCTCATGCACATAATCCGTGGGGACGATCCCCGGATCGAGAACATCGCAGTCCAGATGCACATAGACAGGGCGACCAGCAATGGCGGCACGAAGCCGTTCTGCCAAACCGCTTCCGGGTTTGATGTGCGGAATACCTGCCCGGTCAATCAGCTCTTGTTCGAACGGGTCGAGATCGCGCTGGCCCACGAGCACAATTTGATCAAGCCCAAGGCCTGCGCCGAGGCCAGACTCCCACAGTCCTGCTGGTGCGGCAAAGGCAAGGCCTCCCAGATACCCCGTTGTCGTAACCTCTGGGGTGTTCAGGTCTGCATGGGAATCGAACCACACGATACAGACGCTGGGATTGTGTTTTGCAATGACCGGCAAAGTGGCAAGCGAGACAGCGCAGCGGCTCGTCGCTGCAATCGAAACGGCTTTGCTCGCCGCGACATCCTCAAAACGTGCCTGAACCTCCCTGAGCGCTGGAAGGGCGGCGTCCAGTTCCTCTCGCCAGCCGGTGTTCAGGGCGGGCGCTGGCTCTCCAATGATGGTGGGGGCCTGCCCGGTGCGCAGAGCAAGCGCCTCGCCAAGCGCCCGCGCTGCTGGCATCGCCAGGTCATTGTGATCGCCAGCTCTGCCTTGAAATACGGTATAAGCCCTATGCGTCATCATTGGTTTTCCTACTCTAGCATCTTCATGTGCGGTTAGCATAGAATGGCAGCAATGTCCCGCAAAGCCGCCGTTAATATCTCGGGAACCCGCTTAAGTACGCGAGCGGGAAACAGCATGTCTTTCACCCGAAAACCCCCACCATCCCCTAGACACCCCCCACCATCCCTGATACATCGCGCAGGTCGCGTGGCCTCGGATTCGTTCCGGGGCCTTGTGACATTTGGAATTTGGGGACCTTCGGGGCCCTGTAACTCAGGCAGGTGACTGCCTCAAAGCAACGGAAGACAGAAAGCATGGCACTCAAGTCGTACAAACCGACGACGCCAGGCCAGCGTGGGCTGGTTCTGATCGACCGTTCGGAGCTTTGGAAAGGTCGCCCGGTTAAGGCTCTGACAGAGGGTCTTACTAAATCGGGTGGTCGGAACAATACCGGACGGATCACGTCGCGCCGCCGTGGTGGTGGTGCAAAGCGTCTCTATCGTATCGTGGACTTCAAACGTTCGAAGTTTGATGTCGCCGCCACAGTTGAGCGGATCGAATACGACCCCAACCGCACAGCCTTCATCGCGCTCGTGAAATACGAAGACGGCGAACAGGCATACATCCTGGCCCCGCAGCGTCTGGCTGTTGGCGACCAGATCATCGCTTCGGCCAAGGCCGACGTGAAGCCCGGTAACGCGATGCCCTTCTCGGGCATGCCCATCGGTACCATCGTGCACAACATCGAGATGAAACCGGGCAAAGGCGGCCAGATCGCCCGTGCAGCCGGCACATATGCTCAGTTTGTTGGTCGTGACGGCGGTTACGCCCAGATCCGTCTGAGCTCGGGCGAACTGCGCCTTGTGCGTCAGGAATGCATGGCCACCGTTGGTGCCGTGTCGAACCCCGACAACTCGAACCAGAACTACGGTAAAGCCGGTCGTATGCGCCACAAAGGCATCCGCCCCAGCGTCCGTGGTGTTGTCATGAACCCGATCGACCACCCGCACGGTGGTGGTGAAGGCCGGACTTCGGGTGGTCGCCACCCGGTGACCCCGTGGGGCAAGCCGACCAAGGGTGCGCGAACCCGCAACAAGAACAAGGCGTCGTCGAAGCTGATCATCCGCTCGCGTCACGCCAAGAAGAAGGGGCGTTAAGATATGGCACGTTCTGTCTGGAAAGGCCCTTTTGTTGACGCTTACGTCCTCAAAAAAGCCGAGAAAACCCGCGAGTCGGGTAAAAACGAGGTCATCAAGATCTGGTCGCGTCGGTCGACCATTCTGCCCCAGTTCGTGGGTCTGACCTTTGGCGTCTATAACGGTCAGAAGCACATTCCGGTGAGTGTGACGGAAGACATGATCGGCCAGAAGTTCGGTGAGTATTCGCCGACCCGTACGTATTACGGTCACGCGGCTGATAAAAAAGCGAAGAGGAAGTAAGCCATGGGTAAGGATAAAAATCCCCGCCGCGTGGCCGATAACGAAGCAATGGCGAAAACCCGCATGCTTCGCACGTCCCCGCAAAAACTGAACCTGGTTGCTGGCATGATCCGCGGCAAGAAGGTCGACAAGGCTCTGAACGACCTGACCTTCTCGAACAAGCGTATCGCTCAGGACGTGAAGAAATGCCTTCAGTCCGCCATCGCCAACGCCGAGAACAACCATAACCTGGACGTTGATGAGCTGATCGTGGCGGAAGCCTATGTCGGCAAGAACCTGACCATGAAACGCGGTCGCCCGCGTGCCCGTGGTCGTTTCGGCAAAATCATCAAACCGTTCTCGGAACTCACCATCAAGGTGCGTCAAGTTGAGGAGCAAGCCTAATGGGTCAGAAGGTAAATCCGATTGGCATGCGTCTTCAGGTCAACCGCACCTGGGACAGCCGCTGGTATGCAGACACGAAAGATTACGGTGATCTTCTTCTGGAAGACCTGAAAATTCGTGACTTCATCAAGACTGAATGCAAACAAGCTGGCATCAGCCGTGTGATCATCGAACGTCCGCACAAGAAGTGCCGCGTCACGATCCACACTGCCCGCCCCGGCGTGATCATTGGCAAAAAAGGCGCAGACATCGAAACCCTGCGCAAGAAAATCGCCAAGATCACCGACTCGGAACTGCACCTCAACATCGTTGAAGTGCGCAAGCCCGAGCTGGACGCCGCACTGGTCGCTGAATCGATCGCGCAGCAGCTTGAGCGCCGTGTGTCCTTCCGTCGTGCCATGAAGCGCGCCGTGCAGAACGCAATGCGTATGGGCGCCCTTGGCATCCGTGTGAATGTTGCTGGTCGCCTTGGTGGCGCTGAAATCGCCCGTACCGAATGGTATCGCGAAGGCCGTGTGCCGCTGCACACCCTGCGCGCTGACATCGACTACGCCCACGCCGAAGCAATGACGCCGTATGGCATCATCGGCATCAAAACCTGGATCTTCAAAGGCGAAATCATGGAGCACGATCCTGCTGCTCGTGATCGTCGTCAAGCGGAACTCCAGGAAGGCCCTGCGCCCCGTGGCGCCGGCGGCCGTCGTTAAGGAGGGCTGAGATATGCTTCAACCAAAGCGTACAAAATTCCGCAAGATGCACAAAGGCCGGATCAAGGGTGAGGCCAAAGGCGGCTCTGACCTGAACTTCGGATCCTACGGTCTGAAAGCTCTCGAGCCTGAGCGTGTGACTGCACGTCAGATCGAAGCTGCCCGTCGTGCCATGACGCGTCACATGAAGCGTCAGGGTCGCGTATGGATCCGCATCTTCCCGGACACCCCGGTCACCGCCAAGCCCATCGAAGTTCGTATGGGTAAAGGTAAGGGTTCCGTGGACCGTTGGACCTGCAAAGTAAAGCCGGGCCGCGTGATGTTCGAGATCGACGGCGTCAACGACGACGTTGCTCGCGAAGCTCTGCGCCTTGCCGCGATGAAACTGCCGATCAAATCGCGCGTTGTGGTTCGTGAGGACTGGTAAATTTCGCTAACGCGAAAATCGCTTGAGAATTGAAGCCCCCGTCGAGAAATCGGCGGGGGTTTTGTGTTACACAGGGTCGGAACATGCTGCTACACTTTAGGTGGAGTAATGAGAGCCCTTAGATGAACCGTATAGGCCGTATATTTGAGATGCTTTCTCGCAACCAATTGTTGGCTTGGTTGGGTGTATCACCGTTTGTCATATACTTGGGTGTAGCTATTCTCGGACAAGAGTTCGTGAAAGTCCTGCTGTACGTCGCGCCTCTTGTGACCATTTTTTCTGCCCTTCTTCTTTCTAACGCGGTTGCAGGATTTTTGAGTTCAAGTTTCCTGAATGACGACGAACGATTGGGGCGGCGGATTGAATTGGGCCTTTGGGTGTTTTTTTCGACGATCTCCTTGTGGCCGATCAGATATCTTTACCGAGAATACGGGATCTCAGATTCGGATCTAATGGATCCGATAGATTGCCTGTTGGCCGCTGCCCTTCTCGGGTTTGCAGTGTTCTATTTCAGTAGCGGTAAGGCCGACGACTAGATGCAGGCCCGTGCCCCGCACACCCCCCGGGGAGGGCGTTCAGCGACGTATCAAATTGCGGGATTGTTTTCAGTGGGGCAATGCCCCCAGAAACGCAACCGACCAAAACGCCCACCCAGGGTCGGGCGTGGCTTTACACGCGACCCCAAGCACCCAAATCGCCTCTTCCAACTGGGTCTCTTCACATCCGAAATGCGTCTGCACCCCGGTCTCCAGTTGTCGAATCCCGCGCGGGATTCGCACAACCTCTTGAACAGTCATGGGGGGCAGCCACTCTGCAGTTTGGTCACTGGACAGCACCTTGCCTTCCCGACGGCAACGTGACCCGCATTGCCAGATACTCCGCACGAATCTGCGATGATTGGAATCGACTGATTTGCCGGGGCGAAACAAGATTGATTTGCGTCGATGGGTGAAAATCATTGGAAAAGCGCGCGAGAAACCGCGCGACTTGGTCCGCCACAATCCCCGGCCCCCTTGAAACAGAGGTCTGGAAGCCCAATTTCATAAGGGTCTGCAAAAAGATTTCGCCAATTTGGCATTTTTCTAAAAAAAGGGGTTGCGACTCTTTGCGGGTAGGCCTAGAACCCCCTTCACCGGC
>NZ_BNCH01000009.1 GCF_014656375.1 Aliiroseovarius zhejiangensis | reverse complement strand
GTTGCGCTCAGAGTGACATTTCTGCTTTGCGAACCAGGTGACATTTCTACTTGGTTGCAACACATCAACCACCCACCACGAATTGACGCCTGCAACCGCCCACCGAACGAAATCTTCGATACAATCGGCTTCCGTTTTGCAGGCCCTTGCTTGATTGAGGTCGACGGTGGTCGAAGTGAGGGGACCGAAGGTGATGCCCTTCAGGATCCTTGCGCGTCATCCCAAGAGGGACGTCCGCCGCATTGAGCGACATTCCATCCTGCAAACAGAGAAATCAGAAGAAAGCCGAATGTCTTATGCTCGATGTAGATGGGGTCCTCGTTGAAGGCCGTCCCCGCCGATGGGCGGCGTTGGGACAGCGACCTTTTGAAGGACTTGGGAGTGTGCCCTGAAATCCTAACCAATGACTTCTTATGTGACGCGTGGAACGACATTGTCGTCGTGAAGAAGGAAATGCTGCCTGCGCTCGGGGCGGTATTGCAACGCAGGGCACCGCATATCCAAGCCAAAGGTCTGATGGACTATTGGTTTGAAATGGATTCTCGCGTCGTTCACACGGCCCTGACTGATGCCCGCGCGGCAAGACGCCAGGGAGTTCCTGTATATCACGCAACCAAACAGGAGCAGATGAGAGCAGATTACATAATGCAGTCGATGGTATTGTGTATTCTGCCAAGACAGGGGGCAAGAAACCAAGCGGCCAGTTCTATGCGATAGCGGCGCAGGTAACGGGACGACAACCTGGCCACCTGCCGCTGGTCGACGATAGTTTGGCAAATATCAAAGCCTCTCGGACATCGGGATGGAGCGCGGTTCACTGGGATGGGACCGAAAAAGCTGTCAGAAACTTTGCAGCGCAGCATTGGGTAAATTCGGCTCTTGATCGGTTTCCGCTGGCTGATATCCGATGCCGGCCTCGACGCGATGACTAACCGTTAGCTCACCCCGCACCACCTTTGCGCGGCAGATGGGTTTGACCTCTGGGTCATAAGCTGACCCCATCGCCGTTTCCTGCCTTGTGGCCCGCCGCGCGGCGGCTTCCCTGTGACGCGCATCGGTTGATACACAAGGCAGAATGCGGTGATACTCTGACACAGGCCCCACTGTGTACCCTGCTTTTCAGGGGTCAGCGGGCTTGTCGGACAGCAATGCATCGGGGTCGATGCCACGTTTTTCGGCGCTGGAACGAACAGCCGCGCGCAACGACGCGCTGCGTTTCAGAAGCGAACGGAATCGTGCCTGATCCAAGACCAAGAGCGTCGTGGGTGCGATGGCGCGGACCTCGGCGCGGCGGGCGTGTTTCATCAGGATGGCAATCTGACCGAACATTTCACCGCGACCCAGACGCCATGTCTGCCCAGCGCTTTCCAGTTCCACCGCGCCCGAGGCGATGAAGAACACGCCTTTCACCACCCCGTCCTTGCGCAAGACGATGTTGCCGGCATCCACATACTGGTGCTTCAACGCGCGACCAAGCCGCCGTGCGGTTTTGTCGTCCAGATCCGCGAACAAGGGAAACTGCCGCACCAGTTCAAACCGGCGCATGGCAAAGTCCAAGGGCGGCCGACCCTCGGCCAGCGCGCGGCGGGCTGAGAGGTCTTGCATCAGGGTGGTGTAAACCTCGGCCCCGATCAGCCCGTCTTCGCGGATGGCTGTGTATTCTCGTTCCTCAAACCGAAGGGCGGTGCGCCGGATGAAGCGGCGTTCCAGCTCTTCGGCATAGCCGGGATACTGAAGCCGTAGACCATCAAGCGCGGTTTCGACCATCTCGATCCGCCGCCCCAGAAGCTCCAGCAGCAACTCGGCGACACGGCGGCCATGGATGCGGCGGATGCGGCCCTCGATGAAGGCGTCGAGGTCACGCAGCGTCAGGCGCTGCGACAACAGACGTTCGAACCTGTCTGCGGTCAGACGCACCAACGGGCCGGACAGACCCACCCGTCGGTGCAACAGCCCCGCAACCCGAAAGCCGCGCCCATAGGCCACCGACCTGCGCGCCGCCCGTTGATAGCCACTGCGCCCACCCGTCCGCGCGCCTTCAATCAACCGGTCAGCATCCAAGAGCGTCTGCTCTGCCATCCGGGCCGAAATCGTACGCTCGCGCACCCGCGCCAGGATCATGTCGCGTTCAAACCCCGCAAGCGCGATCAGACCCAGAGTGATCCGGTCGCGATCCAGAATGTCGTCCGCAGCTTCGGTATCCCTGACCGCTTTTTCCAGACGTTCGCCAAAGGCTTTTGCCTCTGATCGCACGACCTCATGGGTCAGGGCGTAATCTTCGGTGGTGCGCGCCACGTCTTCGCGGACGGTTTGCAGGGCGACGGCAACCACCTGCCGCGACATTGCCTCGTCAATCGGGGACAGGCGATCCAGCCCCAGCCTGCCGATGACGGACCGAAGCGTGGTGCCCTGCACCAGCAGCGTGAACAAGGTGAACCCGGTGGCAAGTATGCCCACAAGGCGCTTGACCTCGACCGGAACGCGCAGGCTTTCGGTCACGGCAAGCGCCAGCGCCAGCGTGACCGCGCCGCGCAATCCGCCCCACAGGATCGCGGTTCGGTAGGGTCGTTCGACATGCGGTGACAGTCGCAACAGGGTCAGCAAAGGCAACAGGCCGAACAAAACCACGGCACGGGCGGCCAGGGCCGCGATGACAATGACGCCGATCAGAATGAAATCGCTGAACCGGACCCCTTCCAGCAATCTGGGGATCAGCAGCGCAGCCAGGATGAAGATCAGCGCCCCGGCCCAGTGGGCCAGCAGGTTCCAGACCTCGCCCAGATAGTTCCACGCCTGCGGCGGCACTCGACCCGGCCCGGCCAAGTTCAGGGTCAGTCCTGCCGCAACCACGGCGATGACGCCCGACGCCCCGATGATTTGTTCAGACCCGATATAGGCAAGATACGGCAGGGCGACCGAGACCGAGATGATCGCCAGTTCATGCGCGCTGAAAAGCGTCATCAGCCAGATCGCTCCGCGCGCTGCCAACCAACCGCTGATGGCGCCTCCGGCAATCAGCACCGGAAACTGACGGAGCGCCGCGCCCAGCTCGGGCTCCGGCATGCCCAGCATGACGAACCCCATGAACAGACCGAACAGCGCGATGGCTGCCGCATCGTTCAAAAGGCTTTCGCCTTCGATGATACGGGACAGGCGACGGGGCGCCGAAATCGACCGAAAGATCGAGACGACCGCTGACGGATCGGTCGTCGACACGATGGCCCCGATCAACAGGCAGGCTGCCAGCGGCAAGGTGCTGACCCAGGACAGTGCATAACCCACGGAAAGCGTCGCCACGACCACCGCAACCACCGCCAGCACCATGATCGGCACCCAGTCGTCCAGCATCCGGCGCAGATTCATGCCCAACGTCGCCTGAAACAGGAGCGTTGGCAGAAACACATACAGGAACACATTCGACCGGATGGGCAGGCCCAGGATCGCCTCGGCGACGGGGTTCAGGGCATCGGTCAGGTCGGTCCGCAGGAAAAAGGTCGCGGCCAGCCCGATAAGAATGCCGAGTATGGCAAGGATGACGGTGAACGGCAGGCGAAGCCGTGACGCCAGCGGCTCGGCCGCACCAATAACCAGAAAAAGCGACGCGATGACCGCGCAAACGATTACGATATCCATGAAACAGCAGTATCGGATTCGGCGGGGGACAGAAACAGAAAGCGATGGCCTGACCACGCGCATTGGCCCGGACCCTGCCAAGCTCGGGCGGGCGGCATCATCCCTCGCGCAGAAGCAGCGACAACACGTCCGAACGGTGCACGATCCCCACCAGCGCCGCCCCGTCCACCACCGGGAAAACACGGTGCGGGTGGGACAGGAACATCTCGGCGACACGGATCACATCGTCGCTGGCCTGAACGCTGACGACATCGCGCGACATCTGGTCGGCCACCTGCCCGCTCCATTCCTGATGGTAACTGGCGTGCAGGGCCGGGCGAAAACAGTCCTTCTGGGTCAGGATCCCGACCATCTGCCCATCCTCGCCCAGCACCGGGGCGGCGGCGGCTTTGGCCTCCAGCAAAATGGCAACCGCGCGCCGGATGGGCATGTCCGGTGTCAGGGTGGGACTGTCGCGGCGCATGATCGACGCGATGCGATGGGTGGTCATTGGTCGGCCCCGGCTGTGTCTGCGTGGCGCAGCGGACAGTCTGCACAGCGCCCTTCACGCAAACCTGCCGCCGCGCCACAGCTTGTGCGCACGGGGTCGCGCCCGAAGGTCAGGCCCAGCCCAAGCCCCACGGCGGCAAGACCGAAGATGGCGATTGCAAACAAGATTTCCATGTCCACCTGTCCTTATCTGGCAGCACCCGCCTGCGGGCAGCCTGGTTGCGATGATAGGGCCAAGAAGCATCGGTGCCAAATCATGCCCTATCCCCCGAAATCGTCGAAGAAGATTGACCCGGGCTCGACCCCCAGCCGTTCCAGCGTACCCAGAACGGCCGAGATCATGACGGGCGGGCCGCACAGGTAGTATTCGCAATCCTCGGGGGCGGGATGGGCGCGCATCTCGGCGTTTAGTGTTTCGTGGATGAATCCCGTCGCACCAGTCCAGCGATCACCCGGGGCTGGGTCCGACAGGGCGGGGGTCCAGCTGAAATTGGCGTGGTCCGTGGCAAGGGCTTCAAACTCGTCGGTATAGAACAGATCAGCCGCCGTGCGCGCACCATAGAAATACCGGATCCGCCGTGTCGTGCCGCGCCCCAGTTCCTGATGGATCATTGCCCGCAACGGGGCCATGCCGACGCCACCGCCGATAAAGACCATCTCGCGCGTGGTCGGCTGAACATGAAACTCTCCGAATGGGCCGGACAGATTGACCGTGTCACCGGGTTTCAGCGAAAACAGCCAGGACGAGACGATGCCGGGCGGCACGTCGTCCTCGCGCCCGGCAGGCGGCACGGCGAGCCGGATGTTGAAAACCGCGCGCCCCGCATCTTCGGGTCGGCTGGCCAGCGAATAGGCGCGCGTCACATCGGTGTCCGACCCGCCCTTCAGCCCGCGCCAATTGTTGATCTGCCAGACCTCTTCGAACTGAGGGGCAAGCTCCAGCGTTGCAAAATCAAGCTGATAGGGTGGCGCGGTGATCTGCATGAAGTCACCCGCACGGAACGCAGTCGGGTGATCGTCTGGCAAGTCGACCACGATTTCACGGATCAGTGGGGCCAGCATCCGGGTCGAGGCAACCTTGCACGTCACGCCGCCCCCCGCGCTCAGGATGTCATCGGGCACGTGCACCGCGCAATCGCCGCGCAGTGTTGTCTGGCAGGCCAGGCGCACATGCGCGCGCCGGTCCTTGGGTGACAGTACACCGCGTTCCGTCGATTGCGGCTCGCCCGCCCCGTCACCGGTCACCGTCACGCGACACAGCCCGCAGGTGCCGGACCCGCCGCAGGCCGCAGGAATGCGAATATCCGCATCGTGCAGAACGCCCAGCAGCTTGGCCCCCCGCCGCGCGTTCAGGGTCATGCCCTCATTCACCGTGACCTCGATCGTCCCTGTCGGAACCAACCGGCTGCGCGCCAACAGAAGCCCGATGGCCAGGCCGACCACAAGGGCCGCGATGATCAGGCTGCCAAGGACGATCTCGTTCATGGTGCAGCCGCCATTTGTGCAAACGAAGCAAAGCCCAGCGACATCAGCCCCGTCAGGATGAACGCGATGCCAAGCCCCCGCAGGCCTGCGGGCAGGTCGGCATAGGCAAGGCGCGTGCGGATCGCGCTGAGCATCACCACGGCCACCGCAAACCCAACGCCACTGCCCAGCCCGAAGATCGTGGACTGGCCCAGCGTATAGTTCCGCTCGACCATGAACAGGCTTCCTGCAAGGATCGCACATTGCACGGTCAGCAGCGGCAGGAACACTCCGAACGCGGCGTGAATGGCGGGAAAGAACCGGTCCAGCAGCATTTCCAGAAGCTGCACGGTCGCCGCAATCACACCGATAAACGCAATCAGCGATAGATAGGAGAGGTCAAGATCCGGCTGCCCTGCCCAGGCCCAGGTGCCAGGTGCAAGCAATCCCTGATAAATCAGATGGTTCAGGGGCACCGTCACCCCCAGCACCCCTGTCATCGCAATGCCCAGGCCGATGGCGCTTTCGGTGCGGCGCGACAGGGCAAGAAAGGTGCACAACCCCAGAAACAGCGTCAGCGGCATGTTGTCGACGAATGCCGCGAACAGGAAGAAGGACCAGGCGTCGGTCATTCTGCCGCCTCCGGTCGTGGGGGAGGCGCAAATTCGGGCGCTTCGACCTGTTCAGGGCGCACCGACCGCACGGCCCAGACAAGACCGCCCAGCAGGAAAAAGGCCGATGGCGCCAGCAACATCAGGCTGAGCGGCGTGAACCAGCCTCCCGCATCGGCCAGCGGAAGCACTTGATGGCCGAACAACTGCCCACGTCCGAACAACTCGCGGATCGCACCGATGATGATCAGCACCAACGAATAGCCAAGCCCGTTGCCGAACGCATCGACCATGGATGGCAGCGGCGGGTGATAGCGCGCATAGGCTTCGGTGCGGCCAAGAACCAGACAGTTCGTGGTGATCAGCCCGACATAGACGGACAGGGCGCGGCTGATCTGCGCGAAATAGGCTTGCAGGATCTGGTCGATGACAATCACCAGCGAAGCGACGATGACGATCTGCACGATCAGGCGGATCGTGTCGGGAATGTGCCGCCGGATCAGGCTGATCACGCCCGCCGCCAGGGTCAGCACCACGGTCAGCGACACCGACATGGTCAACGCCGTCGCCAGCGACGTCGTCACCGCCAGCGCCGAACAGATGCCCAGAATTTGCAGTGTCACCGGGTTTTGCCGGATCAGCGGATCGGTCAGAGTCGTCCAGAAGGCGGTGCGCGCGGTCATGGCTCAGAACCCCCCGCGCGCGATGGCGTCCAGCAAGGGGCCATAGCCATCCGGCCCCAGCCAGAACTGCATCATGCGCGTGAACCCGGTTCCGGTGCGTGTGGCGCCGGTGATGCCATCCACCTCGTATTCGGTGGTGGCATCGCCACGGGCCACCTTGAACCGCACCTCGCCGCTGTCATCACGGACCAGGGTGCCGGGGAAACTTTCCTGCCACGACGGGTCTTCGATCCGGCCCCCCAGGCCGGGGGTTTCGGCATGTTGAGTGATGGCGATTCCGGCAATCGTGTTCATGTCGCCATGCAGCGCCAGCATCGCGTCGAACCGACCGCCATAGCCCTGCCCCGTCACCGGCAGCAACACCAGCGAAATCTCGTCGCCTTCACGCAGCAGGAAGATCTGCGCATAGTTCGGTCGCTGGGCCAGACCGGCGATATCCTGCCCCGCGCTCAGCGGTGTCCAGTTGGCCTGATCGGCAAGGGCAACCTGAAGCGTTTCAGCCGTCACGCCCTGCGCCGCACGGCCCGTGCCAAGGTCGATCACCACCGTTGACAGCGTGCCACCCGAGGCGTCCAGCAACGTGGACATGCCCGGGATACCGCGCACAAGATCGCTGATCCGGGCCTGCTCTTCGGCGGCACGGTTTGCGGTCTGGATGGGGCGCAGGATCACGGTGGCGCCACTGACCAGCACCGCACAGACCGCCGACACCAGAAAGGCCACGATGATGGTCTTGGCACGGCTTTCATTCGGCAACGCCAGCAGGCGGCGCCAGGGGTTCCAGTCAGTTTCGGCCATGCCGCCTCCTGCGTTTGGCGATCCACAAGGTGATCGCGATTTCATCCAAGAGCGGCGTTGCAAGCGAGGTCAACAACGCCGCTGCGATGGCCATTTGAACCGGGGCTGCGCCGCTCCAGCCTGTGGCAAAGAACACGACAAGGCCCGCATATGCGCCGCCGTTCAACCAGCGGCCAAGGGATGTGCTTGCGCTTGTCACCGGATCGACGACCAGAAGCACCAGCACGATCCAGGCTGCCGGCGCGACCTCTGCGACCGGGGCACCCAGCACCAGCGCCGCACCCGCGACCAGCAACGCCCCACCCAACACGGCAGCGGGCATGATGCCGGTTGCCACCCCGATCAGAGCCGCAGGAAAAGCCGCCCAGACCACCGGGTCATCGAAGCCCGGCCACCCGTAGCCCGGAAAGCCGAACCCAAGGAAGGACAGCGTGACGGTTGCCGGGTTCACCACGTTGCGCCCCCAGCCGCCAAAGACAAGCTCGCCCATCACGACGCCGAAACTGATCCCAAGCACCAGTCGAAGCGCGCCAAGTCCTTCGGGGGCCAGCATGGCAATGGCCAGCGCCGTGACCACTGCGGCTACGGACGGGGGCTGGGCACGGGCTAGCAGGAATACGAAGTTCCAGAAGGCAAGACACAGCACTGCAATCCAGAGCGTAGCCAGCGCCGCACCCCCACCGAACCAGATCCAGAACAGTGCCAGCGGCATATAGGCCGCCAGAAGCATCAGCGCGACGGTCTCGCGATCCCACAACCCTTTCATCATGGTGCAAATTCCGCCTGAACCCGATCCAGCATGCCGCGCAACAACACGGCCAGATGCGCCTCTCCGCCCAGCACGTAGTCGACCAGCGCGATGTCATCCTCAAGCAGGGACAGGGCGCCAAGTTTCATCGCCATCTCGTCATCCCCGGAACTGAGCGCGCGCACCAGCGCCACCGCAGGCAAAGCCGCGCCAAACGCCTGGGTCAAAGCCGCCGTGGGGATCACCGGTCGGGGCAGGCCCGAACGTGTCAACGCCGAGACAAACCAATGCGGCGGCTTGCCCTTTGGTGGGCGCGGCAGGACCGTCACCTGCCGGTGGCGGGGGCCAAGCCAATGCGCCTCATGGCCATCCAGAGGCGACCCCGAAATCAGGCGATGCGCGCCGGGATTGGCAATGCGCAATGTCAGTTCGCGCAGATCGGCACCCGGTTGGGTGCGGATCGACAGGCTTTCGCGCAACCCCTCGCCCGCAAGGCGTACAAGACGCGTCATCGGCAGGATGCCGGTGTCCAGCAACTCTCCCAAAGCGGCTACATCCTCGGCGTGGATGTCCCAGACCGAGGTTTCGATCGTGGCCGGGGCCAGCGCGTGCACCTGAAATCCGGCGGCCCCTTGCGGATGGCGGGGGGCCGCCTTGACGATGTGCAGATTGTCACTGGCAAGATCGGGGCCGACCAGTGGCGCGCCATCGGTCTGACACATGAAAACCGGCCCCTCGCTCATGGTGGCGAGCGCCTGCAGACCGCGTGAGAACGCCGCCTCGCGGCCCGCCAACGCCTGGCGTGGATCGGGGGCGAAGGGGCGGGTGTCCATCGCCATCACGACGATGGCCGCAGGGTTCTCATCAGCCGGGGGCATTCCGCCAAAAGGTCGCCGTTGCAGCCAGGGCCAGACCCCAGCCGCCTGCATGAGCTTGCGAAGACCTACCCGCGTCGACGTATCGGCCACGTCATGCTGCATCACGTCACCACCTTCTTCGCGAAACAGCACGATTTCCGACAGCTTGCGACCCGGTTGAAGCGATATCCGCGCAACACGTCCGGGCATCGGCGCGACCAGCTGCACTTGCGGAGCGTCACGCAAACAGGCCACCGGCGCACCCTGCGCAACCAGATCGCCTTCGCCCACCAACGGGGTGATGCGCAGCGATCGGCCCGCCGGTGTCCGTATCCCCGCCTCTTGCGTGATCACCTCGGACGGCTCCTGCGCGCTGACAGGCGGCGACGGAAACGCAGGTGTCAGGCCGGGACCGAACCCGAGAACATTCATGTCCTCTCTCCACTTCTTTCCTGTGTCAAACGCTCGATATCGAAAGACCGTGCCCGGGGGGCTGACATACATCAATGCGTTGATAACATACTTGTGATAGTTGAAAACAGTTACACTTTGATTGCAGAGAGGAAACAGCCATGAAGCCCAAATCACCTGTCATCTTCAGCCTATCCGCCATTGTTGCGGTCCTCTCTCTTCTCGCAGGTGGTCAGGCCGTTCTGAGCCAGGACGCGGATGACGCGCCCACCGAAGACGCCGCCACGATCCCCTTTGCCCTGCCGAAATCGGGACCGTTTGATGCGGCGGATATCAAGATCGACAATAATGAAGCGATCACCAACTGGTTCCGCTCGGCCCATGCCGATGCGGCGGCCGAGGCGTTTCGCCATTGGGACGAAGACGAAGAAATCAAACCCGCCTGCGCCGCCTGCCATTCGGGCGAAGGGTTCCGAGCATTCCACGGGCTTGATGGCAGTGAACCCGGCGTGATCGACAGCCCGATCAACACCGGCGGTGTGGTGGATTGTGGCACATGCCACAACGCGGGGCTGGCCGAGGTGACCGAGGTGAAGTTCCCAAGCGGCCTGATGCACCCGGTGCAAGGGGTCGAGGCATCCTGCATGACCTGTCACCAGGGTCGCACCGCAGGGGTCAATGTCAGCACCGCGATCGCCGATATGGATCTGGACACGCCCAACCCCGAATTGCGCTTCGTGAACCCGCACTATGCCACTGCGGCCGCAACATGGCTTGGGGGATACGGGGCTGCGGGCTATCATTATGACGGGCGCTCCTATTCGGGCCGGTTCTTCCATGCCCGCCCGGTGTCGACCTGCAATTCCTGCCACGAGCCGCATACGCTGGAAATCGACTTCAAACCCTGCCTGACCTGCCACCAGGCCGACAGCATGCAGGACATCCGCATTTCGCGGCAAAGCTATTCGGGCACCGGAGATATATCGGTGGGCATTCGCGCCGACATCCAGACCAACGCCGCGCTTCTGCTGGATCAGGTGAAAGCCTATGCCAAGGACGTGGCGAAAGTGCCGATGGTCTATGACGGGACGCGCTATCCCTATTTCTTCGCAGATGCCAATGGCGATGGCGTGATCGACGAAAGCGACGGCAAGGCGGTGGCATACAACGCCTGGACCCCGCGCAGCCTGCGCGCCGCCTATAACTGGAAGCTGGTCATATCCGATCCGGGCAACTATGCCCACAACCCGCCCTATATCCTTGAGCTGCTTTATGATTCGATCGAGGATCTGAGCGGTCCGCTGGGTGTGGACATGCAAAGCCTCAACCTGCTGAGGTAATCGCCCGGGCAGCCCGGTTCGCCGGGCTGTCGGCACCATTAGACCCGGGAACTGTCCGACATGGATCAGGCGCTGCTCTTGATCACGCTTGGGGTGCTTTTTCTTGGCAGTCTGCTGGCGGATAAGATCGGCCACCTGACCCGGTTGCCACGGGTCACCATGCTGTTGCTGCTGGGGCTTCTGGTCGGGCCTTCCTGTCTGGACCTTCTGCCAGCATCGGTCACCGACCTGTTTGATCCGATCTCGGTCGTCGCCCTGACCATGGTCGCTTTCTTGCTGGGTGGAGAGCTGACACGCGATAATCTGGCGCGCCATGGCCGGGCGATCTCGGCCATCTCGCTGAGCATCGTCCTTGGCACGACCGCGATCGTCTGGGGCGGCCTGACCCTTTTCGGGGTCAGCCCCGAACTTGCCCTGCTGCTTGGGGCGATTGCGACGGCGACCGACCCGGCCGCCATTTCGGACGTCATCCGCCAGTCGGGCCTGCGCAACGGGTTTACCGAAACCCTTGCCGGTATCGTGGCCATAGACGATGTGTGGGGGCTTCTGATGTTCAGTCTTTGCCTTGCCCTCGTCGATCAAACCGGCGGCTGGGCCGCGCCGCTTCTGGGCGCCGGGCGCGACATCGGTGGCGGTATCTTGCTGGGTCTTGGCATCGGTATCCCCGCCGCCCTTCTGACCGGGCGGCTGAAACAGGGCGAACCACTTCAGACCGAGGCCATCGGCGTCGTGCTGCTGACCGCCGGGCTTGCGATCTGGCTTGAGGTCTCGTTCCTGGTGGCCGGGATGGCCGCAGGTGCGATGATCGCAAATCTTGCACGCCACCACGAACACGCCTTTCACGAGATCGAGTATATCGAATGGCCCTTCATGCTGCTGTTCTTCCTGCTTGCGGGCGCATCGCTTGAACTGGACGCCGTGTGGGCGCTTGGCTGGATCAGCCTGGCCTATGTCGGCCTGCGCATCGCCGCCCGGCTTGTCAGCGGGGCCATCGGGGCACGGATCGGCGGGGTGCCGCGCGCGCAGATGCATGCCTATGGCCCTGCCCTTCTGCCGCAGGCGGGGGTGGCCGTCGGCATGGCGCTGGTTGCCGCCGAAACCTTCCCGGACTGGGCGGCGACCATCATGACGCTGACCATATCCGCCACGGTGTTTTTCGAAATCGCTGGCCCGCTGGCCACGCTTGCAACCCTTCGCCGGGTTGATCGCACGGGGCAAGACGCACCCTGAACATTCGTTGAACACGGCCCTTGCGTCATCTTGCATCCGCCGCATAATCGGGACATTCAGATTGGCTGGCCCTGCCTCGTCGGGTCGGCCCTTGCCCCGTTCACAACCCTGCCCGCGGACACATGACGCATCAGACCGTTCCTTTCTTCCCCCCAAAGCCGTCCCGAACGCACGAAGTTTGCGGGGCCGGGGCGCTCGTGTTCGCGCTGGCGTTGGCCACCCGCCTTGGTGGCCCCGTCCTGTGGGTGCGCGAAGGGTGGAAACCGGACCTGTTGCATCCCGTTGGGCTGTTGGATTTTATCGACCCCGCGGACCTTCTGATCTGCAACACCAAAGACCAGATCGACGTTCTGGCCACCGCGGAAGAGGCGCTGCGATCCGGCGCTGCCCCCCTTGTGGTGATGGAGATTGGCAAGCCTTTCGGGCTGACCGAAGGACGGCGCCTGCAACTGGCCGCCAAGGAAGGAAAAGCCACCGGGCTGGCCGTCATCCCGGACGGCATGGGCAGCAACGCCGCCGAAACGCGATGGAAATGCACACCCGTTTTCGACCCGGTGGACTCGACTCTTCAGCGTTGGGAACTTATTAAGAACAAATCAGGAACATTGGGAGTCTGGGATGTTCGATGGGATGCCACGTCGCGTCGTGTCATTATGGTTCCCCCGGCTGGCAAGTGACCGGGCTCTCAGGCTGCGCCCGGTGGATGGCCCCTTTGCCCTGACCTTCAAGCACAGCAACGCAAACCGGCTTTACTGCCTGAACCGCGAAGCCGAGCAAAGCGGGCTGCATCGCGGCATGTCTTACGCGGATGCACGCGCGTTCTGCCCCGGGTTGCACAGCCGCCCTGCGACACCCGACGGCGATCGGCGGTTTCTGCACATCCTGCGCCGCTGGGCCACGCGTTACTGCCCCTGGGTCGGGCTGGAGGGGGACGACGGGCTGGTTCTGAACATCACCGGATCGGCGCATCTGCTGGGCGGCGAGGACGCCCTTATGGCAGATCTGCGCGACCGGCTGACCCGGGCCGGATTCACGGTGCAGGCGGGGCTGGCCGACACGCGCGGCGCGGCCTGGGCACTGGCGCGACACGGCGAGGGCGTGGCCCCGATCGGCGAGGCGCTGACGGCGCTGGCAAAGCTGCCGGTGGCGGCGCTGCGGCTTGACGATGACACCTCGGTCGCGCTGCAACGGTTGGGGATCCGCTCTATCGGTGATCTTGCTGCGGCCAGGCGGGCGCCGCTGGCCCGCCGCTTCGGCCCCGGCCTGCTGATGCGGCTGGATCAGGCGCTGGGTGCCCAGCCCGAAGACATCTCACCCCTGCCCGACCCACCACATTACGGCGTGCGCATGACCTTGCCCGAGCCCATCGGCCTTCTGGCGGACGTGATGGAAGGCACCCGCCGCCTGCTGGACCAGCTTTGCGGCAAGATGAAAACGCACGAGGTCGGCGCGCGACAGCTTTGCGTGACCCTGCGCCGGTTGGATCAGGATCATCAGCAGGTCGAATTGCGGCTGGCCCGCCCTCTGCGTGATCCGCACCGCATCCTGCCGCTGTTTGAACGCGGTCTGGCCGAGGTAGAGGCAGGCTTCGGCATCGACCAGTTGCGGCTTGAAGCCACACAGGTCGACCCCCTGCCGGTGCAACAGATCAGCCATGCCGCCCACCGCGACAAGGATCAGCTTGACGATCTGGTGTCCCGGCTTGGCACCCGGATCGGGCTTGAGAACATCCACCGGTTCCTGCCCGCCGACAGCCATATTCCCGAACGCAGCTTCATCATCGCCCCCGCCGCCTATTCCGATCCCGAACGGGGGTGGAGCCGCCCGCGTCCACGCCCGCTCTGCCTGTTTCCGCCGGAACCGATTGCAGGAACGGGGCCGCAGCCGCCAGCCCGGTTCCGCTGGCGCCGCATGTCGCTGACCACAGGCCGCGCGGCGGGGCCGGAACGCATCGCCCCCGAATGGTGGCTTGAGGATGACAACTGGCGGTCCGGCCTGCGCGATTACTGGCGGGTCGAGACCACGCAGGGGCGGCGTTTGTGGCTGTTCTTCACCCCGCAGGCTCCGGGGTGGTTCGTGCAGGGGGAATTCGCATGACCGCCCCCCCGATCCCATATACCGACCGGCTGGGCTATGCCGAGCTGTGCGTCACCACGAATTTCACCTTCCTGACCGGAGCATCGCACCCGGAAGAGCTGATCACGCGGGCCGCAGGGCTGGGGCTGGCCGCCATCGCGATCACCGACCGCAATTCGCTGGCCGGTGTGGTGCGGGCCTGGAGCGCCCTGAAACAGCTTCGGCGCGAGGCCGAACAGGCGGTCGACATCCGGTCGCAGCACCGGATCGATTCGTGTTCGCGGCAGGAAATCGGCGATCCCCAACCCATCGTCAAACCCGACACGCCGCATTTGCCGAAACTGATCGTCGGCTGCCGTCTGGTCCTGCGCGACAGCACGACGGACTGGGTGGCACTGCCCCGTGACCGGGCCGCCTATGAACGGCTGACCCGGCTGCTGACCCTGGGCAAGCGCCGCGCCGAAAAGGGCCAGTGCCATCTGGATTTGCAGGATATGCTGAACGGGTGCCGGGGCATGATCCTGATCGCCCTGCCACAGGCGGGGCTGAAGACCGCCGCGCGCGACATCCAAAGAATGCGGCGGCAGTTTCCCAATCATGTCTTTCTGGGCGCCGCCCCCCGCTATGACGGCAGCGATCAGGCCTATCTGGATGCCTGTGCGCGGCTGGCCCAGAAAACCTCGGCGCCGATGGTGGCGGTGGGCGATGTGCTGATGCATCAGGCCAGCCGCCGGCAACTGGCCGATGTGCTGACCTGCATGCGTGAACATATCACCATCGACAAGATCGGCACGCGGGCCCTGCCCAACGCCGAACGGCGGCTGAAAGGGCAGGCTGACATGGCGCGGCTTTTTCGCAACCATCCGGGCGCATTGCGCCGCACACTGGAGATCGCCGACAGGTGCAGCTTCGACCTGGGCGAGCTGTCTTATGAATACCCGGACGAGATCGGCGGCGCGGAAGCCCCGCAGGCCCGGCTGGAGCAGCTGGCGCAAGACGGGCTGACGCGGCGCTATCCCGACGGTCCCCCGGACAAGGCCGTGCGGCTCATGCAAAAAGAGCTGGCCGTGGTCGACACCCTGGGGTTCGCCGCCTATTTCCTGACCGTGCATGACATCGTGCAATTTGCCCGATCACAGGGCATTCTGTGTCAGGGGCGCGGCTCGGCGGCCAATTCGGTCCTGTGCTATCTGCTGGGCATCACCGATGTCAGCCCCGACCAGATCGCCATGGTGTTCGAACGCTTCGTGTCGAAACATCGCGGCGAGCCGCCGGATATCGACGTGGATTTCGAACATGAACGCCGCGAAGAGGTCATTCAGCACATCTATGAGAAATATGGCCGCGAACGGGCCGGGCTGTGCGCCACGGTGATCCATTTCCGGTCCCGCGCCGCGATCCGCGAAGTCGGCAAGGTGATGGGGCTGAGCCAGGACGTGACCGCCAGCCTGTCGGGCCAAATCTGGGGGATGAGCAATGGCGGTGTCGATCTTGACCGCCTGCGCGAACTGGGTCTTGACCCCGAAGACCGCCGCCTGATGCAGACGATCCGCCTGATCGGCGAGGTCATCGGCTTTCCCCGGCACCTGAGCCAGCATGTCGGCGGGTTCGTCATCACCAAGGGCCGCCTTGATGCGCTGTGCCCGATCGAAAACGCGGCGATGGAGGACCGCACCATCATCGAATGGGACAAAGACGACATCGACGCGCTGGGGATCCTGAAGATCGACATCCTTGGGCTTGGGATGCTCAGTTGCATTCGCAAGGCGTTCGAGCTGCTGGAGCGGCACGAACACAAACCGCTGACCATCGCAACCGTCCCGCAAGAGGACACGGCCACCTATGACATGCTGTGCGCGGCGGATGCGGTCGGCGTGTTTCAGGTGGAAAGCCGGGCGCAGATGAATTTCCTGCCCCGTATGAAGCCCCGCACCTTCTATGACCTTGTGATCGAGGTTGCCATCGTGCGCCCCGGCCCGATCCAGGGCGGGATGGTGCAACCCTATATCCGGCGGCGGCAGGGGTTGGAAAAGCCCGAACCCTTCGGCCCCGAACTGGAAGAGGTCACGCGCCGCACCCTTGGCGTGCCGCTGTTTCAGGAACAGGCCTTGCAGATCTCGGTGGTCGGGGCAGGCTATACGGCGGAAGAGGCCGACCAGCTTCGCCGCTCGCTGGCCTCGTTCCGGCGCATGGGCACGATCGGGGCGCATCGCGACAAGTTCATCGCGGGGATGCAGGCCAAGGGCTATTCGCTTGACGTGGCCGAACGCTGCTTTTCCCAGATCGAAGGCTTCGCCGATTACGGGTTCCCGGAAAGCCACGCGGCGGCCTTTGCCATGCTGGCCTATGTCTCGGCCTGGCTGAAATGCCACCACCCGGCGGTGTTTGCCTGCGCGCTGCTGAATGCGCAGCCGATGGGGTTCTATGCCCCGGCCCAGATTGTGCGCGACGCCCGCGAACATAAGGTCGAACTGCGCCCGATCTGCGTCAACAGCAGCCACTGGGACAACACGCTGGAACACCGCGCCGATGGCACGCTGGCGCTGCGCCTTGGGTTTCGCCAGATCAAAGGGTTCAAGGAAGAGGACGCAACCTGGATCACCGCCGCCCGTGGCAACGGCTATCGCGACCCGGAAAGCCTGTGGCTGCGGGCGGGGCTGCGCCCCTCGGTGCTGGAACGGCTGGCCGAGGCGGATGCCTTTGCCGATATGGGCCTGACCCGGCGCGAGGCGCTGTGGCAGGTCCGGGCCATCCGGGGGCAGACTCCTCTGCCGCTGTTCAACGACCCGATCGACGGCGAAGGCATCCGCGAACCCGACGTGACCTTGCCCGTCATGCATCTGGGCGAAGAGGTCGTGGAAGACTATGTCTCGACCCGTCTGACCCTGCGCGCCCATCCAATGGAGCTTCTGCGCCCCGCGATGGGCGGCCTGACCCCCCACGCCGCGCTGCACAAGGTGCCACCTGGCCGCTATGCGGTCTGCGGGCTGGTGATCACCCGCCAGCGCCCCGGCACCGCATCAGGGGTGATTTTCCTGACGCTGGAAGATGAAACGGGGGTCAGCAATGTGGTGGTCTGGCCGAAGGTTTATGAGCAGTTCCGGCGCAGCGTGATGGGCGGGCGGCTGTTGCGGGTGGAAGGTTATCTGCAACGCGAAGGGATCGTGGTGCATCTGATTGCCCAGAAGATCACCGACCTGTCACACAAGCTGTCCGAACTGGGCCACCCGCTGGACGAGGCCATTGGCATCACCCAGCCCAACACCGATGACGCACCGCGCGCAAACCGCACCGCGCCCAGCGCCCGCCACCCGCGCGAACAGGCAAAGCGTCTGTTTCCCAGCCGGGATTTTCACTGAACCGGGCGGCGGGTCTGCGGGCCGCGAGCTTCGATCAGCGCCAGTAACTGTTGGCCGCCGCGACGGTGGCAAAATGGGTGGCGACCACCTGGCTGACCGCGATCAGCGCGTCCGCGTCCTCGGCGTATTCTGGGCGCATCCGGCTGCGGGCATCATCATCGGGTTGGGTCATCTTGACCGCAACGCGCGACAGCTTGACGGCCAGTTCATAGCCTTGTTCCGGTGTTTCGGTGATCAACGAGGGAAGCCAGGATGACATGACGTTTTCCTTTCAGGGTTTGCGCGTTTCCCGCACAGTGTGTGACCACCGCATGAAGGATGCAACACCCCTGCGCCCGGACAAAGCCAACACGATAACATTGGCATCCCACACGGATCGGACCTAGGTTTCGGCAAGGCTTGCAACACATCGGACACCCACAGATCGGACACACCATGAAAATCGTGCGCACGGATTGCGAACTTCGGACCCCGAAACTCGACGCCGCACTGGTGTCTGCCGGACACGATCTGGTGCTGCTGCCGGACGGGGTGAGCGAGGAGGATCTGCTTGATGCCACACACGAAGCCGATCTGATCCTGATGTGCTATACCCCCATCACCCGGCGAGTGATTGACAACGCACCCCGACTGAAAGGCATCGTCAAATACGGTGTCGGGATTGACGCCATCGACATTCCCGCCGCCATTGAAGCAGGCGTGCCTGTGGTCAACGTGCCGGAATATGCGGAAGAAACAGTGGCAGAAGGAGCCTTTGCCCTTTTGATCGCGCTGGCCAAGAAACTGACCGCGCTGAACACGCATATGACGGCTGAGGGTTGGGCCTGGCCTGAACCGACATGGTTGGGATCAGACATTGCGGGCAAGACCGTGGGCATCATCGGGCTGGGCAAGATCGGGCGCAGCATGGCGCGGATGGCCGGACTGGGATTTCGCGCGAATGTCATCGCCTACAGCCCGCATACATCCGCCGAGGAAATGGCCGCTCTGGGAGTCACCAAGGTGGAACACCTGCACGACCTAATGGCGCAAAGCGATTTCGTCACCATCCACGCGGTCCTGAATGACGACACGCGCGGTATGATTGGCGAGGCGGAATTGCAGGCGATGAAGCCATCCGCCTTCCTGATCAATGTCTCGCGCGGCGCGATTGTGGACGAGTCGGCCCTTGTCCGCGCGATCCGCGAAGGCTGGATCGCAGGCGCCGGGCTGGACGTGTTCAGTCAGGAACCCCTGACCCGCACCGGCCACCCGATGAGTGAATTGTTTGACCACCCGAACGTGATCCTGTCTCCGCATCTGACCTTCTATACCGAGGACGCGATGCAGCGATTGGAAGATGAAACGCTGGAACGCTGTTTCGAGGTGCTGGAGGGGCGCGATGTCTTGGTCAAATCCCACGACCCACGTTTGAGAGCTCAGGTCAAAGGTGTGGCATTCACCGATTAGGGCGCAGATCAGCGGCCCAATCCGATGCAAATGATCCCGGCCCCGACGGCGACGGCCGACAAAAGCCGCCGTGCCCGCGGGCCCTCGCCAAACCAAATCACACCAATCAGGGCGGCGAAGATGACCGACGTTTCCCGCAACGCCGACACGATGCCAAGCGGCGCGATGGTCTTGGCATAAAGGACCAGCGCATAGGCAGTGCCGGACACGACACCCCCCATGAACCCGATCAGAAGTGTTCGCGGCGATTGCGCGCGCAGACGGTCCATCCGGCCGGGAAACAGAAACAGTACGATCAGTATTTTCGACAGGAACAGCCAACCGATATAGCGCAGCGCGTGACCCGAGGCTCGCACGCCAAGCCCGTCGACCAGTGTATAGGCCACGACCGTGGCACCGATCGCCAAGGCGGCCAACAGTGCGTTTCTGGACATGGTGGCTCCAAACGCACCCTGCGCCAGAAACATGATCCCTGCCGAAACACTGAAGACGCCGATCCATGCCTGAATGGGCAACGACTCACCCACCCAGAATTGCGCGCCAAGGGCGACAAGAACCGGCGCGAAACCGCGCGCCACGGGATAGATGAAGCTCAGGTCGCCCAACCGGTATGCGACGTTCAGCAGGTAGAAATACAGCCAGTGGATCGCGATGGATGCGACCATGAAAGGCCATGCTGACGGGTCCGGGACGGGCACGAAACCGATGAAGGTCAGGGCAAAAGCCACATGACCCAAGGCTATCATGCCCAGCATGATCACCCGATCCCCCGCCCCTTTCACCAACGCGTTCCACAGCGCGTGCAGAAACGCGGCTGAGAGGACGATCGAAGCGACCTGGGCGGTCATACCGTGTCTTTGATGGCCGTCACCACGATGTCTAGCGCACGGTCCAAATCGTCACGCGCGATGGTCAGCGGCGGGGACAGGGTCAACACGCAGCCTTGACTGATCTTGTAGCTCAACCCAGCCTCCAGACAGGCGTAGTAGATCCGCTCGGCTCGCGCGTTGCCGGGGGTTTTAAGGGCGCGGTCTTCGACGATTTCGACCCCGAACATCAGGCCGCGACCGCGAATGTCTCCGACCGTTGGAACATCTTGCAGTCGATCCCCAAGCACCTGCATCGCGTGGGTGCCAAGCTCGGCGGAGCGTTCGACCAACCCCTCTTCTTCGATGATTTCAATGGTGGTCAGGGCGGCGCGGGACGTGACCGGGTTCTTCTCGTGCGTGTAATGCCCGATGGCGAAATCGCCGCTGACATCCAGCTCTTTCCGGGCCACGCAGGCTGCAATGGGAAGGATACCCCCACCCAGCGCTTTTCCCATGGTGACGATGTCAGGAATAATTTCGTCATGCTCGAACGCAAACATTTTGCCGGTCTTGCCCAGTCCGGTCGGGATTTCATCCATGATCAGAAGCGCGCCGTGACGATTGCAGGCCTCGCGCACGGATTTCCAGAAACCGGGGGGCGGAACATACGGCACCGCACGCATGGGTTCGGCGATCACGGCGGCCACATCGCCTTCACGTTCCAGCACATATTCGACCATTTTGGCGCAGGCCAATCCACAAGTGTCCGGGCTTTCGTGATTATAAGGGCAGCGATAGCAGGCAAAGGGTGCGACATGTTCGGTGCCGGACAGAAGCGGACCCGCGATATGGCTGCGGAACGTCGCCTCGCCCCCCACACTGGCAGCCCCCATCCCGGCCCCGTGAAACGCATCCCAGAACGAAATCGTCTTGAACCGACCCGTCGCCGCGCGGGCGATCTTCAACGCAACCTCGTTCGCGTCTGAGCCGCCGGTGGTGAACAGCACCTTGCCCAGATCACCGGGTGCGATCGCAGCCAACTTCTCAGCCAGTTCGACAGCGGGATCGTTGGTGAAGCGACGCGGGGCGAAGGGAAGGTCGTCCAACTGGGCCTTGATTGCAGCGATCAATTTGGGGTGGCCATAGCCGATATGATGGACCGAGTTTCCATGGAAATCCATGTACTTACGCCCGTCCATATCCTCGATCCAAATGCCGTCTGCCTTGGCTATGGTGCTAACACAGGGGCTGGACAGGCTTTGATGCATGAACGCAGCGGCGTCGCGTTTCAGCAGAGGTTCGGATTTCGGGCCAATGGATTTTTTCAGCCACGCCCGCCGCGCCTCTGACGTGTTGGATTCGCCTTCGGTGTGAACGATCTTGGTGGTCATGACGCCTCGAACGGAAAAGGCGAGACCCGGCAACCGGGCCTCGCAGTCAGGGAGGGGAACAGGACGTGGCGCATCCTAATTTGGCCAGGGGAGCGAATAGGTTTTCACGTTGGTAAAGAACTTCATTGCTTCGGTAACGCCTTCCTTGACGGCGTTTCCACTGTCCTTGATACCGCCGAAGGGCGAGGTTTCGATCCGGTATCCCGGCTGTTCCCAGATGTTGCAGGTGCCCACATCCAGCCCGTTGATATAGGCAATCGCGCGGTTCAGATCGTTGGTGCAGACGCCCGAGGACAGACCGAACTGGGTCGCGTTCGAGATCGCCATGACCGCGTCATCATCATCCGGCACCCGCACGATCGGGATGATCGGGCCGAAGGTTTCTTCCATCACCAATTCGCTGTCATGGGGGACGTGGTCCACAACAATCGGCGGCAGAAGCGCGCCGTCTCGTCCGGGGTGATACAGGATCTTGGCGCCGTCTTTTTCGGCCATGAGCACACGTTTTTCGAACAATTCGGCAGCTTGCGCGTGGATCACGCAACCCAGCTCCGTTTCCGGGTCCTGAGGATCACCAAACTTGATCTTCTTGGCCTTCTCAAGCACCAGGGGAACGAACCTGTCCGCGACACTTTCCTGAACCAGAATACGCTTGATCGCGGTGCATCGCTGACCGGAGTTGCCGGTCGCACCCGCCACCGCAATGGTCGCAGCCTTGTCCAGATCGGCGTCATCCAGGTCGTTGCAGATGATCAGGGGATCGTTGCCGCCAAGCTCCAACGCTTGCCGCTTGTAAGACGCCTTCCCGGCGATCATCTTGCCCACCGGCACGCCACCGGTGAAGGTGATGATGTCGATATTGTCATTGACGATCATCTCTTCCCCGATGTCCTGCGGCCAGCCTGTGACCACCTGAAACATCTCGGGCGGCAAGCCCGCTTCGTACAGGATATCCGCCAATGCGATTGCGGTCAGCGGCGTCAGTTCTGTGGGCTTGCACACCATGCAATTGTTGGTCGCAATGGAGGGTGCGATCTTGTGGCTGACCATGTTCAGCGGATGGTTGAACGGCGTGATCGCGCTGATCGCCCGCACCGGCTCGCGCTTGGTGAAAATCTTGCGCTCTTTCCCGTTGTGGGTCAGGTCGCACGAGAAAATTTCGCCATCGTCATTCAACGCCTGCGCGGCGGCGAACTGGTACACGTCCTGTGCACGCTTGGT
The DNA here is from genome assembly GCF_014656375.1 of Aliiroseovarius zhejiangensis. Taxonomy (GTDB): domain Bacteria; phylum Pseudomonadota; class Alphaproteobacteria; order Rhodobacterales; family Rhodobacteraceae; genus Aliiroseovarius; species Aliiroseovarius zhejiangensis. The sequence continues at coordinate 86,222 of NZ_BNCH01000009.1, read as the reverse complement.
TTCGTAGATCGCGTGCTGGTGGCAGATGCCAAGCTCCAGCACCAGCCACTTGGCCAGAAACTCGCGCCGTTCACCAATCAGCTCTCCTGCGCGTTGCAGAATTTGCGACCGTTCATAGCGCGACAGCTTGGGTGTGTAATTCGCGGCAATCTCGAACGCACGGCGCGCATGTTCGGCTTTGCCCGCAGGCACGGTGCCGATCACCTCGTCGGTATAGGGGTATTTCACCTCGACCACATCGTCGGTGAACACGACCTCACCGCCGATGCGCATCCCTTCGTGACGGATGTCGTCCTTGTTCATTACGGTATCCTTCATGTCAAAGCGCCGCGGCCTGAGTGGCATAGAAGAACGCGTCGAAATTGCGCAGCACGGGGCGTTCCGGCAGGGGCAGAACGCGGTTGCAGATGAACGGCACCTCTTGCTCGGTCAACCCGCCATGGCTGCGCAGGGGTTCGTTCAGCGCGGCCAGATCGTGGCGGTGCTCGGACGTGCCGATGCAGATGTTCTCGCCCGACACCAACACGATGTCACCGATCCGGTCGGCGGGCAATTCAAAGCGGGCAACCGCTTCGGCGTTGGTCAGAACATCGGTGATCCCGTCAGTGGCGCGCAGCTTGGCGATGATGTCTTCCTGATTGGCACCATCGGGCAGGTAAGCTGTCGCAAACGAGCCAAGCGCGCCGTGGTGCACCACGTAAGGGTCGGTGATTGGCAGGATCAGACGCGCCGCAGCCTCGCCCAGCCATTCATCCAGCAAGTCCTGCACATAGACGACCGAGGGCGAACCATCCGCGTGGTGCTTGGGCTTCATACCGTGATCGGCGGTCACAACGATGGCGGCACCCATCGCGTCCATTTCGGTCAGGTATTTGTCGAACATCTCGTAAAACGCTTTCGCCTCGGCCTGATCCGGGGCGTATTTGTGCTGCACATAGTCCGTGGTGGTCAGATACATCACGTCCGGTTTCCATTCCCGCAAAAGCTTGACGCCGGCGGCAAAGACGAATTCGGACAGTTCGGCGGAATAAACCTCGGGCTGCGCCATGCCCAGCCATTTGCTGGCGGCGTCCTGACCATGTTCAGCCTGGGTCGAGGTGTCGGATTTCTCGGCCGAAAAGCACTTGGCGCGGTCATCGTCAAACGTCAGACCTGCCCCCAGAAGCGCGCGCAGCTTGTCCTTTGCCGTCACCACGGCAACGCGGGCACCAGCGTCATGAAATGCCTTGAACACCGTCGGCGCGCGCAGGAAGCGCACGTCGTTCATCATCACCTCTTCCCCGGTTTCCGGCTCATAAAGGTAGTTGCCGCAGATCCCGTGCACCACCGGCGGGCGCCCGGTGGCAATCGACAGGTTGTTGGGGTTGGTGAAGGACGGGATCACCGAATGCGCCAGCCGGTCCGTGCCTTCGGCCCGCATCCGTTTCAAGGTCGGCATCAACCCATCGGCAATGGCCTTGTCCAGATAGTCCGGCTCGCACCCATCAAGGCAAATCGCAATCGCACAGGTTTTCGGAGCAGGATAGGCGCGCCCGTTCGCAACGACGGGGGATTGAATGGTCATTAGGTCTTTCCTTCGTATTCAGGCGGCCAGCTTGGCGCGTTCTTCAAGTGCGATGGCAGGGGGCGCCGCGTTCTGAACGCCCATCTCATCCAGTGTTTCTTTGGCGGCGGTCACGACCTGCCGCATGACGTGTTCGTCCATCTGACCGATGCAACCCACGCGGAAACTGTCCACAACGGTCAGTTTGCCGGGATAGATGATGAAACCTTTGTCTTTCATAAGCTCATAGAAGCGATCAAAGACGAAGTTTTCATCTGCCGGGCAGAAAAACGTGACGATGATCGGTGACAGCCAGCGATCTTTCAGCAGGGTTTCAAACCCAAGCTCTCGCATACCGTCAACCATGACATCACGGTTACAGGTGTAGCGTCCGCCGCGCCCGGCAACGCCGCCTTCGGCGTCGTGCCCGCGCAACGCCTCAAGAAAGGCCGCAACCACATGGGTGGGTGGAGTAAACCGCCATTGCCCGGTCTTGTTCATATGCGCCCATTGTGCATGGACATCCAGGCTCAGCGAGTGGCTGTTGCCTTTTGCGGCTTCAAGCTCGGACTTGCGCGCGATGATGAAACCAAAGCCCGGCACGCCTTCGATACATTTGTTGGCCGAGGATACCATCGCTTCATAGCGGATATCCGCGACCTTCAAATCAATCGCGCCAAAGGCAGACATCGAGTCGATCAGAAGCTTGCGCCCGGCGGCATAAACAGCCTCGGAAATCTCTTCGACCGGGTTCAGGATGCCGGAACTGGTTTCGCAGTGAATTGCAACGACATGGGTGATCGCCGGATCGTCGGTCAGGATCTGCGCCACCTCGTCGCCACGCGGCGGCAGGTAATCACCCTTGTTCAGCACGATATGATCACGCCCAAGATACTCCAACGTCTGCGCCGATCGCATCCCATAGGCACCATTTGCCAGCACCAAGGCCTTGCCATCGCGTGGAATGAACGACGCCAGCATCGCCTCGACCGAGAACGTTCCGCTGCCCTGCATCGGTACGCAGTCGAAATCATCGGAGCCGTCACCCAACAGCGCCAGAAGGCGCTGGCGCATCTCGCGGGTCATGGCGCGGAAATCATCATCCCAGCTGCCCCAATCGCGCAGCATCGCCTCTTTCACGGCATATGACGTGGTCAAGGGACCGGGGGTCAGAAGGTACGGCTCGCCCAAACGCGGCGGTTCGATTTTGAGGTTTGCGGCGGTCATGTCTTGTCTCCGAAAAGGGGAACGCAAGAACAGCATTGCAGCAGTTTGACCTATATGTGAAATTGCAATTAACGATCAAAGCATAAGATCTTCTTATACAATGGACTAACCGGAAAACCCATGCGCCACAGCCAGTTAAAAGCCTTTCACCATGTCGCCCTTCTGGGTGGTTTTTCCCGTGCCGCCGAAGCACTTTACCTGACCCAGCCCGCCATCTCGGAACAGGTGAAAAAGCTGGAGCAGGATCACGACACACTTCTGTTTCACCGCGAACGCAAGCGTGTGCGGCTGACCGAGGAGGGCGCGCAACTTTTCCTTTACACCAAGCAGTATTTCGAGATCGAGCAGCAGATCGAAGACTACATGTCCGCGACCAGTGCTGCGATTGACGGTGAGCTGCGCATCATCGCCGACAGCGCCCATCACATCACCCACTTCCTTGGCGATTTCCGCAAACGATATCCCGATATCTCAGTCACATTGCGCACGGGCAACACCGAGGAGATTCTGGAAGACCTGCGCGCCTATAACGCCGAGATCGGCATCGTCGGCAGCCTGACCCCCGGCAACGACATGGAAGCTCTGAACCTTAGCACCACAAAGATCACAGCCTTTGCCGCACGCGGGTCGTCACTGGCCAAACGGCGGTCGCTCAGCCTGCAAGACCTGGCAGACCTGCCGCTGATCTTTCGCGAACAGGGCTCAAAGACCCGCCAGAAGCTGGAAGAACGCGCAAAGAAAAAGGGGCTGACACTGACCCCCGCCATCGTGGCCGAAGGGCGCGAAGCGGTGCGCGAGGTCGTGGCTTCGGGCGCCGGGATCGGGTTCGTTTCGCTGGCCGAATACGGGCATGACGACCGGCTGGTGCAGATTCAGCTTGTCGACGCGGATATCGAGATGAGCGAGACCTTGGTGCATCTGGCGCAACGGCGCGATGTCAAAGTGATCCGCGCCTTCATGGAGTTCGCGCGAAATGCCCAGCAAGAAAAAAGCGCCGGGGGGCTGGCCGGCGCTTCTTGATCTTCTCAGCGGGTGATCAGCGTGTCCGCCACGCCTGCGTGCGCATCAGCACACCCTTGGATACAATCAGGTGAATGATCCGCGCCGCCGCGTTGGTGTAGAAGATCATCATTCCCATCGCTGCCGCAGGGGCAATATCCCCAGCGTCATCCATGTTCAGCACCGCAATCGACGCCAGCGATGTCTTGGGCGAATACAGGAACACCACCGCTGACACCGTCGTCATCGCGTTCACGAACAGATAGATCGAGATGTCCAGGATCGACGGCAGGCACACCGGCACGGTCACCCGGCTGAAGAGTTTCATCGTGGGTTGCTTCAAGGATGCCGACACCGATTCAAACTCGCGATCCATCTGTTTCAACGCGGTGACCGCGGTCAGGTGCGACACCGTATAGAAGTGTGTCACCGAACAGATGACCAAAATCGCCATGGTGCCATAGATCGCATTCAACGGGTTGGACGGGTTGTTGAAAAAGAAGATGTAGGCCAGACCCAGCACCATTCCCGGAATGGCCATGGGCAGCATCGCAAACATCTGGAACAACGCGCGGCCGGTTTTGAAACCCTTGGTCTTTTCGACCAGATAGGCGCCGAAGAACACGATGGCCGTCCCGAACACTGCCGTCAGCAGACCCAGTTTGATCGAATTGTAGTAAGACCCCCAGCCGCCGCCATCCATCTTGTCGAACTGGTAGTTGTTCAGGCTCAGGCTCAAGTCATAGGGCCAGAACTTGATCAATGCCGCGAATTGGCAGACTGCCAGAATGCCAACAATAAACAGGCCCACCAATGTGCAATAGATGAACGACAATGTGTCAGTGCGCTTGTTGGGTTGGGGTTGATAAGGCACGGAGCGGGCGGAAAGAAGCGCCACCTGTTTCGACTGCACCAACCGGTCGATGGCAAAGGCGAAAATCGCGGGGATCACAAGCACCACGGACACCACCGCGCCCATCTCGAAATTCTGCTGGCCGATCACCTGTTTATAGATGTCCACGGCCAACACGTTGAACTGACCGCCAATGACTTTCGGCAGGCCGAAATCGGTGATGACAAGGTTGAACACCACAAACGCCGCCGAGATCAGGCCATAGCGCGCGCCGGGAATTGTGACGGTCCAGAAGGTGCGCCAGCGGGTGGCGCGCAGGCTTGCCGCCGCTTCGTAGAGCCGTGCATCCGAAATCGCCAGCGCGGTCGATATGATGATGAACGCATGCGGGAAGGTGAAGAAAATCGACCCGATGACGATCCCGATCGGGCCATAGATGCTGGCCCCAAACAGAAGCTCTTTGATCATGCCCTGATTGCCGAACAGATAGACCAGCGCGATGCCGGGCAACAGCGACGGCACAAGAATGGGCGCCATGGCGATCAGTCGAAACACGCCCTTGAAACGCATACAACTGCGGCTCAGCGCATAGGCGAACCAGAACGCCAGTGTCACGGTCACGATGGTGCTGACCACCGCGATCCAAAGCGAGTTCTTGATCGAGTTGAACAGCGCAGGCGTTGAGAAATAGTTGACGAAATTGTCGAACCCGGTCGATTTCACCGGCCGCAACTGCACCCGGCGGAAGGTGTTGCTGTCCAGCGTCACCCAATCGGTGCCGTCCTGCAGCGTGGAGCCGACCAGAAAGCGACCCTGATCGCTTGTGTTCCGGATCTGGTACATGACCGGACTGCGGAAACTGAAATCCGGGAAAAACCCAGTTACGCCGATGCGGCCATCCGATCCGGTGCTCAGTTCAGCCTCGTCAATCACACCGGTTTGCGCATTCAGCTCAGCGCCATTCAACACCGTGCCATCGAACACGCCGTTTTCGTCGCTGACCTGAAACTCATATTGCGACAGGTCGAAGCGGAAGGTCGAAAAGGATTTCGACAGCATCGCATACAGCGGAAAGGCAAGGGTGACGACAAGGTAGAGGGCAATCACCAGCATCCCGCCGCGCATCATGATATCATCGCGGCTGAGCTTGCCTTTTACGACCGGGCCGTCCGGCAGGTTCGCATAGTCGGTGACGTCGGCCATCAGATTGCCTCCGGGCGGTCAAAGGCCATCAGGCGGTCGGTTGGCAGTTCGATAACCATCTTGCGGCCTTCTCCCAATCCCAACCGGCGGACCGCGTTGATCGAAAAGTCGGCAATCAATTCGGACTGGCCGAACCTTTCATTCTGCAGACGGCAACGCCAGAACGATCCCAGGAACTCCATCTCGTTCAGCAGAACGTCGATGCAGTTCCGGTTCGGATCCTCTGATGTATAGCCATCTTCGTGCGGGATGATGTCCTCGGGGCGAATGGCGGCGATGACGGCGGTGCCGTCAGGGAACGGGTGCGGATGGCAGGCAAAGGTTTTTTCCCCGACGCTGAGACGTCCGCCCTTGGCCACCATGGATTCAATCTGATTCATCTCGCCGATGAAATCGGCGACAAACAGATTTGCCGGTTCGCGATAAACCTCGGTGGGTGAGCCGACCTGTTCGATCACACCATGGTTCATCACAACGATCCGGTCGGCCATCGCCAGGGCCTCTTCCTGATCATGCGTCACCATCACGGTGGTCACCCCCAGCTTGCGCTGAAGCTCCTTGATCTCGTGACGCAGATGTACGCGCACTTTGGCGTCCAGCGCCGAAAGCGGTTCATCCAGAAGCAGCAGGCCGGGCTTGGTGGCAATCGCGCGGGCCAGTGCGATCCGCTGCTGTTGGCCGCCGGACAGTTGCGCGGGGTATTTCGAACCTTGGTCCGGCAGGCCAACCAGATCCAGCAACTCGCTGACACGCACGGCGATTTCGGATTTGCTGCGGCCCGTGTTTTCAAGCCCAAAAGCAATGTTCTTTTCAATCGTCAGGTTGGGAAACAGCGCATAGGACTGAAACACGATGCCGAAATCCCGCTCGGACGGCGGCAGGTTCGACACATCCCGACCATCCTGCATCACCGTCCCCTTGGTTTGCAGATCAAGACCCGCAATCGCCCTGAGCAAGGTGGTCTTGCCGCAGCCAGACGGGCCAAGGAAGCAGACGAACTCACCATCGTTGATGTCCAGCGAGATGTCTTTCAGCGCAAGAAAGCTGCCGAAGGCTTTCCACAGCTTGTCGATGCTGAGATAGGTTTTCTGACCGATAGCGGTGTCTTGAATCACGGGCTTTTCCTTACATGTTCCGTCGGCTCACGGCCTGTTCAAACCGGGCGCGGCCGGGAAAATCTCAGTTCCGGAAGGGGTGTGTGGGACAGCAGGGGGCGGGTTGCGCCCCCTGCTTGATTGGCTCAGGACTTGGGTTCGGACTTGCCGTCATAGCGGCGCTGCCATTCTTCCAGAATGGCGGCCCGGTTATTTGCCGCGAACTCGAAGTCGTTTTCGATCATTGCATCCAGCAGCCCCTCGGGGAAGTGCTCGACCGGCTTGGCGATGCCTGGATAGGCGACAACCGCATAGCCGGTGTTGTACATCTCGTTAGCTTCCTTGGTGACGGTGAAGTCAACAAGGGTCTGCGCGGCTTCAAGATTGGCCGTGCCCGCGACAATCGCCGTGGCTTCCATGTCCCAGCCGACCCCTTCGGATGGCACGATGATTTCCAGCGGCGCACCGTCGGCTTTCGACTTTGCACCCCGGAAGGCAAACGAGATGCCGATCGGAATTTCCCCCGATGCGGCCAGCTTGCACGGCTTCGACCCGGAATGGGTATAGCGCGCGATGTTTTCGTGCAGCGCGTCCATGTATTCCCAACCGCCTTCTTCACCGAACAGTTGCAGCCAGCTGGACACGTCAAGGAACCCAGTGCCGGAGGAATTGGGGTTTGGCATGATCACGTGACCGGCATACATCGGGTCAGTCAGGTCCTTCCACGACGTCGGCGGGGTCAGACCGAGTTTTTCAGCTTCGACCGTGTTGTAGCAAACTGCGGCCACCCAGGCATCCATACCGACCCATGCCGGCGGAGTGTCCCCGTCCACGAATTTCGGGTCCAGGTTTTCGACCCCGGCGGGGGCATAGGGTTCAAGCATGCCTTCTGATTTCAGCAGCAGAAGCGACGTGGCTGCCAGACCCCAGATCACGTCGGCCTGCGGGTTGTCACGTTCGGCCAGCAGCTTTGCCGTGATGATCCCGGTGGAATCGCGCACCCAGTTGATCTTGATGTCCGGATGGCTCTGGTTGAAGGTTTCCGCGTAGCGGGCCAGATCCTCGGCCTCGACGGCAGTATAGACTGTCAGTTCCGTTTCGGCGATGGCCGCCGTGGCGAAGGCAACGCCGGCCAGAAACGACGCAAGTCTTTTTGCTGTGTGTTTCATTCTTTTCTCCTCTGTTGATCTTTTGTTTTCGTGACGCGGTCGATCAGCTTCCGCGCCATCTGTTTTCAAGCCAGTTTGGCAGGTTCTGACGACAAGAAAAATCGATTATACCTACCATATAATCGGCTTGGCTTATACCAAGCTCACTCAATGATACCCTGCACGCAACACGCGCTTTCCGAAGCGTCGTGACACGCGCACCTTGTGCGGCGCCTTGTGACACACGTTTATCATTGTTTTATGACAAGGCGGCGGCTTTGCGATGCGGCGTGTTTCGATCTTCATCTGCGCGCCCCTTTTCATGTTTCAGTCGCTGACTTCCTTCGCGTCCAGATCCTCGATCAGGCGCGTTTCGAGAAGCTGCCCGTTGCGATACAGGATCGGATAGGCAATCGCGGCAATGTGGTTGTTGATGTCCCGAAGGGCGCGCAGCGTTTCCAAGTGAATGTCGCTGGTATCAAAGCTCTCCACACGCCCGTTCTGTAGTCGGGCAAGATGATACTTGCGGCTTTTGCGTTCTGCGCGTTTGAACTCGGCCTTCTCGACCACAAGCAGGCGCGCGCTTTCCAGATCGTCGGACACCAGAACATTGCTGGCCAGGTGGAAATTCGCACAAACCGCTTCATACATCCGAACGAGCTCGGCCCACCCCTCCTGCGAAAAGCTCAGGTGACCATCCAGCTTCTCTTTCGCCACCGATGTCAGTTTGCGTCCGATCACATCACCGGCCGCTTCCAGCCGGATGGCGTACTCCATCAAGCCGCGAATGGTCTTTGTTTCGTCCTTGGAACAGCTTTCCTGCGGCATGCTGGCAACATAAGTGCGGATGCCTGACAACATCTCGTTCACCTCGTCATCCAAGGCGCGCGTCGCCCGCAGAACCGAGCTATCCGTCGCGTTGTAAAGCTGGGGGACTGTGCGAAACATTCGTTCGACCTGCCCGATCATCCGCAACAATTCACGTTTCAGGCTGGCAATTGCCTGCTGCGGCGCATCAAGCGCGGCCGGGTCCAGGGCGCTGGCAGGCTGTTCCGGCAGGGCCGATTGTCCTCGATTATGTTTCGGCAGCAACTGAGTGATCGGGCCCTCGATCAACCCGCAAAAAGGCAGGACCAGCACCAGAAGTGAAAGGTTGAATCCGATATGGGCATAGATCAGCGACTGACCGGGGCTGACCAGAAGCAACAAGTCGGGATCAGCCAGAAGATTGATCACCAACAGCACGATCAACGCCCAGCTTCCCCGCAGAACAAGGTTCGCAAACGGGATGCGCCGCCCGGCATTCGGCATGCCGCGGGTCAGCCAGATCGGAATGAACGCACTGCCAAGATTGGCACCCAGAAGCAGCGACAGGGCCGCAGCAAAGGGAATGGCGCCGATCTGGACAAGCGTCACGCACATCAGGATGGCGGCCACGCTGGAATGCATCACGAAAGCCAGGGCGGCGCCGACGATGAAGGCCGTCAGAAAGTCCCGCGCCAGATAGCCGGAAACGGCCGGAAGAAAGGCGCTGTCACGGATCGGCTCCACCGCTTCGCGCAGAAATTGCAGCGAGATCAGGATGAACGCGACCCCCATAAGGATGCGGCCAAACTGCCGTCCCCTCTTGTTTTCGACTTTGACGAAAAGCCAACCGCCAACCGCAAGCAACAAGGGCACCAGCCAGTCCAGCTTGAACGACAGGATCTGGATGATCAGCGCCGATCCCAGATCGCCGCCCAATACAATTGCAAGACCGGTCGGAAAGGCAAGATACCCACTGGCCGCAAACCCTGTCGCCAGAAGCGCCACCGCCGCCGAACTTTGCAGCACGACCGCCAGGAAAACACCAGTGAAGCTGGCCCCGATCAGGCTGTGATTCTCGGTCAACATGCGTTGGAACGCAGCGCCAAAGCTGCGTTCGATCCCGGTGCGCACCATGCGCACGGCGAACAGCAGAAGCATGGTGGCCCCCGCAAGGCTGATGACAAAGGTCACGATTGCCATGTCAGACCCCCACCAGTTCAAGCAACTCAGAGTGAAGCGCAGGAGTCGCCGCCGTGACAATGCCCGAGGTGCCCGATTCCATCGTCAGGGCATTGCCATTCCAGTCGGTGATAACACCTCCGGCAGCCTCGATCACCGGCACCAGGGGCAGGTAATCATAGGGTTGCAGATCCTCGTCCACCACCGCATCGGCATGTCCCATCGCAACCAGCGCATGGGGATAGCAGTCATACCCGAACCGTCGCGTCTGGCCCGCCGCGACAAGCTGGTCAAAAACCTGCGGGTGTCGGGCGTATATCTTCTCTGCTTCGTTGATATACAGGATCGCCTGATCCAACACCGTTTGCGACGAGGCATGGATTCGGGTGCCATTCAGCGTCGTCTGACCACCCCGCACGCCGATTACCGTTTCGTTCAGCGCAGGCATCCCGATCAGCCCGATGTCAGGGATGCCCCTGCAAAGCCGCGCCAGAAGAAACCCGAACAGCGGATGGCCCGACAAAAAGGACCGCGTTCCATCAATCGGATCAATGCTCCAAACGTGGTCCACGGTCAGGTCGGTTGGGCCAAACTCTTCGCCCAGTATGCCATCGTCGGGAAAATGCGTTTTAAGATAGTCGCGCACACGCAGTTCAACCCCGCGATCGGCTTGGGTAACCGGGCTTTCATCCGCCTTCAGCTCAACGTCAAGCAGATTGCGAAAATAACCCATGGCCGCCTCGGCGGCGCGCGCGGCGATCTTGCTGGCATGGATAACCGTGGTGTCCGCCCCTGTCAGCATTCCACAACCTCATCGGAAATGTTGCGGACGGCTACACCCCAGCTCTCCAACTGCTGTGCCAGACTGTCCTGCGGCGCACGATCCACGATCAGACGGTCAATTCTGTGCGGCAGGAAGCCTTGATGCGGCGCTTTCGATCCGAACTTGTGATGGGTCATCGCAACGACCGAAGCATCCGTGTTTCCGATCACGACCGAGGCCAACTCTGCTTCGGCCCGGTTCAAATACAGAAACCCATGTTTGGGGTGCAGCGCATCGGCGCTGAGCACGGCAAGGTCAAAGCAGAACTGCCGCGCCTGCTGTTCCGCCACATGGCCGAATGCGCCCAGCTCGTCGGCATGCATCTCGCCTCCCAGAAGATAGACGCGGTTGTTGTTGTGACCCACCAGCGTCTGCGCCACTTGGACCGAGTTGGTGACAACGGAAAGCGCACCGCGTGCACGCAGCTCTTCTGCAACGAACGACGTTGTGCTGCCCACGTCCAGGAACAGAGTCATGCCATCCTGAACCTCGCGCAGAAGGGCCTTGGCGACGGTTCGTTTTTCCGTTGCGTGTTGTTCGATCCGTTTGAAGAAGCTGGGGTCGCTTTGTGTGCCGACAAGATAGGCGCCGCCATGCACCCGCGCGACCGACCCGGCCTTCGACAATGCCTTGATGGTGCGGCGCACAGTTTCCTCGGATACGTTCAGGGTGCTGGCAAGGTCCGAGTTCTTGGCAAAGCCCCCGACTCTGCGAATGGCATCCAGCATTTCCAGCTCGCGATAGGAATGTTTGGTCTCGCCCGCCACATCGGCCTCCGGATCGGTGGTCTGCTCAGGACTCTAGGCATAACCACATTTTCTCACATATCTGTGGAGTTTTGCCCGTCTAAATGTGGATTTCAAGCAAAATTCAGGACGCCCGCCTCTAAAGCAGCCTGTTCAATGCCGGATGATCAGTTGGCAGGCCAGTTAATCGCGCCGTAAAAGTGACTGCGGTGAGCATGTGTTTTTCGAAGGCTGCGTGGATAGATCAAGAAGGCATGCCCGCGTCGCTAGCAGAAACAGGCGATGAAATAACGACGGCAGTTATTGTGAAAGGCGTCACCGCCTTCGGATCTCAGCGCGGCCGGTTAACCACTGCGCCTTGTCGGTTTCAGCGAACAACAAAATCCGCATGAAGTGCCCCAGCAGCCTTGATGCTTTTCAGTATGTCGATCAGGTCCCGAGGCGCAACGCCCAGCGCATTCAGCCCCGCAATGACATCTGACAGGGACGCGCCGCCATCCACCTCCGCCAGCCCGATGCCCGGCTCTTTCTCGATCCCCGCTTGGGTGCGCGGCACCAGTATCGGCTCGCCGTTCGAGAATGGATTGGGCTGCACAACAACCGGGGTTTCCTGTATGCGCAGGGTCAAGTTGCCCTGCGATACCGCAACGCGGCTGATCCGCACATCTGACCCCATGACAATGGTGCCAGACCGTTGATCCACGACAACTTTTGCTTTCCGTTCGGGTTCCACCCCCAGGTTTTCGATGGTCCCAATCGCATGGGCGGGCGATATGGCACGGGTTGCGCCGATATCGACAACGACTGTGCCGCTGTCCAGCATACGGGATACCACCCGGTCAAACCTGGCATTGATCGCGCGCTCGATCCGCTCGGCGGTGGTGAAATCGGGGGTGCGCAGCGCCAGCCGAATGGATTTCAGCTTGGTAAAGTCAAAGTCGATCTCTTGCTCGACCCGCGCGCCGTTGGGAATGACGCCACTTGTCGGTACACCTTGCGTTACCTTGCCAGCGTCCCCCTCCGCGACCGCCCCGCCTGCGATGACAGTGCCTTGTCCGACGGCATAGATTTCGCCATCTGCCGCGTTCAAAGGTGTCATGATCAGGGTTCCGCCCAGCAGGCTTTTTGCATCACCGATGGCCGAAACCGTCACATCAATCCGCGATCCGGCGCGCGCAAAGGGGGGCAGGGCGGCGGTCACGAAAACAGCGGCCACATTCTTCGGGCGGAACTGCTCGCCCGTGATGTTGACGCCTAGCCGTTCCAGGATGTTGGACATGATGTCTTCGGTAAATGGCGCGTTTCGGATTCCGTCACCGGTGCCATTCAACCCGACCACCAGCCCATACCCCACCAGATCGTTGCCCCGCACGCCATCGAATTCCACCAGATCCTTGATGCGCACGGTATTGGCCTGCGCGGCCGTTATCGAAAAAACGAACCAGAGAGTGAGGATCAAGAACCGGGTCATCGCATGTAATCCGTGAAATTCAGGGAAGAAAGCCGGGCCGTCACGGTGTAAAGGCTTTCCATTTGGTCATACAGCGCCTGCAAAGCGGTCGCCGTTTCATAGGGGTCGGCGGCGGTCAGACGATTATAGGACAGTTCCAGCGCAGTTTTTTCGGCGGCGTTGCTGGCCGCGGCCGCCTCGATCCGCGCCTCGATCCGGCCAATGTCAGCCCGCGCGCTGGTCAACCCGTCAATCGCATCCAGAAGATTGCCTGAGGATCGGTTGGCAAGCGCCCGCTGCGCGTCGAGATCACCCGCCAGGGCTCCTTCGGCCAGCACGGCGGACTTGGCAAGCGCGGCCAGAAGATCGCGGATTTCGGTGTTGTCAGCGCGCAGGGGTTGCGATGCGGTTTCACCAACGCGCAGGCGAAATGGCCCCAAATCCTTATCGGCGCCCTGATAGGCCATGCTGTCAAACCCGTCACCGGGCGCTGTGAACCAGTCGTCAATCCGGTCTGATACTCCGGCTGCGGTGGTTTCCCCTGCGATCGCGGTCATGACCTCTGACAAGATTGCGTCTGCCCCCGCCAGCGCAGGACCATCGCTTGCTGCCCCTGCAAACAGCGCCCGCCCGCCGAGACTGGTGTTGAGGTTCGAGATCACTGATGCCATCCGTTCCCGCGCATCCACAGCGGTGGCGTGCAACAATCCGCTGTTCCGCGAACTGACAGCCAATATAAGATCGCCCGATACGGCCTCGGCTTGGTTCTGAACGGCACCCAGCACCGTTTGCGTACCGTCAAGCACGGTCGTGGCCTCGGCTATGCTTTGGGCATAAGCTGATTGCAGCTTCAAACTGTGTTCGACACCAGCCACCGTGCCGAAATCGCCCGATACCTGGGTTGCCAGTTCTGCTTTGCGACCGGTTGACAATTCCAGACCCAGACGCGTCATATCCTGCTTGATCTGTGCCGTCAGGTGGCGGGTCTGAAATGTGCTGGCAAGATCTCCGTAACTTACGATTGGCATTCTACCCTCCTAGATGGCCAGCAAGGTCTGGATCATTTCATCGGCGGTCGACATGACGCGCGCATTCGCGGCATAGGCCTGTTCAATCTGCATCAGCTTTTGCATCTGGGCATCGGTATCGACCCCTTGCGCAAACTCCATCTGACGCAGTGTCTGCTGTTGGGACGAGGCAAATCCGAGCCGGGCTTCGGTCTGAAGCCGCTCTGAACTGATGCTTGACAGAAGCTCGGACGCCAAGCCGGCTGTGGAATGCGCGGTGGAAGTAAACCCGCCTGACACCGGGGTTCGTATCGCTCCAAGCCCGTCAATGAGGCCGTTCAGCAAACTGGCATCGCCCACATTGCCCTGCGCGGCCGCGCCCAGCCCGTCGCGCAATCGCCAAAGCGATCCGCCCTGGGCCGGGTCGACCGCGGCATTCAGCATCAGCCGCGACGACAGCGCCACTTCGTCAGCGGGTGCAAAGGCTGCACCGGCATCAGTAAACAGACCCGGATCGCCCGGTGCACGCGTTGCATCAAGAGTGGGATCCTGAAACCGTTCGACAAGATTGCGGGCAAATCCATCCAATCGTTCCTGCGCAACAACAGCGAGCTCATCGCGCACGGCAAACAGGCCAGACAGGGCGCCGCCGGCCAGCGGGCTGCGATCCCCACCGGCTTCAAGCGGCTGCCCGTTCAGCGTCAGACCCGACAACGCACCACCGGCGCGTGTCATCTCGGGCACGATCATGTTGACAGTTGAAAAACCAAGGGTGGCGGGTTTGCCATCCAGCAACATCGCCCCACCCGTGGTAACCAGGGCAACCGAGCCATTGTCGCGCGGCAGCTGTTTCAGCGGCACGATCGGCGACAGCGCGTCGATTTTCTGCTGTCGCAGGTCCATCAGGCCGGACGGGTCGGTACCGCGTGCCTGCGCGGCCTGGATCTTGACGTTCAACGCCCGTACATCCTCGAGCCCCGCATTCAGCGTTGCAACCATTCCCGCAATTGCCTGATCCGCATCCAGCCGCGCGGCCTGAATATGATCTGATGTGGCCTTCAAATGCGTGGTCAGACCCTGGGCGGCGTTCAGGACGGCGGACTGGCGGGTCTGACTGTCGGGGCGCGCTGCCGCTTCGATCAGCGTTGCCTCGAACTGCGCCAGACGGCCGGACAGAGACGCGGGCTGATCGGGCGTACCGATCGCCTGCTCCACCCCCTGCAGAAACGTATTCTGCGCGCCGTGATACCCGGTTGCGGCATCGGCCAGTCGCCGGTCCCCGATCAGAACGTCGTCCATTTGCCGCAGCACGCCATCGATCCGCACTCCGCCGCTTCCGGGGGTTTGGGCTGACAACGCCAATGAGCGCGTGCCGTAGCCTTCCGTCATCGCATTCGCAACGTTGGACGAGACAAGCTCGGCCGCGCGCGATGTGGCGGTCAGCCCTGACAGGGCGTTCGAGAAGGCGCCGGAAATGCTCATCGGTCAGTCTCTGATCAAGCCTCTGTTATCAGCGTTTGATGTTGGTGGTTTCTTGCAGCATCTCATCCACCGTCTGGATGACCTTCGCGTTCGAGCTATAGGCCCGCTGCGTCTGAATCAGGCTGGTCAACTCGCCCGCCACATCCGTGGTCGAACCTTCGCGCGCGAAACCCACGACTTCGCCTGTCGGACCGTCACCGGCATCCCACATGAAGAACGATCCGCTTTCGGGTGACACCTGATAGGCCTGGTTCGAGATCGAGATCAGCCCGTTCGGATTGGGCACATCCACCAATGGAACCTGATAGATCGTGCGAATGAACCCGGTGTCATAAGTCGCCTTGATGTATCCGTGTTCATCAATCTGAACGGCCGTCAGATTGCCCACCGGCGAGCCATTCTTGGTGATCGCAACCGGTGCGAAACTGTCTGACAGTTGGGTCAACCCGTTCGGATCCCCGATCTTGCCGATGGTCAGCGACAGCGGGCCGCCCGCGACGGTCAGATCCAGTGTACCATTCGTTGCATTGTAGGTGCCACCAGACACCACGACGACCGAGGCAAGTGAACCGCCATCCGTGCGCGAATCATCGAAGGTCAGGGTGTATTCCCCCACCGTAGCGCCACCTGAAGCGCTGTCGGTGATGACCATGGTCCACTGGTTCGACGATCCTGTCGCCGGCACGATCGGCGTGAACGAGAAATCCAGTGTCTCGGATGTACCGAGGTTGCCGAAATATTCCACCGACAGCGGGCGTGCGGTTCCCGCTGATCCCGCCTCGGTTTCGACCGCGGGCAGATTGACACCAAGCTTCATCGTGGTTGTCGGATCACCCGCCGTCTGGTTGGCGTTGATGACCACCGGTTCAAGTCCCACCCCCGTGTCGCGCGGGAACGTCGCCACGTTTCCATCCGCATCGGCCGGCCAGCCCAGCAACACCAGACCGGTTTCGGTTTTCAACACACCTTCGGAATCGGTGCGGAACGATCCGGTCGTGGTCATCATCATCGGGCGTTCGCCGGGATTTGCGTCGCGATACACCTCTTGCGTGACGGGCAACATGCCGCGCCCACCGATTGCGATGTCCATCGGGTTGGATGTGGAAATCAGCGGGCCGTGTTCGTCGATCAGGCGTTGCGTTGTCGTGCGTACGCCACCCGCAGAATAGGTGCCCGCCCCGGCCAGCCCCCCGATCACAAGGTTCTGGAAATCCGCCGTGGCACGTTTGTAGCCAAACGTCGAAGAGTTGGCGATGTTGTCCGAGATCGTGGCCAGTTTGGTTGCATGTGCATTCAATCCGGCGACGCCGGCACTGAGTGAGGAGGAAATCGTCATGGTGCGCCTTTCTGCTGCATCTACCTCTATGTCGGCTTTCATCCTTACTGGCCCGACCTTAACAGGCGCCTAACGGCTAAAATTGCAGGCAAATCAGGCGTCGAACCAAGCCGTCAACGACCCGAGCGCAACAGAATCAGCTCGATCCGGTTGTTTCGGATCGCCATGGCATCGGCGACCACCGGCTCGCGGTCGGCATGGCCGGTCACGCGGGTGATGCGATCAGCCCCCAAGGGGCTTTCTTCGAACATCTCGCGTAACCGGGTCGCGCGGCCGGTCGACAAGCTCCAGGCGGTGTTTTCGATCACCACCACCGGTTGCGTGGCCACATGGCCTTCGATTGCCACCCCGTTTTCGACCAGATCGAAGACGCGGGCGATCATCGCAACCAATTCCGACAGCACTGCAGTGGGTGTCGTCGTGCCCGGTTCAAACAGCGGCGCGCCATCAAGGTCGAACAGTTCGACCAACAGGCCTTCGTCAGTGACACGGGTCACGATGTGCCGGGCGATATCATCGCTGGCCATGCTTTCACCGCCACGGGCGAACAGCATCTGCTCCAGCTCCTCCAGTCGCGCGTTTTCGGTGGCCGCGTCGTCCCCCAAGCCACCCTGGTCCAGAGTTGGGTCACGCGGAATGCCGCCGTTCCCGGTTTGCGACAGGATTTCCTCGACAAAAACGCTGTCACCGCCGAACGACCCATCCCCCCCGCCCGACACACGGGTCACCGGGATGGTCGGATTGAAGTAATCCGCGATCCCCTTGCGTTGCTTTTCCGTTGTTGCGTTCAACAGCCACATCAGAAGAAAGAAGGCCATCATGGCAGTCACGAAATCGGCATAAGCCACTTTCCATGCGCCGCCGTGGTGTCCACCACCGCTGACCTTCTTTACCTTCTTGATGATAACTGGCGCATTTGCGTTTGCGCGCATCTCACCACCTCGTCTTTCACCCGGGATCAGTGATAGCGGGACGAAGTTGACGTGGACTTAACCTTTCAAATTGTTGGAAATTATTACTTCACCTGTGAAGATTCACTTTCCCTTGACTTCATTTCAATCGCAACGATACGATTGACGGGCAAACAGGATTGGCCCCGCAAGGGGTATTGAAACGAGGCTTCAGATGAACCAGCACAGCCCGTCGCGCGACATGACGCGCGCGGTGTCCGCCGTTGGCACCGACACCCATTACATGCCCGGATGGGCCAATGACTTCGAGACCGAGGCCCTGCCCGGTGCGCTGCCGCAAGGGATGAACAGCCCGCAGAAATGCGAATATGGTCTCTATGGCGAACAACTGTCCGGCACCGCCTTCACCGCCAACCCGCCCGAGCGGACATGGACCTATCGCATCCGCCCGTCGGTGAAACACTCGGCGCGGTATACAAAGATCGACGTGCCGTATTGGAAATCGGCGCCCAATGTCGACCCGGACGTGGTCAGCCTGGGCCAGTACCGCTGGGATCCGGTGCCGACGACCGAGGGTCTGAACTGGATCACCGGCATGCGCACCATGACCACGGCGGGCGACGTGAACACGCAGGTCGGTATGGCCAGCCACATCTATCTGGTTACCGAATCCATGGTGGACGACTATTTCTTCTCGGCCGACAGCGAGCTGCTGGTCGTGCCGCAGGAAGGCAAGCTGCGGTTCTATACCGAACTGGGCATCATTGACCTTCAGCCGCAGGAAATCGGCATCATCCCGCGTGGACTTGTCTATCGTGTGGAACTTCTGGAAGGCCCTGCCCGTGGTTTCGTCTGTGAAAACTATGGCCAGAAATTCGAGATGCCCGGTCGTGGCCCGATTGGTGCCAACTGCATGGCCAACCCGCGTGACTTCAAGGCCCCTGTGGCCGCGTTTGAGGATCGCGAGGTGCCGTCGACCATCACCATCAAGTGGTGTGGTCAGTTCCACAAAACGGAAATTGGTCAATCCCCGCTGGACGTGGTGGCATGGCACGGCAACTACGCACCATACAAATACGACCTGACCACCTATTGCCCGGTCGGCGCGATCCTGTTTGACCACCCGGATCCGTCGATCTTCACCGTGCTGACCGCGCCTTCGGGCCAGCCGGGCACCGCGAATATCGACTTCGTGCTGTTCCGCGAACGCTGGATGGTGGCTGAAAACACCTTCCGTCCGCCGTGGTATCACAAGAACATCATGTCCGAGCTGATGGGCAACATTTACGGCCAGTATGACGCCAAGCCGCATGGCTTCGTGCCTGGAGGCGTGAGCCTTCACAACATGATGCTGCCACACGGGCCGGACCGCGATGCGTTTGAAGGCGCGTCGAATTCGAACCTCGGCCCCGAGAAGCTGGAAAATACCATGTCCTTCATGTTCGAGACCCGTTTCCCGCAACACCTGACCGCGTTTGCAGCGAATGAGGCGCCGTTGCAGGATGACTATATCGACTGCTGGGACAGCCTTGAGAAGAAATTCGACGGGACGCCCGGCAAAAAATGATGACGCTCTATGGATATTGGCGTTCGACGGCGGCCTATCGCGTGCGGATTGCATTGAACCTGAAGGGGATCAGCGTCGCCCACGTGTCCGTGCATCTGGTGAAGGATGGCGGGCAACAACATACGCCTGCGTATGTTGCGAAGAATCCGACCCATCTGGTACCCTCGCTGGAGCTGGAGGGCGGCACTGTCCTGACTCAGTCGCTGGCGATCATCGACTATCTTGAGGCGATCCAGCCAGACCCGGCGCTTTTACCGTCGGACCCGGTTGCGCGCGCCAAGGTTCTGGCCGCCGCCCATGTCGTTGCGATGGACATTCACCCGGTGAACAACCTGCGCGTGGTGTCCCATCTGGCCGACACCTTCGGCGCGGATGTGGAGGCCAAGCGCCAATGGATGTGCCACTGGATGGACACGGGCTTTGAGGCGCTGGAACAGATGGTGCGCAAGGATACGCGCTTTTCCTTTGCCGACACACCGTCACTGGCGGATATCTGTCTTGTTGCGCAATATTACAACGCACGGCGCTGGGGGCTGGACCTGACCCCCTATCCGCGCCTGACCGAGATCGAAGAAACCTGTCTGGCCCTGCCTGCCTTCGCCGATGCGCGACCCGAGGCACAGCCGGACGCCGAATGAGGATCACATGAGCCAACTGAAAAAGTCATGGGTGGACAGCGCGAACTCTGCCGAGACACCCTTTCCCCTGAACAACCTGCCTTACGGCGTGTTCTCGACCGCTGACAGCGAGCCGCGCTGCGGCGTCGCCATCGGGGATATGATCCTTGATATGCAGGCCGCTGAAGAAGCTGGCCTGATCGAGATCGGGGACGAACCCGTTTTTGACGTTCCCTTCTGGAACGAGCTGATGGAGCTGGGATCAGACGCATGGGCCGCCCTGCGCGCCCGTCTGGAACAGCTGTTGGGAGAAGGCGCGACCGAACAGGACGCGGTTGCACCCTTGTTGGTGGCCCAAGCGGACGCCGAGCTGCACATGCCTTTCCTTGTCTCGGAATACACCGACTTCTACGCCGGTCGTCAGCACGCGGCGAACATGGGCGCGATCCTGCGTGGCTCGCCCGACCTGCCCGCCAACTGGCTGCACATCCCGATCGGTTATAACGGTCGTGCGTCCTCGGTCGTGATCTCGGGCACCCCAATCCATCGCCCGAACGGTCAGCGCAAGGCACCAGACGCCGAGATGCCCAGCTTCGGCCCCTCGATGCGGCTGGATATCGAGCTTGAGATGGGGGCGATAGTCGGCAAAGCGTCGGAGTTCGGCCAGCCGATCACGGTGGACGAGGCGGACGACATGATCTTTGGCTATGTGCTGCTGAATGACTGGTCCGCGCGTGACATACAGGGCTGGGAATACCAGCCGCTTGGCCCGTTTCAGGGCAAAGCATTTGGCACCTCGATTTCCCCATGGATCGTGACCGCCGCCGCACTGGAAGAGTTCCGCGCGCCCACGCCCGAGCGTGAAAAGGAACTGCTGCCTTATCTGGATGGCACCAAGGACGGCCTTTATGACATCGACCTTCAGGTGCTGATGCAACCCGAAGGGGCCGACAAGGCCAGCGTCATTGGCGAAACCAACTACACGCGCATGTATTATTCGGCCGCTGAACAGCTTTGCCACCACGCGGTGGGCGGTTGCGGCATGAATGTGGGCGACCTGCTTGGCTCTGGCACCATTTCAGGCCCGACCAAGACCGAATATGGCTCGCTGATGGAGATGAGCTGGGCCGGCCGCGAGCCCTTCACGCTGGACACCGGAGAAACCCGCACCTTCATCGAAGATGGCGACACCCTGACCCTGCGCGGGGCGGCCAAGGGCGATGGCTTCCAGATCGGCTTTGGCGATTGCGTCGGAAAAATTCTGCCCGCCGTCAACTGGCCCCGTTAAACCGAACACAGATCAAGGACGAAACCCATGGCAAAAGCATTCGCGTCGCAAGGCGACATGACCGAAAAGAAGATCAGCTTTACCGAGGTGGGCGACGGGCTTTACGCCTTCACCGCCGAAGGTGACCCGAACTCGGGCGTGATCATCGGCGATGACAGCGTGATGATCGTCGAGGCGCAAGCGACCCCACGACTGGCAGGCAAGGTGATCGAATGTGTGCGTTCGGTGACTGACAAGCCGATCAGCCATGTGGTGCTGACCCATTACCACGCGGTGCGCGTGCTGGGCGCGTCGGCCTATGGCGCGGATCAGATCATCATGGGCGACACTGCCCGTGCGATGGTGGTCGAACGCGGGCAGGAGGATTGGGACAGCGAGTTTCAGCGGTTCCCGCGATTGTTCGAGGGGCATGAAAGCATCCCCGGACTGACCTATCCGACCACCACCTTTTCCGATGACATAACCGTTTATCTGGGCAACCGGCGCATCGACCTGATGCATCTGGGCCGCGCCCATACGGCGGGTGACATCGTGATCCATGTGCCGGATCAGAACGTGATGTTCACCGGCGACATCGTCGAATATCACTCGGCCTGCTATTGCGGCGATGGGCATTTCAGCGACTGGGGGGATACGCTGGACAACATCGCCGCCTTTGATGTGGATGCGATTGCACCGGGGCGTGGGGATGCGCTTGTTGGCAAAGAGATGGTGAACGCCGCCATTGAAAACACCCGCGATTTCGTGGAAAGCACCTATCGCCCGGTGGCCAAGGTCGCCGCCCGTGGCGGATCGCTCAAAGAAGCCTGGGACGCCTGCCGCGCCGAATGCGACCCCAAATTCGCCGATTATGCGATCTATGAACACTGCCTGCCATTCAACGTCGCCCGCGCCTATGACGAGGCCCGTGGCATCGACACGCCGCGCATCTGGACCGCCCAGCGCGATCTTGAGATGTGGGCGGCCCTGCAAGGCTGACAAACAACGGGATGCGGTGACGCATATCAGCGCATCCCCATCAGATTCGTAGCTTTCGCAACGAATTTCGCTAAGATGCGTATCGGCGACCATCGCCAGCCGGAGGAGAACCGCATGAACAAGATTTTCGAAGTCCCGCTTTACCCCTATGAACGCAGCCCAGATCAGGATGCCGCTGCCCCGGTGCGCCACCCGGTCGTGATCATCGGTGCCGGTCCCATCGGGCTTGGCATGGGGATCGACCTGGCGCAGCAAGGTGTGAAGGTTGTGATCGTGGATGACAACGACAAGGTCAGCTTCGGATCTCGTGCGATCTGTTTTGCCAAGCGCCCGCTGGAAATCCTCGACCGGCTGGGCTGTGGTCAGGCGATGGTTGACAAAGGTGTCGAATGGGACGTGGGCAAGGTCTTTTTCGATGATCGCGAGGTCTACAAATTCGAGCTTCTGCCCGAAAAGGGCCACCAACGCCCGGCCTTCATCAACCTTCAGCAATACTATTTCGAAGAATACCTTGTGAATCGCGTGCGCGAGTTGGAAGCCGAAGGCGCACCGATCGAAATACGCGGTGGCAACAAGGTCACGGCCATCGGCACCCACCCCGACCACGCGACGCTGGAAATCGACACGCCCGAGGGGTCATACAACATCGAAGCGGACTGGCTGATCGCCTGTGACGGTGCCGGATCGCCCACCCGTCAGATGCTGGGGCTGGATTTCGTCGGGCGTGTGTTTGAGGACAACTTCCTGATTGCCGACGTGATCATGGAGGCCGATTTCCCCTCGGAACGCTGGTTCTGGTTCGACCCGCCCTTCAACCGCGGCCAGTCCGCGCTTTTGCACAAGCAACCCGATGGCGTCTGGCGCATCGACCTGCAACTGGGCTGGGACATCGACAAGGAAGAGGAAAAGAAGCCTGAAAACGTGATTCCGCGTCTGAAAGCCATGCTGGGCGACGATGTGGAGTTCGAGCTTGAATGGGTCTCGATCTACACCTTCCAATGCCGCCGGATGGAAAAATTCCGCCATGGTCGCGTGCTGTTTGCCGGGGACGCCGCGCATCAGGTGTCACCTTTCGGCGCGCGCGGCGCGAACTCGGGACTGCAGGACACTGACAACCTGGGTTGGAAGTTGAAGCTGGTGATTGACGGCAAGGCTGATGAAACCCTGTTGGACAGCTATGATATTGAACGTATCCACGGGGCGGATGAAAACATCCTGAACTCGACGCGATCGACCGATTTCATCACCCCGAAATCCGAGATGAGCCGCCTGCTGCGCGATGCGGTTCTTGATCTGGCCGAGCATTATGAATTTGCCCGCCCGCTGGTGAACTCGGGCCGTTTGTCGGTGCCCTGCACCTATGACGGTTCACCGCTCAACTCCGCCGACGCGCTGGATGGGCCGATCAAGACGCGCCCCGGATCGCCCTGCCCGGACGTGCCTTTGGGGGACGAATTCCTGCTGCCCAAACTGGGCAATAAGTTCATTCTGCTGACCATCGACGCCGACGCGCCCGATGTTGTCGAAGAGGACGGCATCAGGGTTGAGCGACTGGCACTGTCCGTAAAAGACGACAAGACCGGCGCGCTGAAAGAACGCTATCTGGGTCACGCGCCCAGCGCGGTCTATCTGATCCGGCCCGATCAGCACGTTGCGGCCCGTCGCCCCAGCTTTGATGAAAACCTGTTCCGCGCCGCGATCCGCCGTGCGACCGGCAAGGAGTGACCGATATGACTGATCTTATCCTGACGCCCAACATCAACCGTGCCGACGATTTCTATGCCGAGCTGCTGGCCGCGCATGAAGGTCTGTCTAAGGATGACAGCGATGCCCTGAACGCACGGCTGATCCTGATTCTGGCCAACCATATCGGAGACCGCGAGGTGCTGAGCCAGGCGGTGAACGCCGCGGGTCTGCCTGAGTAACAGCCAATTTTGCAGAACGCATGAAGCCCGGCTGTCTGGCCGGGTTTCCTGTTTATCCCATGGGCTTTTGAGTTGGTCGAACAAAGATACTGACCAGCACCATGATTGCGGATACCTGCCCTAGCAGAACGGCGGGCCAGATCAGCGGGAACTGCGTATCCAGATATTTCTGCGGACCGAAGGATAGCGGCGCGATTGCAACTGCAAGCAAGGCAAACACCCGCCCCGCGCCTGACGTCACAGGGCCGAGAAGGATCGCCGCGGCAGCAACTGCGAAACTGGCACCAAGTATCGGCCCGATACCGCCCAGCGGGATCTTTGTCGGTGGATGCGGCGCAACGCCCGCGAACAACGAGGCAAGCATAACAGCTTGCAGGATTATCAGCATCACCAGTCCGGCGACAGCGGTTTCAGTCGGTCGACCAAGCATTGGGAAGCTCCTTATCCGTAATTGTGTGTACGCTTGCTTATATCCGTAATGAAGTGTACGCTTTTGTCAATACAAAAAGGCGAGAGTCCATGAAAGACGACACGCGGGCCGAGCGGCAAAGACAGATCGAATTGGCGGCCTATCAGGTTCTGGAAGACAAGGGGTTTGCCGGGGCATCCATGCTGGCCATCGCCAGGCAGGCGAAAGCGTCGAACGAGACACTGTATCGTTGGTACGGGGACAAAACGGGGCTGTTCAGCGCCCTGGTTGCGCGCAACGCCGCCGATGTGAAAGCCATGATCGAAAGGCATCTGTGCGCCAAGACGAAGCCGGTCGAAATACTGGAGCGGCTGGCACCCGCCTTGCTCGACGTGCTTCTGGGTGACAAGGCCATCGCCCTGAACCGCGCTGCTGCGGCAGACAGTTCAGGTGTTCTTGGGCAAGCGATCTTGCAATCCGGGCGCGAATCCATCGCCCCGCTGATCGGAGCAACACTTGAGCGGGCCAGAGCCGACGGCGTGTTGTCCTTTGACAGCACCGAAGAGGCCGTATCGCTGTTCGTTGACCTGTTGGTGGGGGATATGCAGATCCGACGCGCCATTGGCTTGGTCAAGGCACCGTCGACGGCAGATACAGAAAATCGCGCGAAGGTGGCCCTCGCGCGATTTCAGGTTCTGTTGGCGCCTTAGCTCGGGTCTGCCGTGGTCCGCAGATAGGGCAGCTTGATGTCCACGTCACCAAACTTGGCCTTCGCCTCGTCGTCGTTCAGCGTCAGCGCAACGATCACGTCCTGCCCTTTGACCCAGTTGGCAGGCGTGGCGATGGGGGTGTTGTAGGTGGCCTGCAAGCCGTCCAGCGCGCGCAGCACTTCGGCGAAGTTTCGACCAACCGACATTGGATAGGTCATGATCAACTGCACCTTCTTGTCCGGCGAGATGATGAATACCGACCGGACCGATGCGGAATCTGCCGCCGTGCGCCCATCGGGCAAATAGGCATCGGCAGGCAGCATATCGAACATCTTGGACACGGCCAGATCCTCGTCCGCGATGATCGGGAAATCAGGGGTCGCGCCGGAATAGCCTTCGATATCCTTTTTCCAGCTGACATGCTCGGCGGCGCTGTCCACAGACAGGCCAATCACCTTGGTGCCGCGCTTTTTCCATTCATCGGCAAGCTGGGCGACGGCACCGAACTCGGTCGTGCAGACCGGGGTGTAATCCTTTGGATGCGAAAACAAGATCGCCCAGTCATCGCCGATCCAGTCGTGGAAGGTGATCTCCCCCTGATCTGTTTCGGCAGTGAAATTCGGTACGGTGTCGTTAATGCGAAGTCCCATCTGGTCTCTCCTGTGCTAAAGTACGGTTGACTAAGAGTTACGATCTGTTTGCCATTTTTAAAGACCCCGAGCGACCCCGAATGCAGCCAAATCGTCGCATCTGAAAAATTTGATCAAATTTTGTTTCGATGGGTTGCGTTGGCCAATTCCCGGTGCCAGAGTGCACGCAAATCCGACCAAGGAGGCTGGAATGATCGAGAAACGCGATTTCTATATCAACGGGAAATGGGTGGCCCCTGCGACACCCAACGACCTGAATGTCATCGACCCTTCGACCGAAGAGGTCTGCGCGGTCATATCGCTGGGCGATCAGGCAGATACGGATGCCGCTGTCGCTGCGGCCAAGGCAGCGTTTGCGGACTGGGGTTTCTCAAAAAAGGAAGACCGGCTGGCGCTGATCGAAAAGCTGCTGCAGGTTTATCAGAAACGCTCGGACGACCTGGCCGAGGCGATGAGCATGGAAATGGGCGCACCGATAGACCTGGCGCGCACCGCACAGGTCGGATCCGGAACCTGGCACATCCAGAACTTCATCACCGCCTTCAAGGATTTCGAGTTCGACAAGATGCTGGGGGCACACGCGCCGAATGATCGTCTGCTTTATGAACCCATCGGTGTCTGCGCGTTGATCACGCCGTGGAACTGGCCGATGAATCAGGTGTCGCTGAAGGTCGTGGCCGCCATGGCCGCAGGTTGCACAATGGTGCTGAAGCCGTCGGAAATCGCGCCGCTTTCCTCGATTGTCTGGAGCGAAATCGTCGACGAAGTGGGCTTCCCGGACGGGGTCTATAACATGGTGAACGGCGACGGTATGGGCGTCGGCACGCAACTGTCCACCCATCCCGATGTCGATATGGTCAGCTTCACCGGATCGACCCGCGCAGGTATTGCCATCTCGAAGGCAGCAGCCGATACGCTCAAACGCGTGTCTCTGGAACTGGGCGGCAAGGGCGCCAACATCATCTTTGACGACGCTGACGACAAAGCCGTGAAGCGGGGCGTTATGCACATGATGCAGAACACCGGTCAAAGCTGCAACGCACCGTCCCGGATGCTGGTGCAGCGCAGCGTCTATGACCAAGCCATCGAGACCGCACGCGAGGCGGCCGAGAAGGTGCAGGTCGGCCCCGCAAATCAGGAGGGCCGTCACATCGGCCCGGTGGTCAGCGAGGCCCAGTGGAACAAGATCCAGGACCTGATTCAGACCGGAATCGACGAAGGCGCGCGCCTGATCGCCGGTGGCACCGGGCGGCCCGAGGGTCTGAACAAGGGATACTTCGTCAAGCCGACAATCTTTGCCGATGTGTCCAACGACATGACCATCGCCCGCGAAGAAATCTTCGGCCCCGTGATGGCGATGATCCCCTTCGACACGGAAGAAGAGGCCGTCGAGATCGCCAACGACACCGTCTATGGCTTGACCAACTATGTCCAGACAC
Organism: Aliiroseovarius zhejiangensis; assembly: GCF_014656375.1. Classification (GTDB taxonomy): domain Bacteria; phylum Pseudomonadota; class Alphaproteobacteria; order Rhodobacterales; family Rhodobacteraceae; genus Aliiroseovarius; species Aliiroseovarius zhejiangensis. Next base: position 58,831 of record NZ_BNCH01000009.1, on the reverse strand, counting down.
AGGACGGCCAGCGCGCCAACCGCGTGGCCCGCCACCTGCGGTCCGGCATGGTCGAAATGAACGGCACATCCCGCGCCGCAGGCTCGCCTTTCGGCGGCTACAAACAGTCCGGCAACGGGCGCGAGGGCGGCATTCTGGGGATCGAGGATTTCCTTGAGGTCAAAGCCGTATCGGGCTGGTCGAACGATTGATCCGAAGACATCGAATCTGAAAGGCCCGCGATTTGCGGGCCTTTTTTGTGGGTCAGCGCTTTTCAAACACGATGATCGCCTCGCCCACCGTGACCCCAAATTTCTTCACATAGGCCCGGTTCAACACCCGATCATCGGTCAGAAGCCACATCCAGTCATCAAAATCGACACGGGTGGTTTTTCCGTCCCGACCGGGCAGGTCGATGCGATAGGTCCAGTTGAACGTATCGCCACGCTCTTCACCGGTCGCCTGGCCAATCACGCCGGGCGCAGTGCCAGACCATGTGTCGTCACCGGTTTTGTTTAGGGTCCAGATGCGCTGTTCGGTGCCGCCGTCGGCATAGGTGAAATCCTCGATCAGGGTCAGGGTCTGCCCGTCCCACGTGCCATTGATGTCAACTTCAAAGCGCCGTTTTACATTGCCGAACAGGTCTTGAAATTGGCCGTGAGCGACGGTTTTACCTTCAAAGAACTCCTCAAGGTTCAGATCGCGGCTGCTGAGCTTGGGATCATCAAGATCAGGTGCGCCACCGCATCCGATCAAAAGCGCACAGGCCAAAGCGGAAAGTTTCAGTTTCATATCATCCCCAGCGCGTTGTTACGTTGGGAATATTACGCGAACGGAATTGCTTTGGATCATTCTGCGCCGTCAGGCGCGCCGCACCACAACGGACCCAACCGAATACCCTGCGCCGAAGGAACAGATCACGCCCGTATCACCCGGCGCCAGATCGTCCGAGAACTTCGAAAACGCGATGATCGATCCGGCGGAGGACGTGTTGGCGTAGTCCTGCAGGATGTTGGGCTGTTCGCCCTCTTCCGGGGTGCGACCCAGAACCTTTTTGCCGATGAAATCGTTCATCGTCTTGTTGGCCTGATGCAGCCACAGCCGTTTCAGGTCGTCGGGGGTCACATCGATGTCGTCGATATGATCCAGAATGTGCTTCGACACGATGGGCAGCACTTCCTTGAAGACCTTGCGGCCATTCTGCATGAACTGCATATCGCGGCGGTCTGGCAGATCACTGCCGCTCTCGCGCGTGCGGCGCAGGAAGCCGTTGTTGTTGCGGATATTGTTGGAAAACTGCGTCAGGCAGCGGGTGGACAGGATCTCGAAATGGTCGCCCTTGGCGTCTTCTTTCCGCTCGATCAATGTCGCGGTGGCCACGTCACCGAAAATGAAATGACAATCGCGGTCGCGCCATTCCAGATGGGCCGAGCAGATTTCCGGATTCACCACCAGCGCGCGCTTGACCGAGCCCGAGCGGATCATGTCGGCCGCCGCCTGAATTCCGAACGTGGCCGAGGAACAGGCGACATTCATATCAAACGCAAACCCGCCCGCGCCCAGCGCCTGCTGTATTTCAATCGCAATCGCCGGGTAGGCGCGTTCATGGTTTGACGCGGCACAGATGACCAGATCAACCTCGCTTGCCTCTCGTCCCGCCTGCGCCAAGGCCTTCTTGCAGGCATCCACGCCCATCTCGGTCATGATGCCCGGTTCATCATCGCTGCGTTCACGCAAGGTTGGATGCATGATATCGGGGTTCAGCACCCCCGACTTGTCCATCACATAACGCTGATGGATGCCCGAGGCCGAGACGATGAACTCTTCACTGGAATGCCCGATCGGTTCCGCCTCGCCCGCAGCAATGGCGTCCGCATTTTTGGCGTTCTGTTTGTCGGCATAGGCGTTGAACGCTTCAACCAGTTCGGCATTGGTGATGGTCTGCGTGGGTGTGAACACCCCGGTGCCAGAGATAACAGGCTGGATCATGTGAGACTCCTCAAACGTTGGGTCAGTCAATCAGGAAGCACTCGGGGCGGCAAGGGGAACTGACCTTTCGTCATCCCGTCAGAACGGGCACTTGGCCTTGAAGGTCAGCCCCTTTCCGCCATCCGGGTGACGCAAACGCAGGCTTTCGGCATGCAGCATCAGGCGCGGGGCATTGCGCGCCTCACCCTCGGCATAGAAAGGATCCCCCAGAATGGGATGCCCGATTTCCTTCATATGCACCCGCAACTGGTGACTGCGTCCGGTTTGCGGCAACAGACGGACACGGGTGGCTTGTTCCTCGTATTTCAGGACTTTCCAGTCGGTGATCGCGGGCTTTCCGTTCTCGTAATCCACATGCTGCTTCGGCCGGTTCGGCCAATCGACGATCAAAGGCAGATCGACAGTGCCTTCGCGGTCGGCCACGCGACCCCAGACGCGGGCGACATAGGCCTTCTTGACCTGCCGTTTTTCAAACTGAAGCCCCAAATGGCGCTGCGCATGGGGGGTCATCGCAAACACCATGATACCCGACGTGTCCCGATCCAGCCGGTGCACCAGAAGCGCGTCGGGAAATACCGCCTGAATGCGAGACAAGAGGCAATCGGCCAGATGCGCGCCCTTGCCCGGCACTGACAAAAGGCCCGCCGGTTTGTCGACCAGCAACAATTCGTGATCCTGATGGACGATCTTCAGCGGATCATCGGGCGGGGTATATTCATCTGACATGGGCGCCAGATAGCCTGTGTGGCGCAGCCGGGCAAGGCTCAGCGGCGGCGCATCCCGCGCAGCATCGAGGTGGTATAGATCACCAGCGCCAGCCAGATCAGCGGAAAGGCAATCAGCTTTGCACCCTCAAACGGTTCGTCAAACACGAACACAGCGACCAAAAAAATCATCGTCGGCGCGATATATTGCAGGATCGCGATGGTCGACAGCCGCAACAGTTTCGCGCCATTGGCATAAAGCATCAACGGCACCGCCGTCACCACGCCACATCCCAGAAGCAATGCCGTATCCATCCCTGTCAGCAGGAAATGGCTTTGCCCCTGTGCCGTCAGCCACGCCGCAAAACCCAAAGCGGGAAGCAGAAGGATCAGGACCTCCAGCATGAACCCCTGATTGGGGCCAATCGGCAGCGACTTCTTGCACAGCGCATAAAGCCCCCAGGTCAGTGTCAGCCCGACAGCAACGACGGGCAACCGGCCTGCGTCGACGGTCAGAATCACGACCGCAGCAAAGGCCAGCGCCACAGCCACCATCTGCGCCCGGGTCATTCGCTCACCCAAAAGGATGGTGCCCAGAAAGATCGAGAACAGCGGGTTGATGTAATAGCCCAGCGCGGCCTCCAACGCCTGTTCATGCGCAATGGCCCAGACATAGATGCCCCAGTTCACGGAAATCAGCGCAGCAGTCAGCACACCCAGAAGCAGAGTTCGCGGATTTGCAAGGGCCTCGCGCAGTGCGCCGGTGCGCCCGGACGCGATCAGGATGACGCCGGCCACCGGCACAGACCAGATGACACGATGGGCGACCACCTCGGCGGCGGGCATGTGAGCCACGGCTTTCATATAGAGCGGCAGGAACCCCCACAGGAAATAGGCCGAAATAGCCAGCGCCAACCCTTGTGGCGTATCTTCATTCTTTGGTTTGCTCATGTCCGTCATCGCGCGCTCCTTATCCCGCCTTTATGGCAGTTGGAGCGGGAAACGGTAGTCAGATTTCCGTGGGCGATCGCATCAAGAAAAGTGATGCTGTGCGCCGGTCACATTCGAACCCGCTCTGATTTCGGATCATACATGGGCTTCAGTGACGCCTCGGCTTTCACCCGTGTGCCCGCCACGTCGATTTCATAGGTCGAGGCCAGAACCTCGGCCGACGTCTCGCCCTTGCACGGCACGTATCCCATGCCGATGGCCGCCCCAAGGTGATGCCCGTAACCGCCGGAGCTCAGGTATCCGACGATTTCACCGTCGCGGATCAATGGCTCGTTGTGATAAAGCTGGGGTTCCGGATCAGTCAGCTTGAACTGCACAAGGCGCTGAGACAGGCCTGCCTCTTTCTTGGCAAGTACCGCATCACGCCCGATGAAGTCCGGTTTGTCGGCTTTCACCGCAAAACCCAGCCCCGCTTCCAGCACGTGATCTTCACAGGTGATGTCGTGGCCGAAATGGCGGAACGCCTTCTCGATCCGGCAACTGTCCATCATATGCATCCCGCAAAGGGTCAGCCCCATGTCCTGTCCCGCTTCAAAGATCGTTTCGAACGCGTGGGCGGCCATGTCTGAGGAGACATAGACCTCCCACCCCAGCTCGCCCACATATGACACGCGATGGGCGCGGGCCAGACCCATGCCCAGTTCGATCTCTTGCGCGGTTCCGAACGGGTTTGCGTCATTGCTGAAATCCGCCGGGCTGACGCGTTGCAACAGCGCGCGGGAATTTGGCCCCATCACGGCCAACACACCCTCGCCCGCCGTGACATCGGTGATCACAACGCGGGCGTCACCCATATGGCGGCGCATCCAAGTCTCATCCGCCAGACGCGTACCTGACGGCGTGACCACCAGATAGGCGGTTTCCGACAGGCGGGTGACGGTCACATCCGCCTCGATCCCGCCGCGGGGGTTCAGGAACTGGGTATAGACGATCTTGCCGACCGGCACCGACATGTCAGCCCCGCAAACCCGGTTCAAAAACGCCTCGGCATCCGGGCCTTCGACGCGGATCTTACCGAAGGATGACATGTCATACATGCCGACATTCTCGCGCACCGCCCCGTGTTCGGCGGCAGCATTTTCGAACCAGTTGGGGCGGCCCCAAGTGTATTCGTATTCCCGCGCCTGCCCCTCATTGGCAAACCAGTTGGCACGTTCCCATCCAGCGGTTTCGCCCATGACGGCGCCCCGGTCCAGCAGGTGCTGGTGGAATGGCGTGCGCCGGACGCCGCGCGCGGTGGCTTTCTGGCGAAACGGGAAGTGGTCGGCATAAAGCAGGCCCAGCGTTTCCTTGGACCGTTCATAAAGATAGGTCTTGTTGCCCTGAAACGGCTGCATCCGATTTATGTCCACATCACCCAGATCAAAGGGTTTCTCGCCCTTATCCATCCACTCGGCCAGCGCCATACCCGCCCCACCGGCGGACTGGATGCCGATCGAGTTGAACCCCGCCGCAACCCAGACATTGTCCATCTCGGGTGACAAGCCAAGGTGATAGGCATCGTCCGGCGTGAAACTTTCCGGGCCGTTGAAGAAGGTGTGAATGCCTGCCTCGGCCAGCATCGGCATCCGGTTGCAGGCGGCTTTCAGAATGGGTTCGAAATGGTCGAAATCCTCGGGAAGCTGGTCAAATTCAAAGCTGTCGGGAATGCCGTCCATCGCCCAGGGCTTGGCGTTCGGTTCAAACGCGCCCAACAGGATCTTGCCGGCGTCTTCCTTGTAATAGGCGCATTCGTCCGGCACCCGCAGCACTGGCATCTGGGTCAGGCCCGTGATCCCCTCGGTCACGATATAGAAATGCTCGCACGCGTGCAGCGGCACGTTCACGCCTGCCATTTTGCCAACCTCGCGACCCCACATGCCCGCGCAATTGACGATCATGTCGCAGGTGATTGAGCCCTGATCCGATCCATCATCCGATGTCCAGTTGACACCCGTGACCCGACGACCATCCCGGACAATGCCCGTCACCTTGGTGCGTTCCTTGATCACCGCGCCGCGTTGCCGTGCCCCTTTTGCCAAAGCCAGCGCGATGTTGGCAGGATCGGCCTGCCCATCGGTGGGCAGCCAGATGCCCCCGGTGACGCCATCCAGGTTGATATGCTGATAACGCTCTTTCACCTCGGCAGGCGACAGTTCTTCGCAGGGGACGCCGAAGGCGCGCGCCATGGCGGCGCTGCGATACAACTCCTCCCGCCGTTCATCCGTCAATGCGACCGAAACCGAACCGACCTGCCGCATCCCGGTCGCCACGCCGGTTTCCGCCTCTAGCCCCAGATACAAATCCGCCGAGTATTTGGCGAGCTTCGTCATGTTCGACGACGACCGCAATTGCCCGATCAGGCCAGCGGCATGCCACGTGGTGCCGGAGGTCAGTTGTTTGCGCTCTAACAGCACAACATCTTTCCAGCCCAGTTTGGTCAGGTGATAGGCGACAGAACATCCGATGACACCGCCGCCGATGATGACGACACGGGCATGATTGGGAAGGCTCATGATCTCTCACTCCATGCAGGTTTGGCCATGTGGGTTTGGCCATGTGGGTTTGATGTGACGGTGGCATGATCTTCAGGAGCGGAACCTTTCTGATCCGTCACATTTGTCGGAAATCTGTCATCCTGCGGGGCCTCGCGCGCGCCTGAGGGCGGTGGGCGTGACCCCGAAATGCCGCCCGAACAAGGTCGAGAACCCGTTGGAAAAGCCGCAGGCCAACCCGACGTCGCGCACGCTCATCGAAGTTTTCAACAGAAGCGTATTGGCTTGGTTGAGCCGTAGCTCGCGATAGTAGGCGTTCGGCGAGGTGCCGAAATGTTTGCGGAACTGACGTTCCAATGACCTTTCGGAAATATTCAGATACCCGGCAAGCTCTGAAATTCGCAAAGGTTCCTCCAGATTGGCCTGCATCAATTCGATACACTGATCGAGCGTACGATTGCCGCTGCGCGACAGCTCCTTTCCCCCGAACGGCTGCAGCGTCGACGAGGTGCGGATGGTTTCATGCAAGAAAATGTCGGTGACCGTCGCCACCGCCGCTGCACTGAGATGGTCGCCCAGGATTCCCAGAACCAGATCATAGGTCGCCCCCATGCCCGCGCTTGTGGTGATCTGCCCGTCATCAGCGGCAAGGGCATTTGACCCCATGCCGGGCGTGCCGCGTTCATTCAACAGCGCCCGGTTTTCCCAGTGGGTGGTGTGGCTCATCAGTTGTTCACCGGTTTCGGAGATATAACGACTGGCGGCTTCCGACAGCAAAATCACACGCGCACCGGCCCATTGATACGCCTTGATCGTCTTGCGCATCGACAGGTCCGGGGCATCGGGGTCCGAGTTGCCCAGCACAAAAACATACTGTGCCGTATGCTTGTTGTCGAAGGGGTGAGTGTCGATGGTGATCCCGGCACGGCAGCCCACCACGCCACCGCGCTTTGACAGCCAGCGCCATCGAAACGCCTCTTTCGCGGTCACGCGGTTGGCAGTGCGCAGAAGTTCGACGATGGCCGTGAACTCGGTCAGGACGAACCCGTCCGCCACCACGATATCCACAAGGATGGGGGATTGACTTGCGCAATCCGTCACGCGCGCAACCGCTCGTTGCGGGGATCCCATAGCGGCTGGTCTGGCTGCACGATGGCGGGACACCGTTCGCCGTAAATCTCGACCTCGACCTTTGTGCCCGGCACGGCCAGATCGGCCCGAACCATGCCCAAGGCGATCGAGGCATCGGCACGATAACCCCACCCGCCCGACGTGGTTTCGCCGACGATCTGGCCGTCATGCCAGATGCAGGACATGTAAGGCGCATCCGCATCACCAGCGTCGATCGTCAAGGTGACAAACCGCTTCTTTGGTCCGGCTTTCGCTTCTGCCTGCAGCGCCGCCTTGCCGGGAAAGTCTTGTAGTTTGTCCAGATGCAGGAACCGCTCAAGACCCAGTTCCAACAACGTGTAATCCGTCGACAGATCGCCCTTCCACGCCTTGTATCCCTTCTCAATTCTCAGCGCGTCCAACGCATACATGCCGAAGGGTTTGACGCCTTCTTCAACAAGCGCGTCCCAGATCGCGGGCATCGCATCGGGGGCAGCATGGATTTCCCATCCAAGTTCGCCGGCAAAGGACACCCGCAGCAATGCCGCCTCTTGCCCCGCGACCTGACCATCGAAACTGGCCGACAACCACGGCAGGGTCAGGTCATGCCCCACGACCAGCTTGCCAAGAATTTCGCGGGATTTCGGGCCTGTCACCAACAGGCATTCAACGTCCTTGGAATGATCGGTTACGGTGATCCCATCCGGCGCCTGCCGCGTGAATATCTCGGCATCATGCCATTGCGCGACCGAGGCAGTGATCAACCCGACCTCATCCGGGCCATGCACCATGACAGACATTTCTGTCAGGCATCGTCCACGCGCATCCGGGAAATAGGCCAGACTGACGCGCCCCTCTTTCGGCAGGCGAGAGGCGGTCAAGCTGTCCACGAAATCACGCGCACCCGGCCCTTTAACTTTCAGCCGCGTGAACCCGGTGATCGGCAGCATCCCGCAATGGTCGCGCACGGCTTCGCACTCTTCGCGGATGCGCGCCTCCCACGGCCCGGATCGGCCCCATGTATGGGTTGCCTCAAGCGATGTGTCATCCCCCGGCTTTGCGAACCAGTTGGCCCGCTCCCACCCGTTATATGCCCCGAACACGGCGCCAGCCTTTTTCAGGCGTGAATGCAAGGGTGAGAGTTTCTTATCGCGCCCCGCAGGCCATTCGTGGCGCGGAAAGTGCATGGCGTACTCGTTGCCATACACCTCCATCCCTTTCTGCACGCAATAGTCGTGATCGGTGTAATCAGTGTAACGGCGCGGGTCGCAGGCCCACATATCCCATTCGGTTTGCCCATCGACGACCCATTCCGCCAGCACCTTGCCCGCGCCACCACCTTGCGCGATGCCGAAGGTGAACACACAGGCCTCGAACGCGTTTTTCACACCCGGCATGGGGCCGATCAAGGGAAGCCCATCGGGAGCATAGGGGATCGGGCCGTTGATCACGCGGCTGACGCCTGCTGTGCCCAGCGCGGGCACACGTTCCATCGCATCCGTGACGATATCCTCGATCCGGTCCAGATCGTCATTCCAAAGCTGGAAGCTGAAATCGTCCGGCATCGGGTCGTCGTCGGTGTGCCAATGGGCGCGGCAATTGGGTTCATAGGGGCCAAGGTTGAACCCGTGTTTCTCCTGCCGCAGGTAATAGGACACATCCACATCGCGCAGCAGGGGCAGCTTCTTGCCCGTTTCCTTGGTGAAGGCCTCAATCTCGGGGATTTCTTCGGACAGCAGATATTGATGGCTCATCACCATCATCGGCACGGTGCGTCCGCCATAGGGCTTGAACCACTCGCCCACCCGCTGTGCGTAATACCCGGCGGCATTGACGACGTAGTCGCAAGCGATGTCACCCTTGGGCGTGTGGACGGTCCAGGTGCCGTCATCGTGTTGCGTGACCCCTTCGGCGGGGCAGAAGCGCAGGACCTTCGCCCCCATGTCTCGCGCGCCCTTGGCAAGCGCCTGCGTCAACTGTGCGGGGTCGATATCTCCGTCATGCGGATCATAAAGCGAGCCAACAATGTCATGGGTTTCAAGAAACGGATAACGCGCCTTGGTTTCTTCGGGCGACAGGATCTCGATATCCATCCCCTGATAACGCCCCATGCTGGCGGCGCGTTGAAACTCCTGCATTCGTTCCCTGGAATGCGCCAGCCGGATCGACCCGGTGACGTGGTAGTTCATCGGGTAATCCACCTCGTCCCCCAACTGCGCGTAAAGCTCGGTCGAATAGCGCTGCATGTTCATCACCGCCCACGAGGTCGAGAAAGTCGGCACATTCCCCGCCGCGTGCCAGGTTGACCCGGCGGTCAGTTCGTTCTTTTCCAGAAGCACGCAATCGGTCCAACCCTTCTTGGCCAGATGATACAGGGACGAGGCACCGACCACACCGCCGCCGATGATGACGACGCGGGCTTTTGTGGGGAAATCGGACATAGCAGGCTCCGTCTTTTTAGGGGTTAGGTGTCGCTTTGCGGAACGCCGTCCGCGATGTCGTAGTAGTCGCCCTTGTCGGCAACGAAGATATGCTTTTCCAAGGTCAGACCTGTCGGCCCATCAATGGCACCCAGCGAGAAGCTGATCGTGTCCTCGTCATGGGCTTTCCAGAACAGAAACGATCCACAGGTCGGGCAGAAGCCCCGCTTCGCGGTTTGGCTTGAGGCAAACCACTTCACCGCACCCTCGATGTGAAGCTCACGCTCCGGCACATAGGCCGACGACCATAAGCCACCGGATTGTTTTCGACACTGGCCGCAATGGCACATCGACACGCCTTTTGGTGGGGCTGCGGTTTCAAATCTGATCGCACCACACAGGCAGCTTCCCTGCAGCATCTCGGCCTCCTCAATACACCGGCGGCGCGATCACCCAGATCGCAACGGCGGGTTCATCATAGGGGTTCGCCCATTCGTGCAACTCGCCCCGGATGCGAAAGCTGTCGCCCTGCGCCACGGTGAACCGGCGGCCCCCGATGGTCAGGTCCAGCCTGCCGGACACCATGTACCCCACCTCCTGCGTTGGTCGGAGCGCCGGGGTCTGCATTTTCGAGCGGGGTTTGAAAGTGGAATGCACCACTTCAAAATCATCGGTCAGGTCAGGGGACAGGAGTTCCTCGATCAACCCTTCGTCACCCGAGCCCATCGGGCGGCGCGCGCCAGCCCGCACCACATACCCTTGTTCGCCCGCCGGGGCCGAAGCATGGGCGAACAGCAGCGACATCGGCACCCCAAGCGCCTGCGCCACCGCGCGCAGGTCAGAGATTGACGGATCGGACATATCCCGCTCGACCTGGCTGAGCCATCCGACCGATCGCCCCAATCCCGCCGCCAGTTCAGACAGCGTCAGCCCGCGCGACTTTCGCAACGCACGAATGTCGGCACCCAGGCTGCGTGGTGAAACCGGATCGCTGTGCAACATACGAGGCATCCCCTGCGTGATATGAAACAGGTCGTGAAATTTTCACGTATAATTTCACGATTGCGCAGAAGCATGATTCGACGCAAGCGCAATCTGTCGGTGCTATTTTACGAAAGTGGCGGACAGGATCACCGCCAGTTGGTCTGCATCGTCCTGCGTGAACGCGTCCGGCTGATCGCTGTCGATGTCAAACACCCCGATCAATGCGCCCTTCCGGTTCCAGACCGGCAAGACAAGCTCGGACCGCGTCGAGGACGCACAGGCGATGTGGCCGGGAAAGGCATCGACATCCGGCACAAGCTGCACCTGCCCCGTGCGTGCCGCCGCCCCGCAGACCCCGCGCGAAAACGGGATCTGCAAACAGCCATGCCCGCCCTGATAAGGACCGATTTTCAAAAGGTCAGGGGCAACGACGCGGTAAAACCCGGTCCAGTCGAAACGGTCATCGGCGTGATGCACCTCGCAGGTGAGCGTGGCCATCAGGGCCACTTCGTCCTGTTCGCCTTCGGTCAGGGATGCGACCACCTGTGCAAGTTCGGCATAATTGACGCGCGCCATGGGGGCTCCGATCGGAAAAGGGCGCGGATGATCCGCGCCCCTCTGTCTATAATCTCAGGCTCAGACGCGTTCAATCGCGATGGCGGTGCCTTCGCCGCCGCCAATGCAGATCGCCGCCACACCGCGTTTTAGCCCACGTTTTTCCAGAGCGTTCAGCAGGGTCACGATGATCCGCGCACCTGATGCGCCGATGGGATGGCCCAGCGCACAGGCGCCACCGTTCACGTTCACCTTGTCGCGCGGCAGACCCAGTTCATGCATGAACGCCATGGGAACGACGGCAAACGCTTCGTTGACTTCCCACAGGTCCACGTCGTCGGTTGTCCAACCCAGCCGGTCCAACAGCTTTTTCGCGGCAGGAACGGGGGCGGTCGGGAACAGGTTGGGTTCCTGTGCGTGACTGGCGTGACCCAGAACGCGGGCCCGGATCTTCAGCCCATTGGCCTTGGCGGCCTCTTCGGATGCGACGACCAGCGCCGCCGCTCCGTCCGAGATGGACGAGCTGTTCGCGGGCGTCACCGTGCCATCCTTGCGGAATGCCGGTTTCAGGGTCGGGATTTTCTCGGGACGCGCATTGCCGGGCTGTTCATCCTCGGACACCACGACATCGCCCTTGCGGGTCTTGATCGTAACCGGTGTGATCTCGCCTTCGAATGCGCCGGACTTCTGCGCATCAAGTGCGTTTGACAGGGATTTCAATGCGTAATCGTCCTGCGCCTCGCGGGTGAATTGGAAGCTTTCGGCGCAATCTTCGGCAAAGGTGCCCATCAGGCGACCCTTGTCATAGGCATCCTCAAGCCCGTCCAGGAACATATGGTCGACCACGGCCCCATGGCCGATGCGCGCACCGCTGCGCATCTTCGGCAACAGGTAAGGCGCTTCGGTCATGCTTTCCATACCGCCCGCGACCATGATGTCCGTGCCGCCAAGGGTCACCTGATCAAAAGCGATCATCGTTGTCTTCATGCCCGATCCGCACATTTTGTTCAGCGTGGTCGCAGGCACTTCCTTGCCCAAACCGGCGGCAAACCCGGCCTGACGCGCCGGGGCCTGACCCTGACCTGCGGGCAGAACGCAGCCCATCAACAGCTCTTCGATCTGGGCAGGTACCGCGCCCGCATCTTCCAGCGCAGCCTTGATCGCGGCCCCCCCAAGATCGGCGGCAGCTACACCCGAAAACGCCCCCTGAAACCCGGCCATCGGCGTGCGCGCCGCGCCTGCGATTACGACATTCTTCATCGTTCTCTCCATCCCTAAGCAATTTCCCGACCACGCTTACCGAATGGTAACGATCGCCGTCTAGACTGTAGTTCTACCAATCGCGGGAAGGAGAATACAGTTGGAACTTGCCCATTTCGACACCGCCGGGGCGCGGGTGATCACAGTGAATGAACACCGGATCGACGCAGCCATCGCAATCAGCTTCAAGGACCGAATGCGCGAACTGACTGACCAGGGGCCAGATCGCATCGTCGTCGACATGACGCAGGTCGATTTCATCGATTCCAGCGGGCTGGGTGCCATCGTGGCGGCCATGAAACAGGTCGGGCCGTCAAAGTCCTTTGAACTGGCCGGGCTTTCCGGCACGGTGCAGAAGGTGTTCAAACTGACCCGCATGGATACCGTGTTCACGATCCACGCCACACTCGAAACCGCGCTGGGCGGCCCCATCGCCGATGCCGGCTGAGGCGTTTTGCTTCATGGGGCAAGCTCACCAGCGGCATAATTCTGCGCTTTCGCCAGAAACGGACGAGATGAGCCTGGTATTCCCCGCCCGCCCGATGGCCGTGCGCCGGGCGTTGCGCGCGTCGATGACTGGATTTTCTCGTCTGAGCCTGACGTCGGACGAAAGCGGCGTCATCGAAATTGTGTTGGCGGAGGTTCTGAACAATGTGGTGGAACATGCCTATGCCCACCACAAGGACGGCGTGGTTGAGCTGCGCGTGAAGCGGCGGAAAGACAGTCTGGAGTTCACCGTGCTTGACGATGGTGTGCCCCTGCCCAATGGCGCCCTGCCGAAAAGGTCAGAGCACTGCTTGAACGTCCCCGTCGAAGACCTGCCCGAAGGCGGTTTTGGCTGGTCGCTTATTCAGGAACTGACGCGGGATCTGCGCTATCACCGCAGCAATGTCCGCAACAAGTTGGAGTTTACCATCAAGTTGGCGGACACGCAGATCATCTGACCTGTGTGGCGCTCGTCACACTTTTGTTCCAGCCTGTCAGGGAACCTGCATGTTGGAAAAATCCGCGTCTACTCGTAGGCTTCGCAAAACCCCGACCGAGAGGGACCATGCGAGACTTTCACCTGCCGGGACGCTCACCGGTTTATGCCACGAACGGGATCTGCGCCACATCTCACCCGCTGGCAGCGCAGGTCGCCGTCCAGATCCTGAACGGGGGTGGGAATGCCGTGGATGCGGCAATTGCCGCTGGCGTCCTGCTTGGGATCTGCGAACCTCACATGACCGGGATCGGCGGCGATTGCTTTGTCCTGCTGGATGCCCCGAACCGGAAAGACATCATCGCCCTGAACGGATCAGGCCGGGCACCTGCCGGGTTGTCCGCAGATGCGTTGCGAAACGATGGCTTCACCCGAATACCGGAACGATCCGTCCACGCCGTGACACTTCCCGGTGCGGTCGATGCGTTCTGCATCTTGTCGGAAGATTGGGGCCGATTGTCCCTGGCCGAAACGCTTGCCCCGGCGATCCACTACGCAGAAACGGGCGTTCCCGTTGCCCCTCGCGTCGCGCTGGATTGGGCCAGTGCTGCGCGTGAAGGGAACCTGTCCGGTGTCGCGCGTGATTTCTATCTGCACAACGGCGCCGCTCCGCAGGTCGGCGATATCTTTCGCGCACCGAAACAGGCCGAGCTCTTGCGCATGATCGCGCAAAAGGGCCGCGCCGGGTTCTATGAAGGCACGGTGGCCGAGGATATGGTCACCAGCCTGAAAGCCATGGGTGGCACCCATGAACGGGATGACCTCGCCCAGCCGCAGGCGTTCTATACAGATCCGATATATGGCACCTACAAGGGGATCGACCTGGTCGAGCATCCACCGAACGGGCAAGGCGCGACGGCCATACTGATGGCAAAGATCCTGTCGCATTTCGACCTGACGGATCTGGACCCGGTGGGGGCTGATCGTACCCATCTTGAAGCCGAAGCGGCCAAGCTGGCCTATGACGCGCGCAACCGGTTCATCGCCGACCCCGATAACACCACGCGACTGTCCCATATGCTGTCGGATGACACTGCCGAGAAACTGGCCACCCTGATCGATCCGCGCCGCGCGAGGGACATACCCAACTGGATCAGCGAAGCGGTGCACCGCGATACGGTCTATCTGACGGTGGTGGATCGTGACCGGATGGCGGTTTCGCTGATCTATTCGATCTTTCATGCCTTTGGATCCGGATTGGCATCGGACAAGTTCGGCATTCTGTTTCAGAACCGGGGCGCCGGGTTCAACCTGACGCCGGGCCACCCGAACGAAGCGGGAGGCAACAAGCGCCCGATGCACACGATCATTCCCGGAATGCTGCGCGAAAACGGGCAGGTTACGATGCCGTTCGGGGTGATGGGCGGGGCATATCAACCCAATGGCCATGTGCGGTTTCTGAGCAATATGGTGGACTTCGGGATCGATGCGCAGACCGCGATCGACACGCCCCGTTGCTTTGCCGATCAGGGCGTGCTGCGACTGGAGCGCGGTTATCATCCCGAGGTACAGGCGCAACTGGCCGCGATGGGGCACAAGATCGTTCTGACCGAGACGCCGATTGGTGGCGGACAGGCGATTCGCATAGATCATGAGCGCGGGATCCTGATCGGGGCGTCGGACCCGCGCAAGGATGGCTGCGCCATCGGATACTGATGCAGAAGGGTCGGGGGTTTGTCAGTTCAGCTGAACATGCAGCGGATACTGGCCATCTTCCAAATCACCGAAAAACTCCGGCAGGTCCGGGTGGCCCACAGGTTCACCGGAATAATCCGCAACCAGATTCTGCTCGGACACATAGGCCACATAGTAGCTTTGGTCGTTCTCGGCCAGCAAATGATAGAACGGCTGGTCCTTCTGAGGGCGACTGTCTTCGGGGATCGCGTCATACCATTCCTCGGTGTTCGAGAACATGGCATCCACATCAAACACCACACCGCGGAAGGGATGCTTCCGGTGACGGACAATCTGCCCAAGTGCATATTTGGCGCGCGTCTTTAACATTAATTAAAGCTCCTGACCTTTTACCTAACGCCTCCGAAGGGTGTTTGTCCATGGAATCGGACTTGTTTTCTGCGAAACAAATTGTGTAATCCGGGGTCGCGAGATCACCGAAAATGGGTGTGCGCGGGTCGCTGCTGGTCACGAAAAATCGCCATTCTTGGAATTCCCAGCCACAACAGTTTCGGCTATAGTCACAAAAAACATAAGATTGCGAGAGGCAGATGAGCAGACTTCTTCGCGCAGCAGTGATCCTTTTGTTCGTGGCGTCTTGTGGTGGTACCGACACCAAAGCACCACGGAACCTGGACAATGCGTGCAGCATTATCAAGCAGCGCCCGAAAATACATAAGGCGATGAAACGAACCCAGCGCAAATGGGGCGTTCCGGTGCCCGTGCAAATGGCGATGATTTATCAGGAATCGAAATTTATCGGAAACGCGCGCACGCCGGTGAAATACGCATTGGGCGTGTTGCCCATGGGGCGCCAAAGCTCGGCCTATGGCTATGCACAAGTGCTGGATGCAACCTGGAAGGAATACCAGCGTGACGAGGGCGGGCGCGGTGCGCGGCGCACCGACATCAAGGACGCCACGGATTTCATGGGTTGGTACATGAATGAAACACGCGCCAAGACGGGGATCCCCCTGACCGACGCGCGCAATCAGTATCTGGCCTATCACGAGGGGCGCTCTGGGTATCTGCGCGGCAGCCACAACTCCAAGTCATGGCTGCTTCGCATCGCGTCCGAGGTGCAAGCCCGCGCCATTCTGTATCAGCACCAACTGGCAAGTTGCCGTCGGTGATCCGGCGTTAGCGCGACCGCTGATTGATCGCCGCCGTGATCGAGAACAGTGAGCTTTTCAGCGGCGCGCCTTTCGTCATCTCGCCCAGGATGACGGTGGTCTTCGACCCGGCATTGTCGGTGATGATCCACTGGCGCAGCTCGGTCGGGTTGGCGGTGAACTTCAGCTCGATCGTACCGATTTCGGGGTTTTGGGGATCCTGGGCCAGCACCGTGGTTGCCGTGCCGTCATACCCGTGCCCCTTGACCATCTGCGCCTGGTTCAGGTTGACATTGCGTTCCAGGATCAGGTTCAGCGGTGTGCGTTTCAGCGGGTATTGCTGCGGCCCGGCATTGGACTTTCCATCAAAGATCGCCACCTGCGACCCGCCAGCCACCACCAGCGCATCGGTCGGCGGGTTGTATTCGAACCGCGCCCGGCCCGGTCGTTTCAGGTAGATCGTCCCGGTCGAGATCGTGCCGTCATCATTGATCTGCGTGAACGCAGCCTTGGCCGTATCAAGCCCATTCAGATACTTTGAGATCGCGTTCAGCGACAGTTTTTCCGCCATCGCCGGAGCCGCGCTTGCAGCGATGGCCACGGCGGCAAGCGTCATTCGAAAAAGGGTCATTCATCCTACCTTTGCTGATCGGGCACAGTTTATCCCGTTACATATGGGAAGTTTAAGCCCGATCAGAAGGTGATAGGCGATAACGTGCCGTTCAATTCAAGGTGTTATTCCGCGACAGCCGCGGTCACGATGATCTCGACCCTGTAATCCGGGGTTGCCAGGTCAGCCGATCCGGTGGCGCGCGCCGGTGCGTGCCCCTTGGGCACCCAGGCATCCCACACGTCGTTCATCGCGGCAAAATCCTTCATGTCCGCCAACCAGATCACCGCCTGAAGCATGTGTTTCTTGGAAGACCCGGCTTCGTTAAGCAGGTTTTCAACGCGAACCAGACATTCGCGCGTCTGGTCTGCCACGCTGTCCCCGGCATTGCCCACTTGGCCCGCCAGATAGACAACCCCTTTATGGGTCACGCTTTGGCTCATCCGGTCGGTTGTATGGCGTCGTTGGATCATCTTTTGCCTCAATTCTGTTGAAAATGAACCGCGCTACTTGCGCGTGCGGCGGTTCTTATTGTTCGGGGATCAGGATCTCGCGCTTGCCGACATGGTTCGACGCGGACACGAGGCCTTCGTCCTCCATTTGCTCGACCAGTCGCGCGGCCTTGTTATAGCCGATGCCCAGTTTGCGCTGGATGTAGGACGTCGAACACTTGCGATCCTTGATCACAATCGCCACGGCCTGATCGTATTGCGCATCTTCGCCGGTTGTGTTGCCGCCCGTATTCAGGCCCAGCACCGCGTCGATATTGTCCGCCTTGTCATCCGACGGTCCTTCGACCACGCCGCCCACATATTCGGGTGCGCCGAACCCTTTCAGATAGGTGACGATTTCCTCGACCTCTTCATCTGAAACAAAGGGTCCGTGCACGCGCGTGATCTTTGATCCGCCCGCCATGTACAGCATATCGCCCATGCCCAGAAGCTGTTCGGCCCCTTGTTCACCCAGAATGGTGCGGCTGTCGATTTTCGACGTGACCTGGAAGCTGATGCGGGTGGGGAAGTTCGCCTTGATCGTGCCGGTGATCACATCCACCGACGGGCGCTGTGTGGCCATGATCAGGTGAATGCCCGACGCCCGCGCCATCTGCGCAAGCCGCTGAATACATGCCTCGATTTCTTTACCTGCCACCATCATCAGGTCGGCCATCTCGTCCACGACCACCACGATATAGGGCAGTTTCTCGGGGGCAAATTCCTCGGTCTCGAAAATGGGCTCGCCGGTGTCATCGTCGAAACCCGTCTGCACGGTGCGTTCAAACATCTCGCCTTTGGCCAGCGTGTCAGCGACGCGGCCATTGTAACCTTCGATATTGCGCACACCCATCTTGGACATCTTGCGATAGCGGTCCTCCATCTCGCCCACGACCCATTTCAGGGCGACGACCGCCTTTTTCGGATCGGTCACAACGGGGGACAGCAGATGCGGGATGCCGTCATAGACGGAAAGCTCCAGCATTTTCGGGTCGATCATGATCATCCGGCAATCTTCCGGCGTCAGCCGATACAGAAGCGACAGGATCATCGTGTTGATCGCGACGGATTTACCAGACCCGGTGGTCCCTGCGATCAAAAGGTGAGGCATCTTCGCCAGGTTCGCGACAATCGGATCGCCGCCGATATCCTTGCCCAGCGCCAGCGGCAAGCCATTGCCGTCACCGAAATCGCGCGTGGACAGGATTTCGCGGAATGACACCATTTCGCGTTTTTCATTGGGCAGTTCAATGCCGATCACCGACCGGCCCGGCACGGTCGAGACACGTGCCGACAGCGCCGACATGGACCGGGCAATGTCATCGGCCAGGCCAATCACGCGGCTGGCTTTCAGGCCCGGTGCGGGTTCCAGTTCGTACATGGTGACGACGGGGCCGGGGCGGACCGACACGATCTCGCCCTTCACGCCGTAATCATCCAGCACGGTTTCCAGCATCCGCGCGTTTTCCTCCAACGCTTCGTCCGACAGATGATGGCGTTCGATCGTCACCGGATTTGCCAGCAGGTTCAAAGGCGGCAGTTCATAGCCGGGATGCGTGTCTTCGAAGCTTAGCGACGGTTGCGCTTCGGCCTTTGCGCGGGTCGAGGGTGGCGTGGGTTTCGGCACGGGATGCTGCACGACCTTCTTGGCCGGCTGCGCCAACCCGGCATGCGCCGGAGTATAGACGCGCGGCTCGGCCGGTGGGGCGTCGGGTGCCATCAGGTCTTCGACCACCATGTCATCATCGTCCACCAACTCAGGCGCTGCCATCAACGGCGTTTCGGCATGTTCAACCGGCGGCGCCGCGTTCAGGATCATCGGATCAGGCCCGCGCCGGTGACGGGCAACCGCGCGCGCCAGAGGGGGCTCGGCCCGCGTGGGGTCGGACAATGTCGGCTGATGCGCCCGGTTCTTCAGAGCCGATGCAATCTTGGCCCGGATACGGTCCTCACCGCCCAGACCTTCGGGAATCTCGCCATCGAAGGTGGGGGATTCAACCAGTTCGGGCTCGGGGTCCGTGTTGCGACGGAACAGCGCGTTCAACAGCCCCGGCTTCGACGGTGCGGGCGCTGGGTCTTCGATGACCACCTCGGGTGCGCTGCCGTGCACGGGCGGCTCCGGTCGCATCACGCGGGCCGCGCGCAACGGGGGTGGGGCGGTGAACTCTTCGTCATAGACATCATCGGCCTGGGTCTGCGCGCGCCGTTCGTCGCGGCGTGCAGCCTGGCGGGCCTGCATCTGACGGGCCGTGGCAACCGCTCCATGGGCCGCCCCTTTCGCGCCTTTACCCA
The DNA here is from genome assembly GCF_014656375.1 of Aliiroseovarius zhejiangensis. Classification (GTDB taxonomy): domain Bacteria; phylum Pseudomonadota; class Alphaproteobacteria; order Rhodobacterales; family Rhodobacteraceae; genus Aliiroseovarius; species Aliiroseovarius zhejiangensis. The sequence continues at coordinate 39,184 of NZ_BNCH01000009.1, read as the reverse complement.
ATAGCGACACGACACCAGCATAGCTCATCACGATACCGACGATCAGGAAGTGGCCAAAGCGCTGAAGTTCGAACCGGTCCACGCCGATCACGAACAGGACGGCCAGCAGGGCGGCAAACGCCGACAGCACCGACATGACCTTCAGCCCCAGACCGGCACCCACCGGCAAACCGGCCAAAAGCGCGCCCAGAACAGTGTCACCGAACAGCCCGCCCAGCCCGAAAGAGTGGGTCCAGCCCGCCCCCGGAACCAGCGTTGATGCATAGATCGAACACAAGGCAACCGCGATCGGCGCAAAGATCATCCGACCCATTACGCGTTCCTCGCCGATGTGGAAGGTCAGACGCAGCCCCCAGACAGCAAGGATCACGGAAAGCGACCAGGACCCCAGCCCGGAAATCACCGCCAGAGGCGAGGCAACAAAGGCACCAATCCGGCCCAAAGCGTTCTGCGCGGGCGTATCGGTCGCCGACATCCAGCCGGGATCTTCGGGCGAATAACTGCCAAGGATCAGCGCGACAATGACGCCAAGGGCGATCAGCCCAAGGCCCAGAAGTTCTTTCCCGCGTCGTTCCAGCACCGCCTGGGTGTTGCTGTCAAAGATGGGATCCCGTTGTTTCGCCTGATACGCCATACCACCACGTCCTCACTTAAAGAGACAGTCGCGGATTTTTTCCAACCCGCGCTGCATTTCTTGTTTTGGGGCCACCATGGCGACCCGGATATACCCCTTGCCGGGGTTTTCGTTGTTCACGTCCCGCGACAGATACGCGCCGGGCAAAACCCGCACGCCAGTCTTGGTCCACAGCTTCATCGCCGCCGCTTCGCCATCGTCGACGGGCAGCCACAGGAAGAACCCCGCCTCGGGCCCCTGATAGCCATCGACACCCGCGAACACGTCGTCCGCCAACGCGTATTTGTCCTGATAGAGCGCACGGTTCTCAGCCACATGCGCTTCGTCCTTCCAGGCCCGCTCGGCCACGCGCTGCAAGGGCAGCGGCAGGGGCGCACCGGCAAATGATCGCAACTGACGCACGCGACGCAGGCTTTCCGGCCCACCCGCTACAAAACCCGACCGCAACCCCGGCAGGTTTGACCGTTTGGACAGCGAATGAAACACCACCACGCGTTCCGGGTCCGCCCCGCCTTCGCGGGCGACCTCAAGCGCGCCGGGGGGCGGCGTGTCGCGATAGATCTCGGAATAGCATTCGTCGGCGAAAATCCGGAAATCGTATTTCTCGGCCAAAGCGATCAGGTTCGCCCAGTAGTCGCGATCCGCCACTGCCCCTTGCGGGTTCGTCGGAGAGCAGACATAGGCAACCTCGGTCCGGTTCAAAATATCCGGCGTCAGCGCCGAATAATTCGGCAGAAAGCCAGTTTCGGCCGTCGTCGGCAGAAACACCGGTTCAGCCCCGACCGTCATCGCGGCCACGGCATAGACCTGATAAAACGGGTTCGGGATCAGCACCACGGGTCGCTCGCCGCGCGCGGTTTGCTCCGGGCACAGGGCCAGCAACGTATTGAACAAACCTTCGCGGGTGCCGTTCAGCGCCATGATCTGGGTGGCAGGGTCCATCTGCACGCCATATCGGCGCAACAGCCAGCCCGCGATTGCGTCCAACAGTTCGGGTGATCCGTCATTGGGCGGATATTGCCCGAATTCTTGCGAATGCTCGGCAATGACCTGCGGCACCCAGTCCGGGAAAGGATGCTTCGGCTCGCCAATGGTCATATGCATCACCTCGCCGCCCGGCGCATGGGCGTCAAGAAGGCTCCGCAGGCGCGGAAATGCATATTCGGGCAAGCTGGAATACCGCTCGGGAAACGTCATTGGAACGTCACTATACTGCCTCAGGTCTCGGGATCATGTCGCCCCGTTTGATCCAAGGATAGCTTGCAAACCGCGGCGGGTCCAGAAAAACGCCGCGATTTTCGATGGTTGATCGCGCAGGTTGTGGCTTTTAGGCCAACACGGCCTCGCAGGCTGCCCCAAGGCGCAGCAATCGTTCCTCGGCCATCGGGGCGCCCAGAAGCATGATCCCGGTCGAGGGCAAGCCGGTCGGCAGGCTCAGCCCGCACGATCCCATCAGGTTGCCAATGCGAGTGTTGCGCAGTGCCCACAGGTTCTCTTCGACGTAATAGTCGTGATCGTTCATCAGCCGTGTGACAATCGGCGGCATGATCGGCGATGTCGGCATCACCACGGCGTCATAGCCTGCAACGGCGCTATGATAAGCCTCGCGGATCTGGTCCAGCCGCTGCCACGCCCGAACATAGTCAACGCCCGAGAATTGCCCCCCGGCGCGGAAGCGTTCCAGGATTTCGGCGAACATCAGGTCCGGTTTTGCCTCGATCTCGTTTTGCCAGGTGGCATAGGCTTCGGTGGTGAACAGCACGCCGGACATCGCCAGCGCCTCGTCCACAATGGGGGAATGGACACGCCGGACAACCGCACCGTTGTCCATCAGGCGCCCGATGGCGCTTTCAAACCCGGACAAAGGCTCGCCCCGCGCGCCTTCCAGTCCGTTTTCCAGAACCAGCAACCGCGTGCCCTTCAGGCTGGCGCCCCGCAGGTCCACTGCTGATCGCCCCTCCAGTGCGGACAGCATCAGGGCAGCATCCTCAACCGTGCGACACAGCGGGCCGACCGTGTCAAAGCGTGCTGCCAGTGGCACGACGCCTTTGGACGACAAACGGCCCGAGGTCGTTTTCAACCCCACAAGATCGTTCCATGCGGCCGGGATGCGCACCGATCCGCCCGTATCCGACCCGACCGCCCCCGCTGCCAGATGAAACGCCACCGACGTGGCTGCGCCCGAGCTTGAGCCACCCGACACCGCATCATAATCGTTCACACAGGGGCTGGTGGCCGTCACCGGGTTCAGGCCAAGCCCGGAAAAGGCCAGTTCGCTCATATGCGTTTTGCCCAGACAGACAAGCCCCTGCGCGGTGGCGTTGCGCAACACTTCGGCGTCGCGCTCGGGCACGCGGTCCTTCAACAATGCGGACCCTGCTTCTGTCGCCACGCCGGCGGTATCGAACAGGTCTTTCCAACTGATCGGCACCCCGTCGAGCAACCCTAGACGGTGCCCGGAAGCGGCGCGTCTGGACGATGCGGCAGCCTCGGTCAATGCGCGGTCTTCCGTCAGACGGGCATAGATCCGGTCCTGAAATTTGTGGGCCTTGATCGCGTTCAGATAGGTTTCGGTCAGGGCTACCGGATCAATCCTGCCCGCGCCAATTCCCCGGCCCAGATCGCCCATGCTCATGGTCAGCCAATCGTTGCTCATCGGACCTCTCCTGTCAGGTGTCCCGGTGACGGTAGCGGCGCTTGCGCACATGGACAATCCCCGACAAGGGGTTCAAAAAGGCGATATGAAACTTGATGCCGATATTCTGATCGTAGGTGGCGGGTTGAACGGTCCGGCGCTGGCGCTTGCGCTGGGTGACACCGGGTTCGATGTGACCATCATTGACGCGTTGCCAAAAGGGGCGCGCGGTGGGGATGATTTCGACGGGCGCGGCTATGCCCTGGCGCTGGCGTCGCAGCGCCTGTTGTCGGCGCTTGGCGTCTGGCCGACGGTTTCCCCCAACGCCCAGCCCCTGCTGGATATCCGCATTTCGGACGGCCGACCCGGTGAAGGCCCCGGCCCCTTCGTGCTGGAGTTCGATCACGCAGAAATCGACGAAGGTCCGATGGGTTATATGGTCGAGGATCGGTTCCTGTCCCGCGCCCTGATCGACGCGGTCGAGGCTCATCCGAAGGTGACACTTCTGGATCAGGAAACCGTGGTCGAACAGACGGTCGATGCGGCCTCGGTCACGCTGGAGCTTGCCTCGGGCAAGCGTCTGACAGGTCGTGTCGTCGTGGGATGCGACGGGCGACGGTCGGGCACGGCAGAGCGGGCCGGGATCGGACGGTTCGGCCACGATTATGGCCAGACCTCGCTGGTATGCGCGATTGACCATGAATTGCCGCATCACGGTGTGGCGCACCAGTTTTTCATGCCCGCTGGCCCCTTGGCGATCCTGCCGCTTCCGGGCAACCAAAGCTCGATCGTCTGGACCGAATCCCACGCCGAGGCCGCGCGCATTCACGCGCTGGACGACGCGGGGTATCTGGACGAGCTGCGCCCGCGCTTCGGATCCTTTCTGGGGCAGATCAGCCTTGCGGGCAAACGCTTCACCTATCCGCTGAACCTGACCGTCGCGAATGCCTTTTTCGCGGATCGTCTGGCGCTGGTCGGTGATGCGGCGCATGGGTTGCACCCGATTGCCGGGCAAGGTCTGAACGCCGGGCTGAAGGACGTGGCGGCTCTGGCCGAGGTGCTGACCCTTGCCCGCCGTCGCGGGGAAGATATCGGGCGGCTGGACGTGCTGGAGCGTTACCAACAATGGCGCCGCTTTGATGTGGCCCAGATGGTCGCCGTGACGGAAGCCACCAACAGGTTGTTTTCCAACGACAACCCCATCCTGCGCACTGTGCGTGAACTGGGATTGGGCGCTGTGAATGCGATACCGGGCCTGCGCCGAGGCTTCATCCGAGAAGCTGCCGGGCTGACCGGCGATCTGCCCCGGCTTCTGCAAGGGCGGCAAATCTAGCGCCTCAATCCTCGATCTTACGGGCTTCGTCGACCAGCATCACAGGGATACCACCGCGGATCGGGAACGCCAGCCTCGCGGCTTTGGACACCAGTTCCTGTTTGTCGGCATCATAGCTCAGCACCGTTTGGGTGACGGGGCAGACCAGTGCCTCGATCATGCGACGGTCAAATTCCGGGGTGGGCGCTTCGGTCATTGCACTTGCTCCTCGCCCACGCCTTTGCGCAAGGTAAATTCCATCAGTGTCACCAAGGTCTCGCGGCGGGTGCTGAGGTACGGCGCCTCAAGCAGCGCCTGCTTATCCTCGGGGTCGAAGGGGCACAACATCGACAAGGCGTTGATCATCAACTCGTCTTCGGCGGTTTGCAGGCTGTCCCAATCGGTTTGCAGCTCTTCCAGTTCAAAATATCGTTCAAGCAGTTTGAAGAATGCCTCGCGATCCAGGCCGGGATCATGCTCGGGCTGGCCCAGATCACGGTCAAAACCGCGCCAATCGGCCTCGGTCCGCAGATAGGGGGTGAACCCTTCCTGCACCGCGCCAAGACGGAAACGCGAAATCCCGGTCAGCGTAAGCATATACCGCCCATCCTCGGTTTCCGTGAACGAGGTGATGCGCCCGGCACATCCGATCGCATGCAGGCGGGTCGCGTCCTGATCGCTGTCGCCCATCGGCTGGATCATCCCGATCAGCCGTTCGGGCGTTTTCAGCGCATCGTCGACCATCGCCAGATAGCGCGGTTCGAACACATGCAACGGCAACCGTCCGCGCGGCAACAAAAGCGCGCCCGGCAACGGGAACAACGGCAGAAAATCAGGCAGGTCGGCGGCGGACATCATATGACCACTGTAGCGCGGCTTGCCCGTTCACACAAAGATCATCGACGACAGCTTGCGCCGACCGGTCAATGCAATCGGGTCTTTCGCATCCAGCGCGTCGAAAATCGTGAACAGTTGTGCCTTGGCCGCCCCGTCGTTCCAGTCTCTATCCCTGCGGAACAGCTCCAACAACTCGTCCACGGCCGCCTGAGCGTCGCCTGACGCGTTCAAGGCAACAGCCAGGTCGAACCGGGCCTGATGGTCGTCCGGATTTGCGTCCACAGCGGCGCGCAGCTCGGCCACCGGTCCGGCGCTTTCGGCCTGCCGGGCCAGTTCGATTTTGGCACGCACGGCTTCGATTTCGGGCGCTTGCGAGATTTCGGCGGGCGCACCGTTCAGCGTGGCTTCGGCATCATCGACCTTGCCCGCCGCCAGATGGCAGCGCGCCAGACCGGCAAACGCCGCGGCCGAGTTCGGGTCTTCCTCAAGGATTGCGGCAAAGGTCTGCGCGGCGTCGTCGATCGCGCCAGCCTCCAACATCTCGTCGGCGGCGGCGATGGCATCCGCCAGTCCGTTGTCTGCGTCACCCCCAAAGGCGGCAACACGCTTGACGAATTCTTTCACCTCGGACGCAGGCAGGGCGCCCTGAAACCCATCCGCCGGCTGACCCTGCCAGAACGCGTAAACGGTCGGGATGGACTGCACACGCAACTGGCCCGCAATCATCTGGTTTTCGTCCACGTTGACCTTCACCATGCGCACCTTGCCGCCCGCTTCGGTCACGGCGGCTTCCAGCGCCGGGCCAAGCTGCTTGCAGGGGCCGCACCATGGCGCCCAGAAATCGACGATGATCGGCACCTCTTGCGAGGCGTCAACCACGTCCTGCATGAAGGTTGCCTCGCTTACATCCTTGATCAGATCAGTAGCGGCCGGTGCGCCACCCAGTTCGAGTTCCATTGCTCAAGCTCCTTCAAATGCGTTGAGGTTTATATGCCCCCTGCCCCGCCGGTTTTAAAGGTCGAAAGTCGCAAAGACCGGCGCGTGATCGGATGGCTTTTCCCATCCGCGCGCGTCCCGCAGGATGCGCGAGGCATGACCGGCATTTGAAATATCGGGCGTGGCCCAGACATGATCCAACCGCCGCCCCTTGTCCGCCGCGTTCCAATCCTTCGCGCGATAAGACCACCAGGAATAAAGCTGGCCTTCGGGAATGTCCTGCCGCGTGATGTCGACCCAGTTGGCGGCGTCCTGCACCTGCGCCAACGCCTCGACCTCGACGGGCGTGTGGCTGACCACTTTCAAAAGCTGTTTGTGCGACCAGACATCATCCTCGCGCGGCGCGATGTTCAGATCGCCCACAAGGATCGACTTGCCCGGCTTCTCGGCAAAGAAGTGGTCGCGCATATCGGTGAGGTAGTCGAGCTTCTGGCCAAACTTCTCGTTCACGTCGCGATCCGGCACATCACCCCCTGCGGGGACATAGAAATTGTGGATCGTGACGCCGTTTTCCAATTGCCCCGCGATATGGCGGGCATGGCCCAGCGCGGCGAAATCGAAACTTGTCACCTCTTTCATCGGCAGACGCGACAGGATCGCAACGCCGTTGTATCCCTTCTGCCCGCGCGCGATCATGTGGGTATAGCCAAGGGCGGCGAAGCCTTCCATCGGGATCTTTTCGACCGGGCTTTTGCATTCCTGAAGGCACAGCACATCGGGGGCTTCTTCCATGAGCAGCTTCTGCACGATCGGTTCGCGCAAACGGACCGAGTTGATATTCCAGGTGGCAAGGGTGAAGCTCATGGTGTCCTCCGATTGTCGCGCATTTGCGGGGACCATAGAGGACGGATCAAAAAGTGAACAGGGGCGAGTTTTCACCGCCCCCGACCATCAGGCATAAGACACCACTTCCCATTCAACCCCGTCATGGTCGTCAAAATAAAAGCGCCGCCCCGGTTCGTAGTCCGCGTGGTTTTGAGGCTGAAACCCGGCAGCTTTCACCCGGCTTTCAGTCGCGTCAATGTCATCGACGACGACACCCACATGGTTCAACCCTGCGCGGGTGGTATAGGAATGCTGCGGGTCGTCCATCGGCCTTTTGGGCGTATACAGAGCCACATAGCTGTCTTCATCGCCCACATGCGCGGTATATCCGCCCGAGATCGCGTCGCCCTCCCACCGGGTCTTCCACCCAAACACGGCCCCGAGCCAGGCGGTTGTCGCTTTCGGGTCGCTGACCGTCACATTCACATGTTCCAGATGTGCCATTTTGGCCTCCTTGATCTTCGTTGCGAGTCGGGTTCTAATTCCTAAAGCTAACTTTAGATCAAGGTTTTTCTTTCGAGGCTTCCATGGAACGCAGGAACGAGATTTCTATCGGCACATTGGCCAAACGCACTGGCTTGGCTGTGTCGGCAATCCGGTATTACGAAACCCAGGGACTGGTTGCGCCAGAACGCAACGCGGGCGGGCAACGGCGGTTCCTGCGCTCGGATATACGACGCCTGAGCTTCGTGATGATCGCGCAGAAGTTCGGCTTCACGCTTGACCGCATCCGTGACCTTCTGGGTCGCCTGCCCCAGAGCCGCACCCCAACCGCCAAAGACTGGGCCGGAATATCGCAAGACTTCCGTGCGGAACTGGACGAGCAGATCGCAGCCCTCACCCGGTTGCGCGACAAACTTGATGGCTGCATCGGTTGCGGCTGCCTGTCTTTGGACCGCTGCGCGCTGTACAACCCCGATGATATCGCCGCCGAAAAAGGGGCTGGACCCCGATATCTGCTTGGGGACGAGGCTGTCAGACCAGAAGGATGAATGTGACCCTGTCTCACCTTGATCTGTCTTAAGGCGATCCGCACAATCCCGCTGCACACTGACCTGAACGGAGGTCAGCCATGTCCGATCACGGTCACAGCCCACAAGAAATCACCGCCCGCATTGGCGCGCCGCCCGGCAAAGGTGTGTTGCGCGATGCAGTCTATGGGGCCATCGACGGGTCCGTGACCACCTTTGCCATCGTGGCGGGTGTGGCGGGGGCCGGGTTGTCACCATTCATCATCGTCATCCTGGGGCTGGCCAACGTGCTGGCCGACGGGTTTTCGATGGCCGCTGCCGCCTATTCCGGCACCAAGGCGGAACAAGACAATTTCCAGCGCATTCGCAAGATCGAAGAAAGCCACATCGAACGCTATCCCGAAGGGGAATGGCGCGAGGTTCGGGAAATTCTATCCCAGAAAGGCTTGTCCGACCGCATTCTGGACGAGGCCACAAATGCCATCACCAAGGACAAAGAGAACTGGATTGCGATGATGATGGAAGGCGAATACGGGTTGGGCGGAATAGACCCTAACCCACTGCGATCCGCCACCACGACCTTTCTGGCGTTCCTGGTCGCGGGCATGATCCCGCTTCTGCCGTTCATCCTGAAACTCGACAACGCCTTCACAATTTCCGCCTGGATGACCATGGCCAGCTTTTTCGCCATCGGCGCGCTGAAAAGCCACTGGTCCCTCAGCCCATGGTGGCGATCCGCAGTTGAAACCCTGCTGATCGGCGGGGCGGCGGCGGGCCTGGCCTATGGGGTCGGGACGTTGTTTAATATCTAAGGGAACCGGATTGCCAACGACGTCCGGTTGCGATCATGGCTGAAGGGGCTGCTCGTTTCGCACAGGAACGTGCGTTCACGGCGCGGATAAAGCGCAAATACCGACCGGCTGTTCGCCGGATTGCATTCTCGGACAAGGAGGAAAGCACATAATGGCAGACCTTTTGACACGCGAAGAGCGTCAAGAACACCTCATCCCGTTGGGAGAAGCCGGCTGGGGCGCCGTCCCTGACCGTGATGCCATCCGAAAGGTATATATCTTTCCCAATTTTATAGAGGCATGGGGCTGGATGTCCCGCGTCGCGATCTGGTGTGAGAAGTGGAATCATCACCCGGAATGGCGCAACGTATATCGAACCGTCGACGTCACGCTTGCGACACACGACGCCGACGGCCTCACGAGCCTGGATATCAAGCTGGCCAGGAAAATGGACGCACTCGCGAGCGCTTCGACCGCTGCACGCTATCAATCAGACATTTCGGAGCCAATCGCCTGTTTGTGTGAACCGGACCCACGCAGGTAAGAGCAACGCGTTCCGGCACCGTTCGCGCCAACCTGAACCGGGTTTGCAACAGATTGTCTAATTGGCAGCGCTGGTCGTTGCAAACCCATCCATCGTCACCGTTTTCAAGCGTTCAACCGATACCCGCCGCTTTCCGTCACCAACAGCCGAGCGTTCGACGGATCAGGCTCGATCTTCTGGCGTAGGCGGTAAATATGTGTCTCTAACGTGTGGGTTGTGACCCCTGCGTTATAGCCCCAGACCTCATGCAGCAGCACATCGCGCGCCACCACACCATCGTTCGAACGATAGAGGAACTTCAGGATATTGGTCTCTTTCTCGGTCAGGCGAACCTTGCGGTCGTCCTCGGTGATCAGCATCTTCATCGACGGCTTGAACGTGTACGGCCCAAGCTGGAACACCGCGTCTTCGCTTTGTTCATGCTGGCGCAACTGAGCGCGAATACGGGCCAGAAGCACCGGGAATTTAAACGGCTTGGACACATAATCATTGGCCCCTGCATCAAGCCCCAGAATGGTGTCCGCGTCGGTATCATGACCCGTCAGCATCACGATCGGGCATTTCACACCCTGCTTGCGCATCACACGGCACAGCTCGCGCCCATCCGTGTCGGGCAGCCCCACATCCAGGATCACAAGGTCATAGATCGCCTCTTTCGACTTGGTCAGCGCCTCGGCCCCGTTGCCTGCTTCGAAAACGTCGAAATCCTCGGTCATCAGAAGCTGTTCGGCCAGCGCGTCGCGTAGATCCTCGTCATCGTCGACCAGCAGTATCTTTTTCAGCGTAGACATCTTGCCCTCCTCGGTGATGTTGTGAAACAGATGTTCGCCCCTCACGGGATTGGCAAGATTTGCAACAAGCGGCTCACGGCCTCGTGTCCGGTTGCCGGTAAATGTTTCATATCGTGACAGATCGTCCTAATGATGGGGCGTGAAAGGATGCCGATGACACTCGCCCCCAACCAGACCGAGCTTTTGGCCCGCGCCCGCGTTGACCTGCGCATGGGGGTGCCGATTGTGCTGACCCATCACGGACGCACGGTGATGGTCGCCGCGGCAGAGACCCTGTCATCCGGACGGCTGAATGACATGCGCGGCGTGGGTGCCCCGGTTTTGGCCATCACCCCTCGGCGTGCCGAAACGCTGAAGGCGCGCGCCTATTCCGACCGCGTGGCCCGTATCGAACTGCCGCGCGATGCCGGAACCGAATGGATCGCGTCGGTCGCTGATCCTTCGGATGATCTGACGCGCCCGATGAAGGGCCCGTTTCGCACGCGTCGCGGCGGTGACGACGGGCTTGAAGCGCAATCCATTGCCTTGTGCAAATCTGCGCGCCTTCTGCCCGCGACCGTGGTCGTTGATGTCTCTAACACAGCCGAAATCGCCGCTGACAAGAACCTGACCATCGTTTCGCTGGATCAGAAAATGATCGACATGCTGTCCCTGGAACCCGTCGCCCACGCCCGCCTGCCCCTTACCGTCAGCGAGGCCGGACGCCTGCATATCTTTCGTCCCGATGATGGCAGCGAAGAACATTACGCCGTGGAAATCGGCCGTCCAGCGCGTAACGAACCGGTGCTCGCACGCCTGCATTCAGCCTGTTTCACCGGCGATGTGCTGGGCAGCCTGAAATGCGATTGCGGCCCACAGCTGCACACTGCCCTGAACATGATCGGGCAGGAAGGGCATGGCGTGCTGCTTTATCTGAATCAGGAAGGCCGCGGCATCGGGCTGGCCAACAAGATGCGCGCCTATTCCCTGCAAGATCAGGGGTTCGACACGGTCGAGGCCAACCACCGCCTGGGCTTTGAGGATGACGAGCGCGATTTCCGCATCGGTGCGATGATCCTGAAATCCCTCGGCTTTTCTGCGGTGCGTCTGATGACCAACAACCCGCGCAAGGTCGCCAGGATGAACGAAACCGGAATCCACGTGACCGAACGTGTCCCGTTGCGGGTCGGCAAAGGTGCCCATAACCAAGCCTATCTCGCCACCAAGGCCCGCAAATCCGGTCATCTGCTGTGATCCCGCGCCGCTGCGACATGATCGTCACCCGATGGGGCGCGCGCTTCATGGGGCGCAGATTTCCCGTGTCCATCGGGCGCGGAGGATTGACTGACCACAAACGCGAAGGCGACGGCGCAACCCCGCGCGGCACATGGCGCGTTGTCGGGGGGTATTATCGCCCGGATCGGACCATTCCCCCAAGGGCAATAACACTGGATCGAATCGGCCCGCGCGACATCTGGTCAGATGACCCGGAAGATCCCGCCTACAACCACCCGCTGCGCACAACGACCCATCCGTTCAGCCATGAACGCCTGCGCATGACCGCCCGCCTCTACGACATCGTTCTGATCAGCGACTGGAACTATCCCTACCCCACGCCCGGCAAGGGATCGGCCATCTTCATCCACCACTGGCGCAAACCGCGCCACCCAACGGCCGGTTGCCTGGCCTTCGCGCCCAAAGACCTGCGCTGGATCCTCGATCGTTGGACCGAACACAGCCGAATCATCGTCCGCTAGGTTTTTTCTTGTCTGAAATATCCTGGGGTGAGCGGCTGCGCCGCGAGGGGCAAGGCCCCTAACCATAATCCCTCTCGCCGAAAATTGCCGATCCGACCCGCACATGGGTCGCGCCTTGCGCGATCGCGCGCTCGAAATCGCTGCTCATCCCCATCGACAATTGGTCCAGCCCGTTGCGCGCAGCCATTTTGGCCAACAGGGCAAAATGCAGGGTGGGTTCTTCATCGACCGGAGGAATGCACATCAGGCCGACAATCGGCAGGCCCAGATCTCGGCATTCGGCAACGAATCCGTCCAGATCATCGGGCATGATCCCGGCTTTCTGGGGCTCTTCCCCCGTGTTGACTTGAATGAACAGGGTCGGGCAATGGCCTTCCTCTTTTGCGATGCGGGCGATGGCGCGGGCCAGTTTGGGACGGTCCAAGGAATGGATCACGTCAAACAGCCTCATCGCCTGCCGTGTCTTGTTGGATTGCAACGGGCCGATCAGGTGCAATTCGACATCTGAAAAACGCTCTTTCAGATCGGGCCACTTTCCCGCCGCCTCTTGCACCTTGTTTTCACCGAAAACACGGTGGCCTTCTTCCAGAACGGCCACAACGCGCTCCAATGGTTGAACCTTGGACACGGCGATCAACTTGGTTGAACCGGGGGCACGCCCTGCGCGCGCCTCTTCCTTGGCGATGCGATCCTGAATGTCGGAAAGTGGCATGGGGCACCTGTTTGCTAGACTCTTCAATGACAGGTGTCCCAAAAGAAAAGAGCGGGCACAAGGCCCGCTCTTCCCTGAGTAAAAATCCGTTAGGATTAGAACAGCATGATGATGCCGAGGTCGGCTTTGGTCACGCCACCAACTTCGCCAACACCGGCGTTGAAGGTTGCGCCGCCACCCAGGTCGTATGCAACGCCCAAGCCGTATGCGTCAGCCGAAACGCCTGCGACATCGGTTTCCGAGTAAGCAGCCGAGACGGTTGCCGCGCCCATGGTGTAGGCAGCGTGGATACCGTAGGAGGTGATGTCGTTGTCGTCGTTGCGCGAGTACAGGGCGTTGACCGAGAAGTCAGCGATGTCTGCGCCAGCTTTGACGTGAACGGTGCTGGAGGTGTCGATGTTGCCCCAGTCGTCGTAACCCAGACCAACGTTGAAGTCACCCATCGAGTAGGTGGCTGCAACCGAGGTGATCTCGGTGCCGTTGAAGTCGTGCGAGATTGCGATCCCGAAGTCACCGAAGGTGCCTTCGTACATCATGTTGCCCGAGTCAGCCAGGTCAACCAGGAACTCAGCTACGTTGTCGGTGCCGATGCCGCCATAACCGATGTCCGACAGACCCAGTTTTGCGTCAACTGCCGAACCAACGTCACCGACCGAGAACTTGCCGAAGCCGCCTTCGATGTATGCCGACGAACCGTCAACACCACCGCCAGCAGTGGTCGAGGTGATGTCGACTTCTGCGCCGAAGCCCAGGCCGCCATCGGTTTCACCGGTCATCGAGACCGACAGAGTCAGGTAGTGGTCCAGCGTCCATTCGTCAGCAGCGCCGTCCATGTACTCGAAGCCTGCGCCGACTTCACCCGAGAAGCTGATGTCAGCGGCAGCGAAGCCTGCCGAAGCAACCAACGCGGTCGAAGCGAAGAGAATCTTTTTCATTTCGTTTTCCCTCATGTGTTTCAATAGTGCACCTCAATTCAGGGAAATCCGAATTGAGTATGATGGTTCAATCCACCTTTCCGCCGGGGTTTGCAAGAAATGCGGAACGAGAAATCGGATTGTGGCCGGAATTGGTGCTTCTATGTCACAGTTTTCCGGACCGCGTGATGCGGATGGTGATATCGCCGCCATGCGACCCTCGGTCTGGCCTGCAAATGCGGCTTTTGGGAAAACGCTTGCCCGCCTGAATGGCCTTATATACTAACAAGAGGAAATTGAGGAAACGGGGCTTTTTATGCGCATGTTCAGGTCTGTCGCATTCGGGATTTCAGTGATTGGTGTGCTGGGGCTTGCGGCCTGTGGCGGTGGACGCGGATCTTTGGGGATCAGCGGTGGTCAACAGCAGCAGCAACAAGCGAACACCGTCCGACATACGCCCCAGGCGGAAGAGCGGCGCGAAACCATCTGGGATCTGTTCACCAATGTGGATGATCCCAACACCACGGTCGAAGTGAACCGCTATATCTGGAATGCCTCGTTGGATGTGCTGAGCTTCATGCCGGTCAAGGCGGCTGACCCGTTCTCGGGCATCATCGTCTTTGACTATGGCCGCCCGCCGGGTGGCGGCACCGCTTACAAGGCCACCGTTTATGTCCGCGACCCCGCGCTGGACGCGCGGTCGTTGTCGGTTGCGCTCTATACGCGGGGCGGCCCGGCCAGCGCAGAAGCCGTGCGCAAGGTCGAGGACGCGATCCTGACCCGCGCGCGTCAGCTACGTATTCGTGACGGCAAGCTCTAGACCCGGACCGACCAGAGGATTAATACAAGCGCCGGGCCACACGCCCGGCGTTTTCACATCAAGGATCAAGCCGCATGTCGCGATACACAGCCGCCGATATCGAACCGAAATGGCAAGACGCCTGGGACAAGGCCGGGATTTTCACCGCCAAGCGCGATGAAACCAAGCCCAAATATTATGTGCTTGAGATGTTTCCCTATCCGTCGGGCCGTATCCATATGGGACACGTGCGCAACTACACCATGGGCGACGTGATCTCGCGTTACAAATCTTCCTGTGGTTTCAGTGTGTTACACCCGATGGGCTGGGATGCCTTCGGGATGCCCGCCGAAAACGCCGCGATGGCACAGGGCGGTCATCCGGGCACCTGGACCTATGACAACATCAAGACGATGAAGGGGCAGATGAAGCCCTTGGGTCTGTCCATCGACTGGTCCCGCGAATTCGCCACCTGCGACCCGGAATATTACGGCCAGCAACAGGCGATGTTCATCGACTTCATGGAAAAGGGTCTGGTTTATCGCAAGAACGCCACGGTGAACTGGGATCCGGTCGACATGACGGTTCTGGCCAATGAACAGGTGATCGACGGATGCGGCTGGCGGTCCGGTGCCCCGGTGGAGCGTCGCGAGTTGACTCAATGGTTCTTCAAGATCTCGGATTACTCCGCCGAATTGCTGGAGGCGCTGGACGGGCTGGACAACTGGCCCGAGAAGGTGCGCACCATGCAGGCCAACTGGATCGGCCGCAGCCAAGGTCTGCAATTCAGCTTTGAACGCACCGATGGCGGCGAGATCGAGGTCTATACGACCCGCCCCGACACGCTGATGGGGGCGTCCTTCATCGGTATCTCGCCCGACCACCCAATTTCGAAAGAGTTGGAGGCTGAGAATCCTGAAGTTGCCGCCAAACTGGCTGAAATGCGCAAGGGCGGCACCACGGAAGAGGCGATCGAAACCGCCGAGAAGCTGGGCTATGACACTGGTATCCGCGTGAAACATCCGCTGGACCCGAATTGGGAACTGCCGGTCTGGATCGCCAACTTCATCCTGATGGACTATGGCACCGGCGCGATCTTCGCCTGCCCGGCCCATGACCAGCGCGACCTTGATTTCTGCCGCAAGTATGATTTGCCGGTGGTGGACACATTCCTGTCGCTTGACGACCCCTCGCCCGTCGAAAAAGAAGCCTTCGTGCCGCCAAAAACCGAAAAAGTGAAATGGATCAATCACTTCGCCGGATTGGACGAAGCCACGGGTGACGAAGCGATCGAGGCGACGATCAAATTCGCTGAAAAGGCCGGATGGGGCACGGGCGTCGAGAAATTCCGCCTGCGCGACTGGGGGCTGAGCCGCCAACGCTATTGGGGCTGCCCTATCCCCGTTGTGCATTGCCCAGATTGCGGCGTTGTGCCTGAAAAGAAAGAGAATTTGCCGATCAAACTGCCCGAGGACGTCACGTTCGACGTGCCCGGCAACCCGCTGGACCGTCACCCGACATGGCGCGACTGCGCCTGCCCGTCCTGCGGCAAGCCCGCCCAGCGCGAAACCGACACGATGGACACATTTGTTGATTCGTCGTGGTATTTCGCGCGCTTTACCTCTCCGAACGCGGCAACGCCCACGGATCTGGACGACGCCAGCTATTGGATGAATGTCGACCAGTATATCGGCGGCATTGAGCACGCGATTCTGCACCTGCTCTATTCCCGCTTCTTTGCGCGTGCGATGAACATCTGCGGCCACCTGCCCGACGAGGCGATCGAGCCGTTCAATGCGCTGTTCACGCAGGGCATGGTGACACATGAAATCTATGTCACGCGGGATGAGAACGACCGGCCGGTGTATCACCTGCCGGAAGACATCGAGTGGACCGAGAACGGCGCGCGACTGGGTGCCTGTGGCACCGAGGTCGAGGTTATCCCCTCGGCCAAAATGTCGAAATCCAAGAAGAACGTGGTCGATCCGGCGCATATCATCTCGTCCTTCGGGGCCGACACCGCCCGCTGGTTCGTGCTGAGCGATTCGCCGCCCGAGCGTGATGTGGAATGGACGGCCTCAGGCGCAGAAGCCGCGGCCAAACATTTGGCCCGCGTCCACGCGACCGCAGTGAAAATTGCCGCAATGGATGATGCGGAAGGCGACGACACCGATCTTCTGCGTGCCATGCATAAGGCCATTCACGATGTGACGATGGGGATTGAAAGTTTCGGCTTCAACGCCGCCATCGCCAAGCTGTATGCGTTCCAGAACACGATTTCGAAATCCAGGGCCGGGGGCGCTGCCCAGAAACTTGCGATGCGCACCTTGGCGCAACTGATGTCGCCCATGACCCCGCACCTGTCCGAAGAAATCTGGTCGATGCTGGGCGGTGACGGGCTGATCGCGCAAGCCCCATGGCCTAAAGCGGACGAGGCGATGCTGGTCGACGATACCGTGACCATGCCCATCCAGATCAACGGCAAACGCCGCGCAGAAATCAGCGTGCCCAAAGATATGGACAAGGCCGAGGTTGAAAAACTGGCGCTGGCCGAGGATGCTGTCGTCAGGGCGCTGAATGGCAAGTCGCCCAAGAAAGTCATCGTGGTTCCGGGGCGCATTGTGAATGTCGTGGTCTGATCGCCGGTCTATGCTGTTGTCTTTCGCTGCCGTGGCGGCGATGTCGGCCTGCGGGTTCACCCCGGTCTATGCGCCGGGCGGCTCGGCCGAAGGGCTGCGTGGCGCCGTGACCGTCGCCGCGCCATCGGACGCCAACAGCTATGAGCTGGTGAAGCGACTGGAAGAACGCCTGGGCCGCAACCTGTCGGCCGCGTATGCGCTGAGCTACACGATCACCACCCGGTCCGAAGATGTCGGTGTCACCCCAAGGCAGGAAATCACCCGCACGCAAATCCTTGGTGCGGTTGAGTTTTCCGTGACATCCGTTGCAAGCGGGGACGTGGTGGAAAGCGGCAGCCTGTCCAATTTCACCTCATATTCGACCGAAGGGTCCACGGTCTCGACCGCTTCGGTTGAACGGGATGCGAATCGACGCCTGATGGTGATGCTGGCCGACATGATGGTGACGCGCTTCACCGCCACATTCTCAGGCTGGGGCGAATGAAGCTCGCGCCCCGCGATGCGGCCAGGTATTTTGCCAAGCCTGACCCGACACGTGCGGGAGTTCTGATTTTTGGGCAAGACGCGATGCGCGTCGCCCTGAAACGGCAGGAGCTGATCGCCAACCTGATCGGCCCGGGCGGCGAAGAGGAAATGCGCCTGTCCCGTCTGCAGGCCGGGGATCTGCGCAAGGATCCGGCGATGCTGTCCGTTGCGGTCAAATCTCAAGGTTTCTTTCCCGGCCCCCGCGTGGCGTTTGTCGAAGACGCCACGGAAACCTCCGCCCCCGTGATCACCGCCGCCCTGACGGACTGGCAGGAAGGTGACGCGCAAATCGTCGTCACGGCAGGAAACCTGAAACCCCGTGGGGCGTTGCGCAAGCTGTTCGAATCGCATTCGAATGCCTTTGCCGTCGGCATCTATGACGACCCCCCCACCCGCGACGAGATCGAGGCTGATCTGAAACGCGCCGGGGTCAAAGATATTTCACCCGAAGCCATGACCGATCTGACCGGATTGTCGCGCGAGCTTGATCCAGGTGATTTCCGGCAAACCATGGAAAAGCTGGGCCTTTACAAATTGGGCGACCCATCGCCTGTCATCCCCGATGATGTGCTGGCGGTGTCTCCCACCTCGACCGAGGCCGGGTTGGATGACCTGCTGCACGCCACCGCCGAGGGGCGTTCAGGTGAGATAGGGCCCGTTTTGGCCCGACTTCAGGCGCAGGGTGCCGATCCCGTCGGCCTGTGCATCGCGGCCACCCGCCATTTCCGCGCGCTGCATGCGGCGTCGGCTGATCCGGGTGGGCCGGGCCAGGGCATCAATCGCCTGCGCCCGCCCGTGCATTTCAAAAGCCGCGACCGCATGGTTCGACAGGCGCAGCACTGGGGGCTGTCGCGGCTGGAACAGGCGCTGGAAATTCTGGTCGACACTGATCTGACCTTGCGGTCCACACAGAAGGCGCCGGTTATGGCGCTGATGGAACGCACATTGATCCGGCTGGCCATGTTGGGGGGACGCAGATGAGCTATACCGTGATCGGGCCGACCGTGACCCGCACCTTTCGGGTGCTGTGGATGTTGGAAGAGTTGGGGCAAAGCTATGACCACCTGCCTCATGCACCGCGGTCCGAGGCGCTTCGCGCGCTCAACCCGGCGGGCAAGGTGCCGGTGCTTCTGGACGGCGACGCAGCCCTGACCGACAGCACCGCGATCATGCAGTATCTTGCCGACAAGCACGGGGCGCTGACCTACCGCGCAGGCACGCTTGATCGCGCGCGCCAGGACGGCTTCACCCATTTCATTCTGGACGAGATGGACGCGACCTTGTGGACCGCTGCGCGTCACACCTTCGTCCTGCCCGAAGAAAAACGCGTTCCCCAGGTGAAACAGAGCCTGAAATGGGAATTTGCCCGCGCGGTGGACGAGTTGATGCGGCGCAAGGGGGACGCGCCGTTTTTGATGGGCGAGACAATGACCGTGCCGGACATCATCGCCACCCATTGCGGAAGCTGGGCCATCGCGGCGGGCTTCCCACTGGAAAACGCCGCCTTTCGCGCCTATGCCAAACCGCTGCGCGGTCGGGCGGCTTATCTGCGCGCTTCCGGCGCGTGATCCCGCGCCCAGCGCGCGGCGGCCTGCCCAGCATGACGCCCGGTGGCAAGGCAGGTGGTCAACAGATACCCCCCTGTCGGCGCATCCCAATCCAGCATCTCGCCCGCGGCAAAAACACCGGGCAGGGCCTTGATCATCAATCCGGCGTCCAACGCATCGAAGGATAAGCCACCTGCGGTCGAAATCGCCTCGTCGATCGGGCGCGGGCCTTGGTGCCGGATCGGCAACGCCTTGATCAGCGCCGCCAGCGTGGCCGGGTCATGCGGCAGGGGACGTGTAAATTCTTGCAACAGCGCGATCTTGGCCGGGTCCAGCTTCAGTGACTTGCGCAGGTGGTTTGTTATGCTTGACTTGCCACGCGGTTTTGCCAGCCGGGCGGTGACATCTTCAACGCTGCGATCAGGCGTCAGATCGACCGTCAGGGGCGCACCGTCGCGCGTCGCCCGGCTGACGGCGTAGACCGCCGACCCTTCGATCCCCCGGGACGATACAACGAACTCCCCCACCACCGACTCCCCGCCGGCTTGCAGCCGCGCAGGCTTGATGGGCGACCCGAAATGGCGGCTCATATGGGCGGTCCAATCCACCCTGAACCCCATGTTCGACGGCTGAAACGGCACGCAGGCAACGCCGCTTTCCGCAAGGATAGAGACCCATTTTCCGTCTGACCCCAATCGTGACCAGCTGCCGCCGCCTAACGCCAGAACGGTAACGCAGGGGGTCAGCACCTCTGCGCCTTCGGGCGTCTGGAACGCCATCTCGCGGTCCTTGATCCCGGTCCAACGCCAGTTGCGGCGCAAGACAACGCCCAAATGGTCAAGCCGCGCCAGCCATGCCCGCAACAGGGGCGAGGCTTTCATGGCCACCGGAAAGACCCGGCCCGAACTTCCGGTGAACACATCCTGTCCCAATTCACGCGCCCAGTCTTGCACCGCCTCTGGCCCGAACCCGGCAACGATGTCGCGCAGCAGATCGGGGCCGTCGATCTGGTTCAGGAAAGTGGCAAGTGGTTCGGACTTGGTCAGGTTCAGTCCCGATTTGCCGGCCATCAGGAACTTGCGCGCCGGCGATGGTTTGGCATCGGCCACGGTGACGGACAAGCCCGCCTGCGCCAGCATCTCGGCCGCCATCAGCCCGGCAGGCCCGGCACCGATGACCAAAGCCTGTGTCACGCGCCGTCCTGCGCCGGGGCCTTCATCTCAACCACGCGATGCGGATAGGGGATTTCGATGCTATTGGCCTTGAGCGTTTTCCACACCTGCATCATCACGCGCGGAGTGAACTTGTTGCGCCCATCGTCGATGCCGTTCACCCAGAACTCCACCGCGAAATCCACGCCACTGTCGCCAAAGGCGCGCAGTTCACAGTCGGGTTTGCATTCTTCGGGGTCATTCAGCACGAAATCCAGCTCGGCCACCGCCTTTTCGATCAGCTCTGGGATCGCCTCGATATCGCTGTCATAGCTCACGGAAAACGGCGCTTCATAGCGGTTGGCGCTGCCCGCGTCCGAATAGTTCACCACGCGGGTGGTGATGAAATGTTCGTTGGGCACAACGATCCAGCGACCGTCAAACGTCTCTAATATGGCCGCGCGGGCGGTCATCTTGACGATCGTGCCCGCCTCGCCCCCGTCCAGTTCGACATAATCGCCAACCGTCGCCTGTCCTTCCAGCAGAAGGATCACGCCCGAGATGAAGTTCGACGCAATCTGTTGCAGGCCAAACCCCAGCCCGACACCAATGGCACCCCCCAGAACAGCAAGCGAGGTCAGGTTGATGCCCATGATGTTCATCAAGACCAGAAACGCTACGCCGAAGATCGCGATTTCAGCGGCCTTGGCGGCCAATTCACGCGTGGCAGGGCGCATTTCCTTCTGTTTCTTGATCGCCTGCCGGGTCTGATCGTTCGACCACCGACCCAACCAGAAAATCGCACCGCTGATCACCACGAATTTCACCGCAAACAGAAGCGAAAAGCTCATATTGCCCAGCGGCACGATGGTTTCGTCCAGCTTGGTCGTCACCGGCTCCAGCAGCCCGAAAAGGTAAAGTGCCGCGACGGGGATCAGCACGTAACGTCCCAACAGCTTCAGGAACGGATCCTTGATGATCTGCTTGACGAAGGCACGGACGGCAAGGAACAGGAAAAGCCGCTTGCCGAACGCAATCACCGCGCCGGAGCCAAACAGCGATCGTGTCACCTGTTCGCCGATCCCGGTGAAGGCCCAGGCCAAAAGCGGCAAGAGCAAGGGCAGAAACATCAAAAGGAACAGACGCGCCTTGGCCAACGGGTTCGTTTGGCTACCGGTGGGGGTTAGAACACGAGTAATGACCGGGCCAAGTTTGCGCGCCACCAACCGGGCAGCCAGATAGGCCAGAACCAGCAATCCGAACTGAGACCACGCCGCGGGGGACAACAGCCAGCTTTCCGCCAGATCCCAAGCCTGATTGAAATAGTCGATGGCCTGATCCACGATTTCCGGGCGGTTCTCCATGCGTGTCCCCTTGTCAAACCCTGAATGCTTGCAAAACTGTGCAGCATGGATAGCGAACTGACCTCAAAGGGCAAGGATTCTGTGCCCCTCTGCGCCCTGTGTGGCAGGCCCATTCCGCCTGACGTAGCGCAAAGCAAACATCATCTTGTGCCCAAGCTGCGGGGCGGCAAGGGTGGGCCGGTGGTGCTGTTGCATCAGATCTGTCACAACCAGATCCACCTTGAACTGAGCGAGGCTGATCTGGCGCGGCAGTTCAACACGGTCGCGGCGTTGAAATCCCATCCAGGCTTGGCACGGTTCATCACCTGGGTGGCGAAGCGGCCCCCGGAATTCTATGCAGTGACAAAGGGGGCACGACGGCGGCGCGGGCGATTTTAAGGTGTATCAGAGCCTGTTTCAGGGATCATTTGCTTCATCTGGGCCACATGGTCAGCCTGTTGCGCACGGGCCGCATCCGCAAGGTCCAGCGCGGCAGTCATCAACGCGTCACGCGGAACCAACCGGTCCACCAGCCCCCATTGCAGCGCCTCGTCGGCCTGCACTTTCTGCCCGGACATCAGAATGATCTTGGTGCGCGCCGGGCCGATCAGCCCCACCATGCGGCGCGGGTCGGACGGTTGCGGCAGGAACCCCAGTTTCATCACCGGATAGAAGAACGACGCCTCGGGCACCGCGATGCGGATGTCACAGGCCAGCGCCATGCCGAACGCGCCACCCGCCAGCGTGCCGTTCAGCGCCGCAATGGTCAGGCAGGGCGCGGCCGAGACCGCGTTTGACAGCCGTTCCCACACCCCGTCCACCGCAAGGCCCGAACGCGCTTCGTCCAGATCTGCCCCGGCCGAGAAGACCTTGCCTGCACCGGTCAGGATCAGCACCCGTGCCTCGCCTGCGGCGTCCATGGCAATCTGCGCCAATTCCTCTAGCATCGCCTTGGTCAGTGAATTGGCCTTGTCGGGGCGGTTCAGGGTCACAATCCAGACCCCGTCCTGCTTGGCAAGGTCAATCATCCACGCACCTGCGCGCGATCACGGATCGCCTCGTCCCTGAGCGATATCTCTTCGCCAAGGAACTCGTTTGCATCGTCGGAGCACATCCACAGAAGGGCGCGCGCCACCCATTCCGGCGGAATGTGATCCGCCCAGGAAAGCTGTGCGACCGCATTGATCCCTGAATGCTTGATCTCACGCTGCATCTGGGTGGCAACGGTGCCAGGCGACAGGCCCATCGCGCGAATGCCCCGCCCCGCCCCTTCCTTGTGCAGCGATTTGGTCAACATATGCACCCCGGCCTTTGATGCGCAGTAATGCGCCCACCCCTCCAATGCGGTATGCGCGGCACCGGAACTGATGGTCAGGACCGAGCCACCCCCTTGCGCCGCCATGATCGGCATCACCGCGCGCATTCCATAATAGACACCCTTCAGATTCACGTCGATCACATGGCCCCATTGGGCGGGATCAGAGTCTATCAGCGGCCCGATCGGCTCGATCACGCCTGCGTTGTTGATCAGCACATCGACCGTCCCGAATTTCGCAACGGCCGCATCGACGGCAGCTTTCACATCGTCCCATTTCGACACATCGCAGGGCACGGAAAGGGCGCGGTTGCCAATGGCGGCGGCGATCGCGTCGATCTGGGATTTTCCGCGCGCCGTCAGCACCACGTTGGCCCCGGCCTGGGCAAAGATATGGGCCGCAGCCTCGCCGATGCCACGGCTGGCGCCGGTGATCAGCACGGTTTTTCCGGTCATGTCTGTCATACTCACTCCTCCTGTCTTCTCAGTGCTAGCCCAGCAAAGTGGTTTAGGCCAGAGTCACATCTTGCGACCACGCGTCCCTGACGTTACCTCAGAGACACGACCGGGAAAGGGATCGATATGACAAACGCGCTTGACCAACTGACACAGCAGTTGCTGGATGCTGCCCGAAAGGCTGGTGCCGATGGCGCGGATGCGCTGGCAGTCGACGGGACGTCAGTGTCGATCGACGTGCTGCACGGCAAACTGGAACATGCCGAACGGTCGGAAGGCATCGACATCGGGTTGCGTGTGCTGGTCGGGAAGCGGCAAGCTTGTGTCTCGGCCTCGGACATCTCGGCGCAGACCATCGAAACCATGGCCGAACGCGCGGTGACCATGGCCCGCGAAGCACCCGAGGACGCTCATATCGCACTGGCAAGCCCTGACATGCTGGCCCGCGACTGGGATTTGGCGGCGCTGGAGCTGCAAGACCCAACACCCGAGCCAGACCCAGCTGATCTGGAACGCGACGCCGCCAAGGCCGAAGCCGCCGCATTGGCCGTCAAGGGCGTTTCGCAGGTGTCCAGCAGCTCCGCGGGCTACGGGCGGCACCAGTTCCACCTTGCAACCAGCACTGGGTTTTCCGGCGGCTATGGGCGCACCCACAGGGCCATTTCCACGGTCGCCATCACTGGCGAAGGCGCGTCGATGGAACGTGACTATGCCGGCGAAATGCGGACCTTTCAGTGCGACTTGCCGTCGGCGCATGAGGTCGGCACCAAAGCCGGTGACCGCACCGTAGCACGTGCAGGCGCCCGCAAACCCCCGACCGGTGCCTTTCCGGTGCTGTACGACGAACGGATTTCTTCCTCACTGATCGGGCATCTTTTGTCGGCGGTCAACGGGGCGATGATTGCGCGCGGGTCATCCTGGTTGCGCGATGCGCTGGGCGAACAGGTCTTGCCGGACGGCATTGATCTGATCGAAGATCCGCATCGCCCGCGCATCTCGGGCTCGCGCCCGTTCGATGGCGAAGGTCTCGCAACACAGATGCGCAAGATTATTGATGGTGGGACGCTCACCGGTTGGACACTCGACATCGCGACGGCCGGGAAACTGGGGCTGCGCAGCACCGCGAATGCGTCGCGCGGCACCTCTGCACCGCCGTCGCCGTCAATCTCGAATGTGACCCTGACACAGGGCGATTTGTCCCGCGACGATCTAATAAAGCAGATGGGCACCGGGCTGCTCGTCACCTCAATGATCGGATCCACCATCAATCCGACCACCGGAGATTACTCGCGCGGTGCCTCTGGCTTCTGGGTCGAGAACGGGCAGATCGCTTATCCGGTCAACGAATGCACCATCGCGGGAAACCTGCGCGATATGCTGCGCCGGATCATCCCCGCCAATGACGCCGAAGCCCATCTGAGCCGCATGGTCCCCAGCCTGCTGGTCGAAGGAATGACCATTGCCGGTGACTGACGACCTGTCCCTGCTGATCGAGGCCGCACAGGATGCCGGAAGAATCGCGGCGCGCTTTTTCCACGGGTTTGCCGACCGTTGGGACAAACCCGACGGGTTAGGCCCCGTGACCGAAGCCGACCTGGCCGTGGACCAGATGCTGCGCGAGGAACTGACTGCCGCCCGGCCCGACTATGGCTGGCTGTCCGAGGAAACCGAGGATGGCGCAGAGCGGCTGAAGGCCGAGCACGTGTTCATCGTTGACCCGATTGACGGCACACGCTCCTTCATCGAAGGATCCACCACCTGGGCGCATTCGCTGGCCATAGCTCGACAAGGCCGCGTCGAAGCGGCAGTGGTGTATCTTCCCTTGCGTGACAAGCTCTATGCAGCCGCCCACGGCAAGGGGGCGACGCTGAACGGCAATACGCTGGCCGTCAGCCCGCGCCGCGACCTTGACGGTGCCACGGTCCTTGCCGCCAAGCCGAATTTCAATCCTTCGTGCTGGACAAATGCCACAGTGCCGCCGATCACCCGCGCCTTCCGATCCTCGTTGGCCTATCGGTTGTCGCTTGTGGGCGAAGGGCGGTTCGACGCGATGATGACCCTGCATCCGACATGGGAATGGGACGTGGCTGCCGGTAGCCTGATCGTCGAAGAAGCGGGTGGCGCGGTCAGCGACCCGGCCCGTCGACCTGCACGCTTCAACAACCCGGTGCCCCAGCTGTCGGGCATGATTGCTGGAGCGCCAGAGATCCACGACGCGCTTCTGACACATCTGGCCTGAAAATGTTAGGCTAACATCGGTGTGAAAAGAGGCCATTGCCAAGAATGACTTTATCGCTAACATGAGCGCATTCCCCTTTGTACAAGGATGCCATCGTGACCGATTCAGCCCCTGCCCGCCACCGACGCCCGCTAACGCTTCGTGATGTTTCCGAAGCCTCTGGCGTCAGCGAAATGACGGTCAGTCGCGTGTTGCGCAACCGGGGCGATGTCAGCCAGGCCACGCGCGAACGCGTGTTGGAGGCGGCCAAAGACCTGGGCTATGTGCCGAACAAGATCGCGGGTGCGCTCGCCTCGCAACGGGTCAACCTTGTCGCGGTCATCATCCCCTCGCTCAGCAATATGGTGTTTCCCGAGGTGATGACCGGCATCAACGAGGTGCTGGATGAAACGTCGCTGCAACCGGTCGTGGGCGTCACCAACTACAACCCCGAGCGCGAAGAAAAAGTGCTGTATGAAATGCTGTCCTGGCGCCCGTCCGGGGTGATCATCGCGGGTCTGGAACATTCCGACGCGGCCAAGGCGATGCTGAAGGCTGCCGGCATACCGGTGGTCGAGATCATGGATACCGACGGCCTGGCCATCGACGCCTGTGTCGGCATTTCGCACAGGCGGGCGGGCCGCAAGATGGCCAATGCCATCCTGAAAGCGGGTTATCGCAATATCGGTTTTCTGGGCACCAAGATGCCGTTGGACCATCGCGCCCGCAAGCGGTTCGAAGGCTTCACCGAGGCGCTGGCCAAGGAAGGCGTCGAGATCGTGGACCGAGAATTCTACGAGGGCGGCTCGGCGCTGGCCAAGGGGCGCGAAATGACCGAAGCAATGTTGAAGCGCACACCGGAAATAGATTTCCTGTACTATTCCAACGACATGATTGGCGCGGGTGGGCTGCTGTATTGTCTTGATCAGGGAATCAAAGTGCCGGGTCAGGTCGGTCTTGCTGGTTTTAACGGTGTTGAACTGCTGGACGGTCTGCCCCGGCAGCTTGCCACGATGGATGCCTGCCGGATCGAAATCGGCCGCGCCGCCGCCCAGATCATCGCAAATCGCAGTACGGAAAAAGGTGACAGCGGCGGCGGAGAGCGGATTGAACTGACACCCAAGATCCAACCCGGAGACACACTCCGCCGACGCTAAACCCCGCTGGACAAGCCGGGGACCGGACACTATTCCACCCAAACGGCCCCGTGGCTCAACTGGATAGAGCAGCCCCCTCCTAAGGGGCAGGTTGCAGGTTCGAATCCTGCCGGGGTCGCCAAAAACACCTGAAAAATATGGCTTATTTACAGGACGTTGTGCGGAAGCCTGCAAAAAGGCCCGTGAGCTTTCAGGCCGAAATCGGCTGAAACGGCCGATTTCTCGTACAAAACCTGTACAAAATTCGCACGTTTGTGCGTATTTCGGGGGTCAATCATGAGCCGCCATAGCTTTGATCCCGAAATCGCCAGACGTGTCGGCCTCAATGCGGCGGTGATTTTCCAGAACATCATGTTCTGGATCGAGAAGAACCAAGCCAATCGCCGGAACCTTCGCGACGGGCGGTATTGGACTTACAATTCGATCTCGGCCTTTGGTGAGTTGTTCCCATATCTGAGCGAAAAGCAGATCCGTACAGCGCTCAAAAAGCTGGTGAGTGCGGAGCTGATCATCAAGGGTAATTTCAGCGATGATCGCTATGACCGGACCTGTTGGTATGCCCTGGTCAACTCCATTTGCCCAAATGGGCAAATCGATCCGACCGAAAGAGAAAATGATGCATTTGCCCCTGAGGGCAAGCCATCTGCCCCAGAGGGCAAATCCTATAAGAACAGATATAAACCATATCAAAAACCAAATCCTTCGCACGCGAAGGTGGCGGTGGAGGATGAAGTTTCTGAAAAGATTTTGTCCGCCTATCCCGAGGATCGCGTTCGCGGCAAAGCGGTTTGCCTTTCGCAGATCTGCCAAGCGCTGGCCGATGGTGTGGATGCCAAAGACCTCGAGGACGCCGTCCAAGCCTATGCATCCGAAAGCGAAGGCTTCACCCGCTCCAAAGTGTGCTTCTCCGACAATTGGTTCACGTCTGGCCGTTGGTTGAAATACCTTCACGATGTTGAGGAGGCGCAAGAAGCAGGCAAAGCCAAAGAAGCCGAACTGCTGAAAGGCTTGGCCGACTGGGTCACGGACAAGCACCCCCTTTGCCGCCATATCACGCCCGGCCAAGTAACCGCTTTGCTGGCCGCAAACCTGGTCAGCCCTGCTGAAATCGAGGCTGCGGGGCTCAGAGCATGAGTGCGACCGATCCCCCCGAAGAGCAGAGAGCAAGGTTACCCACCGATTACATCGGCGGGACTTGTGAGGGGTGGCAAGCCTCCCCTTCAAACCCCAACCAGACGCGCGCAAGCGGCGTCAAAGAGGGCCTTTCCGAGAGTGTGATCTTTCGATGCACCCCGTCGGAAAAGGCAGCGCTTGTGGCCAAGGCGCGCGCCGCTGGCCTGCCCAATGCCACGTTGATGCGTGAGGCCTTGGGGCTGACTGAGGCACGTCGGCGCAAGCCCGTCCCCCGTGTTGACCCGAAGCTGACCTTTGCGATTGCCCGTGTCGGCGGCAACCTCAACCAGCTCTCCCGTTGGATCAACGGCGCGGTCAAATCTGGCCGCGCGAGCCAGATCGATGCGCTCAAGGTCGCGGCTCAGCTGGTGGTCATCGAACGGCAGTTGGCGCAGATCGTGGCGGCACACACAGGCGGGAGCAGCGAATGATCATTTCGTTCTTCTCCACCGGCACTGGTGGCGGTGCAGCTCCCGTGGACTACCTGACCGCGCGCGAAGTTCTGGCCTATGACGAGAACCGCAATCTGATCCGTGATGACAACGGCCAGCCGCAAACCAAGATCCGCGACCCTCTGCCCGAGGTGCTGCACGGCAATCCCGATCAGACCCGCGACCTGATTGATGCGAGCCCCAACAAGTGGAGCTACACGGCAGGTGTGATCAGCTTTGCCGACAGCGACGATCCCAGTCTCGCCGCCCAGCAAGAGGCCATTGAGCTATTTGAGGCTCTGGCCTTTTCTGGGCTGGACAGGGATCAATACGATTGTCTCTGGGTGCGCCACTCGCATGAGAGCAACGTCGAGCTGCACTTCTGCGCGCCACGCCTTGAGCTCGGCACGGGCAAGGCGCTGAACATCGCTCCGCCGGGACATGAGAACGCCTTTTCCAGCCTGCGTGATTTGATGAACAAAACGCACGGTTGGGCAGACCCTTTGGACCCAGAGCGCGCCCGCGAAGTGAGGGCGACGATTGAAGCGCCGACGCGGGCTCAGGGTCGCGAAGCGATCCACGATTGGATCCTCGATCAGATTAGTGTCGGCACCATCAGCGACCGCGCCAGCATGATCGATGCGCTCACAGACGCGGGCTTCGAGATCCCCCGTGCCAGCAAAAATTACATCACCACTAAAGATCCCGACACCGGCGAGCGCTGGCGATTGAAAGGAGAAATTTTCCATGACGACTGGCAAGCCGAACCGCCTCGCCGAGAAATTGAACGCGGACCTGGAGACAGTACGCAGCGACCACGCCGCCTTGATGGCATCTCAACTGGAGAGCTTCAGGAGCGATTTCAGCAGCATTGCGACCAGCGCGCTGCATACAATCGAGGCCGATATCAGGTTCTTTCTGAGCGACAGCAGGAGCGAGTTGGAGAGGCGGAGCGAGACGATCAGGCGTTGGTTGACGATCTCACCCTGGGTGGTCGTGGTGATGGTCTCATCCTGGATCGCGACAGTGCTGATCGCGAGTTGGTTTTGGACGGGCGTGATCACGCGCTCGGAGATGACGAGGCTTGGCCTGACACGGGTCGAACAGGCTGGGCAGACATGGGTAACGCTGGACCCCGAGCGGACCGAATTGAAGACCTGCACCATGGCCGGGACGCCGGTCATCTGTATCGAGATCAAGGAACCCTAGATGACACAGACCCTGACAGCATTGGAACGCGAATTGCTCGCATCCGTCGAGCGGTTGGTGACGGCCTGCGAGAGTTCAGCCAAGGAATTGCACGCTTTGGAGAAGCGCTCGACCAGCAGGATCGAAAGCAAGGTGAATGGCTTGGCGCATTGCGTGGCGCTATTGATGAAATCACATCTCACGTCCGTCACCACATTGGCCGACTTGCTGCGCGAGGAGCAGAACTACGAGACGCTGCAGACAGGATTGGAGACCAGCTGGAAACTAGCGAAAGACGCCGAGAAGCTGCTGAACGAGTGCTAGAGGCCCGTGATAACCACCGCAGCTCCGGGCACTCGATTTGAGCGAATCGTGTGGATCCTGTACTCTGGTTTAGGCATTTTAGATCCGGATTCTGTTCTTTCTTACGGCGTGCCGGCGGTTTGGGCCTGCAATTGTATAAGATACTGGCGCGCGAGATTCACAACTTTCTCTGAGGACGAAATCACTCCGACTGGCGTTAGCATAGCTGAACCGCGCGTTGGTGGGAGGTGAATTGCTATCAAAACTGCTGCATCAGAACAGACAAGCACTTCGACAAGATTGTTTGAAATTGAAAGCTCGTGCCCAACCTTTTTGTAAGGTGCAAACGCTGCCTCTGTGTGCCGTTCAAGAGAGCCAGAGTAGAACCATTCGAGCGCAGGCGAGCTTGCCGCTCTTTCTGATTTAAGTGCTTGTTCTTCCTGGGAAGCTTCGATTGTACCATCATCAGTCAAAAAACTAAATTCTTCAAAAACGCCTTCGATCAGAGATGGTAGGTTCGCCGTCATGCCCCATGCCGGAGCGTTCGGGAGTAACCAGGCTACGTTTGAGGTGCACTGTCTTTTAGATTGCCCATCTCTTATCGCCGCGATCAACTGCGTCCCAATTTCCGGTAGGAACGGAGACCCTATGAACGCGCTGTTTCCCTCTGCGGAATTTACAGCATCAAGTAGTTCCTGTGCCATAGATTTCGGAGACTGCAACTTTCCAACCGCTTGACTTCTCGGCGTTGTTAAAGCTCCTTCGATCAAAGCTTTAAACAAGTCCAGTGACACCTGATCCGTCTCTCTTTTGGTTCTACACTGTCGGCCCAAAAAGGAAGAAACGCTTTCAAAAATTTCATTTCTTGATGCTGCATCTTGATCGGCTCTCGGACCTGCCAATGAGTAGTCAGGCTGACCTACGCCCCGTTCGTCCAGCCGAATATTCACAGTCACCAATGCGCTGAAGCGGTCACCGGAAGAGATCTTGTCGATTGAGTACAAACCCTTCCGTTCGCGCTCAAGCCGTGAGTCCGAAATCATGATGTCGAAATAATTCTTTCGGAATACCGCAGGAATATCTTTGCTTCCGCCCTCTACGAAGCTCGTATGCATGACCTCTAGCTCCGGCAAAGAACGTTCAAAATAGGACAAATGCCCTCTGTGTTCGAACCCAAGTGACAAGAGGTCGAAGCCAACTCGTTTCGAGAATGACTGAAGCTCAAGTGAGAAGGGGATATTTTGCCCGGAGGAGAACAATGCTCGTCCAACATTGTTTAGTTCAACTTCGCCGTTTCGCCATGCTACGTAGTCACGCTCCTTTGCTTCAGATAGCACGAATTCGAGTTCTTTTCGTGAGTAGTTAAAAAACTCTGCAAGCTCCTCCTCAGTAAGTCGACCTAGAAGTTTCAATAATCTCAGAAGGTACTCTAAGGTGATTGAGAGTCTCTTCGTATCAGCGACCTTAAAATCGACAACATAGTCCCTGCAAGGCAACAAAAAGTCGATAGTCCCAACTAGAGGTGGCTCCTGGTCTTGAGGTTTTTCGTTTGTATCAAAACCTCTACTCTCCCCTCTTAAGTGAATAGAAGTATCTGCTTTTCGTTTGCCGAGCGTAAGTGTCTTCCGTTTTTTGTCGGGGTTGGTCATTTTTCGGTCTCGCCACGCATTAGAGAGGCCTGAATTTCATTCGGCGTCACTACGCCAACAGCCTGATTTTCTAGCTTTCGACTAAATATTTCACGAATTCGTCCAAGAGGCCCCTTAGTAGGCCAACCATCTCGCGCTCCCACAATTATTAAATTGTCCATAGCGCGGCTGAAGGCAACGTTAACTCTATTATCTCTAGCCATAAAACCTTCTTTAATCGTTGGGACGCCATCTTGCTTGACGCCATGTTGATTGTTTCTGACTAGCGAAAGTAGGACGATAAGATTCTGTTTTCCTTGGTAGCTATCCACGGTGTCGACCCTAATCATTCTTCGCATCTTGGCGCTGATATCGGTTTTCATTAGTGTCGATTTGATCAAATTTCTCTGGGCGGAATACATGCAAATGATGCCAATTGGAAACTCCAGATCAGTACTCTCAATCGCAGAAATAAGTGAGGTAGAGTTACTCCACAACCTCAACAGATTAGCGATAACGTCTGCTTCAGCTTGGTTCTCCAAACTGGTTCCCGATTTTCGCTGCTGAGCATTTTTGCCCTCACCATCTGTTGTTACCCAATACGCAGGACGGTCCAGGCATATTGGTTTCGACTGTAGTTTAAGGATTGGTTCCTCACGCCCGTTAATCAGTCGCCCATCATAGAATGCTTGAGAGACGATGTCGCCGATTGGCGGAAGCATTCGATACTGGGTCGCAAGGAGACTTGCAGCCTCACTTCCGTAGCTGGAACGGAATAGTCGCTCAAAGTCTGAAATTTGCGCTTGCTTTTCTTCGATTCCAAGCTGCCTCGAGACGCCTCGCACAATGTTTTGGTCGTGAAGAGGTTCGAGTTGGGCCTGGTCGCCCACCAAGACTATCCACCTGCCTGCCTGCATCGGAACAGCCAACTCACTGGAGGCACACCTTGCTGCCTCGTCAATAACAACTAGATCAAAAGGCGTCTTTGTTAACCCTAGAGAAGATCTACCTAGCCCAACGCATGTGCCTGCTACGACCTGACGCGTACCTGCAAAAAAAGCGTCAAAATTTCGGTCACCAGTAGAAACACTGTTTTTGATGTCTCGAATGAGCTCCGCAACGTCTGCCAGTATCTGATATTTGTTCAAGCTAAGGTCAATTTGCTTCGCAATACTGGCTCGAAGTTCGAGCAAAAATGCAGCCTCTCCATCGGTGAAATTAAATTCGCTCAGGGAGTTCGGGTCGAACCTTGCGAGAGCTCTTTCTAGGTGCTGAATAGTTCGATCTTTTATTCTACTATCCGGCTCGTTGGGACCCGACCTTGTTCCTCGCTCACGTTCAAGGCCGAACAGCTTTTCGACGAGCGGTTTAATTGAGATTTCTAAGTTTATTACTTCCCTTGCCTTTTCTACCGAAACATCCGTCATGGCAGCCGCAATTTTTATTTTGGGGTCGATCGTAGCCGAGAATTTTTCACGTTTCTGTCCCTCAAGGCTTCTTGTGCTATAGTGCCGAAGCTTTCCAGAGATATGTCCTTCGTGCCCTACCCTTAGCAGCAAAGGAGAGTCATCATCGTCATAGCATTCCAAGATCGCATCGGCAGCATTGTTTACGGCCTCATGAGATTGGCTGGCCACAAGAACATTCGATGCAATGCCTGCGTCCAGTGCACATTGCACAAGCGCGGCTATAAACTTGGTTTTTCCGGTGCCAGGAGGGCCCTGAAGGATGCCTACAGGTCTATTTGTGAGTACGTTCTTTAAAGCAGTGATTTGCGAGGGATTGAGATTATGTTTCTTCTGAACGTGTTCAAAATTCAGGTTTGGAAGGGATGCATTCGTTGGAGACACTAAATCTCCGCAAAACACATCGCGCAAATTTGGGTTCTCGGAACGTCTCGAAAGGACTCTTTCTGTTGCTTCGCGACGCCGAAGTCGGCTCGTCTCTTCAAAGTGACTAAGAAGTCTTATGATTTGGTTGTCGCGAACAACGGTTCGGCCGTTTCTTCTAGATCGTGTTCCCTGACCAAAACGACCGTCCAGAACCAACACCTCAGAATTTGATTGTTCTAGATCCAGTTGGCCAATTCTATGCCAAGTACTTCGCTTTTGGTCGAGCACTTCGACAGAGATCGTGTCATTAGACGGAAAATCGAGAGTTCCCGTTCGCATCTCGTATGGGATATGAACGCTATTATCTTTCGAGTTAACAAAGGCTTCGTCTGTAGTCGTCGCTGTGACCTGTTGCTCAAGTTCAAGCTTCAAAAATTTCTGCCAAAGACGATCTACGTAAGAAAAATCAAGATTGCTATGTTGAGCGGCAATAATCTCCCCCAAGGCGTCAAGCTCTTCTTCAGTACTTGAGCTATTTTCTGCATCCTCCTCGGGAATTTCTGTGTTGGTTTGATCCTCTTCAGAATGCTCCAACTCTAAGTCGACAAGTTCGTCGCCGAAGGCATCTCGTATGGATTCAAGTTGGATTAATTGATTGACCGAGCTTTTTTTGATCCGGATCTGTCCCGTGAATGCACCAACCTCAAACCTCCCAAAACGTGCGATTTGCCCCTGAGAGACTGAACGTAGAATAGCGTTAGAAACTTTTCCCTTATCGTCGCAGAAGACAATAATCTGCTCAGTTGCGCCTCTAACTGCCCAGCCACGTCCTTTGTCGAGCGGTCTTACAAAATACTGGCCTTCATCAGTCGCAAGTTTATGGGTTTCAACGTCCCGCATTCCGACTTCGATTGTCATTTCATTTTGATCAATGTCAGTTTCGGCAGGTTTGTTCAGAAGTTCTAAAACCCGCCCCAAGTCGAAGAGATTGTTTTCCGGGTCAGTAAGTTCTGGGACATCTGTCAGCACACGCTTTGTGACTTCAATGTCGGAAAAGAACTCAGCGAGCTCACAAACAATCTTAGAAACAGCATAGCCGTCTCGCTGAAATGCGTCCTGTCCTTCTCGGCTGTACTCAGAGTTAAGGATCTCGCCGTCATCGGCGTGACCAAAATCAACAATATCAATCAATTGTACAGATCGAAGACCGTCTTCGGGCAAGAGAATATTTGAAGGTTTCAAGTCCCCGTGACCAATGCCTTTTTCGTGCAACCTGATGATCGAATCGGTAATCTGCGCGGCAACTTCAGCGTAGTTGCTCTCGGACGCCGCCTGCTTTTGCGTACGCTCTGAAAGTGTTTCTCCTTCAACCCATTCTTGCACCAAGCCGATGTGATCGCCCATCCAATGGACCGATCTTATTTTGGGAACGAAGGGTAACTCAGACGCTCGAAGGTCGTCTAAGCTGTTCAGGTGTCGCAGGATCCGAAGAGCGTCTTTCTTGAAATCACTCCAACAAGCGCTTTTCCAAAGTTTGACTAGAAATTGCCCTTCCTCTGTAACTGATTTCCATATTGCTTTTTCGGATGAGTCCAACAAACGTTCGGACATTGGGAACTGGGAAATCAACTCAAAAACCGAGCTGAACTCCTTGCCGTAGCTTTCCAGGCTTTTTGCAACCTCAGTATTCCAGCCAGCATCCAATGATGCTTCTCCAAACCTCTCTAGCGCTTCGACTGCGGAGGAAAAGCGATCCGATGGATTGAGCTCAAGGCAGGTACTCAACCACCAGTGTAGGTGCGTAAACTCTTGATCAGTATCGACAGATGCATTCCAAGACATTGTCTCGTCGCTAGTGTCCTTCTCTGGATAAGCCCCGAACAATAATCGATGAACCACCAAACCAAGAAGGTATATGTCTTTACGTTGTCCAGTTGACTCTTCTCCGTAGATGTCCTCCGGAGTTTGCGCAGACGACAAAAAATGAAACCTTGAAGCCCCTAGGGTTTCTTCGTCTGGAATTGCAGCAGACATGAAATGCGATAGCCGCACGGTATGGGGTTCCTGAACCCAGATCGAGTGCTCGCCAAGGTCTAAGTGAGAAGTGCTATGCCTATGCAAAATCGCTACTTTATGAACAGCTTGCCGCGCTAGCTCAATTCTATCGGGCACGCTTTTTCGCTGCAGTGCGACAGAGGGGATTTCAGATAAGCGTTTAAGGTCATTTCGCCGTTCATAGACTTCCCAATAATCTGGGGCGAAGTCGAGGTCCTCCACCCTGGTTCGGAGTGAAACACTTGGAAAATCTTCTGTTGCCTCGGTAAGGAAATCGCA
This sequence comes from Aliiroseovarius zhejiangensis, assembly GCF_014656375.1. Classification (GTDB taxonomy): domain Bacteria; phylum Pseudomonadota; class Alphaproteobacteria; order Rhodobacterales; family Rhodobacteraceae; genus Aliiroseovarius; species Aliiroseovarius zhejiangensis. The sequence continues at coordinate 3,447 of NZ_BNCH01000009.1, read as the reverse complement.
AACTCTGCGTTCTCGACCAGCTATTTCGCGCCGCGCATCCTTGTTCTGGAAACGTGCTTCAGCACGGGTAAAATCCCAAAGTCTTAGGGTGCCAGCAGTTGATTTTGCAATTGTGCTTGAAGCTTCGTACTCAGAGAAAACGCCCGTCGAATGGCTGAACTCCGGAACTTGCGCTGACGAAATAAATTCACCAAAACGGCGGCGCCCTGGTTCAAAGTGGCTGGTTCTTACATTGAAGAACTTGCTAAGTCGACTTTTCCAATCTTGGGATGAGAGCTTAAACCTATAAAATGCGTCGCGGGGCTTTCCGAAGACCTCTTCGCGTTTCTTTTCGTTCGTAAGCTTCTTTAAAAAATCGTCAATCGTATGGACCATCCCGAGCTCGCTTGGTGCAATTCCCTGAATCTCCGCGTTGCCGGTCATCACTACCGCGCCATGTACGAATGGGCTCGAAATGCGCTGGCCACCACTATTCTTTCGAACGAAGCTAGTCAGAACAGTACCAATTTGCCGCGCGTTTTCAGACACTTTTGGTACTGGAGATGGCCCGTGATCTCGGCCATCTTTCACCCATCGGCCATTGCTGGCCTCGATCCTTCCATTCCAGTCTTTCAGGTCGACCACGAAAATTCGTTCAGGAGCAACGATCACCAAGTCGATCTCACGTGTCGCACCAGCACTGATGACAAACTCAAGATTGGTGTAAGCATACCAGTCTCTGGGCAAGGCTTTCTGGAGTATTTCGACTCCTTTGATTTCGCGTTGGTGAATGCCTTCACCGAGGTTAGTTACTTTCATGTTTTTCCTATTTGGGTACCGCCCTGCTAATGTCCGCGTTACTGAATTGTTTTAGATGAATTCTTCGCGGCGAAGGCTGAATATTTTATGTTAGGCTAACACCTTCAATTTTAGGCTAATCGCGTTGTAGGCGTTCCAATTTTCGATCGGCCGCGTGTAGGGTCAGCACCGCACCTGTCAAAAATGGAAGTGCGAAGCCAGCTGCGGCGATGGCCAAAATCAAGATGGCGGCCATAACCGAGTATTCGGTAGGCTGTTGTACCAATGATAGTCGGCTCAAGCCGATCAAGTAGAACACGCTGGTTCCCAGGAAGATCAGATAAAGCGGCCCTAAGGGTTCAATCACCTCACGACGGGTGCGCTCCAAGACCGAATGTCGCAATATGTTCCAGCGTTTGCTTGCCTTGTTCACCAGATTACTCCCTTACCAATTCAATCCACGTGTGCACATCGTCGTCACTGACTTCACGGCCTTCGACGTGTGACTGATACCAGCGAGCTACGATTGCTCCGCGTTTCTCGCTCTTAATTTTGATGTTTTCGTCTGTGAGGTGTTGATCGAGCGAAATCTCGATCCTCTTTAGCGCCTCAAAGTCATGAGCCGCTCTGACAGATTTTGTGCCCAATAGGATCCATGCTGCGTCCACATCGAACTTGTCGGCAATTGCGACCAAGGCCTCAACGGGAAGGCCGCGCTGGCCTTTTTCGTAGCTGTGATAGGCGCGGTGAGAGACGCCGATCGCGTCCGCCATAGCGGTTTGCGTCAGGCCGACTTCGTTGCGCGCGATCGCAAGTCGCGCACCCATTGCCGAGAAGACAGCCTTCAAATCCCGCGCCATGCAAGGTTCCCATTGACGTGACTGTCAAATTGCGCGAAACTGCACAAAATGACATAAAATTCCAGTTAATCCCATCTGACCACGTCAGAAGGTGCAGAACAAGCGATTCCATGCGTGTCGCCGATTCAACTTATGCGGACAAGGACGACTGAAATGGCAGAGACCAACTATTCAGACAGCTCTCAGATCTTGGGGCTTGGAAAAACGCCCTCCCAGTGGGTCGAAGTCATGGCCGGGATGGGGATCGACATTTCGGAACGCACCTTGCGCGAGCGTGCGAATGAGACGGGTGCTTTTTATCGCCTTGGAAGGACCATGCTGATCACGCCCGCGCAGATTGATACGATTTTTGAAGGAGGCCAGTCATGCCGCTCCAAATTTACAAGAGGGGCCATGTCTACTGGGCCAAGGGGTGGATTGAATACAACGGCAGGCCAATCGCCGGCCCATACCGGCGAAGCACTAAGGCATCTACAGAAGAGGGCGCACGAGACTGGATAAACCATGAGACCGAACGTCAGATCCGTCGCTATGTTGTGGGCGACGAACCGAGCAAGACGTTCTCTGATGCAATCATGCTTTACAACGCGTCCCCTAAAGCGGCAAAGCAGTTGATCCCGATTGTCGAAGCAATCGGCGACCTATCGTTAGGTGCGATTTCTGGCGCGCTATTGAAGAACCTTGGACCAAAGCTGAAACCCAAGGCGTCGACCGATACCTGGTGGCGTGAAATCGTGACGCCCGCGAGTGCGGTCATCAACAATGCGCACGAACTGGAGGGGACGCCGCTGATCCGCGTGAAGCCCTACGACAAGTTCGAGCGGATCGCGCAGGACAAGCGACGCGGGAAGCTTAGCCGCGTGGAGCGTACGCCAGCTGATAAGGAATGGATCGAGGCATTTTGCCGTGTGGCTGATCCCTACAATGCCGCGTTGGTCCGTTTCATGTTCGAGACGGCTGCGCGAATTGATCAGGCCGTATCATTGGAGCCAGACGATTTGCGGCCACACGAAAACAAAGTGCGGGTAAAGGCGCAGAAGGGGCATCCGGAAAGCTGGATCACTGTCTCGCCTCAGATGATGGCCGAGCTTCTCGCACTGAAGCCGAAACGCCCAAAGAACCGGAAGACCGGCAAACTGATGAAGGCGCGCGTTTTTGGCTATGGCAGCTCGACGGGCTACAACACGCGCTGGAAAACGATCTGCAAACGCGCGGGTATTCCGTACCTGTCAGCGCACCCTGCTGGGCGGCATGGCTTTTTCACTGAATTGGTCGTGCGCCAAGGCGTTGATCCAGTCACGGCGGCCAAGGCCGGTCGCTGGTCAGACCCTAATTTGCCCATGCGCATCTATGCCCACGCAGAGACCGATGAGGCCGACATTAGGGCCCGTTTTCGTACAAACCACGTACAGGATGAGGCTGTACAAACACCCAACAGTAAGAAATCACAAAAGGAATAGCGCTATGAACGCATCCCTCCTAAGGGGCAGGTTGCAGGTTCGAATCCTGCCGGGGTCGCCACTCTGAAAAGGTATTGCTGCCAGAGAAACCAGATGTATGCGCAAAAGAAACCAATAGTGTGCGCAAACCGTGCTTGTGATCTGGATCGGCACTTTGTCGAGTGTTAATCTTCCTATATTTTTCTGATACATAACCTGTTGTGGCTGGATTTGACTGAGCGCGGCCCGTATGTGCCGCCCATCGCTGATTTAACAAGTTGCAATCCGCAATCACTGTTTGTTCTCAAGGTTCCGGAACCTTTCTTCAGTAATTGCTCCAGCGCCAATGCGCCGAGGGCCGTCACGCAAGC
>NZ_BNCH01000008.1 GCF_014656375.1 Aliiroseovarius zhejiangensis | reverse complement strand
CTTCGGACGGGAGAGTGACATTCCTGAATTGCTCATGGGTGACATTTTAGCTTTGCGGCTACATATACATTTCACCTATAATCATTGTTATGTTAAAAATTCAAACTGGCAACCGGCCAATGCGGTCGGAAATAGTGGTGCCCTGTTCCAAATACTGAAGTACGACTTCTTCGGTGAGTGTGCCGCGGATGGTTGATAAATACCCTCAGCCCACAAGCGCCGCCGCCAATCGTGCCGCTTCAACCGTGGAGTTCGCGCTGCACCCTGTGGGATACTCGTCCGTTCGTCAGCCGCACCAGATCGCTCACGGCCAGTTGTAGCGGCACCGGGTTTATAATGTGGACGTGGTCCGGCGGAAACACGCCCCGGAAAATACCAGCACACTTCCCGCGGCAGATCAGACGGCAGATTTGCGCACCCGCAGTCGGTTTTCGCCGGTCAGCAATTTGTAACGATGTTAGAGGGGCGGGACTGGAAGTTGTAGGGTTCTCTGGAACGTGGATGCTAATGTTAACCCAGTTCATTGGACTTGCTTTGAACAGATGAGGCCAATAACCTTAAAGTCGTCAATTCATAAACATTCAATATTCACTCATGAACAAAAAGCGCCCCCATATCATGTTCGATCGCCGATCATTGCTGCGGCTGATAACAACACTTCCATTTTGCCTAATGGCGCATGAAAGCACATTGAAAACGCAGAGCGGTTGGATTCTCAGGCCGGATGACTTTTAGTGTTCGTTTCGGATCCATCGTCAATCGCACCGATTTCCGATCCTTATGATACCTGTGTGATCGGTTCAGGGCCTGCCGGTATGACGCTTGCGATCAAGCTGGCGCAGACAGGTCAACGCATTGCTCTGATCGAAGCGGGTAGCCTTGAGTATGACGACTGGTCGCAAAGCCAGTATCAAGGCCGTGTGGTGGGCGACCGGTATTACGATCTGGACAATGCGCGCCTGCGGATGCTGGGCGGGTCGTCGAACCATTGGGCGGGCCACTGCATCCCGTTAGAGGCCGAAGACTTCCTGCCGCGCCCACATCATCCAGACACTGGCTGGCCGATCAGGATTGACGATGTCGCCCCCTATCTGGACGAGGCATGCGACATTCTGGAAGTCCCCAATGATTTTTCGGACACGCACTATACCGACACGATCCGCAAGACCCGGTTTCAGTGGAGCCCCCCGGTCCTGTTCAACGAGAAGTATCACGCCGACATCGCGCAATCATCGAACCTGACGACCTATCTGGGCAGCGCGCTAGTGGGGGTTGACCATGACGGGCGCCGCATCACATCCGCCCGCCTACAAAGGCGCGGGGGCGAGGGGTTCACCCTGCCCGCCCGCACCTTCGTCATCTGCACCGGCGGGATCGAGAACTCGCGTCTGCTTTTGTGGATCAACGCCCAGAACAACAATGCCCTGATCGCGAACCACGACCTGATCGGGCGGTGCTGGACCGAACACCCCCATGCCCAACTTGGCGAGGTGCTGTTCGAAGACCTGCCCGACGGGTTTTTCCATAATGACGAGGCGACGTTCTCGCTGTCCCGCGCCCAACAGGACGACAGCGGCATCTTCAACGCCGCGCTTCAGGTCGAGAAGTATTCCTATAGCCGCACCAAGAAGCTGGTGGCCGATATCGCCTGCGTGGCCCCCGCCCTCGGTGGGCGCCTGTTTCAAGCAATGGGAAAAAAGCTGGTCTGCGGCGCGCGTCTGCATGGGCAGTGGGAACAGGCGCCGGTCGCGCAGAACCGTGTGGCGCTGTCGCCCCTGGACCGCGACGCCTATGGCATTCCCCGGCCCCAGTTGCATTGGCAGCGCAGCGACACCGACCGCAAGACAATTGTTGAAACGGTGCGCGTGTTTGCCCAGGAACTGGCCCGCACCGGAAAGGGTCGCGTGCGGATGGCCGACTGGATCACCGAAGATCGTCCGCTTCCGGAGGACGGCATGATGGCGATCTGGCACCATATGGGCGGCACACGGATGCACGACGACCCAGCCCACGGCATCACCGATGCAGACCTGCGGGTGCATGGGCTGGAAAATCTCTATCTTGGCGGATCGTCGGTTTATCCGACCGGGGGATACGCCAACCCGACTCTGATGATCGTGCAATTGTCGCTGCGTCTGGCGGCGCATCTGACACGCGCCTGAACCCAAACCCGGATCTGCTGAATGGACACCAAGCGATGATACCTGCGGACAGTTTCGGCCCCGGCTTCTTTCGCCTTGTGCTGGCGTGTTTCGTGATGGTCAGCCATGTCTCGGCCCTGAATGTCGGCGAGCCAGCGGTGTTCGTGTTTTTCATGCTCAGCGGGTATTGGGTGTCGCTGATGTATCTGCACAAATACGCCCATCATCCTCGACCGTTGCAGGTGTTCTATCTGTCGCGCTTTCTGCGCGTCTGGCCGCCCTATGCCGCCGCAGTGGTATTAAGTATCCTGACCACCGGCATCTTGACCGGCACGGCGCCCACGCAGTTTCTGCCGGGGATTGCGCTGTTTGGCGTTGCATCCACAGGGCTGGATGCGCTGAACGTGTCATGGGCCTTGGATATCGAGATGCAGTTCTATCTGCTTCTGCCCTTCGCGCTGGTGGCCGTTCGGGGCTGGTCGCCCACGCTGTTGTTCGCGCTGTCAGTGTTGGGCGCGGTGCTGGGGTGGTGGCTGTATCTTGGTATCGGCCTGAAAACGGTGCTGTGTTACCTGCCCATGTTCGCCGCCGGAATGCTGGTGGCGATGCGTGACATCACGTTCAGCAATCGCGCCGTCACCTTGGCGACACTGGGGTTTGTCGCCGTCATCGCGGTGTTCTTCATCAATGACACGCTGCGCGCGTTTTTCATCAAAACCCGGCCCAGCCCATTCAACGAAGAATGGATGACGATGGGGCTGATGCTGTTGCTGCTGCCCTTTGTCGCGTGGAACGTGCGGCAGAAATCCGGCTGGTTGGACGCGCATTTTGGCAACCTGTCTTACACGGTCTATCTGCTGCATTTTCCGGTGATCGCAAATGTCTCGACCCTGATGGGGGGCGGTTTGACGCGAACGGAAAAGTTGATTTTACCATTGGCCGTCGCGGTCATTTCTGTTTTCTTCTACATTATCATTGATCGCCCCAGCGAAGCGTTTCGTCGGCGGGTGATGAAAAAGCAATTTGGCAAAGTGCCAGCCTAAGGCTGGCGGGTTTATTTTTGGACATGGGACAGGTGTATGAAATTTCAGGAAACCCCCCTTAAAGGTGCGTTCGTCGTCGATCTTGAGGAAATCTCGGATGATCGCGGCCATTTTGCGCGCGCTTTCTGTGCGGACAAATTCAAGACCCACGGCCTGAAGCCCGAAATCGCCCAGATCAACCTGTCCTTCAACGAAAAGAAGGGCACGATTCGCGGCCTGCATTACCAGACCCCGCCGGCTGCCGAGGCGAAGTTCCTGCGCTGCATCACCGGGGCGATCTATGACGTGATCGTTGACTTGCGCCCCGACAGCCCCACCTTTCGCGAGCATTTCGGGATCGAGTTGTCCGCGACCAACCGCACCGCGATCTATGTGCCCGAGATGTTCGCCCACGGCTATCTTGCCCTGACGGATGGCGCGCAAGCTTATTATTCGGCCAGCGAGTTCTATACCCCCGGCGTCGAAGGCGGGCTGCGCTATGATGATCCGGCCTTGGCCATCGACTGGCCTATCCCGGTCGAGGTGGTCAGCGAAAAAGACGCCTCCTGGCCGCTGATTTCGGACTAGGTTTCAATAGGCTCTATTGTGCAAGAATACGTGGTTTGATGGATACGAAGATGGCAAATGATCAGACAGTGCTGGTGACAGGCGCCACGGGGTTCATCGGGCGCGCCGCTGTGGGCAAGCTGACAGATGCGGGCTTTCAGGTGATCGGCACCTATCGCGGCGACACGCCCCCTGCCCCGCGCGATGCGGTGACATGGGTGCGCGCCGACCTGTCCGACACGGCAGATGTTGACGCGCTGATGACGCGACACAAGCCCGACCACCTGCTGGCGCTGGCGTGGTATATGGGGCCGGGCAACCAGCAATCGCCGGAAAATTTCCGCTGGCTCAGCCGCTCGGTTGATCTGCTGACCGCTTTCGCGGAGGCGGGCGGCCAACGTGTCACCTTCTGCGGCTCGTGCATGGAATATGACTGGAGCGAACCCGTCGCGCTAAACGAACACACCACCCCCCTCTGCCCCGACACGCCCTATGGCGCGGCGAAGGCGGCGCTGTTCACGGCGTTCGGCGCCCAGTGCGACACGCTGGACCTATCGGGGTCATGGGCCAGACCCTTCTTCATCTATGGCCCGGGTGAAAACCCACGCCGCTTGGCCGCCGATGTGATCATCTCTCTGCTTGAGGGGCGCGAGGCCCTTTGCACCCACGGCCAGCAGGCCCGCGATTTTCTGCATGTGGACGACGTGGCCGACGCGATGGTGCGCCTGTTGCAAAGCGATCTGACCGGTCCGGTCAATATCGGCAGCGGCGCGGCGATCCCGCTGGCCACATTGGTAAACGAGATCGGGCGTCAAACCGGTGCCTCTGACCTGATCCGCCTGGGCGCGCGTGAAGCCCGCCCCGGCGACCCGCCCCTGGTCGAGGCCGACATCACCCGTCTGCGCGACGAACTGGGCTGGACCCCGACATTTGATTTGGAAACAGGAGTGGCCGATACCATCAATTGGTGGCGGCACGAATTGAAGAAAGACAAAGCGATATGAGCGATCAGAACATTATCATCCTTGGCTCGGGCATGGCCGGCCTTGGCGCGGCCCACCATTTCCACGGTGCGGGGGTGTCCACGCGCATGTATGACAAGAACGACTATCCCGGTGGCCACACCGCGACCTTCACCCATGACAGCGGGTTCATCTTCGACGACGGCCCGCATATCTCGTTTTCGAAAGACACCCGGTTTCAAGAGCTTTTCGCCGATAACGTGGACGGCAAGTTTGAAAAACTGAACGCCTATGTGAACAATTATTATCACGGGGCATGGGTCAAACACCCCGCGCAAGCCAACCTGCACAACCTGCCGGACGAGTTGAAGACAAAGTGCCTGCTGGACTTCATCGAGGCATCGAAAAAAGATGTGGTCGAGAAACCCGCCAATTACCTCGAATGGCTGATTTCCGTCTTTGGCGAAACCTTCGCCACCCATTTCCCCGCCGTTTACGGCAAGAAATACCACACCGTCGATGCAGACCAGATGAGCACTGTCTGGATGGGCCCCCGCCTTTACCGCCCGTCGATGGAGGAGGTCATCCGCGGCGCGATCTTCGCGGAAACGCCGGATGTGCATTACATCTCGGATTTCCGTTACCCGACCGAAGGCGGCTTTATCTCGTACCTCAAGCCGTTCATGGAAAAGACCGACCTGAATCTGGATCACGAGGTCGTGGCGATCGACCCCGACGCGCGCACGGTCGAATTTGCCAATGGCGTGGTCGAAACATATGATCACCTCGTGTCGTCCATCCCCCTACCCGACCTGATCCCGATGGTCAAAGGCGCGCCTGATCATGTGCGCGAGGCGGCGGCGAAACTGGCCTGCACCACCTGCATCACGGTCAATATCGGGCTGGCACGTGACGATTTCACACCCGCGACGTGGACCTATATCTATGACGAAGATATCTGCTTCACCCGCCTCAGCTTCCCGCACAAGATGTCGCACAAGACCTGCCCGCCGGGCTGCGGGTCCATTCAGGCGGAATGCTATTATTCCCACAAATACCGTCCCGTCGACGTGACCCCGGACGAACTGATCCAACCCGTGATCGACGATCTGGTGAAAATCGGCCTGATCGAAAAGGACGAGGAAATCCTGCACACCGACGCCCGCCTGATCCCGCACGCCAACATCATCTTCGATCTTGACCGCGAAACCGCGTTGCCGATCGTCCATGAATGGTTGGACAGCGTCGATATCAACTATGTCGGGCGGTTTGGTGAATGGGGCTATCAATGGACGGACGAAGCGTTCAAATCCGGCGAACGCGGCGCCCGTCAGGTGATTGAAAAGATGTAATGCGCAACGTCGCGCCAAGACGGCGGGACTGTGCTAAACTACGCCCCGTCACCTTTTGCGCGACAAGGAATTTCAAATGTTCATTCAAGCCACCGATTTCCCGCAAGGCCATACAGAGACCGCGCGCGTTTGCGTCATCGGCTCTGGCCCGGCGGGGATGACGCTGGCGCATGATCTGGCCGAAGCGGGCGTTGATGTCCTTCTGGTCGAAGCGGGCGGGGAAGAGGTCGAGGATGCCTCGCAAGCGCTTTACCAAGGCACGGTCGTTGGGGACGAATATTTTGATCTCGAATATGCTCGCCTGCGCCATTTCGGCGGCACATCGGGTCATTGGGGCGGTATTTGTCGCCCGCTTGATCCGGCGGATTTCCAGGAAGATCCCGTGGTGCCCGGCACCGGCTGGCCGATCTCGGCAGACGCACTGACACCTTACCTGAAGCCCGCCGCCGAGGTTCTTGAGATTCCCGGCGATTTCGACGATCAGGTACTTGGTAACACGCTGCGGCGCACCGAGTTTGAACACAGCCCGCCCGTCCGGTTCGGCGAGAAGTACCGCCCTGTGGTGCAGGCCAGCGACACCCTGCGTGTCGTCCTGAACACCGCGCTGATCAACCTGACATCGGATGCAGGCCGCATTCAAAGCGCGACGGTTCAGACCGCGCAAGGCGCGCAATGGGTGATCGAGGCCGAGTATTTTGTCCTTTGCGCCGGCGGCATCGAAAACGCGCGTCTGTTGTTATGGGCGAACGAACAAAACGACCGCAAGATTATCGCCAATCACGATCTGATCGGGCGCTATTGGATGGAGCATTTCACCATGAGCGTCGCCGAGGTCATCGCCGACGCCGACGCCCTTGCCCCTGACGAAGACGGCGTGGCACGGTTTGCGCTCAGCGATGACTTTCAAAGGGATAACAGCATCCTCAACGCCTCGTTCGAGGTGAACCCGGCAGCCTACACCGGCACCCGCGCCCTGATCGCCGACCTTTTGTGCATCGCGCCCAAGCTGGGCCAACGGCTGATGGGCGACAAGAAACTGGTCTGCGGCTCACGCATCATCGCCCACTGGGAACAGGCCCCCAATGCCGACAACCGCGTGGCGCTTGGGGACGAGAAAGACGCCCTTGGCATCCCCAAGGTGGTGCTGCACTGGCAAAGGTCACCGATCGACCGCGCGACCATCGCGCGCTCGGTGCAGGGGTTGGCGCAGGCGTTTGCTGACCTCGATATCGGGCGGGTGCGCCTGTATGACTGGGTGCTTGACGACGCCCTGCCCCTGCCCACTGACGGCACCATCGCAAGCTGGCACCACATGGGCGGCACACGGATGAGCGTGGATGCGCAGACCGGCATCGTCGACGCCGACCTGAAGGTGCATAACCAGGCGAACCTTTTTGTCGGCGGCTCTTCGGTGTTTCCATCGGGCGGCTTTGCCAACCCGACCCTGACCATCGTGCAACTGTCGCTTAGGTTGGCCGATCACCTGAAAGGCAAGCTGAAGCTGCCAAACGCGGATTGAATGCTCCGCAAAAAACAAGTTGCCAGCGGCAGCTAACATGCAAATAGTTGTATTCGTGTCATCCCGCGTCGAAACCTTGAGGGATCAGTTTTGAAACGTAACAATTTCGCGTAGTATCAGACCTGTATTTACAGGAGGTCATTTTGAAAACGGTAATTTTCGCAGGGGGTAAAGGGTCGCGTCTGATCGAAGAAACCCGCGTGCGCCCCAAGCCGCTGGTCGAGGTCGCGAACCGGCCGATCCTGTGGCACATCATGCAGCATTATTCGACCTATGGGCACCACGACTTTGTTCTGGCGCTCGGCTACATGGGTGATCTGATCAAGAAATATGTCTCGGACCTGTGCCAATACAGCGGCAATCTGCGCGTTGATTTCGCCAATCGCGAGCTGTTCGGCGAACCCGAGGGCAACGGTCACGACGAAGCCCCCGTGCCGCCTTGGACCATTGACCTGATCGACACGGGCATCGACACGATGACCGGCGGGCGGCTGGCGCGGTTGCAGCCCTATCTGGGCGGCGAAACCTTCATGCTGACTTATGGTGACGGGGTTTCGAACGTCGATATTGATGCGCTTTTGGCGTTTCACAAATCGCACGGCAAGCTTGCCACCATGACGATGGTGCGCCCCCTGACCACCTTCGGCCACCTGTCGGTGGAAGAGGATGGGCAGGTCAACGGGTTCGAGGAAAAGCCCGAAACCGCCGTCGATTGGATCAATGGCGGGTTTTTCGTTCTGGAACCCGGTGTGTTTGACGCCGTGGCCGATGTGAATGGCGACGAGATCATGTGGGAAGAAGGCCCGTTGCCCAAACTGATGGAGATGGGCGAACTGATGGCATATCGCCATCCGGGCTTCTGGTATTGTATGGATCACCTGGCGGACAAACGCCGGCTTGAGGAGATGTGGAAAAATGGCAACAGACCCTGGGCAACATGGGAAAACGCGGAAGGTTCTTCTGACGGGTCATCTCGGCTACGTGGGGACGGTCACCGCCCCGGTATTGGCCGAGGCGGGAATCCAGGTGACTGGGTGCGATATAAATCTCTTTGACCGGGCCGATTTTGCACCGGGCGGTGATGTTCCCGACATTCCCAATCTGGGCAAGGACATACGCGATCTGACGGTTGATGACTTGCGGGGCTTTGATGCGGTCGTGCATCTGGCCGCGCTGTCCAATGATCCGCTGGGCCAGTTGCGCCCGGGTCTGACGCAAGCAATCAACCACGAAGGCACCGTCCATGTGGCGCGCTGCGCGAAAGAGGCGGGGGTAGAGCGTTTCGTCTTTGCCTCGTCCTGTTCGAACTATGGCAAGGCGGGCGAAGGGCTGGTGGATGAAGGCGGCAAGCTGAACCCGCAGACCGATTACGGCGTCTCCAAGGTGCTGGCCGAACGCGATCTGAAACCGCTGGCGGATGAAAAGTTCTGCCCGGTCTTCCTGCGCTTTGCCACCGCCTATGGGGTCAGCCCGCGGATGCGGTTTGACATCGTGCTGAACAACCTGATCGCGCACGCGTTCACCACCGGCAAGATCCTGATGATGTCCGACGGCACCCCGTGGCGCCCTATCATCCATGTCGAAGATATGGCCCGCGCCTTCCTGGCGGCTTTGGACGCCGATGCCGATTCGATCCGGGGCGAGGCGTTCAATGTTTGCCGCACGGAAAACAACTATCAGATCAAGGAATTGGCCGAGATCGTGGCGAACACCGTGGACGGTGCCGAGATTGATTATGCCTCGGATGCAGGGCCGGACAATCGGTCATATCGTGTCAGTTCGGCCAAGATCGAACGGTTGATCCCCGGTTTCCAGCCGGTCTGGGACGCCAAGCGTGGGGCGCAGCAACTATATGACGCGGTCAAGTCTTATGGCCTTCAGACAGAGGATTTCGAAGGGCGAAAATACAAGCGTCTAGCCCAGCTGGAGGCGCTGGTTGCCGAAGGGCGGCTGGACGATGAATTTCGGATGATCGGCTAGCGCGGTTTGATCCAGACGTGACCGGGGCGGCGTCTGCGTCGCCCCTTTTCATGCGTCCAAACCCGCTTCGACCATTTTCACCCGTTCGGCCAGCGCATCGCGGCGGGCGGCGAGCTTGGGATGGAGCGACAGTCCGGCAAGATCCAGCACCTTTTCCCAGCGGTGAAGATGGTCGTGGCGGGTCAGACACTCGGTCACATTTCGCGCGCGGATGGCGGCGCAGCGGTCTGGGTCTTCGTCCAGCGTGGAGATGATGTCGCCGATCTGCGGGCAGTCATATGGCGCGTCGATCACTGCATCTTCCCAGCCGATATGTTCGCGAAAGGCGTCGCTGTCGATCTTGTTGCCCAACACGATGGCGCCCGCCGCCAGCCCCTCAAGATACCGCAGGCCGAACTCGATCTGCGGCCCGCGTTCTACGGTGCGTTCGACCTTGGCGATATAGGAAAAGAAGTAACGCGCGCGCTTCAACTGTGCGATGTAATTGTCCCGGTGGGCGCGAAAATCTTTCATAATGGCGCGGCCCGAGATGGTTTCATAGGAATAAAACTGCCCGGTCTCGTCGGCGAACTTGATCAGCGCCTCGTGGGTGTTGGGATGGGCCACGCCGATGCTGAGCATGTCAATCGCGCGGCGTGGCGGGTTGGGACAGGGGCAAAACCGCAGCATATCCACGCCCCAAGGTATGTATGTGACCGGCACATCCAGCCGGTCGCGCAACATCTTTGCGGTTTCAACGAAGGAACAGATCACATGGTCAAAGGCGTTCAACTGATCGACAAGGGCTGGAATTTGGTCGACCCGTTTCAGCCAAAGCTCTTGTATCCAGCAAATCGCCTGCGTCGAACGCTCGCGCCAACCTTTCAGCGATGACAGGAAATTCAGGTCTTCAAGATGCGCAACGCTATAGAAAAACAGGTCGTAGTCCTGCCCCGCCGCGACCGTTTCCAAGCCCGAAGGCAACCGGTGCGCATGATGCGTTCGGCCCGACAGCGCGCGTTTTGCTTTCATAAGGGGCCGGCCACCAGGCAATACGCCCGGCTGAAACATCACCGCATCGTCAAGGCTGTCGCAAATCACGTCCTCGAATTCATATCCGTGCGACCGCGAAACGTGGTCTTCAAAGCCCCTGAGCGAAAACAACGCGACACGCGGCGCGTTTGAATCTGACTGTAATGCGCACACAAGAAATCCTCTAATTTATCCGATCCACGGTCCGCGTCTGCGATCAACCGAGGGTATGGCAAACTATATGCATATTCTCGCGCGCTATGCAGAAAAATCAAAGGAAAACAAAAAGCGTTTGGTCGTATGTCCGTGAAAAATGCACCGCTCGTATGGATTTTCCCACTTCGATCGGCCGTAGATCACGGAGGGATTGACCAAAAGGTCGGCGCGCGTCACGGTTTTCGGGACAGCATGTCTGCAACATCTGACGCGATAGACAGGCAGGATGTGAGGCCGGGGCTTTCAATGCCATGCAGAAATACATGCGGCCCCAGCCCGTGATCGTCGGGCCCGTCGATGCGAAAATCGGGGTAAGCGGTCCCCGCCAGCTTGGGGCGCACGCCGGTATAGGCGGGGATCAGGTCCGCCGTGGTGATCGCGGGCCAGTAATGACTGATAGCTTCGGCAAAGCCTGCGCGCCGGTCGGCGCTGACGGCATAGTCGATTTTTGCGGGGTCATCATGTGTCAGCCATTCCGTGTCCGGCCCGAATTTCGCCTGCCCGCCCATGTCCAGTGTCAGGTGGACGCCCAGCCCACCATCCCGCGGCACCGGGTAAATCAGAGTTGAAAACGGCGCCTTGCGCCTCAGCCGAAAATAGTTGCCTTTGACCAGCGCCAGATCGGGCGACGGCGGCAGGCCGTCGATGGAACGCATCAGGCGCGCCGACCACAACCCGGCGGCATTTACAAAGGACCGCGCGCGCAGCCGCAACGGCTCGTCCCCCTTGATATCAAGAGTTATCCGGCCATCGGGTTCAAGCGCCCCGCCCATGATTGGCGCGCGCAGGGCGGTTGTCGTGCCGTGGGCCTCGGCCTCGCCCAGCAGGGCCAGCATCAGGGCATGACTGTCGATGATCCCGGTTGACGGCGACCACAGCGCGGCCTTCACGTTCAGCTCTGATTCCATCTGCAAAGCCTCGGTCGCGGTCAGGGGGCGCAGGTCGCCGACGCCGTTTAGTGCGGCGCGGTCTGCGATGCCCGCAAGGCGCGGCACCTCGTCATCCGATGCCGCCACGATCAGCTTGCCACAGCGCCGATGCGGCACGCCCCGGTCCGCGCAATACTGATACAACAGTGCCTTGCCGCGCACGCAATGACGCGCCTTCAGCGACCCGTGATCATAGTAGATGCCCGCGTGGATGACCTCGGAATTACGGGCGCTGGTTTCTTCGCCGATATGGCCGTTTTTCTCCAGCAGCCAGACCTCGCGGCCCTGCACCGCCAGCGCACGGGCGATGGCGATGCCGATGACGCCAGCCCCCGCCACCACGCAATCAACGTCAAAAATACTCGGGGGGGTCATGGTTGCAGTCTTCTCCCTGGCAGTGGTGAAGGGTCAATTCCATGACGACACATGCCAACGACCCGGGTTTGGTGTAATGTTTCCACATTACCTTGTGATTCTGTTCACTTTATTTGAGGAATCGCATTTCATACCAGCGAACCCGACATCCGCCGCGACCTGTGTCGAAGGCACAATGGCGCAAGATGAACATTGACAGGGCGGTAATCGGTTCTCTGAAGACGGGCGTCGGCTGGCGCGCCCGACCTTCAAGGTGAGACTATGCTTAAGGCACGTGCAACTTTATTGGCGTCGGTTCTGCTTGCAGGGCTGTTTCAAATCATCCCCACGGCAGCATTGTCACAGAATGAACCATGGAGCCTGGGCGAAACAGCCCCGTCACCGGTCAACGTCAATGGCGGAGTTGCTTACCTGTCAGCGGTTCATCTGCCGCCACCGCCGCTGACGATGCGCCCCACCGTTCGGATCAGGTTTCCGACCCTGAAAAACACACCTGTCCTGGGGCCGAAGAAGGACAAGCGCGGACATTTGCTGCTGTCGCAACTGGTCGCGCAGGGCAAGGCCGCAGGCAATTACGGCGACCTTTATGACAATCGCGATCGGGGCCATTCGCGGCTGAACCTGAAGGCGCACCCGCAATTGACCGAGCTGCTGTATCACCCGGTCCTGCGCGACCAGAACATGGATCTTGGCCCAGCGGTCGGGCTGTTGTTCGACGTCCCAGTGATCGGCAACTCCTCGACTGCTTTGACCAAGGGGCCCTTTGCGCGGTCGCTGCCCCGTCTGGTGCTGACCGGGATGGCGGGCGGCGGCGTAGGGGGCGGGGCGGACGCGCTCTATCAGAACTATGTCACCGGGCAGATCCACGTCTATCCGTCGAACCGCGATTACGAGGCAGGCGGGCAGGATATGATGCCCGCCAACACGCCTTATTATATCATGTCGCAGGGTCGGTCAGGCTCGGACCGGCCGCATCTTGAGGCACTGGCGATGATCCTTGCCGCGTTCCGCCCTGCCACCAAGGCAAGGCTGATGGAAACCGGGCTTCTGGCACCCACGGTGCAGATGGTCTATCGCCGCAGCCGCGATCAGGTGGAAGGCCCTGCCGACTATCGTACAGCCGCCGCGCACCCCACGGCGTTTCCGAAACGCGGCCTGAACCTGGCGCGGATGGTGGCGCAGGCCAACGCGATCCGGCCCGATGACATCCCGCCGATGGTCCGCCTGTCAGTGCTTGAAGAGCCTGAACCCGAACCGGGGATCGAGATGTTCGGCGATGGGCTGAACGAACGACTGTACGACACCCCGTCGGCCATCGCGCGGGTCTGGAGAAGCCATCGGTTCAGCCGTGAAATGGTACTGAGTACCGCCGAAACCACCGATCCCAACGGTCGCGCTTTGACCTTTGACTGGGTGCTTCTGCGTGGCGATCGTCGCCAAGTAAAGATCGAGCCGCTGGACGACACGGGCACCGCGGCCAAGATCACGCTGGGATGGCAGGAGGCGCAGGTCATACCCGAAGTGTCAGATGCCGTTTCCACCCGCGTGGATATCGCCGTGATTGCCAATAACGGCGTCCATGACAGCGCCCCCGCGTTTCTGTCGGTGCTTCTGCCCGTCCACGAAAGACGTTTCTATGCGTTGGGGCCGAGCGGTCGGATGCGCATCATGCGACTCGTGCGTACGCCTACGGACGACTTTCGTTATGATCCTGTCCTGTATCCCAGGATCGACTGGGCGGACGATTTCACCTATGACGGTGACAACCTTGTCGGTTGGTTACGGTCGTCGTCTATCGGAGAGCAGTATTTCGATGCGACTGGGCGGGTTGACGGGCACAAACCGCTATATCCCGTGATTTCGGACCATCGCGGTTTACCTACCGTATTCCAACAAACGCGATAATCCGCCGAGATTGTTTCCTTGCGACCTACAATAACCGGAAGTTCGAGGATTGTTTTCCTGCCAACATACTGAAATGTCTTATTTACGCCACTTTCAAGCCAAACTTGCCTTAATTCTTAATGACAGCGATCCCTTGCTCATGGTATTAAACTGCAGGTGATAAATGCCTAACGAGTAATCGTGGTTTATTCAAAGTTATTAGCAATTTGGGAAGAATATGAAAAAGCTTCTTGCTTCCGTAGCCTTCGTCGGTCTAACGGCGACAGCTGCAAACGCCGCAACTGTTGTCGACCTGACGACAGGTGGCGATGCCGTGGGCCATGGCCTGCAACTTGGCAGTTTCTCATCCGGAACAGTGTCGGGAACAATTGATCCTTGGCGCGCAGGGTGGGGCAACGACTACCTGACTCAGAACTCCTACGGTATGGGCGTCAAGGGGTGGGGCGATACGAGTTGGCAACTTGATGGTTTTGTCGATGAGTCGATCACCTTTACCTTCGACCGCGCGGTTCGTCTGGTATCAGTCTCATTCTCGCACTGGGATTGGAACGACGACGCTGATGTCTATGTAAATGGTTCGATGGTCGCAAACGAGTCGCCGAACAACCCTTATTACTTCGGTAATGTTGTTGCTACTTCCTTCACCATCGGTGCCGATGGTCATTTCGACAGCTTCCGGATCAAGAGCTTCACCGTCGCACCGGTGCCGCTGCCTGCTGCAGGCTTCCTGCTTCTCGGCGGTCTGGCCGGTCTGGGTGCCCTGTCGCGCAAGCGCAAAAAAGCCGCTTGATTGTCGCGATCTGAAGTTACGAAAAGGGCCGTTCGCGCGGCCCTTTTTATTTGTCGGGCATCGCTCTCGCCCAAGTCACGCCATTTTTGTTGTTCAGTCTTGTTACCGTCACCACGGAAAAAAGATTCGTGATATACAAGTTTAGAAATGCTGGCTCCGGCCGGCCCGATAGAATTATCAGAGTATTAGACCCATGACCCATCGCAGCCTTGTTGTTGTCTTTGTGACTTGCACACTTCTTGTTCTGGGGGGCTGTCAATCCGCCGAGGAACGCGCGGAAGAGCATTACAAAGCCGCAGTCGAGCATATCGAAAACGGCGATACCGCGCGGGCCACAGTCGAATTTCGGAATGTCTTCAAGCTGAACGGAAAGCACCGCGATGCGCGTATGACATATGCCAACATGCGGCGTGACGAAGGGGAAGTTTCGGAAGCCTATGGTCAGTATTTGCGGCTTGTCGAACAGTATCCGGATGATCTTGAAGGGCGCAAGGCGCTGACCGAACTCGCGCTGAACATGGGCAACTGGGACGAGCTGCGCCGCCACGGTGAATATGCTGCCAAACTTGCACCGGACGATCCAACCGTACGCGCCGGTCTGGCTGCGCTGGCCTACCGCGATGCGGTCATTGCAGGGAACGAGGCGGCACGGCTGGATGCGCAGAAGAACGCCCTGGAACTTTTGGCCGCCGACCCTGCACAACCGGGTCTGCACCGTCTGGTCATTGATGACTATATTCGCATCAAGGATTGGTCCAATGCACTGGCGGCTGTTGATGCGGCATTGCAGCATGAGCCCGCGGCCATGGATCTTCTGAGAAAGCGACTTGGCATTCTATATGCGTCCAACGATACGCTTGCCGTGAAAGAGCAGCTGACGGACATGCTTGACGCATTCCCAGAAGACAATCAGATTCTCTCGGCCCTTGTGCAATGGCATATCGGGCATGGCAACACCGATGAGGCCGAGGCGCTGTTGCGCAGCCGCATTGACCCATCGGATGATGACCCCGAAGCGGGGGCAACACTGGTGCGCTTTCTGGTCGAATTCCGCGGCAACGACGCCGCGCGGGAGGAATTGGACAAACTGATCAATGCGGGTGGACAACATCAGGCGCTTTACCGTTCGCTGCGGGCCTCGATCATGTTTGACACCGGCGCGCAGGATCAGGCCATCGCTGAAATGCAGGCCATTCTGGACAAGGCTGAACCATCGGCGGACACCGACAACCTGAAAGTTGGACTGGCACGAATGCTCGAGATAACGGGCAATCCGGTTGGTGCTCGTGCCTTGATCGAAGAGGTTCTGGCCCGCGACTCGTCGCATACCGAGGCACTGAAACATCGCGCCCAATGGCTGATCGAAGACGACCAGACCGGCGATGCCATCGTAACGCTCCGATCAGCCATGGCGGGCAGCCCCGATGACCCTGAGATCATGACGCTCATGGCCCGCGCGCATGAACGCGACGGAAACACGGAACTGATGTCGGAAATGCTGGCCCTCGCGGTTGAAAAATCGGGCAATGGCGCGGCGGAAAGCCTGCGCTATGCCCGGCATCTTGCCAGCATCGACAAGCTGCGCCCGGCCGAGGATGCGCTGCTGGGATCCTTGCGTGTCCAACCCGGCAATGTTCAAATCCTGGCCGCGCTGGGTCAGCTTTACATCGACATGCAGGATTGGGGTCGGGCCGACCACATCGCGCGCACCTTGCGTGGAATTGAACGAGATGAAGCCACCCAGATCGCAAATACCCTGAGCGCCCGTATTCTGGCCGCACAAGACCGTGAAGCCGAATTGACGGCATTTCTGGAATCGTTAGCGTCTGCTTCAGACGCCGCCAACAGCGCCGACATCGTGATCATCCGGCGGCTATTGGAGCGTGGCAAAAAGAGCGAAGCCTTGGCAAAGGTCGATCAGTTGCTTGAAGTCACGCCGAACGCCCCGATCCTACGGTTCATCCGCGCTTCGATTCTGGCGGAAGACGGACAGGTCGAAGAGGCAAAATCCATATTCCGAGGGCTCTTGGACGAAAACGATCAACGGCCAGAGGCCTGGGTCGCACTTTATCGTTTGCTCCGCGCCACTGGCGAGCAGAGCGAGGCTCTTTCGACACTGGCGTCTGCCCGCGCCAAGTTGCCTGACAACGCCGATCTGATGTGGCTGGAGGCGAGTGAACTGGAGCGAGCGGGTGATATTGACGGTGCCATCGCCGTTTATGAAACGCTGTATGATGCAAACAGTGGCAATCCGATCATCGCCAACAACCTTGCCAGCCTGCTGGCCGATCACCGCGCCGATACCGAAAGTCTTGAGCGTGCATTCGTTGTCGCGCGACGGCTGCGCGGAACGGATGTCGCTCCGTTCCAGGATACTTATGGCTGGATCGCTTTTCGCCTGCAAAACTATGACGAGGCGTTGGCCCATCTGGAACCTGCAGCCGCGGGGATGAGCGATAATGCGACGGTTCAGTTTCATCTTGCGATGGCCTACGCGGCCGTGGGACGCACGGATGATGCACTGGCGCAATTCGCCAAAACCCGCGGGATGCTGGACCCTGGCACCCAATCCGACCTGTTATCTAAGATCGACGCCGAAGTCGCCCGTTTGAAAAATCCAACCCCTGCTGGGGACACGGAAAACAGCACGCAATGAGCCTGAACTGATGTCCATAGCCAGTGACAAACCGCATAAGCCGCAGCTGTCCTTGCCGGACCTGAACGTCATGGGCGTTTTCTGGTTCGTGGCGTTGATGGTGAGTGCCGTGCCGGTTTTCTGGATCGGTCTGAAATCACTGGCTGCGGCGTGGTCGACACCCGAATACAGCCACGGTCCGCTGATTCCGATCATCTCACTCTATCTTTTTCTACGCGAGTTGCGGCAAGCACCGCTGCCCAAGCTGACCATACACGACCGATGGCCGGGTATTGTGGTGATCATCGTGGCGCTGGTTATCGCCATGCTTGGCAACCTGACGCGCATCCCGGATATCGTTACTTACGCGATGATCATCTGGGTCGGTGGCGTGGTGCTTGTGGTGTTTGGATGGGCGCGCGGGCGTAAGCACCAGTTGCCGGTGGTGCACCTTGTGTTCATGCTGCCTTTGCCGCAGTTCATCTATTGGAAGCTGACAATCCTGCTTCAATCCTGGTCATCCGAACTGGGCGTGTGGTTTGTCAGCATGGCCGGGGTTTCAGTCTTTCTGGAAGGCAACATCATCGACCTAGGCGTCTATAAACTTCAGGTCGCAGAAGCCTGCTCGGGTTTGCGTTACCTGTTCCCGATCCTCAGCTTTTCCTATCTGTTCGCGATCCTGTATCGCGGCCCGTTCTGGCACAAAATCGTTTTGCTGCTGTCAGCCGCGCCACTCACTGTCCTGATGAACTCTGTCAGGATCGGCGTGATCGGTGTTCTGGTTGATCGTTACGGCATCGAACAGGCCGAAGGTTTCATGCATTTCTTCGAAGGCTGGGTGATCTTCGTGATTTGTATTCTGATCCTGTTTGCAATGGCGATCATCCTGCAACGCCTGACCCGCGACCCCAAACCGCTGAGCGAGGCAATCGACCTTGATACTCAGGGTCTTGCCACCGTGGCCGGACGTATTGTCGGCATACGCCCGTCCAAGGCGATGGTGGTGGCCACGGCGCTGACGCTTGCGGTTTCAGTGGGATGGATCATCGGTTTGCAACGCGCCGATGCCGCAAAGGTTGATCGGGAACCTTTCACGCTGTTCCCCCGGCAGATCGGCGAATGGTCCGGCACAACCGAAAGACTGGACTCCGACATTGAGCGGGTTCTGGGCGCCACCGACTATCTGAACGCGACCTATTCTGCCGCCGGCACACCCGACCACATCAACATTTTCGTCGCTTTTTACGAAAAGCAGACCGAAGGCAGCGGCATCCATTCACCGGAAGTTTGCCTGCCCGTCGGCGGGTGGGAAGTGTTCAGCCTCGAACCCGTTCAGGTCAACCCCAACGTGCCCACCTATGGCAGCTTCAACGTGAACCGCTCGGTCATACAGAAGGGGCTGAACAAGCAACTTGTGTATTATTGGTTTGAACAACGCGGCAAACGACAGACCAACGATTTCACGGCCAAGATGGGCGTCGTCTATGACAGCCTGACCATGGGTCGCACCGATGGCGCGCTGGTACGCTATGTCACTCCGATCCGTCCGGACGAAAGCGAGGCGGACGCCGACGCGCGCCTGATTGATTTCATGTCCCAAAGCCTGCCAAGACTGCCTCGATTCGTGCCGCTGTAATCCGTTGCAATTGTTTAGGATCCTGCGAGCCTATGCCGAAGCTTTCAATTATCGTCGTCAGTTATAATACGCGGGCCGAGACATTGGCCTGCCTCAAGTCGATCAAGGAACAGACGACCGTTCCTTATCAACTGATCGTTGTCGACAATGCGTCTTCGGACGGGTCCGCCGAGGCAATTGCCGCCGCTTGCCCCGACTGTTTGCTGATGGCCGAAAGCGAAAACCATGGGTTTGCAAAGGCCAACAACCTCGCAGCCAGGCGGGCAACGGGCGAATATCTTTTGCTGCTCAATCCCGACACGGTGGTTCTGGACGGGGCGATCGACACGTTGGTGGCGTTTGCCGACAGTCAGCCGAATGCGCGCATCTGGGGCGGGCGGACACTTTATGCGGACAAGACGTTGAACCCATCATCCTGTTGGCGGGAATTCACGCTCTGGAGCGTGGTGTGCCGGACCACGGGACTGACCGGAATCTTTCCCCGCAGCGCGCTGTTCAACGCCGAGGCCTATGGTGGGTGGAACCGAGACACGGTACGACAGGTCGACATTGTCAGCGGCTGTTTTTTTCTGATCAAGACCGCAGATTGGCAAGCACTTGGCGGGTTTGATCTGACCTTTTTCATGTATGGGGAAGAGGCCGACCTGTGCCGCCGCGCGCGCAGCAAACTGGGAGCCGCCCCAATGGTGACGCCCGAGGCCACGATCATTCATTACGGCGGTGTGTCTGAAACCGTGCGGGCAGATCGTCAGGTGAAGGTGCTGCGTGCCAAGGGCGAGTTGATGAAGCGCTATTTTCCCAAATGGCAGCAACCCATGGCACGGTTTCTGTTCGCAGCCTATCCGCTGTCGCGGTCCCTTGCCGGCAAGGTTCGCGCACGGCGCGGGCAGGGAGAAACGCATGAGGTCTGGCACGAGGTCTGGCAGCGCCGTGCGGAATGGGTGAACGGGTTTCAAATCTCTGACTAGCGCGGCAGAGCGGGGGTGCTCGAAAAATCGACCCACTGCAGGTTTATCGAAAACGTCCCAAGTAGTGTGACGTCCTCACCCCCCAGATTGGTGGTCAACTGGATACCCCAATGCTCCAAGGTCAGTCCCGATAAGATCAGATGTTCGACGATTGCTATCTTTGAAATAGTCACCGACATGATTCTCAATCGTTTGTTTCATCTGGCGTCGGTTCCGTTCATACAACGACGCGGGCGTCAGCGGGTTCAGCGCGAGGTTCACTCCATAACCCGCCTTGCGCAATAAACTGTCGCGGTCTCGGGTCATATAGCGACTAATGCCAAATCGGTTGGTGAACCGCAAAAACACGTAATCGCTTTTTCTGGCCTGCCGCTGCTTGCTTTGCATACGCTTCACCGCGCCTTCTTGAAACGGTTGGCCGACAAGATCATAGATACGCTCCAGAAAGGCGCTGCTGCCAAGTTGCTCCAGCGGCAGAACCAGCACATTTTCCTTACCGAAATGATCGAACATATGTGAAATCAATCGGTCATACAGAAACAGATCCAACGGGCATGTACAGCCAAAACCGGGTGTTCGACGTTCGTCGATACCCAGAAACCGATCAAGTTTGGTGGTGAACCCGCGGCGCAAATGCTCCAGATAAGCTGAAAGGATTATGGATTTCTGCTCTCTGATGATCAACAGCACCTTTGCACCCGGGAAAAGTGTCGACATACGCCGGACACCCTCGCGCCGGTCGACCTGCCCCCCCATCGGGTCAACCAACAAGTGTTCAAATGACAAGACAGGGGCCAGATTCCGTTGGCGCGCTTCTATTAACTTCTGGTCATAGGAAGCACGAAGTTCATCCACGGTTTCGTCAAATATGAAGGTATCCGTCACCCGGACATGTTCGATCAGGATTGGGGCCTGTTGGCCCCATGGGCTGCAAAAACCCGACTCGGCGCTTGTAAACAGCCGCCTTTGCAGCGATGTTGACCCGGCTTTCGGATATCCGACATGCAAAAGAAGATCAGAGTAGTCGGTAACGGTCATTCTTGGCCTCGCGCGTTGTTCTGTGGCAGGTGGGCGTTCGTCAACCTTTCACCGCGAGAACTTCTGAATACAGGTTGACCAAGATATCAGCTTTCGCGGGCCAAGTAGCTTCTTGCGCCAGATATTCACGCGCCTTCTTGCCCATCTGCTTCCTTGTTGCAGGATCATCTACAAGTGTCATGATCGCACCGGCAAGGTCATGCGCCAGTTGTTCGGGTGTGTCCACCGGCACCTTTATGCCGAAATCATCGCTTACAATCCAATCCGGTCCGCCCCGCGCTACGGTAATCACTGGTAGACCCCAGTTCATCGCCTCGAAGATCACACCGCCCATAGATTCCCGGAAACTGGGAAACAGCAAGACATCGCTGTTGCGATAGTATTCCTCGACCCGTTCGCGTGGTTGAAAACCTTCGAAGCGGATTCGATCGGCAACGCCCAGCTTCGCAGCTTCGGCCTTGCAAGCTTCGAGATCTTCGCCGTCTCCGATGCTCGTCAAGGTGATATCCTTGTCCTTGGGCAACAGGGCCATTGCGCGAATTGCATCGCGCAAGCCCTTTGTTCGCACCGCGCGTCCGACGTGAAGAAGCTTCAATTGGCCCGGGATACCTGTCCGTTCGGTTTCGGGTGCCAATTTTCTGATCCCCTGCCGCATGAACGTTTCAAACCGCGCGATCTCCAGATCAGCCAGAATATCTTTCATATAGGGTGCCACACCCAGAACAACGCGAGCCTTCGCATAGCTTGCGCGCAACCAAGGATCATGCCTGAACCGAAACTGATCCAGAAACCGAAGCCGGGCGAACCAGCTTTCTGAATTCACTTCGCTGCGAAACGCCTCCGGCGTGCTGAGGCTTCCGCCAACGGACCCGATGATATATGGCATGTCCGTCTTCCGCAAAACGGTCGGATACCTGGCGCCGGCAGGCAACATTTGGTGCGCCAAATCGAACCTTCGACCTGTGCTGCGAAGCCATTTCAACACCATACGGTTGAAAACGAAAACCTCGGGCTTCAGCATCGCTGCCAGCCTGTTGCGCCGCTTGACCCAAGCGGGTGGGTCGAAAGTGATGACCTCACAATCGGGAAGCTGTTTCGCCAGAGGTGTCCCCTGACCGTTCTCGAATGCCAGCACAGTCAGAGGAATTTTCCGGGATAGTGCTTCGACCAGTTGGAATGACTTGCGAACCTCTCCCAGCCCCTCACCATTAAGTCTTGGGGCGGTTATTAGAACGTGCATTCGTGACATCTCCGAATTTCAAACCTGCTGCCCGACGCGATTTTCTGTGGTCGGTTTCAATACTTTGGTCCGAGTTGCTGGATTGGGACAGACCGCCGCTGATCATCCAGATGCTCGATCCGATCAAAAACATGATAAAAGAAAATACTCCATTCCAATAGTGCACCGTCCCTGCCGCAAGGGCAACACCACCGAATGTCGTCAAAAAGGCAGCCCGAGCCGCACGGTCTGCCGGATCAGGCATCTGTGCCCTGCTCATGCGCCAGATCAGCAGAACCAATGCTCCGGTCACAAGAATGAAGAAGGGTATTCCATAGCGCAGGGCTATCAAAAGCCAGAAATTATCAACACTTGCGCTCATCCAACGGGGTCGAACCCAGTCGTTCAGCCCCAACCCGAACAACGGATTGTCCCAGATGTTCTGCGTCCCGTAATGCCAGATCAGAATGCGGTTGTATGAGCTTTGCATACTGAAGGTCGCATACCGAACCAAAACGTGAAACGGAGACGCGGTCGTGAACAGGTCAATCAACACATAAACTGCGGCCGCACCCCAACCGAAGATTGCCCATCTACGTTTGTATGATTTCAGCACCCACTCCCAGGCGATAAACACGGTTTGCATGGCGAACGCCATAAGCGCACCAGAAGATAGCGACAACATAGTCGAAAGCCCGATGACAAAGGTTCCGAAGAGGCGCCGCATGGCCGATCGGTTGTAAGCATAGGAATACCAGACGAGTCCCAATCCCGCTGAAACAAACGAACCAAACAAAATAGGATGCTCGAAAGCAGTCTGCGCCCGCCTCAAGCCCATTCGTGTACCGATATCAACCGCTACCCCGTTTTGCCCAATCAGTTGCAGAAGAACCGGACGATGCAGCAGGCCTTCCAAAAGAGCGAATGGAAGTAAGACCAGAACAATCATAAAAAAGATTCGGACCATTCGATGAAAGTCTTCCGCCGACCTGATTGTGATCCGCCCCAGCAGATAGGCGCCTAGAAACTCGATCGTGTGTGCACCTGCGGGCTCGATGATAACACCCAGAGGATGGTTGGCCAGCAAAGACACGACAGCCCAGATCGCCGCCCCGAAGAAGCACCAGTCTACGAACGCGACCGGTCCGGCCTTACCTCGCAGAAGCGCAATCAGCAGGGGAATAAACAGCAACAAAAGCCACAACCGATAGGGAAACAGAAGCAACGGACCCAACCGTATCCGCATCGGCAGCAGCAGGCTGATCAGAAACACAGTGCCCAGAAACACCGGAAATCCTTGTTTTGCCACCGCAATAACTTTTCGCGAATCCCAATTAGCCTCATCATCCCCAGGCGCATCCTGGAAGGGCTTTGTAGGCGCCTGATCAGTTTCCTTCGGAAACTCGCGTCGGTAGCTTAGCTTCTGATTACGGCGATAGTTCAAGTTTTGGGCCTTTTTGATGCCCGTTTTCAAGTCTTGCGCGCGCCCCTCGAAAACAGACCGATTTCTGACTTTGTTTGATGTCAAAACAATTTGAGACTATTTGTCATACATTCCAATCGCATCGAATGCGAAATTCGAAGCATTTTGTGACATATTGGTCTTATATGGAACCGTTGAATTGACGCGTTGCGATCAGCATTGCCCTTTTCGGGTATCGAACGCATGTTTTTTGCGCCTGTGATGAACACGACTGGATTTTTGAAAGAACCCAATATGAATTCGCAAGCGCGTGACGAACTCGAGAAGCGTTCAAAAACCATTGCTCGTGTGGCGCAGGGAAGTCTGTGTTCCGGATGTGGCGCGTGCGCTGCGGTAGCGCCAGACAAAATTAAGATGGTGTTGCAGGATCCTGGGTTTCTGCGTCCACAGCTCAGCGACGGTCTTTCTGACGAAGAAGATGAAACTATTGCCCGAATTTGCCCTGGTATGGGGCAGAGCGTTGAGGCTAATGGCCGGGCCGATGATGTGATCTGGGGGCCTTACCTGCATATGCACACAGGTCACGCGATTGACCCACAATTGCGCTTCGCTGGATCATCGGGAGGTGCGTTATCGGCCGTTATCCTGCACCTTCTTGACAGCGGTCAGATTGATCACGTCCTTCAAACTGGACCAAGCGAAACACTTCCAACAGCAAACAAAACGTTCCTGAGCGATACGCGGGAAGAGATCTTGTCCGCGGCCGGATCACGCTACGCCCCTTCCGCACCACTGGCCGAACTGGACCTCCACCTGGCGACTGGTAAAAAATTCGCACTGGTTGGGAAACCGTGCGACATCGCAGCATTGCGTGCATTGGCGAAATTTGATCCGCGGATTGATGCGCAAATTCCATTCATGCTGTCATTCTTCTGTGCCGGTGTGCCATCCCTGACTGGAAGCGGGAAGGTATTGGATGCACTCGGCGCTCGGGTCGAAGAGGTGCGGGCATTCAGGTATCGCGGCAACGGCTGGCCGGGCAAAGCCACCGCAATCTTGCATGATGGTGAAACCCACTCCATGAGCTATCACGAATCGTGGGGTGGTATCCTTTCTTCACATGTCCAGCACAGATGCAAAATCTGCGCCGATGGCAGCGGGACAGCTGCCGACCTCGTTTGCGCAGATGCATGGACATGTGATGCCGATGGCTATCCCTTGTTTGAAGAACAGGATGGTATCAGTTTGATTGTCACTCGGACGAAGGTCGGTGAAAGCGTACTGCAAGGTGCGGTCGACGCTGGAGTTCTGGCCATTGATCACTTTAACAACGATCAGCTTGCGACAATGCAGCCGGGCCAAACAAATCGTCGTCGCGCGCTTTTGGCACGACTGGCGGGTCTTTGGATTTTACGCAAGCCGATCCCTCATTATCGCGGTCTGCATCTTCTGAAGATGGCTCGGCAAAACACCTTCGCCCGAAACTCTCGAAACTTTTTGGGGATGCTGCGACGGGGATTTACCGGTCGCATATAATCTCCGGCCATAGATCGGTATGCTGATAGTACGCGTCGCTGGACTGTGAATTGAAAGCGGATACCAAACAAGCACGTGGATTGATGCCGCGCTCCGGTCTCGGATCAGTGGCATATGGAGCATGAGGCGCTTGACGCCCAGACAAAAAACCGGCGACCTCAGGGTCGCCGGTTGTCTCTTCTCGATTGGATGGATCACTTAGCCCAGTAGCGGCGTATCATCCAAGTGATGGGAGCTTTCATCCACAAACTCGAAATCATCATCGACGCTGAACGCTGTTACTTCACCATCGAACCAGCGCCCAGTGGCGCTTCCGATGTTCCAGCCCCATTCATGGCCACCGGCTCCGACAAGCTCGAAATCCGTGTCCGTTTCGTCCAGAACTACGGTGTCATCCACGATGATTTGCAACCGATCGGCATCACCATCGACCATGACGACGATATTATGATCGTCCGTGTCGTTCAGCCCAAGATCCTTGATCTTGAACCCTTTGAACGAACCATCAGCCGTTGCGACGTGAACCGCAAGCCCATCATCTTTCAGAGTCAGGCCGGTCTTCATATGGTTCCAGACGAGTCGCGAGGTGCCCCCGTCCGCTTCGTCGCGATTGTAATCAATCGAGAAGGCAACTTTGTTTGACTCTTCGAACTCGGTCAAACGGCCAAGATCGACATAGTCGCCGTCTCCATCCAAGTGGACGCTGCTTGAGCCACCGGCGGTCGAGACAAAGCTGTCGTCTTCAAGCGCGTCAGTTCCAGCAATATCGGAGAAGTCGAGGACAAAACCGTCAATCGACGCGTCTGAGTCCGATCCTGGTTGCGGCTCGGGCTTGGGTTCAGGTTGCGGCTCGGGCTCCGGTTCCGGCTCGGGCTCCGGTTTGGGTTGCGGTTCCGGCTCCGGCTCCGGCTCAGGCTCGGGTTGCGGTTCCGGCTCAGGCTCCGGCTCCGGTTGCGGCTCAGGCTCGGGTTGCGGTTCCGGCTCCGGTTGCGGCTCGGGCTCGGGTTGCGGTTCCGGTTCAGGTTCCGGTTCAGGCTCCGGCTGCGGTTTTTGTTGCAACCCTCCATCCAGATCCGGCGCAGGGCCATCCGAGCCTGCATCAATTGTATTGCCAGAAATACTCCAGTCGCTCGGCTCGTTGACGACACCCTTGTCCGTTTCAGTGTCAAAAATCCGATCCTGACTACGGCTGTGGTACTCTTCGGCACCATAGAAATCGTTGCCGGTTACAGTGACGTTCTCGCTTTCCGGGTTCAAACGAATGGTCGGAACACGCGCCTCTGAGCGCGCACCATAACGGTCGAAGTGAAGCTGGTTCGCGACATCATCCAGGTTGGGGTCGGCCGCAATCAAGATATTGTCGCGGATCACAAGGCCGTCGGTCTCGCCGGTCGTGATACCGTGAAGATGGACATTGCGAATGTAGTTACCTTCGATCACGAAGTCCTGATAGAACATCTCTGATCCTGCGCGACCATTGTCGACTTCTTCATTCCGAATGAAGATCGACTGCGCCCAACTGCCATCGCCAATATCCAGGGTATTGTTTCGAATTGTCACATTCGTGCTGGGCGTATCAGTACCGTTTGTCCAGAACTGGATGAAATCACGGTGATCGCCGGGATCGGTCGATCCAGTAAAGTCATGGATATAGTTGTTTTCGATCAGCACGTTCTGCACAGCGGCAAAATCCAGACCATCCGAGCGGATGCTGTGCACATCGTTGCCGGTTACGGTGATATCCGAGCTATCTGTGACGATCAGCGCCCGATGCCACAGAGAGAATTCCGTGTCCTCGATGACAATTGATTTGCTGTCCTTGACATTCAAACCCTGCGCCGTGCCCAGACCGGACCCATCGGTATCACCCAGGAACTCCGAGTTGCGAATGGTGATGTTCTCGCTTTTGGTGATAATAAACGGCTTGGTGTACTTCTGGTCGCCGCTGCTGAAATCATAGTCGAAGAGGACGTTGTCAAATGTCAGATTGGAAGCGTTACCAATCTTCATCTCCGAGAACGAAGCCGGATTGTTGGGATCAGCCGAGGTAATTGTCACCTCTGACGCATAGTCCGTATTGAATTTCGTCTTGGACGTAAGCTCCAGTCGTCCATAGTCACCGCTTTCCAGACGGATTTCATCGCCGCCTTCGGCTTTGCTGAGCGCGTCCATCAACTCTGATGCTGTGCTGACATTGAACACTGCCATATGTTTTCTCCTGCTTGGTCTCTCGTTTCCCGCGTGTCCCTACGCAGCTGGATTGATAAAAGCACCCCGCCGTAAAACATTCCGTTGCGATGCGGCAGATTAGCGCCGAGATTGTGGCGGATAAGTGGTTTTTTGCTCAAAAAAGCGACCAGAATAGCCGCTTTCAGCGGTTCAGCTACAGCCCACGACCGAAAATCAGGCAGAAGTCGTTCAAACAGAACCAAGACGAACCGGTACACGAATCTTATTTTCATGTGCCTTCTGGGAATCGCTTCAGCAGCTCTGTTTAGCCCGTCACTTTCTGAAGAAATTGCTCGCGTCCATAGCGGTGAAGATCCTTCATTGTTAGAAAGCAGACCAACAGGAGGGTGATCAGCGCACCTGCGGTAAGCAGCTCTGCCATCAGCCCGGACCCAAAGGGTTGAAAGGTAGTTGTGGCGGCAAGCACAAGAATCGCGAACGCACAGAGAATAGGCAGAACTGATTTACGCATCCTCAGACCGATACGATACTTCAGCAGTACGAGCGACGCGACATAGCCCAGAAATTCGCCGATAATCGCCAGCCACACGATGGCCATCAGGCTGTAGCCCAGCGTCGCCATATACCAAGCCGGGAACAACATCACCACGCGGATCGCGTTTGACACCATCGCATTTTCCGTCTTTGCCTGCGAAACGGCCACGACCGAAGAACCGGTCTTGAATCCCCGCAATGCCTGCAAAATTGCCAACCATGTCAAGAACGGAACCAGTGCATCGTATTTTGAGCCCAAAAGAAAGTTGACCACCGGCGCGCCAAGGAAAACAAACCCAAGCACAAGAATAACGCTAAAAAACAAACTTGCTTCCAATGCTACATTCGCGAGATAGCGAAATTGCTTCTCATCATCTTTCACAGCTGACAGCTGCGGCAACATAAAGGACTGCAGGCTTTTCGAGAACAGCAGGGTAGGCGTCAACGTGAGGGTCATGCCCATCGCAAAGATTGCCAGCGGCTCAAGCCCCAATTCGCTTCCTACGATCAGCTTTTCACCTTGAAAGATTGCCAGGAGCAGAATGTTGTTGATCAACAGGGGCCAACCAAACAACAGCGCGCGCCGAACCACTGTTCCATCCAGCGCAAGCCGATAACTGCGTCGCGCCAACAGATGCGACACAATCATTAGTGTGAAACCCTGAACCAAAACCGAATAGAGCATCACGCGGTAGTCACCGAACAATCTGTACAAAGGCCAGATCGTCAGAACTGCCACAAGTGCCGGCCCTGACGTGCTGAGGACAGAAGGCAGGAAAACCATACTGCGATGCATCCGGTAAATATCGAAATGGATGAACCCGCGCAGCACGGGCACCACTGCCAGCACTTGGTATGCCCAGGCGACGTTGGGAATGCCCAGAAGATTGGCCAACGGCTGTGATATCCCAAACAACACAGCACCCGAGAATACACTGCGCAGAAGATGAAATCCTTGCAGGCCGGCTTGCAGGGCAGGGTCATCACCTTCGCGGTCTTGCACGATCAATGATTGCAAACCCAACGTCGACATCATCTCGACGATTGCCATGCTGATCGCAAAGGTGGCAGCAATACCGTAATCTTCGACGCTGACCAAACGCGCCACCAGAAGGTTCCGCGCAAACAATAGGATCGAGGTCGACGCATTTCCGGATAGAATCAGAATAGCGGACTTAAACATACAAAAAATCCTGGTGCTCAAATCGGGATCGCGCGACATTGTCAGCGCCATACCACGAGCATTTGTTCAATCATCTTGCCGGTCAGTCAAGCGCATAGCCGACATGATATGGCACTCCTCTCGCCATATGCAGGGCTCGCTTCCCAAAAAACCAATCAGTACAGGGAACTTCGTGATATCGTTAAGTCAGAAAACCGTGATATAGGCACATGATGGTTCCCGGCGCATGTCGTCGGATATGAACCGAGCATATAATTTCAGGCAGGCTTTCATGATTGATGTTGTTTTAACTTTTCACGGCGCACGAAATGATAACCTGGGCGTCGGTGCTCTGACCGCATCAGAGGTTGAAATTCTACGCTCAATTTCCAATCGCACGGGGATCAAGGTCAACATCATTATCATTGACGCTGTTGGGCCGCGCGAGGTGTACATAACCGGTCCAGACATCAGGGTTGAGAACATCCGTGTCCTGCGCCAACCCCACAAAGTTGCGCGGCTGATGCGTGACGCCGATCTGGTGATCGACATCGGTGCAGGTGACAGTTTCACCGATATATATGGCCGCAAGCGCCTGAAGGTGCTGTTTATGTTGAAGTACTTGGCGCATCTTACAGGTTGCCCACTGGTCACCGCACCGCAGACCATCGGGCCATTTACCAAGCCGCTGTCCAGGCTCCTGGCCAAACGCTCGCTGCACAAGTCCGCCATCGTAGCTACACGTGACGACTTGTCCACTGAATGTGCGCGCGAACTTGGCGTAGGCGGTTCAATTGTCGAAGCCTCGGACGTAGCGTTGCGCCTTCCCTATGACCGAGTGGTCAAATCCGAGGGTGGACCCGTCAAGGTCGGATTGAACGTTTCGGGTCTTTTGATGAGTGGAGGTTATACCGGCAAAAACATGTTCGGCCTTCGGATCGATTATCGTCAACTGGTGCACGACATTATTGAACGCTTCCTGAATCACGACGTTCAATGCGAGATGCATCTGGTTCCGCATGTGATCTCGGCGCAGAAAGGCAGCGTCGAAGACGATCTTCATGCCTGCGAAGAACTTGCGCGGGCCTATCCCCTGGCAATCGCTGCACCCGCGTTCCAGAACCCGTCCGAGGCGAAAAGCTATATCTCTGGCTTGGATTTTTTCATGGGTGCACGGATGCACAGTTGCATCGCCGCTTTTTCGTCCGGAGTGCCGGTTGTACCGATGGCATACAGCCGCAAGTTTGCCGGTCTATTCGGCAGCTTGGGCTATCCTTATACGGTGGATTGCACCACCGACCCTGGCGAGACGATCATCGAGAACATATTCGATGCCTTTGAGAACAGACAGCAAGTCGCAGAAGAGATGGCAAAAGCGTTCAAGCTGGGCAGCCAAAAGCTGCAAGCCTATGAAGATGCACTTGAGACCCTGATATGTCAGATAGACTCCTCCCATTAGGGTTGGTTGCGAATCTGGGATCAAGCGCCGTTATCTTGGATCTTGTCGTTCCAAGAACCTTGCCAATCACATCCAGAACGCGCCGTCATATGGTTCGCGAATCCTGGGGTGCGACATTCTAATCGATCTGCTCTAGTCCAGTATTTATCTACCATTCTCAACAGCTTACCCCAACTCCTCTCATTTTCGTGAGCTTCGTTGACATATATCAAGACGCCGGCGGCCCGAAAGCCGCATCTTCCCCTTGCCTCACCAAGCAAACGGAGAGTGATCATGTCACTTGGAACCACCCAAAAGAAAATTCGCAGCTCGCTAGGGATTGGCTTCGCCATGATGCTCAGCAGCGTCGCCATGCCGGCTTTTGCTCAGGAACCGACACTGAGCGAAGAAGCATTCGAAGCATCCAAGCAGCTTTATTTTGAACAATGCGCCGGTTGTCACGGCGTGCTTCGCAAAGGCGCCACCGGTAAGAGCCTTGAGCCGGTCGTGAAAACCACCGCCGAAGATGGCACCGTGACCGAAAGCGGCACGCTGAAACTTGGCCAGGAACGCCTTGAAAAGATCATCATGTGGGGTACCGAAGGCGGTATGAACAACTTCTCGGACATCATGACCGAGGAGCAGATCAAGGACATGGCGACCTATATCATGATGGATCCGCCGAAGCCGCCAGAAATGTCACTTGCGCAGATGAAAGAGACCCGCAAGGTCTATGTCGAAGAAGCCGACTACCCGACCGAGCCGCTGCACGGCCGCAACTGGGAAAACTTCTTCGTCGTCATCGAGCGTGACGCCGGCAAGGTTGCCATCGTCGACGGCGACACCAAAGAGGTGCTGACCCACATCCCGACCGGCTATGCCGTGCACGTGATCAAAGCGTCGGAACACCACAAGGTGACAGAACCCGAACAGCCCGGCCGCTTCTGGTACACGATGGGCCGCGACGGCAAGATGACCAAGATCGACCTGTGGCAGACGCCCGACAAGATGTTGGTTTCCGAGGTTAAAATCGCCTATGACGCCCGCGACGTGGCAGTGTCTGGCGACGGCAAATACGTGATCGGTGGCGGCTACTGGCCCCCGCACTTCGTGATCGCGGATGCCGTGACCATGGAACCCTTGAAAGTCGTGTCGACCCGCGGCGTGAACACCGATGGTGATTACGTGGAAGAAGCCCGCGTCGCCGCCATCTATACCACGCCCAACGAAACCAGCTGGCTGGTTGCCGTGAAAGAGCTGGGTCAGATGTGGCAGGTCGACTATTCCGACCTGGACAACCTGCGGATCGACAAGATCGACTCGGCCAAGTTCCTGCATGACGGGTTCTTTGATCCGACCGGTCGCTACTTCCAGATCGCGGCGAACGCCTCGAACAAGATGGTTGTTGTCGACACCAAGGAACGCAAGCTGGAAGCCATGATCGACGTTGCCGCCCTGCCGCACCCCGGCCCCGGCGCCAACTGGGACGATCCGAACTGTGGCCCGGTTGCAGGCACGACACACCTGGGTGTCGGGACTGTGACGGTTTGGGGGAACGACCCTGAAAACCGCCCGGACGACGCATGGAAGGTTTGCTATGAAGTCGAGACTGACGGCGCAGGCCTGTTTGTCCGGACCCACCCGAACTCCAAGTACGTGTGGGCAGACCAGACCAAGCACCCCGAGCCTGAAATCCAGCAATCGGTTCAGGTGATCTCGAAAGAGACGGGTGAGATCGTGAAAACGATCCAGCTGACAGAACAAGAAGGCCACGCCGCCGTGCACTTCGAGTTCAACGCAGACGGCACCGAAGTCTGGGTCTCGAACTGGAACCTGGCCGACTCGCTTGAGCCGAACGGCGAAATCGTGATCTACGATGCCGAAACGCTGGAAGAGAAAGCCCGTGTGAAGGGATTGTTCGCCCCGACCGGCAAGTTCAACGTCTATAACCGGTCGAACCACGTCACCTAAGGGTGATCTGATACGAAACCCAAGGGGGCGGGCACAGCGCCCGCCCCTTTTCTGATCAAACTGGTCTGAGCACGGACCAAACACGAAGCCAGAACGGAGCCTGGACATGTCCCAGACCAACGGTAGCGAACCGAAAAAGCCGATTTGGCGACGGTATTTCCTTTGGGGGATGCCGCTTGCCGGAATCGCAGGCGTCTTTGTCGCCGGTATCATTTTCTGGGGTGGTTTCAACACCGCCATGGAAGCCACGAACACCAAGGAATTCTGTATTTCCTGCCACGAAATGGAAGATTTCGTTTATCAGGAATACAAGGGCACGATTCACGATGTGAACCGTTCGGGTGTGGGGGCGGTCTGTTCCGACTGCCACGTGCCGAAGGACTGGACGCACAAGATGATCCGCAAGATCAAAGCCTCGCGCGAGCTGTGGGGCAAGCTGGTCGGGACCATCAACACCGAAGAGAAATTCGAAGCCAAGCGCCTGCATCTGGCAATGAACGAATGGGAACGGTTGAAAAATTCCGACAGCCGCGAATGCCGCAACTGTCACGATTTCCAATCCATGATGCCCGAATTCCAGGCCCCGCGCGCCCGTCAGCAGCACTTGAACGCGATGGAAACCGGGCAAACCTGCATCGACTGCCACAAGGGCATTGCGCACTCGGACCTGCGTGACCGCGCGGACGAAGAATATCTGGAAGCCCTGGAAGCCCCGCGACCCGAGTTTATTCGCGAAGTGCCGCAGGCCTATCTGGACAGCCTAGCCCGTGTCGAAGCCAAGGAAGCCGAAGCGGATGCCGCGCGCAAAGCCGAAGACGAGGCTGCCCGCGCCCGCGTCACCGCCGCTGTTGAGGCCGCCCGCGCTGACGAACGCGCCAAGGTCGAGGCCGAAATGGCTGGCTCCGCATCGGACGGATCTGCCGGTGGGGACGCAGGTGCGACACCTGCTGCCGCAAGTGCCGGTGGGGCCGTTGCAACCAATGTCGATTGGGACGCTGTCGCCTCGACCGATATGACCCTGTTCTATCCGGGCCAGGCCTCGTTCGAATGGGTGCAAAACGGCAAAACCCACGGCGGCGCACGTCCGCTGACCAAGGGTGGCGATCAATGCTCGACCTGCCACGCGAAAGAGCTGGATGCCATTGGCGACAAGATCGTCGCTGGCGGCGGCGGCAAGAACGACGAGCTTGAACCGACCCCGATCCCCGGCAAGCGCGGTACCATCAACGCCACGCTGAAGGCGGCTTATGACGACGAGAACGTCTATTTCCGCCTGCAATGGATGGATGCCGGTCACACACCCGCGCCCTTCGTGGACGGTGGCAAGATGGACCCTGACAACCAGATCAAGGTTGGCATGATGATCACCGGCACGGGGATCGAGATGGGTGAACAAGTGGGTTGCTGGGCAACCTGCCACGCCGACAACACCTATATGCCCTTTGATCCGGGTGCGGATGCGATTGCCGCCAGCGGTGACGTTGCCACGCAGCTTCAGGCTGACAAGACGATCACCAAGTATCTGGCCGAAAGCCGCACGGATATCGAGCTAAAAGGCCGTGGCGACAAGCCGCTGGGTGGTTGGGACAAAGTGAAGGACCAGGCCGAGATCGACCAGATGCTGGCCGATGGCACCTTCATGGACCTCTTGCGCGTCTATGCCGATGGCTCTGCCGAAAACGGCTATCTGCTGCAAAACCGCACGGTGAATGGCGGTGACATTGCGGCCGAAGCCAACCTTGGCGCCGATGGTATGTGGACCGTCACCTTCTCGCGGCCGCTGGCCGGGGGTGAAGGCGATGTCGCGCTGGAGCCGGGCCAGACCTACACGGTCG
This sequence comes from Aliiroseovarius zhejiangensis, assembly GCF_014656375.1. Taxonomy (GTDB): domain Bacteria; phylum Pseudomonadota; class Alphaproteobacteria; order Rhodobacterales; family Rhodobacteraceae; genus Aliiroseovarius; species Aliiroseovarius zhejiangensis. The sequence goes on along the minus strand of NZ_BNCH01000008.1, from coordinate 91,126 downwards.
GCTTTGCGATCCACGACGACTTCACGGCGGCACGTTTCCACCACGTGACGCTGGACACCACCCTTGCACTGGACAATCCAGAAGCCGCGATTAACGTGGTCAAGCAATAAAGAACTGCGCTGCGGCTGCCTCAACCAGCCGCAGCGCCCTTTGTCCGAGGTTCAGAAAGGAACGCTGATGAAACGCTCACTCGCTGCACTCGCCCTGTCCTCAACCGCCGTGTTTTGCACGGCTTTTCCAGTTTTGGCCGATGACGACAAGAAAGCCGCCATCTGCGCCGAGGCCGAAGACCGCTATGTGGAACTGTTCGGTCACCCTTCGTCGGAAGAAGAAGGGGTCACGGTCGTCAAGATGTACAAATACAATTTCTGCCCCGGCGAACTGACCGTGCCCGTGGGCACCACCGTGCGCTGGGTCAATGTCGACAAACGCACCAGTCACAGTGTGATTCTGCCAAGCGAGCCTGAAAGCGACCGCGCCTTCCCCGAAGAAAGCATTGAATTTACCTTTCTGACCGCTGGCGATCAGGAATATCTGTGCGGTCCACATTGGGAAACGCAGAAAATGATCGGAATGGTCACTGTCACCGAAGAATAGCCGGTACAAATATCTGTTTCCATTACATTTTTTCAATGCACGGAAAAGGCGCGGCTAATTGGCGGCGCCTTAACCTAGATCAAGGAACCGGACCGGCGGGCGGGCCATTTTAGCCTCACAAACCGGCCCAAGCCTCACCCGCTGGCGATGTCTGTCTTCTGGCGCATGTTCGATGCTGTCACGCTTCTCGGGTATCTGGCTTCCAGCCATCCTAAGGACGAGCGAGACACGACATGACCGGCAAAGTTTACCTGATCGGCGCAGGCCCCGGAGATCCGGAGCTGATGACCCTGAAAGCCATCCGTATGCTGAAAGAAGCGGACGTGGTGGTTTATGACCGGCTGGTGTCCGATGACATCGTCGCCATGGCCCCGCCCGATGCGCAGATGATCTTTGTCGGCAAGGCGTCGAAATGCCATACGGTGCCGCAAAACCGGATCAACGAAATCCTGGTGGAAAAGGCCCGCGCGGGGCACGTCGTCGCCCGCCTGAAAGGGGGCGACCCGCTGATTTTCGGGCGCGGCTCGGAAGAAGCAGGCTATGCCGCCGCGCAAGGAGTCGAGGTCGAATACGCCCCCGGCATCACCGCCGCGCAGGGCGCCGCAAGTGTCACCGGCGTGCCGCTGACCCATCGCGGTCTGGCCACCGGCGTGCAATATGTCACCGGCCACCGGCAGGCGGATGGCGTTCTGGATCTGGACTGGAAATGCCTGGCCAATCCCGACACCACGCTTGTCGTCTATATGGGCGTGGCCAATATCGGCCAGATCGCCGTGGGTCTGATGACCGAAGGCCTGCCGGGGAATACGCCGGTCATGGCAATCTCTCGCGCCTCTACCCCTGACGAAACACGCATGATCTCGACCCTTGATCACGTGGCGCAGGACGCCCGCCGCGCCGGGTTGAAGCCCCCCACCCTGTTCATCATCGGAAAGGTCGTGTCGCTCTACAACGCCGACCAGTTCGACCCCGCACAAGAGATCGCCGCCCATGCGTAGTCTCATGGTCCTTCTGTTGTTGGCAGGCACCGCCCATGCCGACGAGCCAATCGACCCCGATGCGCTCCAGCGGTTTGTGCATCAGGATTGCGGGTCGTGCCACGGGCTGACCCTGAAGGGCGGGCTTGGCCCCGACATCCGGGCCGAGACCATCGAACATTACGACGCCGACGTGCTGCAAACCGTCATCCTTGACGGCGTGCCCGGCACCGCCATGCCCCCCTGGCGCCCCCTGCTGTCCGAGGCCGAAGCGGCCTGGATTGCCGATTATCTGCTGAAAGGCGACACCGAATGAAAACCCTGATTTCCGCCATCGCGCTTGCCGCCACCCTTGGCACCGCCGCCCTTGCCGACACGATTGCAACCGGCGATCTGGGTCTGGTGATTGAACGGGCCAAAGGCTCGGTCCTCTTGGTCGATCAATCCGACCGGGCGGCGCTGGCGCGGATCGAAGGCCTGGGCGATCTGTCCCATGCGTCAATCGTATATTCACCGGATGAACGTTATGCCTATGTGTTTGGCCGCGATGGCGGGCTGACCAAGGTGGATATTGTCGAACGCAAGATCGCCAATCGCGTCGTGCAAGGCGGCAATTCCATCGGTGGGGCGATTTCCGACGATGGCGAACTGGTCGCGGTGGCGAACTATGAACCCGGCGGCGTGCGTATCTTTGACGCGGGCACCTTGGACATGGTCGCCGACATTCCCACCCAGTCAAAAACCATCGGGCTGGTGGACATCCCCGGCCGCCGCTTTGTGTTCACCACATGGGACACGGGCGAGACATGGATCGCCGATATGTCCAAAGGCACCGAGCCCGCGATCACCAAAATCACCGACATGGGCAAGAACCCCTATGACGCGCTGGTGACGGGCAACGGGCGCACCTATATCACCGGTCTTTTTGGCGAAGACGGTCTGACCGCGCTGGATCTGTGGGAAGATGATCCCAAACCGATCCGCGTCATGCCCGATTACGGGCGCGGGCAAGAAGAAATGCCGGTCTATAAAATGCCCCACCTTGAAGGCTGGGCGCTGACCGGGTCCGAGTTCGTTCTGCCCGCCGTCGGCCACCACGAAGTGCTGTGGGTCGATGCCCAAACGCTTGAGGAAACCGGCCGCACCAAAACCTATTCCCAGCCCGTTTTCGCCATGGCGCGGCCTGATGGTCGTCAGGTCTGGGTCAACTTCGCCCACCCGATGAACGACACCATTCAGGTGATCGACACCGTGACGAAAGAGGTGATCCACGAGTTCAAACCCGGCCCCGCCGTGCTGCATATGGAGTTCACCCCGCGCGGCCACGAAATCTGGGTCAGCGTGCGGGATGAGAACAAGGTGAAAATCTATGACACGCACAGCTTCGAATTGCTGCGCGAAATCGACGCCGACAGCCCCTCGGGCATTTTCTTCACCGCCCGCGCGCACCGGTTGGGGCTCTAGGCGATGAAGGATATCGCCCACCCTATCGACCGTGCCCTGCTGGACGACTGGCAGCGCGACTTCCCTGTCGTGCCCCGCCCCTTTGCCGAGCTGGCGCGCGCGGCAGGCACGACCGAGGATGACGTGCTGACCCGCCTGGCCGACATGCAGGAAAACGGCACGATCACTCGGGTTGGCGCGACCTGTGCGCCGAACACTCTGTCCGCCTCCACCCTGGCCGCCGTCGCCGCGCCCATAGGCCAGATCGAGAAGGTCGCCGCGATCATCAACGAAGACCCCGGCGTGAACCATTCCTATGAACGCGAGGACGAATGGAACATCTGGTTCGTCGCCACCGGCCCGGATCGCGACGCGGTGAATGCCTCGCTTGAACGGATATCGGATCGCACGGGCCTGCGTGTGCTTGACCTGCGCTTGATGCAGCCCTTCAATATTGACCTTGGATTCAAGATGGGCAGCGGCGATACCCCCGTGATGCACGCCGCCCCCCGCGCACTGGATATGTCCGCGATCCGCGACGGCGACAAAGACCTGATGAACGCGCTGACCAAAGGCATGCCATTGGTTGCCGCCCCCTATGCGGTGATTGCCGACCAACTTGGTCGCACCGAAGCCGAGGTGCTGACCCGCGTCACCGCCCTGACCAAAGCAGGGGTCTTGTCGCGTCTTGGCGTCATCGTGCGCCACCGCAAGCTGGGCTGGAAATCAAACGCGATGGTCGTCTGGAACGTCGCCAAAGACGACGTTTACGAGGCTGGCACCCAACTGGCCGCGCTGCCCGGCGTGACGCTCTGTTACGAACGCCGCCCGGTCGCGGATGTCTGGCCCTATCGCCTGTATTGCATGATCCACGCCCAATCGCGCGAGGCTGCAATGTCGGTGCTGGAGAACGCCCGCGCCCTGCCCGCGCTGGAAGGAATCGAGCATAAAGTCCTGTTCTCCACCCGCTGCTTTCGCCAAACCGGCGCCATGATCGCGAAAGAAAAGGAGGCCGCAGAATGACCGCCCTTGACGATATCGACCGCGCGCTGGTGAACGCCCTGCAAGACGACCTGCCGCTGGACCACCGCCCCTTCGCACCCCTGGCCGAGAAACTTGGCCTGACGGAAGAGGCACTGCTGGACCGTGTCCGCGCCTTGCGCGCATCCGGCGTTCTGACCCGCTTCGGCCCGTTCTTTGACGCCGCCGCCATGGGGGGTGCCTTCTGCCTTTGCGCCATGAACGTGCCCGCGGATCGGTTTGAAGAGGTGAACGACAAGGTCAACGCCCACCCCGAAGTCGCGCACAATTATGAACGCTCGCACAAGCTGAATATGTGGTTCGTGCTGGCCTGCGAAACCCCCGAAGGCATTGCAGACACCGCCGACCTTATCGAGGACGAAACCGGCCTGCCCGTGTTCCGCTTTCCAAAACTTCAGGAATTTTACATCGGGTTCAGGGTGGCAGCATGACGATCGACGCAACAGACCGCGCCATCATCGAGGCGCTGCAATCCGGCCTGCCGCTGGTCCCTGCCCCTTACGCCGAAGTGGCCGAAAAACTGGGGCTGAGTGAGTCCGACCTGACCGCGCGCCTCGCCGCAATGAAGGAAAGCGGCGTCATTCGCCGCATCGCCGCCGCGCCCAACCACTACAAACTGGGTATGACCGCCAATGGCATGACGGTTTGGGATGTGGACGACGCAGTGCTGAACGAGGTTGGCCCGAAAATCGGCGCGCTGCCCTTCGTCACCCACAGCTATGAACGCCCGCGTGCCCTGCCCGACTGGCCTTACAACCTGTTTGCCATGGTCCACGGATCATCGCGTGAAGAGGTCGAGGAAAAGCGCCAACAGATCGTCGACCTTCTGGGCGATGCACTGCGCGGCAGTGACACGCTCTATTCCACCCGAATTTTGAAAAAGACGGGGCTTCGGCTTCGCAAGAAAGGGGGCTGATATGTTCCGCCTGACCGAATACATGCACCAACTCGCCAACCCGACGCCGGTGCGTCCGCGCCGGGGTGACGGGATGGTGAAACCCGTGGTGATCTGGAACCTGACGCGCCGCTGCAACCTGAAATGCCGCCACTGTTACACCGTGTCCGCAGACGTGAATTTCCCGGGCGAATTGTCGGAAGCACAAGCGATGGAGACGCTGGAGGACCTGGGCCAGTTCAAGGTGCCCGCGATCATCCTGTCAGGGGGCGAACCGCTGGACAGCCCGTATCTGTTCCCGCTGGCCAAACGCGCCCGCAAGCTGACCCGCGTGCTGGCCCTGTCCACCAACGGCACCAAAATTCACGGTGAGGTCGCCGATCAGGTGGCCGAGATCGGGTTTAACTATGTCGGCATCTCGATCGACGGGATTGGCGAAACCAACGACTGGTTCCGCGGTGTCGATGGCGCGTTCGACGACGCAGTGCGCGGTGTGCGCGAGTTGAAAAAGCGCGACGTGCGCGTGGGCCTGCGCTTTTGCCTGACCGAAGGCACGCAGCACCATCTGCCCGATCTTCTGAAGCTGTGTGACGACGAAGGGGTCGATAAATTCTACCTGTCCCACCTTGTCTATGCCGGGCGCGGCGACAAAAACCGGGGCGAGGACGCGCATCACAAAATGACCCGCAAGGGCATGGACCTGCTGATCGACCGGGCCTGGGAAAGCGCCTCGGGCGGGCGGCAGTTGGATATTGTCACCGGCAACAATGACGCCGATGCGGGCTATTTCCTGCAATGGGCGGCCGAGAATTTCGACGCCGAAAAAGTCGCCCATCTGCGCGACCATCTGGTCGCATGGGGCGGCAACTCGTCCGGCATGGGTGTTGCCAATATCGACTTCTTGGGCAAGGTTCACCCCGACACCTATTGGTCCGATTACACCGTCGGCAATGTGAAAGACACGCCGTTTTCCGAGCTGTGGACCGGCGACGACCCAATGCTCGCCACCCTGCGCACCCGCCCGCGCCCTTTGAAAGGCCGCTGCGGGGCCTGCGCAATTCAAGATGTCTGCGGCGGCAACACCCGCATCCGCGCGTTGCAGGTGACGGGCGATCCGTGGGCCGAAGACCCGGCCTGCTATCTGACAAATGACGAAATTGGCGTGACCGAAGCCGACCGGCTGCAAGTCACCCCCTTCCGAGGCAAAAGCAATGACCCGAAACACCAGTTTTTCTAAAGCCGCCCTGCTGGCCGCCACCCTGACCGCCCTGCCCCTTCTGGCCGCCGCCGATGCAGCGCAGGATTATCAGGACTATTGCGCCGAATGCCACGCCGAGAACCGTCTTGGCGCGCAAGGCCCGGCCCTGATCCCGGAAACGCTGGCGCGGATGCGCGGCCCCAAGATTGCCGAGGTCATCCGCGATGGCCGCGTCACCACCCAGATGCCCGGCTATTCCGAAGACCTGACGGACGAGCAGATTGCCGCGCTGGCCGAATACCTGAAAACACCCTTGGACGTGATCCCGCCCTGGAACGAGGCCGAGATCATGGCAAGCCGCGTGATGGACGAGGACTACGCGCCTGTTGATGCCCCCGTCTGGCCGTCCGATCCCATGAACATCACGCTGGCGGTGGAAACGGGCGATCATCACATCTCGGTCCTTGATGGCGACACGTTCGAGGTTCTGGACCGGTTCGAAACCCCCTTCGCCGTGCATGGCGGGCCGAAATTCACCCCCGATGGCAAGTTCGTCTTCATCATGTCGCGTGACGGTTGGGTGCAGAAATATGACATTTATGCGCTGAAACAGGTGGGCCGTGTGCGCGCCGGTCTGAACAGCCGCAACATCGCCATGTCTGGCGATGGCAAATGGCTGGCGGTCGCGAACTATCTGCCCAACACGCTGACCATCCTCTCCACCGACGACCTGTCGGTGGCCGAAGTGCACGAGGTCGTGGGCAAAGACGGCACGCCCAGCCGGGTCTCCGCCGTGTACCAAGCGCCCCCGCGCGACAGCTTCGTTCTGGCGCTGAAAGACGTGCCGGAAATCTGGGAAGTGTCCTACAGCAAGAACCCCGACATGGGGATTTATGCGGCAGGCTTCACCCATGACTGGCGCATCGAAGGGCCGACCAAGCAGGACACGGATTTCCCGATCCGCAAGATCACCACCCCCGATTTTCTGGACGATTTCTTCTTTGATCAGAAATACGAACACATAATGGGCGCATCCCGCAAAGGCGAGGACGGGTTGGTTATCGACCTTGTGATCGGCCAGAAAGTGGCTGATCTGGACTTGCCGGGGATGCCGCATTTGGGGTCGGGCATCACATGGGACTGGAAAGACACCAAGGTCATGGCCACCCCGCATCTGAAAGACGGCACCGTGTCGGTGATCGACATGAACACCTGGGAAACCGTCAAGCGGATCACCACCGAAGGGCCGGGCTTCTTCATGCGCAGCCACAAGACCTCGCCTTACGTGTGGGCCGATGTGTTCTTTGGGCCGAACCGCGACAAGATGCACATCATCGACAAGGAAACGCTTGAGATCGTGAAGACCCTGCAACCCGTGCCCGGTGCCACTGTCGCGCATGTGGAATTCACCAAGGACGGCAGCCATGCGCTTGTATCGGTTTGGGAGGACGAGGGCGAGGTGTTGGTTTACGATGCCAAAACCCTCGAAATCGTGAAGCGGTTGCCGATGCGCAAACCGTCGGGCAAGTATAACGTCTGGAACAAGATCACCTTCGAAGAAGGCACCAGCCACTGACCGCGCGCCAGCACCCTGAAAGGAGCCAGCCCTTGGATCACATCGACGCCCTGATCGTCTCGCACGGGCAACCCTCGTCGCCCGATCCGGCCGAGGCCGCGCTGACCGCCTATGTCACCAAGGTGCAGGCCCACACGCCCGATCTGCGGCTGGGGTCGGCCACGCTGGCCAAACCCGGCGCGCTTGAGGCGCAGTTGGACAACATGGCCGCCGGCGCGGTGGTCTATCCGTTGTTCATGTCGGATGGCTGGTTCGTGCGCACCTGCCTGGCCGGGCGTCTGGGCGATGCGCCCTTTCCGGTGATGACCCCGTTCGGCATGGACCCGGCCCTGCCCGGTCTGGCCGCCGCCGGCTTGCGCGCCGAAGGCTGGACCGATGGTGATCCGCTGTTGCTTGTCGCCCACGGGTCCGGCAGCGGTCGCCACGCGCCCGCCCGCGCCACCCATGATTTCGCCGATCTGCTGGCCCAGGCCCTTGGCGGGGCTGACATCACCGTCGGGTTTCTGGAACAATCCCCCACCATCCCCGAGGTCGCCAAAGACCTGCCGGACAATATCCTGTGCCTGCCCTTCTTCGCGATGGAAGGCGATCACGTGCGCGAAGACGTGCACGAGGAACTGGGCGGGATCGGCTTCACAGGCCGCGTGCTGCCGGTGATCAGCCAGCTTGAAGGCGTCGATGCGATGGTGGCCACCGCCCTTGCCGCTGAACGGACCGATACGCGCAAAGCCGCATCGGCCTGACGGCTCAGCCGCGCACCCATGTCAGGATGGCATCGGGATCGGCAGGCAGGGTTTCGGCCATGTCGCCCACGAAATCTGCAAAGCCCTTGCGGCTGGCCTCGCCCCCGCCAAGACCGACCAGAACCGGAATATCCTGTTCCAGCGCGGCGGCAATCGCGGCGCGAAACCCACGCCCCTCGGCCTCCTCGGGTCCAAACTTGTTCAGTATGAACACGTCCGCGTCCAGACTGCTGGCCTGATCGACGGCGGCGACGGCCTCGGCAATCGCGGCCGGGTTCAGGCGACAGCCTTCGGACCCTTCGCCCAGCGATTGGGTGATGCGAATGGTGCGATTGTCCGCCAGAACGCGCACGTCCATGTCACAGTGATGCGCGCCCTTCGGCATATCCTGCAAGACCTTGACAATGCCGTTCAACACGAAGCCCTCGGCCTCAAGCGTTGCGGCAGCTTCGGAAATCAGGCGGTCGGTTTCACCCCGTCCCTTGGCAGCGATACAGGCGATCCTCATGCGGGTTCTCCTTCTTTTGCGCGCGACCAGTCCGCGCCACGCGCGCCGGTCAGAAACCCATCCGACAAGCGCATGCCGCCGGACAGAGTTTCCAATGTTTCGGACAATGCGGCGGCGTCCAGCCGCCCGTCAATCCGGTCGCGCCAGGCCCGGCAAACGCCCGAAAAATCGCCGGTGTGCGGCGACAGACGCAGCGCCTTTACGCCGGCATCGCGCAGCACCTCGAACTGATTGGCCATGCTGGCGCAACTGTCGGATAGGGTTTGCACCCCGTTCATGGCCAGAAACGGCTGATCTTCCAACGTGCGCACGGTCAGCCCATCGGGATCGTCTTCGCAGGCAAACTGGCAATTGTCCTTGGTGCGCTTGTGCAGCCGCGCGTGATAGCAGCGGCCCGAGATCGCCAGCGGCAAACGCCCGTGCCCCCAAACCTCGATCGTGACACCGCGCGCAGCCCCCTCAGCCGCCAACGCCGTAACGGACTCCAACGGCAATTCCGGCGGCAGGCAAATGCGCGTGGCCCCCCGATCCGCCAGCCAGCCCAGCGTGCCTTCGTTATAGACGTTCACGAGCGGCCCAACCGAAAACGGCACGTCCTTGGGCAGATAGGCCAAAGTGGTCGGGTCGTTCACCTCAACCTCAACCCCCGCATCGATCAAGCCGGCGGTCAGCTTGCGTTCGCGTTTCAACGTCACCAGCGCAAGCGAGGTCACGGCGACCTCTTTCCCCGCCGCGAGCAGCGTTTCAATCGCGCCCGGAATACGGTCTTGGTAAAACGGCAACCGTTTTGAACACACAAGTTCGCCCAGCACCACACGTTCAACGGGCGCTTTCGCCATCTGGTCGTAAAAATCGCTCCACGCATCTGCTTTCCAGAAAAACTGGTTGGGTCCGACGGTCAGCTGCATGGGTTATCTCCAGGTCTTTTTATAGGCACCGGCCGTCGCGGCCTGCCCTTCGGTCAGTTGCGCCAGCATCCCTTCGGGCATCGGACGCCCGGCGGCTTGCGCCTCGACCGCGGCACGGAAATTGCGCACCACCTGCGCGACATAAGACCGCGACCGCTGCCGCCCTTCGATTTTCAGCGCGGTCACGCCAGCCTTGACCAGCTGCGGGATCAGCTTCTCGGCGTTCAGACTGACCGGATCTTCGAACAGATGCCCCGTGGCATCGCCCGCACTGAAACAGCCTTTGCACAGCGTCGGGTAAGGCGCAGGCTCATCCGCGCCAACCTTGTGGATGGTGAACCCGCCCAGCTTGGCCGACAACGCGCCGTGGTCATCGTGATAGTCTACATGGCTCGCGGGCGAACAGACGCCGTTCATGTTGGGCGACAACCCGGTGGCATAGGACGACAGCGAACAGCGCCCCTCGGCCATCACGCACAGACCGCCGAACACGAACACCTCGGTCTCGACCTCGGTTTCCGCGTTGATCGCGGCAATCTCGGGCACGGACAGAACGCGCGGCAGCACGACGCGCTTCACGCCGAACTCGCTGGCATAGAAGTTCAGCATATCCGCATTGGCAGCGGCGGCTTGCACCGACAAATGCCGCCGCAGGCCGGGATGGTGTTTTGCGGCATAGGCCAGCAGGCCCAGATCAGCCAAAATCACAGCATCCGCACCGGATTTCTCCGCATCCGCCACCGCGCGGTGCCAGATCGCCTCGGCCCCCGCGCGGGGATATGTGTTGATCGCCACCAGCACTTTCGCGCCGTGGTCATGGGCAAACTTCACGCCCTCGCGCATTTCGTCCCGGTCAAAATTCAGGCCGGGAAAATTGCGCGCGTTGGTTTCATCGGCAAACCCGCAATAGACGGTGTGCGCCCCCGCTTTCACAGCCGCGCGCAGGGATGCGGGCGTGCCGGCGGGGCAAACGATTTCCATTACCACAGGGGGTCCTCCTCGTGGCGCGACAGGGCCACGCCGGTTTTGGTTTCAGCAAGGTCGATCAGGCGCTTGACCTGAGGGGCAAAGGGGCCGGACATCGCCTCGGCCTCGGCGGCCAGATCAAGTTCGGCATCATCAATGGCGTTGCGCAGCGCCAGCACGGCGGCGGTGTCGCCTTCAATCACCAGATCGCGCGAGAAAAACAGCGCGTCGCCATCGTAAGCCCCGTGCACCATGCCCAAGAGACCCGACAGAGGCCCAGCGATGCGCGCGTCACCCTCAAGCGGTTTGCGCGACAGACGCAGGCGCGGGTTGCCCGCGCGCGGCTCCAACAGCAGCGTGACCGGCAGGTCGGTCGGGTCCAGCACGAATCGCAACGTGCCATAGTCGCCCAAACGTTTGAACATCGACGGATGCCGCGTCGCCATGCGCCGGGCAAAGGCCCCCAGCGCCAACGCAATAGGTGTCAACGGCAGCCCGCGCAGGGCAAAGGCCGGAAGGCGGGGAAAGACGGGCAGTTGGGCCGCGTGGTCATGCATGGCGCACCTCTTGAATGCGTGCAAACGGGTGTTTACGCCCCCCCTTGATAACAGTCCGAGAAGACAAGAACTTGACGAAGGTCAATTGCCGGCGCGGGATTGGGTGATAGCCGGAAGATTACGCGAAAAGGAGCCGACCATCCGCACCCTGCCCCCCTTCCCCACCTTGCGCGCCTATCTGGACTGGGCAGCTTCGCGCGGCGATCTGACCGCCGTGCCCGAACCCGTGTCGGTGCGCCACCAGATGACCGCCGTACACCGCGCGGTGTTGGAACGCGGCGGTCCGGTTTTGCGCTTTGATACACCTGTGCTGGATGGCGGCAGTGCGTCTGACATTCCGGTCGTGGTGAACCTGTTTGGCACGCCGGAACGTGTGGCCGCGGGCCTTGGCATCACGCCTGACAAGCTGGACGATCTGGGCGCGTTTCTGGCCGCTTTGCGCGCGCCGACGCCGCCCGACGGGATGCGCGATGCGCTGTCACGCTGGCCGATGCTGAAAGCCGCGCTTGCCACGCGCCCCAAGATCATGCGCCGCGCCCCGGTGCAGGCCGAGGTTCATACGGACATTGACCTCTCGTCCCTCCCAATCCAGACCCATTGGCCGGGTGACGCAGGCCCGCTGATCACATGGCCCGTGGTGCTGACCCGGCCCTTTGACAGCGATGCGGGCGAGGTGAACCGCTATAACGCAGGCGTCTACCGCGCGCAGGTCATTGACCGCGACCGCATCATCATGCGCTGGCTCGCCCATCGCGGCGGCGCGGCACATCATCGAAGCTGGGCCGCGCAGGGCGAACCGATGCCCGTGGCGATCGCCTTGGGCGCGGACCCCGCGACGCTCTTGTCCGCCGCACTCCCCTTGCCCGAAACCGTGTCGGAACTGGGCTTCGCGGGCGTCTTTTCCGGTGCGCGACCCCGTCTGGTGCCCGCCAAGACCGTCCCCCTGATGGTGCCCGCCGATGCCGAGATGGTGATCGAAGGCTGGGTCCACCCGACCCGGACCGCGCCCGAAGGCCCCCTCGGCGATCACACCGGGTATTACAACCAGGTCGATCCCTTCCCCGTCATGCAGGTCAGCGCGCTGACCCACCGCAAAGACCCGATCTATCTGTCCACCTATACCGGACGCCCACCCGATGAACCGGCGATCATTGGCGAGGTGTTCAACCGCCTCGCCCTGCCCCTGATCCGCGCGCAGATCCCGGAAATCCGCGACTTGTGGCTACCACCTGCCGCCGCGTCTTACCGCATGGCGGTGATCGCGATCGACAAACGCTATCCCGGGCAGGCGCGTCGGGTGATGATGGCGTTGTGGGGGATGCTGGCGCAGTTCAGCTATACCAAGATGATCGTCGTCGTGGATGAGGACATCGACCCGCGCAATTGGGATGACATCGCATGGGCCATGGCCACACGGATGGACCCGTCGCGCGACGTGACGATATTGGAAAGGACACCGATGGATTACCTTGATTTCGCCTCGCCCGAACCGGGGCTGGCTGGAAAGATCGGCATCGACGCCACCAACAAGATCGGCGCGGAAACCAACCGCGAATGGGGCGAGGTCATGCAGACCAACCCCGAAGACGCCGCCTTCGCCGCCGACCTTCTTGCGCGCCATTTACCGGGGCTGGGCGGATGAGCCGCGTCGTCCTTGGCATCGCCGGCGCATCGGGTGCAGCCCTTGGCCTTGCCACCGCGCGGCATCTCGTCGCCATCGGGGCCGAGATCGACCTTGTGATCAGCGCCGCCGCCGAACGCACTTTGCTTGAAGAATGCGGCGCAGACGCGCTGGACCAGATCACCGCCATGGCAACCAACTATCACGAGCGCGGCAATATTGGCGCGTCCATCGCGTCAGGCTCCGCGCCCGTCGATGGCATGATTGTCGCGCCCTGTTCGATGCGCAGCTTGGCGGCGATTGCGAACGGGCTGGACGACAACCTGCTGACCCGCGCCGCCGGCGTGCAACTGAAAGAACGCCGCAAGCTGGTCCTGCTTACGCGCGAGGCGCCCCTGACGCTGGCGCACTTGCGCAACATGACGCAGGCCACCGAGATGGGCGCAATCATCCTGCCGCCGGTGCCCGCTTTCTATATGCTGCCGGAAACACTGGATCAGGTGGTCGACCAGATCGCCGCCCGCGCGGTCGACCTTCTGCGCATCGCGCCACCCATTGCGCTGGACTGGAAGGGCTAGACACCCGCCCATTCATAGGTCTCAAACGCGGCGTTCGAGGCGCAACTGCCACACCCGGTCTTGATCGCGCAGCCTCCGCAAGTGTCCGCCACATCCAGCCGTCGGATCACACCCTTGCGCTGCCAGTGGTCCAGCATCCCCCGCAGGGCATCAGGCTGCATGTGGAACCTGTGCGACAGGTCCAGAAGGCTCGCCTGTCCGTGGAGGCGCACATAGTTTCGGATGTCCAGAAGCACCGCCATGTCACTCGGCCCCCACGGCAAAGGGCGTCGGGCGGTTGCCCAGCCACCTGAGGAACAGGAACACCGCCGCCAGCGCGGCAAGGATCGACACGATCCAGATGGTCGAACTGTCCGGGTGCCGGTCAAACCGCGCGATCTGGTAAAACATCACCGCCGCACCATAGGCCAGACCCATCGTCCACGTGCTGGCGAACAGCGCCCATTGCCAGCCGGTTTCGCGCCAGATCGCCCCCAACGCGGCCACGCAGGGCATATACAGCAAGATCAGCAGCAGATAGGCAAACGCCCCCGCCTGCCCGTCATAGAGCGCCGCCATCGTCCCGAAGGTCGAGCGCGCGACCTCTTGCTCCTGCGCCGCCACATCGGGGTTTGACACGTCGCCGATGTCCAGCCCCAGCGGGTCCGGCGCCATGCCAATCGCATCGCGCAGGTTGGGCAGGATCGTCGCACTGGCCTCTTTCACACCCACGACCAGCGAATAGGGCGCGCCGTCATCAGGTTCCGGCGTGGCGTAAAGCGTGTTCAGCGTGCCGACCACGGCCTCTTTCGCCAGAATGCCGGTGAAGATGCCGACGGTGGCGGGCCAGTTGTCTTCCTCGATCCCCAAAGGGGCGAAGGCGGGGGTCAGGCTGCGCCCGATCTCGGACAGGACCGAGGCCTCGCTGTCCTCGTTCCCGAAACTGCCATCGGTGCCCCACGAATTCAGGAAGGCCAGCACAGCGACCATCAGGACGATGACCTGCCCGGCCTCGGTCAGAAAATCGCGCATCCGATGCCAAGTGCGCCGGGCCAACCCGTTTATCGTCGGCAAGTGATAGGGCGGCAGCTCCATCACAAAAGGTGTCGGCTCGCCCTTCAGGATCGTCAGCTTCAGCATCAAACCGGTGCCGACCGCCGCAAGCAGCCCCAACAGATAGAGCGCAAAGACAAGGTTCTGCCCGCCCACCGGAAAGAACGCGGCGGCAAACAGCGCATAGACCGGCAGCCGCGCCCCGCAGGACATGAACGGCGCCATCATCACGGTCAACGTGCGGTCGCGCGCGCTGTCCAGCGTCCGCGTCGCCATGATCGCGGGCACATTGCAGCCAAAGGCCACGATCAGCGGCACAAAACTTTTGCCCGGCAGGCCGATCATCCGCATGAACCGGTCCATGACAAACGCCGCGCGGGCCATATAGCCGCTGTCTTCCAGCACCGAGAGCGCGAAGAACAGGCAAGCGACGATGGGAATGAACGTCGCCACGGTCTGAATGCCGCCGCCGACGCCATCCGCCATAATCGTGGTCAGCCATACGGGCGCGCTGATCGCCCCCAGAAGTGCTGCGGTGCCATCCACAAAGATGGCCCCCGCCAGAATGTCGAAAAAGTCGATGAACGCGCCGCCGAAATTGATGGTGAACATGAACATCAGATACATCGTGGCCAGAAAGACCGGGATGCCAAGCGCACGGTTCAGGATCACGCGGTCAAGGCGGTCTGACAAGGTGCGCGCGACTTCCGTGGCGCGGCTGAGCGACAGGCCCACAAGGTTGGCCACTGCATCGTAACGCGCACAGGCAATGGCGGTGTCGGCGTCCAGCCCGGTCGCGGCTTCAAGCCGCGCGCGTTCTTCCGCCGCCAATGCGGCGACGCCGGGATCGGTCATCGCCGGGCACAGCTCGTCCCCCTCAAGATGCTTGATCGCCAGCCAGCGCGGATCGCCCTGGGTGATCTTGCCCGCCAGCGCTGCCTCAAGGCGGGTCAGCGCGGCCTCGGTCATCTCGTCGAACTTCGGGGCGAACGAGGGCACGCCGTTGGCTGTCCGCATCAGGTCCTTCAACTCGGTCAGCCCGCGCGCCTCAGACGCGACGATCTCGACCACCGGGCAGCCCAGTTCCCGCGATAGGGCGTCTGCGTCGATCACCAGCCGTCGGGCGCGGGCCACGTCCATCATGTTCAGGGCAACCACCACCGGTACGCCCATTTCGACCAGTTGAACGGTCAGATACAGGTTCCGTTCAAGGTTCGAGGCATCGACGACATTGACCACAAGGTTGGGCCGTTCGGACAGGATGAAATCGCGTGCGATCCGTTCGTCCAGCGACGCCGCCCCACCCGCCACCGACAGCGAATAGACCCCCGGCAGGTCAACCAGCGTGATCGCGGTGCCATGGTGGTGCAGGTCGCCCAGCTTCTTTTCAACCGTGACGCCCGGCCAGTTTCCGACCTCCTGATGGCGCCCGGTCAGGGCGTTGAACAGGGTGGTTTTGCCGCAATTCGGGTTGCCGGCAATCGCAACGACGCGTGTCATGACACGAACGGGGGGGTGATGCGAGCGACGTTGATCGCCTCGGCTTCATGCTTGCGCAGGCTCAGGGCATAGCCCCGGACGCGGATTTCCACCGGGTCACCCAACGGGGCCAGACGGCTGACCGAAAATTCGGCCCCCAGCGTCAACCCCATCGACAGAAGCTTGCGGCGATAGCTGGGCGAGCCGCCGAAAAACCCCGTGACCGTCGCGCGATCACCGATCTTCAAATCCTTGAGCTTCAGCATTCTCTGCAATCCCTTAACGAGTCGGTATACCCGACAGAATTACACAGGTATATGCCGGGCCGGGGCTATGCTATCCTTGATCTGAGTCAATTGCTCGGGATTAACTTACTGCGCCGCCTGCGGAACCCGCGCAACCTCGCACTGGTGCCACAGCTCTTCCAACGCGCCCAGCAGATGCGCAATATCCGCATCCGAATGCACGGGTGACGGGGTGATGCGCAGCCGCTCGGTGCCCTTCGGCACGGTGGGATAGTTGATCGGCTGGATATAGATCCCGTAATCGCGCATCAGCGTGTCCGAGATGAATTTGCACTTCACCGGGTCGCCCACCATCACCGGAATGATGTGGCTGGGGTTGTCGATATGCGGGATGCCCATCTTGTCCAGCCCCGCGCGCACCTTCGCGACACGCTCCTTCTGGCACTCGCGCTCGGCATTCGAGCGTTTCAAATGCTGGACCGAGGCGCGCGCGCCCGCAGCCACGGCAGGAGGCAAAGCGGTGGTAAAGATGAACCCGCTGGCAAAGCTGCGCACGAAATCGCACAGCTCGGCGGATGCCGCGATATAGCCGCCCATTACGCCAAAGGCTTTGCCCAACGTGCCTTCGATCACCGTCAGGCGATCCATCAGCCCTTCACGCTCGGCGACGCCCGCGCCGCGCGGGCCATACAGGCCAACCGCGTGCACCTCGTCCAGATAGGTCATGGCGTTGTATTTGTCGGCCAGATCGCAGATCTCCTTGATCGGCGCGATGTCGCCATCCATCGAATAGACGCTTTCAAACGCGATCAGCTTCGGCGCGTCGGGGTCGGCGGCGGCCAATTTGGCCTCAAGATCCGCCAGATCATTGTGCTTCCAGATCACCCGCGCCGCCTTGGAATGACGAATGCCCTCGATCATCGAGGCATGGTTCAACGCGTCGGAAAACACGATGCAGCCGGGGATCTGTGACGCCAGCGTGCCAAGCGCCGCCCAGTTCGACACATAGCCGGAGGTGAACAGAAGCGCGGCTTCTTTGCCGTGCAGGTCGGCCAGCTCCCCCTCCAGCAACACATGGTCATGGGTGGTGCCGGAAATGTTGCGCGTGCCACCCGCGCCTGCGCCCACCGTATCAATCGCGTTGTGCATCGCGGCCAGCACATCGGGATGCTGCCCCATGCCCAGATAGTCGTTCGAGCACCAGATCGTCACATCACCCGCCCCGTCCTTGGCCATATGCCGCGCCTTCGGGAACGCACCACGCTTGCGTTGCAGGTCGGCAAAGACACGATAGTTTCCGTCGTCGCGCAGCGCATCAAGGCGGGATTTGAAATAGTCCTGATAATGCATGGGGAACCCCCTGGGTGAGTTATCCTTTGCGCCATTGAACCGCACTCAGGCGCGGGTCAACATGATGTTTGTCAAGTCGGCAGCAGAAATGCGTTCCGGTGGATAGGTGTGGAAATAGACCAACCGCCCGCCACCCTTGCGGATGGCTCCGGCCTCGAAACGCATCAGATGCGCCCGGGCGGTTGGCCTATGGGTTCGAAAACCCGAACGTGATCGGTTGCGCCGCCGGCCTCACCCAAGAACAGAGGCGACAGGATCACAGAGGCCGTATTCGCAGAACAGGACGAGGATGTGGGATCAACCTCGCTGGGTGGGCCATGGGGTGGTTGTGACACAGCCCGAACCCCCCCGACTTAACCAACGTCAAGCCGGCGAAGATTTCATATGCGGCGGCATCGGCGGCGGCGGGGGTGGTGCCGGGCGTGCCACACGTGGCCCGGTCAAGGCCGGGATCATGCCCGCCAGAAACAGCACGAACGCCCCGATCCACGCGGCCCCGGCAACCAGAACCAGCGCGTCATACCAGTCATACAGAAGGTCCGCGGCCAGCCAGCGTGTCAGGGCCGACAGGATCATCAATCCATAACCCACCGCAACGATGCGCGGCACAACAGGCGCGCGACCCGTATGACCCAGCGTCGCGCGACTCATCACCGCAAGGGTCATGCCGCCAATGCCGCCCAGCCCCAGCACATGCAGCGCGCCGACCTCGTCCCCGATGCCCCAGCCTGCCAGCGCCCACAGACCGAAGCCGATCACCATCAAACCCTGCGCCGCAAACAGCGACCACAGCAGCGGATCGCGCAGCGCCCAGTGTGGCCGCCAACGGCTGAGTCGCGCCCCGTGGATCGCGGCCAGCGCCAGCGCCATGATGGGGGCGAGCATCGGGATCATGACGCTCCATGGCAGGGCAATCGCAGTCAGGATGGCCAGCCGGTCAAGACGCGGGGTGTGCGGCGGCAAGGCCTCGGGCGGTTGGCCCGCGCGATTCATCGCATTGCGGATAAAGCCGGGTGTCACCCGCCCGCCCAGCACGACGATCAACCCGCACAGCGCCATCAGCCCGACGCGCAAACCTGCGTTGGCTGTGTCATGCGTGACACCCGCCCATTCCAGATGCACCAGCCCATTGGCGGCCAACAGCGTGACCAGAAAGACAAGGAAAATCGCGTGTTGCGGGTTCAGACGTTTGCGCAACTGGTTCGCGATGCGCAGGACCAGAGCGGCCAGAAACGAAAGGTCGACGACCGCGACCAACACGGGCGGCAACGATGCGGAATGCCAAAGCACCGCCCGCCCCGCCAGCCACATCGCGACCAACGCCCCGATGATGACGCCCCGCCCACTGGCCACAGCAGTCAGGAAAAACCCGGCAACCGCCGCGCCCGCATATCCGAACACCATCTCATGCGCGTGCCACAGATGCGGGGCCATCGACAGATCCGACAGGCCTGCGGTGGCGCCAGACACCTGCGCGCCCAGCCACAGCTCCCACATCACACCGGACAGGATGGCCCAGACCGCCGCGCCCAGAAAGAAGGCGCGAAACCCTTCGCTGAAAACTCGTCTGAAAAGCTCTGCCATGTCCGGCCCCGTGTTGGCGTTTTGGCTGGCAGCTTAGGGATTGGGTCGCCCTGCCGAATGACCAAAGTCAAGTGCTGAGCGTGTGAAACAAGAAATAGCCGTCGGGCGTCAGGCGTCCTCTTCCGCCTGCTTGATCAGCCCGTGCATCCATTTGCCGGAAATCCAGGCGAAGGGGATGCCAAGGATGATGCCACCAACGATCGATTCGATCGGGGTCAGGGCGCGCAGACCGACAGCCTGCAGCACCAGAAACAGGAAAAACAGGTTGACCGCCGCCGCACCCGCCGCCAGCGGATACAGCACCAGCGCGACGGCCCAGACCGGCCACCGCCCGGATGTTTCCGGCTGCTCTGCCATCACTTGCGGAACACGGATTTCTGCACCGCGATCAGCGCGATGATCATTGCAATCACCGCACCCAAAAGCCACAGGGTCGCCCCGCCAACGGCGTGGGAATGTCCATCCACCACCGCTTCGCGCAGGGGGGTTTTGTCGTGGTGGGCAAGGGCGGGTGAGGCCACGATCCCGGCCAGAACGGCCAGATAGAGCGTTTTCATATCGAAACTCCAGTCATGTTCTTCGGAGACTATATCAGATGGCGATGTGTCATTCTTGATCATGGTCAATCGCCCCTACATCGCGAAGGGCAAGGCATAAAGCAAAGCGGCAAGGCCAAGAAAGCCGACCAGAAACGCGGTGAACCCGCCGCGAAATGTGGGGGCCTGGCGCAGGCCCAGATAATCGGACAGGATCACGAAGGATTTCAGCCCCGACAGGACCAGCACAGTCAGCACGAAAACCTCCCCGGCGTCTGGCAGGACACCGGCGAAAGCGGTGGTCGCCATGCTCAGGGCGATTAGAAGCACAAGGGCGCGGGTCAGGATCGTGTTCGACATCAGTGCACCAGATAGATGATGGGAAACAGCAAGACCCAGACCAGATCGACCATGTGCCAGAAGGCGGCGCCCGCTTCGAGGTTGCGATGCGTGCCCCAGCGCATCAGAAGCGCGAAGATGATCAGCCCCGCCACCACATGCAGCGCGTGAAACCCGGTGAGCAGGTAATAGAAGGTGAAGAAATCGCTGGTCTCGATCCCGATCCCGTGGCGGGCCTTTTCGGCGTATTCATACCATTTGACCACCAGAAACACGATGCCGAACCCCATCGCTGCCGCCAGCCACAGGCGCATGGCCCGCAGCGAGTGGTCAAAGGCATTGACCGCCCGCGCCGCACAATAGCCGCTGGTGACAAGCACGATGGTGTTGGCCGCCCCCGCGACGCGGTTCAGCGCGGCCTGATCGGCGGCAAAGCCTGCCGGGTCCATCGCGCGCATCCCCAGAAACGCCAAAAGCCCCGCGCCGAAGACCAGAAGCTCCGACACGATCAACACCCAGATCATCAGATCGCCGGGCAGTTCATCCAAAACCGATGTTTGATCCGTCATGCCCCACCGGTAATCTGGCGATAGATCTCGGGCAATGCGGCAGTCAGCCGCGTGGGGTCCGGCACGATGGAAAATCCATCCGCCCCGAAAATGCGGTTCACCCAGCCCTGCCCTTTCTGATCGACGACGACGCCATACACGGCATGACCCTTCATCCGCGCCTCGCGCACCGCCATGCGGCTGTCCTCGATCCCGTGGCGGCCTTCGTAATGATCCAGATCATTGGGCTTGCCATCGGTGATGACCAGAAGCAGGCGGCGGGTGTTGGGGCGCTCGTCCAACTCGGCCGAGGCATGACGGATCGCCGCGCCCAACCGCGTATAGAAAGCCGGCGTTAGCCCGCCGATCCGCGCCTCGACGCGCGGGCCCATCTTTTCGTCGAACCCCTTGCATTCCTGCACAAAGACGCGGCCCCGTTTCAGGGACGAGAATGTGTGAATCGCGAAATCGTCGCCGCAGGCGTCCAGCCCCCAGGCCATCGCGGTCAGCGCCTCTTTTTCCACGTCGATCACCTGCCGGTCGCCAATCGCGCTTTCGGTCGAGCGGGACACATCCATCAGGACCGAGATCGCCAGATCCCGTTCCATCACCCGCGCCGCGCGATACACCCTGTCGCTGGACCGACCCGTCGCGCGCAGCTCGACCTGTGCCGCAATCGCGGCCTCAAGGTCCAATTCGTCGCCATCCAACTGGCGCGGCAGGATCACCCGTTTCGGGCGCAACGCCTCGAACTGGCGTTTCACGGCGCGGATACGGCGGTGGGTGGCGGGGTCATGTTCGATCGCCTCGACCTCGTCCGCGATGCTAGACAGCACGCGGGCGTGATCGGGGATATAACTTGATGTGCGGTGATCCCATTCGGGATACAGATGCTTGCCCGACAGGCGCTCGCGCTCGGCATCTTCGGGCGACAGATCAAGGTGGAACTTCAGCCGCGTCGCGGTCTTTTTCGACACCTGCCCCAGCGCCAGCTCGTCCTGATCCTCAGCGGCGCGGCGGGCGTTGTCCTCGTCGTCATCTTCGATGCGCCGGTTCATGTTCAGGCTTTCGACCCACGAGAAGATCGCCTCGAACTTGTGCAGGATCAGGCTGTCACGCCGTTCGGCCTGATCGCTTTCTGATCGGCGGGCAGCCTTGGTGCCTTCGGCCTCGTCCCCCGGTCCGCTGCCTTGTTCCTCGTCCCCTTCGCCCAAACGGTCCACCGGCATCCGTGCCGCCATCGGGCGCAGGTCAGGCCACATCGGCACCGGGCGGAACGGGCGATAGCCGCGCGGGGCGATGACATGCGACAGGTCCGCATCGGGTTGACGGATCAGCGTCACAAATTCTTTCGCCAGTTTGCGCGCAGGCTCCGGCCCGCCCAGAAGGTGATCAATCGCCGCTTCCAACGCAGCTTCGACACCGGGCAGCTTGGCGTCAGGTCGCATCGCGCGACACGCGCCGACAAGGGTTTCATAAAACCCGCGCAGGCCGGGGCAATCGGCCAGCGTGGCCTGCGTCATGGCGATCGAGGCACGCAGCGCGCGCAGATCGGCACGCAGCGGATCACCGTCGCCCACCGGCTCGGGCGCATGGGCCACGGACGCGACCAGCCAGAAGTAAAGCGCCGCGTTGGCCTCGCGGGCGGGAAATTCGGCGATGGTTTCGGGCAGGCGCAGCGCCTCGCCATCGAAACTGGGGCGGGCCTGCATCTCGCGCCAGGTGCCCAGCGAGCGGCGGAACGACAGCCGGTGATGCGAGGCGGCGGCGCTGGCCTGCTTGATCTCGGTCGCGTGTGACCCGCCAAGGCCGCGGAAAAAGACGCCAAGGCGGCCCTCGACCTCGGCCAGCGACACGGCGGTGTCGTCATGCAGGCCGGGGGCGTCCAGGCGGCTGGCATATTTGTGCCAGATCTTGCCAACGGTTTCTTCCGGCTCGAAAGGGTCGAAAATGCGTTCGGACATGGGGAACCTCGGGTGTCAGGTTGTCGTCCAGATTGGGAAACCTGCGACCGACCCGTTGGCCGGTCGCGGGGGTGGCATCAGCCATAGATCGCGGTGACCAGATCCATCAGCCCTTGCTTGACGTCATCGTCATCGGACAGAGGTTCGATCATCGCCGTGCGGATGGCACGGTCCACGGGCATCCCATCTTCGATCAGCGTGGCGCAATAGATCACCAGACGGGTCGAAACGCCCTCTTCCAGATCCTGCCCTTTCAGGCCGCGCAGCTTGTTGGCCAGCCGGACAAGCGATGTCACCCGTTCGGCATCCAACCCGCTTTCGCGCGTCACGATGTCAACCTCGCGATCTTGCGACGGGAAGTCGAAGTCGATCGACAGAAAACGCTGCCGGGTCGAGGGTTTCAGGGTTTTCAGGATGTTCTGATAGCCCGGGTTGTAACTGGCTACGAGCATGAAGCCGGGGGCGGCCTCGATCTCTTCGCCGGTCTTGTCCAGTGGCAGGATGCGACGGTCATCGGTCAGCGGGTGCAGAACGACGGTCACATCCTTGCGCGCCTCGACCACCTCGTCCAGATAACAGATCGCCCCTTCCCGCACGGCGCGGGTCAGCGGGCCATCGACCCAGACCGTTTCCCCGCCTTTCAGCAGGTAGCGACCCACAAGGTCGGACGCGGACAGGTCATCGTGACAGGCAACGGTATAGAGGGGGCGACCCAGGCGGGCGGCCATATGGGCGACGAAGCGGGTCTTGCCGCAACCGGTCGGACCTTTCAGAAGCAGCGGCAGCCCGTGGCGTTCGGCGGCTTCGAAAACATCGCATTCGTCAGAAACGGGTGAGTAGAAGGGGGCCGAAGCCCCCTCCGTTTTGGTATCAACGGCAGCCATATCAGGCCCCTTCGCTTTCATACTGGTCCGTCGGCTCGATGATCTCGCGACGCGGCACCAGTTGTGCATAGATGAACAGGATCGCACCGATCACCACCGCCAGGCCCGAGACCCACCGCATGATGAAGAACAGGTGCACGCCTTCCTGGATCTCCATGAAGTTCTCGCCCAGCACACGTTGCATGTGGGTCTGAACCGTGCCGGCAAAGGTCAGCACGAAGGTCATGAAGGACATACCGCCGGTCATCAGCCAGAAGCTCGCCATGTTCAGAACCTGGTTGTACGGATCACGTCCGCGCAGGATCGGCATGGCATAGGTGATGATCGCCAGGTTCACCGACACATAGGCGCCGAAGAAGGCCAGGTGACCGTGGGCCGCGGTGATCTGCGTGCCGTGGGTGTAATAGTTCACACCGTGCAGCGTATGCAGGAAGCCCCACACACCCGCGCCGAAGAAGGCGACGGTTGCGGCACCCAGCGCCCACAGAAGGGCCGCCTTGTTCGGGTGGTCGCGTTTGCCTTTCCACACCATGACGAAGCTGAAGCTCATCATTGCGAAGAAGGGGATCACCTCAAGCGTCGAGAAGATGGACCCGATCCACTGCCAATAGCTCGGCAGACCGATCCAGTAGTAGTGGTGCCCGGTGCCCAGAATGCCCGAGAACAGCGCGGTGGCCACAATGATGTAAAGCCACTTTTCGATGATCTCGCGGTCCACGCCGGTCAGCTTCAGAAGCAGGAAGGCCAGGATCGAGGCCATCACCAGTTCCCAGGTGCCTTCCACCCACAGGTGCACGATGTACCACCAGAACATTTTGTCCAAAGACAGGTTGGCCGGGTTGTAGAAGGCAAACAGGAACAGAAGCGCCAGACCCCAAAGGCCCAGAAGCAGCACGTTCGTGATCGCGGTCTTGCGACCCTTCAGAACCGTCAGCGATACGTTGTACAGGAAGATCAGGGCGGCAACGACGATGCCGACCTTGACCCAGACGGGCTGTTCAATGAACTCGCGCCCTTCCATGCCCAGCAGCCAGTTGCCGTGGAACAGGTCGAACGTATAGGTCACGACCGCGCCCGCGGTGCCCAGAAGCAGAATGCCAAGCTGGATATAGGCCAGCATCGGCGAATGCATCTCGCGCTCGGCCTCTTCCGGTACAAGGAAATATGCGGCCCCGAAGAAGCCCAGCAACAGCCAGACGATCAGCGCGTTGGTGTGCAACATGCGTACGATGTTGAACGGCATCAGCTCGGACAGGAAGTTCGGGCTGACATAGATCCAGCCGGCCCACAGCCCGCCCAGCACCTGAACGGCAAAGACCGCCATCGCTGCCAGGAAGTACCAGTAGGCAATTTTTTGTGTTTGATATTTCATTTCACGTCTCCTCTTCCGGCCTTAGCCCGCCTCGTTCGGGGGCCAGCCCTGCGCGTCGATCTGGTTCACCCACAGGAAGAAGTCTGCAAGTTCGCGAATCTGTTCGTCGCTCAGGTTGAATTGCGGCATTTGACGCCGTCCCTCGATGCCGGTCGGTTGTGCTTCCATCCAGCCCTTCAGCACCTCGAAGGCCGCTTCCGGGTCGTCGGCGACACCCCACCGGGACATCACGTTTTGCAGCTCGGGTGCAAAATACGCCCCCTCGCCCATCAAAGTATGGCAGTTGATGCAGGCGTTCTTTTCCCACACATGTTTGCCGCGTGCTACGCTTTCCGTCAGTTCCGCATTTGCGGTCGATTTGGTCACCACGTATCGCACCGAGTGCGCCGACAGGATCAAAAAGACCACGATGAAAAACAACGAGCCGCCATAGAACACGTTACGCGCCATGGTCTTGGTCATGACTTCTCGCATATTGGCCTCCAGTTCAGTTATCCGAGTCTCGGACTAGTCCAAGCCGCGCGCAAGCAGCTTGACTATTGTTAAGAAAGCCCGTTTTTCCTGACGGTTTTTGGCGGGAAAGACGGGCAAGCCCTGCGTGTCATGGTTGAACGAGAACCTCAATCACAAACTTGTTGCCCATCGCAAAGTCGCGCGGACAGGCGCGGAAATGCAACGCGGAACGGGCAATCCGCCGCGTCGCAACGAATTGCCCATGGTGCCGCTCCATCCCGCAGGTCCGACCCGGATCCAGTCAAAGGAAATGCCACCGAACCACGGCAGGAAGTCCACGGTCCGATGGCATCACCGAAAGAGTTGAAAACACGGGGGTTGCAGACGGGTTTCCCGACAGCAAATTCCCCGTGCCGCCACCATACGCCCACCCCCTTCTCAGATCAACGCGAAGCCCATGGAACCGGGCCAATGATCCGTGAACTCCTGCAAAGCAGCAATTCGGGACTTTCCCTGTAATTGGGAATACGTCTGGCAACTTGAAATATCTTAGTTTCAATATCTTCGACGCTAGGGGCATCGCCGGCGGGGGTCATACCCAACATTGGGTAAAAGTTAACGCGCCAGGTGCTTTTCGGCCTCGTCCAACACCGCCTGCCAGTGGCGGAAGAAAATCAGCTGCCCGCTGTCGTCATAGATGCGATAGTCGATCCAGTCGTGATCCTGTCGAAACTCGTCAAGCGAGGCGACCGGCACCTGCGGATCCTGGGTGCCGTTGAAGAACACCACCGGCAGCTTGCCACGCAGCGCATCGACCATCGGCGACCAGTCGCTTTTCTGTTCGCCCAGCACCATGCGCGAAAACGCTTCATGCGCGGCGAAATCATCGGTCAGCGCGGTGTCCGACCCGGTGACGATGGCCTCGTAAACCTCGGGGTTTTCAAAGGTTTCGACATCGGCCGGGCAATTCCCATAGACCGCGTGGATGAACCCCCGCTTGCCGATCCTGCGCGCCAGATAAAACCCGGCCTTCACCATGAACGGCAGCAGGTGCGGCGTGTATTTCGCGCCCGCCAGGATGAAGCGGTGCCACTTCTCCATCCGTTCGTATTGCTCGCGCCGGGTCATCGGCAAGATACCCGCCGCCGCGATGATCGCGCTGATCCGGTCGGGGTCATGGGTGGCCAGCTTCATCGCATAGAAACTGTCCGATCCCAGACTGATCACCGGGCAGCGCGTGACCTGTTCGGCGTCCAGAACCTGCAATGTGTCCTGCGTGGCCAGCGCATCGTAATCCTGCCGTTTCGACACCATGTCCGACATCCCATACCCCGCCCGCACAGGCACGATGACGCGAATGCCGCGCCGGGTCGCTTCCGCCTCGGCCGAGGCCGGCCAGCGCACCAGCCCGTAATCCAGCGGCAGATACAAAAGCGGCACACCCTTGGGCGCGCCCAGCACAAGATAATCCAGCCGCCGCCCGTCCGGCGTGACCAGCGTCTTGAAAGGCCGCGCCTCAAGGCTGGCGTAGCCACGGCTCAGCATCCGCGGGCCGGGGTCCGCCTTGATCGTCAGGTTGGACATGTCCATCAAGGACAGCGCCAGCCGCACCAGTTCGACCTGCGACCGGGTTTCCGTCTTGGACAGGATCGACTTGATCTGCGCCCGCACGGTGTCAATCGACCGCCCCCGTTGCTCGGCGATCTCTTTGACCGAGCAGCATTCCACAAGGCTTTGAACCACATCCGCCTCGGCGGTGGTCAGATCGAAGGCCCGTTTCAGAATGTCGGAAAAGCCCGCCGGGCAACTGACCTCGGACGAGGCCGCCAGCACGTAACGCTCGCCCGATCCCACCTGCCGCACCTGCAGGCGCACCACGATGAAATGCCCCTTGCCGCGTGACCTCAGCCGCAAGACGGCGGCGTTTTCCCCCTGCCCGTTCAGCAGCGAATGGGCGGTGGTCAGGATGCTGCCGATGTCGTCCACATTGACCAGCATCGACCCAAGCTCGGCCCCGACCTCCAGCCCCAACAGCGCGCGCGCCGCCGGGTTCACCGCTGCCACCTTGTGACGCGCGTCAAACAGAAACGCCGCGACCTTGTCGAAAGGGGCCAGCACCGCGTTCAACTGGGTCTGCGTGCTGCTTTGGTCCAGCCGGTCCAGAAAGGCACCCGCGCGGTCGAAATGGCTGGCGATGGTGGGGTCGTCCAACAGGCGCGGCGCGCTGAAATCCGCCCCTTCGCGCAGGGGCGCAATCGCGGTTTCCCAGACATCCAGCAATGTCTCGTACCGCGTCGGGTCAAGCGCCACGTCATACAGCCGCTCGATCGCTTCTTCGCGTGTTTTTCCTGTCAGACTGTCTTCCTGCGTCTGAGAGGACTCTGTCTTCCGATCCATCGCGCCTGTCCGGGTTGGTCCTCTGCCGGTCAATCCGGCCCAACCACGCTAGCGAGAATATGCTTTTGCGCCAAGGGGCAAGCCGGTCTGGCGGGCAGTTTTGACGCAAAATTTACGGATCAAGCCGCGCCCCCTTGCAACGCCGGTTTTTCCGGCCGGAACGGCGGAAATGGGGGCTTTGTATGCGGGCAACTGCGTATAGTCTGGCAAGGACGTTGCCGAAAGGACAGACCATGACCGACCCGTTTGCCCAAGCCGCCCTGCACCATGTCGCGGTGACTCCGAAACGGGGCGACGCCGCAATGCGGGTGCTGACGCCGGATGATTTTGCCCGTGCCTGGGATGAAATCACCGCCTGGGACGGCTATGCGCCCACGCCGCTTGTGTCCCTGCCCGGGTTGGCCGGGCAGATCGGCGTGGGGCATATCGCTTACAAACACGAAGGGCCGCGTTTTGGTCTGGGCAGTTTCAAGGCGCTTGGCGGGGCTTACGCGGCGCTGCGCGTGCTGCAACGCGAGCTGGGCACCCGGTTGGGGCATCCGGTGACGCTTGCCGATATCCGGGGCGGCGCTTACGCCGAGGCCTGCGCCGGGATCACCCTCAGTTCGGCCACCGATGGCAACCACGGGCGGTCGCTGGCTTGGGGGTGCCAGCGTGTCGGTGCACCCTGCCGCATCTATATCCATGCCGAGGTAAGCGAAACCCGCGCACAAGCAATGCGCGACCTGGGGGCCGATGTGGTGCGGATCGACGGCGACTATGACGCCTCGGTCGATCTGGCCAGAACCGAGGCTGATGAAAACGGCTGGTTCGTGGTCTCTGACACCTCGTGGGACGGCTATGCCGACCCACCCCGCGACGTGATGGCAGGCTATGGCGTGATGACGCGCGAAGCCTGCGAGGCGATGGAGGACGCCCCCTCCCATGTCATCCTGCAAGGCGGGGTTGGCGGGCTGGCCGCGTCGGTCGCGGCCTATCTGCGCCAGCATTGGGGCGATGACGCCCCGCGCGTCATCATCACCGAACCTGACCGCGCCGCCTGCCTTTACGAAAGCGCCCAAAAGGGGGTGCCGACGACCGTGCCGATCCACGAAGAAACCATCATGGCGGGCCTGTCCTGTGGCGAACCATCCGAAATGGCCTGGGCCATCCTGCGCGAAGAAGCGCAGGATTTCGTCACCATGCCCGACAGCATCGTCGCCCCCACCATGCGCCTGCTGGCCAACGGGGACAGTGGCGATGCGCAGATCGAAGCGGGCGAAAGCGCGGTGGCAGGACTGGCCACCCTGATCGCAGTGATGCGCCAGCCCGACATGGCGGCGGCGCTGGGGCTGGACGCACAATCGCGCGTGCTTCTGATCGGGTCCGAGGGTGTGACCGACCCCGCGATCTTCGCCGCGATCATGGCCGGGGCGGATCATGTCTGAGCCCCCCCGCGGCTTCCCCGAGGACGAATTTGCCGCCCGCACCGCCCGTGCGCAGACCCTGATGGCGCGCGACGGGCTGGCGGGGCTTTTCCTGACGACCGAGCCGGAGCTGCGCTATTTCACCGGCTTCCAAACGCTGTTCTGGCAAAGCCCCACCCGCCCGTGGTTCCTGTTCGTGCCTGCCGCGGGCAAGCCCATCGCGATCATTCCGGAAATCGGCGCGGCGCTGATGCGCACGACATGGGTCGATGACATCCGCACATGGTCCGCCCCCGCCCCGGCGGATGACGGGATCAGCCTTTTGACCGACCTTCTGACACCCTATGCCTGCGAAGGGTCCGCGATTGGCGTGATGAAGGGGCACGAAACCACGCTCAGAATGCCTCTTGGCGACTATGAGCGGCTTTTGTCAGGCCTGCCCGGCCTGCGCATCACCGACGCGACCGACCTCATCCGCAGCCTGCGCATGGTGAAATCCGACCGCGAGATCGCAAAGATCGCACATATCTGCGCCATCGGCTCGGCCACATTCGCCAAGGTTCCCGGCATCGCCCATGAGGGTCTGCCCTTGGACGCCCTGTTTCGCGCCGTCCGCCGCGAGGCGTTGGCGCAAGGCGCAGACGACGTGCCCTATCTGGTCGGCGGCGCGGGTCCGGGCGGCTATCACGATGTGATCTCGCCACCTTCTCCGCGCCCGCTGGCGAAAGGCGATATCCTGATGCTCGACACCGGCGCCACATGGGACGGGTATTTCTGCGATTTCGACCGGAACTGGGCGGTGGGGCGGGCCGACGACACCGCCCGCCGCGCCTATGACGTGCTGTGGCGCGCGACCGAGGCAGGGATCGACGCCGCCCGCCCCAGCACCACCTGCCGCGATCTGTTCCACGCGATGCAATCGGTGATTGCCGAGATGGACAGCCAGTCCG
The DNA here is from genome assembly GCF_014656375.1 of Aliiroseovarius zhejiangensis. GTDB lineage: Bacteria > Pseudomonadota > Alphaproteobacteria > Rhodobacterales > Rhodobacteraceae > Aliiroseovarius > Aliiroseovarius zhejiangensis. The sequence goes on along the minus strand of NZ_BNCH01000008.1, from coordinate 60,979 downwards.
GTGACGTGGGCCGCTTGGGCCACGGGCTGGGGATGCAACTGACCGAATGGCCCTCGCACGCTGCATTTGATAGGACTGTTCTCACCGAAAACATGGTCCTGACGCTTGAGCCATCGCTTGGTTACGGCGACGGGCGGATCATGGTGCATGAAGAAAACATCGTTGTGCGGGCCGAAGGCGCCCAGCTTCTGACCACCCGCGCCGCGCCAGAGCTTCCGGTGATCTGAATGAGACTTTCCTTCGACACGGACCAAGGCATCGGCACCCGCGCCAATCTGGGCGTGATCGTGCTGGAAAACGACGAAACGCTGGAGCAGGAGTTTCGGCGGATCATGGATATCCCCGGCGTCGCGCTCTATCACACCCGCATCCCGATGGGGCCGGAGATCCGCACCGACACGCTGCCGCAAATGCTGGCGGACCTGCCAGCCGCCACGCGGCTTCTGCCGCCGGCTCTGTCCTTTGACGCCATCGGCTATGCCTGCACCTCGGCCAGTTCCGTGAACGGGCCCGAGAAAGTCGCGAAGGCAATTCAGACTGTGTGCCCCACTGCCGCCGTCACCGACCCGCTGACCGCGATCATTGCAGGCGGTCGGCACCTTGGGGTGACGCGGCTGGCCTTCCTGTCACCCTATGTCGCCGAGGTCTCGCAAACCATGCGCGACCGGCTGAGCGACGCCGGGTTTCAGATCGCCGGTTTCGGGTCGTTCGAGGAAAGCAATGACCAGATCGTGTCGCGGATCACGCCAAGCTCGATCCTTGCCGCCGGCCGTCAGGTGGCCAATGCCGCCCCCTGCGACGCCATCGTGATGTCCTGCACGGCGCTCAGATGTCTGGAGATCATCCCCGAGATTGAGGCGCAGACCGGCAAACCCGTCCTCGCCAGCAATGCGGCACTGGCATGGCACATGCTCAGGCTGGCAGGAGTGGACGACCCACGCATGGGGCTGGGCCGTCTGTTTGCGTAACCGCTCAGGCGCGCGAAAGCACACTCGCCGGGCGCGCCTTGGCAAGCGCGGCGGTCAGCATCCCGGCAATGGCAGCTTTCAGGATGTCACCGGGGATGAAGGCCGCGACCAGCATCGTCGCCTCAGGCACCGATTTGCCCAGCACCAGCGACAGGCCGCCAATCCCGAACAAATACAGCACCACAATCCCGCCGATGACCGACGCGACGCCCGCGCTGACGGCCAGCGGTCCCTTGCGCCATTTCTCGGTGATCAGACCCGTAACAAAGGCCGCGATCGGGAAACCCACAAGGAACCCGGCGGTCGGGCTGGTGAACACGCCCAGACCCCCACGGCCACCCGCCAGAAGCGGCAGACCCAGCGCCACAAGCAGCAGGAACAGCAGCACCGCCAGCGCCCCGCGCTTCGCGCCCAAGACCGTGCCGCACAGCATGATGCCAAGGCTTTGCGCGGTGATTGGCACACCGAACGGCAGCGCGATTTGCGGGATCAGACCCAGGGCCGCGATCAGCGCGGCAAACAGGGCAATCAGGGTCACGTGTTTTTCCATGTCTCACTCCTTCATGGCATCAAAACCACCGCGCGCGCGCAGCGCCTCGGCGATGTGGTCCGCATCGTCCAGCGCAAGGACCGTAAACGGTAAGATAATCCGCCAACCGGGGCGGCGCGGTGATCGTGCGCGCCAGGCGTCGATCAGCTTGGTGCCCTTGGTTAACAGCACCGGTGTAAAGCGAATGACCAGCGCAATAGCAGTCTCTAAATACGCGGTTTTCAGACCCAAGGCGCGCAAGGGCGTCGCCAGCCAACGCACCACCGCGATCAGGTCCGACAGTTGCGTGGTCATCGTCACCAGTGTCGCCAGACCAACCGCCGTGACCATCCGCAGCAAGATGACCCCACCCGCATAGGGCGTCCAGGTCACAAGATGATACAGCGCCAGCATCACGACAAAGGGCCACAGCACCCGCAACGCCCGCAGACCGGCACGGAAAAACACCGGGCCGGGCAGGCGATACAGTACCAGCATCCCGGCAAACACCCCCGCATGAATCCACAGGCTCTGCGCCTTGAACAACAGAACCGTCACCACACACAGCGCCGCCAACTTTGCCCCGGCAGGCCAGTCATGGGCGCGCGTCCTAACGGGAGAGGTCAGAGATATCATCGCCCCCCCCTTGCCGCATCATCTCGTCCGTGAAGGCGTCCAGCACGTCCGCCCCCTGCCCTTTCACCGCGCCACGTTCCAGCCACAGCACATGGTCATAGCCTGCCAGATCGCGCGGGTCGTGCGAGACATGCACCAGCGTGCCGTCATAATGGCTCAGATACCGGGCCAGCTGCATCCGCGTGGGAATATCCAGCCCCGCGAAAGGCTCGTCCAGTATCAGGATGCGCGGGGTCATCGCCAGAATGGACATCAGACAGACCAACTGCTTCTGCCCTTGTGACAGGCTGTGCACATGCGCGTCACGCCAATGGGCCTTGCCGAACCGATCCAGCACAGCTTGCGCACGGGCGTCCGGATCATCCACGCCCTGTTGACGCAAACCAAAAGCGACTTCCTCGATCACCGTCGGGAAAATGATCTGATGATCGGGGTTCTGAAACAGAATACCCACCAGCGACAGCGCCGCACGCCGATCCTTTGCCGGGTCGATCCCGTCAATCGTGACCGTGCCCGAGGTCGGCGCAACCAGCCCCGCCAGCAGCCGTGCAAAGGTCGTCTTGCCCGACCCGTTGCGCCCGATCACCCCGATCCGCCGCGCGCTCAGGTCCACCGAGACGCCGGACAGAATCGCGCGCCCGTCAATCACATGATCGACAGCATCAAAGCGAATCTGTGTTACAGCGCCCGTGTCTTTCACCCGAACATCATCCCTTTCGTCACGCATCCACGCGCCTTTTACCGGGGCATAACGGGGAATGCCGCAAGAAAATGCGCATCTCGTGGTTTTACCTTACGTAAGGTCAAGCGCAGAACTGGCGGGTCAGCGCCTCCCACTGGCGGCGCGTCACGTCGCGATCATCGGCCACCATCCAATAGGAATTTTCCGATGGCAGCGCGTCTTGCGACACCCGCACAAGCCGCCCCGCCCCCAACGCGCCCCGCACCAAAGGCAGCGAAGCCAGAAGCACCCCCGCCCCGGCCTCCGCCGCCGACAGTGCGGCGGTGAACGTATCGAACCGCAGCAAGGGCACCGGCGTCGGCGCGTCACCCGTGGCCCGCGCCCAATCGTGCCACCCCGCCCGCGGCCCCGACAGACCCAGACGTGGCAGGCCCTGCCACCCCCCCTGCCCTTCTGTGTCCAGCAAGGAGGGCGCGGCGACGGGGGCCAACACCTCGTCATACAGCCGCGCGCGCCGCGTCATGTCCCAATCCCCATTGCCATAGCGGATCCGGATGCCCGCCGCCCCCGGCCCATCCTCGGACGCCAGAACCAGCGTCTTGAAGCTCAGTTCGACTTCGTCACCCAGCGACAGCCCGGCAAGACGCGGTGCGATCCACAGCGCCAGCACCGACGCGCTGGCCCAGACCGTCACCCGCCGCCGCTGAATGCCGAACAGCTCCTCGGAACTTTGCCGCAACGTCGCCAGAGCGTGCGTGACGTAAGGAAGCCACGCCTCCCCCTCGACCGACAGAATGACGCCGCGCGGCTGACGGATGAACAGGGTCGCACCCAAACGTGCCTCAAGATTGCCGATCCTCTGACTGATCGCCGCTTGAGTCAGTCCTGTTTCCGCCGCGGCGGCAGTGAAACTTCCGGTGCGCCCCGCGGCTTCGAACGCGCGGACCCAATCCAGCGGCAGGTTTGAAACTGGGGTATGTGGCATAACGGTTTCGGGGTCTCAGGTGCGTTTCATCTAAATTGTGCTTATCCATCAAACGCGCCACCATGTCACGGATATTCACCCAATAAGCGGACACACCATGCTTGCTGCAAAAATTGATCCCACGGGGCAGATTCTGACCCTGACCACCCCCGATGACCCCCTCCGCTTCCACGCCATGTGGCTGCGCGACAATGCGTGGGACGAAGACACACGCGCGCCGGGCAACGGACAGCGCCTGGTCGCCCTGCGCGACATCCCGGCGGATACGCATATCACCGATGCCAGCGTGAATGGCGACGCGGTTGAGGTGCGTTTCGCACCCGAAGGCAAAACCGTCACCTATGACGCGCACTGGCTGGCACAGAACGCCTATGACCGCCCCGCCCCGGTGCAGAAAGGCTGGCTTTCCGCTGGAACAGAGCCTTGGGACGCCCGCCTGATGGGCTCGGTCCCCACCGGTGACTTCGCCGCCATGACACGCGACCAGCGCGCCCTGCGCGACTGGCTGGCGCTGGTCAACCGCTACGGTTTCGGCAAGCTGGAAAACGGACCCGTCGAGGACGGCGCCCTGTTCAAGGTGGTCGATCTGTTCGGCTATGTGCGCGAAACCAACTACGGTCGCAAATTCGAGGTCCGGACCGAGGTGAACCCCACCAACCTTGCCTTCACCGGGATGGGTCTGCAAGCCCATACCGACAACCCCTATCGTGACCCGGTGCCCTCGGTGCAAGTGCTCTATTGCCTCGAAAGCTCCGCGGCGGGTGGTGAAAACATGGTGGTTGACGGGTTCGCCGCCGCGTTGCGCCTGCGGGACGAAAACTCTGACTATTTCACCGCATTATCGTCCTGCTGCGCCCGTTTCGAATATGCGGGCGAAGATGGCGTCTGCCTGCGATCCCGTCGTCCGATGATCGAACTGGCCCCGGATGGCGAACTGATCGCGGTGCGGTTCAACAACCGCTCGCTGGCCGCCGTGACCGACGTGCCGTTTGACGAAATGCAAACCTGGTACGCCGCTTATCGCCGCCTGGGCGAGATCATTGACGATCCCGCCATGGAAGTCACCTTCCGTCTGGAACCCGGCGAGGCTTTCGTGGTCGACAACACCCGCGTATTGCACGCCCGCAAGGCCTATTCCGGCACCGGCACGCGCTGGCTTCAGGGATGCTATTCCGACAAGGACGGGTTGCGATCGACCTATGCCGCGATGTGCCGCGCCAGCACGCAGGAGGCTGCGGAATGAAACCCGACATCGACACCCTGACCCCCGACACAATCGTCGATTTCATCGGTGGAATCTTCGATCGTCGCGGCGGAGAAGAATATCTGGGCGAACCCGTCACCATGGCCGAACACATGCTGCAAGGCGCCACCATCGCGCAGCAAAACGGTCAGCCAGAAGACATCATCGTCGGCGCGCTCTTGCACGACATTGGCCATTTCACCTCTGAATTTGGCACCTATCACCCGGATGATACCGAAGACCGCCATCACGAAGACGCAGGCGCCGAGGTGCTGGAACGCTTCTTTCCCAGCGTGATCACCGATTGCGTCCGGTTTCACGTGGCGGCGAAACGGTATCTGTGCGCAACGAAACCTGAGTATTTCAAACGGCTCAGCGAGGCCTCCGTGCATTCGCTTATGCTGCAAGGCGGCACGATGAGCGCGGGCGAGGTCGCGGCGTTCGAGCAGAACCCCAACCTGAAACAGATCATCGCCGTGCGATATCTGGATGATGCAGGCAAACGCGCCGACATGGAAACGCCGGACTTCTGGCATTTCGCCCCGATGGTGCAGCGGATGGTCGATCGGCACTGCAAGGATACGGCCGCGAATTAGTCTCTAATGGCCGGATCAGGGTCTTATTCTACGGGGAACGAGGTCTCAAACCCCGGCCCCCAATGCTTCGTCATCAGGCACCAATTCAGCCCAAAACGAAAAAATCGCGTCAGCATTCAAGGCTGACATCCAGCCGTGTTTCTCAAAATCCAACCGACGAGCGGGGTCGGTCAGCTGGCTCATGAACAGCCGCTTGTCCGCGTCCCGCTGGGTCGGGCTGCGCGACTGCACCAGGCTTTGCACCCGTTTCAGCTTCGCCACACGATCCTTGATCGCCGGATCGTTTGACCTTTGCGATGCGGATTTGTCCGCGGGCAGGTAATCTTCGCTGATCGCGCGGCTCAGGTATTTCGCCGGGCTGCGCACCTCGGGCTGGCCCGCGACATAGTCGATCTTCCCCGCCACGTAATCCTCGCCATGTTCCGAAATCCACTGTCGCGCCAGCCGGTCGCTAACCCCCAGTTCCATCAACCGCGCATAGGTGCGGCTGGTGCGCGTCCCTTCCCCATCGTCGATGTTCAGGATGGCAAGCTGCGGGTTGCGCCGGATCAGGAACCGTATATCCGACACCGCGCGCCCCATCTTGCGGGTCTCGGGCGTGACAATGATATCGGACACCTTGTTCACCTCGGCCACCGCCGGTTTGATCACCTTGGCGTTCAGATGTTTGAAACTTTGGTAATACTCCGACCCGTCCACGCCCATCAGGCGGCGGAAGATGTCCAGCGACCACCAGCCGGTCGACCCGGTTTTCACGAAGCGAAAGCAGTTTTCATACAGCGCCAGCGCATGCCCGCCGGTGAACTGCCGCTGGATGTTCAGGTTGATAAGGGCAAACACTTTCGGATCATGCAGCTTTTCCGCCAGCGCCGGCGAATAAGCATATTCACACACGCCCCCCTTCAACTTGGCATAGGACAAAAGCGCCGAAACGCCCCATTCCTGCCGCCCCGCCTCGTCCAGCATGTCCCATTCCGCCACGGTTTCCGCCAGCCCCCGCAGCGCCGCTTTCAGCGTGTCGATATCGTTGGAGTTATAGCCGATCATCAGGCACAGGGTCTGCGCGTCGATCCGGTGGCTGCTTTGGCTGGTCAGCGTGTCATAGGCATTCAAAAGCAGAACATTGGACAATTTCCGCTGTAACAGAGACAGTTTCCCTGACACGTGAATGGCTGCGACGTTCTTCTTCACGCTTTCGCGCTTCAACGCTCCGGTCAGGCGCGTTCTGTCCTGCTGTTCCATCTGCTCGTCCCTTTATGGGTTTTGCCCCTTATGCCACAAATGGCACCTTCGCTCAATCCGAACATGGGTGCCTTTGACCAAAACACCCGGTCCCGTATCCGGGTGCCTTATCGGTGAAAGGAACCTGTCTACGGGATGGTGAAAGGCGCGTGATGTGCCGGAACGGGCTGAAAACACCGGGTTAACCGCAAAACCGAGTCCTGGAACCGCTCTTCCCGTTTACAGGAGTCCCTGCCCCTGCGAATCGGGGCCTCTGATCCCGTATGCGGGTGCCATTCGCCCTGTGGGCTGGTCCCCAAACCAACTTAGCGTTCTGATAAGTAAGGAATAATTAGGACCAAAGATTCTAAAACCCTAAAAGAATCTACAAGTATGTTGGGGCCTTTTTCAAAGAAGTTTCGCAGCGAAACCTGTAAGGCGTTCCCATCCTGATCGTGATGTGCGATGTTTGCCGCAACAACGTAAAAAACCGCGTATATAGCAGAGAGCAGATGGCACAGAACCCCAAGACCCCTCCCCCACCCTATTTCAACATCGACCCCGAAGCGGCCAGCGCGAAGTTATCCGACCCTATCAGCACTGCCCGATTCGCCAAAGCCGCCGCCTTCGCCTCCAAGGGGCGCGATGATCTGGCCAAGCGCGGCTATGCCCCTGACGGGCGCAAGCGCCTGCGCCGCTTTTCAACGTGGGAGATCTGCAAATACCTGATCCCCGTCGCCCCGGCCCATTTCCGCCGCGTGCTGAAGCAAAACCCCGACCTGCCCCAGGGCGAAGGTGATGGCGGGGCCAAGTGGTTCACGCTGGAAGACGTCCTGAAGCTGCGCGATTTCTTCGCCGCCGAAGGTGTCTCGACCCGGGAATACCGGCCCTGGCGCCCCGAAGGTCTGGACGCCAAGGTGATCGCGGTGGCGAATTTCAAGGGCGGGGTTGGCAAGACCTCGACCGCCGCGCATGTGGCGATGTCGGCGGCGCTTGATGGCTACCGCGTGCTGGTGGTCGATCTGGACAGCCAGGGCTCCATGACCTCGATCATGGGCGGGCAGGTCGAGGATGAATGGCAGACCGCCTTCCCCCTGATGGCCAAGCACTATGCCCAGCATGTCGAGGCCGAAAACAAGGTCCGCGCGGCTGCCGGGCAAGACCCCCTGCCCCTTGATGAAACCCTGACTGAAGCGATGGGTTTCGCTGCGAAACAGGTGATCCAGAAAACGCACTGGCCGAACATTGACCTGATCGGCGCGCAACTAAACCTCTATTGGGCCGAGTTTCAGGTGCCGGTCTGGCGGATGCAAATGCGCTCCTGGCCGCTCTGGGATGCGCTGTCGGGCTTTCTGGAAAGCGAGGGGCTGCTTCAGGAATACGACCTCGTCATCCTCGACACCCCCCCTGCCCTTGGCTATCTGACCATCAATGCGCTGTCGGCGGCTGACATCCTGCTGATCCCGCTGGGCGCGTCGTTCCTGGAATTTGATTCGACAGGCCGGTTCTTCGACATGCTCTATTCCACCTTCGCGTCGATCGAAGATGGCGAAAACTCGATGCGGCGCGCGCATGGCCTGCCGGAAATCCGCTTTGAATGGGACGCCGTGCGCGCCCTGATCACTCGGTTCGATGCGGGTCAGCAGACGGATCTGGCCAACGTGATCCAGGCCTATTTCGGCGACTTCATGACCACATATCGACAGGAACTGACCGCGATGGTCGGGCAGGCCGGCGAGCAGGTGAACGGGATTTATGAGGCCGATTACCGCGAGTTCAACCGTGACACGTACGTGCGCGGACGCGAAACCTTTGACCGGACATGGGCCGAGGTGAAAGAGATCATGCTGGGCTGCTGGTGGCGCGACCTTCAAATGACACAGGCAGGAGATAAGTGATGGCAAAACGACGCAAACTGGAAGCCCCCAGCGCCGAAGACCTGAGCCGCATCGAAGAGGAGTTTAGCAGCGAAACCACCCGCCGATCCCCGATGGCCCCCATCGCGCAGGTTGCCGCCGAGGCCGCCCGCGAAAGCCAGGTGCTGGACGCTGAAACCCGTAGTCTGACCGCCCGTGACAAGGCCGACGCCGAAGCCCATCGCACCGCCCATGACAAGGGTCTGGTGATGGTCGAGGTGCCGCTGGACCAGATCGACAGCGACGACATGGTGCGCGACCGGATCACCATGGACGAGGCCGATATGGACGAGCTGCGCGCCTCGATCCGGCAGAACGGGTTGCGGCTTCCCGTCGAGCTCTATGAGCTGATCGAGCCGAATGAAGGGCGCAAATACGGCATCATCTCGGGCTATCGTCGCGTCCTGGCGATGCGCGGGCTGCTGGCGGCGACGGGGGATCAGAAATATGCCTCGATCAAGGCGCTGATCAAGCTGCCTGACACGCTGCCTGCCGCTTTCGTGGCGATGGTCGAGGAAAACGAGGTCCGCGCCGATCTGAGCCATTTTGAGCGCGGGCGTATCGCGGCGATTTCAGCCCAAAGCGGCATTTTCGACACGTTGGAAGACGCTGTGAACCAGTTGTTTTCCGCCGCGTCCAAGGCCAAGCGCTCCAAGGTGCGGTCCTTTGCGCTGGTGTTCGAAGCTCTGGGCGACATGCTGACATTTCCCGAGTCGCTGAGCGAACGGCAGGGCCTGCGCCTTGCCAGCGCCTTGCGCGCAGGTGCCGAGACCGAGATCCGCAATCTGCTGGCCGAAGCTCAGATCGCGGATGCCGAGGACGAATGGGCGGTGCTGGAAAGCGTCATCGAACAGCATGAAGGGTCCGGGCGTGACAAAAGCCGGGGCGGGCGCCCCAAGCTGCCATCGGCCCGGCGCGAACGTGGCCCTGAGGTCGCGACCTCGACCGGGTTCATCCTGCGCCGCGAGGTGGACAGCCGCGGCTACTCGATCCGGTTCGAAGGCCGCAAGGTCGATGCCGAAATGGTTGACGCGATCATTCGCGAGGTCGAACGCTGGCTTGAGAAACCTTAGCATCGGGGGCAGGGGTTTCGCAGCGAAACCGGGCCGGGGTCACAACCCCGCCGCCTTGGTCAGGTTGACGCGGAAGCGATCACGCCTGCGTTGGTAACGGCGGGTCATTTCAGCGGAACTGTGCCCCAGATGTTTCTGCACGAAACGTTCGTCCACCTCGGCGCTGCTGGCCAATCCCGCCCGCAGACTGTGACCCGAAAACAGGGCCAGCCGCTCTTTTTCCGGCAGGTCCGCCCGAATGCCGGCGGCCAGCACCGTGCGCTTGATCAGCCGGGCCACGTGGCGATCGTTCAGTCGTGCCTCCAGCGCGCGTTTGCCGTCGCGCGAAGTGCGGGTGAACAGGGGGCCGAAGTCGATTTTGGCGAAGTGCAGCCACTGTTCCAGCGCGTGGACCGGGCAGTTCCGGTCGGACGATCCGCGGCCGACTTCAACCTCGCGCCAGCCGGTCTTAGCGTTCAGGGTCAGCAGCGCACCATCTTCGAGGATCTCGACCCAGCCGCCGCTGTCGGGCGTGTCGTCCTTGTGGACATCAAGGCTTACGATTTCCGAACGCCGCAGTCCGCCTGCGTAACCCAAAAGCAAGATGGATCTGTCACGCAGGCCGCGCAGGTCGAACCCCAGAGTGGCAACCATGGCCAGAATGTCGTCGGCCAGGATGGCCTCTTTCTGCACCGGGGGGCGGGCGTGTTTGCGCTTGATGCCTGACAGGATCGCGGCAATGTGGCGGTCGCGGCGGTCCAGGGTCATCCCGCGCTGCGCATACATCCAGCACAGGCCCGACAGGCGCCGGTCGATGGTGGCCGGCGACAGGGCCGGGGCCATGTCGTCACCGGTCGCCAGATGGGTCAGATACAGCCCCACAAGCTGCGGCGCGGGGGGCAGGGGATCGGCGCCGCGCAACCGGCACCACCGGGTGAAGTCCGCCCAGTCGGCGCGATAGGCTTTGCGCGTGTTGTCGGACGTGGACGCCTGCGCATAGCGGCGCGCGGAATCCGCCAGACGCTCCAGCGCCGCCGAGGGCGCGACCTGCGGGGGCAGGGGGGCGGACTGCGATTCCGGGTCCGCGTCTGCGGGGATGTTTTCGGGCGGTTTGCTCATGGGAGTCAGCTTTTTCACGTTATGTCCGATAAGGCAAGCTTATTGGACATAACCCTGTTCGGCGAAGAGGGGCGGTTTTTACAGTATTTGGTAGTCAAAAGCGCCGGCGCGAGATAGTGTCGTGACATGATATATGGTCGCCCAACCTTCGACAGAGACCCTCTTAGCTTACCCCAGATGCCGCCCTGGGTCACATTGGCACGCGCCGAAACCCTTGGAGATTTGGCGTTTTTGTAGGGTGCGGCACTCAACCACTTACATCTCGTGCTAGGGTGCGATCCTGTACCCCAGGCCTTGTTGCGGGAGAGGCTTGCGCTGCGTGCGACGGAGGCTTGTGTCGCGTTTTCGGGTCGTCCAGAGCGGGCAGGGGAGCTTCGCGATGTGGTTCATCTGCTGCGCCCCGGCGACCTGCCCGGTCCGGCAGGCGAAACCTGTCTGGCGTGGCGTCGCGCCACGGAAAGGCCGGTGACCGTGAAAGCTCTGGTCCGGGCGCTGCCTGCACTTCAGGGTGACAAGATCACGAGTTGGCTCGATGCCGGGCAGGGTGCACCGGTTAGTCGCGCGGCAATGGTGCTGGAGGCGGTACTAAGCGATGCCCCCCGTGCCGAGGTACCCGCACTCGTCCTTGCTGACGCGACCCTCGCTCAGGCGCTTGGTTGGGATCATCTTGTGCAGCTTCTGACCACAGGCCTGAAACGCGCCGACATGCGCAAGCGAGGCGAAGACCTACACTCGGCTTGTCATCGTGCGTTCGTCTCATCGTCGGGTGATGCCGTGCGTCTTTCAACTGACCTCGCGCGGCGTGCAGCGCAACTCAAAGTGGTCGCGCCGAAGCTGCGCGCCAAAGGCGCGGAGGCCGCTGTGACTGTACCCTAATTAATCGGAATCTCGCCTGAAATATTCCAACGATATCAATAGGGCTTTGTACCCTTATTCTTCATACTGTACCCTTAATTCCAATATTGTCCCCTTAATCGCCAGACTGTCGGATCTGTGGACAACCTCCACTTCTTCGGTTGCATGTCAGCTTACATAACCCCACTACACAGCGCGGAGCGCCGACTGATCGCTCGCGGTGTACTCTGTGGATATATTGGAATTAAGGGTACAAAACCCGACAATAGTACGCCGAATCCGCAGAATCTGATTAATTAGGGTACAGTGACATCCAGGCCGAGCTCGTGGGGCGGCCTTATGAGCTAACGCTAGTATCCGGCGGATGGAGTTCCGCACCAAGACGCAGTTCGCCGAGGCCATTAAGGCATCCGCAGATCTAAGCGACCAGTTGCTCGCTTTCTCCAAGATTGTCCAAGGTTGGTGGCTGCTGTCAGCCCCGATGTTAATCTGAATTGGGATTCTACGCTGATGTCTGAGACTTAATTTTTTGGGGAAACCAAATGCAGCCTAGTTCGCTACACGGCAACTGCATTTCTCGTATGGATAATGTATCCAATATCCGTTATTAAGAATCCAGAATCAACTTTGGAGAAGCACTTTGACTGTTTACCCGACCCGTTGCGCATTGTGCGGGGAAGGGCAGTCGAACTGAAAAAGGAACCGGCCATGAACGAAAACGTTTTCTCTGGCACGATGCCGGCATTGATGACGCCTTGCACATCGGACCGAGCCCCAGATTTTGAAGCCCTCGTCAGAAAGGGCAAAGAGATGATCGAGGCTGGTATGTCTGCCGTCGTCTATTGCGGCTCGATGGGAGATTGGCCGCTTCTGACGGATGCAGAGCGGATGGAGGGCGTCGAGCGTCTGGTCACCGCCGGTGTTCCGGTCGTTGTTGGCACCGGCGCTGTAAACACTAAATCCGCAGTGGCGCATGCTGCCCACGCGCAAGAAGTTGGTGCCGTCGGGCTTATGGTGATCCCGCGTGTGTTGTCTCGTGGATCTTCGCTGGTGGCCCAGAAAAACCACTTCAAAGCTATTCTGAGCGCCGCTCCGGACATTCCTGCGATTATCTATAACAGCCCGGTCTACGGCTTTGCGACGCGTGCAGATCTGTTCTTCGCGCTGCGCTCGGAACATGAAAACCTGATTGGTTTCAAAGAGTTTGGTGGCAAAGATGATCTGACCTACGCCGCCGAGCACATCACCAGCAAAGACGAACGGGTCACGCTGATGGTCGGCGTTGACACCGAGGTCTATCACGGATTCGTCCGGGCAGGTGCAACCGGTTCGATCACTGGCATCGGCACGGCACTTCCAAAAGAAGCTTTGTTGTTGGCAGCGCTGTCCCAGAAAGCTGCGGAAGGTCATGCAGAAGCTCGTTTGCGCGCACGAGAGTTGGAAGAAGCATTCACCGTTCTGGCTTCATTTGATGAAGGAACCGATCTGGTGCTCTTCTACAAACACCTCCTCGTTCTGAACGGGGAAGAAGAATACAGGCTGCATTTCAACGCGACAGATGAACTGAGCGATGCGCAGCGCAACTACTGCGAACAGCAATACATGCAGTTCCGTAACTGGTTTGCCGATTGGTCCACGCAGGGCGGGATCATCGCGGAATGCCTGTAGCACATAGCCGCGGGGGCGGCGCGAGGCGGTCTGCAACGCAGGGGCCGCTCCGCGTCGGATCACATCCACAACAACAGAAGAAATCGGCCTAACCGATCTTAGCTTTGCCGACAATCGTTCAGCGAAACGGTCGGTGTTTCAACGACTTAACGGAGGAAAACAATGAAACTAGTATCCATGCTCACAGCTGGCGCCTTGGCGGTTGCATCCACCGGCCATGCATACGCGGCCGAGATCAATTGGAAAATGACGGCTGCCATTGGCGAAGGGTCATTTCTTTACCAGAACTTCATGGAACGCTTTGTGAAAAATGTCGGGATGATCACACAGGATCGTGTGCATATTCAGCCTTTTGGCGCAGGCGTTTTGGCACCCGCATTCAAGGCGTACGAGGCGGTGCAGGATGGGATCGTTGAAGCGGGTCATTCCACCCCATCATACCTTGTTAACCAAGATCCAACCAACGCCGTGTTCGCCAGCTTCCCCGGCGGCATGTCCGCGGAAGCAACACTTCATTGGGTGTATGAAGGCGGTGGAGAGAAGCTGCTGCAAGACTTCCGGCGCGATGATATGGGCTTGCACAGCCTGGTCGTCGGCATTGGCACCTCAGAGATTATGGCGCATTCAAACGTCAAGATCGAAACCGTCGCTGATCTCAAAGGCGTAAAGTACCGGACCTCCGGAGCGTTTGCAGAGGTTCTGAAGGACAGTTTTGAGGGTGTGCCGACCGTGGTGCCGGGCAACGAAATCTATACGCTGCTGCAGCGAAAAGGCGTTGACGCGATTGAATGGTCCACCCCTGGTGCCAACATCACCGAAGGTTTCCACGAGGTTGCGCCATATTTGATCATGCCAGGCGTGCAGCAGCCATCGTTCTTGTGGGAAGTGTTCGTGAAGCAAGAGACTTGGGATGCGTTGCCAGAGGATCTCCAAAATCTGATCACCGCTGCGGCGAAGCTGAGCACTTATGAAAGTTACACGCGTTTCGGTGACAGCGACATCAAAGCGATGGACGAATTCCGCAAATCGAAAGTCGAAATGATTCAAATGGATCGTGCTGAATCCGAAAAGATCCGCGAGGCGGGCCGCAACTGGGCACGCGCCCAAGCTGCCGCGCAATCGGACAGCGGAAACACCAGAATGCAGGACGTCTTGGATAGCTATTTGGCTTATCAATCCGGCTGGGCCCAAAACTCGGGCTACCTGGTTCGTGATACCGCCGAATAACTCAAACTCTCAGAGATGGCCGATCCTGTGGTCGGCCGTCTCGTTCAGGAGGTTTCCATGATGCTATTTCGAAACAGCGTCGAGTGGTTCTCAGATGTTCTGGGCATCCTCGGACGGTTGGCCATCATCACCCTGATTGGGGCGATGCTTTACGAAGTGACAGCCCGCTACGTGTTTGGGGCGCCGACACTTTGGGCGTTTGACATCTCTTACATGTTGAACGGTTCGATCTTTCTTCTGGGGGCCGCCTATTCTTTGCGCGAAGATGCCCATGTCCGTATCGACTTCCTGTCCCAGAAATTTCCAATGCGTGTGCAACAGATTGTAAACGGATCGTTTTATCTGTTGATCATGGCACCGGTGTCCTTTGCGTTTGCTTGGGTTGCGGGGACCAAAGCCTTTAAGGCGTTTGTGACAGGCGAAGTGGAAAGCGTCAGCCCTTGGGCGCCGCTTGTTTGGCCCTTCTATCTGGTCATTGCGGTCGGTCTTCTTGCGTTCGCGCTACAATTCGTCGTCGAAGCTCTGAAATTCCTGCTTGGCGAAAAAAGCCCGGGTGAAACCGATGCCGAACTGCAAGCGTTGGAGATTGACCAATGACCCCACTTCTGATGTTTGCGGCGCTTTTCATCCTTGTTTTTGCGGGCCTTCCCGTAGCGTTTTCACTGATGATTGTCGCAGTTGGGTTTGGTTTGACGGTGTTCGGCGACCTTATTTTCCTTCAGCTTTACGGCGCGCTTCTTCACACCGCGTCGAATTTTGTGTTGGCCGCCATTCCCCTGTTCATTTTCATGGGGGCCGTGCTGGAACGATCTGGCATCGCCAAGCGTCTTTTCTATGCATTGCAGCTGTGGCTGGGCGGGTTTCCCGGTGGGCTGGCGTTATCTACGATTGCGATGTGCGCGATTTTCGCAGCGGCTTCGGGTGTCGTGGGAGCCGTCGAAATCGTGGTGGGCTTAATGGCCATTCCGGCGATGATGAAGGCCCGTTACAAAAACGACCTCATCGCGGGCACAATCTGCGCGGGTGGATCGTTGGGCACCATCATTCCACCGTCTGTCATCGTCGTCGTTTACGCGTCCATCGCACAGCTATCCATTGGTCAACTGTTCGCGGCATCCATCCTGCCGGGGTTGCTGATGGTTACGTTCTTTATCGCATACGTCTTGATACGCAGTATCCGCAAACCTGCTGATGCGCCTCCATTGCCACGCGAAGAACGTGAAATCCCGATGTCCCAAAAGCTCTGGGTCACCATGACCGCATTGCTGCCTCCGCTTGCCTTGATCGGGATGGTGTTGGGCTCGCTTCTGGCCGGGGCTGCGTCCGCGACAGAAGCCGCCGCCGTTGGGGCTGCGGGCACGCTTGTGCTGACCATGATGTTCCGCGAACTGAATTGGAAGATGTTGATGGACGCTCTGGGCGTGACGCTGCGCATCACGTCGATGATCATGCTGATCGTTGCGGGTGGGACCATGTTCACCAGTATTTTCGCTGTTACCGGTGGTGGCAATCTGGTGCGCGATACGGTCGCCACGATCGGATACGGCAATGCGGGGATTATCGCTTTCTTCCTCGTGGTGGTTTTTTTCGCTGGCTTTGTCCTTGACTGGGTGTCGATTGTCTTGATCTTCATCCCGATCTTCGCCCCGATTGTGAAAAGCGCAGGGATTGACCCGATCTGGTTTGCGATGATGGTGTTGGTTGTGATCCAGACGTCTTATCTGACCCCTCCCATGGCGCCGTCCATCTTCTATCTTCGATCGATTGCCCCAAGCAGTATGACCTATGGGCAAATGTATCGCGGCGTTTTGCCTTTCGTGGCAGCCCAGATGCTTGTTTTGCTGGTCATCATATTGTTCCCGGCCATTGCCACATGGTTGCCGACGATCCTTGTCGGGTTGTGACGTGCCAAAGGGTCGTGTGCAAAACGAGCACTGATTGTCCGTTCGACACAAGCCCCAACGAATGGCGGCTTGTGTCGACCAACCCATTTGCAGTTACCTTACTGGGACTGTTTGCCCCAATCGAACTAAGGAAGCGATGATATGCGCAGCACCAAAACTATTCATGTCATATCAGCCCACGCCGAGGGCGAAGTCGGGGATGTCATCGTCGGGGGCGTGCAACCGCCACCCGGAGACACGCTTTGGGAGCAGCGCTCATTCATCGCACGTGATGAAACTCTGCGGAATTTTGTGTTGAACGAACCACGCGGCGGCGTCTTTCGGCACGTGAACCTTCTGGTGCCACCTAAGCACCCCGAAGCGGATGCGGCGTTCATCATCATGGAGCCCGAAGACACCCCGCCTATGTCGGGATCAAATTCGATCTGTGTCTCGACCGTTCTGTTGGACGGCGGGATCATACCGATGCAGGAGCCGGAAACGCATCTGGTTCTGGAGGCACCCGGCGGGTTGGTGCGCGTACGGGCGGAATGTCGCAACGGCAAGGCCGAGCGTATCTTCGTGCAAAACGTAGCCAGCTTTGCCGACAAGTTAGGCGTGCCGCTTGAGGTGCCGTGGCTCGGCACAATCACGGTGGACACGGCGTATGGCGGCGACAGTTTTGTTGTCGTGGACGCCAATGAACTGGGGTTTGAAATTGCCGAGGGAGAAGCAAAGGATATCGCGCGCCTTGGCGTGGCCATTACCGATGCGGCAAATGATCAACTGGGATTTTCGCATCTTACGAATGCGGAATGGGATCATATCTCGTTCTGTGCGTTCTGTGGTCCGCTCAGCAAGACCGAAACAGGTTTAACCGGTAAGTCCGCGGTGGCCATTCAACCTGGTAAGGTGGATCGCTCACCCACCGGCACAGCGGTGTCTGCACGCATGGCGCTTATGGCGGCGAAAGGGCAGATGCAGGTCGGACAGACCTTCGATGCCGTTTCGATCATTGGGTCACGATTCACCGGACGTATACTCGACTGGTCAGACGTGGGCAGCCGGCGCGCCATCCTTCCCGAAATCAGTGGCAGGGCATGGATTACCGGGATCCATCAGCACATGCTGGATCCCGATGACCCGTGGCCAGATGGATATCGTCTTAGCGATACATGGGGCGCTTAGCCCCCATTCTGAAGGGTCTTGAGATCCTCAAAAAGAGCTGCCGGGACTTCGACATATCCTCGGGCGATATTTCGCGCGCGCGCGTCAAAACGGCGTTGCGATGGTAAGCGCGCTCCCTGATCGACGATATCTGCAAACAGCCGTTCGGCACGGGCGTCGTTCCGGGCCGTCTGGCCGCCGCTGAAGTGATCGGGGTCGAAGGCCAGGATCAACTCTCCATGATAGGGGGCGCCGCCCATGCCCTCGGCGAATTTCATGCTTTCCATGCTTGTTAGATCGTCAATAAGCGGACCGGCCAAAAGCTCGATCATGATGGATAGAGCACTGCCTTTATATCCGCCAAATGTCAGCATCGCACCATCCAAAGCGGCCTGGGGGTCGGTTGTTGGATAACCGTCTTTGTCAACAGCCACGCCTTCCGGAAGCGGTTTACCTGCACGCAGATAAAGCTCAATCTCGCCCCTTGCAAATCCACTGGTGGCGAAGTCGAACGTGAAAGGGTTCCGGCCCGATCGCGGCCAACTGAAGGCCAGTGGGTTCGTCCCAAGCGTCCCGCGCTTCCCACCTGCCGGTGCCACCCACGAATGGCTTGGCACCATCGCCATTGCCGCCAGTCCTATTGATGACAACTGCTCGACCTCAGGCCAAAGGGCAGAGAAATGAAAGCACCGATTGATTGCCAGCGCCGCAATGCCGTGTTTGCGGGTGTTATCGATCAGCCGGGGTAAGCCAGCTTCAAACGCGAGAAGTGACATCCCTTGCCGGGCGTCGATCCGTGTGACGGCGCCCTCGGTCGCGTGCAAGACCGGAAGAGCCTGCCCGTCGATCTTTCCCGCCTTCATCGTTTCACAGCACATCAACAATCGGAAAAGCCCATGCGAATGGCAGTCATCTATCTGACACGTCGTGATGATTTTCGCGATGGCAGTCGCGTGCTGATCGCTAAAGCCATGTTTCGTTAAGATATCCGTGCTGAGCCTGGATAGGCGTTCAATTTCCAAGGGGACAACGGTGTTCATTCCTAATCTCACCCTCAAATGTTTCAAGCTGGATATTGGATACAACATTTTCGGCCGTGATATCAACCCGAGACAAGTATACCCAAAGCCAAATTTTGTTTGAAAAGAAAGGCAATATCGCTAAATGTATCCAAAATTCAGATGTTGAGTGGGAGGCATCATGACAAGCAGGCGTGCAATACCAAGGCAAAGTCTTCCAGATGTCATCGCCAACGATTTGCGAGAGCGAATTCTAAGCGGAGAACTTGCAGAGGGCGAAACCATTCGTCAGGAAAGCTTGGCGGAAGAATATGAAGTCTCACGTATGCCAATCCGCGAAGCGCTAAAGCGGCTGGATGCAGAGGGGCTTGTCAACCTGACCACGAACCGTGGATCCACGGTCACGAAACATTCGCTGGCCGAGATCGGCGAGATTTTTGACCTGCGAATCCTCATTGAAGTTGACCTGTTTCGACGTGCGATCCCTGCAATGACGTCAACTGATTTCGCGCGTTGTGAAGATATATTGGACAGAATGGAACAATCATATGACGCCGATGATGTCAGCAAATGGGGAGCGTTGAACTACGATTACCATTCCGCGCTTTACGCCGCCGCGAACCGTGGGCTGACAAACGAGCTTCTTCAGCGAATTAATCTACAATCAGATCGATATGTTCGCATGAACCTGAGTGTTATGGAGCAGCGAGAGCCCGCCAAGGACGAACATCGGAATATGTTGAAACTTGCGCAGGAGCGTAAAATTGACGTGGCCTGCGAGATGCTGACCCAACATATCCTTCGGACCAAAACCCAGTTGTTGGAAATGGTTGCAGCAAGGCGCGCAACGGAAGGTGAATGACGGTGTCGCGTAGGGGGTTGTGATTTGCGGGATATTGGATACATTATCCGAAATCTGAACATGCACATATCGTGCCATCCAGAAATCGAGGATACGATGACCTTCAATCCCCATGGTAAACATCTGATTGCTGGCGCTTGGACTGCCGGCGATGCAACCTTTTCATCATCCCCCGCTACCGGCGCAGCACATAGCTTTGCAATAGGACGGGTGAGCGATGTTGATGCCGCTGTTCAGGCCGCAGAAGACGCGTTTTGGAGCTATGGGTATTCAAGTCGCGAAACCCGCGCGGCCTTTCTGAACAGCATCGCCGACGAGATTGAGGCGCGAGCGACAGAAATCACGGAAATTGGCACGCAGGAAACTGGGCTTCCCGCTGAGCGGCTGGCGGGTGAGCGTGGTCGCACAACCGGCCAGCTTCGTTTGTTTGCTGACCATATTTTGAAGGGCGACTATTTGGACCGGCGCAATGACGCTGCCTTGCCGGATCGTGCACCCTTGCCGCGGCCCGAGATGCACATGATTCAACGCCCCATTGGACCGGTTGCCGTGTTTGGCGCCTCGAACTTCCCGCTGGCCTTTTCGACGGCTGGTGGTGACACCGCCGCAGCCCTGGCCGCAGGGTGTCCGGTTGTCGTCAAAGGACACAGCGCCCATCCCGGCACAGGTGAGATCATCGCCGAAGCGATCCACGCCGCTATTCAGAAATGTGATCTACATGCCGGTGTGTTCAGTTTGATCCAAGGCGGAAACCGCCAGGTTGGGGCTGCGCTGGTGCAGCATCCATTGATAAAAGCTGTGGGATTCACCGGGTCTTTGGCCGGCGGCCGGGCGTTGTTTGATCTTTGTGCGGCCCGCTCAGAGCCCATTCCGTTCTTTGGAGAGCTTGGCTCAGTCAATCCGATGTTTGTTCTGAATGCCGCCTTGGACAACCGGTCCGAGGAGATAGCAAAGGGCTGGGCTGCGTCTTTGACGATGGGCGCAGGACAATTCTGCACCAATCCCGGAATAGCGATCGTTCTATCAGGTGCTGGGGCGGATCAGTTTGCTGAAAGCGCGAAAACTGCTCTGTCAGATGTCGGAGAGCAAACGATGCTGACCGATGGAATTGCCGCGGCCTATCAGGCGGGTCAGCGTCGGATCGCGGATACTGACGGTGTGCGTAAACTATTGGTAACAAGCTGCGATCAACGGTCAGCTTCACCGAACTTGTTCATCACCGACGCAAAGAACTGGCTCGCAAATGAAAGCCTGTCGGAAGAGGTGTTTGGCCCACTTGGAGTGATCGTGATGGCCGACACGTTGGAAGACATGCAGCGCATTGCACGAAACCTTCAAGGGCAGTTGACCTGCACCCTTCACGTCGACGACGAGGATCACGCCGCCGCTGCGTCGTTGATCCCTATTCTTGAACGCAAGGCCGGGCGTGTGTTGGCAAACGGCTTTCCGACCGGGGTAGAGGTCTGTGATTCAATGGTTCACGGCGGGCCGTATCCTGCCTCGACCAACTTTGGTGCGACCTCAGTGGGGACATTGTCAATTCGACGGTTCTTGCGCCCGGTGTGCTATCAAAGCATTCCGGCAGGACTATTGCCCGATGATCTGGTGTGACAGAGAAGGACTTAAGGTGGGCGGGCACGGGCAATTCGTGTCCGTTTCTTTTTGAACTGAAACACGCAGGTTCACTTTTAGGCTTCGCACAGAACCAGCCCACGTATCCTGATGTACAGGGGCTATAATTAATTTTAGTGTAAATAAAAATCTTGCCGTATATGTTACCTTGCAAACATAAGTGTTTTTCCGTCAACTAAAACGACTGGATCGAATAAGCTTTTGCAAGAATGAGGACGAAATGAGCAATGCGACTGTCCAAGCTGCCGAGAAGCAAAAGGATCAACCAGCCCTGTTGGGAGCTGCAATCCGACATCGGCGAAAAGCGATGGGTAAAACACTGGTCGAGGTTGCCAAAGACGCTGAGCTGACGACGGGTTTCATTTCGCAAGTCGAGCGCGGTATCAGCTCTCCGTCCTTGGCATCGTTACTGTCGATTGCTGCGTCCCTTCAAACAAGCATTGAACAGCTGCTGAGTGTTCCAGAGGAATATAGTGAACATATTCAAAAGGATAAGAGGCAAACTTACTCGCTGGGACTGAATGGAAGGCTTTATGAGAAACTGGGCCCGGGGTTTGCAGGGGCGTTGTTCCATCCATCCATAATTCATCGCCCGCCAGGACATGTTTCGGAAAAAATGTGTCACGTGGGCGAAGTGTTCTGCTACTTGATGGAAGGTCAGATTGAATATCATCTGGGTGATGAGGTTCACGTTATGTCAGCAGGTGATACCATCCATCACGACACATCCAAACCCCACTATTCAAAAGTCATCAGTGATACAGAAACCGTCGAGATGTGGATCAGTTCAACGCCAATAAGAAGCATCCCTGAATAGCCATATGTTGGAGGTCGAACAGCCATACTATAATTTATTTTAGTAATTATAAAAATTCGTTTAATATGAGTTCGATTCCAAAGAATCGTTCAGGGAGGAACTCATCAATGAAACGACACCTACTGCTTGCGACTGCAATCATCTCGACGGCGATCGCTGCACCAGCCTTTTCCCAGGAACGCGGCGGCGTTTTGAACTTTGCGCGATATGACGGATCGAACTTAATCGACCCGATCTATGCCGACCGCAACCCCGACATCTGGATGGTCGGCAGCCTGTTTGATACGTTGCTACGCCCCAGCGCTGACGGAAACTCGGTCGTTGCCGGTTTGGCCGAAGATCATTCGGTATCAGATGACGGCAAGACGGTTTCACTGACCCTGCGCGATGGCGTGACCTTTGCGGACGGAACCCCTTTAACCGGCGAAGACGTTGTTTTTTCGCTGGATCGCGCGCGTGAACCTGATCAGAGCCCTTGGTCGGGACTGTTGGGGTCCATCGAAAGTGTTTCCGCTGAAGGCAACGCTATCACCATCAATTTGAACAATCCCGATCCTACCATTCTGTCGATGCTGGCCACGTTCACCACGGGTATTGTGTCGAAAGCAGTTTTTGATGCAGCCGAAGGCGCAACAGACCAGGAAAAATCCGCTGCAATATTTGCGTCAGGTGGTCCTGGTGTTGGTTCCGGCCCGTTTTATCTGTGCGGCTTTGAGCAAGGCACATCGATGAAGTTTTGCGCCAACGAAAATTACTGGCGTGACGGGGCGGATGGAAAACCCTTGCCCTATCTTGAGGGCGTAAACTTCCAGATCATCCCGGATGACGCAACACGTATCCTAAAGCTGCAGTCTGGCGAAGTTGATGTGGCTGAATTCATCCCGTTCTCGCGCGTGCCGGAGTTGGACGCCGATCCGGCAATCAACATGAACCTGTTCCCCTCAACGCGGATCATCTATTCGCCGATCAACACCCGCGAGACACGCGCAGATGGCTCGCCCAACCCGCTGGCAGATGTGCGCGTGCGACAGGCGGTCAACTATGCCACCAATAAGGACGCGTTGATTGGGTTGGTGCTTCAGGGTGCAGGAAAGCCCATGACGTCGCCCCTGATGGCCGCCGCGACGCCGCTATCTACGAATCCAGGCCCGCTTTATGGCTATGATATGGAAAAGGCGCAGGCGTTGATTGCAGAAGCCGGTCTTGAACAAGGCACGGAAATCACATTCACCACGTTGGCGGGCTCAGCTGATGACAGCACGATCTTCGCAGCGCTTCAACAAATGTGGGCACCCTTGGGCATCAATCTTGTAGTCGAACAGGTCGATGGGCCAACACGTGGTGCGAAGAACCGGTCGGGTGAATTTGACATTCACACCTATGGTTGGGTGAACGATGTGAACGATCCAGGTCAGGTGGTCGGCTGGTTGGGCTATACCCCGACGGCCAATGCGGTTGGCACGGGTTGGGATAACGCCGAATTCAACGCTCTTTATGAAGCTTCACAAACCGAGATCGACCCTGAGAAACGTGCACAGCAATACGCGGATATGCAGGCGATCTATGCCGAAGCAGCGCCCCTGTTGTTCATGTATGAAACGCCCTTCGCAGTAGCGGTTTCAGCGTCAGTTGATGGCTATGTCCAGACCCCGCTTGGTAACAACATCTTCGAAGAAGCGACCGTCAGCCGTTAAAATCTGACCCAGCACCGCCGGAATGATCCGGCGGTGCGCCTTTGTCTGGAAAGGATGGACGGTTGGCGACCCTTCAATACATTCTCAAACGCCTGTTCTTGATGATCCCCACGTTCTTTCTGGTGATGATCATCATCTTTGTGCTGGTGCGGTTTCTGCCTGGTGATCCGGCCATCGCGATTGCAGGGGATCGAGCATCCGATGCGGACCTGGAGGCGATCCGCGAACGGCTTGGCCTGAACGAACCGATGTTGGTGCAGTTCTGGTTGTTTGTGACCAATACGATCCAAGGTGATCTGGGCAGCTCGATCCTGATGCGCGCGCCGGTGACCGAGGTGATTTTCAACCGTCTGCCCACCACGGCCTTTCTGACCCTGTATGCGGTGGGGCTTTCGCTGCTGATTGCAGGGCCGTTGGCTTTTGTTGCCGCGTTGAACCGGGGGCGTTGGCCGGATGTATTGATCCGCACCGTCTTTCAGGTCGGGCTTTCCATGCCAGTATTCTATATCGGATTGATATTGTTGACGTTCCTCGCCGCTCAGCTGCGTTGGTTTCCCGTTGGCGGATACGGCGACACGTTCGGAGCACGGCTTTACCATCTGTTCTTACCTTCGGTCGCCGTTGCGCTTTATACGTCAGCGATCATCATGCGAAACCTCAGATCCGCGATTATCGAGGTGCTGGATGCCGAATATGTCCAGTTCGCCCGCGCCAAGGGGCTGCCGAACCGGTTGATCCTTGGTCGCCATGTGCTGCGCAACGCCTTGATTTCAACCGTGACCCTGTTGGGCCTGTCCATCGGCAATTTGATGAGCGGCACCCTTGTCACCGAAACCGTGTTTGCCGTGCCCGGTGTTGGGCGCCTGATGCTCGAGGCGATTTTTGCCCGAGATTACCCGCTGATTCAGGGGCTTACCTTAACCTTTGCCGTGCTGGTGTCGGTGGTCTTTTTGCTGACCGACCTGTTCCAAAGCACACTTGATCCTAGGATGCGTCTGACATGAGCGACATATCCCTGTCTGAATCCGAGGCCACAAAGCCGCAAAAAACCCGTTTACAGATAGCGCTCCGCAAGCCGGGGTTCCTGATCGGTGTGGCCATTATCGGGTTTTCCAGTTTGCTGGCCATCGCGCCAGGGCTGTTTGCCCCTTATGACCCGAACTTCATTGACTATAACGCGGTGCGCCAGCCGCCCAGTTGGGCGCATCCGTTTGGCACCGACATGTTGGGGCGTGACAGTCTAAGCCGTGTGATCTCGGCCTACACGGTCAACATGCAAATGGCGTTGCTCGCCACCATCTTTGCGCTGATCATTGGTGTCACAGTGGGGGCTCTGGTCGGCTATTATCGCGGGGTGGCTGACATGATCTTTGGCCGCTTTGTCGACGCGATCATTACGTTTCCATTCCTTGTGCTGGTCATCGCCGTCGTCGCTGTTCTGGGGCCGGGACTGATCAACATGTATATCGCGATCACGATGGTTGGTTGGGTCTACTATGCCCGACTGATGCGCGCCGAGGTGATTGCCCAGATGGGCAACGACTATTCCGCCGCTGGTGTTGTCATGGGATATTCCGACCGTCGCATTATCTTTCGGCACCTTCTGCCCAACGCAATCACGCCGGTCATTGTTTACTGGATGACAGATATGGCACTGGCGATCCTTTTGGGGTCATCGCTTGGCTATCTGGGGCTGGGCGCGCAGCCGCCGCAAGCGGAATGGGGTGTGTTGATTGCCGAGGGGCGGAATTTCATCACAACCGCATGGTGGCTCAGTTTGATGCCAGGTGTCGCCATTGTCCTGACGGGTCTTGGGTTTTCGCTGATGGGCGACGGCTTGGCCGATCTGTTGCGGCCGCGTGGGTGAGGGGGCAGATATGATAGATCAGAAACCAATTCTTGAGGTTAGCAACCTGTGCACCACCTTTCGTCGTGGTGGGGTCGATCTTCCGGCCGTGCGCGACGTCAGTTTTTCGGTCGGGCAGGGCGAAGTGCTTGGTCTCGTGGGCGAAAGCGGGTCGGGTAAAAGTGTGACTCTGCGGTCCATCCTTGGATTGTCGCGTCGTTACGGCGATGTGACCGGCGAAGTTCGCTGGCTGGGGCAAGATATCGCGTCAATGCCTGAGCGCAAACTGCGCCATATCCGTGGCCGTGAAATCGCGATGATTTTTCAGGAACCCATGACCTCGCTTAATCCGTTGCTGACGGTGGGGATGCAGCTGACCGAAACGCTTAAGGCGCATACCGACTTAAACCGCGCCGCCCGTCGCGATCGTGCGATCGAGATGTTGGATCATGTTGGTATCCCATCGGCCGCGTCGCGGCTGGGTGAATTTCCGCATCAGTTTTCCGGTGGCATGCGCCAGCGTGTGATGATTGCCATTGCCCTTGCGGCCAGCCCGAAACTGTTGCTGGCGGATGAACCAACGACGGCGCTTGATGTTACCATTCAGGCGCAAATTCTGGATCTGATCCTGTCATTGGCCGATGAAATGCAGATGGGCGTGATCCTTGTCACGCATGATCTGGGGGTGGTGGCACAAACCTGTGAAAACGTCGCCGTCATGTATGCGGGGCGCGTGGTAGAACAAGGTGCGGTGCGTCAGGTTTTGGGCGCTCCGCGCCATCCTTACACGGTCGGATTGATGCGGTCGGTGCCGCAAAACGTGCCCCCACGCACGCAGCTGTATTCGGTGCCCGGCACTCCGCCCAGTCTTGAGGCTTTGCCAGTCGGCTGCGCCTTTGCATCACGTTGTCAGAACCGGACGGAACGCTGTTTGACCGCGCGTCCAACTCTTGATGCCATTACGGATGATCGGCGTGTGGCGTGTTTCAACCCTGTTGCCGCTGAAAAGGCAGGTGCCGCATGAACGAGCCGGTGATGACAATCGAAAACCTTGGGCTGGAATTTCCGCTGGGGCGCACTTTGTATGACGTGGTGCAACGACGCCCCGGACGTGTGGTGAACGCACTGAACGGGGTCAGCCTTCAGCTGAACAAGGGCGAAACCCTTGGTGTTGTTGGGGAAAGTGGGTGCGGGAAATCCACGCTCGCGCGCTGTATCGTGCGCCTTTACGAACCACAACACGGGCAAATCCATTACCACGGGCAGGACATTTTCGAAGCCGAGGCCAAGAAGGATCGCAGCTATAACCGGCGCGTTCAGATGATGTTTCAAGACCCGTATTCATCGCTGAACCCGCGCATGACAACGGGCCAGATCCTGTCCGAAGCGTTGCGTGTGCATGATATGCGCCCCGCCAATGAAATACCCGCGCGGGTGGCCGAGTTGCTGGATTTGGTCAGGCTTCCGCAAGATGCCGCAGACAAACTTCCGCACGAGTTTTCCGGCGGGCAAAGGCAGCGTATTGCCATTGCGCGGTCCTTGGCGGTGGAGCCTGAGGTTCTGATCGCCGACGAGTTGGTCTCGGCGCTTGATGTGTCGGTGCAGGCGCAGGTGGTGAACCTTCTGCTCGAACTGCAAGAGCGTCTGAACCTGACCATCCTGTTTGTCGCCCATGATCTGCGTCTGGTGCGCCATGTGTCCAATCGGGTCGCTGTGATCTATCTGGGGCGGATTGTTGAAATCGGTGACAGCGAAACGCTTTTTTCGCGCCCGTCACATCCGTATTCTCAAGCTCTGCTCAGCGCTGCGCCGTCATTGGACCCAGACGACAAAGGCAAAGCCATCCGGCTTGAGGGAGAGCTGCCATCGCCGTTGAACGTGCCTTCGGGTTGCCCGTTTCACGTGCGCTGTCGTCACGCCACAGAATTATGCAAACGCGAGGTGCCCGCCCTTTTGCCACGTGATGGCCGGGGCGAGGTGGCTTGCCACCATGTTGAAGAGCTTAACTAAGATGCCTGACACCGCTTTCACCGGCCCCGCGCAACATATCGCTGCCTTGCGTGATGAAATGGCAAAACGCGGGCTGGATGCGTTTATTTTGCCGCGATATGACGCCCATCAGGGTGAATATGTTGCTCCGCATGACCGGCGGCTGGCTTTTGTCACGGGGTTCACCGGATCAGCCGGTGTGGCGATTGTGACGCAAGACATCGTCGCGGTGTTTGTGGATGGGCGTTACAGCGTGCAGCTGGGCAATGAATGTTCTGGCCCGCTGTTTTCGCATCATCATTTGTTCGATGATCCGCCCGAAGATTGGTTGGGCAAAACAGCAGGGCAGGGGTGGCGCGTTGGATATGATCCAATGCACGTGCCCCCCGCGTGGTTTGATCGGTTTAAGGCTGCGTGCGATCCGATTGAGGCTGCTTTGATTGCGCAAAGTGACAACCCCGTGGATGCCGTCTGGCCGGATCAACCCGCGCCACCGGCTGCGCAGATCACCGAATTTCCGCTGCAATTCGCGGGTAAAAGCTGTGCTGAGAAATGCAATGATCTTGTCGCCCACTTAAAACAGGCCGAGGCGGATTTCATCGTCGACACTCAGCCCGACAACATTGCGTGGTTTTTGAACGTGCGCGGGGGGGATGTGGATTTCAACCCGATGCCGCATTCGTTCCTGCTGGTCAGCAAAAACGGCGATATCACGTGGTTTGTGAACGCTGAAAAGCTGCGGGATTTTGATCGCAGCAGCCTGCCCGAAAATGTTGAAATACTGGCGCAAAGGGCACTGTTGCCAACCCTTGGGAAGCGCATCACCGCAGGACATAAGGTATTGATTGATCCAGATTTCTCACCCGTTGCTGTGCGGCAGGTGGTTGAAGGCGCTGGGGCAAGCGTTCTGAGCGAATGTAGCAATCTGACATTGACCAAAGCCCACAAAAACCCGACCGAGATCGAAGGGCTGCGCGCCTGCCACATACAGGATGGCGTCGCGTGGACCGAATTCAGCGCATGGTTGGCGCAAGAGGTGCCCGACCGCGCCGCCGCAGGCAACCCCCTGACCGAACGCGAGGCCGAGGACAAAATCCTCGAGTTTCGCAAAGCCCGACCCGGCTTTCTGAGCGAAAGTTTCAATTCGATTTCGGCGGCGGCTGGCAACGCGGCGATGTGCCATTACGCCGCAACGCCGGACCGCTACGCGCTGATTCTACCTGAAAATCCATATCTTCTGGACAGTGGCGGGCAATATGACACGGGCACGACCGACGCGACGCGCAGTTTCTCGTTTGGCCAGCGTCCTGAGGGGTATGACCGTGCCTATACCGCCGTATTCAAAGCATTCTATGCGCTGGCGACCCTTCGATTTCCGCAAGGCACGCAGGGCCACCATATTGACGCGATTTGTCGCCGTCCGTTGTGGGATCTGGGTCTGGATTATGACCACGGCACGGGGCATGGCATTGGCCATCGACTGTCGGTTCACGAACATCCCCAACGCATCGGCAAACCAGTCAGTCCGGTTGATTTAGCGCCCGGAATGGTCCTATCGATCGAGCCTGGATACTACAAAGCCGACCATTACGGTATTCGCATCGAAAACCTGTTCGATATCGTTCTTGAAGATGACGGGTTTATGTCATTCAGAAATATGACCTTCGCTCCGATCCAAACCGACATGTTGATTATGGACGCATTGACCGTAGGGGAAAGAGTTTGGTTGGAGACTTATCACAAAAAGGTAGCATATGAGCTATCGCCATACCTATCGGACCAAGCGAAAACGTGGCTTCTGTCTAAATCGAATGTAGCATAAGTCAGATAACGTAATGCACAGCGTCGGTTTCCTGAAAATGGGCGAAGCCACCTGCTTACGCGTAAGCCCACTCGTCAGTGCGATCCGCACCGCATCTTGGCGAAATTCGTCCGTCCGTTTCAGTCCCATAGTCTGTCTCCATTGGTGCAGTAAATGCTATCAAAGGAGCGGCATCAAACCGTGACAGGTCCAGAGCAAGGCCTTGTATGAGCCGATACGCAGATCGGTTCACGGCTCTTCTGGATGCATGTGTTCTAGGTGGGCGCTCCGCCGAAACATGTTGCTCAGCCTGGCCGAGGTGGGGTGTTCCGGCCTCGGTGGAGCAATCGCATTCTCGATGAAACTCAGACAACGGCCTTTGTAGGTGTAGCCAAGAGTTGTCGGGCTGTAGCGCTTACCGCCTCAATCCTCGCAGGTCGTTTTGACCGGGTCGAGGAAGGCCATTTCAGTTTCGGTATATCCCAGGCCCTTGCAGCGAGGGCAAGCGCCAGACGAGTTGAAGCTGAACAGTTTGGGAGACACCTTGTTCTCAGAGGCAAACACTTTGCGCATGTCATCAAAGGCGCCTGTATACGTCACCGCGTTTGAACGGCTTGACCTGCCAATGCCCGATTGATCCACGACGACAGCCTCGGGGTAATGCTTCAAGAACTCCGTATTGATCAGAGAACTTTTGCCTGACCCCGCCACACCTGTCACACAAACAAATACTCCTTTAGGAATATCGACATCGACGCCTTTCAGATTGTGCGAGCGCGCATCGCGGAGCGGGAAATATCCGTTAGGCTTTCGGAAGGAATCCTTGATCTTTCGCTTCGCCGTTAAGCCCTGACCCGTCAGGCAATCAGATCGAAGCAACTCGGCGTAGCTGCCTTCGAACATGATCTGTCCGCCACCGTTGCCCGCCTTTGGGCCGACATCGATAACGTGATCTGCGATTTCGATCACATCGGGATCATGTTCCACGACAAGCACAGTGTTTCCGCGGTCGCGCAACTTCTATAGGCGTGCGTTTAACTGGCTCACATCCCGAGGGTGCAGTCCAGTGCTTGGTTCATCCATAATGTATAGCATTTCAGTCAGGCTGGAGCCGAGCTGATTGAGGTTACTGCATAAAAGTGGCATTATCGTCCTGTTCGCGCGAACTTTACGGGAACATCCCTGGCTTCAGTTGGATTTCTGGTCTCTGAGGGCATTGTAGAGGCTTGTTTTGCTTACTTTGAGGCGCGCTGCGGCCTCTCGGACGGTCAATCCATCGCTAATATGGGCTCTGGCCTGCTCCAGCTTTTTGGGCGTCACGACAGGCTTGCGTCCGCCTTTTCTGCCGCGTGTTGCGGCAGCCTTCAATCCGGCCTGTGTGCGCTCGACAATGAGGTCGCGCTCAAGCTGGGCCAACGCGCCGAACAGGTGGAATACCAAGGTGCCGCCGGAGGTGGTTGTGTCCACGCCTTCGGTCAGGGATCTGAAGCCAACTCCACGGTCTCCGAGATTTGTCACGGTTTCCACCAGGTGCTTCATGGATCGGCCCAGGCGGTCGAGTTTCCAGACGACGAGTGTGTCGCCTTTGCGCAGAAAGGCCAGCGCATCATTCAAGCCGGGGCGGTCTGCTTTGGCGCCGGAGATGACGTCCTCAAACACGGTTACGCAGCCCGCGGCTTTGAGCGCATCCACCTGTGGTTCCAGTTTTTGGTCAGTGGTTGAGACCCGCGCATATCCAATCAGATCCATGAAGATAGTCTTGTCCGTTTTCCCGTCCTTAAATCAACTTGTCCGACTTCCCGTTGTCAAGCCATATTGGCGGACGGAACGGGACGTTCCGCCAAACGAGCGTTTTCAGGACATGGATGGGAAGATGGGTATTTCATGGCACGGCGACAAATATTGACGGCAAGTTTTTGGTCTCGGCTGATGGCACCGCCTTTGGGCGATCGAGAGGTTGCGATGCATTGTACGCTCACCCCGGATGAGATTGAGGCTGTCGCCAGAAAACGGACCGCAGCGGCGCGTCTGGGCTATGCCGTGTCTTTGGCTTACATGCGCCATCCCGGGCGGGTTCGTGAGGTTGGAGAACAGCCCAATGACGTTGTGCTGACCTTTCTTGCCGATCAGGTTGATGCCAGCGCCTCCGATATGTTGGCATATGATCAACGCCCGCAGACGCGACGCGAACATATCGCGCAAATCATTGCCCGGTTCGGATATCAGGCCTTCACAAGATCCCTCGTACGGGAACTTGTTCATTGGCTTACACCATCTGCCGGAGAAGACCCGCAGGCCGAGCCTTTGGCGATCTCGCTGATTGAAGAACTGAGGCGCCGACGTATCCTGGTCCCGGCGCGCCGTACCGTTGAACTGATTGTCAGGCATGCGATCCGGCGTGCGGAAAATGTCAGGATTTCCGCGTTGACCCAAGATCTGCATCCGGATCACCACGACGCCTTGCGTGCATTGATTGCGCCACCTGAATCGGGCGAGGTGTCGATGCTGAGCTGGCTGAAAGCAGCACCCAAATCAGCCTCGGCCAAATCCATCAAGGCTGTTCTGGATCGCCTGACAGTGGTTCGGGAGATCAGCTTGCCCACCAGTTTGCGTCAGAACATCTCGACATCGGCGCTCGACAGTCTGGCCGGCGAAGGCTTGCGGATCACGGTGCAAAACCTGCGGCGTATGGCCTTGCCCCGGCTATGGGCTGTATTGTCGGCCGCCTGTTTGCGGCTGGAAGAACAGCTCACCGACCTTGCATTGGATATGTTCGATAAATTGCTGGGTCGGAGCTTTCGAAAGGCGGAACGGCAAAGTTACGACAAAGCATCCCAGCTCCTGATGGACATCATCCGCCCCTTGCAGTCTCTCAAAACCTTCTGCCGTGAGGCCCTGACAGCGCGCCTGCAAACCGGTGATCTCAACGGGATGCTGGACACGGCCAATTGGGATGAGATTGAGAGTGCGACGGCCGCAATTGAGACCGCCCTGGGAGACGGAAAGCCCGACAAATACTCGGAGCTCATCGGAAAATATCAGACGGCCCGCCAATTTGCGCCCATGATATTAAGGGGCTTCACCTTCAAAGGAGCGGCCAGCGCCGCCAGTCTTCTGCGCGCGGTCGATCTTTTGCGCATCATGTATGAGGCGAACAAGCGCAGCCTGCCCGACAACCCGCCGACCGGGTTCATCCGGAAGGCCTGGCGCCCGTTTGTCTTTCCGGCACCGGGGGAGGTCAACCGGCGCGCATACGAGCTCTGCGTGTATTTCGAATTGCGCGACCGGCTTCGGGCAGGGGATGTCTGGGTCGAAGGAAGCCGGCAGCGCCGCAACTTCGATGATCGGCTCATTCCCAAAGCCACGTTCGAGATATTGCGTACCGAGGGATCATTGCCGATCGCCGCCGCGGCAGATGCAGAAACCTATCTTGCAGAGCGGCAACAGCAGATTGAGGAGGCCATAACCATTGTCGCGGCCCGGGCTGAAGCGGGAACGCTGCCGGATGCCGCCATTCAGGGCGGCACCCTGAGCATTACCCCGGTCAAAGACGAAACACCCGACGCCGCCACGGCCATGAGCCGACTGGTCTATGGGCAATTGCCACAAATCAAGATCCCCGACCTGCTGACGGAGGTGAACGCCTGGACCGGATTTGCGGAATGCTTCACCCATTATCGCTCGGGTAGACCGGCGGAAGATCAGAAGGCGCTGTTCGCTGCGGTCTTGGCGGACGGTGTCAATCTGAGCGTATCCCGTATGGCCGCTGCAACCCACAATCTGTCTGCCCGGCAAATCGCATGGGCGCATGATTGGCATTTGCGAGAAGAGACCTATTCAGCCGCCTTGGCCTGTTTGATCGACATGCAACGCGAGCTCCCGCTGGCCAAACTCTGGGGGATGGCGTGACATCATCTTCAGATGGGCAGTTCTTTCGGGCTGGTGGCCGCGGTGAAGCCTCTGCAGATATCAACGCAAAATACGGTCGCACCCCGGGTCTCAAGTTCTACACCCATATCTCCGATCAGTTCAGCCCGTTCCACTCGACGGTCATCACCGCCACAGAAAGCGAAGCACCCTTCGTTTTGGATGGTCTGCTTCGCCACCAATCGGGTGTCACAATCGAAGAGCATCATGTGGACACTGGCGGCGCGACGGATCACGTCTTTGCATTGTGTTACCTTTTGGGATTCCGCTTCGCGCCACGCTTGCGAAACTTCAAGGATCGCAAATTGTATCTTCTGCCTGGAATGAAGCCCCCGGCCATCATGACGCCCTTCATCGGCGGCACCATCAAAGCAGGTCACATTGTCGACAACTGGCCCGAAATCCTCAGGTTGGCGACCTCCGTCAAGGCCGGGACCGCCACCGCATCGGCGATCCTCAAGAGCTTGTCCGCCTATCCCAGGCAAAACGGACTCGCAATTGCCTTGCGCGAATTGGGGCGGTTGGAGCGAACCCTCTTTGCTCTGGAATGGATGCGCAGCCTGGAATTGCGAAAAAGAACCAGCGCAAGCCTGGCCAGAGGCGAAGCCCGAAACGCTCTTGCTCGCGGGGTCTTCTTCAACCAGCTCGGAGAAATGCGCGATCGCAGCTACGAACATCAGATCCACAAGGCGTCAGGCCTCAACTTCCTGGTTGCCGCCATCATCCTGTGGAACACCAAATATCTGGAAGCCTCCATCACCGATCTCCGACAGAGCGGCGTGGCCATCCCAGATGAAATCACCAAACACATCGCGCCGCTTGGCTGGGCCCATGTCGGATTGACTGGTGACTACCTGTGGAACATGAACCCGCCGCTCAGCCCAGATCGCCTCAGGCCACTTCGAAAAAATGATCTTCGCGATGCCGCTTGAGTTCCCTGTTCGTTCGCACGAGCCGGACAATAACGTCACTTTTATGCAGTGACCCCAGTGAAAGCTGCCAGGCAAAGACGAGATCGCCCCGGTTTTTCGCTGACGCGATGGCGTGGCTCAGATCACGCCCAGCATACGCATCGCTTCGGCAACCCGCACAAAACCGGCGATGTTGGCGCCCAGGACATAATCGCCGGGCGCGCCATACTCATCGGCCGTTTCAGCACAACGATCATGGATGCTCTGCATGATCTGTGCCAAGCGTTGTTCGGTCTGTTCAAAACTCCAGCGGTCACGGCTGGCGTTTTGTTGCATTTCCAATGCCGAGGTCGCAACGCCCCCTGCATTCGCTGCCTTGCCCGGCCCGAACAGGATACCGGCCTCGCGCAGGATCCGGATTGCCTCGGGCGTGCAGGGCATGTTCGCGCCTTCGCCGACCGCCAGCACACCGTTCTTGACCAGTGACTTCGCGTCCTTGCCCGTCAGCTCGTTCTGGGTGGCCGAGGGCATCGCCACATCACAGGGCAAATCCCAAATTGATCCCTTGTCGGTTGAAACAAAATGCGCGCCATCCCCCCGAAGCCGCGCATATTCCGAGATGCGCTTGCGGCGCACGGACTTGACTTCCTGCAGCAAGGACAGATCAATCCCGGCGTCGTCTACTACATAACCGCTGGAATCCGAGCAGGCGATGACCGTGCCGCCAAAGGACTGCACTTTCTCGATGGTGTGGATGGCCACATTCCCCGCGCCGGACACGACCACGCGCTTGCCGTCGAAATCGGTCTGGCGGGTTTCAAGCATCGCCTTGGTGAAATAGGTGTTCCCGAAACCCGTTGCCTCGGTTCGGGCGCGGGATCCGCCGTGGGCAATGGCCTTGCCGGTGAACACGCCGGACTCATAGCGGTTCGTCAGGCGCTTGTACTGCCCGAACATATATCCGATTTCGCGCCCGCCGACACCAATATCGCCAGCTGGTACATCCGTCTGCTCGCCCAGATGGCGGTGCAGTTCGGTCATCAGCGATTGGCAGAAACGCATGATCTCGCCATCGGATTTGCCCTTGGGATCGAAATCCGTACCGCCCTTGCCGCCACCGATCGGCAGGCCGGTCAGTGCATTCTTGAAGATCTGTTCGAAGCCCAGGAACTTGATGATCCCCAGGTTGACCGAGGGGTGGAAACGCATCCCGCCCTTGTAGGGGCCGAGGGCCGAATTGAACTGGACGCGAAAGCCGCGATTGATCTGGACGTTGCCCTGATCGTCCACCCAGGGAATGCGAAAGATAATCTGGCGCTCGGGTTCGCAGATCCGTTCGATGAGTGCTTGTTCGAGATAATCAGGGTGTTTCGCGACGACGCGCCCCAGGCTTTCCATCACCTCATGGACGGCCTGATGAAATTCCGGCTCGCCGGCATTGCGCCGCATCACTTCGGACAGGATCGGTTGCAGCTTTTCGTCGATATTGTTCATGTAGTTTGTCGCTTTGCGGAGGGGTGTTAAAGTGGCGCGGAAGATGTGTGCGTCAGCAACATAAACGCACCCTCATCAATCCAGCTATTTGATCCTCAACCGCTGTGCAAGCCGATCTCGGTCAGGATCAGATCGAGCGGGATGTCATGGGGTTGCGGATATATGGTCGCAAGCTGCGCCGCTTTGATCCCGATGCCGATGACAAAGGGCTTCGGGTCCAGCGTCGCCAATGTCCGGTCGAAATAG
This sequence comes from Aliiroseovarius zhejiangensis, assembly GCF_014656375.1. Classification (GTDB taxonomy): domain Bacteria; phylum Pseudomonadota; class Alphaproteobacteria; order Rhodobacterales; family Rhodobacteraceae; genus Aliiroseovarius; species Aliiroseovarius zhejiangensis. Next base: position 24,994 of record NZ_BNCH01000008.1, on the reverse strand, counting down.
CCGCCGCCATAGCCGAGGCGATAGCCATCCGCCGTCCAGCCGACAAGGGGGGCAAGCGCGATGTCGGGTGTGACGACGGGTGCGGTGGGCGGCGGAACGGGAATGTTCCAGTCGCCGCGCACCATGCGGGTTTCGGGTGTCCAGTGGCGGAAGGTGAGCGGGGCGGCCCTGGTTTCGACCACGGGCAGGGCGACCGTCACGCCGGCGTCGTGAAGCGTGGCCATCAGCGGACGCAGGTCGGGTTCGCCCTTGATCGGCCAGTAGGCAGATAACACCATGCCCCGCGCCCCGGCAAAACGGTCTTTCAGCACCTGCTGCAGATGCCCGGCCAGCGCCGCGCCGATCTTCTTGCGCGCAGCAACCGACAATGCCTGGCGCGCGTCGCGCAGGCGAATGCGTTCTGCCTTGCGCCAGCGGGCCACGTCCTGTGCCTGTTTGGGGACGACCCCCAACGTATCGCACGACTCTGTCGCGCCCTCGGCGTCGTAGCAGGGTGGCGAGGAAAAGCCGGTTTGGCAGCGGTGGCTTTTGAATTGGTCGCTCATGTCATCACCTTGAAACCGTTTTGAGACGTGCAGTTCAGGACAGGCCCGGCAAGCCCGAAGGCGGGCTGTTCGCAACCCAGCAGGTCGCAAGGCCGGGTGCGCAGCGGGGGTTTTCGCCGGTCCGTCATGTCTGCCCCACTCTTTCCAACCATTGCCGCAGGTAATCGCGCAACACGATGGCGTTGTTTTGCGACTCGTTCTTCGAGGCATAAAGCAGCGTGACAACGCCCTCGCGCGCATATCCGGCAAGTTCGCGGATCAAATCGTCATGTGCGGCAAGCTCTGCGTGATAACGCGTGGTGAATGCCTGCCACTGATCGGGGTGAGTGTGGAACCAGTGCCGCAAGCCATCGCTAGGTGCGACTTCTTTGCACCATTGAAACAGGCGGGCGCGATCCTTTGCAACGCCGCGCGGCCAGAGCCTGTCGACCAGTATCCGCTTGCCGTCCGACACGCGCGCCGCGCGATAGATCCGCTTGACGCGTATACGCTCGCCGGGGGCGTCGGGGACGGGTGGCCTTGCCGGCGGCATCAGCTATCCTTTTTGTTTGTATCGTCCATCAGGTCCACCGCTTTCAGAGCATGGGCACGACGCCGCTCGACAAGGCTATTGGGCGGGCGGATAGGATCCGTGGATCACCAGATGACATGGGGGCCTCGGGGTTTTGAACTTGATTCTCATTGTATCTCTGTTAAATAGGTATTGTAAATACCGATTAGAAAAGACGGAGCGGCATGAACCTCACCTCCTTCACCGATTACGGGCTTCGTATGTTGATGCGGATGGCCAGTGCGCCCGACCGGGCGTTCTCGACGGCTGATCTGGCTGAAGAGTTCCAACTGTCGCGCAACCATCTGGCCAAGATCATGCAGCGGCTCGCACAAGGCGGTATTGTCGAGACCCGGCGCGGGGTGAATGGTGGGGCCTTTCTGCGGCGCAGCCCGGCCGAAATCCAGCTTGGGGATGTTGTCCAGCTTCTGGAACAGGGGCAATCGCTGGTCGAGTGTTTCCGACCGGATGGCGGGGCGTGCACAATTGCCGGCTGTTGTCGGCTGAAGGCCCGGCTTCAGACGGCGGAACGCCGGTTCATCGAAGAGCTGAACAACTCGACGCTTGCCGATATCTCGCTTCCCCAACAGGTGGCGGTGTGATGAAGAAAGGCGAACCAGGATGACGTCCGCGCTGACCATATCCGAACGGCATGTCGGCCTGTCGCTGTCGATCCTGCTTGCCTTGATGGGCTTTGCAATGGCGGGCAGCCTCAGCCCATGGGTCGTATTGATCGGGTTCAACCTGTTCTGTGCCTGGGCCGTCACCGGCTGTCTGATGGGCTCGACCCAATTCAAGGAATGTGCCGAAGATCCTGATGCCCTGATTGCTGTCAGACAGGTGGTCGCGTCGCATTTCGCCACTGTCGCCGCGGCAAATGAATACGGGCGGGACAAGACATGAGCAGGATCGAGAGAAACGAGGAGCAATTCATCGTGGACGCGCAAATGCTTGCCAAAGCGTTTGACCTGTCCGTCGAAGAGATTCGTATCCGGATGCAGGACCGACAAATCGCATCACTTTGCGAGGCAGGCGAGGGTGAGGATGCGAACCGCTGGCGACTGACTTTCCGGCACCAGGGCCGCGCCTTTCGGATCATTGTCGATGAGCATGGCGTGATTTTGTCCACGAGCACGTTTCCGGTCGGTCACCCGAATCTGGCACCACGACCAAAATCATCGGAGTTACCTTAAAGCCGGGTCTTCCCGTTGCCCTCTCTGTTGCCGTCGGAACCCATCCATGGCCTGCTGAACGAGGGTTTCGAGACCTTCAAAATGCGGGTGCAGGTCTTGCCGATCTTGCCGGAAACCTACAAGAGCATGGGGGTAAGCCCGTCACCACCGGCCGTCTGGTCGCCTTCCCCCGGATCACCCTGTTCCTGCCGGAACCGGCCAATCGTCAACCCACACAACGGAGATACATATGTCAGCCCACGGTAATGATACCCACCGTCTGAACCTGCCTTTTGTCGGCATCGCCACATTCGGCAAGAACCCCTATGTCAGCGACTGGGACAGCATCGACGCGGATGTCGCGATTCTGGGCGCGCCCTTCGATTGCGGCTGCCAGTACCGCTCGGGCGCGCGCTTCGGTCCGCGCGCGGTGCGCGAGGCCTCGACCCTGTTCAGCTTCGGTCTGGGCGGGGCATATGATCACGAGGATGACGCAACCTATCTGGGCGAAGATGTGCGGATCGTCGATATCGGTGACGCCGATATCGTCCATACCAAGACCACGGAAAGCCACGCGAATATCGAATATGGCGTGAAGAAGATCCTTGATGCGGGTGCCATTCCCGTCACCATCGGAGGCGATCATTCGGTCAGCATCCCCTGCGTGCGCGCGTTTGAAGAAGATTGTGCCCGAAACGGTCCGATCCATATCGTGCAGATCGACGCGCATCTGGATTTCGTGGATGAACGTCACGGCGTGACCGAAGGTCATGGCAACCCGATGCGTCGGGCGATCGAAAAGGGCTATGTCAGCGGCATGACCCAGTTGGGCATCCGCAACGTGTCGTCGACCACGCGGGACGGGTACGAGGACGCCCGTGCGCGTGGCACCGACATTCTGTCCGTGCGCCAGGTTCGGGCGCTGGGGGCCGAGGGGGTTCTGGACCGGATCCCGGAAGGTGCCCGGTTCTATGTCACCATCGACATCGACGGGTTCTGCCCCTCGATCGCGCCGGGCACCGGCACACCCAGCCATGGCGGTTTCCTCTATTACGAGGTGCTGGAGATCCTGCAGGGTCTGACCAAACGCGGCGATGTCGTGGGGATCGACCTGGTGGAAGTGGCCCCGGCCTATGATCCGTCAGAAAGCACGCAGATCCTGGCAGCCCAGATCCTGCTGAACCTCATCGGATTCATCTTTCGCAACAAAAGCTGATTGCCGGCACAGACGCGCTTTGGCGCCATGTTGAAACCACCCTGCCAGCGCGGAGAGGTCGGGAAAACGGTCTGGCCCATTCAAGGGACGAGGGTGAGAGGACACCAACATGGCGTTGCGCTGCGTCTCCATGCTGGTGACATCTTGCCTTCTGAAGTCCGACAGGGCAATGTCGCCCCCTTGGTGGATCGTGTCGGCGCGCAGTTTGTTCATTGCGCATTCTGTTACCCATCCCGACACAAGGGCGTATTGCGTTTTTTGACGCAAGAAAAGGATTAGTCATGTCAGTCAGTCTGGTGCGCTCGGCCGTTGTGCTGGGAACGTTGTCGATGGTCGGCCCATTTGCGATCGACATGTATCTGCCTGCGATGCCTGCCATTGCGACCGATCTGGGTGCCGGGGAAACGGCCGTTCAGGCGACCATAACCTCGTATTTCATTGCCTTCGGGATTGCGCAGCTGATCTATGGCCCATGGGCGGATCAATCGGGGCGCAAACTGCCGATTTTCGTTGGCGTCGGTGTGTTTCTGATCGCGTCAATCGGGGCCGCGATGGCTGGATCCGTGGCCGAGCTGACCGCGTGGCGGTTTCTGCAAGGGCTGGGCGGCGCGGTATTGATGGTCGTGCCCCGCGCCATCATCCGCGACATGCACACGGGTGCCGACGCGACACGGCTGATGGCCATGATCATGCTTGTGATCTCGGTTTCGCCAATGCTTGCGCCGCTGGCCGGAAGCGGGATTCTGGCGTTTGCAGGCTGGCGTGTCATCTTTGGTGTGATCGCGGCGGCCGCCCTGATCAGCCTGACGATGACCGCAACCCTGTTGCCGGAAACGCTGCCTGCCCATCGGCGCACCCGTGCCAATCTGCGCAGCATGCTGAAAGGCGCGCGCACGCTTCTGACCGACCCCGGCTTCATGAGCCTGACCTTCATCGGCGCCTTTGGCATGGCCAGTTTCTTTGTCTTTCTCGCCTCAGCCTCGTTCGTCTATATGAACCAGTTTGGCCTGTCGCCCACCGGCTTTTCGCTGGCCTTTGCCGTGAATGCGGCAGGTTTCTTCACCGCGTCGCAATTTGCCGGACCTCTGGCCGGCCGCATCGGGCTGGCGAAAACCATCCGGTTGGGCACAGGCGTGTTTGCAGGCTTTACGCTGGTCCTTCTGGTCATCTCGCTTCTGGGTGGGGCAACGCTTCCCATTGTGATCGGCTTTCTGCTGCTTGGAAACGCGGGGCTTGGCCTTGTGATCCCGACCACGATGGTCATGGCTCTTGAAGACCACGGAGATCTGGCGGGCCTTGCCTCGTCGCTTGGTGGCACGCTGCAAATGCTGACCGGCGGCGTGATGATCGTCGCAGCATCGCCCTTCTTTGACGGAACGGCAACGCCAATGGTGGCGGCCATCGCGCTGTGTGGTGCGATTGCGTTTGGATTGACCGTCATTTCGCTGCGCCGCCAACAGGCCGTGGCAGGATAGCCAGCACTCCCCACATTTTAGAATTACGCCGGGTCATCAATCCATTTTGGGTTGCGCGGATTTCCGCGTGTGCGTGGCACCCGGCTTGACCCGACGCTGCGCGTGCCGGACGCTTCCCTTGCATTCTTTTATATTCAAGGGGGGGACCGATCGTGAAACGATTTTATGTGGGTGCGCTGTGCGCATCACTTGCCACTGTTCAACCAACTTATGCCCAACAAGCCGCCATCTATTCCGGCGAGGATCGGGTGCATCCGGTCTATGCCGAAAACGGTATGGTCGCGGCACAAGAAGCGGTGGCTGCACAGGTCGGCCTGGATATTCTTGAGGCTGGCGGCAACGCGATTGATGCAGGCATCGCCGTGGCCTTTGCGCTGGCGGTCACGCTTCCGCGCGCCGGCAACCTGGGCGGTGGCGGTTTCATGTTGGTGCATGATGCCGAAACCAACGAAACCCGCGCCATTGACTATCGCGAAATGGCCCCGTCAGGCGCGGATCGCGATATGTTTCTGGATGCCGACGGCAACGCCGACAGCGAATTGTCCCGCTTCACCGGGTTGGCCATGGGTGTGCCCGGCACCGTTGCCGGGATGAAAATGGCGCTGGATGAGTACGGTTCGATGTCTTGGGAGCAAGTCGTAGCACCCGCCGTCGCGCTGGCCCGTGACGGGATCGCGGTGACCCCCGGATTGGCGGACAGCCTGAAAGGTCTGGAAGATCGTTTGAAGAAATGGCCGTCCTCGCAATCCATCTTCTATAAGGAAGATGGCAGTTTCTATGAACCGGGCGAACTTCTTGTGCAGGCCGATCTGGCCAACACGCTGCAAAAGATCGCGGACGAAGGCGTTGACGGGTTCTATAAGGGCAGCGTCGCGGAACAGATTGCCGCATCGGTGCAGGCGGCCGGTGGGCGGATCACCGTCGAGGACATGGCGGCCTATAAGCCCGTTCTGCGCGAACCCGTAACCGGTGAATATCGCGGGTACGAGATCGTTTCGATGCCCCCGCCCAGCTCGGGCGGCGCGCATATCGTGCAGATCCTGAACATCCTTGAAGACTATCCGATTGGCTTTCTGGGTCACAACTCGGCCGATACGATCCACCTGATGTCCGAGGCGATGAAACGCGCCTATGCCGACCGGTCCGAATATTTGGGGGACAGCGATTTTGTCGATGTTCCGCTGGCTGAAATCACCTCGAAAGACTATGCCGCCGACATCAGAAGCCAGATCAGCCTGAATGTCGCCACCCCGTCGGACACGATCAAACCCGGTGATCTTGCCCCCTATGAAAGCAATGAGACCACGCATTTCTCGATCGTTGATCAATGGGGCAATGCGGTGTCCAACACCTATACGATCAACTTCTCATACGGGTCGGGCATGGTCGCGGATGGCACCGGCGTTCTGATGAACAACGAGATGGATGACTTTTCCGCCAAGCCCGGTGTCGCCAATGCCTATGGCCTGATCGGCGGGGATGCAAACGCGGTGGAACCGGGCAAGCGCCCCTTGTCGTCGATGTCGCCCACCTTGGTGATGAAAGATGGCGATGTGTTTCTGGTGACCGGCAGCCCCGGCGGCTCGCGCATCATCACAACTACGTTGCAGATCATCATGAACGTCATCGACCACGGCATGAACATCGCCGAGGCGTCCGTCGCGCCGCGCATCCACCACCAATGGTTGCCCGACGAAATCCGGATCGAAGATGGCATCAGCAAGGATACCATCCGCATTCTGGAACAACGCGGCCACAGCGTGGTGGAAAAATCGGTGATGGGCTCCACCCAGTCAATCATGGTCGACGCGGAAGCCGGTTTGTTGTTCGGTGCATCCGACCCGCGTCGGGTGGATGCCGCGACGTTGGGTCACTGATCGGCAGACGCCTGAATGACACCTGAAAGCGGCCCTCAACCTGCTTGGGGGCCGCTTCTTATATCTGTGGGCAACGACCTGACGGGTTTGGCCGTCAATTGACGCCGGAAGCGCGGCTGAACCATATCCTGATCGGACAAGTGGGAACGCAGACATCAGGCGCGCGGGGACCGGTGCTTTACCCGATCTCCGGACTTTCCAGCGAAACACAGCCTTTCGTGCAGACCGCAGGATGCACGCGTTGCCGGGCCTGGCCGGTACGGGTGTTCTTGCACAAGTCAGGCCGACAGCAGCGAAGACGCCATTCGCCTGTTCAATCAGCTCTGCTTGATGAACAGCATCGCATGGTTCGCGATCTCGCACCGGAGGATCGCGACGACATCCATCGGCTTTCGATACATGCCGAGGGCTGTGCGGGTGCCTTGATGACCTCGGATTTCGCAACGCTTGACGCCGGCATGACCGCCGGCTGATTGGGGCGGTGCAGCTGCACGAATTGATCCTGGCCTATGTCTCGCTGGTATTCTTCCTGCCGCTTCTGATCGACAGCAGCGGCAATGCGGGGTCGCAATCGGCGACACTGCTGGTGCGGGCGCTCGCGACCGGGGACGTGGCGCTGAAGGACTGGCGCGACCTGATCCTGCGCGAACTCGTCGTTGCAGCGGCGCTTGGGCTGACGATGGCGGCGGTGGTCTTTCCGGTCGGTGCATGGCGGGGCGGTGTGGACATCGCACTGATCGTCGGTTTAACGATGTTCGTCGTTGTCATCATCGGCAGCCTTGTGGGCATGTCCCTGCCGTTCCTTCTCAGCCGACTGCGGCTAGACCCGGCAACCGCAAGCGGGCCGCTTGTCACGACGATCTCGGACGCTGTCGGCGTTCTGGTCTATTTTTCGATTGCCACGCTGGTGCTGAGCCTTTGAACAGGACGTGCCGTCAATCCAAAGGACAGCTCGTGGACCGGCTCCTTCTCGGGATGTGGATTTCCTTCGCGCGTGGGTGATCTCGCGCCACCGTGGCCGGTGGCGCGAAGGGCGCTTGTACAATCGTTACGCGGCGCGCAGGTAACCGTCGCCATCGTCAACCGCCGGGGCGACGGCGGGCGTCAACGGGACCACGTGCAATTCGCGATCGGTGATCCCATCAACCGCGCGCGGGATATCCGTGCGAAGCATGCCGATATCCGCCAGCAGCCTGTCATCCAGAGCTTGCAGTCTGGCCGTCATCTTTCGGCGCTGCCACTGCCGGATCGTGGCCCGCAGCCATCCGCGCAGGACGCCGCCGCTCGCTTTCGCGCGTTCACGATGCGCCAAGTCGCCGAGCTTGCGTTGCGACAGGTATTTTCGATGCAACATAGCAGGATGCATGTCATTCTCCTTTTCAAGAGTGCTGAGATCATGACGTGCGCGGTCGTGCGCCCCGGTCAGCCCGCGGTTTTCGGCACTTGGCAAACCGGTGGCGCACACGCCTTCGTCTTTTGGGTGGATCTGTAGAAGTTAGTTATATGCCCCGAGGCGTGGACAGGCACAGCGGCCAGCCCGCCCGGGGCTACCGGCGGTTCAGCAGTTTTCCTGCAAAGCGCAGGACCCTCGTATGACGGCTCAACATCGACATGGCTCTGATGTGGCCACTTCATCGACGGGTTTCAAGGCCGCCGCGTGGCACCGCGACCTTATGGCGCGAAACCGCCTGATTGCGCTGTTGCGGGCCGAAATCCGGGTGTCAGCGACGGCCGCGTTGCGGTTGCATCGGGTCACACCCCTCTCTTTGACTCGGCAACCGGGCATCGGCAGGAGGCTGAGCCGCTGCCGCCCGAACGAACCCAACGAATTTTTCCTTTGGCCTTGTGAAATTCGGCTTGATCGCCCATGTTCGGGCTTTCGCTGACGGGCCGGTTGATGTCTCAAGACCACAGACTTGATGATCCGAGTTTTCTGACCACCAAAGAGGTGGCGGAGTTGTTGCGGGTGAAGGAACGAAAGGTCTATGACCTTGCCGCCGCAGACGAAATTCCGCATCGGCGCATTACAGGAAAGCTGATATTTCCGCGTGCCGAGCTACTGGACTGGATCAATGGCGACAGCGTCCCCGCGACACGCGCGCGACCGGCGGTTCTGACTGGATCGCATGATCCTTTGCTGGAATGGGCGGTGCGCGAAAGCGGGTCGGGTCTTGCCACGCTGTTCAATGGCAGCCGCGCGGGGCTTGATTGCTTTGGCGACGGGCAGGCGGCGCTGACGGGTCTTCACATTCCGGGCGGCACCGATTGGAATGTCGATGTCGTGTCCGCACAGGGTCTGCGCAATTGCGTGCTGATCGCGTGGGCGGCGCGGGCGCGGGGGCTGGTGTTGTCCCCCGATGTGGCTGACAGGATAACCGGCATGGCCGATCTGAAAGGCAAGCGGGTTGTGCAGCGTCAGCCCGGCGCAGGTGGGGCAACGTTTTTCGACGCGATGCTGAAGCGAGACGGCCTTGATCCGGGCGATCTGGATCTGGTCAGCGAGCTTGCACATACCGAGCACGAGGCCGCGGGCCTGGTTGCCGCCGGGCAGGCAGATGCCGCCACGGGAATCGAGGCGATGGCCCGCCAATTCAGCCTTGGCTTCCTGCCGCTGGCCGAAGAACGGTTTGACCTGTTGATCGACCAGCACACCTATTTCACGCCCCCGGTGCAGACACTTCTGAAATTCGCCCGCACACCCGCATGTCACGACAAGGCGGCGGCGATGGGCGGCTATGACCTGAGCGATCTGGGCGCGGTGCGCTGGCTGCCGCATTGACCGGCTGACCGGGTTGGCCGCGCCTTGAAACCCGGCGCGCCCTGTTTCACGGCAGGATTCAGGTCACCTGGCGTTCGGGAAGAACAATTGTTGACCGTCCACCTTGTAGGACGCAATCGCCTCTTGCCCCTCGTCCGACAACACCCAGTCAACAAACTGCTGGCCCAGATCGGCCTTCACGTTGGGGTGCGTCTCGGGGTTCACCAGAATAATGCCATATTGGTTGAACATCTTTTCATCGCCTTCGACCGCGATCTGGTAATCGCCCTTGTTGCCAAAGCTGATCCACGTGGCGCGGTCGGTCATGATATAGGCACCCATGCCGGTGCCGGTGTTCAGCGTGGCCCCCATGCCGGACCCGGTTTCGCGATACCAGCCGCCCGAGGCCGCCGCCACGTCGACGCCCGCTTCAGCCCACAGGCGCAGCTCGGCCTTGTGGGTGCCGCTGTCATCCCCGCGCGACGCGAACGGTGCTTCGGCCGCGGCGATCCTGGACAAGGCGGCCGTGGCATCTGACATGCCGGCGACGTCTGCCGGGTCTGCGGGTGGGCCAACGATGACGAAATCATTATACATCACGTCGCTGCGGCTAACGCCGTGACCGTCGGCCACAAACGCCTCTTCCGCCGCTTTGGCGTGGACGAACAGCACGTCGCCATCGCCATTTGCCGCGTTCTTGATGGCCTGGCCCGTGCCCACGGCCACCACGCGCACTTCCACCCCGGTCTTGTCGGTGAAGATCGGCAGGATATGGTCAAACAGACCCGAGTTCTGGGTCGAGGTCGTGGATTGCACCACGATATGATCATCATGTGCGTTGGCAGGGCCAGTCAGGCCAAGCGCCAGAAGGCCGGCAGAAGCCATGCCAAAAAAACTGCGTCTGAACATCATCATACTCCTATCATGATCAGGGGATATCAGGGGGTTGTGGGAACAAACAGGCGGCCTCCGAGCCATGCCTGCGCGGCCTGCGACTGCGGGTTGTCCAGCACCTGTGCGGCGGGGCCGGTTTCGGCAACCTGTCCGTCATGCAGAAAGATCAGATCGTCACCCAACCTGCGCGCCTGGCCCGCGTCATGGGTGACGACAAGGATCGTGGTGCCGCTTGCGCGCGCGTCCTCGATCATATGTTCGATCGCCTGGGTCGAGGCCGGGTCGAGGCTGGCGGTCGGTTCGTCCAGGAACAACATGCGCGGTGCACAGATCAGGGCGCGCGCCATGGCAAGGCGCTGTTGTTCACCACCGGACAGAACGCGGGCGGGTTTGTCCTTCAGCGCGTCAAGACGCGCCAGGGCGGTGGTTTCGCCCTCGCGCCTTTTGCGTTCGGCACCGCGCACACCGCGCACCGACAGGGCAAAGCGCAGGTTGGCGGCAACGGATCGGCGCAGCATGACCGGGCGCTGAAAGACCATGGCCTGTTGCTGACGTGCTGCGGGGTCCAGAGGGTGCCCCTGCCAGTTGACCTCGCCTTTTGTTGGGGTCAGCAACCCGTGCAGAAGGCGCAGGAGCAGGCTTTTGCCGCTGCCATTTGCGCCCATGATCACGGTGCAGCGGCCCGGATGGATGTCCAGGTCAATTCCGTCGATCAGGCGTTGCCCGCCCGCGTCGAAACACAGGCCACGCGCCGTCATCAGCGGCGCCGTGGACGTGGTCCTGGCGCGGGCCAGCGGGGCGCGCTTGCGTTCGCTTATGTTCACGACCACCTCAGACATAGGCCGCCCTTGCCGCGGTGCCGCGAATGGCCATCAACAGGCCGTTCACGATCACCGCGATGGTCAGAAGGATCATTCCAAGGGCCAGCGCCAGTTGCAGATTGCCCTTCGACGTTTCCAGCGCAATCGTTGTCGTCATCACCCGCGTGACATGGTTGATATTGCCGCCAACGATGATGACCGCGCCCACCTCGGCCACGGCGCGTCCGAACCCGGCCAGCGCCACCGTCAACAGGCTGTAGCGCGCATCCCAAAGCAGCGCCAGCACCCGGTCAAGCGGGCCGACGCCAAGCGATGTGAACTGCTCGGAATATTCGTTGTAAAGGTCTTCGATCACCTGCCGCGTCAGGGCTGCCACGATGGGCGTGACCAGAATGGTTTGCGCGATGATCATGGCCGTGGGGGAATACAGAAGCCCCAGAACCCCCAAGGGTCCGGCGGCGGACAGCATCAGATACACCAGCAGACCGACGACAACCGGCGGCAGGCCCATCATTGTGTTCATCACCACGATCACGCCCGTGCGCAGGGGGAAGCGGAATGCGCCGACCATGGCGCCCAGCGGAAAACCGATCATACAGGCCACTGCCACGGCAGACAGCGTCACGCGCAGGGACAGCACGATGATCTCGATCACGTCGGCATCCCAGGACAGGATCAGGCCCAACGCCTCGGCCAAGATTGCTGAAAAGCTTTCCATGGGTGTGTTTCCTCCCGCGTATGGGAAATTTTGCACAAGAATACACAAGAATCCATCCCTATTCCGAACCTGCCCGCAGAAAGTGACGACAGCGGGCCGGCGTGGGCGATCAGGATCTGGCGAGAATGAGGGGCAGGCAGCTTAGTGCTGCGGATCGTCCGGCGTGGCGTGGATGGCGAATTGCTCAAGCCCTGCGTCTTGCGCTTCGATCACGCGATAGGTTTCGCGCACACCGACTTCGGTCAACGCGCGCGCGACGGTCAGCAGCGTATTGGCCGGGTGTTCGTCGCACAGATCGGCCATCTGCGACAGCTCTTCCAAGGCGACAGCGCGCGCGACCTCGACCGAAGGCGCGCCATAGATGTCGACGAAATGCTGCGCCAGACGGTCGGCCAGCCTGTCATGCTCAGCGGGTTCGATCTGGGTCACGGCAACGAAGGTAACACGGCCGAAGGTCTCGCACCCCAGCCAGCCATTTGCGAAGGCTTGCCGTGCCTTGCCGACCAGATCGGCCTCGCCCCAGTTCGAGAACTCGAACCCGCCGGAAATGCACCATTCGCCGGTGCGGGCCGGGTTGTGAAACACGCGGGTGTCGCTTTCGTCGAAATGGATCGCGCGGGCAAGTTTCATGCGGGCTCCGTCAGCAAGGCGGTCAGGGGGATCAGATGGGAGTGATCGCCGGATTTCAGCAAAAGTCCAAGGTTTTCGTCAAGGCCGACGAAGGTGCCGCGCTGTCCTGCGACTGTCACTTCGGTGTCGCGCCCGTGGGCCACGCCCAGCCAGTTGGCGTGCAGGCGGGCGGTGCCATCCTCGGCCCAGTCGTTCAAGGCAACAAGCGTGTGGCGCACCCATGCTTCAAGCAACCGTGGCGCGTCCACATCGCCGCAGCCTTCGGCATAAAGCGCGGTTGCGTCAGGCGTGTGCCCGGTGTCGTCCGAAGGTGGCCACAGGTTCAGCGACAGCCCGACGACCAACCAATCTGGCACAGCCTCTGGGTCACGCCCGGACGCCGCGATACTCAGCGCGCCGCACAGCCCGCCATTCACGTAAATCCCGCCGTCCCAGCCCAGATGCACCGCGACCTCGGGCGGGGCCAGCGCGCCAAGGGCGTTTTGAAACCCCACCCCGCACAGGGGCAACATAGAGGCGGCCTGGCGCAGCGGCACCTCGGGTGCAAAAACAATGGCTGCGCGCAGGCGGTCATGGGCCAGGTCATAGGTGACAAGCCCCGCGTCACACACCCCTTTCGCCTGCGCACAGGCCAGCGCGAACGGGTCCGCGCCATCGGCGTCAAGCCCGGTGAACAAGGGGGGAAAGACCGGCTGCGTCATGCGTGACCGGCTGCGACCAGCTTTTGCGCCACCTCGCGGAACGCCGCGGCCTGCGGGCTGTCGGGCTTGGACACCACAATCGGCGCGCCGCCATCGGCAGCCGTCCGAATGTCGAGGTGCAGGGGAATTTCCGCCAACAACGGCACGCCCAGCTTCGCGGCTTCGCCCGCAACGCCACCATGGCCGAACGTGTGTTCCTCGTGCCCGCATTGCGAACAGATATGCGTCGACATGTTTTCGATCATGCCGATGATAGGGGTGCCCAGTTGATTGAACATATCAACCCCCTTGCGCGCATCCAGAAGCGCCACATCCTGCGGGGTGGACACGATGATCGCCCCGTCAAGCTGCGCCTTCTGGGCCAGCGTCATCTGCACGTCACCGGTGCCGGGCGGCAGATCAACGATCAGCACATCCAAAGCGCCCCATTGCACCTGTGTCAGCATTTGCTGAAGCGCGCCCATCAACATCGGCCCGCGCCAGACCACGGCCTGATCATCATTTGTCATCAGCCCGATGGACATCATCGTGACGCCATAGTTGCGCATCGGCAGGATCGTCTTGCCATCGGGCGAGGACGGACGCCCCGACACCCCCAGCATACGCGGCTGCGATGGCCCATAGACATCGGCATCGAGCAGCCCCACCCGCCGCCCCTCGGCGGCCAAAGCACAAGCAAGGTTGGCCGAAATCGTGGATTTCCCCACGCCACCCTTGCCCGAGGCAATGGCGATGATCCGGTCGACGCCCGGCACCTTTTCCGGTCCCGCCGGTTCCGCGCGCCGCCCAAGACCCAGATCGGGCGGGGCAGGGGGCGCGCTGTGTGCCGTCATCACAACCGACAGCGATGTGACGCCGGGCAGCGCGCCGATCTTAGTCTCGGCCTCGTCCTTCACCCTGGCATAGGCGTCGGTGTGGCTGCCGGTGGCCTCGATCACGAAGCGCACGATGCCATCCTCGACCGTCAGGGCCTTGATCACGCCAGCCTCGACCAATGGCGCACCACTGACCGGATCGGCCAGCGTGTTCAGCGCGGCCAGAACGTCGTCACGACCAATTGTCATGTCGGCTCAGCCTTTGATCTTGCCGGTCACGATGTGTTCAAGGTCAACACCATCGACGGTCAGCACCACGCGCGCCTCGTATTCCTTTCCATCGGTGCCATCGGTCTTGCGAAACGCCTCTTCGATGGCTTGTTGCGAGGTCACGCCAACCTGCTTGAGGAACTTGCGCATGGACATGTTGAATTCGTCGTTCATCTTTCTTCTCCTTGGCTAGAGATCAGTGATCTTTGCGTTCAGACAGATAGTCTTCGGTGGTGCGCACGCGGGGGCGTTCGCCCAGCGTGAGCGGGTTGTCCTGGGCATGAAACTGCGCTTTCACACGGCAATTGTCGCACATCTGGATCATCCGCAGCGCATCGGGATTGGCAAACATCGCGTGGTTGCCCGCAAGCTTTTCGGTGATGCGTTCGATGGTGGATTTGACGCCGAACAGACTGCCGCATTCCACGCAGGCAAACGGCTCTTCCTCGTTCAGAACGGTCTGGGACAGCGCGGCGTCGGTCAGGTTCAGCTGCGGCTGCAAGGTGATCGCGTCTTCCGGGCAGACATGGGCGCACAATCCGCATTGCAGGCAGGCATCTTCCTGAAAGCGCAGTTGCGGCTTGTCGGGATTGTCGGCCAACGCCCCGGACGGGCACAGCGAGGCGCAAGCCAGACACAGCGTGCAGGCATCGGTGTCCACGATCACCGCACCATAGGGCGCGTGGTCGGGCAGGGGGATTGTCTCGGCGTCAGGATGCAGGGTCTTGGCGGCCAGCCGGGCAATCTGGCGGCGCGAGCCCTGCGGCAGGATCGGGGTCGTCGTCAGATCGTCAGGCGCGGCGCGATCATACAGGTGATCCGACAGCGCGTCGGGGTCGGCGATGTCCAGCAGGCTCACGCGGCCCTCGGCCCCGATCGCGGTGGCCAGATCGGCCTGGGCCTGCAACACGTCGCGGTCGCTTTTCGGGGCCAGCAGGATATCGACCGCGGCAAAACCGCCAGCGAGCGCGGCCAGCATCTCGGCATGGCCGAACATGGCCAGGGCGTCGATCTCCAGCGGGATCACGTGGGCGGGCAGGCCTTTGCCGAAACGGGCGGCAAGGCGGATCATCTCGGCCCCGTGGCTGTCATGGACCAGCAGCGCGGCAGCCGTTCCTCCGGCCTTGCGATAGGCAGAGGCCAGCGTGCCGATGCGGTGAAATACATGATCGACCGGTGGCGCGTCATAGCTGATCGCGCCGGACGGGCAGACGGCGGAACACGCCCCGCACCCGGCACAGATCAAGGGGTCGATGCGGACATGATCGCCTGCGGGCAGAATGGCCCCGATGGGGCAGACATTCAGACAGTTCGAACATGCAGGCTGCTCCGCCCGCGAATGCGCGCAAAGCGGTTCTTGCAATCGGATATGAAGCGGCTTTTCGAAGGTGCCGACCATCTGGCTGGCGGCCAGCACGGCATCGGCCACCGCAGGAATGCTGTTGGGGTCCGCGCGCAGATAGCCGTCGCGCTTGTCGGGGGCGGGAAACAGAGGGGTATCGCCGGACAGATCAAGGATCACGTCGCACGATGATTGCGCCCCATCGCGCGGGTCGGTCAGTGACGGTGCCCCACGCCCGCCGGGAATGACGCGTTGGAACGCATCAATGCGGATCGAAAACTGACCCAGAGTGCCGGATACATGACCCAACCGCCCCACACAGATGTCGAACCGCGACGTGACCGGAAGATCGCTTGCGTCAGGCACAAGCACCGTCACGGCGAGGATATCGGCCAGCTTCTCGGCGGCGTCAAAGGCAGGGCCGGGCGCGCCGATGATCAGGCACACACCGTCCGAGGTCACATCGACCGTCTTGGGCGCAGGCGCAGGGCGGGACGCATCCGCGATCAGCGCAGCCATCTTCGGCTTTGTGTCTGCCCTGTCCGCCGTCCACCCTGCGCGGTCGCGGATGTCGACGAAATCGGGCATGGGGACGCCAAGGTCTTCGGCAAGATCGGCGAAGCGCGTGGCCTCTTGCTGGCAGGCGATCATCACCTCGCCATCCGCCATCGCCCTGGCCGCGCGGTCGATTTGTGCGTCGCACAGCGATGTATGCACAGCCGTGCAGACACGCCCCGTTGCGGCGCCCAGCGTCTGGGCGTCAATGGCCTGCGTTCCCAGACAATCACAGATTAGCAGCGTTTTCTTCATTTCGACCCCTCACCCAGACTACGTAGGACGGAACGGCGCGGGATGAAAGGCGATCCGTGAAGATTGGGCGATCAATTTCTACCTGCACCGGCTGCTCCCTCTTTCATTTCCTGCGTGTATCATTACACTGATTTACGGAAATAAATTATTGCAGCCAGCAGGTGCCAGCGTGTCCTTCGTGTTTCCCAATTCGCAATCCATCCCGCTTGGGGTTGTGATTCGCAAATCGCCCGGCGTGACCCGGTGGGCGAAATGGGCGTGGCGCGTCGTCGATATGGTGCCGGGCGCGGGTTCGACCGATTGGACCGTTCTGCGCCAACAGGGGCAGGTGACGGACTATCTTGCCGCCACCGTTCCGCTGCAACTCTATCCATCAGATACCGAAGCCTATGTTCACGAGCTTCAGGCGCGTTCGCCGTCAATCTATGTCGTGCTGAACCCCGATCCGGCCCGACCCGAAACGCCTTGGACCGTTTCGCTGGCCACCGCTTCACCCTATGAGGCGCAGGATTACTGCGATTCGGACGAAGCCCTGGTGGAAAAGCTGCCGATGCCCGACGGGATGCGCGCGTGGATCGCGGATTTCGTCGGCAAGCACCATGTTGAAGAGACATTCGTGAAGCGCAAGCGCAAGAATATGAAAGTCGACGGCGCCGAGGATGGCATCGGTGATCCGCGCATCGCGCAGGACAGCGATGTCTATCGCGCGCCCCGCCACCGCCGCGAGGCATCGTGATGCGCAAACCCGCGACATTCTGGGACCGCCGCCGCGCCGCCGTGCAGGCCGAGGCAGAGGCCGAAGCACAAGCCGCGCTTGATCTGCAGGACCAGCAGGCGCTGGCGGACAAGACCGACGATGAGATTCTGGCCGAGCTGGGTCTGCCTGACCCCGATACGCTGGTCAGCGGTGATGATTTCGCCGCCTTCATGGCGAAAGCGGTGCCCGAACACATCCGCAAACGCGCGCTGCGCAAGCTGTGGCGCAGCAATCCGGTGCTGGCATGTGTTGACGGGCTGAATGATTATGACGATGATTACCTTACGGGAAGCTATGGCAACAGAGCAATCGCGACCAGCTATCAGGTTGGCAAGGGGCTTCTGGCGCATGTGCTGAACGCGGAGGGGGGCGAAGATCGGATCGCCGATGCGCCCGCGCCGCAAGATCAGCCGTCACCGCTTGATGAGGGTGACGCGCAAGCCCGTACAAGTGACCAGATCGCACAGGTCGATTGGTCAGACACGACAACGCCTGAAACCGCGTCGGAAGGGGGGGCAGAGCCTGACCACCCAAAGCCGCGCCGGATGGTGTTCAACTTCGACGGACACACCGCATGACCCTGACGCAAACAAATCCCGAGATCACCGAAGAGGATCGCCTGCGCGCGGACCTTTACAACTATCTCGGCCTGATGCTGGCGGGGCCGCCGGATGAAATGCTGCTGGCCCAAACCGCCGGGCTGACTGGCGACGACTCACCGCTTGGCCAGGCGATCGGGGGGCTGGCGCGGGTTGCGAAAGTGACCAAGCCCAAGGCCGCACAGCGTGAATATGATGCCTTGTTCATCGGGTTGGGACGGGGCGAGCTTTTGCCCTATGCCAGCTATTACATGACCGGGTTTCTGAACGAAAAACCTCTGGCCAATTTGCGGGCGGACATGGCGGCGCTTGGCATCACCCGGTCGCCCAATACGTTCGAACCCGAGGATAACATCGCATCACTGCTTGAGATGATGGGCGGAATGATTGTCGGTCGTTTCAGCAACGCTGTTGATCTGCCGCGCCAACGGGCGTTTTACAACAAACATATCGGCCCCTGGGCACCGCATTTCTTTACCGATCTGCAAGGTGCGAAAGGGTCGGTTCTGTATGCTTCGGTCGGTGCCGTCGGGGCGGCCTTCATGGATATCGAACAGGAAGCATTCCGCATGATGGCAGGCTGACGGCCTGCCGGTAAACCGGGCGGCAAGGGGCCGCCGTGACACGCAACCCAGGAAGGGGGCATTCGAATGACGGACAAGAAACAGGGCACGACCCGCCGCAATTTCCTGAAGATCGCCGGGACGGCGGTGCCGGGTGCCGCAGTTGCCGCTGCAACCGCTGGCACGGCCGCTGAGGCCGAACCGGCCCAGGTCGATCTGTCATCGCAAGTGATGCAGGACACCGAACACACGCGCGCCTATCTGAAAAGCACCCGCTTTTAGGGTCGCGCCACCGCCCATGCATTGCTTGGACGGGTAATTCACATTGATACCAAGCCACCTGCTGCGCAGGGCCAGGGAGAATGACGATGCTTAGAAAAAAGACAAACGGAAGCGCACGCCGCAGCGCGACGCCAAGCGCCGCCCGCTCGGCCACCACTGTTGACCGCCGCAGCTTCCTGCGCGGTTCGGGGCTTGCCATCGGCGGGCTGGCCGCTGTTGCCGCCACCGGCGGCACGGTCACGCAAGCCACCGCGCAAACAGCCGCAGAGCGGGCGATCGAGATCAAGAAATCCGTCTGCACGCATTGTTCGGTCGGCTGCACGGTGATTGCCGAGGTCGACAACGGCGTCTGGACCGGGCAGGAACCCGGTTTTGACAGCCCGTTCAACCTGGGATCGCACTGCGCCAAGGGTGCCTCGGTGCGTGAACACGCCCATGGCGAGCGTCGCCTGAAATACCCGATGAAGAAAGAAAACGGCGAATGGGTTCGCCTGAGCTGGGAACAGGCGATCAACGAGATCGGTGACGGCATGATGAAGATCCGCGACGAAAGCGGGCCGGATTCCGTCTATTGGCTTGGTTCGGCCAAGCACAGCAACGAACAAGCCTATCTGTTCCGCAAATTCGCCGCCTATTGGGGCACAAACAACGTCGATCACCAGGCGCGGATTTGCCACTCGACCACGGTGGCGGGTGTGGCGAATACATGGGGCTACGGCGCCATGACCAACAGCTATAACGACATCCACAACTCGAAAGCGATCTTCCTGATCGGCTCGAATCCGGCCGAGGCGCATCCGGTGTCGCTTCTGCACCTGCTGAAAGCCAAGGAAGAAAACAACGCGCCGATGATCGTCTGCGATCCGCGCTTTACCCGCACGGCGGCCCATGCCGACGAATATGTGCGCTTCCGGCCTGGTTCGGACGTTGCGCTGGTCTGGGGCATCCTGTGGCATATCTTTGAGAACAAGTGGGAAGATCAGGACTTCATCCGCACCCGCGTCTGGGGCATGGACCAAATTCGCGACGAGGTGAAGAAATGGACCCCCGAAGAGGTCGAGCGCGTCACCGGCACGCCCGGCGAACAGCTTGAGCGTGTCGCCCGCACGCTGGCCAACAACCGCCCCGGCACCGTCATTTGGTGCATGGGCGGAACCCAGCACACGAACGGCAACAACAACACCCGCGCTTATTGCATCCTGCAACTGGCGCTTGGCAACATGGGCCGCGCCGGTGGGGGCACCAACATTTTCCGGGGCCACGACAACGTGCAGGGCGCCACGGACCTTGGCGTTCTGGCCGACACCCTGCCGGGCTATTATGGCCTGTCGGAAGGGGCCTGGGCGCATTGGGCGCGCGTTTGGGAAGAAGACCTTGATTGGTTGAAAGGCCGGTTCTCGGACGCGACGGTGGGCGAGACAAAGATGATGAACCTGACCGGCATTCCGGTCAGCCGCTGGATCGACGGGGTGCTTGAGGACAAGGCCAATCTGGACCAGCCCGACAACACCCGCGCGATGGTTCTGTGGGGCCACGCGCCGAACTCGCAAACCCGGCTGAAGGAAATGAAAACCGCGATGGAGCGGTTGGACATGCTGGTGGTGGTCGACCCCTATCCGACGGTTTCGGCAGTTCTGCAGGACCGCACCGATGGCGTCTATCTGCTGCCGGCGGCGACGCAGTTCGAAACCCGCGGCTCGGCCACGGCCTCGAACCGGTCGCTGCAGTGGCGCGAGCAGATCATGGCACCCCTGTTTGAATCGCTGCCCGACCACACGATCATTGCGAAATTTGCCGAGAAATTCGGCTTCCATGACCGCCTGTTCCGCAACATTGCAATTGACGAGGGTGGCGAGCCGAATGTCGAGGACATCACCCGCGAGTTCAACCGCGGTATGTGGACCATCGGCTATACCGGTCAAAGCCCCGAGCGTCTGAAGATGCACATGGCCAACCAGCACACGTTCGACAAGACGACGCTGCGCGCCAATGGTGGCCCGGCAGATGGCGATTTCTACGGTATGCCCTGGCCCTGCTGGGGCACGGCCGAGATGAACCACCCCGGCACCGCGCTGCTTTACGATATGTCGATCCCGGTGGCCGAAGGTGGTCTGACCTTCCGCGCCCGTTTCGGGGTGGAACGTGACGGTGACAACCTGCTGGCCGAAGGCGTCTATTCCAAAGGGTCCGAAATCAAGGATGGCTATCCCGAGTTCACCATGCAGATGCTGCGTGATCTGGGCTGGGACGGCGATCTGACGGACGAGGAACGCGCCAGCATCGACCGCGTTGCGGGCTTCCCCGATGGGGCGCCCCTGGCGGCAGAGCCTGCGGATGATGGCGGCAACACCGAAGAGGTCGGCGAGACATCGCAGCAGGGCGAAATCCCATCGGATTACGATTCCAAGACGGGCGGGGTGAACTGGAAAACCGACCTGTCAGGCGGCATCCAGCGCGTCGCGATCAAGCATGGCTGCGCGCCCTTCGGCAACGCCAAGGCCCGCGCCGTGGTCTGGACCTTCCCCGACCCCGTGCCGCTGCACCGCGAGCCGCTTTATTCCAACCGCCGCGATCTTGTGGCCGATTATCCGACCTATGAGGACAAGAAGTTCTGGCGCGTGCCGACGATGTACAGCTCGATCCAGACCAACGACTTCTCGAAGGATTATCCGATCATCCTGACCTCGGGCCGTCTGGTCGAATACGAAGGCGGGGGCGAAGAAACCCGGTCGAACCCGTGGCTTGCGGAATTGCAGCAGGATATGTTCGTCGAAATCAACCCGCGCGATGCCAACAACCTTGGCGTTCGTGACGGCGCACAGGTCTGGGTCGAAGGCCCGGAAGGCGCCAAGGTCAAGGTGATGGCGATGTTGACGGAACGTGTGGGTCCGGGGGTGGCGTTCATGCCGTTCCATTTCGGCGGCCATTTCGAAGGCAAGGATTTGCGCGACAAATACCCCGAGGGGGCCGACCCCTACGTTCTGGGGGAATCCAGCAACACCGCGCAAACCTATGGCTATGACAGCGTAACCCAGATGCAAGAGACCAAAGCAACTCTCTGCAAAATCTGGACCGCATAAGAAGGAGACCGATCATGGCGAGAGCAAAGTTCCTGTGCGACGCTGAACGCTGCATCGAATGCAACGCCTGCGTGACCGCCTGCAAAAACGAACACGAGGTCCCCTGGGGCATCAACCGCCGCCGTGTTGTCACGATCAATGATGGACTGCCCGGCGAGCGTTCGATTTCAGTCGCGTGCATGCATTGTTCGGATGCGCCCTGCATGGCGGTCTGTCCGGTGGATTGCTTCTATCAGACCGCCGACGGCATCGTGCTGCACTCGAAAGACCTGTGCATCGGCTGCGGCTATTGCTTCTATGCGTGCCCGTTCGGGGCGCCGCAATATCCGCAAGCGGGCAATTTCGGGTCGCGTGGCAAGATGGACAAATGCACCTTCTGCGCCGGTGGGCCGGAAGAAAACCATTCGACCGCCGAGTTTGCCAAATACGGCCGCAACCGGATTGCCGAGGGCAAGCTGCCCATCTGCGCCGAGATGTGTTCGACAAAGGCGCTGCTGGCGGGCGATGGCGACACCGTGTCCGAGATCTATCGCGAACGGATCGTCGCCCGCGGGTTCGGCGCCGGGGCCTGGGGCTGGGGCACAGCCTATGACAAGAAGGGCCAAGACGGGCCGCGCCTGGGAAGCGGTGGCTGATCCCGCCCGTTTCCCCTGTGAAAATCGGGCGGCCCGGGATGAGGTCGCCCAACTTTTGTGACCTGACGTAAGGAACATCCGGATGTTTCGCCTTTTTGCCGTTTTCGCCCTGATCTTTGGTCTGATGGTGCCCGCCATGGCGCAACAGGCTGTGGACAATCCGCGCGCTGAAACCGGTGGGGCGCAAACGCTGGACGATATCCTGCGCCGTCAGGCCCAGCAAAAGGTGGATGATGAATTTCGCAGGTCTGCCACCGGCGACCCGGAGGCCGCCGCGCCCATGACTGCGCCGCTTGGCACACGCGGGGGGCAGTCCGACCCGGATCTGTGGCGCGCGCTGCGCTATGACTCGGCGGATATTTCGACTCAATCGCGTGGACCAGCGGTCAAGACCTTGATCCAGGATGGTGGCATGTGGTGGCTGAAGTTTCGCGAAGGCCCGCTGTTGACCTATGGCGCGGGGCTTTTGGGCGGCACGCTGGTTTTGCTGGCGCTGTTTTACCTGATCCGTGGGCGTATTCGCATTGATGGCGAAAAGACCGGCCGCACGATCACGCGGTTCAGCGGGTTCGAACGGTTTGGTCATTGGCTGCTGGCCGGCTCTTTCCTGATCCTCGGTGTGACCGGTCTGATTTCCCTGTTCGGTCGCAAGGTGCTGATCCCCACCTTCGGGCACGAGGCATTCTCGACCCTCGCAATTGGCACCAAGTGGGTGCACAACAATATCTCATGGGCGTTCATTCTTGCGCTGGGGATCGTCTTTGTCTCCTGGGTCATCCACAACCTGCCCGACCGCACCGATTTCAGATGGCTGGCGCAAGGGGGCGGGCTGTTTGGCGGCGGGCACCCTCCGGCCAAGAAATTCAACGCCGGGCAGAAACTGATTTTCTGGTCCACGATCGTTCTGGGCGCATCGATTTCGCTGTCTGGCCTGTCGCTGCTGTTTCCGTTCGAATTCAACATTTTCGGCGCCACCTTTGCTGTGTTGAACGACTGGGGCGTGCCGGGGTGGTTCGGGCAGGACGCCTTGCCCTATCCGCTGACCCCACAGGAAGAAATGCAATACGCCCAACTGTGGCACGCGGTCGTCAGCTTTGTGCTGCTGGCCATTATTCTGGCCCATATCTATATCGGCTCGGTCGGGATGGAAGGCGCGTTTGATGCCATGGGCAGCGGTGAGGTCGAGGAGCAATGGGCCCGCGAACACCACAGCCTGTGGGTGGACGAGGTGCGCAACGCCGAAATCCAGCAGGGCAAGGAGGCATAGGATGAAAGCATTCCTTGCAGCACTGGCCGCATTGGTTGTGATCACCATTGGCGCGAACCAGATTCTCGTGAACAGCGGCTTCTCGGCCTCTTCAGTAACGGCGTCGCCCGGGAATGTGCGGCTGCACGACTGAGGCGGTTCATCCTCTTGCCGCCTCTCTTCATTCACATGGATTACTGCTGTGCTAAATTTCCACGTGAAAGGTATAGCCCTGTCAAACGTGTGGGAGACTTTGCAGAACCGTTCCCATTCCTCGCGCTTGGCTTCGCGATAAACATCACCTTCTTCCCTGGTCTGGAAGGCCACAGAAACCGCCTCGCGGGTAACGGCATATCGACTGGATGGATGGCGTGGCAACCTGACGTGGCGAACGCACGAGAGGGCAGCGCCCTCACCCTGACGACCAAGGGCGTTTGGCTCGTCCAGATCCCGCTGGCCCACGCAACGAATGCGGCGGCGCCATTCGTCCCGCCACCATTGCAGCCATTAGGTCCGAGAGATTGTGTTTACAGGATGCGGGACGAAGCCGCCGCTCAAACCGGATAACTGAACGTCAGCTTGCGGGACTACACTGTTACGCTGAAACGGCTTCTATTTGTTAGTGCCCCTCAAGCCATGCCTCGACATGTTCAAACCGACTTTTGCGTAAGTCGCTCTCAGAGATAGTAACGTAGAGAGCTCCGACATCACCCCACACCCATCCCATCGCCAAATCGCTTGCCACCTGGAATAGGAGCGGATCGCTTGGATCACAGGCGTCACTTTGGATGGGGTCGGGTAGCCCTCCCATTCGATGTGGTAGGCCCGGCTCGATGTATTTTGCAAACTCTTCTATGGTTTTTAGCGTATCCCGTGGGAGCGTTTCTGGGGCTCTATTGTCTCGGGTATAGAGATCAAGGAGATCTTCGCGGATTGCCATTTCGACGTGTTTTCCCATGTTAATGCTACGGGAACTTTTACTTAGAACATCGCTGCTTTTGACCCAATACTCAGCGGAAGTTTCACAAAATGCTTGGGTCAGCTCTTGCCAGTCCTGCGCGCTGATGGGCGTCTGAGGATCCTGGGAGGCTATCTTCTGCATGGCGGCCTTAGCCTGGTCAGCCATGCGCTTACCCCAATCCAGATAGGCCCGGCCAAGGCGCTCTATTTCATCTGCTGTCCGTCGTCAGAGTTTTTGGGGCAGTTAGCGGCCTGATCTAAGAGAGGGTCTGGCTCAT
>NZ_BNCH01000007.1 GCF_014656375.1 Aliiroseovarius zhejiangensis | reverse complement strand
CTTCGGACGGGAGAGTGACATTCCTGAATTGCTCATGGGTGACATTTTAGCTTTGCGGCTACAGGACTGCTGCATGATCTTTTTGTCATCACGGGGTTGAATGAGGACCAAAAGACAATTTTGGGCAAGCGGTGGAGAAGGATTTACACCACAAATTACGATGATGCTGTCGAGTTCTTTGAAAAGGACAGCGGATCAGGAAGCCGGCGCCTATCATTTTCGATTGATGATGACAGACCTCGCAAGTTTCCTTCAAACACCGTGGTGCATTTGCATGGGTACATTCATGCTTGTGACAAGAAAAATGTTCTTTCACAGCTTGTACTTGATCATCGCTCATATGCAGAGCAAGCGGCCTTGGAAAGCCCATGGTGGGATCAGTTCGAAAGAGATGTTCAGGGCGCTGAATGGATTTTCTTTGTAGGTTACAATCTAAATGACTTTACTGTCGCCAAGTATCTGACTAAAGACCCGCGAATTTCCCAGAAAACTAGATTTATTTTGCGCGACCCTGTTAATGATTACTTGCTCGATAGGCTAGAAGGGTACGGCTCAGTTGACACAATCTCAACAGATGGATTTGCCGAGGCTTGCGCCAACGCCGAGACTCGTGACCCAATCAGCGATTTTCATCAACTCAATGCCTTCCGGCTGATCGACCCTTACAAAGACAACAAAGCTGTTGCTCGGCCAACTCCCGTTGAGATTGAGACCTTCCTGACAAGGGGCAACTACAATTTTCAATCTTTGTCCTCAACCTATCCAAAGGCCGAGTTCGCTCTGCCACGAGGGTCGAAGATGACAGAGGCAGTTGAGGCTCTTTCAGTTTCTAAGACGCTGTTGCTTCATTCTCGAACCGCCAACGGCAAGAGCATCTTTGCCGATATGCTCAGCCTCGAACTGTCGGCCGATGGCAAGAGTTGCGTACGCTACACAAGTCACAGTGACATCCCCCCGTCAGAGATTGAATTTCTTTCTCAAGTAAATGATCTTGTTGTTTTTTTTAGAACCTATGACGATGTGGTGGCGGTGTCCGACGAAGTTGCCCAGTTGCGAGAGAACGCTACATTCATTGTCGAAATTAACACCGGCACTGATCAAGTTCGTCGAAGCGAGGTGCACAGTTTCTTGCCAAGTCCAATTGGTAGGCTGGATCTGAATCCACTTGAAAGGCAGGATCGACAAGATTTCGGGGAACTTCTCTCGCGTTCAGGCATACCGTCAGAGGGACTAGATCTATCGGGGACAGGCCGGACTGAGTTGCGCGATCATCTCGTAGATTTGTTAAATAGCCCATACATCAAGAAGCGTTTGAGCAATGCGATCAGACCCATACTAGCCGACCAGGAAGCGATGAAAATCATTGCGACTGCCTGTGTGATGAGAGCATTCTCAATTCATGTTGGTACTGATTTCATCCGTGCGATAACGGGTGGTGATCCCTATGATATTCTTTTGAAAAACGAGGTCGCAGCTCTTGAGTTTGGCGCTTTGTCACCAGATGCGCTCGCATTGCACTCCGCGGTCTTTAGCGAGTATTTCTTGAATGAATATGTGGGTTCGCGTGGCATAGTAAGCGTCATTTACCGGTTGGCGATAGAGGCGGCCAAACGCAAGAAAAATGGTGCACACCTCAGTTCCCAAAGAAGCCGGGAAGCCCGGAAGGCCCTTGGTGCTCTTCTGCAGTATGGGAAGGTGTCGTCTCTGCTTGGTCGTGCCGCCCCAGATACACAGAAATCCATAACTGATCTTTATGAAAAACTGAGAGATAACATCATCATCAATAATGAACCGCTGTTTTGGCTGCAGTACAGCATATTTATGCAGGACATAGGCAATTACGGCATGGCGCGTAACCACCTAGAAACCGCATATCTGCGAGCAGAAGCGACCGAAGGTTTCCTAACTTATCAACTAGATACGAACTATCTGAAGCTAATCCTTCAAGCTCCTGCAGGCGAAGATGGTTTTCCGGGCGACACCGAAATTTTGTTCGATCTTATCGACAAGGTACATGATATGCTGTCGGCACCCGATCACAGAGTGCATGCAATCCGAGTTCTGGAAGATATGAGAGTGTTTTGCGCCAACAATGGTGCAGAACTCACCGATGGTGAACGTCAACGCCTTTCCATCAAGTGCTTGGGCATTGTAGGGACACTTGAAGCATTGGATGTCGGCATCAAAACCGAATTTCAAACCGATAGATCAAAAACTGCGGTTGAAGAGGCTGTGGCTTTGCTTGCAGCGCTAGGCTGAGTCCATCTAAGCAGAAGTCGCCAAAAATACTATCAAGGGGTCCGCTTCGGAGTGCAAGCGATCATCCGCTACGTTTGGCATTAAGGTCGGCAATGGGCCGGAAGCGCCACACTCGATCGTGACGTGTGCCGCTAGTACTGCGATGCGGTAGAAGTCTGGAATGAGCCCGACTTGCGTTTTTCTGCATCGCGGCCCAAACTCCGCTATCGGTAGCTGGCTGGCCATGTGGAAGGGGCACCAAAGTGAAACTCAAAAAGTTGTACTCGGATCCTCAAGGTGAAAGCCATTGGTCAGACATCGAAGTTGAACTCGATGAGCAAACGTTCGCGCCGCCTGCGAAAGCAATCGAGATTTCAAAGCCAGAAGCCGTCACGCAGTTCATGTTCTTGAGGCTCAAGAAGGGCTGGGATGAACCAATTCATCCTACGCCTGTCGCTCAAAAGCTCATTTGTCTTTCTGGCTCGGTACGTGTGACTGCGAGCGATGGAGACACCAGGGATATTGGACCGGGCGACGTCTGGCATATGGAAGACAAGCACGGCAAGGGTCACCATACCGTGGTAACAAGCGACGAAGACTTTCTATCCGTGATCGTCCAGTACGAGTAGCAGAGACCGCACTC
Organism: Aliiroseovarius zhejiangensis; assembly: GCF_014656375.1. Lineage (GTDB taxonomy): Bacteria > Pseudomonadota > Alphaproteobacteria > Rhodobacterales > Rhodobacteraceae > Aliiroseovarius > Aliiroseovarius zhejiangensis. The sequence goes on along the minus strand of NZ_BNCH01000007.1, from coordinate 161,668 downwards.
GCGCGCATGGCAAAGCTGACGTTCAACTTCGCCCTGCGCAGGGCCGCTTTGTCCGCTCTGCCGTCCTACGCCTTCCGAAAATGCTGCGCGATGCACGAACGTCCGGTTCGGTGAAGCCGCAGTGCGGCGCTGGCGGCCGACTTGCACGGCAAGTCTGGGCCGTCCGCGAAGACGGCCCTTGTAGTTATATTTCAACGGCTTCTGAGATCGCTAACGCGTCTTCAAGTTCGACGCCAAGGTATCGAACAGTGCTGTCCATCTTCGTATGGCCAAGCAAAAGCTGAACCGCACGCAGGTTGCCGGTTTTGCGGTAGATATGTGCAACCTTGGTTCGCCTCATCGAATGCGTCCCAAATGATGTCGGATCGAGTCCAATGGACTTGACCCATTCGCGGACCAGCCGCGCATATTGCCGGGTCGAAATGTGCAGGCGTTCATGAAAGCGCCCCGGCCAAAGGTATTCGGAGCCGACCATCAGCGGCTCCTCCATCCATAGCAGGATCGATTTACGCGTGCCTTCGGTGATCTCGAAGCGCACCGGTCTTTGGGTTTTGCTTTGGATAATCGAGGCCCGTTCCTTGACCTGGCCTGAGGCATAGATGTCAGCGACCTTCAGCTTCACCAAATCGCATCCGCGAAGTTTGCTATCGATGGCCAGGTTGAACAGCGCCAGATCGCGATGGTTCTCAGCGATTTCGAGACGCACGCGGATGGCCCAAACATGCTTTGGCATCAGCGGACGTTTCTGTCCGACGACTCGGCCCTTGTTCCAGGCAGGGCGGCAAGCGCGAATGGCGGGTAAGTTTGCAATGGTCATGATGGTTCCTCCTATCCGCCACGATCCACCACAGCGCCAACCAGACGTTGGCAACTGAGCTTATCACGTTCATTTGCGCGGGCGGAGAGGGTCGGGTGAAAGCCCCAAGTGGACGTCACATGTTGACCCGACGAAACTGAAGGCTAGGGTGGAGCACGACAACTTTCTTTCTGAGGTTTTGCCAATGTTCAGGTTTCACACGCAGTTTCTGACGCTCCTGTTCGTTCTGACGGCGTCCGCCGCCGCCGCCCATACCGGCGAGGGGATCAACACCGGGTTTGCCTCTGGTTTCTGGCACCCAATCCTTGGCTGGGACCACGTCGTCGCGATGGTCGCCGTCGGGCTGTGGGGCGCCTTCCTGGGCCAGCCAGCAATCTGGATGCTACCGGTGGTCTTCCCTCTGGTAATGGCCTTCGGCGGGGCCCTCGGAATCATTGGCGCTCCGCTGCCGGCAGTCGAGACCGGGATCGCGCTGTCCGGTGTCGTGCTGGGGCTGCTGATCGCCTTTGCGGTGCGGGCGCCGATCTGGGTCGCGGCGGTGATCGTAGGAGCCTTCGCGATCTTCCACGGCCACGCCCACGGCACCGAACTCCCGCAACAGTTCAATGCCTACGGCTACGCCATCGGCTTCGTGGTTGGCACAGGTCTCTTGCACCTCGCGGGGATCGCCTTCGGCTTCCTGACGCGGATGGAGATTGGTCGAGCTGCCGTGCGCGGCACCGGCGGCCTGATCGCGCTCGTGGGCGCGGCTTTCTTGTTCGGCTTCGCCTGAGCGCGCCGTTGATCTCCCGAAGGAATGGTGTCGCGCTCGCGGCCATCTGGCTGGCGGGTCCGGCCAAAGCGCATGCGTTCCTGCCCGAGGGCGGGTTCTATGACCGCTTCATCGAGGGCACACTGGTCGTCTTTGCCTATCCTGCGACACTTTTACCGCTGATGGCCCTTGGACTTCTGGCGTCGCTTTGGGAAAGAGAAGGGTTCCCGCGCGCGTGGCCTGCCCTGATCCTAGGCCAGTTGGTCGGGGTCGGTCTGGCTGCGGCGACGGGGCCATGGATCGTGACGGTTCTCATGGGCGCGGGTGCGCTGGTGGCAATCCTCGCCGCACTATCACCGTCCCTTTCGGCGGGCGAGGTTCGGCTTGCGGCGGGTGCAACGGGCGCGCTGGCAGTCGCCGCCTCGCTTGAGGGACACGGGCTTTTCGAGCTGTCCTTGGCGATCCACCTTGGCATCCTGTTCGCAGCCAATCTGGTGGTTGCGGTCGCGGCGGGGCTTCCCCGGGTGGTGCTGGAGTGGCGTGACGACGCTTGGTTGCGCATCCTTTGGCGGGTCGCCGCGTCTTGGATCGCCGCAGTCCTAATACTGTTCTTGGCATTCACTTTGTCGCGCTGACATCTGCAAATTGGAACAGAGCAGAAACACTCTGACTGTTTTCTCACTGGCAGAGACATGCAAAATCGTCGTAGCGAACGTCCGCTCCTCCCGCACACCACCAATTCGCGGTAGGAGTCGATTTTGCACCCGCAGCGAACGGCCGGTTCGACGGGCCGCGTCGCAGCATCCTGACCCATTGGCCAACGGCAGCAAAGGGCCGGGAGTGACGAAGCAAGGTTGAATTGAGCGCCCAGATGCTGCGGTCGATCTAACAGCCGCGAAGAGCCCATAAAGCATGATGCTGCACGACGTTCGAACGTCCGCAATCATTCGACGTCAAAAGCGTTCACCAAGGAGGCGATAGCACCAAAAGGGCTCCTCGGTCTCGATCGCTTTGTTGAGCCGGGCCGGCGAGAACCCCGTCGCGCGGCGCACGGCGCGCCCCATATGGGACTGGTCCGAATACCCCGCGTCAGCGGCAATTCCCGCCAGAGGTTGTTCCGCCGAGCGCCTTGAAAGCTCGTGGAGCCGTTCGAAGGTTGAATAGAAAGCCAAACTGCGTTGCGTTTGGCCGGAGAAGCGTTTGATCTTGCGCTCGATGCTGCGCAGGCTGCGCCCAGCTCCTGAAAGCGCGGCACGGGTCGTCAGCGCTGTGGACCAGTCTGAAATGCGTGCCGCAGGGTGCCAGATATCCGGCCTCGCGGTGGACCATGCGGCCTGAAGCCTTTGGCAAAATGCGACCCAGCCTTCGGCTGCATCGCCTGCGAAATCTAAGCCCTCGAACGCCTCATCCAGAACGGGCGGCAATGTCGAACAGGCCTCCTCACCGCCAAGGGCGCGCCACGCGTCGGGAAAGACACCGACGGTCAACGCGACAACATCACCCTGCGCCCAACTGGATATGGGAACGTCTTGTGGAGGGAGAACCGATTTTTCCCGAAGGGGCGGTATCAGTGCCGCCTACCGCCAATTTGTGCCTGATGGCAACAGGTGCAGCGTCCCATGCTGAACGAGCGTGATCGCAACAAGCGGTGACGCCGGAAAATGGTTCATTCGGTCGGCATTGGACAGATTTGCCCCGCGTGTGTCCCGATAAACACCGGCCATGAGGCAGCCCGCCAGGTCAGGCGGTGGCAGGAACAGTTTTGCGATCGGCGGCATCAAAAACTCCATGTGACGCAATCATTCTATATTTTCGACCCCTGTTGAGACAATAAAGGCCGAAACAGGAAAAATGGATATCAACATGGGTAAAATAGTCTGTTCAGGCCCGCTGTCGCTACGGCTACGCAGTCTTGCGAAGCTCAGTCAGATCGCAATTCTAACGTCGTTCCGGCATACTTTCGGTCGCCGCATAGCCAAGGACTGGGACGCCAACATGGAAACCGGAATCCGGTTTGTCCGCCACCAGTTTACCGAGGCTATGCGCCACTCAGATATCAAGAAGGGGCGCAAGCTGTTCGACAGCGTGCAACTGCAGACGGACGATATTTATGCAGTTTCAACATCGAATGCGCAGGGGTTCAATGGGCGTTGGCATAATCCAAAATGCCGCGATAGCGACGCGGTCCTGCTCTATTTTCATGGAGGTGGGTATGCTTTCCACGGCGGGGTCAGTGGACGTTTCGCTCAAATGCTGGCGCATCATACTGCTGCGAGGTTGTTCGCACCTGACTACCGCTTGACACCAGAGCACCCCCATCCCGCACAGGCCGAAGATGCCATGGCTGCGTGGGACCACGTTGCTGCGCAGGTGCCTGCGGAAAAGATCGTCGTGATTGGCGACAGCGCAGGAGGGCATATGGCGTTGATGCTGATTCAGTCGCTTAAGGCACAAGGAAAGCCCCAGCCCGCGCTTTGTATCGGGCTTTGTCCATGGACCGATATAGGGGAGCGCGGCGCGAGCCTACACGACAACGATCCTACGGATCTGGTTCAAGGTTGGATGGCGCTCCAATTCGGCCGCTGGCTTGATCCCGATCAGTCGTATGGGCGGGGTGCCTTGTCTCCGATCTCGTACGATTACAGCGGACTTGCGCCACTCTATTTGCAAGCGGGAGGGCGGGAAGTTTTGCGTGATATGATCATCGACTTCGCGCGCGAGCAGAAAGCGAAAGGAGCCGAGGTGAGGCTCGATCTATGGCCCGACATGCCGCATGATTTTCAGGCCTACGACAGCATGACGGCATCATCACGGGCCGCACTAATGAGGATCAGGCAAGCAATTGACAGTCAACTTCCTGAGGGCGCGCCCCTGCACGGCCTGCAGGATGTGACCGTTGTATAGACGGTGAGAAGATGGGGTTGACGACAGGAAAGCGGCCATTGGCGCCCGCGCAGCGAAAGCTCACTTTGTCCCGCTAAGCGGGCTGCGGATGCAGCATGGCCGAGGGTTTATCAACGGCCGCTAAGGGCCGTCCTCGTAAGTTTTCGCGCGGCTGTCGGCTCCGCCGCTTTCGTTTCGTGAGCCAGCGGGATTTGGACAAGCCAAACGCCCCTGGCCGTCAGGGTGAGGGCGCGGCCCTCCCCCTCGGGCAATGCGATTAGACAGGGCCGTGTCCTCGCTGCGCTGCGGGCCGCGCCATCCCTGTCGAATAGCATTGCCTCGCCCCCTCCCGCGTTCGCCACGTGGCAGATTGGCAGGAACAGGCGGCTTCGCCGTCTGACCTGCAAATCAGCCCTGATTTTCCAAAAGGAAGTCAGATCGACGCAACAGGCCACATGGGCAAATAAGGGAATTGGGTCAGTTTATGACGCAAAGGTCAAATTCGTCTGACGTTCTACAATTGGTGTGGAACGTCACGAACCTTTGACTCTTTTGGCAGCCAAAACTTCAGGAATTAGGAAAATCACGTCATTCAATTCTGACCCAAACGTCAAGCATTTCTGACCCAATTCCATTAAGTTGGACTCGGAAGGTCACTCCACTTTACCTTCAAGTATCTTCCCGAACGTTTTGGAAGCTCCTTTCGTTCGATCATTCTCCCTGAGACCTGAAAATGTTCATTGATCTTGACGACGAGCAATTTGTTGAAGTTTCCCGATGTATCGACCACCACAACGTCTTTGCTTTTGAACGGCGTGATAGTCTTCACCTCAACATGGTCGTTTCCGAGCCTACCATCTGATCCTTGCGCGTAGGTCTTATTCAGTCTGATCCCGTGGGTAATTGCGCCAAACAGTTCGCCGATGTCTCCGTAGACGGAAAGATGCAGGCCGGTTTCGTAGTGATAGCTCTCCGCAAGTGAAATCAGATTTTCGAAGTAGGGGATCATAGAACGGATGGCGTTGGGGTACTTCGCACCCCATTCTTTATAGCGCAGTTGCTCATCAATTTCAGTCCACGTCACCCATTCGCCATCATCGTAAAATGCGCGATCATTCCAGTCTATGTCGTCCAATTCTATGCGCTCCAGATTCTAATCAGATTCACAATAAATTACAAAGGAGCGGCAGCAGCCTCGGAGGCTTTAACACCGCGACCAGTGGCACCAAAAGGAAGGCCAGACCAAACCAAACGCAGATCTGCGGCGTGATGGTAGCAAAGATCATGCCCGCAATAGTCAGGCCGACAACGATACCCAACCCCGTCAGAAACGCAGTCTCTTCCACGGCATTCTTGGATCACGGATTGAAGAGCGAGAACACCCCACCTTCGAAAAGATACCACGCGGATTTTCGCGCTTCGTTCGTGACAAATGGATACATCGCGCGCCGCTGGGCCGGATTGCCGTTACCTTCGCAAGTGATCCGATGCACAAATAGAGCTTCGCTGCTCATAGTCATTTCCTCGCGCAACGGCAGGAACAGCTCAAACTCAGGATTGGTGAAAAAAGCGTCGTTCTCATACCGGGTATATGTCGAAGACTGCCCAGCGTATTCGCAATTGTAGAACACGCCTTTCGCATAGCCACGATTGAATGTCTGCGACTGGTCAATGACGCTTTGCTTGTTGATGAACCATGCTTCGCCGGTGAAGCCGACGACCGACCAACGCGTGTCAATGAAATCGGCATGGGCCGGGATTGAAAGAATAGCGCCGAAGGCACTGGCGAGAATTGTGAGGTGTAGTTTCATGATGCTCGGAATTCGAAAGAACGTGTTGCATTGGCCGCATTGGTTTCCATGTCAATGCAGCCTTTCAGGATGCTGTATGAACCACCGCTAACTTTTGCTACTTCGGCGCAGTAGTTACGAGAGTTTCCGGTCAGTTGTACCCACTCTGGGTTCAGGGCGTTGTAGGCTTGTTGTTCCATGTCCATGCAGCCATTGAAGATCATGGTGGACCCGCCGCTTACGTCTGCGACCTGCTGGCAGTAAACTTCGACATTGTAACGAGGAATAACCTGCGCATGCGCCGGGACGGAAAGGCACGCAAATGCTATTGGTATGATAAATGATGATCCGTTCAATTCGCTCTCCCTCAAAATATTCCGTATGATGTTTTACTCGACCCTAGCGGGAGTCGACCCTCCCCCTCAGCCGGAAAAACGCTACATTCGTTTGCTAACCAGTGAAGGCGGCAGAATATTGACAGACACATGGCAAAACCAGTGATGACACGAACCGAATTTACGAGCGCGCACCCCTCAGCTATCTGGGGTCATTTGCAGGCTAGGGCGAAATGACACCCTATGGATTTCCTCTGGAAGGGGACATTCGCTCATCGAGCCGCGAATGGCTGGTAACAGCCGTTCGTTCAGATCGCAGCGAAGGTGTCAAAAGAGCCCTTTCTACCGGATGCTGCAGTACGTGCGAATGTCCGCAGATCGTGTTGATCGGCGAAGGTACTGACGCGTTGCTAACAGGTGCTTGAGCACAGTATCTTCAAAAAAGGGAATTAGATATTGGAAGGCAATTTTATGCGTCTAAGTTTTTTCGCACTTATCGTGGCTATTGCGCACTCACCAGTATGGGCCGATCAGAGTGACCGGCACCTTTGCGTCGAACCACTCGTGTTCCAGGCCGAGCAACCAACCGCCCCGTTCAAAATTCATAATGTTGCGATATCTGAAGTCGCAGACAACACCATTGTCTCCCTTGGCGATTCGATAGTGAAAAACACAATAATCGGGTTCGTTCGTGGCAACATATTCGTGCCTTTGGAGGGAGATCACCCAAAAATCACGGAAGTGGACGATATTCACGAAACAAGAAACGGCGAACGCATAGGAGTGTTTGGCTTCCTCGGGGAACGGGAATTTTGGCGACAAAACCCGACGACGGGAGAGTTCGCCCGAATGCTCATCCAGGAATTTCCAAACGAAGCGGCGGTTCGAACGGTGGGCTGGTCAACCCCCATGAACGCGCTTCTGGTTACCCGCGGTGGCTCCAAGATTCCACCCGGTGCCGATGTCTATACGCTTCAGGATGACGCGATAAGCCATGTCGAAGGTATTGATGAATGGGTCACCAAAGTCATTGATTTTCCCGAGATCAATATGACATTGCTCGGTACTGAGGTTGAAAACAAAGTTTATTTGATCGACGCCAGCCGAAACATCCATGATCTTGGAACATTCGAACCGAAGGATTGGGTTTTTATCAACGATGCGATCCTGCTTTCTGATCCGTATCGAATACTGATTGACATGGAGGAAGCGTATGGCCCTTTCAGGGGGCGTTTTCTGGTGCGGCTCGAACTGGAGGGCGGGATCTGGGTTCCTGCGAAGGGACAGGAACGCCGGAATGTCCTAAACGACTTTGATGCGTTTTCCGACAAGGGCTTATCCGGAGTGAACCCAGACCAGCTCGCGAATTTCAAGGGCGTTGGTGGTAGGCACGAACTATCGGTACCCGGTCCCGGTCAAACAAAGATCAAGCGTTCTCGATTTGTTGCGGTGTATCTCCCCGCATCGGATGCCTACGTTGCTATCGGCAATGGTACAATGAGGGCGTTCGACAGGACCTCCGGAGAAGAGCTTGGTATTTGGGGTGCACAGGTCGATGTCCCCAAGTATTTTTTTTCGAACAACTCAGTATACCTGACCGATCGGGCAGAGCTGCTGATCGCTGCGACGAATGGATATTTCTTACTCAAAGACCAGGTTGCCGGATATGCATCTGCGTGCCGATGACAGTGCCTAATCGCATTCATGAAGTGGAACCCGAAGAATCGTTGTTTTTCCGCCGTTGGCCTCGACGAAGCCGACGGTCGCTTTGTCCCGCATTGCGGTCTTCGCCGAGGCGCGTCTCGAATGGCAGTTTGTCGCAACCACCGGATGATCGACCGCATCGTAACGAAGCGTGAACGTCGCGGAAGGGGTGTTATGTGAACCGCCCTCTGGTTGCATCACTCCGCATCATCCGGCGCCGAACAATCCTCCAGCAGATCCTGCAATCCGGTCTTCTCCATCCGCCTGATCTCCACCACGCGGACAAGTGCCTGGTCGATCTCGGACGCCGCGCCCGTCGCATAGGCATCAGAGATCAGTTTCAGTTGCGCCGATATATCCCTGGCAAGGTGATCATCCCTCATTTTCTGTCTCATGCGTCTTCTCGCTCCTTGTGATGATGTTGCATTTGCGGCCCCTGTTCGCCGGGCAAGACGTCGCCGCGCTTATACACCCGCACAAGCTTGCCGCCGCAAGACAGCGGCCGGACAAGCTCCCGGTCCAAGCGGCGGGCCAGGTGGATCGGGGCAATATTCCCGAGGGCCGCCAATTGGCCCAAGGTGACATAGGTCGCCTCGAACCCTGCGATGCTGGCCCGGGAGATGTAGCTCTTTCGGTGATTGGTGTCGGGGTTGCGCCGCTGGACCTGGCACAGGTACCCGTGATCTCGCAGATGGCGGATCGATCCCAAGCCGATCTTGAGATAGCTGGCCGTTTCCGGCAGCATCAGGTCGCGGTCGAGTTGGAGAAGGCTTTTGCCGCATAGCGCGTCCCAATCCACCTCCATCGCTTGCAGCCCCGCCCCGTCGCCGCGACACAGTTTTCCGTCCAGATCGCCTTGGGCCCACAGATCAATCACCTGCGCCAAAGGCACCCCCTTGGTCCGGCAAAACGCCTTGAGTGGCATCACAGATTTTCCGGGCAGCCATTCCGGCAAGGCGTCGAGTTGGGCCAGCAGCGCCTTCACCTCGTCGCGCAGCAAGTAGCGCAGGGACGACGTGATCCTGACCGTCGACAACACATCGCGGTTCTGCAGGGCTTTGACCTGTTGGGGAAGGATCCCCAACAGCCCGGCCGCGTCCTTGAGATTGATGAGCGAGTTCCAATAGGCCCTGGCCTGCGCAACCTCGTCCACATGCACATCCGTCCGCTTGAGCGCCTCGCCTTCCGGCACGCCTTGCATATGGCCAAGCAGGCGCTTGAGAAACACCGCGCCAAAGCCCGAGCGTTTGCGCGCATCCTCCATCGTGAGCCAGATCTCCTTGTCCGGCTTCTTCCCGAACACCTCCTTGTCCATCGGCGTCGGATAGGTCGCAAAGACATGCTGGCGCGTGACATCTGTCAGCTCATGCAGTGCCGCGTCGGCATAGGCCTCGCGCAGCCAATGATAGAAAGGGCCCATATCCGCGCTGTAATAGGGCCGCTCAAATCGGCTCTGCGCGCGCAGTTTTTCCAACGCGCTGCGATAGGCATCGGGGCCCCCGGAAAGAGCCGCGAACCCCGTATCGCACAATGCACTCTGCTCCGCCGCAGGCATGTGTAGCAAAGAGGCGGATACTTCCGTGTTGAGCGCCGCGCCCAGAGTGAAACTGGCGCGATGGATGTGGGTCAGATCCCAGGTGCGAAGCCAATCGTCTTGCGGCCCCTCCCAGATACGCCGCCTGACATAGGCCTCATAGCGGGTCCCGGCAATCGGCGTCGCACGGCAACGCGCACGGCGCAGCAGTTCCGCGTGCCGCAGCACCTGCCCCGCGAAATCATAGGTCGCATGTGAGTTTTTCGCAGGCGGCAAGGTGATGAGCGCGCATCCATGCCTGGGGCAGCGATAGAGCGCCAGCACCGACCATTCCAGCATCTGAACCACCCCGGCCGGGCCGCGCGCCTCAAGCGCAGATACGACGCAGCGCGGGCACAGGCGGGTCGCGGTCCGGCGAAACGCGCCCGTGGTCGAGAAGGCCTGCCCCACGCGGTAGCGGCCGATGTCGGATTTCGGGGCCGACCAGCGGGTCAGAGTTTCCAGGGGCGCCCCCGTGATCCAGGACAGCCGTTCGAGTTGATCGGGATGCGCCGAGCACAAGAATGGCCAGCGCATCCCCATATCTGTGCAGAAATCCCGAGGCGTGGTGTGATGGCGTTGCGCATTGCGGCTGACATAGCCATAGGGCGTCTCCCCCTCGATGAGGGGGAGCGCCAGGACAAGGGGCGCGTTCATTGCGGGTCCTCGTCATCATCATAGCGGCGATCAAAGATGCTTCGCGGATTGATCCGAACGAAATCCGCCGCCAGGAACGGGTTCAGCGCATCCACCGCAGCGCTTCGATCATGGTACACATCGGCAAAACACCTGTGCGCGAGCGTTGCCCCCACACCGCCCTGCAGCAATGCCTTGGCCACTGCCTGAACAGCGATCTCGACCATCAGGCCGAACTCGTAATCCGCAGCATGCATCAGGCGCTGCGCGAATTGCTCGGTCAGCAAACCGTCGGAGACCTTTATTTGGCCCCGTCGCGCATAGTTCTTTATAAGATCGAGGACCGGCGCGACATGTTTGACTGCGTGCAGACGGTCAATCTCAACCGGGAAAAGCCTGCGCGCCAGCTGGGGATCCTGGTTCACGATCCGCTTCAGGTCCGGCATCCCGGTCAGGATCACCCCGGTCGGCCAATGCGAGTTCTCCATCAGGGATTTCAGCGTGTTGACCACGGATTGTCGCTCCTTGTCGGTCTGATAGCGTGCAAGGTCCTGCGCCTCATCGAGATGCAAGAAGAGCGTGCGCCGCAGCTTGAGCTGAACCTTCACCTGGTCCCAGATCACCGAGCCCTGCTTGTCGCCGGACAAGGGGTAACCAAGCGCGCGCAGCGTTGCTGAGCCCACGAATTTCATGGTCGCGGGGCTTGGCACCTGCAGGCTTATGAACTCGCAGTGTTCCTTGTCCGCATCGGTCGCGAGCAGATGGGCGTTTTGCCGAACCAGCTCGCGAATGGCCGTGGTTTTCCCGCTGCCAGACTGCCCGACCAATACGATACCGCGCACATTGCTTCTGACACCGTCCGCCATATCGGCGCGCCGTTGTTCAAGCAGGGACTGAAAATGTTCTTCGAGCTTTTTGTAGGCCGGCGTTGGCGCATAAGCGGCGCGGACATTCTGGATGATCTGCCGGATCTTGGGGTCACGCATCGTCATCACCCTCCTCCTCGTCGCTGAACTTCCAGAATTCTTCGGGCGCCTCCTCGTCGCGCTGAAGCGGCTGGTCTTCTGGCTGGGACGCCGGGTCATGCTTGATTTCCTCGGAAAGCAAGCCGCCCAAAGTGCCTTCGCTCTCATCCTCTGTCGTCACCTGACGTTCGGGATCGAGCCCCAAAGACAGCCCCCAGAAGGTTTCCCGCTCGGCGCGTTTGATTTGATCGGTGGTCAGGGCAACAGGCCCCAGTTGCCGCATGGCACGTTGCTCGGCGTCGATCTCCTTGATGCGTTTGATCGCGCGATCAACAATGCCTTGGGTCAAGCCAGCAGCATTGCGGTTGGTCTGGCGCAGATCAAAGATCACCTGTTCCCAAGCGGCGAAGGACACACCTTCCAGATTGGGAATTTGGGCTTTCAAACTCGCCCAGCCCGCGTCTTCACCCCCGTCGAACCAGACCGAGATGTGCCCCATGTCTTCCGGATCAATCCGCACATCGACCGTTTGAGGCCCGAACTTCAGGAAATGTTTGGCAAGCCGTTCCGAATGATAGTTCACGCCCCCCACCAAAACACCGTGCCGGCCTGTTTCACGGCTTAGCGCGACGCCGAGGATGTGGCGCAGCTTGTGATTGTTGAGGGCAGGCGACCAACCGAACTTCCCGTTGAGGCGCTCCCAAACAATGTTCGGTGTCGCCCAATCAAGCGCTCGGTGTTTGCGGTTGTGATACCGATCAACGGTAAACCGTACCAAAAGCTCAACAATGCTTTCCGCCGTGTGAACGGCATAGTCCTGCGATGGATAGTCGCCCCGCTCCTGAGGATTTGAATGTGTCCGTCCTGTCAGCAAAGGCATGAGCTGTGTTGCCACCGAACGGAAGACCCGCTCAACGCGCCCCCGCAGCTTTGGAACACCTGCTGGAAGAACCGAGTAGTCAATACTCAGATCCGACAGTGCTGCCTTAAATTCAGCGTTCACAAAAGCCGGACCATTATCGACGGTCACATGATAGATATGGCCGTGTTGCCGCCAATCCGCTTTGCACCCAAGCCGACGGGCAAGGTCAGTCTTGTCCCGCATGGCCATCCACAGCACGGCCTTGGCCTCACCGGACGATGGTTTGCGCGACAGTTTCAGCCCCAGGATACTGCGGCTTGCCGTATCAAAGGCCACGCAGACCCAATACCGACCCGTCTCGATATCGCGAAGGCTGCCCGACGTGATGTCGATGTTGGCCGACTTGAGGATCGCCATCAGGTCGATCTCCCATTCATCCATTTCCACTCGGTGCAGCGGCGCCTCAACCTTCACGCCGCTTCCATGCGCGCCAAGCTTGTTCTTCGCAAAGGCAACGCCCTTGCGCGCGGCGAGAACTTCAAATCTGTCCAACTCATTGATCCGGCGTTCGATCGTGCTCTTCGAGACCTCTCCAAGCGGTGGATCGCCTGACAGCGCACGCACCCGGTTTTTCTCCCGGACCTCCGCATTGACGGCATCCAGAACATGGCTGGGAAGAATTTGGTTCGGGTGCAGGTAGTCTTGAAGGTTGCGCTGAATAATCGCCTCAACCTCAGCGCTCACGCGCTTTGCGTTCGACCCGTTGAAGATCGATTTCTTGACGAAGACCATCGGATCCTTGACGCCTTCCCAGTCGCGCAACCACGCCATTGCCGATGTGCGACACGGTGATCGCCTCAGGGACACGCTATCAAACGCGGCTCCCGGATTGGCTTGCTTCAAGCCCAGCTTGAGCTTCTCGGTCACCCGTCCTTCCAGCTCGGGTAAGAACGCTGGCCATCGTTCGGCGGAACGGTTGAATTTCCCTTCCTGTTCCGCCTCAAGCATCGCTTCGCACCAGCATTCTTTCCAGAAGGCTTCCAGTTGCGACTTGGTCGACAGCCGCGACAGCAGCGATCGCCCGGCACGCGCACGCCGCGCAACTTGACGGCTTTCGAAGTATCCGTATTCGATTGCATAGCCGCCCCCCGCGACAAGCTCGGACAACTCCTGATGCGTCAGCGAAAGCGGTTCTGCATGACCGTGCAACGCTCGGATCTGCACGAATAGGTCGTTCACTTTTTCAACGGTGTGGATATCGCCGCCCGCGACAACTGCGTCGCAAGGCGTGATACCAAGCCGGATGTTCATCTTGTTCATGGGGTTTCCTTTCGAGGTGAAATGATTGTGTTTGGTGTGATCCGCTCCTGCTTTTCCGCGTTGAAAACGCCCGCATAGATCGCGCGGAACACGGCCCTGAAAGCGCGCGCGCCAAGGCCTGATTTCTCGATCAGCTGGTGGATTGGCATTTCACCGGCAAGCCTGCGTCCCAGATCGAGAACGACCTGATCCGCCTCGTCATCCGGCGAGCGGCGAAAGAAGTTCAGAAGCTCGGCATTCTGGACCTCGACCCGGTGGCGTTGTCGCTCTGTGACCAGAACAACCTTGTCCGCAAAGCCTTGGGGCAAGTCCCGTTCGATTGCCCGAAGCGTTGCCCGGAAATTGAGCTTCTCCGCGCGCTCCATCGGCTTGACGGCGATGGCCACCCGACTGCCGTTTCTGAATTCCGCCAGATAGTCGAAACGATGGGATCGCAGCTTTCCATCGTGATCGACAAAAGAGACCGTTTCCGGCTGATCATGCAGGTTCCAGATATCCGGCATTGCAAGGCACAGCAGGCAGGTTTCGCGTTCGCCCTGACTGGCACTGATGATCTGCCGCCAATGTTCTTCTGCTGGCAGCTTGGCAAAGGTGAACCCACGAACGGTCAACTTGGACCGCGCAGGGAACATCAGCCCAGCCGTGGTCGGCCGCGGCGGACGATAGAAATCGTCGTCAAAGTAGTTGGTCATGATGTTTGCATCAGCCACCGGGGAACCCGGCGCCGATGACACTCCTTGATGTTGGGACAAACGATACCCGCCCGCAGAAACGCCCTGCGCGGTTGACGGGTCTCGAAATTTGGGTCATGAAGGAGGTGCAAAGGGGTCAAACTTTTGCATCTCAGGCCTTGTTGGAAGTCGCTAGCTTCCTTCAAGGCCTTTGCTTTTATGGGCTCATTGTTTTTTCCTCCCGTAACTGCGTTCCGGAAAGAGCGCTTCGGGTGTCGTTCCCAAAGCTTCCGCCAGAGCTCTTTCCACTCGTTGGGACCGCCGGTGCCCTTGGCTGACAGCGGTGACACTTCCCGGCGTTATGCCAAGAGCACGTGCGATCTGTGCAAACGAAAGCTGCCTCTGTCGCAGTCGGAACTTTAGCAGTTCATGCTTTTCGAGATCCGCGTGCATTGCCCCATCAAACAGTTTTGATTTCGGGAAATCTGTTCTCCCGTTGTGGAAGGGTCAAGAAATTCGTGTTTGTGCGGGTGATTTACTCAACCTTGCTGGAGTAATAGTGCATCAAACTGAGAGTGAAGGGAGTTTTCCCGCCCCTGCACATCGCGATAGCCGGGAATCGCAGGATCACACCCGAGATGGAGCCAGGTCATGTGTCGTCTTACCGAAGAAGAACAACGTCTGTTGTCTGAGGCAGAAGACAACCTTAGGCGTGCTCAAGCCGCCTATGACAAACTTGCTCCACTCCGTCTTAAGGAAACGTTCGAGGTAACTTCTCCGCGAAAGCTGGCCCAACGTCAGAAAAGACGTACACTTGCCCCGGTTGAAAGCAATTCACAGCCGAAGGACGTGACGAAAAACCGCGAGACGCGAAAGTTTGAGCAACGTAGTACAGCGCGACTTCGCACCTTGATTTATGGCGAGCCACCAAAAGCCTCTCCGTCTATGGAGCCCCCCGAATTGCTGGAACTCTATCAGAAACTGGCCTCCATTGATGTGTTTGCAAGTCGGTTGGAGGTTACCCGGCAAACGGCCCTTTCCCTGCTTAAATCTGCAGGAAAGGATGTTGTCGAAGAGATTTCGCAGGAATGGGAAAATGGCAGTTCGCTACGAGATCTAAGCTCTAAACACGGCCCTCTACCCCAAACGATCTCCAGATGGATCAAGTCAACAGGACGCCAGATCAAACCTCGAAACTCCAACCCAAAATATGATCAAAGCCTAATACTCAAGCTCAGTGCGGAAAAATGGTCGATCAACAGAATTGCGAAGCATATGGGGATTTCATGGGCGACGGTTAGGCGGACCATTGTTTCAAACATGTAAAAGGGCGGATCTCGACGATTTGCAGTTTGGGCGGAAAGCGGGCTTTCGCTGCAGGTGCATAGTGAAAATCCGAGGGAGGTAAAAACTGCCGTTCAACAATCGATTTGATCTTAACGTGACTTTTCCTGCCCGGAGGCCGGAACGCTTGTTTGCAGCATGGGTGTGGTGTCGCACTGCGCGAATAGTGTTGCATGCCCCCAACCCACAGCTGGGCCTCAACGGAAGGGCACGCTCTTGCACGCACCTGAAAGAAATCTTGCTCCAATGTTGCGAAAGCCGTAGGGGGACCGTTACTCAGGGAGTTCTCCACGAAGAACGCGTTTCAAATAATCCTCGAAGGCAGCACAGGCCTCATCAAAGGACGTCTCTGGGAAAATTCTCTCACTGTCGTTCTGGCCCCAAGCCTTTAACTCATTCATTACAACATGCAACTGCCTTGGGGCCTCATGATCCTTTTGGGCAAAGAATAGGTGGCACATCACCTTAGTTTCTTGGTTCCGGTAAGAGATATAGTCATTAACAAGCGTTTCGCCTTTAATGACATCGCCCCCAACTTTCACCTTGGTCTTATGGCCATTTTGGGACAAGTCGAACCGTGAACGAAGATCTGCGAGATACTCTTCCAATTTCTGCCGACTATCTCGGTTAATTGGGCCAAATTTCTTATTTGCAACAGAAGGGTAGGCTTTGCGCATCTGAGTTGTAATCGCCTCCACCAAATCCTCGTGCTGTTCATCTGTCACATCGGCATGATTTTCAGTATTTGCATAAGCATTCTGCAGCTGCTGAACCGTCATGGCTCCTGAATTGATCTTATCAAGCAGGGTGGAAACTTGTTGTTGGATTTTCGAATTGGTCACAAATGGCCCCAAGAGTTCTTCGTTGCTTCAGTATGTCGCAGGAGTCCGAATGCCAGTTCAATGTCTCTAGATATCTGGAGCGGTAGCGTTTTCAGAGATAGCGCCCCGAGATCATTCTCGTGCGCTATATCAATGTATTGATATACAACATCCGGCTTGTAGAAACACAAATCGCTGCGCATCTTTGAGCGCATCATCGCTTCATCAAGCATAAAAGATCTGTTTCCATCTGGAGCAAGAGTTCGCTCACGACCAAATAACCAGCTATCC
This sequence comes from Aliiroseovarius zhejiangensis, assembly GCF_014656375.1. GTDB lineage: Bacteria > Pseudomonadota > Alphaproteobacteria > Rhodobacterales > Rhodobacteraceae > Aliiroseovarius > Aliiroseovarius zhejiangensis. The sequence continues at coordinate 144,905 of NZ_BNCH01000007.1, read as the reverse complement.
GCCCCGGACGCTTCAAGACATGCCCATGTAAGCTCTGACTTTTCCGTTCGCGACGTAGTACGACTCACTACATTCCGCAATGGCGGTCCAGCAACAAGGCGACGGTACTGTTGTCCCTGGATTTGGATCTCAAAGCGCAATCCTTCCGAACCCAGATCTGCCAACACAGGCTCTAGCGTTACGCAAGGCGTATTGTTGAAAAGCGCCGACCAAACTTTGACGTGATGTTCTTCTGGAGCCGCATCATCATTTGAAATCAAGGCAGGGAAGGCAATGGAAGCTGCCTCTGCCGGAACCGCCTGCTTCAGATAATCCCTGAACGCCATCGCTTGAAACTTTTGGAGCGTTTGGGAAAAGCCAACTTTTTCCAAAAATTGGATTCGGTTGCCTTGGAACCAAAAGTTGTTTTCCCGAATTTTCACGGGATCAAAGCATTCTTCTGCCACAGTCGCGAGGTGATCGACCAACGTCATGTAGTCAACGACGTATTGCCTATGTTCACTCGAGACGTGACTGGCTTCGAACCAGCGCTGCAGGCCCACGGCCAAGTCTTTGTACAGAACAGTTTTCCAGCCCTTTGGCATTGCGAAACTCGGCGGCACCAACGTCAGAAGATACCTCTTGTCCACATCTGGGAATCTGGTGCTGTAGCGCTGGAGCTGTGCAAAATCAGGGTAGCTCTTAACCTTATTTTCCACGATAAGAACAGGCGTCTCACCATCGCGAACAACAAGATCGATATTCTGTTCTTCGCGTGCGACCTTGCATTCTTTGACCGTCAGATCAAACACATGTGCCAGAGCGCGAGGATACTCTTCGAACAGCCAAGATAAGAAGTCTGAGTGAAACAGTTCTCGTGATCCCAGTGACATTCGCTGCATAGGAGAGGTTTCAAGCCATGTAATTGAATTTCTTAGCGCGCTCACAAGAACCTTCCTTGACTTACCTGGCGAGTTAAATTTCCATTCCCCTTTATGTCAATGGCCGGTCTCACGCGTTGCATCGCGGTGATCACCGAATTGTCCAAAGTCCGGTTTGGCCGCAAGCGACGGAGGCGCTGGCCAAGGCGGCGTCCCAGCTCGCCGTGCCGCCGCATGACCTCTTTGAGCCCATAGCGCCAAATGCTGCGACCTGCACGAACGGTAGCGAAGCTCTGTAGGAGGACATTGACACTGCTGAGGCCGGCCGAAACTGAATTTGGCAATGGTACTCAGTGATTGACAATCTTAGAGCTTTTCGACAGGTTTTGCTTCGATGGTTCCCGCAGTGCCAAAGGCCGCGCGGGATGAAAAGGGAACACGGTGAGGAAGAGCCAACAGGCGCCAATTCCGTGACTGCCCCCGCAACTGTAAGCGGTGAGCAACCTGTCATGACCACTGGGCATGGGCCTGGGAAGGGACAGCACGCTTTGATCCGCGAAGTCAGGAGACCTGCCATCTTGGACCGCAACCAACCGGGCGGAGGGCCCGTGGAGGATAAGATGACAGATATCAGTGGGGTTTCCCGTTGCCGCTGCCTGCCTCCGACCAAGGGGCAGAGATGGACGCTTATCTATACCTGATTTCCGCAAGTTATGTGAGCCATGCCAGGTTTCGCACCCTGTCCGAAGCGCTGGTGCGGGCCGCTCCCTGCCCCGCCCACGCCGTGCGGCTGGACGCATCCGGCGATGGGATGTGGTCTGCGCTGGACGCATTATACGCGCAGGGGGCCACCCGGATCGAGCTACGTCCCATCGGCCTGCCCTTCTCGCAAAGTCTTGAAAAATGGCTGCCGGGCGCGGCGGGCAGCTGGCTGGACCGGCAAGGCGCAAAAGCGCCGGATCTGTTCATGGCCGCCGTGCCACAGGCCGACAGCCGGGTTGTGCACTCTGCCGCCCGCGCGCGGGTTGCATTGACCCGCATTCGCCCAAAGGCGGCAGGCGAGATCGGCAGGGGCTGGGATGCGCCCCCTGACTTTCGCCACCACCTTCTGGTCTGTGCAGGCCCCCGCTGCCATCTGAAAGACGCGCCCAGTCTGGCGGATGCGCTGAAGGTTGAACTGGGCCGGGCACGGGTGCGCTCTCAATGTCTTGTGACCACGACCGGCTGTCTCTTTCCCTGCAATGCAGGTCCCGTGATTGTGCATTACCCGCAGGGCCACTGGTATCGCGTGGCGGATCTGGCCGACATCCGCTGCTTTGTCTCTCAGGCCCTGCGCGAGGGCACCCGCCCCCATCACCTACTTATCCATCAAACAGGAGACCAATATGAACCTGCATAAAGTGCTGATCCCCCTGATCCCTCTCATCCTGACCACCCCCGCCGCCATGGCCGACCCGGTCACCGTGGCCAATTGCGGCACCGCCCACAGCTATGACACGGCCCCCACACGCGCCATCACCCTGAACCAGCAGGCCACCGAGGTGATGCTGGCGCTGGGGCTGGAAGACAAGATGATCGGCACCGCCTATCTGGACGACGCAATCCCTGCGCCGTGGAAAGACGCGTATGACAGCGTTCCGGTGCTGGCGGAAAAATACCCGGCGGCCGAGGTGGTGTTGACAAAAGAGCCCGACTTCCTGTTTGCAGGCTTTGGATCGGCCTTTTCCGAAGACAATCTGGGCGCGGCGCAGAAATGGCATGATCTGGGGGTGGGCACCTATCTGGTGGATGCGTCCAGCAAGACCTATCACCCGAAAGACGTGCCGCTGACCATTGCGCCGATCCTGAAGGACATCGAAGTGATCGGTGACATTTTCCACGTGGAAGACCGTGCCGACGCCCTGATTGCCGACACCAAATCCCGCATCGAAGCGGTTCAGGACAACCCGGCCGGGGCGGGCCGCAGCGCGTTCATCTATGACAGCGGCACCGACACGCCCTATTCGGTCGGCTGCTGCGGTGGCCCGGCCCTTGTTGCCAGGACCGCCGGGTTGAACAGCATCAGCGCGGATGTGGACGGCACCTGGGTCGATCTGGCCTGGGAAACCGTTGTGGCGGCAGACCCCGATGTGATTATTCTGATCGAAGCTGACTGGTCCACCGCCGCCGAGAAACGAGAATACATGGAAAACGATCCGGTTCTGTCCGAACTGACCGCCGTGAAAGACGGCAAGTTCGTCACCGTGCCGTTCTCGGAAACTCTGCTGGGGATGCGTTTTGCCGATGGGGTCGAGAACGTGAACGCCCAGCTGGCGGCCCTGAAGTAACATGGCGGCTCGGGTCCCGATCCTTTTCCCCGCCGCGCTTGCGGCATTGCTGCTGACCGCTTTGGCCGGTGTCCTTTGGGGCACTGCCGAAATCGGCTGGGCGGACCGTGCGGCCATCTTGATGCGCAGTGATGATGCCCCACGGGGCCTGTCACTGATCATCTGGCAATGGCGTATTCCGCGTGTGTTGGCGGTGGGGGTGATCGGGGCCGGGCTGGCCCTTGCGGGGGCGTTGATGCAAACGGCCCTGCGCAACCCGATGGCAGACCCTTATCTGATGGGTCTGTCCTCTGGCGCCTCTGCCGCTGCTGTGGGCGCAATCCTGTGGCTGCCCGACTGGATCACCGACAGTTTCGGCGTGCCCGCAATTGCCTTTTTCGGCGCGGCGCTGGCCTTTGTCCTGACGTTTGGCTTGTCCACGCGGCGCGGCCAGCCGCTGGACCCGCTGGTGGTTATTCTGGCAGGTGTCGCCGTGTCGCTGATGTTTCAATCGCTCACGGCTTTTTTCCTGTATCTCGGCGATCCGCAAGCCGTGCGCAGCGCGCTTGGCTGGTTGATGGGCACCGCCGCCAATACCGAGTGGCGCGAATTGCCGCTGGTCACCTGCGCCCTTCTGGCCGCGATGATTTGGGCGATGCGCAACAGCAATGCGCTGGATGCCACGCTGTTGGGCGAGGAACGCGCGCAAGCGCTTGGGGTGCGCACCGGGCGGCTGCGCATGGGGGTTTTCCTTGCCACCGTCACCCTGACCGGGTTGGCGGTGTCGGTTGCGGGCATTGTCGGGTTCATCGGCCTGATCATCCCGCATATGGCCCGGCTTTTGACCGGCGCCCGCCACCGGGTGCTTCTGCCCCTGACGCTGACCCTTGGCGCCTTGGTGCTGATCGCGGTGGACCTGCTGTGCCGCACGCTTCTGGCACCGGAGGAACTGCCGCTTGGGGTGTTGCTGGCCCTTCTGGCCGCCCCCCCGTTCATCCTGATCTTACGAGGGCTGCGCCGTGCTGTTTGAACCTATCACCTCTGACGCCGCATTAACGCTGCAGGACCTGACGGTCGCCATTGGAAACACGCCTTATGTTCAGGGGGCGTCCCTGACCGTCCCAAAAGGTGAAATCCACGGGCTGCTTGGCCCTAATGGCGCAGGCAAAACCACGCTGTTGCGCACGCTTTACCGCGCCACGACGGCCCAGGCCGGTACAATCCACGCCTTTGGTCGCCGGATCGAGGATCACAGCCCCCGTGAATGGGCCACCAAGGTGGGCGCGCTGGTGCAAAGCTCGGGCCTTCTGGCCGGGCTGACCCCGCGCGATATTGTCGAAATCGGCCTGTTTGTTCTGCAACTGGACAGGTCTGAACACACCGACAGACGTGATGCGGCACTGGCACTGGTCGGGCTGGCAGACAAGGCCACGCAGCCCGCCGGAAACCTGTCCGGTGGCGAATTGCAGCGCTGCTATTTCGCCCAGCTTCTGGCCTGCGACCCCGAGATTTATATTCTGGATGAACCCACCAACCATCTGGATCTGCATTACCAGCTGGTGCTGCTGGACGAGGTCAAACGCCGTGGCCGCACCGTATTGATGACGCTGCATGACCTGTCTTTGGCGATACGCTATTGCGATCAGGTCTACCTGATGACCCAAGGTCGGATCGTCGAGCAAGGCCCCCCGGATCAGGTGCTGACCCGTGATGCGTTGAGGCAATACTATCAAGTAGACGGGCAGTTTCAGGGGGCTGCGCTGTCCCTTGTCGGGCCAGTTTGGTCAGGGACGGGTGGTGGCTTTTCCACAAGAAATTGAGGTCAAGCGACATCTATATATTGACACTCTCTGACCCTCAGACCCCCAATATGATATTGCTTCGGTTCCTTCGATTCTGATCGAGGGCTACGAGCGGGTCCTTTGCGGGACGGGGCGAAATGACACTCTCTCATGAGCGTTTTTGATAAAGCTGCCGTTCGCGCACAGCGCGGCGGATTCAACGAAAGAGCCCACAGTGCCCGGAGCCGCAAGATGCGCGAAGGTCTGCCTTTCCAGGCGGCGGCCGTAGATGTAGAAAGTTTAACAGGGTTCCACAGGTTGTTTGTGGCAAGAGATAGTCCATTACCGATGCTTTTGTCGCAACCGCTGACACAAGCGACCGTAATTTTACAGTTTCGGGCTTCGCCGTTTGGGACCACTTTTGACGAGCAGCTAAACAACCCACGCAGGCGGTCCGAAAAAGACACCCATGACTGACTTGAACTCGGATTTAGAGACGGGCGATCCTAAAGTTCAATGCGGAAGGCCTCCACCCCGATCCCGTCTTCCGCCATCAATGCCGTCCCATCGCGAGAGTAGCCCCTGTTGAAATCTGCGCAGTCTGCCGCCATGAGCAGCCCGCGAGCCCCACAGCTCAATGTTACTCTGACGTTGCACCTGCGCCCGGTGCAGCCGAGTATGTCGATGCGCGACACGTAATATGAACTGCTGGCCCCGGTCGGGGACTTCATCGTGCAATAGTTGTTCGCATAATAGATGCGCCCTCCGGTCATAAGAAAACCGCCTGACGAGGGCAAAACTTCGGCCCGCTGGCAAAGCTCCCGCACAAGGGTGTCCGCCGCAGCATCGACAAGGTTATCGAGGCGCGTATCCCGTTTTTTATAGGGCCCGGGCGCGCCAACTAGGCTTAGGAGATCCTGCTCTGCAGCTTCCGCTTCCCGAGCCTCTCGTGCTTCTTGGGCGATCCTTTCGCGCTCGGCCTGTTCCGCAGCAGCAGCGTCGGCGGTAATGCGCTCTTCTTCGGCAAGGCGCGAGGCTTCGGCACGGTATCTTTCCAAGATGGGACCCGCTTCTGTCACCCCCGCGGCAAAAGCCGCTTCCAAAAATTGTAGGCCACGATCCGCATCAAATGGACCATTCACGAAGTGCCCGGTCCGTGTCGTGACACGCGACAGATTCAGGCCCCGATGAGTGCCTTTTTCAGCCAAGTGTTGACCAATTAGAAACTGCGCCTGAGGATCACCTTCTAGCGCGTGAAGTATCAGCAACTCGCTATCCAAGGGTGAACGGCCTTCCCAGGCTTCGATCAGTTGAATACTTGCGATGTGCCCGTCATGCCGCTGCAAATCAAGCGAGCCATATCCGGGGAGTTGCCTGCCGCCGGAAGGCTGTACGGTTGAACCATAAGTTGCCCTTGCGGCCTGCGCGGACCGATCATAGGCACCTGCCATGCGCTGGCTGTGCATATATCGCGCCACAAATTCAAGGTAGTCGCGGTTGTCGGTAGGGGCAGCGGCCTGCCCTGCAACCACGATGGCGAGTGCCCGCTCCCAGTAGTCGTCTTCGCGAATGCTGTTGCCAAGGGCAACGAATGCAAGGAGTGCTGCATTCGGGTTGGCTGCAATCATTTCGTCGTTCAGAAATGGCAGCATCTGTTGCGCCGACTGCCGAACCACCTGATCTACCTCGGCAGTGGCTATCACCTGAGCCAGCTCCTGAATTGCTTGCTCCGGGGAAACTCCCGAGAAGTTACAGTTGATGTTATATTGATCAGGCAGAGAGCAATTCTGTGCCGAGACCGGAGCGGAAAAAACAATCAGGATTACGGACAGAAAACGCAACACGAGGCAAATTCGAACTGACATAATGCCGAGATTATGGCTTGATATCTCCACTGTCCAGCAGAAGCCGACATTGGTGCAACAATAGCGAACGGCAGCAAAGTCCGCGATCTGTAAATTCGACTTGCGTTGAGTCTGCGCCTGCAGCGAATGTCTCCTCTAGCGGGCTGCACCGCAGCACCCAACTCACTGGGCGACCGTCTTCTAAGGGCCGGTAGCTAAGCCCTATCCGTAAGGCCTTCCATCACGGTTGTCCTGGTGGTCTTTTCTTGGGTGCCCGCGCGAGCTTCAACCCCAAGAGTGCGATCAAGACATAAGGCCAAAGAAACAGTGAAACTTGCCCCGCAAATGAAGCTGATCTTTCTTTCTCGGCTTCAATCTGCAATGCAAGCTCGTCGCTCTTTGCTCTAACAGTCTCAATATCTTGATTGAGATTAGCTCTTGCCACTTCAAGTTCATTGATCCGCTCATCCATGGAGAACTCACCCTTAAGAACGGCGATTGCTGCTTCGACGGTTAGATCATAGCCTCCAAGTCTAAGGAAACTCTGAGATATTCCACGTTCTGCGAGCGCCGCTTCTTCAACTTCATCCAATTCAGTTGCGATCGGAAAGGCCTGTATGAATTCCAGGCGCTCCTGATCGACTCTGGTGCGCGCAGCGGAGCAAGTCTGTTCAGCTAGTGCTCGATCCATTTCTCTTTGTTGTTCCTCAAGGATTGAGTCTGCGCCTGTCGTTTGGTCCAAACCAAAGTCAGTCAGGCCAAAATCGAAGTCGCTGCTTCTAAGACAAGCGTCAAGTTCGGCGGCGGTCATGTCTATTTGAAAAGAACGAAACCCCGCGATTGCACGACTAATTGCACGAACCGTTTGCTCAGGGTTGGCCTCGATATAGCCCGCTGCCCCCGTGACATTCTCAACATCGACTGTCAGTCGATCAACTAGATCTTGAGAACTCGATGCCTGTGCTCTCAGACCAGCCAAATTTTGATATCCAAGGAATTCAGTCCTTTCTACCGACTGCGCGTAGAAAAAGAGCCATGCCCCCAACATCGCGGACATGTAATAGACCCGATCAACTGCTTCCCCGTCCAAAGGGCTACTCGCCGACATCACATTAGAAATCATAAGGACAACAACTGTTGTGATTGCCAATGCGAGTGGACTGCCGCCGAAGTACGTCGTCATCACAATTCCGGGCAACAAGATAGAACCAACAAAGACAAAACACTTGATATAATTGGTCATCGATCGTCCTCGCAAAGACTTGATCTTGAATTGAATAATTGGATTATCCGCTCAATACGGTAGCTCAATTGTTCTCCAGATCTTAATCCAGCCTCTATCACTTGCACAAGCTTTGGTTGCGTCCGCAGGCTGCGAGTTCACCAAGCAACAGATTTCGCACACACAGCGAAATGCGACTATGCGGACTGCGGCCGCAGCATTTCCAAGGAAGGCTGAAGGTCCGGAATGGGCCGTCCTCGTAAGTTTTCGCGCGGCTGTCGGCTCCGCCGCTTTCGTTTCGTGAGCCAGCGGGATTTGGACAAGCCAAACGCCCCTGGCCGTCAGTGTGAGGGCGCGGCCCTCCCCCTCGGGCAATGCGATTAGACAGGGCCGTGTCCTCGGCTGCGCCTGCGGGCCGCACCACCTCTGTCGAATCGCATTGCCTCGCCCCCTCCCGCGTTCGCCACGTGGCAGATCAGCAGGAACAGGCGGCTTCGCCGTCTGACCTGCAAATCAGCCCTGATTTTCCCAAAAGGAAGTCAGATCGACGCAACAGGCCACACGGGAAAAAATGGGGATTGGGTCAGTTTATGACGCAAAGGTCAAAGTCATCTGACGTTCGACAATTGGAAAGTGGCGCTCTGGGGAGGATTCGAACCCCCGACCCCTTGATTCGTAGTCAAGTACTCTATCCAGCTGAGCTACCAGAGCGCGGTAGGCGGGGATTTAGCGGTCCGGGGCTGGGTTTGCAAGGGGCAAATTGGGAAAAACCGGAAGTCTTTTGTCGCGCGCGCGTCCTGATCTATGTCGACCACCGGGCCAGCACGTCCTTGACCTGCATCGGCGTGCGTTCGTCCCCTGCACAGGCTTGGGCCTTGGCGTGCGCAAGTTTCGGGGCGGGGTTTGGTTGGGTCACAGCGTCAATGGCCGCGAAGGTGTCACGGGCGCGGTTGTGGGGGTGGTGGGGGGCTTCCTGCAAGGACAGAACCGGGGCACAGCAGGCATCTGTGCGTTCCAGAAGTGCTGCCCATTCGTCACGGGTTTTCTGTTTGAACCGCGCAGCAAACCGGGCACGCAACACCGGCCAGCCTTCGACATCCATCTGCGCGGGCAGTTCTTCGCCTTCGAGCCCGAGGCGAGCCAAGAGCTCGGCATAGAATTTCGCCTCGAGCGCGCCGACGGACATATGTCCGCCGCAGGCACATTCATAGACGGTGTAGAAAGGCGCGCCGCCATCCAGCAGGTTCGCCTCGCGCGTGTCTGCCCAGATCCCCGCACCGTGCATGGAGTAGGTCATCGCCATCAGATGGGCGGTGCCGTCGGTGATCGCGGCGTCCACCACATCGCCCCTCCCGGTTTCCCGCGCCGCGTAGAGGGTGGCCAGCATACCGGCCACCAGATACATACCGCCACCGCCGAAATCACCCAGCAGGTTCAAAGGTGGTACGGGGTGAGCGCCGCCGATCGTGTGCAACGCCCCGGTGATCGAGATATAATTGATGTCATGCCCCGCCGCCTGCGCCAGCGGTCCGGTCTGTCCCCAGCCGGTCATGCGGCCGTAAACCAAGCGCGGGTTGCTGTCCGTGAACGCCTCGGGGCCTAGTCCCAGCCGTTCCATCACGCCGGGGCGCATTCCTTCGATCAGCATGTCGGCGCGATTGATCAGGGCGCGGGCAGTGTCGCAGTCGCTTTGGTCTTTCAGGTCCAGTTCAACATAGCCACGCCCCCGGTTCAGCACGTCCACCTTCTGCGGGATCAGCGGTTTCAGGTTCGGGCGTTGAATGCGCACAACCTCCGCGCCCATGTCCGCCAGCCACATCGCGGCGAAGGGTGTGGGGCCAAGCCCTTGAATTTCAACGACCTTGACCCCGTGAAGAGGACCGTGTCGAACAGCGTCAGTCATCAATTGACCGCGCGATCAGTTCCTTCATGATCTCGTTCGTGCCACCATAGATCATCTGCACGCGGGCGTCGGCATAGAGCCGCGCGATGGGGTATTCCATCATGTAGCCATAGCCGCCGAACAGTTGCAGGCATTCGTGCATCACCTCGTTTTGCACCTCGCTGCCCCAGTATTTCGCCATCGAGGCGGTGGGGGCATCCAGCGTGCCGTCGATCAGCCGTGCGATCCCATCATTGACGAAACTGCGCAGCACCTCGGCCTTGGTCTTGCATTCTGCCAGCTTGAAGCGGGTGTTCTGGAAATCCATCACACGCTGCCCAAACGCCTTGCGCTCCTGCGTATAGGCGATGGTCTGTTCCAGCGCGAAATCAATGGCGCCCAAGGCTTGGATGGCGATGAGCAACCGTTCCCAAGGCAGTTGCTTCATCAGTTGATAGAAGCCCTGACCTTCCTCGGCCCCAAGCAGGTTGGTCTGGGGGACTTTCACATCCTCATAAAACAATTCGGACGTGTCGTTGGCCTTCATTCCCAGCTTTTTCAGGTTCTGACCGCGCTTGAAGCCTTCGCACTGGTCCGGTTCGACCACGATCAGGGACACGCCTTTCGCGCCTGCATCCGGGTCGGTCTTGCAGACGGTGATGATCAGGTCGGCGGCTTGTCCGTTGGTGATGAAGATCTTGGATCCGTTGATCTTGTATTGGTTGCCGTCCTTATCGGCCCGCGTGCGCACGGCTTGCAGGTCGGAGCCTGTCCCCGGCTCGGTCATCGCGATCGCGCCCACGATCTCGCCCGAGGCAAGACCCGGAAGCCAGCGGGCTTTCTGTTCCTCGGTGCCGTAGGCGGTGATGTAGTGCACCACGATGGACTGGATGCCATAGCCCCAGCCGCAATCACCGGTCCGGGTCTGTTCATAGATCACGATGCTTTCAAAGCCCATGTCACCGCCGGCGCCGTCGTATTCTTCGGGAATGGCACCGCCCATGATTCCGGCCTGCCCGGCGGTGCGCCAGAAATCGCGGTCCACGATGCCTTGTTCGACCCATCGTTCGATATTGGGGGTCAGTTCGTCGGCAAAGAAACGGTTGGTCATGTCTGCGAACATGCGGTGTTCGTCGCTGACCCAGGCGGCGGAAGGGGTGAAGAGGCTCATGAAGGGCTCCATCATGTCAGGGCTTTCCGTAACTATAGCCAAGATCGCACTGGAGGGGCTGGTAACGTGGCGTTACACAGGCTAGACGAGCGGCAAGGTCATTCGTGCATTTGCGCGACAATCCACTGCAAAGCGTCCCCTGTTGTCGGTTTTGCGTGATTTGTCTGACGGGATCGCGTATTTGAACAAAAAAAGAAGTTGAACGGAGATGGCAGTGAGCATTTCTCGGGTGGATTTTTGTAAATTGGCCGCCTTGGGCGTGGCCGCCGCGACAGCGTCGCCCGCCATGGCCGAGGTTGGCACGCTGACGTCCAGCTATACCATCTATGGCACACCCGGTCTGATCGCCATGCCCACCGCCGAGGCTGCGGCGGACAGCGAACTGGCCTTCACCTATTCTCAGTTTGGGCCCAACGCAAATGGCACGCTGAGCTTCCAGATCACGCCCCGGCTGTCGGGCAGCTTCCGCTATGCCAAGATCGCGGATTTCCATCCTGTCGTCGGGGATTATTTCGACCGCAGTTTCGATATCCGCTATCGGGTTCTGAACGAAAGCAAATACTTCCCTGCCGTTTCCGTTGGCATCCGCGACTTCATCGGCACCGGAATCTATTCCAGCGAATATATCGTCGCGACCAAATCCATCGGGGACCGGTTGCGTGTTACGGGCGGCATCGGCTGGGGTCGCTTGGGCAGCTACGAACCGATTGGCGCAACCGGCACCCGCCCCCCTTGGGATTTCGGCAAGGGCGGCACCGTGAATGCGAACCAGTGGTTCCGGGGTGATTTCGCGCCGTTCGCCGGTGTGTCCTACAAGGTCAATGACAAGCTGACGCTGAAGGCCGAATACAGTTCGGACGCCTTCGCGCGCGAAGTGGCCGCAGGGATCATGGAGCACAAATCCCCGTTCAACTTTGCCGTGGATTACCAGGTGTCGCCCGCCATTCACCTGAACGCCTTCTATTTGAACGGCGATACGGTTGGTGCAAATGTCGTCATTCGCCTGAACCCGCGCCAACCGATTGCCCGTACCGGGAACGAGCGTGCGCCGTTGCCCGTGAAACCCCGCCCGTCGCGCAGCAATGCCGAGGCATGGGGCACCGGGTGGATTGCCGACCCGACCAACGAAACCGGCATTCGCAAGGCGGTCGGGGATGCCCTGAACAAGCAGGGGATCAAACTGCAAACTCTTGCGTTGGGCACTACACGCGCCGAGTTGAAGGTCGACAACCGCAAGTACTATTCACCTGCGCAGGCCATCGGACGGACCGCGCGGATCCTGACGCATGCCATGCCGCCATCGGTCGAGACCTTCGTGATCACGCTGGTGGACAACGGCATTCCGCTGTCCACCGTCACCATGCGTCGCAGTGACATCGAGCGTCTGGAACACGCCCCGGCGATTGATATGTTCCAGCGTGTGTCGATCGACGAAGCCATCCCACGCGCCGTGCGCAACTCCGAGCTGGCGCGTCAGGACAGCCGGTTCCGCTGGGCTTTGGCCCCCTATATGGGGCTGAGCTTTTTTGACCCGACCAGCCCGATCCGGGCCGATTTCGGCCTGAAGCTGAGCGGGTCTTACGAAGTTGCGCCGAATATCTTCCTGTCCGGCTCGATTTCGAAAAGCATCTGGGGCAACCTGAGCGAAGATCCGAATGGCAGTCCCTCGGCGCTGCCGCCTGTTCGGACAGAGGCCGGGCGCTATTCTGCCGAAGGAGATCCTGCGATTTCCCACCTGACTGCAAGCATGTATGGACGCCCCGGCAGGAACCTCTATAGCCGTGTGACGGTGGGGTATCTGGAAAAGATGTTTGGCGGGGTCTCGGCGGAAGTGCTTTGGAAGCCCGTCGACAGCCAGCTTGCGCTGGGTGCGGAACTGGCCTGGGTCAAGAAGCGCGATTACGACCAGCTGTTCGGTTTTCAGGACTACAGTGTCGTGACCGGCCATGTGTCGGCCTATTACGATTTCGGCAATGGCTTTACCGGTCAGCTTGACGTCGGGCGTTATCTGGCAGGTGACTATGGGGCGACCCTGTCCATCGACCGGACCTTTAACAATGGTTGGAAAATCGGCGGCTATGTCACCAAGACCAACGTGTCTGCCGAAGATTTCGGCGAAGGCTCGTTTGACAAGGGGATCCGCCTGTCGATCCCGTTCGAATGGGCGTTTGGCACACCTTCTCGCGGGGCGTCCAACGCCACGCTGCGATCGCTGTCACGCGATGGCGGCGCGCGTCTGGAAGTTGACGGTCGCTTGTTCGAATGGGTCGATGAGGGTCACGGAGATGCCTTGGCCTCTCGTTGGGGTAGATTTTGGAGGTAAATGTGCGTGATCAACTCGCCGCTCGGACCCTTTGGTCCGTCTGTGTTGCGCTTGCAATGGCTTTCGCGCTGAACGGCTGTGGCTCGGATGCTTCTGAAACTGAGTTATCCAAGGCTACGGCAACTTTTCTGACCGATACTGGTAAAAAACTTGGATCGAAACTCGATGGCTCAAAAGCAGCGAGACCTACTGGGCCATCAGCTGCCCCAGTTGACCCCGAAGCCATTGTTGGGAAAGCCTTGGCGGCTACCCGAGGTCCGATTGCATTAGTCGTGCGCCCAGAAACCAAGGCCGTGCTGGCGATCAGTCCTGTTGGGCGGAACGGTGATTATGTCACCTGGGGCAGCGCACCGGGGCAGGGCCTGACCTTCCAGCGCGGCGTTCTGGCAAACACACGTGGTCTGGGTGATGACCTGATGGCGTCGCGTATCGACACGGCGGTGTCGGCGATCACCGCACGCCGCAATGCCACCTATAAGCGGGAACATACCTATCTTGGCGATCTGGGGCAGAACACCAGCCTTGTCGTGGACTGCACCTTGACTCGCGGCAAGACCGAACGCGTCAGCCTGGGCGCGATCAACGCGGATGCCGTGATCATGAAGGAAAGCTGCCGGCGCGGCGAGATTGCATTCAACAATGTCTATTGGGTCGATGGCAATGGGCGTGTGCTGAAATCCAGCCAATGGGTGGGGCAGCGGATCGGCAGCCTCGCCATTCAGAACCTGCGCCTGTAACCGACACGCCGCAGCGGTCAACCACGGGCATAGACGTCCTCGTACCGGACAATATCGTCCTCGCCCAGATAGGGGCCGGTCTGAACCTCGATCAGGACGGTGTCGGACAGGCCGTTGTTTTCCAGCCGGTGAACCTCGCCCTTCGGCACATAGGCGGACTGGTTGGCCGTCAGGTCCAGCGTTTGGTTGCCGATGGTCACCGTGGCAACGCCTTCGACCACCACCCAATGTTCGGCGCGATGAATATGGGACTGCAAGGACAGCACACCGCGCGGATGCACGGTGATCAGTTTCACCTTGAAACCTGGACCCGTAACCAATTCCTCGAACCAACCCCAGGGCCGGAAATCACGGGGTCGGATGTCGGCCTGTGGAGCGTTCTTGGATTTCAGGAAACTGACCACTGTTCCGATCTGGTCCGAGCGGTTCCGGTCAGCGACCAGCACGGCGTCTTTCATGGCGACAGCCACCAGATCGCGCAGACCAAAGCCGACGATCGTCTGATCCGCGTTTTCAGACATCAGAAGGCTGCCTTCGCACTCAATCCCATGCGCGTTGCCGATGGTCACCAGACCGTCATTTGCCGAGGCCGAACGACATCCTTCGCGCCAATAGCTTTGCCAACTGCCCAGATCCGACCAATGCCCGTCGAAGGGCACGGCGCAAATATTGTCGGCATGTTCCATCACGGCGTAATCCAATGAGATACTGGGCAGGTCCTGCCACGCATCCGGGTCAAGTCGGGTAAACCCCAGGTCGAGTGTATTTGCAGCAAGTGCACGGGTCACAGGGCTGGCAATCTTGGGGGCGTGACGGTCGAACGCAGCTTGCATGACGTCGGCGCGAAACAGAAAGATGCCAGCATTCCATAGGTGACGTCCGCCGGCCATCATGCGCGCCGCGGTTTCAAGGTCCGGTTTTTCGGTGAAGGACAGGACGGGTTCGGGCTGGCCGCCATCTGGGTTGCCTTCGCCAAGCTCAAGATAGCCATAGCCCGTCTCGGCCCGGTCGGGCTGGATCCCGAAGGTGACGATCTTGCCTGACAAAGCAGCAGGCACCCCTTTGCCCAGAGCATTGGAAAATCCAGCCGGGTCCGAGATCAAGTGATCGGACGGAGCCACGACGCACAATGATTCCGGTGATCGGCGGGCTTGCATCTGGACGGCTGCCAGAACCGCACCGGCGGTGTTGCGCAGACAGGGTTCCAGCAAGATCAGTTCGGGCAGGGTCCCGATTTCGCCCATCTGTTCGACCACGTGAAAGCGATAGTCTTCATTCGTGACGATGATCGGGCGCGTGAAACCCGGCGTTTGAAAACGCTGTACGGTTTGCTGAAACAGGCTGGCCGTGCCGTCGATCTTCAGAAACTGTTTGGGGAAACTTTCGCGCGACAGCGGCCAAAGCCGTGTGCCGACGCCTCCAGCCAGAATGATCGGCGTGATTTTTTGCAATTCAAAGCGCCCTTCGCACCGATGGGTGACTGTTCATCCAATGGTGGAATCATGACCTCTGAAAACAAAAACGGCAAGCCCTGGGGCTTGCCGTTTCAGATTGAATGCTTCCTGAGAAGCAGCCAAATTATTCTGCTTCGTCGGTCGAAGAGTCCGAAGCAGCAATGATGCCAGCAACGACAGCCAGACCCAGCAGGGCCAGACCGGTGTTGCCCAACGAGCTACCAGCTTCTTCAACAACAACGACTTCTTCTTCAACAACTGCATCGCCGTATGCGCCAGCGAAAGCAGGTGCGGACAGAGCGATCATGCCAGCAGCGGCAAGGGTCATCACTTTTTTCATGTTTCATACTCCATAATTTAATCGCGGGCAGCGCCGATCTAGCGAGCCGTCCATGTTTGTTTTGCATACCATGAACGCTATTGGAAGTCTGTTCTTGCATTCATCACGCTGAACACGCAGAACTTTGCCGCCCTGTGGCAGCGATGCAATAGTCCTTCTCACCCTGCAAAGATATGGGTCAGGAATACCGAACCGCAGTACTTCGACGCAGGCTGAACGCCAGCCCCAACACCGCTGTAACGCAGGTTTCTGCGCAGGATGTTCTTTCTATGTCCGGGTGATTCCATCCATTTGCGCACAATCAGACTGGCCAGACTGTTGTAGCTGTGGCGACCGATCCTGCGTCCGCCACTGGTGGTGAAGTGACATTGATCGGAGGACCGAATCATGAAGCGATTTCCGTCAATGCCGTAAAGATGCACCCAGCCGATATTCTCGGCTCCGGTCCGAAAACGCACGCCGGAAGCCCGCAGGCGGTCGGTCAGCGAGCGGTTGAACGACCCGCTGGCCTTATGGCTGAGCTTTTGACTGCGAGCCATCCACTGCGAATGTCGGGCCGCCTGTTTGCGCAGGCCAGAGGCTGTGGTCAGCGCCGGAAGCCCGCGTCGACAGCGTTCGGCATTTACCCGTGCGACAACGGCCTTGTCCAAAAGAGATTGGTTCAAGCCTTTGGTTGGAATTGCTTTTTCTGCCCCAGACACCTTTTTCACGGCACAAGCGGCAGTGGCGGCCTGGGGCAGGGCGGTCAGCGACAGGATTGCCGCAACACCCAGGGCTTTCAACATGATTCCACGCATGATTTCGACCTCATCATCCAGTTTCGCCCCGCAGCATGCAAACCTGCCATGGCAAGGGCGTGACAGGAATAGGGCGATGTCTGGATGGGCGAAGGTTCGCCGTCCGTTGACAGTATTTGCGCGATGGATCATCCCGTCGTAGATTATTTGAAAAAATGAGGTTTCGAGCCAATGAAAATTGCGATGATCGGCACCGGGTATGTGGGCCTGGTCTCGGGTGTGTGTTTCTCTGATTTTGGGCATGACGTCGTGTGCGTGGACAAGGATCCCGCCAAGATCGACATGCTCGAAAGTGGCCAGGTGCCGATCTATGAGCCGGGCCTTGAAGATCTGATGGCAAAAAACGTCGCCGCTGGCCGCCTGTCTTTCACGCAGAACTTGAAATACGCGGTGAAAGACGCCCAGGCGATTTTTATCGCGGTCGGGACGCCGACGCGGCGCGGCGATGGCCATGCGGACCTGACATATGTCTTTGCCGCCGCGGAAGAGATCGCTGATTCGCTTGAAGATTATGCCGTCGTTATCACCAAATCCACGGTGCCTGTGGGAACCAATCGCAAGGTCAAGCAACTGATCCAGAAAGCCCATCCCGGGCTTGACTTCGACGTCGCCTCGAACCCCGAATTTCTACGCGAAGGGGCAGCGATTGACGATTTCATGCGTCCTGACCGCGTCGTGGTCGGGGTTCAGAACGAACGGGCCGCGGACATCATGGCCGAGATTTACCGCCCCCTGTTCCTGCGCGATTTCCCGATTGTCACGACCGATCTGGAAAGCGCCGAGATGATCAAATACGCGGCCAATGCGTTTCTGGCCACCAAGATCACTTTCATCAACGAGATTGCGGCGCTGTGTGAACGTGTCGGGGCGGATGTGAAACAAGTCTCGAAAGGGATCGGGCTGGATGGCCGGATCGGTAACAAGTTCCTGCATGCCGGGCCGGGCTATGGCGGCAGTTGTTTCCCGAAAGACACCAAGGCGCTGGCGCGGATCGGGCAGGAGGCCGGTATGCCGATGCAAATCACCGAGACCGTGATCACCGTCAACGACGAGACCAAGCGCCGAATGGTCGACAAGATCATCGACCTTTGCGACGGCTCGGTATCGGGCAAGACAATTGCTGTGCTGGGTGTCACCTTCAAACCCAACACCGATGACATGCGGGATGCGCCCAGCCTGACGATTGTGCCAGCCCTGATCGGAGGCGGGGCAAAGGTGCGTGTGGTTGACCCGCAGGGGCTAAACGAAGGCGAAGCTCTTTTGCCGGGTGCACATTGGGTCGAAGATGCGTATAAGGCGGCTCAGAACGCGGATGCTGTTGTGATCCTGACCGAGTGGAACGAGTTTCGTGCGCTGGACTTGAAGCGCCTTGCACGACGGATGGAAACGGCCAGAATGGCCGACTTGCGCAACATCTATTCGCCGAAAGATGCAAAAAAGGCTGGCTTTGTCGCATATTGCGCCATTGGACGGCGAGGATTTGGACCGGATGGTTGGGATGGTTGAAGTTACTTATGCCAAAGCCGAACTGGGTGAACGGAAAGAATTGGGGATGAAGCGCCTTTTTGACATAAGCCTTGCCCTGGCGCTGACGATTCCCGTCATCCCGATGCTGCTGGCGCTGTATGTCATTGTCACCTTGCGCGACGGTCGGCCCTTCGTCTATCGCTCGCGGCGTAACACCACCTTCGACAAGACCTTCGACCTTCTGAAAATCCGTACCATGCGCACCGTGCCGGATCATGAAAATGTTGGCATCACCGGCGGGCATAAGGAGAGCCGCATCACACCGATGGGGAAGTTCCTGCGCGCCCACCGGCTGGATGAACTGCCCCAGATCTGGAACGTCCTGAAAGGCGAGATGAGCTTTGTCGGTCCCCGGCCACCGGAACCCCGCTATGTTCAGGCGCGGCCCAACATCTATAGGCAGGTGCTTCTGGATCGTCCCGGCATCACGGGTCTGGCGTCGATCGTTTTCCACGGTCACGAAGAAAAGATGCTGGCTGCCTGCAAGTCCCTGAAAGAGGCCGAAAGCGTCTATCTCAGGCGCTGCGTTCCGCGCAAGGCGGCGTTGGATCACATCTATCACGTGAACAAATCGCTGCGGCTGGATCTGTATATTCTTTATCTGACCGCCGCCAAGCTGTTCCCGCTGCCGGGCCGCCGCGCAAAACGCATCCGGGGCTAATTCATCGCCTTCGTCGGCCCTAGAACATGTTGGAGCCTGATCCGTGAAAGTAGAAAAGACCAAACTTGACGGTTGTGTGATCGTCACGCCCGCGCGTCATGGCGACAATCGCGGATTTTTCAGCGAAACCTTCTCAACCCGCGCGATGGAGCAGGCCGGACTTCCGTCCAATTTCGTGCAAGACAACTTGTCCCGCTCCGCCACCAGGGGAACGGTGCGCGGATTGCATTGCCAGGCGCCGCCCCACGCGCAAGCCAAGCTGGTGCGCTGTCTGCGTGGTGCCATTCTGGATGTTGCCGTCGATGTGCGCCACGGTTCACCCACCTATGGCGAATGGGTCGCGGTTGAGCTGTCTGATGACAACGGATCGGCCCTTCTGGTGCCCGAGGGGTTCCTGCACGGCTTTGTCACGCTGACCGACGGGGTGGATGTGTTCTATAAATGCTCGGACCATTATGCGCCCGAGACCGAGATGTCAGTGCGCTTCGATGACCCCGACATTGGGATCGACTGGGGCATTCCCCCGGACCAGGTGACGCTCAGCTCCAAGGATGCAGACGCAGGGTCGATGGCCGCCTTTGTCACGCCTTTTGGTCTTGATGGTGGCGCGCGGCACAGTTGAAAAAAACCCGCAGCGTGAAGCCGCGGGCGTTGAGTTTTTGACAATTGAAACTGGGGGTCAGATAGCGGAACCATCGCTGACCTTTAGCCAGGACGACCCATCGCTATAGGCCAGTTGGGCGCCACC
Organism: Aliiroseovarius zhejiangensis; assembly: GCF_014656375.1. Taxonomy (GTDB): domain Bacteria; phylum Pseudomonadota; class Alphaproteobacteria; order Rhodobacterales; family Rhodobacteraceae; genus Aliiroseovarius; species Aliiroseovarius zhejiangensis. The sequence goes on along the minus strand of NZ_BNCH01000007.1, from coordinate 125,252 downwards.
CGCGGCGTCCGAGACAAAGGCGACCCCGCCCGCCCCGACCGAGGCTGCAGCGGGAAGGCTGGCCGTTGCCGTCGGGGTCAGGCGCATCACGCCGTCCACATCCAGTTTCGCCGCCGGGGACTTGCCAATTCCAACATCGCCCGTGCCGGTGGCGACGATCGCCTCGGCCCATGTGCTGCCATCCGGGCTGGTCTTGACGTGAAAGTCGTCATCGCCCGTCAGCCCAAACTCAGCCCGGCCCGACCAGTTGGACTGAAACAGCATCGACGCCGTGTCACTGGCCGATGCCTTGTTGATTTTCACCTGATGCGATGTGCCATCATGCGACAGCAGCGTGGCATCAGACGCAACCGCCAGCTTGTTGGTCGCATCTGCCGTGGTGTTCACGCCCAGCAGGTCGAGGTTGTTCATAGACGGGGCTGTATCGACCCACTGACTGCCGTCATATCGCAGGTGTTGCGCGGTCGCCGTGACATCGGCACGCCATCCAGCCTGCGGGGCAATGAATTGCCAGACGCCATCCTGCAGCCAGGTGATGGTCTGCTCCTGCCCGGCCCAATCGCCCGTAGCCCCACCCGGCACGATGTGCCGGTTACCTTCGGTCGCACCCGGTGGCGGGCTGATCGTATCAGCCGTTTCGACCGACAACTGAACCAAAATGTCCAGAAGGCGCAGCGCCTCGTTATGGGTGACATGTTTCTGCGCCTGTGCCGGTTGGATCAGGGGCAAGGACAGGATGGGCGAGGTGTTGGGCATGGGGCTCTCCGCAAAGGCTGGTTTCCCTGCAAAGTCATGTGTCGAAAAGGTTAATTGATTGCGCAACTGGCGTTCGGTCAGCCTTGCCGCCAAGAGGGTCTATCTGTGGTCCCAGCTGCCAAAGACTCGACCTGCGTCAGTACCAAAGGATAGAGCTTTCCAGTTCGGCAAAGGTTTCGACATCCTCGAAAAACAACGAGTTGCCATTGCCGAAGTCCATCAGCACCCCACCTGCCTGCACCTCGGCGATGCTGGCAAGTCGGGCAGGTTCCGTCAGGGTGGACCCGAGCAACGAACGGCTAAGCCTAACTGTGTCCAGATCGGTTTCAAAATCGGTGATGACATCATGACCATGTTGAAAGATGAACGTGTCGGCATCCGCGCCGCCGGTCAGGATGTCGTCGTGGCGACCTCCATCGACGACATCGCGACCCTTGCCGCCATACAATCGGTCGGAACCGTAGTTGCCATAGATTTTATCGTTTCCGCTTTTTCCATGAAGCTCGTCTGAGCCTCTGTTGCCGCGTAGTTTGTCGTTCCCGCCGCGACCATTCAGCAGGTTGTCTTGTGCGTTTCCGTGCAAGTGATCCCTATATTTTGTGCCTTCAACGTTTTCGATCTGATAGATCTTATTGCCAGAAAGGGCGCGGCCACCCTTGTTGTGATACAGCCAAACATCTGCACCCGAGTCGAACTTGATCAGGTCCAGAGTGTCATTTCCTTTGCCCCCATAGTAACGGTTTGATCCAGTGCCAGCCACGATGGTGTCATCACCATAATCACCATAAACTCGATCATTGCCTCCCGCGGCATACAGACGGTCGTCGCCGTTCCAGCCATGCAAAACGTTGGTCCACTTGTTTCCCTTCAGATGATCATTCCAGTTGGACCCATGCACGTTCTCAATCGAATACAATTTGTCGCCAGATGCCGCGCCACCATTGCTGTTTGTCGCGAGGTTGATGGTCACACGGGAACCCGCATCGCGATAGTCAGCAGTATCCGACCCTTTGCCGCCATATAGCTTGTCGGCACCGGTGCCACCTTGCAACAGATCGTTGCCATATTGCCCTTTCAATACATCAGAGCCGCTTCCGCCAATTAGTGTGTCGTTACCTTTGCCGCCAAACAGTGTGTCTTTGCCGCTTTCCCCATAAATCGTGTCATTTCCACCAGACCCGTAGAATCGGTCGTTGCCGTTTCGACCGTAAAAAATGTTGCGCCCAGAATGACCAATGAGTGTATCAGATGCGGCCCCCCCGACCGCCCCCTCGATGTCATTGTAGCTATCTCCGTAGGCTGCGCCAGAACCCCTACCTGCTGCAAGGTCGATGCGGACCGATTTGGAGTGCGCCGAATAGTCTATAAAATCAAACCCCTGTCCGCCAAAATACCTGTCTGACCCGCTCACGTCGATCAACCGATCATTGCCATAGGAGCCGTACAAACTGTCATTTCCATGACCACCATTCAGAATGTCGTTCCCGCGCCATCCATAGAGCCGATCATTCCCACTATCCCCCAGGATCTGGTCATCACCGACCCCGCCGTAAAGCTGGTCGTGGCCGCTGCCCCCTTTCAGGTGATCCGCCCCTTCTCCTCCGTAAAGGCGATCGTTTCCGTTGCCGCCTTGAAGCTGATCGTCGCCGTCGCCGCCTTTCAGCAAGTCATCGCCGTCATGGCCGTAAAGCCTATCGTTCCCGTCCAGCCCCTCCAGTGTGTTGGTGTAGGCATGTCCATGAATCTCGTCGTCATGGGCGCTGCCATAGACGTGTTCGATCGAGGAAAACTGGTCTCCATCAGCGCCCCATCCGCCGACATGCGTGGTGAGGTTGATCAGCACCCCCGCGCCCGTCAGTCGGTAATCTGCCCAGTCCTGACCCGACCCGCCGTCCAGGATGTCCGCACCCGTCCCGCCGTCCAAAACGTCATCCCCATCGCCGCCGATCAGCCGATCGTCGCCACCACCACCCGTCAGCCTGTCATTGCCATCGCGACCCGAAAGGCGGTTCGCCGTGCTATCCCCGACAATTGTGTCCCGAAAATCTGTACCAACCACGTTCTCGATGCTGATCAATGTGTCACCGTGGGCTGCCCCGGAAAAATACCCAGTTTCCAGGTTTATGGTGACCGAGATTTGCGCTTTCGCGTAGGAGGCAATGTCGCGGCCTGCTCCGCCATCAAGCACATCAACACCAAGCCCGCCCTCAAGCGTGTCGTTTCCACCCCCTCCGATCAGGATGTTCGCACCTGCATCGCCAATCAGGATGTCGTCGAAAGCAGAACCGAGATACCGTTCAATCGAATAGAAGATGTCCCCATCCGCAGCACCAGAGGCGTGGCGCTTGCCCAGATCAATCATGACGGCGGTCGGGGCGTTGACGTAAGAGGCTGTGTCCGTGCCGTCACCGCCATAAAAGACGTCAGCCCCAAGCGACCAGGTGAACAGATCGTCACCGCCCAGGCCATGCAGCGTCTCTGTACCCTCATCCCCACCCAGAACGTCGTCATTCTCTGTCCCGTATTTCGTCTCAGGTATAAACTGGAAGCCGTTTGGCGGACGGTTCAACCTGAGACTGTCGAACGTCGTGAAGTCGCTGGCATCAAGCGATTGTCCGTTGGCGCTGTAGATACGAGTGATCTCGCCACGGAAGGTGATCTCCGCACCCCAGGAACGGCTGGAAATTTGCAATTGCGAAACATCATAAAGCATATGGAACTCGGACAGGTTCAACTGGTCTATGCCGACTTGGTAATCCGTGATCGTATCCAGCATATTGTCCGCAGCCAACACGAATACATCCGCCCCTGCGCCGCCGGTCAACGTATCTTCGCCCACACCATCGCGCAGGATATCGTTACCCGCCCCACCCGAGAGATGCTCGCTCCATAGACCGCCATCAATCTGATCATTGCCAGATGTTCCGTTCAGGATTGTGGTCGTGCCATCGCCGGCCACCGTGACGCCCATATTTTCCAGGCTGTAGTTCAGCTTGGTGATCCCGCGTTCGGTCTCGCTGGTCGCGAAAATCCTGAGTGAACCGTCTGAATGGGTCATCGCCAGGGCCGAAACATTTTGCAACGCGCTGTCCTGCGTGTCCCAGATCGTGTCCAGATGGACCAGCATGCCGCTGGGCAGAAGCGTGAACAGGGAAACGCCGTCATCGCCGCCGCCTGCGGCCACGAAGAGCGCATCCCCCACTTGGGCCGAGGCAATCTCTGTGACGTTCGAAAACCGGGTCCATACATTGTCAAGAACGTGATCCGTGGCGATCAGTTCGCCATCTTCAAGCACCTCGACGACGGTCAGCGATGAACTGCCCGCACTTGCGATCACGCTGAACGTCCTGTCCAGAACCTGCCCGGAGGTCAGCGCGGTCGGCGCCGAAATCGGAAAATAGTTTTGGGCGGACAACACGCCCACCTCAGTCGGCGTTCCGTCTTCGCCCAGATGATAGCTGATGATGCCGTCCTGATGGTCGGATAACGCAAGCAGGATTTTACTGTCTCTGACCTGGACCACCGCCATGTCCACCAGATCGGCCGCGTTCGATCCGGATGCCGTGCTTTGTTCAGTCGCGAGTTCCAGCGACAGCTCTTGCGACAGGGTATAGTGGTTGAAACCGGTACTCTGGGCGTTTGCCGCATAAAAATGCACCTGACCGTCCAACACTGTCGAGGTGAGCGCGCTGAGGTTGCCCACACCGCCTTCCCCCCAGGTAAAGTGTTGCGTCGCTCCCAGCCCGCCGTTGGTTTCCAGTTCTAATGCGCCGAGTGTCCAGTCATAGATACCGAACGGTAAAAGGTAAGCCCCGCCGTCAGTCTGGATAAGCTCCATCTGCGCAGTGGGGGATGCCAGTGTCGAATAGGTATAGGCGACCTGATCGACAAGCGTCACAGCATCAGATGATGCCAGCTTGAACACCGTCGCCCCACCCCATGCACCCGTCGAGGCGTACAGGAAAGCGTCACCATTCCAGAGCGAGATCTCTAGATCCGTGACGTTAGAGACATAGTTTAATGCGGCACTGCGCAGAGTGCCGGACAATACCAGATTGGCCACCCCGACCCCCTCGTATACACCCCAACTGTTACGGGTATCGTGAGGACCAAGTCTTAATGTGCGATTTACTCGCCAGAGTAAGCGCAAGGGATTTTAGGCAAATGTTAGGACTTGTCGACTCAAGCCGGTCGGATCCACCGTCAGCGGTTGAGGATCTCGCGGTGATAGCGTGCCAGAAAAATAAGGCCCAAAGTGGCGAGAACCAGACCAACGCCATATACGAAGGCCGGATTGACCCAGGTGGCATCATAAGTCGCGTAAAACCCGCGCCGCATCTCTCCGACAACATGCACCAGCGGGTTCAGGGCCAGATAGTCGCGAAAGGGTTGCGGGATGCTTTCCAGAATGAAGAAGATCGTCGAGATGATGAACAGGGGCCGCGTGATGATTGACCATACGCGCTGCCAGATCGGAAAGCGTGTGAGCAGAAAGCAGTTCATTACACCGACGCCAAACGCAAGAACCAGCGCCATGCCAAGCGCATTCAGGATGGCCGCATAGTTCAAAATATTGCCCGTGTCGAAAATCGTCAGCAAGCCATACATCAACATATAGAAAACAAGCAGCTGGGTCAGACCGTTCAGCAACAGGCGCGCGATGATTGCATCCAGATAGGTGACCGAGGGATAGAACAGCAACTGCCGCGAGAAGGTGATCGAGTTGGAGATCTTGTTGGATACGTCCATATACATCATGAATGGCAGAAAACCGGTGGCATAGAACAATGGAAAATTGTTTCCCAATGCCGGTGACCTGAAGGCCATCGAAAAGGCAATGGTCATGACCGCCAGGCCGCCGACCGGCTCCAGGATGGCCCAAAGATAGCCCCCGGGCGATCGCCCATAGCTTGTCGCCATTTCGCGCAACATCAGCGCTATGACTGTGCGCCACGTCTTGAAGTTACGGGCGTGCAGGCCCTCTGCCTTGAAGCTCATAAGCGTCTTTTGCCTTCATCCGTCGGATGATCGCAAGCGGAAACTGGCTGGCGCGACCGCGACAATTGCCCTTTTAACGGAAAATGTTTCAATGCTATAAGCCACCGGTCCATACTGCCGTGGAAGCTGCCAGACGAATGATTTACAACTGTCACCGAAAGCATTGATACACTCGGGAAAGATGCGGGCAGACAAAAAGACGCGAATTGGTTGTCGCCCAACACTACGAGAACGGCGTCTGCGAAGGATACCCCATGAACAAACCCGAAGCTGCCAAGATTGACACCCAAGCTGCCCAGCCCGGATCAGCGGATGGCGATATGCAGTCTTCCGACACGTCGCCTGATCGGCAGGCTGCTGCGACACCCGCCGCTTCGACGCCCGATGCGCCTGCGACCTCGGGGGATACGCCGCGGACGGACGCCGAACACGACACTGATCAGAAAGCGAACCAGGGTGCCGTGACGCCGGCGCCACAAGCCCAAGCAGCGAAAGCCGCTCCCAAGTCCGAAACACCCAAAGAACCCAAAGTGATGGTCGCCCCGATGGCGCAACCCGCCCGGATCAAACCGCGTCACAGGGCTGTCATGGCCAGTTTTTTCGTCGTGGTTCTTCTGCCCTTGCTGTTTGCGGCCTGGTATCTTTATGCGCGGGCGCTGGATCAGTACGTGTCCTATGTGGCATTCACGGTGCGATCGGAAGATGTGAGCTCGGCGTCCGATCTTCTGGGCGGGCTGAGTGCGTTTGGCAGCGGTGGGTCCGAAGACACCGACATTCTGTACGAGTTCATCCAAAGCCGCGAACTGGTCAGCATCATTGATGATGAGATCGACCTGCGCTCGATCTATGCGGCCAGCTATGAAACTGATCCGTATTTCTCGTTCGATCCAGAAGGCACGATCGAGGATCTTGCGGAATACTGGTCGCGGGTCGTCAAGATTTTCTATGACAGCGGAACGGGCCTGATCGAAGTCCGGGTGCATGCATTTCACCCGCAGACGGCCAAGGATATTGCGGAACGCATCTTTGATCGCAGCTCAGCCATGATCAACGACCTGAGCGCCGACGCCCGCGCGGATGCAACACGATATGCCAGCGAAGAGCTGGATTTCGCGGTTGAACGGCTGAAGGAAGCGCGTCAGGCGATCACCGAATTCCGCTCGCGCAATCAGATCGTCGACCCTGCCGCTGAAATCGGTGGCCAGACGGGCCTGATGTCGGCATTGCAGGCGAAACTCTCGGATGCCCTGATCACTTTCGATCTGCTGCGGGAAAGTGCGGGCGCAAACGATCCGCGCATGGCGCAGGCCGAATTGCGTATCGAGGTCATTCGCGAACGCATCGAAGAAGAGCGTCTGAAATATGGCGCGGACAGCTCGGCAGAACGGAACTTCTCGACCCTTGTGGGTGAATACGAAAGACTGGCCGTCGAACGCGAATTCGCCGAGCAGACGTATCTTGCGGCTCTGGCGGCACTGGATTCGGCGAAAATCGAAGCCCAGCGACAAAGCCGTTATCTGGCGGCCTATATCAAGCCGACCCTGGCCGAACGGGCCGAGTATCCGCAGAAAGCCCTGATGCTTGGTGTGCTTGGGGCATTTCTGTTGTTTACCTGGGCGATCGGTGTCCTGATCTTCTATGCAATCAAGGACCGCCGCTGATGATCAAGATCCACGACTTGTGGAAAACCTACTATATCAAGGGTCAGGGGAAAACGGTTGCGCACAACATCAACCTGACATTTCCTACAGGAAAGTCGGTTGGATTGTTCGGCAGAAACGGTGCGGGCAAATCGACCCTGCTTCGGATGATCGCGGGTGTCGAAGATCCGGATTCCGGCTCTATCGAATCCGATGGGTCGATTTCATGGCCGGTCGGCTTCAAGGGCAGCTTTCACCCGGAATTGACCGGTGCCCAAAACACACGGTTTGTTGCGCGGGTCTATGGCGTCGATACAGACGAATTGATCGACTACGTGATGGATTTCGCACGCCTTGGTGGACATTTCCACGCGCCGGTCCGCACCTATTCGGCGGGAATGAAATCCCGCCTCGCCTTTGGAGTGTCGATGGGGATCAATTTTGACACCTATCTGATTGACGAAGTAACATCGGTCGGTGACGCGTCCTTCCGCAAGCGCAGCAAGCGGATTTTGCGGGACCGTATCGGGGCAAGCGCGGCGATCATTGTTTCGCACTCGATGCCGCTGATGAAGGACCTCTGTGATTCAGGTGTGGTCATTGTTGATGGCCATGCCCAGTGGTTTGATGCGGTCGAAGACGCGATTGCGTTCCACGAGGATTACATGAGCACGCGTTGATCATGCGAATGGTTCAGCGAATGTTCTGTTCAGCACTGCGCGACTGAACAAAGTCATAAAGCGCGAAATCGCATGCATTCTCTTCGTGAAGAAATTCCAGAAGGCGTTGGTCTTGGAACACGTCTTTCGGAAAATGATAAGGGCTGACATTCTTGCGTTTCTTAGGCTGATAGGCCTGCCCCGATACACGCTCGATCAAGGTGGGAAGTGTCGCTTCGGTCGCGATCAACTCGTAAACCCGAAGTCGCTGTTCCAGCTCATCGAGTGATGTCGTGGGGTGACGTTTTCCCAACACCATCTGCGATTGAAAGTTCAAAAACAGCTGCCTGGACCCATGCAGAAGGTCGATGATCTGCCGCGGATCGGACGTGTCCGCGGCCCGAATCCGTTCAGAGATTTCTTTGATCTGGGGGGGATGAGCGTTGTAAAACGAACGACCACGCTTTCGAATTTCGATCAACCAGTTGAAATGAGACATGACCTGCGCGTCCGGCGCGCGAATGGCTGTGAAAAAATGTATGTGGCGGAAGGTGACGCGGGTCAGCGTGGCGCGCATCTTTGGAAAGGGCACGTGCCCGGACACCCAGTCATATCCCGCGATCTTCTCTCGTATCTTATGTGATTGTGAGAAGAGGGATTCGACATGTGCCTGACCCGGTGCCCGCGAGCGTGCAAGGTAGTGGTTCACTGTCGACCCGGCCGTTTTCGGCACGTGCACGAAGGCAATTATGGGCGACACTTTATTCATCTTTCACGTCTTCCCGCACAGGGCCAAAGGGCAAGGGGTTACTTCAGGCCATAGGTAAACTTGAACCTATCCAGCAGAGACAACCCCGATGCATCACCTTTCAAACGAAGCTGATTCAGAAACTGTTCCCGCTCGTCTTCCGGCAACAGGTCTTTTGTCCAGACACCTACTTCCCACAATGAAAAGCGCCGCCGGTAAACCAGGTCTTTCTTGAACAGCGGAGACGCCATGTATTTCGGAAAGAAATACGCACCGCTGTGGATGGTCGACGTTGTCCCAAGATGACCACATACCTCGACGATCCGATCTTCCGGGTTTTGCGGCGTGTCCTTCAGCCGACCTTTTGCGGGCCAGGGGATCACCGCCTCAAGCATTGTCTCATCGACGCCTCCCGACTGGGTCAGGATGGTGTGCAGCTTGTCAATGGAATAGATCACCTTGGTCGTTCGGGCGCTGTTCAGCATGGCCCGTGTAAGCCCCTTCTCACCCAGATCAATTGCAAGCACCCGGTTGTTCGATGGGACGTAGTTGCGCCAGAAATCCAGGAATGAGCGGGAGGCAAAAACATGTGCGCTGATGCTCAGCGCGAAGGACTGAAGGTGATAATCTTCTCCCCAGTTCTCATAGGCGACAATCACGTCTTCCTCGTCCAGCAGCGCATCGACAAAAGCCTCCAACCCGCGAGACGCGTAAAATACGCTGTCATTCAGGATAAGGAGTCGGTCCGGGGTCAGCCCGGCCGTGACCATATGCTTCACGGTGTCCTTGTAGCACCCGAAATCGAAACCCTGATTGCCGCGCAGGATAATCGTGTGGCAATGGTCATTGAAAAACGATCGTTGCTGGTCTGACAGGGCATGATTGCAGGCCAGCAGGATGTTCACATTCCGCGCGGATAGCATCTGGATGATCCGTTGGACGCTGTCGGACACGGTTTCGCCCGGTTCATAATAGACGAAGATCGCGAATACCCCGTCGGAGGTGTCCGACAAGACCTCGACGTCTTTTATATCATCGACATAGTCGCGCAATCGCCATCGGTCCCGGAGCCGGTCAAACGCGACATAGCGGACCCGAAACACCGCCCACGCGACCCATTGCAGAACGCGCCAGAACGGGTTTCTTTTGCCGGGCCGGATACTCATCGGATTACCTTGTGCCATTACCCGTGCATGACAGCGCAGTCGCGGGACCGCAATAAGGCCAACAAGCACGTTCTTCAAAAGCACCGATACCTTACCCACCATGTGCAAGACAAGCGTCCAGGCGAGTGCCATCGAGACATATCCTGGCCTGGGCACGCGTGGTAGATAGGGCTATTACCCTGACAGAATATGGCTTCGGCTTGTAAATTCACATCGGCTACCCCTAGAACACGACAAATGCCCGCGCAGTAAGGGTGGCAATAGCCGATGAAATTCGCTTATGCATGATGCGTTGTTTGACTGATCAAGGGTTTTTGAGATGAAGATAATGGTTACTGGCGGGGCAGGGTTTATCGGGTCCGCCGTCGTTCGCCAGGCAATTCGTGAAAACCTTGAGATCGTCAATGTCGATGCTCTGACCTATGCGTCCTGCATCGAGAATGTAGCTTCGGTGTCCAACAGCCCGAACTACGCGTTTGAGCACGTCGACATTCGCGACCGCGCGGCACTTGATCGTGTTTTTGAGGGGCATAAGCCCGATGCGGTGATGCACCTTGCGGCAGAGAGCCATGTCGACCGATCAATCGACGGCCCTTCGGATTTCATCGAAACCAACATAAACGGGACCTTCAATATGCTGGAAGCCGCGCGCGCCTATTGGCAGGATTGCGGCCGACCGGATGGATTCCGATTTCATCACATTTCGACAGACGAGGTGTTCGGGACGTTGTCGGATGACAAGGAAGAACTTTTCACCGAACAGACTTCCTATGATCCACGCAGCCCGTATTCGGCGTCCAAGGCGGCGTCTGACCATCTGGTGCGTGCCTGGCATGAAACCTATGGCCTGCCGGTCGTTCTGACCAATTGTTCAAACAACTACGGGCCATATCACTTTCCCGAAAAACTCATCCCGGTGGTGATCCTGAACGCGCTCGAGGGCAAGGCGCTTCCGATCTATGGCGACGGGTCGAATGTGCGTGACTGGCTTTATGTGGAAGATCACGCGGATGCGTTGCTGACGGTTATCCGGCATGGGAAGATTGGCCGGTCCTACAATATCGGGGGCGAGAACGAGCGAACCAACCTTGAGCTTGTGACGACCCTCTGCCGTATTCTGGATGACCTGCGCCCACGCGATGGTGGGCCCTATGAAAACCTGATCACCTTCGTGACTGACCGTCCGGGGCACGATGCCCGCTATGCCATTGATCCGACCCGTATCCGCGACGAGCTGGGCTGGCGCCCGTCCGTGACGATCGAAGAGGGCCTGCGCAAGACCGTCCAATGGTATCTGGACAACGAAGAGTGGTGGCGTCCCCTTCAGAAACGCGATGGGGTGGGCAAACGATTGGGGACAGGGTAAACCTGCCCATTTGAAGGACGCCACGTTATGAAGATCCTTGTATTTGGTAAGACAGGACAGGTTGCGACAGAGCTGCAGCGCCTGGCCGATGTGCATGCTCTGGGTCGACAGGATGCGGATCTCGCCAACCCCGACGCCTGCGCCGCCATCATCCGGGATGCCGACGCCGATGTCGTCATCAATGCCGCCGCATATACCGCGGTGGACAAAGCCGAACAGGAAGAAGACCTGGCCACTTTGGTGAACGGGCATGCGCCCGGCGCGATGGCGCGGGCGGCCAGTGCAAAGGGCATCCCGTTCCTGCATATCTCGACCGACTACGTGTTCAGCGGTCAAGGCGACACCGCCTGGGCGACGGACGATCCGGTCGCCCCGCCCAATGCCTATGGCCGTTCCAAGCTTGTGGGTGAACAGGCCGTGCAAGCTGCTGGAGGGGCTTTTGCGATCCTGCGCACAAGCTGGGTGTTTTCATCCCACGGTGCCAATTTTGTGAAAACGATGTTGCGCCTGTCCGAAAGCCGCGATGAACTGAACATTGTGGACGATCAGATCGGAGGTCCGACCGCCGCAAAGGACATCGCACAGGCTCTTCTGACCATGGCCCATGCATTGGTGGAGGGGTCGCCGGGTGGCGTCTTTCATTTCGCAGGCGCGCCAGCAGTCAGTTGGAAGGACTTCGCCGTCGAAATCTTTCGCCAGGCTGGGCGGTCTGTTGCAGTCACGGGAATCCCCACATCTGATTTTCCGACCCCGGCGGTCCGGCCCCTTAACTCGCGGATGGATTGTTCGGCGCTGACAGAGGCATTCGGCATTCGACAGCCTGACTGGACAGAGTCGCTGGCAATTGTTCTGGAAGAACTGAAAAACGCCGACTAGGTTTGGCGGGATAGGGAAGTGAACGCATAGATGGACAGAAAAGGCATTATTCTGGCAGGCGGGTCTGGGACGCGGCTTTACCCGATCACCATGGCCGTTTCAAAGCAACTGCTTCCGGTTTACGACAAGCCGATGATCTTCTATCCGATCAGCGCGTTGATGCTGGCCGGGATCCGCGAGGTTGCGATCATCACAACACCGCAGGATCAGGCCCAATTCGTCCGAATGTTGGGGGATGGGTCCGACCTTGGCATGTCCTTCACCTATATCGAGCAACCTTCGCCCGACGGACTGGCTCAGGCTTTCATTCTTGCCGAGGATTTCCTTGCGGGCGCACCCTCGGCGCTGGTTTTGGGTGACAATATCTTTTTCGGGCACGGACTTCAGGACCTGCTGCGCGATGCCAGCCAGCAGTCGACGGGTGGCACGGTGTTTGGCTATCGCGTTGCCGATCCGGAACGCTATGGGGTTGTCGGCTTCGATAGTGAAGGCAAGGTAAACACAATCATCGAAAAACCCGCCAAACCACCATCGAACTTTGCCGTGACCGGGCTTTATTTTCTGGACGGAAGCGCCCCGGAACGCGCCAGGGAAGTGACCCCATCAGCGCGCGGCGAGCTTGAGATTACATCTCTTTTGGAAATGTATCTGAACGAAGACAAGCTGTCAGTGCAACTCATGGGCCGGGGATATGCGTGGCTGGACACCGGCACGCATGGCAGCCTTTTGGACGCCGGGAACTTCGTGCGAACTCTTGAGAAGCGGCAGGGGCAGCAGGTCGGTTGCCTGGAAGAGATCGCATTTCACAACGGCTGGATCAGCAAGGATGCGCTTCGCGCGCGGGCAGATTACTTTGCAAAGAATGATTACGGGCGCTATCTGTCGTCTTTGATGTCAGAGTGACCACCGATGCACGATAACGTCCAGACCAAGCGTTCAGACCCACATGTGGCCATTTTGCTCGCGACCTATAACGGGGGCCGGAATCTGTCCGAGCAGCTCGCCAGTATCGCAGAGCAAAGCTATGACAATTGGTCTTTGATCGTCAGCGATGATGGCTCGACCGATGATACGCTTGAGATCGTGCAGGGTTTTGCACAACAAGGTCACACCGTTACGATACTGAACGGGCCGAAGAGCGGGGCGGCAGCCAACTTCATGTCCCTTGTCCGTCGATCGGCGGATTTTGCACCTGCCGACAGTTGGCTGTCCTTTTGCGATCAGGATGATGTCTGGCTGCCCGACAAGCTTGCACGCAGTGTTCAGGCGCTGCGCACGCAGGATGACGATACGCCTGCACTGTATTGCAGCCGAACCTGGATCACGGACGAGACGCTGACAGAACGGCGACTGTCGCTTCCGCGCCCGCGCCCGCTTGGGTTTCGCAATGCTCTGGTGCAGAATGTTGCATCGGGAAATACGATCGTGCTGAACGCGGCGGGTACGCGTCTGGTTCAATCTGCTGCCGTGGATACTCATGACGTTGTGGTGCATGACTGGTGGACGTATCAGGTGATTGCCGGTGTAGGCGGCAGGCTTGTGCATGACGATCAGCCGACATTGCTCTACCGGCAACACGCCTATAACGAGATCGGCGCCAACGATAATGCCAAGGCAAAACTTGCACGTATCTCGATGCTGCTCAGCGGGCATTTTGCAGAATGGAATCGGATGAATGCCAAGGCACTTGCTGCATCCGCTCATATGTTCGAACCGGAAAATCAGGCGCTTTTGAATGATTTCACGCGCATCCTGAACATGCGCCGAAGGCACAGTTGGCGGGTGTTGCGCAGGATGAAACTTTACCGTCAGACATGGGCAAGCACGGCGGCGCTGTGGTTTGCGCTTGTGATGCGCCGTTTATAGGTGCGGGTGGTGCGTCAAGAAGGCCACCGGATCGCACCTTTCGGGTATCGGCATTCTATTGTCACACACAGAATGTATCCGAGAATCAGGGTTGTTCCAGATGCACCCACAGCATAGTGTGGCGCGCAGTATATCTGGTGTTTGCGGGGACACGATGCGCTTTGTTCTAACGGCTTTTCTGATGCTTGCACTGGCAAGTTGCGGCTTGCCACGCGGCGGTGCCTTGCAAAGCGAGATCATCGGAAACGAGGCTGAGACAAGATCCGATATCGCGATTTACAGAGTGTCGCGCGAAATGCTTGGCACCATGTCGCGGTGGCCTGCCCCGGACGCCAATTCCGGCTATAAATGGCCAGCCCGTGGAAGACCCGCAGCAGACAAGCCAATACGCCCGTTTGACACCGTTGATGTCGTTGTCTGGGACAGCGAAGAAAACTCGCTGCTTGCGTCGAATGGTCAGAACACGGTGCAAATGAAGAACATGCAGGTTTCTCCGGCGGGGACCATCTTCCTTCCCTTCGTCGGCACCTTGCATATTGCCGGCCTGCCACATTCCGCCGCTCGCGCCCGCGTTCAGCGGAAATATGAAGAGGTAATCCCCTCGGCCCAGGTTCAATTGAATGTGACGCAGGGCACGCGTGGCACGATATCGATGGTATCCGGTGTCTCTCGTCCGGGGCCGATTGTTGTCGATGACCCCAACTTCACCATCTTGAACGCCATTTCTGCCGCAGGCGGTCCGTCGGGCCAGATCGAAAACCCGCAACTGAAGCTGATCCGGGGCGACCAGACCTATCGCCGCCCGCTTCAGGACGTCTTGGCCAACCCGAAATACGATGCCCTGCTGCTTCCAGGTGACAAGATCGCGGTGGAACCCGACGAACGGTATTTCCGTTCGCTTGGTGCAGCCAGCAAGGAAGCGATCGTGCCGTTTTCCAGGTCAAGTATCTCGGCGCTGGATGCCATGTCGCTTATCGGTGGCTTGACGGACAACCGTGCCAACCCCAAGGGCATTCTTGTGCTGCGGGAGTATTCACCGAAAGCGGTGCGCGCTGATGCCTCTGGTCCGAACAATGAACGCAGCGTGTTCGTGATCGACCTGACCACGGCTGACGGCCTGTTCAGCGCCGGAAAATTCCAGATCCATCACGAGGATACAGTGCTTGTCACCGAAAGCTCGGTTGCGTCCGCACCCTTCCTGTTTGGCCTGATCCGTCAACTGGCAGGCACCGCATCTGACCTGAGTGATCTTTAACGTCAGATGCCTAACCCCGAGGGTGAAAGCACCCGACGCAGATGTCAGGCTTCCCGGCCCAGGTGACGCTCCCCGCGTGCGCGGGCGAGCGCCATTTGTTTCTGGCGTTCGCGGAAACGGTCACGGCGCGGTTCGTCGAACTCGTCGATACATTGGTGGCAGCTGACGCCATCTTCGTATTCGGGGCGGTCCTTGTCCGACGGCAGGATCGGGCGGCGACAGGCGTGGCACAGCTCGTGCGGGCCTTCGGCCAATCCGTGTTCAACGGACACGCGGTTGTCGAAGACGAAACAGGCACCATCCCATTTGCTGTCCTCGGCGGGCACGTCCTCCAGATACTGCAAGATACCACCCTGAAGGTGATAGACGTCCTCGACCCCCTGGCCAATCAGGAAGTTGGTCGATTTCTCGCAGCGAATGCCGCCCGTGCAGAACATCGCCACACGCTTGTTGTGAAACCGGTCTTTGTTCTTTTCCCACCATGCGGGAAATTCGCGAAAAGTCTTGGTTTTTGGGTCAACCGCACCTTCAAACGTACCAATGGCGACCTCGTAATCATTGCGGGTGTCAATCACCACCACATCGTCTTGTGAGATCAGATCGTTCCAATCCTCGGGCTTCACATAGTGCCCGACCGAGGCGCGCGGATCGACATCCGGCACTCCCATGGTCACGATCTCTTTCTTCAGCCGGACCTTCATCTTGCCGAAAGGCTGCTCCCGCGCGGTGGATTCCTTCCAAGACAGATCACCGCAGCCGGGCAGGGCGCGAATATGCGCCAATATGGTGTCGATCCCCGCGCGCGACCCCGCGATGGTGCCATTGATGCCTTCCTGCGCCAGCAGAAGCGATCCGGTGACCCCTTCGCGCTGGGCAACCTCCAGCAAAGGCGCCTGCAAGGCCGCGGGGGTGTCGAAACGGGTGAAGTGATAGAGTGCTGCAATCGTATACATACGGGCGGCATACGCCCCTCTTTTCAAAGGATCAAGTCCGCCTATCGCTTGACCCGCCCACAAGCGATCCTTACCCATTGAGTTTCAAGGAGGTTCCCCCATGCGTGACGCAACCGAAGCCCTGATCGTGATCGACGTTCAAAACGACTTCTGCCCCGGCGGCGCGCTGGCCGTGACGCGGGGGGACGAGATCATCCCGATGATCAACGAAATGCTGCCCGACTTTCAGGTCAAGGTGTTCACACAGGACTGGCACCCGGCGGGTCACAGCTCTTTCGCCTCGACCCATGCCGAGAAAGAGCCATATCAGACCATCGAAATGCCCTATGGCACCCAAGTGTTGTGGCCCGATCACTGTATTCAGGGCAGCATCGGCGCCAGGTTCCACGACCACCTGCATCGTGACCGGGCCGATCTGATCATCCGCAAGGGGTTCCGGGCCGAGATCGACAGCTATTCCGCCTTCTTTGAAAATGACCAGACAACCCCCACGGGGTTAGAGGGGTATCTGCGCACCCGTGGTGTCACGAAGCTTACTCTGGTCGGGCTGGCGACAGATTTCTGCGTCGCCTATTCCGCCGTTGACGGTGCGCGCCTGGGATTTGAGGTGACGGTTCTGGAACGCGCCTGTCGCGCCATCGACCTTGACGGCTCACTGGACGCTGCGCGCGCCGAGATGCGCGCCGCCGGCGTCAAACTGGAGGCGTAGATGGTCGATATTGCCAGCCGGGTCTACAACCATCACTGGAAGATCGACCCGATCGTCCGGTCACTGATCGACACCGATTTCTACAAGCTCCTGATGTGCCAGTCGGTGTTCCGCAACAAGCCCGACACCACGGTCACCTTCAGCCTGATCAACCGCACCAAGTCGGTGCCGCTGGCCGATCTGGTCGACGAGGGCGAGCTGCGCGAGCAGTTGGACCACATCCGATCCCTGAGCCTGTCGCGTGGCGAAAGCACATGGCTGCGCGGCAACACCTTCTATGGCAAGCGCCAGATGTTCCGCTCGGATTTCATGGAGTGGTTCGAGGGGATGCGCCTGCCCGATTACCACCTTGAGCGCGTCG
Organism: Aliiroseovarius zhejiangensis; assembly: GCF_014656375.1. Classification (GTDB taxonomy): domain Bacteria; phylum Pseudomonadota; class Alphaproteobacteria; order Rhodobacterales; family Rhodobacteraceae; genus Aliiroseovarius; species Aliiroseovarius zhejiangensis. The sequence goes on along the minus strand of NZ_BNCH01000007.1, from coordinate 107,899 downwards.
GTGACCAATACGAACTGACCTTCGAAGGGTCGTGGCCCGAGGTCATGCTGTGGGAAATCCCCGCCCTTGCCGTGTTGATGGAACTGCGCGGCCGCGCTGTCCTGCGCGACATGGGGCGGTTCGAACTGCAAGTGCTCTATGCCCGCGCGATGACCCGGATCTGGGAGAAGATCGAACGCCTGCGCGAATTGGACGGGCTGCGCCTTGCCGATTTCGGCACCCGCCGTCGGCACAGCTATCTGTGGCAGGATTGGTGCGTGCAGGCGATGATCGAGGGGTTGGGCGACCGTTTTGTCGGCACGTCGAATTGCTCGATCGCCATGAAGCGCGATATCGAGGCGATCGGCACCAACGCCCATGAACTGCCCATGGTCTATGCCGCGCTGGCCGGGGATGACGCCGAACTGGCCCAGGCGCCCTATGACGTGCTGGCCGACTGGCACGAGGAGCACGACGGAAACCTGCGCATCATCCTGCCCGACACCTATGGCACCCAGGGCTTCCTGGACCGCGCGCCCGACTGGCTGGCAGGCTGGACCGGCATCCGCGTCGACAGCGGCGACCCCGCCACGGGTGCCGAGATCGCGATCAAATGGTGGAAGGACCGCGGCGAAGACCCGAGCCAGAAAATGGTCATCTTCTCGGACGGGCTGGACACCGACAAGATCATCGAACTGCACCGGCAATTCGCCGGCCGCGTCCGCACCAGCTTCGGCTGGGGCACGCTGCTGACCAATGACTTCCGCGGCCTCGTGCCCAACGACGCCCTCGCCCCGTTCTCACTGGTCTGCAAAGCGGTCGAGGCGAACGGACGCGCGACGGTGAAACTGTCCGACAACCCGAACAAGGCGATGGGACCAGAGGATGAGATCGCGCGGTATAAGCGCGTGTTTGGGGTTGGAGATCAGGTGGCTTCCGAAGTGCTGGTCTGAGCTTCTTCGGTGATCGCTGTCATCAAGAACTCGTATCCGCAAGGAGCTTGATAATCGTTCGGAAAATGCTCATCAAATTTTGAGAAAGTTTTTCGTAAGTATCTGGTTGCGAGTTCAAGCCAATAAATTTCCGGTTCTCGATCCATCATAGTCCCCACTGTGTGAAAGTTATGAGCCGGGTTTTCACAATATGTGGAGTTTTGCCACGACAGATGGTGCCAATGTGAGTGTACAGCAGCACTGAACGGCTGGAAAACGTAGTTGTAGAAATCTAGGCAGCCTGCCTCTTCCGCCATTTTTCGCGAAGTGATGCCATTCCAGTTTCCTAAATTGACCTCAAGAAGTTTATCGAAGATGTGGGAATCGACCCAGCTTTGTAGAGCGTTAGTGAAGTTTTGTTGTTGGTCGCGTTCTTCCTGATTTTCGATTTGTTTGAGTTGCTCGTTTCGGTGTGCAATCTCTAGCTTAACTCTACCTACTCCATCGTAGATATACATCTTTGCCCTCTCATTCGGATCTAAAAGTATCCAAGAAAGGGTAATAAAAATGTCAGCCATGGTTCGCAAAAGTACAGGGGCTATGTTCGGAGTCCAGATGCCCGGTGACTTAATGAAATCATTCGCAATCTCTGTTTGGCGCGCGAGGAGTGATCCTACGACTTGAGACACTTCAATATTGTCCAAGTCGAAACCTAAGGCAGTCCTGCGTTCGAGAAATTGCTGGCGTGTTATCCTAAGGTAATCAAGCGTGACACGCTCTGACTCAGTTTCAGCTTCCAGCTCTGGGAACGGGATGTGATGAGTTAGCTTGCAGTTTCCAAATCCCTCTACCGACCGCCAAAATTTTTCACGCCACGCCAAACTGTTTCTCTGCTTCATTGCCTCGTTGTCCAGTATCAACATTGGGGCCAAAGCCCTCAATCCCGAGGCTACCAATTTTGATTCATCAGTATCAGGGTAGTCGAAAACAGCTTCGATGTTCGAAAATGGACCTTCGATGTGTTTTGAAATTTTTAGCTTGCCTTGCGTCGCGGTCAGGTAGGCAACTGTCGCCATCACAATCGTTGAAATCTTGCTATGGCGATCATAAAGTTTGCCAAGTATCTCGGCTAGACGCCGCGAACCCAACGGCAAGTACTCTGTGTCATCGTTCTCAAAGACAAAACTCAAGGGGTGTTTGTCAAATATCTCATTGAGAGGCGAAAACCCCCGCCGAAGAATTCTCAAATTACGTTCGGAGGTTTCGTCTATTATCTTAAACACAGAATCCTCGGGCACCTGCACGAAGCTCGAGAATCGATTAATCGTAATTGTTTCGTCGTCGATAACTAACTTGAGTCTACTACAGAAATCTACGAGGGCATCCATGTCCCTTGGAGAAAACGGCTCGCGCAGAAACACTGCTAACCAAAACACCTCGGGTACAGCATCCGTTGCCCAACTATAGGGGCTATATTGCTCTCCCATAGCTGCAAGCAATGGGGGAATAAGTTTGGATTTCTTTCTAGTGTGGTCTTTCAGAACAGGCGACTTTACCACGGAACAACCTCGATAAAAATGGCTGTATCAAAAAGATGGCTTATTCCACCTTTCCGAGCAACCTATTCGTTTCTCCGCGTCCCGCGTCAAAGGTTCTAAACATTTCCACCCATCACGCGGCCTCTCACCCCCCAAGCACCCTCCGCGCCGCCGTCACCGCTTTCTGCGTATAGCTCACCACCTCCGGCCCGGTCGGGTCGTATCGCGGCACCGCCCAACCCATCGAGGCGAAGCGGCGGATCATGATGAACAGGGGGAGCAGGTCTTCCGCCTCCTGGCTCAACGCGCGGCGGGCGCGGTATCCGGCCAGCGCGGCGGTGCGGATGGCGTCATAGGCGGGTTCGTCCTCGTTCTGGGTCATCATCACCGCAAGGTCGTAAAGCCGGAAGCCGAAGCCGGCGTCGTCGAAGTCGATCAGGGTCAGCTCTCCGTCCTTCACGAAGATGTTTTCGCGCAGGGCGTCGGCGTGGATCAGCCCGAAATCGGCGCCTGCGTCGGCAAAGGCCGTCACTCGGTCATGTGCCACGGCGCGGGCGCGTTGGATCAGGGCGCGGTCGTCGTCGCTCAGTGCCGGGCATTCCCAGAACCGGCCCCAGAACGGGTCATCGCCCAGAAGGCCGGGAATGTCCCAGCGGTGGCGGGTGAAGGTCGTGGGCAGGGTCATGGCGTCGGTCAGGTTGTGCAGTTTGGCGATCTCGGCCCCGACCTTGTGATAAAGTGCGACCTGGTCCGCCTTGCTGCCCGCCAACGGCACACCGCCTTCGCCAATTGGAGTGCCGTCAACCCAGCTCACCATGGTTGCAATCTGACCGCCCCCCAGATCGGCCACCATGTCGCCGGACCGTGTGGGGATCGGGGCGGGCACCCGCATTCCCGCAGCCGCCAGAGCCGCCATCCAGTCCAGTTCCGACCGGATCGCCGCCGCGCTTTGGTACCCCGGACGATGCAGCCGAAGCGCGGCAGGGCGGCCATCCACACGCACCTCATGCACCACGTTTTCACGGTCTTTGATCATGCGGATATCCTGCGCGCCCCAAGCAGCCAGCGCCTGTTTCAGGGCGCTCATACGGGAAGCGCCTTGAGTGCCGCGTCCATCGTTTCGACCAGAAGGTCGGCCTGCGCACGATCGAAACACATGGGCGGACGGATCTTGATCCCGTGATAATACCGCCCGACCGAGTGCAGCAGCACCCCGCGATTGCGCATCTCGTCCACCAGTTGGGCGCAGAAGGGGGCGGCGCGTTTCGTGTCTCCATCGCGGGCAAATTCCACCCCCAGAAACAACCCCGCGCCGCGCACATCGGCAATCATCGGGTGATCGAGTTGCCGCAACAATTCCAGCGCATAGTCACCCGTGTCACGGGCATTTTCGACAAGGCTTTCTTCGGCCAGAACGTCCAAAACCGCCATTGCAGCCGCGGCAGAGACCGGGTTGCCACCGAACGTGTTGAAATAGCCAAAGCGATTGCGGAATTCGGCCATGATCTCGGGCCGGGTGACGACGGCGGCGACAGGATGCCCGTTGCCCATGGGTTTGCCCATCGTCACGATGTCCGGCGCCAGCCCGATCCGCTGATGCCCCCAGAAATGACGACCGGTGCGGCCGAAGCCGGGTTGCACCTCGTCCGCGATGATGATGCCGCCGGCGCGACGCACGACCTCGACGGTCGGGTCGAGGAATCCCGACGGCAGGTCCGGGAAGCCTTCGTTGGCGAAAAACGGGCACAGGATCAGCGTGCCAAAGCCGTGGCCTTCGGCTTCGAGCGTGTCTATGGCGGTTTGGATTTCATCTGCAAACGCCTGCGCCTGCGCCTCGGCGCTGCCACCAAGCGGGGCGAGCGTGTCTGGCGACGGAACCTTCTTGACCCAGTCCACCGCACCGCCGATCGGGGTTTTCTTGGCCGACAGGTGCGACACCAGATCGGTGTTGCCGTGATAGGTGTTGTCGGTGCAGATGATCCCGGTCTTGCCGGTCATCGCCCGCCCCATGCGCAGGGCGATGTCGTTGGCTTCGGACCCGGTGCAAACCATGATCATGGTGTCCAGATCGTGCTCCATCGTGCCGGTCAGGCGTTCGGCATAGTCCAGGATGCCTTCGTGCAGGTAGCGGGTGTGGGTGTTCAGAGTGGCCGCCTGAGCCGAGATCGCCTCGACCACCTTCGGATGGGCGTGACCCACATGCGGCACGTTGTTGTAGCAATCCAGATAGCGATTGCCGTCCGCGTCCCACAACCAGGCACCTTCACCACGCACAATGTGCACGGGATCGCTGTAAAACGTCGTCATGTTGGGGCCGAGAAGCCGCTCGCGCCGATGCAGTAGGTTTGAATTGTGCGACATGGGGAAGGCTCCGCTGTGGTTAGTCGTCGTTGACGCGTCCGCGCAGTGCCTTGATCTGGCTGCGACGGGTCTTGGCCTCAAGCCTGCGTTTTTTCGAGGCAAGCGTGGGGCGTGTTGCGATGCGCCGTTTCGGGGTGACCAATGCGCGCTGGATCATTTCAACCAGCCGGTTCTGCGCAATCTCGCGGTTGCGGGCCTGGCTGCGCGTCTCTTCGGCGCGGATCACGATGGCACCGTCTTGCGTCCATTTGCGGCCTGCGATGCGTTTCAGACGGGCCTTGACGGGTTGGCTCAGATTTGGAGACCGTTCGGCTTCAAACCGCAGCTCGACAGCCGTCGAGACCTTGTTCACGTTTTGCCCGCCCGGGCCGGAACTGCGGGTGAAACTCTCGCTCAGCTCCCAATCTTGCAGGGTGATATCGTCGGTCACGCGGATCATGGCGGCACCCTAGCGAATTGGATCCAAAACGGAAATCCCGGAAATGGCAAAAGAAAAGGGCCGCCCGCTTTGGGACGACCCTTTCGAGAATTAAGGAGGTGGGACCGGTTAGGCCAATTGGCCAACTTGATCCGCGTTCCTTGCCGGGGGCTGCCCCGGAAAGTCGCGACCTAGGGTGTCCCGGCACCTCGCTCCATTGTTCCTCTCGACATGGACACCTCCTTTCTCGCTGTTTCTATATCTAGGAGGTTGCCACAGATTTTGCGTTTGTCAAAACTTTTCACGCAGGATTTGGTGAAAGTTTCGTGACGATGAGTCGAAATGGGACCAGTGCGATCAGTGCAATCGCCGTTTTGACCAGCCAATCAGCCAGTGCCAGCGACATCCAAAGCGGGGCGTCCGGGCCGCTTCCCAGTAGGGGCAGAACCTCGTTTGCCCAACCAACGTCGTTGCCGGGTTCAAGGAAGGTCAGGCTGGCCGAAAAGGCAATGGCAAAGAAAATCGCGGTGTCCACCGTGCCCCCGATCAGGGTGCTGGCCGCCGGAGCACGCCACCATTTCCCATCGCGCAAACGGTCGAAGATCGCTACGTCCAGCAGTTGCGCCGTCAGGAAAGCCAGACCAGAGGCAACCGCGACGCGCAGGGTAACGAGCGGGCCGAACTCGCCCATGATCTGGGTGCCGACAAGGCTGCACGCCACGCCAGTGACAAAACCGGCAAAGACAACCTTGCGTGCAGCCGAAGGGCCGTAGACGCGGTTCATCACGTCAGTGACGAGAAAGGCGAAGGGATAGGTAAAGGCGCCCCAGGTCAGCCATTGGCCGAACAGGTGTTGCACCAGAATATTAGACGCCACCACGATGGCGGCCATGGCAATTACGCCGGGAAGGATACGGGTCATGTTGTTGGTCCGTTTTAGCAAGGTTGCGGAGACTTGGTTCCCAAAAGCCGGGAACGGGCTGCGTTTAACGGTTCATTGGGTGTTTATCAAGTGGTCCGTCCCGATGCCCGCCCCATCCGGGACGACGTATTCCACAATTTCCGTGACCTGGAAAAACTTGAAATTGTCGTCCGAGACCATGGTCAGTCGGATCAGACCATCCGCGTCCCGCCAGACGGCAAGCCCCTCAAGATTGTCATGCGCACCAACTTCGGTTTGCAGCAATATGGTCTCGTTCGTCAGGCTGTTGCCGGTAATGTCAAAGCGCCGGACACGGCTGGTGAAGCCGAAGATGCTGCTCAGGTGGCGTTCCAGCACATAAAGCCGCCCGTCAGGCCCGACATCTGCCCCGACCGGCACATAGGGGCGATATCGTGGCAGGGTGAAAGGTTGTTCCCAGGTTTTTGCACCGGGGCGCAACCGAAAGACGCGGTGCGGTGCTTTCTGGCTGCCGTTGCCTTCGGGGATCACAAGGATGGCGCCATCCGGCTGGACCGCCAACGCTTCCTGTCCGGCGTTGGGCTCCATCTTCTTTGTTGCCGGGTTCTTGGGCAGATTTCGCACCCGTCCTTGCCCGGTTGGGTATCTGACGATTCTGTGGCCCACCTCGAAACTGACGAACATGGTGCCATCCGGCGCGATGGCCAGACCTTCGCTGTCCGACCATATGCCGCGCACATTGACCCCGCGCGGTGTGGTCAGCTTGCGCAGGGCGCCATGGGCCACCTTTGCGATTCTTCCATCATTCCGCACAAATCGACCCTGCGTTATATCACCCCGATCGGTGATCGCGGTAAAGGACGTGCCGTCCTCGCTGACCTCGATCCCGGAAAAACCGCCAAAGGCGGGTTCGTCCCCGCCATGCCAGCGTGTGACTGACAGCAGCTTGGCCTCGGTCACGGTCTGCGCGCCCAGATCAACGGTCAGAAATCCGACCAGTAAGGCCAGCGCCCCTAGCGCGACGACAAGACGGAACGGCATTGGTTGGGCAGATCAGAAAGTGTCAGAGGCCCGCGCGGTTTGCTTGGCTTGGGCGGGGTGGGCGGGGGCGGTTTTGGATGCAGAATATCGTTGACCCAGTTCACTGCGTCCTGACAGCCGTCACCGGGTGGCGGCGGGGCCTGGTCGACGCATCCGCGCATTCCTTTGGGACATTTCAGGCGCACGTGGAAATGATAGTGATGCCCGTACCACGGCCGAATTTTCCTCAGCCATTTGCGGTTGCCCTTCTCGTCCTTGCACATCTGCACCTTGGCACCGGGAAAGACAAAGATGCGTGCCACGCGCTTGTCCTTGGCCGCGGCTTTCAGGATTTCATGATGCGCGCGCGTCCAGGAGCTGTTCACAAAGGCACCCTTGGCGCGACGCATCGAGATCGACGAGATGCTTTCGCGCGCGCCGACCGACAGGTTCAGCTTTTTCGCGGGCAGCATCCAGATGTCCACGTCCAGCCCGATCTGGTGGGATCGGTGACCGCTCAGCATCGGTCCGCCACGCGGTTGGCTCATGTCGCCGACATAAAGCCCGTTCCAGCCGGGCTGTCGCGCTGCCTTGCGGGACAGGTCTTTGACGAAGTCGATAAGCTCGGGATGTCCCCAGTTCCGATTGCGCGACAGGCGCATCGCCTGCCAGGTCGGACCGGTTTGCGCAAGTTGCTCGCCCCCCGCAAGACACCCTTTCGCGTATGATCCGAAAGGGGCCGGTTTCTGCGACGATCCGGAGCGCTTTGACCCGAACAGCTGTTTCGCCGGTGTGTCGGCCTGCGCCGAGATCGGCCCATTGACCGCCCCCGAAAGCGCAAGCGCACCGACCAGAACAACCCTTTGAATGAGTTTCTTGATATTCACCATGCCACCTCTCACCGCTCTCCCTCTGGTTTAACCCAGATCAGAAGCAAAAGCCCCAGTGCAAACAACCCGATCAGCGGAGACACGCCGAGCCGCGCGCTGCCGGTCATCGTCGTAAACCATGCGATCAGCGCCGGTGCCATGAAGGCCGTCGCCCGCCCGGACAGGCCATAAAGACCGAAACTTTCCGTCGGGGCTTCGGGGTCGGTGTGGCGCACCATCATCGACCGGCTGGCCGATTGCAGCGTGCCCCCCATGCCGCCGATCAACATGCCGCAGCCGAAGAAGATGATGTCCGGGATATTCGACCCTTCCGGCAGCGCAATGCCCAACAGAGACTCGCGTGTCATGTTCACGATCAGGAAGCAGACCGACATCAAGATCAGGATCGACCCGATGATGACCGGCTTGGGTCCGCGCTTGCTGTCCACCCGGCCGCCCATCCAACTGAACGCCGCCGCCGCCAGACCCGAGATGATCCCAAAGACCCCAATCAGGACGATGGGCCAGTTCAGAACAAGGCTCGCATAGACCCCGCCGAACCCGTAAAGGCCATTCAATGCGTCGCGGTAAAACATTGAACTGCCCAGATAGGCGGCAAGACTTTTCTTGTTTTTCAATCCCCGAATGGTCCGGCCCAGAATGGCAAATGCACCGGAAAGACTGTGTTTGGCGTTCGGGCGTGGCACGTCTTTTACCCACAGCGCATAGGGGATCATGAACACGACAAACCAGATCGCAACGAACGGTCCGACGATCCGCGTCCCTTCGCGGGCCTCGGCGTCCAAAAGGCCCAGGCCGGGATCCAGCCCGATCAGGGTCTTGCCACTAGGCTGTTCGACAAACAGCGTCAGCATGATCGCCAGCGCCACCAGCCCGCCAATATAGCCGAAAGCGAAGCCGGATCCCGAGATCTCGCCCACCTGATCCTGGTCGGCCAGGCTGGGCAGTTGCGAGTTGGTGAAGACCAAAGCAAACTCCGCCCCGATGAAGCCAATCGCGAACATCAGCATCATGGTCCACAGGTTCGATCCATCCGGTTGGGTCCACCACAGCGACCCTGCGCCGATGACGTAAAGAAGGCTGAATACGGCGACCCAGGGACGCACCCGCCCCGCAGTGTCAGCCAGCGCGCCCATGACCGGCGCACCGAACCCCACGATCAGACCCGCAGCAGCCAGCCCCCATGACCAGATGCTCTGCGCCCTGGCATCTGCCGCCTGTTCGGCCAAACCCTGCCCCATGAAGAACTCGGTCGCGACGGCGGCAAAGAACGGTCCGAAAATGAACGTCAGAAGCAGAGTGTGATAGGGCTGACTGGCCCAATCGAACCAGAACCAGCCCCAAATGCGCCTGCGCGTCGAGATTTCTGCCATGCCTGCTCCCTGTTTCCGCCGATCAAACAGCGAAACCAGCGCGCGGGCAAGGGGTGTCATGCTTCGGGTGGCCAGGGGCGCTGTGCGTCGGCGTCGATCCAGGCCTGCACCCAGTCCGGCATTGTCGGGCGCTGACCGTCATAGCCCAGAGCCTCGACCACGCGGGCGGTGGGCACGATCCCGTTGCGATCCGTCACGGCGGAACGATAGACGATCTGGTTCGCGCATTCGCCGCGCAGCCACATGCTTTGCTCGACATAGATGAACCGGTCGTCCCAACCGACCACGCGGCTGCGCATCTCGACCCGGACGAAGGTACGCACCCGCTTGCGATACCGCACCGAAGCACCCGCCATGGTCAGACCCCAGCGGTTCTTGATCAGCATTCGGGACAACCCGGTACGCCCGGCCAGCGGAATGCGTCCAAGGTCATAAAGTGTCAGCGTGCGCCCGTTGTTCAACTCGCGCCACAGGTCGATGTCCCATGGCCAGCACATATGATGGCTGACATGGGTGCCGGTGATCGGCAGCGGCGTGGCGCGCGCGTTCTTGATCAGCTCTTTGGTCACGCGGATGAACGGATACATGGTGGCTCCTTCCGGTTGTGGCCGACCTGCCCTTGAGCGCCGCAAACGTCAACCGAAACCACGCGTCACCCTTGCCCTGACTGGCAACCTTCCCTAGATGGAACGGACAACCCGAAAGGAGCCCCCATGCAGTCGCTGTTTCAAATCCTGATGCTGATCCTGGATATCGCCTGGTTTGTCCTGATCGTGCATATCGTGATGTCGTGGCTGATCAACTTTCAGGTGCTGAACCTGCGTCAACATGTGGTGGCACAGGTCTGGTACGGGCTGAATCGATTGTTGGAGCCGGTCTATTCCCGTATCCGGTCTTTCCTGCCGCAAATGGGCGGGCTGGATTTCGCCCCACTGGTGGCACTGATCGCGCTCTATGCGATCCGGATCATCCTGATCAACAACGCACCGGCCTTCTACTAAGCCCCTTGTTCCTGACCTGCGCGCGTGGGATTGTGCCCTCAAAATAACGAGCAGCACTTATGCCCCGCGATCTGGATCTTTTGAAAACCGTTTTCGGCTTCGAAGAGTTTCGCCCCGGACAGGCCGAAATCGTCGACGCCGTAGCGCGTGGTGAAAACACCTTGGCGATCATGCCCACCGGGGGCGGCAAGTCGCTGTGTTTTCAACTGCCGGCCCTGATCCGTGACGGCGTGACGGTTGTCATTTCGCCTCTGATTGCTTTGATGCGCGATCAGGTGCGCGGGCTTCAGGCGGCGGGGGTGAACGCTGGCGCGCTGACCTCGGGCAACACGCAGGACGAAACGGACGCTGTGTTCGATGCACTGTCGCGTGGTGAGCTGAAGCTGCTTTACATGGCGCCCGAGCGGTTGGCATCAGCGGGCACGCTGAACTTGTTGCGCAATGCCGGTGTGACCCTGATCGCAGTGGACGAGGCGCATTGCGTCAGTCAATGGGGCCATGACTTTCGCCCGGACTACCTGCGGATCGGAGAGCTCAGACGCGCCCTTGACGTGCCGCTTGCCGCGTTCACCGCCACCGCAGACGAAGAGACCCGCGCCGAAATCGTGCAAAAACTGTTCGACGGGTCCACGCCACGCAGCTTTCTACGAGGGTTTGACCGCCCGAACATCCATCTGGCATTCGCGGCCAAGGACAACCCGCGCAACCAGATCCTGAATTTCGCAGCGGCCCGAAAGGGGCAGTCCGGCATCGTTTATTCCGCGACGCGAGCGCGCACCGAAACGCTGGCCAACGCACTGCGCGATGCGGGCCATCCAGCGGTGCATTACCACGGCGGGATGGACGCGGACGACCGGCGCGAGGTCGAACGGCAGTTCCAGCAGGAAGACGGATTGATCGTTGTCGCGACGGTGGCCTTTGGCATGGGCGTCGATAAGCCTGACATTCGCTGGGTCGCCCATTCCGATCTGCCCAAGTCGATCGAGGCGTATTATCAGGAAATCGGTCGCGCCGGGCGGGATGGGGCGCCTGCCGACACGCTGACCCTGTTCGGCGCCGACGACATCCGCCTGCGCCGGTCGCAAATCGACGAAGGGCTGGCCCCGCCCGAACGCCGCGCGGCCGACCACGGCCGCCTGAACGCCTTGCTTGGCCTGGCCGAGGCGCATGGCTGTCGGCGCCAGCAGCTTCTGGCCTATTTCGGTGAAACGACGGACCCGTGCGGCAATTGCGATCTTTGCGCCACGCCGCCTGAGCTGTTCGACGGGACGGTCGATGTGATGAAAGCACTGTCGGCCATTCTGCGCACGGGTGAATACTTTGGTTCGGGCCATCTGATCGACATTCTGCGTGGCACCGCGACCGACCGCATCCGTGACCGGGGCCATGACCAGTTGCCGACGTTCGGGGTTGGCAAGGATCATGACAAGCGCATGTGGCAGGCCATTTTCCGGCAGATGCTGGGGCTTGACCTGGTGCGCCCTGACCCCGAACGGCACGGCGCGTTGCGAATAACTGAAAAGGCGCATCCCGTTCTTCGCGGGGAAGCGCAGGTTGAACTGCGCCGCGATACGCTGAAATCCGGTACGCGGCGACCGGCTGCCAAAATGATGGTGGCGGAAGAGGACGCGCCGCTTCTGTCGGCACTCAAGGCCAAACGCCGCGCGCTGGCCGAGGCCGCCCGCGCGCCGGCCTATGTGATTTTCAACGACCGGACCTTGATCGAAATGGCCGAAAAGCGACCCACTGATCTGGATCAGATGGCCCGTATTGGTGGGGTTGGCGCGAAAAAGCTGGAAAGCTATGGCCATGCGTTTCTTGAGGTGATCAATGGCGCGGCCCCCGTGCTTCATCCGCAACGGCGCAAGCTGGCCGGGCGTGCCGCCGGGGGGCTGTTTGATCAGTTGCAAGCCGTCGCGACAGAATTGGCTCGCGGCGAAGACGGGACCGGAAAACACCTGAGCGTGACCGCAACGACCCTGCGCCAGATCGCCGAACGCAAACCCATGACCTTGGGGGATCTGGGTCGCGTCGCGGGCATGGGGGATCAGAAGGTCCAGCGGTTCGGCGCGGCCTTCATCGACGTGCTGATGAAAGAGGGTTGATATGCTTGTTGTCGTGTCGCCGGCGAAACGGCTGGATGAGAAACCCGCGAAAGCGCCGAACGGCACCCGCCCTGTCTTTCAGGACCAGGCCGAGATCCTGGCCGAGACGGCTCGGCACCTGTCGGGCAAGGATCTGGAACGCCTGATGCACATCTCGCCGTCACTGGGGGTGCTGAACGCCGAACGGTTCAAGGTGTTCGGCAGCGGCGCGGGCGAAAAACCAGCAATCGAAATGTTCGCGGGTGATACCTATGCCGGGCTGGACGCTGCCAGCCTGGATGACGATGCGTTGCGATATGCGCAGGATCATCTTTGTATCCTGTCGGGCCTGTATGGACTGTTGCGTCCTCAGGACCAGATCGCGCCGCACCGGCTGGAAATGGGGACGCGAATGAAGACAATGCGCGGCAAGAACCTGTATGAATTCTGGTCCGACCGCATCGCAAACGCGTTGAACCGCCGGGCCGATGAAACCTCGTCCAAGACCCTCGTCAATTGTGCGTCGGTCGAGTATTTTTCGGCCGTCGATGCCGATGCGCTTGATCTGCAGGTAATCACGCCGCAGTTCCTCGAAATGCGGGCAGGCGCGCCAAAGGTGGTCAGCTTTTTCGCCAAGAAGGCGCGCGGGGCCATGGCGCGCTTCATCGTGCAGAACCGCCTGCGTGACCCGGATGATCTGAAGAGCTTCGATTTGGGCGGATACCGCTTCCAACCTGACATGAGCACGCCAGACCGCCCGGTCTTCTTGCGGGACGAAAGCTAGCAGCAGCTTTACGGCAGGGGGCAGCGGGCGCTATCCGGGCAATGCGTCAGGATCTCATGCAGGATTTCGGGCTTTTTCAGTGGCTTGGTCAGGTGCTCGTCCAACCCATGTGCAAGGATGTCCCGGTCATCACCGGTCAACGCATGGGCGGTCAGTGCGACGATGCGCGTGCGCGGCAATCCTTCATCCTGCTCAAGCAGACGAATGCGCCGTGTGGCTTCTTTTCCGTCGACTTCCGGCATTGAGATATCCATGAACACGATATCAGGTTGCAGGGACTGATACGCCTCGACCGCTTCGATGCCATTGCTTGCGAAGTGCAGATCAATGTCCAGGTCTTTGAGCAGTTTGGTGAAGACAAGCTGGTTTGTCTTGTTGTCCTCGGCAGCCAATACACGCATCTGCCGCAAGTCCGAACGTTCGGCCGGTGTCAAAAGCAAGGGCGCGTCGGTGACCGATTCAATCTGCTCAGTCACTGGGATCGCGGGTGAAGTGCCGATCTGCTGGATGATCTCGAACACCGCATCGCGCGTCAGGGGCAGTTGCAACACGCGCGTGGCACAGGCGACGTTGTTGTTTTGCTTTGCGGTGGTCGATTGCGGTGCGGTCAGAAAAACAATCGGTGCGTTCGGATTTTGCGATCGCAGCACCTGGACGAAAGACTTGCCCTCCTGCGACTGGATTCTGGCGCTTTGTTCATCGACAAGGATCAACGCCGCCCCCTGAACCGCAGCGTAGCTGGGGCTGAGCGGGTCATAATGCCGGATGCGCAATCCCGTTGCCTCGAACCGTTTTTCAAGGATGGTGCGGTTCAGACGATCTTCCATCGCCATGACAACCCACCCCGCATCGCGCGACAGTTTGGGTGGCTCGGTGATTTCCGCAACGGGCAGGGCGATGTGAAATCCAAAGCAGGATCCGACTCCTTCCTGACTGTCGACCCAGATTTCACCGCCCATCAACTCCACCAGTTGGGACGAGATAGCGAGACCAAGCCCGGTGCCTTCGAACTTGCGGTTGCGTTCGGTGTCGACTTGGTTGAACTCTCCAAATATGTGCCGCTGCATGTCTGCGGGGATGCCGATGCCGCTGTCTTCGACCGTGATGTGAACCTGCTGCGCATCGCTGTCGCTGAGTGGCAGGCCAATGGCGCGCACCAGCACATGGCCTTCCGACGTGAACTTGACCGCGTTGCCGATCAGGTTGGTCAGGATCTGCCGGATCCGCACCACATCCCCGATGAATTTCGACGGCATGAAAAGATCGAAGTCGACGATCAACCGAATGCCCTTTTCCTGAACGGCGGGTTGCAACAGCGTCACGACATCCAGAATCACCCGTTCAAGATCGAAGGGTTCAGGTTGCAAAGTCAATTTGGCGGCTTCGATCTTCGAGTAATCCAGGACGTCGTTGATGATGGTCAACAAAGCCTCGCCCGATTGCCGGATCGTGTCGATATAAAGGCGCTGTTCCTCGTCCAGATCGCCCTCGGCCATGATTTCGGCCATCGAAACCACCCCGTTCATCGGCGTGCGAATCTCGTGGCTCATATTGGCAAGAAAGGTGGACTTGGCACGGTTCGCGGCCTCGGCACGGTGCCGCGCCTCTCGCAATTCTGCCTGGTACTTGATGGTTTCGGTGATGTTCAGGCCAAGGCTGACCATATCGCCATCGCGCGAGCGTCGGTCGACCAGCTTGATATGCGTTCCGTCCCACAGCCGCAGAACGACCGGGTCGCGCGAGGGCGCGCGCCAGCGATCCAGCATCATATCGCGCCATTCCAGGGGGCGCATGTCACCGATATCCACGATCCCTTCATCTGTCGCGATGTGCAGGATATCGGTATAGGGAATGCCGGGCACAACGCAGCTTAACCCGTCGAATGGCTCAAGATACGCGCTGTTGGCAGCAATCAGCTTGTCCGACTGGTCAAATACCGCAAACCCGTCTTCGATGGTTTCCAGCGAATCCCACAGACGGCGCTTGGCGATGACCACCTCTGCGTTTGCCTTTTCAAGATCGGCGCGCACCTGCGAATTTTCGCCCTTGATCTCTTCGACCGTGACGCGTGTTTCGTGGATTTCATCCGACAGGTGCAACGCATGTTGCGACAGCACACGATTGGCATTGGACAATTCGGCCTGTTTCTGCGCCAGCAACCGTTCAGCGGCCATTCTGGCGCGCCGTTCCTGTGCAAGAATATCTTCGATTTTCATCCCCGGTTCTCCGAGTCACCTGTTTCGTGACTCCCAGCATCATCGAACAGGGTGAACAGGGTCTTAACGGTCGATCAGAAAACGCGCCGCCAACAAAAAAGCCCCGGCACCGGGCCGGGGCTTTGGGGGTGATCTGCGCTGGATCAATCCTTGTCGTCTTCGTCGTCGTCATTGTCCGGCAGGTTGAAGAAACTGTCCGCGTCGGGCAGTTCGTCTTCCTTCTCATCATCCGGAGTGCCGGACAAGGTGAAGGTCTCAAGCCCCTCGATGGCGCTGGGGATCTTCGGTTCCGGCTCCATGCCAAGGCTTTGTTCGGTCGAGACCAGCTTGCGGCGTTCGTCGTCCGACATCACGCCACCTTCCTTGGCCTTCTTCGCGGCTGCTTTCTGCACGGCCAGATCAAGCTCGCTTTGTTTGCACAGGCCCAGGGCGACCGGGTCGATCGGCTCCATGTTCTGAATGTTCCAGTGCGTGCGCTCGCGGATCGACTGAATCGTCGGCTTGGTGGTGCCCACCAACTTGGCGATCTGGCTGTCGGCCAGCTCCGGGTGGAATTTGACCAGCCACAGGATCGAGTTGGGGCGGTCCTGTCGTTTCGACAGCGGGGTGTAGCGCGGCCCGCGGCGTTTTTCTTCGCCGGTCGCGGCGGCATAGAATTTCTGCTTCAGCTTGTGCAGCGGGTCTTTTTCGGCCTTCTGGATCTCGCTTGCGTCCAACTGGTTGTTGGCGATCGGGTCGAACCCCTTCACGCCAGCGGCCACATCACCATCGGCGATGCCTTGCACTTCCAGCTCATGCAGACCGCAGAAATCGGCGATCTGCTTGAAGCTGATCGTCGTGTTATCCACCAGCCAGACGGCGGTGGCTTTTGCCATGATCAGTTTGCTCATCCGAACACTCCTTCGAAACTGACCCCGGATACAACTTTCCCGCGCCCTGGCTGGGCTGCCTGTGTCGCGGGGACTTCATCAGGCCGGTTTCCGTTGTCGGGGAACTTGGGGCATATATAAGGGGGAAGAAGGAAAGAGGGAAGGCAAAATGCGACAGGTCTTGTTCGGCGGCATTCTGTGGCTGGCGTCAGTGGTTGGCCTTTGGGCAGAGGGCGAGACGGCCGGCGATTTCGACTATTATATTCTGGCGCTCAGCTGGTCGCCCAACTGGTGCGCCGTCGAAGGTGATGCGCGCGGGTCTGAGCAATGCGACGCGGCCCGCGATCTGGGCTGGGTCGTGCACGGGCTGTGGCCGCAATACGAAGAAGGCTGGCCGAGTTATTGCAACACGTCGATGCGCCCGCCGTCCCGTGGCCTGACAAACGCACAGGCGGATATCTTCGGCGCGGGTGGCGCCGCGTGGTATCAGTGGAAAAAACACGGCGTCTGCGCGGGGTTGGAGGCCGAGGAGTACTATGCCCTTGCCCGAAGGGCGTTCAACAGGGTGAACCGGCCCGAGGTGTTGCGCAAACTGACCTCCCCCGTCCGCCTGCCCGCATCAGTGGTCGAGGAAGCGTTCCTGCAAGCCAATCCTGACTGGCACCCCGACATGCTGACCATTACTTGCCGCGAAGGCCGCATCCAAGAGGCACGCCTGTGCCTGACGCGTGACCTTGACCCCCGCATCTGCGCCCGCGACGTGCGCACGGACTGCCGGGCGGGGAAGGCGTTGCTGGAACCGGTGCGGTGATGCTTTCTAGAACGGATCGGACTTTGGCGCCGACGCGTTTGGTGAGGTGCCAAATGGATCTGTTTTCTTGATCCGATTCCAACACTCCAAGAGCTTTCTCAGGGATGCGCTGGATCCAGAAAGGGAATGCACTGCAAGTCTGCGGCCATCGCTGTTGAACACGGCGACGGCGCTGCCTTCGGCAAGCTCGGTCAGAAACTTGATGCTGTTTTCCGGATCCCCAAGGAATGTTGAGACATAGCTTTCCTGAGCTTGTCCGCTAACATTCCAACGTGAATAGTCAATGTCTATGCGAAACTCGATATCACGGGGGTTGATGTCCCATCGCCTATCGAAGATGAACAATCCCAGGTTTCCGTTGTCATAAGCGGTGATCGAGAACACCTGCCCGGCGCGGTTGGTGGTTTCAGCGTTGCACCAGAAATCATCGTCCAACTGATCATGTGTCAGTTCGACAGACCACGCCTTGTGATTGAACAGCCGGGTTGTTTCATATCTGTCTGCCAGTGCTTTTGTTGGCTGAAGTAACAATCCCGCAAGTATTAACGCTCCCGCAAGCTTCATATTGACCCCGCATTCCGGTCTTGGACAAAGGCAGACACCTGCCATGATTCATGCTTCAGTTGAATTGCTTAAGATCCAAAAATGGCTTTTCTAAGCCCCCACCTCCAACACGATCTTCCCGATATGCCGGCTGGTCTCCATCCTTGCATGTGCCTTCGCGGCGTCCTCCAGCAGGAATGTCTGGTCCATCACCGGGGCGACGCGGCCTGCATCCAGCAGGGGCCAGACCTTTTCGGCCAGTTCCTCGGCGATGCGGGCTTTGGCAAGGTCGGATTGCGGGCGCAGGGTTGATCCTGTGACGAACAGGCGCTTGGCCATGATCATGGCGAAGTTGACCTCGGCTTTGGGGCCGGACAGGAAGGCGATGTGGACCATGCGGCCTTCGACGGCGAGGGCCTTGATGTTGCGCGCGATATAATCGCCGCCCACCATGTCGAGGATCAGGTTCGGGCCGCCTTCCGCCTTCATCACCTCGACGAAGTCTTCGGTTTTGTAGTTGATGGCGCGCTCGGCCCCCAGATCGCGACAGACGGCACATTTCTCGTCCGTTCCTGCCGTGGTGAACACCCGCGCACCGAAGGCATTCGCCAGTTGGATCGCGGTCGTGCCGATGCCTGAACTGCCGCCATGGACCAAGAACCGCTCGCCTGCTTGCAGCCCGCCACGCATGAACACGTTAGACCAGACGGTGAAGAAGGTTTCGGGCAGGCAGGCAGCTTCTTTCATACCCATGCCGTCGGGCACGCGCAGGGCGTGGGCGGCGGGCGTTGTCACGTATTCTGCATAGCCGCCACCGGGCAGAAGGGCGCAGACCTTGTCGCCCACGGCCCATTGCGTGACACCATCGCCCAACGCCACGACCTCGCCCGAGGCTTCTAGGCCGGGCAGGGGGCTGGCGGTGGGGGGCGGCGCGTATGACCCCGCACGTTGCAGCGCGTCAGGCCGGTTCACCCCGGCAAAGGCCACGCGGATCAGGATGTCACCGGGGCCGGGCGCTGGGATCGGCTGCTCGGACAGTTGCAGAACCTCGGGTCCGCCGGGTTCGGTAATCTCGATCGCGCGCATGGTTTCAGTCATTCTTTGTTCCCTGTGTCTTTCGGTTCCCATCGGCCCGGGTAGTTCGGATTGGGTGCACCGGGTGCCTTGATGCTGTCCAGTATCTTGCCCGGTCCCGACATAAACGCCTTGTAAAGTGCCGTGTCGCGGGCCTGACCCTTGATCTTTTCGATCTTCATCACATCGTCGATACGGCGGTCAAGGAAGGCCCATGTGGCCTCGTTCCCTTCGCTTTCATCGCCCAGCCAGAACAGCACGACAGAGGAATAGACCGCTGACAAGGTCGCGCGTTTGGTGTACCAGTTCAGGTCGGTCGAGTTGTCGCCCAATGTCTCCCATATCAACCCGCAGGTGGCCCACAAGGCGGCGGCACCGTCGCCCGCGTTCTGTGGCAGCGCAAAAAATGCCATTCCCTTGCGCACCAGTTCCTTGTCCGCGACCTCCAAACGATACCGCACGCCCGCCGCGATCCGGTCGCGAAACCGCATACCCTTAAGATCGGCGGCGTTCAGACGGGCCACCATGTCCTCATCCCCCTTGCGGTGATAGGCCAGTGCAAGATCCAGCGCCCCGCGCGGGAACATGGCGCGGGCCTCGTCCTCGGTCAGGTCGCAATCCTGCGCGGCGGCGATCAGGGTCGCATCGCTCCACCCGTCAAACGGGACATTAGCAATGGCCGCTTCCAGCATTTTCTCTTTCTCGATCATGTGCGGTCCTCGCGTCTGAGGGTGAACTGGACAAATGCAGTCAAGGGTGTTAGATGAACGCTTCCTGCAATTCTGCAAACTCTAACTTAGAAAGGTGGTGACAACCACATGCAGGTTTCGGTTCGCGATAACAACGTAGACCAGGCGCTTCGTGCGCTGAAGAAGAAACTTCAGCGTGAAGGTGTCTTCCGCGAAATGAAGCTTCGGCAACATTTCGAGAAGCCCTCCGAGAAGAAAGCGCGCGAGAAGGCTGAAGCGATTCGCCGTCAGCGCAAACTGGCTCGGAAGAAAGCACAACGCGAAGGTATGATGTAAGTCACGCCCGAGTGTATCGGCAGGCGGGTTGTCAACCGCTTGTCAAAACGACCCCCGCAGCAGCCGCTTCGGGGGTTTGTTTTTGGGCTAGGTCGCGGCGCGCCACGTATCCAGAATATAGCGGCTTGTCATCAGGTCCAGATGCGCGCCGCCGCCATTTTTATAAAGCGTAATGTCGTCGGTTTGGCGGGTGAATACGCCGTCTTTCTGGTCGTATAGGTCGCCCACAATGTCGTCGCGCGTGATCACCCCGCGCGCCAGCGGGTCTTTGAACTCACCGATATGATTCAGCACCGTGTCGCGGCTGTCCATAAACAGGCGGGCGCGGGTCAGGGCGGTGTCGTCGGCTTCGCGCATATCCGGGCGATAGGCGCCGATCAGGTCCAGATGCTGGCCCGGTTGCAGCCAGTCGCCCTTGATCAAGGGGTCGGTGGTCATCGTGGCGGACGTGATGATGTCGGCCTGCGAAACGCCATCCTCAAGTGACGTAACAGTTTCTGTCTTGTCACACTCGTCTGCAAATCTCGCGGCACCCTCGGGGCTGCGATTCCAGATCAGAAAGCGGGCATCGGGAAACATCGTACCATAGGCGTCACGCAGATTGCGCCCCACGGTGCCTGCGCCGACAATCAGGATCACCTTGCTGTCGGGCCGCGCCAGAAGCCGCGCGCCCAGAACGCTGTCACCGGCGGTTTTCCATTTGGTCACAAGGTGGAAGTCCACGATCGCCGCCAACTGCCCGGTGACATCATCATAAAGGTTCACGGCCCCATGGATCATCGGCTCGCCCCGCGCCGGATTGCCGGGCATGATGTTGGCGGTTTTCACCGCGCTGCCCAACCCGTCGATCCAGGCCGACCGGGTCAGCATCGTATCTTCGCCACGATACAGAAACGTGTCGCCGATTTCGGCCCTGGGGCGGGTGTGACCGTCAAGCAGCGCGTCGGTCAGCGCGCGCCAATTCAGATGGGTTTCGGCCTCGAAGGGGATCATGGCGGGGGTCACAGGTCGGCCTCGTCTATCAGTCCACGTTCGATCAGGTGATCGGCCCAATTTCGGGCCGAGGTAAAATGATGTGTCTGCCAGCCCCGCGCATCTGCGGCGGCGATGTTCTCGGCCCGGTCATCGACGAACAGCAGCGCCTGCGGGGCATGGCCGCAATCGGCTTCCAGCAACTGGTAAATCTGCGCGTCGGGTTTTGCCACGCCCATATGCCCCGACAGATAACGGCGGTCGAAATCCGACAGGAAATCGAACTTCTCTTCCGCCAGCACGAATGGCTCGCGCCCGAAATTCGACAGCGCAAAAACCGGATAACCGCGCCGCTTGAGCGCGCGCAGGGTTTGCACCGACAGGTCGATGGCAGGTTGTGCCATGTCCAGCCAACGATCATGCCACCAGCGGATCTCGGTCCGGTAGTCGGGGTTGGCCTCGGCAAAATCATAGATCACGTCGCGAAACACGCCGCCCCGGTCAACACGGTCGTTCATCTCATGCAGGTCGAGCGTGTCGAACATCTGTTGACGGAGTTCTTGCCCGATCCACTGGTCATACAGGTCTTCGGGTTGCCAGCGAATAAGCACATTGCCAATGTCAAATACGACGGCACCGACGGCAGGCAGGGAAGAAGCGTTTCGTGTCATGCCCAGACCCTAGCAAGACCGGGTCGCGGTGCAAGCGGGTTTCATCCTAACCGCCCTTGGACGATCCATGAAAGGCAATGACATTGGCCAGATCCTCGGACGGCGTGTCGGCGGATACGCAGGCATGGGCATTGGTGATGTGATTGAAGATCGACCCGTCCGAAAAGAATGTGCTTGAGGTCACAAAGACCACGCGCGCCTGCGGCAAACGAAAGGCCACGTAATCAGCAATCACGATCCCTTTTCCCCCGGCAAAATCCGTGTTCACTGCCACCACGTCATAACTCTGTTGATCCAGCAGATCCCTCGCTTGATCCGGGTCATGCGCGCAATCCACCGTGATCCCCTGCCGCAGCAAGTGATCCGACCACAGCCTGGTCAGCGCCGGGTTTGTTTCGACAATCAGCACCCGCATCATATGCACTCCACCTTTCAGGATCGCATGTCCAAGCCGACATATCTATGCCGAAGCGGGGGAAAGGTTAATGGGCAAAGTGCCGCGTGGGTACAGGATGCCGCGCCCAGTGTGCCAAATGCCGTATCCGCCATTGAAATTCACCCGGTTTTCCGGTTCAACCCGCAGCAGGACAAGGAGCGCGACATGACCACATGGATCACGATCTGTGACACCTGCAAACGCGAAGGCTGGGACGCCGCCCAGAACCCGCTGACGGATGGCGAGGTGCTGGCGGCACTGATTGAAGAGCATGCCCTGGGCACAGCCATCAAGACCCGCCGCGTATCCTGTCTGATGGGGTGTGACAACAGCTGCAACGTCGCCATTCAGGCCGATGGCAAGCTGTCCTATACGTTGGGAAAGTTCGACCCGACGGACGAGGCCGCGCAGGGCGTGGTCGACTATGCCAAGGCCCACGCCGAAAGCACGTCGGGCCAGGTGCCTTACCGGGAATGGCCGCAGGCGGTGAAGGGGCATTTCGTGACGCGCCACATGCCCCTGCCTGACGGCGAATGAACCACGTCGCGCCCATACGTGACCATGGTGGCGGGTTGGATGCCGCCATCGCCCGTCATGGCGGGAAGCGCGCTGATTGGCTGGATCTCTCCACCGGGATCAATCCCGTGCCCTATCCGTTGGGTGACGTGTCCCCCGATGCCTGGACCGGTTTGCCAGATCAGTGTGCCTTTGACCGGCTGGAACGATCCGCCCGCCAGTTCTGGGCGGTGCCCGATGCTGCGGCGGTTCTTGCCGCGCCCGGTGCTTCGGCCCTGATTGCACGCATTCCATCGTTGTTCGCGGCGGGTCGTGTGGTGATTTCCGGCCCGACCTATAACGAACATGCCGCCGCCTTTCAGGCGCAGGGCTGGCGCGTCAACGAGGACGGCACCGGTGACGCCCGCGTGATGGTGCATCCGAATAATCCGGATGGGCGGCGATGGACGTTGCCTGAGCTCAATCAGCCACTGACCGTGATCGACGAGAGCTTCTGCGACGTCACGCCCAACGCGTCACACATACAGCTCACCACAAAGCCCGGCGTTCTGATCCTGAAAAGTTTCGGGAAGTTCTGGGGGCTGGCCGGACTGCGGCTGGGGTTTGTCATTGGCGATGCGACCCTGATCGCCCGATTGCGCGAGGCGATCGGACCGTGGCAGGTCTCGGGCCCGGCGCTGGAGATTGGAGCCCGGGCGCTGGGCGATCGCGACTGGGCCGACCGCACCCGCGCCCGGCTTGCCGAAGATGCGGCCCGGCTGGACGCGCTGCTGATCGGCAAAGGCGCAGAGTTGGTGGGTGGAACCTCATTGTTCCGACTTTACGATGTGGATGATGCGACGGCGTGGCAGACACGATTGGCCAGGGCGCATATCTGGTCGCGGGTGTTTCCCTATTCGGACCGCTGGCTGCGGCTTGGTCTGCCGCCCGCAACCGGATGGGCGCAGTTGGAGCGTGCTTTATGAGCGGCCCAACGATCCTTGCACTGGCGCTGTTGCTGGATGCGCTGTTTGGGGAACCCGAATGGCTGTGGAAGCGTGTGCCACATCCGGCGATCCTGATGGGACGCGCAATCGACTGGCTGGACGAGACATTCAACAAGGGCGACAAGCCGATGGCCAATGGCGCGCTTGGGATGCTGGCTTTTTGCGTGATCGCCGCGATGATCGGGTGGGCCATCGAAGATCTGTCACCCGAGGGTGTTCTCGAGGTGATCGTCGTCGCCATCCTGCTGGCGCAGAAATCACTGGCGCAACATGTGCAGGCGGTGGCGGACGCGCTGCGCCAATCGGTTGGCGAAGGGCGGAAGGCGGTCAGCCAGATCGTCGGGCGGGACACTGCCGGCATGGACCAAGCTGCCATCGCCCGCAGCGCGGTGGAAAGTGCGGCCGAGAATTTCTCGGACGGGGTGGTGGCGCCTGCGTTCTGGTTCCTGATCGCCGGGTTGCCGGGGATCCTCGTCTATAAACTGGTCAATACGGCCGACAGCATGATCGGGTATCGCACACCGCGCCACGAGGCTTTCGGCAAGTTCGCCGCCCAGCTGGATGACGTGCTGAACTGGGTGCCCGCGCGTCTTTCCGCCCTTCTGATCATGGCCAGCCGACGGCAATGGGGCACGTGGCGTGTGATCCGGCGGGACGCCCCCCTGCACCGCTCGCCCAACGCGGGCTGGCCAGAGGCCGCGATGGCGGCGGTTTTAGGCGTCGCCCTGTCCGGGCCGCGCTCCTACGAAGGCGAAATGCGCAGCTTTCCATGGGTCAACGCCGAAGGCACCCGCTACATCGGCCCGAAAGAGATCGACCAATCCGTCGATCTTCTGTGGGCAGGTTGGTTTGTGATGCTCGGTTTTGTGATCCTGCTGGCGGTTGTCACCTAGGTTCAATCAGGTAACGTGCACCGACGTTCAACACGAGGGTGCACCATGATCAAGTTCCTGTCCTACGCCGCTGCGATGGTATTCGTTGGCGCCGCTCCGTCGCAGGCCGCCATTGTGGAATGCGGGGGATCCTTCCGCGATTTCACTGCCGCCATGAAGACCGAAGCAATCAATCGTGGTTATGCGCAAGACACCGTTGACACCTTCTTTGCCTCGGCCCGCCACGATCCGGCGACCATCAAGGCGGATCGCGCGCAGGGCATTTTTCAGCGCCCGTTCATCGACTTTTCCCGCCGCCTGATCAGCCAGGACCGGATGGCGCGTGGCAAGGCGATGATGCAGAAACACGCCGCAATCTATGATCAGATGGAGCAGACTTATGGCGTCAGCCAGGGCGTTCTGACCGCCTTCTGGGCGTTCGAGACCGACTATGGCGCGGTGCAGGGCGAATTCAACACGCTGAATTCCCTGATGACCCTGTCGCATGACTGCCGACGCCCCGAACTGTTCCAGCCGCAGGTCTTTGCCGCGCTGGAACTGTTCGAGCGGGGCAGCTTCAACCCCAAGACCTCGAAAGGGGCGTGGGCGGGCGAGATTGGCATGGTCCAGATGCTGCCCGGTGACATCATCGAAGCGGGCGTGGACGCCGACGGGAATGGGTCGGTCGATCTGCGCACATCACCCGCCGATGCGCTTCTGTCCGGGGCGAACATGCTCAGGAAACTGGGCTGGCGCGCGGGCGAACCGTGGTTGCAAGAAGTGACGGTGCCACAAGACCTGGATTGGTCACAGACCGGGTTGGACAAAACGCTGAGTGTTGCCGAATGGGACGCCCTTGGGGTCGCCCCGCGGCACGGGTCGTTCGGGGCGGCTGATCTGCAAGCGTCGATCCTGTTACCGCAGGGGCGCAAGGGGCCAGCCTTCATCGCCTATCCGAATTTCAACGTCTATTTCGAATGGAACAAGAGCTTCGTCTATGTGACCACCGCAGCCTATTTTGCCACTCGGTTGGAAGGCGCGCCGGTTTACAATGCAGGCAACCCGGATCCGGCATTTTCGGATCAGCAGATGAAGGCGCTGCAGAAAAAGCTACAGGCGCGCGGGCACGATGTCGGCAAGGTCGATGGCATTCTGGGTGCCATGACGCGGGCTGCCGTGCAGAAGGAACAAATCCGGCTTGGCCTGCCGGCAGATGCGTGGCCGACGGCGCAATTGCTGAATGCCCTGTAGCGGCCTGAACGGGATCGCCGTATCCACGGGCTGCGTCAGGACATCTGCGCCTCGAAACTCTTGACCAACTCGGTCCAGATATCGAACATTTCGTCGAAATCAGCCGAGTCGACCCCGGCATTGCCGGTGTAGATGTCATATTCCAGTTTCTTGCGCCCTTCGGCATCTTCATAGACGCGGCCATAGCGCTGTTCGGCATTCCACTGGTTCAGGGCGTCGCGGGAAATCTCGCTTTCCGGTGTATAGCCTGCATAGAACTGGATCGAATTGCAGTTCACGTTATCCGAGCAGCCATAGAAGAAAACAGCAAAGGTCGTCCCGTAATACTGAAGCTCGATCAAGGGATCGCCAACACTGTCCTCGGTCAACGTGGCCGGCGCACCGATATCCTGAAAATAGGCCAGCACGGATTGCGGGTCGGAGGCCTTGATCGGGTCGGCAAGCGCAGGCATGGCCAGCCCCATCGCCAGCCCGGCCGAGGCGGTAAGCGTCTGAAATTTCATAGGAAAGCTCCTGATCTGTTTCCCGGATCCTAGTATGAACCAGCGGCCCATGCAACGGATGGGTCAGGCAACCAGGGCCTCGGCTTTCTTCAGATCGACGCTGACCAACTGGCTCACGCCCATTTCTGCCATGGTCACGCCAAACAGACGATCCATCCGCGCCATGGTGACTGCGTGGTGCGTGATGATCAGGAACCGGGTATCTGTGCGCCGGGTCATTTCATCCAGAAGGTCGCAGAACCGCGTGACGTTTGCGTCATCCAGCGGCGCGTCGACCTCGTCCAGCACACAGATCGGGGCCGGGTTTGCCAGGAAAACGGCAAAAATCAACGCCAAGGCGGTCAGGGTCTGCTCTCCGCCCGACAGCAGGCTGAGCGTCGACAGCTTCTTGCCCGGTGGCTGGCACATGATCTCAAGCCCGGCTTCCAGCGGATCATCGCTTTCGACCAGCACCAGCTTGGCCTCGCCCCCGCCAAACAGGTGGGTGAACAGGTTTCCGAAGCTCTGGTTTACCTGCTCGAACGCGGTCAAAAGGCGTTCGCGTCCTTCCTTGTTCAGGCTGGCGATGCCGCTGCGCAGCTTCTTGATCGCCTCTTCCAGATCGGTCTTTTCCTGCAGCAGATTGTCGTGTTCTTCCTGAACCTCTTTCGCGTCCTCTTCGGCGCGCAGGTTCACAGCCCCCAGCGCGTCGCGCTGACGTTTCAGGCGGTTCACGTCATGTTCGATCTGTTCGGCCGAGGGCATCTTGTCGGGATCAGCCCCAAGGGTTTCCAGCAGCGCGTCCGGCGTGGTTTCCATGTCTTCGGCGATCCGTTCGGCGGCTGCGGTGACGGTTTCGCGCGCGGCTTCGGTCCGGGCTTCGGCACGGGCGCGGGCCTCGCGGGCTTCACCGGCGGCACGTTCGGCATCGCGTTCCGCCGTGGTCGCGTTTCGTTCGGCCGTTTCGGCTTGGGCCAGTGTATCGGCGGCGGCTTTGCGCCGCGCCTCGGCGTCATCAATCGCATCGGCCAGTTCAGCCCGCTTGGCGACCAGCGCGTCAGGCGCGGCGCTTGCCTCGCTCAGTTCTGCTTCGCTGTCGGATTTGCGTTCTTCCAGCTCGGCAATCCGCTTGCCCGCTGTTTCCAGGCGATGTTTCCAGCCCGAGATTTCCTTGATGATTTCCTGGCTGCGGCGGGTCCGCGCCTCGCCTTCGCGGCGCAACTCGTCATGGGCTGATCGCTTTGTCATCATCGTCATGCGCGCGGCTTCGACCGCCATCTTGACGTCCTCAACCTGCACTCGCGCCGCGTCCAGATCGCCCAGATCGGCCACGCCGCGTTCGGCTTCGATCAATCTCTGCCGTGCGCCCATGGTTTCTTCTTCATGGCGTTTCAGCGCCATGCCGAGGTTTTCCAGTTTGCCGCCTGCGATGTTCCGGTCGGCTTCGGCACGCGACAGGGCGCGATTGGCGTCGGCCATCGCACGGTCGGCATCGCGACGGGCATCGCGGGCGTGCTTGTCGGCGTCGGTCGTTTCGACAAGCCGCGTCTTGAGTGATTCATGCGCCGCCCGCGCGCCATCCGCGCGCGCTGTGGCGTCTTCCAGATCCTGTTTCAGCTCTTGCAGGCGGTTCAACTGTTCCAGCCGCAGGGCGGCGGTCGACGGCTGATCTTCCGCGCCTGCGCGGAACCCATCCCAGCGCCACAAGTCCCCTTCCATCGAGACCAGCCGTTGACCGGGCTTCAATTCAGACTGAAGCCGTGCGGCATCAGCCGTGCGGGCCAAGCCAACCTGGCTCATCCGGCGCGCCAGCACCTCGGGCACGGTGACAAAGTTGGACAGGGCGCTGACACCATCTGGCAAGGCTTGCGCCTGTGAATAGGCGGGCAACGCGGCCCAGCCCGACGGCGCATCGCCGTCGATCACCGGCGCACGCAGGTCATCGGCCAGAGCCGCGCCAAGCGCCTTTTCATAGCCCGGTTTCACCCGCAGATCGTCCAGCACCTGACCGCCTTCGGCGGCATCGCGTTCGACCAGCCGCGCCAACGCCTGAACTTCGGCGTGAAGCGCGTTGACTTCACCTTCGGCGGCAGACCGGGCGGCGCGGGCGTCTGCCTCGCGGGCCTGCGCGTCGGCGCGGGCCTCGTCGGCGGCAACCAGAGCCGCCTCGGCGTCCTCGGCAGCTTTTGCGGCGGTGGCCTCAGCGGTCTTGGCGGCCTCGTAATCCGTACCGGCCTTGTCCAAGGCGGCTTTCGCCTCGTCCATTGCAGCACGGGCGCGCTGGGCTTCGCCTTCGCTTTTGTCAAGCGACTTGCGGCTGTCTTCCAGCAGGCGGTGGGCAGCTTGGTGACGCGCGGCCAGACGGGCAACATCTTCGGTCAGTTGCGACAGGTCACCTTCGCGTTCCTGCAGGATCGCGGCGCTGTCGCGGGCATCGGTGCTGGCGGCTTCCAGCGCGGCATCGTGACCTTCCGACGCCTTGGTGATCTGCGTCTGTTCCCATTCCAACCGCTCAATCGTTTCGCCAGCATCCTTATTCAAGCCGCTTTCACGGTCGATGTCGCGGGACAGTTGGGCAATCCGGGCGGTCAGGGTTTCGATGCGCTGGCGGGCCTGTGCTTCCTGATCCGCCAACTGGTCGCGTTGCACTTGCAGGCGCTGCAGGACCGCAGCCGCGACCGCTTCTTCTTCGCGCAGGGGCGGCAGGCGGTCCTCGGCTTCCTGCCGGGCTTTGGCGGCAGCGCGCGCAGCCCCTTCGGCGGCACCGGCGGCTTTCACCCGTTCGGTCAGTTGGGCTTCGGCCTCGGCACGTGCCGTATCGGCCTCTTTCCAGCGGCGATACAGAAGCAGACCTTCGGCGCGGCGCAGATCGTCACCGATGGTGCGATACCGCGCCGCCTGACGGGCCTGCCGCGCCAATTGCCCCAGTTGCGAGGCCAATTGCTCGATCACATCATCAACGCGCGCCAGATTTGTTTCCGTACCTTTCAGCTTCAGTTCGGCCTCGTGCCGCCGCTGATACAGACCCGAAATCCCGGCGGCTTCCTCCAGAATACGTCGGCGCGCCTTTGGCTTGGCGTTGATCAACTCTGAAATCTGCCCCTGACGCACCAGCGCGGGCGAATGCGCCCCGGTCGAAGCGTCGGCGAACAGCATCTGAACATCGCGTGCGCGCACGTCCTTGGTATTGACCTTGTAGGCTGACCCCGCATCGCGTGTGATCCGGCGCACGATCTCAAGATTGTCGTTGTCGTTGAACCCGGACGGGGCCAACCGCTCGCTGTTGTCCAGAAGCAGCGCCACCTCGGCAAAGTTGCGGGCGGGCCGGGTCGAGGCACCGGCAAAGATCACATCTTCCATCCCGCCGCCACGCATCGCGGTCGGGCGGTTTTCGCCCATCACCCAGCGCAGGGCTTCCAGCAGGTTCGACTTGCCGCACCCATTGGGGCCGACAACACCCGTCAGCCCGTCCGCGATCACCAGATCGGTCGGGTCCACGAAGCTTTTGAAGCCATTCAGTCGGAGTTTAGAAAACCGCAAGCGGTCTGCCTCATCTTTTGATTCTTCTTGAATACGGAGTTTTCCGACGGAACGAGGGCGAGTCAACGGCAGACATCGACATATGGGTGGAACCGGCGGGTTATCCACAAGATATTGCATCCCCACGAAGCCCATTCGCAGTCGACTGCCGCCAAACCTGCCCATCGGGTCGGTTTCCGTCTTGACCCCGCCAACCCCTGCGCGGCAAACAAGTCCGGCATGGTTCCCATTGGGACCAGAGGGAATGCAGCGGAGGCGACCCAATCCGGGGCCTGATGCTGCAGCCGCCCCCGCGACTGTAAGCGGAGAGCACCTGCACAATGCCACTGGCCCGATGGGTTGGGAAGGCGGCAGGGGCCTCGACCCGCGAAGCCAGGAGACCTGCCATGCAAGAAAACGCAACCCACCCGTCGGGGAGACGGGGTATGGAGGACAAGATGCAAGCAAAGATACCGGCCACCGTCGTCACGGGCTTTCTGGGCGCGGGCAAGACCACGCTGATCCGTCACATGCTGGACAACGCAAATGGCAAACGCATCGCGCTGATCATCAACGAATTTGGCGATCTGGGCGTGGATGGCGACATTCTGAAAGGCTGCGGGGACGAGACCTGCGCGGAAGACGATATCATGGAGCTGTCGAACGGCTGCATCTGCTGCACCGTGGCCGAGGATTTCATTCCGACACTGGAAAAACTGCTGGACCGCGACACGCCGCCCGATCACATCGTGATCGAAACCTCGGGTCTTGCGCTGCCGCAACCCCTGGTGCGCGCGTTTCAGTGGCCCGAGATCTCCACCCGCGTGACCGTGGATGGCGTTGTGACCGTGGTGGACGGGAAGGCGGTGTTCGATGGCCAGTTTGCCTCGAACCTCGCCGCGGTCGAGGCGCAGCGCAAACTGGACGAAAACCTTGATCACGAAACGCCCCTGTCCGAACTGTTCAAGGATCAGGTGGCCTGTGCCGACATGATCGTGGTGAACAAGTCCGACCTGTTGAACGGTGACGAAGCCGACGCGCTGGTGGGCAAGCTGTCGGGCGAGGCACGTCAGGGCGTGCAGGTCGTGCGCACGTCGATGGGTGTGTTGCCGGTTGAAGTTCTGTTGGGGCAGGGCGTCGGTGCGGAAGATGACATGGACGCACGCCTGTCGTTGCATGAGCAGGGGCATCATCATGATGACCATCACGACCATGACGACCATCACGATGACGACCACCACCATCATCACGACCATGACCATGACTCGTTCGAAAGTTTCGTGGTCACGCGGGATGAGGTGGCCGACCCAAGTGCCTTTGCCGAACAGGTCGCCCAGACGATCCGTGACCACAATATCCTGCGCCTGAAGGGTTTTGCCGCCGTGTCGGGCAAGCCGATGCGCCTGACCCTGCAAGCGGTCGGCCCGCGTGTGGATACCTATTACGATCAGCCCTTTGGCGCGCAGCCGCGCGAAACCCGTTTGGTGGTGATTGGTCAGTCCGGTCTGGATCGCGCCGCCATCGAAAAGGCGCTGGTGGCATGACCATCGACGTGACCCCCGGCGATCCCCGCGATCCCGGGGCAACGGCGCTGCTGAGGCAAAGCCAGGCGTTGATGGAAGAGCTGTTCCCGCCCGAGGACAATTTCTATCTGGACATCAGCGACCTCTGCGCGCCTGAGATATCGTTCTTCGTGGCGCGCGAGGGCGACCGCGTGCTGGGCACAGGGGCCTTGGCCGACAAAGGCAACTATGGCGAGGTGAAGTCGATGTTTGTCGCGACCGACGCGCGCGGAAAAGGTGTGGGCGAAGCAATGCTGGCGCGGATCGAAATGACCGCCAGACAAAAGGGCCTGGCCGCGTTGAAACTGGAAACGGGCAATGTGCTTCATGCCGCGCACCGGCTTTACCAGCGCGCCGGGTTCCGTATCTGCGGCCCGTTCGGGGACTACCCAGAAGCCAACAGTTCGATTTTCATGGAGAAGGCGTTGTGATGCGCGTTCAGCCCTTCCTGGCCTCGGCGGCGGCTTTCATCCGTTTCAGCAAGGCGGTCTTGTCGTCCTTGCGGTTCAGCGGGTTCTTCTCGGTGCCACGGGCATTGTGTTCGGCGTGGCGCGGGGCGCCTTTGGCGGGTTTGGGCGCGCCGGCTGCTTTGTAATCCATGGGTCCACCTTGATCGGGCATGTGTCTGCCCGGTCGCATAACACCAATTCGCAAGGGACGCGACATGCATCTTCTGGCTGCCACACCCGGTTCCATCGACGACGGAAAGGAACCTGTCGATCTGGGGCAGACCCCGGCGGATGTGGTGTTTATCTCGGCCGCCGATACGGAACTGGCCGGGCTGGCACAGGCGCGGGCCGAGATGGCCAATCCCCCCGAATTGCGTCTGGCCAACATGATGCATCTGGCGCACCCCATGTCGGTCGATCTGCATATCGACAATTGTGCGACCAAATCCCGTCTGGTGATCGCCCGTGTTCTGGGCGGTGTCGGGTATTGGAAATACGGGGCCGAACAATACGCGGCGCATCTGCGCGAGGCGGGTGTGCCGCTTGCCCTTTTGCCCGGTGATGACAAGCCCGATGCGGAACTGCGGGCGCTGTCGACGGTGTCTGACGAAGATTACGACGCGCTCTGGGCTTACCTTGTTGAAGGCGGGCCGGAAAATGCGGTCGGGTTCCTGACCTACACCCGTGCGATGCTGGACGGGGGCGACAAGCCCGAAACAGCGCGTCCCTTGCTGCGGGCTGGCGTCTATTGGCCCGGTGCCGGGGTGGCCGATCTGGACACGGCACGGGCCGACTGGACAGACGGCGCCCCCGTGGTGCCGATCGTATTCTATCGCGCGCTGGTGCAAGGCGCCGGGCTGAACCCGATCAACCGATTGGTGCGGGCGTTGCTCAGGCAGGGTCTGAACCCGCTGCCCGTCTTCGTCGCCTCGCTGAAAGATCCGGTCTCGGTGGCCACAATGGAGCATCTGTTCACCGAAGCCGCCCCGGACGTGATCCTGAACTGCACGTCTTTTGCGGTGGGATCACCGCATGAGGGTGACACCACGCAAACCGCAAACCCCTTCCAGATGCCGTGGTGCCAATCCGCCCCGGTCTTTCAGGTCGTGCTGGCCGGGTCCAGTGAAGAGGCATGGGAAGAGGGGCTAACCGGCCTGTCCGCCCGCGACATCGCGATGAACGTGGCCTTGCCCGAGGTGGACGGGCGCATCCTGTCCCGCGCTATCAGCTTCAAGGGCGAGGCGTTCTTTGACGATGCCACCGAATGCCCCATCGCCACCTATCGCGCGCGGGGCGACCGGGTGCAGTTCGTGGCCGAACTGGCGGCAAGCTGGGCGAAGTTGCGACGGGCTGATCCATCCGACCGGCGTGTGGCGCTGATCATGGCGAACTATCCCAACAAGGACGGGCGGCTGGCCAATGGGGTCGGGCTGGACACGCCCGCCGCAGTTGTTCACGCGCTGAGCCTGTTGGAAGACAACGACTATCGTGTCACCAACCGACCTGCCACCAGCGATGACTTGATGCAGGCGGTGATGAAACGGCCGACCAACTGGCTGACCGACCGGGCCGCGCGCACGGGCGGCGTGACCCTGTCGATGGCAGAGTACCAGATCAGCTATGGCCAATTGCCTTGGGCGCTGCGTGAAGCCATCGAGACACGCTGGGGCAAGCCGGAAGAAGATCCGTTCTATACCCCCGGCGATGTCGATTGCGGGTCATTTGCCTTGTCGGTCCTTGAATACGGCAATGTGGTCGTCGGTGTGCAGCCCGCGCGCGGCTATAACATTGACCCGACCGACACCTATCACAGTCCCGATCTTGTGCCGCCGCACAACTACCTCGCCTTCTATTTCTGGCTGCGCCACACGTTCGGCGCACATGCGATTGTGCACATGGGCAAACATGGCAACCTGGAATGGCTGCCGGGGAAATCCGTAGCCCTGTCGGCTGAATGCTGGCCCGAGGCCGTGCTTGGCCCGCTGCCGCATGTCTACCCGTTCATCGTCAACGACCCCGGCGAAGGCACACAGGCCAAGCGCCGCGCGCAGGCGGTGATCATCGACCACCTGACACCCCCTTTGACACGGGCCGAGACCTATGGCCCGCTGCGTGATCTGGAGGCGCTGGTGGACGAATACTACGAGGCGGCGGGCGTGGATCCACGCCGCATCGACCACCTGCGGCGTGAAATCCTGACGCTGACACAGGCCACCGGGCTGGATGCGGATGTGGGCATGTCGGGCGAGGATCAAGAACAGGATCTTGCCAAGCTCGACGCCTATCTGTGCGAGTTGAAAGAGGCGCAGATCCGCGACGGATTGCACATCTTCGGGCAATCGCCGCAAGACCGGTTGGAGCGTGACCTGGTGCAAGCTCTGGTCCGTGTTCCGCGCGGGTCGGGCGAGGGGGGCGATGCATCGCTGATCCGGGCAATGGCCGAGGACCTGGGACTGGAGTTCGACCCCCTGGATTGCGACATGGCGACGCCGTGGACGGGGTTACGGCCAGAGGTTCTGGTCGGTGAAGGCGCATGGCGCAGCCACGGCGATACCGTCGAGCGGCTGGAAGAACTGGCAGCCCGCATTCTGGATGAAAAAGCGTCCGCGCCCGGTCCGGCAACGCAGGCCGTCCTTGCCGAGGTCGAAGCCCGTGTACGCCCCAACGTGGCGGCCTGTGGCCCGGGTGAGGAAACGGGGCTCCTCACCGCCCTGTCCGGGCAATTCGTCGCCCCCGCGCCATCCGGCGCGCCCACCCGCGGGCGGCTGGACACACTGCCGACGGGCCGCAACTTCTATTCCGTCGACAGCCGCGCCGTGCCGACCCCGACCGCCTGGGCGCTGGGCTGGAAGTCGGCGAGCCTGTTGATCGACAAACACCTGCAAACCCATGGCGACTGGCCGCGCGCGATGCTGGTCACGGCCTGGGGCACGGCGAACATGCGGACGGGCGGGGATGACATCGCACAGGCGCTGGCGCTGATGGGCGTGAAGCCCAAATGGGACAGCGCCAATCGGCGCGTGACGGGGTTCGAGGTGATCCCGGCAACGGCGTTGGGTCGCCCGCGTGTGGACGTGACCTTGCGCGTGTCCGGCTTTTTCCGGGACGCCTTCCCCCAACTGATCGCGCTGGTCGACAGCGCCGCGCGCGCCGTTCAGGTATTGGATGAACCCGACGACGTGAACCCCGCTGCCGCGCGCGTGCGGGCAGGCGAGGGGGCACATCGGGTCTATGGGTCCAAACCCGGTGCCTACGGCGCGGGGCTTCAGGCGATGATCGACGAACGGCTTTGGGCGAACAAGGCCGACTTGGCTGACGCCTACCTTGAATGGGGCGGTTATGCCTATGGCGCGGGCAGCGAAGGTGCGCGTGACCGGGACGGGTTCGAGGCGCGCTTGGGGCAGGTCGAAGCCATCGTGCAGAACCAGGACAACCGCGAACACGACCTTCTGGACAGCGATGACTACTACCAGTTCGAAGGCGGCGCGGCGGCGGCGGTCGCCACCCTGCAAGGGCGTGACCGGCCCATCTATCACAACGACCATTCCCGCCCCGAACGCCCGGTCATTCGCACCTTGGATGACGAGATCGGGCGCGTCGTGCGTTCCCGCGTGGTGAACCCGAAATGGATCGACGGGGTGAAGCGCCATGGCTACAAGGGCGCGTTCGAGATCGCGGCGACCGTCGATTATCTGTTCGCTTTCGCCGCCACCACAGGCGCGGTGAAGGGGCACCATTTCGATCTGGTCTATGCGGCCTTCATCGACGATGACGATACGCGTGAGTTCATCGAGGAGCACAACGCCCCCGCCCTGAAGGAAATCGCCGAACGCCTGACCGAAGCGATAGAGCGCGGGTTGTGGATGCCCCGGTCCAACTCGGCGAAGGCGCGGCTGGACGAGCTGCGATGACACCGCGCCGGATCACGCCAGACGATGATATGGCACCGATCCTTGCGCTGTTGCATCGCGCCTTCGCAGGGATGGAGGGCCGCATCGACCCGCCCAGTTCACTGCATCTCTTGACCGTTGAGGGGATCGCCGAACAGGCGCGCACGGGCGAGGTCTGGGTGATTGATGATGTGGCCTGCGTTTTCCTGACCCCGCAGCCCGAGGCAAGACCTCCCGCGCTTTGTATCGCTAAACTTGCCGTGGACCCTTCTGCGCAAGGACACGGGATGGCACGGCGACTGATTGACCTTGCCCAGACCCGCGCGCGTGAACTGGGTCTGTCGCGGCTGGTGCTGCAAACGCGGGTCGAGCTGGTCGAAAACCACGCCATCTTCAGGGCGCTCGGCTTCGTGAAAACCGCAGAAACCGCGCATGAGGGGTTCGACCGGCCCACATCCTATCGGTTCGAAAAGCATCTGCCCTGACGCTAGCCGCAGTCGATTTCGGCCCGCTGGATGGCCTGATCGCCGGACAGTGACCCCTCGACCACCCTGCAGCCTGTCGCCTGTTCAATCGCGATCTTGGCGCGGGCAAGGATCACCGGGATGCGCGGCAAGGCTTCGAAACTTGTGCGATAGACCTCGACCCAGTTTTCGCGGCGGTGGATTGAGAAGGTCGAGCCATCGACCGTCACCTTTTTGACAGATGTATCAGATGACATGAATTGCGGGCTGGGGCTGTCGCAGGCGGCGACAAGCAGGCCGGTTGCCAGAAACGCGGCGCAGGAAAGGATGGGCTTCACTTGGACACTCCTGTTTTTCCGCAACGTGCGCGGCGATGGTTAACAACCGGTTAAGAACAACGCACGGGTGCGACATCATGTGCGCGACAATCCCTTGCCCGTGCAGGCTGTCGGGTCTATAAACATTCACAAATATGAATATGAATGGAGAAATCCCATGCAACACACTCGCCCTGCGGACACGTATTCTCCGCTCTATTTCCTGGCTTCGGTCGGGGCTGGTGGCCTGTCGGTCACGTTCTTCATGTATCTGATGTTCTGGGTGCCGCATCCCGGCAAACCCGTTCCCGTTTTCGAAGACATTATGGCAGCTTTTTCTACGGGGACGGTCGGCCTGAAAACCGGCATCCTGGTGGCGGTGCTGGGGATTGCCGCGATGGTGTTTCTGAATCTGAAATACCTGATCTGGAACCTCAAAACCTTCTCGGTCTTCCGCAAAACCGAGGCGTATACCAAACTCAAATCCTCAAACGGCGAAACCACCATCCTTGCCATGCCGCTGGCCCTGGCGATGAGCGTCAACGGTCTGTTCATCGTCGGTCTTGTGTTCGTGCCGGGCCTGTGGTCGATCGTGGAATACCTGTTCCCCTTCGCCATGGCCGCATTCCTTGCGATCGGTATTATGGCGCTGATCTATATCGGAGACTTTCTTGGTCGGGTGCTGACCAAGGGGGGTGTGTTCGACGTGACCGCGCATAACAGCTTTGCGCAGATGCTGCCGGCCTTCGCGCTTGCCATGACTGCCGTCGGCTTCTCGGCCCCCGCCGCAATGAGTGCGAACACCGTGGTGGTCGGCGTGTCGCTGGTCGGGTCAACCTTCTTCGGCATCGCGTCGATCATCTATGCCGTGCTGGCGCTGTTCACCGCATTCAACTCGATGCTGCACTATGGCACATCGAAGGAAACCGCGCCGACGCTTCTGATCGTGATTCCGCTGATGACCATTCTTGGCATTATGGCGCTGCGTCAGGACCACGGCCTGCACGCCACGTTCGAGGTGCATGGAAGCGCCGGGGAAACCATGATCTTCCTGGCCCGCCTGATCGCTGTACAGGTTCTGTTCGGGCTGTTGGGGCTGGTGATGCTGGCGCGTCACGGCTACTGGAAAAGCTATGTATTCGGCTCTGACACCTCGCCCGGTTCCTATGCGCTAGTCTGCCCTGGTGTTGCCCTGTCGGTGCTGCTGCAATTTTTCATCAACGCAGGATTGGTGCAGGCCGGTGTGCTGACGAAATACTCGGTCATGTACTGGGTGATCACGGCGGTTGCCATTGCGTTCCAGTTTGCAATGGTCGCTTTGGTGCTGCGCCTGAACCGCCAGCATTTTGGCCGCCCCGCCGTGCAAGCCGTGCCGGCTGAGTAAACCAGACACCATCAAAGGACGGGGGCGTGTTGGATGCGGCGCGCCCTCTCTTGCATCTGGACCTTATGAGCCGCACAGTGACGGGCGAACAAATCATGAGGACAGCATGACCGTAGATCCCGACAGACACGCCTCGAAGATGGCCAAGAAGAAAGCCGCCCGTGACAAGATCATGGCGACCAAGACCGACAAGAAGGGTCTGATCATCGTGCATACCGGCAAGGGCAAGGGCAAAAGCTCGGCTGCGTTCGGGATGATTTTCCGCTGCATCGCGCATGGGATGAAATGCGCCGTCGTCCAGTTCATCAAGGGCGGGATGGATTGCGGCGAACGCGACCTGATCAACGACAAGTTCGGCGACATTTGCGAATTTTACACGATGGGCGAGGGCTTTACCTGGGAAACCCAGGACCGCACGCGCGACATCGAAATGGCACAGGCGGCGTGGGAAAAGTCGAAAGAGCTGATCCGCGACCCGTCAAACACCATGGTTTTGCTGGACGAGATCAACATCGCCATCCGTTATGACTATGTGGATGTGAACGACGTGGTCAAATTCCTTGTTGAAGAAAAGCCCGAGATGACTCACGTGGTTCTGACTGGACGCAACGCCGCAGAGGAACTGATCGAAATCGCCGATCTGGTGACCGAGATGGAGCTGGTCAAGCACCCGTTCCGGTCGGGGGTGAAAGCGCAGCAAGGGGTCGAATTCTAGACCTCTGAGGAGGACGAAGATGCCCAAATTCTATATCGCCTACCACGAACCGCGCGACGTGCCGGACCACAAAAAGGCGGATATGCAGGCTGCGTATAAAGCGTGGATTGCGAAGTATAAGGATGCATTCGTCATGCCGGAAACACCATTCAAGGCGCAGTGGACCGTGGATGGCAACGGCGCGCACGAAGGGTTCAAACAGCCAATGATGGGGTTTTGCATCATCGAAGCGGCCGACGCAGATGCGGCGCTGGCGATCGCCAGTGAAAACTCGTTCATCCAGATGGGCACCATCCATCTGGCCGAGATGATGGAGATGCCGGGTGGCTGACCGCCCGCGTCATCCCTTTCGTCCCATTTCGCGCAAATCGTCCAGTGTCAGGCTGGGTGTTGCAACCTGCGGGTCGAGCACCAGCTCGATCACCGCCAATCTGTCGGCGGCTTTGGCGCGGGCGAACGCCTCGGCAAACTCTGCGCCATTGGTCACGGTCTCGCCATGCCCGCCGTATGCCTTTGCGAGGTCGGCGAAGTCGGGGTTGGCCATGTCGGTGCCCGACACGCGCCCTGGATAGGTGCGTTCCTGATGCATGCGGATCGTGCCGTATCGCCCGTTATTGGCAATGATCGCGATGGGTTTGGCACCGTGCTGGATGGCGGTCGACATCTCGTTCAGCGTCATCTGAAACTCTCCGTCCCCCAGCCACGCGACAACGGTGTGGTCGGGGTGTTCAAGGCTCGCGGCGACTGCGGCGGGAAACCCGTATCCCATCGACCCGGACGTGGGTGCAAGCTGGGTGCCGTGCTGTTTGAAGCAGAAGTAACGGTGCAGCCATGTGGCATAATTGCCGGCCCCGTTGGTGATGATGGCGTCCTCGGGCAGGTTCTTGGACAACCACAGAACCACCTCTTCCATTTTCACGTCTCCGGGCGTGGTCACCGGGTGTTGAAAAGCCTCATAATCGCCGCGCGCGGATCGGGTCCAGTCGGACCATGTGGGCGCTTCCGTTCCATTTGTCTGCACAAGCGCCGCAAGGGCCTCGGGTCCGGTGGCCACCAGCGCCAGATCGGCGTGGTACACGCGCCCCAGCTCGTTCGGATCGGGATAGATATGCACGATCCGCTTGCTTGTGGCGGCAGGGGCTAACAGCTCGTAACCGCCCGTCACACTGTCACCCAGTCGCGATCCCACAACGATCAGCGTGTCGGCCTCGCGCAGCCGCGCGCCCAGTTTCGGGTTCATCCCGACCCCAAGGTCGCCGACATAGTTCGGGTGGCGGTTGTCCATGAAGTCCTGTCGCCGGAAGGCACAGGCGACGGGCAGGTCATGGGCGTTCGCAAACCGGGCCAAGTTGTCAGCCGCCTCTTGCGACCAGCCCGGCCCACCCGCGATCAGCAAAGGTGCTTTCGCGTCTGCCAGCATCGCGGTGATCGCTTGCGCATCCCCTGCGGTGACATGTCCGTTCGATCGGGCCATCGCTGGGCGGTCGGGCACGTCGGCATGGGCGCTTAGCATATCTTCGGGCAAGGCAACGATCACCGGGCCGGGACGACCAGACCGCGCCATGTGAAAGGCGCGGGCAAGGTATTCAGGCAGGCGCTCGGTCTGGTCCACTTCGCAGGACCATTTGGCCAGCGTGCCGAACACGGCGCGATAGTCGACTTCCTGAAACGCCTCGCGGTCGCGATGGTTGCGGGCGATCTGACCGACGAACACCACCATCGGCGTGCTGTCTTGTTGGGCCACGTGAATGCCGGACGCGGCATTGGACGCCCCGGGACCGCGGGTGACGAACACCACCCCCGGCTCTCCGGTCAGTTTTCCATGTGCCTCGGCCATCATGGCCGCGCCGCCTTCCTGACGACAAACGACGTTCTCGATCCCGCTGTCATGCAGGCCATCCAACGCCGCCAGAAAACTTTCCCCGGGCACCGAGAACACGCGCCGCACCCCTTCGGTCTTAAGGTGATCGACCAAAATCTGTCCGCCATGCCGCATGTCTGTACCCCCGTTGCCCATTCAACCGTTGACCTTGCCCGACGCGCACCGCACCTTGGCGGGACGCTTGAGGGAGGTTCCATTGTCCAATCATTGTTTGCTTGGCATGTCCGGGTCATTGCGTAAAGACGCAACGAACCGGCTTCTGATCAGAAACGCCGCGCGCCTTTATGGCGATGCGGAGTTTACCGAGGCCGATCTTGCTCTGCCACTTTTCAATGCCGATGACGAAGACGCACACGGCGCGCCTGACAGCGTGGTCCGTCTGGCGGGGCAAATCGCGGTGGCCGATGCGGTCATCATCTCGACGCCCGAATATAACAGCATGTTGTCCGGCGTTTTGAAGAATGCGCTTGATTGGGTCAGCCGGGTGAAACCGATGCCGTGGACGGACAAGCCGGTGGCAATCATGTCGGCTGCTGCGGGGCGGGCCGGGGGCGTGCGGGCGCAAAACTCATTGGTTTTGGCGATGATGCCGTTCCAGCCACGCCTGATCACCGGGCCATCCGTGGCTGTCGCAGGTAGCCGTCAGGAGTTTGATGAAAGCGGTAAGCTGAAAAGCGAGCGATACGAAGCCACGCTATCGGCGTTGATGGAGAGGCTGCGGGCCGAGGTTGAACGGGCCTAAAGACTGACCTCAACCCTGAATTCTTCGGGAATCGTGTCGCACCCGTCCAGCACCAGATCGGCCATCACCTCGCCGACCTTCGGCCCCATGCCGAAGCCGATCTTGAAGCCGCCATTTGCGATGAAGTGACCGGGCCTGCCGGGATAGCGACCCAGCATTGGTGCGCGGGATTTTGCGCGTGGGCGCACGCCCGCCCAGCGGTCAATGACTGGCGCATCTGCGATGGCCGGGCAGGCGGCGCGGGCACGGGCGATTACGTCCTCAATCGCGGCGTCACAGCCTGTCGGGTCATCGAATTCGCGTTCGCTGGTTGATCCGATGGCGACTGTGCCGTTCGCATGGGGGATGATATGCAGCGCGTCTGCAAAGATTTGCGGAAGCGTGGCGGCGTCGTGACGTAAAAGCGCGCTTTGCCCTTTCACGCCGTTGCCGACGGGTTTCCCCAACTCTTGCGACAAGGCCAAAAGCCCCTGCCAGCCGGTGGCCCAGACGACATAGCCTTCTTCGCGGCCAGCGGTCTGAATCTCGCCCCCCTTTGCCTGAACTGCGCTTGCCAACGCCTGTGCCGCCAGTCGCGGGTTCATCCGTGCGGTCAGCGTGTCGTGGATCAGGTATCCGGTCGGGCTGTCCGGTGCCCAGCCCGGAAAGTCAGTGGCGGGGAGAACCTCCCACACAGCCTTTCCCTGCCACAACGTGGCAGCCTCGGCCTGCCGCTCATGTGCCAGGGTTAGAAGGCGGTCGTCGGCAATGGGTTGCAGCCGCCCCGTGCGGCCATAACCCGAGGACAGGCCGGACACAGCCTCAACCTCGGCCCAATACTCTTCCGCCATGATCAGGCTATCAAACTGAAACGCCTTCTTCGCGTTCCATCGTTCCGGCACATGCGGGGCCAGTGCTCCGACCAACCCTCCAGACGACCCCGCTCCGACGCCATGCGGATCAATCACGCGCACCTTGGCACCGCGCTTCACGCAGCTCCACGCCACGGACAGGCCAAAGATACCCGCGCCATAAATGGTCACATCCACGATTGCCAAAGCATCGGTCCTTCTTCATGGTCACGCGCGTTGGGCCGAGTTCTAGGGCAAGTCATGGCAAAGAACCAGAACGCAGACATCACATGGAAAGACAGCGGCGTACCGGTGGCGACGCGGTTTGACGACCCGTATTTCTCGCTGGAAGACGGGTTGGCCGAGACGCGCCATGTGTTCCTGAGCGGCAACGATCTGCCCGCCCGGTTTGCACCGGGGTTTCATGTGGCCGAACTGGGGTTTGGCACAGGGTTGAACATGCTGGCGACGTTCTTGTTGTGGCGCGACGCAGGCGCACCAACCGGCGTCCGCTTCACTTCGTTCGAGGCGTTTCCGATGGCGGCCGACGACATTGCCAAGGCGCTGGGCGCCTTTCCCGAAGCGCGTGCTGTCGCCGCGCCATTCCTGTCGGCATGGGGTGATGGCGTGCGCTCGTTCGATCTGGATGGTTTCGCCGTCGACGTGATCACCGGCGATGCCCGCCAGACCCTGCCCGCTTGGCAGGACAAGGCTGACGCGTGGTTTCTGGATGGCTTCTCGCCCGCCAAGAACCCTGAACTATGGGGCGACGAGTTGATGAAGCAGGTTGGTGCACACACTGCGCCCGGTGGCACATTCGCGACCTATACTGCCGCCGGATTCGTGCGCCGGGGGCTGGACGCGGCGGGCTTTGATGTGGAACGCTCACCGGGCTATGGACGCAAGCGGCACATGAGCCGCGGCACCCTGCGCCCCTGAGGAGCCGCCAGATGGAGCAAAACACCCGCGCCGGTATTCTGCTGATGATTGGGGCGACCTTCGTTTTCGCCATGCAGGATGGCATTTCGCGCCACCTTGCCGATGCCTATAGTGTCTGGATGGTGGTGATGATCCGGTACTGGTTCTTTGCCGCGTTCGTCATCTGGTTGACCCGTCGCAATGGTGGTCTAAGGAGTGCCCTGCGTCCCGCCCGCCCTTATCTGCAAATCTTTCGCGGCGCGCTTCTGGCGCTGGAAATCTGCGTGACGGTATTGTCATTCGTGCTTCTGGGGCTGGTGGAAAGCCACGCGATTTTTGCGTGTTATCCGCTGCTGGTCGCGGCATTCTCTGGCCCGGTGCTGGGGGAACGAGTGGGTTGGCGGCGATGGCTGGCCATCGGTATCGGGTTCATCGGCATTCTGGTCATTCTGCAACCCGGCGTCGGAGTCTTCGCGCCCGAGGCGATCGTGCCCTTGATCGGTGCGCTGATGTTCGCGCTTTACGGGCTGCTGACCCGGCTGGCGGCGAAAACCGACAGCACCCAGACCAGCTTTTTCTGGACCGGGATAGTTGGCGCGGTCGTGATGACCGGCATCGGTGCTGCGTTTTGGGAGCCGATGATCGCGCGTGACTGGGGCTGGATGGCGCTTCTGTGTGTCACCGGTGTGCTGGGGCACTGGCTCCTGATCAAATGCTATGAATTTGCCGAGGCCAGCGTGGTCCAGCCTTTCGCCTATCTGCAACTCGTTTTCGTCTCGATCCTTGGTGTATCCCTGTTTGGGGAAGAGCTTCGCACGAACGTGGTGATTGGTGCCGCCATCGTGGTCGGCGCGGGGATATTTACCCTCCTCCGCAGCCGCCGTGCGGCCCGGCCTATTGCTTAAGCTCCTTTGACAGCGAAAGCGGTTCGGTTTTGCCGGTCAGCCGCGCGCGATAGACAGGCAGGCTTTCTGCCACGCGCATGACGTAGTTCCGGGTCTCGCGGAACGGAATATGCTCGATCCAGTCGATGATATCGGTCGAACCGGCACGCACATCGCCCAGTTGCTCCGACCACCGTGTCGCGCGGGTCGGCCCTGCATTGTAGGCCACGGACACCAGCACCGGGTTCATGCCGAAATCCTCGATCAGTTTGGCAAGATATTCCGACCCTAATCGTGTGTTGTATTCGGGATCCGTGATCAGGCGTGATTTCGAGTATGGCATGTCCAGACGCTTGGCCATGTCCGATGCGGTGCCGGGCATGAGCTGCATCAACCCACGCGCGCCCACACCGGACATGACGCTGGGGTCAAATTCGCTTTCGCGCCGTGCGATGGCAAGCTCAAGCGCGCGGGGAACCGTTCGGTTGCCGCGCCCGATATCCGGCGTCGGATAATAGGGGCGCGGAATCGTCAGACCAACACGGGCGGCCTGTTTGGCAATCATCACCTGCAAATGCGGCTCATCCACGCTTTCGGCCCATGCGGCAAGCTGGCCGATCTCTTCTCGGTTAAGGCTTTCGGCCAGATGCACGGTAAACCGTTCGGCCCAATAGAGTTCGCCAGCCGCTTGCAACAGGCGCGCGGCTTCCATAACCGTCCCGCCCCAAAACCGTGCTTGTTTGAACGGGGGAAATGGCTCGTTACCGGTCAATGTCGGGTCCATGGGCAGCCCGGCCTTTTCAGCCGCCAGTAAACCATAGAAACTTGTCTGATATTCGCCGCCCAGCTCATAGGCAGCCTGTGCCGCGACCGCGTCGCCCGACGCCTCATAGGCGCGACCCAGCCAATACCCCGCGCGACCCATGCTGATCGGTGTGTCCACCGCCAGACGGAACGCCTGGAAATGCTCCAGCGCCGTGACGGGGTCGTTCAACTTGCGCAGCGCGACATAACCCGCGATCCATTCAAGGTCGTTCTGATCCGACCCGCCGGACAGGTGATGGAACGCCGCCAGTTGATAGGCTTGCTGCGCCTTGCCTTCGCGCATCGACCACCGCGCCAGAACCCGGCGCCAACTGGCCCAGAGATGCGGTTTTCCAAGCGATGCCGCGCTATTGGAACGGGTAAGGATCAGGTCGATCGCGTCCTGATTGCGCCCCTTCGACGCCCGCCACAGAAAACGCTCATAGGCAAGCCCCGGATCATCTGCCAAAGCAGAAGGAACAGCGGCGATCAGCGCGTCGACGCCGTCTTTCTTCTTGCGCAGGGCCAGTCGCGCTTTGGCCAGCGCCTGATGATCCTTGTCGACCAACGGCAGCATCCAGCCCGCGTCCTGCGTATCGCCGC
Source organism: Aliiroseovarius zhejiangensis (assembly GCF_014656375.1). Classification (GTDB taxonomy): domain Bacteria; phylum Pseudomonadota; class Alphaproteobacteria; order Rhodobacterales; family Rhodobacteraceae; genus Aliiroseovarius; species Aliiroseovarius zhejiangensis. The sequence goes on along the minus strand of NZ_BNCH01000007.1, from coordinate 62,931 downwards.
GCCAAAGCAGCATATCCAGCCGGTCCCAGTGATAGGGTTTCAGCGTGTCGCCATAGCGGGACAGGAACGCATCATGTTCTTCTTCGTCCAGCGACAGGGTGGTCCAGGCCAGGATGATCTGGGCGCGGGCTTCTTCGGCGGCACCTGTCGCGGTCAACGCCTCGGCGTGCCGCAGCGCACCCCGGCCGGTTTGCGGTGGTTCCTGTTTGAAGAATGCCAACACCTTCTGTGGATCGTAGCGATGCGGAATACTCTCTTCGGATTGCTTGCGCAGGTATTTCAGACCCGGCCAATCCGGGTGTTTCGCCAAAAAGGCGCGGGTGTCCTCGAAACTGCCCTCGCCACGGCGCAACCGGTGCCATTCGACGATATCGCGCACCAAAGGCCCTCCGCCCTGTGCCGTCGACAAGGCTGCGGGCCAGTCCTCCGAGCGGGCCTGTTGCACCGCCTGCTTCAACGCGTTCACCGCGCTTGATTCTTGCGCCACTGCCCCTTTCGACATCGCCAGAAAGGGCAAGAGTGACAGGGACAAGGCCCCGATTGTGTGTTTGAATATCCTGCTCATGGGGAAAAACTAGTAATGGCCGCCGGATACGCAACACACAAACTTGGCATTTGTGTTGAACCCGGCTAGTTTCCGCCGCGTTTGCGGGTGCGAGTCAGTTTGCACCGCCTGAAATCAGATACAACAAGATGGAGCGTGTCATGTTCAAAGGATCTCTTCCTGCCCTGGTCACGCCGTTCAAGGACGGCGCAGTGGATTTCGACGCGCTCAAACGCTTGGTGGACTGGCAGATTTCCGAAGGGTCGCACGGATTGGTGCCTGTCGGGACGACCGGTGAAAGCCCGACCCTGACCCATAAAGAGCATGAAGCGGTGATCGAAGCGGTGGTCGAGTCTGCCGCCGGACGCGTGCCGGTCATTGCGGGCGCCGGGTCGAACAACACTGTGGAAACCCTGCGGTTCATGGAACATGCCAAACGCGTGGGCGCGGCGGCAGGTCTGGTGGTCACACCCTATTACAACAAACCGACCCAGCGCGGGCTGATCCACCACTTCCTGACCGTGGCCGATGCGGTGGACTTGCCGATCGTGATTTACAACATTCCCGGCCGGTCGGTCGTGGACATGACGCCGGAAACAATGGGCGAGCTGGCAAAGCACAAGAATATCATCGGCGTGAAGGACGCGACCGGCGATCTGGCCCGCGTGTCGATGCAGCGCATGACCTGCGGCAAGGATTTTGTCCAACTGTCCGGCGAAGACGCCACCGCGCACGGGTTCAATGCCCAGGGCGGGCAGGGCTGTATCTCGGTCACGGCGAACGTGGCCCCGCGCCTGTGTGCCGATATGCAGACCGCGACCCTTGAACGTGATTATGCCCGCGCGTTGGAGATCGCCGACAAGTTGATGCCGCTGCACAAGGCAATCTTTCTGGAGCCGGGCACCAGCGGAGCGAAATATGCGCTGTCGAAGTTGGGGCTTTGTTCGGAAGAGGTACGGTCGCCGCTGGTCGGCCTGACCGATCAGACCAAGGCGGCGCTGGACGACGCAATGCGCCAGGCGGGTCTCTGAACTGAACCTGTTGTCCGGTTCCGTGCGATTTGCGGGGGGCCGGGCTGGACAGGGGCGGGGCAAAGCCCTACATCCGCGACATGGCCAAGACGAAAGATGACCCCAACTACAAGGTGATCGCCGACAATCGGCGCGCGCGGTACGATTACGCGATCGAGGAAGATATCGAGTGCGGCATCGTTCTGATGGGGTCCGAGGTGAAGTCCCTGCGTCAAGGTGGCGCCAATATCGCCGAAAGCTACGCGGCGGTCGAAGATGGAGAGCTTTACCTGACCAACGCCTATATCGCGCCTTACAAACAGGCCGTGACCTGGGGGCATCTTGAGCGGCGCAAGCGCAAGCTGCTGGCCTCAAAGCGCGAGATTGCGAAGATGTGGAATGCGACCCAGCGCAAGGGCATGACCCTTGTGCCTCTGGTCATGTATTTCAATCACAAGGGTCTGGTGAAGATCAAGATCGGCATCGCAAAGGGCAAAAAGGCCCATGACAAACGCGCGACCGAGGCCAAGCGGGATTGGGGCCGCCAGAAACAGCGGTTGTTGCGGCACGGGGATTAAGAAGGGGCCTTGCCCCTCTGCGCATGCGCGCATTCACCCTAGGATATTTTCGGCCAGAAGAAACACTGATTACGTTAAGCCGAAACCCGTATAAGGCAGGAAGCGCACGGGGGTGCCGGGTGTGATGTCAAGTGCCTCGTCTGGCAGTTCGACAAGACCCGTGGCCCAGCTAAGGCCCGAGATGCGGCCGGAACCTTCGGATTTGAACGCTTCAACTTGACCCTCATCATTGACCCGCGCGCGCAGGTATTCGCGGCGTCCGCGCTTCTTGGATTTCGTGAAGGCGGCGGGCAGGTCAAAGGCTTGTGGGGTAAGCCAAGGGCCGCCCGCGAGTTTCGAGAAGGCGGGGCGGGCGAAGATCAGCGTGGTGATCAGGGCGGCGACAGGGTTGCCGGGCAGGCCAAAGACGGGCGTGCCGTTCCATTGGGCAAGTGCCAGCGGGCGGCCCGGTTTGATCGCGATGCGCCAGTGGTGCAGCGATCCGGTCTGTTCAAGCAGGGCCGAGACATGGTCTTCATCGCCCGCCGATGCGCCGCCGGAGGTCAGGATGACGTCCGCTTTGGTGGCCGCATCGTCAAAGGCACTGCGCAGCTTGTGTCGATCATCGGCCACATGCCCCAGATCGACCGGGGTGTAGCCCCAATTTTCCGCCAGTGACAGCAGCATCGGGCGATTGGCGTCATAGGTGCGGCCCACGTCCAGCGTGGTGCCGGGCTCAGTCAGTTCATCGCCGGTGGACAAGACGCCAACACGCAGTTTGGTATGGACCTGAGCATCCGGCAGGCCAAGCGCCGACAGAAGGGCCACATCCGGGGCGCGCATTTTGTGGCCTGCGGGCAGGGCAAGCTTGCCGGCGGCCACGTCTTCGCCTGTGGCGCGGGCGTTTGCGCCGGGCTTCACGCCTGAGGGAAAGCTGACGGTTTGGCCGTCGATCTGCACGTCTTCCTGCATCACGACGGTGTCGACCCCGTCGGGCAGCAGGGCACCAGTCAGGATGCGGATGGCGTGGCCCATTGGCACCGTGCCTGCAAAGGGTGCGCCAGCGGCGGCACGTCCATCGACAAGGGGCATCTGGATCGTGTCACCTGTCGGAAGCCCGGCATAAGCAAAACCATAGCCATCAACTGCCGCGTTTGCGCCGGGCGGGTTGGCGCGCACCGCCATATGGTCCGTTGCAAGAATACGGCCGCGCGCCTGTGCCAGAGGAATCGTTTCGGTGCCGGTGATGGGCGTCAGGCGGCTTTGCAGGGTCTCAAGCGCTTCGTCCACCGGGGTCCAATGCACGCCGGGGGGCAGGGCGAAACAGTCATTTGCCAGCTTGGCCGAGGATTTTCGGGCCATGCCCGTTGCGACCTCGATGAAAGCAGCAATGGCAGCGGTGTCGTCAAGGTCGAAAACTGGCAGGTCGATGTCGGGCAAGGGGGTGTCGCTGGCAACCGCGCGGATAGTGTCGTTTTTGGGGGCCAGCAGCGCCGCGCCCGTTGCCGCACGGTGGGCCTCGATCTTGGGGTGGGGGGCGGATTTGAACCCTTCGATCAACACCAGATCGCAGGGGGTCAGCCGGGCAATCAGGTCGTCAAGCGCGGGTTCCGCGGTGTCGCGCAGCTCGTGCAGGATCGTCACGCGGGCGGATGAGGTCAGCACGACCTCTTGCGCGCCCGCCCCGCGGTGGCGGTGCGTGTCGGTGCCGGGACGCTCCAGATCGACGCCGTGATGGGTGTGTTTCAGGGTCGAGACCCGCAGTCCCTTGGCGGTGAAATGAGTGATCAGACGCTCCATCAGCCCGGTTTTGCCGGAGTTTTTCCAGCCGGTGATGCCGAAGATTCTCATGGGGCGGACTCCAGCAAGGATTGGGCGCGGGTCAGGTCTTGGGGGGTGTTCACGTTGAAGAACGGGTCGAACGGGTCAGGGTCGAAAACGGCTTGCGCAGCGCCGTTGCTGTCGGTCCATTGCACGACCTTGCGCAGCCCGTCTTCAAGGGCGGTCCGCAGATCGTCGCGCAAGGTGACATCCCACAGCCCGAAGGTCGGTTGACGCATCGGGCCGCGATCAGGGTCCAGCGTGGCGGCAAGGACGATCGGAGCGTTGGCCGCGCGCGCCGCTTGCGTCAGCCGATCGACCAGATCGCGGGGGAAAAACGGGGTGTCTGCGGCGGCGGATACCACCTGCGTCGCACCTTGCGCCGCCGCCCAATCCAGCCCTGCAAGCACACCGGCCAAAGGCCCGGCAAACCCGTCGATGCTGTCGGGCAGGATCGGCAGTCCGAGGCCTGCAAACCGCGTGGGGTCGCCATTGGCGTTCAGGGCCATTGCCTCCACTTGCGGGGCCAGTCGGTCGATGACCTGCGACAGAAGCGTGCCATCCCCCAAGGGCAACAGCCCCTTGTCGCCCCCGCCCATCCGGGTGGCCAGACCACCCGCCAGAATGATGCCGACCGGCTTGGTCATGCGCCCGCCCCTTTGCGGCGGTGTTTGCGGTCTTCGCGCATCACATGCGCGGGGTCCATGTCGCGGATCAGGCGGTCTTCGCCGGACAGACAGGTGAACCGTTGCCCGCGCATCCGCCCGATCAGGGTTAAACCGACCTCGCGCGCGATTTCTACCCCCCACGCGGTGAAGCCAGAGCGGGAGACCAGCACGGGAATGCCCATTTGCGCGGTCTTTATCACCATCTCGGACGTCAGGCGGCCAGTCGTGTAGAGGATCTTGTCAGCCCCCGTGACGCTTTCGGACAGCATCCAGCCAGCCACCTTGTCGACGGCATTGTGGCGGCCCACATCCTCCATATAGACCAGCGGGCGGTCTTCCTGGCACAGAACCGTGCCGTGGATGGCGCCGGCTTCAAGATAGAGCGAGGGCGTGCGGTTGATCTTCTGCGCCAGCGCATACAGCCACGAGGTTTTCAGGGGGGCTGCGGGCAGGGTCAGCCCCTCCAACCCCTCCATCATGTCGCCGAACACGGTGCCGACCGCACAGCCCGAGGTGCGCGTTTTGCGCGCCAGCTTGTCTTCGTAGTCGGTCACGACCTCAGTGCGTACCACGACGGTGTCGATATCTTCGTCATAGTCCACACCCGTGATCTGGTCATCGTCGGACAGCATTCCCTGATTGCGCAGAAAGCCGAGCGCAAGATATTCGGGATAGTCACCGATGGTCATGGCGGTCACGATCTCGCGCTTATTCAGGAAGATGGTCAGCGGGCGTTCCTCTACGACCGATACATGGACGGGCGCACCTGTTTCGTCGAAGCCGTCCACCGCCCGCGTCAGGCGTGGATCGGCAGGGAGGGGCGCGATCAGATAGTCGGAAAGTTTGTCTTCGGTGGCCAATTGCAACTCCTGCCATGACGCCGTAAGCGTAGTGCGCAACTTAGGACCCGATGATGACTTCGTCCAACCCGAAACGACATTTCCTGCGCGGTGTGCGTGACGCTTTGCCATTCATCCTGGTGATCGTTCCCTTCGCTGCGCTGTTTGGCGTGGTCGCGACCGAAGCCGGTTTGAACGTGGTCGAGGTGATGAGCTTTTCTGTGCTGGTGATTGCTGGCGCGGCCCAGTTTACCGCGGTTCAGTTGATGACCGAGAATGCGCCGACGATCATCGTGATCCTGACTGCGTTGGCGGTGAACCTTCGCATGGCAATGTATAGCGCGTCCCTGACCCCCTATCTGGGCAAAGCCCCGATGTGGAAACGGGCGTTGGTTGCCTATTTCATGGTGGATCAGGCCTATGCCCTGTCCCAGATCAAGTTCGAGATGGAGCGCGATCTGACCGTGTCCGAGCGGTTCGCCTACTATATCGGGACTGTCGCGCCGCTGGCGCCGCTTTGGTATGGCGCAAGCTATGTGGGGGCTGTGGCCGGGGCGCAGGTGCCGCCGTCACTTGCGCTGGATTTTGCGCTGCCGATTACCTTTCTGGCGATGATTGCCCCTGCTTTGCGAACATTGGCGCATGTGGCTGCTGCAACGACATCGGTTGTTTTGGCGCTTTTGATGGCGTGGATGCCCTATGGCTCCGGCCTTCTGGTCGCCGCCATCGGCGCGATGATCGTCGGGGCGCAGGTCGAGCTTCTGATGACGCGAAAGGCGGGACAATGATCACGGATCACATCACGGTCTGGATCGTCATTGTCGCGTTGGCGATTGGCAGCTTCCTGATCCGGTTCAGTTTCCTTGGGATCGTCGGGGATCGCCCGATGCCGGAATGGCTGTTGCGCCACTTGCGTTACACGCCGGTCGCCGTGTTGCCGGGTCTGGTCGCGCCGCTGGTCCTGTGGCCCGCCGCGACCGGCGGGGTGACCGATCCGGCCCGGCTGGGTGCTGCACTGATGACCTTGTCGGTGGGGTATTTCAGCCGCAATGTGCTGGCCGCGATCCTGTCCGGGGCCGCCACGCTTTACGGGTTGCTTTACCTGCTGGGCTAGACGCGCGGGTCAGATGCCGCGCGTCAGAATCACGCCGTTTTCTTCCGGGTCGTTGTCATAGAATTTGCGTTCGGTCACCCCCGGAAAGGCTGCGAACTGATCCATGATCTTCTTCGGAAACATCGAGGGTTTGACCGACTGGAACCCGGGCAGGCTGCGCAGAATGGTCCCGACCGAAGTGGCGCATTGCGCTTTTGGCACCGCGCCATACCGTTCGACCGCCCGGATCGCCATTTCCGCCACCTGGGGGCTGACCACGATGTCCTGCCGCACCACGTGATAGGTGATGCGGGCATGGTAATCGATATAGAAATCGACCGCCTTGTCGGTCATGCCGTAATGCACGTCAAGCCGTTCGGGCAGGTTCGGGTGATGCCACGTCCCCGCCGGATCAAAGATCAGCCGCTCGGACCCGTTGATCATCAGCGCGGAATGAGCGCCTGCCCCGGATTTGTTCGAAATCACGGTGAACAAGGTGATCGTGGGTGGCCCGCCATGCCGGTACTTGGCGCGCGACACGGCCTCGTCGCTGGCCCAGACATTGTCTGCACCTCCGCAGGCCGCAAGCGTCAGCAACAGCGACACAGCCATGATCAATCGCAACATCGGGAAATCCTAACTCGATAACAGGCCGTAGCCTCAGGCGTTGAACATCGCCAGCAGAAGCAGCACCACCAAGAAAGCGATCACCGCGCGGGCTGAAAACTTTACAAAACCTTCAAAGGTTTTTTCCTGCTCGCTGGTGTCCATCGTTCCGTGTACGTGATCTTCCATCATGTGTCTTCCTGTTCACAAACCTGCGTTGAAGTTTCAATTACCCGATTTGTAATCGTCTGTCACGGGCCGGATTGCAGATCAGCCCTCGGCGGCGTCACTGTCCTCCAACTGGGCAGCCAGGCGAAACCCAATGCGATTGGGGGCTTCGCTTTCGATCCGTTTCGGCAGGGCGCGCAACATGACCGACAGCTGGCTGACATGCTGGATCAACTGCGTTTTCGTGCCTTCGCCATCCGACCCGTAGAATGTCAGCACATCAGGGTCGAAATACCCGATCCCTTCGATCCGCAGCACACCGGCATCGCCACCAGTGAAGCCCATCGCGACCTCGTGTTCATTGTCCAACTGTTCCTCGAAGTTCTTGATATAGAGAATCAGCCGCTCATAGGCCCATTCCGCCGGGCTTTTCTGTTCCAGCGGCGTTTCGGCCACCTTCTTGGGCAAGGGTTGGTCGTCGACGACAACGGGCCCGTCCTCGCTGCACCTGGCAGTATGCGCGCGGGGCGGGTTGGGGCGGTCGGTCTGCTTTTTCTTCGCCATCTGGCCTCACAACGATTTACAGTTCACTCTGCTCTTTGTGGCACACACATTCAGGGGCGTCACCTGACGATCGCGAGATCGCCTCGATCTTGCAAATACCGCGCAAGGGCCGACCGTGTATCTGGCCCGTCTGCACGCAGCAAAGGATGAGAACGTGAAAATAGGTTTCATAGGGTTGGGAAATGTCGGCGGGAAACTGGCTGGCAGTCTGCTTCGCAACGGCAGGGATCTGACGGTTCTGGATCTTGATCCTGACCGTGTTGCGGATTTCGTGGCGCGTGGGGCAAAGGCGTCGGACGACGCTTCCGATCTGATGCAGGGTTGCGACATCGTTATCACCTGTCTGCCATCGCCAGCGGCGTCCGCTGCTGTCGTCGGCCAGATGTTGGAGCACGTGCGACCCGGCAAAATCTGGCTGGAAATGTCCACCACCGACGAGGCCGAGGTCAAACGCCTGGGCGCCGAGGTGATCGCGCGCGGTGGCGCGGCGGTCGACTGCCCGGTGTCGGGCGGATGCCATCGGGCGGATACGGGCAATATCTCGATCTTTGCGGGCTGTGACCGGGCGACGTTTGAACGGGTGTTGCCGCTTCTGACCACCATGGGTCGCCGGGTTCTGCACACTGGCCCGCTTGGCTCGGCCTCGGTTCTGAAGGTGATGACGAATTATCTGGCCACCGCCAACCTGCTGACCTGTTGCGAGGCGTTGGTGACGATGAAAGCCGCCGGGCTTGATCTTGCGACCACCTATGAGGCGATCAAAATCTCGTCTGGCACGTCGTTCGTGCATGAAACGGAAAGTCAGGTGATCCTGAACGGATCGCGCGATATTTCCTTCACCATGGACCTTGTGAAAAAGGATATTGGCTTGTTTCAGGCGATTGCCGACCGGGCGGGCGTGCCGCTGGAAATCTCGCCCTTGATGGTCGAGATTTTCAATGACGGCATCGCGCGCTATGGCGACCGCGCGCAATCAGATGACATCATTCGCAGGCTGGAAGAGGCGACAGGGCTGGACATCACCGCCCCCGGCTTCCCCGCCGAGATGGTGGATGATGAGCCCGAAGAACCGGGGTATGAGGTGGTGCCGCGCGGGCGCAGCTAGGCTTTTTGCCAAAGCCACGCGCCATCTGCGCGGCGGGTGCGCGTGACGCGCCCTTCATGCAGCAGATGGTTCAAATGACCGACCGCCTCGACCAGCGCCAGCCCGTATTCACCCCCTGAGATCTCGCGCTTGAACAGCGGGGGGAAGCAATCACCAGCCACATGGGGCGTTTCCAGAAACGCCTCCAGCCGGTCCAGCGCGCCGTGGTGGTTGGCGATAAGTTGGCGCATCCGCGTCGGCAACCCGGTGAAGGGCAGTTTGTGGCCGGGCAGGACAAGTTGGTCCGGGGTTGCATATTGCGAAAGGCGTTCGCAGGCTTCCAGCCAGTCACCGACCGGGTCGGCCTCGGGTTCAGTAGCATAGACGCCAAGATTGGGGCTGATCGTGGCCAGAAGCTGGTCGCCGCCAATCACCAGCGCGCCATCGGTGGACCACAGCGTCGCATGTTCCGGTGCGTGGCCATTGCCGATCCGCACGTCCCAATCGCGCCCGCCAAAGTGAAGGCGGCTGCCCTCTTTGATGCGTGTGAAGCCCAGCGGCATGTCGGCGACAATGTCGGCATAGTTGAACGGGCGCTCCTTGAGCCGTTTCTCATACACCTCGCGCGCCATGCCCGCCGCGCGCCAAAAGGCAAGCGTTTCGTCCACCGGCACCATTTGTTCATCCAGCAGAAGCATCCGGGCAAACAGCCAAGCGGTGCGGGTGGTCACAAGTTCAGCCCCGTGGTCACGCTGAAACCACCCCGCCAGCCCCACATGGTCGGGGTGATGGTGGGTCACGATCACACGCGCGATGGGTTTGCCGCCCAATGGACCGGCCAACAACTTATCCCAAATGCGGCGTGTCTTGTTGGTGTCAAAGCCCGTGTCCACGATGGTCCAGCCGTCGGGGTCGTCAAAGGCAAAGACGTTGACGTGATCCAGCGCCATCGGCAAGGGCAGGCGCATCCAAAGCACGCCTTGCGCCACCTCGACCGCCTCGCCGTCGCCGGGGGCGTCGGGGAAGGGAAAGCGCAGCGGGCTTGCGACCGGTTTGTTCACGAGGCCAGATCTTCCGGGCTGAGCGCATAAAGCCCCGCCGCACCCGCGCGCGCCTGCGCAAACTGCGCGGTGTGTTCCGGCAGCAGACGGTTGATGTGGAACCGGGCCAGCGCAGACCGTGGCCCTTTGCCACCTTCGGCAATCGCAGCGCGCAGGTGGTAATGCGCCCCCAACACACGGGCAAAGCCCATCAAGAACGGAACGGCCCCGGCAAAACGATCCTGCATATCCGACTGTTCGACCATCCATTCGGTGGTTTCACGCAGGTCTTCCGCCGCCGACCAGACGGCTTCGGTCATGTTCGGAAACTCGGCACGGGCGGCTTCGGCCTGGCTTTCGATCTCGTCCAGCAGGCGGAAGGCGGCCTCGCCCCCGTCCATCAGCTTGCGCCCCACAAGGTCCATCGCCTGAATGCCGTTGGTGCCTTCATAGATCGCGGTCACACGCACGTCGCGCGAATGCTGGGCGGCGCCGGTTTCCTCGATATACCCCATGCCGCCATGGACCTGCACGCCAAGCTGGCTGACAAGGATGCCAACCTCGGTGCCATAGGCCTTGACGATGGGGGTCAAAAGCGCGGCGCGCGCTGTCCAGTCGTCGTCCCCCGTCGCGCGCGCCATATCAATGGCAAGTGCCAGCGACAGCGCCATCGACCGCGCCGCGAACAGCTCTGCCCGCATCTGGGTCAGCATCCGGCGCACATCGGCAAAGTCGATGATTGTGCCTGTGCCTGCGTCGCCCAACGGAGAGCGCCCCTGCTTGCGTTCCATCGCATAGGCCAGCGCCTCTTGATACGCGCGTTCACCGACGCCATAGCCCTGCACACCCACGCCCATGCGGGCGTTGTTCATCATGGTGAACATGGCGGCCATGCCTTTGTGTGGCTCACCAACCAGCCAACCCTTCGCCCCTTCAAAGGACATCACAGCGGTGGGGCTGCCGTGCAGACCCATCTTGTGTTCAAGGCTGACGACGCGCAGGCTGTTCGGCTCGCCCGGATTTCCGTCGGCGTCCGGGATCAGTTTCGGCACCAGAAACAGGCTGATCCCCTTTGTGCCGGGCGCCCCATCGGGTAGACGGGCCAGCACAAGGTGGCAGACATTGTCCGTGATGTCGTTGTCGCCCCACGAGATAAAGATCTTCTGCCCGGTGATCGCATAGGTGCCGTCGCCATTGTCCTCGGCCTTGGTGGACAGCGCCCCCACATCGGACCCCGCCTGCGGTTCGGTCAGGTTCATCGTGCCCGCCCATTCGCCGCTGATCAGCTTGGGCAGATACAGGTCTTTCAGCGTGTCCGAGGCGTGATGCTCCAGCGCTTCGATCTGGCCCTGCGTCATCAACGGGCACAGTTGCAACGACAGGCAACTGGCCGACATCATGTCATTCACCGCCGTTTGCAGGGTCAGCGGCAGGCCCATGCCGCCATATTCGGGGTCTGCGGCCATGCCGATCCAGCCGCCTTCGGCAATCGCCTTATAGCCATCCGCAAACCCCGGCGACGTCCGCACCACACCGTTTTCCAGCTTGGCAGGCGTCAGGTCGCCGTTGCGGTTCAAGGGCGCCAGAATATCCTCGCACATCTTGCCCGCTTCGGTCAGAACGGCCATGGCCACATCGGGGGTCGCATCCTCGAACAGCTCGGTTTCGGGCAGTTGGTTATAGCCGATGACATGGTCCAGCAGGAACTGGAAATCGTCGGTTGTCGCGCGATAGGTCATGGTCGATCCTTGGCAAATCTCTTGGCATCTGGGCGTTTGGCCATTAACTGGGCCTCTATTCCCCCATTACCGAAGGTCGGGGGGGTGGCAAAGGAAAACGCAGCGTCATGACCAAGGATGATCTGAACACGGAAACCCTGCCGGGTGACGCGGGCGGTGTCGCGCGGGCAGCCGAACTGCTGCGTGCCGGTGCCCTTGTGTCCTTCCCGACCGAGACGGTTTATGGCCTTGGCGCGGATGCCACCAACGATCATGCGGTCGCCCGCATCTTCGCGGCCAAGGGGCGCCCTCGTTTTAACCCGCTGATCGTGCATGTACCAACGCTCGAAGCGGTGCGCGACATCGCGGTGCTTGAGGGCGCGGCGCAGGATCTGGCGCAGGCGTTCTGGCCCGGCCCATTGACCTTGGTGCTGCCCCTGAAACCTGGCGGTCCCCTGTCGGCCTTGGTGTCTGCAGGCCTTCCCACAGTGGCGGTGCGGGTGCCGGCACATCCCCTGGGTCACGCGTTGCTTGAAGCTGCCGGCGTTCCCGTCGCCGCGCCCTCGGCCAACCCATCGGGCCGCATCAGCCCCTCGACCGCGCAACATGTGATGGACGGCCTGTCCGGCCGGATCGAGGCTGTGCTGGACGGTGGCCCCTGCGAGGTCGGGTTGGAAAGCACAATCGTCGGGTTCGAGCCCGCCCCGGTCCTGCTGCGCCCCGGCGGGCTGCCCGTCGAGGCGATTGAATCTGCGCTAGGCGGCCCCATCGCCGCGCGGCAGACCAGTGCAGGGATCACCGCGCCGGGGCAGCTATCGTCACATTATGCGCCGGAAGCAGAGTTGCGCCTGAACGCCGAAACCACCCGCCCCGGTGAGCGCCTGTTGGGATTTGGTCACGTGGACGCCGATCTGAACTTGTCACCATCGGGTGATCTGGTCGAGGCGGCGGCAAACCTGTTCAGATATCTGCACCAATTGGACGCCGAAGGGGACAGCCCAATTGCCGTGTCCCCGATTCCCGATCATGGGATGGGTCGCGCGATCAATGATCGCCTGCGCCGGGCTGCGGCGCCACGTGACTAAAGCGTTTCGCCTGAAACTTGAGACATCACTTAAGGCGAAACGCGCGCAACATATGAGCGGTACACTGCGTTTCGCGACAAGCTGTGATTCAGGTTTATCGCGAAACGCCTTAGCAGGCGATCAGGCGTGACCGCCTTCTGCTGACAGAAGCAGCGGATCAACCCCCAGCTTGGCCAACGCCGCCTTCCATTTCCCGTCGCTGTCATCGGCAAAGACGATGGCTTTCTCGGCGTCGCAGGTCAGCCAGGCGTTTTGCTGAATCTCGGCCTCCAACTGCCCCGGCGACCAGCCCGCATAGCCAAGCGCGGCCAAGGCGTTTTCCGGGCCTTCACCGTTGGCCATGGCTTCCAGAATATCACGCGTTGCGGTCATCGAAAACGCGTCGTCCACTTTCAGGGTCGAGGCATCGTTGTCATATTCCGCCGTATGCAGCACAAACCCGCGCCCACCTTCGACCGGGCCGCCGAAAAAGACATGCGCGGCCTTGGTCGTTGCGCCTGCATTGATGTCCAGCTGCGCCAGCACATCCCCCAGCGACACGTCGGGGGCAGGTTTGTTGATGATCAACCCCATCGCGCCTTCGGGCGAATGAGCGCACATGAAAACGACCGAGTGTTCAAACCGCGGATCGCCCATGCCCGGCATGGCGATCAGAAGTTTGCCGCTCAGGTCCATCGGCTTCGGGTCAGAGATGCTGTCATCCGTGCTCATATGTTCAGAAAACCGCCGCCCGTGGGGAAAGGCAAGATGCAATGGGTGGAAAATGGTAACGTTCTCTCCCTGAAATGTGATTTCACATTGAAGGCTCTGCGCTTATGTATCGGGGCATGAAGCTGAAATCCGCCATATCTGCTGCTGTTGTCGCGCTTGCGTCCTTTGCCGCGCCTGCGTTTTCCGGCAGCGGAATGCCGCCTGCACCTGAAGACGTGGTCAAGATCGACGTTCTGCCCGGTTGGCGGGATGCAAGCGGGCATCACGTCGCCGCGCTGCGCATCCGGCTGGCGGAGGGTTGGAAAACCTATTGGCGCGCGCCGGGCGAGGCGGGGATACCCCCAAGCCTGAACTGGCAGGGGTCGGGGAACCTGTCTGCCGTGCAGTTTCACTGGCCGGTGCCGGATGTCTTCACCTCGGGCGGGGTGCAATCCATCGGTTACGCACACGAGCTTGTGTTGCCCATGACCCTTGTTCCCAAGATGGCGGACAAGCCTATTTCGCTGTCCGGCAATGTCAATCTGGGCGTGTGCCTTGATGTCTGTATGCCGATGGACGCGAAGATTGCCGTTGAACTGCCCGCGCAAGGGGCGGGGTCGAAGGCACCGATCAAGCAGGCGCTGCGCCAACGACCCGATACCGCGGACGAGGCCGGGTTGCGCCGCGCGGTTTGCGATGTGGAGCCGACGAAAGATGGGCTGCGCGTCACCGTCAGAATGGATTTGCCCAAGCTTGGCCCGAACGAGGTGGTCGTGGTGGAAACCGCCGACCCCTCGGTCTGGGTGTCGCCGCGCATGACGAAGCGGCAGGGAAACGCCCTGATCACCGTGGCCGATCTTGTGCCCGGCAGCGGCAAATCGATCCTGCTGAACCGCTCTGACCTGCGGATGACCGTTTTAGCGGCCGGGCGCGGCGTTGATATACGCGGCTGCACCGGCGGCTGACGTCAGGCACACAGCTCTGGCGATCTTGAGGTCATTGGTCGCCCCTGCCCGCAATCCTGCCGCCTTTCCCGTTGCGATCCCCCGTACCCCGCCCTATACGGTTGGACGACGAAGCCCATCGGGCCAGAGAGGTTGGCTGTCGAAGATCGACCCGCAACGGGGATCGGACACAGCGTCGTCGATGACAAGGGACAGCCTCTTTGCGCCCAGATTCTGCGTGAAAGGATGTCTGCATGACCCGACTGATACTTCTTGCCTTTGGCCTTTTGGCTGGCCCCGCCATCGCCCATCCCGGCCATATCGGAGAGATTGCCGGACATGGTCACGTCGGCGGCATGATCCTGATCGGGCTGGCGGCCGCTATCGGGCTTTGGGCTGCGCTGAAGGGGGCGAAAGCGTCGCAAGCCGACGATGCAGGAGAAGCCGCCGATGATACTTCCGACGAAGACGAATTGCAGGAGGCATAGACCATGTCGAAGATTGGTGTGATGATCTGCGGCCACGGCTCGCGCAGCCAGGACGCGGTGGATCAGTTCGCCGTGCTGGCCGAAAAGCTGCCTGCTTTGCTGCCCAAGGACTGGATGACCGACTATGGCTATCTGGAGTTTGCCAACCCGGTGATCCGCGACGGGCTGGACCGTCTGCGCGAGGCGGGGTGTGATCGCATTCTGGCCGTGCCCGGGATGCTGTTCGCTGCGATGCACACGAAAAATGACATCCCGACTGTCCTGAACACCTATGCCAAGAAGCATGGGATCGAGGTCAGCTATGGCCGCGAGTTGGGGGTGGACCCCAAGATGATCGCTGCCGCCGGGGATCGCGTGCGCGAGGCTGTCGAACGTGCCAATGCCGAACATGGTGACGTGCCGCTTGAGGAAACATGCCTTGTGGTGATCGGGCGCGGCGCCTCGGACCCCGATGCCAATGGCAACGTCGCCAAGGTGGCGCGCCTGCTACAGGAGGGCATGGGCTTCGGCTGGCTTGAGGTCGGGTATTCCGGTGTGACCTTCCCTCTGGTCGAACCGTGCCTGAACCACGTGGTCAGGCTGGGCTACAAGCGGGTCGTGGTGTTCCCTTATTTCCTGTTCTCGGGCATCCTGATCGACCGGATTTATGGCTTCACCGACAAGGTCGCGGCTTCCCATCCCGAGATTGAATTCGTGAAGGCCGGGTATCTGAACGACCACCCCAAGGTGTTGGAGACCTTCGCTGAACGGATCACCGAACAGCTTGGCACCGTGCCGCCACCCAACTGCGGCACCTGTGGATATCGCACGCAGGTTCTGGCGCTGGAGGGTGATGAGGACCGCACCATTCCGGTCGAAGAACGCGCCAAGCATCCGGCCTATGCCGATGTGCCACCCCCGACTTGCGTGATGTGCAAATACCGGGTCGAGGTGTTGGGGTTTGAAGCCGAAGTCGGCGCCATTCAGGAAAGCCACCACCACCATGTCGAAGGGCAGGGGGCGTCTGCACCAGGGTCGAACGTGGCGGATTGTTCGTTCTGCGACACCTTCTGCACCGGCGAATGCCGCCTGCATATGGGGCACCACCATCACCACGACCATGATCATCATGGCCATGGCCACCCCCATGATCACCACCACCATCACCATCACCATCACGATCATCACCATGATCACGTGCATGCCGAATACCCCCATGCAAAACACCCGCACGGACCAGAATCGGCGCGCTCAAAATGAGCGAAGGTGGCCGCTCCTCGGGCCCCAACGGGGCCGCACCCACGCGCCCCGCGCTCAGGTATGAACGCGATCCGGGCGCCATCTATGCGCAGTCCTTCGCGACCCTGCGCAAGGAAGCACGGCTGGATCGGTTTCCCGGCGGTATGGCGGCGCTTGCGACCCGCGTGATCCACGCCTGCGGCATGGTCGAGGTGGCGGATCGTCTGGCCTTTTCGCCAAACGCTTATGAGGTCGGTCACGCCGCTCTGATGGCCGGTGCACCGGTGTTTTGCGATTGCGAAATGGTCGGGGCGGGTATCATTCGCCGCTATCTGCCTGCGGAGAATGACGTGATCGTCACGTTGAACGATCCGTCGGTTCCGGGCCTTGCAAAGAAGATTGGCAACACACGCTCTGCCGCTGCGGTCGAGCTGTGGCTGGACCGGCTGGACGGCGCCGTGGTCGCCGTGGGGAACGCCCCCACGGCCCTGTTCCACCTGCTGGAACTGATCGACGCAGGTGCCCCAAAACCCGCTGTGATCCTTGGATTCCCGGTCGGGTTCGTGGGTGCCGCCGAAAGCAAGGCGGAACTGGCGAACAACCCGCGCGGTTGCGAATTTGTCGCGTTGCGCGGGCGGCGCGGCGGATCAGCCATCGCATCGGCCGCGGTCAACGCGCTGGCCGCCGGATTGCCGGAGGAAACAACATGAATACCCCGTGGCTCCATATCGTCGGGATTGGAGAGGATGGACTTGATGGTCTGACCCCCGCCACCCGCGCCGTTGTCGACGCCGCCGAAGTGATCGTCGGCGGCACCCGTCACCATGACCTGATCGAAGGCGATGCCGAGCGTCTGGCCTGGCCGTCGCCCTTCGACAGCCTGATTGACGAACTGATCAGTCGCGCGGGCAAGCGTGTTGTTGTTCTGGCGACGGGCGATCCGCTTTGGTATTCGGTCGGGGCCAAAATCGGTCGTCATATCGACTCGACGCAGATCGTCTATCACCCACAGGTGGGCGCATTCCAACTGGCCGCTGCGCGCATGGGATGGTCGATGGCTGATCTGGAAACACTGACCGTGCATGGTCGCCCGGTCGAGCAGATGATCGCCTTCATCCAGCCCGACATCCGGCTTCTTGTTCTGACCACCGGGGCAGAAACGCCGGGTCAGATCGCGCGGTTCTTGACCGAGCGTGGCTTTGGCAAATCCCGCATGACCGTGCTGGCCCATATGGGTGGCAAGGACGAGGCGCGGTTCGACGGCATTGCCGAAAACTGGAATCACGATGTGCCGGAGTTCAACACGCTGGCCGTGGAATGCGTCGCCGCCCCCGATGCCGCGCTGTTGCCGCGCGTTCCGGGGCTGGCGGATGATCTGTTCCAAAGCGACGGCACCATGACCAAGCAAGAGGTCCGCGCGGTCACGCTGGCCAAACTCATGCCGATGCGTGGGGCGTTGCTGTGGGACATCGGCACCGGATGCGGCTCGATTGCGATCGAATGGATGCGTGGCGCACGCTATGCCCGCGCCATCGGTGTCGAACCGCGCGCGGATCGTCGCGCCATGGCGGCGGCAAATGCGCTGGCGCTGGGCGTGCCGAAGTTGGACCTGGTCGAAGGGAAAGTGCCCGATGCTCTGGTCGGGTTGGAGGCACCCGATGCGATCTTCATCGGCGGCGGCTTGTCGGAAGCAGTTTTCGATGCCGCCTGGTCCGAGCTGAAACCGTTGGGGCGACTGGTGGCCAACGCTGTCACAATTGAAAGCGAGATGTGCCTGACCGCCCTGCATCAAAAACATGGGGGTCAACTGGTGAAGCTGTCCGTTGAACGCGCCGAGCCACTCGGGCCCCATTCCGGCTGGAAACCGCTGCGCCCCGTCACACAGTGGAGCCTGATCAAAAGATGAGCGGAACACTTTACGGTGTGGGCCTTGGGCCGGGCGACCCCGACCTGATGACGCTTCGGGCGGCGCGGCTGATTGGATCTGCCAAAGTGGTCGCCTTCCCGACGCTGGAAGGCGGCGACAGCTTTGCCCGCTCGATTGCTGCGCATCTGATCGCGGACAGCGCGGACGAGATCGCAATGGACATCCCGATGACCGTCGAGCGTGCCCCTGCACAAAAAGCGTATGACGCGGGTGCCGCCAAGATCGCCGCGCGGCTGGAAGCCGGGGATGACGTGGTGGTGCTGTGCGAAGGCGACCCGTTTTTCTATGGTTCCTTCATGTATCTGTTCGCCCGCCTGGCCGATCGGTTCCGGACCGAGATCGTGCCGGGCGTCACCTCGGTCACCGCTTGCGCTGCCCGCGCTCGCAGCCCCTTGGTGGCACGCAACGAACGGCTGACCGTCTTGCCCGGTCCGTTGCCCGAAGACGAGTTGCGCGCCCGTATCGAAGGGGCCGAAAGTGTGGCGATCATGAAGGTGGGGCGCCACCTTCGCAAGATACGTGGTGTGATCGAAGATTTGGGACTGGTCGACAAAGCCACCTATATCGAACGTGCCTCGCTGCCGGAGGAGGTCGTTCTGCCCTTGGCCGATGCACCCCCCAAAGCCCCTTATTTTTCGATGATCCTTCTTGCGAAAGGAAATGATCCATGGCTGTGACGCCTGTTGTCGTGTGTCTGAACAAATCAGGCGAGAAACTGGCCCATCGGGTCGCCAAGCTGTTGGATGCGCAGGTGCACGGTCGTGAGGGACGCGTCTCTGCGGCAGATGCTTTCTTTCCAAATGCGCTGGATCACGTGCGGATGCTGTTTGCAGCTGGCACACCCGTGGTTGGTGTCTGTGCGTCCGGCATTCTGATCCGCGCGGTTGCGCCGCTTCTGGCGGACAAAACCACCGAGCCGCCCGTGGTCTCTGTCTCGGATGATGGATCGGTTGTGGTGCCTTTGTTAGGCGGGCATCGCGGTGCGAACCGTCTGGCCAGCCGGGTCGCGGAAGAAATCGGTGCGACCGCTGCCGTCACCACGGCGGGCGATGTGTCGCTGGGGGTGGCGCTGGACGAACCCCCCTTGGGCTATCGCCTTGCCAATCCCGAAGACGCGAAAGAGGCGATGGCGGAACTCTTGTCAGGTGCCGGGGTCTCGGTCACGGGTGAGAATATCTTTGATATCGAGGATACGGGCGGCGCGGTCGAACTGGCCGTGAGCGAAGCGCCCGTCGAGACCGGCCCAACCCGTCTGGCCTACCACCCGCAGCGCTTTGCGCTGGGCGTGGGCTGTGCGCGCAACGCGGACCCCGAAGAGCTGTGGCAGAACGTGTCCGAACAGCTGACCGCCGCCAATATCGCGCCCGAAGCGATTGCCTGTGTGACCTCACTGGATTTGAAGGCGGACGAGCTGGCGATGACCCAACTGGCCCGCCGTCTGGGTGTGCCGTTCCGTGTGTTCTCTGCCGCCGATTTGGAAGCGCAAACCGCGCGTCTGGCAAATCCGTCTGACGTGGTATTCGAAGAAGTTGGTTGTCATGGTGTGTCCGAAGGGGCCGCGCTGGCCGCTGCCGGTCCCGACGCCGAACTGGTCGTGCCAAAGGTCAAAACCGCCAACACCACCTGCGCCATTGCCCGCGCCCCCGATCCGATCACCGAAATGCCGGGTCGCGCGCGCGGCAAGCTCTCGATCGTCTCGATCGGGCCGGGCCAGCACACATGGCGCACACCCGAAGCGAGCCACCTGTTGCAGGAAGCCGAGGAACTGGTGGGGTACGGCCTTTACATCGACCTGATCGGGCCTTTGGCGGCGGGCAAAACCCGCTCTGATTTCCCGCTGGGTGGCGAAGAAGATCGTTGCCGTTACGCGCTGGAACAGGCGGGCAAAGGCAAGAACGTGGCGCTGGTCTGTTCGGGGGATGCGGGCATCTATGCGATGGGCGCGCTGGTCTATGAGCTGTTGGATCGGTCGGAAGAAGAGAAGGGTGTCACCGATGCCGCCCGCCGCGTCGAAGTGGTGTCCACCCCCGGTGTGTCGGCGCTGCAAGGGGCTGCTGCGCGGGCTGGTGCGCCATTGGGCCATGATTTCTGCGCGATTTCGCTCTCCGATCTGCTGACCCACCGCGAAGACATCGTGAAGCGCCTTCATGCTGCCGCCGAAGGGGATTTCGTGATCGCCTTTTATAACCCGGTGTCGATGAAACGCCGCACGCTGTTGGCCGAAGCACGTGACATTCTACTCAAACACCGACCGGCGGATACGCCTGTTATGCTGGCCTCCAATCTGGGTCGCCCCACTGAGAACATCCGCTATCGCCGGCTGGACGAGCTGGAGGTCGATGAGGTCGACATGCTGACCGTGGTGCTGGTCGGATCGAGTAACTCGCGCCTCGCCCAATTGGGCGATGGCCCGCGTATGTTCACCCCGCGCGGCTATGCCCGCCGCATCGACGGAGATCTGTCATGACCGTTTATTTCATTGGCGCAGGCCCCGGTGACCCCGAATTGCTGACCCTGAAAGCCCAGCGTGTGATCGGCGAATGCCCGGTTTGCCTTTACGCAGGGTCCTTGGTGCCGCCGCAGGTGGTGGCCTGCGCGCCCGAAGGGGCCAAGGTCATGGACACCGCGCCCATGACGCTCGATGATACCCACGCCGAAATCCTTGCCGCCCACAAACGCGGCGAAGACGTGGCGCGGGTGCATTCGGGTGATCCGTCGCTTTATGGTGCAATTGCCGAGCAAATCCGCCGTCTGAACGCGGACGGGATCGACTATCAGGTCATCCCCGGCGTGCCCGCCTATGCCGCCGCCGCCGCCGCTCTGGGGCAGGAACTCACCATCCCTGAAATTGCCCAGTCGATTGTGCTGACCCGCATGTCGATGCAGTCGACTTCGATGCCCGAGGGCGAGAGCCTTGAGAACTTCGCCAAGACCGGTGCGACGCTGGCCATTCACCTGGCCGTGCGCAATATGCGGGAAATCGAACGGGTGCTGACGCCGTATTATGGCGAAGATTGCCCGGTGGTCGTCGCCTACCGCGTTGGCTGGCCGGACGAAATGTTCATTCGTGGCACCATCGCTGACATCCGCAAGAAAGTGCGGGCCGAGAAAATCACCCGCACCGCGCTGATCCTCGTCGGTCCCGCGCTGGATCGCGGTCGCGATTTCAAGGACAGCGCGCTTTATGACCCGGCGGTGCCCCATGTTCTGCGCCCGGTGGTTGGCGTCGATCTGGTGGAAGACCACAATACCTGATCCGCATGGCGTCGTGATGCGTATAGGTCCCATGATGTGAGGACATGCTAGGTGACGGGATGAGCGAAAACGACGCGGCACTATTGTTGTTCCGAGACGATCTGCGACTGTCAGATCACCCCGCGCTAACCGCTGCGGTGCAGGCCGGTCATCGCCTGACCTGCGCGTTCATTCTGGACCCGGATGCGCCCTATCCACCGGGCGGCGCGCGCAAGTGGTGGCTGCATCATGCCCTGGCGGCATTGTCAGAACAGGTGGCGGATCTTGGCGGGCAACTGGTGCTGCGCCACGGCACCTCATTCGACGAACTGACGAGGCTGCGCGATGAAACCGGCGCCAAACATATCTATTGGAGCCGTCGATACACCCCCGATGAGGTCGCAGCCGACACGACGTTGAAGGCCGATCTGACCGCACAGGGCTGCACCGTGCACAGTCACCCTGGCAGATATTTGTTGGAGCCATGGCGGGTCACCACCAAATCCGGCACGCCGTTCAAGGTGTTTTCGCCTTTCTGGCGCGCCTGCCGCGAAGACATCCGCGCGACCGGTTTGGGTGATCCTCTGCCAACTCCCAAGAAGATCAACTTCGGCGCTCATCTTCCCTCGGTGCCGCTGGATGAAGTCGACCTGCTGCCGACCGCGCCCAACTGGGCGAAGGGGTTTGAACCCTTGTGGCAACCCGGTGAAGCCGGTGCATGGGCGCGGCTGGATGCCTTTCTGGAAGAGGGCGCACAGGGTTATGCCAAGGGGCGCGATTTCCCGGCAGAGCCGCATACCTCGCGCCTGTCGCCCTATCTGCAATCGGGCAATATCAGCCCGCGCCAGGTCTGGGCGGCGCTGGACCGGGCCGAGCATCTGGGCCAGATGTCGGGCCGCGATGCTGAGAAATTTCGCGCCGAACTGGGCTGGCGCGACTTCGCAGCCTATCTTCTGTTTCACAACCGCGATTTCGAGGATTGCGAGTTCCAACCCAAATTTCGCGACTTCCCGTGGCGCTATGACAAGGACGACCTGACCGCGTGGCAGAAAGGGCAAACCGGTTACCCCATCGTTGACGCGGGGATGCGTGAGCTTTGGCAGACCGGCTACATGCACAACCGGGTGCGCATGGTGGTGGCCTCGTTTCTTGTAAAACATCTGCGAATCGACTGGCGGGCGGGACGTGACTGGTTCTGGGATACGCTGGTGGATGGCGATCTGGCGTCAAACGCGGCCAGTTGGCAGTGGGTGGCAGGCTGTGGTGCCGATGCGGCCCCCTATTTCCGGGTTTTCAATCCGATGACACAGGCTGAAAAGTTTGACCCCAACGGCGATTATATCCGCAAATACGTGCCCGAGATCGCGGGCCTTCCCGACAAATACCTGGCCGCGCCGTGGACGGCGCCGGACGATGTGCTGGAGGACGCGGGCGTCGTATTGGGCGACACCTATCCCGCCCCGATGGTGGATCATGCCACCGCCCGCAAGGCGGCTTTGGACGCGTTCGAAGGGCTGAGCGCCGGCGCGGAGTGATCCGACCCGCCAGATCGTCGCAAAAACCTTCACTTGACCGTTACACATTCCGTGGCATCATGGGCCGGGTTTTGGAGGTGGAACATGCTGGAATACTTGCCGAAAGAGGTGCGCGAAGGGCTGGACGCCGCCCGCAAGAAGGACCTCAAGAAGAAAAACAGGCTGCGCATACGCTTCAACGAAGAGGTCTTTCCGATCCTCGATTTCTGGGACGGCGGCTTTGCCCTTGATGCCGAACGCGCCCCCCACCTGCGCGGGCTTGTGGACCTGTATGACGGGTCGCGCCACCTGTACCAGTGTCTGATCATCGCGTCCGAAGAAGATAACGGCCAGATGAAGTACGAGTTCAAATGGCGGGCCGAAGCCCATGACAAAGCCCCGCTGGATTTCGCCCGCGAAGAAAACGCGCCGGTCGCCCTGATCGAAGAGCAGATCCAGACTTCGTGACCGCAGGGGTCAGGGCCTGATCTCGACCGGCGTTCCGATGGGGGTCACGGCCCACAATTCCTCGATTTCGGCGTTGGACACAGCGATGCAACCATTGGTCCAGTCCATCAGGATCGGGTCCGGGGATTTGCGCCGGTTCGGTTGCCCGTGAATGAAAATGTCGCCGCCCGGATCAACCCCGTCGGCGTGGGCGCGCGCCTTGTCTTCGGGCAGCGGATAGTCAAGCCCCAGCGACAGGTGAAACGCGCTCTGCTCGTTGCGGCGATCTATCTTGAACAGACCTTCCGGGGTCTTGCCGTCCCCTTCCAACACCTTGTCACCTTCGGGCGCGAAGCCCAGCGCGATGTTATAGGTGCGTACAGGTGTGTCGCCCTGAAACACCACCATCCGCCGCTCTGATTTCTCGATCACGATGCGGTCGATCTGACCGATGATCGGCTCCAGCGTTGCGGGCGGTGCTGGCGGCGTATAGCGGTCCCACAGGATGAAGCCCAACAGCCCGACAAGGGCCAGAAGGGTGAGCCTGGAAAAGAAATGCGCCAATCGGGTCATGTCGCGCATCTGTGCCAAGCGCGTGATGGGATCAAGCCAGAACTTCGGCAGGGATTCGCGCTGGGCGGTTCTCTGCCGGTTGAAATACTATTGAAGGTCGCTGAAGGCGCGTTTCATGCGGGCGACGGCCTCTTCGACGCGCGCGCCTTGCGTGGCCAGATTGAACCGCTGGAAGCCGTCGCCGCCGGTGCCGAAGGCCGGGCCGGGGTTGACCGCGATTTTCGCATCATCACGAATGCGCGCCGTGACCTCATCATGTGACATGCCGGTGCCCGAAAAATCCACCCAGGCCAGATAGGTGGCTTGCAGGGGCATCGAGGACAAGCCCGGAATGCTGTTGATCCCTTCATCAAACAGCGCCTTGTTGCGCGCCAGATGGGCGATCTGCTCATCCACCCATTTCGCGCCGTCAGGTGAATAAGCGGCGGTGATCATCGCAACGGCAATCATGCCCGGCGCATAGTCAAGCTTGTTCAACTGGCTGTACATATCCGCCCGGAGCCTGTCGTCGGGAATGATCATGTTTCCTGTGCGCTGACCCGCGATGTT
The DNA here is from genome assembly GCF_014656375.1 of Aliiroseovarius zhejiangensis. Lineage (GTDB taxonomy): Bacteria > Pseudomonadota > Alphaproteobacteria > Rhodobacterales > Rhodobacteraceae > Aliiroseovarius > Aliiroseovarius zhejiangensis. The sequence goes on along the minus strand of NZ_BNCH01000007.1, from coordinate 38,550 downwards.
GAAGGTCTTTGACGCCGCCGTCAGTGTCACCATCCGCGACACTGCATCGGGCGCGGCAACTGCCATCGGAACGAAGGTGTTGCCGGGATAGACCAGATCGTGGTGGATTTCATCGGCCACCAGCAACAACCCGTTGCGGTCGGCAAACGCGGCCACGGCCCGCAGTTCATCTTCGGTCCAGACCCGGCCCGAGGGGTTCTGTGGCGAACACCAGAGCAGAACCTTTTCATTGCCCGTCAGGCGTGACTGCGCGTCGTCCAGATCAAGCTCGTACCGGTCGCCGTTCAGGGCAAGAGGGCATTCCACCACCTGCCGGTTGTTCTTGCGAACTTTTATCGCGAACTCATGATAAACGGGCGTGAAAATCACGACCCCGTCCCCCGGTTCGCTCCAGACATTCAGGCACAAGGCAATTGAGTTGCCCAACCCTTGGCTGGTCAGGACCCATTCCGGGTCTACCTCCCATCCGTGGCGGGTCTTCATCCACCATGCAACCGCGTTGCGGTATTCCGGGTACTCCCAGGAATAGCCGAAGACGCCATGGTCGGCGGCGCGCTTTACGGCGTCGATGACGCAGGGTGCAGTGGGATAATCGCTGTCGGCGGTCCACATGGCCAGCCCGTCGTCTGGCGAGACGCCAAACAGTTTCTCCATCTTGTCCCATTTCGATGAATGGGTGCCGCGGCGGTCGATGATCTTGTCGAAGCTCATGGGGTCTCCTTTCTGGTGGCACGGTAGCGTTTTGGGCGGCAGGCGCAAGTCGCGTTGCCGTCAGCGCGGCGACAGGTTTGGGGGCATCGTGACACGCCCCCATTGCGCAAGGGCCACCCATGGCCTAAATCCACCGCATGAGCATTAAACCGATCCTGATCCATCCCGACCCGCGCCTCAAGAAGGTTGCCGACGCAGTCCCTGACCTTTCGGATGACCTGCGCCAACTGGCTGACGACATGCTGGAAACCATGTATGACGCGCCGGGCATCGGTCTGGCGGCGCCGCAGGTCGGCGTCTTGACCCGGCTGATCGTGATGGATTGCGTGCGTGACGAAGACGAGCCGCCGCAGCCAGTGATCATGTTCAATCCCGAGGTCATCCTGTCCTCAGACGAATTGAACACCTATGAAGAAGGCTGTCTGTCGATCCCCGAGCAGTTTGCCGAGGTGACACGCCCGAAAGAGGTCTCGGTCCGTTGGGTCGACCGTGACGGGAACGTGCAAGAGCGGGATTTTGACGGGCTGTGGGCAACCTGCGTGCAGCACGAGATTGATCACCTGAACGGCAAGCTGTTCATCGACTATCTGAAGCCGCTCAAGCGGCAGATGATCACGCGAAAAATGCAAAAGCTGAAACGTGAAATGGCGCGGATGTGACCCACCGCCCGTATCTGAGATATCCGCATAAATGCCTGCGCACGGCGGCTGATCCGGTGGCCGAGGTGACGGATGACACCCGCGCGATCTGGGACGAGATGATCGAGGCCATGGACGCCATGCCCGGCGTTGGTCTTGCCGCGCCGCAGCTTGGTATCATGCAACGCTTGGCGGTGGTGGATGCGTCCGACGAGCGCGGCAAGGCGGTCAGGATGGCGAACCCGGAAATCCTGCACCGCTCGATCGAATTTCGCGACCATGAAGAAGCCAGCCCCAACCTGCCCGGTGTCTCGGCCGTGATCAGTCGCCCGCGCGCGGTGACGGTACGGTTTCTTAACGAAGACGGTGCAGAGCAGGAACAGGATTTCGTCGGCATCTGGGCCACATCGGTTCAACACCAGATCGACCATCTGAACGGGCGGATGTATTTTGACCATCTGTCCAAGGTGAAACGCGACATGCTGATCAAGAAAGCAAGGAAACTGGCGCGATGAGACTTGTGTTCATGGGCTCGCCCGACTTCTCGGTGCCGGTGCTGGAGGCGCTGGTGGAGGCCGGGCACGAGATTGCCGCCGTCTATTGCCAACCGCCCCGTCCCGCCGGTCGCGGCAAGAAAGACCGCCCCGGTCCGGTTCATGCTCGCGCCGAAGAACTGGGTTTGGAGGTGCGCCACCCAGTCTCGCTGAAGGGAGCCGATGAACAAGCGGCGTTCGCTGCGCTAAATGCTGATATCGCCGTCGTCGTGGCCTATGGTCTGATCCTGCCGCAAGCGGTGCTTGATGCGCCCAAGCACGGCTGTCTGAACATCCATGCCTCACTTCTGCCGCGCTGGCGCGGGGCCGCGCCCATTCATCGCGCGATCATGGCGGGCGACGCCGAGACCGGCGTTTGCATCATGCAGATGGAGGCCGGGTTGGACACTGGCCCTGTGCTGCTGCGTGAGGTGACACCCATCGGCGCCGAGGAAACCACCGCCGGGTTGCACGACCGCCTGTCCGCGATGGGTGCGCGTCTGATCGTGCAGGCGCTGGACCGCTTGCCCGACCTGATCCCCGTGCCGCAACCGGACGAGGGCGTGACCTATGCCCACAAAATCGACAAGGCCGAGGCGCAGATCGACTGGACCCGTCCGGCCATCGAGGTGGATCGCCTGATCCGCGGACTGTCGCCCTTTCCAGGTGCGAAATGCGATATGGGGGGCGCGCAGGTGAAACTGCTGGCTTCGCGCATCGCGGATGGCGCGGGCGCACCGGGTCAGGTTCTGGACGGGCTGACCATCGCCTGCGGGGATGGCGCGGTCGAGGTGCTGCGCGCCCAACGCCCCGGCAAACGCGCGATGGAGGCCGACGAATTCCTGCGCGGTTTCGACATGCCCGCGATGGTGAAATAGCCCTTACAATCCGGCCCGTTCACGCCCATATTCCAACCATGCCGGTTATCATGCTGATCATATTCGGAGCGGCCGCCGGGTTTCTGGCGACGCGGATCATGGATTTGCGCACTGATGTGCCGACCACGATTGCAATCGGTGTGGCCGGGGCACTGATTGGGGGTTTTGTTCTGCGATCCATTGCGATGCTCGGCGGCATGGCGTTTGGCTTTGTCGGCGCCGTCGTCGGGGCGATGTTCCTGATCTGGGTCTGGCAGTGGTACAGTGGACGGCGCAAATAGGCGCGACCCGGTTTCGTGGCGAAACGTCCTTATTTTGCAGGGTTTCCTTAATCTTTGATTAACCAATCGCCGCCAGGCTGGTGATCATGCATCATTGGTTTGTCCTCCTTGCTCTTGCCCTTCTGGTCGTCTCTGGCGATCCGGTCCATGCAGGGGCCTGGCCGCGCGAAAAAGGTGAAGGATTCGTCTCAGGTCAGGTGCGGCAAGACGTGGACACGCCCGAAGATGCGCCCACTGTCAGTATCTATGGTGAATACGGGCTGTCGGATCGGTGGACCATTGGGGGCAAGCTGGACTACGCCTTGGCGGTCAGGGACATCGCGCGGATGAAGGCGTTCGCGCGCTGGCATGTACCGGATGATGGCGGGCCATGGCGGAAGGCCATTGGTTTCGCCGTCGAAGGCACCGAAGATGACCCCCAAGCCGTCCCATCGCTTCACCTTGGGCGCGGGTTCGATACCGCGATTGGCCCGGGGTGGTTGGATATGGAACTGGCGGCCAATGTCTCGATCCTTGAGGAACGGGTGGATTACAGCGCATTTGCCCAGATCGGTGTGAAGCCGACACCGCGCCTGATGACCATGGTGGCATTGGATGTGACCAGAATGGATGCTGGCGCTCAGGTTGACCTGACCCCTTCGGTGGTGTGGGAATACCGGTCGGGCAAGCATCTGCAACTTGAATGGAGCTCTGCGCTGGAAGGCGCGGTGAAACATGAAATCGCGGCGGGGATCTGGTTGGAATTCTGATCCGGTCAGCTCTTGAACGGGGCCATCCCGGCGCGGGCCAGTTCGTCGGCGCGCTCGTTTTCCGGATGCCCCGCATGGCCCTTGACCCATTTCCACGTCACCTGATGACGCGCCTGCGCTGCATCCAGACGCTGCCAAAGTTCGACATTCTTCACTTGCTTCTTCGAGGATGTTCGCCAGCCGTTCCGCTTCCAGCCGTGAATCCAGCCTGTCACGCCGTTCTTGACATAGGCGCTGTCGGTCACGACCGTGATCGCGCAGGGTTTGCCAAGGGTTTCCAGCGCCATGATGGCAGCCATCAGCTCCATCTGGTTGTTCGTGGTCTCGGCCGCGCCGCCCTTCAACTCACGCTCTTTGATCACGCGACCGTTTTCATGGGCCTGCAACAAGGCCCCCCAACCGCCGGGGCCAGGATTGCCGGAACACGCGCCGTCTGTGTATGCGAAGAACTCAGCCATGGGCCAACACCACCATCCAATCTGAAATCGAACCTTCCAACCCGCGCCCCGAACCATGGGTGCGAGACAGGGGGGTGAACCCGCTTTCTGTCAATGCAGCCTCAAGTTCGTCTGGCTGGTAGTAGGTATAAAAACGCTCCAGCCGGTCGCGGCCCTCGCCTTCACCCAGTTTCATACCAATGTGAAAGAGCCCACCGGCGCGAAGGGTTATATGCAACCGGGCCAGAGTGGGTTTGAACTCTGAGCGGGGCAGGTGCAGCAAGCTGAAATTGGCCCATATCCCGTCATATCTGTTGGTTGTGTCGATGTCGGAAAACAGCGCCTGTCGGGCGGGAACGCCGTTTGCACAGGCGCGTGCCACCATTGCGGCTGATCCATCGACGGCATCAACAGTGTGACCGGCGGTCTGCATCGCGACAGCGGACAGGCCGGGCCCGCAGCCCAGATCAAGCACATGAGAATTTGCCGGTAAGTGCTTCAGAAATGCGTTCAGACCGGGGGACGACTTTTCAGCCACGCGCTTTTCATAAGCGTCGGCCTCGGCGTCATATACAGAAAGCGTCTTTTTGTCTTCGGTCATGCGGGTTCGCGCAGGACGCGGGGCACCTTGAATTCGACATTCTCTTGTGCGGTTTCCACCCGTTCAACGGTGACGTCGTAACGGTCGCGGAAGGCGTCGATCACCTCGTCCACCAACACTTGCGGGGCGGACGCCCCTGCGGTCAGGCCGACCGTGCGGATGCCGTCTATGGCGCGCCAGTCAATCTCGCTTGCGCGCTGCACCAGCATGGCATAGCGGCACCCGTTTGCACGCGCCACCTCGACCAACCGGCGGGAGTTCGAGCTGTTGGGGGCTCCGATCACCAGAAGCGCATCGACCTTGGGCGCGACGGCTTTCACGGCCTCTTGCCGGTTGGTGGTCGCGTAACAGATGTCTTCCTTGTGCGGTCCGATGATCTGCGGGAAGCGGGCGCGAAGCGCGGCAACGATGCCCGCCGTGTCATCCACCGACAGGGTAGTCTGGGTGATATAGGCCAGCCGTTCGGGGTCGCGCGGGGTCAGGGTGGCGACATCCTCTGCGGTTTCGACCAGCAGCACCTCGCCTTCCGGCAATTGCCCCATCGTGCCGATGGTCTCGGGGTGACCGGCATGGCCGATCATCACCATTTGCAGGCCGTTCTGATGATGGCGCTCGGCCTCGATATGGACCTTTGACACCAGCGGGCATGTGGCATCGACATAGACCATCTGGCGACGGTTCGCTTCCGCGGGCACGGCCTTCGCGACCCCGTGGGCCGAGAAGATCACCGGGCGGTCGTCCGGCACCTCGTCCAGTTCCTCGACAAAGACGGCCCCCTTGGCGCGCAACCCGTCCACGACGAATTTGTTATGCACGATCTCGTGACGCACATAGATGGGCGGGCCCCATTTCTCGATCGCCATTTCGACGATCTTGATGGCGCGATCCACGCCCGCGCAAAACCCGTTCGGCGCGGCAAGGTAAAGTGTCAGGGCAGGCTTGGTCATGGCATCCTCCGATGTGGGGAGGGGTACGCATTTTACGCGGCAAGGTCCAGTCGGAAGCGGTGCAGCGGCTGTAAATGAAAAGGGCCGGGATCGCGCCCCGGCCCTTCAATCACGAACACGTTGACGCGATCACTCCTCGGACCGCTCGGGCCGATCAAAGTCGCGGGGCGGACGCCCGATCACGTCTTTCAGCTCTTCCAGTTCGATGAAATTGTCAGCCTGCCGACGCAGTTCATCCGCGATCATCGGGGGTTGGCTGCGGATCGTGGACACGACCGATACCCGCACACCCTGACGCTGCAACGCTTCGATCAGCGGGCGGAAATCGCCATCGCCCGAAAAGAGAACGGCATGGTCAATATGCGGGGCAAGCTCCAGCGCATCGACGGTCAGTTCGATATCCATGTTGCCCTTGACCTTCCGCCGCCCCATTGAGTCGGTGTATTCCTTCGCGGGCTTGGTCACCATGGTGAAGCCGTTATAGTTCAGCCAATCCACCAGTGGGCGGATGGGCGAATACTCCTCGTTCTCCAGAAGGGCGGTGTAGTAAAATGCACGAAGCAGTTTGCCCCGACGCATGAATTCCTGGCGAAGAAGTTTGTAGTCGATGTCGAAGCCCAGCGATTTGGCGGCCGCATAAAGGTTCGAACCATCAATGAACAGCGCAAGCCGTTCGTCCCGATAGAACATAATAATTCCTTTCCAATTCGCTTCGCCGAATAATTCCGTGAGTGGTAATGAAGAAATCAATCAACGAAGAAACACATCTTGCAATCTAGGGAAACAATGGCGTGCCGCAAGCAATTAATCTGCATTCAACCTGTCCAAAAGTGCTGGTTTCATTGGGAAGTAACGCGACGTCAAGTCTGCGTGAATCCGCAACGATCATACACGACGCGGTTGAACAACTGGCGGCACTCGGTCTTAGAATCACCAGAAAGAGCCGCTATTATAGCACGCCTTGCTTTCCTGCGGGTGCCGGTCCCGATTTTGTGAATGCCGTGGTTGGAATCGACAGCGATTTGCCTCCCGCAGACATCCTGGCCGTCTTGCATGAGGTGGAAGAGGCGTTCGGGCGCGAGCGTCCGTCCCGTTGGGCGCCGCGCACGCTGGATCTGGACCTGTTGGCCTGCGGCGATCAGATTCTGCCCGATATCTTCATTCTGAAACGCTGGATGACCCTGCCGCTGGCAGAGCAGATGAAACAGGCCCCCGACCAGTTGATCCTGCCGCATCCGCGCCTGCATGAACGTGCCTTCGTGCTGATTCCCCTTGCCGATGTCGCCCCGCAATGGCGCCACCCGATCACGCAGATGGTTGTGAAGCAGATGGTCGATGAACTGCCCGACGCCGATAAAAAGGGCGTTTTGCCCTATCCCTATCCCTGATCGGCACCTGTTTTTGCTTGTAACCGGCGGGCAACGGCCCTAGATAGGCGTTTCACATCCCCTTGCAAGGAATGGAGATTGATCATGGCCCGCGTGACGGTTGAAGATTGCGTAGATAAAGTCCCGAACAGGTTCGAGCTTGTGATGCTCGCCTCGCATCGTGCCCGGGAAATCTCGGCCGGGGGCCAGATCACCGTGGATCGCGACAACGACAAGAACCCGGTCGTTGCTCTGCGCGAGATTGCGGACGAGACACAAACCGCCGACGAGCTGCGCGAACGCATGATCGAAAGCCATCAGACCCAGATCGAGGTTGATGAGCCGGAAGAAGACAGCATGGCCTTGTTGATGGGCGCGGAAGCCGCCGACAAACCGGCCGAAGACGACCTGTCCGAAGAAAAGCTGCTGCGCGCCTTGATGGAAGCACAAGGGCAGGGGTAAACGACCCCTGTTTCCGTGGGGTGGCGGACCGGATGAACGACATTCCAGATCTCGATCTTGATCTTGACGGGCTGATCGAACGGATCCGCCGCTACAATCCCAAATCCAATTCCGACCTGATCCGCACGGCCTATGAATACGGCGCGCGGATGCATGATGGCCAGACCCGCCACTCTGGCGAGCCGTATTTCACCCATCCCTTTGCTGTTGCCGAAATTTTGGCGGATATGCAGCTGGATGATGCCACGATCATCACCGCGCTTTTGCATGATACGATCGAAGATACCCGGTCGACCTATTCGGACGTGACCAAGACCTTCGGGGTCGAGGTGGCCGAGCTTGTCGATGGTGTGACCAAACTGACCAATCTTCAGCTCAGCTCGTCCGAGACCAAGCAGGCCGAGAACTTCCGCAAGCTGTTCATGGCGATGTCCAAGGATCTGCGGGTGATCCTGGTCAAGCTGGCCGACCGCCTTCACAACATGCGCACGATCCGCGCCATGCGACCCGACAAGCAGGTTCAGAAATCGCGCGAGACCATGGACATCTATGCCCCCCTGGCGGGCCGCATGGGGATGCAGTGGATGCGCGAGGAACTGGAAGATCTGGCGTTTCGCGTGTTGAACCCCGAGGCCCGGAATTCAATCATGCGGCGGTTTCTGCGATTGCAGAAGGAAAGCGGCGATGTGATCGAAAAGATCACCGGGGATATCCGGCTGGAGCTGGACAAGGCGGGGATAACGGCGGACGTGTTCGGGCGCGCCAAGAAGCCGTTTTCGATCTGGCGCAAGATGCAGGAAAAGAACCAGAGCTTTTCGCGCCTGTCGGACACCTATGGCTTTCGGATCATCACGGACAGCGAAGCAGACTGCTATCGCGTTCTGGGCGTGATCCATCAACGCTGGCGGGCCATTCCGGGCCGGTTCAAGGATTACATCAGCCAGCCGAAATCCAACGGCTATCGGTCGATTCACACCACGGTGTCAGGCCGCGACGGCAAACGAGTCGAGGTGCAGATCCGCACGCATGCGATGCATGACGTGGCCGAAGCTGGCGTTGCGGCGCATTGGTCCTATAAAGACGGGGTGCGCGCCGAAAACCCCTTCGCGGTTGATCCGGCCAAGTGGATTTCAGCGCTGACCGAGCGGTTTGAATCCGCCGAAGACCATGACGAGTTCCTGGAACACGTGAAGATGGAGATGTACCAGGACCAGGTGTTCTGTTTCACGCCCAAGGGTGAAGTTGTGAAGCTGCCGCGTGGCGCGACGCCTCTGGATTTCGCCTATGCGATCCATACGCGGATCGGGGACAGTTGCGTGGGCGCCAAGGTCGACGGCATCCGGGTGCCGCTGTGGACCCGGATCAAGAACGGCCAGTCTGTCGAGATCATGACCGCCGAAGGTCAAAGCCCGCAAGCCACCTGGATCGACATCGTTGTGACAGGTCGCGCCAAGGCCGCCATTCGCAAAAGCCTGCGCAGCGTGGATCGCGAGCGTTTCATGCGGCTGGGGCGTGAATTGGCGCGCGTGGCGTTCGAGCATGTCGGGCGCAAGGCCACCGACAAGGCACTGTCCACCGCAGCCAAACAACTGCGCCTGAAAAACGCCGAAGAACTGCTGGCCCGTCTAGGTTCGGCTGAATTGCAGGCGCGCGACGTGGTCGCGGCGCTGTATCCCGAAAGTGTCGAAGCCGAAGCCGAGGTGGATGGCGATTCGGTGGTTGTGGGGCTGGAAACGGGGCAGGATTTTGCCCGCGCCCAGTGTTGCCAACCGGTGCCGGGGGAACGCATCGTCGGGATCACCTATCGCGGCAAGGGCGTGATGGTGCACACGATCGACTGTGACGCTCTGGCCGACGTGGCCGAAGACAGTTCGCGCTGGGTCGATCTGCACTGGCATTCCGGCCAGCACCCGGCCATTCATACCGTCAGCATCGACATGACCATTTCGAACGATGCGGGTGTTCTGGGTCGCATATGCTCGTTGATCGGCGAGCAGAAAGCCAATATCTCGGACCTGAAGTTTCTGGACCGGAAACCCGATTTTTACCGCCTCCTTGTTGATGTAGATTTGCGCGATATTGAACATTTGCATGCCATCATGCTGACACTCGAGGCAGATAGTGATGTCGCCGATGTTCACCGGCACAGGGACATTGCCCGCAAACCGTAACCCGCCAATTTCGGCCGAAAGGGACGATCCGTGTTCAAGAGAAATCCGCGCTCATACTTGCGTATCATTGCGGAATTCTTCTATCCACGGGGCGGTTGGTATCGGGCATCGCAATATGTGATACACCGCATTCGACGTCTGCCCGATCCGGCGCACCGGATTTCGCGCGGGATTGCAGCGGGGATCTTCGCCTCGTTCACGCCGTTTTTCGGTCTGCATTTTCTGACCGCCGCGATCCTGTCCTGGATCATCCGGGGCAATGTTCTGGCATCATTGCTGGCAACCTTTGTCGGCAACCCGCTGACATTCCCGCTGATCGCTGAATTGTCGGTGAACCTTGGCAATGCGATTCTGGGGCAGTCCTCGAACATCCATCTTCCCGAAATCGTGTCGCAGTTCGCCGCCGCCACCACGGAGTTCTGGAGCAACATAAAATCGCCCTTCACCGGGCATGTGGTGGATTGGTCCAGCCTGTCCGAGTTTTTTCATCGCGTTTTCCTGCCCTATCTGGTGGGTTGCATCATTCCCGGCATCGTGGCGGGCACCATCGGCTATGCGCTGTCCAACCCGGTCATTCATGCCTATCAGCGGCGGCGGATCAAGAAGTTGAAAGAACGGTACGAAAAACGCCTGAAAGCCGGACGAGACAAGGGTGGCGAAGCGGCGGAAAAACCGTAAGACTTGGCACGCCGACAGATTGCATCGACGGAGGGACGCGACATGGCCAACCAGACGGGAAAACTGCGCCTGGGTGTGAATATCGACCACGTGGCGACGGTCAGAAACGCGCGGGGGTCCGCTTATCCCGACCCGGTGCGCGCCGCCCTTGTGGCCGAAAAGGCGGGTGCAGACGGGATCACGGCGCATCTGCGCGAAGACCGGCGGCATATTCTGGACGATGATATTGATCGTTTGATGGCCGAACTGTCCGCGCCCCTGAACTTCGAATGCGCAGCAACGCGAGAGATGCTGGACATTGCCCTGCGCCACAAACCCCATGCGGTGTGTCTGGTGCCCGAAAAGCGTGAAGAACTGACCACCGAAGGCGGGTTGGAGGTCGCGGCGCAGGCAGAAAAGCTCTCTGACTACATCGCCCCATTGCGGGACGCCGGGTGTCGTGTGTCCTTGTTCGTCGCGGCCGACCCCGTGCAGATCGAAGCCTCGGCGCGGGTGGGGGCGGCGGTGGTAGAGCTGCACACCGGTGCTTACTGTGATCTGCACGCCGAAGGCCGGTATGAGGATCGAGATGCCGAGCTTGCGCGTCTGCGCGAAGGGGCGGCATTGGCGCATTCGCTGGGGCTGGAAGTGCACGCGGGTCATGGGCTGACCTATGACACCGTAAAACCCATTGCTGCGATGCCCGAAGTTGTCGAACTGAACATCGGTCATTTCCTGATCGGCGAGGCGATCTTTCGCGGCTTGCCCGATGCCATGGCCGAAATGCGTCGCCTGATGGACGAGGCGCGCGGGTGACATCTGCGCATCCATATCAGTGGCCCCTATGATCCTCGGCATCGGCACGGACCTTGCAAATATCGATCGTATCGCCGGAACGCTGGAACGCTTCGGCGACCGGTTCCGCAACCGTGTGTTCACCGAGACCGAATTGCGCAAAGCCGCCCGTCGCCGGGATGAGGCGGGCACGCTGGCCAAGCGTTGGGCCGCGAAGGAAGCGTGTTCCAAGGCGCTGGGCACGGGGCTTGCCATGGGGATCAGCTGGCGCGACATGGCGGTCAGCAACCTGCGCACCGGGCAGCCCGTCATGGCCGTCACCGGCTGGGCTGCCGACCGGTTGGCCGAGATGACCCCGGCGGGGCACGAGGCGATCATCCACGTCACCCTGACAGACGATCACCCTTGGGCGCAGGCTTTCGTCGTGATCGAAGCGCGGCCCATCGAAAAGACGCCTGCATCTGCGTGACGGGCCCTGCGAAACTTGACACTTCCCGCGCATCCGCTCATATCGCCACTCATCCCTAATGGACCGGCACAGATCGGCCCGATGAAAAGAGGCAGACATGGACATGGCTGAAAAGAAACAAGACGGCATCTGGGAAACGGTCAAGACGATCTTCTGGGCGCTGATCATCGCAGGTGTCTTCCGCACCCTGTTCTTCCAGCCGTTCTGGATTCCCACGGGCTCCATGAAAGACACGCTCTTGATCGGTGATTTTCTGTTCGTGAACAAGATGGCCTATGGCTATTCCCGCCATTCCTGCCCGTTCTCGTCCTGCCCGATTTCGGGCCGCTTGTTCGGGTCCGAGCCGGAGCGAGGCGATGTCGTGGTCTTCCGCCACCCGTCGCTTGGCACCGACTACGTGAAACGTCTGATCGGCCTGCCGGGTGACAAGATCCAGATCAAGAACGGCATCCTGTTCATCAACGGCGAAGAGGCCAAGCAGGTGCCCGACGGCACGTATGAGGAGATCAAACAAGCGCAGGGCCGCTTTGCCACCTTCCCGCAATGTGCCAACAGCCCCGTCGGGCAGGGCGGCACGTGCATCAAGGAAAAGGCGATTGAAACGCTGCCCAATGGTGTCAGCCACTCGGTCCTGAATGTGCGCAACACGCGGCTGGACAACACCAATGTGTTCACCGTGCCGGATGGCGAGTATTTCTTCATGGGCGACAACCGTGACAACTCGACCGACAGTCGGGTCAGCCCGAATGCGGGTGGCGTAGGCTTCGTGCCTGCCGAATACCTGCTGGGGCGCGCCGATCGCATCATGTTCTCGGCGGCGGGCAAGCGGCTGTTTTATTTCTGGACATGGCGGTCGGATCGGTTCTTTAAGGAGATCGAGTGAAGCTGTCTGGTGATCTTCAGGCCTTCGAAGGTCGTATCGGGCACAGGTTCAAAGACCCCGAGCTGCTGGTCCGTGCGCTGACCCACGGGTCGATATCCTCAGCCACCCGCCCTGACAACCAACGGCTTGAGTTTCTGGGCGATCGGGTGCTTGGCCTTGTGATGTCCGAAACGCTGCTGCGGGCTGACCCGGACGCACCCGAAGGCACGCTGGCGCCGCGCTACAACGCGCTGGTGCGCAAGGAAACCTGCGCCGATGTGGCACGGCAGGTCGACCTGGGCACGGTCCTGAAACTGGGCCGATCCGAGATGAAGACCGGCGGGCGACGCAAGCAGGCGCTTCTGGGGGACGCGATGGAGGCGGTGATTGCCGCCGTTTATCTTGATGCTGGGCTGAATGCGGCGCGCAAAATGATCCTGACGCTGTGGGGCGACCGCATTGATACCGTGGAAGAGGACGCGCGCGACCCCAAGACGGCATTGCAGGAATGGGCACAGGCGCGCAAGATGCCCCCGCCGACCTATGTCGAAACTGGACGCGAAGGGCCGGACCACGCGCCGGTGTTCACCATTCGGGCAGAGCTGTCGAATGGGCATTCCGCCACCGCCACCGCCCCGTCCAAACGCGTGGCCGAACAATCGGCTGCCCGCGCCCTGCTGAAGCAGTTGGAGAGCAAGACATGACAGACCAACCGCAACGCGCCGGATTCGTCGCCCTGATTGGCGAACCCAATGCCGGGAAATCGACGCTGACGAACCAGATGGTCGGGGCCAAGGTCTCGATCGTGACGCATAAGGTTCAAACGACCCGCGCCCGCATTCGGGGGGTGGCGATCGAAGGCAACGCGCAGATCGTGTTCGTGGACACGCCCGGCCTGTTCCAACCGCGCCGCCGCCTTGACCGCGCCATGGTCGCCGCCGCGTGGGGTGGGGCAGCGGATGCCGATATAACTGTTCTGCTGGTCGAAGCGCATCGCGGCGTGACCGAAGGTGTCAAACGTATCCTTGAAGGGCTGGAAGAAATCGGCAAAGGCCGCACTTTTGCCCTTGCCATCAACAAGATCGACAAGGTGAAGGCCGAGGTGCTGCTGGCCTTGGCGAAAGACCTGAATGACCGATATGATTTTGCCGAGACCTTCATGATTTCGGCGGAAAAGGGTCACGGGGTGCAGGCTTTGCGCGCATGGCTGGCGGAACAATTGCCTGAAGGGCCGTGGCTTTACCCCGAGGATCAGATTGCCGATCTGCCGATGCGCATGATCGCGGCTGAAATGACTCGCGAAAAGCTGACCCTGCGTCTGCATCAGGAACTGCCCTATCAGCTGACGGTCGAAACCGAGAACTGGGAAGAACGCAAGGACGGCTCGGCCCGCGTGGATCAGGTGATCTATGTCGCCCGCGACGGCCACAAGGGCATCATTCTGGGCAAGAAGGGCGAGACGATCAAAGCCGTCAGCCAATCCGCCCGCGCCGAGTTGGAAGAATTCATGGGGCGCAAGATTCATCTGTTCTTGCAGGTGAAAGTGCGCCCGAACTGGCTGGATGAAAAAGAGCGGTATTCGGAAATGGGCCTTGATTTCAAGGACGGGAACGCTTGACCCGACTGACGGCTGAACTTTGGGTTGCAGCCTATCTGACGCGGTTGCGCCTGTCTGACATTCCGGCGTTCATCACACAGAAGGGCGACGCCACGGCGGGGGCTGTTCTGGTCAAGCTGAACACGCTGGACGGGCAGGCGGTGGCCTATCAACGCAGTTTCGACCTGATGACCGGCGCGCGCCGCTGGGTCGCGCTTGCCGAGGGGGACGAGGCGGATGTGGACGCGGCGCTTGACCGGCAGAAAGGCTTCGACCCGGACCTCTGGGTGATTGAGGTTGAGGATCGACAGGGCCGCCATTTGCTGGACGAGCCGGGATTGTCCGATTGACGCCATTGCCATTCGCATCATCAGGGCTAGTCTGACCCAAGGAGGGTGACGGGCATGGATTGGCGGGATCAGGGCGCGCTTTTGTCCGTGCGAAAGCATGGCGAAACCTCGGTGATCATTGACGTGTTCACCGAAGCCCACGGGCGCCATGCAGGTGTTGTGCGGGGCGGGACGAGCCGCAAGATCGCCCCCATCCTGCAACCCGGTGCGCAACTGGATGTCGCCTGGCGGGCGCGGTTGGAAGAGCATATCGGCAGCTATACCGTCGAACCCCTGCGTAGCCGCGCAACGGTTTTGTCAGATCGCACCGCGCTGGCCGGTCTGAATGCGATCACGTCGCTTCTGACCTTCTCACTGCCCGAGCGTGAGCCGCATCCCCGGCTTTATCAACGCACGCAGGCGATGCTGGACCTTCTGGGTGTGAACGAGGCGTGGCCGACGGCCTATCTGAAATGGGAGCTGGCCTTGCTGGATGACCTTGGTTTCGGGCTGGACCTTTCTGTCTGTGCGGTCACCGGGTCGATGGATGATCTTGCCTATGTGTCGCCCAAAACCGGGCGTGCCGTGTCCGCCGACGCGGCCGGAGCGTGGGCCGACCGCCTGCTGCCCCTGCCGCCCGAGCTTTTGGGGGTCGGCACCGGTGCGCCGATGCAGGTTCTGGCGGGGTTGCAGACGACCGGATATTTCCTGACCAACTGGCTGGCGCATTCGCTGGGCGACAAACCCCTGCCGGAACAACGCGCACGGCTGATCGACCGGCTGAAGCGCGACGCCCGGGGCGAGTGACGCGCCGCGATCAGCGTTGGGCCAGGAACACCATCTGACGCCCGGCCTCGTTCGACATGATGAGCATGTCGCCCTGGGCCTCGATCTCGCGCATCTGGGTGAGGGCGGTGAAGAACCGGCTTTCCTCGTCCATTGCATCGCAGGCTTTGCGAGTTGCAGCAATCGGGCCGATTTCGAACCAGGGATAGGGGGCTTTCTGCTCGCTGGTATAGCTGTTGCAGGGCGCCTGGCCCACGATTTGACTATGTTTCGGGAAGGCGATCGTCGCATCCGCGTCGAAGGGTTTTCGATCAATCTCAAGCAGTTTCCAGACAACCTTGCGGTCAGCATAGCCTGAAATCGTTTCGTCCTTGCACCCGGCCAAGGCGAGTGCGGCAATCGCGGCGGTGATGAGAAGTGTCTGTTTCATGCGCGTAACTTACGCCTGAAGTTGCGTCATGCCAACGCGATTAAGCATCCCGGAGGGCAAGAATTGCCGCCATCAGCGTGGACATCGCGTTCTTGTTGCCGGTCATGTCGGTGGCGGAAAGCGCAGACATCCCGACGATGGCGCTGTGGATGATCCGGGCGAAATCGGGGTTGGTCAGGTCCAGTGCAGTCAGGGTTTCCCCAAGCAACTCGATCCGCCTTTGATCGACGCGAAGCACGGCGTCGGATGCCAGATCATATCCATATGCCCAGGCGCGGATTGCGGTTTCAGCTCGATCTTCACCTTCACCCTGCTGTGACGCGGCGGCCATGTGACCAAGGTGGTACAGGCGCTGCACGGGATCATCGGCGTCCGACAGGGCGTGCGAGATCGCCGCAATGGCAAGCTCTTCCCAGCGTGCAAGCAATCGTTGGTGAAACTCGGGGACATCCTTGAAGTGCCAGTAGAACGACCCTTTCGTGGTGTTCAGCCGTCTGGCCAGAACTTCCGCTTTCAGCGCCTGCGGCCCGTCCGAGACCAAGGCGGCAAGCCCTGCCCGGATCCAGTCGTCGGCTTTCAGGCGGGGTTTCTTTTCTGGCATGGGATGCTCCGACAGATTGCATACGGTGACGTATGGGTGCGTGAGTCGCACCGGTTACATACGCTGCCGTATGGTCGTGTTCAAGCGGTAGGTGTTGCGGCATTCTGCCCCGTCCGGGGCGACGCTGCGACCAGTTCCGTGTCACCCCAGCAGGCGGCGTGCGATCACCTGGGCCTGAATTTCGGCCGCGCCTTCAAAAATGTTCAGTATACGGGCGTCGCACAACACGCGGCTGATCTGGTATTCCAGTGCAAACCCGTTGCCACCGTGAATTTGCAACGCATTGTCCGCGCAAGCCCATGCGACACGTGCGCCCAGCAGCTTTGCCATCCCTGCTTCCAGATCGCAACGCTGATCGTGGTCTTTTTCCCACGCCGAGAAATAGGTGAGCTGCCGCGCCACCATGATTTCCACCGCCATCATCGCCAGCTTGTTGGCCACGCGCGGGAAGTTGATGAGCGACTTGCCGAATTGCTTGCGGTCTTCTGCATATTGCATGCCGATCTCAAGCGCATTCTGGGCCACGCCAATCGCGCGGGCGGCGGTTTGGATGCGGGCGGCTTCGAAGGTCTTCATCAACTGCTTGAAGCCCTGACCTTCCTCGCCACCCAGCAGGTTTTCACCCTTTACCTTGAACCCGTCAAAGCCCAGTTCGAACTCTTTCATGCCGCGATAGCCCAGCACCTCGATCTCGCCGCCGGTCATGCCTTCGGTGGGGAAGGGGTTGTCGTCGTCACCGGGCTGCTTTTCGGCAAGGAACATCGACAGGCCACGGTGGTCGGTCGAGTTGGGGTCGGTGCGCGCCAGCAGAGTCATCACATGGGTCCGCGCGGCGTGGGTGATCCAGGTCTTGTTGCCTGTGATCTCATAGTTGCCATCGGCGGTCTTCACGGCGCGGGTGCGCAAGCTGCCAAGGTCGGAGCCTGTGTTGGGTTCGGTAAACACTGCCGTTGGTAAAATTTCAGCGGACGAGATTTTCGGCAGCCAGTGTTCTTTCTGTGCGTCGGTGCCACCCGCCAGGATCAACTCGGCCGCAATCTCGGACCGCGTGCCCAGCGAGCCGACCCCGATATAGCCGCGGCTGAGTTCTTCGGACACCACCACCATCGACGCTTTCGACAGGCCCAGCCCGCCGTATTCTTCGGGGATGGTCAGGCCGAACACGCCCATCTCGGCCAGTTCTTCAAGGATCTCCATCGGGATGTAGTCATCCTTCAGGTGCCAATCATGGGCGTTCGGTGCCACGCGCTCGTCGGAATATCGACGGAACTGTTCGCGGATCATCTCAAGCTCTTCGTCCAGCCCGGTGGCCCCAAACGTTGCGTGACCGGCATTGTCGCGCATCAGTGCAACCAGACGGGTGCGGGCGGCTTGGCTGTTGCCCGCCGCGATCAAGGTGTCAATCGCATCGGTGTCAAGCGCGGTGCCGTCAATGCCCATGTCCGACAGACGCGCCATTTCATTCTGGCTCATCATGATCCCACCCTTGATCTGGGCAAGATATTCCCCGAAGGCGATTTGCAGGATCAGCTTTTCCATCTCGCCCAGCTTCCCATCGTCATTCAGACGACCAGCCCAGGCATTCATCTGGCGCAGGCTCTCGGTATAGGTGGCAAGCCATGACAGGGCGTGGGCCGCGGCCTGGTGCTCTTCCAGTTTGGTGCCCGAGATGCGATCACCTTCCGCCACCATATTGCGCACTGATGCCTTGGCGGTGTCGAACACCGTTTCCACAGGTGCCAGCGCGTCGGCGGTGAGGGTCAAAAGATTGTCAATCAGAGCGCCTGTCATCGCTGTCTCCTGTCTTGGTCGAAGCCGGGATTCGGCCGGGTCTTTCGCATGTGCAGAGAAGTAATCCTTTTGCAGATGCAGCGCAATAAAAATACGTCAGAAACATCGAAAACGAACAAAAGTGACGCGCAAAATTGCCTAATGCGCGCTCCCTCCGGCTTGGGTAGAACAGGGAAAACAGGATCAAACCGGTATGGGACTAGTTTCTGAACTGACGCAGTTGACGGTGCTTCTGGCGGCACTTGTCGCGGTCTTTGCCGGGTTCGTAAAGGGCGCGGTCGGCTTCGGCATGCCACTGATCATGATTTCCGGCTTGGCCACGATGTTGCCAGCCGATCAAGCCCTGGCCGCGCTGATCGTGCCGACCGTGGTCACCAACGGATACCAGGCGTTCCGACAGGGGTTGAGGGCGGCGTGGAAGGCTGTGGACAAGTTTCGCGTCTTTCTGATCGCGCTTCTGATCTGCCTGACCCTCAGTGCGCAGCTTGTGACCGTGTTGTCGCAGGCGGCATTGTTCATCCTGATCGGCGTGCCGGTCGTGGCGTTCTGCCTGATGCAGCTGAGCGGTTGGAAACCCACACTGCACGCAAGGCACCGCAAGCGGGATGAAAGCCTGATCGGCGCCTTTGCGGGTCTGTCGGGTGGTTTGTCCGGCGTCTGGGGGCCGCCCACCATCGCCTATCTGACGGCGATCGACACGCCGAAGGCCGAGCAGATGCGGGTGCAAGGGGTGATCTATGGGGTTGGGGCGGTGGCGCTGTTTGCAGCGCATGTGAAATCCGGCGTGCTGAACGCGCAGACGCTGCCGATGTCGGTCCTGATGCTGATCCCGGCGCTGATCGGGATGGCACTGGGCGGCGTTCTGCATGACAGGATGCCGCAAGCGACGTTCAAGCGGGTGACGCTGATCGTATTGACGATTGCCGGGTTGAACCTGATCCGCCGAGGGCTGTGGGGCTAGGCCGAATGCAAAACGCGCCCCGGATACCGAGGCGCGCTTGCATGTCGTTGTGGTCGCGGATCAGCCGATGGCCACGGCCTTCACGTCGTCGTCGATATCGCTTTCATACTGAACGAAGTTCTTGGCAAACATATCGACCAGTTTCTGCGCCTGCGCATCATAGGCGGCGGCGTCCTGCCAGGTGCGGCGCGGGTTCAGAAGCAGGTCCGGCACGCCTTCGACCGTCACGGGCACTTCGAACCCGAAATTGTCGTCCTTGCGGAATTGCGAGTTGGCCAGCGATCCGTCCAGCGCAGCGGTCAAGAGCGCACGCGTGGCACGGATCGGCATCCGCGAACCGGTGCCATAGGCGCCGCCGGTCCAGCCGGTGTTGACCAGCCAGCAGGTTGCGCCATGCTTGGCGATCTTGTCCCGCAGCAGCGCGCCGTACTCGGCCGGGCGGCGCGGCATGAAGGGGGCGCCGAAACAGGTCGAGAATGTGGGCTCGGGCTCGGTCACGCCCTTTTCGGTGCCAGCGACCTTCGAGGTGAAGCCAGACAGGAAGTGATACATCGCCTGCGCCGGGGTCAGCCGCGCGATGGGGGGCAGGACGCCGAACGCATCGCAAGTCAGCATGATGATATTCTTCGGGTGGCCGCCGATAGCCGATTTCGACGCGTTGGCGATATAGTGCAGCGGATAGGCGCAGCGCATGTTCGCGGTCAGGCTGTCATCCTCGAAATCCAGTTCCTTGGTCTCTTCGTCATAGACCATGTTTTCGATGACCGTCGCGAACTTGGTCGTGGTCGCATAGATTTCCGGCTCGGCCTCGGCTGACAGGTTGATGGTCTTGGCATAGCAGCCACCTTCGAAGTTGAAGGTGCCGGTGTCCGACCAGCCGTGTTCGTCATCCCCGATCAACGTGCGCTCGGGGTCGGCGGACAGGGTGGTTTTGCCGGTGCCTGACAGGCCGAAGAAAATCGCCGTGTCGACCGGGTTGGCTTTTGCGTGGTTGGCCGAGCAATGCATCGGCATCACGCCTTTTTCCGGCAGGATATAATTCAGCAGCGTGAACACGGATTTCTTGTTTTCGCCCGCGTATTCGGTGCCGCCAATCAAGATCAGCTTGCGGTCGAAGTTCAGCGCGATGACTGTTTCCGACCGGCAGCCGTGACGTTCGGCGTCGGCCTTGAAGGTCGGGCAGTTGATGACGGTAAATTCAGGGTCGAAATCGTCCAGCTCTTCACGATCAGGGCGGCGCAGCATGTGGCGGATGAACAGGCTGTGCCAGGCCAGTTCCGTCACCAGCCGCACGTCCAGCCGATAGGCGGGATCGGCGCCACCGAACAGATCCTGAACATAGTAGTCGCCGCCCTTCATATGCTCCAGCATGTCTTCATACAGAACATCGAACTTGGCCGGGTCCATTGGCGGGTTGTTGTCCCACCAGATATGCGGCTCGACATTCGGGGTTTTGACGACGAACTTGTCCTTGGGAGAGCGGCCCGTGTGCTTGCCGGTCGTGACCAGGAAGGCGCCACCCTGACCCAAACGTCCTTCGCCGCGCGCCAGTGCGGCTTCGATCAGGTCCGGCTCCATCAAGTTGTAATAGACATTGCCCAGCCCCTTGATGCCTTGATCTTCCAAGCGGCGTTCTGGGTTCACCCGTCCAGTGGTCATATCTCGCTCCTGTCGCCGGCCTGTCTGGCCCGGCGTATATAGGTTTCACATGCAAGCGCGCGGCATCCACCACGCGCGCCAACCCTCATGTGAACGAGGGCCGATGTTCGCGCTATAGCATGGTGACTTTCAGATGGAACAGGTCGCTTTGGCGCAGTTAGCGCAACCAAGCGTCTGTTTGCGCAATCATGTTGCGCATGGGAATGCGGGAATGTGCGGTAAATTCGCCAGCATTCTGATCATTTCGCGCGGCGGGCGCGTACCTGCAGCCGCGATTCGCAGTTCGTTATTGATTCGCAACACTGAAAACAGGACAATGGCGAAAAACAAAATAACAACGAGCAGTGTAAGGAGACCCCTATGTCGAGAATCGCGTTGGTGGACGATGACAGGAATATCCTGACCTCCGTCGCCATTACTCTCGAGGCCGAGGGCTTCGAAGTTGAAACCTATAACGATGGACAAAGCGCGCTGGACGCGTTCATGCAGCGCCTGCCCGACATGGCCGTGCTGGACATCAAGATGCCTCGGATGGACGGGATGGACCTGTTGCAGCGCCTGCGGCAAAAAACCAAAACGATGCCGGTGATTTTCCTGACCTCGAAAGATGATGAGATCGACGAGGTTCTGGGCCTGCGCATGGGGGCCGACGATTACGTGACCAAGCCCTTCAGTCAGCGGTTGCTGGTCGAACGCATTCGCGCGCTTCTGCGACGGCAGGAGGTCATCGCCAAGGATGACGCGGGCGAGGTTGAGGAAAGCAAATCGCTGGTGCGCGGTGATCTGACGATGGACCCGCTGCGCCATGCTG
Organism: Aliiroseovarius zhejiangensis; assembly: GCF_014656375.1. Classification (GTDB taxonomy): domain Bacteria; phylum Pseudomonadota; class Alphaproteobacteria; order Rhodobacterales; family Rhodobacteraceae; genus Aliiroseovarius; species Aliiroseovarius zhejiangensis. The sequence continues at coordinate 17,027 of NZ_BNCH01000007.1, read as the reverse complement.
TCACCTGGAAGGGCAAGGACGTGTCTCTGACAGTGACCGAGTTCCTGTTGCTTCAGGCTCTTGCCCAACGCCCCGGTTTTGTCAAAAGCCGCGACCAGTTGATGGATGTGGCCTATGACGATCAGGTTTATGTGGATGACCGCACCATCGACAGCCACATCAAGCGGTTGCGCAAGAAGATGCGGACCGCGGATGACGATTTCTCGGCCATCGAAACGCTCTATGGCATCGGGTACCGGTATAACGAGGTATAACGCCGCGTGCGTTGGACAAGATGGTGAAAAAGGTGAAGGACACCAAGGCCACAACCCGAAGCGATCTTGTTCTGGGTGAAGATTGGGTCTCGCCGACTGGCGAGATGGATTTCGAGCTGCGCGACAAGCGGGCGCAGCGCGGGCTGATTTCGATCAACCGGTCGCCACTGGCGCGAAAGATCATCACGTTCAACCTGCTTGGTCTGGTGGTTCTGGTGGCCGGGGTTCTGTATCTGAACCCGTTTCGCGACAGCCTTCTGATCCAACGCGAACGCGGGTTGGTGGTCGAGGCCGAGTTGATCGCGGATGTGTTCGAAGCCCAGCTGGAACAGGCCAGCGAAATTCAGGCGGCAACCGTGCCGGAGCCGTCCGAGGGGGGCGATACGGCCCCCGATGTGACCCCTGCCACCTCTCAACTTGCCCAACCTGCACAGCCTGACTTTGCCGAGACACTGTCTGACTTGCAGCTTCCGGCGGGGCTGGAGGTGTTCGTGTTCGATGCGAACGAGGCGCTGCTGGCACGCTCGGTCGGGGTGCCAAGCGCCGAACCGACTCCGGTCGACGGCATGGGGCACGAGGTCGGGTCGACCATCATCACCGATCTTCTGAACGCGGTGTGGGAAGGCGTGTCGGGCATCGTGGCCAAGGGAGACGGGCAATCTATCCCCTTGGACACCGAAGTGATGGCCCGCACCTTGTATCCCGGCGCGATGAACGGCGCGACGCGCGTGTCGAACGGCGTCGATGAAAACGGCGGCACGGTGTTTTCCGTCGCAACCCCGATCCTGCAAAATGGCGTCCCGGCCGGCGTCGTGGCGATTACCAGCGCCGCGGGTGAGCTTGATCTGCTGGTGCGGGCCGAGCGCGAGCAATTGCTGCAGATGTTCGTGATCGCGATCCTTGTGTCGATCGGGCTGAGCCTCGTTCTGGCCTCGACCATTGCCAACCCGCTGTCCGATCTGGCCGCCGCCGCCGAACTGGGGCGGGACAAGGATCACAACAGCGTTCGCACCGGGCGCGTTCGCATCCCGGATCTGACCGCGCGACCGGATGAGATCGGCCGCCTGTCAGGGGCTCTGCGCGGAATGGTTGCGGCGCTGTATGACCGGATCGATTCCAACGAACAGTTTGCCGCCGACGTGGCGCACGAGATCAAGAACCCGCTGGCCAGCCTGCGGTCCGCCATCGGCACCTTGCGCCTGGCCAAGAAAGACGAACACCGGAACAAGTTGCTGGACGTGATCGACCATGACGTGCGGCGGCTGGACCGGTTGGTCAGCGACATCTCGAACGCCTCGCGGCTGGACAGCGAATTGGTGAAGGAAGAAGAGGAAGAGTTCAACCTTCTGAAGATGCTGCGCAACCTGACCGACTATCTGGGCAACGAAGGCAGCGACAAGGGGGTTGAGTTCATCACCGACCTGCCGCCTGACCCGATTTACATTCGCGGGTTGGAAGCCCGGTTGGCACAGGTGTTCGTGAACCTGATCACCAATGCGCTGAGCTTCTGCGACGAAGGGGATGCGATCCGTGTCTGGGCGCGCCGTCGTGAAAACCGGGTGCTGGTGGTGGTCGAGGATACTGGCCCTGGCATCCCGGAACAGGCGCTGAACAAGATCTTCAAGCGGTTTTACTCCGAGCGGCCGGAGAACCAGTTCGGCAACAACTCGGGTCTGGGGCTTGCGATCTCGAAGCAGATTGTCGAAGCCCATGGCGGCGTGATCTGGGCCGAGAACATCCGGCCTACCGATGCGGATGTGACCTCGGACCCGCTGGGCGCGCGCTTCGTGGTTGGCCTTCCGGTGTGACCCAAAGCGACCGGCCCGATCCGCTTGGCTATCATGCTACGACGATTGCCGTTGGTGATGCCGCGGCGATGATCGTCGGCCCCTCGGGGTCTGGAAAATCGTCACTGGCGCTGGAGTTGATCGGATTGGGCGCCAGCCTGGTCGCGGATGATTACAGTCGGGTGAGGGTTGGCGAAGATGGTCCTGTGGTCATGGCGCCCGACCGCCTGCAAGGGGTGATCGAGGCGCGGGGCATCGGGCTGATCAATGTGCCGTGGAAGGCATCGGCGCACCTTCAACTGGTCGTTGATCTGTCAAAGGACGAGGTGGATCGCCTTCCCCCTTCACGACGTCTCACAAACATTGGCGGATACGAAATCGACCTTGTTTTACGGGTTGATGCACCTTACTTCGCATGTGCGCTATACCACCTGTTGAAATCCGGCAGGCATGACGGGACAAGCTAGGCGAAGATGATGACAGACGACAACACCAACACGGGACAAAAGGTTGTTCTGGTCACCGGTCCCTCGGGTGCCGGGCGCACGACGGCCATTCGTGTGCTGGAGGATATCGGCTACGAGGTCATCGACAACCTGCCGCTGTCGCTGATCAGCCGGGTTCTGGGCGGACCTGTTCTGGATCACCCGTTGGCGCTGGGCGTGGATGTGCGCAACCGCGATTTCTCGACCGAGATGATGTTGCAGGTGATCGAGGATCTGCGGGAAGATGATCGCCATGATGTCGAGCTTCTGTATCTGGATTGCTCGCGCGATGTGTTGATCCGCCGCTATTCGGAAACGCGGCGTCGCCACCCGCTGGCGCCCGCCGAAACCCCGGATCACGGCATCACCCGCGAAATCGAGCTGCTGGTGCCCATCCGGGGGCGGGCGGATGTGCTGATCGACACCTCGGATCTGTCGCCGCATGAGCTGAAAGAAGAGCTGATGCAATGGCTGTCGCAGTCAGGTGCTGAAAACCTGGCGGTATCGGTCCATTCCTTTTCCTACAAGCGCGGTGTGCCGCGCGGGCTTGATATGGTGTTGGACGCACGGTTCCTGCGCAACCCGCACTGGGAACCGACACTCAGGTCGCTGGACGGGCGTGATGATGCGGTTGCGGACTATGTCGCCAAGGATCCGCGGTTCGACGAGTTCTTCACCCGAGTCTCCGAACTGGTGGATTTTCTAATCCCTGCCTATGGGGACGAGGGGAAATCGCATCTGGCCATCGGGTTTGGATGTACCGGAGGGCAACACCGCTCTGTTGCCCTTACGGAAAGACTGGCGAAGACCCTTGCAAACAAGGGGTGGCAGGTGTCAATTAGACACCGAGAAATGGAACGCCGTGCCGAAACGGGGCCGGCGTCGAAACAATTGGGGTAAGAGCGTGATCGGCATCGTGATCGTCGCGCATGGCGGGCTTGCGAATGAATATCTTGCCGCTGTCGAACATGTCGTCGGCAAGCAACCGGGCGTGCGTGCCATCTCGACCGCGGCGGATTGCGACCGGGCCAGCAAGCAATCGGAAATCTCAGCCGCGGCTGATGCCGTCGACAAGGGCGACGGTGTCGTGGTCGTGGTCGATATGTTCGGCGGATCGCCCGCCAACCTGTCGCTGCCAGCCTGCAGCAAGGCTGACCGCAAGATCCTGTACGGCGCCAATTTGCCCATGCTGGTGAAGCTGGCCAAGACCCGACATTTGCCGATTGACATGTCCACAAGCAAGGCACTTGCGGCGGGCCGGAAATACATCGACTGTATTGATGGTATACAGGGGGTGTAGTGTATGAGCACAAGCCGCGAATTGGAGATCATCAACGTCAAGGGCCTGCACGCGCGCGCCTCGGCCAAGTTCGTTGACACTGTGGAAAACCATGATGCGACCGCGCGCGTGTCCAAGGATGGCATTGACGCCGAAGGGGATTCGATCATGGGGCTTTTGATGCTGGCGGCATCTCAGGGCACCAAGATCCATGTCGAAACCTCGGGCCCGCAGGCGGCCGAGTTGATGGCGGCCCTGACCGAGTTGGTCGAAGACAAGTTCGGCGAAGGCATGTAAGGCACGTGCTGCAGGCTGATATGGGACAAGATGTTGTGAACAACACTGACAGCGATATGGCCGGACAAAGCCAGGGCGACCTGTCGCATGATCAATATGACCGTCGCAACCTGACCTATGCCAATTCCCTGAACAACCCGATCCAGTCCTATGTCATCCGCGTGGTGGAATGGCTGACGGGCAAGATCTCGATCCTGCGGATGGTGCGCAAACTGGAACGGCGCGGTGCCCCGAAGGGTCAGGCGTTCTGGGGGGCTTGTCTGGACGTGATGGGCATTCGGGTTGAAACGCCCGACGAGCAGCTAAAGCAAATCCCGGCGGACGGCCCCGTGATCGCAGTCGCCAATCACCCGCACGGTCTGGTGGATGGGATGGTTCTGGCCGAGCTGATCGGCCGTCGCCGTCAGGACTATCGGATCCTGAGCCGTTCGGTTCTGGATGGGTTGGACGAGGTTGCGTCATCCTACATGATCCCGGTGCCATTTCCCCATGACCCCGACGCGCAGCAAAAGATGGTCGAAATGCGCGCGCAGACCATGGCGCATCTAAAGGCCGGGGGGCTTGTGACCCTGTTTCCATCCGGCGTGGTCGCATCGTCCGATACGCTGTTCGGGCCGGCGATCGAACGCGAGTGGAATGTTTTTACGGCGCAGCTGATCCGGCGATCCGGCGCCAAGGTGGTGCCGATCTATTTCCCCGGCGCAAATTCGCGCTGGTATCAGATGGCCAACCGGCTGTCGGCCACCATGCGCCAGGCATTGCTGCTGCACGAGATCGTGCGCAGTTGTAACCGCCCGCAGAAGCCGGTGATCGGGCCGGTGCTGTCGGACGCGGAAATGGAGCGGTTGCACACAGATCCGCGTGGTTTCATGGGGTGGTTGCGCGATCATACGCTGGCATTGGGCAAACCTCGCGACTAGTGGCGTCACCGTGTCGGAACGGGCACCTCGCCACGATAGTCATAAAAACCGCGTTTCGATTTACGCCCCAGCCAGCCAGCTTCGACATACTTGGTAAGAAGCGGGCAGGGGCGGTATTTCGTATCCGCCAACCCGTCATGCAGCACGTTCATGATCGCCAGACAAGTGTCCAGCCCGATGAAATCGGCCAGTTCCAGCGGCCCCATCGGGTGGTTGGCGCCCAGCTTCAATGAGGTGTCGATGCTTTGCACCGATCCCACCCCTTCATAGAGCGTGTAAACGGCTTCGTTGATCATCGGCATCAGGATACGGTTGACGATGAAGGCGGGGAAATCCTCGGCGCTGGCGGCGGTCTTGCCCAGGCGTTCGACGACGCCGTGACAGGCCTTGAAGGTGGCTTCGTCCGTGGCAATGCCGCGGATCAGCTCGACCAGTTGCATCACCGGCACCGGGTTCATGAAGTGAAAGCCCATGAACCGTTCGGGCCGGTCGGTGCCGCTGGCCAGCCGTGTGATCGAGATGGACGAGGTGTTAGAGGTCAGGATCGTATCCGGTTTCAGATGCGGCAGAAGCCCATCGAAAATCTTCTTCTTCAGGGCTTCGTTTTCCGTCGCCGCTTCGATGATCAGGTCGGTTGCACCGATCTCTGGCAACTGCAGCGTGGTCGAAATCCGCCCCAGCGCCGTGTCGCGGTCTTCAGGCGTGATCGCCTCACGCGCGACCTGCCGTTCCATGTTCTTTGCGATGCGCGCCATGGCAGCATCCAGACTGTCCTGACTGATATCGTTCAGGCGCACGTCATACCCGGCCAGCGCCATCACATGCGCGATGCCGTTGCCCATCTGCCCGGCACCCACGATGCCGATTGTCTCGATGCTCATCTGATCCCTTTCCTTGTCTTGCAACAGACTATGCGGCGGTGCGGCAGGGGTGCAAGGGTTAAGCAGCCGCTAAGAAAATTACCTGCATTTGAAGATTAGCCAAATCCAAACCACTTCATGCGAATCATCGGGTCGGGTGAACAAGAACGGAGTGGGTGGAATGGCTTACGACACCTTGGGCAAAAGCCCGTTGGAGTATCATTTGTGCAGATATGGCACGTCCAAAATCCTGTTTCGCGGGCCGAAGCGGAAACTGGCGGCGCCCTATGTCGCCGTGCTCGGCGGGACCGAGACATTCGGAAAGTATCACGAACATCCCTATCCGGATCTGCTGGGGCTTGAGATGGGGATGCAGGTCATCAATTTCGGCTGCCAGAATGCCGGAGTGGACGCGTTTCTGCATGATCACGGGCTGCTGACTCTTGCCAATCGCGCCAGGGTCACAGTGTTGCAGGTGCCGGGCGCGCACAACATGTCCAACCGGTTCTATTCCGTGCATCCAAGGCGGAATGACAGGTTCTTGCGCGGCTCAAACCTGCTGAAAGAACTGTATGGCGACGTCGATCTGACGGAGTTCAATTTTACCCGCCACCTACTGACCGCGCTGCACGACGTATCGGCCGAGCGGTTTAGGCATGTGGTGGAAGAACTGCGCACCGCCTGGGTGGCGCGGATGAAGCTGCTGATCGCCCGGCTGGATTGTGACATCGTGCTGTTGTGGCTGGCCGACCACCCGATCCGGTCGGGCGGTGTCGATGGTATCAGCGGATCCGATCCCCTGTTTATCGATCAAGAGATGATGCAGGCCATCGCGCCCTTTGTCGCGGAAACGGTCGAGGTTGCCGTAACCCCCCGGCAGAAGCAGGACGGGCAAAGTGGGCTGGTCTATGCCGATATGGATGGACCGGCCACGCGCGACATGTTGGGCTGTGTCGCGCACCGGAATGCAAGCCGCGCGTTGCATTGTGCGATCGACCGGTTGCTTTGATGCGCGCATGAAAAAGGCCCGCTACGGTGGCGGGCCTTGATCTGTAGTATATCTTTGGGCGTCAGAGCTTTTCTGTCAGCGCCGGAACGGCCTCGAACAGGTCGGCGACCAGACCGAAATCGGCCACCTGGAAGATCGGGGCTTCCTCGTCCTTGTTGATCGCGACGATGATTTTCGAATCCTTCATGCCAGCCAAGTGCTGGATGGCGCCCGAAATGCCGACGGCGATATACAGGTCCGGAGCGACGACCTTGCCGGTCTGGCCCACCTGCCAGTCGTTCGGGGCATAGCCCGAATCGACCGCCGCGCGCGACGCACCAACGGCAGCGCCCAGCTTGTCGGCCAGTTTCTCGATCAGGGCGAAATCCTCTTCCGAGCCAACGCCGCGCCCGCCGGACACGACCACACCGGCCGAGGTCAGCTCGGGCCGGTCGCTTTCGGCAACCTTGTCTTCGACCCATTCGGACAGGCCGGGATTGTCGGCGGCAGACACAGTTTCGACCGAAGCCGACCCGCCTTCGCCAGCGGCATCAAAGGTCGATGTGCGGAAGGTCACGACCTTCTTGGCATCCGACGACTTCACGGTCTGCACGGCGTTGCCGGCATAGATCGGGCGTTCGAAGGTGTTGGCATCCACCACACCGGACGCGTCCGAGATCACCATCACGTCGAGAAGGGCGGCCACGCGGGGCATCACGTTCTTGGCGTCAGTGGTGGCCGGGGCCACGATGTGTTCGTAATCGTCAGCCAGCGACACGATCAACGCAGCGGTTGATTCCGCCAATCGGTGGCCCAGCGAGGGGTCTTCGGCGACCAACACCTTGGACACACCGTCGATCTTGGCGGCAGCTTCACCAGCCGCGGCAGCCGAAGCGCCCGCGGCCAGAACCGTCACGTCACCCAGCGCCTTGGCAGCGGTGACAGCCTTGGCGGTGGCGTCCATCGCCAATTCGCCATTGTTGACTTCTGCGAGAAGAAGAACAGCCATTATACAGCCCCCGCTTCTTTAAGTTTCTCTACCAACTCGTCGACCGAGCCGACGATGATCCCGGCCGCACGGGCGGCTGGTTCTTCGGTCTTGACGATCTCAAGGCGCGGGGCGGTATCGACGCCGTAATCGGCGGCGGTCTTTTCGTCCAGCGGCTTTTTCTTCGCTTTCATGATGTTCGGAAGGGACGCATAGCGCGGTTCGTTCAAGCGCAGATCGACAGTGACGATCGTTGGCATCGAGACCTTGATCGTTTGCAGACCGCCATCAACTTCGCGGGTCACAACGGCGTTGTCGCCCTCGATATTCAGTTCCGACGCAAAGGTGCCTTGCGACCAGCCCAGCAGGGCCGCCAGCATCTGACCGGTGGCGTTCATGTCGTTGTCGATGGCTTGCTTGCCCGCCAGAACGATGTCGGGTTTTTCTTCTTCCACGACCTTCGCCAGAATCTTGGCCACCGCCAGCGGTTCGATGTCGGTGTGCACGTCTTCGGCGGCCACCACCAGAATCGCGCGGTCCGCCCCCATCGCCAGCGCGGTGCGCAGGGTTTCCTGAGATTGCTTCACGCCGATCGACACGACGACGATTTCGTCCGCCTTGCCAGCTTCCTTCAGGCGGATCGCCTCTTCGACGGCGATTTCGTCGAAGGGGTTCATCGACATTTTCACGTTTGCAAGATCGACACCTGATCCGTCCGCTTTCACACGAACTTTCACGTTGTAGTCGATCACGCGCTTCACAGGCACAAGCACCTTCATTGGCGTGTCTCTCCCAATTAGGCCCCGAATGGGGCGGTCTCAGTTCCACACCCGTTTACCGGGTCAAGGGCGCTGAAAACAGCGCAAAATCGTCACGTTCTGTCCAAAGGACGCCGCGTTTTTTGCTTTTGACGGGGATTCGTTACGAGAATGTTTCCGATATGTGGCATGTCACCGGTGTTGCGGCGGGTCTATCGGTTGGCGCCCGGCACCCAAAGCACGTCGGCCTTGCCGTCGTCATTGGCCACGCGGGCTGCGACAAAGCACCAGTCGGACAGGCGGTTCAGGTATTTCACCGCCACCGGGTTCACATGCTCCTGCGCGGCCAGTTCGGTGGCCAGACGTTCGGCGCGGCGGCTGACCGTGCGCGACAGGTGCAGATGCGCCGCCAGGGCGGACCCGCCGGGCAGGATGAAACTGCGCAACGGTTCCAGCGCCTTGTTCATCGCGTCGATCTCGGCCTCCAGCCGGTCGACCTGCTCCTGCGCCATGCGCAGGGGTGGGTATTCGGCCTCGGCATCCTTGGCCATTTCAGGGCGGCATAGATCAGCGCCCAGATCGAACAGATCGTTCTGGATGCGGGCAAGGGCGGCGTCTGTGTCCCCCTCGGCGTGCAGCCGCGCCAAACCGATCGTGGCATTGGTTTCGTCCACGGTGCCATAGGCATCCACGCGGGCTGAATGCTTGGCCACGCGCGATCCGTCGCCCAAAGCGGTTTCGCCCTTATCCCCGGTACGGGTGTAAATCTTGTTCAGAACTACCATCAGCCATTTCCTCCGCGCAGCCAGACAAACAGAAGGATCAGTGCAATGGCGATGGCCTGCGCCGCAACCCGCCACCGCATCATCTTGTTCGAGTATTTCCGCGACGTCTCGCCACCGATGCCAAACGATCCGATGCCCAGCATCAGGATGATGACCACGGCACCGCAGGCAACGGCAACAATCAGAAATAACGGGTCGTCGAACATGAAATATCCTCGGGTTAAGTTCCTGATGAGATAGCGCCGTGACGCCAAAAAGGCGAGGGGCAATCGGCCGCGCTTAGCCGTTGGGCGTCAGGCGATCCCCCACCCGGGTCGACAGAACCCGCCGGGCAATCCCTGCGATACGGGTCGCCGTGGTGACGTAGTAGCGCGGCTTTGGATTCTGGCTTTCCAGCGCATGGATCAGCTTATCAGTGACCGCCGATGGCGGCAGTTCGAACCGGTCGGGCGTGCCGCTGTCGTCATAAAGCCGCTCGCGCAGTTTGGCATAGAGGTTGCGGCGCGGGCTGTTTTCCCAGTCGATCCAGCGTTCGAAATGCGGTTGTGCGTTCTGGCGGATTTTCGTGGTGATCGGGCCGGGCTCGATCAGGATCACCTTGATGTTGGTGCTTCGCATCTCAAGCCGCAGCGTGTCGGTCAGGCCCTCCAACGCGAATTTTGACGCCACATACGCCCCGCGCCACGGCATGGCCGCAAACCCCAGAACGGACGAGTTGTTGACCACCCGCCCATGTCCCTGCGCCCGCATCACCGGCAGGGCAAGGCGAGTCAGGTGGTGATAACCAAACAGGTTCGTCTCAAAAATCGACCGCAGAGCATCGGTGGGCAGGTCTTCGACAGCACCGGGAATCGCAAACGCCCCGTTGTTGAACAGCGCGCCCAGTGTGCCACCGGTGCGGTTCAGAACCTCGGCCATGGCGGCGTCCATGCTGGCAGCATCCGCGTGATCCAGGACGACGCTTTCCAGCCCTTCGGCACGCAGTCGTTCGCAGTCAGCGTCTTTCCGGCAGGTCGCAAAGACCCGCCAGCCGCGTTTGGCCAACGCGTGCGCCGCGTCATAGCCGATACCCGACGAGCACCCGGTGATCAGGATGGATTTTGTTGGTGTGGTCATGTGGTGATCCCTGTTTCGCGCAGGCAGCACTAAGGCGGTCTGGCGCGATGGGGTCAACGGAAAATGACGCGTACCTGTGGTCGGCCGCGTCATTCGGGGCTGATTTCAGGCATTTGCCGGACGGTTAAAGCTGCGACACCAGAAAACGCGTTGCCATGAAACCCCGCGCTCCGGTGTCCAACACTTTGATCTGGCTCCACCCGCTGGCGGTTGTGCCCATGTCATAAACCTCGGTCCCGTAGGTCAATTTTGCCACGACACCATGTTTGGTCGACGGCCCGGCGCGCATGTTCACGGTTGTGCCGCTGACAAAGACCGTAGGAAAGGCGTCGGTAGTCAGGCTGGCCGCAGCCGGGGTTGCGGTTGTGATGTTTGACGCCATCTTTCGCGCCTGAGCTTCGGCAAGTTCCGCAGGCGTTTGTGGCGTCGATGCGCTTGCCAGCATAACTGGCACCGCCACAAGGCGCGCAGGTGCCGCCGCTTTCGGCGCTTGAGCCGCCGGGGTTGCATTTGCGGTTGCGATAATTTCACCTTCGGCAATTTCAGGCGAGCCTGCGATCCCCGGGTCGAGTGCGGCTGACACCGGCACGATCGTGTCCTGCGCAATGGTTGGTTCGCGCCCGATCCGGTCAACGGGCAGACCGTCATCGCGGCCGAAATGCAGCATCGCCACGCCGAGCGCCCCGAGTGTCAGGCAGCTTAGTTTGATAATCCCCATCTTAAATCCCCTTTAAACCATTTACCCTTGGCGAGATCTTTTTGATCTTCTGTTCAATCGCTTAACGCACGACCCTTGTCTTGGTTCCGTATGTCAGCCCTTGCAGACAACGTATAAGCAGGAGTTCGTCAGCTTGGTGTTAAAATGAACACCGTGTCTTGCAAAAATATCAGGGGAAAGTTCGTCAACCTTTCCCGCAGCAGCTTTACCCTTCCGACAGCACTCGATACACAACGATTATGAACGAATTGACCGATGACAGCAACGAAAACTCCCCAACCTTGTCCGAGCCGTTGCGCCGGGCGATCGGGGATCGTTACCTGACCTATGCCCTGTCGACCATCATGCACCGGGCTTTGCCGGACGCGCGCGATGGTCTGAAACCGGTGCACCGCCGCATCCTTTACGCGATGTCGCGGCTGAAGCTGGCATCTGGTGGCAAGTTTTTGAAATCCGCCAAGATTTCTGGTGACACGATGGGGGATTTCCACCCCCACGGGGACGCTGCGATCTATGACGCGATGGCGCGTCTGGCGCAGGATTTCGCGGTGCGTTATCCGCTGGTCGATGGGCAGGGGAACTTTGGCAATATCGACGGTGATAATCCAGCCGCCAGCAGATACACAGAAGCGCGGATGACCTTCGTGGCCGAGGCCATGTTGCAAGGGCTGGACGAAAACGCGGTCGATTTTCGTGACAACTATGACGGGCGCCTGACGGAACCGGTGGTTCTGCCCGCCGAGTTTCCGAATCTGCTGGCCAATGGCTCGTCCGGGATTGCCGTCGGCATGGCCACCAATATTCCGCCGCACAACATTGCCGAGCTGATCGACGCCTGCCTGCATCTGATCAAGGTGCCCGATGCGCGAGACGACACGCTTCTGAACTATGTGCCCGGCCCGGATTTCCCAACCGGCGGCGTAATTGTCGAGCCGCGTGAAAACATCGCGCAGGCTTATCGCACCGGGCGCGGGTCTTTCCGTCTGCGCTGCAAATGGGAGATCGAGGATCTGGGCCGTGGCCAGTGGCAGGTCGTTGTAACCGAGATTCCGTATCAGGTTCAAAAGTCGAAGCTGATCGAAAAGATCGCCGAGTTGATCCAGACCAAGAAGGTCCCGATCCTTGGCGATATTCGCGACGAAAGCGCCGACGATATCCGCATCGTGCTGGAGCCGAAATCCAAGAATGTGGATGCCGAGCTTCTGATGAACCTGATGTTCCGCAACTCGGACCTTGAGACACGGTTCAGCCTGAACATGAACGTGCTGATAGACGGGGTGACGCCGAAGGTCTGTTCGATGAAAGAGGTGCTGCGCGCCTTTCTTGACCATCGCCGTGACGTGCTGCTGCGCCGCTCGACCCACCGGATGGAAAAGATCGACCACCGGCTTGAGGTATTGGAAGGCTTCATTGTCGCCTTTCTGAACCTTGATCGCGTGATCGACATTATTCGCTATGACGACGACCCCAAACCCGCCCTGATGCGCGAGGATTGGGGCCGTGACCACGTCCGCGCGATGAGCGAGTCTGACTATGTCAGCCCGCCCCCCGGCGAGGGCGAACTGTCCGAAGTGCAGGTCGATGCGATCCTCAACATGCGCCTGCGCAGTCTGCGCCGCTTGGAAGAAATCGAACTGGTCCGCGAACGCGACGAGTTGATGGAAGAACGCGCGGGGCTTGAGGATCTTTTGGACAGTGAAAGCCTGCAATGGGCGCGCATTTCCGAGCAGTTGAAAGAAACCAAGAAGCTGTTTGGCAAGGATTACGAAGGCGGCGCCCGGCGCACCCAGTTCGCCGAGGCGGGCGAGGTCGAGGACGTGCCGCTGGAAGCGATGATCGAGAAAGAACCGATCACCGTGGTCTGCTCGCAAATGGGGTGGATACGCGCCATGTCAGGCCATATCGACCTGACGCGCGAACTGAAGTTCCGCGATGGCGACGGCCCCCGCTTCATCTTCCACGCTGAAACCACCGACAAGCTGCTGGTCTTCGATTCGAACGGCAAGTTCTTCACGCTGTCGGCGGCCAACCTGCCCGGCGGGCGCGGTATGGGCGAACCCCTGCGCCTGATGGTGGATCTGCCGAACGAGGCCGAGATCGTGGACCTGTTCATTCACCAGCCGGGACGGCGCTTGCTGGTGGCCTCGACAGCGGGCAACGGGTTTATCGTGGGCGAAGATGACGTTCTGGCGCAGACCAAGAATGGCAAACAGGTGCTGAACGTGGGCGATGCCCGCGCCAAGATTTGCAAGCCGGTCGAAGGCGATCATGTCGCGATTGTATCCGAGAACCGCAAGCTGCTTGTCTTCCCGGTGGCCGAGATCAACGAGATGACGCGCGGCAAAGGTGTGCGGCTTCAGAAATACAACAGCGCACGCGGCAAGCAGGGTGTGCTTGAACTGGATGGCGGATTATCTGACCTCAAGACCTTCGATTGGGAGGCCGGTCTGTCATGGCCCGCCACGGGCGACCGCACCCGGACCGAGGCAGACATGTCGCCTTGGCTGGGCAAGCGGGCAGGCGTGGGCAAGGCCCCGCCGCATGGTTTCCCGCGTGACAACAAATTTGACTGACCGATGCCGCTCACTGATCTGAACATCATGTATTCCGGGCGCAAAGGTCCGATGTTGGGATTGGCGCTGCGAACCGGTCTTCTGACCATCCTGACGCTTGGCTTCTATCGCTTCTGGGCCAAAACACGCTTGCGGCGGTATTATTGGAGCGCCATTCGCCCCGGAGGCATCCCGCTGGAATATGTGGGCGACCCGTTGGAAAAGCTGCTTGGCTTCTTGGTCGCCGTTGTGTTCATGGCGTTTTATATCGGCGTGGTGAACCTGATCCTGATGTATATCAGCTTTGCCTGGTTGCAGGGAAATGTCGCGGCCTATCTGCTCAGCCTTGCGGGTCTCGCCCCCATCATCTTTTTCGCGCAGTACCGCGCGCGCAGATACATTCTGGCCCGCACCCGCTGGCGCGGCATCCGGTTCGGGTTGGAACCGGGGGCTTGGGGTTATGCGTGGCGGGCGATGGTACATTGGGGTCTTGCCATTGCGACGCTCGGGCTGGCTTGGCCACTGACCACGCTTTGGCTTGAGAAATACAAGACCAACCACACCTATTTCGGCAACCAGCAGTTCGTGCAGGGTGGGCGGCGCGGGATGTTGTTTGGATCCATGAAGCACGTCTATTACCCGCTGGTCCTGTCAGCGGTGGCTGGTGGCATGGCCGCCGCCTTTGACAACCCGGCCTGGCTCGCGGCGTTTCTGCTGACCGTGCCATGGGGCATCTATGGCCTGGCCTATTGGCGGGCCGACAGCTTCAAGCGACTGACAGAAGCCAAAGAACTGGGCGACATGCGGTTTCGCACAACACCCCGACCCTGGACCATCATCGGCATATATGCGCTGGGCTGGTTCCTGATTTATCTCGTGTTCACCGGATTGGTGCTTGTCGCCACGGGTCTGGTTCTGGCTGCAGTCGGCGGCGGTGGCGGGAGTTTTGACCTTGAGAACCCGGATCAGATCGAAGCGATGATGGCCGCAGGCGCCCCGATCATGATCCTGATCTATTTCGCGATCTTCCTGAGCTATCGTGCGATGACACATGCCTGGATCACCCTGCCCATCACCGCACATTTCGCCGAGGTGACGCGGATCGTGAATGCCGATGACCTGCACCAGATCACCCAACGCGACCGGGATGAATTTGCCGAAGCAGAGGGCTTCGCCGAAGCCTTGGATGTGGGGGCCGCGATATGACCGGCGCACCAACGTCCCCCGTCGTATTCGCGGATTTCGTTGCAGGCGACCGCGCGGTCCTGACCCGTGTTGCGGTGCGCTTGCAAACCGAAGGGGTCGAACTTTCCCTGCCCGATGAACAAATGTTGATCTGGCCTTGGGCTGACGTGCGGGCCGAACCCGATCAGGCCGACACGGAAACACTGGTGATCAGCCGTTCTGGCGACAGGCTTTCGCGGCTCTATCTGCGCGACAAGACCCTGCAATCGCAACTGCGCGCCCGCGCGCCACGTCTTGGGAAACGTGACCGGGTGATCACATTTCCCAAATTGATGGCCTGGGCCGGTGGGGCGGTCGTATCCGTCGCAGCGATCATCTTCGTGCTGGTCCCGATGATGGCAGCCCAACTGGCCGTGATGCTGCCGCCCGAGGGCGAGAAGGCGCTGGGGGACACCACATTTGAACAGATCCGCATGGCGCTGGACGAAACGGGGCTGGTCGGCACGCCGATCTGCGACGCCCCGGCGGGCACTGCGGCGATGCAGGCAATGTATGACAAGCTGAACCCAGCCTCGGACCTGCCATATGACGTGCAAATCCACATTCTGGATCATGATATGGTCAACGCCTTTGCCCTGCCTGGCGGGCGCGTCGTCTTTTTCCGGGGCTTGATCGAGCAGGCCGAAAACGCTGAAGAGATTGCCGCCGTGCTGGCGCATGAAATCGGCCATGTGGTCAATCGCGACCCGACCCGTGACGCGCTTCGCTCGGCGGGGTCGCTGGGTGTGTTGGGCCTTCTGTTCGGTGATTTCGCCGGAGGGACGATTGCGCTGTTTCTGGCCAACCAACTGATCAATGCCTCCTACAGTCAGTCCGCCGAAGCTGCGGCAGATGTTTATGCCCATGAGTTGCTGGACAAGGCGGGTGTATCGCCTGCTGCGCTGGGCACGATGTTTGAACGTCTGCTGGCGGAACATGGCGATGCGGAAGGGATCGTGGCGCATTTCATGTCGCATCCGCAGATGGGCAAACGGATCGCGGCGGCGCAGGACGCTGTTGTCGAAGGGCGAAGCTATGGCGCGGTGCTGGAGCCGGAAGCCTGGCGGTCGTTGCAAACGGTGTGCCAGAACGGAGCGGCCGTGCAACCCGACACGAACCTGCCAGACAAGAAGGCCTGGCCTGACGGAGACTAGAGGAAGGTCGCGGCGCGTTTCCCGGGGCGGACATTCCCAAATGAAACAATCTTGGCTTTCCGCGCGATCCGGGTCACGCAAGCCTTGATTTTCCCGGCGCGACCGAGTAGTGAGCGCGCGATAATAAATCCGGGTTCGGCGCAACCCCATCAGATACAAGGCTTATGGCACATGGCTAAGGAAAAGTTTGAACGCTCCAAACCGCACGTCAACATCGGCACGATTGGCCACGTTGACCACGGCAAGACGACGCTGACCGCTGCGATCACCAAGTATTTCGGTGATTTCCAGGCGTATGACCAGATTGACGGCGCACCGGAAGAGAAAGCGCGTGGGATCACGATCTCGACGGCGCATGTGGAATATGAAACCGACGCGCGCCACTATGCGCATGTCGACTGCCCCGGCCACGCTGACTATGTGAAGAACATGATCACCGGTGCGGCGCAGATGGACGGCGCGATCCTGGTTGTGAACGCCGCTGACGGCCCGATGCCGCAGACCCGCGAGCACATCCTTCTGGGCCGCCAGGTTGGTATTCCGACCATGGTCGTGTTCATGAACAAGGTTGACCAGGTGGACGACGAAGAGCTGCTTGAGCTGGTGGAAATGGAAGTCCGCGAACTGCTGACCGAATACGGCTATCCCGGCGACGACATTCCGATCATCGCAGGGTCGGCCCTGGCCGCTCTGGAAGGCCGTGACGCCAATATCGGCGAAGACAAGATCCGCGAGCTGATGGCGGCTGTGGACGAGTTCATCCCGACGCCGGCCCGTCCGGTTGACGGTGCGTTCCTCTTGCCGATCGAGGACGTGTTCTCGATCTCGGGCCGTGGCACGGTTGTGACCGGTCGTGTGGAGC
>NZ_BNCH01000006.1 GCF_014656375.1 Aliiroseovarius zhejiangensis | reverse complement strand
AGCCAGAAACCCTCTCTTATCAATTCAGCCTAATCTGTCCCATTGGCGCTGACGTCAGACACCCTTTAAATCGCTCGATGTTCCACAGCACTCCTTTCATCGACAATATGACGCTACCCATCTTTGCAACCGGCTCATTCTGACCTTTTGCGTGTGCTAGGCCAAGCTTCTTCTTGATGGCCGCAAATGCGTGTGCCAGAGCAAGCTTCCTCTTTACGACCGTAAACTGGGCGATCTCCGAATCAAAATACGCATACGCCCTTTTGACCCATCCTTTACGACGTTCGGCGCGCACCTTTGGTTCGATGCTTGCATAAAGTGCGCTGTAACGGCCAAATTTTTGGACGGGCCCACCTTGGTAATCCGGGCTTTTCTTGGCACGCTTGCTTATCTCTTTCGTTAACCCATCACGGTCAAATTCAGGCGCACTCAGCAATCCGCAATTCCCGACAAAGCTGCGCTCGAACTCATCCGGTTTCAAATCTCTTAAGATACCTTCGACAACATAGCGTGCACCACGCCATGTTAGCGGTCGATCTAATGCGGAAGAAATTTTATTGTAAGAGCCGTTTTGCGCCACAGGTGCTTCATAGAGATCTTCACCCTGAATCGCGGGACGGTTGTGCCTTTCAGGGTCGGTCTCGTCAAATGTAAACTCTTGTACAACGATGTCGATAGGCCATCTGCGCCAGAACTTCGGGACATCTGGCCTGATCTTGGGGGACGTGTAGTTGATATAATCGGACATCGAGTGGCGGACGGTAGGCGCATCCTTTGGTGGTTGGTGTTCGGAGCCTAAACTAGAGGTGTGTAAGACCTGTACGGTTTTGTTTTCGGCATGATCTTCAAACTTTAGGGTCTCCACAAAGAGCAATAGCCAGCCTTTGCGCGGTCCCAAACCATTCCAGAGCGTTTGGGGTAACTCATCGCAGCAAATCTGTGCGATAAAGTGCAGTGGAGCACCTTCACCGTCGCGTGGCCACTTCGTGAGGCTTGGCATCATTGGAAGTCCACCCAGCCAAGATCGAGGCGCTTCATCGAAGCGAATGGGAACTTGTCGTTTCAGAATAACGGAAGCTTGTTTCAAAGAATGCGCCCTTTGCTCTGCCAATATTTCGTTTAGTAGTTCAAACTACTGCCGAGTGTTTAAAGGCCGACATCAACAGGTCTGTCAAACCAAACATTCGCGCAGCTTGCAGCATCGGTGAGTTTGGGCTCTAAGCAGAGATTGATCGAGTTTCACCACTCACTCGAACCCGTGTTACAAGCAAGACGAACTCTGCCACCCATCCTAACAACCCCCTTCCCCTCTGCCCGAAAATCCCCCATCCTTCCCCAAAAGAAGTCTATGGGGACATTGTGATGAAGAAGTTGGGTATTCTGTTGGGTGCAACAGTGGTTTCGCTCTCGGCTTGTGTCAGCCCGGAAGGGGCCACCGGCGGGTCGGACACGCGGTCGATGGGGACAGTGCCGGAAAACGTGCGCGCGATTGCGGCGCCGGGGCAAGACCTCAGCGATGTGCGGCTCAACAATGCGGACGGGTGTTTCGTCTATCGCTATCAAGGGCCGGTCGAAACGACCTATCTGCCCCTGCGCAACCGCAAGGGTCAGCCGATCTGCGTCAAACGCGACGAGGCCCCTGCCGCATGACACTCGGCGCGCTTAGCTGCGCGCCGTTATGCTTTCTGCCGGATAAAGATGCGCGGTCACGCCGGTTTCAACCTGATCATACAGCCCGATGATATGCGCCATCACCATGCGCACACAGCCCGAGCTTGCCCGACCACCAATGGACCGCGGCACGGGTGAGCCATGGATCCGCAGATAGGTGTCGCGGTTGCCCTTATAAAGATAAAACGCCCGTGCCCCCAACGGGTTGCGCGGACCACCATCCATTCCGTCCTCAAGCGGGCCATAGGTTTTGGGGTCGCGCTTCACCATATCCTTGGTGGGAATCCAGATCGGCCACTTTGCCTTGCGGCGGATCGTGAAGGTGCCGGGTTCGTACAAATCACCGCGCCCAATCGCTACGCCATAGCGCATCGCCGTCCCGTCCGCGCGAATATGGTACAAATAACGCGCGACGGCATCGACGTGAATGTCGCCAGGTTTCAGGCCCGCATTCGCCTGCACCAGTTTGGGCAAAAAGCGTGGGTGCAGACCCCAGGGGTTCGACGTAAACGGGTCATAATTCGCGGGCGTCACCTGCGCATCATAAGCGGCCCATCTGGAACTGTCCGATACCGGGCGCCGTTTGGTTTTGACCGGCGCTGATACCGCAGCAGGGGTTGTCGCCTGATCCTGCGCCCAGACGGGCGCGGCAATCGGCGCCGAAAACAGGGCGGCAGACGTGATAACAAAATGGCGTCGGGTCAACATGGGCAGATACCTCGTTTCAAGATGAGCAGATCATCGAACTTTTCCAACTTAGTCAACATTAGCCAAATCGCGAGTCAAAATCCGGTGTGCCGCGTAAAGCGACCCGAAAACGTGACTGAATATCCCCATTGGTTGGGCACGCTATTGCGAATGGCAGCTTAGCGGGACGTTACTGCCTTTCGCTTCGGTTGCGCCAATGGCGGCTTTGGATGAATGGGCTGGGTCACAAACGGTCGGTTTTGCCCGCGACAGAAACGTATGAGTTTGGGCGTTTAAACTATCCGCTTGCACACCAAACACGACCAGTAAGCAGCATCGCCGACCACAAGATCACACGCCTCGACGAACTCATCCACTCGCGCTACGCTGCCCAAGCAGCGTAGCAAGCCTCGCGCCGATTCAACAGGTCGGGTTCAGCGGACGGGCACTTTTGGGATCAAGCAGCGGCTTGCTATTCTTCAGATGCCGCCTGATGATCGTCTTCTGGGTTGATCCGTCAGGTATCACCCGCGCTGGCTTTGGCTGAAACGCTAAATCAATCAGTTCAGGGAAGATGGTAAACACTTCTTCGCGTGCTTCTTTCGGCAGCGTCCGTAGCGCCTCTGGTCCAGCAAAGAGGCTTTCGCTGGGTGCGCCTTCAGCAAAAATCACCTCGTGACGGTCAAAAAGGATGTGGAAATATTCAACCTCTTCAATGCTGTCGTCGAGAAAGATGCCCGGCAGGTCTGTCAGTTTGATGGCCGCGATCAGTGCTTCATCGGTGCCGCAAACCCGTTGCACGATCTTTGAGGACACCAACATGCGATGCTGACGTGAGGTCAGCAAATCGCGCCGCGGCAGCCCGTTGCCCAAGGCCCCCGCGACCATACGCACCGGCAATAGTTTGGGGTTCTCGAATAGGGCATTGGCCTGATAGATGTGCGACCCGATCCAGCGGATTTTGGCTGGTCCTTCAGTTGTCACAGCCGTGTCGCCGACCGACAGCGCTTCAATCGGTAGTCGCCCATCAGCCGTCTCGATCAGTGTGCCGCGCGTAAAACAAACCGCGCCGATGATCCCAGCATAAGAGTCGGAATTTGTCGGCGTGGTGTTTTCTCGGGTAAAGCTATACGCCACGCCGGGCACGAGCGGTATCGACGGCAAATACCCTACGAGGGTGCCGGACCCTTGGGTGCTTGCTGGATTTGTGTCTATTTCTATCTCATACAATTGGACGGTGACCAATTCACCATTGATGGTGGCGGTCAGCGTATATTCCCACTCTGAATAGGCCGTGGTCTCGCTTCCGCCCGCGAGTGAGCCGATGATCGTGCCATCACCCAAAACAGCCTGACCGTATTGGTTGTCGTCATCACCATCTTCATTGGCAAATCGGTCTCCACCCAATAGACCGTCGTCATCATCAATCGTCAGGATCGTGTCAGTCGCTGGATCATAGGGCTCGGTCAGCGTAACGGTACCAGAACCGCCAATGAGACCAGCAAGGGCGTCGGGACTATACAGCTCAAAGACAGGCATTATTACACCCTGGCGAATAAAAAAGGAACACTGGATAACTAATAAGTGTTTTTGCGCAAAAGCGCAATTTATCGGAGGAAACAGAGATGTCGACTGCCTCGCATTGGCGGACGACAGCTGACATTCGCATGACGGGTAGCATCGGTCACTTCGGGCTCTTTCGTTGAATCCGCCGCACCAAGGACGAACAGCCGCTTTTCAAACTGAGTCAGGAATGCGGGACGTTTGGGTCGGGATTGAATGACATGACCTGCACATTTCTTGAGGATTTGGCTGTCAGCCGAGCCAAAAGCAATCCACGCGGCAAACAGTCCGAAATCTCTGAAAACTGCAAAAATGCCGTTCAGACTGTGCGCGACGAAGTCGGCTTTGTCCGCGATCTGGCCGGGGTGGTCTAGGTCTCACGGGGACTGAAAGTTTGAATTATAAAATTGTGACAATACACTCGTAACTATCGAACGTGCCGACTCGGCGTCTTGTCGGCCGAAAGACACATTGAAACGTTGCACGGGAGAGTAACATGAGAAAATTCTTGCTCGGCGCCATCGCCGCAACCACCGCCTTGTCGCCCATTGCCGCGTCGGCGCAGACTGAAATCCAGTTCTGGCATGCTTTCACCGGGCGTTTGGGTGAGTTGGTCGCCGCACAGGTTGAAGAGTTCAACGCAAGCCAGAGCGACTTTACCGTCGTGGCAAGCCACAAGGGCAACTATTCCGAAACGCTGAACGCCGGGATCGCAGCCTTCCGCGCGGGCGAACAGCCCCATGTGCTGATGGTGTTCGAAGTGGGCACCGCCACGATGATGGCTGCCGAAGGGGCGATCAAGCCTGTCTATGAGGTGATGGCCGAAAGCGGGGCCGAGTTCGACCCCGACGCCTATATCGGCGCGGTCAAAGGCTATTACACCACCACCGATGGTCAGATGCTGTCCCTGCCCTTCAACTCGTCCACGCCGGTTCTGTGGGTGAACCGTGACGCGATGGAAGCGGCGGGCGTCGACCCCGACACCGACCTGTCGACCTGGCAGAAGGTGGACGAGGTGCTGGAGCAGCTGAAAGCCGGCGGCGAGGATTGCCCGCTGGTCACCGCCTGGCAAAGCTGGATTCACCTGGAAAACCTGTCGGCCTATCACGACGTGCCATTTGCCACCCGGGACAACGGATTTGCCGGGCTGGACACCGAGCTTGCGCTGAATGGCGAAGCGCAGGTGGCGCATCTGGCGAAAATGGGCGAATGGGCCAAGGACGGCAAATTCATCTATACGGGGCGCCGCAACGAAGGTGGCGCGAACTTCCGTGGGGGCGAATGTGCCTTGTTCACGGAAAGTTCGGCCGGGTATGCCGGGATCAAGGCCGAAGCCGAGTTTGATTTCGACGTGCGCCCACTGCCCTATTGGGAAGGCGTGGGGAATGCTCCGCAAAACACCATCATCGGCGGCGCGTCGCTTTGGGTGATGCAAGGCCACGAGGCCGAGGAATACAAGGGCGTGGGTGAATTCCTGTCCTTCCTGTCCTCGACCCCGGTGCAGGCGAAATGGCACCAGGATACGGGTTATCTGCCGATCACCGCCGCGGCGGGCGACGCCACCCGCGAGGCCGGCTTCTATGAAGCGAACCCCGGCACCGATGTGGCTGTGAAACAGATGACGGCCAACGAGCCGACCGCCAATTCCAAGGGCATCCGTCTGGGGTCGTTCGACCAGATCCGCGGCATCATCGACGAAGAGCTGGAAGCCATCTGGGCCGGTGACAAGACCGCGCAGGAAGCGATGGACAGCGCCAAGGAACGCGGCGACGCGCTGCTGCGCCGGTTCGAGCAAGCCAACAAGTAAATCACGCATCAAGAAGGCGGGCCACATCGGCCCGTCTTTCCTGTCTCGGGGGCCAGAATGGAAAAACGCGTCACGTTCCGGGGGTGGCTTCTGCCACTTTGCCTGATTGCCCCGCAGGTCATCATCTCGGCGGTGTTTTTCTTTTATCCGGCGGGGCAGGCGATCTGGCAATCGCTGTTCATCCCGGACCCGTTCGGGCTGTCCATGCAATATGTGGGCTTGGGCAATTTTGAATACCTGCTGTCGGACAAGTTCTATCGCGCATCTTTCGTGACCACGGCGGTCTTCTCGGTTCTTGTCACGCTGGCCTCGATGATCCCGGCGCTGTTTCTGGCGGTGCTGGCGGATCGGCTGATCAAGGGGTCGGGCGTTTACCGCACGCTTCTGATCTGGCCTTATGCGGTGGCGCCCGCCGTGGCCGGTGTGCTGTGGCTGTTCATGTTCAACACCCGCGTCGGCGTGGTGTCATGGTATCTTGGCCAGCTTGGCTATGACTGGAACCATGTCCTGAACGGAAACGAGGCGATGGGGCTGGTCGTCGTGGCCTCGGCCTGGGGGCGGATCAGCTATAACTTCCTGTTCTTCTTTGCGGCCCTGCAGTCGGTGCCACGATCCGTGATCGAAGCGGCGGCCATTGATGGGGCGCATTTCTGGCGGCGCTTTTTCGGCATCGTGCTGCCGTTGATCACTCCGACCGCGTTCTTCCTTCTGGTGGTCAACGTGGTCTATGCCTTTTTTGAAACCTTCGGCGTGATCCACACAATCACCGGGGGCGGTCCCCAGCAAACCACCACCATTCTGGTTTACAAGGTCTTTTCGGACGGGTTTGTCGGGCAGGATCTTGGATCAAGCTCGGCGCAGTCGGTGATCCTGCTGATCGTGGTGGGGCTGCTGACCGTGCTTCAGTTCAAGTTCGTCGAGAAAAGGGTGCATTACTGATGGCGCGTACGCATCAAGGCATGGTGGAAAAACGCGGGGCGGGGCTGTGGCTGACCCATGTTCTGATGATCCTGGGTGTGCTGGTGATCTTCTTCCCGATCTGGCTGGCCTTCGTGGCCTCGACCGTGACCCAGACGGACATCATCCGCCCGCCGATGCCGGTCTGGCCGGGCGATCAGCTCTGGATCAACTACAAGAACGCGCTGTTTTCGGGCATCAACGTCCCCGTCGGGACCATGCTTCTGAACAGCCTGATCATGGCGATCGGGATCGCGGTGGGCAAGATCATCATCTCGCTTCTGTCCGCCTTTGCCATCGTTTACTTCCGCTTTCCGGGGCGGACGTTTTTCTTTTGGATGATCTTCCTGACCCTGATGCTGCCGGTCGAGGTGCGGATCGTGCCGACCTATGAGGTGGTGGCAGGGTTCGGGATGCTCAACAGCTATTCCGGGCTGATCTTTCCGCTGATCGCGTCGGCCACCGCGACCTTCCTGTTTCGCCAGTTTTTCCTGACCATTCCCGATGAACTGGCCGAGGCCGCGCGCGTCGATGGGGCCCGCCCGATGCGCTTTTTCTGGGACATCGTGGTGCCGATGAGCCGCACCAACATCGCCGCCCTGTTCGTGATCCTGTTCATCTATGGCTGGAACCAGTATCTGTGGCCGCTTCTGATCACCACCGACCCGGAAATGAACACCATCGTGATGGGCATCAAGCAGATGTTCCCCAGCGGGGATGACTTTGCCCACTGGCCGACGATCATGGCGACCTCGATCCTGGCGATGATCCCGCCGGTGATCGTGGTGGTGTCGATGCAAAAGCTCTTTGTGCGTGGTCTGGTCGATAGCGAGAAATAAGATGGCAACAGTTACCCTTAAAAACGTCAAGAAAAGCTTTGGTCCGACCGAGGTCATCCACGGGATCGACGCCGACATACAGGATGGCGAGTTCATCGTCATCGTCGGCCCGTCCGGCTGCGGGAAATCCACGCTTCTTCGCATGGTTGGCGGGCTGGAAACCGTCACCTCGGGCGAGGTTCTGATTGGCGGCGAACGGGCCAATGACAAAGAGCCGATGGACCGCGACATCGCAATGGTGTTCCAGAACTATGCGCTTTATCCGCATATGTCGGTGCGTCAGAACATGGGCTACGGGCTGAAGATCGCGAAGCTGCCCAAGGCCGAGATCGAGGCAAAGGTGCAGAGCGCCGCCAAATTGCTGCAACTGGAGGAGCTTCTCGATCGCAAACCACGCGCGCTGTCAGGCGGTCAGCGCCAGCGGGTTGCCATGGGGCGCGCGATTGTGCGCGAACCGGCGGTGTTTCTGTTTGACGAACCCCTGTCGAACCTCGATGCCAAGCTTCGTGTCCAGATGCGGCTGGAAATCCGCGAGTTGCAGGACAAGCTTGGGATCACGTCGCTTTACGTGACACATGATCAGGTCGAAGCGATGACGATGGCGGACCGGATGATCGTGATGAACGAAGGCAGAGCAGAGCAGATCGGCACACCGCTTGAGGTCTATGAAACCCCCCGCACCCTGTTCGCCGCGCAATTCATCGGCAGCCCGGCGATGAACGTGTTTGATGCCCGTGTCGAAGGCGGCATCGTCAAATTGGGCGATGCTTCCATCGGGTCCGTGGGCGTCCCGGACGGTCAGGTCAAACTGGGCTTGCGGCCGGAACATCTGTACGCTGACGACGCCGGACCGATCCAGGCGCATATCCAGATGTCCGAACCGCTCGGGGCAAATACGCTCCTGCATGGCCGGCTGAGCAGTTCAGGAGACCTTGTCACCGCCAGCCTCGCAGGCGTGCACGCGATCGGCGAAAAGGGCGCAACATGGCGGCTTTCCGTCGATCCGGGTCACATCCACCTTTTCGACCCGGCAACGGGACATCGGCTGGAGACATGAGCCACGGCTGTCCGGACCGACGCAGCCCAGACGGCGGCCTGCACCGTTTTCCCAAGCCCGGGGCGCGCGAGATCTCCTGCCGGATCCTCTGACGCCTTGAGGTCCGCGCTGATCTCGTCCAGTATAGCCGCGACCTCGGTGCGAGAGACATCGCGGATGGTGCGGTTTTCCAGCCCGCGATACCGGATGCGATCCTGATATGTGCCCGACAGCCAGACAAACGGAGTGCCGAACTCATCATGCACTTCGGCGGCGCCGAGCGCACGCTCCACCCGGTCCATGATCCGCCGCCCCGTGCGCTGCCAACCATGGCGGTTGGCGACTTCGCGGCCCATCTCTTCGTGACTTTATTCGATGGTGACGCGATTTAAACTGCCGTTTGCCCCATCGGTCACCAACGTGTAGATCGTATGACCCCTTGCTTTCGATACGAGCCGCAGTTGACCATTCGAAAGGAAGAGCTTCCCGACGATCCGCCTGCCATCGTATTCCGGATCGACCGGATCGAGATTGCGCGCGCCGTCAGATGTCGGCTTGTTGGACATAACGAGACTCGTCAATTGGCGGAATTGGCATTGAAATCGGAAGAAAAGGCCGCTGCGGGTAATCTGCGTCACGGCCGGGAGCCAAGACGTGCCGCAGGCAGGCAGGGTCAAACTAGCCCGAATCCCGGTCCGGGTCACGACGGGGCAGGGCGTCGTCTGGTCGTTCAGCGATAAAGTCGCAGGGCAGATACTGCGATATCGGCGGTAAATGCGCGGCCAATGGCGATCACGCCGACCCGGTGCAGGCGGGCGGGGTCAAAGGGGGTGTCGGTGCGGTGCGGGGTGAAATCCGCAAAGGGAAAACGCAGTGTTGCCCAGTCAGGGGCTGCGGAGAAGCCCGCGCGATACGATTGCCACGGGCGCGTCAAGTGATCGGTGCGCAGGCGCAGCTCGTAGGTCTCGCCATTGCCGCAGAGGTCCAGTTCCAATCCGCGCCAGTGGCTTGCATCGCGCACGGTGCCGTCCGGGTTCAGGTCCGTTGCCATCTGCACAAACCCGCCGTTGTTGTCGAGCGAGACGCGACCGGTTAGACGTGTGGCGGTGCGACCGTGCACCGGTCCGGTCGTGATCGCGCCTTGCGACACGCCACCCATCACGGTGTCGGCGACAAACTCCCAACTTGGGTCAAGGTCGAGCGTGTTTTTCATGCCGTCGCGTTCCATCGTCATTCATATCCCGTCATTTCAAGATAGCCGCGCCCGGTGTGGCTGCCGGACATCGTCACCGGCCCTTCCCAATAGGGGATGGTCAGGTCCATCCACGCGTTGGGGTTTAGCGTGCTAATGGTCACGTCGACGCCTCGGTCGGGCAGCGCGACCTGCCATCGCGTCGGGACCTCGCGCCCGGCCACCGTGCTGTGCGCCAGCGGCTCCGCGCGGAAGGCACCGCTCGGATAGGCCGTGCTCGTTCCGTCTGGTGCGATCCAGGTGGATGAAGTGAAATCCGTGCCATCGGACTGGCGCAGTTGAAACCCCATCAGCTTGGAGCCGTCATCAAATGACAGCGAGAACCAGTCCCAGCCGTCCTGATTTTCTGCCAAGGGCTGCGACGACCATTCGCGGTCAAGCCATGCCGTGCCGGACACGGGCACGCGGCCTGCGGGCAGGGTCAGCGTGCCCTCGATGCGGTAGAAGGGTTGGGAATAATAGTAGCTCGCCTGCCCCTCGATCGATTTGACCGAGAACCCGCCCTCGCCATGGAACACCAGCGGGCCATCGGCGGTCAGGGTCATGTCATAGGCGAAATCAGGTCCGCGCGCGGTCAGGGTCAGGTTGTCGACATCCGCGCCCTCAAGCGTCCATTCGTCGATCCAGGCGCGGAACGGGTCGGCTGTGACCCCGGCCTGTCCGATGCCGCCACGGGCGAAGCGTTCGGTTGCCAGATGGGTGTCTTGGGTGGTGACGGCGGCGTGGGCGAACCAGACCTGTGGGGATTGCCAGCCTTCGCCCTCGCCCGGGGCAAGGGCCGAGCGGAACAGCGTCCATTGCAGGCCATAGGGTGCTCCGTCAGGGTCGGTCAGGTTGGCGGTGAGATACCACCACTCGATCCGGTAATCGGGGTGCGGGCCGTGATCGGCGGGAAAGGAAAAACTGGGGTTCGGCGCGGGCACGGCGAAGCCTTCGGCATCGGTGCCAAGGCCGGAGAACCCCTGCGCCAAGGCGGCGATGGGCCACAGGCAAAGAAAGGCGAGTGGTCTAAGCCTCATTCGCAAACACTTTCAGCAGGGTCGAAGGCCGCGTGCGCATCAGGCGCGTTGCAGGCCACAGGGCGGCCAGAAGGGCGGCCATCAGGGCATAAAGGCCCAGTTTCAGATAATCCGCCGGGAACAGATACATGGGCAGTTTCCAGCCAAACGCTTGCGTGTTGATGATGGTCAGCAGCACCCAGGCCAGCGCAAGGCCCAGCGGGATGGCGCACAGAAACACCAGCGCGGCAAGCGCGACGGCGCGCAACAGCTCGCACCTGCCCAGCGTGCGGCGCGTCAGCCCCAACGCCCAGACCGGCGCAAGCTGCGGCAGGCGCAGGTCGGCAAGGGTCAGCAGGGTCATCAGGATGGCAAAGCCTGCCACCAGCAGGGTCAGCACGTTCAGCGCGGCGGTGACGGTGAAGGTACGGTCGAAAACTGCAAGCGACATAGCCTTGATCGCGGCTTGATTGATCATCGCGCTGTCGGGGATACCCAGCGCGGCGGTGATCTGCGCGCGCAACTGGTCGGTGTCATCGGTGCGGATGCCGAATTGCAGGGGGGCAAGGTCGGGATGGAGGGTGCGAAACAGGTCTTCGGACAGGACGACCTGCCCATGCGGGTTGCCGTAATCGCCAACGACGGCGGCGATGGGGAGGTCAAGGTCGGGGCTGATCTGCACGCTGTCGCCCACCCACAGGTCAGCCCGGCGGGCCAGTTGCTCGTTGACGATCACGGCGGTGCCGGCCTGCACCGCGTCCCACGGGGCAGGGGTGGCGCCCAGAAACTGCCAATTGTCGCGATAGGTTTGCCCGACGCGCACGCCATAGAGGTCGGTCGGTTGCCCGGCGATCTGCGCCTTGGTCGACAGAAGGGGCAGGATCTCGGCCTTGTTTTGGGTCAGGAAGGCCTCCAGCCGGGCGCTTTGGGCGGCATCGTCGACCTGAACGAAGAGTTCGGGGGCCAGGCGTTGATCCAGAAACGCGACGAAGGTGGTGCGGAAGCTCGACACCATGGTCGAGACCCCGATATTGGCCGAGACCGCCAGAAGCAGCGCCATCAGGGCAAGGCTGAGGGTGGGCAGTTGTTGGCGCGTATCGGCCCAGAACCAGCCCCAGACCGGGCCTTTTGCAAGGGTTTGCAGGTGCGCAAGGGCCCAGTTGAACAGAACGGGCAGCAAAAGGGCGGCCCCGATCAGCAGGCAGCCGAGCAGCGCAAAGCCTGCCATCAGCCCTTGGCCGAACAGGGATAGCGCCAGTGCGGCGATCAGCAATGCGGTAGCCCCAAGCGCCTGCACCCGAAGCCGCGCGCCGGAGGCCATGACCCAGGCCCGTGGTCGCGCGCTGGCCAGAAGCGGCATTCGGGCGATCTGCCAGAGCCGTCCGGCCAGTGCAGCCGCCGTGCCAAGCACCGCAATCGCCAGCCCCGACAGCCACCATTCGGCGCGCAATTGCAGCGTGCCCGATATCTCGGCCCCGTAAAGACCGCGCAGAGTTGCGGCCACATCGGGCAGAAGCACCGCCGCGATCAGATAACCCAGCACGATCCCGATCAGGGCGCCGATGGCGGCAAGGCCCAGCATCTCGGCCGTGATCAGGGTGACAAGGGTGTTGAGCGGCACGCCCAGCGAGCGCAGGGTGCGGATCATCGGGCGGCGCTGTTCAAACGCCAGCCCGATCGTGCTGTGAACGATGAACAGGCCCACCGCGAAGCTGAGCAGCCCGAAGGCGGTCAGGTTCAGGTGAAAGCTGTCGGTCAACTGCGCGACGCTGGCCCCTTGCTGCGCCGGTTGCAGGCGCAGCGTTGGCGCGACCGTGGCCAGGTCGGGGCGGCCCATCGGCTGCATCGGCGCAACGGTCAGGTAAGACAGGTCATCGCGGCCCAGAAGGCGCTGCACGATGCCCACGTCGCCAAGCGCCACGCCGGAGGCGATGTCGGGGGTCAGGGTCACCGTGACGTCATCGGGCAGGTCACGCGCGGTTTGAGCATTCGCGAAAAGCTGCGCGGGGCCGGTGAAATCCAGCGGCAAGGGCCCGCCTGCGTCGAGCGCGCCAAACCCGGTGGGCGAGGTGATCGGGTCGATCCCCACGACACGCACAGCGCCCAGACGCCCTTCGATTACAGGGGAAACCTGCCAGCCCGCTCGCCTGAGCGCCAGATAGGTGTCTTGATCAATCGACGCGCCCTGTCGTGACACCAGGCGGTCGAACTGTGCCTCGCCCAGCGTGGTTTCGGCGGCGTCATAGCTGGCGCGGGCCTCGGCGTTGATGGCTTGCACGCCGGACCACAGCGCGGTGGCCAGCGCAAGCCCGGCCAGATAGGCGAAGATCTGCACCGGATTGCGCCGCCAATGGGACATCAGGGCCGACAGACAGGCGCGGGTCATGTCAGACGCCCCCGGCTGAGGTGCAGTTGCCGGTCCATCCGACCCGCGATCAGCCGCGAATGGGTGACGATCAGAAGCGCGGCCCCGGTTGCGGCGACCAGGTGCATCATCTGGTCCAGAACGCCCTCGGCTGTGCCTTCGTCCAGATTTCCGGTGGGCTCATCGGCCAGCAACAGCTTGGGCTTGGCGGCAAGCGCACGGGCGATGGCGACGCGCTGCTGTTGCCCGCCCGACAGCGCCTCGGGGTATTTTGTCATCTGGTCGGACAGGCCCAACGCCGTCACGATCCGGCCGATATGGTCCTGATCCGCACGGCCCGCCAGCCGCGCCTGGAACCCGATATTCGCCGCAACGGTCAGCGAGGGGATCAGGTTGAACTGCTGAAAGACCAGCGCGATCTCGCTTCGGCGCAGGGAAGCGCGGGCGCGATCGTTCAGCCGCGTCAGGTCCGTGCCTGACAGAAGCACGCGGCCCTGATCTGGCTGCTCCAGCCCGCTGGCAATGTGCAGTAGGGTGCTTTTGCCGCTGCCGGATTCGCCGGTCAGGGCAAGTGTCTGGCCCGCCGCGAGCGTGAAGCTGACCCCTTGCAGGACGGGCACACGGGTTTCGCTGTCGCGAAAAGATTTGTGCACGTCGTCCAACTCAAGCAGCATTGCATTCTCCTGTCCGGCCCGCAGGTTAGCCTTTTTCGGCGCGATTGACAGGTATACGTGGCAGGGGGGTGGGTTGGATGACTTAGGGCAGGTGGATTGTCAGGTCGGCGGAAATCGGTCCCTTTTGGTGCGATTTCTCATTAAGGTTGACAGGCTGACCTGCCGAGGCGCAGGCTGGAACCATTCAATGAGTTTGTTGTGCGAAATGGAGTGATATGTTTACGCTTATCTCTAATTTCGGTTTGGCACGCGCGCTTCGCGCCGAATTCGTGCCGTTCGTGATCGCGCTGATCACGGCACAGCTTTTCTTCAAATGGGGCAGTTTTAGCCTGGAGCTTGTGGGATTTGTCGTCCTGTGGGCTGTTCTGGGCTTTATTTCCGATCGCGTGATGCCGGCACCTGGCAAAGACTGACGCGGCGTACCTATCGACGTGAACGCAGATCACGCTTGCCGGAATTGCCGGTAAGCGAAGGGGATAGGTATGGCGAAAACACCCGGAAAACGACGCGACCGCAAGCCGGGCAGGACGCCGGGCAAGATAGAGCCGGGCAAACCGGGTGTGGTGCGTCCACCGAAGGCTCCCCGGCCCGAATTGTCCGAACCCTATCTTGACGATCTCGAAACGTTGGTTGGCCACGGCGCGCTGCGCGAGGCGATAGACCGGCTGCTTGAACGCGCGCCGGGAAAGGAGCCGGGAAAGGATCAGGAACAGAAGCCGGGCAAGGACATCGATGAGATGTGCGACAAGCTGTTCGCAACGCTCAGGAAACGCTGTCCGCATCTGGTGCCTGACGCCCCGGTCGACACCGGGAAGCTCGGACCGCAGATTGATCTTGCTCCGAAAACCGTGGCGACGTTGGTGCGTGGCGCGGCGGTCAAGCTGGCGGGTGCCGGCCAGACGGTCTGGGTGCTGGGGGACAGCGAGATGCTGGTGATTGCCCGCCGTGTGTCGCTCGTGACCGAGCCGGGACGCATCCTTGTGCGTATTCCCGTCAAGACGGATCAGACGAATGACGCGCTGATCGTCGTGCCCTTTGCCGTCGGGTCTGAAAAGCGTCCCGCGGGGCTGATGGCCACGACGCCCATGCGCCCCATCGGCCCGGAAGCGATCGTCGAGATCTGGGCGGATGCCCTGATCGCCTTTGCCTGGGGGGCCGTACTGACCCTGACCGAGGTGCTGGCCAGCCGGGCCGGGCAGGATACCGACCGGCGGGGGTTGATCGCCTTCAACCTGCGCGCCGGGGCCGAGGGGTTGTCCATCGGCACCATGGCGCGGCACGGATTTGACCGGAGGGCGCCATGAGCCTTGATGCTGCGGATTTCGGTGATCTGGAAGACGTCCTGAAGGCGCTCGGCTTTGCAGGTGAAAGCGGCGCGCTGAACGACGACTGGCTGGCCGATCCGATTGCCTATCTGAAGACGATGCTGGCCAATCAGACCCAGCGCGAGGCGCTGCTGGCGGTGATGGACCGGCTGCTGGAGGGCGAGACCGAGATCGACGCCGAGGGCCATCAATGGCTGCCCATCGTGGTCAGCGACGATGGCGCGGCAATCTTCTATTTCGTGATTGACGACGCACCCGAGACCGAGGTTCACATCGGCCTTGGCGTGCGGTTGAAGACGACGGATCCCGACACTGCAACCTCGTTCTGCGTGCCGCTGTTTCGGGCGGCGAAACAGGGCCATTCGGTGTCCGACCCGGTGTTGATCGGTCATCCGGGTGGCAAGATCATTCTGGCCAGCGAGATTGTCGTTGATCCCAATCCGCCCGGCGGGGCGGCGGGGTTGCGCGCCATTGGTCTGGCCTTCACCACGCCGACGGCGGCGGGCGATGGCGACCCCTCGGTCGCGCTGACGCTTGGTGGTCTGTTCCTGCCGGGCTTTGCCGCGCCGCGCGACTTTGTGCTGTCGGTGTCGGACCTAGATACGCTGGACGAGGCCGCGCTTGAACTGATCCTGGGCATCATTCAGGCGATGGCCGATGGCGGGGCCACGCCGCAGATCACCGCCTTGGCCGAGCTTCTGGGGCTGGCCGGCACGGTGCCGCCCCTGCCCATCGAGGGGCTGGTCAATCAGGGGCCGGAGGTGTTGGCGGACTGGTTTGCCGCCTTGATGGGCGACACCACCGCCAAGGCGACCTGGATGCAGGCGGCCGCAGACCTGATCGGCGGCGCGGCCAACCTGTCGGGTGACACGTTGGAAATAGACCTGGGCGGCGGGGTCAGTGTTGATCTGGCGATTGCGGTCGTGACGGGGCCAACCGGGCGGCCGGTGGTCACGCCGTCGATTTCCTTCGGGATCACGCAAGGCAATGCGCGGGTTGAGGTGGTCGCGGACCTTCTGAAGCTGGATCTGGGCAGCGGGGCGGCAATGGCCGTGCCTGCGCTGTCGGCGCAGCTCAGGCTGGGCAGTCCCGGCGCGCCGATCCTTGCGGGCGATCCCGGCATCGAAGCCTTGCGGGCGGGCATTGCCCTTGGCCCTCTGCGTCAGCCCATCGCGGTGCTGGCACTGGATCAGGTGGTGATCGCGGGCAACAGCTATGAGGTGCTGGACCTGTCCACGCCCGACGCCATTGCCGAGGTGGGCACCACCCTGATTAGTGACGTGATCGCCGACCTTTTGGCGCAGCTTGGGCCGCCTGGCACGGCGATCTCGGTCCTGTTGGGCATTGCGCCGCCCGCTGGCGCCCCCGGCTTGCCGACATTGGACCTGTCGGCCTTTCTGGCCGATCCGCTGGCGGCGGTGCGTGACCATTGGCTGGGACTTCTCAGCAGTCATGCCGGCGATATTCCCGAGGTATTGGGCGCGCTGCGCGGGCTTCTGGCCGATGCGGCGCTGGCGGCCGATCCTGTCACCGGCGATGGCAGTGTCGAAGCCCCGTGGCGCATCGGGATCTCCGGGCCGGTGGCGTTGCTGATACGTCAACCCGATCCGGGCGTGGTCGAGGTCGCGTTGGGCCTCACCGCGACCCAATCGGAACTGGGCGAACGCTGCACGGTGCTGGACACGAGTCTTGAGATCCAGATCCTGCGCGCGGATCTTGCCGCGCCGGACGCCGCCTTTGCCGCCGAGGTCACGCTGGCCATCGACGCGCGCGGGCGTGGCACGCGGCGCACCGCCTTGGGGGACGATCCGCTGGCGATTGCCGCAGACCGGGTCAGCGCCCGCTTTGGCTGGAGCGCAACGGGCGGGCTGGCGGTCAGCTTCGCCGCACCCAACCCGGCCATGATCGTCAGCGAGATCGAGATCCCGCTGGAGATACCCGACTTCGATCAGGGCTTCGACGCCCTGAGCCCCGAACAATGGGACGCCATCGAAGAGTTGATCGGCCTGATCGGTGCCTCGTTCGCCACGCCGTGGGCGGTGGATATCCTGACCGCCATCGGCTGGCGGCGCGCGAGTGTTTTGGCCGAGAACTCCACGATCCACCGACTGGCGTTGTCCGAGCTGATCGCCGATCCCGATGCCGCGCTGCGTGCCTGGCTGGGCCGGCTGATCAGCGATCCGGGCGGGTCGCTGCGCAGGCTGCTTGAACCCCTTGGTCGCGTGCTGTCCGGCAGCCGTGACCGGTTCGGCGCGCTGTCCGGGCGGGGAGCGCCGACCGATCCGTTCCGGCTTGACCTTGTGCCGGAACTGGGCGGCCCCGCGCTTGGGCTGTGGACGATGCCGGGACGGGCGGTGCCGGGTGGCGGGCTGGTGCAGTCCGAGGCGCTGAGGCTGTGGCGGCCGGGTGATGCACCGCTGGATGCCGCCAGCCTGGCTGCGGGCATTGTGGTCGAACTTGCCACGCGCGAGGGGTTGGCGGACTCTCGTGCACGCACGGATGCGCTGGCCGCCGGGATCACCGCGCTTGAGGCGCGTCTGTCGGGCACCGATGGCCTGATCGCGCCGCCCGAGAGCCTTCCAACAGGTGCCACACGCCACGAGTTGCCCGATGTCGCCAGCGCCGGGCTGCGCGATGCGGTTGATCTGGTCACGGTCTTTGGCGTGTTGCCGGGCACCATCCTGCACGTGGCCGTGGCGCGCGAGGCGGACGCTTTCCCGTTTGCGACCGCGCCCGAGGATCGACGGATCGACCTGCGCCCCGCCGGTCGCGCACCCGACACGTTCGAAGCCCCGACGCCCGCACCCGGCGACTGGTTCATCGTACTGGGGCCGCGCGCGGATGTGGCGCTTGTGTTAGGTGACCCTGACGGAACCGGCGGGCAGGCCGAGCGGCTGGCGCGGATCTTTGCGGCGTTTTCGACCGCGGGTGGCGATGTGGCGGTGGTTGCCGACGCGGCGGCGTCTCATGCGGCGTGGCTGGCCGCAGAAAGCGTGGGGGCGGGGTCGGTCAACCGGCTGCTGACCCTTGGAATGGCCTTGTCCCCGGTGGCGTTTTCGATCTTTGACCTCAATCCCGGCGCGGAAGCCCTGCGGACCTTCCTGGGCCTTATGCCTCCCGAAGATCCCGCCATACCGGATGACAATGCACTTGCGGTTGCCCGCGCGGCGCTGGGGGCGCTGTCGGGGCTGTCGCGTTTTGCCGATCCGGCGGCAGAGCTCAGCCCGCCCGCCAACCTGCCGACCGGGGCGGGGGTGGGGCTGGATCTGCATTGCGCCTATGGCGCGTTTGACCGGTCCGCCATTCGCGCCGGTTTGACGGCTGCCGCCGCTGCGGGGCTGAGCGAACGCGCGGTCGAACAAGCCGCCTTCGACGCTGGGGCGGCTGTGACCGGCGCGGGGTTCGGGCTTGTGTTGCCAATCACGCCCACCAGCGGCGGCTTGTCCGTGTC
Source organism: Aliiroseovarius zhejiangensis (assembly GCF_014656375.1). Taxonomy (GTDB): domain Bacteria; phylum Pseudomonadota; class Alphaproteobacteria; order Rhodobacterales; family Rhodobacteraceae; genus Aliiroseovarius; species Aliiroseovarius zhejiangensis. Next base: position 166,113 of record NZ_BNCH01000006.1, on the reverse strand, counting down.
GGGTCATGTGACGGTCGAACTTGGCGCCATCGCGCTGGATCCGCTGCCATCGCTGACAGACGAACGCAGCGTCAGGCTGCATCTGGAAATCCGCCGTGACGGTGGCTGGCTGATCGGCGGGCCGGGGTCCGGCGCGGGGGCGGCGCAGGAATTGCGCTGGATTGCCGCCGACATCGCGGTGCCACTGGGCGCTTCGGGACCGGTCGAGGCGGAAATCAGGTTGCATGACGCGGCGGTCTTTGGTTTAGCCCGCGATGTCTGGACCTTGCGCGAAGCAGGGGCTGCCGCCGCCGAGGGCGTCGTCACCACCGCGTTGCCCGAGGTGCGGGTGCTTCTGTCATCGGTCATCACCGAGATTTTGGCCGATCCCAGCCCCGAGATGGGCGCGCTGGCTGACCTGCTGCGCGCCATTGGCGTCGTGGACGATCTGGGCGGGCTGGTGGCCACGGCGCTGGACCGGGTGCTGCATGAACCCGATGCACAGGTGCGCGATGCGTTGCTCAGTGCCGCGCGCGTTTTGGACCTGCAAGATGCCGCCGACACGATTTTCGCGGGTATTCCGGGGCTGGACATTAATATCGCCGCACGGTCTGTCAGCTTTTCGTTGGCCGGGTCGGCCCCGGCGCTGGGGCTGCCCGGTTGGGCCATCTCGGCAAGCGCTGCTGCGGCCGGGCCGGTCACTGCGGATTTGAGTATCGGCGGGGCCTCAGGTGCGCTGACGGCCTCGCTCGATCCGTTGGAAATTCGGCTGGACTGGTCCCCGTCTGGTTCTGCGTCGGTCAGCCTGCCAATCTGGCCCAATGGCGATGCCGACGTCCTGATACGTGAGGGCGCACCACTGACCATCGCCAGCGCCGTCAAGTTCGGCGTGGAGTACATGCGCGATCAGGATGATGGCGCGAGGCTGGTCATCGACGGATTGCTTGAACTGCTCGGACTGTTGGCCGACCCGGACCCTGAGGGCAAGCGAGCGATGATCACCCCAATCAGGCTGTTCCGCGATCCGGTCGGTTGGCTGAAAAGCGATGCGGTGTTCGGCCTTGCCGGGGGCTATGACGCGGGTCGCGTGGGCGCGGCCTTCGATGCGCTTCGCCCGTTCCTTGGCCTGCCGGGCGCGCCGGGGCGCTGGGATGTGGCCGATGGCGTCGCAATCGAACTCAGCGGTGCGGGCGGGGTGCTGGATCTGGCGCTGGCGCTGGACAGTGACGCCATTGGTGGCGGGGCCGAGCAACTGGCCTTCGGGGGTCGGTTCGGGCTGCTGATCGCCGATACCGGGCCGGTCGTGCCCAACATCGCCATTTTCGCCGGGCTGCCAAGCGCCATCGAGGGGCGCAGCGCCGTGCATCTGGAGATCGCCCCCGATGTCAGCCTGTTTCTGCGCAACGCCAGCGGCACCGACCTGCCGCTCTATCCCAACACACCCGGCCTTGCGGCACTGGCCAGTACGGCGGTTGAAACCGCGCTGCCGCTTGCACTGAACGCGATTGTGGATGCGGGCGGCACGGCGGGCGATGTGGTGGCGGCGGTGGGTGATGCGCTGGTCTTGCGCGAAGGCACGCCGCCGGAATTTACCGGCCCGCGCCTGTCGGCCTGGGCAAATGACCCGGAAGGCGAGCTTGCCGCGCGGTGGCCCGCGATCACCACCGGCGCCTTGAACGCGCTGGCCAGCGCGCTTGCGCCGGTTCTGCCGGTTGGGGTGACGGCAAGCGCGAATGCGACCGGGCTGGACCTCGCCGCAGGCCCGATCACCCTGTCGCTTGAGACCGGGCCGTTCCGGTTCGCCGTTGGCTATTCTGACACCGGGGTGCCGTTTGTCGACACGATCACTACGGCGATGGCATTTGATGCAGCCGGACTGGACGAATTTACCGGCAGCATCGGGCCCGCGTCGATTGACGCGGGCGGTGCCAGCCTGTTCCCCGTGGTCTCGTTCGAGGTGGGCGAGGGCATCGCGGTGCCCTTCGTCGGGCTTGGTCTGGCGATTGCTGGCGACGGGGTGCAGGTGCTGACGCTGCGCACGATCCTTGCGCCCTTGGGGTTCGAGGTCGTGTTCGACGATGGCGACGGGCCTGTGTCGGACCCGGCCAGCGTCGCCTCGGGCCTGTTGACGTTGACGCTGGGTCTGGTGGTCGATTTCCTGCGCCAGACCGACCCCGTGCAAGACCTGTTGGAGACCCAGATTCCCGGCAGCGGCTCAAGCGATATCGAGGATCTGCTGGAAGGTGTGATCCTGCTGGATGGCGACACCAGCCAGCTTGATCTGGCGCTGTTCCAACTGATCCCCACACCGGGGCAGAGCGCCGAGGATATTCGCGACAGTTTCATCGCGCGGATGATCCGGCTGATCGAAAACTTTGCCGACGCGGGGCCATCGGTCACGATTGACAGCATCCTGACCATTGGTCTTGCGCGCGACGGAAACGCCATCGGGGTAAATGTCGGGCTGACCTCGCGCCTGCCCTTGACCACGGGCGACGTGGTCGTGTCGATCGAGAATGACAGCCGCTGGATCAAGGACGCGCCGCCTGCGGGGATCGTGATCGGGCTGGTCGAGACAAGCCCGACGCTGGGCTTTGCGCCGTCGATAGCCGCCAATGGGTTGGGTGTCAGGATCGGCAAGGATGGTGGGCCGCTGGTGGATTTCGGCCTGTCGCTCGGCTCCATTGCGCTGCACCTGTTTGGCCGGATCGGCAACGGCCCGGCGGCGGGCGGGGTGCAGGTGCAACTGTCCGACCTTGCGGTCAGTGGCTCGGACGGGACGGGCGGCAACCCGGTGGCGCAGGGGATCATGGACGAAAGCTCGGACAGTGGGCAGGCGTTGGCACCGATGTTCAGTCCGGCGCTGGCGATCCAGAAGCACGGGTCCGACCCGGTGATGGTGCGCCTGTCGGCGGGCGAAGGCGACGGGCCGTGGTGGCTGTCGATCAAGAAGGGCTTTGGGCCGCTTTATGTCGATCAGGTCGGGCTGGGTGTCACGCAGACCGGCGAAGAGCTTGAGAAGATTTCGCTTCTGTTTGACGGCAATATCTCGATTGCCGGGCTGACGGCGGCGGTGGATGATCTGCAACTGACCTATTCGCTGGATGCCGGGCCCGTCTATGACCCCGGCAGTTGGAGCGTCGATCTGGCCGGTCTGGCGGTCAGTGCGGATCTGTCAGGCGTGCAACTGGCCGGCGGGCTGCGGAAATATTCGGACCCCGGCAACCCCGAGAATGTCGAATATGTCGGCATGTTGCTGGCGCGGTTCGCGGCCTATGGGCTGTCGATCTATGGCGGCTATGCGTCGATCGAGGAAGGGGACGAGGGGCGTTACACCGCCTTTTTCGCCTATGGCGCGGTGGTTGGTCCCATCGGCGGGCCGCCTGCGTTCTTCCTGACCGGGATCGGCGGCGGCTTCGGCATCAACCGCGAGATCATCGTGCCCGACGATCTGTCAAAGTTCGATGAATTCGTGATGATCCGGGCGCTGGATCCCAGCGCCTCGGCCCCGTCGGACCCGATGGCGGAAATGGACAGTGTGCGCGTCACCTTCCCGCCCCGCAAGGGCACGTTCTGGTTTGCCGCCGGGATCAGCTTCACCAGTTTCATGATCGTCGATGGCGTGGCGGTCGTCGCGGTCGAATTCGGAAACGGGTTCGAGTTGAACATCTTTGGCCTGGCCCGGATGGCCCTGCCGCGCCCACAGTTCCGGCTGGTGTCGATCGAGATTGCGCTCGTCGCCCGCTTCTCGACCGAAGAGGGCGTGATCTGGATACAGGCCCAATTGACAGACAATTCCTGGCTGCTGCATGAAAGCGTGCGGCTGACCGGGGGGTTTGCCTATGTCTCGTGGTTTGGCGGGCCGAAGAAGGGCGAGTTCGTGCTGACCTTCGGCGGCTATCACCCGAAATTCCACCGCGATGGCTATCCCGTCGTGCCGCGACTTGGCTTCCATTGGCAGCCGGTCAGCAACATCGTCATAAAGGGCGGCAACTATTTCGCCCTGACGTCTGAGGCGATCATGGCGGGCGGCGGGCTGGAAGCGTCAGCCACGCTGGGACCGGCCTGGGCGCATTTGGCCTATGGCTGCGATGTGATCATCTATTTCGATCCGTTCCGATACGAGGCCGAGGCCTATGCAAGAATCTCGGCCGGCGTCACGATTGATGTCTGGATCGGCAAGATCACCATCAAGATCAGCCTGGGCGCCAGCATCTATGTGGAAGGGCCGGAGTTCCGGGGCGAGGCGAAGTTCAAGGTGGGGCCGGTCAAGCTGAAGGTGAAGTTCGGCGCCAAGCAGCAGTCGTCGCCCAACTACATCTCCTGGACCGATTTCGTCGTCAAATATCTTGAAGAGGCAACACCCGGCACCGCGCGCGCCGTGTCGGCCATCGCGGGCAACGGAGCCTTGCCGCCGGGCGGCGAGGAAGGCACGGCGGACGGGTCCGTCGCGCACCCGTTCGAGGTGTTGAGCGAGTTCGAGATGACAGTGACGACCACCTTGCCCGCCGACCGTTTGGTGGTGGGCAATGCCAGCCCGCAAAATTTCTCGACCCTGCCACTGGGACTTCCGCCGATCAATGCCTCGCTGGACGAGGCGGAGCTGTCGCTGTCGCTGATCCGGGTCGATACGCAGGCCGAGCGGATTAATGAAACCGGCGTCACCGTGCTGGGCCGTTACACCGGCAAATTCCCGGTGGCCGTCTGGGGACCGCCGCAGGAGATGGACAACAAGTCCATGCCCAAGGGCGAGGTGCTGGACGCGCTGGAAGGTGCGCATATGACGGTGAAGCCCTCGCGCGTGGGGCGGCTGCCGCCCGAGATCGCGTTCAATCAGGTCGAGGCCGGGCCGCGCAAACCCCTGCCGTTCGTCACCGAGGCCACGGTGCGCCCCGGTTTCCTGGCCGATATTGGCGGGCTGGTCGCGACGGTGCCCGGTGGGCTGGACCCCAGTCAGGTGTTCGCATTGGAGCAGACCATCCTGGCGGACAACGGCATGGGCAAGGCGGCGCTGGCGGGGCGTGCGAATGCGCGGGTTGCGCCGGGGCGGATCGGATCGCTGGGCGAACGGCTGGTGGAACCCGAGCCGGTCACGCGGGGCAGCGTCCTGACCGCCGCGCCGGTGAAGGAATTGGACCTGTCGGTGAAACCACCACGTGCGGCGGCAATCCTCAGCCCGGAAATCCGGGCGGAGGCGGCGGCGCGGATCACGACGATCAAGGGGGCGGAGCAGACCGTCCGTGTCGCCGCGCCCAGCCTTGCCGCGATGCAGGCAAGGCTGCCGCGGCAAATGCCGGCGGTTCTGACCCGTGTCGACACGGCGGCGCGGGGCGACAAGACGGTGATCGCGGGCACCCACGCGCCGGTGACGCAATCGGCCCGTGCCAATACGAGTTTCGTCGCCGGTCTGGGTCAGGACGGCGCGGCCGCCGAACGGCTGGCAGCGTTCGACCGGGTGGCCACCGGGCCCGCGCGCCGCGCCGCATCAGACGACGCGCGGCTGGCACCCGGCGAGATCGCGATCTTTGACATGCCCGCCGCCCGTCGCTCGGACCCACGCCTTGGGGCCGGCACCATCGCGACCTCGGGCGGGGCGGTGCGGGTGACGGCGATCGGGCTTGGCGGTGCGGTGCTTGAGACCGGCACGCCGGTGCGCGGGCGGGTCAGCCTGCCCGGCCGCACGTCGCGGATCATCGTCGAAGCATTGGGTGATGGTGGCGCGAAAAGCGGTGTCACCGGCTGGATGGCCGAGCAGGAACTGGCCTTTGTCGGCTGGAGCCGCGCCTTGTTCCCCGGCGGGTCGGTCCATACCGCGGGCGCGCGGATCGGACGGCGTGACGAGGTCGCGGGTCTGGGCTGGATCAAGGCCGCGAAGCTGACCCGGCAGGGCCGGATCACCACCCGGTTCGATACGTTCCAGCCGTTGCTGGTCCTGCAGCTGGAAGGGCCTGTGGACCCGGACGGCGCCCGCGATTTCGCGCTGGCCCTGACCGGTGCCAAGGAAACCGGCGCGGCCCCCGTGGTGGCCCATCTGGGCGCGCGGTCCGCGTTGATCCTGAGCCTTGCGCCGACCGAGGACGGTGGCCCCGTCAGTGTCGGCGTCGAAAGCAAGGCGCCGGGCCGGTTGGCCGGGGTGATGCTGGCCGATGGCGACGCGGACCGGTTCGCCGCGCTTCTGGACAGTCGCAGCGTCGAAGACCTGCTGGATCGCCCCCGCGCGGCGGGTGGCAAGCCTGTGAGCATCAAATGGACGAAGCCGAAGGCGAAGAAGAAAGAGGAGGCCTGCTGACATGGTCGCGGTTGGAAAATTCGTGCTTTATGACGGGTTCGTGCCCCCGCTGGAGGCGGGCGACTATGACCTGGTGGCGCGGCACAAGCTGACCTCGCCCGATGTGTCGGGGCTGAATGTGGAAACGCAGTCCAGCCGGGTGCGCATCACGTCGCCCCGCTTCAAGCTGCCGCCCGATCAGATATTGTCGACCTTCCCGCCCGCCAATTCCGAAGGGGCTTATGAAAGCCGCCTGCCGCAGATCGTGATCAAGCGTCGCACGATGCCGTGGGAACGCCGCCCGCTGCGCCCCGGCGATCCGGATGTGCCCCACGCCCCCGACGAGGCCGCCGATCGCAACACCCCGTGGCTGGCGCTGGTCGTGATCGCGGAGGGCGAGGGCGAGATTTCGGTCGAGACTCCGATTGCCGATTGCGTGACGCCGGGTGTTCCGATGAACGGGCCGTCGGACGTGGTGAAGGGGCTGTATCTGGCGGTGCCGGAAACGGTTGTGCGCAAGGTCTTTCCCACGGTCGAGGATCTGCGCCTGCTGGCCCATGTGCGCGAGGTCAGCCTGGCCGACACGGAAAACGCGCTGGGGGATGATGACGGGTTCATGGCGGTGGTGCTGGCCAATCGGCTGCCGCAGTTTGATCGGGTGGCCTGTAAACCGGTGCGCTATATGGCCTGCCTATTGAACCTTGAAGGCCAGTTGGACGTCTTGCCCGCACCGACCCCGCCGATCAACACGTTTCTGGCGACGCAGTTTGTGTTCAACGCCGCTGCTGTGGCTCAGGATCACCCGGTTGATCCCGACCTGCGCTTCATGGGGGCCAAGGTGGATCATGTGTTCGCACCGGGGGTCGGGGGGGGCAACCTGCCGCGCAGCGGGCCGGGCACCCGCGCGGTGCTCAGCGGTACGACCGCACAGGCGCGCGCGCCGTCGCCCACGCACGCCACCGCCACTTTGTCGGCGCGGGCGGGCGAATGGGCGTCTGCGGCCACGACCGCGCGCATTTCCGACCTTGCGACATCGGCCAGTTCCGAGGATGTGGGCTTTGTCGTGCGCGATGCGATGCGGGCCGGGTTCCGCATCCCGTTTGAGGCCTACATTCTGGAAAAGACCTATCGTTTCCCGGTATTGGCGCATTGGAGTTTCACCTGCAACGGGGCCGGGTCGCTGGACACGATCATGCAGGAACTGGACGTGGGGCTTCTGGGCACCTTGCCCGGCCCAGACGCCGAGCCGCCCCGGCCCGAATGCCTGCCGCCGGTCGGGGGCGATGCCCCGCCGCCTGCCGACAAGCCCCGTGTGCCGCCCGAAGTGACCGGCACCGGCCATGTCGGTTTGGCACACAAGACCCGCGAAGGCGAGGATCGGCGCGCCTGGTTCCGTGGCCCCTTCGTGCCCTTTGCCACGCGCAGGCGGCATCAGGAGGGCGATTTGCCGGTTCTGGCCCATGTCTCGGACCAGTTGCGGCTGACCATTCCCGATGGGCGCGAAGACCTGTCGCTGGCCGTCGCGTTCGAGATCGGGCGGCTTCTGGCGCTGTCGCAACCGTCTTTCGTGGCTGCCCTGATGCGCTGGCGGCGCGAACAGTTCGGGGCGGAAAGGGCGCGGCGTCTGAATGGCGTTCTGAGCCAGGTGGGTCAATTTGCGGGGACGCTTGATCTGACCCTAGGGCAGGGTGTCGCCCGCGAGGTAGGTCGGCGTTTTCTGAACGTCGCGGCGGCCGATCTGGTGGCAAATTTCGGCGATGCCCGTCCGATCGCCGACCCCGGCCGCCCGATTGAACACCTGTCCGCCAATCCGATCACCGATCTGGCCAACGGGCTGGGCATCGACCGGCAGGTTCTGGTCGAGGCACAACGGCGGCGCGATCCGGCGGCGCTGGACGATGTGGGGGTGGCACGGGGGGCGGCGGCAGATACGCTCGACCCCGAAACTTTGCGCGTGCTGGATGCCGGATTGGACGAGGCGTTGCGCAATGTGCTGACCCAGGGCGGTGTCACGTCTGACCGCGACCTGCGGCGGTCGGCGAGACCCGATGAAGACGCGCTGGACGCGCTGATCCGGCGCCAGACCGAGCGCCGCAAGAAGGAGATGGAGTGATGGCCCAGGCTACCCTGACTGCCGAGATCGTGATGAACGAAGCCGTGGCCGCCATCGAAGGCTCTCTGGTGGCGACGGATGTCGACGATTTCACCGATGACGACAAGATCACCCCGCGCGAGGTGCGGCAGTTTCTGGCCCGTCTGCGGCTGCTGGAAGGTGTGCCGTTTTCCAACATCGTCGCCGATAGTGCGCTTCTGCCCATCGAATCCATCCGGTTCTTTTATGTCGACCGGGGCTGGACCGACGCGCTGACCCAAGGGGCGTTGTCGGTGGGCACGGTCAACACCGGCGACCGGGCGCAGCTTGACCGGCTGTACGGGGCCATCGAGGACGAGATCGACAGCGAGGAACGACTGGTGCGCCTGCCCGGCGGGGAAGAGCGTCAGGCCGGCCCCGCCGGGCTGATGACCGGGTTCGTGCTGCGGTCACGCGCCGTGTCGGGCTGGCCGGGCCTGCATGTGCGAGCCTATGCGCGTGAGCCGGACGGCAATGACGAAGAGATATTGCCCGAAAGCCATCCCGATCGGTTGAAGCTCTTGCGGCTGGAACGGCTGGCGCCCGCGGTAATGCTGGCGCTGTTCGATGGGATGCCCGAGGTCGTGCATATCGAGGAACCCAAGCGCGGGCTGCAATTCGGGGTTACGCTGACCGAGACCGCGTCAAATACCTACTCCGCGTCGATCCCCGCGCGCGATGTGCAGACCGCCAGTTACGTGGGCGAAGATGGCTCCGAGGTTGAAACGATGGCCGAAGCCAAGCGGCTGCCGGTGCGCTTTCGGCCCGGAAGCCCCGGTGTGCTGGATCTTGCCAATACTGGTCGCGCGTTTCTTGAGGATGACGATCTTAACATGGGGTCCGAGCTGGACGGGGCAGAGTTCGCGCTTCAGATGATCCGGTTCCCCTATCGGCAGGTGTTTGGCGATCCGGGGGTGACGGCGGATTTCGACATTGCCGCCGTGTTCCGCCCAACGCTGTCCAAACAGGTCACGACGCTGGCGGCTGATTTTGAAAGGGTGTTCGATGCCGATTGAGCTTGATCCGCAACTTCTGAACACGGCGATCAGCTCGCCGCGTTGGTCGGTGATCACGCGCACCGGGTTCGGGGTGGACGATTTCGCCACCTGGGATCCCAAGATCATTCGCAAGCCGCGCCTGATCGTGCCGATTGATGTGCAGGCGCTGTATGTGGAACGGGGCTCGATCGAAGCCTTCGTGCGTCTGCCCGGGGCGGTCTCGACCCCCGATGGTGATCCGCCCGCGCCGACGCCCGCGCCGCTTGATCCCGGAGCGCCGCGCGCAGCGGGTGTGCATTTGCATTGGGCAATGCCCGATGCGGTGATGAACGGCGAAATGCAGGATGTCGACGGCGATGGGCTGGGCCTTGCCGCCCTTCCGAACCGGTGGCTGGTGCTGCGTCTGCTGGCGCCGGAGGGGGCCGTGCGGATGGCGGTCACTGGCTGGGTGATCGAAGCCGACACGACGCGGGTCATTCCCCTGAAGGATTGGAAAGAAGACACCACCGACGGCAGTGTCCCCACGGGCAAGACGTTGAAGGGGCGCGATCTGAACGCGGGCGCCGGGGGCAGTCTGGCCTGGACGGCAAGCTATGACGCCACGCTCAACCGGTTTGCGTTTCACGACCCGCTTGAGGATATCGACGAGGCCGCGCCGAACGGCGTTTTCAGTGACGTGGCGACCTATCTGATCGCCGGATGGTGGAGCCGCGCGGCGGAAGACCCCCTGGACGCCGCGCGCACCGCGTCGGGTTTTGCCAGCGTGACCGAGGATCTGGGTTGGCGGGTCAATGCCGACACCAGCGGGCAGACCGCGGCGACAGAACAGGCGATGGCCTATCAGGGGCAGTTGGCCGATCTCGGGGTGGAAAGCGCCAGCCGGTTCACCCTTGTCGAAGCGGGGTCGCTGGCGGGTTCGACTGCGTTGTCGGGCGCGCAGGGGGCCGAGGTGTTCCTGCCCGAAGGCGGCCGGTTCGTGGCGGTCGAGCCCAAGCATATCTATTCGACCCTGCTCAACGGGATCGTCCACGGCGTGCCCGTGGCCGGGCCGGTGCCCGCCGATCAGCGCCCCGATCCGCGCCGGGCGCGCGCGGCCCTTGGCCCGCAGGTCGAAGACAGCATCGCCGCGCTGACCGCTGCCGCGATGGAGGGCGATGACATGGACGCCCGCGCCGAAACCGAACGGCTGATTGCCGCACTGGCCAATGATCAGGTCGCCAAATTGGGCGAACGCAATGGCGCGGTCGAGATCGAGGAGCGTGAACACGCCGCCCGGTTCGAGGCCGAGCGCGGGCGGGATTACTCGATCGAGAAGATCATAGATCGCGGCGGGCCGGAAAACCTGATCGCCGGACGCGCGGCGCGCAACCGGGCGGGAAGTTCGGCGCGCGAGGACACCGAGCGCACATTGGCGACCACGCTGACATGGTCGGCGACCAAGCCCGGCGTGGTCGGCGTGGTGCCCGAGCATCTTGGCTTTGCCGCGAACCATTTTGAACGCGAGGGCCGCCCGCAGGCCGAACCGAAAGTGCGCCGCGTGCGCCGCCCCGGCCCGCGTTATTTCCGGGCGCTGGAACCGGTCGTGGCGATCCGCGATGCCAAACGCGGGCGCCGCCATCAGGAGGACGGCGTGGCCTCGCCCGATGGAACGCTGACCTGCCGTTGGCCCAGCCAGATCCCGATCGTCATTCCGGGCGGCATATCCGGGCGTCAGCATCTTGGGCCGTTCCCCCATGGTGCGCTGCCCGACGAGGTGGTGCGACTGGCGCAGAACGCGGTGATCACCGATCCGTTCACCACGCCCTGGCTGGCGCAGCAGGCGGCCCCCACCAGCCCGTTTCCGCAAAGCGTTCTGGCCGCGCGGCTCAGGGGCGAGGTGGCGCTGCGCTTCTCGCGCGATGGGGTCTATGACGGCACCGTGCCGGGCTTTGCCCTACGCAGCGAGGGCGGCGCGGCATCGGTGCCCGGCCCGATGGAGGCCGCCTTGGGCGACCAGTTGCGCCGCCATTCGCTGCTGGACGGGGTGGATGCGGCCCCATTGGGCGTGACGGTCTGGGCGCAACCCTGGTCGCCGATCTGGCTGGAATGGGAGGTCGAGCTTGACCTGACCGACCGGCTGACCGGCTGGGCGCTGGGGCAGGTCGACTATGACGCGACACCGCCGCCGGGTGGCGGTGTTCGGGTTATCTCGGGTCGCAGTCCGGTCAACAATGGCGCAGCCGAAAGCCTGACCGCGACCGTGACGAACTGGATGACCGCCGAGGATTTGCGCGATGCCGAGGACGAAGGGCAGCTTGACGAAGACGGCGAGAAAGAGGTCCGGGCAGTCTATAAGCACCTGACGAATGCAGATGTGATCTCGGCGACGCTGAGCGGGGTGCATGAGGCGTTGCTGGGTCTGCCGGACGCGCCCGACGGGCAGCTTGAAGCAACGGATGAAAAGATCGCGCCGGTGGACCTGCCGCAGCTTCTGTTTTCGGGCCGGATGCGGATCCGGGCGGCGCGGTTGGTCGATGCCTTTGGCCGGGTGCTGGATCTGGATCCCGACGCGGTGGTGCACCCTGCGGCCCTTGTCGCACCGGGCGACGGGCTGGAACTGCCGCCCCGGCTGGCGCGGCCCGCGCGCATCGCGTTCCGGCTGGCCGACCCCGCCGACGGGGCGGCGCTGCCGCGCGAGGCGACGATCAACCAGGAACGACCCGATTTGATGGTCAATCCTGTGGCCGGATTCCTTCTGCCTGACCTGATCGACGAGGCGCTTGAGGTCTTTGACGTTGCCGGCAACCCGTTGGGCCAATTGCAGCATGAACCCATCGGCGGCGGCGTCGTGTGGGAAATCGCGCCGGGGCGCGAGGGGCCAGCCGATGCCGGGCCGCTTTATGATCTTCCCGCATCGGCGCAGCCCTTGGGCCGGTTCGCCGCCGCGATGATCGAAGCCGACGCCCGCACCCGGGGCGGCACGGCCTTGAGCGCCAAGCGCGAAACGGCGTTGTCGGCCTTTCTACGCGCGGTGGACACGACGCTTTGGTCGATTGACACCTTCGCCTCGCTCGGCACACCGCATATTGCGGGGCTGGTGGGCCGTCCGATGGCGATGGTGCGGGCAACGATCCGGTTGCAGATCTATGATGACCTTGACCTTCTGGACCTGTCCGCGCCCGGTGCGCGTGACGCGCGCAAGGCGGTTTATGACGACCTGGCCGACCGGGCGTTCCGTGCGCGTCTGGGCGAGTTCACCCGCGACGATGACGGGGTCTATGGCTATTTCATCAACGACGACTATCGGCGCTTTCACGTGGTCGACAAGATCGTCAAGACCCGCGCCTTGGAAAGCGGGCGGCGGCGCGGTCATTTCGCGGCCCTTGGGGGGGCGCGCATTCCGCAGCCGGACCCGATCGACCATCCCTATCTGGTGGGCGAGGACGAGTTTCCCATTCATCTGGGCGAGGTGATCCGCCTGACGATCCTGATGCACCCGGCGGGCAAGGTGCATCTGACCACCGGCCTGCTGCCGCGCAAGTCGTTGCAGCTGGCGCGCGACTGGGTGGATGCGGGGCTTGGGCGGATGGCGCCCTCGGCCCGGATCGGTCCGGTGTTGATCGACCCCGACAAGGTGCGCCTGCCCAAGATCGCCAGTTTCGGAGAAGACCAGATCTGGACCCGGCGCGACACGCCGTTTTCGTGGAAGGACGACCCCATCCTGGCCGCCACCCAGGCCGCGCTTCTGCCGGACGCACCTGCCGCCATCGAAGAGGGATATGTGCGCATTGCCACCGCACCCATCCCCGGCACGGAAGGGGAGGGGGGCTGATGCGATACACCTGGCCAGGTCACGGACGCGCGGGCATTGACTTTGCCGCCCGGCGCCATGATTTCAACGCGTTCACCGATATTCACGCGCCCGAAGGGCTGTTTGATGAGATTTTCGGCAATCGCGCGGATTACCTGCGCGTTCTGGAAGACCTGGGGGCCTTTACCGACGCCAACCGATGGATCCCCCTTGGGCCGACCGGCATGATCAACGGGCAGGCCACCGGCAATCCGGTGGTGGCGGGGCGGGTGCGTGACCTGAAGATCGCGCCCGACGGCAGCCGCGCCTATGCGGGGGCGGCCAATGGCGGGGTCTGGGTGACGCTGGATGCCGGGCAAAGCTGGTCCCCGCTGGGCAGTTGGGGGGTGAACCCCAGTGCAGCCTCGGGCACCGGCGGGCGGGTGCAATCGCTGACCATCGGCGCGCTGGATGTCGAGTTCGGCGCGACGCCCGATGACGATGTCGTCTATGCGGCGACCGGCGAGTTGAAGGCCATCGCCGGACGCACCCATGCCGACGATCATGCGGGCATCGGGATCTTGCGGCTGGATGGCACCCTGTCCAGCGCGCTGGCAAGCGTCGGGTCGATCCCGTGGCTGCGCGAAGGCACCGCGATGCGGGGCGCGGGGATTTTCCGGCTGACCCACGAGCCCGGCGTGCCGCTGTCCTTTGACCCTAAGGGTGCGAATGTGATGATCGCGGCGGCCTCGTCCGGGCTTTATTTTCGCGATGGCCCCTTCGTGGCGGATGCCGCCTGGACCCGAATCGAGCGTGCGCCGTTCAATTTCGACGCCGACACCTGGCCGCATGTCTCGGACGTGCTGTGGACCAATGCGACGCCGAAGCGCATCTATGCCGCGCTGACCCACAATGACACCGGCAAGACCGCCGTTTACGTGACCGAAGGCGGGCCGGACAGCAATTACAGCAAGATCAACCTGAACGGCGTCAGGCGCACCGCACGGCTGAGCCTGGCGGTCGCACCGTCGAACCCGGATGTGGTCTATGTGCTGGGCACGGGCGCCCATAACCGGGCACGGCTGTGGCGGATCGAAGGCACCGGGCCTGCCCGCGTGGTCGATGACGTGCCGCCGGGCCTGTTTGGCAAGCCGAAGATGGATGGCTCCACGCTGAAGGTGGACGGCAATTCATCGCATTACAACAACTCGGTCGCGGTCGACCCGGCGAATGAAAACATCGTCTATGTGGCCGGGTCGACGATCCGGGTCAGTGACGTGTCGAACGCCAACATGCACCGGCTGACGATCAGCGGCACCCATGCGGCGAATGACTACAGCACGGATTTCAACACCGCGAACAACCTTGCGGCCCAAACCGACCCCACGTTCTTCGGCGACATGGCCCATGCCGATGTGCACGCGATCCGGCCAATTGCAGGCGAGGTCTGGATCGGCTGCGACGGCGGCGTTTTCGTCGACCGCGGGCTGGGGATGGTGGCGCTGAACTATGGGCTTGCGATCTCGGAACCCGGTTTCGTGGCCTGCCATCCCAGCGTGCCGGGCGCGTTGATTGCCGGCACGCAGGACAACGGGCGGATCGAACGGGTGGGCGGGTCGCTGTGGCGGCTGTGGCGCAAGGGTGATGGTGGCGGCGTGGCCTATCACACCACCAATCCGGCCTACTACCTTGGCCAATACACCGAAGCCTCGTGGCGCGAGAACGGCGGGCGGTTCACGCGGCCTGTCTTTCGCACCACCGTGGCGGCGGGGGCCTCGCCGCCCGAAAGCGAAACCAAGGAAAACGATGCCTCGCTGTTTTACAGCGGGATCGCGGCGGTGGCGGGCGAGGTGGATGAAACCCGCATTGCCATCGGCACCACACGGGTGTGGTTTTCGCCCGACTGGAACCCGGCGAATGCCGACAACACCTGGATGACCCTGCCCAAAGGCGAAGACGCCCGCACGCCGGGGTCGGAACATGACGGGCAGGACACGTTTGGTGACGGAGAAGTGGCGGTGACGCTTCGCTGGGCGCAACGCGGTGATGTCACGAACGATTTTGACGGTGCGCGGCTGCTGGTTCTGACCAACAGGAACATCTTTCAATACAGCTATGACGCGGGCGAGGATGAATGGTCCCGCCATCGCTTCACCGAGAAGAAGATGAAGAACCGGATCCGCAAGAACGAGGACATCGAACCGGGACCGTCAGAGAAACTGCCTTATATCGGCAAATGGACCGATGTGTTTCCCCATGACCGGACGCGCGGCAGCCATGGCTCGTTCTATGTGACCACAACGTCCAAATCGAAAATGACGGATACAGGCGCGGTGGGGGAAGCCGACCGGATGGACACGCTTTGGTGGTTTGATGGGGACGAGACCTGGCACCCGACCGGGCTGCGCAATCAGGGGCTTGATCCGGTGGCGGGCACTTCAGGGACCAAGGCGCCTCAGTTCGCGGTCGTTGTTCATCCCGATGACCCCAACATCGTGTTTGTCGGTGGCAGCGCGGGCGTCTGGCGCGGGGTGCTGAGCTTTTCGGGCGACACGCCAGGCTGGACCTGGACGGGCGAGATCAACGGGTTGCCGCAGGCGGTGGTGCAGGATCTTGCGATATTTCGCGAAGGCGATCTGAGGCTTCTGCGCGCCGCGCTTGAAAGCCGGGGCATGTGGGAGCTGAACATCTCGGACACGCCGACCTCGGTCGGCAACACCTATCTACGGGTCACGAACCTGGACACGCGGCAGGCTGAGATTGACGCAGACCCGGTCGATCCGCTGAGCATCGCCGACCCGCCCGAGACGTTCACGCTGGACATGAGTCCGGACGTCTATGTGCATGGCTCGCCCGTGCCGCCCCCGTGGGGCATGGGCGCCCTGCCGAACGAGGCTCAGCTTTACCAGCGGACCGAGCTGATGCGGCGTCCCGCGATGATGCGGCTGCGCCGTCCTGCCGGCACCTATCCCACCTATGTGATGGTGCATCACCGCGACACGGATGCCCTTGAGGGCAATCAGGTAACGGTGGTCCTGCTGCGCTTGGCCGACGCGCCGACCGATCTGACCACCGTGGCCATTGATACGCCGTGGCGGCAGGCGGTGTTGGCGCTGCTGGACGGGTCGTCAACCACGCCGCCCGCAGGCTGGGCGCTGGCCGAGCCGGGGGCTGCGCGGCGCAACCTGTCCGGACCGGTCGAGGCCCGCGTGCCCCGCGCGGTCGAGTTTACCGCCGACCTGACCCATCCGGTGACCAATGCGTTGGGTCTGGATGACGAGCTTCTGGTCGCCATTGTCAGTTCCACCCGCGATCCGGTGACGCTGGCCCAGCTCAACCGCAACAACCTGGCCATGCTGATCCGCCGCAGCCGCCACGTCGCCGCCCGCCGGTTCCGCCGCCGCACCTGACCGGTCGTCGTCGTTCAGGATTTGGCTGGCCTTTAGGGCGCGCTTGGTTTGCGCGTAGGATGGGATGGCGTCTGCGGAACAAATCGCTTTAACTGCCGGATCTGGCTTTCCCAAGTCTCGAAAACGTGTCGCATGAACCCGATCCTGCTGTCGTAAGGGCATTCTGCTGGGCGTTTTCCAGTATTTTGCGAGGGCTTTCTGCGGATGGGCCGGTTCGTTTTCAAAAGCGAACAGCAGGCTGATAAACTTGATCAGAACGCAGTTCTATCCCGTGCAGGGTTGGGTCATAAGAGGTTGAGTGAATATTGGGGGCAGCGATGCAGATTATCCGGCAATGCGACTTGGTGGAAACACCGTGGAAGAACGGCGGTGGCATCACGCGTAACATTGCCGAGGAGCGGGATGCAGGCGGCCCCTTGTGGCGGCTGAGCATGGCGGATGTGGATGGCGACGGGGCGTTTTCCAGCTTTCCGGGTCTGACGCGTATTCTAACGGTGATCAAGGGCGACGGTATGGTGCTGCACGGGCCGGATGGCGACATGCAGGCGGATTACGCGCAGCCTGTTCGGTTCGACGGTGGGGCGCCGGTCAGGGCCACGCTGACCCAAGGGCCGATCCGCGATTTCAACCTGATGTTCGACACCGCGCGTTGTGCGGGGGATGCGCAGATCGTGCGAGCGGCGGGTGCACACGCGGTCGGGCAGGCGGGGCAGACCTGTGTGGTGCATGTGATTGCCGGGGTGGCCTCGGTGGAGGGCGCGGATTTGGGCGTGGGCGACACGGCGATCAGCAATGACGCCCCTTTGCGCTTCGATCTGGCGCAGGATGCGGTCGCGTTGACCATCACCCTGCGCTTGAAAGGGGTCCATTGCGGGACGGGGCGAAATGACACTCTAAGAGTTTTCGATAAAGCCGCCGTTCGCGCATAGTGCGGCGGATTCAACGAAAGAGCCCAGAGTTACTGATGCTGCACCATGTATGAATGGCAGCATGCTGCAAAGTTTTGGTGAAAGTTCGCAGTATTGCCTTCTTCTGGCACTAACGATGCAAACGGCGGATGTGTGCCAGTGCTGCCGAATGAACAGGGCATACACTCCAATACCTAAGCGTCACATATCATCACCGGACGGGGTTTCATCTGACGTCCAGCCATATTTGCGCAACCAAGCCTCGGTATAGGCAATATCTTCGTGCGTGTGGATGTCGATGCTGCCGGAATTTGGAACGCCCTTGATCCTTTGCCCCATGAAGTCCCAAGGTTGCTGACCTTGTGCATCGGGACCGAAACAGGTTGAAACCCTGAGCACCCAAAACGTGTGGTCGATAAACAGCGCCGGTTCGAGATCTTGCCGGTTTGTCGAGATTGGACCTTCGGTTTCCAAAAACGGCACCAGATTTCCATCCGGGCCAACCTTCTTGGTGCGCAGGGGGTGATACTCATTTCGTTCTTCGACCGTGACCACGGAATCGAGTTCGGGGTTGTCGATAAGTTGCTGGATGCAATGATCCACCAGACCCGGGCGATGTGTGCCGACGTTGCAAAGAAACACGACCAGAATCTCGGGCTTTTTCCCTTCCGCTTCCAGCACCGACAGTGCATGCGTGAGGGCATCTTTGTGCTGAGAGGTTGGCAGCGCAAGTTCTTCGGGGCGGTCGATGATCTTCAACCCCATCTCACGCCCAACGTCTTTCAGCTTCTCGCCATCGGTGGACAGGTAGACTTCGTCAATCAATTTCGATTGATTTGCCATCAAGGCCGCGTAACTCATCAAGGGGCGTCCCAAGACTTCGATGACATTTTTGTCGGGAATGGAAACACTTCCCCCGCGTCCAGTCAAAAGTCCAACAATCATCGTTTTCTCCTGTCTTTTCTCAATCGCATCATGACCTGTTTCCGGGGCATGTTGTACGGCTGATTTTACTTGAACTGGCGAAGGCTTTCGCCCAGATGCTTAGGTTCCTGTATTGTTTGATGCCGGTCCTCAGGCAGTTTCGCCCATTGCTCTGCGTCGCCATACCCATAGGCTGCACGCAACACGGTCATTGCCGTGCAAGTTTCACATAGCTCCAGCGGGGCTTTCGCTTGATCCTCGATCAAGACGAACTTCTGCTGCAAGCCACCATTGGCTTTCAGGATGCGACCAATCTGTTGCGACTTTCCAAGCCCGACATTGTCATACATTCCGTTGAAATCACGAGAGTAAATTTTCTGCTCGTCAAAGGGAAGGTTGGCCATTTTCAGGAAAGAGATCACAGCGGCCTTGTCCCGGGCTGTGCAAATATAGGTGTCGAACAATTCTGTGGAATCCCGCAGCGCCTCGACCGCTTCGTTATAGGCGGTAAACAACGTATCATAGCGATTTTCGAGCAGGTATTGCAGGTCGCGGCGTGTGCCATAAAATATGGTGTCGAACTTGCGGGATTTAGCTTCATCCACCAAGGCATCAAAGGCTTTCCAATACGCCTTGGACGAAGAAAACTGGCGATTTGAGCGCACGAAATATTCAATCTGATAGAGGTAATCCTTTCCGTCCACGACATAGGGACGGTACGGTCGCAATGCTTCAGTAAGCGCTTCGACTTCGCCACTTTCCAGCGTTGTTTCCACAACATGCCGAGAAAGCGCTGGAAGGGTTCCTTCAAGCAATTGCATGGCAAAATGACTGACGGTTGCACACTCATACAGCGAGTTGCACAAGACTCCGTCAAAATCCCAGATGCAAATCATGACGTTCCCTCCGGCGCCACATTATTCAACAGGATTGGTAGGGCCGCGATGCATTTTTCAGTCGCTCCGGCATGCGTCTGCAAGAAATCGCGTGTGGCGTACGAGAACTTCCGCGCATCCCAACGGTCGGCAAGAAAATCGAGGGTGAAGGTCTCCAACTCTTCAATTGTTTCGCATTGCGTCAGAATACCAGCTTCGATCGCTTCCACCGATGGATATTCGATGTTCCAGGTATAGGGGCCCACGACCACTGGTTTGCCCAGCAGCAGTGGCTCAATCACATTGTGGGATCCGCGCGGATGGAAGCTTCTGCCAACGACAACCATATCTGATAGGGCAAGATAGAAGAACATTTCACCAAGTGAGTTGCCGACAATCACATCGATATCGTCAAGCGCCAGACTTTCTTTCTCTGAAAGGTCTGCATCCAGCCAATCGCTTCGCGCACAGGCCCGCAGGCCGTAGCTATTCAAGCTTTGGGTCAGTCCAGAAAAACGCTCGGGTTCGCGCGGGACATAGATGAAAAGAGGTCTGGTTTCAGTATCCTCAACGCGCTCCAGCATATGTTTCATATAGCTGAAGTGAAGTTCCTCTTCTTCCGCGACCGCGCTGGACAGTGCAATGGCTTTGCGATTGGCAAATCCGGCCGACGCCTTAAGCTCATTGGCTGCTGCCAGATGATGTTTTGGCACGGGTTGGTCAAAACGAAGCTCGCCGGTGACGGCGATGTTCTTGATGCCCACTGCATGAAAGCGATCCTTGTGAAGGCTCGATTTCACCATCATGCCGGAAAGCTCACGCATGACGCCGGAACGTATGCCAAAAAGCTTTCGGTCCAATTCAACGCTCCGGCTTGAAAACAGGCCATTGCATAGAAAAAGAGGCACCCTCCGCCTGCGGCTTGCTGAAATCATGCGTGGCCAGATGTCGGCCTCGACGATAAGCCCGTATTTCGGGGCAAAAGTTCTGAAAAACCGTGAGTACACCCAATCAAACTCGAAGGGTACATAAACAGCTTTCAACCGTCCCGCTGCCATATCTTCTGCAAACATTGACTGGGAGGTGCGCCGCCCTGCAGGAGTGAAGTGGGTTAGGATCACCCTTTCCCCCTGTGCAAGCAGCGCCCGTACCAAGGGTGTTACTGCAATGGTCTCGCCCATAGACACGGCATGAATCCAAACTGATGAGGACATGCCGAGATCCTGATATGAACCAAAACGCTCGGCCAGATGCTCTCTATATTCCCGGTCCTTGCTGCCGCGCAGGAACAAATATCCAAGAGCAAATGGAAACAACAGAACCCAGATCAAGGTGTATAATATATGAGTAATATATAGTTTAATTTCGGGTCTCAGTTTATTCGTCTTTTGGATTTGCGAGTCCCGTACAGTATCGGGACGTGAAGGAGTGTTGGCTCATTATCAGGTCTTTTCGTTGCGGACGGTCGAGAAATCAAGTCCTCCACTATTGATCAAGCGGGGTTTCATTCCCGCGATGAAGGATTCCACTGAAGTTGTCCCAGATTTTCGGACAGTTTCGCAGCTTTTCTAAGGTGAATCGTGTTTAGGTTTCATGCTGCTTTCTGCTCTTCCAAGCCCGCCCAATATGCCTCGTCGGGCGTTCGCCGATCAAGCGCGGAATGGGGTTGCTCGGCGTTGTAGAATGCGATCCAGTTTTTGACGACGCAGCGGGCCTGGAAGCCGTGATTGATCTCTTAGAGATAGATCGCATCAGGCTGCGCCACAGCCGTTCGTTAAAGATGTTGTCCAGATAACGCCCGCGTCCATCCATTGAGATGCGCACGCTTGCCTCGGTCAGCGTCGAGATCCAAGCCGATCCCGTGAACTGCGACCCTTGATCCGTGTTCATGACCTCGGGAGGGCCGTGTTTGGCGATGGCTTCGTTCAGGGCATCGACCATTGCCCGGCAGGCGATTTGCAAAGCAAATCTGCCGGGAGGGGCAGAAGTCGGCATGCATCGTATTCGACAGCCGCCAGCTCAGGACCTTGCGCGATGCCCAATCCATTATCGCCACGAGATAGAGGAATCCGTTTCGCACCGGGACGAAGGTTATCTCGGCGCACCAGACCTGGTTTGGCCTCTCGATCTGCATGCATCGAAGCAGGTAGGGATAGACCGGATGCTTGGGATGCGGCTGGCTGGTGCGGGGCTGTTTGGAGATCGCCTCCAGCCCCATCTTCGCCATCAGCCTTCTTACGCGATGGCGCCCGACAACGATCCCGTCCCGGCACAGATAGGCGGCGATCTGGCGGCTGCCGAAGAACGGGTATCTGGTGAAGACCCGGTCGACCTCTTTCATCATCGCCAGCGTGTTCGCGTCGATCCCGACCGGCGTGTAGTATAACGCCGACCGCGACAGCCGCACCAGTTTGCATTGCTGGCTGATGCTCAACTCGGGATGGTCCCGCTTAATCATCGCGCGTTTCTTCTCGGGGCTTACCGCTTCAGCCCTTCGGACAAAAAAATCATTCTCGACAGCCAGCCTCCCGATCTTGGCATGAAGTTCCTTAACTTCTGCTTCTGTCAGACCTTCCGGTTTGCCGCCACGGGCAAACAAATCGGCCATGCCTTCGACAGCCTGACGTTTCCATGTACTCACCTGGTTCGGGTGAACCTGATGCCTTGCCGCAATCTCCTGGATCGTCTTGTCGCCTCGCAGCGCTTCCAACGCCACCTTGGCCTTAAACTGGTCTGTAGACTTCCGGCGCTTCGCCATTCTCGTATCTCTTCAAAGGTTTGGGATACACGTTAGCTGACTGTCCAGTTTTCCGGTACTACTTCAGGGCGCGTCGGGCGTCATTTTTCGGAGGATAATGTACATCGTTGTAATGGGTTAGCGGACGGCGTCGACATCTGTTCAGTCAAGTATCACGGCGCGTTCTTGCCGGGAGCCATTGGCGTGATGGCCTGCGGACTCGGTATTCTGGAACGAAACTTGACCTCCAAGAAAATCGCCGAGCGTGACGACGGAGGCGAGTGACACGGTGTTCTGGTACGCCTTGAACCAAATTCGGCGGTAGATTGATGCCCTTCAGAAATTCCAGCCGATCTAGCAGCCGGTTTGCTCCTGCCGAATTGTTGCCAACTTCGAATTGGCGTAACCACACGAACCGCGTGAGCCGGTCATCAATGTGCTCAGATAATAAAGTGTCAAGTTGGCCGCATAGTTCATCGGACAAACGTTGTGCGATCCGAGTTTCGATCCGTCGTTCTGCAGCCACCAAAGCATCTGCGCATAACAGCTCGACTGTCGTCATCGCTGGAAGGATCGTCTGCGCCCTCCGACCTTCATCGATAAACCGCCGCGCGATATCTTCATTCGAGGTCGCAAGTTCTGCCTCCTGTTCCAGCCAGTTTTTCAGATCGCGGGCACCGCGACCGGAAAACGCCCGATAACCATAATAGGTGTCGTAGCGCTTCCATATGCTCCTGTCGGGTTTGCCGTCGTGCGGCATATGAAAGCAAGGCCTCATCGGTGAGGCCCAACTGAGCTCCTGTGGAGGCAAGCACATCGTGCGGGATCAGTTCGCCTGGTGTCAGCGCTCGGCCGGGATATCTCAGTGCGCAATGCTGAAGCGCAAAACCCAGTCTGTTTTCCGGACGGCGGCGTTGATTGATGTGGTCCAGATCTTCGTCGGACAAAGTGTAGTGCCGCAGTAGCGAGGGTTCATCGGAGGGAAGATCAAATAACGCTGCGCGCTGTCGGTCGGTCAGAATGCTGCGGCGGGGCATGAAATATGTACCTATTGAACAAGTGTCTGTTTATGACGATAGTCACGCCAGCAAAATCAATGGCTTGCAAGGCGAAAATCTGAAGGGGTCAAATGGGACAGAAAGCGGCGATCTATGCGCGGGTTTCGACTTCCGATCAGTCTTGCGAACGCCAACTGCGTGAACTGGCCGAATTTGCAGAGCGCGGCGGTTATGAAGTCACTAGTATTTTCAAGGAAACTGCATCAGGCACCAAGTCTAACCGCGCAGAGCGATCAAAAGTCTTGGAACTGACCCAAGCCCGCAAAGTCGACGCGGTGTTGGTCACCGAGCTTTCGCGTTGGGGGCGCTCCACTCAAGACTTGCTCGACACCCTTAACAAGCTCTCAGGCTGGAAAGTTTCGATCGTCGCAATGTCAGGTATGACTTTTGAATTGGACACGCCGCATGGACGCATGATGGCAACGATGCTGACAGGGATCGCGCAATTTGAACGGGACCTGATTAGTGAGCGCGTAAAATCTGGCCTGGCGGCAGCATGCGCGCGCGGGAAAAAACTAGGGCGCCAGCCGGAGCAGCGTCCAAAATCAGACAAACTTGCACCGGACGTTCTTGCCGCCGTTGAGGAAGGACGTAGCTATCGCTGGATCGCGCGCTACCTCTGCATCAGCAAGAATACCGTGCTTAGCATCGTCAAACGGCATCGCGAAAACGCTTAGAGTGTCATTTCGCCCCCTACCGTAAACGACCCCTGAAAGGTCAAAGCGAAGCCAGCAGGTCCGCGACCGCGTTGCGATACCGCGCGACCACCGCATCCCGCGCGATATGCCGTCCACCAGTTACGTTATGCCGCCCGGCTGACCACAGGTCGGTGATGACGCTGTCTTTCGCGGCGAAGCACAGACCGTCAAGGATCTGGTCCGGCGTCAGGGCGCACAGGGTCGGATCGGTGCTGTCGATGGCGACCAGATCCGCCAGACGCCCCGGCGCAATCTCGCCCGCGTCACGGCCCAGGGCTTGCGCGCCACCTCTTGCCGCGCCCGTATAAAGTGTCGCCCCGACCGAGCCTTCGCCGACCACCATCACGTTGCGCGCCACGTCGCGCAGGCGTTGGGAGTATTCCAGCGTGCGCAACTCTTCCGTCAGTGAAATATTGACGTTGCTGTCCGAGCCGACACCGAACGCGCCGCCGGCCTCAAGGAAGGTGGGGCCGTTGAAGGGGCCGTCGCCAAGGTTCGCTTCTGTAATGGGGCACAGGCCTGCAACAGCACCAGATTTCGCTATCGCGCGGGTCTCACCCTCGGTCATGTGGGTGGCGTGGATCAGGCACCAGCCGTTATCGACCGGGGCATTGGCCAGCAGCCACTCGACCGGGCGCGCGCCCAGCCAATTGTGAATATCCTCGACTTCTTTCGGCTGTTCCGAGATGTGGATATGCACTGGCCCGCCCTGATGGTCCGCCAGCGCGCGGGCCAGATCGTCGGGGGACGTGGCCCGCAGCGAATGGGGCGCAATGCCGACGCGGGCGTCATCGGGCAGGTTTGACAGCCCGGCGCGCGCGTCCGCGACAAGATCGGCAAAGCGGTCAACATCGTTGCCAAAGCGCATCTGCCCTTCGGCCAGCGGCACCTTGCCCGCCCCGCCATAGGTATAGAGCACCGGCAAATGGGTCAGGCCAATGCCGGTCTCGCCCGCCGCCGCCATCACCCGCAGCGACAATTCGGCCAGCGTGTCATAGGGCGCGCCGCCGCGTTGGTGGTGGACATAGTGAAACTCGCCTACGCTGGAATATCCGGCCTCCTGCATTTCGACGAAAACCAGCGCCGCGATGGCCTCGATCTGATCCGGGGTCAGGCGGTCCATGAAGCGATACATCAGCTCGCGCCAGGTCCAGAAACTGTCGCGCCCGGCCTTGCGGACCTCGGTCATGCCAGCCATTGCGCGCTGGAATGTGTGCGAGTGCAGGTTGCCCAAGGCCGGCAGCAGGGTATCGACGCGCACGTCACCCGGTTGGGCGGCTATATTGGCCGCGATCTGATCAATGCGGCCACCTTCAAGGGTGATGCGAACATCCTGCGCCCAACCGGACGCGAGCAGGGCCTGACGGGCGTGGATCATGGTCTTTATCCTGTGTATTTCATTTTATGTATAGACATATTGCACATAAAATTATACCAGAAAAGACGAAACTTCGCGAAAAGGACCGATCTTATGACGGCTATGCCCCAGCTTTTGACCGATCTGCACGTAGCAACCATGGCGGATGGCGACGCGCCTTACGGGATGATCCGCGACGCCGCGATTGCCATTCAGGATGGCAGAATCACCTGGGTCGGGCCGCGGGCGGACGTGCCAGCCGAATTTGCCGGGCTGGATCAGCGTGCGCTGGGTGGGCGCGTGGTGACGCCGGGGCTGATCGACTGTCATACGCATATCGTGCATGGCGGCGACCGCGCAGTGGAATTTGAAATGCGCCTGAACGGGGCCAGCTATGAGGAAGTTGCCCGCGCCGGCGGGGGGATCGTGTCGACCGTGAAGGCCACCCGCGCGGCCCGTGAAGAAGACCTGCTTGCGCAGGCACTGCGCCGCGTCGATGTGCTGATCTCCGAAGGCGTGACCACGATCGAGGTCAAGTCCGGCTATGGTCTGGACCTGGACACCGAACTTCGGATGCTGCGCGTGGCGCGCCAGATCGCGGACCAGCGCCCCCTTCGCGTGATAACCACCTTCCTCGGCGCCCATGCCACCCCGCCGGAATACACGGGCCGCGACGACGCGTACATTGACGAAGTGTGCATCCCAGCCCTGCGTGCGGCCCACGCCGAAGCGTTGGTGGATGCAGTGGACGGGTTCTGTGAGGGCATTGCGTTCCAACCCGCCCAGATCGCCCGCGTCTTTGACGTGGCACAGGAACTGGGCTTGCCGGTCAAACTGCACGCCGAACAATTGTCCAATCTGGGCGGCGCGAAGCTGGCGGCCAGCTATGGCGCACTGTCGGCCGATCATATCGAGTATCTGGACGAAGACGGCGTATGCGCGATGGCGGACGCTGGCACCGTGGGCGTGATCCTGCCCGGTGCGTTCTACACCCTGCGTGAAACCCAGCAGCCCCCGCTTGATCTTCTGCGCAAGCATAATGTGCCGATTGCGCTCGCGACGGATTTGAATCCCGGCACCTCTCCTTTGAACTCGATCCTGCTGACGATGAACATGGGCTGCACCCTGTTTCGCATGACACCCGAAGAAGCGCTGCGCGGCGTCACGCAACACGCCGCTGCCGCGCTGGGGCTGGCGGATTTGGGCACGATTGCGCCGGGGCAGGTGGCCGATCTGGCCGTTTGGGACATCGCGGAACCTGCGGAACTGTCCTATCGCATCGGCTTCAATCCGTTGGCGTTTCGTATCACTGGAGAAATCGCATGACCACACTGACCCTGACACCCGGCGCCACCACTCTGGCCGATCTGGAAATGATCTGGCGCGACGGGCTTGCCGTGCGCCTTGATCCGGCCTGCCATGACGGCATCCGTGCGGCGCAGGCACAGATTGCTGACGCGGCCAATGGGACGGACGCGGTTTACGGCGTGAACACCGGCTTTGGCAAACTGGCCTCGGTCAAAATCGACCCGTCCGACACTGCCACCCTGCAACGCAACCTGATCCTGTCCCATTGCTGCGGCGTGGGCGAGGCGATCCCCGAACCCCACGCCCGCCTGATGATGGCGCTGAAACTGCTGTCGCTGGGGCGCGGTGCGTCCGGCGTGCGGATGGAGCTGGTCGAGCTGCTGGAAGGGATGCTGGCGCGCGGCGTCACGCCGGTGATCCCGGTGCAGGGATCGGTCGGCGCGTCCGGCGATCTGGCCCCGCTGGCGCATATGGCAGCGGCAATGATTGGCCACGGCGAAGCGACGTTCGAAGGCAAAGTTCTGCCGGGGGCCGAGGCGTTGCGCCGCGCAGGCCTGACCCCCATCGTGCTGGGCGCGAAAGAGGGGCTGGCCCTGATCAACGGCACGCAATTCACCACCGCCTATGCACTGATCGGCCTGTTTGGCGCGTGGCGGGCGATGTGCTCGGCTTTGGTCACATCGGCGATGTCCACGGACGCGATCATGGGATCGACCGCGCCCTTGCAACCCGAAATTCATTCCTTGCGCGGTCATGCGGGCCAGATCGAGGCCGCCGCAACCATGCGTGCGTTGCTGGACGGATCGGTCATTCGCGAAAGCCACCGCGAAGGGGATACCCGCGTGCAAGACCCCTATTGCATCCGGTGTCAGCCGCAGGTGACAGGTGCCGCGATGGACATGCTGCGCATGGCCGCCCGCACGTTGGAGATCGAGGCGAACGCCGCCACCGACAACCCGCTGGTGCTGAGCGAGGCGGGGCTGATCGTGTCGGGCGGCAACTTTCATGCCGAACCCGTGGGCTTTGCCGCTGACATGATCGCATTGGCGATTGCCGAGATCGGCGCGATTGCGCAACGCCGCATTGCCCTGATCGTTGATCCGGTGCTGAGCCATGATCTGCCGCCGTTCCTGACGCCCGATCCGGGGCTGAACTCGGGCTATATGATTGCCGAAGTGACCACGGCTGCGTTGATGAGCGAGAACAAGCATCTGGCGAACCCTTGCGTGACCGACTCAACGCCGACCTCGGCCAATCAGGAAGACCACGTCAGCATGGCCGCCCATGGCGCGGTGCGTCTGTCGCGCATGGTCGCCAATCTGGAACGCATCCTTGGGGTCGAACTTCTGTGCGCCGCGCAAGGGGTCGAGTTCCGCGCGCCACTGGCGACAAGTGCGCCGCTGGTATCCGTGATCGCCGCCGTGCGCGGGCAGGTCGAAACGCTGGGGGATGATCGTTACCTTGCGCCTGACTTGGAAAAAGCGGCGGCGCTGATTGCGTCGAACGCGGTTGTCGCTGCCACGAAAACCCACATGCCGGAGCTTCACCCATGACCCCTGTTGAAATTCACCGGGGCGACAGCCCCATCGTGCTGGGGCTTCCCCATACGGGGACGTATGTTCCCGAAGATATCAAGGCGCGACTGAATGCGCGCGGGCAGGGGCTGGACGACACGGATTGGCATATCCACACGCTCTATGACGGATTGCTGCCCGGCGCGACTACGGTGCGCGCGACCTTCCATCGCTATGTGATCGACGCCAACCGCGACCCGTCGGGCGTGTCGCTTTACCCCGGCCAGAACACCACCGGGCTGGTGCCGCTGACCGATTTCGACGGGCAGGACATTTGGGACACTCCGCCCACGGACGCCGAGGTCGAGGCGCGGCGCCAAGCCTTCCACGCGCCCTATCACGCCGCATTGCAGGCCGAGCTTGAGCGAGTGCGCGACCGAAACGGTATCGCGATCCTGTATGATTGCCACTCGATCCGGTCCCACATCCCGTTTCTGTTCGACGGCACCCTGCCCGATTTCAACATCGGCACAAATCTGGGCACCACCTGCGCGGCGCAGATTGAGGCCGCCGTGCAAAGCCTGTGCCAGATGGCGGATGGATATTCCACCGTCACCAACGGGCGCTTCAAGGGCGGCTGGACCACGCGCCATTATGGCCGCCCGGCCGAGGGGCTGCACGCGATTCAGATGGAACTGGCGCAAAGCACCTATCTGACGGACGAGGCCGCGCCCTGGACCTATGACACCGAAAAATCCGCGCGGCTGCGCGGGCATCTGAAAACCATTCTGACAACCTTGGCCGACATGGCACCTGACCTGAAAGGAACATCATGAGCGATCCGCGCAAGAACACCCGCGACATCTATCCCGCAACCGGCACCGAGATGACGGCCAAGCACTGGACGACCGAAGCGCCCCTGCGGATGTTGATGAACAACCTTCACCCGGATGTGGCCGAAAACCCGCACGAGCTGGTCGTCTATGGCGGCATAGGCCGCGCCGCGCGCACTTGGGACGATTTCGACAAAATCGTCGCCACTTTACGTGATCTGGACGACGATCAGACGTTGCTGGTGCAATCGGGCAAGCCCGTGGGCGTTTTCCCGACGCACAAGGACGCGCCGCGCGTGCTCATTGCGAACTCGAACCTCGTGCCGCATTGGGCGACGTGGGATCATTTCAACGAGTTGGATAAGAAGGGTCTGGCGATGTATGGCCAGATGACCGCCGGCTCGTGGATCTATATCGGTTCGCAGGGCATCGTGCAGGGCACCTATGAAACCTTTGTCGAAGCCGGGCGTCAGCATTACGGTGGCGACCTGACCGGCAAGTGGATTCTGACCGGTGGTCTGGGCGGCATGGGCGGTGCTCAGCCGTTGGCTGCCGTGATGGCCGGGGCCTGCTGTCTGGCGGTTGAGTGCAACCCCGACAGCATCGACTTTCGCCTGCGCACCCGTTACGTGGACGAAAAAACCGACAGTCTGGACGAGGCGCTTGAGATGATCGAACGCTGGACCGCTGCCGGTGAAGCCAAGTCGGTCGCGCTTCTGGGCAATGCTGCCGATGTGTTCCCCGAACTGGTAAAACGCGGCATCCGCCCCGACATCGTCACCGACCAGACCAGCGCCCATGACCCCGTGAACGGCTATCTGCCGCAGGGCTGGACCATGGCGGAATGGCGCGAGAAGCGCGAAAGCGACCCGAAAGCGGTCGAGAAGGCTGCTCGCGCGTCGATGAAGGTGCAGGTCAAGGCGATGGTCGATTTCCACGCCGCCGGCATCCCGACCGTCGATTACGGCAACAACATCCGCCAGATGGCGCTGGAGGAAGGGCTTGAGAACGCCTTTGATTTCCCCGGCTTCGTGCCCGCCTATATCCGCCCGCTGTTCTGCCGCGGCATCGGCCCGTTCCGTTGGGCAGCCCTGTCGGGCGATCCGGAAGACATCTACAAGACCGACGCCAAGGTGAAGGAAATTCTGGCCGAAGACAGCCACCTGCACAACTGGCTGGACATGGCCCGCGAGCGGATCGCGTTCCAGGGTCTGCCCGCGCGGATCTGCTGGGTTGGTCTGGGCGTGCGTCACAAGCTGGGTCTGGCGTTCAACGAAATGGTGCGCAATGGCGAATTGAAAGCGCCGATCGTGATTGGCCGCGACCATCTAGACAGCGGGTCCGTTGCCTCGCCCAACCGCGAAACCGAGGCAATGATGGACGGCTCGGATGCCGTATCGGACTGGCCGCTTCTGAACGCGCTGCTGAACACCGCGTCGGGCGCAACCTGGGTGTCTCTGCACCACGGTGGCGGGGTTGGCATGGGCTTCAGCCAGCACTCGGGCATGGTGATCTGCTGTGACGGGACCGAGGACGCAGACCGCCGGATCGAGCGTGTCTTGTGGAACGACCCGGCCACCGGCGTCATGCGCCACGCCGATGCAGGCTATGAGATCGCCAAGGAGTGCGCGCGCGAGAACGGCTTGAACCTGCCGGGTATTCTGTAAAGATCAGGGGGGCGACAATCGCCCCCCATTCCAATGCAGGAGACCCAGATATGATCGAACGTATCGACACCGGCATCCGGTCGTCAAAGATCGTGAAACACAATGGCGTGGCTTACCTGACCGGACAGGTCGGGGAAGGCGACACCATTCAGGACCAAACCGCCGAGTGCCTGCGCCGCGTCGATGCGTTGCTGACGCAGGCGGGATCGTCGCGCGAACACATGCTGCGCGCCACCATCTGGCTGGCTGACATGAGCGATTTCGACGGGCTGAACGAGGTCTGGAACGCCTGGGTGCCCGAGGGCCATGCGCCTGCCCGCGCCTGTGGCGAAGCCAAACTGGCGCGACCCGAATTGAAGGTCGAGATCATCGTGGATGCGGCGTATAGCTGACCAAACCCTTGGAAAGGCCCGTGCAGATCACTCTGCGCGGGTCGTTTTTCATGGGCGTCTAATATTGCATCGTCACGCGGTGGCCGCGGCGATAGGTCAGTTGCACAAAGGTGATCGTCCGCCCCTCAAGCCACGTGGTGCGTTCCGTCTGGAACAGGGCGTCGCCTTCGGTGCAATCCAGATAATCCGCGATGGTCGCGTCGGCCTGAACCGCGTGAAAGCTGATCTGCGCGTCGGTGAACGGCACGGTCGAGACCAGCCATTCGTTGGGACCTACTTCCGAGAAATCATGCTGCTCGGCTTCCGGCAGGGCCGAGAGGTTGATCCAACGATCCTCGTGCTGATACGGCGCGCCATCGGCGTAATGCATACAGGTCAGGTGCAACACCCGGTCGTCACGCTGCAACGCCATGCGGGCACGCAGCCAGTTGGGGGCGGGTTCGGCCTGACCGTGCACCAGCGCATAGCGATAGGTGGCGCCCAGCTCCTCGATCTCCTGCCCGACGATGGGGATGTTCAGGCGGACCTGCCGGATTGGATTTTGCCGCACCCGCGTGCCGGCCTTGCGGCGGCGTTCGATGATGCCATCATCGGCCAGTTCGCGCATCGCCCGATTGACAGTGGCTCGCGCACAGCCATAGCTTGCGGCCAGGTCGACCTCGTTCGGCATGGCGCTGCCGGGGGCAAGCGTGCCTTGGGTGATCTGGCGCAGGATATCGGCTTTCACCTCGCGATAGGTTATGGACATGATGTGCCTTTCGACCTTGCGGTTTTGGATGATCCCGGCGGATTTTTTCAAAAGATATAGACATAAGGCGTAAAAGGCCAGACATAGCGTGTCAGGCGTTGAAGGCGCTGGCCACATGATCCTGAAAGGCGGCGACCAGCGGCGCGGTATGCGGATGTGATGCACGGGCCAGCGCGATGCGGTGGGGCACAAGCGGGTCTGACAGTTCCAGCCGTGTGACGGGCTGGCCGTCACAGGCGGTGTCCTGCGCGATGTCGGTGGCGACCAGCCCCACGCCCATATTGTTGGCGACCATGGCGCGCAACATCTCGACCGAGCCGGTTTCATGCGCGATGCGCGGCCGGATACCGTTCATCTGCGCCAGCGTCAGGAAATAATCGCGACTGTGTGGCAGGCTCATCAAGATCAGCGGATCGGTCAGAAGTTCCGCCATTGCAACCGTCCCCCGTCCGGCCAGCGGATGCGTGCCCGCGACCAGACCATAGGGGCGGATATCGGCCAGCGGTGTGATCTCCAGCGTCGAGGGCAGACCGAAATCATAGATCAGGGCAAGGTCGATGCGGCCGTTTTCCAGCCATCGGGTCAGCCGGTCAAGGTCGCCTTCGTGCAGCTTGATTGCCGGGTTGGGATTGGTCTTTTGAAAGCCGTTGACCAGCGCAGGTGCGTAACGGGGGCCAAGGGTCGAGAAGACGCCAAGGTTCAGGACCTCCGCCCCGCTGTCTTTGTGATCAAGCACCGATTGCGCCTGTGCGCGCAGGCTGCGCAAGGCGCCCAACTTACGCAACCCGAACGCGGTGGGCGCGATGCCCTGACCCGCGCTGCGCGCGAACAGCGGGCGGCCAAAATGATCCTCGACCTTGGTAATTGCCAGCGACACCGACGGTTGCGACACGTTCAACACCCGCGCGGCGGCGGCGGTGCTGCCGGTGTCCGCGGCGGCGATGACATAGTCGATCTGGCGCAGGCTGATGGGTATAGTTTGCATTAATCGCTCTATCAGCAATGTGTATTTCTAGTTATAGCATGTTGGCCTGTATGCTCAACCGATCAAAATCGGAGGATCATATGCCAACGCAGCCCCCCAATTCCCAAACGTCCCAGCCCCTGAGCGGGGTGCGCGTGCTTGATTTCACCCGCGTTCTGGCGGGTCCATACTGCACCGCAATGATGGCCGATCTGGGTGCGGATGTGATCAAGGTCGAAGCCGCGCATGGCGACGATTACCGCCATATCGGCCCGTTCAAGGATGGCGAAAGCCTGTTGTTTCAGGCGATCAACCGGGGCAAGCGGTCCATTGCGCTGGACCTGAAATCGCCCGACGCGATTGCGACGGTCAAGGTGCTGCTGGCCGATTGCGACGTGCTGATCGAAAACTTCCGCCCCGGCGTGATGGAGAAACTGGGGCTAAGCTATGACGCGCTGGCCGAGGGCTTTCCCCATCTGGTTTATGTGTCTGTTTCCGGTTTCGGGCAGACCGGGCCGAACACCAAAAAACCCGCCTATGACATCATCGTACAGGCGATGAGCGGGTTGATGGACGCGACCGGAGAACCTGATGGCGCGCCGACGATGGTGGGCGAGGCGTTGGGTGACGTGGCCGGTGGCCTGTTTGCCGCATGGGGCACGATGGTTGCCCTGTTTGATCGCAGTCGCACGGGGCTGGGACGTCATGTGGATGTGGCGCTGTTTGACGGGTTGGTGTCGATGATGCCCATTCTGGCCTGCCGCACATTGATGGGGGGCGAGGAACCCATACGCACCGGCAACCGCCACCCGCTGTCCGCGCCTTTTGGCACCTATCCGGCGGCGGACGGGCATTTCGCACTGGCAGTTCTGAATGACCGGCTGTTTGCGACCTTCTGCGAGGTGATCGGCCAGCCCGCACTGGTGCAGGATGCGCGGTTTGCCAGCGATCCTTTGCGCCGCGAAAACGAACCTGCCTTGGCGGAGTATATCGACCAGTGGGCAGGCACGTTGCCTGTGGATCAGGTGGTGGACCACCTGTCGGCGGCGGGCATTCCGGCATCCTCCATTCAATCGGTGGCCGAGGCTTGGGCCTCGCCTCAAGCGGTGGAGCGCGGGTTGGCGTCCACGGTCACGCACCCCGGTTTGGGCGTTTTGAACGTCCCCGAACAGCCGGTGCATTTCAGCGGTGTGGGACGCGGCGGGCGCAAACCGGCCCCGGCCCTGAACGCAGATGCAGGCGACATTCTGAACACTTTGAACAAGGAGCAAGGCGCATGACCACCTATCCCATGAGCGACGACGAACGCGCGCTGGTCGCGCAGATCGAACGGTTCGCGACCGAGGTTTTGGCCCCGAAAGCGGCGCAGATCGACGAGGAATCCCTGTTTGCCACCGTCCATCGGGACGCGATGGCGGAATTGGGCTTGTTTGGCCTGAACCTGCCGGAAGAGCACGACGGTATCGGCCTGTCCGGCCCCGCGCTGTATGCGGCGGTCGAGGCGATTGCGGGGGCCTGTGGGTCGACCGCATCCATGCTGACCGCGCATTTTCTGGCGACGGATTCGCTGCTGCTGGGGGCAGATGCCGACTTGCAGGCGCGCATTTTGCCGGGTGCGGCGGCGGGCACGTCACTGGGTGCGTTTGCCCTGACCGAACCGCAGGCCGGGTCGAACCCCGCCGACATGCGCACGACGGCGAAGCGCGAAGGTGATGGATACCGGATCAAGGGGTCCAAGTGCTTTATCTCGAACGCGGGGGCGGCGGATTTCATGGTGGTCTATGCCAAGACCGACCCCGATGCCGGTGCGCGTGGTGTCAGCGCCTTTATCGTCGAGCCGAAGAAGATCGACGGCGTGGCGATCGCGCCGCATGAAAAGACGATGGGCCTGAAAGGCGGGCATGTGTTTGGCATCAGCTTTGATTGCTGGGTGCCGGAAGAAAACTGTCTGGGCGACGAGGGCACGGGCTTTCGCACCGCGATGAAAGTGCTGGACAACGGCCGGATCGAGGTTGCGGCGCAGGCCACGGGCATCGCCGAAGCTGCGCTGAACGCCGCGATATCCTATGCCAAGGAACGTCAGGTAAGCGGTCATCCGATTGCCGATTTTCAGGGGCTGCAATGGATGCTGGCCGACAGCGCCACCGAATTGGCAGCCGCCCGCGCGCTGGCGATGCAGGCGGCGACCCTGCGCGGGACCGGCGTGCGCTATTCCAGCGAATCCGCCTTTGCCAAGCTTTACGCCAGTGAGGCAGCGTGGCGGATTGCCGATCGGGCACTGCAAATTCACGGAGGTTACGGTTACACCCGCGACTTCCCGCTGGAACGCTATCTGCGCGATCTTCGGATTTTCCGCATCTATGAAGGGTCGTCCGAGATCCAGCGCACAATCATTGCGCGAGGGCTGCTGGCATAACCCGCTTTTTGCGCCGGAAAGATTGACTCTATTATGTATTTACATAATAGCTTTATGCACGGATTTGACCAAGGGCGCGCGCTGCCTGCCCTTTGGTCGCAACTGCCGAGTGGAGGAGAGGCATATGCAAAGACGGACATTTCTGACAACCGGGGCCATCGGCACTGCTGCCACGGCGCTCGCAACCCCTGCCATCGCGCAGGACAAGCGCCAGTGGAAGATGGTCACCGCGTGGCCCAAGAACCTGCCCGGGCCGGGCGTGGCCGCACAACAACTGGCCGACCGGATCACCACCCTGTCAGGGGGCCGGATCGAGGTGAAACTGTTCCCTGCCGGAGAGCTTGTGCCCGGTCGCGGCGTCTTTGACGCGGTCAGCGAAGGCACCGCCGAGTTGTATCACGCCGTCCCCGCCTATTGGGGGTCGAAGTCTAAGGGCATCCTTCTGTTCGGCTCGCAACCATTTGGGCTGCGCGCGGATGAACAGGTCGGCTGGATGGTGCATGGCGGCGGTCAGGCGCTTTACGACGAAATGTATGGCCGGTTCGGCATCAAACCCTTCCTGTGTGGCAACTCTGGCCCGCAATGGGGCGGTTGGTTCCGCAACGAAGTGAACTCGGCCGAAGACCTGAAGGGCATGAAGTTCCGCACCACCGGGCTGGCCTCGGAAATGGCGGCAAAGATGGGCATGGCGGCGGAAGCGATGAGCGGCCCGGACATGTTCCAGGCGTTGCAAACCGGCGCCTTGGACGCGGGCGAGTTCATCGGCCCGTGGACCGACAGCGCGCTTGGCTATTACCAGGTGGCGCAGAACTATTACTGGCCCGGCGTGGGCGAGCCGTCCTCGGCCGAGGAATGTGGCGTGAACATGGACGTGTTCAACGAACTGCCCGACGACCTGAAGCAGGTTGTGCAAGCGGCGTGTGACAGCCTGTATAATCAGGTCTGGACCGAATACACCACCAAGCACGCGCAGGCCTTGCAGGCGATGGTCGCCGAGCACGGCGTGCAGGTGAAAATGTTCCCCGAGGATGTGATCACCGCCATGGGCAAGGCTGCGGGCGAAGTCATCGACGATCTGCGCAATGACGATGACGAGCTGGTGAAACGGATCACCGAGAGCTTTGTCGCCTATCGCGACTCGGTCGGCCAATACATGGTCTATGCTGACAACGGTCAGATGAACGCCCGTAACCTGGTCATGGGCTACTGAGACCTTCCGCACAAGGGCGCGGCGATGGCTGCGCCCTTCGTGAGTTTTGCGACGGGGGCCGACGATGGAGCAACTGGCGAACGCCTTGGACAAGGTGAACATCGGCGTGGCCCATGTGGTGCGCTGGCTGGCGCTGGCGATGATGCTGGTGCAGTTCGGCATCGTCGTCGGGCGCTATGCGTTCGGGGTGAACTCGATCGCCGTTCAGGAGAGTGTGCTTTACATGCACGCATCCCTGTTCATGCTGGCGGCGGGCTATACGCTGCTGGTCGACAAGCATGTGCGGGTCGATGTGTTCTATGCCAAGGCGACCCCGGAGGTGCGCCGCCGGATCGACATTTTCGGCCACCTGTTCTTGTTGATGCCGTCGATGATCGCGCTGATCTACTGGTCCTGGCCATCGGTGCGCAATTCATGGGCAATCCTTGAAGGCCCGATTTCCGTCGGCGGGATCGAGGCGGTGTTTCTGTTGAAATCGCTGATACCCGCCTTTTGCGTCCTCGTGATGCTGCAATCGCTTGCCCTGTTGATCCGCCTTCTGGCCGGGAAAGAGACCTGATGATCGAATATCTCGACCTGATCATGTTTGCCGCCCTGATGGGTGCGATCCTTCTGGGGTTCCCGGTGTCGTTCAGCATCGCGGGGGTTGCCGTGATCTTTGCCTATCTGGGCTGGATGCTGGGGCAGATGGATATCGGCTTGCTGGGCGCGTTGGGCCAGCGGGTGTATGGCGTTCTGACCAACCCGGTGCTGATCGCCATTCCGCTGTTCGTGCTGATGGGCGCGCTGCTTGAGAAAAGCCGCATTGCCGAGGGGCTTCTGGACACGATGGGGCGCCTGTTCGGGCAGTTGCGCGGGGGTTTGGGGATTTCCGTTGTGCTGGTTGGCACGCTTCTGGCGGCCTCGACGGGGATTGTCGGGGCAACCGTGGTGGCGATGGGCATGATCGCCCTGCCCACCATGCTGCGCGCCGGATATGACGCGCGGGTGGCGTCGGGCATCGTCTGCACAGCAGGGACGCTTGGGCAGATCATTCCGCCCTCGACCCTGCTGATCAT
Organism: Aliiroseovarius zhejiangensis; assembly: GCF_014656375.1. Classification (GTDB taxonomy): domain Bacteria; phylum Pseudomonadota; class Alphaproteobacteria; order Rhodobacterales; family Rhodobacteraceae; genus Aliiroseovarius; species Aliiroseovarius zhejiangensis. The sequence continues at coordinate 128,891 of NZ_BNCH01000006.1, read as the reverse complement.
TCTGGCCGACGTGATGTCCACCTCGTTCCAGCAGGCGCAATATGAGCAAGGCAAGTTCTCGGTCGAGGCGCTGTCGGTCGGCCAGTTCTTCGCCGCCGCCGTGATCCCCGGTCTGGTGTTGGTGTGCCTGTATCTGATCTATATCGTGGCGCGCGGCTGGTTGCGCCCGCAGGATATGCCGCCCGCCCCCCTGGATCTGGCCAAGCCTGACTGGCGCGAGGTTGTAGGCGCGGTGATACCGCCCGTCCTTCTGATCGTGGCCGTGCTGGGGGCCATTCTGGGCGGCATTGCCACCCCGACCGAAGCCGCATCGGTGGGCGCCGTCGGGGCGCTGTTGATGACCGGCTATCGTATTGGCATCGCGCCGCGCATGATCCTGCTGGGCACGGTGGCCCTGATTGCACTGGGTATCCTGGCAGGCGCGTTTCCGGTGCGGTTTCAGCGCAGCGATCTGACCTCGGGCGCGTATGTGCTTGGTATTTTTTATGCCGCTTTGGCGGTCGTGGGCGGGGTGTCGGTGCTTCTGGCCTTGCGCGCCGCGCTGAAAAAAAGGGTCGTGCAGGAGGCGGTGAAATCCACCATGACCATGACCTCGATGATCTTTGCGACGATCATCGCGGCTGGATTCTTCAGCCTTGTGTTCATCGGCTTGGGCGGGGAAGAGCGCGTCGCGGGCATCCTGTCGGAAATGCCGGGCGGGGCCAATGGCGCGCTGGTCTTTTGCATGGTCGTGATCTTCATTCTGGGGTTCTTTCTGGATTTCGTCGAAATCTCGGTGATCGTGCTGCCTCTGGTGACGCCGACGCTGATCCTGTTGGGCCATGACCCGATCTGGCTGGGCGTGTTGATTGCGGTGAACCTGCAGACCTCGTTCCTGACGCCGCCCTTCGGGTTTTCGCTGTTCTATCTGCGCGGGGCGGCCCCGAAAGAGGTGACGACCGGGCAGATCTATGCCGGTGTGTTGCCGTTCATCGGCCTTCAGATTGTGGGGATCGCCTTGATCTGGCTGTTGCCGGTGCTGGCGACCTGGTTGCCGGACCGGCTGTTCTGAGGCCGACTGACTTTGCGGCCCGGCGGCGGTTTCAATGGAAGCCGCTGGATAAAACCGCCGCCCATGCGTAGTATCCGCGCATGACACACGCAAGGCCCCCACGTGATCTTTCGGTCGACACCTTTTCGGCGCTGCCGTCCTGGGCGGTGGCGGGGCGTCACGCGACGGATGAAGACCTGGTGTTTTCTTCCGGTGCGGCGTTGGCGCATCTTCATGTTGCGATGTCACAGGACGATGTGCCGCTTCAGCTTGTGCGCGCGCGCCTTGCCCTGACCGCTGCCGAAGCCTGCGTGGTCCTGACCGGACGACCGGAGCGACGGGCCGAGCTGCGCGATGCGGTGGTTCTGCTGCGTCCGGGCGATCATCCGGGGCCGGCGGGGCTGATCTTTCAGCAATGGCAACGGGCCGTGGCGCGGCCTGTTTCGGTTCCCGCGCTGCGCCGGGCCGTGCCGGAGGCGCTTGCGTCGCATTTGCCGGTCTGGCTGGCGGCGGCGCAGGGGGGGCCTGTGCGGCGGGCGGCGGCGGTGCTGGACGCGGTGCTTGCCGATCATCCGGGGCAGGAGGCGACGGCGCTGATCCTGGCCGATGCGGCGTTGGCGCGTGGCATGGGGTGGACCCATCCTGTGCCTTTGCTGGCGACAGGGATCAAACCGCGCGCCCTGCGCCTACGGGGGGAAGAGCTGACCGAAGCCTGCCACGCCGCCCTGATCCGGGCGACCATTACCACCTTGCCGTTGATGGCGGACCTGACCCGCGCCGCCGACCGGCTGGCAGAGATTGCCCCGAAGTTGCGCGCCAAGGGGGCGGGCGCTGCAGTCGAAATGTTCCTGACCCGCGACGCGTTGGCCCCTGCGGCGCTGAAACCGCTCATGTCGGACCGCGCGGCGCGGCGGCTTTGCGACCGGCTGGTCGATCTGGGCGGGGTGCGCGAGCTGACGGGGCGCGATACCTTCCGGATTTACGGGGTTTAGCCATGGGCAAGGCCGAGCATCCCCCCACACCCGACCTGGACCGCGAACTGTCCGACCTGCCGCCTGACCTGCGGTGGCGGGAATGGATCCGCCGGGTCGAGGCGGTGTTGTTCGCCAGCCGCACCCCCGTCGCGCGCGAGGATCTGGCCCGGATCGTGGGCGAGGGCGTGTCGGTCGACCTGCTGGTGGAGGATCTGTCCGCCGATCTGGCCGGGCGGGCGTTCGAGGTCGCAAGACTTGGCGATGGCTGGATGCTGCGCACCCGCGCCGCCTATGCGCCGGCAATCCGGGCGGCAGCAGATGTCGGCGATCAGCTTCTGGACCTGAACCCGTTCGACATCGCGGTTCTGGCCGCCATCGCCTATCATCAACCTGTCACCCGCGACGGGTTGAAGGACATCTTCGGCAAAGAGATCAGCCGCGACCTGATCGGGCGTCTGCATGACCGCACCCTGATTGCCACCGGCCCGCGCGCGCCCCGACGCGGTGCCCCCTATACTTTCGTCACCACGGATCAGTTTCTGGTGGCCTTCGGGCTGGAAAGCCTGCGCGACCTGCCGGATCGCGAGCAATTGGCGGATGCGGGGATCGGCGGTGAGGGGCTGCGCCTGACCTGACCAGTGGCCGGAATTTTCCGCTGGCAGGCCGGTCGCGTCGGGCTTACCTTCGGAAGTCTCGACACCGCCTGTCCGACAGGCACATGACAGGAGCATCCAATGTCCGACCGTTTCATTGCAGATCTGAACGACACGCTGGCGGGGATCGAGGCCGACGGGTTGATGAAGCGTGAACGCCTGATCACCTCGCCGCAAGGGGCCGAGATTTCGGTGGGGGATCGCGAGGTGATCAACCTCTGCGCCAACAACTATCTGGGGCTGGCGGACCATCCCGACCTGATCCGCGCCGCCTGTGACGTGATGAAGGACAAGGGGTTCGGCATGGCCTCGGTCCGGTTCATCTGTGGCACGCAGGATTTGCACCGCGAGCTGGAACAGAAGCTGGCGGCGTTTCTGGGCAAGGACGATTCGATCCTGTTTGCGGCGTGTTTCGATGCGAATGGCGGGTTGTTTGAACCGCTGCTGGGGCCAGAGGATGCGATTGTCTCGGACGCGCTGAATCATGCCTCGATCATCGACGGGATACGGCTGTGCAAGGCGCGGCGTTTCCGATACGCGAACAACGACATGGGTGATCTTGAGGCGAAGCTGAAAGAGGCGCGCGCGGGCGGGGCGCGGCATGTGATGATCGCCACTGATGGCGTCTTTTCGATGGATGGGTATCTTGCCAACCTGCCGGAAATCACGCGGTTGGCGCGGGAATATGATGCTGTGGTGATGGTGGATGATTGCCATGCCACCGGCTTCATGGGGCCGCGCGGGGCGGGGACACCGGATCATTTCGGGGTCGATGTGGACATTCTGACCGGCACGTTGGGCAAGGCTTTGGGCGGGGCACTTGGCGGCTATATCGCCGGGCCACAGCCGGTGATTGACCTGCTTCGCCAGCGGGCGCGGCCTTACCTGTTTTCTAACGCCTTGCCGCCATCGATTGTCGCAGCGGGGTTGGAGGCGATCCGGCTGGTGGAAGAGGGCACCGACCTGCGCGCCAGGCTGTTTGAGAATGCGCGCTATTGGCGCGCGGGGCTGAGCAAGCTTGGCTTTGACCTGTTAGAGGGTGAGCATCCGATCATCCCCGTGATGCTGGGAGAGGCCCCGCTGGCGCAGAAAATGGCGGCCGGGTTGTTTGACGAAGGCGTCTATGTCTCCGGCTTCTTTTTCCCGGTGGTGCCGCATGGCAAGGCGCGGATCCGCACCCAGATGAGCGCTGCCCTGACCACCGAACAGCTTGACCGCGCGTTGGCTGCGTTCGGCAAAGTGGGTCGCGAACTGGGAGTGATCAAATGAGCTTGCCCAACACGATGAAGGCGCTGGAGAAGTCCAAGCCCGAAGAAGGGCTGTGGATGGTGCAGGCGCCGGTGCCCGAGATTGGCCCCGATGAGGTGTTGATCCGCATCAACGCCACCGGCATTTGCGGCACCGACATCCATATCTGGAACTGGGATGAGTGGGCCGAGGCCACCGTTCCGGTGCCGATGATCACCGGGCACGAGTTTGCGGGCGAGATCGTCGAGCTTGGCCGCAATGTCACCGGGCTTGAAATCGGGCAACGGTGTTCGGGCGAGGGGCACGTGGTCGGCACGGAAAGCCGCCAAAGCCGGTCGGGCAAGTTCCATCTGGACCCCGGCACGCGGGGCATCGGCGTGAATGTGCAGGGGGCGTTTGCGGAATATCTGCGGCTGCCTGCGTTCAACGTGGTGCCGCTGCCCGATGATATACCGGACGAGATCGGCGCGATCCTCGATCCGTTGGGCAATGCGGTGCACACGGCGCTGAGTTTTGATTTGCTGGGCGAGGATGTGTTGATCACCGGGGCCGGGCCGATTGGCATCATGGCCGCGGCGGTCGCGCGACATGCCGGTGCGCGGCATGTGGTGATCACCGACATCAACCCGGATCGTTTGACGCTGGCGCAGCATGTCTGCCCCAACATCCGCACGGTGGATGTGACCAAGGAGGATCTGCGGGACGTGATCCACGAGCTGGGCATGAAGCAGGGCTTCGATGTGGGGCTGGAAATGTCAGGCAATCAGCAGGCGCTGGATCAGATGGTGGAAAGCCTGATCATGGGCGGCAAGATCGCGCTGTTGGGCATTCCGCCCGGCAAGTCCCCGGTCGACTGGTCGCGCATCGTGTTCAAGGCAATCACCATCAAAGGCGTCTACGGCCGCGAGATGTTCGAGACCTGGTACAAGATGATCGCGATGCTGCAAAACGGGCTGGATGTCAGCCGGGTGATCACCCATCGCATGCATGTGGATGACTTCAAAGAGGGCTTTGCCGCGATGAAATCCGGCCAGTCGGGCAAGGTGGTTCTGAACTGGCGATAGGGTCTGTGATGTTCCCCGCCCGGCCATGCCGGGCAGCCCCCGACCGCCCCCATGGGCGGGGGCTTCACCCCCACCCGCGGTCAGGGTCCACCCTTGCGTTGTTCAATATTGCGAGAAGATCGGTTGAGCCTTACCTAAGCGGAATGGGCCGCTGTTCCTCGATCGCCTCCATCGCGAAATAGGATGTAACGGTCTCAAGCTCGATATTGCCGATCAGGCGCTTATAGACATCATCATAATCGGCCATGTTGCCGACGACGATTTTCAACAGGTAATCGTATTCGCCACCGATGCGGAAGAAGTCGATCACCTCGGGGATCGCCGAGACGTGGTTGCGGAACTGCCGCAGCCATTCGGCGGAATGGTGCCGCGTCTTGATCAGCGAAAACACGACGAAACCGCCGCCCAGTTTTTCGCGGTCGATCACCACGGTGCGGTTGCGGATCGCGCCCTTCGCCTCGAGCGTTTTCAGACGCCGCCAGCAGGCGTTCTGCGACAAGCCAACCTTTTCCGCCAGCGCACGTTGCGATTGTGCGGCGTCGCGTTGCAGCTCTTCAAGGATGCGATAATCAAAATGATCGAATTTATCAGGCATATACCGATTATATGACCCAAAAATCTAATTACAACGGCGAAAAACTGTGAAGATTTTTGCGAATATTGCGTCATGATGGTTGGTGTAAACCGTGGAGATAACATGACCGCTCTCGATGATTTCAAAGCCGCGCTGACGGGTGCCGACGTTCACGACCGGATCCGCAAAGGGCTGATTGGCGAGGATGCGCAGATTGACGGGCCGTTCGGGCCGAAGCCGCTGGTCTATGCCGACTATGTGGCATCCGGGCGGGCTTTGGCGCAGGTCGAGGATTTCATTCGTGACCGTGTGTTGCCCTATTATGCCAACACCCACACGCAGGCATCGTTTTGCGGCGAATACATGACCAAACTGCGCGAAGCGGCGCGGGCCGAGATCGCCCGCCTGACCGGCGCGGGGCAGGGGATGAGCGTGGTGTTCACCGGGGCCGGGTCAACCGCCGGGATCAACCGGATCGTTGGCCTGCTGGATTTGGCCGCGTTGGTGGCAGAGGGTCAGCGCGTGGTGGTTCTGACTGGTCCGTACGAGCATCATTCCAACATCTTGCCGTGGCGTGAAACCGGGGCCGAGGTGATCGAAGTTGCCGAGGCACAGGGTGGCGGCGTCGACATGAACGATCTGGCCCGCGCTTTGTGGGCGGCCAAGGGGGCGGCGCGGATTGTTGGCACGTTCTCGGCGGCGTCCAACGTGACCGGCATTCTGACCGATGTGGACGCGGTGACGCGGATGCTGCGGTCGCACGATGCTCTGGCCATCTGGGATTATGGCTGCGCCGGTCCCTATTGCGCGATGGACATGAAACAGGGCAGCGATGCCCAGAAAGATGCCATCGTGTTCTCGGTCCACAAGTTTCCCGGCGGTCCGGGGTCCAGCGGCGTCGCCGTGATCCGTGACGCGATCGCCCGCCGTGCCACGCCGACTCTCCCCGGCGGGGGCACGGTCAGTTTTGTGTCGCCCTGGGGGCATGTCTATTCCGACAGCCTTGCCGCACGCGAAGAAGGCGGCACGCCGAACGTGACCGGCGATATTCGCGCAGCCTTGGCCATGCTGGTGAAAGAGGCGTTGGGGCAGGATTGGTTGGACAAGCGGCAAGCCGCGCTGAGGGCGCGGGCGTTGAAGGTCTGGGCCGCGAATGACCGCATTCAGGTGCTGGGCAAACCCGACGCCGACGCATTGCCGATCTTTTCCTTTCGGGTGCCGGACGGGCAGGGCGCGCAGATACATCACCAGTTTTTCACCCGGCTGCTCAGCGATCTGACCGGGGTGCAGGCGCGCGGCGGCTGTGCCTGTGCGGGGCCGTATGGGCACCGCTTGCTGGGGTTGGGCAAGGCTGATTCCGATGCCACCATGGCGGCGCTGGAGCGGGGCGAGGAAACCGCCAAGCCCGGCTGGGTGCGCCTGAATCTTTCTGCCCTGATGACGGACGAAAAGGCAGATTTCGTCATTCAGGCGGTGGACGATCTGGCGCGGATCGCTCAAGATCATGCAGGACGCTATTGCGTCGATACGAGTACCGCCCGTTTCAAAGCCCAGGCCTTGCCCAAGGATACGCTTGCCTCGTGACACATCACCGGCTGATCCGCATCTGTGCGGACAGGACCGAAGGTGACTGAAGATGACCATAAAGGACAGATGACATGACCACAGATTCCGCTTCCCCGATCGACGGCCAAGGGCTGCCAGTATTGGAGGCGCGCTTACGCGAGGATCTGAAATTTCTGTGCTGGCCGGGCAAGGATTGGGTCCCTGCCCGTGACGGTGTCAGCGATGTGGTGATCATCGGTGGTGGCATGTGCGGCATGGTGGCGTGGCTGGCGTTGAAGACCGGCGGCATTCACAACATGCGGGTGCTGGATCGCAGCCCCGAGGGGCTGGAAGGGCCGTGGCTGACCTATGCACGGATGGAGACGCTGCGCTCGCCCAAGGAACTGACGGGTCCGGCCTTTGGGCATGGGGCGCTGAGTTTTCAGGCGTGGTATCGCGCACAGTTCGGCACCAAGGAATGGGACGCGCTGGACAAGATCCCGCGTCCGATGTGGATGGACTATCTGAAATGGTATCGCCGGGTCTTTGACATCCCGACCGAAAACGGCGTGTCCGTCGATTTGGTCGAGCCAGAGGGCGACCTGCTGCGCCTGCATCTGTCGGGGGCGGGCGAGAAATCAATCCTGTGCCGCAAGCTGGTCTTTGCGACGGGCCGCGATGGCACCGGGCAGCCCAACATTCCCGGTTTCGTGCAGGGTCTGGACCGCAAATACTGGGCGCATAGTGCCGACGAGATCGACTTTGCCACGCTGAAAGGCAAGCGGGTCGCCGTGGTCGGTGTGGGCGCATCCGCCGTGGACAACGCCGCCGAGGCGCTGGAACATGGCGCGGCCGAAGTGCGCCACCTGATCCGCCGCAAGGAAATGCCGACGATCAACAAGATGATGGGAATCGGCTCGTTCGGGTTCACTGCGGGCTATGCCCGTCTGCCCGATGAATGGCGCTGGCGGTTCATGCAGTATTCCTTTGCCACGCAGACACCGCCGCCGCATGGCTCGACCAACCGGGTCAGTCGCCATCCCAATGCCTATTTCCACTTTGGCAAGGCGGTGCAAACGACGGTTGAACAGAACGGGGCGGTTCAGGTGGGGTTTGCCGACGGCACGCGCTACGAGGCGGATTTCGTGATCCTGGGCACCGGGTTCACCATTGACCCCCTGTCGCGGACCGAGTTCGGGGACGCGGCCTCGAATATCCTGTTGTGGCAGGATGTTTACACGCCACCTGCGGACGAGCCGTCGCGCGATCTGGGGCGGTTCCCGTATCTGAACGACGATTTCACCTTCCGCGAGAAGGTGCCGGGCACCGCGCCGTGGCTGGCCAACGTCTATTGCTTCAACTATGGCGCGTCGGCCAGCCTGGGCAAGGTGTCGGGCGACATTCCGGGGATCTCGGAGGGGGCGAACTGGATGGCGCGTGAGATTGCGGCGAAGCTGTATGTCGAGGATGTGGGCACCCACTGGCAGGACATGCTGGATTATGACAAGCCCGAACTGGATGGCAGCGAATGGGAGCCGTCCGAGCTGATCTGCGAAGACGCAAAAGGCGAGGTGGCCTGATGGCGCTGGACAGCACCGCGTTGAAACAGGTAGGGATTGCGGCGGATGGGGCGCTGTCCGAGGCGACCGCCGGGCGGGCAAGCATATTTGAGATGACGCAGGCGGCAGAGGACGCCGTGCTGCGCCCCAAGGACCAAGGCCCGTGGTCGCATGAGTTGCGGGCGGCGCTGGCGGCGCGAATTGCGCGGTTGAACGCCGAAGCCGATCTGGCCCTGCAGTATGCCGAAGGGGCAGGGGCGTTTGCCGATCTGGCGGACCCCGCCAATGACGGGGCTGCGCAGGGTTTGACCGAGGTCGTGGCGTTCATGGACAAGGTGGCGGCGGACACACGTAATGTTGCGGCGGCGGATATTTCGGGCCTGCAAGCGGCCGGTGTGGCGGATGCCGACATCGTGCGGTTGGCCGAACTGAACGCGTTTCTGGCCTATCAGATCCGGGTGATTGCCGGGTTGCGTCTGATGAAAGGGGCATTTGCATGACCAGGGTGATCACCAAATTCACCCGCAACGTGCCGCATTGGCAGCCCCGCGTGACCCCGGTGAACCTGCAGGAGGCGACCGAGGAGCAGCTGGACGCGCTGAAGGTCACGCCGTCGAACACCAAGGTGTCGGACTACGTTCTGACACTGGCGCATGACGTGGAAAGCCTGAAAGTGCGCTCGCCCCTGTTCAATGCGATCATGTATGACAAAGGGGGCATGAGACGGGCCGAGCGGGAACTGGGCGCGCTTGGGGCGTCAATGGTCAATCATTGCATCTATTGCGCCGCCGTTCACGCCGCGCGCCATGCACAGCTTGAGAAATCGACCGAGGTGACGGACAGGCTGTTTCGTGACGGGGCCAAGGCGGAGCTGGACGCGCGCGACCGGGCGATTTTCGATTTCGCCGTGGCGCTGTCCGAAGCGCCGTCGCAGGCGGGGCCGGAGCATATGGCGGCGCTGAAAGCGGCCGGGCTGGACGCGGCCGAGGTGCTGGATCTGATCCTGTCGGCGGCGTTGTTTGGCTGGGCCAATCGGTTGATGCATGTGCTGGGCGACCCGGTGCGGGTGTCCGAGGATGTGGCATAGGATGCAAGCAGGTTTGGAAGCAATGCGATGGGTGAACAGATGGGCATAAAGGTCGGGCTGGCCGGCGCGGGGTCGATCGCGTTCGGCACGGCGGCGGTTCTGCACGAGGCGGGACATGATCCCATGCTGTGGTCCCCGTCGGGCGATGGGACGGCTGCGCTTGCCAAGGGGGCGGAATTGCACGCGCACGGCGCGGTTGACGCCACGCTTGCCCCGCGGATTGCCACGGATGCAGCACAGTTGGCGCGCGACAATGAGGTGTTGATCATTGCGCTGCCCGGTTATGGTCACAAAGCGGTGTTTGATGCGCTCGCCCCGCATATTGAGCCGCGCCATCAGGTGATCATCTCGTCCCATGCGTCGCTTGGCGCGGTGTATCTGATGCAGCTTTTGGCAGCGCGCGGCGTAACCGTGCCGATCACCGCGTGGGGCACCACGATTTGCACCGGGCGGCGGCAATCAGGCACCGAGGTGAAGGTGAACACGGTGCGCAGCCGGGTTGATCTGTGCACCGTGCCGGATGATCGCTCTGCCGAGGGGTTGAGCCTGTGCCAGACCCTGTTCGGCGACCGGTTTCAGCCGCGTGACGGGCTTTTGGCCATTTCGCTGTCGAACCTGAACCCGCAAAACCATATGGGGATCGCCTTGGGCAACATCACCCGGATGGAACGCGGCGAGACCTGGAGCCAGGGCCAGAACGTCACCCCCAAAGTGGGGCGCTTGCTGGAAGAACTGGACCTTGAGCGGCTGGCCATCGCAAAGGCTTTGGGTCTGGAGGTCAAGACGATCTTTGAGCATTTCCACCTGTCGTTCCACGTGCCCGTCGCCTCGATCTCCGAGATGAACCAGAAGATGCATGAACAGGGCAATGGCGGTGTCGGTCCGGCCACGGCAGACAGCCGCTATGTGACCGAGGATGTGCCTTACGGGCTGGTCCTGACCGCAGCACTTGGGCGGCTGACTGGCCAGCCCGCAAAGCTGCACGAGGCGGGCATCCGGATTTTTTCCGCCATGTATGGCCGGGATTTCGAGGCCGAGAATGAAATTCTGAGGGCGCTGGACCTTCACCGCTTCAGCCTTGATGATCTGAAACGGGCTGCAAAGACCGGAGTGCTTCATCAACCCGCCAAAGTCTGAATGACCAAAAAGATAACAACCAAGAAAAAGACCACCAACCCAACAAGGAGACCTGACATGTCGAAACTGATTTACAATCGCCGCCGTTTTCTGGGCACAGCCGCCGCCACCGGCGCGGCGCTGGCATCCCCCTTCTATCTGCGTCGCGCTGCAGCCCAGTCGGGGGGAGAGGTGAACATATGGACCTATAACGATTTCGTGCCCGCTGCCTTCAAAGAGCAGTTCGAGGCCGAAACCGGCATCAAGGTCAACATCCGTCTGGTCGATGACCAGGGCAAGCAGTTCAACCTGCTGGCCGCGGAACAGCCAATCCCGACCGTCGACATCATGACCGTCGCGGGCCACCGGTTCCTGCAATTCATCGACAGCGATCTGCTGGCACCGCTGGACACCGACCGGCTGACCAACTGGGGCAACATCAACCCGACCTTTTCGGAAAGCGATTGGTCAACGATCAATGGCAACAAGTGGGGCGCGCCGATCCTGTCGGGGATGGAGGTTCTGTCCTATAACACCGAGGTGGTCAGCGAAGAAGAGGCCCAGACCTGGGACACCCTGTTCAGCGACAAATACAGCGGTCAGACCGCCTATATCATTCAGGACATGATGTCGATCATCATGCTGAAGATGGGGTATGACGGCAATATGGTCGAATATATGGACGACCCCGATAAGGCTGCCCAGATCGTCGAGGAAGCCAAGCAATTCCTGATCGAGAAGAAGCCGCTGGTGCGCAAGTATTACGAAGGCGGCGCCGAGTTCCAGCAGATGATGGTCAACCAGGACATCGTGCTGGGTCATTCGTGGAACGGCCCGGCGGCGGCCTTGATCAATGACGGCTTCCCGCTGGCCATGTCGATCCCGCGCGAAGGGTCCTATGGCTTCGTCTATACCTACAACATCGCCAACAACGCGCCCAATGCAGATAACGCCTATACGTTCCTTGACGCGATCCTTGCCTCGCCCGAGATCGGGGCGGCAATGACCAAGGCGTCGGGCTTCATCTCGACCTACAAGGATGCCTCGCAATATCTGAGCGACCTTGAGAAGAAGTCGACCTCGTTCCCGGAAGAGCAGCTGGCGAACCTGCAATTCTTCCGCGCCGAAGCGAACGAGATGAAATACGGGCTTGTCGACCCGGCGGTCGAGGCGATCAAGGCCGCCTGATCCGTCTTTTCCCTGAACGCCAATGCCCTGTCCCGCCGCGCGTGGGGCAGGGGGGCAGACCCACGCGAAAGAAAGCTGCATGACCGACCATTCTCATCCGTCCAGCAAGGCTGTTGCGACCGTGGCAACGGACCGGACCTTCTGGGGACGTCTGGCCGCCTGGGGGCCGTATCACACGCTGATGCGGCTGGCGACGGCGTCGCCGCGTCGTCAGTTCCTGATCCTTGCGGCCTTTCCGGTTCTGTGGGTGCTGACCCAGCATCTGGGGCCGATGCTGCAGATGTTGCGGGTATCGCTGTTGGACGCCTATCCGGTCGCGCCGGGGGTCGAGCAGCACTTCACGCTGGACAACTATGCCCGCTTCTTTGGCGACAGCATTTTCTGGATGCCGTTTTTCCGAACGCTGGCGTTCGCCGCAGTGTTCACCTTCTGCACCCTGATCATCACCTATCCGGTCGCCTACTTCCTGGCCCGCCATGTCAGCCGCAAGAACCAGATGCTGTTTCTGCTGCTGCTTTTGATCCCGTTCTGGGTGGGTGAAATCGTGCGCACCTATGCGATCATGATCCTGCTGGGCAACACGGGCGCGGTGAACCTTGTGTTGAAATGGGTGGGACTGATCGACCGGCCGATACCCTTCATGTACACGAGTTTCTCGATGGGCGTCGGCATCGTCTATCTGACCGCGCTTTATATGCTGTTGCCCTTGTATTCCGCGCTGGAAAAGCTGCCGCAAAGCATGAACGAAGCCGCCGCCGATCTGGGCGCAGGTGCCTGGACACGGTTCTGGCGCGTGTCGCTGCCTTTGACCATCGAAGGCATCTCGTCAGGCTGCACGCTGGTTTTCCTGATCTCGACCGGGTTTTACGCCACGCCGGTTCTGTTGGGCGGACCGTCCACCACGGTGTTTGCCGAAACCATTGCGGGCTTCTTCCATGTGGCGGGGGATGAATGGCCCACGGGGGCGGCCTTTGCCACGATCATGTTCATGGCGGCGCTGGTCATCACGGCCACCTTCCAGAAACTGATGAACGCGCTGCGCAAGGGAGAGAGCAAATGAATGATCGCCCCGAACTGTTCCGCGGCAACCGGATATTCCTGAGCTGCATTTATTGGGCGTTCGTCCTTTATGTTTTCGTGCCTCTGATCCTGATGATCCTGATGGGGTTCAAGGATTCGAAATTCATCGGCTTCCCGATCCGATCCTGGACCCTGGACTGGTACAAGGGCGTCTTTGACAACACCGAGGTCTTGTCGACCTTCGGCTATTCCATCGCCATCGCGGTGCTGTCGACCTTGATCTCGGTCATCGTCGGCACTTGGATCGCGGTGCTGCTGGAAGGGCGGAAGTTTCTTGGCCGCTCGGTCATGTTCGGAATGACGGTGTTGCCGGCCCTGGTGCCGGGCATCATCTCGGCCATCGCGTTCCGGATCTATGCCCGCTATCTGGGGATCGAACCCGGCATGGGCGCGATTGTCTGGGCGCATGCGGTGCACAACGTGCCTTTCGTGGTGCTGGTGGTGATGGCGCGTCTGTCGACCCTGCCGAAAAGCCAGATCGAAGCCGCCCGAGATCTTGGCGCCGATCCGCTGGTGTCGTTCATCCGGATCACCTTGCCTTATCTGGTGCCCGCCATTCTGGGCGCGTCGATCTTCTGCCTGCTATTGTCTTTCGACGATTTCGTCCGCTCGTTCTTCCTGGGTGGATACGAGCCAACATTGCCGGTGCTGATCTTTGCAAAACTTCGTTCGGGCATGAGCCCCGAGATCAATGCCATCGCAACTGTTGCGCTGATCCTGACCGCCGCCATCGGCATCTGGGCCGAGCGTTTCACCCGCCGCATGAACAAGGAAAGCTGACCCATGACTGATCAGACACCACTCGTCCGCATCGAAGGGCTGTCGAAGCATTTCGGCCCCACCGTCGCGCTGGACGACCTGACGCTTGATATCGCACAGGGCGAGTTCGTGACCTTCCTTGGCCCGTCGGGCTGTGGAAAGTCGACGACTCTGCGTATTCTTGGCGGGTTTGAGCGCCCGACCACGGGCCGCGTGATCCTTGATGGTGAAGACGTGACCAACCAGCCGCCTGAAAAGCGCCATGTGAACATGGTGTTTCAGGATTATGCGCTGTTTCCGCATATGACCGTGGCGCAGAATGTGGCCTTCGGGCTGGAGCTGAAGGGCATGGGCAAGGCCGCGATCAAGCGCCGTCTGGACGAAATCCTGTCGTTTCTTGAGCTTGACGCCTTTGGCGACCGGTATCCGGTGCAACTGTCGGGCGGTCAGCGGCAGCGCGTGGCACTGGCCCGGGCACTGGCGCCCGACCCGGCGCTTTTGCTGCTGGACGAACCGCTGGGCGCGCTGGACGCAAAGCTGCGCGGTCAGGTTCAGCAGGAACTGAAATCGATCCAGCGGCGCACCCATAAGACGTTTTTCTTCGTGACCCATGATCAGGAAGAGGCACTGACCATGTCCGACCGGATCGTCGTGATGAACAAGGGCCGGGTGGAACAGGATGGCACGCCGGAAGAGCTGTATTTCCGCCCCGCCAGCCGCTTCGTGGCCGAGTTCATTGGCGAAACCAACCTGTTGTCCGGCCAGATGCGTGGCACCGAGGGCGACAAGGTGGTGATGGATTGGCAGGGGGCGATCCTGATGGGCAAGGCGCCCGACAAACTGCCGGGAGAGGGCCAGCCGATCACCGCCTCGGTCCGGTTGGAGAAGCTGGGCTTCCATGCCGAACGCCCACAGACCGGCAATGCGGTGCAGGGGCGCGTGGTGGGCAAGACCTTCCTGGGCTCGCGCATGGCGATGCAGATCGCGGTGGGCGACGGGGGCGATGCATTGCTTCGCGCCTATGTGGATGCGGAAACCGGCCAGTCCGTTGGCAACGATCCGGTCTGGATCGGGTGGGAGGCGGACAATATGGCGGTTCTGAACGACTGAACGTCCGTCGCGCCGGGGTCCCCCTGCCCTGGATTGAAACCGCTGGGTGGCTGTGCCAAGACAAGACCCGCGACCGTGCGCGCTGGTGGGCATGGGGCGCGGATGTTGTCACATTCCCTGTGGGGCCGCTGAATGAAACTTGATACCTATGTGGCCTTGCTGGGGCGCGGGCCGGGGCGGTCGCGGTCGCTGACACGGGCAGAGGCACGGGCGGCGATGGAGATCATGCTGTCGGGGTCGGCGGACCCGGAAGCGGTGGGTGCGATCCTGATGCTGATGCGGATGAAGGGCGAAACCGCGGACGAGATCGCGGGCTTTGCCGAAGCCGCGCAGGCGCATCTGTCCGCCCCTGTCATCGCCGATCTGGACTGGCCCAGCTATGCCGCCGGGCGCACCCGTGGCGCCCCATGGTTTCTGCATGCCGCCCGGCAGGTGGCCGACAGTGGCGCGCGGGTTCTGTTGCACGGCTGGAACGGCAAGGATGACAGCGTGCGCGACGGGGCTCGTGCGCTTGGCATTCCCCTGTGCGGCTCGATCACCGAGGCGGGGGCGGCACTGGACACGCACCGGATCGCCTATTTGATGCTGGAAAACGCGCATCCAAGCCTGTTCGCCCTGTTGCAACTGCGCGAGGTTCTGGGCCTGCGGTCCTGTGTGAACACGGTGTGCCGGATGCTCAATCCGGGGCGTGCAAAGGCCAGCGTGCAGGGGGTGTTCCACCCCTCGTATCGTCTGTTGCAGGCGGATGCGGCGCATCTTCTGGGTTGGCAGGCGCTGAGCGTGATCAAGGGCGGCGGGGGCGAGTTCGAACGCCACCCCGGCAAGCAGGTCGACGCTTTCGGCCTGCGGCGCGGGCAGCCCTGGCAGGATCGCCTGCCGGCCCTGTCCGAAGACACATCGAGGTTGCAGGATCACGCCGGGCCGCTGGTGCCGGTCCCGTCCGGCTTCGCCCAGGACGTGATCGCGGGCACCACGTCGCTGGCGCTTGAGACTCTGGCCGCCGGGGCACCTGGATCGGAGGCGTAGCGCGCCCTTGCGGGGCAGGAATGTTCTTGCACTTGGTCCCAACCGCCTTATGAGAGGTGCACAGTTTTCCACAAGGACACCCGACATGACGATGCTTGGCACCTTCATCAAACCGATGCACCCGGAAGGCATCCGCTTTGTCGCGATCTTTGCCGTCGTGACTGTGCTTCTGTTTCTGGTGTGGCCCTTCCTGGGCTGGATCGGGGTCGGGTTGACCATCTGGTGCTATTATTTCTTTCGCGACCCCGAACGCGTGACGCCCACGCGGCCCGGCCTGATCGTCAGCCCCGCTGACGGGATCGTGTCGCTGATCGAACCTGCTGTCCCGCCCGAGGAACTGGGCATGGCTGACGCGCCCCTGACCCGCGTCAGCGTGTTCATGAGCGTCTTCAACTGCCATGTGAACCGCACCCCCATCGCGGGCGAGGTGACGGCGGTCGCCTATCGACCCGGCAAATTCCTGAACGCCTCGCTGGACAAGGCGAGCGTCGACAATGAACGCAACAGCCTGTGCATTCGCATGGAGGATGGACGCGATCTGGCCGTGGTGCAGATCGCCGGGCTGGTGGCGCGTCGGATTGTCTGTTTCGTCAAGCCCGGCGCCCGGATGCAGACGGGCGAACGGTTCGGTCTGATCCGCTTCGGTTCACGGCTGGATGTCTATCTGCCGGATGGGGTTGATCCGCTGGTCAGCATTGGACAGACCATGGTCGCCGGTGAAACGGTCATCGCCGAATTGCCCGAGATGGTCACCGGCAGCGAACGGGTGCCCGCATCGTGACCGAGCCTGCCGACAAGTCGCCACCCGAGCTGTCGCTGGCCCAGCTGATCCCCAACATGCTGACGATTGCGGCGATCTGTGCGGGCCTGTCAGCCATTCGCGCCGGGGTACATGGCGATTACCGGTTCGCGGTGCAACTGATCCTGGTGGCCTGTGTGCTGGATGGGCTGGACGGGCGGATTGCCCGGCTTCTGAACAGTGACAGCAAGATGGGCGCGGAACTGGATTCGCTGGCTGATTTTCTGAATTTCGGGGTCGCGCCGCCCCTGATCATCTATTACTGGGCCTTGCAGGACACGCGCGGCATCGGCTGGCTGGCCGTGCTGGTCTATGCGGTGTGTTGTGTCCTTCGGCTGGCCCGGTTCAATGTCAGCGCGAATGCTGCACCCGAGGCGGACCAGGGCGCGCCAAATGCGTTCTTCTCGGGCGTTCCGTCACCGGCCGGGGCCTTGCTCGTGCTGATGCCGATGTCCGTGTCCTTTGCCTTTAACAGCATCCCGATGCCGCCGGATTTTGCCATTTGCGCCTATATGGTGCTGGTCGGGCTGGCGATGATCAGCCGCCTGCCGATCTGGTCGTTCAAGGCCACCCGCATATCGCGACAGAATGTGAAGTTCTTTCTGGTCGGGTTTGCCGTGGTTGCCGTGGCGGCCTTGAGTTTTGCCTGGGTTACGTTTGTCATGTTAGGGCTGAGCTACATCGTGATGATCATCTGGTGCGGCATTGCCTATCGGGCGTCGCATTCAGGGAAAGGCTGAGATGGATATCGACGCGGTCCAAAGCTCGTATGCCCGCTGGGCGCCGATCTATGACAAGACATTCGGCGCGGTGACGCATCAGGGGCGCCGGGCCGCGGTCGAGTATATCAACGCGCGCGCGGGATCGGTGCTTGAGGTCGGCGTTGGCACCGGACTGTCGCTGTCGCATTACAACCCAGACTTGAAGGTTACGGGAATTGATTTCAGCGACCAGATGCTGGCGAAGGCCATGGCGAAGGTGCGCGAACAGGATCTGAAACATGTGGTGGCCCTGAAGCAGATGGACGCCCGGGCGCTGGATTTCCCCGATCACAGCTTTGACACGGTGGCCGCCATGCATGTGCTGTCCGTGGTGCCGGAACCCGAGAAAGTGATGTCCGAGATCGCGCGCGTTCTGAAACCCGGCGGCAAGGTGGTCATCACCAACCATTTCGTCCGCACCGAGGGCGTTCTGGCGGTTCTGGAACGCCTGTCGGCCCCGTTCGCCAACACGATCGGCTGGCATTCTGACTTCCATATCGAGACCGTGTTGCAGGAACCCAACCTGTCAGTTGAACAGCGAAAGTCGTTGCCTCCATTGGGCATGATGACCTTTCTTGTGCTGTCCAAGGCAAACCCGGTCTGAATGATATCGCTGACACCGACCTTGATGTGGCTTTTCGCGCCTGTAACGGTGTGATACCCACGGACCACGCAGATGGAGGCTTGCCTGTTGTTGGATCTTATTCACATTCGCACCGTTCTGTTAGAACAGTATGACCTGACACCCTCGGCTGAGCTGGCGGACGAGATGCAGGATATTTATGCCCGGATGGATCGGGTGGTGACGCCGCCGGATTTCGCGATCCATGCGCCCTATATCAAGGCGATCAATGCCCTGAAGAAAGAGCGCAACGCGGTGATCCTGGGCCACAACTACATGACGCCCGAGATTTATCATGGCGTGTCCGATTTTGTCGGCGACAGCTTGCAACTTGCCATGAAAGCCAGCGATGTCGAGGCGGATGTGATCGTGCAGGCGGGCGTGCATTTCATGGCCGAAACCTCGAAAATTCTCAGCCCGGAAAAGATCGTGCTGATGCCGGATATGGCGGCGGGTTGTTCGCTGGCCGAGAGCATCACCGCGGACGGGATCGAGGAAATGCGCGCCAAATATCCCGGCGCGCCGGTCGTGTCCTATGTGAACACAACGGCCGAGGTGAAAGCGGCGTCGGATATCTGCTGCACCTCCTCGAACGCGGTGCAGATCGTGAACGCGCTGGACGCCGAGACGGTGATCATGACGCCGGATCAGTATCTGGCGCAGAACGTCGCCAATGAAAGCCACAAGACCGTGGTTTACTGGCCCGGTTCCTGCATCGTGCATGAACAATACACCGCGCAGGATCTGCGCAATTTCCGCGAATGGAACCCCGGCACCAAGCTGATCGCGCATCCCGAATGCACCCCCGACGTGGTGGCCGAGGCGGATTTCTCGGGGTCCACAAGTGGCATTCTGAAATACGTCACCGAGACGAAGCCCGAAAAGGCGATGCTGATCACCGAATGTTCGATGGCGTCGAACATCGCGGATGAATTGCCCGAGGTCGAGTTCGTCGGCCCCTGCAACATGTGCCCCTATATGAAGAAGATCACGCTTGAGAAGATCCTGTATGCCCTGCACACGATGGAAGGGCAGGTCGAAGTGGACCCGGTCGTGGCCGAGAAGGCCCGCCATGCGGTGCAGGCGATGATTGATATGTCGCGCAAGCTGGGGCTGTGATCCTGCGATGCAGACGCTTGCCACCGATCGCGTCATTATCGTCGGGGCCGGATTGGGGGCGCTGTATGCGGCGCTGAAACTGGCGCCGCACCCGGTGGTGATGATCTCGCCCGAGGTGCTGGGCGAAGGGGCCAGTTCGGCCTGGGCACAGGGTGGCGTCGCGGCTGCGATGGATGCGGCGGACAGCCCGGACAGCCATGCCGCCGACACGGTGAAGGCAGGCGCAGGCACCGTGAACCCGGCTGTGGCCGATCTGGTGACGCGCGAGGCACGCGACTACATCCTCGACCTGACCACGATGGGCACGCCTTTCGACCGGACCGAGGATGGCGGCTATGTCCTGTCGCGCGAAGCGGCGCACAGTTTCGCGCGGGTGGTGCGCGTGAAGGGTGATCAGGCGGGGGCCGAGATCATGGCCGCCCTGATCGCACAGGTGCGCGACACCCCGTCTATTCAGGTGCTGGAAGGCACCATGGCGCGTGATTTGCATATGACGGATGGCCGCGTGACTGGCGTGGTCATTCAGGCGGCTGATGAGGGGCGATCGGGTCCGGTGCTGCTCAGCGGGTCGGCGGTGCTGCTGGCCGGGGGTGGCTCGGGCGGGCTTTATGCCCTGACCACAAATCCGCCGCGCATTCGTGGGCAGGTGATTGGCATGGCGGCGCGCGCTGGCGCCTTGATTGCCGATGCCGAGTTCGTGCAGTTCCACCCCACCGCCATGGATGTGGGCGAAGACCCGGCGCCCCTGGCGACCGAGGCCCTGCGTGGCGAGGGCGCAATCCTGATCAACAAGCATGGCGAACGGTTCATGCAGGCGATCCACCCGGATGCCGAGCTTGCCCCCCGCGACATCGTGGCCCGCGCGATCCATGCTGAGGTGCAGGCGGGCAATCGCCCGATGCTGGACACCCGCGCGGTGTTGGGCGAGGCGATCAAGGAACAGTTTCCCGCCGTTGCCGAATACTGCGCGCGCAACGGCATCGACCCGGCGGTTGATCCGATCCCGGTCGCCCCGGCGGCGCATTACCACATGGGCGGTATTGCAACCGACACGCAGGGCTGTGCCACGCTGGAGGGGCTTTGGGTCTGTGGCGAAGCCTCGTCCACGGGGCTGCATGGCGCGAACCGGCTGGCCTCGAACGGGTTGTTGGAGGCTTTGGTCTATGCTCGCATCTGCGCCGAAGGGATTACCGCGACATTGACCGGTGGGACCGACGCCGCACCGCTGGAGATTGCCTTTCCCGACGGCGGCACGCCCCCCGCACCCGAGGCGGTTCAGACCCTGCGCCAGACCATGACGCAGCATGTGGGCGTGGTGCGTGACCGGACCGGGCTGACCCGGGCGCTGGCAACCATCGCGGCGCTGGAAGCCGACCACGGCGACAGCCCGTCCTTTCTGAACATGTGCGCCACAGCGACGCTGATTGCGGCTGGCGCTTTGCTGCGCGAAGAAAGCCGGGGGGCGCATGAGCGGTCAGATTTCCCGGAAACTGCCGAAGGGCCGGGGGAGAGATCCCGGATGTATCTGGCCGATGCGCTTGCCGTGCGCGCGCAGGCCGTGAAGGAGCTGTCATGAGTTTTGCAACCGTCCCCGATCTGGTGCTGGAGCCGATGATCCGCCACGCGTTGATGGAGGATCTGGGCAGTTATGGTGATGTCACCACCCGCGCCGTGATCCCGTCCGGCACTAGCTACGACGCGCGTCTGAACGCGCGCGAAGATGCGGTCGTGTCGGGGATGCAGGTGGCGGCGATAGCCTTTCGGTTGGTCGAGCCTGCCCTTGAGGTCATCACCCATATCGCGGACGGCCAGCCCTGCAAAAAGGGCGACACGCTGATGACGATCAAAGGGGCGGCGGCGTCGATCCTTTCGGGGGAACGGGTGGCGCTGAACTTCGCCGGGCGCCTGACGGGGATCGCCACCAAGACCGCAGGTTTCGTGGCCGAAACGCGCGGCACCCATGCCCGCGTGACCTGCACCCGCAAGACAACGCCCGGTCTGCGACTGGTCGAAAAGCTGGCCGTTCTGCATGGGGGTGGCTTCAACCACCGCTATTCCCTGTCCGATGCGATCCTGATCAAGGACAACCACATCGCCGCCGCGGGTGGCGTGCGGCAAGTGCTAGAGGCCACCAAGGCCCATGCCAGCCACATGATGACGGTCGAGATCGAAGTGGACCGGCTGGATCAACTGGCCGAGGTGCTTGAGGTCGGCGGCGCGTCGGTCGTGCTGTTGGACAACATGGACAATGACACGCTGCGGCAGGCCGTGGCGATGGTGGATGGCGCGATGAAGACCGAAGCCAGCGGCAACGTGACGCTGGACCGCATCGCCTCGATCGCGGCAACGGGGGTCGATTACATCTCGTCCGGTGCGCTGACCCATTCGGCGCGCACCGTCGATCTTGGGCTGGATTTCTGACCGCGCGGGTTATTCGACCTTGATGACCCGGCGCGACAGCACGGCCTTGTTCGTCAGGTCGAGCAGCCGAAGCTCATAGACGCCCGCGTCATCCGGCAGAGTGATCGACACGGGCGGTGGCCCGGTGATCTTCTGCGCCGAAATCCATGTGAAGATGGCCTGCGATCCTTGTGCCAGCGTGATCCGTTGATCCGCGCTTTCGCTGTCCGTCGTCCAACTGACCGAGATTGTCGCGCCGGCCGCGGCGGTGTCCGGGGCATCAAGGCTGGCGCCGGTGTCAAGGGCCGCATCGGCCGCCAGCACCTCGACCGTCTGGCGCGCCAGGACGCGGGTGCCTTCGCGCAGGACGTAGCGCAATTCGTAAAGCCCCGTTTCCGCAGGCGCGGTCAGGTCGTGTTCGCTGTTGGTGCGCACCGTGGCATAGGTGCCGAACTGGTCATCTTCGCTGCCCATCGGAACAAGGTTCACATAGTCATGCGGGCTGACCGTGCCGGTCCAGGTGACGCGCAACTTGTCGCCCGCGCGTATCTCGGCGGGCGCGCTGATCGTCACCTCGGGATCGGTGATCTCGATCTGGGTGCTGGCGATGGTTTTGCTGCCTTCGCGCAGCACATAGCGGATTTCGTAAAGCCCGGTCTGGGCCGGGGCCTGAACCTCGCCTTCGCTGTGGTCGCGCACGGTGATGTAGTTGCCGAAACCGCCTTCATCGGTGCCCATCGGCACGATGTTGATATAGTCGTGGCGACTGACCGTGCCAGTCCAGGACAATTTGATCGCGCTGCCTGCAATCGCCGTGTCCGGCGCGTTGATCGTCACCTCGGGCGTGGTCACCTCAATCGGGGCGGTGGCGAGTGTTTTCGACCCTTCACGCAGGATATAGCGCAACTCATACAGTCCGGGATGGGCCGGTGCAGGCAGGGTGCCCGTGCCCTTGTCACGCACGGTGAGGTAGTTGCCAAACTCGCCTTCATCAGACCCGGCGGGAACGATGGCGACATAGTCATGCCGGTTCACGGTTCCTGTCCAGCTGACGTCGAACTCTGCCCCCGTGCTGACGGTAGCGGGACCCGATACCGTTACCTCGGGCGCGGTAATTTCGATGGGGGTGCTGGCGAGGGTCTTGGTGCCTTCGCGCAACACATAACGCAGCTCATACATCCCGGTGTCCGACGGCGCCCGCAACACGCCTTCGGAATGGTCGCGCACGGTGATGTAATTGCCGAACACGCCTTCATCCGCCCCCATCGGCACGATGTTGATGTAATCCTGCGGGTTCACCGTGCCCGACCAGCCCACCTTGAACTCCGCGCCTGTCAGCGCCGAGGCCGGAGCCTGAAGCGTGACCTGCGGGGCGGTGACTTCGATGGGGTGCGTGGCGACGGTGCTTTTGTCGACGTTCAGGATATAACGCAGCTCGTAAAGGCCCGGATCGGCGGGCGCGCGCAGCTTGGCATCTGATTTGTCGTTGACCTTCTGGTAATTGCCGAACGTGCCGGGGTCTGCACCGACTGGCACGATTGCGACATAGTCGCGTTTGTTAATTGTCGGACCCCATGAGACCTTGAACGTCGCCCCGGTTTCGACCGTGTCGGTCGCGGTCAATGTGACCTCGGGTCTGGTGACCTCGATGGTGTCGTGGCCCAGCACTTCTTTCGTTTGGTTACTGAGATAGCGGATTTCATACAAGCCTTCGGTGCCGGGAACGGTCAGCATCAGGTCCGTTGCCTTGCCAATGCGTTTGTAGCTGCCGAACAGGTCGGGATCAGACCCGGTGGGCACGATGTTGAGATAATCCTTGTCCGATACGGTCGGCGCCCATGTCACCTTGATCTCCGATCCGCCGACGGCCGTGTCCGGTCCATCGACGACGACCTGTGGCGCGGCGGGTTCCGGCTCGGGTTCCGGTTCGGTCGGGGGCGCAACTTCGGCCACCGCGGTGCCAACGGTGCTGAGCGCGGCGCCCAGCTCCTCTGCGTTGGTGGCCGAGATATACTGACCTCCGGTGTTTTCCGCGATGCAGGCCAGGGAACTTGCGTCCGCATCGCTGGCCAGCCCGAATCCCACCACATGCGCGGTGAAGCCGACCCCGCCTTTTTCCAGCGCCTCGGCCAGCGCACAGGGGTCACGTTCACAGCTTTCCAACCCGTCCGAAATCAGCACGACCGTCGCAGGTTGATCGGTATAGGACAGCGCCCGCGCGGCCTGTTCCACCGCATCGGTCAGGGGTGTCTTGCCGGTGGGGGTGATCGCGTTGATCTGAGTCAGGATCGACTGGCGCGATTGCTGACCGGGTTCGACCAGCAGTTCGATATCCGTGCAATCGCCACGTCGCCGGTGGCCATAGGCCATCAGGCCGACGCTGCGGGTTTCGACCCAGTCGCCCAGCAGGTTGTCGATCACGCCGCGGGCAATCTCGATCTTCGCGGTGCCGTCGATCTGACCCCACATCGAGTTCGAGCCATCGAACACGACCATGACGTTATCATCGGCCAATGCGGGTGTGGTTGCCAGCATGCTGGCAAGAACGGCGGCAGGTTTGACGAGTTTCATCGGCATGTGACATCCCCAAAGATCGAAGGTTTCCTTTGGGGAATAGAAACACATTTTGCCGTTTGCACCAAACGGGCGCCGCCGGAATTGCTGGCCGCGCCCGGTGTTCCGTGTATCTTGCTGGATCAGGCCAGGTCGAACCGGTCTGCGTTCATCACCTTGTTCCAGGCGGAAATGAAGTCGCAGACGAATTTGCCCTGGTTGTCGGATTGGGCATAGACCTCGGCCAGCGCGCGCAGTTGCGCGTTCGATCCGAACACGAGATCGACGCGGGTCGCGGTCCATTTCGCATCGCCCGAGGACAGGTCTTTGCCCTCATAAGTGCCGTCACCGCTATCCGACCAGACGGTTTGCATGTCCAGAAGGTTGACGAAGAAGTCGTTGGACAAGACGCCAACCCGGTCGGTGAACACGCCGTGTTCCGATCCGCCATGATTGGCGCCCAGCACCCGCAACCCGCCCAGAAGCACCGTCATTTCCGGCGCGGTCAGGGTCAGAAGCTGTGCCTTGTCGATCAGAAGCTCCTCGGGCGGGATGCTGTATTGCTGCTTCTGGAAGTTGCGGAACCCGTCTGACTGTGGCTCCAGCACGCCGATGCTCTCGACATCGGTCTGCTCGGCGGTGGCGTCACCCCGGCCCAAAGTGGTGGGCACGGTTGCGTCGTGCCCCCCGGCCTTTGCGGCGGCTTCGATGGCGGCCGCGCCGCCAAGGACGATCATATCTGCCATCGATACGGGCTTGCCGAACGCCTCACGCACACCTTGCAGCGTGTCCAGCACACGCGACAGGTTCTCCGGCTCGTTCGCCTGCCAGCCGTTTTGCGGTGCCAGCCGGATGCGCGCGCCGTTGGCGCCGCCGCGCATGTCCGACCCGCGGAAGGTCGAGGCCGAGGCCCACGCCGTTTTCACCAGATCGGGGATCGACAGACCAGCATCAAGGATCGCCGCTTTCAGGGCGGTCACATCCGCGTCGCTCAGGTCGGTTTCCGAGGGCGGGATCGGGTCTTCCCAGATCAGTTCCTCGTCCGGCACCTCTTTGCCCAGATACCGCGAGCGGGGGCCCATGTCGCGATGGGTCAGCTTGAACCAGGCGCGGGCAAACGCGTCGGCGAACTCGTCCGGGTTTTCGTGGAACCGCTTCGAGATCGGGCCATAGATCGGGTCCATCCGCATTGCCATGTCGGCGGTGGTCATCATCGTCTTGACCTTCTTGGACGGGTCATGCGCCTTGGGGGCCATGTCCTCTTCCCTGACGTTCACGGGTTCCCAGATCCACGCCCCGGCCGGGGATTTGGTGACGTTCCAGTCATAGCCGAACAGAAGGTCGAAATAGCCGTTGTCCCATTGCGTCGGGTTGGCGGTCCACGGCCCTTCGATGCCGCTGGTCGTCGTGTCGTCGCCGATGCCGGTGCCGTGGGTGTTCTTCCAGCCAAGCCCCATCTGTTCGATGGTGCAGCCTTCGGGTTCCGCACCCACCAGCGACGGGTCGCCCGCGCCATGCGCCTTGCCGAAGGTGTGACCCCCCGCAACCAGTGCCACGGTTTCTTCGTCATTCATCGCCATGCGCGAGAAGGTTTCGCGAATGTCACGGCCCGACGCCAGAATATCCGGCACCCCGTCCGGTCCTTCCGGGTTCACATAGATCAGGCCCATCTGCACCGCGGCCAGCGGGTTATCCAGCTCGCGATCACCGGAATAGCGGCTGTTTTCGCTGTCACTGGTGGCCAACCATTCGGCTTCGGCGCCCCAATAGATGTCTTCTTCCGGCTCCCATGTGTCGGGTCGCCCGCCTGCAAAGCCGAAGGTCTTGCCGCCCATGCTTTCAATCGCGCAATTGCCGGCCAGGATCATCAGGTCGGCCCAGGAAATCTGGTTGCCGTATTTTTGTTTGATTGGCCAAAGAAGGCGCCGCGCCTTGTCGAGGTTGCCGTTGTCCGGCCACGAGTTCAGGGGTGCGAAGCGTTGCTGCCCAGTGCCCCCACCGCCGCGCCCGTCGGCCGAGCGATAGGTGCCGGCGCTGTGCCATGCCATTCGGATGAACAGCCCGCCGTAGTGACCGTAATCAGCTGGCCACCAGTCCTGGCTGTCGGTCATCAGGTCAAACAGGTCCGTCTTCAGCGCATCAAGGTCGAGTTTCTTGAACTCTTCAGCATAGTTGAAATCCGGCCCCAGCGGGTTTGCCTTTTCGCCCTTCTGATGGAGGATCTTCAGGTTCAATTGGTTGGGCCACCAGTCCCGGTTCGACCGCATGCTGACATTCGTCGCGCCATGGGCGATGGGGCATTGTCCGGTGAGCTGCTTGTTCATGGTATCCTCCGTTGGCGTGGGTTGTGCGCGTTGTCATGATCCTAGCGCGTTCCAGCGATAAGAAGAAATTTGGAATACTGATTGCCGCGATAACCACAGGTAATTGGGTGGCAAGGTTGGATTTGTCCCTGTGGACGATCCACTGCCATGTTCTGCCATAGCGCGCAGCGGGGTCGGTGCGTGGGGTCTGAAAAGTAAACGTGTTCAGTATCTTGGCGACATGGCCCGATTGTGCGCCATGATCTGATGGTCTGTGGATAACTCGGGGGTGAAAACTGTTCCGTGACCCCGCACAAAAGGGCAAGAAACCCGTCACTGTTGCCAAAAACGGCAATAAAAGAGACACTCATCCCATTGATTAATACTTTTGGTTGATTCTTTTTCGTCAGCCGCATCAAGGAGTTCGCCACGATGCTCCGCCGATATCTTTATACCGTGCTTCTCGCTCTGGCCCCGGTGTCCGCTTTTGCGCAACTGTTCTCTGGTCCCCTGGACGAGGCGCTTTTGGTCGGGCGGAATGAAACTACCTTCCCCCCGGCTGACGAAGATTATTTCGCCGAGATGGACAACGGCATTGCCTTGACGCCCGACGAGGTCAAGGGCCGCAACATGTGGATGGTCTGGACCGGCGGCAATGATTTGCTGTGGGACACGCTGACGGTCGACACGTTCGGGCAGTTCGATCTGCTGAAAACCCTGTCCTCGCATCCCGGCCTGCCCGCAAAACGGTCAAACCGTTTCGAATATCTGGGTCTGATCAACGAACCCTGCTTTGACGAGGCGACCGGCCCGGTCGAAGATCGTAATGGCCTGTGGCTGGACATAAGGCGCGAGGATTGCGCGCCTGACCCCTTCGCCAATGCCGAGAAATATCCGGGCGTCGAGATCGGCGCGCGCGGGCGCAACATGCCCGTCTGGTCGTATTACGGAGAGCCGACAGGCGTGCTGGGCCTGCGCCTGTTTCCAAACCCCGAATTTGACGAACGCGCCGAAGAACGCTGGGACGCGGAACGCTTTTATAACGATCCTGATTACTACAACGACGACGATCTGGTGCGGCCCTATCGCGTCGGCATGTCCTGTGCCTTCTGCCATGTCGGACCCAGCCCGATCGACCCGCCTGCCGACCCTGAAAACCCGGAAATGCGCAATCTGAATGCCACCGTGGGCGCGCAATATTTCTGGTTCGACCGGATCTTTGCGTGGAAGCCCGACAAGCGGCAATACATGGTGCAACTGATCCACACGGCGCGGCCCGGTACGCTGGATACCTCGCTCGTCTCGCCCGACTACATCAACAACCCGCGCACCATGAACGCGATCTATCTGCTGGAAGAACGTCTGGCGGTCGCCCGCCGGTTTGGTGAGGAACGGCTTGAGGGCGGCGAGTTGGACAACAAGCAGTTTCAGGATTACGTCCCCGAAGGCCCCCTGACCGAGTTTTTCGAAGAGCCTGATCTGAGCTTCAGCCCGCACGTTTTGAAGGACGGGGCGGATTCGGTGGGGGCACTGGGGGCGCTCAATCGTGTCTATTTGAATATCGGGCTGTTCAGCGAGGAATGGACCCGCCATTTCAACCCCATCGTGGGCGGGCGTGACATCACGCCGATCAAGATCGAGACCGCGCAAAAGAACTCGGCCTATTGGCGCGCGACCGAGGATCAGAGCCCGCTGACCGCGCTATACTTCCTGAAAGCAGGTCGCCCCGACCGGTTGGCGGACGCACCCGGCGGCGCGGATTTCCTGACCGAAGATGCCGAACAAGTGGATCGCGGCAAGATCGTCTTTGCGGAAAACTGCGCCGGGTGCCATTCGTCGAAACTGCCGGAAAGCGCCTACGAGGCGATGCCCGGCGGTTGTTCCGGCCCCGGCTATTTGGAGTGTTTCAACCGCTATGGCGCGCTAACCCGGACCGAGGATTTCAAGGCCCAGATGCGCGCGATCGTGCAGGCCGAGGATTTTCTGGACGGCAATTACCTGTCCAGCGAGTTACGCATTCCGGTGACGCTGCTGGAAACCAACGCGTGCAGCCCGCTGGCGACCAACGCGATTGAAGGCAATATCTGGGACAACTTCTCCTCCTCGACCTATAAGGCGCTGCCGTCGGTGGGCACGATCAAGGTGCACCATCCGAAAACGGGCGAGGAATATGAGTATGAAATGCCGGCGGGTGGGCGCGGTTACACCCGCGTGCCGTCGCTGATCAGCCTGTGGTCCACCGCGCCGTATCTGCTGAACAACACGGTCGGGTATTACAACCACGACCCCTCGGTCGCAGGGCGCATGGCGGCGTTCGAGGACGGGATCACCAAGATGCTGTGGCCCGAAAAGCGCCTGCGCGATACAGTTCTGGGCGACAAGGTGCCGGGCCTGATCGACCGCACGACAGAGCAAAGCTACCTGATCGTCCCGCGCGGATTTCAGCCCGATTTTCTTGTGAAACTGCTGACGCCTTTGCGCGATGATTTGCCGTGGCTCTTTGATCTCGATGGCAATATCGAGCTTGGCCCGATCCCGGCTGGCACGCCCATCGGGCTGCTGGCGAACCTGAACGTCCGGCTGGATCAGGCCGACCTGCTGGAGCGACTAGGCCATGATTTCGAGCTTGCCAAGCTGATCATCAAGATCAAGCGCAATCTGAAGGAACTGCCCGACGATGCCAGCGACGAACAGGCCCGTGCGATCTTTGCCGACCTGATCGAGCCGCTGTTGGAACTGAGCAAGTGCCCGGATTTCGTGGTCAATCGCGGGCATTATTTTGGCACCAAACTGGAAGACGCAGACAAGCACGCGCTGATCGCCTTTCTCAAGCGGTTCTGAGGGCGGGCGGGTGTCTGCGGATCATGATTACATCGTCGTCGGCTCGGGGGCTGGCGGCGGGACACTGGCCGCGCGGTTGGCGGAAAGCGGGATGCGCGTTCTGTTGCTCGAAGCCGGTGGTGATCCCCGTTCGCAGCACGGTGGTGTGCGCGGGATGGACGAGGCCGCGAACCGGCTGCCCGACGATTATGACGTGCCCGCCTTTCACCCTTTCGCGACCGAGAATGCGGCAATCCGATGGGATTTCATGGTCAATCACTATGCCGACAAGGACACACAAGCGCGGGACACCAAGGCCGGACCTGATGGCGTTCTGTATCCCCGCGCGGGTACCTTAGGCGGCTGCACGGCGCATAACGCGATGATATTCATGTATCCCCACAATGCCGACTGGCAGGGGATTGCGGATCTGACCGGCGACGATGGCTGGTCGCCCAAGGCCATGCACAAGATCTTTCGGCGGCTGGAAAACTGCCGTCACCGCCCGGTACAGCGCGTCTTGCACAGCCTTGGCATTGATCGCACCGGCCACGGATTCGACGGTTGGCTGACCACCGAAAAGGCGATCCCGCGCGCCGCCGTGCGCGATGACGACATCATGGACGTGCTGCGCAACAGCTTGCGCGAAAGCTGGGGATCGGCACCGGAGTTCATACGGCGCCTGCGCTGGCTGGCCAACAGCGCCGCCGACCCCAATGACCGCGACCGCATTGGCGATGATGCGGTGGGCATGGTCTATACGCCGCTGACGACGCAGAACGGCGTGCGCGTCGGCGCGCGTGAACGGGTGTTAGATGTGGCGAAGCGGTATCCTGACCGCCTGACGGTCGAACTGGACGCGCTGGCAACACGTGTGCTGCTGGATGACGGCAACCGCGCCATCGGGGTCGAATACCTGAAGGGCGAATGGCTTTACCGCGCCCATGCCGCGCCGAGCAACGCGCCGGGGGAACCAAAGCAAGCCTTGGCCAAGCGCGAGGTCATTCTGGCCGGGGGCGCCTTCAACACCCCGCAACTGCTGATGCTGTCGGGCATTGGCGATCCCACTGCGTTGGCCCCACACGGCATCACGCCGCGCGTGGCGCTGCCCGGCGTCGGGCGCTCGTTGCAGGACCGTTACGAGGTTGCGGTGGTGAACCGAATGGCGTTTGATTGCTGGGACAGCATGAAAGCTTGCCGATTTGCCAAGGGCGACGCGCTGTGGCGGCAATGGCAGACCCGAGGTGACGGCATGTATGCCACCAATGGGGCTGCCCTGGGGATCATTCGCAAATCCTCGGATGCGCAGATTCTGCCCGACCTGTTCTGCATGGCGCTTCTGGGGCGGTTCAGCGGGTACTATCCCGGCTATGCCGCCGATCTGTCCCAAAGCCACAATCATCTGAGCTGGGCGGTGTTGAAGGCGCATACGCAGAACCGGGCGGGCCGGGTGACGCTCGCATCGGCCGATCCGCGTGATCCGCCGGTGATCGACTTCAACTATTTCGCAGACGGCGGTGAAGAGGACCTTTCGGCGGTCGTCGAAGGTGTCAAGTTCGTGCGCAAGCTCTGTCAGCCCCTGCATGACGCCGGGCGCATCGCCGCCGAGGAAATCCCCGGCCCGGACGTTCAAACAGATGCCGAGATTGCGCAGTTCGTCCGTGACAATTGCTGGGGGCATCATGCGTCGTGCTCCTGCCCCATCGGGCCAACCGATCAGGGTGGCGTTCTGGACAGCCGGTTGCGGGTCCACGGCACCAAAGGTCTGCGCGTGGCCGATGCGTCGGTCTTTCCGCGCATCCCCGGATTTTTCATAGCGTCCGCCACCTACATGATCGGCGAGAAAGCCGCCGAGGTGCTGCTGGCGGAGGCGCAATCCCACACACAAACCGAAAAGGTGCAATATGGCACATGATATCGACACATTGATGGATATGGAGCAGGACGCGCTGGACGAGTTGTTCTCAAGCGTGGTCCCCGGCCCCATCCCGGACGGCGAAGCCGAAGGCACCGCGATCATCGCACCGGGCACGCGGTTCACCCCGCTGATCTCGCGGTTCATCAACGGGTTTGCCTGGCAGGGCAAGGTCTTTGACAGCGAAAAACAGGTCTTGAAGAACCGCATCCTGCCGTTCGGGCTGAACGCCATTCTGGCCAAGGTCTATGTTGAAAAAAGCTGGATGGATGGCAAGGACTGCATCGTGCTGGATTACTCGGACACCTCGATCGTGGCGCAGTGGATTCGCGATGAAATCCGCCAGATCGGGCCGGGTATGTATCTGGGAAAGGTGTATTGGGACGACACGCGGCTGATCGACTTTGCCCTTGATTTCAACGCCGAGACCTGAGGCCGATGACGCAGCAGGACACATTCTTCATCCTTGCCCCGGTCGCCGATGGCCGGGCGGAAAGCCTTGTGTCGCTGCTGGAAAGCATGACGTTGAAACCCGGCCTTGCAGATCCCGACAACGCGCTGGTGCCGTTTGGCCGGTTCGATCAACTGCATGTCGCGCGGTTCTTTCTGGTCGAGGCGAACACTTGGCGCGATGTCGAAGCCTATGGACAGCCCCCGCGCCCCTTCCCATTGCAGCTTGCGTTTCTGGGCGATGTGGACGGCGCCCGGCAAGTGTTCCTGCGCGAGCTTGTCACCCATTGCGCCGATGGGCTGGCAGAGGTCTTTGGTCATTGCGAGGGTGTGCATGAAGGCACCGATCTGTTGCGCTGGATGGAAGATCACCACGTCGAAGAGGCGGCGAATTACGTAAACATGCGGGGCCGTACGGTCGTGCAGGTTCACGAAGAAGCTGCCCTGGCGCGCGCCTTGCGCGAAGAGCTTGGGCGGGTTGTACGTGTGCAGGGCACGGCGGATGCGTTCGGGCTGCACCAGCATCTGGTTGAGTTCGTTGAACGTCAGAGGGCCAGTGGGCAGTTGCGGCTGACCGACCCTGTGCGGCCCACATGGCGCAACCGGATTTCGGGATGGATC
This sequence comes from Aliiroseovarius zhejiangensis, assembly GCF_014656375.1. GTDB lineage: Bacteria > Pseudomonadota > Alphaproteobacteria > Rhodobacterales > Rhodobacteraceae > Aliiroseovarius > Aliiroseovarius zhejiangensis. The sequence continues at coordinate 96,515 of NZ_BNCH01000006.1, read as the reverse complement.
GACCTGATCGCGCTGCCGCTTGTCATTCTGCTTCTGTCGCCCTTGCTGATCCTGCTGCTGCCGCTGTTCCTTCTGCGTTTGCGGATGGCCGAACGGTCAGACCCCGAGATCCTGCCTCGTCCCGAGGACGCGCGGATCGTCGATCTGGGCCGATACGAGGATCACGATGTGACCAACCCGTTTTCCGCCTTTGGAGATGTGAAACCCGGATCGTTCCGGCGCGTGGTTACCACCGTTGCGTTGTATCTGCTGAATTACGCCGCGCGGCATATCTATGGCCGGGGCTATCTGACCCGGGTGCAGACGATCCATTTCGCGCGCTGGGTCTTTGTCGACGACAAGCGCCGCGTGATGTTTTGCAGCAATTACGACGGGGCGCTGGAAAGCTATATGGATGATTTCGTGAACAAGGTGGCGTGGGGGCTGAATCTCGTGTTCTCGAACGGCGTGGGCTATCCGTCCACACGGTTTCTGATCAAAGGGGGCGCGGCGCAAGAGGCGAAGTTCAAACGATACCTGCGCAACCGGCAATTGCCGACGCAGGTCTGGTACAAAGCCTATCCCGGTCTGACCGCCCGCGATCTGGCGCGGCATGGCGAGATTCGGAAGGGGCTTGAGCAGCGCCCGGACGGGGCCAAAGCCCTGCGCAATTGGTTGGCCAAGATATGACGCGCACACAGGGCATACCCAACCAGCCGGTCGCGTTTGACGACATGCAGGGCTTGATCCGTTTCGGCCACGGCGCGTTGGTCGAGGCCGCGTTCATCCTGTGCCGCATCCGTGATCCGAAGGCGGCCGGGGCGTGGCTGGAGACAGCGCCCGTCACCTCTGCTGAAACGCTGCCTGCGCCGCCCGATATGGCCTTGCAGGTGGCGTTCACAGCGGCCGGCCTGCGCGCGATGGGGCTGGGGGCGGACGTTCTCGCGTATTTCGCGCAACCCTTCCTGTTTGGCATGACCGGCGAGGACAGCCGGTCGCGTCGCTTGGGCGACACCGGGACGAACGCGCCGGAAAACTGGGATTGGGACGAAGCAGAGGCGCATGTGCTGATCCTGCTTTATGCCCGCAAGGGCGGGTTGGCGGCGTGGCAGGACAAAATCCTGACCCCCACCTTTCACGCCGCCTTCACTCCGATGCATACCTTCCCGACCCGCCCCAACGACGGGTTTGAGCCGTTCGGCTTCCGCGACGGCATTTCGGAACCCAAGATCGACTGGCAGGATGCCCGCCCCCCCGCCAAACACGGGCGCGAGGATTTCAGCAACCTGATCTCGCCCGGCGAGGTCGTGTTGGGGTATCGCAACGAATATGACGAACGCGCAGACTTGTCCGAGGCTGATCTGCGGCGCAACGGCAGCTATCTGGTGATGCGTCAACTGGCGCAGGACGTGCCGGGGCTCTGGACCTATCTGGACAAAGAAGCCGATGGCGACAGCGCGCGACGGGAAGAGCTGGCGGCGCAGATGGTCGGGCGCAGGCGGGATGGCACGCCCCTGATCCAAGGGCGGCGTGATGTCGCGGGATCACCGCGCAAGAACGACTTTACCTATGACGACGACGTGGATGGGCTGCGCTGCCCGCTTGGTGCGCATATCCGCCGCGCCAACCCGCGCACGGGTGATCAGCCGCATCGCGGTCAGGGGCGGCTTGGCTGGCTTTTAAGCACGCTTGGCTTTCGCAGGCGGCGCGACGAGCTGCCGGGGCGGCATGACCTTGTGGCCTCGACCCGGTTTCACCGGCTGGTGCGGCGCGGGCGTGCCTATGGCAGTGCGCTGACGCCCGAAGCTGCATTGCGACCGGACGCTGCAAAGGATGCACGCGGGCTGTTCTTCATTTGCCTCTGTGCCGATCTGGTGCGGCAATTCGAGTTCGTGCAAAACGCCTGGATCGCCGCGCCCACCTTCAACGGGCTGACGGGCGAGGCCGATCCCCTTCTGGGCAATCGTCAACCCTTCTGTGGCGTGGCCAGCGACGGGTTCACCATCCAAACTCCGACAGGGACGGGGGACCGCTTTGCCCCCCTGCCGCAGTTCGTGACGGTGAAGGGCGGCGGCTATTTCTTCCTGCCGGGCCTCAGCGCGTTGCGCATTATTGCCCGTCACGCCAGACAGGAGGTCTGAATGCGTCAAATCCTGATCCCTCTTCGCCGCCTGATCCACCGCGCAACCCAAGCCGGTCTGCATATCGAACGCCGGTTGGAGCCGTTCTTTCGCCGCCGCCTGAACGATCTGGTCCGTGCACCTTTGGCGAATTGGATACAGCGGATGAAAAATCGCAAGCGCGAAGATCTTGGCTTGGCGTTGGCCGAGGAAAAGATCTTTGATTGGGAAGAAGACGCCCTGCAAACCATCATCGACGAAATGCGCGAGCAGATGAACCTGCATTTCCAGCCGGGTGCGTATGAGCGTGGCGGCAACACCAAGACGCACGGGCTGGTCCGCGCCACCTTCACCGTCTTGCCTGACCTGCCCGAGCATCTGCGCCACGGCGTATTCGCGACCGAACGCGACTACCCGGCCTATATCCGCTTTGCTGGCCCCGGCCCGGACGTGCCCGAGGATATTCGCGACGTGGGGTTTGGGTCGATGTCGGTCAAGCTGATGGACGTGCCCGGCCCGAAGCTGATGGACGAAGAAAAGTTCACGCAAGACTGGCCCGCGGTTGTCACGCCCACATTCGTCACCCCGGATGCCCGCGAAAACGCCAAGCTGCAATATTGGAGCACCATCGACGAGCCGCTTTGGTATTTCCTGAACCCCAAAGACAGCCATCTGCTGGATTTCCTGATGCAAGGGTTGTGGAACGAAACGCAGTATAACCCGCTGGGGCATCGGTATTACAGTTGCGTGCCGTATCTGCTGGGCGAAGGTCAGGCGATGCTTTATTCCTATGTGCCGCGCAGTGATGTGCCGATGGACATTCCCGGCGTGCCCTTTGGCCGGGTGCCGCCCAATTATCTGCGTGACAACATGGCCCGGACTCTGCGCGCACAGGACGTCGAGTTTGATATGGTCGTGCAAATTCAGACCGACCCGCACTTGATGCCGATCGAGGATGCCTCGGTCCTGTGGCCGGAAGAGGTGTCGCCGTGGATCCCGGTCGCGCGTATTACGATCCCCGTGCAGGATTTTGACACGCCCGCGCAGATGGCCTTTGCGCGCAACACGCGGATCAACCCGTGGCATTCGATGCCAGAGCATCGCCCGCTGGGCAATCAAAGCCGCGCGCGGCGGCGGATGTATCAGGAACTGGCCGCGTTTCGCCAGCACATGAACCGGGCCGAGCATGTGGAGCCAACCGGCGACGAGCGGTTCGACTGACAGGCCAGATCAGGGCGCGCGGTTGGCGAAAAGGGCAGGGTCGGACAAGGGCACGTAATAGCCCGTGGCCGAAAGGAACACCGTCTTACCCTTCAGTGCGCCATCGGGCAGGTCGAAACGCACTTCCGAGGCTTCGTTGTATCCCAGCACAAGGTTCTGCCCGTCCTCGTGGGTCAGCGGCTTGGGCCATGTGGCGGGATAGACGGTTTCCTGCCCGTCCGCGTTCCGCAGGATCAGCGAGATCTGATCAAGATGGGCCAGTTCATGCTCTTTCTCGCGGATTTCCAAGCGCCCCTCGAAATGAGAAAGCTTCAGCCGGTCTGTGCGTTTCAGGTCGGGGCTGGTGGCGCCCAGAAGGACGTGGTTTTCCTCGACCCAGACATCGCCATCGGAATGATAGGTGTAGATGTAAGGGCAGCTTCCGATGCCGCCGCCTGCAAACAGGATGAAGTTGTTGGGATCGTGCTGACGGAAGTCATATCGGGTTCCATCGACCTCGACCGCTTGAATGGCCCATGCGGGGCCGTATTCAAACCGGGGCTCAAGGACGGGGATGCGGCCCTTGGGCATATCCTGCGCGCGCAGGGAAAACAGCGCGTTGTCGGTGGCGCTGGGGTGCACAAACAGGATGGGTCGGTCGCCCAGAGCTTGCGCCTCGGCACGGATGGCCTCACCCGGCGCAAACGCCTCGCGATATCCCTCAACCACCCAGTCCAGAAACTCGGGCATCAGCGGCATCTCGATACGTACCGGGATCACCAGCTTTTCACCGGGTGCCAGAACGCCGGGCGGCCAGAGCCGTTTGTCGACCGGGTCAGCGGTCAAAAGCAGCGCCTGTGTGTCGTCATGCCGTCTGAGGGTCATTTCTTCGGTCTCGGCGATGCTGAACGCGCCCACCTCCATCGGTTGGTCGCCCACATTTTCCAAGACCGCCACCAGCAAATCCGCGCTGCGCGTGCTGACGGTGAAAGCCCAGCCATAATGCACACCGGGTTCACCTTTGACGATGGCGTATCCTTCCGGCAATCCGTTGCGGGACAGATAGCGCAAGGCGTCCAGCGGGCGGTGTTCGATGGGGCGATCTGAAAAGTAGCCTGCGCCTGCATTGGCAAACAGCCCGCGTTCGGCGCGTTGTCGCAATTCGCTTTGGTTGGCGGCATCGCGCGAGATGTCCAGCGCGCGCCCCAGATAGGCCTGATACCGATCCTCGTAGCCTTTCAGGTCATCAGGGGTCAAAGATCGCCACAAGGTTGGCGCGGTGAGTGTCGCACCCGGTACGACCCAACGTGCCGGGCCTGATGAGGTGCCCCAGAACGCCTGATACGCCGCCGGGACGGCCCCGCGCAGAAACAGGCTTTCGGCGGCGTCAAGGTCGGGCACGAACAGTTCGCCTTCACCGTACACCCGCCACCCGTCGGCTTCTTGCAGGTTGGGAAGGCGCCCGGCATCGCTGTCCATCACGTCAATTCCCGCATCGACGCGGGTGGCATAGTCGGCCAGCCCGACGCCAAAATCGCCACCCTCGAAGGCGACGGAACCGAACAGGTTGCTGCCCCAGATGCGCTGTCCGAACTTGTCGGTCAGAAACCGGATTTCCTTATGCACGGCGTTGTTGACGATGGCCTGTTGCCCGCCTAGGTATTTCTCCCATTCGGGGGACAGTATGCCGTTCAGCAGAAAGCTTTGCCCGACGCCGCCCAGCCGGTAATAGACCACGCGGAACTTGGGTTTGCGGCTTTGATCCTTGTAGCAGATGACGGTCACATCGCCGCCCACATTCTGCACGATGGGGCTGCAATCGCCATAGGTCGTGACCTCTTGCGCAGGGGCCGCGGCGGGCAGGGCAAGGAATGCCAGCGCATATGCGAGCCGCCGGGTCATTCGCCGACCGTGATGGTGACGTTGCCGTCCGTGTCCTGCACAATCGGGCTGTTGTCGCCAGAGGTGGACGCCCCGCTGTCGGACGGATCAGGTGGGGTGTTGTCAGCTTGCGAAGGGGGCGCAGGGGGCGCGGAAAACAGACCGGCCTTGTCAGCCGCCGCCAGAAGCGTCGCAACGGCGGTCACAACGGCCGCGATGCCCGTGAGGATACCAGGAAAGGTCTTCCAGAAAGACGGCTTTTCCGGCTGTTTCTCACCTTCGGGTTTCGGTTTTTGGTCGTCCATCCCGGTTGGATTTGAAAATCCGTTGGTTCAGGGTAACGCTGCGTCAAGGTTAATACAACCATGAGTGAGCTTGGTGCGGTGACCATCGGGGTATCTTGAAAGTTGGCAAAGTTTGCCATATCTTTGGATGCAGGAGGCCCGCCATGACCACGATGAACATTTCCCTGCCCGAACAGATGAAAAGTTGGGTCGAGTCGCAGTCCCGTTCCGGCCGGTTTGCCAACTCCAGCGACTATGTGCGCGATCTGATCCGTCGGGACCAGGAACGCGCCGCCGCGATTGCCGAGGTGCAGGCGGCCGTCGATGCAGCCCTTGCCTCGGGCCCGGCCACGCCATTCGACGCGGTAGCGTTCAAGGCCCGGATGCGCAAAGATGCGCGATAGGGCGCCGTATGGCCTAACACCGGCAGCCGAAAACGACCTTACAGAAATCTGGCGCTATGGCGCACGAACGTGGTCCGCATTACAGGCGGACCGGTATCTTGATGCGCTGATCACCGCTTTTGAACTTGTCGCCGATCAGCCGGGAATCTGCCGCCTTCGGGCCGAGTTCTCGCCGCCCGTCCACATCTTTCCCACCGGATCCCACCTAGTCATCTATCAGGCCGACGAGGGGGGCGTCACAATCCTGCGAATCCTGCACAATCGCCGCGATCTTCTGGCGGCATTGGACAACTGACTGCACCACAAGCGGCGCTCCGCGTTCAGTCGCAGAAGCTGGCTTTCAGGTGGTTCAGCACATCCATGCAGCGCGGGTCCGAGATCGAGTAGTGGATCTGCAACCCCTCTTTTTCCCCCTGCACCAGACCTTCGGCGCGCATCTTCGCAAGATGCTGCGAGATCGCCGATTGTGACAGGTCGGCGACCGTGCACAGCTCGGACACCGTGGCGGGGCCAGCGGCAAGGCGGCACAGGATCATCAGCCTGCGTGTGTTGGCAAGCTGCTTGAGCAATGTTGCGACCTCGTCCGCGCGGGCCTGAAGGTCTGCCATCGGATCGGTGTCGTGTGGGGCGGTGTTCATGGACATATTCACGCTTAACTATATTTTAGTGTTTACTAAATTAGAAATTGCTAATATGAAAGTCAAGCGCATCCGCCGTTTCGGCTGAAACGCGCTGAAAAACGCTGAACCCCGCCCAAATCAAAGGCGCCGATATGTACAAAGCTCTGCTTCTTTCCGTTCTTCTTGCCGGGCCGGCCATGGCCCAGACACATGAGGTGACTGTCAGCGATCTGTCAGACCGCAAGGCGGTGTTTGCCACGGTTGAAAGCGTTGACACGTTGACCGCACGCACGCGGATCGGCGGCACCATCGTCGATCTGATGGTGGACGAAGGTGATATGGTCGCGGCGGGCGATGTCGTGGCGCGGGTGGTCAATGAACAGATGGCCCCGCAGATTGCCGCCGCCACGTCGCAAGCCGCATCGCTTGAGGCTGAACTGGCGCAGGCGCGTGATGACCTGAAACGGGCCGAGGATTTGCTGGCCCGTGGCATCATCGCGCAAACCCGCGTCGATCAGGCCCAAACCGCCGTGGCGGTTCTTGAAGGGCGGCTGGCGTCGGCCCGGCAATCGCGCGACGTGCTGGTGCAGCAGGAACGCGAAGGCGAGGTCCTGGCCCCGGCTGCGGGGCGCGTGCTGGACGTGCTAGCCCCGCGCGGCAGTGTGATGCTGCCGGGTGAGCCGGTCGCGATCATCGCATCCGATCATTATCTATTGCGCCTCAATGTGCCCGAACGCCACGCCCGATCCATCGCCGAAGGCAACCCGGTTGAGATCGCGGGCGCCGCGCTTGGGGGTGACGTGGCCCGGACCGGCGTGATCCGTCAGGTCTATCCCCAGATTCAGAACGGCCGCATCACGGCGGATGCCGAGGTGGACGGGCTGGGCAAGTTCTTTGTGGGCGAGCGGGTGCGGGTCTATGTCACCGTCGACACGCGGCAAGTTATCGTCATTCCGCGCGCGCTTGTCACCACGCGGTTTGGCAATGATTTCGTGACCTTGCAGACGTCGGACGGCACCCGCGACGTTGTGGTTCTGTTGGGCGAGGAAACCCCCGGTGGTGTAGAAATTCTTGCAGGATTGTCGGCTGGCGACAAGCTGGTGCAGCCATGAAACTGGGTATTTCCGGGCATCTGACCAAGGGGTTCATCCGTTCGCCCCTGACGCCGCTTTTGCTCTTGGCGTCGCTTGCCATGGGCCTGATCGCACTGGCTGTCATCCCGCGCGAGGAAGAGCCGCAAATCTCGGTCCCCATGGTCGATGTGATGCTGCGCACCGATGGTTTGCGCGCGCCCGATGCGGTCGAACTGGTGACAGAACCGCTTGAGGCCATTCTGGGCTCGATCAACGCGGTCGAACATATCTATTCGCAGACCGAGGATGATCAGGTGATGGTCACCGCCCGGTTTGACGTGGGCACAGACCCCGACGCTGCGATCTTGCGCGTGAATGAACGGATCATGGCAAACATGGACCGCATCCCGCAGGGCATTCCGCAGCCCCTGATCGTGGGGCGTGGCATCAATGATGTGGCCATCGTGGCGCTGACCCTGTCGCCCACGCCCGAGGTCGCGGACCATTGGGATGACCGTGCGCTCTATTCTCTGGTCGAGGAGTTGCGCGCGTCGCTCATGTCGGTTCAGGATGTGGGTCTGACCTATATCGTTGGCGGGCGCACCGACCAGATCCGCATTGAACCCGACCCCGAACGGCTGGCCCTGTACGGCGTCACCCTGCAACAACTCGCCGCCCGCGTGGGCGAGGCGAACCAGACCTTCCCGGCGGGCCGTGTTAACACGCTGGACCGCAGCCTGGTGGTGACGGCGGGGCAGACCCTGCACAGCCCGTCGGACATTGGCCTTTTGCAGCTTACCACCCGCGACGGGCGCCCTGTCTATGTGCGCGATGTGGCGGATATTGTCGTGGGCGGCGCGCCAGTGGACGCGCGCACCTGGACCATGACCCGTGACGATCACCACGCCGACTGGACCCGCCTGCCTGCCGTCACGCTGGCGATTGCCAAGCGCGAGGGGGCGAACGCCGTTCTGGTGGCCGAGCATGTGCTGGAGCGGTTGGAGCTTCTGCGCGGCGAGCTGATCCCTGACGATATCAGTGTCGAAGTCACCCGGAACTATGGTGAATCCGCTGATGAGAAGGCGGATGAGCTGCTGTTCCACCTTGGTCTTGCTACCGTATCCATCGTGCTTCTGGTCACGTTCGTGATTGGCTGGCGCGAGGGGATCGTGGTCGCCATCGTCATTCCAACCACCATTCTGCTGACGCTGTTTGCCTCGAACATGATGGGCTACACGATCAACCGCGTGTCGCTGTTCGCGCTGATCTTTTCCATCGGTATTCTGGTCGATGACGCCATTGTGGTGATTGAAAACATCGCCCGCCACTGGGCGATGCGCGACGGGCGAAGCCGGGTGACCGCCGCGATCGAGGCGGTGGCCGAGGTGGGCAACCCCACCATCGTTGCGACCCTGACCGTGGTGGCCGCCCTTTTGCCCATGCTGTTCGTGTCCGGCCTGATGGGCCCCTATATGGGACCGATTCCGGTCAATGCGTCGGCTGCGATGATCTTCTCCTTCTTCGTGGCCGTGATCCTGACCCCGTGGCTGATGTTGAAAATCGCGGGTCGCGGTGGATCAGAGACGAATGGGCATGATCATGAAAGCGAAGGCGTGCTGGGCCGGATGTTCCGCCGCGTCGCTGCGCCGGTGATCGCCAGCCGCTGGCGGGCAGGTGTGTTTCTGATCGTTGTGCTGGTGCTGACCGGCGGGTCGATGACCTTTTTCTTTGACCGCACGGTGGTCGTGAAGCTTCTGCCTTTTGACAACAAATCCGAGTTTCAGGTGATCGTTGACATGCCCGAAGGCACCAGCCTGGAACGCACCGAACGCGTGCTGACCGAAGCCGCAGAACGGCTGGCGGCACTGCCCGAAGCAACCTCGATCCAGCTTCATGCAGGCACGGCGGCGCCGTTCAATTTCAACGGGCTTGTGCGGCATTACTATCTGCGCAAGCGGCCTGAACTGGGGGATTTGCAGGTCAATCTTGAACCCAAGCACCACCGCGACCGCTCGTCCCACGACATTGCGCTGGCGGCGCGCGAGATGCTGGCGGATATAGATATTCCCGACGGTGGCTCGATCCAGATTGCGGAAATCCCGCCGGGTCCTCCGGTGTTGGCGACGCTTCTGGCCGAGATTTATGGCCCCGACGCCGACACCCGCCGTGCCGTGGCGCACGAGGTGCGCGAAGCCTTCGCCTCCGTGCCCTATGTGGTGGATATCGAGGACAGTTTCGGCCAGCCCCGCCCGCGTCTGCGGCTGGCGATTGATCAGGACAGTCTGGAGTTTTTCCGCGTCCGGCAAAGCGATGTCTATGACACGATCCGGGTGCTGTTTGACGGGATGCCCGTGGGCTATTCCCATCGCGGCGAAGGGCGCGACCCGACCGAAATCCGCGTGGCCCTGCCGCGGGGCGAGTTGAACTGGTCGGCGCGTCTGGCCTCGACCCCTGTTCCGGCAAACCTGTTGCCGGGCGACCGGGGTGTGGTCGAACTGGGCGATCTGGTGACGGTCACTGAAGAGCCCGGAAGCTATCCGATCTTTCGCCACAATGGCCGCTTTGCCGAAATGGTGATGGCCGAAATGGCGGGCGATTTCGAAGCGCCGATCTATGGCATTCTTGCCGTGCAGGACGCGCTGGACGACCGGCCCTGGTCCGCCGAGGTGCCACAGCCCGAGATCAGTCTGCATGGCCAACCCGACAGCGACGCCACCCCCACGCTTTTGTGGGACGGGGAATGGGAGGTCACATATGTCACCTTCCGCGACATGGGCGCGGCCTTCGGGGTGGCGATCCTGGCGATCTATGTGCTGGTTGTGGCGCAGTTCGGGTCGTTCAGGGTGCCTCTGATCATCCTGACGCCCATCCCGCTGACTTTCATCGGGATCGTGTTTGGGCATTGGCTGTTCGATGCGGCGTTCACCGCGACGTCGATGATCGGGTTCATCGCGCTGGCGGGGATCATCGTGCGCAACTCGATCCTGCTGGTGGATTTCATCCGGCATGGGACAGAAGGGGATGAACCGTTGCGCGAAACCCTGCTGCGCGCGGGTGCGATCCGGTTCAAACCGATCCTGCTGACCGCGATTGCGGCGATGATCGGTGCGGCGGTGATCCTGACCGACCCGATTTTTCAGGGGCTGGCGATCTCGCTTCTGTTCGGGCTGGCCTCGTCCACTTTGCTGACGGTGCTGGTGATCCCGGCGATCTATGTGTTGTTCAAGAACGCGGATGTGCCCTATCGGCCAGCGGTCGCGACCGAAGACTAAGGCGCGGGCGGTCTGAGGGCCGGGGCCAGTGTCGCCATCAACACGGCCAGTGCCATAAGCACCGCAAAGCCCACGCGGATCGAGGTTGCTTCGGCAATGAAACCGATCACCGGCGGCCCCATCAACAGCCCGCCATAGCCCAGCGTGGCCAGGCTGGCGACCGCCTTGCCGGGCGACAGGATGGGGTCGTTGGTGGCACGGCTGAAGGCCAGCGGCATGATGACGGCATAGCCCACCCCCATCAGGGCAAACCCGACCAGAGCCACCGGATAGGTGGCGATGCCCACCGCCAGCCCGGCCCCGAAGGCGGCGATGATCCCTGCCAGCCGCGCGGTGCGGGCGGGACCATAACGAAATGTGACCCTATCTCCGCCCAATCGCATGATGACCATTGCGACCGAAAAGACCGCATAGCCGATGGCGGCGGACGCCTCGGTCACGCCGGTTGTGGTCATCAGGAAAATCGCACCCCAATCGGCCATCGCGCCTTCGCCCAGTGACGCGCACATCGCGATCAGTCCAACCAGCACAAGCGGGCCCTTGGGCAGTGTAAACAGAGGTGCGGGTTTGGCCCCGCCTTGCGGTGCAGGCGCCCAGTGCGGCGCGCGGGACGGCGCAAGGGCCAGCCAGAGGCACAGCGCGGCGACTGGGCCGATCACCAGCAGGCTATGGGCCAGAAGCGGCAGGGCCAGCTTGATCGCGCCGAACCCGGATGCTGCGCCGATCCCCGCGCCCACCGACCACGAGGCATGGAAGCGCGACATCATCGGGCGGGGCAGGTGGCGTTCGACCGCGCCGGCCCATGCATTCATCGCCACATCCATCGCGCCATGGGTCGCACCGAAAAAGAACAGCGCCGCGGCGAGGGTCAGGACCGTCGGCGCCAGCCCGATGCCAAGGATCGACAAGGCGTGAATGGTGGCGATCCAAACCGTCGTGACCGCCGCCCCGTGGCGATCCACCCAGCGCCCTGCCAACGGAAAGGCGGCGATCGCACCGCCGCCCATCAGCAATAGCAGCAGCCCCAATGTGCCGGGGTCCAAGGACAGTTTGGCTGACACCGTCGGGATGCGCGACGCCCACAGGCCAAACAATGCGCCGTTCAACACGAACATGGCGATCACCGCATTGCGGGCAGACAGGATCGTCGGCGCAGGCGTATCAGGCATGATGGTTTCCGGGCGGGTTTTGCATTCAGAGACTATTTCCGCTGTTAGAGCCTGTTTTTTCTGTCGACCTGTCGTTGCCATTCATTTCGACCGTGGCGTGGTCGATGTGAAAGCTGTCGCGCAGGTGTTTCTTGACGCGCGCTTTGACCGCTTGCGGATCGGCGCCCTTGCTGGGCGTGACCTCCATCGTGACCATCGGGCGTTCCTGCGTGACCGACCAGGCATGGATATGGGCGACGGTGTGCACACCGGCCAAGGCTTCAAGCTGGGTGGCAACCTCGCGCCGGTCGAAGCCTTGCGGTGTGGCCTCCAGCAAAATATGGGCGCTTTCGCGCACCACCCTCCACGCCGAGCGCAGGATGATCAGCGCGACGAGCACCGACAGGATCGGGTCAATCGGCGTCCAGCCTGTGACCAGAATGACCACGGCAGCGACAATGGCGGCAATCGACCCCAACAAATCCCCCGCCACATGCAGGGCAGCAGCGCGGACGTTCAGATTATCGCCTTCGCCACGGGTCAGAACCAGAAACGCCACGATGTTCACCAACAGGCCCAGCACCGCGATGACCAGCATCGTGCCGCCCAGAACCTCGACCGGAGCTGTCAGACGCTCGATCGCCTCCCACGTGATCCATGCTGCGATCAGGAACAGCGAAAGGCCGTTCACAAAGGCTGCCAGCACCGAGAAGCGGTCAAACCCGTAAGTGCGCTTCCAATCTGCCGGTCGCCGCGCCAGCCGAAATGCAAACCACGCCAGCATCAGCGATGCGAAGTCGGTCAGCATATGCCCGGCGTCGGCGATCAGCGCCAGTGACCCGGACAGAAGCCCACCCACCAGTTCGGCCAGCATGAACCCGCCGGTCAGGATCGCAGCGATGGCGATCTTGCGTTCGTTCTTGGGGATGTGGTCGTGATGGTCGTGGCTGTGGTGATCTTGATGTGACATTTGTGGCCCGCGCGAGTTCGACGTCATTTTGTTTCGCACAGTGCGGCGATTGGGTCGGAAGATCAATCCGCTCGTGACATCGGGTCACGCCGTCAAAAAGTTGCTTAGAAAAATGAATAAATTATCAATGGCTTACGCGTATCCACGACTCAGTTTTGCGTATCAGAGACGTCAACGCCGACATGCATTTGCTTGACACCTCCCCTTCGCGTCTGACATGGAAGTCAGGCGATCGGTTCCGTGCGTGCAGAGGCACCACGGTAGTAATAGGGAATACGGTGAGGAGGAGCCAACAGGCGCCAAACCCGTAACTGCCCCCGCAACTGTGAGCGGCGAGCGAAGCTGACAATGCCACTGGGACACGTCCCGGGAAGGCCAGCCAAGCCAAGACCCGCGAGTCAGGAGACCTGCCGGACGCTGGGCATCTGCCCATTTCCACCGGACGCCGGGGTGAGCGTCTGGCCCGGCGGTCACAGGACCATCCCGAGCCACTATCCCCGTTGATCCTTCTTGAACGCAGGCACCCGTCTGCACTTTTTTGAGAGGACGACATGAAAACTTGTCTACTGGCCACCGCTTTGGCCGCTTTGCTTCCCGCCACCGCTGTGGCGCATTTCCAGCTGAACTACACCGAAGACGCGATGATCGACCGCCCCGGCGATGTGCCGATGGGCCTGATCTTCTGGCACCCGTTTGAAAACGGCCATGTGATGGATATGGGCGTGCCGCAGGAATTCTTCATGGTGCATAATGGCGAAAAGGTTGATCTGTCGGATCGGTTGGAGCCTGCATCCTTCACAGGCGCTGCGAACGAGGCCGCCGCCTATCGCGCCACCGTTCCGGTGAAACGGTCGGGCGATTATGTCGTCGTCACCGTCCCCGCGCCTTATTACGAGGAAAGTGAAGATCTGTTCATCCAGCAGATCACCAAAGTCGTGCTGAACCGCAACACGCTGCCCACGGATTGGGACCAGCCGGTCGGGTTGCCGACGGAAATCCTGCCGCTGAACAAGCCATATAACGTGATCGTGGGGTCCACCTTTTCGGGCCAGGTGCTGGCCGAGGGTGAGCCGGTGCCGGGGGCCGAGATCGAGGTCGAATACATGGCCGCCGAGCCGGATCTTGAGGCATTCGCGACCACCAAACCAACCGCACAGCCCATGCCGGGCGGGTCGGTGGTGGTGATCGCCGACCAGAACGGCGTGTTCACCTTCGGCATTCCCAAGGCGGGATACTGGGGTTTCGCTGCACTAGGCTCTGGTCCCGTGACAGAACACGAGGGCAAAGACCTGTCGCAAGACGCCGTCATCTGGATCCGTGCCGAGGACATGAAGTGAGGGCGCGCTCATGCATATCGTAGACGGCGCGCTGTCCAACCCGGTGGTCATCGGCGGTGCGGTTGTCGCCGTCGGTGGCATCGCGATGGGTTTGAAACACCTGCCACTGGAACGCATTCCGGCGGCAGGGGTGCTGTCGGCCAGCTTCTTCGTCGCCTCGCTGATCCACGTGCCGATCGGCCCAAGCTCGGTCCATTTGATCCTGAACGGGCTGGCGGGGCTGGTGCTGGGCTGGGCGGCGTTTCCGGCGCTGTTTGTCGGGCTTCTGCTGCAAGCAGTGTTCTTCGGTTTCGGCGGGTTGACCGTGCTGGGCGTGAACGCGGTGAACATCGCGCTGCCCGCGGTGTTGGCCGGGCTGCTGTTCCGCCCCATGGTGTCGCGCGGCTCGCCCTTGCATGGTGCGATCTGGGGCGGGATTGGTGGCGGGGTCGCCATCGCTGTCACCACGCTTGCCGTGGCGTTTTCACTGATGCTGTCCGGCGACGAATTTGCCGCCGCCGCCAAGCTGGTGTTCGTGGCGCATATTCCCGTGATGGCGGTCGAGGCGTTGTTGACCGGCGCGGCCATATACCTGGCGCGTCGGGTAAAGCCCGAATTGTTTCTGGACGCCAAGGGGGGCTGGGCATGATCCGGATATTGCTTCTGTTGGTCACTGTTCTGGCCCCATTGCCTGCCTTGGCCCACAACGTGATTGCTTCGGTTTTTCCGTCCGGCGATGCGATCGAGGGCGAGGTTGGTTTTTCCAGCGGTGATATGGCCGCTGATCTGGTCATCGAGGTGTTTGACAACAATGGCAACAAGCTGGGCGAAACACGCACCGATGCAGACGGGTTTTTCCTGTTCACGCCCAGCCAACCGATTACCCATATCTTTCGCGGCAATCTTGGCGCAGGCCATGTGGCCGAAGCCATCATGCCCGCCGCCGAAGTCGCAGGCATTCTGGGTGAAACCGCCGCCGCTGACAGCGCGGGCGCATCGGTTCTGGCGGGGACGATAGGGTCGATGGCGCCCCAAATGCCGGGCCTGTCCGATGACACCCGCGCCGAGCTTGCCAAGATGCTGCGCGATGAGCTGCGCCCGATCCGGCAGGAGCTGTCAGCTTACAAGAACAAGTCGGACTTTCAGTCCGTTTTGGGTGGAATAGGCTATATTTTCGGCCTGTTCGGGCTGGGCTTCTATATTGCGGCGCGACGCAAGCTGGGGGGCAAGACATGACCTATGTTCTGACGGGCGACGACAAGGCAATTTCCGGGTTTGGCGGGTTTCGGTCTGCGATCACTTCGCTGGATCCGCGGATGCGGGTGGTGGTCACGGTGCTGTATGCCATCACCGTGGTGGGTCTGTCCGATCTGCGGGTGCTGTCGGGCGCGATGGTGCTGTCCATGTGGCTGCTGGCCATTTCCGGGCTGCCGTTCCAAAAGACCCTGAAGCGGATGGCGATGATGGACACGTTCATCATCTTCATGCTGGTTCTGTTGCCCTTCACCATGCCCGGCACGCCGATCTTCACGGTTTGGGGAGTTTCGGCCAGCTGGGAAGGTCTGTGGCGCGCGGTCGAGATAGGCCTGACCGCCAACGCGGTCATTCTGGCGGTGATGACCATGGTCGGCTCGATGGAGCCTGTCACCATGGGCCATGCCCTGTTTGCCCTGAAAACCCCCGAACGTCTGGTGCATCTGATGATGTTCACGATCCGCTATATCGACGTCTTGCGCGAGGAATATCAGCGCCTGCGCACCTCGATGAAACTGCGCGCGTTTCGGCCCGGTACCAACTGGCACACCTATCGCAGCTATGGCTATCTGGTGGGGATGATGCTGGTGCGTGCAATTGAACGGTCGGAACGTATTCTGGCGGCGATGAAATGCCGGGGCTTTTCCGGCCGGATCGTGCTGCTGGACGAATTTCGCCTGACCCGCACCGACCTGGCCTTCGCGGCGGCGCTGTGTCTTGCTATGGCTGCCCTTGTCTGGGCCGAGGTTGTCTATGCCGCTGCTTGAGCTGTCCGGCATCCACTTTGCCTATCCCGGCCTTGATCCGGTGCTGGAGGGCGCCTCGATGCGGTTGGATCCGGGCGAACGGCTGTCGCTGATCGGGCCGAACGGGGCAGGAAAAACCACGCTTCTGAAGATCGTCATGGGGCTTCTGCCTCCCGCGCAGGGAACGATCACCGCCTTCGACAAACCCCGAAAGGACGAGGTTGACTTCCACGAGGTACGCCGCCGGATCGGCTTCGTCTTTCAGGATGCCGATGATCAGTTGTTCTGCCCCACCGTGGCCGAAGACATCGCCTTCGGGCCGCTGAACCTGGGTAAGACGCGGGACGAGGCTGTGGCAATTGTCGATGACATTCTTGCACGTCTGGGTCTGACGCATCTGCGCGACCGCGTGACCCACAAGCTGTCGGGGGGTGAAAAGCGGCTGGTGACGCTGGCGACGGTGCTGGCGATGGAACCCGAGGTCCTGATTCTGGACGAACCGACAAACGCGCTGGACCCGGACAATTACGCGCGGTTGGTGGCGATCCTGAAAGGGTTGGAGCAGGCGATCCTGCTGGTCAGCCACGACCCTGAGTTCCGGGCCGCGATCGCACCGGGCGGGTATCGGCTGGAAAACCGGGTACTGACGCGGGTTTAGACTCTATTTCAGCCGAACGACACGCCCACCTGCCGCGATTGCATCGGCCTCGTCATGGGTGACCAGCAGCACCGGCAAGCCGCGCGCCTTTGCATGGTCAAAGACCAGTTTTCGCACCTGTTCCCGCAGCTCGGCGTCCAGACCGGAAAACGGTTCATCCAGCAACAAGGCATGCGGTTCGGACAGCAGCATCCGCATCAGGGCGACCCGCGCGCGCTGCCCGCCGGACAGGGTGGCAGGGTCGCGGGGGGCAAACCCGCCCAGGCCCACTTCGGCCAGGGTCGCCTCTATCCGTGCCCGGCGTTCGGCTTTCGTGCCACCGCGTTTCAGCCCGAAGGCAAGGTTTGCGCCGACAGACAGGTGCGGAAACAACAGCGCGTCTTGAAACAGGATGCCGATGCCGCGTTTGTCCGGCGGCAATCCGGTCAGGTCGCGCCCGTTCAGCCGGATTTGGCCTGAAAGCGAGAAGTCCGGTGAAAGAGTGCCTGTTATGGCCGATAGCAGGGTGGATTTTCCCACGCCTGACGGGCCCATAATGGTCACGACCTCGCCGGGGGTGACATGTGTGTCGATGGCCAGCAGGGGGCGGCCGGCATGGGTGATTTTGACCTTGTTCACGTACAAGCCCTTATCCATGCAAAAGCCCCTTTCGATTGCGCCAGACCAAGGCAGGCAGCGCCAGCGCGAAGGGCAGCAAGGCGGCTGCGGTTTGCATCAGCCCAAAGACGCCAATGGCGCGGCGATCCCCGCCAGCAGCCAGCGCGATGGCCTCGGTCGTCAGGGTCTCGATGCGTCCGCCGCCGACAAGAAGCGTGGGCAGGTATTGGCCGACAGACACAGCAAGCCCCACTGCGATGGCGGTCAGAAGGGGCGCGAGCAGCATCGGCAGGCGGATGCGCCACAACACGCGGTCATGGCTTGCCCCGAGGGCTGCGGCGACGGTGGCTTGGCGCGTGTCCCATGCCTGCCACGGCCCATCCAGAGACAGGCGCAGATAGGGCAGCACAAAGACCAGATGCGCCGTCACCACCGGCGCGCGGCCCATATCCAGCCCAAAGCCCAATAACAGGGTCTGAAGCCCCGGCAGAAACGCGGTTTGCGGCACGATCAGCGGCAGATAGATCAGCCACATGCCGCGTTGGGTCAGGCGCAGATTGCGGCGATGCTCGGTTTCCAGACAGCCGATTGTCAGGATCAGGCCGATAGCAACGGCGGTGATGGCGATCAGCATGGTCTCGAAAAAAGCATCCTGACTGCTGGAATAGTGACGCACCCAGTTGCGCGCGGTGAGTTGGTCGGGGACCAAGTCCGGGAAGCTCCAAAACCCCGCGACGGACCAGATGGCGAGGCTCAGCAGCCCGAGAAGAAGCGCGAGCGAGATCGCGGTGCCGGTGGCGAAGCCTGCAAGCCGCAAGGGGCGGTCGTGGTGGCCGCGATGACCCGCTTCGATCCGCAGACAGGCAAGGCGCGCGACCAGCTTTTCGCCCAGAAACCACAGGCCCACGGCACCGATGACCAGCGCCAGTTGCACCAGCGCGGCAGCGGCGGCTTGCAGGCGGAAGGCAAGGTCGGGGTCCGACATCCAGCGCACGATCTGCACCGACAGGGTGGGGGGCGTGGACGGGCCAAGGATCACTGCCACATCCACCACCGACATGGACCATGTCAGCACCACCAGGACGGGCAGGCGGATGCGGGCATAGACGGCCGGAAACACCGCGAACATCCATGCGGACATGCGCCCGTAGCCCATGCTTTGGCTTAACGCCATACGGCGGCGTCCGTCGATCTGGCCCAAAGCGGCGATGGACATGAGCAGCAGGAACGGCATCTCTTTCATCACCATGCCAAGGGTCAGGACAATGCCCCACGGGTCGTTCAGGATCAGAAGGTCGGGGGGGCGGTCCCAGCCGGTGAGCCACGGGGAAAACAGGCGCGCAATCCAGCCTGACGGCGCGATCAGAAAGGCCAGCCCGAAGGCCGCGGCGGCGTGCGGGACGGACAGGAAGGGCGAGAGCAGGCGTTCAAGGATGCGAAAGCCGCGCGTGCCGGACCAACCCGCAAGGATCAGAGCTGTGATCGTCAGCGACAGGATTGCGGCGGCCAGCCCTGTTGTCACGGACAGCCGCATCGCGGGGCCGAACCCTGGCCAGTTGAACAGATCGCGGAACGCATCAAGTGACGGGCCCGACACCCCTGCCGCCGGAAAATGCCCGAAGGCGGGCAGAACGGTGCCCCACAGCCCCGCCGCAACAGGCCCCAACAGCACCAGAACGGTGAGCGCCGGAAATAGCGCCAGTCGGTAAAATCTGCGGGATTGGGCCATAACAGGGTCTATTGCACGCCGTATCGGACCTGCCAATCCTCGGCAATGCGGGTCATCCAACTGGGATGCGGTTCGTCCTGCACATCGCCCAGCATCTGCGGGCTAAGTGTCGCGATGCCAAGGTCCAGCGCGTCAAACCGTGCGCGATCTTCGGGCGGCAGGGATTCGACATGCAGCACAGTGCCATAGCCCAGCACCTCGGGGTCTTGCGCGTGGGCCTGTGCTTTGGGCGACATCAAGAAATTGGCCACCACCATCGCGCCGGCCTTGGCGCTGGAATTATACGGGATCGCCACGAAAGACGCGTTGCCGATGGTGCCCTTGTCCAGCACGAAGGTGCGCACGGTGGCGGGCAGTTCGTAGTTCGCGATGGCGGTCGACGCCTCGGACGGTGAGAAGCTGATCGCCAGGTCGATCTCATCATCATTCATCAGCTGAATCTGGCGCGGGCCGTTGGCGGGATAGGCGCGGCCCTGGCGCCACAGCGTGGGTGTGATGTCTTCGAGGAAATCCCACAGCGGCGCGGTCACGTCGGCATAATTGGTGTCGGACACGGGGCGCGAGAGTACCTCGGGGTCGTCCACCAGTTCGACCAGCATTTGCTTCAAAAACGTGGTGCCCAGAAAATCGGGCGGCTGGGGATAGGTGAAGCGACCGGGATTGGCTTTGGACCAGTCAAGGATTTCAGCGGCCGAGGGCAGGGGGGTCGGAATATCCGCCGTATCATACATGAACACGACCTGCGCCATCGCCCATGGGGCCTCATACCCTTCCACCGGGACGGTGAAGTCGGTGCGCACGGTTTTGCCCTCGACATCGACATATTGCCAGTTGGGCAGGTCCTCCGCGAAGGGGCCGAACAGCAGGCTGTTTTCTTTCATGGACGCGAAATTGGCGCCGTTGATCCAGATCAGGTCGACCGCGCCATCCGTGTCCTTGCCCGCCTGCTTTTCCGACAAGACGCGGGTGACGGCGTCGGCGGTGTCGGTCAGCTTCACATGCTCAAGCGTTACCCCGAACCGCCCGCTGACCTGATCGCCGACCCACTCGATAAACGCGTTTGTGGTGGGCGACCCGCCCCATGCGTGCCAAAAGACGGTCTGGCCGTGGGCTTCGGCCTCGACTGCCTCCCATTCGGCTGGATTAGGGTCTGATAGGGCCGGGTAAGCCAGCGCGCCGAACAGCAGAGCGGCGGCAAGGGCGAGGTGTTTCATGGGGTCTCCTGTCGGTCGAATGAGATATGGCCAAACGCCTGATACGCGCCCCAGACGCGCAGGGTGGCGGTGGCAAAGCAAAGCGCGCCGAACAGATAAGCGAGCGGCGCGAAATATGTGGGCAGAAGGCAGAACAGGACGAAGAAGGCGATGGTCTCGGTCCCTTCCAGCAGTCCGTTGGAGTAATAAAGCGATTTGACGCCTTGAGCACGGGTTGTCAGGCGGTGCTTTTCGGCCAGGATTGCATAGCCCAGAAAACTGGCGCCGTTGACATAGAAGGACAGCAGCAGGAAGGCCCCGGCGACGGCATTTGCCGTTGGGTCAAACAGGACGAACCCGAAGGGCACGGCGCCGTAGAACAGGAAATCGGATGCGATATCCAGATAGCCGCCAAAGTCGGTGCGCTGTGTCGCCCGCGCCACCGCGCCGTCCAGCCCATCTGCAAGGCGCGAGGCCAGAACAAGGCACAAACCCACCGCAAAAGCGCCCATCGCCACCGCGCCCGCCGCTGCCAGACCAAGGCCCAGCCCCGCCAGCGTCACCGCGTTTGCGCCAATGCCATGGCGCGCCAAACCGCGCCCGGCCACGTTCAGCGGCGGGTCAATCAGTTTGCGTGCGTAAGCGTCCAGCATTGACGGCCCCTTCGTTATCCCGTTCCGTGTGCACTCATGTTTTGCGCCATTTGGCCCGGATGTGCGGCCTTCGTCCATCGGGCAAACGAAAACGTGAGCGATTGTCAGTGGTTGCGGATGTCACGCGCCCCCTTGCACCCGACCCGGCTTTCGCGTTCTGTGGACCTATCACCCAGACGACGAGGTTCAGATGTCCCGCTCTTCCCCGCACAAGACGCGCATTGGTTTGAATGGTTTTGGCCGCATCGGACGGTCGATCCTGCGCATCCTGTCTGCCGCGCCTTCAGATTTCGAAGTGGCGTTTATCAATGATATCGAGTCCCTGGACACCTGCGCCTATCTGTTCAAATACGACAGCGTGTTTGGCCCGTTTGCAGGCCAGGTCGAGGCGGTGGAAAACGGTTTGTCGATCAACGGCACGGTGATCCCGTTTCATGGGCTTCATGACATCAGCACAATGGATTTGTCGGATGTGGATGTGGTGCTGGAATGCACCGGCATGGCGGGCAAGCGTGCTGTAGCCGAGCGGGGTCTGCAAGCGGGCGCGCGCAACGTGCTGATTTCTGGCCCGTCGAACGAGGCGGACGTGACCATCGTGCTGGGTGCGAACGAAGAAAAGCTGTCGGGGCAGAAGATCGTGTCGAACGCGTCTTGCACAACCAACGCCCTGGCGCCGCTTTTGAAGGTGCTGGACCGGGAGCTGGGCGTGATCGGCGGTCATATGACCACCGTTCATTGTTACACCGGCAGCCAGCCGACCGTGGACAAACCGCGCGCCAACCCGGCCCGGTCGCGTGCTGCTGCCTTGTCGATGGTGCCCACCACCACCAGCGCGCATGAGTTGGTGGGCGAGGTCCTGCCCCAAATGGCCCGCCGGATCGAAGCCCGCGCAATCCGGGTGCCGACCGCCAGTGTCTCGGCCATCGACCTGACGGTACGCACCGGGCGCGACGTGTCGGTGGACGAGGCGCGCGCGATCCTGAAAGACGCCGCAAATGGGCATGTGCTGGGCTGGACGGAAGAGCCGCTAGTGTCCAGCGACCTGCGGATGCGACCGGAAAGCCTTGTGCTGTCGGGGCCGGAAACCTCGGTGTCGCAGGGCGGGTTGCTCAGGGTTTTTGGATGGTATGACAATGAATGGGGCTTTTCGCATCGAATGCTGGACGTGGCGCGCATGATCGCGCAGGCTTAGACAGGCTTGAAGGATCACGTCATGGAGCGCATCGGGTTCATCGGCACGGGCGAGATTGCGGCCGCCATGGTCACAGGGCTGACCGGGCGGGGCCATCAGATCACCGTGTCCGACCGCAACGCGGCCATCGCGGCGGCCTTGGCCGCACAGTTCACCGATGTGGCCATCGCGCCGAATGAACAGGTGGTCGCCGACAGCGACATCATCTTCCTGTGCCTTTTGGCGGATGTGGCGCGTGATGTGCTGCCCGATCTGGCCTTTCGCGCCGATCAGCGGGTGATTTCGGTGATGGTCGATGTGCCACTGGCCGATCTGAAGCTGCTGTGCGCCCCGGCCACCGAGATTTCGATTATCATTCCCTTGCCTTCGATTGCCGTGGGCGGCTCGGCCCTTCCGGTGTTTCCCGACAGTGCGGCGCTGCGGACCCTGTTTGGTGACACCGATCTGATCCTCCCCACAGGTGCCGAAGCGGCTTTGAACGCGCATTTTGCGGCCACGGCGCTGGCCTCACCGATCCTGGATCAGATGCGCGCGGGGGCGGCGTGGCTGGCGGCGCAGACAGGGGATGAAACCGCCTCCGAACAGTATGTCGCCACGGTCTTTGCGGGCTTTCTGCGCAGCATGACCGAGAACCCGGAAACATCCTTCACCGACCTGCTGGACAGTCTGGCGACCGAAGGCGGTTTGAACGCCACCCTGCGCGCCCATATGCGCAAAGCGGGGGCGATAGATGCGTTGACCGACGGCCTGGAGGCGCTGAAGCCGCGTCTTGGGCTGGCCGAGTAAGCCCACGGAAAACATACAGAAAATCACCCTCGTGTCGTTTTTTTAAACCTCAAGGCGAGGTTTCGGGCGCGGTGCCGCACAGGTTGGGCTTGCTGATATGCTCGACCGCCCCGCGCCGTTCCTGTCGGGGGGCGTGCGGCAAAGGCTGGCCTGGCCTTTCTGATTGGAGAAATTGTCGAATGAAACGTTTTTTGCTGGTCATGGTTGCCGCCCTGATGGCGGGGATGTGGACGCCATTCCGGTCCATTCCCGCACGGCAGAAGAGGCGTTTCTTGACAAGGGTTTCGGCATCCTTCAACGCGGAAACGCCGTGACCAGACATGAAAACGGGTCGGTGGGAGAAACCGACCCGTTTCTTGTGTTCAGCATCCTGCGTCTGGCGGCCCACCGGCACCGGCCCTGCCGGAGACGCCCCCGCCACACAGGTTACTGAATCACGCTTGCATCGTCGTCCAGCGCGATCTTGGAGACTGTTTCATGGCGAAGCAGATCCTCGATCTGGCGCGATGTCAGGTCGGCGAACAGAAGCTGGATTTCAGCCATGTTGTCATCAACCATGACGCCGTGCTTGTTCAGGTGATCCATCAGGTGCACCCCGTCATCGTTAAAGGCAATCTGCACCGGATGCGAGTGCAGGACCATGCTGTCCATCCGGTCTTTCAGTTTCGGGTCGAGTTTTTCCATGGTCGCACCTTTTGTCAGCAGGTTGGGTGACGGGTCGTCATCTTGGGTCTTGGGTTCATGTCTCTGGTGCGAACCGAGAAACCGGCCTGGGCCTGGAAAGGAACTGGTGATGAAATGTCTTGCACCAGATCGGTTCCTCAGAACGCCCTTACACTATGACGCAAGGGCATAAACGCTGCGAAAAGGCTGCGTGAATTTATCGTCATTAACGCGGTGTTTTCGATGGAACTGCGTGAAAATCGCCTTAGGCGCGCAACAAAACGCCGCCGGATCAGACCCGACGGCATCTGTCATGTGCCTCGCTTCATTCGAGCGCGGCGGCCACCGCGGCCTTGGCGTCGATCAAACCTGCGCCGAAAAATGTCTGACGCGCGTCGGCATCTTCGTTTGGCACATTCATACAGTCGGTTTTCAGCTTCAGGGGGTCGCCCATCATTGGCATGTCGCGGCGGGCGGTGGCGACCAGCAGCGCCTTCAGGTCGCACCCGTCGCGCAGGGGTTTGCCGCTGGCCGATGCGCGTTCCGCCCGGCGCACAAGGGCGATCACTCCGCCGACCAGCGCGCTTGCGCCGGATGTGCCCCCGAACTGTGTGTAGAACCCGTTTGTCGCCTTGCCTGCCGTCAGGTCTTGGTCGGGATCGTCCGTGTCTCCGTCATATCCGAAATGGCCAGGGATGTCGGTGCTCAGCAACGCTTTGCGGCTGTACGGCACCGCCATCGCCGTGTCGGGTTTCAGGTATTCGATCTTTGGCAACTGCTTGGGCGTTTGGCGCATTTGGTGGCGATTGAACACCTGCATGTCGTCAGACGGGGCAACAAGCGTCAGCCCTTCGCCATAATTGGAATAGCCCGAGCGATAGCCCTGGCCCGACACCGCACCCACGGCGATGATGCCGTTTTCACGATTGGCCAGGCTGGCAGGGAAAAGAAGCTGGCTTTCACCTTCATTTCCGGCGGCGCAGACGATGGGAATATGCTTGCTGATCGCGATGAACAGCGCCCGCACCACGCGCCACAGGTGACGCCCGGTTTCCGACACCTGCGGCGCGGTCGGATCAAGGGGTGATGCGCTGTCGTTCAGCACCTTGATCCGGTGCAGAAGGTCGGCGGCCTCGTGGTTGGCCCAGCTTTGCAACTCGGCCATGTGGTCGTTCTTTGGCGTCACGACCGAGGCATCCGGGTCGGGTAGCCCGCGCGGCATGACGATTACATCCGCCTTCTGGTGCCAGGCATAAAGCAGGGCGGCGATGAATTGCAGCGGGTCATTGTCGAACCCCGTACGCAGAGAGATCAGGTTCGAAAACGGATCGGCTCCGAAATAGGGGATCACACCGGGGGAGGGGGCGTGTTGCTGGCAGCAGTCTTCCGGCCCCCCGACAATCAGCCCGCTGACGGCGGTCCCGTGCGAGGCGAACCGGGCCTCGGGGTCGCCGTAGCGGCGCAACTCGCCGGTGCTTTCGGCCAGATGCTGGGCGACCTCGTCAAACATGGTCCGTTCATCGGCGTCCAGCCCATCCAGATGCAGACCCTCGACCGACAGTCCGTCAAAGTTCTTCTGCGTGCCGTCCGACCCGGTTGCCAGTCGCGCCCCATAGGCGGTGCTGGTAAAGTCCAGCGATCGGGCGACATCGACCCGGCCTTTCAGGTTCGGATGGGCAAAGCTGCACCCCACGTCGATCAGGACAACGGTCGAGGCCGTCGCTTTGGGTTTGGTGTCCAGCACGTCCCATAACGTGTCGGAAAACCCCGTCTGCGCCTTGTCGGGAGTCAGTATTCCCAGTGACACAAGGTGCCACAGGTAGTAGTAATTCGCCTCGTCCACCTGATCGGGTTCGATGCATTTTGCGGTTGCTTCGTTCATCTTGTGCCCCCTAGATCCATTCCTGCTGCACGGCCTGGTAGCGCGCGGCAAAGGCTTCCGCGAACAAGGGTGCAAATCGTTTCGCCAAAAGCTGACCCGCCGCGGTGTCGCTGGGATAATGCAGCCCCGCCCATTCCCGGTTCTGCGCCACGTTCAGCGCCGAAGTCGACAAGACCTGTGTCGCTGGATGTTCGGGCAGAATCGTGTTGAACGCATATGCCATAGTGTGACACTGGAAGGAATGGTTGCTGGGATAGGCCTCGTGCGCCGGGTTGGGCAGGACGGGGCGCAGGCGTGGTTCGACCTGGTTGGGTCTGAGCCGCCCAAACAGGCCCTTGTAATAGAGGCCAATATATTCGGTGACGGTCAGAAGCTCCAGAAACAGGGCCTCGGTGTTTTCAAAACCGGCCAGCCCGTCAATGCCAAGGGGGCGGGTGAAGGCGGTCAGGTCCAGCGACGCCTCTTGCAGGATGTCGGGAATACGCAGCTTACGCTCGTCGATATTGCGCTGCATGGCCATCAGAAGCTGTGTCTCTAACCGGCTGTGATCGGGTCCGGGCGGAGGGGGCAGCACGATGTTTGTCCATTCTTCGGGCAGACGCGCGCCCAGATTGGCCGCCCCTGCACGGTGCAGGCGCAACATCGCCTCGGTTGGCATCAAGGCGCCGCTGCTGCCCTGGGCGCTGGGGGCCTGAAGTTTATTCTTGTTCTTGTTTTTATTCTTGTTCTTGTTCTTGTTTTTGTTCAGCACCGATTTGTTGAACGCGGATTTGTTCAGAACCATTCTGACCGCGCTGACGCCTCCTGCGCCTTGGGCACCTGTCCGGCGTTCCATCGTCAGTTCCGTGGTGCCATCGGTGGCATCATCGAATTGCAGTCCGGTGCGGCCAACGGTGATCCGGGCATGTCCCAGAAATCCGGCGATGGTCTCGCAGTGATGGACTGATCCGTCCCGTTCCTTCATCATCTCACCCCCCCATTAATCATTGTTAAGTATGGTCGAACCCGGCCTTGCGCAGCCCCAGCAGGAATTGCCGCCCGCCCTCGGTCGCAAGACCTGGATAGCCGGACCCGCGCAGCACCTCGGTCGAGAAATCCGGCTCGATCTCGGCCAGTTTGCGGGACAGGCTTTCCACCATCTGCACATTGCCCAGATGGGCGTGGCTTGAGATCAGATAGCGCAGGATCGAGTTGAATTTCGGCCGCTGCACCAAGGCCTTTTCCCCGGCTTCGATGGCTGCGGCGTGATCGCCGGCCAGTGCGGCGGCAATGCATTTCGTGGTGTCAAAATAGTAACTGATCGGCGTGTTAGAGCCCAAATGCTGCGCCCAGGACGCCATCGCCAGCGATTTCTTCGTATCGCCGGCATAGGCGTTCATCGTGGCGTAAAGATCCCAACCGATCGCTTGTTCGGGGTCTATTTTCAACGCCCGTTCGAACAGGGACGCGGCCATGTCGAATTCGCTGAACAGATAGGAGTGAATATGTGCCGCCAAGGACAGGACCAGCGGGTCGAATTCGTCTTCCTCCAGCGCGCGGGTCGCGTAATATTGCGCCTCTGAAATCTGCGCGGCGGCATCGGGCGTGAACCGTTGGCCGACCTGGAACGACTTGGCAAAGGCCATCCACGCATAGGTTTGCGCGTTGGGCTGGACCTTCAGAAGATGCATGAGCTTGTCCTCGGCGCTGGTCAGTTCGTTCACCGACAGGCCGAACATCTGATAGATGCATTCGATCAACTGCCCGGCCCCGGCCATCTGCGGGCTGGTGGCGTGTATCTGCAGGTGGCGCCCGATCTGGATCACCGCGTGCGACACCAGACCGTTCAGGGCGGGGCAGGCGGGTTGGGCGAAATCATCAGGGGTGAATGCCTGGCTTGACGACCAGACGGTCACACCATCCTTGCCGGTCAGAAGCTCGACCGACAGGCGCACAGACGGACCTTGGGTGAGTTCTGTCACCCTGAGCACAAGCGGTATTTCGACCCGGCCAAATTCGCTGCGCATCTGCGACAGCGGTTGGTTTTCAAAGGTGCGTACGCTGGGCACCCGGCCCATTTCGCGCAGGTTTCGGGTCAGCTTGTCGATCAGAAGCCCGGCATGGGTATCCCCCGACATGCCGCTTTGCATCCCGATGGCCCATGTGGCGGCCCGTACTGGCCGGACAGGCTCTGATACATTCATTTGCGCACTGATGAGGGGGTCGGGATTCGTGGGCCCGCGCGATAGCCCCAGGGCATCCGGGGACATTTCAGGCGGGGCATCTGCGGCGTCCTCGGTGCCATGATCCACCAGCCGCTGTTCCCAGATCTGGCGTTCCAGGGTCAGCCAGCTTTCAAATTCAGGGTCGCAAATGTCGAACCCTTCCAGAAAATGCTCGGACACCGTGTCCAGCCCGGCAGGGGGCGAAACCTCGCCGCGTTCGACCTTGCCCATCAGTTCGATCGCGTCGACATGGATGCGCGACAGGTCCAGCGAGACCGAGTATTTGTCGGCGCTGAGGATGTCTTTCAGATCGGCACCGAAGCATTTTCGAATGTCCAGAAGCGCCTGCCGCAGACTGGCAGAGGCCTGATCCTCGCCGCGGTCGCTCCACAATTTGTCGCGCAGCCAGACACGTGACCGCGACCCGCGCGGGGCAAGGGCCAGCATCGCCAGAACCGCCTTGGATTTCTGGTTCTTGGGTGTGAACTGGTTGCCCGCACTGTCCTGCACGGCCAGTGGGCCGAACAGGAAGATATCCAGGTCGTGTTGACGGGAATGATCAGCGTCCATTGGCGTTCCTTCGGAAACCTGTGCGGCCAGCGCAAAAGATTGTTTCGAAATACTACCCAAACTCGGCATTTCTTGCAAAAAATGCTCTGACAACAATAGTCCGTTCCCCCAGGATGTTCACCCTGAAGCCACACTAGGCCGCGCCCGTAATCACAGCGTGAACCCGGCGTGAATGTTGGATTTGTCTGGTGAAAGCGCCTGTTTTGGCAGGGTCCGGCGCCGGCGTTGGCCGTCCAGACTGATTCGGTCTTAATCTTGGGTCCGATTGGCAGGGATCGCGGACCGCCGATCCGGCTTGTGGCCGAAGAGCAACGAAAACCCGCAAAACGGCAGGTTTCCCCCATCCGGGCGCCGCCGATGCACGGTCTCAAAAAGGGCTGCGGAAACAATCACAAGGCGTAGAGCTGCCTATTCTTTGGGGTAGTTTCATGCGCCGCCGCCTTGGCAATGTCTTGCCTGCTTAAACATTTATGCTTTGCGGGACTCCCGCGCAGGTTGATTTTGTGTATATTGGCCCCACCACTCAGGCCGGAACGTCGTCTCGCGCATCGTTGCCCCAACGATCGCGAGACGTGTTTTACAACCCTGAATAATGGCGCGCTCGCGCCTTACTTGTGCCACGAATCTACCACAGGGTGGTGGTGGCGGAGCCGTAGAACTGAAACCCTGCGTGATCGCACGGACGGGAGATGGAAATGGTAATCGGTGTTCTTGGTCTTGGAATGCTTGTCGGGCTTGGCACGGCGATCGTCGCGCTGCTGAACGGCTATTCGATCTGGATGGCGCTTTGGTTTTATAGCTCGGTTGGCACATTCTCGGCCCTTGTCAGCATCGCCATGTTGCGCCTGATCCGCGATCACATCCTGACCGACCCGGAGGAGCCGCAAGGCTGACCGGAAGCACCTGATCGAAACCTCTCTGACCTGCTGACCCGCGCCCGGATGCATCGTGGCGCGGTTTTGCGTCGCGCGCGGACTAAATTGGCCCGATGCGCCTTCGGTCCTTGCATCAGCATCCACATCTGCACAAACTAAGCGCATATTCGATGCAGGCACCCATGGGGATAAGTGATTGTCAGAACAGTTTTCTGCGAAACCCAAGAAAAACCCCTATAAGAAAGAGCTTTCGCGCCTGCGTCGGGCGTTTCTGACGGTCGGTCTGTTCAGCGCCGCAATCAACCTGTTGATGCTGACCGGGCCGCTTTACATGCTGCAAGTCTATGACCGCGTCTTGTCCAGCGGGTCGGTGGCCACGTTGCAGGGCCTGTTTGTGATTGTCGTAATCCTTTACGCCTTTCTGGGCGTCTATGAGTTTCTGCGCGCGCGCCTGTTGTCGCGGGCCAGTTACCGGATGGATCAGGCGGTGGGCGCGGATACGTTCGGCTTCTGGCTGCGCTCGGGCTTCGTCGACAACAAGGAACATTACAACCCGGTGCAGGATCTGGGTGTGATCCGTGCGTTTCTGGCCAGCCCGGCGATTCTGGGCCTGTTCGATCTGCCGTGGATCCCGATTTTCCTGGCGGTGGTGTTCTTCATCCATCCCTGGTTGGGGTGGCTGACGGTGGGCGGGGCGCTGATCGTGATCATCGCGGCGGTGATCAACCGTTTCGCCTCGCGGGGGCCGATCAAGAATGCGGGCACAAGCGAAGGGGTCGAACGGTCCTTTGTGGAACGCGCGCGCCGCAACGCCGAAGCGGTGATGGCACTTGGTATGTTGGACAAGGTCACGGATCGTTGGCGCGGGCTGCATCAAACAAGTCTGGGTCATTCCCAAACCGGCGGCGACCGGTCCGAGGTGGTCGCGGCCTTCTCGAAATCCTTTCGCCTGCTGTTGCAGTCCACATTGCTGACCGTCGGGGCTTTTCTAGCGCTTCGTCAGGAAATCTCGCCGGGGATGATCATTGCGACCTCGATCGTGGCGGGGCGCGCGTTGGCGCCCGTTGATCAGGTGATCGGTCATTGGCGCAGCATCGGGCGGGCAGGTGACGCGCATCGGCGGTTGAAAGAGGCGATGGATTACATTCCCGATCCGCAAGCCGGATTTGACCTGCCTGACCCCAAGGGGCATCTGGTGGTGAAGAATGTCACCAAGCTGACGCCCAAGAACTCTCTGGTCAGCGACCGGCCCCGCATTCTGGAACGCGTCAGTTTCGAGCTGGAGCCGGGCGACGGGCTGGGTGTGGTCGGCAGCAGCGCGGCGGGCAAGTCCAGCCTGGCCCGCCTGCTTGTGGGGCTGTGGCAACCGGACCATGGCGAGGTGCGTCTGGACGGCGCGACCCTAAACCAGTGGCAGAACAAGGATCTGGGGCGCCATATCGGATACCTGCCGCAACGGGTCGAGATGCTGCCAGGCACGATTGCCGAAAACATCGCCCGCTTCGACCCTGCCGCCCGCGACGAAGATGTGATCGAAGCCGCGCAGATTGCGGGCGTTCATGACATGATCCTGAAAATGCCGCAGGGCTATGCGACCTATGTGGGCACCACGGAACAGCCCCTGTCCGGCGGGCAGACACAGCGGTTGGGTCTGGCGCGCGCCCTTTATGGCAGCCCACGCCTGTTGGTTCTGGACGAGCCGAACTCGAACCTTGATGCCAAGGGCGACGAGGCACTGGCCAATGCGGTGATCGGGATGCGCCGGAAGGGGTGCACCGTTCTGGTGATGGCGCATCGCCCCAGCGTCATTCAGGCGGTGAACAAGATCCTGATCCTGCACGAAGGCCGGGTGGGCCGTTTCGGAATGAAGGAAGAAGTGTTGCAACATGCAGCACCCCCCCGTCCAACCGCCGCCCCCAGTTCCGTGTTCGAGGTATAAGCGATGGCGAAACCTGCATCCGATCTCCAAAGCCCGATCAAGACCGGGCTGGCCGCCCCCGCCTATCTGGGTGCGCTGGCCTCGCTGGCGCTGCTGGTGTCAGTCTTTGTCTGGATGTCCACGACGCTGATCACCGGGGCGGTGATTGCGCCGGGCAAGGTGGTTGTGCGGGGGCTGCCCAAGAAGGTGCAAAGCCTGGATGGCGGCGTGGTGCAGGAAATTCTGGTCCGGGATGGTGATGTGGTGCGCAAGGGCGATGTGCTGCTCAGGCTGGACCCCAGCCTGTTACAGATCAACCTTGAAATCTATCGCAACCGCCTGTCCGAGGTCATCACCCGCGAGGCGCGTCTGGATGCCGAGTATCAGGAACTTGACGCCCCCGTCTTCAATATCGACAGCCCCTATCTGGATGGCATCGACCTGACCCAGCATTTCAAAGGCCAGCGCGAGATTTT
This sequence comes from Aliiroseovarius zhejiangensis, assembly GCF_014656375.1. Lineage (GTDB taxonomy): Bacteria > Pseudomonadota > Alphaproteobacteria > Rhodobacterales > Rhodobacteraceae > Aliiroseovarius > Aliiroseovarius zhejiangensis. Next base: position 64,852 of record NZ_BNCH01000006.1, on the reverse strand, counting down.
CGTGGCCCGGCGCGAAGTGCTGAGCGGCCGCAAGGAGCAACTGGCCGAGCGGATCAAGCAGTTCGGCAACCAGATCTCGGGTGTCGAGGCGCTGATCAGTGCCAAGCAGGAACAGTTGGCCTATGTCAGTCAGGAACGCGAAACCAAACAGGGGCTGAGCGAACAGGGGCTGGTGCGCGAAAGTGAATTGCTGGAATTGCAGGGGCGCGAATCCTCGCTTTTGGGGCAGATTGCCGAACACCAGTCGGAACTGGCGCGGATACACAACTCGATCCGCGATACCGAACTTGAGATCCTGCAAGCCGATCGCGAGTTCAAGGAACAGGTGGTGACCGAATTGCGCGACACGACCGCCGAACGGGAAGAGCTGACCCTGCAGATCGTAACCGTCCAGAAGCAGTTGGAGCGGATCGACATTCTGGCCCCGACCGACGGGATCGTGCATGAATTGCAGGCCACGACCGAAGGGGGCGTGGTGGCGCCCGAGGCGACGATCACCCAGATCGTGCCGCTGTCTGACGGGGTCGAGTTCAAACTGCAGGTCGATCCGCGCTCGATTGATCAGGTGTTTGTCGGGCAGGTCGCAAAGGTGATTTTTCCGGCGTTCAACCAGCGCACCACGCCTGAACTCTTCGGGACGGTGGCGGGGATATCGCCCACATCGGTCGAAGATCCGCAGACCGGGCAATCCTATTTCCGCATCGACCTGACCCTGCCCGCCGAGGAAATCACCCGCCTGGGCGATGTCGAACTGATCCCCGGCATGCCGGTCGAGGCGTTCCTGCAAACCGGCGAACGGTCGGTTCTGACCTATCTGGCCGAGCCGCTGCTACAGCAGTTAAGACGCGCTTTCCGGGAAGGATAGGCGAAAGCGCCGCCTCGCTGGTTGTGGTTTTTTGGTCATGTCTCACTCGCAGTTTGGCGAAAAACGCAGTATTTCTTGGTGAAAACAGGGTTCTGTGCCAGTCTGCCTCCAATAACAACCGTAAATACAACAGTCGCACAGACGACTGACGAGGCAGACGGGTAGCAAAATGAAACAAATGAGCAGGCGTAAAGCGCCGGTCCTGGGGTGCGTTCTGGTGGCCACGATGGGGCTGTCCGGGTGTGCGACCGATGAACCGTACAAACTCCCCTTCTTCAAGTTCGCCAAATCCTATTCCAGTGTTTCGTCGCAGGCGGTTCCGGTGCCTTTGGCGGATGACACTTGGTGGATGGGGTTCAAGGATCCGGTCCTGAACACATTGGTCGAACGGGCGCTGGCCGGGAATTACGACCTTGAGATCGCCCGCGAAAAAGTGGTCGAGGCACGCGCAAACCGCGACACGATCCCCGGTTTGCTGACCGCAACACCCACGGCGACGCATCGTTATGCGCAACCTCCCGGCGGCACGGCGCGCCACAGCAGCAACGCACGACTGAACCTGGACTGGCTGCTTGACCCCTATGGGTTGCGCCGTCAGCAGGTTCAGGCCGCCGGTGCGCGGATTGACATTGCGGATGCCGAAGAGGACGCCGCCCGTCTGACCGTGTTGCTGAACCTGGCCAATGCCTATGTGGACCTGCGCTATAATCAGCGATTGCTGAATTTGCGGCGCCAGCAGCTTGCCTCGCGCCGCAATGCTGTCACGCAGACCAAGCAGTTGTTCGACCAGCGTGCAGCCACCAAGCTTGATGTGGTCCAGACCGAAGCCCTGGTCGCCGAAACCCAGACGCAGATCCCGGCCCTGATTGCCGCCATCCGCGCGGGCAAGGCCGAGATCGCGGTTCTGACCGGTGTCGCCCCCGGTCGGCTGGGTGTCAGTCTGGATGGCAATGCCAGTCAGCCCCGCCCGTCGAAAACCCTGAAAACCGGCGTTCCCGCGGACATTCTGCGCAATCGGCCTGATATGAAAATCGCCGAACGCAGTTATTACGAAGCCGTCACGAATGTCGGCATTGCGCGGGCCGATATGTACCCGTCGCTGTCGCTGAGCGGCATGATTGGCTATGGCGCGACCAGCGGGGCGGATGGGCTGGAATATTCCATCGGGCCTACCTTGAATCTGCCGTCCTTGCCGATGAAAGCGGACAAATCGCGTGTCGCTGCTCGACAATCCGTCGCCCGTCAGGCCTATGCTGGTTGGCAATCCGCCGTCCTGCGCTCGGTGAGCGAGGTCGAGAGCGCCCTTGCCGCCTATCAGGGCAGCCGAAACGCCGTTGTGGAATCACAACGCCGCGTGCGTCTGAACCGCGAAGCCCGCGACCTGACGCAAGAGCTTCTGACACGCGAAGGCGCCACCATCCGCGACCTGATCAGCGCCGAGGAACGGATCGCTGATGCCGACACCGCCCTTGCCGACAACCTGCGCCTTCTGGCCCGCAACTATGTGCGCCTGAACATCGCTTTGGGGGCGGGAAGCCAGGTCGGTGAGGTTGAGGAAGAGACCGTGGTCGAGGTGAAGTCAGCCAGCTCAGTGACCAACTGACAGCGTCCGCGCCCATCGGGCGCGTGTTCAAAAAACCCACCCGGCGATGGCGCCCGGGTGGGTTCTCCTTTGTGAATATGTCACCAAGCGGGAATTGCGCGACAGGGGCGGATCAGCGAATGCTAAATTCGCGTTCCAACGTGACGAACAACTCGTTGCTTTCACGGTCAGTGTCACCCGGTTGCCGACGCTTGCGATACTCGTAGCCTGCGATCATATCCCAATTTGCCGTCAGGTCACGATTATAGGTGGCGCGGAAACCAGATACGGATGTGGTGGCACCGGTTGCGACATTTGTCACTTCTGCATAGTCCAATTCAAACCCCAAAGAGGCATTGGGCGAGACATCTGTGTCAAAACCGAGCGACGCGGTGGTCGAGCGGTTTTCGACCCCGCCGTCCGAGGTGTCATAGCTGCGTTCGAGCGAGGCATTGACTATACCGAAAGCCAGTTCGTTGTTATAACCCAGACTTCCGATCCAGTTTACATCGCCGGCATTCGACCGTGTCGCTCCGACACCTGCGGTGATTGATCCGCCTGGTGTTTCAAGTTCACCCTGCACTTCGATTGTGTCACGACGACCGGTGGTGCTGATGTCAGTTGTGTATTCTGCGGTGATGTTTCCACGAGGAAAATCGCGTGTCACGGAAAGACCGCCGGTCACGCCGTCTTGCAGTGTCGTTCCAATTAGGTTCGTTTCCTCGATCTCGGAATAGCCCAGACTTGCGGTCACACGAGTGATCGGGTCGATCTCGTAAGTCAAGCTGGCGGTGGCCCCAACAGTACGGCGCGAGGTGCGGACCGCGTTCATTGCGTCATACTGTTCCCAGTCCAGCGCAATGCGGCCCTCCATCACGGGCGAAAACTGCAAACGGGCGAAGATTTCAGCCGCCGTGGTTTCATCGTCATAGTTGCCCGGATCCGTCGTATCCCAGTATTCGGTTTTGTCGTATTCCAGAACTGTACCGAATCCGAAAGGAGCAGTGCGCCCCGTTTCGAAAGAAACCAACGCGCCGTAGTTACCGCGCACACCGTCTGAGGGAACGAGATCGTCAGGCTCAAGCCCGTCTTCAATCAGTTCATCAATACCTGCCAACGGATCTTCGAATTGCAGCGACACCTGTCGGTAGCTCAGTTCGGCTTCAAGCAGGCTGTCGGCGCTTTCCAACTGATACCCAAGTACGATGGACGGATCGTCAAAGGTTGTGTCGGTCGATTGTCCGGGAAATGCAGCGGTCCGGATGGTTCCAGCCAGATCAGCACTGAACCGCGCAACACCCGTCTCGCTCAGCAGCCCGAACCTCACGGTGTTGTCCCATAGGGTTGACGTGCCCGGGGATGGATCGCTGAAACTGAGATTGTCATTGACCCGAAGAGTGGATTCGATCCCAAGGGTCAATGCAAAGCCTTGGGCCGCCGCGTCGGCGCCAGCATCCTGACCTGTGGCGGGAACCAACCCGGTTGCAACAAGGCTGGTTCCAGCCAGGAGGGTGGCTATCTTTTTTTTGTGTCCCACCTGTTTTCCTCTGCTCGTTTTAGGCCGGCGCGCTTACTCGAAAAGTTTGCGCTGCGGCACGATGATCACGTCGCCTTCTTGCAGGCGGATGTTGCCTGCGTTGGTGTGATAGTTATAGCCATAAATCGCGCTGCCACGACGCACCTGTATACGTTTCGCGGCGGCAAAGCGGGTCAGACCACCCCCTTGTGCAATGGCTTGCAGCACCGTCATGCCGCGGGTGCCATCCAGCTTGCCCGGATTGTTAACTTCACCCGCGACATAGATATCATATGTTGCAATAGCGGCTGGAGCGGCGATCGTGCGTTCCGCCAATTGGCCGACGGAAACATAAACATTAGGCGTGGAGGCGAAGTTGGATGCCATCGCATTGGCCAGAGCGCTGGCAACTTGCCCGGTTGTCCGACCAGCGGCGCGCACTCCATCGGCGAACGGAAAGCTGATCGAGCCATCAGGCAGCACCAGGACCGAGCGGTTCAGATTTGCATCCTCGACCACCTCAATGTTCAGAGTATCGCCTGAGCGGATTTTATACCCATTCTGAGCCAATGCACCGTTCGCCGTGACAAGGCCGAACGCGCATACAGCAGCAAGAAGCGTCAAAATTTGTTTTAGCATCGTAAATCCCCTAGCGACGAAAAGGCGAATTAAAGAATAACCCGGTCCGGTTTGTAATCAAACGGTAAAAACCGATTGTCCTGCCTTCAGACGGATATGTCGCGAATATGCACCCCAATTGTGGCACTTGCGGTCAAAGCAACAAAATCGAGCCGTTTCGGGGCTGCATCGGATAGCCGGACGGATCAGGAAAACAAAGAAAAAGCGCCAGACTCGAAAGGTCCGGCGCTGTCTGTGCGAATCAGCAGAGAGCTTCAGTATCCCGTGCAACGCAGTACGACACCCACGGTCTTCCCCAGGATTTCGATGTCTTTCTTAAACGTCAGATCATAGTAATACTTGGTGTCGAAGGTTGCGCGTTGGGCGAAGGTTGTCTCGTTGCGATCCGACACCTGCCAGGGTCCTGTGATGCCGGGACGCATCGCATAGTAGGCAGCACCCGGATACAGGCTTTTCTGGTCTTCCATCATCGGGCGCGGGCCGACGATCGACATTTCACCCATCAGCACATTCCAAAGTTGCGGCAGTTCGTCCATCGACGATTTGCGCAGGAACCGACCGATGTTTGTGATCCGCGGGTCGTTTTTCAGTTTCTGGGTGCTGTCCCATTCGGCGCGGGCCTCGGGATTGCTTTCCAGATAAGCCTCAAGCCTCTGGTCTGCATTCATGACCATGGTGCGGATCTTGACCATCTTGTAGATGCGACCATTCTTGCCGACGCGGCGCTGGCGATAAAACGGTTTGCCGCCATCAAGCGCCGCCAGAAGCAGCATGATCCCGATAAGCGGAATGGCAATCGGTGCCGCAGCAATGACAAAGGCAATGTCAAACAGGCGCTTGAACCGATCACGATACGGACGAACGGAAGAATCAGCTACGTGGAAGGTTTGGCGCTTCACCAACTTGGTGTCGGCACTTGAAAAGTCCTTAAAATGAGTCGTCATTTTTCCTTACACCTCAAAAAATGCAGCAGCCTGACACGGGAAACCCACGAGATGAAATACTCTCTATGTCTAGCAGGCCTAGCAGCTTGCGAATCCGCCGATTAGCTTAAATTGCCTTTCGGCTTAATTTACCCCGCAGAAACATTAACACATTGTTGCCCAATTTGTAGCACATTTCCGCCTACCTTGCGGATTCATCCTTTAAGTATTTGGTAACTTACAATTTTACAAGCATTCTCTTCCTTTCGCTGGGCGGAATATTGTTTCGTCTGAGCGCCCAATGACGAATGCTTTTCTTTTTTATTGATCTGTCACTTCCATCATTTCACCGACTCTGCGCTGGATCGGGGCCTTTGATTCTCTTTTTCCCGAACCCTGGCGGGCATCTGAGGTCGAAACACGCCAAAAGCAGACATTGTGCCGCTTGAAGTTTGTAGTGCGACCCAGGATATGCAAGAAAGCCATCAAGCACTGACATTTTTTAGCCACAACTTCGCATTAGCCTTTATGATATTGGACCGGAAAGTCAGATAGGAATATGGATTCCAACGAACTCTATACTGGGCATTTCGGGTTGACCGAACGGCCCTTTACACTGGTGCCCGACCCGAGCTTTCTGTTCTGGTCCAAGCAGCACAAGCGTGCGTATGCCGTGCTGGAGTTTGGCGTGCTGTCGCGTGCACCGATCACACTGATTACCGGCGAAATCGGATCGGGCAAGACGACTCTTGTGCAGAAACTGCTGAGCCAGATGGACGACAGCGTGCGCGTTGGCTTGTTGTCGAATGTGCAGGGCGACCGGGGCGAGTTGTTGCAATGGGTGATGAACGCGCTGTCCATTCCGTTTGAACCGTCGGAAAGCTATGTGACGCTGTTTCAGCGATTTCAGGAAAGCATCGTCAAGGAATATGCCGAAGGCCGCCGGGTCGTCCTGATCATCGACGAGGCGCAGAACCTGTCCAGCGAAGGGCTGGAAGAGATGCGGATGTTGACCAACATCAACGCCAACAAGGATGAACTGATCCAGCTGATTCTGGTCGGTCAGCCAGAACTCAAAGGCATCGTGCTCAGCCCCGGTATGCGCCAGTTGGCACAGCGGGTGGCGGCCAGTTTTCACCTTGAGGGGATGGATGAGCCGACCGTGCGGGCCTATATCAAACACCGTCTGAAGGTGGCCGGTGGGTCAGGGCGCGAAATCACGCCACTGGCGTGCGCCGAGGTCTTTACCGCCACCAAGGGCATCCCGCGTCTGGTCAATCAGCTGTGCGAACTGTCCTTGCTGTATGCCTGGAGCAGCAACCACAAGCGTGTATCGGTGAAATCCGTACGAAGCGTGCTGGAGGACGGCGTGTTCTTTGCCAGCAATGTGATGGACGACGAAGCAGGCGGGGAGAGGGATGTGAACGAACGACAAGATGACCTGACCCGCCCGTTGTTCTTGCGCGCGGGGCGGCGGGTCGACACTCAGAGCAAGAAAACGGGTTAGCTTCGATAGAAGTAAAAAAACATACTACGAACCTCAATCACATAACGCGTTCATATGTCCAAACGTGATAGTGTTGAGGCAAGGAACGAAATAAATGACAGCAACGAACTTAAGATATTACCGATCCATATTCATACGACGACTTCCCTATTTCCTGGCAGTTGCCACCGTTATTTCTGCCGCATCTGTCATTATGGCGATTTCCTTGCCGCCGGCTTTCGTTTCGCAGATGACGCTGATCGTGGAATCGCCGCAAATCCCTGATGAACTGGCCGCCTCTACTGCCCGTACACCAGCGCAGGAGCAACTGCAGGTGGTTGAGCAAAAGCTAATGACTCGCGCCAACCTTCTTGAGATCGCCAACAAGTTCCAAGTGCTCGAAAACCAGAGTGAGCTGTCTCCTGACCGCATCGCGCAGGCAATGCGGTCGCGAACGTCGATCCGCAGCTCTGCCGGGCGCGATCAGGCGGCGCTTATGTCGATCAGTTTTGAGGCGTCGTCAGGGCAAAAAGCAGCGGGTGTCCTGAATGAATACCTGACTCTGATCCAGAAAGAAGATGTGCAATCGCGCACCGGGCGTGCGTCGCAGACGCTTGATTTCTTCAAGCAGGAAGTATCACGGCTTAATCAAGAGCTTGCGGAAAGCAGCGCGCGGATATTAGAATTCAAAACAGAAAATGTCGGCGCGCTTCCTGAAAGCCTGGACTATCGGCTGGGTCAGCAGTCACTCTTGCAGGAGCGTCTTGCGCAATTGGAGCGTGAAACCGTCAGCCTGGAGGAGCAACGCCGTCGGCTTGTACGCATCTTTGAAACCACAGGACAGGTTGGCGGTCTGGCCGGCCCCGCCTTGTCCCCCGAGCAGCAGCAATTGGATGAAATGCGCGCTGCACTGAACAACGCGCTTGCCGTATATTCAGAAGAAAACCCGCGCGTGAAAATGCTTCGGGCTCGGGTGGCCGCTTTGGAAAAGACACTTCAATCTTTGCCGCCGGAAGAAAATGCCCAACCCTTGACGGGAAACTCGCTTCTGGATGTTCAGTTGTCCGAGATCTCGGCGCGCCAGAACATCCTGGAAGAAGAGAAAAAGAACACCACGCAACAGTTGGAACAGTTAACCAAATCGATCGAGCGTACTCCGACAAATGCGATCCGCCTGGACGAGCTTCAGTTGGATTATGAGAACCTGCAGTTGCAATACAACACTGCCGTTGACCGCCTGTCGCGCGCCAGTACCGGTGAGCGGATCGAGGTCATGTCTCGCGGTCAGCGGATATCGGTTATTGACCCCCCTGCGGTTCCAAGCGGCCCCAGCAAACCAAACCGGACATTGATTGCGGGTGGCGGCAGCATCTTCGGCGTTCTGGCCGGTATCGGTTTGATCGTTCTGTTGGAGTTTCTGAACAAATCCATCCGTCGTCCCGAGGATCTTGTGTCCAAGCTTGGTATCGCACCGTTGGCGACCATTCCATACATCACCACGACCGGTGAAAATGCACGTCGTCGCAGGCTGCGCATTCTTGGTGTGATTGTCATATTGTTGGGCGTTCCTTTCGCCGTTTATGCGGTGCATACTTTATATCAACCGCTTGATTTGTTGGCTGAACGGATCATGGACAAGATTGGTGTGCGCTGGTGAGGATGGGAAAGAACAACTGTTCCAAGGGGATCTGATACGATGGAAAAATTACAAGCCGCCATCGAAAAGGCACGCAGACAACGAGATGGGAAGTCCCCAAGACCACGCGCGCAGGACAGATCGGCAAAACCAACGGTTGCCATGTCTGAAGCCTGGGCAGAACTGGAGCCGTTCGAGGTGTCTGCATCATTGGCTCAGAAAAACCGGTTGGTGTCGCTGAATGGTGGTGCGGCTGCTGGTCCGTTTGACATGCTGCGCACACGGATCTTGCAGCAGGCTGCCAGCAATGGCTGGAAGCGGATTGCACTGGTTTCGCCGCACAGTGCCTGCGGAAAAACAACCACCGCGGCCAACCTGATCTTCAGTTTTGGGCGTCAATCGGATCTGCGCACTTTGTTTCTTGACCTCGATTTGCGACGGCAGGGGCTGGCCAAAGTGCTGGGTCTGCAGTGCGACGGCAATATGGGTCTCGTGCTGAAGGGTCAGAAGAGCTTTGCGGAACACGGTCGCCGATATGGTGAAAACGTTGCGGTGGGATTGAACAGCGGAGTCGTCGAGAATGCCTCGGAAATATTGCAAAGCAGTCAGACACGAGTCGTTCTGGACGAGCTTCAGGAAGACTATGAGCCGGGCATCATGATTCTGGACATGCCGCCACTGATTGGCACCGATGACAATTTCGGGTTTTTGGGCAATGTTGATTGCGCCCTGTTGCTGGCCGAAGCCGAACGCTCGACCGTCGAACAGGTGGATATTGCCGAGCGCCAGTTGTCGGAGCTGACCAATGTGATGGGCATTGTTCTGAACAAAAGCCATTACACTGATGGGGCTTACGGATACGGATATGGCTACGCCTGACGCTGCCATCATCATCCCCCACTACAACGACCCGGACCGGCTGGCACGTTGCCTGACGGCCTTGACGCGCAACGATCTGTCTCGGGTCGAGGTGTTGGTGGTCGACAACAATTCGACCGCACCCCTGACCGATGTGCAGGCCCGGTTTCGGGATGTCCGTTTCGTGACCGAGACCGAGAAGGGCGCGGCCGCTGCGCGCAACCGCGGTGTGGCGGAAACCGATGCGCCCCTTTTGTTCTTCATCGACGCCGACTGCGTGGCCGCCGATGATTGGGTTGCTAAGGCGCACGAGGTTGCGCCCTTGGCCGACCTGATCGGCGGGCGGGTCGATGTGTTCGACGAAACCCCGCCGCCGCGCAGCGGCGCCGAGGCGTTCGAGGCCGTGTTTGCCTTCAACTTCCAGAATTATATTGAGGTTCAGGGCTTTACCGGGTCTGGCAATCTGGTCACGACCCGCGAGGTTTTTGAAGATGTCGGCGGGTTCCGTGGCGGTGTCTCGGAAGATCTGGATTGGAGCACGCGGGCCGTATCGAAGGGCTATGACCTGATCTATCGCGAGGATCTGGTTGTCAGCCATCCCTCTCGGTCCGATTGGGCAGCCTTACAGCACAAATGGCGTCGCCTGACGCAGGAACTGTTTGGCGTGAACGGGAACACGCCGCGCGACCGGTTGAAGTGGACCTTGCGGGCGCTGGCGATGCCGGTCAGCGCGATCGTCCACACGCCAAAGGTTCTACATAGCGACAAGCTGAGCGGTTGGGGTGAAAAATTGCGCGCTGTGGGCACCCTGTTCCGGCTGCGCGTTCAGCGCATGTTCTGGATGCTCAAACAGGCCATGGGGTACGAGATCTAGCTGGCCGCCCTGCCATGTGCGCGGCGTTTTCGACGTATCCGGGCGAGTATGGCCGCCGCCAACCATCCGGCGATGAAACCGCCCAGATGGGTTTCCCATGCCAGCAGACCGCCCATTACCAACCACAAAAGCAGGTTCAGAACGCCAAGGATCAGGACGGTTTTCAAGACCGGCCACTGATCAAGCCGCCGCCGTCTCCGATCCGACCATCGCCAGTATAGGATCGCCCCCACCAACCCGAACAGCGCCCCCGACGCCCCCACCATCGGCCGTGCCGACAAGGTCAGGGCGCCGAACAAGGCGGCGCCCCCGATTGCTGACAGCAGATAGATCAGCACAAATCCCTTCACGCCCGCGCGCAGGATCACCATTCGCGCGATCAGCCACAGCGTCAGCATGTTTCCCAGAAGGTGCATGATGCCCCCATGCAGAAACGCATAGGTGACGAACATCGTCCACGGTTGCACAGGATAATTTGGGCGCCAGTTGTGCAGAAGCCCAGCCCAGAACGCGCCGTTCTGATAGGCCAGTGGCCGCCATTGCGAGGTGCCGATCAGTCCCAGATCAGCGGAAAGAAGCACCATTTCGATGCCCAGATTCACGGCAATCAGACCCGTGATCAGGGCCTTTGCAGGTGGGGTCAGGTGCGGACGGGCAATCATGAGGCAGGATTGCCCTCTTGCCCGGCGATGCACAAGGCTCAAATATCTCTGACGACTGGTGGCAGAGATCAAAACTTGCTATAAGCGCGGCATAGTTATCGTCTTTTTCAATGCACCACTGGCGTGGGTTTCGGCTTCATGACCTTATCACCTTCATCGCCTTCCGCTCCGCGCATCCTGGCCGTCGCATCGGCGGGGGGGCATTGGCACCAGCTGGGACAGATCTGCGCGGCGTTCGACCCGGCGGATGTGACCTATGTGACCACGCTGGACGGGTTGCCGCAAAAGTCGGGGTTTGAGCGGTTCGCGCTTGTACAGGATTGCAACAAGAATGCGCCGGTGAAGGCGCTGCGCTGCACGATCCAGATGGCCGGTGTCCTGATGCGGACGCGCCCGGACGTGATCATCACCACTGGTGCCTTGCCCGGTGTGATCGCCCTGGTGCTGGGTTGGGTCATGCGCCGCCGCACCATCTGGGTGGACAGTATCGCAAATGCCGAAGAAGCATCGTCCTCCGGCAAGCTGGCCAAACGCTTCGCAACCCTTTGGCTGTCGCAATGGGAAAGTGTGGCGCAGGCCGAAGGCGGCCGATACGAAGGGTCGCTGTTATGATTTTCGTGACGGTCGGCACCCAACTGCCGTTTGACCGCCTGGTGTCGATGATTGACGAACTGGCCGGGAAACACGCGCTGCAGGTCTTTGCCCAGACTGCTGACCCGGGGGCGTCTTACAAGCATATCGATCATGCCCCGTATCTGACACCCGACGAATATGACGATATCATCGCACGCACGACCATCCTTGTGGGTCATGCAGGGATCGGCACCATCCTGACGGCCAAGAAGGTCGAGAAACCGGTGATCGTGATGCCACGCAAGGCGTCACTGGGCGAACATCGCAACGAACACCAACTGGCCACTGCCCGCCATCTTGAGGGGCAGGAAGGCGTCTATATCGCCCATGACCGCGCCACGCTTTCTGAACTGTTGAACCGGAACGACCTGACCCCCGCCAGCTTTCGCGACACACCCGAGAAGACGCGCTTGCAGCAGTTTCTGCGGAATTTTGTCTACGAAGCCTGAACAAGAAACTTGGTTTCCCCGGCGTTGGTCGAGGCACCATCCACAGAAACGGTCATCTGCGCGACAGTTTCGCCCGTCCATCAACTCTTGTTGTCTACGATGCCCATTTCATTCAATTCGGTGATAACCCGAACAAGCTGTTGCTTTGGATGGAAGTTTTTATAATGTCTGACCAACAGGTAAAAAGTTTCCCGGTTCCGGTCTTCGCATGACTTAGATCAAGGAGCCGGGGTGTTCTCTCCCGCAAAACTCTGGCTGAAACGCGTGAAGGGATTCGGCGATGCGCCGCGTGTGGAAGATGTCAAAGATCATTGCGGGAGCCGTTTGCCGGCCTGCCGGCGATGGTGTGTTGGCGGCTTCTGTGCTGGCGCTGGTTCTGCAACTTCTGACATCGTCGATGGGCTATGCCTCCCAAGGCACCTGGATCGAGATCTGTTCGGATTTCGGCACGGAGTATGTGCAGGTCGATCTGTCGGATGCCTCTGCCCCGGATCAGACCGGTGATCGCCACGATTGTTTTGACTGTGTGCTGTGTGCAGCGACCCTTGTTGCGGTTGTTGGCACATATGAACCGCCCGCGATGCCGGTTCTGATGGCCGAAGACATCGTGCGGCTGAAACCTCAGACCATCGGTGTTCCGGTTCGGCGGGCCTGGCCCGAAACCCGTGGCCCTCCAGCCGCGACAAAGAATAAAGCTGACCGCGCATTCAGCGCGATCATGGCGTCAATCCAAGTAAACGGAGGTGCGCTGTGATCGTAAAGCGCGCAATTCATAATTGGCTCAGAGCCATGGTCGTGATCCTTGCCGGGATCGTGGCAGGCGAGGCGAACGCAGAAAGCCTCGCAAATTTCCTTCCCGATCTGTCCCCTGCTGATCTTGCCGAAGGCGCCGACGCGTTCGGCCCGATCCGCGAAGACGTGCCGGTCGCCCCCGTTCTGAAGGGCAGCGAAACGGTAGCTTACGCATTTCTGACCTCGGATTTCGTGGGCACGACGGGCTATTCGGGCAAACCCATCCATGTGGTCGCCGCGATTGATACGGATGCAGTGCTGACGGGCGTCAAGTTGGTCAAGCACTCGGAACCGATCGTGTTGATTGGTATTCCCGAAAGCAAGATGGTGAAGGTCACCGAAGGCTACACCGGCCTTGACCTGAAGGCCGAGGTCGCCGCGGGCGGCACGGCGCATGATCTGGACATCATCTCGGGCGCGACCGTGACGATCATGGTGATCGACGATAGCCTTGTGCGTGCGGGCATCAAGGTGGCGCGGGGTCTGGGGCTGGGCGGTCTGTCGGCGGCGCAGGCAGACGGGCCGAAGCGCGAAGTGGACATGTCGAAGGACGAGGTGAGCGACTGGACCACCTTGTCGGGTGACGGCTCGATCCGGCGGATGACACTGGATATCGGCCAGATCAACGCCGCGTTCGAGGCAACCGGCGACCCGCGCGCCATCAAGCGACCCGAGAAGGGCGCGCCTGAGGACACGTTCATCGACATGCATGTGGCGCTGGTCTCGGTGCCCGCGATTGGCAGGACCCTGCTGGGCGAGGCTGAGTACCAGAACATGCTGAACTGGCTGGACGAAGGCGAACAGGCCATTCTGGTCATGGGACGGGGCACTTACAGCTTCAAGGGCTCGGGCTATGTGCGGGGCGGGATCTTCGACCGTATCCACCTGATACAGGGGGATACCTCGGCGCGGTTCTTTGACAAGCAACACCGCCGTGTGGGTGGTCTTGCCACCTCCGACAGCCCCAGTTTCACCGAAACCGACCTGTTCAAAATCCCGGTGGAGGCGGATTTTGATCCGGCCGCGCCGTTCCGCGTGCAGCTTCTGGTGCAACGGGCCGTGGGTGCGGTTGAAAAGACCTTCCTGACCTTCGATCTGGATTACAAACTGCCGCAGGATTATCTGCTGCCCGTGGCGGCACCCGCCCCGGTTCTGAACGATGTCGATGACGAAGCCGCTGCCAAGTCGCAACTGTGGAAACGCATCTGGAAGGACAAGACGGTCGAAATCGGCATTCTGGGGGCCATGTTGCTGGTGCTGACGGCGACGTTCTTCTTCCAGTTTCAGGCCACGGTGAACGCCCGCGTGTTCTTCTGGTTCCGCATGGGCTTCCTGACCTTCACGCTGTTCTTCCTTGGCTGGTATGCCAATGCGCAGCTGTCGGTGGTGAACCTGCTGGCGCTGGTGAATAGTCTGCGCAGCGGCTTCACCTGGGATGCCTTCCTGATGGACCCGCTGGTGTTTATCCAGTGGTTCGCGGTCGCCGCCGCTCTGGTGTTCTGGGGCCGTGGGGCTTATTGCGGCTGGCTATGCCCGTTCGGCGCGTTGCAAGAGCTGACCAACCGCATCGCGCGGGCGTTCAAGGTGCCGCAATGGACCTTGCCATGGGGCCTGCACGAACGCCTGTGGCCGATCAAATACATGATCTTCTTCGGCCTGTTTGGCATCAGCATCGTGTCGCTGTCGACAGCCGAACATTACGCCGAGGTCGAGCCGTTCAAGACCGCGATCATCCTGAAATTCGTGCGCGACTGGCCTTTCGTGGTCTTTGCCGTCGCGATTATCGTCGCGAACCTGTTCGTTGAACGGTTCTATTGCCGATACGTCTGCCCGCTTGGCGGTGCACTGGCGATCCCGGCGCGTATCCGCATGTTCGACTGGCTGAGACGCTACAAGGAATGCGGCAATCCCTGTCAGACCTGTGCAAATGAATGCCCCGTTCAGGCCATTCACCCGACAGGCGAGATCAATCCAAACGAGTGTGTCGACTGCCTGCATTGCCAGGTTCTGTATCAGTCGACCGACAAATGCCCGGTCGTGATCCGCAAGCTGAAGCGACGCGAGAAGATCGGGGCGGCGGATCTGAACATTCCGCCCAAAAACCCACCGGCGAACCATCCGAACGCCAAGACGTCATAAGTTCCTTGAAGGAGGTAAAAGACCATGACTGACGAAACCAACAAACTTTCCATGACACGCCGGGGCGTGTTGGGGGCTGCCGCAACTGGTGCGGTTGCCGCCGGCGCTGGCATCGGCGGCTCGTCGATGGCGCCTGCGCCTGCACGCGCGGCTGCGTCTGCGCTGAACCTCGCCCCCGGCGAGTTGGACGAATACTACGGCTTCTGGTCGTCAGGCCAAACCGGCGAGCTTCGCATCCTTGGTTTCCCGTCGATGCGCGAACTGATGCGCGTGCCGGTGTTCAACCGCTGCTCGGCCACCGGTTGGGGTCAGACCAACGAAAGCCTGAAGATTTTCGAAGACGGGATGCTGCCCGAAACCAAAGCCTTCCTTGAGGCAAACGGCAAGCGCATCCACGACAATGGCGACCTTCACCACCCCCATATGTCGTTTACCGACGGCACCTATGACGGTCGTTACCTGTTCATGAACGACAAGGCGAATACCCGTGTGGCCCGTATTCGTTGTGACGTGATGAAGACCGACAAGATCGTGGAAATTCCGAACGCAAAAGCCATCCACGGCCTGCGTCCGCAGAAATTCCCGCGCACCGGTTACGTGTTTGCCAATGGCGAAGACGAAACACCGATCGTGAACGACGGGTCAATCCTGGACGAGCCGGAAAAATACGTGAACTTCTTCACCGCGCTTGACGGCGACACGATGGAAATCGCGTGGCAGGTCATGGTGTCGGGCAACCTTGATAACACCGACTGTGACTATCAAGGTAAATTCGCGTTCTCGACCTCGTACAACTCGGAAATGGGTATGAACCTTGCCGAGATGACAGAAAATGAGATGGACCACGTTGTTGTCTTCAACATCGCTGAAATCGAAAAAGGTATCGAAAACGGTGATTTCGAGGAAATGAACGGCGTCAAGGTCATCGACGGCCGCAAGGGTCAGAACAAGAAATATACGCGCTATATTCCGATCCCGAACAGCCCGCACGGCTGTAACACCGCGCCCGATGGCAACTATGTCGTCATCAACGGCAAGCTGTCGCCGACATGCTCGGTCATTGACGTGCGCAAGGTCGATGCGATCTTCGAAGATGGCACCGATCCGCGTTCGTGCGTGGTTGCAGAACCTGAATTGGGTCTTGGGCCGCTACACACCGCGTTTGACGGCAAGGGCATGGCTTATACCACCCTGTTCCTGGACAGCCAGATGGTGAAATGGGACCTGGAAAAAGCGGTTCAGGCGTATGCCGGTGAAGATGTCGATCCGATCATCTCGAAGGTCGATGTGCATTATCAGCCGGGCCACAACCACACCACGATGGGTGAAACCAAGGATGCGGATGGTAAATGGCTGATCTCGCTTAACAAGTTCTCGAAAGACCGGTTCCTGAACGTGGGTCCGCTGAAGCCCGAGAACGAGCAGATCATCGACATTTCGACCGATGATATGGAAGTTGTGCATGACGGCCCGACCTTTGCCGAACCGCATGACGTCATCCTGGTGCGTCGTGACATCGTGAACCCTGTGGACGTCTGGGATCGGAACGACCCGATGTGGGCCGAGACCCGCAAACAGGCCGAAGCCGATGGCGTCAATATCGACGAATACATGGACACGGTCATTCGCGACGGCAACAAGGTGCGGGTCTATATGACCAGCCAGGCGCCGACCTTCTCGCTTGAATCGTTCGAAGTGAACGAGGGCGACGAGGTGACGGTGATCATCACGAACCTGGATGACATCGACGACCTGACCCACGGCTTTACGCTGAACAACCACGGCGTCGCGATGGAACTGCCCCCGCAGGGTACGGCGTCGGTGACGTTCACCGCTGCGAAGCCGGGCGTTTACTGGTATTACTGCCAGTGGTTCTGCCACGCACTTCACATGGAGATGCGCGGCCGGATGTTGGTGAAACCGAAAGCCTAAACCATGCAGATCGCGCGCCTTCTTCTGACGGTTCTTTTCACGGCTCTCGCCGCGCCTTTGGCGTCGGCAGCCGAACGGATCGTGCCCGCCGAGGACGGCGCGCTTGCAAACGCCATCGCCGGGGCTGCCCCCGGCGATGTGCTGATCCTGGCACCGGGACGCCATGCCGGCCCCGTGGTGCTGGACAGGCCCATCACGCTGGACGGACGCGGCAAGGCCGTGATCGACGCGGGTGGCACCGGATCGGTCATTACTGTGACCGGCGAAGATATCATCGTGCGCGGGCTTGAGCTTGTGGGCTCTGGCAGCAGCCACGAAACCATCGACAGCGGCGTGCAGCTGACCAAAACAGCCCGGCGCGCGATTGTCGAAAACAACAGAATTCTGGGCAATCTTTACGGCGTGGACATCCACGGTGCGAAGGACAGCATCGTGCGCGGCAACACGATTGAAGGCCGGCAGGATCGCCACATGAACTCGCGCGGGAATGGGGTTTACGTCTGGAACGCCCCCGGCGCGCAGGTCTTGAACAATGACATCCGCTTTGGGCGCGATGGAATTTTCGTCAACACCTCGAAAAAGAACCTGTTCAAGGGGAACCTGTTTCGCGACCTGCGTTTTGCGGTGCATTACATGTATGCAGACCGCAGCGAGGTGTCGGAAAATGTCTCGATCGGGAACCACCTTGGCTATGCGGTAATGTTCACCACCCATGTGAAGGTGCTGAACAACGTGTCGATCAACGACCGCGATCATGGCGTGATGCTGAATTATGCCAATGAAAGCGAGTTCGTGGGCAACTATGTCAAGAATGCCGCCGACCGCTGTACGTTCCTTTATAATGCCAACAAGAACACCTTCACCGACAACTGGTTTGAGGGCTGCGATATCGGCATTCACTTCACCGCCGGGTCCGAACGGAACCGCATCGTCGGCAACAGCTTTATCGGCAACCGCACGCAGGTGAAATATGTCTCGACCAAGTGGGTTGAATGGTCCGAAGACGGGCGCGGCAATTATTGGAGCGACTTTGCCGCCTTTGACGTAGACGGTGACGGGATCGCGGATGCGCCATATCGTCCCAATGACAGTATGGACCATGTGCTTTGGACCCAGCCTGCCGCAAAATTGCTTCTTGGGTCGCCGGCCGTGCAGCTAGTGCGGTGGTCGCAATCGGCTTTCCCAGCACTTCTGCCCGGTGGCGTGATTGACTCGAACCCCTTAATGCGCCCTGTGAAACCGGCCGCCAGCGAAAAGGTGCCTTATGACGGATAGTGTTTTGACCATCGACAGCGTGCGCAAGGACCGGGGCAAGACCACGGTTCTGGACGACGTGTCGCTGCGGGTTGCGCCCGGTGAGCGGGTCGCGCTGCTGGGTCACAACGGGGCCGGAAAATCGACCCTGATCAAGCTCATACTCGGCCTCACACCACTCACGGATGGCCAAATTCGCGTCGCAGACGCGAAGCCCGGAAGTGCGGTTGCCCGCCGCACGACCGCATATTTGCCGGAAGCTGTCAGCTTTCATCCAGCACTGACGGGGCGCGAACAGTTGCGCCTGTTTGCCCGCCTTGATGGGCAGAAGGCCGATGTGGCTGGACTTTTGGACCGTGTGGGTCTGGGCGATGCGATGGACCGCCGGATTGGCGCCTATTCCAAGGGGATGCGGCAGCGTTTGGGCCTGGCGCAGGTGCTTCTGGGCAATCCCAAGGTGGCGCTGTTGGACGAACCGACCAGCGGACTTGATCCGATCTCGCGCCAGGACCTTTACACCATCATTGATGAACTGGCCGCGGGCGGCACCGCCGTCCTGATCGCCAGCCACGCCCTGACCGAGGTCGAGGCCCAGACCGACCGCATCGCCATTTTGCGAAAGGGCATCAAGGTGGCCGATGATACGCTGGCAAACCTGTCGGCGCGGGCGGGCCTGCCCACGCGTTTGCGCATTCGCGCGACCGGGGAACATGCCGAACAGATTGCGCAGGCTACGGGTGGCACACGGATCAACGGTGCGGCGGTCGAAATCCTGTGCCCGCCCGATCGCAAGATGGAAGAGCTGCGCCGCGTTGCCGCGATGGGCGATGTTGTCGCTGACATCGAGATGACCCCGCCACGGCTGGAAGACCTGTATCGACATTATGCGAAGGAGGGCGCGCAATGACCCGTTTCCTGTCCATCGCCGCGACCGAAATGCTGATCCTGCGCCGCA
This sequence comes from Aliiroseovarius zhejiangensis, assembly GCF_014656375.1. Lineage (GTDB taxonomy): Bacteria > Pseudomonadota > Alphaproteobacteria > Rhodobacterales > Rhodobacteraceae > Aliiroseovarius > Aliiroseovarius zhejiangensis. The sequence goes on along the minus strand of NZ_BNCH01000006.1, from coordinate 45,657 downwards.
ACCGCTGGCTGTTGATGGCGACGATCATCATGCTTCTGTTCGCCCTTGCGCTGACCTTCGCGGGCAGTGCGCCCACCGGGTCGGTGGGGGTTGATATGCTGACGGTCTCGGTCACGTCGATGACCACCCTGTCGGTCTATTTGGCACCACTGCTAGCCTTGATGATCAGCTTTGACGCCATCGCGGGCGAGGCGGAGCGCGGCAGCCTGTCGCTGCTTCTGTCCTATCCTGCCGGGCGGGGCGAAATCCTCTTGGGCAAGTTCGCCGCCCATCTGGCAGCCCTTGCCTTTGCCATGACCATCGGGTTCGGCTCGGCCGGCGCGATTGCCGCTTGGTTCGGTGGGGCAGGGCCCGAAAGCCTGATGGCGCTGGCGCGCCTGATCGGCACCTCGATCCTGCTGGGCGCGGTGTTTTTGGCGCTTGGCTATCTGGTCTCGGCCCTGTCGCGCAGCGCGACTGCGGCGGCGGGTCTTTCAGCGGGGCTGTGGCTGGTTTTTGTGGTGCTTTACGACCTTGGCCTGTTGGGCGCGGTTGTGATGGACGCAAGCGGAGATTTCACACGCTCCATCTTTCCATGGCTGATGGTGGCGAACCCGGCGGATGCGTTCCGGGTCTGGAACATCTCGGCCTCTGACGGCGTGGCGATGGCATCTGGCATGGTGGGGGCGGCGCAAGCCTTGCCCGTATGGGCCGCGCCCTTGTCGCTGATCCTCTGGCCGCTTTTGGCCTTCGCACTGGCGCGCGCCGCCTTCAAACGGGTCGAGCCATGAAACGTCTGATCGCACTTTGCCTGCTGGCGCTGGTCGCCTGCAACGAGGAAGAGGCGAAAGCCCCCCCCGCGCCTGTTGACCTGACCGAACAGGCGTTGAGCTATTTCTGCCAGATGAACGTGCTTGAACACGGCGGACCGAAGGGCCAAATCCACCTGGACGGCCACGCAGCACCGTTGTTTTTCGCGCAGGTGCGTGACCTCGTCGCCTACCTGAAAAGCCCCGAACGCGAGGCTGATATCACTGCAATCTATGTCAGCGACATGGGTGCTGCGCAAAGTTGGGCCGATCCGGGCAAAGGCAACTGGATCGCGGCCGAGGATGCGATATATGTTGTGGGCGCGGGTGTGGCCGGGGGCATGGGTGCCCCTGAGATCGTGCCATTTGCCGAAGACGCCGGCGCCGCCGCCTTCATCGCCAACTACGGCGGCGAGGTACACAAACTGGACACTATTCCCGATGACGCAGCCCTTGGCGCCGTCGACCTGAACATGACGTTGGAGACCCCATCATGAGCATCCTGAACCGCCGTCGTTTCATGGCCATTTCTGCCGCCGCGTTGGCGGTTCCGACCGGCGCTGCGGCATCGGTAGCCCGCTGGACCGGGTATGCTTTGGGCGGGCCGGTTTCGATGCAGCTTGTGGGCGTGTCTCAACCCCAGGCCGACACCACCTTCACCATGGTCGAGGCCGAGTTGAACCGGCTTGAGGATATCTTCAGCCTGTATCGCGACAATTCCGAGCTGTCGCGCCTGAACCGTTTCGGCTCGCTGGACGATCCCTCGGCCGAGCTTCTGCATGTGCTCAGCGCCTGCGCCAGTCTGAATGCGGCCAGCAACGGACAGTTCGATCCGACCGTGCAGCCGCTGTGGCTGGCGATTGCAAACGAAGCGGGTGATGATGCCATCGCAGCGGCGCAAGCGGTTGTGGGCTGGTCGAACGTCGCTTTTGACGCCCATCGGGTCGAGCTGCCGAAAGGCGGCGCGCTGACCCTGAACGGGATCGCCCAAGGGGCGGTGACCGACCGGATCGCGGCGCTTCTGCGCGGGCAGGGCCTGCGCGACGTGCTGGTTGATATGGGCGAGATTTCCGCGCAAGGGCAGGGGCCGAACGGGCCGTGGTCGATCGGGGTTGCCCAGACCGATGGCACCTTGGTGCATCGCCTGACGGCCACAGATCGCGCGGTTGCCACCTCGGTCCCGGCTGCGATGGAAATCGGTGACGCGAGGGGTCATATCCTGTCGCCGACGGGCGATCAGCCGGTGCAGACCCTGGTGGCCGTGTCGGCCCCGACCGCGATGATTGCCGACGGCTTGTCCACGGCCCTTTGCCTGGTCGACGACGCCACCGGCGCAGAGATCGTCGCCGCCTTCCCCGATGCGAAGGTCGAGGTTATGACCCGCGCCTGACGCCGGTCAGTAATCGCGTTCGTAATAGATCCCGATGGTGCTTTCGCCATCGGACCCGACCGTGCCCCGCGCCGTGACCGAGGGGCTGATGGTCAGGTTCAGATTGATCTTGGTATCGCCATCGGCACCGATATTCACGTCAGTATAGATATTTTCGGAAATATACTTGCCGATTTTCAACGTGGTCTCGCCGCTTGCATCGGTGGTCAGGTCCAGATCATCCAGACCGAAGTTCCGGCGCAGGTTGCCCACGATCCCGTCACCGCCCTTGCCTGCCAGCGTCCTGACTGCCGCAGCCAGCCGCAAGGCCTGCAACGCCGAAATGTCCGAGATGCTGCGCCCGAACAGAAGCCGCGCCAGCACCTCGTCCTCGGGCAACTGGGGCGACGATGTGAACGTCACTTCTGGCGCTGAAACCGGGCCGACCACATTGATGGTGACGGTGATGTCATCGGACTGGGACACGGCGGCAAAGCGCAGAAACGGGTCAAAGGCGCCGCGCAGGCCAATCCGGCCTTCGGTAAGGGTCAGGCGTTTGCCCAGAATGTCGAGCCGTCCGCGGATCAGATCAAATTCGCCAACAGGGCGCACATCGGCGCTGGTCCCGGTCAGGCGCAACTCACCGCCCAACTCTGCGTCCAGCCCGCGACCCCGCACAAAGATCTGGCTGGGGGCACGCAGCGTGATGTCGATGGGATAGGGGCGCACGGTTTCGGCATTGGCGGGGTCGGGTTCCACGATCAGACCGGCAAAGGCGCGGGTCTGACGCGCGGCAGCCGGTTCGTTGATATGCCGAAGGTCTTCCAGGATCGGCACCGTGCTGGCCGGCACGTCCGAGATGCGGATTTCGGTGCGCCCCAGCGTCATGTCCGCCCTGAGTGTGGCCCCGCCAATCAGCGGCCCGCGCAAGCTGGCCGCCCCGTTGACCGAGGTCTCGAACAGATTTCCGTCGGTCAGTGTCACCTGGTTCACGTCAATCTCAAGATCGGCTTGATACGGGCGTTCCAATGCGACGGCGCCACGGGCAGTGATCTGTCCGCCATTCACGACCGAGGCCAGGATGTTCAGGTCAGCGCGACCTCCCGACAGGGTGGCGGTTGCCGTGGGAATGTCCAGCGCCTGCCGCAAGGTTGGCAGGGTCAGCCGCGCATCCGCACTTTGCACCCGGCCTGACAGCGATGACAGCGCCAGCGGGCCGTTCAGCACTAGGTCATAGGTGGCTTGCCCGGTCAGAAGGCGTGGCTGGATGAACCGGTTTGCCAGTTCAAGCGGGGCGGCGCCGTTGATCGCCAGATCGGCGCTGCTGGCGTCTGACCGCAGGGTGCCATTTATGGATCCGGTCGCGCCGCCCGGCCCCGTTGCGGTGATCGCAAGCTGCCAGTTCTCATCCACAAGCGTCGCTGTGCCGGTGGCGGAGCCGGGTCCGTTGATCCCGACCGCAACGACACCCACATCGCGCAGATTAAGCTGGAAGGTCACGGTGTTGCGGCCATCCACCTCTTGCCCTGTCGCGGAGGCTGTGACCTCTGGCGTCGTGATCGACAGCGCGTCCAGAAACACCACCTTGTCGAAATTGCCATGTGCCTTGGCGCTGAAGGTGCTGGCCCCGCGGATCAGGTCATCCAGCGCGGCCACACCCAGCCCAAGATTGCTGGCCGATCCGTCCACCTCGCCGTCGAAATCGCCACTGGCAAGGTCATAGCTGCCCTTGGCCGTTGCGTTGACACCACCCGAAATCGGCCGCCCGGCCAGTTGCGCATAGGGCGCGAGCGATGTCGCCCTGGCCGAGACCGTGCCGCTGATCCGCCCCGGGCCGTCCTTGGTGATCTGCACCGTGCCATCCATCGACGCCTCGACCCCGCCCGGTGCCGTCACATCGGTCACAACGGCCCAGACGTCTTTGGTCTGGGTGGCCGTGCCTTTCGCCGTCGCGGGGCCTGAGAGGCCCGGGTCGACAACCGAACTGTCCTTGATCCGCAGATCGAACTGCACGGACGAGGCATCGGTTTTCAGATCGGCCGAGACCGTGGCCGTGGTCTGATCGGTTGTGATGGTCAACCGCTCCAACCTTGTGCCGGTTTCATCCCGGACCGCTTTCATATCCAGACGGCTAACCCCGGCGATCAGCGGGTCGAACCGGGGCTGGCCAACGCCAAGGTCGGCGCCGTCGCCGGTGATGGTCAGGTCAAACGACCCGCCCAGCAGGTTCACATTTCCGTCGATCCCGACGGTGGCCGATCCGGTCAGCGGCGTGCCCGCGATACCGGCGAATTGCGACAGGTCGCGCGCGACGAGGACGAAATCCTCGCGGGTGGTGACGGTGATGCCGCTTTCCAGGCTGCCTGCGGACAGACTGCCGGTCAGTTGATAATCCGTCCCGGCGACATCAATTCTGGTGATTTGCAGCGGCGCGTCCTCGCGCCAGTCAAAGGACAGGTTGCCGCTCAGGGCCGGGCCGATGGCACGGGCCAGGTCATCGGATGCGGGTGCTATCCCCAACACGTCCAGCAAGACGTCGCCTTCAACACGACCAACAGCCGCGCTTTCACCGCGCAGCAGCGTCCCCGTGGCGGTGACGATCACGGAGTCCAGCGCCAGATCGTCGCGGGTCAGGGTGTTCAGCTTGAAATCGGCCTGCCATCCGGACCCGTTGGCCGCGTCATACCCGATGGCGATATCGGCACTGCGCACCTGCGTTTTGGGGCCGCCCATGGGCAGCAGAACCGGTGTTCCGTCCTGATGGGCCATCTTGCCCTCCAGCCGGAACCGATCCGGCCACCCGCCCGACGTCAGCGTCAGATCGCCTTCAAGTGTCAGGGCTTCGGTGGTCAGGGCCAGCTCTTCAATCGCCAGCGCCCCGTCGGCGAAGCGGCGCCCCTGCGCGGTCAGCGCGACGTTCTGGCCGAAGAAGTCGCGATACTCGGGCAGGAAAACCGGCGCAATGTCGCCAGACACCCGGGCGGTGAAATGCGTCAAGGTCACCGGGTTTTCGCGGGTCGAGTTTTCTTCGTCCGGGGCGTCGCGGACCTCGACCTGCCCGGCCAGTCGCTGCGCCCCATCGGTGGACAGGTCAATCTCGGCCACGAAATCGGACAACGGGCCGGTGCCCGCGATGGTCAGCCCGACAGAGGGCCGCCCTGGCAGGTCCAGCATGTTGGCCGTGATGCCATCTGCGCCTTCCTCGACCGCCAGGGCCAGGTCCAGCACACGGGTCAGGTTGCTGAAACTGCCGTCAAACCGCAACGCCCCATTGGGGCCATCGGTGCGGACAATGTCCAGCTTTGCGGTGCCTTCCCCCTCTGACAGGCTGGCCGATCCTTCCAACCTTACCACCGCGGCTTCGCCGATGACGGGTTCGGCAAACTCGACCCGATCCGCCTTGATCACGCCGATCTCGACCGAGACCGGCAGTTCGGGCAGCGAGAACCCGGAGGCTTCGGCGGCGGGAACGCCGCTGTCGACGGGCACGGGCCGGCGCGCGATGATGATTTCCCTGGCCGAGATCTCGTTGATATTGATCGCCCCGCGCAGCAGGCTGGCGCGCGTCCAGGACAGCACAAGTTCGTTCAGGGTCAGCCAGACCCCGTCTTCGTCCGCGATGGTGATCTGATCGACGGTCGCTTGAGAGCTGAGCGCACCCCGGAATCCAATGATGCGGATATCGCGGCCCACATCTGACAGGTTGTCTTCCAGAATAGCCTGAAGATAGCCGCGGTCGTCCTGCTCCTCCAGTTCGGTTTGCGCCAGCGCAGGACCGATCCAGCAAAACGCCGCTATGGCAGCAAGTATCCTGAACAGAAGGCTCAAAACGCTTGCCCGATCCCGATGTAAACCTGCACGCCGTCGCCGGTGTCGCCCGAAATGGGGCCAGCAACATCCAGCCGCAACGGGCCGATGGGGGTTTTGTACCGCACACCGATGCCACCGCCCGTGTGCCAGTTGCCGTCCCCGTCAAACAGGCTGCCCCCGGCCACGTGACCGGCATCGACAAAACCGACGACCCCGATCTTGTCGGTGATCTGGGCACGCAGTTCGGCGGACAGAACAGCAAAGGACTGGCCGCCCGTGATCTCTCCGCCCCCCGCGTCAAGGCCCAGCGATTTGTAGGGTTGGCCGCGCACGGTGCCGCCGCCGCCGGAATAGAACAGATAGTCGGGGGGAATATCATTGCTGTTGCCAGCAAAGACCGATCCGACCTGCACCCGTCCGGCAAGCACAAACCGATCCTCGGCTCCGAACCCGCGATAGGCCCGCCCATCACCATAAAGCCACGCCCCCGTGCCGCCCGTATCGACCGAGACAAAGGGGATCGCTTCGGCTTTCAGATAGGTGCCGCGGGTGGTATCCAGCTTGTCATTGCGCCGGTCCCATGTCAGCGAGGCAGGCAGGGCGAACAGGAAGAACCGGCGGTCGCCCAGCACATCGGTGGTTTCGGAATACAGCAGCGCCGCGCCCAGTTCGCCCTCAAGCGTGTCCGAAAAGATGCGCTTCACCCCGCCGCCCAAACCGGCGCTGCGCGAGATATAGCCCGGCTCGTCCTCATAGGCGAGGCTACCAAACACAAAGGCGTGTGTGTCGGGCCCGAATGTGGCGGGCTGATCTAGCCGCGCGTCCAGATAGTAGTCGATGCCGCCATGTTGGCTGCCAATGCCCGCAACCTCGCCATCGACGCGGAACCGTTCAGCCCCGCCAAACATGTTGCGGTGCAACCAGAAGGCGGTCAGTTGCAGCCCTTCGATCGACCCAAGTTCGGCCCCGAAGCCGAAGCGGCGCGGGGCTTCATCGACCAATGCCAGCCCGATATCCATCGTGTTGCCCGGCCCCAGCGTGTCCGCCTCGGTCAGTGTAACGGACGAAAACGCACCGGTGCGGCGCAGGCGTTTGGCCACGGTTTCAAGATCATCGGGGGAAAACACGCGGCCCTCGGGGAAGCCCGCGATGCGCGCAATCCGGTCTGTGCGCACGGCGCTTTCGGTGTTTTGCCGCAACTTGCCAAAGCGAACCTTCGGCCCCGGCGCAAAGGCCAGTGATGCCGACAGTTGCGCGTTGGCGTGATTGGCGGTGATCGTTTGCCCGGCCAGATCAACCTTGGCATATCCCGCCTCGCGCCAGCCCAGCACGGCGACATCCACCGCCTGTTGCACGGTGACACTTCTGGCAATTTCGCCTGTGCGAAATTCGTCGGGCATCTCGGTGTTGGGCGCCAGCGGCGCGGCCTTTGCGGTGCCGAACCGGAACTGCGGGCCCGGGTTGACCGATATGTCGATCCGGCGAATGGATCCGGGCACATCGAAGGGCGGTATCTGCGCGGCTTCGCGCCCGTCTACGCGCACGCGCACCACGCCACCATAATACCCGTTCGCATAGAGCGTCTGCACCAACTGCCCATATTCGGCCAGCGCAGCGGCAAAGACATCGCGGCTGTCTTTCTCGGCATCGCCTTCGGACGAAAGCACCAACGAGGCTGATTTCAGCTCATCTTCCAGCTCGTCGTCAGCACCCGCGACAGAGAAATTGACAACGTCCAGCGCCATGGCGGGCTGCAACGGCCCACAATACGTAAAAGTCAGGAATAACAGGGCCTTACCAAAGGTGAACCGCAACCCCCAACTCCCTTCCTGTGCAAATCGCGTTGTCGTTCCCTTTCAGCCTAACGTGAACCGAAAGAAGCCTCCACCGGTTTTGCGACATCGGCGGGAAATTGCTGGACGCGAGGTTGGGCGTGACTTTGCCGATCAGCCGCCGCGCCCACCCCGGCTTCGCTTGTTTACAAGGCCTTGGCGTCTAAGCTAACAACCGGGGGAACACGTCACCAATGGCGGACGATGGAAAGGGCAGATGGATGAGTGAACGGCGGGCGGTGGCCTCTCTCTGGATAGGCGAAAAGCTTCATTACCTGAACCAGTTATGCCTGCTGTCGCATGTCCGCGCAGGGCATCGGACGATCCTATATTGCGCCGACAAGGTCGACAACGTGCCCGACGGGATCGAGGTGCGCCCGGCCTCCGAGATCATGGATCTTGACCGCGCCCTGATCGAAGCGACCAGCGCCTCGTTTCTGTCCAATGTGTTTCGTTACAAGATGATCCGCAAGATCGGGGCGATCTGGATTGATTGCGACGCCTTCTGCCATCGTCCGTTCCCCGAGGATCAGGAGTATATCTTTGGTCGCCACGGCATGTCGGGTGCGCTGAACTGCGGCGTGGTCGGGTTGCCACAGCAATGCGAGCTGATGGACCAGCTTCTGGATTACTATGACAACCTGCCCGACTATCCCGCGTGGTGGAACAAGAACCAACGCAGGAAATACGACCGGCAAGACCCGAACCTGTCGCACGCCGCGCGGATTTATAACGCCGAGCGGACAGCGTTCGGCCCGCAGGCCTTCACCTATTTCGCCAAGCAGACCGGGCAGTATGATCAGGCCAGCGACCGCGACGTTCTGTATCCGGTGCCGTTCCAACTGAACGACATTTTCTATGATCCTTACGGCCGCGTCGAAGGGCATTTCACGGAAAACACCTTGTCGGTGCATCTTTACACAAACGGCACCAAGCCGTGGTGGCAGAAACATGCGCCGCTGCCGGGGTCATATGCTGCCCGGATGTGCGAGCAGGTCGGCGTGGATCCGACCAAGGCTTTGCGCTAGGTGACGCATCAGACTGAAGCCACATAAAAGCCCCCACGGCGAATTGCTTGCGGTGTCGATGATGAAGGATGAAGCGCCGTTCCTTCTGGAATGGTACGCCCATCATCTGGCGGTCGGCTTCACCAAGATCCTTGTCTATACCAACGATTGCTCGGATGGCACCGACGATATGCTGATCCGGTTGGAGGAGTTGGGGCTGGGCTATCACCGCCGCAACGACATCCCCGAAGGGGCGAAGCCGCAACCGTCTGCCATAAACTATGCGCAAGCCGAACCGATCGTGCAGGGCGCCGATTGGGTGCTGTTGTTCGATGCGGACGAGTTTTTGTGCATCAACTATGGCGACGGCACGCTGGACCAGATGCTGGACGCGGCGGGGGATGCGAACGGCATCGTCATCACCTGGCGTATTTTCGGGTCCGGGAACATCGTCGATTGGAGCCGCGCGCCGGTGACCGACCAGTACCTTTATGCCGCGCCGCCCACGTGGAACAAGGGCTGGGGGGTCAAGACCCTGTTCAAGTTCGATCACGACAAATGGAAACTTGGCATCCACCGCCCGTCGATCAAGAACAAGCATCTTGAAACCGATTTTCCCGACAGTGTGAAATGGCTGAATGGCTCTGGCCTGCCGATGGAGGATTATTTCAAGTTTCGCGGCTGGCGGTCGATCCGGCGCACGGTGGGGTATCAGTGGGCGCAGATGAACCACTATGCGGTGAAGTCGGTCGACAGCTATGCGGTGCGCAAGTTCCGCGGCAACGTGAACAACAAGAAAGACAAGTATAACGCCGATTACTGGGCGCTTCAGGACCGTAACGAGGTGCGGGACGAAAACATCCTGCGCTATCGCGAAAAACGGCAGGCGATCATGGATGAGCTGCTGACCGATCCGGTATTGAACAAGCTGCATTTCGACGCGCTGGACCGGATCGAAGCGCGGTTGGAAGAGTATCGCAAGACCGACGCCTATCAAGAGCTGAAGCAATCACTGATCGAGGCGTCGCAAGTGCCAATCACGCAAGTGTCGGCCAAACCACCAAAGGCGCGCGACCCTGCCGAGATTGCCGCCTTGATGTCGAAGGTGGAAAAGCAGAACGCCGCGCGCCCCATCGAGGAACGGCGCACCAAGCCGTCTGCCGAGTTCATCGACACGCACGAAGGGGGCGACGGGTTCGTTGTGGGCGATATCGACGTGTCCGCCGAAGCGGCGGTGGACTGGGTCACCAATCACGGGATCGACATGCCGGCAGATGTGCGCATCTTTTCCCCCAGTCAGTTGGATATGGTGCTGCGCGGCAAATACCAGCGCAAGCTGGCGCGGCTGTCGGGCCGGATGGTCGAAAACGGGGACACGGTACTGGACCTTGGGGCAGGGGTCGGGTTCCTGTCGATCTATACCTGCACCATTTTCGACCGCGCGACGGTGATTGCGCAGGAGGACAACGCCTCGCGCCTTGTGATCGCGCGCAACATTTTGGATCACAACGGGTTTGCGTTCGGCACACGGCTGTCGTTCGACGTCACGCAGGTGATCTGGCCTGATGATCCCAATAAAACGGCGGACGCGATCAACGATTTGATTTCACGGTATAAACCCGACGTTCTGCGGATCAGCTATGCCGAAATCGGGGCAGGGGTGCTGGGCAATCTGAACCTTGCCGGTGTCAAACAGGTGGTGCTGATCGGCGGCGCGGCGCGCGGGTTTCACCTGGCGTCACAGAAGGTCAAAACCGCCGGCCTGCACCCCAATGAGGATGTATCCGTGCCGGAAATCGTGGTTCTGGAACAGAAAGCCTAGTCGAAATACCCGATCGCGCGGGCAAGGCTTTCACCGGACTCCGTTTTCAGAATCTCAGCCAGCCGCGCCTCGCGCAAGACGTAGGATTCTTCGTGCAGTTCGCGCAGTTCGGGATCAGACATCAGAAATTCATACATCTCCTGCGCGTCAGATGACAGCGTGGCCCCCGACGTGTCCGTGTCGCCAGGCCGGTTGGCGTGGTTCCAATACTGTTCCGATGCCCCAAGACGTGCGGAAGAGACTGCGGCGCCGCGATCCACCTTCAACAGAAACTCGGCCACGCTTTTGATCGAGTAGTGGTTCAACTGCGCGTATTTGCGGCTGCCAATCGCGTCGATTGCCTTGTTGTGCTCATCGGTAAATTCGGGCGGCATCGCATCCCCCGATCCGTTGATCCATTTGAACCCATGTTTCGAGAAGTCCTTGGTCACCGGTCGATGCGGACGGCGGGGGCCTTCCACCTTGTTGCGGAACAGGGTTTTGACGGCGGTGATCACGGGCGTGCCTGCGTCTTCGGCCGCCTGAAACTGCGATGCGGTCTGGGTGAAGCGTTCCACGACGTTTTCCCGCCCCGCCGCCTTGTGCCCGTTGCTGTTGAATGGAACCGAGGTGAAAGACACCGCATCCGCCGGGCCGGTCGCCTGAAAGAACTGGTCGAGCGTGTTCACGTCCCTTTTGAGGTTCAGCATCTCGTCCGCATCCGTGACATACAGCCAGTCTGCCGCCTTGCAGCGTCCGAAATGACCCGCATAACGCAATGCCATGATGTGCCATTTGCCGCGGTCGGGAAACATCACCTTCGGATTCGGCTGATGCTTGACGCGGTGGGGCATCATGACCTCAAGACGGTCCAATATCTTGTCGGTGTTGTCTGTGCAGCCATTGGTGAAAATCAGCAGGTCATCGACACCCAGCGTGAAATGATGCGCCAGCCATTCCAGGATATACGGCCCTTCATTGCGCATGACGCTGAGCAGAAGTACTTTTTCCTTGCCGATGGTCATCGCGCGGCCCCTGTATCCCGGATTGTGCTGCGGCGGAATGTTTCATGATCGCATTGGAAGATCAATGGGATGTCAGCCCCGGCTTGGTGGTTGTTGCAGCGGCGCCCGCATTGTATCCTTGCGCCGGAACGGCCGGATGAAAAATCACAAGAGCCACCCATTCAGGACGAGGGCGCGCAGTACATGGTGACACGGGACGAGTTCATCGAAGCCTCGGTGCGCCATCAGCTGGGCGATTTCGGTGATGTGCAGCTTGCCATGAACGATGCCACGATTGCGCATGCCCGTGCGGTGTCGTCGGGTATGCTGCTGCAATGGGATCACAACATCGCTGCGCCGGATCCGTTCAACGGATGGCATATCAACGGCGGTGAACTGCGCAAGTCCGGCACCAAGGTCAATCGCGTCAAAGTCGCGGGGGCCTTGTCCTCGATCCTCGCGCACCAGCCGGATTTTTCGTTCATGATCGACATGGCGGATCACCGGGCGCGGTCTTTGGTGACCGCAGACGGACAAGCCGCCCCGGTGTTCTGCTTCAACCGCAAGAAAGTGAATGGTCAAGGCCGTATCCTGTGGCCTTTGGCGGGGTATCAGGATCATGGATCCGACGAATTTCTGGGCGGCGCCAACCTGCGCGATATTCCGTGGTCCGAAAAGAGATCCGTCGTGGCCTGGCGCGGCTCTGCCGGGGGGTGGGCGCGTCTGGGCAAGCATGGGCACGGGCGGATGATCCGGATGCACGCCCTGTTGAAAAAGCACCATCGGGGCGAGATTTCCGAGACCGACACAGCACGCGCGTTGCTGACCGTGGATCGGCACAAATTGCTGGCGGCCTGTCAGGACGACCCTCGGTTCGATCTTGGCTACACACATTTCGGACCCTTTGATCTGGATCACATGCCGCTGATCGGCAGCTTCCGGCGGGACCGCATTGCGCGCCCGGAGTTTGGCCAGTTCAAATACCTCGCAGTTCTGCCGGGGGCCGATGTGGGGTCGAATTTCTATTGGGTGATGAACAGCAACTCGCTGGGCCTGGTGATGACGCCCGAATTTGACAGCTTCGCCTCGGCCCATTTCAAACCGTGGGAGCATTACGTGCCCTTCCGCCGCGATCTGCGTGATCTGGAACAGAACCTGGCCTGGTGCGAGGATCATCCCGCGGAATGTCAGAACATGGTGCAGCGCGCCAACGCAGTTTGTGCCCTTCTGGCGGATCCCGAGCTGCGCGATCATATCATGGGCCGGGTCGTCCGACAGGTGGGGGCGCAACTTGCGATCTAGATGCATCCTCATGTACGCGCGTCATCCGTTGTGCATCCCGGCCGTTGCAGCCTATGGTCCGCCAAATGAACACGTCGATGACAGGAGCGAAGCGTGATTGAATCCTACGACGACTTGATGGCCAGCACGGCATGGCAGGACAAGTTGAATGATCTGAACCACACCTTGCGCGATTGCCTGCTGGCGGCGGGTGAGCAGCCGGTTTTGCAGGGCAATGTGTTCTATCACAGCTTTCAGGAAAACTTCTGGACCGCCTCACCCGACCCCGAAATGGAGGTGAAACGCCGCAACCTGTTCATCGTGGCGCAGAACAGCTCGCACATTTTCGAGATCGGGGTGAATGGCGGGCACAGCCTGCTTCTGATGCTGATGGCGAACCCTGATCTAAAGGTCGTGGGGGTCGATCTGTGTGAACGGGTGCAGAAACAATGGGCACCGGTCGAAGTCTATGTGGATGTGGCGGGCAAGTGGCTTGAGATCAACTTCCCCGGCCGCGTCAGGTTCATCAAGGGCCATTCGCTGATCGAAACCCCGCGCTATGCGATCGAGAATCCCAAGCGCCATATTGACGCGGTGCATTTGGACGGGGCGAAGGTCACGCATTTTCGCGAGCTGTGCGGCATTCGCCCGGTGCTGACGCCGGATGCGTTTGTGATCCATGACGACACGGGTATCACCTCGGTGAAAAAGGCGATCCGGCACGAGACGCAGTTGCGGATGATCCGCCCGGTCGAGCCGGAGCTGGGTCTGGTCGAAAACGAGTTTCACCAGATCTATCGCAACTGGGACAAGAAACGCGGGATCAGCGATCCGGCGAACTGACGCATTGACGCAAGAAACAGGGACACCCGGTATGAGTGACGCCAAACTGACGATTTTCTTCGTGGTCGAGCCGCCGAAATATCAGGATATGGCGTGTTTCCTCGCGGCCTCGATCCGGTGTCAGTTTGATGAACCGATTGACCTGGTGGGGTATTGCCCGGCCGATACCATCGGCGACATGGACCCGAGGGCTGTGGGTATCCTGAACAAACTGGGCGTCGACGTTCGCCCCATCGACACCGCCGGGCGGTTCGATCCACCCTATCCGCATGGCAACAAGATGCTGTCAGCGTTGGAGCCGCGCGACACGCCGTATTCCGCCTTCATGGATTCCGACATGTTGTTCATCGGCAAGAACACGGTCGATGCGATGGTGCGGCCCGGCCATGTTTCCGTCGCGGCGGCGACGTCAATGTATTGGTCGGGGCAGACGATCTGGAAAGATATCTATGCCGCCTGCGACATGCCGATGCCCGAAGATCGGATCTGGCTGTCGCGGCAGCGCCGGCGCAAGCTGATGCCCTATTTCAATGCCGGTCTGATCGTGTTTCCGGAAGGACCGCTGACAGACGACGGCGAAAGTTTCGCGCAGGTCTGGATGCGGCTGGCGCAGCGGATCGATCAAATCGATATCGTGAAGAAACGCCCCTATCTGGATCAGATGAGCCTGCCGTTGGCCATCCGCGCCGCCGGGTTGAACTGGAACATTCTGCCGGAAGAGCAGCACTATATCCTGGGGGGCTCGCTGAGGGGCGAGCCGCTGCCTGCCGATATGGACATCAAGATGATCCACTACCGCAACTTCGATATCCTGCGCGAGGTGAAATGCCGCGGGATGGCCAAGGACATGCTTGAGCAGGCGACCGGCGTGCGCCGCCTGTCCAGCTTCCCGGTGGATGAGCCAGATGACGGAGGCTGAGACGACACGCTGGCCTGACCCGGTCGTCATCCATGTCGACGCGACACTCAGGCTGGAATATGTCGGTCCGGACCTGACCGACCCGGCCAGCCGTCCGGCCCATGTTGTAGTGGCCTTTGCCCCGGTGGATTTCCCCTTCGACGCGGGTGGCGACGGTTGGGGGTCGCGATCGTTTCGCAAGCGCGGGATCGCGCATGTCTGCGTCTTTCACAGCGCGCCTGACTGGTATCAGGACGACGCATTTTTTGCGGCGATGGCGCGGTGCCGGGCAGTGCTGGGCGACGATATGGACCTGACCACCTATGGGTTCAGCATGGATGGCTATGGCGCGATCCTTGCCGCAGACGCCCTGAACGCGCGACGGGCGGTTGCTGTGTCACCGCAGTTTTCCATCGACCCGGTCGTTGTGCCGTTCGAGCGGCGATACAAGACGGAATGGGCCGCGATGGGGCCGTGGCGACACGATCTGCGTGAACACCGCCGCGATGCGGGGCGCGAGGTGATCGTGCTGTTGGATCCGCTGCATCGGCTGGACCGCAAACAGGAAGCCCTGTTTCCAAAACCTGCGGTCCATACCCGGTGCCTGATCCATGGGGCGGGGCATGCGGGCATACAGACGCTGGGCGAGATGGGGATTATCGAGGTCCTGTTTGATCTGCTGCGTGGCGATGCTTCGGCGCGTGATCTGCGATGGGCCTATCGGCAGAACCGGCGGCAAGGGTTTCGCTATCTGCGCAAGGTGGGGACGCGCCTGCACAAGCGCGCACATCCCATGGCGCCGCAGTTTATGGATTGGGCCAGGGCTCGCCGCTTTCGGCGGCTGACCAAGAAATGGCGACCCTATTATGACTAGGTGCGCCGCCGATGTTACAAACCGCTCTTGCGATGCGCCACGCTCCCCGACACAATCACAGCCGAAATGGGGATGAGCTTGTATGACTGACTCAGACAAACCAGCGCGCGGGGTTTTGTTGAAAGCCCGCAACGGTAACGTGATCGGCTTCGACAAAACCGGTTTGCGGATGCGCCTGTCGGACGAGGTGATCGCCGATATTGGCGGCCGGTTGAACATGACCCACGCGCCCACGCCGGTGGACCCGTCCGTTCTGGGGGACGTTCAGGCATGGGATGTGCGCCGGTCTGGTGACTGGTATCTGTTCACCGCCCGCTTGCCGGGCGAACAGGGGATTTGCAACTTCCGCAGACGGGTCGAGCCATTGGGCGACACGGCCGCTGACATTCTGGCCAACCCGTCCGGCGGCCTGTTCGCGATCCTGTCCGTTGGCGGCACGCGGCGGGCCACGACCTCGGACGAGGTTCTGCGCTATCCCTATCACGTGCTGACGACGGGTGATGATCTGGGTCCGGCCGGGGCATCGGGGACCGAAACCGTGACCGCCACGCCCGACCTGCAGCGGCTGAGCGAACAAAGCCGCGACAGCCTGATTGCGGATGAAATCATTGCGCGCCGGCATGCCGAGTTTCGCGCCTTGCCGGTGATCTATGCCCGCAGCGAGACGGACAATTCCGCTTCGATCACCGCGTTTGCGACCGGACCTGCGCTCGCGAATTTCGCCCGGACGGTCTCAAACCTGTGTGCCGCTGCCGCCAGCCTTGGTGTGCCGCCGAAGGTGCTGGCCGTTGGGCTGGACTTCACGTTGGAGGCGCTGGATCAAGACGGCACGGCCTGGCGCAATGGGATTTATGACATCATGGCGCGGGTCACTGACATTTTTGCCGACAACGGGCTGCGCAAGCCGCTGTTCGTTTCGACCTTCGATGCGGGGACGCACAGCCTTTCAGACAACCCGATCCTGCGCGCGCAGTGGGAACTGGCCTGGAACAAGGCTGGACATGATCACGTTTTTTCGGCCCCCGGATATATGTTTGCCCAGGATGAGTTTGGTCGTCCGACCCCCGAAGCCCGCCAACAGATTGCCGAGATGGATGCTTTCGCGATCGAGGCGGCAAATACCGATCAGGACTGGTCGTGCCCCGTCCTTCTGTTGGCCGAACGCGAAGTCGATCCGAAACTGATCCGCTGCCGGGGGCAGGCGCTTGGCGCGTTTGTGCTGGACCCGGATGATTTGCTGAATGCTGGGCCTTCATGTGGCTTCCGGCTTGAGGGCTGCGAAAACGGGGCGAAGATCACCGCAGTTTCGGTTGATGCAGACGACCCGAACGACTTGCTGATCCGCTTCGACAAGGCCCCCAAGGGCGACAACCTGACCCTGTGCTATGCGCTGGGGCATCCGGCATCTTCCGATCAAATGCCCGCAAATCGCGGCGCCCTGCGCGATGACTGGCACGCGACCAGCCGCACCGGACGCATCCTGCATCGCTGGGCCTTGCCCGCAGCCCTGCCGGTGCATTGATGGGGCAGGGCGACGCATATTTCGTGGATGTCGAGGTGCCCGAGGCGGTGCTGCTCGACACCACCCCGGCGCCACCCCGGTCGCGATCCCCGGTTCAATGCGGCGCCGTATGGTATCGGGGTGGGCACACCACATCCGTGATCACCGAATGGACACCCGAGGAGGGCTTGGGCGTCGTTGCCTATCCTGTCAAGCCAAACGCAACAGGCGCCAAACGCCATCCCGAGGGGAGCATCGCGTTCACGGCGGCAACGAATACCGGGCTGGTGGCCGAAGGGGCGTTGTCGGAAACCCGGCAGTTCACCTGTGCGGTGCGCTTTGACAGCCCGAAGGGCGAGGCACGCACGCTGGTGACCATTAATCCGTCCGACGCCGACAACTATCTGTTCCTGAACGAGAAGGAAGGCGAGTTGACGTGGCAAGATCAAAAGGGATCGGTCGCAGTTGCCATTCCATCGCCGCCCACGCCCGCATGGGTGGTCGTCGGCTATGAGGCGGGTCGCCTGAGCATCGCGGCAGCCAGCGAAGACCGCCCGCTTGGCGCCCCTGTTGCCAGCACCGGGAACAACCCGCGGCTGGACACTGACCTTTCCGGGTCAAGCGATCTGTTCATCGGGTGTCGGTCGCACCGCAAGGGCATCCTGAAAACGCTGGGCACATCGCGGATCATGGATGTGCTGTTGTGGTCCGACAGCTTTGTTCTGACTCCGGGCGCGGCTGCTGAATTGAACGCCGTTTGCCGCCATGCCGAAACCGAAGGAGCGCCGGAATGAGTTTCAACCGCGCCAGTATCCGGGACGACAATATCTGTGTCATCTGGATCGATGACATGATCGACATCTTCACATGGCGCACGGCGTTCGGGTTGACGATCTCGACCCCCAATATCGATCGGTTCATGGGCGAAGGCGTGCGGTTCGCCAATGCTTATGCCACCATCCCGCTGTGCGCGCCCTGCCGGGCAGAGTTGGCCACCGGCCTGTCGCCCTTCCGCACCGGGTTGGTGGACCTGAACCGCTTCTGGCGCGACGTACTGCCGCCCACCGCTGGCTGGCAGTTCGACCTGCGCCGCGCGGGCTTTCGCACCTTCACGACCGGCAAGGTGGACAGCAACTACAAACCGATGCCCGAGGACTACAAGCGCATCCTGTTCCACGAAGAGCCAGAGGCGCGCGATGCGGGGCGGCGGTCGAAGGTCAAGGATTATCTGGACAAGGGGCCGGGCATTTCGGGCGTGAATCACCCCGACGATGACGGATCGCAGGACAGCAAATTCTATGACTACACCGTCGCGCAAAACGCGATCGAGTATCTCGACCGCGCCGACCCCGCGCGCCGCCACCTGATCCAGCTTGGCTTCAAGCACCCGCATTACAAACTGCAATGCCCGGATCGGTTTTATCAGACCTATGACCCGGCGGATATTGTCTGGCCCTCGACCGCTGCGCCCGAGGATTACTTCGGCCCGCAGGAGGGGATGGCGGTCTATGAAGCCGCCTATATCACCAACGGGCCGTGGACGCCCGAGAAGGCCGGCGATCATGCATGGCGCGAGGTGGTGCGCGCCTATTTCGCGGCGATCTCGCACGTGGATCATGAAATTGGCCGTTTCATGGATGCGTTGCGGGTGTCTGATCTGGCCGACAGTACGACCGTAATTCTGCTATCGGATAACGGCTTCAACCTTGGCACCCATGACAGCTTCCATAAGATGAGCCAGTGGGACAGCGCCGCCCATGTGCCTTTGGGAATCTGGAGCGCGCGGCTGGACCCGCAGGTCGTGGACATGCCCGTTTCGCTGCACAACGTGCCGAAAACCATCCTTGATCTGGCAGGCCTGCCCTATCGCCCGGATTGGGTGTCGGGACAAAGCCTGTTGCCGTTGATCGACACGAGTTTCGGAGACTACGACCGGACCAAATCCCCCGTCACCAGCGTATTCGGCACCCTCTCAATCCGCCCGGCGACCGCAGACCTGAGCCGTTATCGTTACTTCCGCTATCCCAACGGGGAAGAGCATGTCTATGACCTGATCGACGACCCCGGCGAAACCACGAATATAGCCGAGACAGGCCCGCTGCAGGAGCTGCGTCAGGCGCTTGTCGACAACGCGCTGGAACTGGGCCTTGACCTGCGGGGTTTTGAGAACCCCGAACGTGGTGTCAACGCGATGATGTCACTGGATGGCAGTGTGGTCATGGCGGGCGGCAATGCCGACAACAGCTACTGGGCCTATGGCGCACATGCTGAAAACATCCGCGAAGATCTGGACGGCGGCGAGGATACTTTGTGGTATATGGGCGGGCCGGATGACTACGTGCTGCACGCGCCCGCCTATGTCGAGAACATCCGCATTGCGACGGTGGTGTCTCGTAACGAGGACAACCCATCCGAGTCCAAGCGTCTGGACATCGTCGCCCACCCCGACACGCCGATCAATTTCGAAACCTCTGAACGGGTGACGGTGAACGTGCGCGGCAGCCGGGGCGATGATGTGATGATCGGGCCAAAATACGGCGGTGCAGAGTTTCACGGCGGCGGTGGAGATGACACTCTGATCGCCGTATCGGGACGGCGCAAGGATGTGCATAAGTTCTATGGCGGCGCTGGCAATGACACGCTGATCGGCGGCAACGGGCGGGATATTCTGGACGGCGGGTCCGGCCATGACGTGATCAAGGGCGGCGACGGGCACAGCACCATCTATGGCGGTCCGGGCAATGACGACATCTCGGACGGCGAAGGCGGGTCGGAAATCCATACCGGGCCGGGGCGCAACACGGTGCGTTCGGCGGGTGGGGATGATCGCATCTTCATCGGCACGGGTCGCAACCGGGTTGAGCCGGGACCGGGCAAGGCGGTGTTTCACGTCGCCTATGGCGGTGTGACCGAATTTGCGACATGGCAGGACAGCTATTCGCTTGACCTGAGCGACTGGCCAACAGCGCCAGAGATGCGCATGAACGAAGATGGCTCGGCTTTGATCCAGCTGGGGGTTTCGTTCATCAGAATTCAGAACGGCGCTGACCAACACCGGTTGGAAAGCCAGATCACACAAGGGGATGCTTCCGCGCGCCAACCATAAGCACCCAGGTCATTTTCAAATTTTTCCTGATAATCCTTCATAGACTATGGGAAAGATTTATTCTTCACCGCGCGGCATTATGGGTGCGAAATGAACCACTCAGCAGGATGTCCCGGTATGACAAAATCGAGCTACTACGCCCCGCATGGCGGATTGCCCCCGCAAACCCAGCTTTTGACCGACCGGGCCATGTTCACCGAAGCCTATGCCGTCATCCCCAAGGGCACATACAGCGATATCGTCGCCAGCCTTCTGCCGTTCTGGGACGATGCGCGGTTCTGGGTGTTGTCGCGGCCGTTGTCGGGGTTTGCCGAGACCTTCTCGCAATATATCGCCGAGGTTCAGCCGGGCGGTGGCAGTGACCGGCCCGAAACCGAAGCGGGGGTCGAGGCGGTCTTGTTTGTCGTCGAGGGTGCGATGACCCTGACCATTGACGGCACGGCGCACGAGATGGACGAGGGCGGATATGCATTCCTGCCCCCGCAAGCCAAGTGGAGCCTGCGCAACACCGGGTCCGCGCCTGTGCGGTTCCACTGGATTCGCAAGCAGTATCAAGCCGTTGAAGGACTGGACGCCCCCGACGCCTTTGTCACCAACGAAAACGACGTGACCCCGACGCCGATGCCCGACACCGATGGAGCCTGGGCGACCAGCCGGTTCGTTGATCCGAACGACCTGCGCCACGACATGCATGTGACCATCGTGACCTTCCAGCCCGGCGGCGTCATTCCGTTTGCAGAAACCCATGTGATGGAACACGGGCTTTATGTGCTTGAAGGCAAAGCGGTTTACCGTCTGAACCAGGATTGGGTCGAGGTCGAGGCCGGGGATTACATGTGGCTGCGCGCGTTCTGCCCGCAGGCGTGCTATGCAGGCGGGCCGGGGCCGTTCCGCTATCTGCTTTACAAGGATGTGAACCGGCACATGACGCTGGGCAACGCGGGGGTCTAGGGGCAAGCACCTAGGACGACCCAAGGCCGCGCGACACCTGCGCGGCCGCATCCGCCACAAGCGCGCCGATCCGGTCGATCGCGCTTTCGGGCATACGGTGGGTCGGGCCCGAAATCGAAATGCCCGCCACCGCTTCGCCATGAATGTCCCGGATCGGGGCGGCGATGCAGCGCATCCCGTCCGCTTTTTCCTCGTCGTCAAAAGACCAGCCCCGGTTCCGGATGCGGGCCAGCTCGTCGCGCAGCACGTCAGGCCGGGTGATGGTTTTGTCGGTAAAGCCGTTCAGCCGGGCTGACTGGAAATACCTCTCGATCCGCTGATCCGAATAGCAGGAAAGCAGGGCTTTCCCGATACCCGAGGCATGCATGGGCGACAACGTGCCGGGCGGAAAGAACGCGCGGATGTTCTCGTGGGTTTCCACCTGACTGATGAACATCACCTCGCCATTGCGTTCAATACCAAGGTTCGAGGTCTCGCCGGTTGCCTCCATCAACTCGCGCATGACAGGGCGGCTACGCTCCACGATGCTGCTGCGCCGCAGGAAGGCCGACCCCATGCGGAATGCGGCCGAACCGATGTGCCAGGCCTGTGTTCTTGGGTCGATCTCGACCACGTCTCGGGCATGCAGCGTTGCCAGCACCCGGTGCATGGTGGCGGGCGACTGGTCCAGATGCGTCGACAGATCCGACAAGGTCATCCCGCTTGCGCCCGCCAGCGCATCAAGCACGTCCAGCGCCCGATCGAGCGCCAGAATCGTCGTCTGCTTTTCGCTGGCATTGAAACTTTTCGGGCGTCCCATCCGCCGTTGCGTGGGTTGCATTTTCGTCTCCTTTGGCTGTAACAAGCAAGACCTTTCGGAAATTCTTGATAATGCACGGGTCAGAGTGAAAAAAGGCAAAGCCTTGATTTACATTGATATTAGCCCGTGTAATCGAGTTTTGAAATACTTTTTCAAAAAAATATCGCCCGAGGCCACAAGCCGCTACTCTGAAAGCTGATCGCCATTAGGAGGGCAGATAGATGAGCTTCCAGAACCCCGTTTTCATTCCTGGTCCGACCAACATGCCTGAAAGCCTGCGCAAGGCTGTCGACATGCCGACACTGGACCACCGTTCGCCGCTGTTCGGGCAAATCCTGCACCCGGCTCTGGACGGTGTGAAGAAGGTTTTGAAAAGCGAAACCGCCAAGATCTTCATCTTCCCGTCAACCGGCACTGGTGGCTGGGAAACCGCGCTGACCAACACGCTGTCGTCCGGCGACAAGATTCTGGCCGCCCGCAACGGCATGTTCAGCCACCGCTGGATTGATATGTGTCAGCGTCACGGGCTGGACGTGCAAGTTGTCGAAACCCCTTGGGGCGCAGGTCTGCCTGCCGACAAATACGAAGAGATCCTGAAGGCCGACACGAACCACGAGATCAAGGTCGTTCTGGCCACGCATAACGAAACCGCCACCGGCGTTCGGTCGGATATCGGGGCTGTGCGCAAGGCTCTGGATTCCGCAGGCCACCCGGCGATGCTGTTTGTGGACGGCGTCAGCTCGATCGCGTCGATGGATTTCCGCATGGACGAATGGGGTGTGGATGTTGCCGTGACCGGGTCGCAGAAGGGCTTCATGCTGCCGGCCGGTCTGGCGATTGTCGGCTTTTCGCCCAAGGCGATGGACGCGCTGGAAACCGCCACCTTGCCGCGCACCTTCTTTGACGTGCGTGACATGGGCAAAGGCTATGCCAACAACGCCTATCCCTATACGCCCGCCGTGGGGCTGCTGAACGGGTTGAACGAAGCGTGCAGGATGTTGCTGGACGAGGGGCTTGAGAATGTCTTTGCCCGCCACCACCGGATTGCCGAAGGCGTGCGTCAGGCGGTCAGTGCCTGGGGGCTGGAGCTGTGCGCGGTGTCGCCCGATGTGCAGTCGGACACGGTCAGCGCCATCCGCACGCCCGAGGGCTTCAACGCCACCGATATCGTGACCCATGCCGCCAACAAATACGGCGTCGCGTTTGGTGTTGGTCTGGGCGAGGTCGCGGGTAAGGTGTTCCGCATCGGCCATTTGGGCAGCCTGACCGACGTAATGACCCTGTCGGGACTTGCCACCGCCGAAATGGTGATGGTCGATCTGGGGCTGGATATCAAACTGGGCTCGGGTGTTGCTGCGGCGCAGGAATACTATCGCAACAACGCCGTTTGATCGGAAAGGATACCACGACGATGTATATCCCTACGCTTGACGACATGCTGGCCGCGCACGAGCGCATCAAGCCGCATATCCGCCGCACCCCGATCCGCACGTCGGATTACCTGAACGAATTGACCGGTGCCGAGCTGTTCTTCAAATGCGAGAACTTTCAGGAGCCGGGCGCGTTCAAGGTGCGCGGTGCCTCGAACGCGGTGTTTGGGCTGGACGAGGAACAGGCAAAGAAGGGCGTGGCGACCCATTCCAGCGGAAACCATGCGTCCTGTCTGAGCTATGCCGCCATGCTGCGTGGGATCCCGTGCAACGTGGTCATGCCACGCACTGCACCGCAGGCCAAGAAAGACACGGTGCGCCGCTATGGTGGCAAGATCACCGAATGCGAACCGTCGACATCCTCGCGCGAAGAGACCTTCGCCAAGGTGCAGGCCGAAACTGGCGGCGATTTCGTTCACCCTTACAACGACCCGCGGGTGATCGCGGGGCAGGGGACGTGCTCGAAAGAGATGATCGAGCAGGTGGACGGACTGGATTTTGCGGTTGCGCCCATCGGGGGCGGCGGCATGATTTCGGGCACCTGCCTGACCCTGTCCAACCTGGCGCCGGAAACCAAGATCATCGCGGCAGAGCCGGAACAGGCGGATGACGCCTATCGCAGCTTCAAGGCCGGCCACATCATTGCCGATGACGCACCCAAGACCATCGCCGATGGTCTGCTGGTGCCCTTGAAGGATCTGACCTGGCATTTCGTATCGAACCACGTGTCCGACATCTATACCGCGTCCGACCCCGAGATCATCGAGGCAATGAAAATCATCTGGAAACATCTGCGTATCGTGATGGAACCCTCCAGCGCCGTGCCTCTGGCGACGATCCTGAAAAACCCCGACACGTTCAAAGGCAAGCGTGTTGGCATCATCATCACTGGCGGCAATGTCGATCTGGACAAACTGCCGTGGCTGAACACCTGATTGGGAGACTGAACAATGAATGCACCGACTGATTTTTCGAAGCTGGAAGTGGGTTTTGACGTTCCCGCCGTGCCCGGCATGGACGAAGCTGACATCCAGACGCCCTGTCTAGTTCTGGATCTTGATGCGCTTGAGCGGAACATCAAGAAAATGGGCGACTATGCCAAGGCCCACGGGATGCGCCACCGCGCGCATGGCAAGATGCACAAATCCGTGGACGTGCTGAAGCTTCAGATGGAGCTGGGCGGCGCGGTTGGCGTCTGCTGTCAGAAGGTCTCGGAAGCCGAGGTGTTCGCCCGCGCTGGCATCAAGGAAATTCTGGTGTCGAACCAGGTGCGCGACCCGGCCAAGATCGACCGTCTGGCGCAACTTCCCAAGGTCAGCGGCGGCGAGATCATCGTCTGCGTCGACGACGTGGCCAACATTGCCGACCTGTCCGAAGCCGCGCAGAAGCACGGCACGGATCTGGGCGTGTTCATCGAAATCGACTGCGGCGCGGGCCGTTGCGGCGTAACCACCACCGAAGCGGTCGTCGAGATTGCCAAGACCGTGCGCGACGCGAAGAACCTGACCTATCGCGGCATTCAGGCCTATCAGGGCGCGATGCAGCACATGGACAGCTTCGATGACCGCAAAGCCAAGATCGACGCCGCCGTGGCGCAGGTCTCGGACGCGATCGAGGCGTTGAAGGCCGAAGGGATCGAAACCGATCTGGTTTCGGGCGGCGGCACCGGTTCGTATTATTTCGAAGCGAATTCCGGCGTTTATAATGAACTGCAGTGCGGTTCCTATGCGTTCATGGACGCAGATTACGGGCGCATTCTGGACAAGGACGGCAACCGGATCGACGCGGGCGAATGGGAAAACGCGTTCTTCATCCTGACCTCGGTGATGAGCCACGCGAAACCCGACAAGGCCATCGTCGATGCGGGCCTGAAAGCGCAATCGGTGGATAGCGGCCTGCCGTTCATCTATGGCCGTGACGATGTGGAATACATCAAATGTTCCGACGAACACGGCGTTGTGGCGGACCCCAACGGCGTTCTGAAGGTGAACGAAAAGCTGAAGCTGGTGCCGGGCCACTGTGACCCGACCGCCAATGTCCATGACTGGTATGTGGGCGTGCGGAACGGCAAAGTCGAAACCGTGTGGCCGGTGTCGGCACGCGGCAAGGCTTACTAAGCTGACTTCCCTGAACTGGCGGGGCTTCGGCCCCGCCGCTTTTTAAGGATAGAACCAGATGTATATCGTCCCCGAAAAAGAAATCGCCGCCCTTGTGACACGCAAAGACAATTTCGACGCGGTTGAACAGGTGTTCGCGTCGATGGCCAGCAAGTCGGCCTATAACTTCCCTGTGATCCGCGAAGCCATCGGCCATGCCGATGCGCTTTATGGGTTCAAATCCGGCTTTGACCGCGCGGCGCTGAACCTTGGGCTGAAATCGGGCGGATACTGGCCCGGCAATGCGGCAAAGGGCCTGACCAACCACCAGTCGACGGTGTTTCTGTTTGACGCAGACACCGGCAAATGCCGCGCTGTCGTCGGGGGCAATCTTTTGACCGCGCTGCGCACCGCTGCCGCCGCCGCCGTGTCCGTCGCGCATCTGGCGCGTAAGGACAGCAAGGTTCTGGGGATGATCGGGGCAGGCCATCAGGCGACGTTCCAGTTGCAGGCGGTGGCCGAGCAGCGCGATTTCGAGAAGGTTGTGGCGTGGAACCGGACGCCCGAGAAACTGGCTTCGCTTGAGAAGGTCGCAAAGGAATTGGGCCTGCCGTTTGAAAGCGTGAGCCTGGACGAGCTGGGCGCGCAGGCAGATGTGATCGTGACGATTGTCTCCAGCCAGGCAGCAATCCTGAAGGATGGGCAGGTCAAGCCGGGCACACACATCGCCTGCATGGGGACAGACACCAAGGGCAAACAAGAGGTCGAGGCCGCATTGGTCGCCCGCGCGACGGTGTTTACCGATGAAATCGCCCAGTCGATCAGCATCGGAGAGGCGCAGCACGCGATTGCCGACGGGTCACTGAAACAGGCTGACATTGCCGAGATCGGGGCGGTCATCAATGGCGACCATCCGGGGCGTCGGTCCGATGACGAAGTGACCTTGTTCGACGGCACGGGTGTTGGGTTGCAAGACCTGGCGGTGGCTTCGAAGGTTGTCGATCTGGCGATCGAAAAGGGCATCGCGATCGAGGTCGATTTCTGATGTTGCAAAGGTCGCCCCGTGGCGGGCGACCAGCACGAAATTACAGTGCAACATGACCAACCGATTTATGGTTAGTATCAGCATGACAACAGGTGGGGCAAACCCACAGCATGCTGATTGCGGCGCCTTTCCGGCCCGCTCTGGAGGAGGAACAGAACATGGCTCTGGACAATAAAAGCGCCGACAAACGACAAGAAGCACTGGATTATCACGAGTTTCCGAAGCCCGGAAAACTGGAAATCCGCGCGACCAAGCCGATGGCCACCGGGCGCGATCTGTCGAACGCCTATAGCCCCGGTGTGGCTGAAGCCTGTCTTGAGATCGAGAAGAACCCGGCGGACGCGGCGCGCTACACATCCAAGGGCAACCTTGTTGCCGTGATCTCGAACGGGACGGCGGTTCTGGGGCTGGGCAATATCGGCGCGCAGGCGTCGAAGCCGGTGATGGAAGGCAAGGCGGTTCTGTTCAAGAAATTCGCTGGCATTGATTGCTTCGACATCGAAGTCAATGAAACCGATCCCGAAAAACTGGCCGAGATCGTTGCCAAGCTGGAACCCACCTTCGGCGCGGTGAACCTTGAGGATATCAAGGCACCCGACTGCTTTTTGGTCGAGGAACTGTGCCGGAAGAAGATGAACATCCCGGTGTTCCATGACGATCAGCACGGTACGGCCATTGTGGCCTCGGCTGCCGCGTTCAACGCGTTGATCGTGGCCAAAAAGAAGGTCGAGGATATCAAGGTTGTCGCCTTGGGCGCAGGCGCGGCGGGCATTGCCTGCCTGAAAATGCTGATGGTGATGGGCGTCAAGAAAGAGCATATCACCATGCTGGACAGCAAGGGCGTGGTCCACACGGGCCGCACCGATCTGAACCCGCAAAAGCAGGAATTCGCCCGCGACACCGACATGCGCACCACCGATGATGCGATGGTCGGGGCGGATCTGTTCCTGGGTGTCTCGGGCCCGGGCCTGTTGACCCAGGACATGGTGAAGAAGATGGCGGATGATCCGATCATCTTCGCGCTCGCCAACCCCACGCCCGAGATCATGCCCGAAGAGGCGCGCGAGGTCGCGCCCGGCGCCCTGATCGCCACCGGCCGGTCGGATTATCCCAATCAGGTCAACAACGTCCTGTGTTTCCCGTTCATCTTCCGCGGCGCGCTGGACAGCGGCGCGACCGAGATCAATGACGCGATGAAGCTGGCCTGTGTCGAGGCGATTGCCGGGCTGGCGCGGGAAACGACCTCGGCCGAGGTCGGGGTGGCCTATCGCGGCGAGCGTCTGACCTTCGGGTCGGAATACCTGATCCCCAAACCGTTTGACCCGCGCCTGTTGCCGACGATTGCCACTGCGGTGGCGCGTGCGGCCATCGAGTCGGGGGTTGCGACCCGCGAGCTTGATCTGGACGAATACAAGACCACCCTTCAGGGCGAGGTGTTCCGGTCATACTCCATCATGCGCCGCGTGTTCGACGCCGCCCGTGCTGCCAAGCGCCGGATCGTTTTCGCCGAGGGCGAGGACGAGCGCGTGTTGCGCGCCGCCCAGACGATGGTCGAAGAAGGCGTGGACACCCCCATCCTGATCGGTCGTCCCGAAGTGGTCGAGGCACGCCTTGAACGCGAAGGGCTGAAGATCAAGCCGGGGCAGGATTTCGAACTGGTGAACCCGGAAAGCGACCAGCGGTATCGCGAATACTGGGAAACCTATCACGATGTCATGGCCCGTCAGGGGGTCACACCCGATCTGGCCAAGGCCATCCTGCGCACCAACACCACGGCGATTGCCGCCGTGATGGTCCGGCGCGAGGAAGCCGACAGCATGGTCTGCGGCACGTTCGGCGAATTTCGCTGGCACCTGAACTATGCCACCAGCCTGCTGGCGGAAGGCGAACTGCACCCGGTCGGTGCCCTGTCCTTGATGATCCTGGATCAGGGGCCGCTGTTTGTGGCGGATACCCATGTGAACATCACACCCGATGCTCAACAACTGTCCGAGATCGTCGTGGCTGCCGCCCGCCACGTGCGACGGTTCGGGATCGAACCGCGGATCGCGCTGTGTTCGGGTTCGCAATTCGGCAATCTGGACAGCGCGTCCGGGCGGGCCATGCGCGGGGCATTGGACATTCTTGATCAGCAACCGCTGGATTTTGAATACGAAGGCGAGATGCACACCGATGCAGCCCTTGACCCTGACCTGCGCGAGCGGCTGTTTCCCGGTGGGCGTCTGACCGGCAAGGCCAACGTGCTGGTCTATGCCAACACGGATGCGGCAGGTGCCACGCGCAACATCCTTAAAACGGTCGCCGGCGGGCTGGAGGTCGGTCCGATCCTGATGGGGATGGGCAACCGCGTGCATATCGTGACGCC
This sequence comes from Aliiroseovarius zhejiangensis, assembly GCF_014656375.1. Lineage (GTDB taxonomy): Bacteria > Pseudomonadota > Alphaproteobacteria > Rhodobacterales > Rhodobacteraceae > Aliiroseovarius > Aliiroseovarius zhejiangensis. Next base: position 16,857 of record NZ_BNCH01000006.1, on the reverse strand, counting down.
CTCGATCACCGTAAGGGGGCTTTTGAATACGGCTGCTTTGGCCGGATCTGCGGTGTCCAGCTATGGCTGAGCATCGGGTCGTGGGGTCGGCAAACGTCGCAAGAGCGTCCTCTTCCCCCCGGCCACAACAATTAAGTTTGGAGGAGGAAAACCCAAATGTCTGCAGTAACCACAGACGTGGATCCGGTTGACGAAAAGCTACCGCCCGCGCGACTTTTTTACCCTTGGGCTTCAACACGTTCTGGTGATGTATGCCGGTGCCATCGCGGTGCCGCTGATCGTCGGACGTGTTCTGAAGCTGAACCCTGAACAGGTGGCATTCCTGATTTCCGCAGACCTGTTTGTCTGCGGCGTGGTCACCATCATCCAGTCACTGGGTGCGTCCAAATGGTTCGGCATCAAGATGCCGGTCATGATGGGTGTGACCTTTGCCTCGGTCGGGCCGATGGTGTCGATTGCGGTGGCCAATCCAGGCGTCGACGGGGCACGGATGATTTTCGGAGCCATCATTGGTGCCGGGATCATTGCGATGCTGATCGCGCCACTGGTCAGCCGCATGTTGCGGTTCTTCCCACCTGTTGTCACGGGCACGATCATCCTGGTGATCGGTGTCACGTTGATGCGCGTCGGGATCAACTGGATCTTCGGCCTGCCCGTCGGCCCCACCGCACCTGAAATTGTCGATCCTGCCCACACGGCATGGCTTGAGGAAGTGCGGGGCATGCTTGCAAGCGGCGCAATTCCGGCCATCCCGGAAGGGCTGACAGTCGCACCGACCGTGGACAACCCGCGTTACGCAACGCCGCAGAACATGATGATCTCGGGCGTCGTTCTGCTGACCATCATCGTAGTGATGAAATACGCCAAGGGCTTCCTGGCCAACATCTCGGTCCTGCTGGGGATCATCGTCGGCGCGGTATTTGCCGCTTCGATCGGCATGATGCATTTTGACAGCGTCGGTCATGCCGGCTGGTTCGCCCTGATCACGCCGTTCCGCTTCGGTCTGCCGATTTTCGACCCCATCATGATCCTAACCATGACGCTTGTCATGATCGTGGTGATGATTGAATCGACCGGCATGTTCCTGGCCCTGGGCGAGATGTGCAACAAGAAGATCGAGCGTCCGTCGCTGTCGGCCGGTCTGCGCACCGATGGTCTGGGCACGCTGATCGGTGGGGTGTTCAACACCTTCCCCTATACCTCGTTCAGCCAGAACGTGGGACTGGTGGGCGTGACCGGCATCCGGAGCCGCTATGTCTGCGTGGCCGGTGGTGTCATCATGATCGTGCTGGGTCTGGTGCCGAAAATGGGCGCCTTGGTCGAAGCTCTGCCGGTGGCCGTTCTTGGCGGTGCTGGTCTGGTGATGTTCGGCATGGTGGCGGCGACGGGTGTGCGCATCCTGGGTGGCGTTGATTTCAAGCACAACCGCTATAACGGTCTGATCGTCGCCATTTCGCTGGGTATGGGGATGATCCCCCTGATCGCACCGAAATTCACCATGTGGCTGCCGCATTCGATCGAGCCGCTGATCCACTCGGGCATTCTGCTGGCAGCGATTGCTGCGGTCGTGTTGAACATGGCCTTCAACGGCACCAAGGAAATCTCGGAAGAGGAGCTGGTCGAGGCCGCGAAACAATCCGATGGCGGTCACTGATCTGACGATCTGACAGCTTGTAAAAACCGGGGAAGGGGCGTTTGTCCCTTCCCTTTCTCGTTCAAGAAGGGCGCGCATATGTTGCTGGGGATTACGTTACTGTATGTCGGTGCGGTTCTGGTGTTGAACAGCATCTGGCTGGCAGGCCGGATCGAAGATCGCGAGATCATCGTGATCAACGTGGCGGTTGCCGCGATTTCTATATCTGTTGCCTTGGGTCTGGCGTTGGGTGCGATTGACCAGACCGGAATGCGCGACGCGGCGATGACGCTGTTGTTTGCGATCACCTATGGCTGGGTTGCCTATAACCGCGCGGCGGGGTGCAACGGGCGGGGGCTTGGATGGTTCAGCCTGTTTGTCGCAATCACCGTGTTGCCCATGGTATTTATCGTCGCCTCACCGTCTTTGTGGGGTCTGTGGATGGCGGCAAGCTGGGCCGCGTGGTCTGTGCTGTGGTTCATCTATTTTCTGGAACTTGGTCTGGGCTGGAACATCCGCAAGCTGACGGTGGCCGCGACCTTCGCCACCGGCGTTTTGACAGGCTGGCTACCGGGGTTGTTATATCTGCACGGGGCAACGCCGTGATAGGCTGGCCCCCCGGCTTCCATGAAAGGCATATCGCATGTCCACTGTCCTTGATCACGTGACCCTTGGCGTTTCTGATTTTGAAGAAACACGAAAGTTCTATGATCGTGTCATGCCCGCGCTGGGGTTCCATATCGTTTGGGAAAAGCCGTCCATGGTTGCCTATGGTATCGGACGAGAGGACGATTTCGGACTGATGGCGGATGAAGGCCGCGCGCGCCGGGGCACGCATGTGGCCTTCCGCGCGCCGGATCGGGACAGTGTGCACCGGTTCCATGCCGAAGCCTTGAAGGCAGGCGGGCGCGATAATGGTCCCCCCGGTTTGCGGCCCGAGTATAACGCGACCTATTATGTGGCGTTCATCATCGACCCCGAGGGCAACCGCATCGAAGCGGTGTTCCACGGGTGAACCGGATCAGCCCTATCTTTCTGGTTGGTTGAGGTTTCTGTCGTCATCCAGCGAGGAAGCGGTAGAAAAACACCGCGCTCATCGAAAAGCCGATGATGGCGATGATCAAACGCAGGACCGGAACCGGGATTGCGCGGGCGACGGGGGCACCGGTGTATCCACCAATCGTGGATGCGACCATCATCACCAGCGCCTGCGGCCATGCCACCAGCCCGGCCAATGCGAAAATCGCGACCGAGATGGCGGAGAGCGCGAAGGACAACCCGTTCTTCAGCCCGTTCATCTGGTGGATGTTGGACATGCCCCAGAGTGCGAACAGCGCCAGAAGGACGATCCCCAACCCGCCGTTGAAATAACCGCCATAGATGCTGACCAGAAACAACCCCATCACGCCATAAGGGGTGACGGATCGGCTGTGTTTGGCACTCCAGTTCCGTAACTGATCGCCAAACAGGAAGACCAATGTCGCGGCGAGCAGTAGAAACGGCACCACCGCCGAAAAGGCTTTGTCGGACGAAATCAGAAGCAATCCGGCCCCGACAACGCCGCCCGCCAGCGTGACAAGTGTCAGCTTGATCATCCGTTTGCGATCGAAGCTTTTCAGTTCAGGTAAGAACCCCAGCGCCCCGCCCAGATAGCCGGGGAAGACCGCCACGGCGCTGGTGGCATTCGCCGCGACCACCGGCACACCGGTAAAGACCAAAGCGGGCAGGGTCAGGAAGGTGCCGCCCCCGGCAATGGTGTTCAGAACGCCCGCCGCGTAAGCCGCGATGGCAAGGATGATGAAGTCTTGCATGGAACTGCTCGTCTTTGGGGTGCCCCATTCTTAGGAGGCTCGGGTAAGGACTGCAACAAAGGAAAAAGGCGCGCCGGACGGGGCGCGCCTTGTCTGGTGATTGGCCCGGTTCGGGCGGTGCGTCACTTCTTGCGTTTCTTGGGCGGGATCAGGTCGGTGATCGTGCCTTCGAACATCTCGGCAGCGAAGTTCACCGTTTCCGACAGGGTCGGGTGCGGGTGGATGGTGTGGCCCAGATCGACGGCGTCCGCGCCCATTTCGATCGCCAGCGCCACCTCGGCAATCAGGTCGCCTGCGTTGGGGCCGACGATGCCTGCGCCGATCACGCGGTCGTCTTCCTCATCGAAGATCAGCTTGGTGATGCCTTCGGAGCGTCCCAGCGACAGCGACCGACCCGAGGCTGCCCACGGGAAGCTGCCTTTGCCGACCTTGATGCCTTGCGCCTTGGCCTCGGTTTCCGTCACGCCGACCCAAGCGACCTCGGGGTCGGTATAGGCGACAGACGGGATCACGCGCGCGTCAAAGAACCGCTTTTCACCGGCGGCAACTTCTGCGGCCACCTTGCCTTCGTGTACCGCCTTGTGGGCTAGCATCGGTTGGCCGACCACGTCGCCGATGGCGAAGATGTGCGGCACCCCGGTGCGCTGCTGGTTGTCGACGTTGATGAAGCCGCGTTCGTCCACGGCAACGCCAGCTTTTTCAGCATCCACCATGTGCCCGTTGGGTTTACGGCCCACCGCGACCAAAACCTTGTCGAACGTGTCGGTTTTCTCGCCGTCCGGGCCTTCCATCGTGACCTTCAGGCCCTTTTTCTGCGCCTCGACCGCGGTGACTTTCGTCTTGGTCAGGATGGCTTCGTAACGGCCCTCGATCCGCTTGTGCAAAGGTTTCACGATGTCCTTGTCGGCACCGGGAATGATCTGGTCCATGAACTCGACAATCGTGACTTTCGACCCGAGCGCGTCATAGACAGTGGCCATTTCCAAGCCGATGATGCCGCCCCCCAGCACCAACAGGCGCTTGGGCACGTCTTCCAACTCCAACGCGCCGGTTGAATCGATCACGCGGGGATCGTCATGCGGGATGAAGGGCAGGGTGACGGGTTCAGACCCGGCGGCGATGATGCACTGATCAAAGCTGACCTTGGTCAGGCCGTCATCGGTCTGCACCTCGATCATGTTGGGGCCGGAGAAACGACCATAGCCGTTCACCACCTGCACCTTGCGCACCTTGGCCAGACCGGACAGACCACCGGTCAACTGGTTCACGACGCTTTCTTTCCAGCTGCGCAGCTTTTTCAGATCGACCTTGGGCTTGGCGAATTTGATGCCGTGCTCGCCCATCTCGTCGGCTTCGGAGATCACCTTGGCGGCGTGCAGAAGCGCCTTGGAGGGGATACAGCCCACATTCAGGCAAACCCCGCCAAGATTGCTGTCTTTCTCGATCAGCACGACCTTTTTGCCAAGGTCAGCGGCGCGGAAGGCAGCGGTATAGCCGCCGGGGCCAGAGCCAAGCACAACGACTTCGCCGTGAATGTCGCCCTGGCCGGTGGCGGTGCCTGTGGCGGCAACCGCGGCCGGGGCTTGGGCCGGGGCGGTGTCTTCTTTCGGAGCGTCGGCTGGTGTGTCGCCCGCATCCGCGCCTTCCAGAACCATGATCACCGAGCCTTCGGACACCGTGTCGCCTTCGGCCACCTTGATTTCCTTCACCACGCCAGCGGCGGGCGAGGGGACTTCCATCGTCGCCTTGTCGCTTTCCAGCTCGATCAAAGGGTCTTCGGCGGCGACCGTATCGCCAACCGAGACGAGGATGCCGATGACCGGAACATCCGAGAAATCGCCAATATCAGGAACTTTCACATCCATCAGATCGTCCCCCTTACAGCATCAGCCGGCGCACATCGCCGAGCAGGTGTTTCAACGTAGCGCAGAAGCGGGCGGCCAGCGCGCCGTCAATGGCGCGGTGGTCATAAGACAGGCTGAGCGGCTGCATGTTGCGCGGCACGAATTCCTCGCCGTTCCAGACCGGGGCCATTTTCGATCGGGTCAGGCCCAGAATGGCGACCTCGGGCGCGTTGACGATGGGGGTGAACGACGTGCCGCCGATCCCGCCCAGCGACGAGATGGTGAAGGTCGCGCCCGACATGTCGTCGCCTTTCAGCTTGCCGTCGCGTGCCTTGGCGGACAGCTCGCCCAGCTCCTTGGAAATCTCGATGATCCCCTTGCGGTCGGCGTCCTTTATCACCGGCACCATCAGCCCGTTGGGCGTGTCGGCAGCGAAGCCAATGTTATAGAAATCCTTGCGGATCAGCTTGTCGCCATCGGGATGGATCGAGGAATTGACCTCCCAATGGGTTTTCAGGGCGGATACGCTGGCCTTGATCATGAAAGACAGAAGCGTCACGCGATAGCCGTCTTGTTTGGCCTGCGCATCCAATTCACGGCGATAGCCGTCCAGATCGGTAATGTCGGCTTCTTCGTTATGGGTGACATGCGGGATGTTCAGCCATGACCGGTGCAATGCAGGGCCAGAGATCTTCTTGATGCGCGGCATCTCGACATCTTCGGTGGGGCCGAATTTCGAGAAGTCGACGGCGGGGATCGGCGGAATGCCCATGCCACCGCTAACCGCTGCTCCACCGCCCGCAGGGGCAGATTTCGATTTCAGGAAGGCGGTCACGTCCTCGCGCAGGATGCGGCCCTTGCGGCCTGACCCGTTGACCTGTGCCAGATCAATGTCCAACTGGCGTGCAAAGGCGCGGACAGACGGGCTGGCATGAGCCTTGCCAAAGCCCGCATCCGTCACCGCTGCTGGTGCTGCCGCCGGGGCAGGGGCCGGTGCGGCTGCGGGTGTTGCGGCCGGGGCAGGGGCTGCGTCGGCAGCAGGGGCGGGGGATGGCGCATCTGCCGCGGCACCGTCGCCTTCCAGCATCAGGATCAACGACCCTTCGGACACGGTATCGCCTTCGGATACCTTGATCTCGACCACCTTGCCCGCGGCGGGCGAGGGGACTTCCAGCGTCGCCTTGTCGCTTTCCAGTTCAACAATCGGGTCTTCTTCGGCGATCACATCGCCCACGCTGACCAGAATGCCGATCACCGGCACGTCCGAGAAATCGCCAATATCGGGGACTTTCACTTCAACAGTCATTCTCTGTCTCCTCTTCTTACGCGCTCAGACCAGACGCGGGTTCGGCTTTTCGCCGTCGATGTCATATTTGGAAAGCGCCTCTTGCAGCACCTTCTTGGTAATGTTGCCGTCGCGATAAAGATCGACCATGGCGGCAGCGGCGATGTGGTTTGCGTCCACCTCGAAGAAGCGGCGCAGGTTCACGCGGCTGTCCGACCGGCCGAAGCCATCGGTGCCCAGCACCGTGTAGCGCCCCGGCACACAGGCCCGGATCTGTTCGGCATAGTTTTTCATGTAGTCGGTCGCGGCGATGATCGGGCCATTCGCCTTGGACAATTGCTGATGCACGAAAGACGTGCGCGGCTCGGCCAGCGGGTTCAGGCGGTTCCAGCGCGCCACGTCCTGACAGTCGCGGGCCAGTTCGTTGAACGATGTGGCCGACCAGATTTCCGCTGTGACGCCAAAGTCTTCTTTCAGCATCTCTGCGGCTTTCATCGCCTGCACCAGAATGGTGCCTGACCCCATCAGGGTCACGTGTTTCTTGCCGGGTTTCTTGACCTCTTCAAGACGATACAGACCTTTGATGATCTCGTCCTCGACGCCCATCGGCATATCGGGGTGCGAGTAGTTTTCGTTCATCAGGGTCAGATAGAAATACACGTCCTCCTGATCGGCATACATGCGTTTGAGGCCGTTATGCACGATCACCGCAACCTCGTATTGGAAGGTCGGGTCGTAGCTGATGCAGTTGGGGATGGTGCCTGCCAGAATGTGGCTGTGGCCATCCTCGTGCTGCAAGCCTTCGCCGTTCAGCGTCGTGCGCCCTGCGGTGCCCCCCAGCATGAAGCCGCGCGCGCGGCTGTCGCCTGCGGCCCAGGCCAGATCGCCGATCCGCTGGAACCCGAACATCGAGTAATAGATGAAGAACGGGATCATCGGCACGCCGTGATTGGAATAGGCGGTTGCCGCCGCGATCCAGTCGGCCATGGCACCGGCTTCGTTGATGCCCTCCTGAAGCACCTGACCCGAGGTGCTTTCCTTGTAATACATCATCTGGTCGGCATCTTCGGGGGTATAGTTCTGCCCTTCGGGGTTATAAATCCCGACGGATCGGAACAGACCTTCCATCCCGAAAGTGCGGCTTTCGTCCGGCACGATGGGCACGACGTTCTTGCCGATATTCTTGTCCCTGAGAAGCGTGGTCAGAATGCGGACAAACGCCATTGTGGTCGAGATTTCACGTTCGCCCGTCCCCTTGAGCTGAGCCTCGAACTTGTCCAGGCTGGGGATGTCCAGTTTGGGCGTATCGCGCCAGTCGCGCTTGGGGAACGCGCCGCCCAGTTTCTTGCGCTGGTCCAGAAGATAGGATTTCTGCGCGTTGTTCAGCTTCACGAAGGGCGCGTTTGGCAGATCTTCGTCGCTGACCGGGATGTCGAACCGGTCACGGAAGGCACGCAGCTGATCCTCGGCCATTTTCTTTTGCTGGTGAGTGATGTTCTGACCTTCACCGGCCTTGCCCATGCCGTAACCCTTGACGGTTTTAACCAGTAGGCAGGTGGGCTGACCCTTCGTTTCCGTCGCACGTTTGAACGCGGTATAGACCTTTTGCGGGTCATGCCCGCCCCGGCGCAAGGCCCAGATCTGATCGTCAGTCCAGTCTTCGACCAGAGTGGCGGTTTCCGGGTATTTGCCGAAGAAATGCTTGCGGATATAGGCCCCGTCCTTGGATTTGAAGGTCTGGTAGTCGCCATCGACGGTCTCATCCATCAACTGACGCAGGCGGCCAGAGGTGTCTTTTTCCAAGAGCTCGTCCCAGCCCTTGCCCCAGAGCAGCTTGATGACGTTCCAGCCTGCACCGCGGAAGTCGCCCTCCAGCTCTTGCACGATCTTCGAGTTGCCGCGCACCGGGCCGTCCAACCGTTGCAGGTTGCAGTTGACGACAAAAATCAGGTTGTCCAGCCCTTCGCGGGCGGCCAGGTCGATGGCGCCGCGGCTTTCGGGTTCATCCATCTCGCCATCGCCCAGGAAGACCCAGACCTTGCGGTCGGCCATGTCAATCAGGCCGCGATTGTGCATGTATTTCATGAACCGCGCCTGATAGATCGCCATCAGCGGGCCAAGCCCCATCGAGACGGTGGGGAACTGCCAGTAATCCGGCATCAGCCACGGGTGGGGATACGAGGACAGGCCCTTGCCGTCGACCTCGGACCGGAAATTTTCCAGCGTTTCTTCGGAGATGCGGCCTTCCATGAAAGACCGCGCATAGATGCCGGGGATCACGTGGCCCTGGAAAAACACCAGATCGCCACCGTGGATCGCGGATTTCGAGCGCCAGAAGTGGTTCAGCCCGATGTCATACATCACCGCCGAGGACGCGAAGGACGCGATATGCCCGCCATATTCCGAAGACACCTTGTTGCGGCGCACAACGGTGGCCATTGCGTTCCAGCGGTTGATCGTGCGGATGCGCCATTCCATGTCCATGTTGCCAGGGATCTCAAGCTCGTCATCCGCGGGAATGGTGTTCTGATACGGCGTGGTCGCGGAAAACGGCAGGTTCGCCCCGGCGGCGCGCGCCTGCTGCACCGATTTGTCCAGCAGGAAATGCGCCCGGTCCGGTCCGTCACGTGCGATGACATCCTCGATGGCTTCCTGCCATTCGCGCGATTCAATGGGATCAATATCGTTGGGTAAATCAGCCATGTCGCGGTCTCCGTTTTGTTCGGTTCATTGGGCAATACTGGTCCATCAGGCGGTATTTTCCCACCGGGTTTCTGTTTTGGGGTGTTCGAAAATTCATCCGCACCTGAGGCCACCTGGTCAGGGGCAAGGCGCGCAAAAAGGAAAAACAGTACAGGTTCAGCATCTTTCGCAGTGTTGGACGCCCCCGCCCGGGGGCGCCCAATATGTTTATATCAAACGTGATCGTCACGCGGGATCGAGCCAAGCCCGTGACCTGCATGGCCGCCCGAAACCTCTTCGGTTGCTTCATCCGCCAGCTCGTGCGGCAGAATCAGGTTCAGGATGATGGCAATCAGGGCCGCAGGCAGAAGGCCCGAGGTCAGCAGGATCCGCGGCGTGTCCGACAGGTGCTGAAGGGCGCCCGGCTCAAGTTGCAGACCCAGACCGATGGACAGGGCAATCGCGAAGATCACCATGTTGCGGCGGTTCCAGTCCACATCCGACAGCATCGAGATACCGGCGGCCACAACCATTCCGAACATCACGATCACGCCGCCGCCCAGAACCTCGATCGGGACGGTGCGTATGACACCACCGACTTTCGGGACCAGACCGCAGATGATCAGGAAGATCGCTCCACAGGTGACGACGTGGCGGCTCATCACGCCGGTCATGGCGATCAGACCCACGTTCTGGCTGAACGAAGTGTTGGGGAACGCGCCGAACATGCCGGCAACGGCCGTGCCGACCCCGTCCGCATAGGTCGCGCCCTGGATTTCCTTGTCGGTGGCTTCGCGGCCAGCACCACCTTTGGTGATCCCGGACACATCGCCGACGGTTTCAATCGCCGAGATGAACGCCATCAGGCAGAAGCCGATGATGGCGGCGGCGGACATTTCGAACCCGTATTTGAAGGGCATCGGCAGGGCGAAGGCGCTGGCATTGCTCCATGATCCGGCGATGGCGTCCAGCGACAACATGCCGATCATGATCGCATAAACATAGCCGACGATCAGCCCGATCAGCACCGCCGAGATCGACAGCATCCCCCGGGTGAAGAATTTCAGCCCCAGCGTGACGATGATCACCACCAGCGCGGCGGACCAGTTCAGAAGCGACCCGTATTCCGGGGTGCCGATCGCGGGCACACCACCGGCGGCATACTGGATGCCCACCTGCACCAGCGCCAGACCGATCATTGTGACGACAAGCCCGGTGACAAGCGGGGGCAGGGCAAAGCGCAGCTTGCCGATGAACGTGCCAAGGAAGGCGTGGAAGATACCGCCGATGATGACCCCGGTGAACAGCGCCGCCAGCGCGTCAACACCTTTGCCCGCCACCAGCGGGATCATGATCGGCAGGAATGCAAAGGACGTGCCCTGCACGATGGGCAGGGCTGCTCCGATGGGTCCGAGCGTGAAGGTTTGCAACAGCGTCGCCACACCGGCAAACAGCATCGACATCTGGATCAGATAGAGCAGTTCAGGGAAATCGGGCGAGTTTGACCCGAACCCGAAACCCGCCGCGCCCGCAACGATGATCGCGGGGGTGACGTTCGACACGAACATCGCAAGGACGTGCTGGATGCCCAGCGGAATCGCCTTGTGCAACGGGGGCGTATAATCTGGATCCCGCAGTTGTTCTGCAGTCCCTATCGAGTTGTCAGCCATGTGGTTTCCTCCCATTTAGACTGTTCGCGCTAGGCCCCCGCTTCTGCGGCGGGGTGCCCTGTTAGACTGACTGGACGATATAGGGGTCGTCGAACCAGTGTTCTTGCAAGTTCGGCCCGTCACCGATGCGGTCGATGACGATGAACTGTCCCGGTTTTTCGATGGGGGCGAGCACGCCGTGCCAGACCCCGCGATGCAGGTTGATGGATTGGCCGGGCTGCGAAACGAAGGCCCGCAGATTTACCGGCACACCGTCCCGGTCTTCGGCCACGACGACCAGCATCGGCGTGCCGGACACCGGAATGAACGCCTGACTGCCGTCGGGATGACGTTCGACCATATCGACCGAATAGGGAAAGGTGCGCGCCTTGGCGTCAAACAGGCTGATCCCGACGCGACCATCCGCAAAATCAAGGGTGGCGAGGTCGTGATGACGCCCGCACATGCCTTGGTTTATGATCTTGTCAGGTGTGCCCGATACCTCGATCACCTCGCCGAAGGGGGCAAAGGCGGCTGCGGTCAGGGGCTGTGTCGATAGCGTGTGCGTCACGGAAGCAGATCCTTCAGGCGGAATTGCGCGATGCGTTCGACCTGACGGCAGGCTTCGGCAAACTCGGTGTCACGATCATTGTCGATCCGGGTGTGGAAATTCGCCAGGATCGACGCCTTGTCGTGATCGCGCACCGCGATGATGAAGGGAAAGCCGTGCTTTTCCACATAGGCGGTGTTGAGCTTGGTGAAGGTCTCGCGTTCCTCATCGGTCAGAAAGTCCAGCCCTGCGCCCGCCTGTTCCGAGGTGCTTTCGGCGGTCAGCTGGCCTGCGGCGGCCAGCTTGCCCGCCAGATCGGGGTGCGCGGTCAGCACGCCAAGGCGCTCGTCCTCGGTCGCGGTGCGGAAAGCGCGGGACAGAGCGTTGTGCACACCTGCGGCGCTATCATGGGCGGGGCCAAGCTCCAGATCGAAGGCGCGTTCGGCTATCCACGGGGAGTGTTCGAATATCGAGCCGTAAAGCGACACAAACCGTGCCTTGTCCATCTGGCTGGGGCGCTCAAACCGCTGGGGCGGATGGGTCTTTGCCCAGTGATCGGCAATGTCGATGCGACGCGGGGTCCAGACGCCGTCATGGGCCTGAATATGGTCGATAAACCGTTTCAGACCAGCGATTTTGCCGGGGCGACCGACCAGACGACAATGCAGGCCGACGCTCATCATCGCGGGGCGCCCGGCCTGACCTTCGGCATAGAGCGTGTCGAACGCATCAATCAGATAGTCGCCGAAATCCTGCCCTGTGACCCATCCCGGCGCAGTGGCGAAACGCATGTCGTTGGCTTCCAGCGTGTAGGGGATGATCAGTTGATCACGGTCGCCGACCTCCATCCAATAGGGCAGATCGTCGTCGTAAGTATCGGACACATAGGCAAACCCGCCTTCTTCGGCGGCCAGACGCACGGTGTTTTCCGAGCAGCGGCCCGTGTACCAGCCGCGCGGACGCTCGCCCACGACCTCGGTATGCAGGCGCACGGCTTCGGCAATCGCGGCGCGTTCCGCGTCTTCGGGCATGTCCTTGTGTTCGATCCATTTCAGGCCGTGGCTGGCAATTTCCCAATCCGCGTCCTTCATCGCCTGAACCTGTTCGGGGCTGCGCGACAGCGCGCGGGCGACGCCATAGATGGTCAGCGGAATACCTGCGCCGGTGAACAGCCGATGCAGACGCCAGAACCCGGCGCGCGCACCGTATTCATACATCGATTCCATGTTCCAGTGACGTTTACCAGGCCAGGGCGCGGCACCGGGAATGTCGGACAGAAACGCCTCGGACGCGTCATCGCCGTGTAGGATGCAGTTTTCCGCACCTTCTTCGTAGTTCAGCACAAACTGCACCGCGACCTTGGCATTGCCCGGCCATTGCGGATCGGGCGGGTTCGGGCCATAGCCGCGCATATCACGGGTGTAGCGTGTCAACTCGGATCTCCTTCTTTCTCTTTCTTATACCGCAAAATAATTATGGCGACTTTCGCATAATTTTTGAAAGAGCTTTTTGCCGCTTCCCTATGTATTGATCGGCACGGAATGGACATTAATGTGACAACTCAGAAGGAGATGCCACATGACCGGATATCTGACGACACATGTTCTGGACACGGCCCGAGGCTGCCCGGCCGAAGGGCTTGAGATCGACCTGTATCGGATCGAGGGCGACAAACGCACCCATTTGCGCAGCCTGAAAACCAACGATGACGGACGCACGGATGAACAGATCCTGCCCGCCAGCGAGTTTGCGCTTGGCACCTATGAACTGGTGTTCCATACGGGTGCGTATCTGGATGCCATCGGCACGCCGCCGGAAAGCCCGCGCTTCCTTGACGAGGTGCCGTTGCGCTTTGGCATGTCGGAGGAAGCCCATTACCACGTGCCCCTGCTGCTGTCGCCCTTCGGCTATTCAACCTATCGCGGCAGCTAAGGGTCAGGTCTATTTGGGCATTGCCGCCTGAATGTGATCCACCATGAAGTCGATGAACAGGCGGGCCTTCGGGTCCTGCCTGCGGCGGTGCATGTAAAGGCAGGCCAATTGGATGGGCAGGGGGGGTTCGTTGGTCAGAACCGGCACCAAACGCCCCTTGGCCAGATGGTCCGAGATCTCGAACACCGTTTTCAAGACAATCCCATGCCCACCCAACGCCCAGTTGGTCAGGATTTCGCCGTGGTCCGACTCGAACGGCCCCGACACAGTGACACGTTTTACACCATCCGCGGACTGCAAGGGCCATTGAAACTCGGGCGCGCCCGGATAGCGCAGGTTCAGGCAATCATGCATGTCGGTGCGCAGCTCGTCACTGGTTTTCGGCATGCCGTGGTTGCGGATATATTCCGGCGACGCACACAAAACGCGCGGGCAATCGGTGATCTTGCGAATGCGCAGGTTGCTGTCTTCGGGCACACCCAGGAAAAAGGCGGCGTCCAGCCCTTCGGCAGCCAGGTCCAGCTTGCGGTCCGATGACCGCAGGCGAATGTTGATCAGCGGATAGGTTTCCCTGAATTTCGGCACCGCAGGCGCGATGAACCGCTGCGCAATGCCGATCGGGGCGGCGACATGCAAGGTGCCGCGTGGCGACCGTGTGATGTCGCTGATATCGGCCTCGGCGGCCTCGACCGCTTCCAGGATCTTGCTGGCACCTTTATAGAACGTATTGCCCTGTTCGGTCGGGTTCAGAAGCCGGGTGGTGCGCTGGAACAGGCGAATGCCCAGATGGCCTTCAAGCTGCGAAATTCGCGAAGACGCGACCGCCGCCGAGATGCGCAGATCGCGCGCGGCAGCTGACATGCTGCCCAGTTCATAGACGCGTACGAAGGTTCTGATGTTGTCCAGATAGGCCATGGCCCTATTCTTTCGCTTTTTTTGAAGCAGCTAGATACTTTTTCCCAATATACGATAATCCCTCATTGAGCTACCTTTTTACAAAAGCTCGGAGGAAAACCCTATGCAAGATCTTGCAATCATGTGGGACTGGCTGGCCTTTGCGGTCCGTTGGTTGCACGTCATCACCGCCATGGCCTGGATTGGCTCGTCCTTTTACTTTGTCGCGTTGGACCTTGGCCTGCGCAAAGCACCGGATCTGCCCAAGGGCGCGCACGGCGAAGAATGGCAGGTTCACGGAGGCGGGTTCTACCACATCCGCAAGTTCCTTGTGGCGCCGGAAAACATGCCCGAGCACCTGATCTGGTTCAAGTGGGAAAGCTACACCACCTGGCTGTCAGGCGCGGCGCTTCTGATGATCGTTTATTGGGTGGGGGGCGAGCTTTACCTGATCGACGCGCAGAAAGCTGACCTGGCGCTGTGGCAGGGCATCCTGATCTCGGCGGTGTCGCTGTCGATCGGCTGGCTGGTCTATGACCGTCTGTGCAAATCACCGCTGGCGGAAAATCCGACCGTCCTGATGGTGCTTCTGTTCGTCCTGCTGGTGGCGATGGGTTGGGGATACAACCAGATCTTCACCGGTCGCGCGACCATGCTGCACCTTGGTGCCTTCACCGCGACGATCATGACCGCCAACGTGTTCTTCATCATCATGCCCAACCAGCGCATCGTTGTGAAAGACCTGCAGGAAGGCCGCACGCCGGACGCCAAGTATGGCAAGATCGCCAAGCTGCGCTCGACCCACAACAACTATCTGACGCTGCCGGTCATCTTCCTGATGCTGTCCAACCATTATCCGCTGGCCTTTGCGTCGGAGTATAACTGGATCATCGCAGCGCTGGTGTTCCTGATGGGCGTGTCGATTCGGCACTATTTCAACTCGAACCATGCGGGCACAAGTGACCCCAAGTGGACGTGGCTGGTGACGGCGGTTCTGTTCATCATGATCATGTGGCTGTCCACCGCACCGTTGGAGAATGACACGTTGGAAGAGGCCGAAGCCCGCCCGCTGAGCAAGACCGAGCAGATCTTCGCAAATGCCGAAGGGTTTGAAGAGGTCCAGGACATTGTCCTGGGCCGCTGCTCCATGTGTCATGCGCGCGAGGTTTACTATGACGGTATCCGCCGCGCGCCCAAGGGCATCCATCTGGAAACCACGGGCGACATCGCCAACGCCGCACGCCAGATCTATCTGCAAGCTGGCGTCTCGGTCGCCATGCCACCGGCCAACGTGTCCTTTATGGAAGAAGAAGAACGCAAAAAAATCATCGCTTGGTACAAGAACGCGGCCAAGGATTTGCCCTTCTATATCGCGTCGAACTGACCGACCCCCCTCATGCCAATCAGCTAAAGGCTCTTGTCCCGGCAAGGGCCTTTGCGCGCACGGGCGGCGCCCCGTAAGATCCCGTCATGACAGAATCAAACAAACGCGCGCTGGTGATCGGGGCCTCGGGCGGGGTGGGGACGGCCCTTGTGACCGCCCTGTCCGAACGGGGATATGCCGTCACCGGCCTGTCGCGCACCGACGACGGGCTGGACATCACCGATGAGGACAGCGTGTCCGACGCGTTCGGTCAGCTCGACGGTCCCTTTGACAAGATCATCGTCGCCACGGGCATTCTGGCCGAACAGACCGGTCCCGAGAAATCCATCGAAGCCGTAACAGCAGATGAACTTGCCGTGCTGTTTGCCGTGAACGCCATTGGCCCGGCGCTTATCCTGAAACATGCCAAACACCTTTTGCCCCGCGACCGGCGGGCAGTCTTTGCCGCCCTGTCAGCGCGAGTGGGGTCGATTGGCGACAACCGGCTGGGCGGCTGGTATTCCTATCGCAGCTCAAAAGCGGCGCTGAATCAGTTAATCAAAACCGCCTCGATCGAATTGCGCCGGACGCACAAGCAACTGATCTGCGTCGCCCTGCATCCCGGCACGGTCGCCACACCCTTCACCCAAGACTATCCCCAACACAAATCCGTCCCGCCCGGCGACGCAGCCAACAACCTGCTGAATGTCATGGAGGGGCTGAGCCCGGAAGACACCGGCTGCTTCTTTGACTGGGCAGGGAAAGAGGTGGTGTGGTGAGGACATGCCTTGGAATGATCACGGCGTGCATTTCGCGCGAGGTTCTGGTTTACCAGCACTGATCACCCCGTTTCTCAAGACAGTGGTAAAGCATCAGCGCGCGGTTTCGAGACGACCGGCTCAACGAAGAAGCCTTTTACAGCCTGCAGGAAGCGCAAACCCTGATCGAGCAATGGCGTATCCACTGCAGTACCTTCAGGCCGCATAGCGCCTTGAGTTACCGTCCGCCCGCATCCGAAAGCATCGTTCGCATGGACCAGAGGACCACGATACACTAACAACCAAACTGGACCACCCGTGGGGGTAGACCAAGTTGTGGAGTAGCCCCCCGAAAGTGGTCCACCAATTTGGATTAATTTCCGGTTATATACATGTTGCAACCAAGTAGAAATGTCACCTGGTTCGCAAAGCAGAAATGTCACTCTGAGCGCAACG
>NZ_BNCH01000005.1 GCF_014656375.1 Aliiroseovarius zhejiangensis | reverse complement strand
TCATCTCGCGGTGCCCACGACGATGATCGACGCCACGGGTGAGCCTGCGACCTTCTCTCTGGTTGTCAATCGGCATTGAACTTTGACCCCTTATCGGCATCCAATTTTGACCCCCTTGATGCTGAGCAGGCCCGGCGCTGCGTAGTCTTCATATAACGCAGCGGCGGCGGGCCTGCGGGGTTTCGGATTGGCGCTACGCGCGGTTCTTGAAGCGCCAGCTTTCGTTGCCGGTCTCGACAATCTCGCAATGGTGAGTGAGCCTGTCGAGCAGCGCGGTTGTCATCTTGGCATCTCCGAAGACTCTGGGCCATTCGCCGAAAGCCAGGTTGGTGGTGACGATGATCGAGGTGCGCTCATAGAGCTTGCTGATCAGATGGAACAGCAGCTGACCGCCGGTCTGGGCGAACGGGAGATATCCGAGCTCGTCCAGGATCAGGAAGTCGAGCCGGGAGATCAGATCGGCGGTACGGCCCTGCCGTTCTGCCCTGGCTTCGGCGTCCAGTTTGTTCACCAAGTCAACGACATTGAAGAACCGGCCCCGGCGGCCAGCCCGGATGCAGGCACGTGCAATGCTGACGGCGAGATGGGTTTTGCCGGTTCCGGTGCCACCGATCAGGACAAGGTTGCGTTGATGGTCCAGGAAGTCTCCGGTGGCGAGGTCGCGGATCAGGGTCTCGTTGACTTGCGCCGCTTCGAAGTCGAACTCCTCCAGTTCCTTGGCCAGCGGCAATTTGGCGATGGTCATTTGGTATTTGACTGACCGTGCCTGCTTCTCCCTGATCTCGGCGGTCAGAAGATCCCCGATGATCTGCTGGGGCTCGTGCTGGCGTTTGACGGCGGTGGTCAGCACCTCGTCATAGGCCGCCCTCATTCCGTAGAGCCGCAGCTTCCCCATCGCGTCGATCACGTCTGAGCGTTCCATCTGTTTGTCTCCTCAAGCTGTCATATCGGTTGCAGTCGGCAATTGGTTCACAGGCCAGCTTCAGCGCATCTGGCGTCGTAATTGTCAGGGGCGGTGGTGGCTCGCGGTGCCGGGCCAGGATGTTCAGGACCACGCCTGCGGAATGGACATTGTGCGACAGGGCTTCTGCGCAAGCCGCTTCGACCGCCTTAATCCCGTCGGTCAGTACGGCGCTCAGGATGTCGACCATCTGCCGGTCACCGCCGGGCTGACGTTCCAACTTGCGCCACACGCGGCGGATCGGCACCGGCAGCTCCCATTCCTTGAAGGGTGCCCCATTGCGCAAGGCGCCGGGTTTGCGGGCCAGAACAGGTATGTAATGCAGGGGATCGAAGATCGTTTTGTCCCGCCCGAAGGCCCGCCCATGCTGGCCAACGATTTGCCCATCCTGCCAGCATTCCAGCCGATCGGCGTAAGCCCTGATCTCGACCGGCCGCCCCACGGCGCGGGCATCGACCGAGTATCTGTTCTTGTCGAAGCGCACGAGGCAGGTCTTGGACACAGAGGCCGGGACCGCATGGAATCCATCGAACGGGCCGACGTAAGGCACAAGGCTCGGGCATTCTTCTTCGAACACCTCCCAGATCGTTCTGTCCCGCAGCTCGGGGTGTTTGTTTGCCCTCGAATAGGCCAGGCATCTATCCTCCAGCCATGCATTCAGCTCGGCATAGGACTTGAACTTCGGACGCGGCACGAAGAACCGTCGCCGGATGACACCGACTTGGTTCTCGACCTGTCCCTTCTCCCAACCCGACGCCGGGGTGCAGGCGACAGGTTCGACCAGGTAATGGCCGCACATCTGCTGGAACCGCCGGTTATAGGCGCGGTCCTTGCCGACGAAGATCGCGTCAACGGCGGTCTTCATATTGTCGTAAATCCCCCGGGCGCAGGCCCCACCGAAGAAGGCAAACGCCTTGTCGTGGGCATCGAACACCATCTCCTGGGTCTCTCTGGGATAGGCCCGGACAAACGGCATCCGGCTATGGCTCAGGCGGACATGGGCAACCTTCACCGTCGTGGTGACGCCGTCAATCAGAACGACCTCATGGCTCCAATCAAACTGATAGGCCTCGCCGGGATCGAAGCTGAGCGGCACATAGGCCGCCGCCGATGCCTCCCGGGTCGCCTTCGACCAACGCGCCGCATAGCGCCGTACCGCGTCATAGCTACCGTCATAACCTCGGTTGCGCAGTTCTTCGTAAATCCGAACCAGCGTCAGGCGCTGCCGCTTGGGCTGCCGGTCATTCTCGCCCAGCAGCTCATCCAGATCGGATCGCCAGGGGTCAATCTTGGGGCGAGGCTGCGTCGAGCGGTCATAGCTGAACTCGGTTGCCCCAGATCGCACCACCTTACGCACCGTGTTCCGCGACACCCGCAACTCCCGGCAAATCTGCTTGATCGACTTCCCCTGGATAAAATACGCCCGCCTGATCTTCGCAATCGTCTCCACAACCAACATCCCCAACTCGCTCCCTCAAATCCGTCGAGGAAGCTTCTGAACAGAAATATCAGGGGGGTCACTCTTGGACGCCGATTACCCCAATACTGGGGTCAATTTTGCATGCCGGTTCACATTTGGCTCCTAACAACGAGGCGATCGTCAGCTGACTGCCCACGGATCTGCTTCTCGATCCGGTAAAGCGCCGCGATCTGCTTGAGCCCTTCCTATACAATGGGGGCCACGTTGTTGTGGGTCAGGTCATAGAGCTTGCGACGGGCATGGGCCCAGCAATACCTGTGAAATCTGTCGACTCGAGTGCGAGATCGGCACCGAGCGAAGCTGATCTCAAGTCCAGGGGTAATCGCCTGTATATCTCGGTACGCCTGTTCGCGCGGATAGCACATGACTGGGCTACGTCAAATAGTCTGGAGGCAAGCGCATATGTGCAATTTGCTACTGCGACGCACAGTGCCATGAGTAAAAAGTGGAAGTTGGATGCGGATCGCATCAATGACAGCGGAGTGGATTAAGACACTATCCCGGCCAGACGTGAAATGGTCCGAATTGGACGATATGTGATCTTGGCGGAGCTGGTCCTACGCCAGTTTTTCGCGACATCGCTTGAGCAGGAAATCAATGAATAGACGGACTTTGCTGTCCTGGAAGCGCCGGTGCGGATAGAGACATCCAAACACTGCGGGTTCAGGTGGCGTTTCTGGCAGAATTTCGACAAGTGTCCCGTTTGCTAGGTGTTCGGCGACATCGAAACGCGGCTTGTTGATGATGCCACGCCCAGCACAGGCCCATCCGGTCAACACGTCTCCGTCATCGGAATCGTAACTGCCGGAGACATCCATCCTCTTGGGTCCTTCGGACGTCGACAGGGTCCAGTACCATTCGGGCGAGCGCGGGTAGCGTAGGAGCAAGCAATTGTGACGTTTCAAATCATCGGGGATCTGAGGCACGCCGTGTCTTTCAAGATAAGATGGCGCGGCACAAAGGATACGCGGGGTGTCCATTATCTTGCGCAGTTTCAGATTTGAATCCGGTGGACGTCCGACAAACAATGCAACATCAAGACCGTCTTCCAGCAAATCCACCTTGCGATCCGAGAGGCGCAGACGAACGGATACTTCCGGGTATAGATCGACGAATTCCGGGATAAGCGGAGCGACAAGTCGCTTACCGACCCCGAGAGGCGCCGTCACCTGGACAATACCGCGAGGCGATTGAGAAAACCCCGAAATCGCAGCCTCGGCATCGTCGATGGATTGAACGACTTGCTTGGCGTGTTCGTAAAACGTCCTGCCCACGTCGGTAGGCGACAATTTGCGTGTTGTGCGATTGAACAATCTGACATCCAAACGCTTCTCCAGCTCTTTGATGCGCTTGCTGGCCACCGCAGGTGTTAGCCTAAGATCACGCCCACCCGATGTGATGCTGCCCAGTTCAACGACCCTCACGAAGACTTTCAGGCTTTCAAGATAGGGCATGGAATTCTCGGATTATCAACGAATCGTTGAATGAGCATACCCGAATGCGCCGCTTTCGCACATAAAAATACCGAACCATACTGACGGCATCGCAGAATCCGGGCTGGGATAAGGGAGTGAAGAATGGCGACGAGATCAGAAATTCGTTTCGTGTTGAACGACCGGGATGTGACTTTGACTTGCGTTGGGGCCAGTGACACGTTGCTGGATTTTCTACGCATTGACCGTCGACTGACAGGCACAAAAGAAGGTTGCGCGGAAGGCGATTGTGGCGCTTGTACTGTTCTGGTCGGTCGGTTGCAGGACGGCGTTCTGCGCTATGAGCCCGTGAACGCCTGTATTCGGCTGATGGCGTCCCTTGACGGGTGCCATGTCGTCACTGTTGAATATCTCTCTGGCCCAAAGGGCAAGCTTCACCCGGTCCAGCAGGCAATGGTCGAACATCACGGCAGCCAATGCGGTTTCTGCACCCCGGGTTTCGTCATGTCTCTTTACGCGCTTTGGATGGGCAATCCAGATCCAACCGAGACCGAAATCGAGGTCGCGTTGCAAGGCAATCTGTGCCGCTGCACCGGATACGAACCGATCGTCAAGGCGGCAAAGGCCGTGTCCACCCACGGTAGCCCTGCAGACGATGCGCTGACCCTGGAGCGTGCCGCCATGACGGACAGGCTGACGAAGATTCACGATGGCAATCGCGTCGTTGTCTCCAACGGTGATAGCCAATGCACTCTGCCGGCATCGGTTGACGATCTGGCGGATGTGCTGCTGGAAACACCCGGCGCAACCATCGTGGCCGGTGCCACGGATGTTGGTCTTTGGGTGACCAAGTTCCTGCGCGATATCTCTCCCGTCGTGTTTCTGAGTCACCTGGACGAGTTGCGTCATCTCGAAGTGACCAAGGATACAATCCGGGTCGGCGCAGGCGTAAGCTATGCGGATAGCCGCGACACCATTGCTGCCGATTATCCACATCTTGCAGCCTTCTGGGATCGGATCGCCGGATGGCAGATTCGTAGCATGGGTACCATTGGTGGCAATATTGCAAACGGGTCGCCCATTGGCGACACGCCACCTGTTCTGATCGCGCTTGGCGCGACGATCACTTTGCGCAAAGGATCTGCGCGGCGCGCTTTGCCGATCGAGGATTTCTTCATCGACTACGGAAAGCAGGATCGGGCCGAAAGCGAGTTTGTGGAGAGCATCAGCGTTCCGCGCCCTGCGGCAGGTACGATTCACGCGGCATATAAGATCTCCAAGCGGCGCGACGAAGATATCTCGTCGGTCTGCGCGGCGTTCAGCGTCAAGGTCGAAAACCACAGAATTACCGAGGCACGCATTGCTTTCGGTGGCATGGCCGCGACACCAAAGCGCGCGTCCAACGCCGAAGCTGCCCTGGTTGGAGCGCCCTGGAGCGAGGCTTCGCTTGTTGCCGCAGCCGAGAAACTCAGCAGCGATTTCAGCCCGCTTTCCGACTGGCGCGCATCTTCTGAGTATCGCCTGCAAGTGTCCAGGAACCTGTTTCGCAAATTCTGGCTGGATCAGCAGGATGAGACCGCGAATGACCGCCTCAGCGCCTAAGGACGAGATTTGACATGAAAGATCAAAAGCCATCGATTGCCCCAATCAAGGGCGCCGTAAACACAGATATGCGTCACGACAGTGCCATCAAGCATGTGACGGGCCGCGCTGAATACTGTGATGATATCGCCGAACCGGTTGGAACGCTTCACGCATATCTGGGTCTGTCGACCAGGGCGCACGCGTTGCTGCGCGAGGTGGACCTGAGCGCAGTGCGCGCCGCGCCGGGGGTTGTAGGGGTTTTGACGGCCGAGGACATTCCCGGCGTCAATGACGTGTCGCCGACAGGGCGCAATGACGAGCCGATCTTTGCAACTGAAAAGGTGGAGTTCTGGGGCCAGCCGATGTTCGCGGTTGTCGCCGTATCACGCGATGCAGCCCGCCGCGCGGCGAAACTTGCGAACGTGGTCTACCAAGACCTGCCGCATGTGCTGGATCCAGAAGCCGCGCAAGCAGCAGGCAAGGGCTATGTCACCCCGCCGCTGACGCTTAAGCGAGGCGATGTCGACAGTGCGATGCACAAAGCCAAACACCGCATCAAAGGCAAACTGCGAGTCGGTGGCCAGGATCACATGTATCTGGAGGGCCATATCGCGTTTGCCATCCCCGGCGAAGACGAGGACGTCATCGTTCATTCATCCACCCAGCACCCCTCCGAGGCTCAGCATATGGTTGCTCATGTCCTTGCTGTGCCCTCCAACGCCGTGACCATCAATGTCCGCCGGATGGGCGGCGGGTTCGGGGGCAAGGAAACCCAGATGAACCTGTTTTGCGCGGTGGCGGCCTTGGCTGCGAAAAAGTGGAACCGCGCCGTCAAGATCCGTCCGGACCGTGACGACGACATGTCTGCCACCGGCAAGCGCCATGATTTTGTAATCGACTATGAGGTCGGCTTTGACGACGATGGTGTCATCCAGGCCGTGACCGGTGCATTCGCGGCCCGTTGCGGGTTTTCGTCTGACCTGTCAGGCCCCGTTACGGATCGCGCGCTGTTTCACGCCGACAACGCTTATTACTACCCCAATGTCCTGCTGAACTCGCACCCGATGAAGACCAATACGGTCTCCAACACAGCGTTCCGTGGCTTTGGCGGCCCACAGGGGGTGATCGCGGCCGAGCGGATCATGGAAGAGATCGCTTATCACCGCGGGCTGGACAGCCTCGAAGTGCGCCGGCGCAACTTCTATGGCGATGGCGGTCGCGACGTGACACCCTATCACCAGACCGTCGAAGACAACATCGCGCCGCGCATTTGTCAGGAACTTGCAGAAAGCGCCGATTATGAAGCCCGTCGTCAGGCCGTTCTGGACTGGAACGCCAAGGGCGGCACCATCCGCAAGGGAATTGCCCTGACACCAGTGAAGTTCGGCATCTCATTCACTGCAACCTGGTACAATCAAGCCGGTGCCCTGGTTCACATCTATTCTGATGGATCTATCCATCTGAACCACGGTGGCACGGAAATGGGGCAAGGGCTCAACACCAAGATTGCTCAGATCGTGGCGGACGAACTTCAGGTCGATTTTGACAAGATAAAGATCACCAAAACGACGACTGAAAAAGTGCCCAACACCTCTGCAACTGCGGCCTCTTCGGGGTCCGACCTGAATGGCATGGCCGCACAAGACGCGGTGCGCCAAATCAAAGAAAGACTGGTGGCTTTTGCCGCAGAGCATTGGAGCGTCAGTGCAAACGCGGTGCGCTTCCTTCCCAATGCGGTACAGGTGGGCGATGAAATTGTTTCCTTCCTCGATTTCATCAAGCGGGCCTATATGGCTCGTGTCCACCTGTCCGCAGCAGGCTTCTATAAAACACCCAAGATCCACTGGAACCGTGAAACGGGGCAGGGACGTCCTTTCTACTACTATGCCTATGGCGCCGCATGTTCTGAGGTGTCCATTGACACATTGACCGGTGAATACCGCGTCGAGCGCACGGATATCCTGCATGATGTGGGTAAGTCCCTGAACCCGGTCCTGGACGTCGGTCAGATTGAAGGCGCCTTCATTCAGGGAATGGGATGGCTGACCACAGAAGAGCTGTGGTGGGACGCGCAAGGTCAGTTGCGCACCCACGCACCGTCCACCTACAAAATCCCCCTGGCCTCTGATCGTCCGCGCATTTTCAACACGAAACTGGCGACCTGGTCAGAAAACAAAGAACCCACAATAAAGCGGTCCAAAGCAGTGGGCGAGCCGCCCTTCATGCTTGGTATTTCGGTGTTCGAAGCGCTGTCACACGCGGTTGCCAGTGTCGCCGACTATCGTGAATGCCCGCGCCTGGACGCCCCTGCCACGCCAGAACGCGTGCTGATGGCTGTCGAACGGCTACAAGGTTAAAACATGACACTCTCCGCCTTTCTTTCCTCGGATGCGCCAGTGATACACGTCCGCCTTTGCGAAGTGCATGGCTCGTCTCCGCGTGACCGGGGTGCGCAGATGTTCGTTAGCGCAGAACGCCTCCATGGGACGATCGGCGGCGGTCAACTGGAATACATGGCAATAGACAAGGCACGCGCCATGTTGCGTGCCGGACGCACAACCGAAGAAATGGATGTGCCTTTGGGGCCTGAAATTGGCCAGTGTTGCGGGGGTCGTGTCGTTGTCACTCTTACCCATATGTCGACGGCTGACCGATGCCGCGCACTCGAGGCCGAGGCACACGATGCCGAGCTGCATCCCCATGTCTACATCTTCGGTGCGGGTCATGTAGGGCGTGCCCTGGCGCGTTTTTTTCAGTTTCTGCCGGTGCGGTGTTTCCTGATCGATGGACGACAACAGGAACTTTCGCTGTGTGACGCAAAGATCGAAACGCGGCTGTCAGCCTTGCCTGAAGCCGACCTGCGCAACGCCCCGGCCCAAAGCGCCTTTATCGTCCTGACCCACGATCACGCGTTGGATTTCCTGCTGACCTCCGAGGCGCTGGACCGAGGTGATGCGGCCTATGTCGGCCTGATCGGATCCGCGACGAAACGAGTGAAATTCTCGCGGTTCCACGCCTCGCATTCGAACGGGTCAGGGATATCCGATCTGACATGCCCGATCGGGTCCACACAAAGCACCGACAAACGCCCCGAAATCATCGCCGCCTTCGTCGTGGCCGAGGTCATGGACCAGCTAACGGGCCCGTCCTTGGCCCTTGAAACATCGAAACATCAAACAAATCCAACTCTGCAAATGCCGTTTGAGGAGGACGAAGCAGAGGAAGCTCAATGGGAGGAAACCCGAAATGTCTGATACAGACTACAGCTACAAACTACTAAACAAGAGCGATCTGAATGCGTTCTGGGCGTTGTTCACCGACAACCTCGTCAATCTCCTTATCCTGTCCGGCGTCTGTCAGTTCGTCTTCCAGATGCCTGCCGACATCGTCTTTGGCCGCATTGTGCCAGGTGCTGCGATTGCAATCTTGGCCGGTGTGGTTGTCTATACCCTGATGGCCAAATGGGTCGCGAACAAACAGGGCAAGGACGTTACGGCGCTGCCTTACGGCATTTCGACCCCGGTCATGTTTGTTTACCTTTTTGGCGTGATCGGTCCGATCTTTTGGGCGACGGGCGATTCACTTCTGGCCTGGCAGGTCGGCATCGGAGCGGGCTTCATGGGCGGTATCGTTGCAGCCTTCGGCGCGATCGTCGGCCCTTTCCTCAAGCGGATCACCCCGCGAGCGGGCATGTTGGGCACGCTGTGCGGGATCGCCCTGGTGTTTATCGGGTCGGTTCCTCTGGCCACCATTTTCGAGCATCCACTGATCGGCTTCACATCGCTTTTGTTCATCCTTTGGGGTCTGATTGGCCGTTTCCGCCTGCCGGGTAACCTGCCTGCCGGCCTTGTAGCGATCGCCGTGGGTACGGTCATTGCGATCTTCCTGGGCGAGTCGTCGTTCAACACGGATGGCATCGGCTTTTACGCGCCCATTCCTTACGTCGGCGATATGTTGGTGGGTATTCAGCACCTCTTTGCCAATCCCGAGCTGTTCCTGGTTCTGATCCCCGTACAGATTTACAACTTCATCGAAACGATGAACAACGTGGAATCTGCCGAAGCCGCCGGCGACAGCTATCCGGTTGCTGCCTGCCAGCTTACCGATGGTGCCGGTACCATGATCGGTGCGATGTTCGGCTCTCCCTTCCCCACAACGGTCTACATCGGCCACCCCGCCTACAAGCGTATGGACGCGCGTGCGGGCTATATCATCGGTGTGGCGCTGGTGATTGCGGCAGCGGCGTTCCTTGGCTTCCTGTCGTTCCTTGCCGGGCTGATCCCGATCGCCGCTGCGGCGCCTGTGCTGGTGTTCGTGGCCGTCAGCCTGATCACCAACACGGGATACGCCGTCAAACCCGCGCATATGGCGGCTGTTTCCTTCGCGATCCTGCCGCATATCTCGAATTTCCTTGTAACCAAGTGGGGCTCGTTGATGAATGCACTGCGCAACACGGGTGTCGAGGGTCTTCCCGGGTTGGGCGATAGTGAACTGACCGCTGCTCTGCTGATGGAAGGTGCGCATTACGAAGGCCACCTTGCCTTGTCACAAGGTGCGATCATCACTGGTCTCGTCTGGGGTGCCATCGCAGCCGATGTCATCGATGGGCGGTTCAAGCAGGCTGGTTGGTTCGCGCTTGCCGCTGCGGTGATGTCCTCGATAGGGATCATTCACAGCTACACGCTGCAAATGCCGCAGCTTGACGCGATCACCATTGGCTACCTGATCATCGGCGCATTCATGCTGATCTATCCGATGGTTGCCCCCAGAGAAGACCTTGAGCATCGCATCATTGTTCCTGACGAACCTGACATGCTGGACGACGACAGCCCGGCACGCGACGTCGCCTGATCGAAAAAACAGACGAGGCGGCCACCGTGCCGCCCGTCCTTTCATGAGCCAAGCGAAAGTAGATCATCATGACGAACACCCTGCTTCGCGGTCGTGTCATCACATTCCATCATGAACCAACCGGGCCGGATGACACAGACGCCTACACCTACATCGAAGACGGCGCCGTGTTGATGCGCGGCGGCATGATCGCCGCCACGGGCACATATGACAAGGTCGCAGCCGATGCCCACGGCGCGACGCTTGTTGACCATCGTCCTCATCTTTTGATGGCCGGGTTCATCGACATGCACATTCACTTCCCACAGGTCCAGATCGTGGCCAGTTGGGGCAGTCAATTGCTTGACTGGTTGAACGGGTACACCTTTCCCGCCGAGGCGGAATACGCAGATGCCCAGCATGCCCGCGCGATGGCGGGCCGCTTTTGTAGCCTTCTGACCGACCACGGCACCACAACGGCTGTGGCGTTCTGCTCCGTTCATGCATCATCTGCCGAAGCCTTGTTCTCGGAAGCCAATGATCGCGGCATGCGGATGATTGCTGGCAAGACCATGATGGACCGCAATGCACCTGAGACCGTGTTGGACACCGCGCAGTCAGGATATGACGAAAGCAAAGCACTTATTGAAAGATGGCACGGTAAGGGGCGCGCCTCGTACGCGATCACGCCCCGTTTTGCGATCACTTCCACGCCCGAGCAACTTGAGATGTCAGGCGCATTGGTCTCCGAGCACCCCGATTGCTACGTTCAAACCCACCTGTCTGAGAACCACGATGAAATTGCTTACACGGCAGAACTGTATCCTCAAGCCCGCGACTATCTTGATGTCTACGAGCGGCACGGGCTGCTTGGCCCACGCACCATGTTGGGCCATGCCATACACCTGAGGGATCGCGAGATCGGCGCGATGGCGGAAACCGGTGCCCATCCGGTGTTCTGCCCCACATCCAACCTGTTTCTTGGCAGTGGCCTGTTTGATGATGCGGGCCTGCGCGCCCGCGGCATCCAGAGCGGTATCGCCACGGATATCGGCGCCGGTACCAGCTACTCCATGCTGCAAGCCCTGAACGAAGGATACAAGATCCTGCAACTCCAGGATCAGAAACTGCATACCTTGCGCGCCTTTCACTGGATCACGCGCGGAAATGCGGAGGTTCTTGGAATGGCCGACAAGATCGGTTCCCTTGACCCCGGAACCGAAGCTGACATCACTGTGATCAATGCGCGTGCGACACCGGCCATGAGATTGCGAATGGATCGCGCTGACAGTCTTTCCGACGAGTTGTTCGTAGTGCAAATGATGGGCGACGACCGCGCAATCGCGCAGACATATGTCGCCGGTGTGCCACAGAAGAATGAGAAGAACTGATTTCGGTGATCCGATTGGGCAACGCGGATGCCGACGTTCACTTCAATGTAGTAGTTTCTGAACTAAAAAGGTCCAAGGCACGCCAATGTGCATCCCTTCACCGACCACGCTGGTCAGCCGATCGCGTTTCGCGGGATAGTCGGCGTAAAGACGTCGTTGGCGACAATCGCGATGAACAAGGCGTTCACGGCCACGGGACCCACCCCACTGGCCGTCGCCCCCTTGTTTTAAAAGTTAAGTAGCGGCGATGAACTCGAGCGTGGCCTGCGCAAGGTCAACGGGCACATCTTCTTGCAGAAAATGG
Organism: Aliiroseovarius zhejiangensis; assembly: GCF_014656375.1. GTDB lineage: Bacteria > Pseudomonadota > Alphaproteobacteria > Rhodobacterales > Rhodobacteraceae > Aliiroseovarius > Aliiroseovarius zhejiangensis. The sequence continues at coordinate 250,872 of NZ_BNCH01000005.1, read as the reverse complement.
CCAGCGTTTTGCAGAATGCGATGACGTTGCCCTTTGGCGCCTGGAAGGCATTTCTGGAAAATTCTTTCGCCCCCGGCCATGATCTTGTCTTCCGCGCCAAAGACCGTTAGCGCCGGGATCGGCAAGGTGCTGAGGATCTCCCATGCTGCCCTGTTGGGACCCGACGCCGGGTCATCAGGATCGTCTGGTACCAGCAGCGGAAATTGGCGTGCTCCTGCTTGATATCGCGCATCCGGAAACGGTGCATTGTAAGCTGCGACCTCGGCATCTGAGAGCTTCGATACGGTTCCGCCGCGCACGATGCGGCCCGCATTGAAGTCCTCTACGCTCTGGGAATAGTCGCGCCAGCTTTAAAAGGCCGCGCCAAGCGGATGGTCGCCCGTGGGCAATGCGGTGTTGGCGATCACCAGCCGCGCGAAACGGTTGGGCATGTGCGCGACAAGCCGCAGACCGATCAATCCGCCCCAGTCTTGGCAGACCAGCGTGATTTCGCGAAGATCCAATTGGGTGACACAATCGGTCATCCAGTCCAAATGACGCTGATAGGTATAGTCTTCACGCGCTACGGGCTTGTCCGACCGGCCGAAACCGATGAGATCAGGCGCCACCACGCGGTGGCCCGCTTGGGTGAAGGACGGGATCATGTGGCGGTATAGATAACACCAAGTTGGCTCGCCATGCATGACGAGAACTGGATGTGCATTTGGCGGACCTTCATCAAGATAGTGCATCCGCAACCCGGCACCTACATTCAGGTAATTGGGGGCAAAATCAAAATCAGCCAGATTCTGGAACCGGTCGTCTGGGGTTCGCAGATATTCCATAGGGTGTCCTTTGCCTATCCAGCAAGAGGCTGTGAGGCTTTCCAGTAGAAACATCAATGATCGCGGGAAAGCATAGCACAAACTCAGCTCTTAGCCGACCTGTTCCGGGCTTCATGCGAATAAGACGCTGTGGGAAGCAACGTGCAAATTTGGGGGTATCTGGATCGAAAGCGCTACGAGAGAGCCGGCCGTTTCTCTGCCAGTTGATGATAGATACGAACAAATTCTTTCTGCAATCTGTCGGCAAATTCGCGTGCATCAGCCTCGACATAGCCCGCGGTCGGCACAGGCTTGCAAAAACGTATGCGGACTTCGCCCGGTCGCGCACGGACTGTACCGAGTGGCATAGCGTGATGCCCTCCTTGAAAAACCACTGGGATCACAGGCACCTGAGCTCTGATCGCAATGAGATTGGCGCCGATTTTGAAGCGACCAACGCCGTCCTTTCCCGACAGTCGCCCCTCGCCGCCCCAAGCCACTCTCTCGCCCTGTCTTGCTGCTAAGACCATGCGTTCCAGCAATTGATCGGTGGCTTCGCGGTTTCCCCTTGGGACCATCTCGATCGCGGCTTTCCGACAGGCTGCTCGGGCGAAAGGAAAATACGCGTAGAGATCAGCCGCCGCAGCACGGTCGACATATGGCCACATCGAGACACAATAAGCCGCGACATCAACAAAGGACGTCTCATTATAGCAAAGGATGCAGCCTTTCCCCGGTTCGGGAAATTCGCCATCAAGGGACACGCTGGCCTGACAAGTGTCGAGAAATCGACGGAAATGCCGGGCGAACATATCACGCGCGTCTTCGCGGTCTTTTGCCCTGAGCGCGACCTGCGCATTTACGATTGGCGCAGCCGCCAGAAAGCGAAGCGATGCACGTCCGCCGCGCCAAATTTTCCCAATATTCTTCGCAATATGTTCCATCTGCCCGAACGCTGTTGACCTTCTTAGTCTCGGCCAGCTTTCGGTAAGATGCAAATCTGCCGCTTTCTACAATGCAGCATGCGATCGTCGTTGGTCTGCAGCGGGCTCACTGCTGCCGCTGGGGCGGATGCAGCATCTTGTGAAAAAGTGCTCCGGTCAACGTTGGGTTGTCGTCTTGGGGGCATGGCGGATCGGAGGATCAGTCATGGAAAAACCAAACCTGCCCGCCATTCGCGCGCTTCGCCCCGCTTGGAACACGGGCCGTAGACTTCGCCTCCGCCACAGATGAAAATATCGTCCAGCCAAGCTTGTATTCAATGATCGACCATCATCTCATTTCCGCTGGAAACAGGGTTCCCGAAAAAAGCTCGAAAGTAGGAAGAGTTCAATAACCGCAGTGACTGCTCCAGCTCAAAAAACAACCACCTTCAGGCCATCATGGCTGGGATCGAGGTGAACGGGAGCACTTGCACCGTAGACTTCTATCATCGCCTCGTCGTTGCCGGTGCCTTTCGCTGGGGACTGATCATCAAGCCTACCATCGGTGCGATCAGCGCGGCACGGGTCGCAGGTGTAAGATCCCCAATGATCAACCACTTCATCGACACTTGGGAGGCGAAAGCACAGGCGAACCGCGGCTCCGATCACCCATTGCGGGTTCGAGACGAAATACTGCAAAGATCATCCTTTCGTCGAAACCCTGACCGGATAGCTTCTCACCTCACGATCCGAACACCTTGCAAACCCGCATCTCAGACGCGGGCTTACTCGTTTGTTCGATTGCCGTCGAAGACCTTCAAGAAAGCCAGACAAAGCTTGCGCGCATTTCCGGTTCTTCTGACAGCCTCCGACCGTACCCGTTTCGGTCGCGGTTGCTGCTGTTGGTTGAAAACAAACTTCGGCATTGGGTCGGGCTGATTGACACCTGTCAGCAGGCTGGTCAATACGGACCACGGACCGACATATTATACCTTTCCGGTCAACTTTTATGGTTTGATCAGCGGAAACTCGCGTCGGAAGGTCGCAGAGGCCGGGGGTGGCTTGAAGATGCGATGGCGAAGGTCCATATCAATCACATGATGATGCGCGATTTACATAAGAAGGTACTGCACTTCGCAGGAACTCTACTGAACCGCCGGTAGCCCCGGGTGGGGCGGACTGTTGTGTCGCGCTCTGCCTCGGGGAAATCTGATCAACCTGATCACATGACATGTACAGGCACCAACGCCGCAGCGAACGGAGAGATCTGTTCGGTGCTTTCTGCGTGTGGTGTCCAGCTCAACACTCAGACTACCGGAGAACGACATGCATCCCGTTTTGTCACACCGAAACTACTTGAATCAACGCAACCAGCATCTGACCATGGCCTCGGAGGAAACATCCGAACCGTTGTTTTCCCGCTGGCGAAGGGCCGTAATAAGGCAATGGAAACGACGCAAGATGACCGCGGCGCTGCAGGCTTTGGATGATTGGACCCTGGACGACATCGGCCTTCGGCGCAGTGACATCAAGCGCGTCGTCGATGCCTTTGATGATCGCGAGCTTGGGATGCAGCCCCTGGCGTCAAACGACGTTCACACGATTGCCGAACAAGCTGCGATGCAGCGGGCGTGCTGACGCTGCAGACACTGGTGACGGGACCTGTTGATCCCGGTCTCGTCACATTGAACCCGTCCCAACTGCACGCGCAACAGAGGAGCTTCCGCCATGATGGTTTGCAAAGCTGATCTTCAAGAAATGTTCCCCGAACTGTTCGAGGATAAAGATGCCGATCCCGTATGTGAAAAGGATCAGAATCTGATCCCATTCATCCCACCGGTCCCCCCTCAGCTGGTCGCTTGGAACATGTTTGTCGAGGCGCAACAGAAACGGGCTGCCACACGCTGAGCACCTAATATGTTTTGACGCGCCCATCGCGTAAAACCGCAAACGGTCAAGCGGCCCCAAAGTCGCTCGACCGTCTTTCGGTTCTTGGGTCATCAGCGATCTTGGTCACGGCCGGTCTGTGCCAGCCTCTGACATGTCGCGGCTTCAACCCACAGCAGATCTTTACAGCATCCGAATGACATCCTTGTCGATCGACAGCATGTAGCCGCGGCGCGCGATGGTTTTGACCAGAAGTTCGCTGATCATCTGGTTGCCCAGCGCATCACGCAGGCGTTTGATGCGGGTGGCACCGGCGGCTTCGTCGCAATCGGCCGGGTCGCGGCCCGAGATCAGGGCCTCCAGTTCCGACCCGGAAAGCACTTCTTCATCCATCCGCGCCTCGGCCAGGGCCGACAGCGTTTCGATGGCCGCTTCGGTCAGGGCAAATTCCATGTTGTTCAGGTAAACCGTGCGTTCCTCGCGGCTGATCAGAAGCGAGTTGACCTGAATGCCGGCGCGCTCGATCTCGCCCATGCGGCGGTTCAGGCCGATGATCGTCAACAGAAACACCAGGGCCGCGATCAGCAGCGCGGTGGCAAATACCAGAAGCACGAAGATCACCATGCGATAGCTGGTCAGCGTGTCCGCAAAGGCGGTTCCGGATTGGGCAAGGATTTCCAGAAGCTTGATTTCAGCGCCCGAGGTCAGGCCATCATTCTCGATAAAAATCTGTTCGACGCGCGCATTGAAGGCATTGGCGTCGGGCAGGGTCATGAACAGTACGATGGCCGCGACCAGCAGGATCGCGACGATCGCGGCGATCCCTGCCACGACCACCCGGTTCGACACCCGCCGCGCGTCAGAAGCGAAGGAAGAATTCTCCGGCACTTTCTTTCCTTTCCTTCAGGCCCGACTCGTCAAAAATGGACTGGATCTTCAGAAGGTGCCACCCCTGATCCTCCAGCCGTTGCTGCACCTGCCGCGTGGCGGCCTGTCGGTTGTTGCACGCAGCATCCGGCAGTTCAACAACGCCGTAATGCAGCCTGAGCGGGTCATCCTGTTTCGCTTTGTAATCCGCATAACACCCCGCCTGGGACGGCAGGGCATACAGGGAAAGCGCAAGGGCAAAGAGTGTCTGTTTCATCAAGTGCAAACCATGCGGCGCGCCCGTGGGTTAATCAATATCAAAGCGGTTGATAGGCGATAACACTGCGGCGTTATTGCTTGGCCTGGCGGGGGGGCCGCATTCTTGGATCATCTTCCACGCGTCCCCAAGGATGCCTTGCCGAAAGGACACATGATGACACGCCGCCTGACGATCTTGCCTTTGAAATTCGCGCTCAGCGCCACGCTTGCGCTGGCGCTGTCTGTTGCCCCGGTTTCCGCCAATGACTGGGGATCGCGCAACGACCATGACGATACCACCGCAATCCTTGGGTTGCTGCTGGGCCTCGCAACCCTGGGTATTCTGTTGTCGGACGATGACGGAGCGAACAAAGATACGTACAAACGAAAATACCCACCCAGAAAGGTTCACCGAAAACCTGTCCCGCGACACCTGATCCTTCCCTCAGATTGTCTGCGCACCTATCGGATGCAGGACGGAAAGCGGAAATTCTTCAGCAAACGCTGCATGAAGCGGAACTTCTCATACTATTCCAAGCTGCCGCGCAGCTGTCGCGACACGATCGTGGCGCGCAACAAGCAGGGCACCTATGTGACCCGCAAAGTCTATTATCCGCGTTGCTTGCGTAAGCATGGCTATCGCCAGTCGCGGTATTACTGACCCAACATCGAGCAGCGGCGTGGCGTCCCTAACCTGGCACGCCGTGAAACTTGCGGGAGGTTCGCCTCCCGCCTTTTTTTGCTTGCAGGGGCAGGTTGGATCGGCCACGCAGGGGCATGACCAGACACGTTCCGGATTACAGCTTTGAAACTGCCGCGATGGCACGCGGCCTTGCCCGGATTGCCGGTGTGGACGAGGTCGGGCGCGGGCCGTTGGCCGGGCCTGTCACGGCGGCGGCGGTGGTGCTGAACCCGACTTGCATTCCCGACGGTCTGAACGATTCCAAAGCCCTGACCGCCCGGCGGCGCGAGGACCTGTTCGATGCCATCATGTCCTGCGCCGAGGTCTCCATCGCCCACGCGACGGTCGAGGAGATTGACAGATTCAACATTCTGCGCGCCAGCCATCTGGCGATGGAACGTGCGATTGCGGGGCTGCCCATACCGCCCGATCACGTGTTGATCGACGGCAACATGACACCGCGCGGGTTGACCCTGTCGTCCGAGACCATCGTCAAAGGCGATGCGCGCTCGGTGTCGATTTCCGCCGCCTCGATCATCGCCAAAATCACCCGCGACCGGATCATGGTGGATTTGGCGCAACAGTTTCCCGGCTATGGGTGGGAGACGAACGCAGGTTACCCGTCGAAAAGCCACAGATTGGCGCTCCGAAATCTTGGTGTGACCCCACACCATAGACGTTCGTTCAAACCGGTGCACAATATCTTGTATCAACAAGAAAATGTAAGTGACTGATTCAAAAAAGAATTTGACGGCGAATCGCCTTTGACTCATTCTGATCTCATCAAAACGAGCGCACCAATGCGCCACCGATAAGCGCAACAAGCGCCGGGTACATGAGGCAGAAATGAAAACGAAAACCACGACAAAAGCGGCTGTCGAATTGCCGCTGAACACGATTATTGATGGCGACTGCATCGAGGTGATGAACAGTCTGCCGGAAAGCTCGGTCGATCTTATTTTTGCCGACCCGCCCTATAACTTGCAGTTGAAAGGCGAGCTGCATCGCCCCGACAATTCGAAGGTTGATGCGGTCGACGATGACTGGGACCAGTTCGACAGTTTCAAGGCCTATGACCAATTCACCCGCGCTTGGCTGAAAGCCGCACGGCGCATCCTGAAACCGAATGGCGCGATCTGGGTCATCGGCTCGTATCACAACGTCTTTCGCATGGGCGCCGAACTGCAGAACCAGGGCTACTGGATCCTGAACGACGTGGTGTGGCGCAAGTCGAACCCGATGCCAAATTTCCGCGGCAAGCGGTTCACCAACGCGCATGAGACGATGATCTGGGCTTCGAAATCCGAAGGTGCGAAATACACGTTCAACTATGAAGCCCTGAAGGCGCTGAACGAAGGTATCCAGATGCGGTCCGACTGGGTTCTGCCGATCTGCACCGGGCATGAACGCCTGAAAGACGAAAACGGCGACAAGGCTCACCCGACCCAGAAGCCGGAAAGCCTGTTGCACCGTGTTCTGGTCGGGTCGACCAACCCCGGCGATGTGATCCTTGACCCGTTCTTCGGCACCGGCACCACGGGGGCCGTGGCCAAGATGCTGGGGCGCGAATTTATCGGGATCGAACGGGAAGAGGCCTATCGCAAGGTCGCGGAAAAACGCATCGCCAAGGTGCGCAAGTTCGACAAGGAAGCCCTGATCACCACCCCATCCAAGCGGGCCGAGCCGCGCGTGCCCTTCGGCCAGCTGGTCGAACGCGGCATGTTGCGCCCCGGCGAGGTGCTGACAAGCCCGCGCGGCAAGACGGCCAAGGTGCGCGCCGATGGTACCCTTATTTCCGGCGAAGCACGCGGGTCGATCCACCAGGTGGGCGCGGCATTGGAAAGCGCGCCAAGCTGCAATGGCTGGACCTATTGGCATTTCCGCCAGGACGGAAAGAAAGTTCCGATTGACCTTCTGCGCCAACAGATCCGGGCAGAGATGAACTGATTTTCAAGGATTTTGCAGGGCGCAACGACAAGTGCCCGCAACACGGCGTACCGCCTGTGCCTGTGGCCCGCCCGCCACGGCGCAACTTGACTGACCCCGCCCTGCAAAGGGCGGGGCTTTTTTGCGTTGGCCGATGGGTTGCACCCCCTGCCCCATTTCAGGCAGGAACAGACTATGATACCTGTCCTCTATTCCTTCCGACGCTGCCCCTATGCGATCCGCGCACGGCTGGCGATTGCCAGCAGCGGCGTGCAGGTCGAGCTGCGCGAGATCCTGTTGCGCGACAAGCCGACGGCGTTCCTTGACGCCTCGCCCTCGGCAACGGTCCCGTGTCTGGTGACGGCCGAAGGCGTTTTGGACGAAAGCTTCGACATCATGCGTTGGGCCTTGGCGCAGAATGATCCCAAAGGGTTGTGCGACATGCCCAATGAAGGGCGTGATCTGGTCGAGCTGTTTGACGGCCCGTTCAAACGCGCGCTTGATCTGACGAAATATGCCGTGCGCCACCCCGACAGCGACCCCGAAGAAACGCGTGCCGAAGCCATGCAGATTCTGGCCGCGCTTGAGCCGCAACTGGCTGACGGTTGGCTGTATGGCAGACGACCGACACTGGCCGATCTCGCCACCCTGCCCTTCGTGCGCCAGTTCGCGATGATCGACAAACCGCGCTTTGATACCGAAGCAACACCGCGCGTTTCCGCATGGTTAGAGACATTTCTGACCAGCGAGCGTCTGGCCCGTGTCATGCAGAAATATCCGCCATGGCAGGCGGGCGACACGCCCACACACTTCCCTTAACGCAGCCCCGGCGGCGGCAGGGTGCCGGCCTTATAGGCGCTCCAATCGGTGATCTCGGGGTAATGCAGCTTGCGCCACGCCCTGACGCGCGGGTTCATCACGCGTCGCCAGACGGGCGGGATCATCGCCGCCACCGTCATCACCGGATAACCAAAGGGCAGTTGCGGTGCCTCGTCATCGGGAAAGGTCTGCAACAACGGAAACCGCCGCGCGGGTTTGTAATGATGGTCGGAATGGCGTTGAAGGTTGATCAACAGCCAGTTTGACGCGCGGTGGTCTGCGTTCCAGCTGTGACGGGGCATCACGCGTTCATATTTGCCGTCACCCAGATGTTTGCGGGTCAGGCCGTAATGTTCGACATAGTTTGTCAGCTCCAACTGCCAGATCGCAATCAGAGCCTGAAATGCAAACAACGCCAGACCCAGCCAACCGCCGATCAGAACCGCCAGAATGCAGAACGTCAGTTGCAACGCGCCATAGCGCCAGAACGGGTTCGATCCATCCAAGACAGACAGCCCCCGCCGCGCCAGCATCGCCTTTTCGGCGCGCCAGGCCGACACCGGCGATTCCCGAATGACGCGGAAGAAATAGCGGTGAAACCCTTCGTTGTATCGCGCGGTCACGGCGTCGCGCGTTGTGCCGACATAAGGATGGTGAACCAGCAAATGCTCGGTTCGGAAATGGCTGTAAAGCACCATGGCCAGCAGCAGGTCGGCCAGCCAACGTTCCAACCGGTTGGCTTGGTGCATCAACTCATGCGCATAGACGATGCCGACCGCCCCTGACAGGACACCCACACCGAAAAACACTCCGAACTTCTCGGCCAGGGACAGGTGGCTTGCGCCGGTGACATACCAGATCATGCCGAAGATCATCACGACCTGTATGGGGAACCAGATCAGCGTGATCAGACGATACCAAAAAAGATCATTTTCAGGTGTGTCAGGGTCTGCATTATCAGAATATCGCCCGATCGCGGCGTCCAACATAGCATAGAGCCACCAAGTCCCCAGCGGGGGCAAGATCAAATACCACCCGCCCTTCCACGCGGCGATGCATACCAGAACCGGCAGCAGAAGCGAGACCCCAAAGGGTGCTGCATTTCGGAACCGGGCAACGGTCGACGCAGGAACCATGGCGATGTCCTTTCTGTTCCAACCAAAGATATAGCCTTGCGGCCCGTATGGCTCAATCCGGCATGGCGGCTTTCGCAACGTCAAAGGCCTTGCGCATCACTGTTGGCAGGTCGCTGGGCCGGATCTTCTGAAACGTGCCCACCCTTGGCTGCGCACTGTCTGGAACTTCGGCCACGCGAAGCGCCAACCGCAGATGAAAATGCGTAAACGTGTGGCGCACTTCAACACCTGGATCGGCCCAGTCAGCAGGCATTGGGGCCGCCTCGGCGGCAAGGTCGCCCCACTCGGCACCGGGCCAGCCCAACATGCCGCCCAATAGCCCCTTGTCCGGGCGACGTTCGACCAGCCAGCTTCCATCCGGACGCCGCGCAAGATAGGCGATGCCGTATCGCGTGGGCTTGGGGGTTTTCGGCTTGCGCGCGGGCAGCGTGGCCTGCACCCCTGCCCGGCGCGCCCGGCACTGCCCGTTCCACGGACAGATCCCGCAAGCAGGCGACTTGGGTGTGCAGATCGTGGCGCCCAGATCCATCACCGCTTGCGCATAATCGCCGGGCCGCGCGTCGGGTGTCAGGCTGGCGGCGCGGGCCTTCATCTCGGGCTTGGCCTCGGGCAAGGGCGTCTCGATCTGAAACACTCGCGCCATCACTCGTTCGACATTCCCGTCCACCACGGTTTCCGGCAGGTCATAGGCAATCGCGGCAATGGCCGCCGACGTATAGGGGCCGATGCCCGGCAATTCCTCAAGCCCCGCGCGGGTTGTGGGGAACCCGCCCATCTGCGTCACGGCCCGCGCGCATTTCAACAGATTGCGGGCGCGGGCATAATATCCAAGCCCCGCCCATTCACCCATGACGCGATCGTCCTCGGCGGCCGCCAAGGCCTCTACGGTTGGCCAAAGGGTCAGGAATCGGGTGAAATAGTCTCTTACCGCCGCAACAGTCGTCTGTTGCAACATGATCTCAGACAGCCAGACGGCATAGGGGTCGGGCACCACGCCCGCTACGCGATCCGCAGGCGCCACGCGCCACGGAAGATCGCGGGCATGGCGATCATACCAAGCCAACAGATCGGCGGGTTTCGGCGCGTCACACAAGTGTTATCCCCTATCCGTGCTTTGTACTGGCATAGCAGGTTCAACCACCTAGAATAGGGGCAAAACCGGGATGTGCCAGTCGTGAATCAGCCTAAGAACAACCAGCGTCGGCGGAAGGGGTTTGAACGAACCTCGGCCCTTCTGACGAAACGCATTCGCAAGGCGGGCGAATCCCGCGGTTTTGCGGTGTCGCGTGTGTTGACCCATTGGGCCGAGATCGTGGGCGACGCCACCGCCGCCATCGCAAAACCGGTCGAGGTGTCCTATGCCCGTGGTGGTATGGGTGCCACGCTTACGGTGCTGACGACCGGCGCGCAGGCCCCGATGCTTGAGATGCAAAAAGAGAAGCTGCGCGAAAAGGTGAACGCGGTCTATGGATATAACGCCATCGCGCGGGTAAGGATCACCCAGACCGCCCCGACGGGCTTTGCCGAAGGGCAGGCGCAGTTCACTCCGGCACCCAAAAAGGCCCCTGTGCTTGACGAACAAACCTGTGCGCGTGCCGCCGAAGTGACATCCGATGTCAGCGACACGAATCTGCGTGCGGCCCTTGAAACACTGGCACGAAACGTGCTGACGAAACAAAAACACGAAAGAGGCTGAGACCTGTCATGACCCGATTTCTTCCCCTTCTGCTTGCGGCCCTTCTGCTGATTGGCGGCGGCGTTTACTATATGAGCCAGAACAACGGCTCGGTTCCCGGTGTTTCGATTGCCGGGGCGCAAGACGCCGATGTCGAACCGGCCCCGGACATGGTCATGGGCGACGAAAACGCTCCGGTGACGGTGATCGAATACGCCTCTTTCACCTGCCCGCATTGTGCCAATTTTCACGACACGGTCTTCAAGGAGTTGAAGAAGAACTATATCGACACCGGCAAGATCAAATTCGTGCACCGCGAGGTGTATTTTGATCGCTTCGGTCTTTGGGCGGGCATGATCGCCCGCTGTGGGGGCGAGGATCGGTATTTCGGCCTGACCAACCTGATCTATGCCGGTCAGGAAGAATGGATCGGTGACGGCGATCCCGGCAACATTCTGGCCAACCTGCGCAAGCTTGGCCGCACTGCCGGCATGAATGACGAACAGATGGACGCCTGTCTGCAAGACGAGGCGATGGCCCAAAGCATGGTGGCCGCTTATCAGAAAAACGCCACGGCGGACGAGATCAACGCCACCCCATCTTTCGTGATCGACGGCGAAACCTATTCCAACATGTCCTATGAGGAATTTGCCAAGCTGATTGACGAGAAACTGGGAAGCTGAGCGCATGGGCGCGGTTGAAAGAGCCTAACCCAGCCCGATCCGCCGCAGCTCCGCGTCTATCAAAGTCCAGTCCGACAGCTCTAATCGCACCGGAATGGTCAGCACCTGCCGCTTGAACGCGGGCGGCAGGCGCACGGCGTCTTTCTCGGTCGTGACAAGCTGGGCACCCAGGGCAGCGGCCTCGATCTGCAACCGTTTCATCAGCGCATCAGTCAGGGGTTGATGGTCTGCCAGCGCCTCGGCCCGAACGAGGTCGGCGCCCAGCGCCTTGACAGTTGCAAAAAACTTCTCGGGCAAACCGATCCCCGCGAAGGCCAGAACCTTCATCCCGGCCCAGTCCATCCCGGTCGGAAGCGGCACAAGCTGGCCCGTGGCATGGGGGCAGTGGATGGTGTCGCGCCACGCCTGTGAAAACCGAGCCTGCGCCCCATCGGGACCAATCGACAACAGCAGATCGGCCCGACGCAAACCCGCGGAAACAGGCTCGCGCAGCGGCCCCGCGGGAATGCAGCGCGCATTGCCGAAGCCTTTCACCGCATCGACGACCACGATGGACAGGCTTTTTTGAACCGCAAGGTTCTGAAACCCGTCATCCATCAGGATCACATCCGCCCCGGCAGCTTCAGCGGCTTTCACACCCGCCGCCCGATCGCGCGCGACCCAAACCTTGGCAAAGGCGGCCATCAGCAAGGGCTCGTCACCCACATCCGCGGCGCTGTGGTTTCGTTCGTTTACCAGAATCGGGCCTTCAACCGTGCCTTTATGTCCTCGGGACACGATATGGGCGTCGTAACCCCGTGCCAGCAGCCGTTGGGCCAATGCGATTGTGGTGGGTGTTTTGCCTGTTCCGCCTGCATTGATATTGCCGATGCAAATCACGGGGGCTTGGGCAAGATACCCGTCACCCGCCGCCACGCGCCGGGCCGTGCCAGCAGCATAGGCCCAGCCCAGCGGCGCCAGAAGGCGCGCCCGCCAATCGGGTTGCGATGGGGGAGTGAACCAGAAGCGGGGTGTTTTCATCGCGCCCCCCTAGCCTTGTCGCAGGTCCAGCGCATCCGCCAACTTGTCGCGCAGCAGGTCAGTGATTTCGGCGCCGCTGGTGGTCACGTCCCAGGCGGCCATCGCCATTTTTGCGGCTTCTTCCGGTGACAGCAGATGTTCCACCGCTTTGGTCAGGCTGGTCTGATTGTCAATTCTGGTCGCCGCACCGGCGCGTTCAAGGCGCCGATAGGATTCGAAGAACCCATTCACCTTGGGGCCAAACAGCACGACCGAGCCCAGCGCCGCCGGTTGCAGCGGATTCAGCTCGGTTCCGACGCCCATGCTGCCACCGGCATAAGTGATCGGGGCAAGATGCATCCACAGGCCGGATTCACCCTCTTGGTCGGCGATGAAAATCTGGATATCCGAAGTCGGATCCTCATCTCGGGATCGGCAGGCCACGCCCCAGCCGTCAGCCTCCAGCGTATCGGCCAGAGCGGCACCACGATCAGGCTCGCGCGGCTCGATGATCAGCAGCAGGCGGTGAGATTTGCGCACCAGTTGTTTGTGGGCATCCACCAGCGCCTGCTCCTCAACCTCGCAGACACCTGACGCAAGCCAGACAGGCCGCGCTGCCAGAGAGGCCGCAATTTGATCCCGCTCGGCCATGTTGCAACCGGGCGGCACGACCTGTACCTGCAAAGGGCCCGAGGTCACGACCCGGTCAGCCAGCGCCCCGAAGCGGCGCAATTGACGGGCCGCGCTGTCACTTTCCGCAAGAATAGTGTCGAATCCGTTGATCAGAGACTTTATGGATCCGGGCAGCCAGCGCCATTGGCTTTGCACCTCTTTCGGAACATGGGCGTTGACCCAATGGGCGGGAATCCTGCGGTCGAATACCGCTTGCAACAGCGTTACATCCAGCTTGTCATCCATCCACAGAAGCATATCCGGGCGCCAGTGATCCAGAAACACCGTCACAGGCGCGGTGGCCGAATAGGGCGCATATTGATGGATGAAGCTCTGCCCCTCGGGCGGGGCGCCATCATGGTGGGTTGTCGTGATCAAAACCGACAGATCCTCATGGTCCGCCTGGAACTGCTGCACCAGACCCAGCACTTTCTCCAACCCATCCGCGTTCTTCAGGTGGATCCAGACCAGCGCCCCGTCCGGGCGGGCCGCCAATCCGCGCCCCAACCGCTCGCCGCCGCGCGTGGGGTGTTCGCTGCCGTCTTCGACACCACGCCGCAAACGGCGTTCGAGCCCCGCCGAGCCTTGCATGTTTTGCAGGCCCCGGAACAGAGAGATCCCGATGGGTGGCATTCTTACTGCACTTCCTCATTCCGCGATGCGTTGTCCGCTCGCCTTTTTATGCCGTCAGAGTATGGTAATATCGCAGATGTGGAAAGGGTCAGTCGCACCACCGTTGTTCTGCAAGCATCTTTGTTGCGGCCACGATACGTTGAAAGCTGTCGCGCGCAGACCGGGCGCGGTGGCGCGCCCGCAGATAGCCGTGGACCAGCCCGGCCTCGTTCACCCGTCGCGCCTTGCCCCCCGCCGCACGGATCGCATCGCGATAGATGCGCCCATCATCGGCCAGGGGATCGCATTCGGCAGTGAAGATCACCGTTGGCGGAAGGCGGGTGAAATCCGTATCTGCAAGTGGCGCGGCGGTTACATCATCCGTTGGCGCGGTGCCGCCAAAGCGCATGGTTTCGTAAAAGTTGACGTCCGCCAACGTCAGCATCGGCGCGTGTGCGTGATCGCGATACGACCCTTGCGTCTTGTCCCCGCCCAGCCCCGGATAGATCAAAACCTGGCCCGCCAGATCAAGCGTGTCGCGTTCGTGATGCGCAACCGCGGCGGCCAGGTTTCCCCCCGCACTGTCACCTGCCAAAACATGCGTTCCGGGCCAAGTTAGGGTCACATATCGAGTGGCAGTCAGCGCATCCTCAAACGCCGCCGGGTGCGGATGTTCAGGACAAAGGCGATAATCAACGCTGACCACCCGAACCTGCGCCTGCGCGCAAATCTCGGCGCATATGTCGTCATGACTGTCCAGCCCGCCCACGACGAACCCGCCCCCATGAAAGTAAACCACGGTCGCGCCCGGTGCCGTGGGTTCATACACACGGATGGGAACACCATCGGCAGACCCATCCTTCACCTGAACCCCTTCGGGATACCCCGCAAAGAAGGCGCGGCACATCCGATCATAGATCGCGCGCTGCGTCGCACTGTCGGCTTGGGCAGTTTCCGCGGGATAGTGGCTTTCGGTTTCGCGAATAAAAGCCCAGATTTCGGCGTCTATCAGGTTGTGATAATCCATACCTCCAACGCTATGCGCCCGCAGACGGGCTGGCAACTGAAGCGTTGCATCGCGCGTTCTCACGTCCACCCAGTCTGGACCTAAACCCAGCCCTATCTGGCCCTACCGATAGGTCGGGCAGGCTGATTGGGTCATTGAAACAGCAGGGAAAAGGTGAACATGCCGCGTCACCGCGATAAGCTGTCTTGCAAGACCAATCAGCGCAACGGGGCCTTCACCGAAATGACAAAGCCGGAGCACCTTAGGATCGAGACATCGCCCCCCGTGTCCGATGAGATTCGCAAGACCACCTGCTATATGTGCGCCTGCCGTTGCGGGATCAACGTGCACATGAAGGATGGGCAGGTCGCCTATATCGAAGGCAACCGCGACCATCCGGTGAACAATGGCGTGCTATGCGGCAAGGGGTCGGCCGGAATCATGCAGCATTATGCGCCGTCACGACTGCGCGCCCCGTTGAAGCGGGTCGGCCCGCGTGGCTCGGGCGAGTTTGAAGAAATCTCGTGGGACGAGGCGCTGGAGATCGCCGCCGGATGGCTTGCCCCGTTGCGCCAGACAGACCCCAGCCGTATGGCGTTCTTCACTGGGCGCGACCAGAGCCAGAGCTTCACATCCTGGTTCGCGCAGGCCTATGGCACGCCGAACTATGCAGCACATGGCGGGTTCTGTTCGGTCAACATGGCGGCGGCGGGCATCTATACCATGGGCGGTGCGTTCTGGGAGTTCGGGCAACCCGACTGGGACCGCACCAAGCTGTTCATGTTGTTCGGTGTGGCGGAAGACCACGACTCCAATCCGATCAAGATCGGGTTGGGCAAGCTGAAGGAACGGGGCGTACGTGTGATCGGCGTCAACCCGATCCGGTCGGGCTATAACGCCATTGCGGATGAGTGGGTCGGCATCACGCCCGGCACGGATGGGTTGTTCATCCTGGCCTTGGTGCATGAATTGCTGCGCGCCGGAAAAGTCGATCTGGGGTATCTGTCACGCTACACCAACGCAGGCTTTATCGTAAATGAAGAGCCTAACTCACCGGAAAAAGGGCTTTTCCTGCGGGGTGAAAACGGCAAACCTCAAGTGATATGCCGCGCGACAGGCCAACTGGCGGATTACGATAGGCCCGACGTGATGCCTAATCTGGCGGCCAGCTATCACGACGCCGGACAGGCACATCGCACGGTGTTCCAGCTTCTGGCCGAACGATATCTGTCCGACGATTACGCCCCGGACCGGGTTGCTGAGCGCACCGGCATCTCTGCCGATCGCATAAAGTCAATCGCTGCCGAACTGGCCCGCGTGGCGTTCGAAGAAGAGATCGTGCTCGATCAGCCCTGGACGGACTGGAAGGGGCAGACCCACGACAAGATGATCGGGCGGCCGGTCAGCTTCCACGCGATGCGCGGCATCTCGGCCCACTCGAACGGGTTTCAGACCTGCCGCGCGCTTCATTTGCTGCAAATCCTGCTTGGTTCTGTCGAAGTCCCGGGCGGATTCCGGTTCAAACCGCCCTATCCCAAACCGCCCGAGGCGCACCCCAAACCCCATGCGGGCGTCACCCCCGGCCAGCCGCTGGACGGCCCGCACCTGGGCTATCCGATGGGGCCGGAGCATCTGCTCTTGGACGGTGACGGACGGCCCAAACGGATCGACAAGGCGTTCACATGGGAAAACCCGATGTCGGCGCATGGGTTAATGCATATGGTGATTTCCAACGCCCACGCGGGCGATCCTTACAAGATCGACACGCTGTTCATGTATATGGCGAACATGGCGTGGAATTCGTCGATGAACTCGTCCGAGGTGATACGGATGTTGACCGATACGGACGACGCTGGCGACTATGTCATTCCACATATCATTTACTCCGACGCCTACAGCTCGGAAATGGTAGCCTATGCGGACCTGATCCTGCCCGACACGACCTATCTGGAACGGCACGATTGCATCAGCCTGCTGGACCGCCCGATTTGCGAAGCCGACGCCGCCGCCGATGCGATCCGCTGGCCTGTGGTCGAACCCGACCGCGATGTGCGCGGGTTTCAGACGGTGTTGATCCAACTGGGGGCGAAGCTGGGACTGCCGGGATTCGTCACGGATGACGGGTCGCCGAAATTTAGGGATTACGCCGATTATATGGTGAACCACGAACGCCGTCCGGGTGTTGGCCCGCTGGCGGGCTGGCGCGGGACAGACGGCGAGGGCAGGGGGCGAGGCGAGCCTAACCCGTCCCAAATCGACCGTTATATCGAGAATGGAGGCTTCTGGATCGACCATATTCCGGACGAAGCACGGTTTTATAAGCCCTGGAACAAGGCGTATCAGGAATGGGCCGTGGATCGCGGCATTTTCGATGCCGAGGCGCCTTACGTGTTCAACCTCTATGTCGAGCCGATGCGGAAATTCCAACTGGCCGCCGAGGGTCATGGCGATATCCAGCCCCCCGATCATTTGCGCGCCCGTATCGCGGAAACCATGGACCCGCTGCCGATCTGGTATCCGCCATTCGAGGATCAGAGCGTTGACCCGGATGAATACCCCATCCACGCGCTGACCCAGCGCCCAATGCATATGTATCATTCATGGGGCTCGCAGAACGCGTGGTTGCGGCAGATCACAGGGAAGAACGCCCTGTATCTGCCCACCGATATATGGATCGAACACGGGTTCAAGGATGGTGACTTTGCCACGGTAACGTCCGCGCACGGGTCGATCACCGTTCCGGTTGCCCATCACGCGGCGCTGAACCCCCAGACCGTCTGGACATGGAACGCCATCGGCAAGCGCAAGGGGGCGTGGGCCCTTGACAAGGATGCGCCTGAAGCGACCGAAGGGTTCCTTCTGAACCACCTCATTCACGAGCTTCTGCCGCCCAAAGGGGACGGGCTGCGCTGGGCGAACTCAGACCCTGTGACGGGTCAGGCGGCGTGGTTTGACCTGCGCGTCAAAATCGAAAAAGCAGAGCCTAAACCTGCGGAAAGTCAGCCTGCGCATCCGCCGATCGCCTCGCCAGTTGGGCAGGGTCCAAATGTTGTGGCAAGAAAAATCTGATGACGGCACTGCCTGACAAGACCGACAAGAAACTGGGTTTGGTGATTGATCTGGACACCTGCGTGGGGTGCCACGGCTGCGTGACCGCCTGCAAAGGGTGGAACACGCAACACTATGGCGCGCCATTGTCCGACACCGACCCCTATGGCGCAGACCCCGGCGGCACCTTCCTAAACCGCGTGTTTTCCTATGAGGCGCAGGCCGAAGGCCGCCCGGCACAGACCATTCACATGCCGCGATCCTGCCTGCATTGCGACGATGCGCCCTGCGTGACCGTCTGCCCGACCGGCGCGAGCTACAAGCGGGCCGAGGACGGGATTGTGCTGGTCAACGAAGATCGGTGCATCGGCTGCGGCCTGTGCGCCTGGGCTTGCCCCTATGGCGCGCGCGAGCTGGATCGCGAGGCGGGCATCATGAAGAAATGTACCCTTTGCGTTGATCGGATCTATAACGAGAACCTGCCGGAAGAAGATCGTGTGCCGGCCTGTGTGCGCACCTGCCCAGCGGGCGCGCGGCACTTTGGCGATCTGGGCGATCCCGACAGCGATGTGTCGAAGCTGGTGGCGAAACGGGGTGGCTATGACCTGATGCCCGACCTTGGCACCAAACCCGTGAACAAATACCTGCCGCCGCGCCCCAAGGACACGTTGGACACCGCCCCGCTGACCGCCGTCGCCGACGAGCCGAAAGGTTTTCTTGGCTGGCTTGACAAAGCTCTTGAGAAGCTCTGACGGAGGAACCGGATGCATCCCGCCCCCAGCGTCATCATCTTTACCACCCTGTCCGGGCTGGGATTTGGCCTGTTTTTCTGGCTGGGTCTGGGCGTGCCGGATGTGCAGGGCGGCAGCGCCTTTGCCTTTTTCTTCATCGCTTATGTGTTGTCCTGTGCCGGTTTGCTGGCCTCGACCTTCCACCTTGGGAACAAGAAGAACGCGATCTATGCGCTCAGCCAATGGCGCACCAGTTGGCTAAGCCGCGAAGGTGTTGCCGCGATCGTGACGCTGTTTCTGTTTGCGCTGATTGCGGTGCCGCGCATCTTCCTTGGGGCGGAAATGGTCATTTCGGGTGTAATAGGCTCTGTTTTGGCGCTGATCACCGTGGTCACAACTTCGATGATCTATACCCAGCTCAAAACCATTCCACGCTGGAACCAACCGCTGACGCCCGTGCTGTTCCTGCTACATGCTCTGGGCGGTGGGGCGCTCTTGGCGGGCGAGGTGAAAATCGCGGGGTGGTTGCTGCTGGCGTTGACATTGGCCCTGTTCGCCGCGTGGCGGGTGGGCGACAGGCGCGCGCTGGCGCGCGGCACGACCGGCGACGCCACCGGGTTGGCCCATCTGGGAGCCGTGCGGATGCTGGAAAGCGGCCACACGGCCCGCAACTATGTTGTGGACGAGATGGTGTATCGCGTTGGTCGAAAGCACGCCGAGAAACTTCGGTGGATCGCGCTCGCTCTTGCGGGGGCGCTGCCCGCCGCCATTCTTCTGCTCACCCCTCCGGGCCATATCACCGCCTTCGTGGCGCTGGCCCTTCACCTGCTGGGCGTCGTCATCGGGCGCTGGCTGTTCTTCGCCGAAGCCGAGCATGTGGTGGGGCTGTATCACGGCGCGTGACCCCTTTTCATTGAACCCCGCGCCCTTCGCGCCTATCAGGGGGGAAACGAAGCAAGAGGGCGGATATGGCCAACCATCTTTACAAGCGTGACCTTCCCGACGGGCTGGACCTTGGGCCGATCGTGGCAATTGATTGCGAAACCATGGGGCTGAACCCGCATCGCGACCGGCTGTGCGTGGTGCAGATGTCATCGGGTGACGGCGACGCACATCTGGTGCAGGTCGAAAAGGGTCAAACCAGCGCGCCGAACCTTGAAAAGATGCTGACGGACCCGAACGTGTTGAAACTGTTTCACTTCGGTCGCTTCGACATTGCCGCACTGCTGAACGCCTTTGGCGTGGTCACCGCCCCTGTCTATTGCACCAAGATCGCGTCGAAACTAGTGCGAACCTATACCGACCGCCACGGGCTGAAAAACCTGTTGGAGCAGCTTCTGAAGGTCGATATCTCGAAACAACAACAGATGAGCGATTGGGGCGCGGAAGAGTTAACCGCCGCACAGTTGGACTATGCCGCATCGGACGTTCTGTATCTGCACCGCTTGCGCGACGAGCTGGATCAGCGTCTGGCCCGCGAAGGGCGGAGCGAGATGGCGCAGGCCTGTTTCGATTTCCTGCCGATGCGCGCGCAACTTGATCTGGCCGGCTGGCCCGAGATCGACATTTTCTCGCATTGACCGGCTCAATCCGCATCGGCGGCTTGGATCGGGCGGGTTGATGACTAGATAACAACTTGGATAACGAAACCGAGGTCACATGGTTCGACCCGACAACCCGTATTCGCGCTTTATCGCGTGGCTGAAAGTGCTTCTGCCCGTCAGTGCGCTGGCGCTGTTGTCGACGATGTTTCTGATCTCGAAATCCATCGATCCGACCACATCCCTGACCTATGCCCGCGTCAATCTGGACGAATTGACCGGCGATCAGCGCATCGACAGCCCGCGATTTTCCAGTGTCACCGAAGACGGCGCGGCAATCACGTTCTCGGCCAGAAGCGCGGTGCCGAATCCTGAACAGACGAACGTGTTTAACGCCAACGGGCTGGCCGCGCGGATCGAAACGCCGGACGGGGGCGCTGTGGACATCAACGCGTCCTCTGCGGTGATCAACGGCCAGTCGAATGTCGTCGACCTGTCGGGGGGTGTTACGCTCGTCACCTCGACCAACTACCATATTGCGACCTCCGGGCTGTCGACCGCGCTGGATGCAACCTCGGCCAGAACGCTTGGCCCGGTCGAGGCGGACGGCCCGATGGGGCATCTGACCGCAGGACAGGCCGAGATCACCCGCGAAGGCGAGGGCAGCGATACCTATCTTCTGGTTTTCAAAGGGGGTGTAAAACTGATATACGATCCCAAGACAGAGGGGACATACAAGTGACAAGATCTGCACGCATCGCGGCCTGTTTGCTTGCGCTCGTATTGCCGATCGCGGCCCATGCGCAGGCCCAGGTTGCCTTTGGGGGTCTGAAACATGACAGCAGCCTTCCTGTCGAAATATCCGCAGATCTTTTGCAAGTCGACCAATCCGACGGGTCGGCCACGTTCAGCGGGAATGTCCAGATCGGCCAGGGCGCGATGCGTCTGACTGCCGGCAAGGTCCGGGTCGAATATGCCACCGGTGACGACACAACGGGCGAGATTTCGCGCCTTCTGGCATCCGACGGTGTGACACTGGTCAATGGCGCCGAAGCTGCCGAAGCGCGCGAAGCAATTTACACCATCGACAGCGGCGTGATCGTGATGACCGGCGACGTGATCCTGACCCAGGGACAAAACGCGCTGTCCTCGGAGAAATTGACCGTCAACCTTCAGTCGGGCACCGGCACGATGGACGGGCGTGTGAAGTCGATCATCCAGACAGGTGCGGATTGATGACAGAGACCCCCGATCTGACCGTCGAGAACGGCGATGCCGGTCTGCGCATCATCGGATTGCGCAAAAGCTATCGCAAGAAACCGGTGATCCGCGAGGTGAACCTTGAACTTCACCGGGGCGAGGTCGTGGCCCTGCTTGGTCCGAACGGCTGCGGCAAGACGACGACCTTTTATGCCATCGCCGGGCTGATCACGCCCGAGGCCGGGCAGGTCCTGATCGACGGGCGCGACGTGACGCTTTTGCCGATGTATCGGCGGGCGAAATACGGCATCGGCTATCTGCCGCAAGAGATGTCGATCTTCCGCGGCATGTCGGTCGAGGACAACATCCTGGCTATTCTGGAAATCTCGACCCCGGACCGCCACAAGCGGCGCGAACGGCTGGAAGAACTGCTGAACGAATTTTCGATCAGTCACCTGCGACGCGCCCCTGCGCTGGCCCTGTCGGGCGGTGAGCGGCGCCGGGTCGAAATCGCCCGCTTGTTGGCCTCGAATCCGAAGTATCTTTTGCTCGACGAACCCTTTGCCGGGGTCGATCCGATCGCCGTGGGCGAAATCCGAACTCTGGTTCACGACCTCAAGGATCGTGGCATCGGCGTCCTGATCACCGATCACAATGTGCGCGAAACGCTTGAGATCGTGGACCGTGCCTATATCCTGCATGACGGCCATGTTCTGATGAGCGGAACCACCGACGAGGTGATCCGGGACGAGAATGTGCGACGGGTTTATCTGGGTCAGAATTTCTCGATCAAATAGGAGGGTGGCGATGTGATGTGGTTGACAAGCCCCCGCGACTCGTCGCCAAATGAAGATAATGAAAGACCGCCTGATCCTACGTTCCCGCCCCCTTGCGCGCGGGATCTGCATGACGGATCGTCCAAACAAATTTGGACGGGCAAGGTTGTTCAAAACAGACGCAACGCTATGTAAAGTAGATAGGATTTCGCCTTTCCCTGAAAGGGGTTAGGCATCTTGAGGCCTGCACGACCATAGGAGGTATGGATGCAATATCAAATCAGTGGCAAGCAAATCGACATCGGTGATGCCCTTCAGGTTCACGTGAAAGATGAACTGGGTGCGGTGGTTCAGAAATATGCCGAACGCCCCACACGTGCGCAGGTGATCTTTTCCAAAAGCGCGCATGAATTCGTGTGTGAAACCATCGTGCATCTGTCCACTGGCCTGACCGCTCAGGCCAAGGGTGTCGCCACCGAGATTTACGCCGCCTTCGACAATTGCGCCGAGAAAATGGAGAAGCAACTGCGCCGCTACAAGCGTCGATTGAAGGACCATCACAAGGATCGTGTGGACCCGGTTGAAGTTTTCGGCGGAGCCTCGTATATCCTCGCCTCAGAAGAAGGTCAGGACGAAGCAGACGACGCCTCACTCCAGCCCATGATCATCGCCGAGATGGAGACTCAGATCCCATCTCTTTCCGTTGGCGAAGCGGTCATGCAGATGGAGTTGGCACATGCGCCCGTTCTGGTTTTCCGCAACGAGAAAACCGAGGGGATGAATGTGGTCTATCGCCGTGAAGACGGCAATGTAGGCTGGATCGACCCCAAAAACGCAGTGTAAACCTCCCGCCCGATGGTGGGCGGGGAAAGTTGTTGGCGATGGAACTTTCGAGCATCCTCAAGCCGTCGGCCGTAAAGGTCGCGTCGACCGTGTCATCCAAGAAGCGCCTGTTTCAGGATCTTGGGGACGTGGTGAACGAATGCTATGGCATCAACGGCAGCGAAGCCTTCACCGCGCTGCAACAACGCGAATCCCTGGGGCCAACAGGTGTTGGCCGCGGGGTAGCCTTGCCGCACGCCCGGCTGAGTGGGCTGGACAAGGTTGTTGGCTGCTTCATGCGTGTGGAAAAGCCCTTTGATTTCGGCGCTGTCGACAAGCAGCCGGTCGATCTGGTCTTTGCCCTGTTTGCCCCCGAAGATTCCGGTGTCGACCACCTGAAGGCGCTGGCGCTGGTGTCACGCACCATGCGGGACGCATCCATTTGTGCCAAGCTGCGCGCCAACACCGACACCACCACGCTTCATGCGTTGCTGACTGAAAGCCTGTCCAACAAGGCGGCGTGATCACGGTTGCCGGCGGCGCTGCCAGGGCTGAAATCCGAACATGACATAATCACGCTGATACGCCTTGCGCACAGCGGTCTCGATGTCGCCGGAATAAATCTGTTCAAGCGCGTAAGGCGCATCCGGCACAGCCGCGGGCAGGGGCGGCGCATTGCTTGCTCCGACCTCGGCCAGAACAGCCGCGATGCCTGTGGGCAACTGGTCTTCCCGCAGAATGTGATCGGGCAGGGTGAAGCGGGCAAAACCCTTGATCGTCGCCACCTGCGTTGCCCAGCGCGGATCGACACCGATGGCGGTCTGGCCGCTCAGCGATCTGGCGACAAAGGCGATGAACTGCAAGAACGCTTGCCGATGATCTTCCAGCGTCCAGCGCGCATCGGCCGTGTCAGGCAAGGCGATGTCATGCACCTGCCGCAACGCCTGTTTCAGGTCCATATCCGGCCCGTCTTTGTCCACCGCCAGAAGGTCACAGAACACGGAATGCAAGCGCGCAACCGGGTGGCGCAGCACCGTGAAGCTGCGATGTGCCTTGTGCTGCCGTTTCCATCGCCGCAATGACTTTTGCGAGAAATCGCCCATCAGCGGCCCGGCGGTCTCCATCCAGTCCGTCACGCGTTGCGTCGGCCCCCCGGCAATCGGCAGGAAAACCAACTGCAATTCGTCCGACGCCAGATAGGATTTCATCACGGGCGGTCGACCCGGCTCGAAGCTCGGAAGCCTGTGCAGGTCGAAAATGTCGATACGCGCCACGGTCGAGGCCAACAGCTCGAACTGCTTCACCTTGTCCGACAGGGGCTCGGGGTTTTGCTTCTTGAACGTGCTTGCGAAGCGTTCGATCCGGCTGTCTTCGCCCAGAAATCTGGCAAGACCATTGATCACATCAAGGTTCTGCGCGTCGCCATAGTCGACATAGAACGCCGTCTGCCCGGTGCGTTGCAGCCGATCTTTGATTTTCGCCTGAAAGCTCTTGGCCCGATAGAAATGCTTTTCAAATTCGTCCGGAATGAACCGCGCCTTTTCCTTGCGCGCGTCGCCCGTATCGCTGAGCTGCCACTGGTCGGTCGCCATCGCGATCCGGCGTGACACATATGCCTCGACCGGGTTGCGTGTCAGAACCACCTTGGCACAGCGCGGATCGTCGATCAAAGCGTTGAACACGCGCGGGTCGTGGTCATGAAAGAACCGAAATCCGGGCAGGCCATCGGTTTCGGCCTTCATCCGTTCCAGCAACAGCATGGGGTCCGCGTCCCGCATGGCAAGGGTCACACCAAACAGGACATCGGTCTGCGGTGTCACCATGAAATAGGGGTTGAACGCCTCGCCATAGCAATGAAGGCCGGGAAACTGATCCAGATTGCTTTCCAGGAAGTTCGACCCGGTGCGCATCTCGGCGAAGATTATGAAGCAGTCGAACGGACCAGGCATGGGCTTACTTCACCAGATAGGGTTTGCGCAGAATGCGGGTGGTGGGGACGAGGTCATGACCGGCGGGGAAATCACCCATCAGATAGGGATGCATCCCCTGATTTTTCAGATCCTGCAAGAACTGGCCAAACCCGTTCAGGGATTTCATTTTTGGCAAGCTTGGCAAGGGGCCGACACCGCGTGGGCCGATATCGTCAACCACAGTTTGCAGCGGCTCGGTCGGGTTCAGCACAAAATCGGCCAGCGACCAGATTTGCGAGCGTGCCCGGGCATAGCCAGAGCGAAGGGCGGTCAGGTGTTCGCTTTCGATCTTCTGCAACCGTGCGGCCTCGGCCCTGATGTCCGAGAAATTGCGGTTTGAATGAAACAGCGGCAACGCCCAGGCACCTGACACCACATAAACCCGCGCGTTCGGATCCTTCGCCATGTCCCACGACACGTCCTGATTGTCGCGCGGGCCATAGTGGAAGCATTGACGCTCGCCCCGCGTGTTCCAGATCAGGTTGGTCAGAAACGCCTTGGGGTTATAGTCCCGCAGGCTGACATCATCACTGAGCGCGCCAAAGAAATCCGGCGCGCCGCCTGCAAAATGAACCTTGTCCCGGGCAAACAGATTGCCGTGCACGCGGGCCGAGACGGTATCGGCCAGCCATTCATCGAACCCTTCGAACAGATCGGAGAACCCTTCCAGAACGGTGTATCGCGCGGCTGTCACGTTGCCCTCGAACCCCTCTCGTGGAAAGCGGCTGGCCATGTAGAGGCCGGGGCGACCCCGGGTGCGTCGTTCAATCGCCTTGGTAAAAATCCGGTCAATCTTGCCCGGGTTTGGTTCGGCGCCGGTCAGAACGACCGGTTGATCGGACAGGAAGCTGTCATACAGTTTGTTGGCATGAGGCCACGCCTTGCGCGCCACAAAGCAGTCGGACCGACGCAGCAGTTGCAGGTGATCGTCATAGAACACATGCGGCTTACCCTGAAAATCGAACTTCGACAGGGTCAGCGACCGGCATTCGATCCGGGTCGCGTGACGACGGGCCAGCGTCTGGTAATAGCTTTCGTCGGGGATCCAGACCCGTTTGAAATACCGGTCATATGTGGGACGGTTCGGATCCTTCAGAATGGCGGTCAGGGTCTCACGTGTCAGGCACCACCACTGGCTGCCCAGATGCGGCACAATCCCGTCCGGTATGGTGCGCTTGATGCCAAGGCTGCGCTGAATTTTGACATAACGGTCAAACAGGCGCCTTTGCCGTTTCCACGAAAACGGAAAGCGCAGTGTAAACCGTTCGATGTCCAGCCCGCCAATGGTCCAGGGCACGTCCTCGGTCGTGACGCTTTCGATAAAGTCTGTCTGCGGTCGCTTTCCCAGATAGGATCGCATCTCGGAAATCGGGCGTAACGGCAGACAACTGCCCGAGGCCAACATGATGTGTTTCACGTCGGCAAACGTCTCTAACATGGCTTCAGAGGCTGCCTGACTGGCTGCAACCAGTGACCATGTGCCCCATTCGCAGTGCCGTCGCTTGCAGAACCGCACATTGTCCAGATCGCTTAGCGCGGAGGTGAAATCCACATAGTCATCGCGCGTCACGTTGGCATCGACGTGAACGACGACCGGGCAGTCATGGGTCGCCCAATGGCGCACCAGTTGCCCGGCACGATCCAGCGCGTCGTGCACCAACATGACGATGCCAAGGCTCATGCCCAGTTTCCTTTCGACATCAGCCCCAGCATCTCTAACTGACGCCAGTTCAGGTATTTTTCGCTCCAGTCACACCACAGGTCCGTGGCTTCGTTGGTGCCGTCGTGATAGGCGCGGTATTCGTGACTGTCGGCATAGTGCTGTCCGCGCGTAAGCTCCTCGACCGATTTTTCCTTGAACGTGTCCAGAAACTTGGCGTGCAACAGACAGCCCGACGCCTTTTCACCGCCCCATTGGTCATAGACTAGGTTCAACCCGCGCGGCAAAAGCGCGTGGGTCGAACTGACATAGCTGTATTTCCGGTGCCATTTCACCAGCGGGATCTTGTTCAGAGCAGGGGCGTTCTCGGGGTTGTCCGCGAAAAAGGCGCGTGCGCGCGGACCGCCCTGTATCCACAGGTTCCCGTATTTCGGGTTCTTGGTGATCGAGTAGTTGCCGCTGTCAAACCAATCGGCCAGCTCGAACGGGTTTTGCCCGGCCGCATAGCTCAGGTTATGCATCGGCCCTTTCGGATACATATCCAGAAGCAGCACCCCGAACGACCTGACACCCGACGTATCCAACCAGTCGGTCAGCGCCCTGAGCGGCCGCGTATCGCAGAACGGATAGACCAGAAATTCGTCAGGGTCGACGACCAGCGACCAATGCCCATGAGCGTATTTCCGTTGCAGCCACCCAGTCCAGTTCACGCCGAAATTCGCGCGTTTGTAGCTGGCATCGGTGGACCACAGCGACACATCCGGCTGATCGGCCAGGTACTCGGCTCCGCCATCATCCGACCCGTTGTCGACGAAAAAGAAATGGTTCACGCCAAGATCGCGATAATAGGACAGGAAATAGGGCAGACGGACAGCTTCGTTGCGGATGGTCGAAAAGCACAGGATATCGTCCGGCGCGATGGCAGATGTCCGGTTGATCACCGTGGTCAACTCGCGCCGCTTGCGGAACGCCCGAATGTGGCATTGCTTGCGTTTCAGCCGCAGTCGGTATGATGTCCAGACGCTCACGCCGTTCCTCGTTCCTGATCGGTGCTAGGCTAACACCTGTTTAGAATGTTTCGTGATAAACCTGAATCACAGATTTACGCAGAACGCTTATTCCCAACCGCCCGCCGAGATAAGCCCAAGGTCCACCAACTGACGCCAGCCTTGATAGGCCACCGCGCCCTCGTGCCACAGGTCAGGCGCGGATGAGAGCCAGTCATAGTAGTCATCAAAATCTTCGGGCCGCCCGAAATGCTCGCGCCGCGCCTTTTCTTCCCGCGATCGGGCCACGATGTCAGGCAGGAACTTGGTATGGAGCAGTGCGCCGGACAGGCGGGTGTCGTCTGACACGCAGGCAGGCCCGTCCCAGGCCAGGTTCAGGTGGGGAGGAAGCGCCGAATGGGTCGAATTCAGATAGGCATATCGCCGGCTCCAACGCACCAGCGGAAGCTTGTTCAGGGTGGGTGCCCGCGCAGGCCGGTCGGCAAAATGGACGCGATCGCGTGGGCCCCCCTGCACCCACAGGTTCTGCGCGGGCAATTGCCGCTCTGCCCGATAGGGACCGGCATCGAAATGCGTCAGCACCTCGGTCGGGTCTTGTCCGGGCGCATAGGTCGGTTGATCCAGCGGGCCTTGGGGGAAAAGATCCAGCATCAGCGCGCCCATCGCGGCGGCATCGGATTGCTCCAGAAACGCGGTCAGGTCGGGAAGGCTTCGCGTGTCGCAATGGGGATAGATCAGCACCTCGTCAACATCGACCGTCAGGCACCAGTGGCGATGGCCATAGCGAAACAGAAGCCAGGTGATCCAGTCGACCCCGAAACGTGACGCCTTGTAGCCCGCCTTGGTCTGCCACAGCGACACGTCGGGCTGCTCGGCCAGAAAGGCCTCGGTCGCATCATCGCTGTTGTTCAGGACGAACAGAAAATGCCCCACGCCCAGCGCGCGATAATGCGACAGGAAATGCGGCAGGCGCAGCTGTTCGTTGCGTGCCGTGGTGAAGACCAGCACATCGCCGGGGCGAATCCGATCCGTGCGGTCCACAACCGGCACAAGGTCGCGGCGCGAACGGAACGAACGCCACAAAAGGCGGCGGCGTTTCCACCGCATCCGATAGGCTGACCACCACTGCCCGCGTTCGTCAGGCACGAGGGGTTACTCGGCCGCCTTCTGCTGTGCCACGATGTCGTGCAAATAGGACGAAAACTCATCCCGAAGCTCTTCCCGGGCCATGCCAAAGGCGACCGTGGCCTGCAAAAATCCCGCCTTGGACCCGCAATCAAAGCGTTGCCCGCGGAACCGATAGCCGAACACATCGCGCCCTTTTTCGATTTCCAGAGCAATGGCATCGGTCAGTTGAATTTCGCCACCCGCACCGCTTTTCATCTTGTTCAGGCTGCGCAGCACATTGGGCGTCAGGATGTATCGACCGATCACCGCCAGATTGGACGGCGCGTCTTCGATAGCAGGTTTTTCAACCATGCCCTTGACCGAAACCATCGCGCCCATGTCCTGCTTGACGTCAAGAACACCATAGGCGCTGGCCTTTTCGGCAGGGACTTCCATCGCGGCGACCATGCACCCGCCGGTTTCGTCATAGGCTTCGACCATCTGTTGCAGACAGGGTTTTTCGGCAGCGATCACGTCATCGGGCAGGATGACGGCAAAGGGTTCATTGGCGATCAGGCGGCGCGCGCACCAGACCGCATGGCCCAGCCCCAGCGCCTTGTGCTGGCGCATATAGGCGATCGCGCCGCTTTCCATGTTTGTGTCCTTGAGGATCTCAAGCAGGGCATCCTTGCCCTTCCGGCGCAGCTCCTGCTCAAGTATGGGAGAATTGTCGAAATAATCCTCAAGCGCGCCTTTGCCGCGCGAGGTGACAAAGATGAATTCCTTGATCCCGGCCGCCCGCGCTTCGTCGATCGCGTATTGAATCAATGGGCGATCCACCAGCGTCATAATCTCTTTCGGAATCGATTTGGTCGCGGGCAAAAAGCGCGTTCCCAGCCCGGCGACCGGAAAAATGGCTTTGGTGACCTTTTTGTGCGTCATAAAAACACCTCTGTTGTGACTCGTCCGCCCGAAAACGCATTCGACAAGCCAGCCATGAAACTACTTGAGCAGGCTTAAATCATATACGGAATACCAATGGGCGGAAAATCTGACAACTTCATGGCAATTGTTTACGATACTGGGTCAATCGCTGGCATTTCTCAAGGCAATTCCATTTTTCCGCGAGAAGGTGCGACAGATTGCCCGCTGGGTGTGTGAGCGTCGCGGTGATTTCGCGGGGTCAATCCATTCCACATTCGCGAAGGATGCGCTCGATTCTCGGCACGTCTTCGGGGTTGTTCAGTTCCCAGAACTGTCGGCCACGCGCGTCGACCTCGACGCATTGCACCGGATGATCCCGCTCAAGAAAGCGAAGCTGCTCCAGCCCCTCCAACTGCTCCAATGGCCCCGGCGTCCAGCGTGCATAAGCCGCCAGGGCAGAAGGGCGATAGGCATAGACCCCGACATGATGAAACACCGGGGTCGCCTGCGTGTCGTCCCACAGGCTGTTTGAAATATGGGGGATCACCTCTTTCGAGAAATAAAGCGCCTTGCCCTCGGCCCCGAATACGGCGGTGGTGCCACCCACCCGCTCCGCGCGTCGGTCGTCCAGAAAACCGCCGAGCGCCCGACCGTCACATCGCAGCACCGGCGTTGCCATTTCGGCAACCGGGTGGGCGTTCAAGGCGTCGATCAGGGCTTCGACAAACCAGGGCGGCGTCAGCGGGGCGTCGCCTTGCAGGTTCAGCACGATGTCATAGCCGCCACCCAACGCCTCCAGCGCCTCGGCGCAACGTTCGGTGCCGTTGCGGCAGGTCGATGAGGTCATGACGACGTCGGCGCCAAACCCTTCGGCTGCGCTGCGGATACGGTCGTCATCCGTCGCCACGACAACGCGGTCGATGCCGGATACGGCCTGCGCGGCCTCCCAACTGCGGTGGATCAGTGACTTTTTCTGCCCTGTTGCCCCCGTCAGCGGCACAAGCGCCTTACCTGGATAGCGAACCGAGGCAAAGCGCGCGGGAATGACGATCAGCACGCCCATTCGTCACGCTTTCTGCAACGCCACCCCGGGCGCATAGGCGATGAAGAACGGGTTGGCATAGTCGTCTTTGCCATAGGCCAGTGGCGTATGGTCATCAAACCGCACAACGTCGCCACCTGCCCCTTTCAGCACCGCGTGACCGGCGGCGGTGTCCCATTCCATGGTGCGCCCCACGCGGGGGTAAAGATCGGCCTCGCCGGTGGCGACCAGACAAAATTTCAGCGAACTGCCCGCCGACCGCATGTCTTTCACCGCGTATTTGCCGATATAATCATCCGTGGCCTGATCGCGGTGCGATTTCGACGCGACGACCATCAATGCGCTGTTGTCCGGGGTGGAGACCGAGATGGGTGTCAGCGATCCGACTCTGTCTTTGTCGAACGGGCCTTGTTCCTCGACGCTGCTGCCGTTGGCGCGGGTGAAGAACATGCGCCCCTTGGCCGGCGCATAGACCACGCCGCGAACGGGCGTGCCGTCGACCACATAGGCTATGTTGACGGTGAAATCACCGCGCCGGTGAATGAATTCCTTGGTGCCGTCCAACGGGTCGACAATCAGGAAGGCATCGGCCTGCTGCCCATGGCTGTCGGCCTGTTCTTCCGTCACCAGAAGCACATCCGGAAACGCCGCGCGCAACCCGGCCGAAATCACCGCATCCGCGGCCTCGTCCGCCGCCGTTACAGGGCTGTCATCGGATTTCGAGCGCACCTCGAAATCCTCGGAATCGTATATCTCCATGATCACATCACCGGCCTCAAGTGCCAGTTTACGCATGACGCTTTCCAAACGGTCGAAATCCAAAAGATCGCTCCTTGCCCGCACTGCTGTGCGGTCCAGTTGATTACATAATTTCGCCCACTTATGATGTTTGGGTAAGCGAACGGCAAGATTTCCCTGCAAGAATCCCCCTGATGCGGGCAAAAAAGGCAGCGCCATGTTTGAAGTGAAGGTGAACAGAACCCGGGCTGAGGCTGCGGCCTCGATGCTGGCTGTGATCTATCACGCGACCGTCTTCGACCTGCGCAAATCGCACCCGAACGCAGTGATCGGCCTGTTGATCAACATCATCCAGTCGCTTCTGATGGTCGCCATCTTCTTCGTGATGATGAGCGTGCTTGGCCTGCGCACCGCCGCCATCCGCGGGGATTTCCTTTTATACATCATGTCCGGTGTGTTCATTTTCATGACGAACGTGAAGACGATGAAATCCGTCGCCATGGCAACGGGTCCGACCGCGACGATGATGCTGCACGGCCCGATGAACACGCTAGTGTCGATCGTCGCGGCTTCCTTAAGCGCCCTGTATCTTCAGATCGTGTCGATCATCGTTGTGCTGACGGCCTATAGCCTGGCCTTCAACCCGGTGGATATCTATGACCCGGTGGGCACCTTCATGATGCTGCTTCTGGGGTGGTTCAACGGGGTCTCGGTCGGGATTGTCCTGATGGCGCTGAAGCCCTGGTTTCCACGGTTCACGCAGATGACGATGACGGTCTATATGCGGGTCAATATGTTTGCATCGGGCAAGATGTTCGTGGCCAACACGCTGCCCTTCTTCATGCTGGCGATGTTCTCGTGGAACCCGCTATTTCATATCATCGACCAGGCGCGGGGCTATGCGTTCATTAACTATTTTCCACATTATTCTAACTGGCCTTACCCGCTGATCGTCTCGATCGTGCTGGCCTTCCTTGGGCTGATGGGCGACAGCTATAGCCGCAGAAATGCCTCGGCCAGTTGGGACGCGCGCCGTTAATCCGGCTTGTCTGCGACGACCCGAAGCGTCAGGTTGATCCGACCATGATCGCGCAACAGGTCGGATGATCCAAACCGCAGACGGTCGATGCCGTGGAAGGCCAGACGGGCAGGGCCATCCAGCACCAGCACATCGCCTGAGCTCAGCCACGCGGATTGCGTAGGGCCCTGACGTTCGGTGCCGCCGATCCGAAACAGCGCATCATCGCCCAGGCTGATCGACACGACGGGATAGGAGAAGTCACCTTCGTC
The DNA here is from genome assembly GCF_014656375.1 of Aliiroseovarius zhejiangensis. GTDB lineage: Bacteria > Pseudomonadota > Alphaproteobacteria > Rhodobacterales > Rhodobacteraceae > Aliiroseovarius > Aliiroseovarius zhejiangensis. Next base: position 218,068 of record NZ_BNCH01000005.1, on the reverse strand, counting down.
GCGATCCTGATGCAGCCCCATCCGTGCGCCTTCGCCGTAATAGTTGATCAGGCAGCAATCCGGCAGGCGTTCCGTGCCGGCCACCGAACGCCACACATTCAACACCTCGTCGGGTATCTCTGGCCATTCTGCGCCGCCCGGATGACGCGGTTCGTACCGGTATCCGCGCCGGTCCGATACCCAGCCCACACGCCCCGCCGAGGTCATGCGTACGGACATCTTCTTGCCCCAGCGGGTTTCGGGGTGAAAAAACGGCGCCGCCAACACCAGTGGACGCAGCGCCGCAACCAGCGCCTCCTGCGCGGTCCGGTCCAGCATCCCCTTGAAAAGTCTTGCCCCCGCCAGATCAATCGAAGGGCCGTCATACCGCAACATCGTCAAAACCCTGAAAATGACTCGTTTTTTAGCCGCTCACGGCCCCCTGGACGCTTGCAGGCCCCATTTCCCCTACTTATATACGCCGAGACGCCGGATTGGGACACGCCCAACCGGTCAGAAATCTGGGATCAGGGGCCGATGCTTTGCAAGGTCGGCTCCCACAACATCGCCTAAGAGAGGATTTTGAGCATGGCTAAAGTCATCGGTATCGACCTCGGCACCACCAACTCTTGTGTTGCCATCATGGACGGCTCGCAACCGCGGGTCATCGAAAACGCGGAAGGCGCACGCACGACGCCTTCGATCGTCGCCTTCAAGGACGGCGAACGCCTTGTCGGCCAACCCGCCAAACGGCAGGCCGTCACCAACCCCGACAACACCGTCTTTGCGGTGAAGCGCCTGATCGGCCGCAACATGCAGGACCCGGCCGTTGAAAAAGACAAGAAACTTGTTCCCTATGCCATCGTCGACGGTGGCAACGGCGACGCATGGGTTGAAGCGGCCGGCGAGAAGTATTCGCCCTCGCAAATCTCGGCTTTCATCCTTGGTAAGATGAAAGAAACCGCTGAATCGTATCTCGGCGAAGAGGTGACCCAGGCCGTCATCACCGTTCCTGCCTATTTCAACGACGCCCAGCGTCAGGCCACCAAAGACGCCGGCAAGATCGCTGGCCTTGAGGTGCTGCGGATCATCAACGAACCGACCGCCGCCGCGCTGGCCTATGGTCTGGACAAGGCCGAAACCCAAACCATCGCAGTCTATGACCTTGGCGGTGGTACGTTCGACGTGACCATCCTGGAAATCGACGACGGTCTGTTTGAAGTGAAATCGACCAACGGTGACACCTTCCTTGGTGGTGAAGACTTCGACATGCGCATCGTTCAGTATCTGGTCGATGAGTTCAAAAAGGAAAACCAGGTCGACCTGTCGAAAGACAAGATGGCCCTGCAACGCCTGAAAGAAGCCGCCGAGAAAGCCAAGATCGAGCTGTCCAGCTCGTCGCAAACCGAAATCAACCAACCCTTCATCTCGATGGGGTCGGATGGTTCGCCCTTGCACATGGTGATGAAGCTGACCCGCGCCAAGCTGGAAAGCCTTGTGTCGGATCTGATCAAGCGCTCGATGAAGCCTTGCCAAGCGGCGTTGAAAGACGCTGGCCTGTCCAAGGACGACATTGACGAGGTGGTTCTGGTTGGCGGTATGACCCGCATGCCCAAGGTCATCGAAGAGGTGTCCAAGTTCTTCGGGAAAGAGCCGCATAAAGGCGTGAACCCTGACGAAGTGGTTGCCATGGGTGCCGCCATTCAAGCCGGCGTTCTGCAAGGCGACGTGAAGGACGTTGTTCTGCTGGACGTGACCCCGCTGTCGCTGGGCATCGAAACGCTGGGTGGCGTGTTTACCCGCCTGATCGACCGCAACACGACGATCCCGACCAAGAAGTCGCAGATCTTCTCGACCGCAGAAGACAACCAGAACGCCGTGACCCTGCGTGTGTTCCAGGGTGAGCGTGAGATGGCCGCAGACAACAAGCTGCTGGGCCAGTTCAATCTGGAAGACATCCCGCCGGCTCCGCGCGGCATGCCGCAGATCGAAGTGACCTTCGACATCGACGCCAACGGCATCGTTGAAGTGGGCGCCAAGGACAAGGGCACCGGCAAAGAGCAGAAAATCACCATCCAGGCTTCGGGTGGCCTCTCGGACGAGGATATCGAAGCGATGGTGAAAGACGCTGAAGCCAATGCCGAGGCCGACAAAGAGCGCAAGGAGCTTGTCGAAGCCAAGAACCAGGCCGAAAGCCTGATCCATTCGACCGAAAAGGCGATGGAAGAGCATAACGACAAGGTCGACCCGACCACGATCGAAGCGATCGAGCTGGCCATTGCCGCGCTGAAAGACGTGATGGAAGAAGACAATGCCGACAAGATCAAGTCGGGCATCCAGAACGTCACCGAAGCCGCGATGAAGCTGGGTGAAGCGATCTACAAGGCGCAGCAGGAAGAAGCGGCTGGGGAAGAGCCTGAAGAGGCTGATGGCCCCTCGGCGGTGGATGACGACATCGTCGACGCCGACTTCGAAGACCTTGACGACGACAACAAGCGTTAAGTCTGAATAGGTAACGGGCGGGGCTGCCTGTGCAGCCCTGCCTCACTCCCAAAGGGAGATTTCCATGGCAAAGCGTGACTATTACGAGGTTCTCGGGGCGTCCAAGGGCGCATCGGCGGAAGAGCTGAAAAAGGCCTATCGCAAGAAGGCGAAAGAGCTTCACCCGGACCGCAACAAGGACAACCCCAAGGCCGAAGCCCAGTTCAAGGAAGTGAACGAGGCTTACGAGGTGCTGAAGGATGCCGACAAGAAAGCGGCCTATGACCGGTTCGGCCATGCGGCCTTCGAAGGTGGCATGGGCGGTCGTCCCGGCGGCGGGCACCCCGGCGGCAATGGCGATTTCGCCAGCGCCTTCTCGGACGTGTTCGACGACCTGTTCGGCGACTTCATGGGCGGTGGCCGTGGGGGTGGTGCGCGGGCGCAGCGCGGGTCCGACCTGCGCTATAACCTGCGCGTGACGCTGGAAGAGGCGTTCGCCGGCCTGCAAAAGACCATCAACGTGCCCACGTCCGTGACGTGCGAGGAATGCAGCGGCACAGGCGCCGAAGCGGGTGCTGAACCTACGGTCTGCCCGACCTGTTCGGGCATGGGCAAGGTGCGTGCACAGCAAGGCTTCTTTACGGTCGAGCGCACCTGCCCGAACTGTCAGGGCACCGGCCAGAAGATACAGAACCCCTGCAAAAGCTGCGGAGGCGCGGGTCGCAAGCACAAGGAACGGTCGCTGTCGGTCAACATTCCGGCGGGTGTCGAAACCGGCACGCGCATTCGTCTGTCCGGCGAAGGAGAAGCCGGTCTGCGTGGCGGGCCGACGGGCGATCTTTACATCTTCATCGACGTGGCCGAGCATCCGATTTTCGACCGCGAAGGCCCGCATCTGCATTGCCGCGTGCCTGTTTCCATGACCTCTGCGGCGCTGGGCGGGGATATTGAGGTGCCAACCATCGACGGTGGCCGGTCCCGCGTGAAGATTCCGGCGGGCAGCCAATCCGGGCGGCAAATGCGCCTGCGTTCCAAGGGGATGCCGGGTCTGCGTGGCGGACCGCGGGGCGACATGTATATCGAACTTGCGGTGGAAACACCGGTAAACCTGACAGCAAAGCAGAAAGAGCTTTTGCAAGAGTTCGAGAAACTGTCGGAAGAGAACAACCCTGAAAGCTCGTCCTTCTTCACCAAGGTAAAGAGTTTCTGGGATGGAATGAAAGGCTGACAACCTTGAGTTGTTAACCTTTCATTCACCATTTTTGGTGCAGTCTGCTCTTATGACCGAGAGCAGACAATTCCAATTCGATGAAATGCCACAGGCGCTGTTTGACAGCGACGAAGCGCCGGTTCTTCCCGTTCAGGTGAAGGACGGCAAGCTGCCGTCTTACATCAAGGATCACCGCAAACGTCTGCGTGATCGGTTCATGACCGGTGGGGCACAGGCCATGCCGGATTACGAGATGTTGGAGCTCGTGCTGTTTCGGGCCATTCCGCGCCGCGACGTGAAACCGTTGGCGCGAACGCTTTTGGATATGTTCGGCGATTTCAACCGCGTGGTGACAGCGCCCGTGCAGCGTCTGCGCGATGTGCCGGGGATCGGGAACGCGGTGATCACCGAGTTGAAAATCGTCGAGGCCGCCGCGCAACGCATGGCGCGCAGCCGGGTCATTCAGCGGCACGTGATCTCGTCTTGGGACGCGGTGCTGGATTACTGCCACACCACGATGGCCCATCGTGACACCGAACAATTCCGAGTGCTGTTTCTGGACCGCAAGAACGTGCTGATCGCGGACGAGGCGCAGGGGCAGGGCACCGTCGATCACGTCCCGGTTTACCCGCGCGAGGTGGTCAAGCGCGCGCTGGAGCTGAACGCCTCTGCGCTGATCCTGGTGCACAACCATCCCTCGGGCGACCCCACACCCTCGGACAGCGATATTCAGATGACACAGCAGGTGAGCGACGCGGCAACAGCACTGGGCCTGACCTTGCACGATCATCTGATCATCGGCAAATCCACGGAACTCAGCTTTCGCGGGACGGGGTACCTTTAGGGTCAGTCAACCCAGATTTCGACCCGACGGTTGACGCTGCGCCCCCAGGCACTGTCATCGCAAGCCATGGGCATCGCTTCGCCGAACGCATCGACCCGAAGGTCGACGCGGGTGTCATCGAAGGCCTCGAGCTGCGCCAGAACCTGCGCCCGCACCGATGTGGCGCGTTTTCGGGCCAGGTCCAGGTTCTGTTCTGCCGCGCCCTGACCGTCGGAAAACCCGACAAACACCATCTGGTGCCCGTCAAATCGTCCGCTTTCCAGTGCCTTTGCCAGCAGGGCGACATTGGACCGCGACGGTGCATCCAGCCGCGTCGAGCCGCCTTCGAACCGAAAACTGATCGACAGCCGGTCCTTGCCGTCAAAGGTATCGATCATCCGTTTCAACTCGCCCAGCGCAATTTCTTCCCCTGCCGCGGCGATGGCATTGGCCATGCGGTCGCCCTGATCCTGAATCGGGATGCGGGTCAGTGCCTGATCGACGAACCCGGCCCGGCGGGTCACGAACTGCGCACTGTCGGTGCGAAGATAGGACAGAAACTCGCGCCCCAAGAGCGGCAAGCGCCGTTCCGGCAGATACAGGTACATCGGCATGGTCAGGGGGTAATCCTCTGACTTGATCGACCGCGATGTGGCCCGTACGCGAAAGCCGCAACTGCCCGACAGCTGCACCACCTCGCCATTTCCGGGCCGCATGAAGGACGTGATTGCGATGCCGAACGGATCGCTGGCAATGGCATCATTCAACGCCGTGACCGAGGGGTGAAACCGCACCCGATCAGACAGGGTGACACCGCTGGCGGCAATGACCTGCTGCATGAAGGCCGGGCCGAAGCCTTCTTCGATATCCATCAGATAGGGCGTGATGGGGGCGTCTTCGCCACCCAGCTCGCGCCAGTTCGTGATCTTCCCCGCATAGATCGCCGCCAGTTGCGCGATGGACAGTTTTGTCACCGGGTTGCCCGGCGCCACGATCGGCACCAGCGCGTCCAGCGCGATGACCCGGCTTTGCCGCGCGATGCGCAGATCGCCGAGCCCTGCCTCGCGGGCCATGCTGCGTTCGCGGGTGGACGCCTGCCGCATCGACAAAACCATATCGGCTTGCTGGCCCAGAAGATCGGCAAACCCTTCGGCGCTTGTGGTCAATTTGATCGTGATGCGAGCCTGTTCCTGCCCAGAAGCGCCATCATACAGCGTGTAAAGCGTGCCGATGCCCAGCACCTCTTCGCGCTTCAACGCATAACCTTCGCGCAGGGCGAAGCCTTCGACCAGTGCCGGGAACAGAACTTCGCCCATCGTATGGGCGCCCGAAATGACCAGCTCGGCCACGAACGGACCAAGGCTGGGGCAGCCCGGCCCTTCGCAAGTGACACCCGAACTGTCAACGGTCAGAATGCCGAACTCGGTATCGACACGATAAAATTCGCCGTCGAAGGTCAGAAGCGTGCCGGTCAGCTGGATCGAGCCATCGCGCGAGGTCAGCGACACATCATCGGCACGGGCAGCGACACCAGAGGCCAGCACCAGAAAAAACACCGCGGCCAATGCGCGCAAACTGTTCATGGCTTTCCCCAACCCGTGCAATCCCTGTGCGCAATCATCCGGATTGACGCGCCGGATTTCAACCACAGATGTTCCGGGCACACCGGATCAGGCCAGCCGCCCGTGGCAATGCTTGAACTTCTTGCCCGATCCGCAGGGGCAGGGATCGTTGCGCGACGGGTTGCCCCAGCTGGCCGGGTTGGTTTCATCAAACCCGTCCTTGGCGTCCTGTGCATTATCTGCCGCCTGCGCCAACGCCTGCTGCTGCTGGATCATCTGCTGCATCATTGCCTGCTGTTCCTCGTCCGACATCGGGCGGATCTGGGCCAGTTTCTTGGTCACGTCCGAACGCAGACTGTCCAACATGCTTTCAAACAGCTGGAAGGCCTCGTTCTTGTATTCATTCAGCGGGTCACGCTGGGCATAGCCCCGGAACCCGACAACCGACCGCAGGTGGTCCAGCGTCAGAAGGTGTTCGCGCCACTTACTGTCGATGGTTTGCAGCACAAGTTGCTTTTCGATCGAGCGCATGGTCTCGGGCCCGAACTCTGCTGCCTTCTTCGCCATGAAAGCGTCCGAGGCATCGTAAAGCCGCTCACGAATGCTGTCGTCATCCACGCCTTCTTCGGCGGCCCAGTCGATCACCGGCGCCTCAAAGCCCAGTGTTTCGATAATGGCAGCCTGCAAGCCGCGCGTATCCCATTGATCTGCATAGGATTTCGGAGGCATATGTTCGTCAACCAGATCGTCGATCACCTGATGGCGCATATCACCGACAATTTCCGACAGATCGTCGGCTTCCATGATTTCCAGACGCTGACCAAAGATCGCTTTCCGCTGGTCATTCATCACGTCGTCGAATTTCAGAAGCTGCTTGCGGATGTCGAAGTTGCGACCTTCGACCTTGGCCTGCGCGCGCTCCAGCGATTTGTTTACCCATGGGTGGATGATCGCCTCGCCTTCCTTCATGCCAAGCGTGGACAGCACTTTTTCCAACCGTTCAGAGCCGAAAATCCGCATCAGGTCATCTTCCAGCGACAGGAAGAAGGCCGACCGGCCGGGGTCACCCTGACGACCCGAACGGCCGCGCAACTGGTTGTCGATCCGGCGGCTTTCATGTCGCTCGGTGGCCAGAACGAACAGCCCGCCCGCATCCTTGACCGCCTGTTCGTCCGCCTCGTGGGCGGCTTCGATCTTGGCGCGGATTTCGTCGGGGTTGCCGTCAGGGTCGGCGGCAATCGCCTCCATCACCTGAAATTCGACATTGCCGCCCAGCTTGATGTCCGTGCCGCGCCCGGCCATGTTGGTGGCGATGGTCACGGCGCCCAGCTTGCCCGCATCGGCGACGATCTGTGCTTCGCGTTCGTGCTGGCGCGCGTTCAGAACATCATGCTTGATGCCGGCCTGCGTCAGCATCTTCGACAGCTCTTCCGATTTCTCGATCGAGGTGGTGCCGACAAGGATCGGCTGACCTTTCTTGTTGGCCTCGCGAATTTCCTCGACCACGGCATTATATTTCTCGGCGGTGGTGCGATAGACGGCGTCGTGCTCATCAATCCGCGCGATGGGCCGGTTGGTGGGAATTTCGACCACGCCCAGCTTGTAGATCTCGTCAAATTCGTCGGCTTCTGTCAGGGCCGTGCCAGTCATGCCAGAGAGCTTGTTGTACAGACGGAAGTAGTTCTGGAAAGTGACCGACGCCAGCGTGACGTTTTCAGGCTGTGTCTTGCAGCCCTCTTTGGCCTCGATCGCCTGGTGCAGACCTTCGGACAGACGTCGCCCGGCCATCATGCGCCCGGTAAACTCGTCAATCAGCACAACTTCGCCGTCACGGACGATATAATCTTTATCGCGGGTGAACAGTTTGTGCGCCCGCAGGCCCTGGTTCACGTGGTGCACGATCGTGGTGCTTTCGGGGTCATAAAGCGACTGCCCTTCCGGCAGCAGGCCATGGGCGTGCAGCAGCTCTTCAAGAAACTCGTTGCCCTCTTCGGTGAAGGTGGCGCCACGGTTTTTCTCGTCGATCTCGTAATGCTCTTCCGTCAGCTCGGGGATTAGCTTGTCGATGGTCACATAAAGCTCGGACCGGTCCTCGGACGGGCCGGAAATGATCAGGGGTGTCCGCGCTTCGTCGATCAGGATCGAATCGACCTCGTCCACAATCGCGAAATTGTGCCCGCGCTGATACATATCCTTCAGCTCGGATTTCATGTTGTCGCGCAGATAATCGAAGCCAAGTTCATTGTTCGTCGCATAGGTCACGTCACAGGCATAAGCTGCGCGTTTCTCGTCATCCGGCTGATGGGGATAAACGACGCCCGTGGTCAGCCCCAGCGCGCCATAGACCTTGCCCATCCATTCCGCATCACGTTTGGCGAGATAGTCGTTCACGGTCACGATATGCACACCGTCGCCCGACAGCGCATTCAGATAGGCGGGAAAGGTCGCAACCAGTGTCTTGCCTTCACCGGTCTTCATCTCGGCAATGTTGCCACGGTGCAGGAAGATGCCACCGATCAACTGCGTGTCGAAGGCACGCAGCCCCAGCGCGCGCTTGGCGGCTTCGCGGCAGTTGGCGAAGGCTTCGGGCAGGATCGCATCCAGCTTTTCCCCGCCCGCGATGCGTTTTTTGAATTCTTCCGTCTTGGCGATGATGCCGTCATCCGTCAGGGCGGCATACTCATCCTCAAGCGCGTTGATTTGTTCGACGATCGGGCGGGTCGCTTTGATCATTCGGTCGTTGGGGGTGCCAAAGACCTTACGCGCGATTTTTCCAAGCATGTTTTCTTGCCTCAATGCGGTTCTGACGCTGGTGTGACCAGAGGGAACTTGCCCGTCCCTGTCCGGCCCCCTATCTAGGGGCCCAAGAACCAGCGCTCTCAAGCCTTCAAGCGATGTAAGCGTCGGGTGGAAAACTGTCAATGTTGCCGGGGAATCCGGCCTGTTTTGAGGACAAAATCATGTTGAAACGCAACGTTCTTCTTCTGACCACGGCGCTGTCGCTGGGCCTGACCGCACCGCTGGCCGCGCAGGACACCGAAACGGCCGATGCGCAAACGGAAGACCAGAAGGTCGAAATGATTGACGTAACCGGCGACACGGTCGTGGCGACGGTCAACGGCGAAGACATCACAATGGCGCATTTGGTGGCTGCACGGGTCAGCCTGCCTGAACAATTCCAGCAACTGCCAGACGACGTTCTGCTGCCTGGTATCGTCGAGCAGCTGATCCAGCAGGCCGTTCTGGGTCAGGCCATGGGCGAACTGAGCCACCGCGCGGAAATCCGCCTGGAAAACCAGCGGCGCGAACTGGCCGCCAATGACAAGGTGGAAGAGGTGATCGCAGGCGCCGTCACCGATGAGGCACTGCAGGCAGCCTATGATGCCGAATATGCCGATGCCGAACCGACGCAGGAGTTCAGCGCCGCGCATATTCTGGTGGAAACCGAAGACAAGGCGAAAGAGCTGATCGAAGAACTGGATGGTGGCGCAGATTTCGCTGAACTGGCAAAAGAGCATTCAACCGGCCCCTCGGGCCCCGGTGGCGGCGAATTGGGCTGGTTTAGTGCCGGTATGATGGTGAAACCGTTCGAAGATGCGGTGATGGGGATGGAGCCGGGTTCTGTCTCGGCTCCGGTACAGACGCAATTCGGCTGGCACGTGATCAAGCTGAACGAAACGCGGATGAAAGGTGCCCCGACGCTGGACGAGGTGCGCAGCGAGCTGACAATCAAGGTCGAAAACGACGCGGTCGAAGCCGCCCTGAAGGCGCTGCTGGATGCCGCAAAAATCGACCGTATCGAACTGGAAAGCATCGACCCGGCTGCATTGCGTGATATGACGTTGCTGGATCAATAAGCCAGAAAGGTGACGGCATGGGAAAAACGGCCAAGATCAAGAAGCTGAAGAAAAAGATCAAGAAGCTGCAAGCCCGCCTGACGGCGGCGCAGACACACACCCATGCCGTAGCGCCTCTGGCGCCGAAGTCCTTTCCCGACCTGCCGGTGATCGCCGGGGCGCGGTTTTCAGCGGTCAAGGCCGGGGTGAAATACGCAGATCGGCTGGATGTCATGCTGGCCGAGCTGCAACCGGGCACGACGATCGCAGGTGTGTTTACCCGCTCTGCAACGCGGTCGGCCCCGGTGCTGGATTGTCAGGCCAAGCTCGGGTCAGACCCAGCCGAAGGGGCGGCGATTCTGGTGAATGCCGGAAACTCGAACGCGTTTACGGGGGCCGCCGGTGACAGATCGGTCGAGGCCATTACCACCGAGGTTGCCAAGGCACTGTCTGTGCCCAAGAACAGGGTCTACACCGCCTCAACAGGAGTGATCGGCGTGCCATTGCCGCATGACCGCATCTTGTCCAGGATCGATGCGTTGAAGGGCACACTGACTCCCGAAGGGTTGGAGCAGGCCGCCCAGGCCATTCGCACCACGGACACCTTCGCCAAGGGCGCCAAAGCCGAAGTCAAAATCGGGGATCGCACCGTGCAGATCGCTGGGATCGCCAAAGGGTCGGGCATGATCGCGCCCGACATGGCGACGATGCTGGTCTTCATCTTCACCGACGCCAAGATCGCCCAGGATGATCTGCAATCCATGTTGTCGGACCTGACCGAAAGCAGTTTCAACAGCATCACCGTGGACAGCGACACCTCGACCTCAGACACGTTGCTGCTGGCGGCAACCGGCGCATCGGGCGTCGAGGTCAAACCAGACCACCAAGCCTTCCGCGACGCCCTGCATGGCGTGATGCTGGACCTGGCGCATCAAGTGGTGCGCGACGGCGAAGGCGCCACCAAGTTTGTCGAGGTTCGTGTGACCGGTGCAAAATCCGATGCTGACGCCCGCACTCATGCACTGGCCATCGCCAATTCACCACTGGTGAAAACCGCGATTGCGGGCGAAGACCCGAACTGGGGCCGTGTTGTCATGGCCATCGGAAAATCCGGCGCCTATGCCGAACGGGACAAGCTGTCGATCCGCTTTGGCGAGGTTCTGGTGGCCGAAAAGGGCTGGGTGTCGCCGGAGTATCGCGAACAAGACGGCGCACGCTACATGAAGCAGGACGAGTTAATCATTTCCGTCGATCTGGATGTGGGCAGTGGCGCTTCGACGGTCTGGACCTGCGATCTGACGCATGGCTACGTCCAGATCAACGCCGATTATCGATCATAATCGCGGCAGAGGGCATCACATGAAAGTTGTTCTTGTCTCGGCGGTGGCGCTGATCGACCGCGACGGCCGCGTGTTGCTGGCTCAGCGACCCGAGGGCAAGTCGATGGCCGGCTTGTGGGAATTTCCCGGCGGCAAGGTCGAACCCGGCGAAACCCCGGAACACGCCCTGATCCGCGAGTTGAAGGAAGAGCTGGGCATAGACACCTGGGCGTCCTGTCTGGCGCCGTTAACCTTTGCCAGCCACAGTTACGAGGACTTTCACCTTCTGATGCCGGTCTTTGCCTGTCGCAAATGGGAAGGCCAGCCAAAACCGCAAGAAGGTCAAACGCTTAGCTGGGCGCGGGTGGACAAGTTGCGTGACTATCCAATGCCACCGGCCGATCTGCCACTGATCCCAATTCTGCGGGATTGGCTGTAATCCGCGCAGTTTGCGGCAAAAATATGTCGAAACTCGAAATACCTGTTATGGTTGCGCCGATTCGATGCTGTGAATTGGGAGAATTCAGATGCTGCGGACGATTGTTCTTGGAAGTTGTGTGATGGTTCAAGGCCAGTTTGTGCGGGATCTTCCGGATGGACGCATCGTGGTTCGTGTGGATGATCGCCTGTTTGCAGGCCGTCCGGTCGACAATTGCAAGGCGGCCTAAGCCGAAACACATTGCGTATTCAGTAAGAAAAAGGGGACGGTCGCACCGTCCCCTTTTCATTTGCAACGCTCGTTCCCGGATCAGTCTAGGGTGCGTTCGACCTCTTCACGTTCGAAGATCTCGATCACATCGCCGGGGCGGATGTCTTCGTAATTCTCGAACGCCATGCCGCATTCCTGACCGGACTGCACCTCTTTCACTTCGTCCTTGAAGCGTTTCAGTGTCTTCAGCGTGCCTTCATGAATCACCACGTTGTCACGCAGCAGGCGCACACCAGCCGACCGGCGGGCGACACCTTCGGTGACCAGACAGCCGGCGACCTTGCCAACACCCGACACCTTGAAGACTTCGCGGATCTCGGCGTAGCCGATGAAATTCTCGCGCACTTCAGCAGACAGAAGACCCGAGGCCGCGGCTTTCACATCGTCCACAAGGTCGTAGATGATCGAGTAGTACCGGATCTCGACCCCTTTTTGGCTGGCGCTGCTGCGCGCCTGCGCATTGGCGCGGACGTTGAAACCGATCACCGGCGCATTCGATGCTTCGGCCAGACCGATATCGGATTCGGTGATCGCACCCACACCATAGTGCAGCACGCGCACGCGGACCTCTTCGTTGCCGATCTTCTCCATCGCCTGCACGATCGCTTCGGCAGAGCCTTGCACATCGGCTTTGACCAGGATGGGCAGCTCGGCGACATCTTCGTCGGCCTTGGCCTTTGCCATCATCTGTTCAAGCGTCGTGGCGGCCCCTGCGGCAGCGCGCTTGTCTTTCGCGGCCTGCTCGCGATACGCGGCGATTTCGCGCGCCTGGGCTTCGGTCTCGACCACGTTCAGGACGTCGCCAGCCTCGGGTGTGCCGTTCAGGCCCAGCACCTCGACCGGAACGGAGGGACCGGCTTCCTTCACGCGGTCGCCCTTGTCGTTTACCAAAGCGCGGACCTTGCCGTATTGTTCGCCCACCACGAAGATGTCGCCTTGTTTCAGGGTGCCGTTCTGAACCAGAACGGTTGCAACGGGGCCACGGCCCACGTCAAGCTGCGCTTCGATCACCGCACCGGATGCGGCGCGGTTCGGGTTGGCCTTGAGTTCCAGAATCTCGGCCTGAAGCGCGATGGCTTCCAGCAGTTCATCAAGACCCTGACCGGTGACGGCCGAAACCTCGACATCCTGCACGTCGCCCGACATCTTCTCGACGATCACTTCGTGTTGAAGAAGTTCGGTCCGCACCTGATCGGGGTTCGCAGCAGGCTTGTCGCACTTGTTGATCGCGACGATCATCGGCACTTCGGCAGCCTTGGCGTGATTGATGGCTTCGATCGTCTGCGGCATGACAGCATCATCCGCCGCCACAACCAGCACCACGATATCCGTCACCTGCGCGCCACGGGCCCGCATCGACGTGAATGCCGCGTGGCCGGGTGTATCCAGGAAGGACAACACCGCACCACTATCGGTTTTCACCTGATAGGCGCCGATATGCTGGGTGATGCCGCCAGCTTCGCCAGCGGTCACTTTCGCGTTGCGGATCGCATCCAGAAGCGAGGTTTTGCCGTGGTCAACGTGGCCCATGATGGTGATCACGGGCGGGCGGGCGACAAGATCTTCTTCCTTGTCCTCGACCTGGTCGATCACGTCTTCAACGTCTGCATCGGATACGCGCACGACCTTGTGGCCAAACTCTTCGATGATCAGCTCGGCGGTGTCGGCGTCGATGGTCTGGTTCTGGGTCACCATCATGCCCATGTTCATCAGCGCCTTGACCACGTCTGCAACACGCTCAGCCATGCGGACGGCCAGTTCGGACACCACGATGGCTTCGGGCAACTGAACGTCGCGAATGATCTTTTCACGCTCGACATTCTCGCCCATCGCCTTTTGACGCGCGCGTTCCTGCTTGCGTCGCATCGAGGCGACCGAGCGTTGGCGGTCTCCGCCACCACGCAGCGCCTGGTTCAGCGTCAGCTTGCCCGAGCGGCGGCCATCGTCACGGCCCGCACCTTTGGTGTTGCGGTTCTGACGGTCAGCCGCCCCGCCACGGTCGTCTTTCTTGCGGGGGCCCGAGGCGGTTTTGCCGGCACCACGCTGTTCGGCAGCCTGAGCGGCAGCCGGATCGGCGGCCGGGGCGGGTTCCTTGGCGCGCTTGCGGGAATCCTCGGCTTCGCGCTTCTTACGCTCTTCTTCCTCGGCCTTGGCTTTCAGGGCCTCCTCGCGTTCACGCTCTTCGCGCTCTTTCGCTTCGGCTTCCTCGCGGCGGCGCTGGCGTTCTTCCTCGCGCGCCTTTTCTTCGGCGGCGCGGGCTTCGGCTTCTTCGGTCTCGCGGGCTTTGGCGGCCTGCAAGGCTTTCATGCGGCGCTCCAGCTCGGCATCAGAAATACCGGCAGGGCGTTTCTTGGGGTCACCCGCCGCAGGCGAGGCCGCACCAGCACCCGCTGCCGCACCCGGCTTGGGCACGACAACGCGCTTGCGTTTCGTTTCGACCACGACGTTTTTCGTCCGCCCGTGGCTAAAGCTTTGCTTTACCTGACCGGGGCGGGCACCGCCGCGCAGGCCAAGGGTCTTTTTGCCGTCATTATCGCTCATCTGGTCTTCGTACCTTTCCGGTGACCGTTGCCACCGTCTTTCTCTTGCTCGCGCAGCGCCTCTAGCTTCTTGGCTTCCTCTACAACACGGGACGCCAAACCACCAGACGCAAGCGCGCCATGTATCACATTTTCACGCCCGAAGGCCATTCCCAGCTCATCTGCCGTCAGGCAGGTGAAGAACCGGTCGCGACCGGGCGGGGGGCGCAGCTTCGATTTGCCCCGCTCGGACCCGTCCGACGCCTGGATCAAGACGGCGGCCTGTTCCTTAACAAGCCAGTCTTTCACCTTTTCAAACCCGGCGACCGCACCGCCCGCCTTGCGCGCAAGGCTGATCAGGTGAACCACCCTGTCGGCCAGCGCTGCTTCAAGCATGGGCAGCAGGTCAGCCGGGACAGTCACCTGCTGTTTCGCCGCCCGCGAGAACAGCCCCTTCTTGGCGGCTTTCTCTAATGCAGCCCGGTCGGCGGACACCCAGATCCCGCGGCCGGGCAATTTGCCCAGCAGATCCGGCACCACCGATCCGTCCGGTCCCACGACAAAACGGATCAGCCCGGCCTTGGGCTGGGTTTCTCCGGTCGCGATACAGCGCCGTTCCGGCTCCTCCGGCCGCTTTTTCTGCCCACCGCGCGTCATGCGCCGACCCGAGGCCTGAGATCAGGCCTCGGCCTCCTCGACAGTACCGTCTTCTTCGGCGTCCTCTGCCACCAGATCAGCCGGATCGACCCACCCCAGAAGGATGCGGGCGGTCATCACAAGGTCTTGCGCCTGCTCCAGCGTCACGCCGAATTTCTCAAGCGAGCCATCATCCTTGATCCGCTCACCATCCACCGTGGTCCAGCCGCCTGCCAGCTCCCAGTCGGCGCAGGTTGCGAAATCTTCCAGCGATTTCACACCATCCTCGGCCAGGGCTTCGACCATCTGCGGGGTCAGACCTTCGAAGGCGATCAGGCTGTCTTCGACGCCCAGCGCGCGGGCATTTTCCAGCGCCTTGGCGTTCTGCGCCTCGATATAGTCGCGGGCGCGGGCCTGAAGCTCTTCTGCGGTTGCGGCATCGACACCGTCGATCACCAACAGCTCATCAAGCTCCACATAAGCAACCTCTTCCAGGTTTGCAAATCCCTCGGACACGAGCAGCTGGGCAAAGAACTCGTCCAGATCCAGCGTTTCCATGAACAGCTTGGTGCGTTCGGCAAACTCGGCCTGACGACGTTCGCTTTCTTCGGCTTCGGTCATGATGTCGATATCCAGACCTGTCAGTTGCGAGGCCAGACGCACGTTCTGACCGCGACGACCAATGGCGAGCGACAGTTGCTCGTCCGGCACGACCACTTCGATCTTGCCCGCTTCTTCGTCCAGCACCACCTTGGACACTTCGGCAGGTTGAAGCGCGTTCACAAGGAAGGTCGGCTGATCTTCGTTCCACGGAATGATGTCGATCTTTTCACCTTGAAGTTCGTTCACCACGGCCTGCACGCGGCTGCCGCGCATACCCACACAGGCGCCCACCGGGTCAATCGAGCCGTCATAGGAGATCACGGCGATCTTCGCGCGCGAACCGGGGTCACGGGCCACCGCCTTGATTTCGATGATGCCGTCATAGATTTCCGGCACTTCCATCTTGAACAGCTCGGCCATGAACTCGGGTGCCGTACGGCTCAGGAAAATCTGCGGGCCGCGGGCTTCGCGGCGCACGTCCTTGATATAGCAGCGGATACGGTCATTCGGGCGATAGGCTTCGCGGCCGATCTTTTCGTTGCGACGCAGAATGGCCTCGCCGGTGCCCACGTCAACGATGACGTTGCCATATTCTTCGCGCTTGACCTGACCATTGATGATCGTGCCCGCGCGGTCCTTGAACTCTTCGTACTGGCGATCCCGTTCGGCTTCGCGGACCTTTTGCAGGATCACCTGCTTGGCGGATTGCGCGGCGATACGGCCCATTTCGACCGGCGGCACTTCTTCAACGAACGTGTCACCGACCTTGGGGTCATCCATGTATTGCTTGGCCTGATCGACGGTGAACTCGGCCTGATAATTCTCAAGCTCGTCATCTTCGACCACGGTGCGCACGCGGGTGAATGTGGCGCGACCGGTTTTACGGTCAATCGACACGCGAATGTCCATCTCGGCGCCGTAACGCGACTTGGCGGCGCGCGCCAGGCTTTCTTCCATCGCTTCAATCACCAGCGCGGGGTCGATCATCTTCTCGCGCGCGACGGCTTCGGCGGTCTGGAGCAGCTCCAACTGGTTTGCAGAAGTAATTGCCATTGTCTCAGTCCTCCTCAGAACCGGTGATTTTTTGAACTTCATCAAATTGGGCTTCGTCAATCTGCCCGTCATCCTTCCGCTGACGCAGCACGTCGCGAATAAGGTCGTCTGTCAGAACCAGCTTCGCTTCCGACAGCCAGTCGAAATCGAGGCCAATGGTGACTGTTTCACCCTGATTCTCGATCTCGATCAGAATTTCATTGCCTTCGACACCCGCCAATTCGCCCTTGAAGCGTTTGCGCCCGTCGATCAGTTCAGAGGTTTCGATCTTGGCGACATACCCGTTCCAGTCCTGAAAATCCTTCAGGCGGGTCAGGGGGCGGTCGATGCCGGGTGAACCGACTTCCAGCGTATAATTGTCCTCGATCGGGTCTTCGACATCCAGCACCGCGCTGACAGCGGTGGAAATGTCGGCGCATTCGTCAACTTCGATCCCGCCATCGGGGCGTTCGGCCATGATCTGCAAGGTGGGTGTCTTGCCGCCCATCAGGCGCAGACGCACAAGTTCAAACCCCATCCCTTCGATCACGGGCTGGACGATCTCGGCAAGACGCCGGTCAATGGCCGCTTTGGCAACAAGGTTGCTCACACGTATCTCCAAAACAAAAAAACGGGCCAGCGGGCCCGTCGGAATTTCCGGTGGAGCTTCGGGGGTGGAGGCCGAAGCGCCGCTGTTGAAAGGGGATATAGGTCAGTTCATGCCGGGATGCAAGCTGAGTCTACTTCGCCCCCAATGTATCCCTTTGCCGTGCCAGCTTCTCCATCGTGCGGACCAGTTCATCCGCGATGCCGCGTTCGGACAGCGCGTGGCCTGCCATATGGATCATCCGCAGGTCGGATGACGGCCAGCGTTGGTGTAGATGATAAGCAGTTGTCGGCGGGCAGATCATATCGTGCCGACCCTGCACGATGGTGCCGGGAATATGGGCGATCTTTGGCATATCGCGCAGAATCTGGCCATCCACCTCAAGAAACGCGCCGTGGGTGAAATAGTGGTTTTCCAGCCGGGCAAAAGCGCGGGCGTAATCCGCCGGGCTGTCGATCACCGTGCCGGTGTTGTTGATCGATGCCAGCGCATTTTCCCACCCGGTCCATGCCTTTGCATAGCGTGCCTCTTCACCCGGTTCTCCCGAAAACAAACGCCGGTTATAGGCGGCGATCATGTCGTCGTGCTCGTCTTCGGGAATCAGGCTTTCGAACCGCTCCCACAATTCAGGCCAGAACCGCCCGGCGCCGCCGCCATAGAACCAGTTCAGCTCGGCCTGCGTCGCAAGGAAAACGCCACGCAGCACCAGCCAGGCCACGCGGGACGGATGCGATTGCGCATAGATCAACGCCAGCGTTGCGCCCCAGGAGCCGCCGAATACAACCCAGCGATCAATGCCAAGCGTCAGCCGGATATGCTCGATATCCTGAACCAGATGCCAAGTGGTGTTCGCGTCGATGCTGGCATGGGGGCGCGACCGGCCACAGCCACGCTGATCAAACAGGATGATACGATAATCTTCCGGGTCAAAAAACCGACGCATCGCGGGCGACGATCCGCCCCCCGGCCCGCCATGAAACACAACAACGGGGATGCCGTGCGGATTGCCGCTTTGTTCGACATAGATCCGATGCCCGTCGCCCACATCCAGCATCCGCCGGTCAAACGGGTCGATCGGCGGGTGAAGCCGTGAAGTGGCGTTGTTTTTTCCTGCGGCCTTGTCCATATGTCATCTATATATTGACCCGGCCACGCCCGCCATCAGAAAGAAAGTCGCCTTTGATGAGTGCTGACACCCAAACCACCGTTGACCCCGCCGAGGTCGCCAAGTTCGAAGCCATGGCCGCCGAATGGTGGGATCCGACCGGCAAGTTCAAGCCGCTTCACATGATGAACCCTGTGCGGCTTGATTACATCACAAGCCAGATTGCCGCTGAATTCGGGCGCGATCTGGTCGAAAACACCCCGTTCAAGGGCTTGCGTCTGCTGGATATCGGCTGCGGTGGCGGGTTGCTGTCTGAGCCCATGGCCCGCTTGGGGGCCGAAGTTGTCGGCGCAGATGCGGCCGCGCGCAACATCCCTGTTGCGCAGCTTCACGCCGAACAGATGGGCCTGGACATCGACTATCGCCACACCACCGCCGAGGCGCTGGCCGATGCGGGAGAGCAGTTTGACGTGGTTCTGAACATGGAAGTGGTCGAGCATGTGGCCGACCCGCTTGCCTATCTGACCGCTTGTCAGCGACTGTTGAAGCCGGGTGGTTTGATGGTCGCCTCAACCATCAACCGCAATCCGAAAAGTTTCATGGTTGCCATCGTCGGGGCCGAGCATGTCATGCGCTGGCTGCCCAAAGGCACGCATGAATGGTCGAAATTCATCACGCCGGACGAGCTGGCAGACCTGATCACTAAAGCCGGTCTGAACGAGGTTGACCGCAAGGGCATGGTGTTCAATCCGCTGGGGTGGAGCTGGTCCATCTCGGACCGCGACCTGTCGGTGAATTATGCCATGGCATGTGTGAAGCCGAACGCCTAACGCGACGGGCGATAGGCGCTGATCGTGGTTTCTGCCAGTTCGAACCCAGCCCGCCGATACAACCGCCCGGCGTCGCTGTCCGCCTGTGCAACAATGACAGGCAGCGCCTTCGGTGCACGTGATCTGGCCCAATCCAGACAAGCACATAGAAGTGCCGCACAGATGCCGCGGCGCCGGAACGCTTCGTGCGTCTGGACAGATTGGTAACGGATCAGCCTGTCATCGTGGAAGATGCCCATATCCCCCGCCAATCGGTTGCCATAGAACAGACCATACCACTGCCCCAATCCGTTAGCGATCTGCGCTTGCCGGGAAATCGACTTGTTGTGCAGATAAGTCTCTAACTCGGCTTCGGGCAGCCCGTCCTTCATATGGTGAACCTTGGCGATCGCCGCGCTTTGCCGCCAGTCGGACGGGCTTGAAAACGACCGAATCCAAGCGCCTTCCGGAACAGGTGCGCGTCGCAGGGCACCACGCAAGGCCAGCGTATCTCCTTGTTCGACGCGCAGACCCGTGCCTTCGAAAACTCTGGTTACCTCTTCCAGCGGCAGGTCAGGAATATCCCAGCCGATGCAGACATGCCGGGCCGCTGGCAGATCGCGGTGAAATTGCGCGATCAGCAGGGCTGCATCCGTTGGTGGATCGGAAAAAATCACTCGATTTCCGAACCAGAAATTCGGCTCATCCGGGGTGGTCTGCACGATGCGATCATCATAATGCGTGATGTCGGTTTGACCCGCCTGCACCAGAAGGTCGGTCGCAAACTCCAGCGATTTCATTCGATATCACTGAGCAATTGTCGCATCTCGCGCAGGACCGGCAGCGCATTGCGCACCCGGTCTGTGCCAATCTTCGTGACCATGTTGCCGATGATTGGTGTGATCGCCTGAAGCGCCGCATCCCGCGCCGCCCGGCCCGAAGGTGAGATCGTGACGAACTTGCGCCGTGCATCGTCCCAGTCGGGGCGGATATGCACATGCCCCGCCCATTCCAGCTTGTTCAGCGTATTGGTCATGGCACCACGGGTCACGTGAAAGGCCTTGGCCAGTTGCGCAGGGCTTTTTTCTTCGTTCAACCGCGCCAGATGGTTCAGCACGGAAAAGTGGCTCAGCTCCATCCCCTTGGGCAGCGCCTTTGACAGGCGGGTGCGCGCCAGCTGGTCGGCCATGAACATTTCACTGAACAGGGCAACAGACAGGGTATCAACCGAGCTTTCCGACATCAGGGACCTTCAAATTCGCGATCATGGTCAAGCGACGGCACGCGTCGGCGCGACCTTCCCACGTCCGCAAGGTCAAGATCAACCATTGTGATGCCGGGCGCATCACCGCCATCGGCCAGAACCTCGCCCCAGGGCGAGACGACCAGCGAATGCCCGTGGGTCGCACGCGTCGGCCCGTTTTGTCCGCATTGCGCGGGGGCCAGAATGAATACTCCGTTTTCGATCGCGCGGGCCCGCAGCAGGCTTTGCCAATGCGCCTTGCCCGTTACAGGGGAAAAGGCGGCAGGCGCTGTGATGATCGTGGCGCCCGCCTTGGCCAGCTTGCGAAACAGGTGTGGAAAGCGCATGTCATAACAGATGGTCAGGCCGATTTTCCCAAACTGTGTGTCGGCGACCACTGCCTGCGTTCCGGGGCGATAGGCTGCGCTTTCACGATAGGTTTCGGTCTCGTCGATCTCGACGTCGAACATATGGATCTTGTCATAGTGCGCCATGATCTCACCCTCGGGCGAGATCAGGAAGGATCGGTTGGCGAACCGCCCGTCCGAGTCACCGGTCTTGAGCGCCAAGGATCCGATCAGAAGCCAGAGGCCCAGCGCGGCGGCGTCTTCGCGCATCGCGGCAAGAAACGGGTCGTCCGCTTCGTGGTACAAAACCGCTTGCTGATGTCGGCGGCTGCTGGACAGGATATTGCTGACCTCGGGGGTCAGAACAAACGCCGCGCCGGACCTGGCAGCGTCGCGCACCATTTGCCGCACGGTTTCCAGGTTGGCGGCAGGATCCTCGCCCGCCGTGAACTGGATCAGCGCCGTTTTCATACTCTAACCCGCCAACAAAGGGTCAAGTTTGCCATTTCGATCCAGCGCGGCAATATCATCAAACCCACCAACATGAACGTCCCCGATGAAAATCTGAGGCACCGTGTGCCGCCCGTTTGCGCGGCGCATCATTTCCTGCCGCATTTCTGGGTTCATCATCACGTCGATTTCGTCAAACACCACATCCTTGCTGTTCAGCAAACGCTTTGCGGCATGGCAATAGCCACAAAGTGGCGAGGTGTAGATGGTGACAGGTTGCATGGGCGGCTCCGTTTCGTGGCTGGCCGGGTTGGCCGGAACTTCCGAAACCTAGGCATCCCGCGTCACGCGGGCAAGGGCCAGCACATTGACGTGATCTGCCCCCGCCGCAAGGCAAGCCCGCGTGGCCGCATCGAAACTGGCGCCCGAGGTCATCACGTCATCCAGAAGCAGCACGCTGCGCCCCGCAAGCGCCGCCCCCCTTTTCGGATGCGGCCGTATCGCGCCCTGCATGTTGGCAAACCGCGTTTCGACATCCATCCCGTCATGCGCCCGCGTGCGTTTCGGGCGCACCAGCGCATCGGGCGTGTGGTCCAGATGCAAAAACCTCGCCAAGGCCCGCCCAAGTTCGACAGACTGGTTATAACGACGACGAAACAGCCGCGACCAATGGATCGGCATCGGCACGATCACCGTATCAGCCGCGATCAGAGGGGTCGCAGCACGCGCCAGCCAGGGCGCCGCGGCACGCGCGAGTTCCGGCCGGTCGCCATGTTTCAGCGCCAAAATTAACCGCCGCGCATTTGCCGAATACCGCAGCGCCGCGCGACCGTGACGCCATGGTCGCGGTGTGGCAAGGCAGGCGTCACAATGGGCCGGGGTGCCATCGTCTTCACCGGGCAGGGGATCACCGCACAGATCGCAAACCAACCCTTCGATAAACGGGGTGTCACGCCAACAGGCACCGCAAAGGGCGAAGTCGGACTCGGTGGGCGCCGCACAGCTGACGCATTGCGGGGGATAAAGAACGCCAAGCGCCGATTGCATTTTCCGACCTTCCATCTATGGTCCGCGCCCATGACGCAGACCGACGCCAAATCTCCGCCCCGCCTGACCGATCGTGAGCAGCTTGCCCGCAATCGCCGGCGCGCCGCGCCCGAGGGGCTGTTCCTGCAACGTCTTGCAGCGGATGAGGTGAAGGATCGCCTGACAGAGGTTAACAGAACGTTTACCAAACCCGCTGTCGTCACAGGTTTTCCCGAAATCTGGCGTGAGTCGTTCCCGGATGCGAAGATTGTGGCGGATGATGACACGCTGGACCTTGAGGTCGGGATGCATGATCTGGTCGTCCATGGGCTGTCCTTGCACTGGGCCAACGACCCGGTCGGACAATTGATACAGGCTAAACGCGCGCTGAAACCGGATGGTTTGTTCATGGGCGTGATGTTTGGCGGCCAGACCTTGGCCGAGCTTCGCGCGGTGCTGGCCGAGGTCGAGATCGAGACCACCGGCGGCCTGTCGCCCCGCATCCTGCCGATGGGCGAAATTCGCGACCTTGGCGCTCTGCTTCAACGGGCAGGCTTTGCCTTGCCAGTCGCTGACAGTGATCTGCGCAAGGTGACATATCCCGACGCCACCGCCCTGATCCGAGATCTGCGGCTGATGGGAGAGCGAAATGCGCTGGAACAGAGACTGAATCAGCCACTTTCACGCCGCTTCCTGAATGCCGTCAACACCCGCTATGCCCGGCATTTCCCCGCGGGGGATGGTCGTATCACGGCCAGCTTTGATCTTGTCTTTCTGACCGGTTGGGCACCCGATGACAGCCAGCCCAAGCCATTGCGCCCCGGAAGCGCCGCCGCCCGTCTGGCCGATGCGCTGGGCACGGATGAAACCAAATTGCCCGATTGACACCAGACCCCTGGCCCGCAATTGATCCAACACGCGAAACGGAACGTAGAGATGATCATGGAAAAACCCGCTGACCACCCCATCCTGCCCGCCCGCAAGGTCGGCGTTCTGTTCGCCAATCTGGGCACGCCCGATGGCTATGATTACTGGTCGATGCGCCGGTATCTGAACGAATTTCTGTCCGACAAGCGCGTCATCGACTATCCCGCCTGGAAATGGCAGCCAATCCTGCAAGGGATCATCCTGACCAAACGCCCGTTTTCGTCGGGCGAAGCATACAAGTCGATCTGGAACGAAGACTTGGGCGAAAGCCCCCTGATGACCATCACCAAGCAGCAAATCACCAAACTGCAAGCCGCGTTGGAAAAGCGATATGGCACCGAGGTGATGACCGATTTCTGTATGCGCTATGGCAACCCGTCGACCAAATCGAAGGTGCGCGAAATGGTCGCGGCTGGCTGTGATCGCATCCTGTTCTTCCCGCTTTACCCGCAATATGCGGGGGCCACGATGGGCACCGCGAATGACCAGTTTTTCCGCGCCCTGATGGACGAGGCGTGGCAACCGGCCAGCCGCACCATCCCGCCCTATTTCGATGATCCCGCCTATGTCGATGCGCTGGCCCAGTCGGTCGAACGTGGATACGCGGCGATGGAGCAGAAGCCTGACCTTCTGGTCGTGTCCTATCACGGGATGCCGGAACGGTATTTGCAGCAGGGCGACCCGTATCACTGCCAATGTCAGAAAAGCACCCGCCTGTTGAAAGAGCGGCTGGGCTGGGGCGATGACGACATCACCACCACCTTCCAATCGGTCTTTGGGCCGGAAGAATGGCTGAAGCCCTATACGGTGAAAGAGGTTGCGCGGCTGGCCAAGGCCGGCAAGAAAAACATCGCGGTGATTGCCCCCGCATTTTCCGCTGATTGCATCGAAACGCTTGAGGAAATTCAGGAAGAGATTCAGGAAGCCTTTGTCGAAGCGGGGGGCGAAAGCTTCACCTATATTCCGTGCCTGAACGACGATGACGCCCATATCGCCGCACTGATGGGCGTGGCCGAGCGCAACTTGGCGGGGTGGCTGGAATAGGCTCTAATCCACCTGCCAACCACGTTTTCGCAAGGTGCGCAGGATCTGATCCTCGCAATCCTCGGCATCCGCCTGTATGGCGTTCAGCATCGTGAACCAATACAGATACCGGTCGAACTCCGGGGACATGTTCTGCACCGCATCAAACGCCTCTTGCACGCCCAATTCATGCACGTTGGCGGCGATGTGGTGGAAGTCGATCCGGCCATACAGTACGGCGGGCTTGCCGAAGAAAAAACCAAACAGCGCGGCAGAAGAGTTCTGCGTCACGACGAACCGGCAGGCGGCGAGGGCCGCGTTCATCTGCCCTGTGGCAAGCGTGACATTGGGATGACGGGACACAAGAGTATTCAACGCCGCGTGTTCGGCTTGGGTATACACCTCGCCCGGATGCAACGTGGCAAGGATCGGCGTGTTGGGGAAATGGGTCGCAACCTGTTCAAGCATTTCAACCGGGCTGGCGGCCTGGAAGCTGCGGTGATGCAACAGCCGCCCTTGCAGCGGCACATAGATCGGCCCGTCGCGTGTGATCTGTGACGCGGCCCCTTTGAACAACCATTTGCGCCAGTTGTCGGCCCAATCGCGGGCAACGCGCGGATCAACCTCACCGGGGTCAAACGCTTTCTGCGCGACTTCGAACTCCCACCGCTTGGCCGATGCCTCGATCCGCCAGAACGGATAGAAATAACTGCGCCGCATGGTCAGCGCCCGGTCATGCAGGGGTTCATCCATCAGAAACAGCGCATAGCCCTTGCGCGCGACCGACCGCAGCCGCTGAACGTCACTATTCTTGCGGTATTCGATGCGGAAGCCGCGCGCCTCCAACGTCTGCGCAATCTTGTTCACGAAGTTGAACTTGCCCTGCCGCGCGCGCTGCAACGGCTCGGGGTCAAGATAGACGCGCAGGATTTTGGTGACCGGCATGACGCCACGCTAGCCCCCGATCTGGCGAAGAACAAGCCGGGGTGCTTGTCTGACCCGCCCCCCGCGTCCATATAGGGTGGAACGAAACGGAGGCGACATGGCAGAGACGGATTTTCCCGGCTGGCACGGCACAACGATTATTGGCGTGCGCAAGGGTGGCAAGGTGGTGATCGCAGGCGACGGACAGGTCAGCCTTGGTCAAACCGTAATCAAGGGCACGGCACGCAAGGTGCGCAGGCTCTCGCCGGGCGGGTTCGACGTGGTGGCGGGGTTCGCCGGGTCCACGGCGGATGCGTTCACCTTGCTGGAGCGGCTGGAAAAGAAGCTGGAGGCGACACCAGGCCAACTCGCCCGCGCCTCGGTCGAGCTGGCGAAGGACTGGCGGACAGACAAATACCTGCAAAAGCTGGAAGCGATGCTGATTGTGACAGACGGGAAGGAGCTTCTGGTCATCACCGGCGCGGGTGACGTGCTGGAACCCGAACACAACATTGCCGCGATCGGATCAGGCGGCAATTTCGCCCTGGCCGCCGCACGTGGGCTGATCGACAGCGATCTGGACGCCGAAGGCGTGGCCCGCAAGGCGATGGCGATTGCCGCCGATATCTGCGTTTACACCAACGGCAACCTGACAGTTGAGGAGATCGGCGCATGACCGACCTGACCCCCCGCGAAATCGTCAGCGAGCTGGATCGCTATATCATCGGGCAGAAAGACGCCAAACGCGCCGTCGCTGTGGCGCTGCGCAACCGTTGGCGGCGCAAGCAATTGTCCGACGATCTGCGCGACGAGGTGTATCCCAAGAACATTCTGATGATCGGCCCCACCGGCGTCGGCAAGACTGAAATCAGCCGCCGGTTGGCGAAGCTGGCTCGTGCGCCATTTATCAAAGTCGAGGCCACGAAGTTCACCGAAGTCGGCTATGTCGGCCGCGACGTGGAGCAGATCGTGCGTGATCTGGTGGATGCGTCGATCATGCAGACCCGCGAATACATGCGGGAAGACGTGAAGGCGCGCGCCGAAGCCGCCGCCGAAGACCGGGTGATCGAGGCCATCGCCGGCACGGATGCCCGAGACAACACCCGTGAAATGTTCCGCAAGAAACTGCGCTCGGGCGAACTGGACGACCACGAGGTTGAATTGGAAATCGCCGACACTTCGAACCCGATGCAGATGTTCGATGTGCCCGGCCAGCCGGGGCAGGGCATGGGAATGCTGAACCTTGGCGACATGTTCGGCAAGGCATTCGGTGGGCGCACCGTGAAAAAGAAAATGACCGTGCGCGACAGCTATGATGTCCTGATCTCGGACGAGGCGGACAAGCTTCTGGACGACGAAACCGTAACCCGCGCCGCATTGGAAGCGGTTGAACAGAACGGCATCGTGTTTCTGGACGAGATCGACAAGGTCTGCGCCCGGGCTGACGCGCGCGGCGCCGATGTCAGTCGGGAAGGGGTGCAGCGTGATCTGCTGCCGCTGATCGAAGGCACGACTGTTTCCACCAAGCATGGGCCGGTGAAAACGGATCACATCCTGTTCATCGCCTCGGGCGCGTTTCACGTGGCGAAGCCCTCGGACCTGTTGCCCGAATTGCAGGGCCGTTTGCCGATCCGGGTCGAGCTGCGCGCCCTGACGGAAGAAGATTTCGTGCGCATCCTGACCGAAACCGACAACGCCTTGACGCTGCAATATTCGGCGCTGATGAACACCGAAGAGGTGACGGTTGAGTTTACCGAAAACGGCATCGCCGCGCTGGCCGCCATTGCCGCCGAGGTCAATCAAAGCGTCGAGAATATCGGCGCGCGGCGGCTCTACACAGTGCTGGAGCGGGTCTTTGAAGAGCTGAGCTTTACCGCCCCCGACCGGGCAGGCGACAAGGTCGTGGTCGACAAGGCCTTCGTGGATCAAAACCTCGGAGAGCTGATGGCCACAACGGATGTCAGCCGCTACATGCTTTGATATCTATGCAGAGGCGATTTCCTCGGGTATCCAGTAGTGAAATCCGGGGGGTCGCGCTTGCGTATTGTTCATCAGATAATCCTTGTTCTGCTTCTTGCCGCCTGCGCACCGCGCGGGACGCTGAACCTGTATGAAGGAGCGTCCGAAACGGGCGAGGTTCAGCGCATCTATGTTGGCACCACGCGCGAGGTCGATACGCAGGGGTTCCCCATCGGCAATCGCAGCCGAAACCTGATTTATGGCCGGTTCGATGTGTCGGTGCCCCCGGACCGTGAACCCGGCAGCATCGAATGGCCGCACAGCCAAACGCCGGACCCAAGCCGGCATTTCCTGCTGGACAAGCACTTTCCGATCAAATCGCACGGCGAATTTCAGTCTCTTCTGCGGAACGAGCTGCGGACACGCAGGCAGGAAGAGCGCACAGCGATCATTTTCGTCCACGGGTTCAACAACAATTTTGCGGAAGGTCTGTATCGCTTCGCCCAACTGACCGAAGATCTGGATCTGCCCTTCCTGCCGATCCATTATTCCTGGCCCAGCGCAGGGCAGGCGTTGGGATATGGATATGACCGCGATTCGATGCTGATTGCCCGGGATGGGCTGGAGGCAGTGATCCGCAATGTCTCGGACACCGGCGTCGGCGAGGTCTTGCTGGTGGGTCATTCCATGGGCGCGCTGTTGGCGATGGAAACCCTGCGTCAGATGGCCATTTCGGATGGGCGCGCGGGGCTTGGCAAGATCGGCGGTGTGATCCTGATTTCGCCCGATATCGACATTGACGTGTTCCGGGCGCAGGCCGAGCGGATCGGAAAACTGCCGCAGCCCTTCTATATCTTCACCTCGACCCGTGACATTGCCCTGCGCCTGTCGGCGGGGCTGACCGGCCAAACCGCCCGGCTTGGCAACACCACGGATGTCGACAAGCTGGCCGAGCTTGACGTGACCATGGTGGATATCTCGGCGTTCAGCGATGGCAAGATTGACCACGCCACGGCACTTGCGTCGCCATCGTTCCTGCGATTGTTGCGAAGCGTGCCGGATGTGGGTGCTGCTTATGGTGGTGACCCGTCAACGCGGGTGGGTCTGATCCCCGGTACGGTTCTGGTGGTGCAGAACGCGACCCGTCTGATCGTGACACCGATCACGCAATAGCGTTCAGCGGCGCCTGCGCAGATAGACGTAATATGCCCCCTGACCGCCATGCTTCAGGTGTGCCTCGGAAATCTGAAGCACGTGCTGTTTCAGCGGCATGGAGTTCAGCCAGTGCGGCACCTGGTGGCGCAACACGCCATGGCGCACCGGGATCGGGCCGCCATCGTCACGATGCTTTCCCTTGCCGGTGATCACCAAAACCAGCCGCCGATCGGCGGCAGCCGCATCAAGGATGAACCGGATCAGCACCGGATGCGCCTGCGCGATGGTCATTCCATGCAGGTCAATCCGCGATTCAGGCGACAAGCGCCCCTTTTTCATCTTGCCGAAGGTCTTGCGGTCCATCGACACGGGCTGGCTGGCAACGCTGTTGGACAAGGACGGCGAAAGGTCATGGGGCAGGGCGTTGGTTTTGGCGTTCTGCCCAAGCTGAAACGCCGGGTGGCGCGCTTTCGGTTGCCGTTCTTTCGGCGGGGTCGGGTTCTTCGCAGGCAAATCGGCTAACGGGCGGGCAGGATGCAGCCGGTTGGTGCTGTCTGCCACCTTTTTCCAAAGCGCCTTGTCCTCGGCGCTCAGATGTCGGGGTCGGCGGGCCATGCCTACTCCTCGGGCAGCATGGCAAAGGCACGCTGGATCGGCAGCAGCACGACCATCCGGCCATCATCGCGGATCTGCCCGGCAAGGCGCCCGGCGCGCGCGCCTGTGCCCCAGAAGATATCGGCTCGTTGCGCGCCCTTGACCCGCGAGCCGGTATCCTGCGCGACCATCAGGCGGTTGAACGGCTCCTTGCCCTTTTTCTCAAGCCAGACCGGTGCGCCCAGCTTGGTATATTTCGGATCGACCGCCAGCGACCGATGCGCGGTGATTGACCGGTTCATCGCCCCCAATGGCCCTTTCTGCGGCGCGACCTTACCGATCACCCGAAAGAACACATAGGAGGGGTTGGACAACAGCAGCTCGCGCCCGGCTTCGGGGTTGCGTTTCACCCAGTTCTGAATGACCTGCTGCGAGACCTGATGTTCATTATAGACCCCCTGACGCACCAGTTCATTGCCCAGCGACAGGAAGCTGTGCCCGTTCGAGCCACCATAGCCCAGTCGGATCGTGCCGCCTTCGGCCAGGCGGATACGCCCGGACCCCTGAATTTGCAGGAACTGAAGCTCCACCGGGTCTTCGACCCAGGCGATTTCAAGCCCGCGACCCTCAAGCGCGCCGCCCTCTTCGATCTCGCGGCGCGACAGCCAGACGTCGCCCTGCTGCACCTCTGGCGGCTTTCGATAGACGGGATACCGATATCTGAGCGTCTGCGTGCGCGAACCACGGATTTCCGGTTCGTAATAGGCGGTGAACAGTGGCGCATTGCCGTCCTGGATCAGGACAGGGCGAAAGAACAGCTCAAAGAAGGTTTTGCCGTCCTCTTGCTGCGCGGCCAAGGCGCAGATGGGTCGCCATTGCGGATCGTCCAGATCGCGGCATGTGTCCAGAAACACCGCCAACGCCTCTTGATGGTTGTCGCGGTCCCATCCTTCAAGATCGTCGAAGGACAGAATCGTAACCTCGGCTTTGTCCAGCCCGGCCATCGCGGGCGTGCCCAAAAGGGCCAGCGCAAATGCCAGCCCCCGAAACATCATCCACCCGTGGCGACAAGCTGCCAGTTCGGGTTGTCCGACCCCATGATGCGGGCAAAGGTCCAGACGTCTTTCTGGCGCTTCACTTCATTGGGGTTGCCTTCGATGATGTCGCCCCCCTTGTCGCGCACGACCGAGGTCAGTTCACCGATGAATCGCACCGTCACCTCACCTTCACGGGTGTCGGGATTGTATTCCGCATCGACCAGTTTCAGCTCGCGCAGGCCAACAAACTTGGCATCGACGGTCAGGCCCTTCTTCTCGCGCTCTTCGATCACCGCGGCGAAGGTCTCATACACATCGTCAGCCAGAAACGGCTTGATCTGGGCCAGATCGCCGGCTTCGAACCCCATCAGAATCATTTCATAGGCACCACGCGCGCCGCCCAGAAACTCGCTGACATTGAAGGTGGGTTCGGCGCCCTTCATCGCGGCCAGCGCACGGGCGGCCGGGCTGCCTTCGGGTACGTGGTCGGTAATGTCGCTGTCCGGCCCGCCCTCGATCACCTCAAGCTGGTCGCGGTCAAGGCGGCGATCGTCTTTTCGCGTCACAACCGGCTTTTCAAACCCCTCACGCGTTCCAAGCACGTCGCGCAGGCGCAAGATCAGAAACAGGGCGATGCCGGCAAGCACCAGAAGCTGGATCAGGGAAGAGCTCATTTATACCTCTTTTCAAGCGCGATATGGAAACGCGTCAACCGGAGACATATGTAGGTGCTGTGCGGGGCCAAGTCCACCGTTCGAAACGAAAAGGAGACATGACCCATGTGGCTTTTTGCGCTGTTCATCGCGGTTCCGATGATCGAGATTGCCCTGTTCATTCAGGTCGGGGGTGCAATTGGCTTGTGGCCAACGCTCGCCATCGTCGTTTTGACCGCAATTGTGGGCACACAGTTGATGCGCGCGCAGGGGGCTTTGGCGCTGTCACAACTACGTGAAAGCTTCGGCCAACTGAACGATCCGACCGAGCCGCTAGCCCATGGTGCGATGATCCTGTTTTCCGGCGCGCTGCTGCTGACGCCCGGGTTCTTCACCGATTTCGTGGGGTTTGCACTGCTGATCCCCGCCGTGCGACGCGCGGTTTACAACTGGGCGCGATCACGCATACAGGTGCAGACCTTCACGATGGGGCCGCAAAGGCCGCAGCACCCGCATCACCCCGAAGATGATGTGATTGACGGCGATTTCACCGATGTGACTCCGGAAAAACGCCCGACCCATCCGGGTGTGGAGGGCCCGTCAGGCTGGACCAAACACTGAGTTTGCGTGGTGCGACATGTAGATCTTCAGCCATGGCGTGAACATATCGGGATTTTCGTCGATTTTCGCTTCCAGCGCCGCCCGGTCAAGCCATTGGATCGCCTGCACCTCTGACGGGTTAAGATTTATCTCTGGCGTTTCATCGGCGTGAATGACGAACATATCGACCACCTCGTGTTCGATCAGCCCACCACCCACGTCTGCGCGATATTCCAGCTGCTCGACCCATTTCGGGTCCACGTCAGTGATCCCCAATTCTTCTTCCAGACGCCGTATCGCACAATCGCGAGGGTCTTCGTTCCAGTGCGGATGGGTGCAACAGGTGTTCGCCCATTTGTTCGGCGTATGATACTTGCCCGCCGCACGCTGCTGGATCAGGACCTTGCCCGCGTGAAACAGAAACACTGACACGGCCTTGTGCTTCATGCCCTCGACATGTGCCTGAAGTTTCTCAACCGGGGTCAGGGTGCCATCCAGCCAGGCGGGGATCATATCCTTCATACGGCCCAGATACCGCCAAAACACGCCCGCGAAAACCCCTTGTTGAGGGTGCGGGGCCAAGGTGGTAAGCACATGCCAACAGTTTTCCCGAAGGAGAAGTTCATGGCCGAGGAAGCCAAAACACAAACCGCCCCCGTTCAACCCAAGATGCAGGTTCTTGGCCAATTCATCCGCGATATGTCGTTTGAAAACATCCTGGCGCAGAAGGGTGTGCAAGGCGAGGTTCAGCCCGACATCAATGTCGAAGTTGCCCTGGACGCCAAGAAACGCCCGGCGGACAATCAGTTCGAAGTGATCTCGAAATACACGATCGGGTCGAAAAACAAGAACGGTGGTGAGCAATTGTTCCTGATGGAACTGGAATATGCCGGTATCTTTCAGGTCGAGAACGTGCCGGATGACCAGATGCACCCGTTTCTGATGATCGAATGCCCGCGCATGCTGTTTCCCTTCGTGCGCCGCATCGTGGCCGATGTGACCCGTGATGGTGGCTTCCCGTCGCTCAACCTGGACACCGTCGATTTCCTTGCGCTGTATCGCCAAGAGATCGAGCGCCGTGTGGCCGCCGAACAGGGCGGTGCCAAGGTCAACTGACCGGATCGCCTAAAGCGTTTCGCCTTAAACTTGAGACATCACTTAAGGCGAAACGCGCGCAACATATGAGCGGTACACTGCGTTTCGCGACAAGCTGTGATTCAGGTTTGTCGCGAGGCGCTTTAGCGACAGGTTTTCCAGATCGCGCCGTCGCCCAGCTTTTCCACGAAAGCATCATGGGCGGCGGCTTCTTCTTTGCTGATCCGGCTGGGCAATGGTGCCGGGCGCGGCTGAGGCCGCCATGCGCCACCCGCGCCACCATCTGACGACGCCCCCTGTTCCGGCGCCAGAACAAGATCCGGCTGCCGTCCACCAATCAGCTCCAGATACACTTCGGCCAGAATCTCGCTGTCCAGAAGCGCGCCGTGCAAGGTGCGCGACGAATTGTCGATGCCGAACCGGCGACACAACGCATCCAGCGAGGCAGGCGCGCCCGGAAATTTCTTGCGCGCAATCGCCAGCGTGTCGGTCGCCTGTTCCCAGGGAATTTGCGGAAGCCCCATCCATTTCAGTTCCGCATTCAGGAATTTCATATCGAAACTGGCGTTGTGAATGACCAGTCGCGCGTCGCCGATGAAGTCCAGAAACGCCTGGCCCACCAGTTTGAACACCGGCTTGTCTTTCAACGTCACCTCGCCCGCCTGCGCCGCGCGCGGGGTCAAAAGCAGGTCGGGGCCGATGCCATGCACGCCGAACGCTTCATCCGGCATATCCCGTTCGGGGTTGATGTATTCGTGAAACGTCTTGCCGGTGGGCATGTGGTTGTAAAGCTCAAGACAGCCGATTTCGACGATCCGGTCGCCAGCCTCGGGGTCGAACCCGGTCGTCTCGGTATCCAGCACGATCTCACGCATGGGACAAACGCTCCTTTACCTCGGCGACCAGTGCTTCCACGGCCTTGCGCGCGCCGTCCATCGTTTCTGTCGGGATCACCACATCGGCGCGCTTTCGTTTTTCCGCATCCGGCATCTGTTTTGCAAGGATTGTGTTGAACTGCTCTTCGCTCATCGAACCGCGCGCCAGCACCCTGTCACGTTGCAATTCAGCCGGGGCCGAGGCGACGACGATCAAGTCCACCTGATCTTCAGCACCGGTTTCAAACAGAAGCGGGATGTCCAGCAAAATGATCGGCGCCTTGGTAGAAACGATGAAGTCACTGCGATCCCGCGCGACCAGCGGATGCACGACGGCTTCAATCTGCGCCAGAGCCGTCGGGTCGCGGTTGATCCAGTCTTTCAACGCGCCACGATCCACCGCCCCGTCCACGATTGCCGCGGGACAGATCGCACGGATCGGCTCGACCGCCGTACCGCCTTTGGCATAGAGGCGATGAACCGCCGCATCGGCATCCCATACCGGCACGCCCTGCGCCGCGAACATCGCGGCAGTTGTGGATTTTCCCATGCCAATCGACCCGGTCAGGCCAATGATGAAAGGGTGTTTACTCATATGCCGATCACGGCCTGTCGCAGCGCATCGTCGACCTCTGGCCGCATCCCAAACCAGCGTTCAAACCCGGGCACGGCTTGATGCAACAGCATTCCCAACCCGTCCACCGTCACACAACCCGCCTTTTCGGCCTCGGCCAGGAAATGCGTGCGCAAAGGCGTATAGACCAGATCGGTGACAACCGCCGCCGGGTTGAAGCCATCCAGCGGCACCCGAAAATCCGGCTTGCCCACCATACCAAGCGACGTGGTGTTCACCACCGTGGCGGCCTCGTCCAGCATGTTGCCGGCCTGGATCCAGTCAAAGACCTTGATCCGGTTGCCGAACTCTGCGCGCAGCGCGTCGGACCGGGCGCGGGTGCGGTTGGCCAGACGGATTTCGGGCGCACCGACCTCGATCAGCGACGCAATCACTGCGCGCGCGGCACCTCCTGCTCCGAACACTGCTGCGGGGCCGGATTCCGGTGCCCAGTCGGGCGCGCCTTGGCGCAGGTTTTCGGTGAAACCGTACCCATCCGTATTGTCTGCATAAATCTTGCCATCCGGGCGAAAGATCAGCGTGTTGGCCGCCCCGATCAATGCCGCGCGATCGGTCACGGTATCGGCCATGTTCAGCGCCGTTTCCTTGTGCGGAATGGTCACGTTCACGCCGACAAACCCGGCTTTGGGCAAGGTGCGGATGACATCTGCAAAATCCTCGTTCGTGACATGCATCGGGATGTAGTACCCGGCAATGGCGTTCGTGCGAAGCCAATGCCCATGCAGGCGAGGCGACAGGGAATGGTCGATCGGGTCGCCAATCACGCCGGCCAGGGGGATACGTCGTTCACTCATATATCAAGATCTCCTCGCAAGATCAGGTATGACAGCAGCTCGGTCAGCGGCAAACCCAAAACGTTGAAATAGTCGCCGTCCACCTTGGCAAACAGGCGCACACCTTCTTCTTCCAGCTTATAGGCCCCGACCGCGTGGCGAATGCTGTCCCAGTTGCGCGTGACATAGCTGTCGATATAGTCCGGCGACAGATCGCGCATCCGCATCCGCACCACACCGACATGGCGCCACACAGCTTTGCCGTCATGGTACAGAACGGCTGCTGACAACAGGCGATGGGTCTGACCGGACATCTGCGCCAGTTGCGCCTTCGCCTCATCCCTGTCGCGCGGCTTGGCCAGGGCAACGCCACCCAGCTCTGCCACCTGATCACAGCCAAGAACCGTGCACGCCGGGTTCTTTTCGGCAATCTTGCGCGCCTTGAACTCGGACAGCGCATCGGCAAGGTCACGCGGGGTTGCCCCTTCAGCCTCAAGCGAAGCGCGGATCGTATCTTCGTCGATCCGGGCGGGCTGAACGTCGATATCAACACCGGCGTTTTGCAGAAGCTGCGCCCGGATTTCAGAAGCCGATGCCAGGATCAAAGGGATGGCCATGTGATAACCCTGTGGAAAAACTCTGTTTGTTCCCGTGCCCGGAACAAGGGAAAACCCGGTTCCGACATCACAACTGGAAAACTCACCCCTTTCCTAAGACAGTTTTCGGGTTTCCTCCACTGTGGAAAGCGGTTTTTGATGGGGTGAGGTTTTTTGCCCACCCTTATTTATCGTCCCGACGGTTATCCACAGGAAACGCCAAGAAGTTCATATATTTTACAATATGTTGAATAACTTCTCCCGCCCTTCATGGTCGCTTTTTCCACCTGTTCATAACCACAGGGAAAACCCAATAATCCCCATTATTCACAGCCCCTACAGAAACATCATCTTTCTTTCTTCTTCTTTATTATTTTAAGAAGGGCGAACCGGACCCGTGTGAACAGGAGTGCAGAGAATGGGCGCGTTTCTAGCCGATATTTATCCCTGGACGAAATCGCTTCACATTGTGTCTGTGATTGCATGGATGGCCGGGCTTTTCTATTTGCCCCGCCTTTATGTCTATCATGTCGAGGTTGTCGGTTCAGGGAACGCGACGGATGATCTGTTTCAGACCATGGAACGCCGTCTGCTGAAGGCGATCATGAATCCATCCATGATCAGCACCTGGCTGTTTGGCCTTCTGCTGGTGATGACTCCGGGTCTGGTGGACTGGACGATGATCTGGCCCTGGACCAAGGGGCTGTCCGTGATCCTGATGACATGGTTTCACATGTGGCTTGCGGTCCGCCGGAAAGAGTTCATCGCCGGCACCAACACCCTGACCGGGCGGCGTTATCGGATGATGAATGAATTTCCAACGATCCTGATGCTGATCATCGTCTTCTCGGTGGTCATGAAATTCTAGCATCGTTGACTCATGGGCCGATCCGGCCTATGTGACGAACAACGCGGGCCGTCCGGTCACGCATGTTTCCCATATCCAGACCGACCGCAGAACCGCCAAACCCGCCGTTCTGCCGCAATCGCAGAGTATTCCTATGTCCGACAATCGACTGAACCTGTCCGAGCTGAAAGCCAAAAGCCCGAAAGAGCTTGTGAACATGGCAGAAGAGCTGGAAATCGAAAACGCCTCGACCATGCGCAAGGGCGAGATGATGTTCTCGATCCTGAAAGAACTGGCGGAAGATGAGTGGATCATCGGCGGGGACGGCGTGCTTGAGGTCGTGCAGGACGGGTTCGGCTTCCTGCGCTCGCCCGAGGCGAACTATCTGCCCGGTCCCGACGACATCTATGTGTCACCCGACGTGATCCGCCAATACTCGATGCGCACGGGGGATACGATCGAAGGGATCATCCAGGCGCCGGGCGAGAATGAAAACTATTTCGCTATCACCAAAGTCGAAAAGATCAATTTCGGTGATCCGGAACTTGCCAAGCACAAGGTTGCCTTTGACAACCTGACACCGCTTTATCCCGACGAACGTCTGAAGATGGAGATCGAGGATCCCACCATCAAGGATCGTTCAGCCCGTATCATTGACCTGGTGTCGCCCATCGGGAAAGGGCAGCGGGCGCTGATCGTGGCCCCGCCGCGGACGGGTAAAACGGTGTTGCTGCAAAACATCGCGCATTCCATCGAAACCAATCACCCGGAATGCTATCTGATCGTGCTTCTGATCGACGAACGCCCGGAAGAGGTGACGGACATGCAACGCTCTGTGAAAGGCGAGGTTGTGTCCTCGACCTTCGATGAGCCGGCATCGCGTCACGTGGCGGTGGCCGAGATGGTGATCGAGAAAGCCAAGCGGTTGGTGGAACACAAGCGCGACGTCGTGATCCTCCTCGATTCGATCACCCGCTTGGGCCGCGCCTTCAATACGACCGTGCCGTCGTCCGGGAAGGTTTTGACCGGCGGTGTGGATGCCAATGCCCTGCAACGCCCCAAGCGGTTCTTTGGTGCTGCGCGGAACATCGAAGAGGGTGGCTCTCTGACCATCATTTCGACCGCGCTGATCGATACCGGATCGCGGATGGACGAAGTGATCTTTGAAGAGTTCAAAGGCACGGGCAACAGCGAGATCGTGCTGGACCGCAAGGTCGCCGATAAACGCGTGTTCCCGGCCATCGACATTCTGAAATCCGGCACCCGGAAAGAGGAGTTGCTGGTGGATGCGAAGGACCTGCAGAAAACCTATGTCCTGCGGCGAATCCTGAACCCGATGGGCACCACGGATGCGATCGAGTTCTTGATCTCGAAACTGAAGCAAACCAAGACGAACGGTGAATTCTTCGATTCGATGAACACGTAACTTATTGTTATAAAACAATGGGTTAGTCTTATGGATACGATATTCTCACTTGCCAGTGCCCGTGGAAAATCGGGTGTTGCCGTGGTCCGGATTTCCGGGCCACAGGCGTTTTTGGCCGGCCGGACATTGGCGGGGGGCCTGCCACCCATTCGCAAGGCTGGGCTGCGCCAACTCGTGGCTGCGGACGGGCGTGTGTTGGATGAAGCCCTTGTGTTGTGTTTCGACGCAGGGGCCAGCTTCACCGGGGAAGAGGTTGTCGAGTTCCAGCTCCACGGCTCCACCGCCGTTGTGCGTGCCGTGTTGGATGAACTATCCACGTTGCCTGACCTGCGACTGGCAGAACCGGGCGAATTCACGCGCCGAGCGCTGGAAAACGAACGCCTGGATCTGGCGCAGGTTGAAGGGCTGGCCGATCTTCTGGACGCCGAAACCGAAGCCCAGCGTCGCCAGGCATTCAACATCCTGTCAGGCGCGTTGGGAGAGCTTGCCGAAAGGTGGCGCCGCGATCTGATCCGGGCTGCTGCCCTCTTGGAAGCCACGATTGACTTCGCGGATGAGGAAGTGCCGGTTGACGTTTCGCCCGAGGTCACGACACTGTTGGGCGACGTGCTGAACACGCTTCGTCGGGAAACCGCAGCGACACGCATCGCTGAGCGCATTCGCGACGGGTTCGAGGTTGCAATTGTTGGCGCGCCCAATGCCGGCAAATCCACGCTTCTGAATGCCCTTGCCGGGCGGGATGCGGCGATCACGTCGGAGATTGCAGGGACCACGCGCGATGTGATCGAAGTGCAGATGGAACTGTCCGGTTTGCCCGTGACCGTGCTGGACACCGCCGGCCTGCGAACGGCGCAGGACAGCGTCGAGGCGATCGGGGTTGAACGCGCCTTGACCCGCGCAAAAGCGGCAGATCTGCGCGTGTTCCTGATTTCCGATCAGGCGGAGGCGTTGCCGATCTCCCCAACCGGGGACGATATCGTTGTGTCCGGCAAGGCCGATTTGCGCAAGGTCGATGGTCTTGCGGTGTCCGGCCGGACCGGGCAGGGCGTTGATACACTGGTTTCGCAAATCGCTCGGGTGTTGGAAGACCGGGTGAAAGGGGCGGGCATTGCCACGCGGGCGCGGCACCGGAAAGCGATGCAGCTTGCATTGGAGGCTTTGGAAGACGCCCGAATCGAGGTAGAACGCGGACCCGACCGGGCTGAGTTTGCGGCGGAAGAAATTCGCACCGCCATCCGCGCCCTTGATAGTTTGGTCGGGCGTGTCGATGTAGAGCATCTGTTGGATGAAATTTTCGCAAGCTTCTGTCTTGGGAAGTAGCGGGAAGAACTTGGGTATGGAGTGTTTCACGTGAAACATCTGGATTTTGATGTGATCGTTGTTGGCGGCGGCCACGCCGGTGCCGACGCTGCGCATGCGTCAGCACGGCTTGGTGCACGTACCGCTTTGATCACATTGCGGAAAAGCGATCTGGGCGTCATGTCCTGCAACCCCGCCATCGGGGGTTTGGGCAAGGGGCACCTGGTGCGCGAGATCGACGCGCTGGATGGCCTGATGGGCCGGGTTGCCGACCGGGCGGGCATTCAGTTCCGCCTGCTCAATCGGCGCAAAGGGCCAGCCGTGCAGGGGCCGCGTGCTCAGGCAGATCGCAAACTGTACCGCGCGGCGATGCAAGCCGAGATCTTCAAGACCCCGAATCTGACGGTGATCGAAGCCGAAACCACCGACCTTCTGATGGATGGTGCACGCGTCGCTGGCGTTGTTTTGCAGGATGGCAGCACCGTGTCATCTGGCGCGGTGATCCTGACCACCGGAACCTTTCTGCGTGGCGTCATCCACGTCGGCGATCAGCAAAGCGAAGGTGGACGTATGGGGGATCGTCCCTCGGTGAAACTGGCAGAGCGGATCGACAGTTTCGGACTGCCCCTTGGGCGGCTCAAGACAGGGACCCCGCCGCGCCTGGATGGTCGCACCATCAATTGGGATATTCTTGACCGCCAACCCGGCGACGATGATCCGGTGGTGTTCTCGTTCCTGAACACCAAACCCGAGGCGCGCCAGATCTCGTGCGGCATCACGCATACCAACGCACAAACCCATGAAATTATTCGGGAAAATCTTGATCGTTCGGCGATGTATGGTGGCCATATCGACGGCGTCGGGCCGCGGTACTGCCCGTCGATCGAGGACAAGATTGTCCGGTTTGCCGACAAGGACTCGCACCAGATTTTCCTTGAGCCAGAGGGGCTGGACGATCACACGGTTTATCCGAACGGGATCAGCACATCGCTGCCGATTGATGTCCAAACAGCCTATGTCCGATCAATCGAGGGGCTTGAGAAGGCTGAGATTCTTCAGCCCGGCTATGCCATTGAATATGATTACGTGGACCCCCGATCCCTGACCGAAACGCTTCAGCTGAGGGACGTGCCGGGCCTTTACCTTGCCGGGCAGATCAACGGCACCACAGGGTATGAAGAAGCTGCAGCGCAAGGTTTGATTGCCGGATTGAACGCGGCGCTTGCTGTTCAAAATCGCGATCCTGTCATCTTTTCGCGCGCGAACTCCTATATGGGTGTGATGGTGGATGACCTGATCACGCGCGGCGTGACGGAACCTTATCGGATGTTCACGTCGCGGGCGGAATATCGTCTGTCTCTGCGCGCCGACAATGCGGACCAGCGCCTGACACCACTGGGAATCGACCTGGGTTGCGTCGGCGATGTGCGTCGACATGCCTTTGAAACCAAGGCCAATGCGCTTCAAACTGCAAAGACGGCGTTGACCGGACGGACCTTCTCCCCTCAGGACCTTGAGAAACTGGGCTTGACGGCGCGAAAAGACGGCACCAAGCGCACGGCATTTGAGCTTCTGGCGTTTCCAACTGTCGATTTTTCAATGATTGCGCAGCTTGACCCCTCGCTGACTGACATGGCGGAGGAGATTCAAACCCAGATCGCACGCGATGCCATGTATGCCAATTATATCGAGCGTCAGGCGCGTGACGTCGCAGCCCTGCAACGCGACGAGGCCCACCGCATTCCTGAAGATTTCCAATATGACGATCTGGAGGGGCTGTCGAACGAACTGGCAAGCAAGCTTACAATTGCGCGGCCCAGAACGCTGGCGCAGGCAGGGCGGGTCGAGGGGATGACACCAGCCGCCCTGACTCTGATCCTGGCGCGACTGCGCCGCACTGATCGGAAACGTTCGGCATGAAGGATGAAGAGGTTCTGGCGGATCTTGATGTTTCACGTGAAACAACGGCGCGCCTCAAGACCTATGCGGCCCTTTTGAAGAAATGGAATCCCGCGATCAATCTGGTCGCCCCGTCAACACTGTCGCACCTGTGGGCGCGGCATTTTCAGGATTCGGCGCAGATCTTTCATCTTGCGCCCCTCAATCTGCTTCGGTGGTGCGATATGGGGACGGGTGGCGGGTTTCCGGGCCTCGTCATCGCAATCTTGGCACAAGAATCCGACCCGCTGCGCGAAATCATCTGTATCGAAAGCGATCTGCGCAAAGCGACTTTCCTGCGCACCGTGGTGCGCGAAACGGGTGTGAATGCAACGATAATCTCCGAACGAATTGAAGAGGTTAAACCAATCGGGGCCGAGGTCGTGTCTGCCCGTGCGCTGGCCCCTTTAAGTAACTTGTTGGGTTACGCAGATCGGCATTTGAAGCCCGGCGGAACCTGCCTTTTTCTGAAAGGCGAGAATTACCGCGCCGAGGTCGAAGAAGCCCTTGAAAAATGGCGGTTTGAACTGGATACATATCCCAGTAAGACCAACCCCAACGCCGTTGTTCTGAAGATCGGAGATCTAAGACGTGCCTGATATCATCAATGGCCATGGCCCCAAGATCATCGCGATTACCAATCAAAAAGGTGGCGTGGGCAAGACGACCACCACAATCAACCTGGGGGCCGCGCTGGCCGAGACAGGCAGCAGGGTGCTTCTGATCGACCTTGATCCGCAGGGAAACGCCTCGACAGGACTAGGTATAGAGGTCGCGGATCGGAAACTCACTACATATGACCTGTTGCTGGAAGAGGCGCCTTTGACCGACGTCTTGCAGGAAACAGATATCGAGAACCTGCTTATCGCGCCGGCGACCACTGATTTGTCCTCGGCAGATATTGAGCTGGTGTCGAATGAAAAGCGCAGCCATTTGCTGCATGATGCCCTGCGGGCAACGGGTCTGGCGCAGCTTGGACTGGATTATATCCTGATCGACTGCCCGCCGTCGCTGAACCTGCTGACGGTGAACGCGCTGGTCGCAGCCGACAGTGTTCTTATTCCGCTGCAAAGCGAGTTTTTCGCGCTTGAAGGCCTGTCGCAGTTGATGCTGACCATCCGAGAAGTGCGCCAGACGGCGAATGCGGATTTGCGGATTGAAGGGATCGTGCTGACCATGTTCGATACCCGCAACAACCTGTCGCGCCAGGTCGAAGCTGACGCCCGCGACAATCTGGGTGAATTGGTGTTCAACACGATGATCCCCCGCAATGTCAGGGTCAGCGAGGCGCCGTCTTACGCGCTGCCGGTCTTGATGTATGATCCCACATCAAAGGGCAGCCAGGCGTATCGCGCGCTGGCGTCCGAATTGTCGATCCGCAACGGAAGGGGCTGAGATGAGCAAGAATCAAAAACAACGCGGTCTCGGCCGGGGCCTGTCGGCCTTGATGGCGGATGTCGGCCCCGAGGAGACGTCCAGCCCTCAAAGCCCGCGCCGCGCCGATCTTGTTGTTCCGGTTGAGAAAATTTCGCCCAACCCGGAACAGCCCCGCCGCCGCTTTACAGAAGAGCAGCTGGATGATCTGGCTGCGTCGATCCGCGAAAAGGGTGTCATTCAGCCGCTGATCGTGCGTCCGAAATCGGGTGCCGACGGGGAGTACGAGATCGTGGCGGGCGAACGCCGCTGGCGAGCATCGCAGATGGCGCAGCTGCATGAATTGCCGGTGATTGTGCGTGACTACAGTGATACCGAGGCGCTGGAAGTTGCGATCATCGAAAACATCCAGCGCGCCGACCTGAACGCGATTGAAGAAGCCGCGGGTTATCGCGACCTGATGAA
This sequence comes from Aliiroseovarius zhejiangensis, assembly GCF_014656375.1. Taxonomy (GTDB): domain Bacteria; phylum Pseudomonadota; class Alphaproteobacteria; order Rhodobacterales; family Rhodobacteraceae; genus Aliiroseovarius; species Aliiroseovarius zhejiangensis. Next base: position 175,578 of record NZ_BNCH01000005.1, on the reverse strand, counting down.
CCGATTTGGCCACACGCAGGAAAAAGTGTCGGAAGCCCTGGGTAAAAGTCGCAGTCATATCGCGAACCTTTTGCGGCTGTTGAACTTGCCGGACGAGGTTCAGGATTTTGTGCGCGACGGAAAGCTAAGCGCCGGTCACGCCCGGACGCTGGTGACGGTAGAAAACCCGGTCGAGCTGGCGCGGCAGATCATCGCCAAAGGCCTGTCTGTCCGCGCGGCCGAGGCGTTGGCGAAGGGGCCTAAACCAACCGCCAAGAAACCTGCGCGGCAGAAGGCCGAGAAAGACGCCGACACCCGCGCGCTTGAGGGCGATCTGTCCGCCGCGTTGGGGATGAAGGTACAGATCGACCACGGCGCGGATGGGGAAAGCGGCATGGTCACGGTGCGGTACAAATCTCTGGATGAGCTTGATACGCTGTGTGGTAAACTGTCGTCCTAATCGGGCGCCAGTTCACGCAAGATGCCGTTCAATACGGGGCGCCCTTTGTCTGTTGCGGCAAGACGATTGTCGGAGATTTGAATCAACCCGTATCCCAATAAACCATTGATTTTATTATGATTTAACCGTGTGTGATATTGGGTGTGAAGGCGCTCCAGGTCAATACCTTCGGTGGTGCGAAGCCCCATCAGCAAAAGCTCGGTCACTTGTTCTTCCTGCGGAATGAGCGCCCGCGCGCTTTCGCCGTTCGACTGGTTTGCGGCGCGCAGCCACGCGGCGGGGGCCAGCGGCGTTTCGGTTGCCACCCGCACATTGTCCAGCGTCAGCCGCCCATGCGCGCCGGGGCCGATGCCGACCCAATCGCCGGACCGCCAATAGACCAGATTGTGCTGGCTTTCCTGACCGGGCCGCGCGTGGTTCGATACCTCGTAAGCGGGCAGGCCAGCGGCGTCGCAGATCGACTGGGTCAGGAAATACATGTCAGTCGCCAGATCCTCGTCCGGCAATCCGCGCAACTTACCCGCATCAAAACGCGCGCCGAACGCGGTGCCGGGTTCGATGGTGAGTTGATAAAGCGACAGATGATCGGGGCCGTAGCTTAACGCCTCGGTCAATTCGGCGCGCCACGCATCCAGCGATTGATCTTGTCGCGCATAGATCAGATCGAAGCTGACCCGATCAAACAGCGACCGCGCGACGGCCAAGGCACGCTGCGCTTCGTCCACGGAATGAAGCCGCCCGAGCCGCCCCAAATCGGTATCGTTCAACGCCTGAACGCCGATGGAAATACGATTGACGCCCGCTGCCTTATAACCCGCGAAGTTTTGCGCTTCGATCGAGCCGGGATTAGCCTCCAGCGTAATCTCGATATCGTTGGCGACGGTCCAATGTTGCGCGGCGCGGTCTATGATCGCGGCGATGGTGGCGGGCTCCATCAGGCTGGGCGTGCCGCCACCGAAATAGATCGAACTGAGCACACGATCCGGTGTTTCAGCCGCGTGTCTGTCGATTTCCGCAACATAGGCATCCCGCCATGCGTCGTGATCAATCGACGCAACGACATGGCTGTTGAAGTCGCAATAGGGGCACTTGGATTGGCAGAAGGGCCAGTGGACATACAGCCCAAAGCCGCCGATTTGCCAGTTCTCAAGCAAAGACGCCCCGCACGAGCTTGGCGAACGCATCCGCGCGATGGCTCATTTCGTGTTTTTTCGCCGGGTCCATTTCGCCGAAGGTGACGTCATACCCGTCGGGCACGAAAATCGGGTCATACCCGAACCCCTGATCGCCACGCATGGGCCAGGTCAGACTGCCGTTGACCCGACCTTCGAAAATCTCGTCATGCCCGTCGGGCCAAGCCAGACACAACGTGCAACAGAACCTTGCGGTGCGGGGGTGAGGCGCGTTCTTTTCCTCAAGCAGGTTCCACGTTTTCTCCATCGCCATCGGAAAATTGCGCCCATTGGGGGTTTCGGCCCAATCGGCGGTGTAAACGCCCGGTGCGCCGTCCAGTGCGTCAACCATGATGCCGCTGTCATCGGACAGGGCGGGCAGGCCGGATGCTTTGGCGGCGAAATGCGCCTTGATCCGGGCATTGCCGACGAAGGTATCCTCGGTCTCGTCCGGCTCGTCCAGCCCAAGGGCGCCAGCAGAGGTCACAGTGACGCCAAAAGGCTCTAACAATGCCGAAATCTCGCGCAGTTTGCCTTCGTTGTGGGTGGCAATGACCAGTTGATCGCCTTCGAACCGGCGCATCAGGCGGTTGCCTTTAGCTGGGCGGCGACGAGTTCGGACACACCTTTATCGGCCAGATCCATCAGCTCGTTCATTTGATCACGCGTGAAGGTCGAGCCTTCGGCGGACATCTGCACCTCGATCAGTTTCGGACCGCAAAGAACGAAATTGCCGTCCACGCCAGCCTCGGAATCCTCGGGGTAATCCAGATCAAGCACCGGTTGGCCTGCATAAATTCCACAGGACACGGCGGCAACCGGGTCCAGCAGCGGGTCGGTCGTCACATCGCCTGCCTTCAACAGCTTGTTTACCGCAAGACGCAGCGCGACCCAACCGCCGGTGATCGCGGCGCACCGCGTACCGCCATCCGCCTGAATCACATCGCAATCAACGGTGATCTGGCGCTCGCCCAGACCCACCAGATCAATGCCTGCACGCAGGGATCGCCCAATCAGGCGCTGAATCTCGACGGTGCGTCCACCCTGTTTGCCCGCCGACGCCTCGCGCCGCATGCGCGACCCGGTAGACCGCGGCAGCATCCCGTATTCTGCCGTCACCCAGCCCTTTCCGGAGTTGCGCAAAAAGGGCGGCACACGCTCTTCCAGCGATGCAGTGCACAGCACATGGGTGTCGCCCACTTTGATCATGCACGATCCCTCGGCGTGTTTTGTGACCCCGGTCTCAATTGAAATCGGGCGCATTTGATCTAGATTCCGACCTGACGGGCGCATGGGCTTCCCCCTTTGTTTCATGTTCAAAGGCGTGATACCCATGGCGCCGGCGAAAAGGCAAGGCGATTGCGTATGGAAGACCGTCACGATCTGATGAATGACATGAACGCCCGCTCGCGCGAGGTGTTTCGCAGTGTGGTTGAAAGCTATCTTACGACGGGCGCACCCGTGGGGTCGCGCACGCTGACACGTTCGCTGACCGAAAAGGTCAGCGCGGCGACCATTCGAAACGTGATGCAGGATCTCGAGTTCATGGGTCTGCTGGACAGCCCGCATGTGTCGGCTGGACGTATTCCGACCGAGCTTGGCTTGCGGATGTTCGTGGATGGGCTGTTGGAGGTGTCAGACCTGGACCAGGGCGACCGTCAGAAGATTGATGAAACCGTTGGCAAATCAGACAACAATATCAACACGATGATGGACCGCGTCGGGTCGGCATTGTCAGGCATCACTGCGGGTGCCAGCCTTGTCCTGACCCCGAAGCACGAAGCCCCGATCAAGCATATCGAATTCGTGTCGCTGGGTGCAGATCGTGCCCTGGTCGTCTTGGTCTTTGCCGATGGGCATGTCGAAAATCGCGTGTTCACGCCGCCGATTGGGCAAACGCCATCTTCGATGCGCGAAGCGGCGAATTTCCTGAATGCGCTGGCCGAAGGGCGCACCTTGTCTGAACTTCAGACGCTGGTTGCGCGTGAAATCAAGGCACGGCGGCAGGAGTTGGATGTTCTGGCGCAGGATCTGGTCGAAAGCGGTGCAGCGCTTTGGGAAAACGAAGGGCAACCTTACGAGCGTCTGATCGTGCGTGGCCGGTCGAATCTGTTGGCCGAGGACGCCGAAGCGGCGGACCTTGAGAAGATCAAAACCCTGTTTGACGACCTTGAGCGCAAGCGCGATATTGCCGAATTCCTTGAATTGGCCGATCAGGGCGAAGGCGTGCGCATTTTTATTGGGTCCGAGAACAAACTTTTCTCACTTTCGGGTAGCTCTTTGGTGGTTTCCCCATATATGAACGCTGAGCGAAAGATCATTGGCGCGGTCGGGGTCATCGGGCCCACGCGATTGAACTATGGGCGGATCGTGCCCATCGTCGATTACACCGCACAATTGATCGGCAAGATGATCTCGGATCGAAGGTAAAGGCGAAGAGATGGCTGACGCAAAGAACGAAGCAGTAGAGAACCTGGAATCGGCAATCGAAGAGCTGATGACCGAGGAAGTTGAAATTGATCTGACCGAGGAAGAACCGGTTGACGAGCTGGCCGCCCTGCGCGCCGAGCGGGACGAGTTCAAGGATCGCTTCATGCGGGCGCTGGCGGATGCCGAAAACACCCGCAAGCGGGGCGAGCGCGATCGCCGTGAAGCGGAACAATATGGCGGGTCCAAACTGGCGCGTGACATGCTGCCTGTTTACGACAACATGAAGCGCGCGCTGGAGGCAGCAGGCGAAGCCGGCGACGGCGCAAAGGCGCTGGTCGAGGGGGTCGAGCTGACGATGCGGTCGCTTCTGAACATTTTTGAGAAGCACGGCATTCGGCTTCTGTCGCCCGAGATTGGTGACAAGTTCGACCCGGAAGTGCACGAGGCCATGTTCGAAGCACCTGTGCCCGGCACCAAAGCGGGCGACATCATTCAGGTGATGGGCGAAGGTTTCATGTTGCATGACCGTTTGCTGCGGCCCGCGCAGGTTGGTGTTTCGTCAACGCCGAAGTAAGCGATCTGACTAAAGCTAGCGCCCCCGGAAACGGGGGCGTTTCTATTTGTCGCCCAGCCGTTCCTTGAGATCATAGAGCAGGTTCAACGCCTCGATCGGGCTAAGGCTGTCCGGTTGAATATCGGCCAAGGCTTGTTCGACGTCTGACGGGCCGGCGGTCGGCGGCTGCATCGGGGCGGGCGTGGCGGCAAACAAAGGCAAATCGTCAATCACAGCATTCTGACCCGTACCTTCGCGCTCGCCTTTTTCCAAGGCTTCCAGAACCGTATTGGCGCGGGCAATCACGCTGTCGGGCAGACCGGCCAGCTTCGCGACCTGCACGCCATAGGACCGATCGGCAGCCCCTTTGCGCACCTCGTGCAGAAAGACGACTTCGCCCTCCCACTCCTTCACGGCGATGGTGGCGTTTTCCACCCCGTCCAGCTTGGCGGCGAGCTGCGTCATTTCGTGGTAGTGCGTGGCGAACAGGGCGCGGCAGCGGTTTACGTCGTGCAGGTGTTCCAGCGTGGCCCAGGCAATCGACAACCCGTCATAAGTCGCGGTGCCGCGCCCGATCTCGTCCAGAATGACCAGCGCGCGGTCGTTGGCCTGATTCAGGATCGCGGCGGTTTCCACCATTTCAACCATGAAGGTCGACCGCCCCCGCGCCAGATCGTCGGATGCGCCAACACGGCTGAACAGTTGTGACACGATGCCGATATGGGCCGACCAGGCTGGCACATAACTGCCGCTTTGCGCCAACAACGCAATCAATGCATTCTGCCGCAGGAAGGTCGATTTACCCGCCATGTTCGGACCGGTCAGCAGCCAGATGTCGGCGTCACGTGCGCCGTCAGACAGGCGACAGTCATTGGCTACAAACGGATCGCCTGCGCGCTTCAGGGCAGCCTCCACGACTGGGTGACGCCCGGCCTGCACATCGAAAACGCGGCTGTCGTCCACCCTTGGTGCCGTCCAGTTTTCTGATCGGGCAAGCGTGGCAAATCCGGCTGCCACGTCCAGTTCAGCCAAGCTGCGGGCGGTGCTGGCAATCTCGCCTGCGCGATCCAATGCTTTCGCAACCAAGGCGGAATAGAGACGTTTTTCGATCTCCAACGCCCGATTGCCAGCGTTCAGGATCTTGGTTTCCATATCGCTCAGCGCGACGGTGGTGAAGCGCACCGCGTTCGCAGTCGTTTGCCGGTGGATATAGTGCTCTGACAGCGGAGCACTCAGCATTTTTTGCGCATGGGTCGCGGTGGTTTCGATGAAATAGCCCAGCACGTTGTTGTGCTTGATCTTCAGGCTGCCAATCCCTGTGTGTTCGGCATATTGCGCCTGCATCCCGGCGATCACACCACGCCCTTCGTCACGCAATTGGCGCGCTTCGTCCAGGTCGTCGTCATAGCCGGGCGCAATGAACCCACCGTCGCGCGCCAGAAGGGGCGGCTCTGCGACCAGGGCGTCTTCGAGAAGGGCGGACAGGTCATCATGCCCGGTCAGTGCTGATGACGCCTCGGCGATCCTTGGTGGCAGGTCGTGACCGTCCAGAAGTTGCGCAATATCCGCCGCCGCTGCAATTCCGCCACGAATGGCGGCCAGATCGCGTGGCCCGCCCCGATCCAGCCCAAGCCGGGACAGGGCCCTGTCAATGTCAGGCACCTTGCGCAGCAGGGCGCGCAGATCCTCGGTCAACCGCGCGCTCTCATGGAAAAAACGAACGCTGTCCAGCCGTGCGTGTATTTCGCTCAGATCGCAGGACGGGCTGGACAGGCGGCGTTCCAACAATCGACCCCCGCCCGCGGTGGCCGTCCGGTCGATCACCGACAAAAGCGACCCATCCCGCCCACCGGTCAGACTGTGTGTCAGTTCCAGATTGCGGCGGGTGGCGGCGTCGATCTGCATCGTGCCATGTGCCATCTCCCGAACCGGAGGGCGCAACAGCGGCAGTTTGCCTTTCTGCGTGATGTCCAGATACTCGACAATTGCGCCCATCGCACCCAACTCGGCCCGCGAAAAGGAGCCAAAGGCGTCCAGCGATCCGACCTTGAACAGCTCAAGCAGGCGCTTTTCTGCGCCGGTGCTGTCAAACGCAGCGCGGCCAAGATCCGTGGCGGACGCCCCGGATTCAGTGACGATTTCGCCCAGATCTTTGGAAAGTTCGTCACATATGACAAGTTCGCGCGGCGCCAGGCGGGCCAGTTCAGGGGACAGGCGCGTGCGATTGCAGGGCATCACCCGAAACGCACCGGTCGAGATATCGACCCACGCAAGCGCCGCATCGTCGCGCACCTCGTTATAGGCCGCCAGAAAGTTATGGCGGCGCGCGTCCAGCAGGCTTTCTTCGGTCAATGTGCCGGGTGTGACCAGCCGGACCACATCGCGCTTGACCACCGCTTTCGACCCGCGTTTCTTCGCCTCGGCGGGGTCTTCCATCTGTTCGCAGACGGCAACCCGAAATCCCTTGCGGATCAGGGTCAGCAGATACCCTTCGGCAGAATGGACCGGGACGCCGCACATCGGAATGTCCTTATCCAGATGCTTTCCGCGCTTGGTCAGGGCGATGTCCAGCGCGGCGGCGGCGGCGACTGCGTCGTCAAAGAACAGCTCGTAAAAGTCGCCCATGCGATAGAACAAGAGCGCGTCGGGATAGCCTTCCTTGATCTCAAGAAACTGCGCCATCATCGGCGTGACTTTGGCCGTCTTATCGCTCACCTTCGGTCCCCCATGATCCGGTTTGCGCCAGACTATGGTCTTCGCAGGCAGGGTAAAAGGGGGATCAGGTGTTTTTGCGGCGAGACACCCAGTTCCAGCTTGACGCGCACATCTCATCCAGACCCAATTCCGCCTTGAAACCCAGAATCTCATGCGCCAACTGCGTGTCGCCATAGACGCAAGCCACATCGCCTGCACGGCGTGGCGCGATGCGATACGGCAGCGTTTTCCCGCAGGCGCGCTCATAGGCGGTCAGCATTTCCAGCACCGAATACCCGGTGCCCGTGCCCAGGTTCACCACATGCCCCGTACCTTCGGACAACAGCGCATCGAGGGACTGCACATGCCCGCGGGCCAGATCCATCACGTGGATATAATCCCGCACACCAGTCCCGTCGGGCGTGTCGTAATCTTCGCCAAAGACCGACAGGCTTTCCAGTTCGCCGGTCGCAACCTTGGCAATATAGGGCATCAGGTTGTTGGGAATGTCGTTCGGGTCTTCGCCAATCAACCCAGTGTCATGGGCGCCGACCGGGTTGAAATAGCGCAGCACGCCAAAGGTCCAACGCGCGTCTGAGGCGGCGATTTGTTCCAGCGACTGTTCGCACATCAACTTGGTGAACCCATAGGGGTTGGTGAAACCGCGCGGTGCATCTTCGGTCACGGGCAAGTTTTCAGGCTGGCCATAGACAGTGGCCGACGATGAGAAAACCAGAGTATATACGTCGGCGCGCTGCATGGCGCCCAGCAGCGTATACAGCCCCGCGATGTTCGTGGTCAGGTAGTCCAGCGGCTTTTCGACGCTTTCCCCCACCGCTTTCAGCGCGGCAAAATGGATCACGGCGTCGATCCTGTGGTCGGAAAATATGCGGTCCAGCAGCGCGCCGTCCAGCACATCCCCGGTGATGCACGTCACGGGCGCGCCGGTGATGACCTCTAGCCGGTCGATGACATCGCGGCGCGCGTTCGAGAAATTGTCGAGGATGATGACCTCGTACCCTGCCTCTGCCAGCGCAACATAGGTGTGCGACCCGATGAACCCGGCGCCGCCTGTCAGTAAGATTTTTTGAGCCACGTGATACCCCTTGTCTGGTGGGGCAGGTATAGGGCGATCGTTCTGAAAACGCACGCAGGAACCGAAGGGATGGCGCGTGTTGGGGCAAGATGGCGCTAACATACCGGTTATTGCAGAAAGCCAGCCGTTGCTTTCTGATTATTGCGAAATGCATCGCCCAAGCGATAGAAAATTTCCAGAATAGCGGTTGAGGCCATCGCGAACCCCTTGTATGGGTTGGTCGATACAAGACCAATAACAAAGGCCGTTTTCATGCCCAAAGCCAAGATCACGTCGGAAGAGGCGCTTGCCTTCCATCTGGACCCGATGCCGGGAAAATTCGAGGTCACCCCGTCTGTCCCGATGACGACCCAACGCGATCTGTCCCTGGCTTACAGCCCCGGTGTGGCGGTGCCGTGTGAAGCCATCGCGGCGGACCCTCAGACGGCCTATGATTACACCAACAAGGGCAATCTTGTGGCGGTGATTTCAAACGGGACGGCGGTTCTGGGGTTGGGAAATCTGGGGGCGCTGGCGTCGAAACCCGTGATGGAGGGCAAGGCGGTTCTGTTCAAGCGGTTTGCCGACGTGAACTCGATCGACATCGAGCTGGATACCGAAGACCCCGAGGCGTTCATAAACGCGGTGAAGCTGATGGGTCCGACCTTTGGCGGGATCAACCTTGAGGACATCAAGGCGCCGGAATGTTTCATCATCGAACAGCGCCTGAAGGAAGAGATGGACATCCCCGTCTTTCACGACGACCAGCACGGCACAGCGGTGATCTGTGCGGCGGGGCTGATGAACGCGCTGCATCTGTCGGGCAAAAAGATCGAGGATTGCCGGATCGTTCTGAACGGCGCGGGCGCAGCGGGCATTGCCTGTATCGAGCTGATCAAGGCGATGGGCGCCAAGCATGACAATTGCATTGTGTGTGACACCAAGGGCGTCATCTATCAGGGCCGCAAGGACGGGATGAACCAATGGAAATCCGCCCACGCCGCCAATACAGACCTGCGCACACTGGAGGAAGCGATGGAAGGCGCCGATGTGTTCCTTGGCGTGTCGGTCAAGGGGGCGGTGACGCAGGACATGGTCGCCTCGATGGCGGACAACCCGGTGATTTTCGCGATGGCCAACCCCGATCCCGAGATCACACCGGAAGAGGCGCACGAGGTGCGCAATGACGCAATCGTCGCGACGGGTCGGTCAGATTATCCCAACCAGGTGAACAACGTTCTGGGCTTTCCCTACCTGTTTCGCGGTGCGTTAGACATCAATGCACGGGCCATCAATGACGAAATGAAGATCGCCTGCGCCCGTGCCCTGGCCGAACTGGCGCGCGAGGATGTGCCGGATGAGGTCGCGATGGCCTATGGCAAGAAGCTGACATTTGGCCGCGATTACATCATTCCCACTCCGTTTGATCCGCGGCTGATCTATGTTGTTCCGCCTGCTGTCGCGCGTGCCGGGATGGATACTGGCGTCGCCCGTCGCCCGATCATCGACATGGATGGGTACGAGCTGAGCCTGAAGGCGCGGATGGACCCGACCGCTTCGATCCTGCGTGGGATCACCGCGCGGGCGCGCAAGAACCAGGCGACCATGATCTTTGCCGAAGGCGATACGCCACAGGTGCTGCGCGCAGCCGTTCAGTATCAGCGCAACGGCTACGGCCGCGCGCTTGTGGTCGGGCGCGAGGATGATGTGAAGGCCAAGCTGCAGGCCGAAGGGCTTGGGGACGCGGTGCGCGAGTTGAGGGTGGTCAACGCCGCCAATACGGAACAGATGCCCCTTTACAAGGATTTCCTGTATGAACGCCTGCAGCGCAACGGGTTTGATCGTCACGATATTCACCGTCTGGCGGCGCGGGATCGTCACGTGTTCGCGTCGCTAATGCTGGCGCACGGACACGGGGATGGGCTGATCACCGGGGCGACGCGCAAGTCGGCTTATATTCTTGACCGGATCAACCACGTGTTTGACGCGCGCGCGACGGACGGGGCGGTGGGCGTGACCGCCGTTCTGCACAAGGGGCGGATCGTGCTGATCGCTGACACGCTGGTCCATGAATGGCCCGAGACCGAAGATCTGGCCAACATCGCCGAACGGGCTGCCGGGGTGGCGCGTGGTCTGGGGCTTGAGCCGCGGGTCGCTTTTGTCAGCTTCTCGACCTTCGGGTATCCGGTGTCGGAACGGGCCGAAAAGATGCACGAAGCCCCCGCGATCCTCGAAAAGCGCGGTGTGGATTTCGAGTTTGACGGCGAGATGACCGTCGACGTGGCGCTGAACGCCGAGGTGATGGCGCATTACCCGTTCTGCCGGCTGTCAGGCCCGGCGAATGTGCTGGTTGTGCCGGCGCGGCATTCGGCGTCGATCTCGGTCAAGATGATGCAGGAACTGGCTGGGGCGACGGTGATCGGGCCGATTCTGTCGGGCATTGATCAACCGATCCAGATCTGTTCGACCAGCTCGACATCAAACGACATTCTGAACATGGCTGTTCTCGCCGCCGCGCGTCTGGGTGAACGATAAGCTGCCCGGTTTGACCGGCGAGACCCCAAGCCCCTATCGTTGGGCATGGGATATCTGGCGACACATTGGCGCGGGCAGCAGCCCCTGACCCGAGCGTTCTGGGTGAACGGCTTGGCGGTGCGATTGGTGGTCTATGCTGCGCTGGCGCTGCTGACCAGCGCGCAGCCTTTGCCGAAGGCGTTTATGTTTGTTGCCATCGCGGTGGATCTGATCGTGATGGTCTGGCAGTCCGTCGGTTATTTTCGCACCGCGGAACACGGGTTGTCCGGCTCAAGCTCAATGCTGCCGCTTTGGGGCGGGATCGTTGCCCTTATCGTCGCAGTGGCGGTGATGCTGTCGCAATGGTGGGGCTTGGTGTTGGCCGCAAATGCTCCGCCGCCGGACGAGCTGTATTCCGCGAAGATGGATCGTATCCGGGCAGCACAATACGAGCTTTCGGTGGATGACGCCCAACAGGCGGTGAGGTTCAAAGGAGAGCTGACCCATGGTGTCACCAAACGCATGAGCGCGCTGCTCACCAAATATCCTGATCTGTCAGCGGTCCATCTGGACAGCCCTGGTGGCAACATATTCGAAGCGCGTGGGGTGGCGAAACTGATCGTTTCCGCAGGATTAGACACGCATGTGGTCCAGACATGCAGTTCGGCCTGCACGATCATCTTCATGGCTGGGTCCAAACGCACCGCACATCCCGATGCGCGTCTGGGATTTCATGGCTATGCCCTGATGGATGCCGCCAGATTGCCGCAATTTGATGTGAAGGCCGAACAGGACCGCGATCGTCGCTTCTTTGTGGCGCAAGGGGTCAGTGACGTGTTCGCGGCGCGCATCTATGATCGCCCGAACCGGGACATCTGGTTTCCCAGTCGTGCCGAACTCTTAGATGGCAATGTGCTTACCCAGGGACCCTAGGGCGCATATGGAAACACCCCGCCACAAGGTGACGGGGTGTTCAGGGGCAGCCTGTGATTGGCAGCTTAGCCGATGATGGCGTTCAGCGTCGCGCTGGGCCGCATCACTTTCGCCTTTTTCTCAACGCTCGGGTGATAGTAGCCGCCAATGTCGGCGGGCGGACCTTGCACGGCCGCCAGTTCTGCCAGAATTGCGTCTTCGCCATCGGCCAGCGCCTTGGCAATCGGGGCGAATTCCGCTGCGATTTCGGCGTCATCGGTCTGGTCGGCCAGCGCCTCGGCCCAGTAGCGGGCGAACCAATAGTGGCTATCGCGGTTGTCCGGCTCACCCACCTTGCGCGAGGGCGAGCGGTTGTTGTCGAGGATACCTTGCGTGGCCTCCTCAGCTGCAGCGCCCAGAACACCGGCTTTGGCATTGCCTTTTGCGTCGGCCAGGAAGTTCAGGCTTTCACCCAGCGCGCAGAACTCGCCCATCGAATCCCAGCGCAGGTGGTTTTCTTCAACGAGTTGCTGAACGTGCTTGGGGGCGGACCCACCGGCGCCGGTTTCAAACAATCCACCACCGTTCATCAGCTTCACGATCGATAGCATCTTGGCCGAGGTGCCAAGCTCCAAAATCGGGAACAGGTCGGTCAGATAATCGCGCAGCACGTTGCCGGTGATCGCAATTGAATCCTTGCCCGTCGTGATTGTTTCCAGCGTTTGCCGGGTGGCTTCGCGCGGCGCCATGATCTGGAACTTGTCCGCCACACCGGCTTTTTCCAGCGCGGGTTTCACATATTTGATCAGCTCGGCGTCATGGGCGCGGTTTGCGTCCAGCCAGAAGATGGCTTCCGACCCCGTCAGGCGCTGACGGTCCATCGCCAGCTCGATCCAGTTTTCAATCGGGGCCTTCTTCACGGTGCAAGCGCGCCAGATGTCACCGGCCTCGACCTGATGCTCATGCAGTGTATCGCCATTGGCCAGCACGATGCGAATGGTGCCGTCGGCAGGCGCTTCGAAGGTGGTGGGGTGCGAGCCATATTCCTCGGCTTTCTGCGCCATCAGACCCACATTTGCCACAGCGCCGGCGGTGGTCACGTCCAGCTTGCCGTTTTCTTTGAAGAAGTTGATCGTCTCGTCATAGACGGTGGCATAGCAACGGTCAGGGATCACACAGTTGGTGTCGCCCTTCTTGCCGTCTGCATCCCAACCCTTGCCGCCCGCGCGGATCACAGCAGGCATCGAGGCGTCGATGATCACATCCGACGGCACATGCAGGTTGGTGATACCCTTGTCCGAGTCGACCATATACATGGCAGGACGCTCGGCGGTCAGGGCTTCGATGGCGGCCATGATCTCGGCGTCGCCTTCGACCCGCTCCAGCAGATCGCCCATGCCGGAGTTCGGGTTGACGCCCAGCGCCTCAAGCTTGTCGCCGTATTTTTCGAACACCGGGGCCAGCCAGGCTTTGACCGCGTGACCAAAGATGATCGGGTCCGAGACCTTCATCATTGTCGCTTTCATGTGAAGCGAGAACATGGTGCCGTCTTTCTTGGTGTCCTCGATGGCGTCTGCCAGGAACGCACCCAACTCGCGGGCCGACATGAAGGTGGCGTCTGCGATGGTGCCTTCCTCCAGCGTCCAGCCGTCTTTCAGAACGGTGACGTTGCCGTCCTTGCCGACGAACTCGATCCTTGCGTCGCCAGCCTGATCGGCGGAGATGGTGGCCGATTTCTCGTTGGCATAGAAATCATTGTCAGGCATGGACGACACTTTGGTCTTGCTGTCTGCCGACCAGTCGCCCATCGAATGCGGGTTTTTCTGTGCGAAGTTTTTTACGGCCTTTGCGGCGCGACGGTCCGAGTTGCCTTCGCGCAGGACCGGGTTCACGGCCGAGCCCTTGATCGCGTCATAACGCGCGCGGATCGCCTTTTCGTCGTCGGTCTTGGGCTCTTCGGGGTAATCGGGCAAGGCATAGCCTTGGGCCTGAAGCTCCTCGACAGCAGCGACAAGCTGCGGGACCGAGGCCGAGATGTTGGGCAGCTTGATGACATTCGCATCAGGTGTTTTCACCAGCTTGCCAAGTTCGGCCAGATCGTCGGGCTGGCGTTGATCTTCGCTCAGGTATTCCGGGAAGGCCGAGATGATGCGCGCGGCAAGCGAGATGTCCTTGGTGCCGACGCTCACACCGGCCGCCGACGCAAACCGCTTGATGATCGGCAGGAACGACGCGCTGGCCAGTTCGGGCGCTTCGTCTACGATGGTATACAGAATATCTGGTTGCGATGTATCGGTCATGTCAGGACACCTCTTTTTTCGCGGAAGGCTGCACCGAAGGGGCGGCGCCCCGATGCGGTGATTGGTGAAATTTCCCCACCCACATACACAAACATCGTGCGAAAAAAAAGGGGCAGGGCGCTAACGGGCAGAAAGAAAAGGGCCGCGATCAGTCCGCGACCCCTGTGGCAGGGCGTGTACGTCTACAGCCGATCCATGATCGCTTCGGCAATCGACATGGTGTTGCCGGTGCCGCCCAGATCCGGGGTCACGCGATCTTTGGCCTGAACAGTGCCTATCACTGCCTTTCTCAGGCGTTCGGCATCATCGGTCTTGCCCACATGCTCCAGCATCAGGCCGGCGGCCATCAGGAAGGCGCAGGGGTTGGCCTTTTGCTGGCCCGCAATGTCGGGTGCCGAGCCGTGAACGGCCTCGAAAATCGCGGCATCCTTGCCAATATTGGCGCCGGGGGCCAGACCCAGACCGCCGACCAGACCGGCGGCAAGGTCGGACAGGATGTCGCCAAACAGGTTGGTGGTGACGATCACGTCGAAATCGTCGGGATACATGACCATCTGCATGGCGCAGGCATCGACGATACGCTCGTCCCACGCTACCTTGCCTTCGTATTCCTTCGCGATCTCGCGGGCCTCTTCCAGAAACATGCCGGACAGCAGTTTCAGGATGTTGGCCTTGTGCACGATCGAGACCTTCTTGCGCCCGTTGGCCACCGCATAGTCAAAGGCCGCGCGGGTGATGCGCCGCGCTTCTTCCTTGGTGTTGTATCCAGTGGAATAGACCTTACCTTCGGGGTCGCCATTATGTTCGATGTAACCCTCATCGGCGATGTAATACCCTTCCAGATTCTCGCGGAAAATCACCATATCGACATTGTCATACCGCCCATCGGTCTTGATCGTCTTGGTCGGGCGCACATTGGCAAAGAGCTCGAATTCCTGCCGCAGTTGTAGGTTGATCGACGTAAAGCCACCGCCCACGGGCGTGGTCAGCGGACCTTTCAGCGCCAGGTTCGTGCGCCGGATGCTGTCGATGGTGTTTTGCGGAAGCGGTACGCCTTCTGCGTCAATGCCTGCCATACCGGCCTGTTGCACGTCCCATTCGAACGGTTGGCCCATATGGTCAAGAACGGCGGTTACGGCTTTCGTGATTTCGGGGCCGATTCCATCGCCGGGAATCAGGGTTGCTTGGATCTTGCTGGTCACGGGTACCTCCATGCTTCGGATGCGTGTCAGTGTTCATCTAAACGGTATACAATGGAATACAAGCAGAAAGTCAAATGCAGTAATCGGAATGAAAACAGGCACCGGTGGTCCAACCTAGCTTTCCCTTGTGATAATAGTCCAGCGCAATAGGCTGTAGCAAAACAACTGGCTCGAATGGGGGATGGCGTGGCGATCTATAATCTTGGCTCCATCAACATTGATCATTTATATCAGGTTGACCACCTGCCCAAACCGGGTGAAACGCTTGCATCGCAAGGCTATCATGTCGGACTGGGTGGAAAGGGCGCAAACCAGTCCATCGCCGCTGCGCTGGCGGGCGCGCAAGTGCATCACATCGGCGCAGTGGGGGCGGACGGGGGCTGGTGCAAATCCCGGCTGTCGGACGCCGGGGTCAACACCGACCATATCGCGACCGTCGCAACCGCGACGGGTCATGCGAATATATGCGTGGACCCTGAGGGTGAAAACCTGATCATTCTCTATTCCGGCGCAAATGCCGATATTTCCGATGCACAGGTCAAAGACGCGCTGCGCGGATCTGGGTCCGGGGACCACCTTCTTTTGCAGAACGAAACCACCCTAACCTATGAGGCCGCGCAGATGGCGCGCGCCGCGGGTGTGTTCGTGATCTATTCTGCCGCGCCTTTCGACGCGTCCCGAGCGATCGCGATGCTGCCGGTCATTGATCTGCTTGCGGTGAACGAGGTCGAGGCCGAACAACTGTCAGCGGCCCTGGGCACCGCAGTGGAAACCATCGAGGTGCCGCATCTGGTGATCACGCGCGGGGCAAAAGGGGCCATCTGGCGGGACCGTCAGACGGGGGCTGAACATCAGGCGCCAGCGTTCCGGGTGGACCCCGTGGATACGACCGGCGCCGGGGATTGCTTCATAGGCAACGTGGTCGCCGCGCTGGATCAGGGGCAGGATATTGACACGGCACTCCGCCGGGCGTCGGCGGCGGCGGCCATTCAGGTCACGCGCGAAGGAACATCTTCGGCAATGCCCCGATCCGATGACGTGGACGATTTTCTGGCGACGCGGCCTTAGCCCAGCAACCGTGCAAGTTTCAGCGCGGTTGGCATGTCGCCTGTGATCCTGATCTTGCCCAACATCACGGCTGTCATCGGATTGAGCTTGCCTGCCAGCAGTTTCTGCAGGTTCTCGGTCGACAGGTGCAGCGCACAGTCGGTGTCGCGATCCACCGTGCTGACATCACCCGAGGCCAGGATGATGACCCCATCCGCGCCGCAATCAAATTTCAACGATCCGTCAAAGCTGCGCCCCGCAATGCCCGTGCGAATCCCGTCGGCAATTTTTGTCAGTGGCATGAACACCCCCCCTTTTCGACTGCGATAGGGCAAAGGTGGGATTGTAGGCAAGATTGACCTTGCGGCCGGTGACGTCAGGTTCGGGTCAGCGCGGCGGTTGTGCGGCGGCAGGGCGCGCCGTCATAGAAGGCATCAAGCACCCGCTGAAACACGGGTGGGGCCTGCGGGACAGCAGCAAACAGTGTCATGCAGGATTGCAGCTTCTTCGCATCGACCTTGCCAAGGATTTGCCTTGCATCCGTTCCCGCATGTTCCAGCAGCAGCGAGGACACGTCGATCAGGCGCCGCTTCAATTCGTCATGGCGCAAATAGGCTTCGGCCTCGGTCAGGTCTTCCAGCCCGTAAAGCTGTGACATATCCGACTGTCCAAGCTCGGCCAGTTGCGGAAAGACGAACCACATCCAGTGGCTGGTCTTTTGGCCCACCTGAAGTTCGCTCAGGACATCGTTCCAGACAGTGTCCTGAGCTTCGATGAACATCTCAAGCTCATCGTTGTCTTCGTCTTCGAAGCTCACTTGCCGACACGCTTGTTGCGCATGGCGATCAGCTTCAGACGCAGCGCGTTCAGCTGGATGAACCCTGCCGCGTCTTTCTGGTCATAGGCGCCCTGATCTTCCTCGAACGTCACATGCTCTTCGGAATAAAGCGAGTGATCGGACCAGCGGCCCACCACGCGGGCCAGACCCTTGTAGAGCTTCATACGCACGGTGCCGGTGACGTGTTCCTGGCTCAGGTCAATCGCGGCCTGCAGCATTTCACGCTCGGGCGAATACCAGTAGCCGTTATAGATCAGCTCGGCATATTTCGGCATCAATTCGTCTTTCAGATGCATCGCGCCGCGGTCCATGGTGATCGATTCAATGCCACGATGGGCGTCCAGCAGGATGGTGCCGCCCGGGGTCTCGTAAATCCCGCGCGATTTCATGCCCACATAACGGCCTTCGACCAGATCCAAGCGGCCAATGCCGTGTTTGCGGCCATATTCGTTCAACTCGGTCAGGATCGTAGCGGGCGACATCGCCACCCCGTTGATCGACACCGGGTCGCCCTTTTCAAACCCGATTTCGATAAACTCGGGCGTGTCGGGCGCATCTTCTGGATGCACGGTGCGTTGATAGACGTAGTCCGGCGCATCCTCAGCGGGATCTTCCAGCACTTTGCCCTCGGACGAGGTGTGCAGAAGGTTGGCATCGACCGAGAACGGCGCTTCGCCACGTTTGTCCTTGGCAATCGGAATCTGGTTCTGTTCGGCAAAATCCAACAGCTTGGTGCGCGAGCTCAGATCCCATTCGCGCCAGGGGGCGATCACCTTGATTTCCGGGTTCAGCGCATAGGCCGCCAGTTCGAACCGTACCTGGTCATTGCCCTTTCCGGTGGCACCATGGCTGACCGCATCTGCGCCATGTTCCGCAGCAATCTCGACCAGTCGCTTGGAAATCAACGGCCGCGCGATCGAGGTGCCCAGCAGATACAACCCCTCATACTGTGCGTTTGCACGGAACATCGGAAACACGAAATCGCGCACGAATTCTTCACGCAGGTCTTCGATGTGGATGTTTTCCGGCTTGATGCCCAGCAATTCGGCCTTTTTGCGGGCGGGCTCAAGCTCTTCCCCCTGACCCAGATCAGCGGTGAAGGTGATGACCTCGCACCCATACTCGGTTTGCAGCCATTTCAGGATGATCGAGGTATCAAGTCCGCCGGAATAGGCCAGGACAACTTTCTTGGGCGCAGACATCGTTTTCTCCTACGTGTGGTCAGCGCGCAGTTACCTGTTTTTGTTGGCAAGAGCAAGGCACGTGCCCTGTGCGGTTTGCGGACCTAAGGCACCCGGTAAGGCTTGAATGGAACCGCTTTTCGGGCGAAGGCTGGTTCATGACCAGATTTACCGACAAAGCACACAGCGCCGAGCATCTGATGCGCACGCTGTTCCCTGCAACACCCCTGCAGCGCAACGACCACCTGTCCGATCTGTATGAAGCCGATATCTGGCTGAAGCGCGAAGATCTGAGCCCGGTGCGCAGCTACAAGATTCGCGGCGCGTTGAATGCGATGGCCAAGGCCCGATCGCGCGACCGGGCACAGCGAGTTTTTGTTTGCGCCTCGGCAGGGAATCATGCGCAAGGGGTGGCTTACGTGTGCCGCCACTTTGATGTGACCGGCGTGATCTTCATGCCGGTGACAACACCCCAGCAAAAGATCGACAAAACGCGAATGTTTGGCGGGCAGAACGTCGAAATCCGCCTTGTTGGAGACTATTTTGACGACACGCTGGCCGAAGCGATGCGGTTCTGTTCCGACGCGGGCGGGCATTTCCTGTCACCTTTCGACGACCTCGATGTGATCGAGGGTCAGGCCAGTGTGGCTGCCGAAATTGTCGAGCAATTGCACAGTTTGCCCGATATGGTCGTCCTGCCGGTCGGTGGCGGGGGGTTGTCCGCCGGCGTCACCAGATATCTGCGTGATGTGGCACCAAAGACCGAAGTGCGGTTTGTTGAGCCTGCGGGCGCGGCCAGCCTTGCCGCCGCCCTGGCGGCCGGGGCACCGGTGAAGCTCGGCCAGGTCAACAATTTCGTGGATGGCGCGGCGGTGGCCCAGATCGGGCAGCTGACATTTGATGTTCTGAAAGCCACGCCAGCCGATCGGGTTCTGGCCGCGCCGGAAGATCGCATATGTTCCACCATTCTTGAGATGCTGAATGTCGAAGGCGTGGTGCTTGAACCTGCGGGCGCCTTGTCGATTGATGCGCTGAAAGACCTGCGCGATGTGGTGAAGGGAAAAACCGTGGTTTGTGTGACCTCGGGCGGCAATTTTGATTTCGAACGTCTGCCGGAGGTGAAAGAGCGCAGTCAGCGATATGTGGGTCTGAAAAAATACTTCCTGCTGCGGCTTCCGCAGCGGCCCGGCGCGCTCAGGGATTTCCTGCAAACCCTTGGGCCGGACGATGACATCGCCCGGTTTGAATATCTGAAGAAAAGCGCCCGCAATTTCGGGTCGGTTCTGATCGGGATCGAAACCAAGAAACCTGAGAACTTCGACACGCTTTTTGCACGACTGGATGCTGGCGGTTTCGTGTATTCAGACATTACCAACGATGAAACCATCGCAGAGTTCGTGCTTTAGCCACCGTTCAGAAACGCCTGTTTCGAGGCATCATAGGCTTGAAACACCGGGGTCAGCGGAACGGCGTCGAAGTTGCCGGCGGCGGCTTCCCGTTCGCCTTCGCCACACAGTTTGGACAGCCGGTCAAACCCCAGATTCAATGACGAGCTTTTCAGAAAATGCATGTCTTGTTCGAATAAATCGGGCTTCGGCGCGGATTTCAGACGGCCAAGAACCTCTTCTACCTCTTCCAGAAACAGCTCGGCCACCTCGGCGAAATCCTCCTCGCCGATCTCGGCCTTCAACTCGTTCACGCGCGTCCAGTTGATCATCACGACCTCCTCATACTTCGGGTCAGTTTATGCGCAGACAGTTAACAAGCGGTAAGCTGCGAAGATCACTTAAAATTTTCGCGTTAAAGCGCTGTTAAATGACGGGGCTTAACGATGTCTGTCGAAGCGATTCCTAGGTCGGGACACAGGTGTGAGCGCCGCTAATGCATATATAAACAGTGACGAACCGTCGTTGAACGACCCACCTGAGGCAGTGGTGATCAATCCGGTGCGACGCATCTTGGTGGTTGACGACAGTCGGGCACAACGGCGTATTCTGACGTCTTCGCTGACGCGCCAGGGGTATGACGTGACCGAGGCGGGCACCGGTGACGAGGCGTTGGAGATTCTGACGCGGAATCACTTCGATCTGATCCTCAGTGATTGGATGATGCCGGGGATGGACGGGTTGGAGCTGTGCGCCGCGTTTCGCGACCTGCCACGTACGGGCTATGTGTATTTCATTCTGTTGACGTCCAAGACCGACAAGGGCGCGGTCGCGCAGGGTCTGGATGTCGGCGCCGATGACTTCCTTGCCAAGCCGGTCAACCCGGACGAACTGCGCGCACGTATCAATGCCGGTGGCCGCATACTGTCGATGGAGCGGGAGTTGCAGGACAAGAACCGGCTTGTCACCACCACCCTTGCCGAAATCCAGGCGCTGTATAATTCGCTGGACCGCGATCTGGTCGAAGCGCGCAAGATGCAGCAGTCCCTAGTGCGTGAGAAATATCGTGATTTCGGGACGGCCGAGGTGTCATTGATGCTGAAGCCATGCGGCCATGTCGGGGGTGATCTTGTCGGTTTTTTTGAGGCTGGACCTGACGTGCTGGCCTTCTATTCCATTGACGTATCGGGTCACGGGATCGCGTCGGCCCTGCTGACTGCGCGTCTGGCGTCGTATTTCTCGGACGGCTCGCCGACCCATAACATCGCGTTGGAGCAAGGCCCGAACGGCGATTATCGCCCCCGTCCACCCGAAATGGTTGCCGACGAATTGAACAAGCTGCTGCTGAACGATCTGCGGTCCGAGCACTATTTTACCATGTTGTTCGGGTATCTGGATCTGACCAGCGGCGGGGTCGACCTGACGCAATGTGGGCACCCGAACGCGGTACGGCTGACACCGCAAAACGATGCCGACTTCTTCGGTGCAGGCGGCATGCCCATCGGCCTGATCGAGGACGCCCGGTTCGAAAGGCAGCAAATGACCTTGTCACCGGGCGAGCGGCTGATCTTCTATTCCGACGGCTTTACGGAATGCGTTGGCCCCGGTGGCGCCATGCTGGATGAAGCCGGGTTCGCCGACTTTCTGCGTAAGAACAGCGCGCTGACGAACGAGGCCCTGTTTGATGCGCTGGTCTGGGATCTGGATGCGTATTCGGGCGGTCAGGATCTGGGTGACGATCTGTCCTGTGTCATGGTGACCTTTCAGCAAGACCGCAGATAGCGGCGAAGGAAGTGACGATCGCCTGCATTGCACAGAAGGCGCTGGGCGGTTGCGGCGTCTGTCCAGATGGCGTCGTGATCCGGCTCCAGCGGGGTGCTGATCCTGCGGGCGGGTCGGGCAGTGAAAATGTGGCAGATCTTCTCGGCCCACAGATCGTATTCCGGCATATAGCTGAACCGCCGATACGCGCCAAGGCGCCGTGGTTGGGCGATCTTCCAGCCTGTTTCCTCAAGCACCTCACGGTGCAGCGCGACAATCGCCGATTCCCCGGGGTCGATCCCCCCGCCAGGCAGTTGAAATTCGTTGAACGGCGCGGCCTGATGGGTGATCAGAAAATCCCGCCCCCGCATCAGAATGGCATAGGCGCCCGGTCGCAGCACATATCTGCGCCCGGCCTCTCGCTGATTGCCAAATCTGCGCATCTGACCTTTTCCCTTCGGTTGCCGACACCATATAGACGCGGTATGCCAAGCTGAACGCCGATAGGAAACCCCATGACCCTTGGAACCCAAATCGCCTGGGATGACACCATCCTGCCCTTTCAACTGGACCGCAGCGACATTCGCGGGCGGGTGTTGCGGCTGGATGGAACGTTGGACACGATCCTGTCTCAACACAACTATCCCCCGGCGATCGAGGCGTTGGTGGCCGAAGCGGCCATGCTGACTGCGCTGATCGGGCAGACGATCAAGATGCAGTGGAAGCTGTCGTTACAGGTCCGTGGCGATGGACCGGCGCGGCTGATTGCCACCGACTATTATGCGCCCAAGACGGAAGGCGAGCCCGCCACGATCCGCGCCTATGCCAGCTTTGATGAAGACCGGCTGCAGCCGGATGCGCCGGGGTTTGAACAGATCGGCAAAGGGTATTTCGCCATCCTGATCCATCAGGGCAGCGAACAGAAGCCCTATACCGGGATGACGCCGATTGCCGGGCAATCGCTGTCGGATTGCGCGCAAGCGTATTTCGCTCAGTCCGAGCAGCTGCCGACCCGGTTTCACCTGACGTTCGGAAAATCGACCTGGACGGGTGGCAGCGAAAGCTGGCGGGCAGGCGGGATCATGTTGCAACATATGCCGAAAGCCGCGCCGCAGGTGACTGGCGAAGGCGGGTCCGGCGAGGGCGGGCTTTTGTCGGCGCAGGATCTGATGTCGGATGATGATGCCGAAAACTGGAACCGCGCGAATATCCTGCTCAGTTCAGTGGAAGAGCTGGAACTGGTCGGCCCCTCGGTTCAACCCACCGACCTGCTGGTGCGCCTGTTTCACGAAGAGGCTCCGCGCGTGTTCGATCCGCAAGCCATCAGCTTCGGCTGCCCATGCTCGGAACAGCGCGTGCGCGATAGCCTGTCGATCTATTCTGCCCGCGACATCGGACACATGACGACTGACGACGGGCGTGTGACCGCCGATTGCCAGTTCTGCGGCGCGCATTACGATCTGGACCCGGCCACGCTGGGCAAAGATGCGGTCGATCCGGGTGACTGACAGGCTCGACATGATCCGAAAGGCCGTGACCCAGCCAGGGCGCGGCAGTTCGGATTTCGATCTGAACCCCGATGTGAAGCCTCCAATGGGCCGCAAGCTGCGCCCGGCTGGCGTACTGATTCCGTTGATCGAAGAAGCCGGCCAGCTTCAACTGATCCTGACCAAGCGGTCATCGGCGCTGAAGCATCACCCGGGCCAGATCGCGTTTCCGGGCGGCAAGGTCGACCCGGGCGACGCAGATGCGATCGCCGCTGCCCTGCGTGAAGCACAAGAGGAGGTCGGATTGCCACCGACCCATGTGGATTTGATCGGTCAATTGCCCCCGCACGAGACCGTGACAGGGTTTTCCGTGACCCCGGTGATCGGGTTCATTGCGAAACCCTTCGACATCATTGCCGAGGTCGGTGAGGTGGAAGAGGTGTTCAAAGTGCCGTTCAAACATGTCTCTAACCTTGCCAAATACGCCCGTCAGGGCCGGATGTGGCAGGGGCGGATGCGGCTGTATGAAACCGTGCCCTATGGGCCATATTATATTTGGGGCGCCACCGCACGGATGCTACGCGCGCTGGCCGAAAGGCTGCCGCAATGACACGTGTTACCGGCGAATGGATCAGGACCGCTGCGGCGCAGGCCGTCTGCACCGCGATTGCACAGGCGGGACATCAGGTGTTCTTTGTCGGCGGGTGTGTGCGCAACGATCTGCTGGGCGCGCCGATTTCGGATCTGGACCTGTCGACAGACGCACGGCCTGACCGCATCATGCAGGTTGCCACGGACGCAGGGTTGCGGGCCGTGCCCACGGGCATCGACCATGGCACTGTCACCGTCATCGCCGACGGAGTTGGGTTGGAGGTCACGACCTTTCGCAAGGATGTCGAGACCGACGGTCGGCGCGCGGTTGTCGCGTTTTCGGATCGGCTGGAAGATGACGCGCATCGGCGCGATTTCACCATGAACGCGCTTTACGCCATGCCGGATGGCGTGGTCGTCGACCCGCTGGGCGGGCTGGCTGATCTGGCGGCGCGCCGGGTGCGGTTCATTGATGATCCCGTCGATCGTATCCGCGAGGATTATCTGCGCATTCTGCGCTTCTTCCGCTTTCATGCCTGGTATGGGGATCCATCACGGGGGATGGATCAGGATGCGCTTGCGGGAATTGCCGCAAATTTGGGCGGGTTAGAGACGCTTTCGCGTGAACGTGTCGGGGTCGAGATGTTGAAGCTGCTGGCTGCGCCCGACCCCGCGCCAGCCATTGCCACCATGGCGCAGATCGGGGTTCTGGGGTCCGTTTTGCCGGGTGCCGAGGCGCGGGTGTTGCCTGCGCTCATCCATCTTGAGAGCCATGCTGAGGGCCATCGCGCTGCCGATCCCGTGCGCCGTCTCGCGGCACTGGGGGGCGAGGGCGTTGCCGCCCGGTTGCGCCTGTCCAGGCGGGATCGCAAGCGATATGAACGCCTGCGCGATGCGATGGGAAACACAGTTGGTGCGGGTGAACTGGCGTATCACGATGGTGCTGAATTCGCACGGGATGTCGTGCTGCTGCGTGCTGCGCAAATGGGGCAACCGATCGACACGACCACAGCGGACGAGATCAAGGCGGGCGCACAGGCCACGTTTCCCGTGCAACCCGCCGATCTGATGCCGACGTTGACCGGCCCTGCCCTTGGCGCCGAGTTGCGGCGGCTGGAACAGCTTTGGATCGCATCCGGTTTTACCCTGACACGGAAGGATCTGTTGCCGTGAGCGAAACCCATGTCATCGACAGATTGGGGCATCTGGGCGACGGGATCGCGCCCGGTCCGGTCTTTGCACCACGCTGCCTGCCCGGAGAGGTGGTCACGGGCGAGGTCGAGGAGGGTCGCATAACCGCACCCCGGATCGTGACCCCTTCGGCTGATCGGGTCAAAGCGCCATGCCCGCATTACAACGCCTGCGGGGGCTGTGCGCTTTTACATGCCTCGGATCCATTCGTGGCGGATTGGAAGGTGGACGTGGTCCGCACGGCGCTTGCCGCGCATAGCCTGTCGCCGGAGTTCAGATCCATTGCGACATCGCCTCCCCGATCGCGCCGCCGCGCGGTTCTGTCTGCGCGACGGGGCAAGAAAGGGGCGATCGTCGGGTTTCACGGTCGCCGCTCCGACACAATCACCGAGATCAGCCAGTGCCACCTGCTGCACCCGGATATACTGGCGGCGCTTCCAAACTTGGGCGCGTTGGCCACGTTGGGGGCATCGCGCAAGGGCGAGCTGTCGATCAACGTCGTCCATTCGGTCGCGGGGCTCGACGTATCGGTGACGGAGGGAAAGCCGCTTGACCGTAGATTAGAGACTGATTTGGCCCAAGCTCTGAATAAGTTTGGTTTTGCACGACTGACTTGGAACGGTGAAATAATCGCCACGGAAACGCCACCTGAACAGATGTTCGGGGTCGCTGCGGTCGTGCCGCCACCGGGTGCATTTCTGCAAGCCACGCGAGAGGGCGAAGCGGCCTTGCTGGACGCTGTGCGCGAGATCGTTGGCAAAGCCGGTTCGGTGATCGACCTGTTCGCAGGCTGTGGCACCTTTGCGCTGCCACTGGCGCAATCGGCCGAGGTTCACGCGGTCGAAGGCCTTGCCGCGATGACAGATGCGCTGTCTCTGGGTTGGCGAAAGGCGCAGGGGCTGCATCGGGTCACGACCGAAACGCGCGATCTGTTTCGCAACCCATTGATGGCCGATGACCTCGCGCGATTTGACGCCGCGGTCATCGACCCGCCCCGCGCGGGGGCCGAGGCGCAGGTTGCCGCACTTGCGGCATCTGGAATCAAGCGCATTGCCATGGTTTCGTGCAATGCGCAGACCTTTGCACGCGACGCAAAAACTCTGGTGGATGCGGGATATGAACTGAATTGGGTCCAGGTGGTCGACCAGTTCCGCTGGTCCACCCATACCGAACAGGTGGCCAGCTTTTCCCGCGGCTGAGCGTTTCGTGGAATCGCCGATCCGACCGCGCGTATGCAAATTTTCTTGTGTTGCGACCAATCTGATTTACGATTGTCGCAAAAAACAACGAGCAGTTTGGGACATGAAATGAGAGCCGTTCTAACAATCCTTGCCGTCTTGTCCGTGGTCTTTGTGGCATCCTGCGGCCCGAAAAGATACAAGTATGACGGGCCGGAGGTGACGCAGATCATCGTCAACAAGGGCGACCGCAAGATGTATCTGATGCACGGGACAGAGATCCTGAAAGCCTATCGGATCAAACTTGGATTCGCCCCTGAGGGCCGCAAGAAATACGAAGGTGACGGAAAGACGCCGGAAGGGCGATATGTCATCGACCGCCGCAATCCGAAAAGCGCCTTTTATCTGTCAATCGGGGTGTCTTACCCGAACCGGCAGGACGCCGAGCACGCGCGGTCGGTTGGGCGCAAACCGGGGGGCGAGATTTTCATCCACGGCGACAGGCGTCCGCAAGATCCCAAGCGGGATGACTGGACCGCGGGTTGTATCTCGGTCAAGAATCACGAAATTCGTGAAATCTTCACGATGGTTCGCTTGGGAACTGTGATTGATATCAACCCGTAAGCGGATTGGAGGGGTGGATTAACCACCCATCTCCATCACCCACCAGATCTTGCCATTGCGCTCTTGCAGCCAGGCAAAGCCCAGATCGCGCGCGCGCGGGTCAAGGATGATCCGCCGCGTATCAGGCTTGTTCATCCAGGCTGACAGGGTCTGCAATTCGGTCTCGAAGGTTTCCGAGATGTTTTCGCCCAGATAGTTCCCGGTATAGCCCGCGCGCCGGGCGCGGTCGATCGGGGACGACCCGTCAGACCCGAAATGCCACGGCCGGTTCTGCACCGACATATCGCGGGCATGGGTCAGCGCCGCCGCGTTCAGTTGCGAGTTGAGCTTCACCGGCTGAGCACCGGCCGCCTGGCGCAACTGGTTGATGCTGTCCAGCATCCGGTATTGAACCTTCGACGTCTGGCCAGACGAGATTCGATAGATGTTGACGCCACCGCCGATGCCTCCGGTCGTCGGAGCACACGCAGAAAGGGCCGCAGCAGCGGCAACTGCCATCAAAAACACGCGCATTGTCTGTCTCTCATTCAAAAAACATTGTATCTGTGCCGTTCTATCGTGAGTATAGGCAAGTAGCAAATGACGGCTTTGCGAGATTAAGCCGATAACACGCGATTGAATTGCGACTGATGCGCAGACGCAATATATGACGACGATACAAGTGAATACTGGAGACTTAGTAATGCGGAAGAAACCGGAAGCTCTGCTGGGCAGACGCGCGTTCCTTGGGGGAACGATCGCAGCCGCAAGTGGCCTGGCGACACCTGCACTTGCACAGTTTGAAAACACGACGCAGGGCGAACGTGACCTGACCGAAGTTGTGAAACGCAACGTTTCAAGCTTTCGGGCCCTGAACTGGCAGCCATATTTCAGCAACACGCGCAATGGGGCCATCCTGGTCGATATCAGCTCGCGTTGTTTACACTACTGGTCCGAGGATCAGTCGATCTATCGCTTGTTCCCGACCTCGGTGCCGCTGACCGAAGATCTGACGCGCCGGGGCCGCACCAGCGTCATTCGCAAGGTTGAAGGCCCGTCCTGGGCGCCAACCCCGGCGATGCGGAAACGAAATCCGGAATGGCCACCCTTTGTGGGACCGGGGCCGGACAACCCATTGGGCACGCATGCGCTGTATCTAAGCTGGAAGTATTACCGTATTCACGGCACCCATGATACGCGCAAGATCGGGCGGCAATCGTCGAACGGCTGTATCGGGCTTTACAATCGCCACATTGCCGAATTGTTCGGATATGCAAAGAACGGCACGCAGGTTCTGCTGATCTGAGCAAGATGCCACAAAGAAGAAAGCCCCGCCAAACTGGCGGGGCTTTTTTTCGGCGTTCCGTCATGCAATGCCGGGATCAGACGCTTTCGTCGATCCAGGATTGCAAAGCCGCTTTCGGCGCCGCGCCGACCTTGTTCGACACGACCTGACCGTCCTTGAACATGAACAGGGCCGGAATGCCCCGCACGCCCATCTGCGCGGGCGAGTTTGGGTTCTCGTCAACATTGACTTTGACGATCTTGACCTTGCCTTCGTATTCGGTCGAAAGCTCTTCCAAAGCCGGGCCGATCTGCTTGCAGGGGCCGCACCACTCTGCCCAGAAATCCACGATGACGGGGATGTCCGACTGGCGCACTTCCTGTTCGAAAGTGGCGTCGGTGACAGCTACAGTTGCCATATTGTCTTCTCCTGAAACCTATATGTTGTGGTGAACCTAGGTAGGCAGACGGGTTGCGTCAAGGTGCGTGAAAGCCGCATCCACCAAAGCATTTTCGAAACGCATCAGCTCACGGGTTTGTGTCCACAGGATCGCGCAGCGCACATCCCGGTCGGGGTAAATCTGGCAAAGCACCGCGCGATAGGCCCCCAATTGCCTGAGCAGCCCGTCGGGCGTGTCCTCGGGCGTTGCGGGTACGACGCGATTGGTTTTGAAATCCACCGCCAGCACCTCGTTTTCGGTCAGGATCAGCCTGTCGATCACCCCATGCAGCACACGACCCGGCAGGTTGGGCAGGGTGGCGGTGACGGGCACCTCGGCCAGGTCGGCGTGGGCAAAGATCGGGGCCAGATCAGGGTCGGTGAGAACCGCGCGTGTTTCGTCCAGAAGGGACGTGAGCGCGGTGTCCGATGCACGATCTTCGCCCGATCCAAGCAGGAACTGTGCCGTCTCATCCCATTTGAATTGCGGGATGTTGGGAAGGTGTTCCAGCAGCAGATGGATTTGCCGCCCCCGCATTTTGGCGTCATCGGTATCGCCAAAGACCTCTTCCCCCGCAAGCGCCTTGGCCCCGCCCAGATCCGAGGGAGAGATGGGTTTGACAGTGGGCGCGGGCGCATCCACGCGCATCGCCAGCCAATCAGGCAACTCCGGTTTTGTGACCTGCACCTCTGTTGTATCGTTCAGGGCCGGTGCAGGCCAATCACCTGCGGAAAACCGTTTGCCCGCCCCAGTGGGAAAGCCACATTCAACGCCACCCGCCATGCTCATCGCGCCTTCGCAAATGCGATACCAGACATCGGAGCCGGGCTTGCCAATGGTTCCGGCCGCCGCCAGAATCAGCCAGTGTTCGGCACGTGTCATGGCGACATATAGCAGCCGGGTCCGCTCCTCGATCTCGGCGTCTTTCAAGGACTGGGCAACCTGATCGATAGACGCAGTCCGATCTTCCTGCTTGGGAGAGAAAAATGCATGGCCGCCCGGAAGCTTCGCAACAGCCGGCATCGGGGATGCTTTTTTCTGCGCCAGATCCGGCAGGATGACAATCGGGGCTTCAAGGCCTTTTGCGCCATGGATAGTCATCACGCGAACCTGACGACCCACCGAATCCATCCGGCGTTTGACCGTCACATCATCGGTTTGCAGCCAGGTCAGAAACCCGGTCAGACTGGGCGTGCCGGATCGCTCATAGCCGATGGCCTGTGCCAGCAGCGCGTCGATGCCATCCTCGGCCTCTTGGCCAAGGCGTCCCAGGAATTTGCGGCGACCGCCATGTCGCGTCAGCGCCCGCTCCAACAATTCATAGGGGCGCAGGAAATCCGCGGAATCGCGCAGATCCTGCAAGATGCGCACCGTTTCGGGGTGTTGCTCGGCGCGGTCGGACAGGGCGCGCCACAAATATTTGCCTTTGCTCCGCGGATGCGCCAACCGGAACAGATCATCTTCGGACCACCCGAACAACGGCGACCGCAATAGAGCGGCCAAGGACAGATCATCCTCGGGCGTTGCCAGAAAAGACAAAAGCGCGGTCAGATCCTTCACCGCAAGCTCGGCCCCGATCTTCAACTGATCCGCCCCGGCAATGGGAATGTCACGGGACTTGCAGGCACGGATGATCTCGTGAAACAGCTCTTTGCGGGATCGGACGAGCACCAGAATGTCACCGGCATGAACCGGGCGATGTTTACCGTTTTCCGCCGGAATAGTCTCGGTCTTGATCATGCGGTCGATGTCGTCGGCGATATGCTCAGCCAGTTGAACACGATGGTCCTGCGGTGACGGGGCATCGACCGGATCATGCCAATCCCGGTCTTCGTCATGGCTGACGGGTTCGATTGCAGGCCACAGATCGACTCGCCCGGGCTGGGTGTCGAAAAACGCGCGGTGCAGGAAATCACCGCCCAAACCGCTTCGGGTTTTCAGGGCAAGGTCAACAAACTCCAGGATCGCGCGGGACGACCGGAACGAGTATTCAAGCGGCATCTGAACCAGATTGCGCCCCACTTGCGACAGACGATCGGTGAAGGTCGCGCGCATCCGGTCGAAGGCGGCGGGCTCGGCCCCCTGAAAGGAATAGATCGACTGCTTCGGGTCGCCCACCACGAAGATCGTGCGATCCACGTCGTCGCGAGCGCCGAAACCGCTGGTGAACTCGCGCGCCAGATTGTCGATGATGCGCCATTGCGCGGGGCTTGTATCCTGCGCTTCATCGACAAGAATATGGTCGATCCCGCCATCCAGCCGAAACAGCACCCAGGCAGCGACCGATGGGTCCGTCAGAATGGCGCCCGCTTTCAGGATCAGGTCGTCGAAATCCAGCAACCCCCGCGCCAGTTTTGCCTCTTCATAAAGGCGCACATAGTGATAGGCGAACCTGTGCAGTGCTGCCGTGCGTTTGACGTTCAAAAGGGCGATCCGCGCCAATACCGCATCCTCGACCCTCTGCATGAAATCATCCAGTTGCGGCACAATCGCCGCACACGCCCCAGCACGCATTGATTTGGTGGGAAAAGACCCTGATTTGGCGGAATAGGGTGGTTTTTGAAGGATCATGAACCGCGCGCAACGGTCCAGAATATCGAAAGATGGTGCGGTCAGGTCCGCCCCCGCCAGATGCCCGGCCGCCCTTTGTTCGGTGGTGCTTCCGGTGGCAAGGATGTCGCGCAGCGTGGCCAGCATCTGCAAATCGCCGGGTTGGAACAGCGCGTCAAGAATGGCGCCTTCGTCCAGCGCGGGCGACACGTCGAACCAGGCGGCAATCTCGGCTTCTGTCACCTGCTCGACGAACAGGGTGCGATTGCCGGTGATTTCGGCGGTCAGTAGTTCCATGTCCTCGCCGGTGAAATGCTGCGACAGCGCGGCGACATGACCTGCCAGCGACCCCTCGCTCATCCGGTCCAACAGTTCGGCGCGCAGGTCGCGGGCGGCGCGGTCATCCATCTCGGTGAATTGCGGCGAGACCCCGGCCTCCATCGGGAAGCGACGCAGAAGCGATGCCGCATAGGCGTGGATGGTCTGGATCTTCAGCCCGCCCGGCGTTTCGATGGCGCGCGCGAACAGCTGCCGCGCGAGGGACAAGTCGCCGATGGTCTCCAACCCCAATTCCCGCAGCGCGGCGGACAAATCCTGATCGTCCTTCATCGCCCATTCACCCAGCCGCTTGAACAGGCGGTTCTGCATCTCGCTTGCGGCGGCCTTGGTATAGGTCAGACACAGAATGTTCTGGGGCGACACGCCTTCGAGCAACAGGCGCGCTACTCGGTCGGTCAGAACACGTGTCTTGCCGGACCCGGCATTGGCCGACAGCCAGGTCGAGTTTTGCGGATCGGCGGCCCGGATCTGGCTTAGCGTGGCGTCGTCAAACATCATTGTCCCACCCTGATTTTCACCGGGTCTGCGCTGTCATCCCATTCCCCGAACCGGGCCAGGTGATCATAGTCCCCGTCAAACCGTTGCTTGTGAACCGCGCGGCGGGCGGTGAACCCCTGATCCGGGCTGTGATAGGCACGGATCAAGGTCAGAAGTTCGGCCTGAACCAGATCAACCTCTGCATCCGAAAGCGGCATGGTCTTTGTTTCCTGTGGTGTCAGCCCGATATAGGCAACACTGGCAACCGGCGCGGCAGATATGTCCCTAAATCCGCCCAACCTGGCGATCACGGCTTCCAGCAGCAACTGCTTGTCATAGTGTTTTTGCATCTTTTCGGTGGGGGGCTGACCCGATTTGTAGTCATAGATTTCAAGCTGCCCGTCCGGTCGCTGGTCTATCCGGTCAGCTTTCGCGCGCAATGTGAACCCGATAACGTCGAATATCGCTTCGCCCCAGACTTCGTTTGCCAGATTGATGGCCTTTGTGCGCCGCATGCGCTCTTCGTTCACGAACCAGTCTGCGACTCGCCCGATCCGGGCCAGCCACAGGATGCGTGTGGCGGGCCATGGCACGTGTTCATCCAGTACCTCTTGCGCGATGGTCATAAGCCGCGCGGTGTCGTCATCGGGATGGCTGACCGGATCGAGCTGGGCAACATATCGTTCAAATACTTCGTGCAAAACCGTGCCCCGGATGCGGGCATCCGCAGTTTGACGAATCGGCTCCAGCGGTCTGAGATGCAGCACCTTGTCGGCATAGATGGCATAAGGATCGCGGATCAGTTTCGTCACCCCTGTCACCGAAAGCTCGGTCGGGCGCGCAGACACCGGGGGGGCTGGTGACGGGCGTGGGGCGGGGGTGACTGGCTGCACAGGTTCGTCCAACTGCGTTGCAAGTTTCACCCAGTGATCGCCACGTTCGCGCATTTCGGTAAGGGCCTGCTGCCCTGCCTCAGACATCCCGCCCATCAGATTGCACAACCGGTTCAGCCAACGCGAGGGGATGGTCTCGCTGTCTTCATCGCGGGTTGCGCGGGTCAGAAACACCTCGCGGGTTGCGATGGCTTGTTGGAAATCATGGGCAGACAGGCCGATGCGGCGTTCGGGCAGCAACAGACCTGCATCCATGCGCATCTTGCGGTTCAGCCACGGGTCCGGCCCCGGCAGTTCGGGCCATGTGCCATCGTTCAATCCCGCCAGAATGACACGATCTGCACCCTGAACACGGGCTTCGAGCGTGCCCCAGAACATCACGCCGGGATGTGCCGTCACCGGGTCACGCACCACACCCGCATTCAGAACCGAAGTGAAAAGATCACGATAGGCAGCGGCCGTCATGTTTCCGCCAAACTCAGCATTTTCGGCAAGATCAGAGACTGTTTCCAACGCGTTCTGCCCTGCCGCCTGTTCCCACAGCGCGCCTGCGCCGTCCGGGGCGCACCCCCGCGCGATACGCTCGGTCAGTTCGATATGAAGGCGCACCAGTGTGGTCAGGGACACTTCGCCGGGTTGCCCTTGGTTCAGGAACGTGTCGCCGACCCAGCTGGCCCACTTGGCGCGCGCGGGCTCTTCGGAAAACTTTTTCGCCCAGTCGGTCAGTGCCTGCGCAGTTGGTGGGGCGTAACGGCCACGCAACACGCCAAGTTCAAGGTCGCGGGTCCAGCGCAGATGATCGCCGCGCGTCCCGGCGGTGCTGTGGGTCAGAGGGTGCTTTAGCAGGGCCAACAACGCCTCGCCGCTTGTGTCCTCACACAGAAGCTGCGCGGTCTGGCGCAGCAACCGACCCGGGGCTGACAAGGCAAGTGGGCGCCCGGCACTGTCATCAGGCGCAATCCGCCATCGGTCCAACGCCGCCGCCACTTGTCGGGTCAGGTTCCGGTCGGGGGTGATCAGCGCAATCGACGCCCGATCCTCGACGGCCCGGCGCACGACCACGGCAATCGCCAGCGCCTCGTCCCTGGGTGTGCGGGTTTCGATCAGGGTCAGGTTCTGTGTTGCCGCCTCGACCCCCTTGAAGACCTTGCCCTCAACCTGCCATTGATCCGTGACCGGCGCGGGACGCAGCGCGAGTGAGACAAGCCGATTGCGCTCGGGTTCGGGGGGTGGATCATCGGTCCAGTGCGGCAGGTCTGATGGGGAAAGCTCGCAGCGTTTCAGGAAGGCCGCAAACCGATACTGCGGGTGATCCTGTGCCGAAAAAACATTGTCTAATTCAGCCCAACTTTGCCGAGGCAGGTCATAATCGAACCCCGGCAGAATGACCGCACCCTGTGGCAAACGGGCGACCGCCTCCATCAACATGGCTGTGGCCCCGCGCGACCCGGTGGACCCGGCAATCAGTATCGGGTGCTGTGGTGGTTCGTTTCGCCATTTCGCAATCGTGGCCTCGACCACCATGCGCTGGCGGGTTTCAACATCGGGCAGGTCCAGCGTGTCGTGATCGAAATAATGTTCGACCAACGAGATGAATTTCAGGCTTCTGGCCCAATGCTCGGACATCTCGCCTACATCCAGTGTGTGCAGGTCGTGCGGGTGAATGCCTTCGCTGTGCATCTCGTCCATCAGGTCGGCAAGACTGTCCGCCAGGTCGAAGGCCGCGGCCTTCGGGGCAAGGTCCGGCTCCTTCTCCAACAAGGCGGCGATCAGCTGCCGCAACTCCAACCGTCTGCGCAAGGGGGCGACCGGCAGCGGCACATCGTGCAGGGCCGGGTCGCGCGCCAGGTCGGTGATCAGCCGGATCCGGGGCAGAAATCGGGTCTGCCCATCGAACAGCGCACGTGTGCGGGCCTGCATGCGGCTGGTGTTGACGAACATTTCGACCCGTGCAAGCGCATCCGGGTCATGCGAGGTCAGGCGTTGCACAACGCCGTTGACCAGCGCGCGCGGAAAATCGACCCCGAGCGGTGTACCGAATATGCGGGGTGCGTCAGTTGGGTCGAACATTGGTATCCCTTAGCATGGTTTCGGCAAGGGTGATCCCCTCGGGGTGGCCAACATCGCACCAGCGCCCCTGGTGTTCCAGACCGAAAACGCGACCTCTGGACAACAGTTGGTCCCACACGGTGTTGAGCGAAAACACGTCTTCGGCAATCGACGCGACGGGCTGGGTCTTGATGATCTGACAGCCGGTATAGGTCAGGCCTGCACCCCGGCGCAGGGCGCCATTTGCTTCCATCATGAAATCGCCTTCGCCCTTGTGGCCGATGGCATTTTTCGGTGTGACCAGCATCAAGAGCGCGTCCATTCGGTCAGGATCCCATGCTTGCATCAATGCCTTTATCGGGTTCGGCCCCGCCCAGACCGCGTCAGAATTCAACGTCACCACCGCATCGCTATTCAGAAGGTTTAGTGCCTTTTTCAACCCACCACCGGTTTCAAGAAGCTGATCCGTTTCACGTGAATATCGTACATCGCGCTGGCCGAGGTGATTGACGATCTGATCGCCCAGGTGGTGCAGATTGACAACGACAGTCTCGATCGCACTGTCGTCGACCAGCGCCAGCGCGTGGTCAATTAACGGCTTCCCGTTAACCGGGATCAGTGGCTTTGGAAGCGTCCGGGTCAACGTGCCCATACGCGTGCCAAGCCCGGCGGCAAAAATCATGACGGCGTCTGGCATGGTGTCCTCAGGTGGTGCAGGAAATCTTCAGTTGGCGGGGGAAGCAGCGGTCCTAGCGCCGCCGACAAGCGCGACAGCGACGGGTGGGACAGATCGGTCTGCAAATTGGCCCAGACCCGTGGAATCAGATCGACATATTGCGGTTTGCCCATCACGCGCGACAGGCGGGCAAAGATGCCCAGAATCCGCAGGTTGCGCTGGGCCGAGATCAGGGCTGCCTCGGCACGGAAGCGGGTTTCGTCATGGCCATTGATCTGACAGAACATCGTGATCAGGTGGTCGGCAATGGCAGGCGAGACATCGCGCCGCGCATCCCGGATCAGCGACATAAGGTCATAGGCCGGATGGGTCAGAACCGCGTCCTGAAAGTCCAGCAGTCCGACGCGGGCGATGCCACTGCGCTGGGGCAGCCAGATCAGGTTTTCCGCATGATAATCACGCAGCGAGACCTTGTTGAAATCATCCAGCCGCGCCAGCATATCCCGCAGCACATCCATCGCTTCGGCTGCGTCGGCGCTTAGCTGCGCGCGCGGCGTTTTCCGATAGTGCAAGAAGGCCAGATCCGTGGCTTGCGCCATTTGCGCCGGGCCAAGGGGTGGAAGCTCGGGATTGGGGTGGTCGTGCAGATGGCAGATCACATGTACGGCTGCTTCGTAAAGCGGGCGTTCCTGAGATGGATCGTTTGTGATCACATTTGCGAAGAGATCGTCGCCCAGATCCTCCAGCAGCAGAAAGCCGGTCGCGATGTCATGTGCAAACACGACCGGCGCCGACAGACCCGCCTGTTTCAGATATTCGGCGACTGCCAGGAAAGGCGCCGATGAACCGGCGCGATCTGGCGAGGCGTCCATCAGGATCGCGGTTTGTTGTGTTTTTGGGTGAAACAGTCTCTGATATACCCGGGCCGAGGCATCGCCGGTGATCGGCGACATGGTGGCAGATTGCCAACCGGCACTGGCCAGAAACCGCGATATCTGATCCGCGCGTTTAGTCATGCGGGCACAGACTTCAGGACACGGTTTCGCCAGGTATCGGCATCACCTTCGAATGTGATCACACGATGGTCCTCGCACCCGTCCTCGGCGACCGGCGTGAAAGAGACAAGCAGTGCCTTGTCGGGCCAGAGGTCGCCCAACCGGTCCGGCCATTCGACAAGGCAGATGGCCTCCTGAAAGGCCTGTGTCAAACCAAGCTCTTCAACCTCGTCCGGGTGGGTCAGCCGGTAAAGATCGGCATGCCAGACCTCGGTCGGGGAAAGGTCATAGGTTTGGACCAATGTGAATGTGGGGGATGGGACATCTTCGATCTGGCCGGTCCTAACCTGCAATGCCTGAATCAGCGACCGGGCGAAATGGGTTTTGCCAGCGCCGATCCCGCCTTGCAGCAAGATCACGTCGCCTTTGCGAAGACGGGTCGAAAGATTCTCTGCAAATCGCCGGGTGTGATCCGGTGAGGGGAAATGAAATTGGTGAGAAAACGCCTGCGACATGGCAGGAGTTTTATCCCTCTGTCAGGGTGACGCAAGCCCGTTCACGCGTTTGCGGTCACGAACCTGTCGCGGTTCACGATGGGCAGGGTTTCGGTCGCAGAGGCGGCGAAACGCACCATGGTTGCCCCGCGCATCATCGGCGTGACAAAGCAGGTCAGCTGGCGCCCGTCCGACAGTGCCACAGGTTGGTGCCACTCGGATCGCTCGCCGCTTGTGGCGATGAATTCTTTCAGCGACTGCCACAAAGGCGTGTCCCCACAGGCCGCGCGCCATGTTTTGACAGCGTCGCCCAGGTTGATGTCACCCAATGTGACAGACGGATCGTTCTGCCAAAGGGTGCTGTAGGCCTTGTTTGACATCGCCAGGACGCCCCCGGCGTTGAAGATCGCGATGGCATGATCCATCCCGTCCAGGGCGGCCTGGCCCATTTCAAGCTCGGCCCGGAAGCGGCGGGTCAGGGAAATTTCCGAGCTGATGTCTTCGAACAGGAAGGCGACGGCCCCATCGGGATGGGGGCGTCCGGTCACGCGGTAGGTCTGCCCGGTGGGCAGCGCCCATGTTTCCTCGTAAGTTCCGTTGACCGCCGCTGCCTCAAGGTCGGACATCTGCTGGCGCCACGAAATATAGTCTTTCGGTTCGGGCATCATGCGTTTTTCGCGCAGTCGGTCCAGAAACCCTGACAGGGTGGGGCGCCCGACCAGAAAGTCGACCGGCAATGCCACCAGATCGGTCAGGGCCGGGTTGAAAAGCGTCAATTGCCGTTTGCGGTCGAATATCGCAAGCCCGATGGGCAGATGCGCGAAGGTCTTGGTCAGGGTGGTGATGAACTCGTTTCGCGAGGTCTCGGCCTGGACGATCCGGTCTGCGGGAACGGCCGTATAGAGCCTATCATTGCCCAACTCGGCCTCGTGCAGGTCAAACCAATGCCGGGTATCATCGCCGGGAAACTGGATTGCGACGCGGCCCGGTTGCTTCAGATCCTGCGCGTCCTTAAATTGGCCTTGCTGAAACATCTTCAGCGGCGGCCAGGTGGCCAGGTCATCGGGTTCGGTCATCCGTTCGGCAAGGTCCAGATAGGATTTGTTGGCCCAGGTGATGGCGCCGCCTGCATCCTCGCGCCAGACCATCAGGGGCAGATGCTCGGATGTGGCGCGCAGGCTTTCCAACTCGTGCTGCATTGCGTCAAAGCTCAGCCGGTCCATGGCTTTTGTTGGGGCATGACTTTCGCGGTCGATCAGTTCGATGCGTGCCAGCCCGTCCCGCCATTCTGCGATGATCCGGTTGCTGCCGTCGGTCGATGTCAGCGACAGCGTTCCAAGATCGGCCAGATCGCCCATATGCCGGGTCAGGTCGGGAAACCGGTTGTGCAGAAGCTGTGCGAACCGTTGCCAATCGGATTCAGGCCCGGCAGGGCGACCGGCCAGCATCATTTGCCGTGCGGTCGGTGTAGCGTCGCACAGGGTTTCATCGTCGAACAGGAACACCAGTTGCCCATCGCTGGCCGCTGCATCGTCACGCAGGCTTTTGCGCCGCCTTGTTTCCACCCACGACAGAGCTAGAAGCGCGACAAGCGCGGTCAGGAATGCGACCAGGACGATCCCGATAATAAGCAGAGTGTTGACCATCTTTGCCCCTTTCCGCCCTGGCGCACCCATTGCGCCGCCATCGGCAGTGAGGAACACCCTAGTCGCGGGTTGGTTAATGAAGTTTTAACCTGAGCGCATTCAGCCGAAGGGGATGTTTTCGCCCAACCCGCCCTGGGTTGGTCGGTATTCGATTCCGTCCGTGTCGCGGGGCCAGACCACCTGGGCGATGGCGCCGGATTTTTCGCGCGGATGCGGCCGGCCTGTATAGGGTTCGGTGCCGTTGGCAAAGCTCAGCTTTGCGCCGGTGCGCTCCAGCAGAGTCTTGGCGATGAACAGGCCCAGCCCCATACCTTTGTATTCCCGGCGCTGACCCTTGTCCTGGGCGGGCTTCTTGCCGCGAATGAAAGGATCGCCGATCCAGCCGATCACCTGCGGAGAATACCCGCGCCCGTCGTCAATGATCCGTAACTTGATCTCGTCGTGGGTCCAGTCGATTTCGATCCAGACCGTGGTGGTGGCGAAATCCACCGCGTTCTGAATCAGGTTGCGCAGGCCGTGAATGATTTCGGGACGGCGCGCAACGACGGGTTCATCCGCCGGGTCGTTCAACTGAGACATGACCGCGACTTCCAGTGTTTTGCCCCGGTTGACATGCGGCTCGGCGGCTTCTTCGACCAAGGTCACAAGTGGCACGCTTTTCATCAGCATGTCGTCCTTGCCCGCCCGACCCATCGACTGAAGAATATCGCGACAACGGTCGGCCTGTTGTCCGATCAGGGCCGCGTCTTCGCGCAGCTCGGTCTGATCGCCCAGTTCGTCCACCATCTCGGATGCAACCAGCTTGATGGTGGCCAGCGGCGTGCCAAGTTCATGGGCGGCGGCGGCCACGACACCGCCAAGATCCGTCAGTTTCTGTTCGCGCGACAGGGCCATTTGCGTGGCCAGAAGGGCCTCGGACATCGACCGCATTTCAGATGAAATTCTGCGGGTATAGAGACCAACAAAGCCGATCGAGGTCACCACGGCGACCCAGATGCCAAACACGAAAAGATCGGGCATCAGCACCACCGTGCCGCCGCGTGTGTGCAGCGGAATGTTGAAATCCGCGACCGCCGTGGTGGCGGCGATGGCGACGCTGCCGACAATCACGGTCGCGCGGGTCGACAGCGCGGTTGCGGCCACGGTGACAGGAGCCACGATCAGCACCATAAACGGGTTGTGAAGCCCGCCCGCCAGATACACCATGAAGGCCAGTTGCAGCGTGTCGAACAGAAGCATACCTGTGGCGTCCCGTTCGTTCAGGCGGGCGTTCTTGGGAAACACGGTCAGCGAGACCAGATTGGCAATCACGGCCAGGCCGATCGCCACCGCCGCCAGACCCAGTGGGATTTGCAGCGAGAACACGTAAATCGACACGATGATGGCCGCGATCTGACCGAAGATCGCCGCCCAGCGCAGCACGACCAACGTTCGCAGGCGCACCCAGCGGCCCGGCAGGATCTCTCCGTCCCCTTGAAACATGCGGTGGGTCAGGGGGCCTGTGCTGTTCTCGCTCATGTGATCCATCGCCTGCTTGTTTCGGGTTGCGTCATTGTGATCCCTTGTTAGTCCTGCGGAAAAATCGGATCAATGCCGACACGTTCTGAAGGAGAGAGCCGATGATGCGAATTTATGCCGTAACCGGGGCCGTGGCCATCGCCGCGCTTGTGGGTGTGACCTGGTATGTCACCACCGGCGAGGTCGACAAGTTTGCCCAGTGTCGGGCCGGCGCGGTGGGCACCGGGGTCGCCTCTATCGGTGGCCCGTTCGAGCTGACCGATGAAACTGGCAAGCTTGTGACCGACAAGGATGTGATCACAAAGCCGACCCTGGTCTATTTCGGTTATACGTTCTGCCCGGATGTCTGCCCGCTGGACAATGCGCGCAACGCCGAGGCGATGCGCCTGTTGCAGGATCGCGGCTATGATATTCAGTCGGCGTTCATCTCGATCGACCCCGAGCGCGACACGCCCGAGCATCTGGCCGATTTCACCAGCTATATGCACGAGGATATGATCGGGCTGACCGGCACGCCTGAGCAGGTGAAAGCCGCCAGCCAGGCCTATAAAACCTATTACCGCAAGCAGGAACCCGAAGAAGGGCAGGAAGATTATTACCTGATGGATCATTCCACCTTCACCTATCTGATGTTCCCTGACACCGGGTTTGCCGATTTCTTCAAACGCGACGAGACGCCGGAACAGATGGCCGACCGGGTGGGGTGCTTCATCGACGCCTCGGAGAAATAGCCGGTTTCGGTGCGTTGAAATTGACCTTACGGTGCGAAACGCATAGGTAAAGTTGAATAAGACGCGAACCGGAGGTTGGTCTGATGACGGCACAGGAACTTGAAGCGATCGGTGAGGACGCATCCCTGCTGCTTGTCGATGACGACGAACCGTTCCTGCGCCGACTGGCGCGGGCGATGGAGAAACGCGGGTTTGCACCCGAAACGGCCGGATCCGTCGCGGCTGGCAAGGCCATCGCCACTGCTCGCCCGCCAGCCTATGCCGTGGTTGACTTGCGGCTTGAGGATGGCAACGGGCTGGACGTGGTTGAAACCATTCGCGAAAAGCGCCCCGATGCCCGGATCGTGGTTCTGACCGGTTACGGCGCGATTGCCACGGCGGTTTCGGCGGTGAAAATCGGGGCGAATGACTATCTGTCGAAGCCCGCTGATGCAAATGACGTGATGAATGCGCTGTTGGCGAAATCGGACGCCATGCCACCACCGCCGGAAAACCCTATGTCGGCAGACCGGGTCCGGTGGGAACATATTCAGCGGGTCTATGAACTGTGTGACCGCAATGTCTCGGAAACCGCGCGGCGTCTGAACATGCACCGCCGCACCCTGCAACGCATCCTAGCCAAGCGCAGCCCGAAGTGATGCGGTGTCTTGGTGCTGTCGTGATGATGGTTGGACTGACCGCCTGCGTGGCGCCAGCGCCGACGCGCAGCGCGGTGGTCATTCGCCCGGATGCCGCCGGGCTACAGGTTGATCCGGTGAACAAGCGCATAGACTTCGGACGTTCGCCCAAAGGCGTCGTGCCGGCGCTGGACCGCGAACTTGGCCGGCATGAGGTGCTGCCGCTTTCAGGTTGCCCCGCAAGCATTGCGCAGCAGTTGCAATGGAATGATCTGATTCTGACCTTTTCGCGGGAACGGTTCTTGGGCTGGCGCGATGCAACCGGGCGGCAGGGCCAAACCTGCGCTTAGGCGATATCGAACCGTTTGCGGGTCTTGTCGACCACCGTTCCATCCGACAATACCATGCCGTTTATGCTGGAATAGTCTCTGAATCCGAGCTTTGCGTAGTAGGCCAAGCCCGGCTCGTTATCAGTTCGGATGCTGGCGTCTATGGCCCGTACATTTGCCCGTTTCGCGGCCAAAAGTGTGTCCCGCCACAGCACCTGCCCCACACCACGGCCCTGCAACCCGCTGCGAACGAAGCTCGCGATCACGGCCCAGTCATCGGGTAAGGCCTCTGGTCCATCATAGTCCGGGTCGGCCCATTCCAGCAGTTGAAACCCCAGCAGGTCATCGCCGTCAAATGCCAGCGTCGTGCGGATCAGCCGCGGCGCGTCGATATGCGTGGCGCACATCCGCTCTGCGTCAAACTCTGACCGGTGCGCCGTCGTGGACCCTTCCCGAATGATCGGATTGATCACATCACACATGGCCAGCGCATCCCCGGCACGGGCTTGCCGGGTGGTGATCATGTCATCTGTCCCAGCAGATCTTCGTGTCGTCTGGTGAAGTCGCGCCGCACCTCGGCCGGGGGGCGGAGCGCAATGGACAACCCCTTGATCTGCTCGGCGTTAGGTGTGCCGAAAAATCTGTTGGATTCCGCGACCGAGAAGCCTGCGATCTGGGTCGCCTCAAGCCAGGCCGAGATTCGATCCGCCTTCTTGATCGCCTTTTTGACGGTCTCGGGCAGCTTGGCAGGCAGGCCGAATTTGATGTGAATGGCCGCCATCAGGCGATCATCAAGCTCTCCATATGCCGGGCCAACCGCCGATTTGACGGGCGATATCATGTCGCCGATCACGTATTCCGGCGCATCATGCAAGAGGGCAGCCATCCGCCACTTCACCGGCGCATTGGGATTCATGCGGGAATAGAGCGTTTCGACCAGCAGCGAATGTTCGGCCACCGAGTAGGGGAAATCCCCAAAGGTCTGCCCGTTCCAGCGCGCGACGAACGCCAGACCGTGGGCGATATCCTCGATCTCGATATCCATCGGTGTCGGATCCAGCAGGTCCAGACGACGACCGGACAGCATCCGTTGCCATGCGCGGGGTTGTTTGGGCATTTTGCGGTCTCCTCGCGGGTTCAGAGCCGCACTCTGGTGTTTTTGGCCCGCGTGTCAATCAGCCTTGATTGCCAGCCCGCCGATAGGATGCTACGGCACCTGCAAACGTATTGGGTTCCGTATCGGAGAGACACCGTGACCACTGACTATATCGTAAAAGACATCAATCTGGCCGAGTTTGGCCGCAAGGAACTGGACATCGCCGAAACCGAAATGCCGGGGCTGATGGCGCTGCGCGCGGAGTATGGCGAAACGAAACCCCTGAAAGGCGCGCGGATCGTCGGGTCTTTGCACATGACCATCCAGACGGCGGTGCTGATCGAAACCCTTGTCGCGTTGGGGGCGGATGTGCGCTGGGCGTCGTGCAACATCTTTTCCACCCAAGACCATGCGGCGGCGGCGATTGCGGCGGCGGGTATTCCGGTGTTCGCGATCAAGGGCCAGTCGCTGGAGGAGCATTGGGATTATCTGGACAAGTCCTTTCAGTTTCCCGACGGCCCGAACCTGATCCTGGATGACGGCGGCGACGCGACGCTTTACATCCTGCTGGGCGCACGTGCAGAAGCGGGCGAAGATCTGGGCGTTCCCGGTTCGGAAGAAGAAGAAGTCATCCACGCACAGATCAAAAAACGTATGGAAGCCAGCCCCGGTTGGTTCACCAAGATGCGCGACCAGATCAAGGGTGTGTCCGAAGAGACCACCACCGGCGTGCACCGCCTGTATGATCTGGTGAAACAGGGTCAACTGCCCTTCCCGGCGATCAACGTGAACGACTCTGTCACCAAGTCGAAATTCGACAACAAATATGGCTGCAAGGAATCGCTGGTTGACGGTATCCGCCGCGCCACCGACACGATGATGGCGGGTAAGGTTGCTGTTGTCTGTGGTTATGGGGATGTTGGCAAAGGCTCGGCCGCCAGCTTGCGCGGCGCTGGCGCCCGCGTGAAAGTGACCGAGATTGACCCGATCTGCGCCCTTCAAGCCGCGATGGACGGGTTCGAGGTGGTGACGCTGGAAGACGCCGTGGCGGACGCTGACATCTTCATCACCACCACCGGCAACAAGGACGTGATCCGCATCGAGCATATGCGTGCGATGAAGGATATGGCGATCGTCGGCAATATCGGCCACTTCGACAATGAGATTCAGGTGGCCAGCCTGAAGAACCACAAATGGACCAACATCAAAGACCAGGTAGATATGATCGAGATGCCGTCAGGCAACCGCATCATTCTGTTGTCCGAGGGCCGTTTGCTGAATCTTGGCAACGCTACGGGTCACCCGTCTTTCGTGATGTCCGCCAGCTTCACCAACCAGGTGCTGGCGCAGATCGAGCTGTGGACCAAGGGCGATGAATACGAAAACAAGGTTTATATCCTGCCCAAGCATCTGGATGAGAAGGTCGCGCGCCTGCATCTGGACCGGATCGGTGTGAAATTGTCGAAGCTGAGCAGCGAACAAGCGTCCTATATTGGTGTCACGCCAGAAGGCCCGTTCAAGCCCGAACACTATCGGTACTAGATCGGGTTTTGCCGGGAAAGACGGCGGAAATCTGCGCTTCCTGAATGTGGAATCCGGCAACAATTTGCCGGTTCTGCATCGACTGTCTCTGCTTTGGAACCAACGCCCTTTGGATTGGTTGTGGACACGTAGAGTGACCAAAGGAGGCACACATGAAACGCAAGCATTTCTTGATGAGCACCGCAGTTGCAATGATGATCGCCGGTGGCGCCGTGGCCCAAGACACCGCCACGCCGGAA
The DNA here is from genome assembly GCF_014656375.1 of Aliiroseovarius zhejiangensis. Lineage (GTDB taxonomy): Bacteria > Pseudomonadota > Alphaproteobacteria > Rhodobacterales > Rhodobacteraceae > Aliiroseovarius > Aliiroseovarius zhejiangensis. Next base: position 131,110 of record NZ_BNCH01000005.1, on the reverse strand, counting down.
ACCGGCACCGCAACCACGGGTGCAGACACCGCAGTCGTTGAGCCCATGTTCACCAGTCTCGGGGACATGACGGTTGCCGACATGATCGGCATGTTCGCCTATGACCCGGAGGGTGAGCGGATCAGCGAAGTCGACTACGTGATCATGGGGGCGAACGGGCCCGAAGTCGTGTTGGGCATCGGTGGTTTCCTGGGCCTTGGCGAATACACCGTGGCCCTGCCGCTGACCGAGTTTGAACTTGGCGATGACGGCGCGACCCTGCGTCTGGGCACCGACAAGGAGACATTGAAAACCTATCCGGAATTCGATGAATCCACCGCCGAGAACCTGCCGGGCGAAACCTCGATCGGATCGCTTCTGGCACAGGCGGAAGGTGGCGCCAGCGGTGACGCGACGATGACCGAGGAAAGCGCAACGACGACTGAAGAAGGTGCTGCCGACACCGTGACGGATGAGGCAGCCACCGAAGAATCTTCGGAAACCGAGGAAGGCGCTGCGACTGAAGAAGGCGCAATGTCTGAAGAAGGCGAAGCCACCGGTGAAGCGACCACCGAAGAAGGCACCACGACGCAATAACGTGTCGATGACGTCTTTCATGGTTTGAAGTTGAAAGCGCCGCCCTTCGGGGCGGCGCCGTCTTTTGTCAGCTCTTGTCGCCAAACCCGAAGGTTTCGGTGACATAGTCAATATCTTTGTCGCCACGACCCGACAGGTTGATCAGGATCGACTTACCAGGGTTCTTGGGTGCCTCGCGCATGGCAAAGGCCACAGCGTGGGCGCTTTCCAGTGCAGGAATGATGCCCTCGTGACGGCTGAGCGCATAGAACGCCGCCAGGGCTTCCTTGTCGTCGGCAGCGGTGTAGTTCGCCTTGCCGGTGCGATACAGATGCGCGTGTTCCGGCCCCACACCGGGATAATCCAGACCCGAGGCGACCGTGTGCACCGGCGCGGGTTCGCCCTTTTCATCCTTCAGAACCATGGTGCGGAAGCCGTGGATGTCACCGTCTTCACCATAGGTGATGGTGGCCGCGTGATCGCCCAGCTTGGACGAGGTGCCCATCGGTTCGACCCCGTAAAGCGCGACGTCCTCGTCGTCGATAAAGCCCGAGAACAGACCCATGGCGTTCGACCCCCCGCCCACACAGGCGGCAACCATGTCGGGCAGATCGCCGGTCATTTCAAGAAACTGTTCGCGCGCTTCGATGCCGACGACGTGCTGGAAATCACGCACGATCAGCGGGAAGGGATGCGGGCCAACGACCGACCCGATGGCAAAGAGCGCGGTATCTGCCTGGTCCAGATAGCTTTGAAAGGCACTGTCAACGGCTTCCTTCAGCGATCGACCGCCGAAACCCACCGGCACGACCTCGGCACCCAGCAACTTCATGCGGGTGACGTTCGGCGCTTCCTTGGCGATGTCGATCTCGCCCATATGAATCTCGCATTCCAGTCCGAAATAGGCGGCGGCTGTGGCAAGCGCGACCCCGTGCTGACCTGCACCCGTTTCGGCCATCAGCTTTTTCTTGCCCATGAACTTGGCCAGCAGTCCTTCGCCCATGCAGTGGTTCAGCTTGTGCGCGCCGGTATGGTTCAGGTCTTCGCGCTTGGCATAGATCTGCGCCCCGCCGGACATGTTCGACAGGTTCTTGAGATAGGAAATCGGCGTCGGCCGTCCCTGGAAATGTTTGCGGATGTGACGCAGTTCGGCAATGAAATCAGCGGATTTCGAGATCCGGTCATAGGCTTCGCGGATTTCCTTGAAATGTGGCTCCAGCGGGGGTGGCAGCATCGCGCCGCCATAGTCGCCGAACATGCCGTCACGGGTCGGGGTGGATTTCAAATATGATGCCATCTTGTGTCTGATCCTCGCTTGCAGATTTCAACGGATCAGACAGCGACTCAGCTTGTGTCACAAGGCAAAAATTGCCGCAGGGGCGTGTTTGGCACGAAAAAAGCGGCCCGTCCGGAAACGTGCCGCCTTGGTTGGTATCAGGCTTGTCAGCCGGGTATGCGCAGCTTTTGTCCGGGATAGATCAGGTCGGGATCTTTCAGCATCGGCTTGTTCGCCTCGAAGATCTCTTTGTAACGTGCACCGTTGCCCAGCGTCTTTTCCGCAATGGCCCACAGCGTGTCTCCCTTTTCGACGGTGTGGAATGTGGGTTCACCGTCAAGGTCGGCTTCAACCTCGGCAACGCCTTCGACGTTCCCCACCGCCAGGATCACCTTCTCGCGATCCTCCGCGCTCAGATTCTCGCCACCTTTCACGGTGACCTTTTCACCTTCCACCTTGATGTCCAGCCCGGACGTGTCGATGCCAAGGTCGGCAACCTCCTTGTTCAGCGTATCGGCCGAGGCGGATTCATCACCGCCGCCGAACAGCGATTTTCCTGCACCTTTCACAAAGCTCCAAAGACCCATGTTATCCTCCTAAATCAAACTGAGCACCGTGGCATGGTGCGCGAAATCGCCCGGAAAACCTAGGGGGAATACGCGCGCAAACTTTTCCTTTGACCCGTTCGTGAATAACCCTAGTCTCATTGGCGAGTTGGGCAGAGCCCCAAAGTTGTAACCAAGGAGACCAACATGGGTAAACGTGACGAGCTGATTGCAAAATATGCAGAGGACCTGAAAACCAAATGTGGCATGACCCCGGACATGGACCTTTTGACCAAGGTGACCATCGGGTGCGGCCCGGCAATCTATAATGATGATGCGTCAACCGTCGCTGCCACTCAGGACAGCGAGCTTGAGACCGTGAAGGACAATTTTCTGGTCAAGAAGCTGGGGCTGGCCGATGGGCCGCAACTGATGGATGCAATCAATGCCGTTATCGACACCTATGGCCGCAGTGAGCGGAACAAGTATCGCGCCGTTGTGTATTACATGCTGGTCAAGCACTTCGGCAAGGAATCCGTTTACGGTTAAGCCGATACGGACCGGACACAGGGGCGTCGCCACGGGTGCGGCGCCTTTGTTAATTTAACCTTAACATTCTGATTTCGAATAATATTGTAAGCATAGTGAGCTTGCAGGGCGGTGCGCCAACCGCTAATGTCAAGTCGAAGGCTAGGACGGCCGGACCTGAATTTCAAAGTCGCTTGAGGTGCTGGGGAGCACGTGGGGTGGAAAGGAGGGGCCGAGACTTCAGCCCCTCCTTTCTCGTATTCAGACAATGTCAAAACAGGGCCAGTACCAGCCCGATCACCGCGCAGCCACCCGCGGCATAGCCACCGTCGATCCAGATCAGGCTTTTGTCGCGTTCGCCAAACATCACATTGTTCACGATCCACGGTGCCGCTACGAACAGGCCCAGACCCAAACCTGTGGTCAGACCTTTGCCGACCGTATCAATACCAGCCATGACGAAGATGTGCCGCATCATTCCGGCCACCACCAGCGCAGATATGAACGCGACGATGAAAGGCAGCGGGGAAGTGTCGACCGGCTTTCCATTCTCATCCACTTCGATCTCAGTCGCTGCCACCCATTTTTTGGCCAGGACCATATACCAGACCGCGCCGAACGCATATCCGGCGATGGCCGAGATCAAGACCTGCAACATTTGTTCTCTCCTGTTCGCATCCAAGATGTGACCAGTATGATCCCAAGATCAGGTTTTGTCGCCAGAAAGCTCCAGCACCACGTTCCATTCCTGTTCGGTTACGGGTTGCACTGACAGGCGGGTGTTGTTGACCAGCACCATATCGGCAAGGCGGGGGTCGTCCTTGCACATGGCCAGAGTCACCGGGTTCTTCAGCGGCCGCACCGCCTTTATATCCACGCAGTCCCAGCGATCGTCATCGGTCGTGCTGTCGGGATGGCTTTCGGCGATTACCTCGACGATGCCGACGATCTCTTTTTCCTTCTGCGAGTGATAGAAGAACCCAAGATCGCCCACCTTCATCTCGCGCATATGATTGCGCGCCTGATAATTGCGCACGCCGTCCCATTCCTCGCCGGCGTCCCCCTTGGCGACCTGTTGGTCCCAGCTCCAGGTCGAGACTTCGGATTTGAAAAGCCAATACGACATTATCCCACCACCTTTTTCCATTCCTCGATCCGTACATCCGCGAACAATCCTGCCTTGGCATAGGGGTCGTCATCGGCCCAAGCCTGTGCCGCCTCACGATCGACGACGTCAAGGATCACCAGCGAGCCGCACATTCCGCCGTCTGCGTCCAGAAAGGGACCGGCCTGCGCGACAACGCCGGTGTCCTTGATATAGGCTAGATGCGCCTCACGATTGGCTTTGCGGGTGTCTATCGCACCGGGTTTGTCGGTGCAGATCAGGGCGAAAGGCATGTTATTCCTCCTTCAAGGGGCGTGTCAGCAGCATCTCGGCGGCTTCCTTCACCGTCAGATGTTTTTCCAGAACGGCCACGACCATCTCGGCGATGGGCATGTCCAACCCCAGCTTTTGCGCAAGGTTAGAGACTGCTTTGGCGGTGGCCTTGCCCTCGACCGTGGTGCCTTCAGGCAGGGGGTCGCCGCGGCCCAGGGCCAATCCAAAAGCAAAGTTGCGCGATTTTTCCGACGAACAGGTCAATGCCAGATCGCCAAAGCCGGACAGGCCGGACAAGGTGTCGGGGCGCGCACCGCGCGACAGGGCGAACCGCTGCATCTCGGCAAATCCGCGGGTCATCAGGGCTGCATGGGCGCTTTCACCAAGTCCTGCCCCCACCGTGATGCCACAGGCAATGGCCACAACGTTTTTCAGGGCACCGCCGATTTCGACGCCGACCAGATCGGCGCTGCGATATAGGCGGATATTCGGCGTCGACAGCGCCGCTTGCAGCGCGTGACCGTCTTTGACCGCCAGGGTCAGGGCGGTTGGCAGGCCCGCGGCAATATCCACCGCGAAACTGGGGCCGGACAGGATGGCGGGGGTCGCATCGGGGCAAGCGCGCCGAATGATCTCGGCCGGGCCAAGACCCGATTTCAGGTCAATGCCCTTGCAGCAGGCCACAAGAGTTTTGCCATTCAGTTGACCGGCATTTTCGGTCAGGAACCCGGCAAGGGACTGCATCGGAACCGCCACAAGGATAATCCCAGCCTGCGTGGCAAGCGACAGATCATCCGTCACGATGAGGGAGTCGGGAAATGTGAACCCCGCAAGGCGTCGGGTGTTTTCCCGTGTTTTCGCCATGTCGCCCAGATCGCGCGCCCACAGCGTCACCGGCTGACCCGTGCGCGCCAGCGAAATCGCCAGCGCCGTGCCGAACGCGCCGGCGCCCAGAACCGAAACACTCATGCCTTAGCCCCTTTCTTTCCCGATCCAAGCATGGCCGGGGCCTTTTGGTCCAGTGGCCAGCGCGGTCGTGCCTGCAAGGTCATATCGTCACGCGCCCCCGCTCGCATCCGTTCGATCCCGGCCCAGGCGATCATCGCGGCATTGTCGGTGCACAGGGCAAGTGGTGGCGCCAGAAACGCGGCCCCCGCCTGTGTGCAAACAGTCTCTAACGCACTGCGAATGGTCATGTTCGCGGCGACGCCCCCTGCCACTGCCAATATCGGGGCAGAGGGTTTCAGGGTCAGGTATTCCGCCAGCGCACGGCGCGATTTTTCCGCCAGCACGTCAGCCACGGCGGCCTGAAATCCGGCACACAGATCGGCGCGGTCGCGGCGTCGCAGCCCCACATGCTCTGCAATCAGGCGGTCCCTTTGCCGCAACAGGGCGGTTTTCAGGCCTGAAAAGCTCATGTCGCAGCCGGGGCGATCCAGCAGGGGGCGGGGGAACCTGAACCGCTGCGGGTCGCCCTGTCGCGCCTCGGCCTCGACCGAGGGGCCGCCGGGTTGCGGCAGACCCAACAGCTTGGCGGTTTTGTCGAACGCTTCACCGGGGGCGTCGTCGATGGTGCCACCCAGACGCTGAAACGCCTCTGGTCCCTTGGCAATCAAAAACTGGCAATGTCCGCCCGAGACCAGAAGCATCAGATAAGGGAACGACGCCTGATCGGTCAGGCGCGGGGTCAAAGCATGACCGGCCAGGTGATTCACGCCGATCAACGGCAACCCTGACCCCGCCGCCAACCCCTTGGCACACATGACACCCGCAACCACGCCCCCGATCAGCCCCGGCCCGGCCGTGACGGCGATGCCGTCCAGGTCTTTCAGGAGCAAATTGGCCTGCAACAGAGCCTGTTCCACGCAGATATCCAGTTTCTCGGCGTGGGCGCGAGCCGCGATTTCGGGCACGACTCCGCCAAAATCGGCGTGCAGCTCCGCCTGACCCGCGACGACCGAGGACAGGATCTGCGGCAACTCTCCGGGCGTATGGCGCACAACCGCCGCCGCCGTGTCGTCACAGGAGCTTTCCAGCCCCAAAAGGGTTAACGTGTCAGTCATTGCGTTTAGGTCCAGGCGGGATTGGTTGCAGATTGGCCTTGGGTCGGGGTAACACCACAGGGCAACTCAGACAATCCCGGCAGGCCCGTCATGTCGACCCAAAAGACCCTGGTACTGACCCGGCCGGCACTTAGTGCCAGCCAGATGTTGACCCAAATCGAAACGGATCTGGGGCATAAGATCCCGGTGGTGCTGTCACCGATCCTGAATATCGTTCCGACCGGGGATTGGCCCGATCTGTCCGGTATTGACGTGGTGATTGCCACCTCTGTCCACGCGATCCAGGGTTCATTGCAGGGAAAGCGGGTCTTTTGCGTGGGCACACGCACCGCCGAAGCGGTAACGCAGGCGGGGGGCGAGGTGTGCCATTGTGCGCTGGATGCAGCGGCTTTGCTGGCGTGGATGGACACTCAGCCCGATCCGGGGGCGGTGCTTTACTTGCGCGGATCGCATGTGGCGACCGATTTTCCTGCCGCGCTGTCGCACCGGTCGGTGAACGCGCGGTCGGCGCAGACATACCGGCAGGAAGATCTGCCCCTGACTAATGCGGCCCGTCATGTGCTGGAAGGGGAGCGTCCTGCGATCCTTCCCCTTTTTTCGCCCCGCTCGGCAAGGTTGGTTGGGCAGGCGATCACGACGATCGGACCCGACGTGCACGTCATTGCCATCAGCGATGCGGTGGCCGAGGTCTGGCGGAGCGAGACTGGCGGGTCCAGCGAGGTGGCCACCGAACCCACCGGATCAGAAATGGTCGACCGGACAATCGCCGCCCTGCGACACTGACCTTGCTTGAGCCATCCGGGGTCGCAAGCTAAGCTGAAACCGCAGACGCACCGTGATTTTCTTTAAGAGATTCGAGAGGTTCCGAAATTGGCCAAGCCCCGCAAACCAGCCAAGGATAAGCCAGAGACGGTCGAAGACGCCGTTGTCGTTGACGAACCCAAAACCGCAAAACCGAAGCCGGACGACCGGCCAACAGTCACTGATACACCGGAACAAGCGCCCGAGGCGCCTGAGACGTCCGATCCGCCGGAAGCCGAGGCGCCGGATGGCAAGACGCCCGACGCCGAGGCGGACGTGGTGCCCGCGAAAGATGATTTGGCTGACCCGCAGCCTGATGAAACGACGTCCGAGCCATCTGATACTTCGGCTGACACACCCGCTGCGCGCGGTGGGTCTGTCTTTGTGCCGCTTTTGCTGGGCGGGGCTGTCGCGGCGGCTCTGGGCTTTGGCGCGGCGCGGTATCCCGACCAGTGGCCCTTTGCCCGTCAGCCCGATGTGGATCCGGTCGAGGTCAAGCTGACCGAACTTGGCGACCGTGTGTCCGAGATCGAGGGGGCGACCTCGTCGCAAGGAGCGGCATTGACTGCGTTGCAGCAGGATACTGGTCTTGATGAACTGCGCGGCGAACTGACCGGGCAACTGGACCAGATTCGCGTGCAGTACGAGGCCATGTCCCAAAAGCTGACCGATCTGGAAAACCGCGTTCACACGGTCGAGAAACTGCCGCAAGGTTCGGGAATGGAAGCGGCCGCCGCTGCGGCAGCGGCTTATGAGCGTGAACTACAGCAGATGCGCCAGATGCTGGATGCCGAGCTTGAACGGATCAGCGCGGCGCAGGATCAGGCCGAAACGCTTGAGGTCAGCGCCGCCGAAGCCGCCAAAGCTGCTGCGGCACGGGCCGCGATGTCACGCGTTCTGGCAGCGCTGGAAAGCGGGCAGCCTTATGGTGATGCGCTGTTTGACCTGACCGAAAACGCTGGTGTTGAAGCGCCCGACGCGCTGTCGGCCCATGCCGCAGACGGGATCATCACGTTGGCCACCTTGCAGGCACGCTTCCCCGAGGCGGCGCGCGCAGCCCTGGACGCGTCGATCCGGGCAGCGGTCAGGGATGGCGAAATGGACCGTGTCACGGCCTTTTTCCGCACCCAGCTTGGGGCCCGGTCTCTGGAACCGAAAGAGGGCGACGACCCCGACGCCATCCTGTCCCGCGCCGAGGCGGCATTGAAGGATGGTCGGATCGCGGCCGCTTTGAGCGAGCTTGAGGCGATGCCCGAGGCTGGCAAACCTGCCCTGTCCGCCTGGATCGCAGATGCCACCGCCCGCAAAGATACGCTTGAGGCCGCGCAAGCCCTGGCCCAGCACGTGAACAGCAAGTAAGGACGCACCGATGCTTTGGTCTCTTTTCAAGATTATTCTTTTCGTGACTGCCATCGCCTTGCTGACGCTTGGGGCCGGGTTCCTGATGGAAACCGAAGGGGGCATTCGCATTGCCATTGGCGCGACCGAATACAATCTGGAACCGCTTCAAGCCGTGATTGCCGGCGTCTTGCTGGTGGTTGCGATTTGGCTGGCGATTATCGTCTTGGGCTTGCTGGTGGCGTTCATTCGCTTTGTGAACGGGGACGAAACGGCGATTTCGCGCTATTTCGACCGTTCGCGCGAACGCAAGGGGTATGAGGCGCTGGCCGAAGGCATGATCGCGCTGGCGTCCGGCGAAGGCAGCACGGCCATGTCCAAGGCCAGCCGGGCCGAGAAATATCTGCATCGTCCCGAATTGACCAACCTTCTGACCGCGCAGGCCGCCGAGATGACGGGCGACAAGCGCAAGGCGGACGAAGTCTATCGGCGCCTTTTGAAAGATGAACGCACGCAGTTTGTCGGGGTGCGCGGGATCATGAAACAAAAGCTGGCCGAAGGGGATACCGAAACCGCGATGAAGCTGGCGCAGAAGGCCTTTGCGCTGAAGCCGCGACACACGGAAACGCAGGATGTTCTGCTGGGTCTGCAAGCACGGCATAATGATTGGTCGGGCGCGCGCAAGACACTTGGGGCGAAGCTGAAATATGGTGACCTGCCGCGTGATGTGCACAAGCGGCGCGATGCGGTTCTGGCACTGTCGGAAGCCAAGGGCGTTCTGAACGAAGGCAATGACATCAAGGCCCGCGAAGCCGCGATCGAGGCCAACCGCCTGTCGCCCGATCTGGTCCCCGCCGCGGTGATGGCGGCGCGCACCTATATCGAACAGGGCAAGCCGCGCTATGCGTCGCGCGTTCTGATCAAGGCGTGGAGCGCCCAGCCCCACCCCGACATCGCCGCCGCGTTTGCCGAAATCGTGCCCGATGAAACGCCCGCCGATCGTCTGGTGCGGTTCCGGGCACTGACCAAGCACCGCGATGGTGACCCGGAAACGCGGATGTTGCTGACCGAACTCAACATTGCTGCTGAAAACTACACCGAAGCGCGCAAGGCGCTGGGCGATCTGCCCGAAGTATTGCCCAGCCAGCGGGCCCTGACACTGCTTGCTGCAATTGAAAGGGGCGAGGGCGCGGATGACCAGACCGTCCGCGCGTTGCTGGCCCGCGCCGTGACCGCCCCGCGGGGTCCGCAATGGGTGTGCGACAACTGCAACCATGTGCACGCGGCCTGGACCCCGATTTGTGACGGCTGTCAGGGCTTTGACACGCTGGCCTGGAAACCTGCTCCGGAAACCGATCACGCGATGCAGGGGGGCGCCGAAATGCTGCCTCTGATTGTCGGTGAAACCGAAGCTGTCGACGACACCACCGAATTGCTTGACCCGGAAGATGGGCCGCAAGACGATGTGTTGGAGGCCGAACTGGTGGATGCTGACATTGACAGCCCCGAGGAAGCGGATGCGCCAAAACCCTGACCTGCCGGGGCAAAGGTGTGTGGAGGGCACGGGCGCTGATGACCGGGCCTGTTTCTGACATGAAAACATCGCGCCGGGCTTGCAAGGGGCGCGAAATTCGCTTGCACAGCCAACGCCCCGCGTCTACAACCCCGATCGCTGCTGCGCTTTATGGGTGGCAGCCATTTGTGGGCCGCTGTAGCTCAGCTGGTAGAGCACGTCATTCGTAATGATGGGGTCGGGGGTTCGAGTCCCTTCAGCGGCACCACTTCCAACCCACTTCTTGCCTTCCTGAACCCTTTGGACACTGTCCCTCAAACGGGATACCCGTGCTGAATCGACAGCTGTTGAGTGAAAGCGATTAGCGGCGCACTGTCTCCGGCAGGGACACATAATTCTCTTTAGATTTGAACCGTTTCCGGGATGCGCCGGAATGTGGCCACTTTAAGGCGAATCAATGTGATTTATGTGGACGACACATCCAGAAGGGTGCGAAATAGGGACAGATTTGAGTTTGGTGGAGTTGGGTTTAATGATTAAGAGAGCGAGTGTTTTAGTTTCCGTTGTCGCCCTCACCCTGGGCCTTGTGCCCGCAATCGGGTCCGCGGCGACCTTGGTAAATTTTGAATCGGGTTATTCTGACAACCAGGTCTTGGGGGATGGTGAGAGGCTGTTGGATTCCAGCGGCAACCTGTCGAGAGTCAAAATTTCGACAGTGAATGACAATACGATGTCGGTCGAGGCGAGTGGCGGTGCCGATGGCGGGCTGCAGGGTTTCCTGAATGACCGCAATGGAGTCTATGATTCCGAGGCTGGCCGGGCGACGAGTTCGCTGGACGGTTTTTTCCTCAGATCGACCAAGTCGCTTCGGGGTGATCTTAGCAAGTTCAATCCGGTGTTTTCGCTTAGCTTCATGGGTGGGGCGTCGAGTGTAAATGCCGAAATCTGGGACATTGACGGAAACACCTCTCAGGGCTCTGAAGGCTGGGAAGTAATCGCAACTTTCAAGGATGGGAGCACATCCAGCATCCTGAGCCCGACATTCATGAATACCTACAATCATTCGTCCCTGAATGGACAGGCTTGGGGGTTCAGCTTTGACGCGGGTGGAAGCCGGATCATGTCTCTGGATTTCCTGTTCAATGGAACCAAGACCCGCGGGATCGGGGTTGCCTTCGATAACCTGACGGTATCACCCGTACCGCTTCCTGCGGCGGGGCTGATGCTGCTTGCGGGTTTGGGTGCGCTTGGTGCGCTTGGACGACGTCGTAAAAGCTAGGGCCGGGTTCCCGCAGAATTGAAACAGGGGCTGACATTGTGTCAGCCCCTTTCTCGTTGGTGATCGCCTGTTTGGAAGCTCGGTAAGTGCTCTGGTTTCCGCGCGCTGCGCCGCAATCAGAAATCCAGGTTCTCAACCGACAGCGCGTTTTGCTGAATGAACTCGCGTCTTGGCTCGACCACATCGCCCATCAGCTTCGTGAACAGATCATCGGCGTCGGCAAGGTCATCGACCTTCACCTGAAGCAATGTGCGTGCCTCGGGGTCCAGCGTTGTTTCCCACAGCTGGTCGGGGTTCATTTCGCCCAGACCCTTGTAGCGTTGCAAGGTCAAGCCCTTCTCGCCCTCGGCCAGAATGGCGTTCAGCAGGTCGATCGGTCCCTGGACCAGGATCTCGCGATCCTTGCGCACCAGTTTCGAGCTGTCGCGATAGATATCGCGCGTGTCCATCGACACTTCCGACAAACGACGGGCTTCGCCCGAGCGCAGAACGGCACCGTCCAGCGTCCGGATCTCTTCGACCCCGCGCAGGATGCGCGCCAGGCGAATGCCGTGATCTTGGGTGATCCGACCCTGCCAGCCGCGTTCGTATTCCACGGCCACCTTGTCCAGACGGGCCGCCACGCTTTCGGCCACAGCTTGCAGATCGGCATCGGCGCGACCCGGATCGAACCCGCCGGCAAGGGCGGCCTGCTCCAGAATGTTGCGTGGGTAATGAGTGGGGAAGGCGTCAAGTATGCGGCGGAAACTGCGGGCGGCTTCTACAATTCGGGCCAGATCGGCGCCAGCGATTTCTTCCCCATTCGCAAGACGCAGAACGGTGCCGTCGATCCCTTGCGCGATCAGGTAGTCCTCCAGCTCGACCTGGTCCTTCACATAGACCTCGGATTTGCCGCGGCTGACCTTATAAAGCGGCGGCTGCGCGATATAGAGGTATCCCCCTTCGATCAGTTCCGGCATCTGGCGGAAAAAGAAGGTCAGCAGCAGGGTGCGGATGTGGGCGCCATCAACGTCTGCGTCGGTCATGATGATGATCTTGTGATAACGCAGCTTCGAAATGTCGAATTCATCACGACCAATCCCGGTGCCGAGCGCGGTGATGATGGTGCCGATTTCCTGGCTGGACAACATCCGGTCAAACCGCGCACGCTCCACGTTCAGGATCTTGCCGCGCAGGGGCAAAACGGCCTGATTGTGGCGGGATCGTCCCTGTTTTGCCGATCCGCCGGCCGAGTCGCCCTCGACCATGAACAGTTCGCGCTTGGCGGGGTCACGTTCCTGACAATCGGCCAGTTTGCCGGGCAGCGACGCCACGTCGAGCGATGATTTCTTGCGCGTCATCTCGCGCGCCTTGCGGGCGGCTTCGCGGGCCAGGGCGGCCTCGATGATCTTGCCGACGATCAGCTTGGCGACGTTCGGGTTTTCATCGAACCATTCCTGCAGCTTCTCGTTCATCAGCCCTTCGACCGCTGGCCGCACTTCCGAGCTGACCAGCTTGTCCTTGGTCTGGGACGAAAACTTGGGATCGGGCACCTTGACCGACAGCACGCAAGTCAGACCCTCGCGCGCGTCGTCGCCGGTGAAGTTGACCTTTTCCTTTTTCGCCAGTCCCGTCGAGTTGGCATAAAGGTTCAGGGTCCGCGTCAGCGCACCACGAAAGCCTGCAAGGTGGGTGCCGCCATCGCGCTGCGGGATGTTGTTGGTAAAGGGCAGCACGTTTTCGTGATAGCCGTCATTCCACCACATCGCGACCTCAACCCCGATGCCGTCTTTTTCACCGGTAACGAAGATCGGTTCGTCCATCAGCGGCGTTTTCGACCGGTCCAGGTATTTGACGAATTCTTTGACGCCGCCGTCATAATGCAGCTCGGTGTGCAGTTTCTCGGCAGGGCGTTCATCTTCGATCACGATCCGCACGCCCGAGTTCAGGAAGCTCAGCTCGCGCAGACGGTTCTCCAACGTCTTGAACTGATAGTCGAGGTTCGAGAACGTGTCGGTCGAGGCCAGAAAACGCACCTCGGTCCCCGTGCGGTCGCCGCAGTCGCCAACGACCTTCAGATGTTTGACGGTCTCGCCGCGTTCAAAACGGGCGACATGTTCCTTACCATCGCGCCAGATGCGCAGCTCCAGCCAATCGGACAGAGCGTTCACCACCGATACGCCCACACCGTGCAGACCGCCCGACACCTTGTAGGAATTCGAGTCAAACTTACCGCCCGCGTGCAGTTGGGTCATGATGACCTCGGCGGCCGAGACGCCTTCTTCGGGGTGGATATCGGTCGGAATACCGCGGCCATTGTCGGACACGGAAACCGAGTTGTCGGCATGAATAGTGACGGTCACGGCATCGGCATGACCGGCCAAAGCTTCGTCAATACCGTTGTCCACGACCTCATACACCATGTGGTGCAGGCCCGAGCCATCATCGGTGTCCCCGATATACATGCCGGGGCGTTTCCGAACTGCTTCCAACCCTTTGAGAACTTTAATGGAATCGGCGCCGTATCCGGCACCGTTTTGCGCGTCATCAGCCATGAGGGCCTTCCTGTTATTTGGTCCGGAAAATATAGTTATTTTCGGGGGTAATGTCACCTAGCTGACACAAGATTTAGTGTCAAACAGGGGGTCTTTTCCGCCTAGGTGAATGGGATGATCAGACCGACCAGAATCAACAGGCTCCCAGCGGCCAGATTCATGCGCCGCAAGCTGTTCGGTGAAGACAGTAATTGACGCGCGCGATCAATGAAGAACGCCATGCCAAGGTTGCCCGTCAGCGGCACAAGGAAGGACGCGGCGCCGATTGCTACCACATCCGGTGCGGTCAGGCGTGACAGGTCGAAGAAGCCCGGCAGGACGCCCATGTAGAACAGGATCGCCTTGGGGTTGGCCAGGATGACGATCAGGCCTGCGACGAAGCCCGCCCAGATGCCGGGGCGGGTCAGTTTGCGATCTTTGGTGATCTTGTGGTCGGCAGAGCGGATGATGGTCACGCCCAGCCAGACGAAGAACAGGGCTGCCACGATTTTCAGAACCAGCATCGCGCTGCCGAAGCTGGACGCGACCCAGCCCATGCCAAGGGCGGCGAGCACGGACCAGAAGATGTCTCCGATGGCGACGCCCATCGCAAGGGGCCAGGCCTGTGCAAACCCACCTGACATGACCCGCGCCACCAGTGCGACCCAGACCGGGCCGGGCGTCAGAAACAGGATGTAAAGACCGATGATATAGAAGCCAAGCTCTGCCAGCGTGATCGTCATTTCAGGTGGCCGTCTTCGTCCAAATCCCAAAACGGGTTCATGGCGTATTCCCAAAGATGCCCGTCGGGGTCGGCAATGTAGCCGGAATATCCGCCCCAAAAGACCTTTTCCGGGCGGGCGACCGCGGTGGCCCCAGCGGCCAAGGCGGCTTCGTAGGCTGCATCCACTTCGGCCTCGGTCGGGAAGCATTGCGCAAGGGTCATGGCGCCGGTTTTCAGGTCTTCGACCTTGCGCCCTGTGTCGTTCGCCAATCCCTCCAGCGTATAGAACCCGAATTTCATGCCGTTCATGTCGTAGAACACCACCTTGTCCTCCACGCCCGAGGGCTCCCACCCGATGGCTTCATAGAAGGCGCGGGCGCGGGCAAGGTCTTTGACGCCAAGGGTGATCAGGCTCACGCGGTTGGTTTTCATTGTGTCACCTCTTCTATGCGCGAGGTGCCATCGACCTCGCTGACTTCGAAATGGCTGGCACGGTCGCCCAGTTCTGCAAACAGTTCCGGGCCGGTGCCGGTCATGAATGCCTGCGACCCCAAGGCGCAGACCTCGTCATACAGCGCGGCGCGGCGGGTGGCGTCAAGATGGGCCGCGACTTCGTCCAACAACAGGATGGGCGGGGCGCCGAAATCCCGCGCAATCGCGCGACCATTGGCAAGGATCAGCGACACCAGCAGCGCCTTTTGTTCACCCGTCGAACAATCGCGCGCGGCGATGCCCTTGGCGGCATAGATGGCGGCAAGGTCTGTGCGATGCGGGCCGATCAGCGTGCGTCCGGCCAGAAGGTCACGCGGGCGGCTGTCTGCGAACGCCTGCGCCAGATCAGTCTCGGTTTCAGGCAATTCAGTGCTTTCCGGCTGGATCAGAGACAAATTTGCGGTGGGAAAGGCGGTTTCGGCCTCGGCCTGCGCAGCGGCGAGTTGCGACAGCGTGGCGGCGCGATTTGCGATGATGTCGGTGGCGGCGCGGGCCATCTGGCTTTCCAGCGCGCCATACCAATGATCGTCGCGCTGACCATCCTTCAACAGCCGGTTGCGTTCGCGCATCGCTTTTTCATAGGTCAGCACAGCGTCGGCGTGGTCAGGTTCAAAGCTCATGGTCATGCGGTCCAGAAACCGCCTGCGCCCCTCGGCCCCCTCGACCCACAGACGGTCCATCACCGGAATCAGCCAGACGATGCGCGCGATCCGGCCAAGGGCGACCTGTGGCGCGGTCTTGCCATCAATCCGCACCTGTCGGGGGCTGCCCGCTTCGACCCAGGTTTCAACCTCGTGCATCTGGTGAAGGCTTTGCAGGGTGGCGGTGACTTTCCAGCCGACGCCTTCGGGGCGGCGGATCATCTCGTCCACCGTGGCGCGGCGCAGGCCGCGACCGGGCGACAGCATCGACACCGCTTCCAGAATGTTGGTCTTGCCCGCGCCGTTGCGGCCATGAATGGCCACGGGCCGCCCATCCAGCGACAGCCGCGCGATGCGGTGGCTTCGGAAATGGCTGAGTGTCAGCTCACGCAGGGCCAGCATCACGCCCCCTGTCCGTATCGGTTCGCAAAAATGCCCGCCGGGGCATCAGGTGGCGGTGCGGTCCCGGTCAAACACGCATCGGCATGACGACATAGACGGCGCTGGTGTCGTTGCCTTCGCGCATCAGGGTCGGGTCGCCGGACGAATTGAACATGAACACCGCGTTTTCACGGTCCACCTGGCTGGCGATTTCAAGCAGATACTTGGCGTTGAAGCCGATTTCCAACCGTTCATCGCCATAGGCCACGGCCAGTTCTTCCTCGGCCGCGCCCGCATCCGGTGCATTCACCGACAGGATCAGCCGGTCTTCGTCCAGTTGCAGCTTGACCGCGCGCGACCGTTCGCTGGACACGGTGGCCACACGATCAACGGCCTGCGCGAACTCGGTCGCGTCGACCTCCAGCTTACGGGTGTTTCCGGTGGGAATGACGCGGGTGTAGTCAGGGAAGGTGCCGTCGATCACCTTCGAAGTCAGGGTGATCGCGGGCGTGGCAAAGCGGATCTTTGTTTCCGATACGGACACGGCAATGGTCGCATCGTCATCATCCAAAAGCTTGCGCAGCTCGCCCACGGTCTTGCGGGGAACGATCACGCCGGGCATCTCCGCAGCACCTGCGGGCAGGTCGGCGTCGATGCGGGCCAGACGGTGCCCGTCGGTGGCGACACAGCGCAGCACCTTGCCGCCTTCGGCATCGGCCACGTGCATATAGACACCGTTCAGGTAATAGCGCGTCTCTTCCGTTGAGATCGCGAATTTCGACTTGTCGAACAGGCGGCGCAAGACCGGCGCGGGGGCCGAGAAGTTGGCCGAATACTCGGACGAGGCCATCACCGGGAAATCTTCTTTCGGCAGCGTGGCAAGCGAGAAGTTCGAACGCCCGGCCTCGACCGTCAGGCGACCCGTTGCGCCATCATCGGTCAGTTGCACCAGCGCGCCGTCAGGCAGCTTGCGCACAATCTCGTGCAGGGTCACGGCCGAGACCGTGGTGGCACCTGCACGTTCGACCATGGCATCGGTCTTGTCGACAACCTCGATATCCAGATCGGTGGCGCGAAACGAGACGCTGTTGCCTTCGGCTTCGATCAGGACGTTTGCCAGAATGGGAATGGTGTTGCGGCGTTCAACAACGGATTGCGCCTGTGACACGGCCTTTAGCAGCGCGCCGCGTTCGATACTGATCTTCATGTCCCACTCCTGACAGATACCGGGGCGAGGAACATATCATGCTCGCCGCCCGGCTCAATTTATTATTGGGAATGTCTGATTCTTTCGCGGGCGGGTCAAGGGGATAGGCCCAAAACCCGCCGTCGTTTTGCCAAATCAGGCTTCAAGCGCGCGGCGCAGAAGCTCAAGATCCTCGGCGATCTGATCGTCGGCGACTTTCAGTTCGTCGATCCGCTTCACCCCGTGCATGACGGTGGTGTGGTCGCGACCCCCGAAACGACGCCCGATTTCGGGCAACGACCGCGAGGTCATGTGCTTGGCCAGATACATCGCCACCTGGCGCGGTCGGGCAATGGTGCGTACCCGCTTGGGGCCGATCAGGTCGGACAGACGAATGTTGTAATGATCGCTGACCTTGCGTTGGATTTCTTCGACCGTGACCTTGCGATCCGAGGCGCGCAGGATGTCACCCAGACAGTCCTGTGCTAGCTCCATCGTCACTTCGCGCCCGACAAGCGAGGCGAACGCGAACAGCCGCATCAATGCGCCTTCCAGCACGCGCACATTGGTCGAGATACGATGCGCGATGAATTCCAGAACGCCATCGGCAATCACCAGCCCGTTATATTGCTCGCGATAGGCATTGACCTTGTTCTGCAACACGCCAAGACGCAATTCGTAGTCGGTCGGGTGCAGGTCAACCACAAGGCCACATTGCAGACGGCTCTTGATGCGGTCTTCCAGGTCCTTGATTTCGCCGGGGGCACGGTCGGCCGAGATGATGATCTGCTTGTTCTGATCCACCAGCGCGTTGAAGGTGTGGAAGAATTCTTCCTGCGTGCTGTCCTTGCCCGCAATGAACTGCACATCATCCACCATCAGCACATCGACCGAGCGGAACAGTTGCTTGAAATCCATCATCTGCTTTTCGCGCAAGGCCTGCACAAAGCGATACATGAACTGTTCCGCCGACAGATAGACGACGCGCAGCTCGGGGTTGCGGCTGGTCATTTCATGCGCGATGGCATGCATCAGGTGGGTCTTGCCCAGACCCACGCCGCCATACAGGAACAGCGGGTTGAAGGTGACGGGGCCGCCCTCGGCGACGCGCCGGGCGGCGGCATGGGCCAACTCGTTGGGTTTGCCCACAACGAAGTTGTCGAAAGTGAAGCGGTCATAAAGCGGCGCGCCGGGCAGGTCGTCCTGATCGGTTCGGGTGGCAGAAGCGGTGGGGGCAGCACTCTCCGCGCCGTCAACCTTCTGCGACGATGAGGGCTTCGCCTGCGCGGGTTTGCGTGGAACTTCGAAGTCCAGCCGCGAGACCTTCAGCCCTTCGCCGACCATATGATTCAGAATCTTGTCACCGAAGTTCCGATCCACCCAGTTGCCCATGAAGTTGGTCGGAACCAGAAACCTTGCCACGCCGTTCTTCAGATCGGCAAATTCAAGCGGTTCAATCCAGTTGGTATAGTTGTTCTGCCCTACAGCCTTTTGCAGCTTGTTTCGAACAAGTCCCCATTCTTCGTTCGTCATGTCACCTCGACCCGGTTTCTTAAACGGACTGCTCACTGACAGCCCTTTGCCCAAACACATTCACACCAGGCGCCCCCAAGCACCTGACGATCCACATTTCCGGCACGCTTGCCTCACCTAAGCGTGCACGACCAAGGACGTTCGCTGCACAAGACCGCAGTCTTGGCGCAGGATCGCCCGATTGGGCCAGGAGACATAACATAAGTTAACAAACCGGTCCGAGACGGTCCGGCATTCACTGAGTGACGCAGATTTCCCCACCGACCCCCAAGTCGGCAACAAATACTGGCGTCGATTGCACCGGACAGGCTCCGATTCAATCTTCAGGTCAGATTTTAACCTAATTTTTCAAGGGGTTAACCCTTGATGTATCATAGTCCCAAGTCGGCGATGTGAATCGCTGAAGGCAAATTAGCAATCTGTCCGCGGCGCGTGCAACTGATCTTCGTGCTTGACTCAGTCTTTCCCAGAGCGAATCCCAAGCGGCTTGCACTAATGCAATTTTTACCGCCGAAAACGCGAACGGAGCGTGCCTTTGAGGACACGCTCCGCCTGTTTTTGCTTACTGGTCTTTCGACCAGAATCGCGATCAGCCCAGGGCTTTGACGCGCGCCGACAGGCGCGACATTTTGCGGGCTGCGGTGTTCTTGTGATAAACGCCTTTGGTCACGCCGCGCATCAACTCGGGCTGGGCAACCTTCAGGGCAGCGGTCGCGGCTTCCTTGTCGCCGGACGCAATCGCTTCTTCGACTTTGCGCAGGAAGGTGCGGATGCGCGAACGGCGGGCTTTGTTGACGGCGAAACGAGCCTCGTTCTGGCGGGCGCGTTTTTTGGACTGGGGCGAATTTGCCATGTGTCTGTTCCCTTCATCGGGTGTAGTTAACGTTTCAAAAGCTGCGCATCAGCACCCGACCGGGTTCAGAACCGGTGATTCTGGCCAAAGCGGGCCTCACGCGCATGTATGACGGCACCCTTTACGGAAAAACCTCCGTAAAGGGAACCCTTAAAACGCGTTACTTGTCGCGGAATTGCGGTTCGCGTTTTTCCGAGAAGGCGGCCATGCCTTCTTTCTGGTCCTCGGTCGCAAACAGAGAATGGAACACGCGGCGTTCAAACAGGATGCCTTCGGTCAGCGGCAGCTGTTCCGCGCGATTCACCGATTCCTTGATCGCCATCACGGTGATCATCGACTTTTCCGCGATCTTGGCGGCGGCGGACATGGCTTCGTCCATCAGCTTCTTGGCGGGCACGACGCGGCTGACAAGGCCAGCGCGTTCGGCTTCTTCCGCGTCCATGAAACGGCCGGTCAGGTTCATGTCCATCGACTTGGCACGGCCGACCAGCTTGGTCAGGCGCTGCGTCCCACCCATGCCAGCCATCACGCCCAGGTTGACTTCGGGCTGGCCGAATTTGGCGGTGTCCGACGCGATGATGAAGTCGCACATCATTGCCAGTTCGCACCCGCCGCCCAGCGCATAGCCGGACACGGCCGCGATGATCGGCTTGCGAATGCGCATGATCGCATCTTCTTCCGGTGTGAACAGGTCGCCCGCGAACACATCGACAAAGCTTTTCTCGGCCATCATCTTGATGTCAGCCCCGGCAGCGAAGGCTTTTTCGGATCCGGTGATGACGATGCAACGGGCCTTGTCATTCTTCTGAGCGTCCGCCAGGGCGTCACCAAGTTCGCCCAGCAGGTCAAGGTTCAGTGCGTTCAGCGCGTCGGGTCGGTTGAGCTTGATCAGACAGATGTGATCTTCGATCTCAACGATAATGTTTTTGTAGGCCATGGTTCCCCTTGCCATTGTCCGTGGTGGTCGAAGCGGAGTCGTAAGGCTGCCCGCCCCGGTGATCAAGTTATCTTTGGCATTGCGCACAATAGAATGTCGATCGCCCGGATTGCGTGATTCGCCTTATTTTTCCAGTGCAACCTTGCGTCACACAGGGTTGGCCCTCGCGCCCATAGACCCGGAAATTGTGTTGGAAATAGCCCAGTTCGCCATCGGCCTGCCGGTAATCGTTCAGTGACGAGCCACCACTTTCAATCGCCTCGCCCAGCACATCGCGGATGATTGGCACCAATCCGGCGGCGCGGGTTGAGGACAGGCGCGCGGCCTTGCGCGTGGGGTGAATGCCCGCGCGAAACAGCACCTCGCAAACATATATGTTGCCAAGCCCCGCGATGATTCCCTGATCCAGAAGTGCGGTCTTGATCGGGGAGTTTCGGCGCTTGAGCGCGTCCATCAGATAGGGTTCATCAAACGCATTGCCCAAGGGTTCCGGACCCAGCACACGGATCAGCTTGTGGGCGTCCAGCCCGGCCGTGTCACACAGGTCCATCGCACCGAAGCGCCGTGGGTCGTTGAACGTCACCCGCGCGCCATTTTCCATGTCCAGCACAACGTGGTCGTGTTTCTCAGGCGCCGGGTGGTCGTGATGAAACTTGCCCAGCGCATGGCCCGAGATCAGCATTCGCCCCGACATGCCCAGATGGGTGATCAACGTCTCGCCGGTATCAAGATCGGCCAGCAGGTATTTGGACCGTCGCGCCAGCCGCAACACCCGTGCGCCGGTCAGCCGGTCGGCCATCCGGTCGGGAAACGGCCAGCGCAGACCGTCACGACGAATGTCAGCCCGGACGATCCGCGCGCCTTCCATCACGGGGGACAGACCGCGACGAACCGTCTCGACCTCGGGTAATTCGGGCATATCGAGCGCCTCTCCATTGTGCGTGGGTATTCGTCGGGATATGAGGGAGCAATCGCAAGAAATGGGCAAGCCCGATGAGCACATCCGAGACAAAAACAACCCATTTCGGGTTCAAGACCGTGGCCGAGGATGACAAGGCCGGCATGGTCCACGGCGTCTTTACCAATGTCGCATCAAAATATGACATCATGAATGATGTGATGTCGGCGGGCATTCACCGCGTCTGGAAAGACGCGATGATGGACTGGCTGGCCCCCCGAAACGGTCAGCGGCTTCTGGATGTGGCGGGCGGCACTGGTGACATTTCGTTCCGGTTTCTGGACCGCGCGCCCGAAGCCTCCGCCGTTGTGCTGGACATGACCGAACAGATGCTGGTCGAAGGCCGCAAACGCGCCGATGCCACCAACAAGGCAGATCGGCTGGATTGGGTCGTTGGTGACGCGATGGCGCTGCCGTTTGAAGACAACAGCTTTGACCGCTACACGATCAGCTTCGGCATTCGCAACGTGACGCGCATCCCTGACGCATTGCGCGAAGCCTATCGCGTGCTGCGCCCCGGTGGCCGCCTTATGGTGTTGGAGTTCAGCCAGCTTCCCAATGACGGAATGCAGAAGCTCTATGACCTGTATTCCTTCAACGTCATACCCCGGATGGGCAAGCTGATCGCGAATGATGCCGACAGTTATCAATATCTGGTCGAGTCGATCCGCAAGTTCCCCGATCAGGAAACCTTCGCGCAAATGATCCGGCAAGCCGGGTTCGAGAATGTGAAATACCGCAACCTTTCCATGGGCATTGCGGCGCTGCATTCGGGTTGGAAAATCTAGGATGCGCGGCCCCCACAACATCTGGCGGCTGATCCGCACCGGTGCGACCTTTCAACGGACGGGCGCGATGGGGGTTGTGCTGGATGCGATGAACGCGCCGCCGATCATTCGCATGGCCGCGCGGATCATCGGCTTTCCCTTCGCGTGGCTGGGCAAGAAGGGCGACACATCGCTGCCGCCCCTGACGCGCGCGATCACCGCGCTTGGCCCGGCCTATATCAAGTTTGGCCAGATCCTGTCGACGCGGCCCGATGTGGTTGGTGCGGAACTGTCCGATCAGTTGCAGTATCTGCAAGACAAGCTGCCCCCGTTTCCGTCTGCCGTGGCCCGGCGGATGATCGAAAAGGAACTGGGCATCAAGATCGACGAGGTGTTTTCCGAGTTTTCAGAACCTGTCGCCGCCGCATCCATCGCGCAGGTGCATCGCGCCCGGATTGCGGCCACCGGGGAAGAGGTCGCGGTCAAGGTTTTGCGCCCGCATATCGAACGCGCCTTTCGCACCGACATTGACGCTTTCCATTTTTCGGCTGCGGTGATCGAGTTTTTGCTGCCGTCCACCCGCCGCCTGCGCCCGGCCGATGTGGTCGAACATTTCGAAGGCGTGGTGATGGGCGAGCTGGATTTGCGTCTGGAAAGCGCCTCGGCCAGCGAATTTGCAGAGAATACCGCGAATGACGAAGGGTTCGTGGTGCCCAAGGTGAATTGGGGCCTGTCTGGGCGCACGGTGATGACGCTGGGTTGGGGTGAGGGGATTCCGGCCAATGATCTGCCGGCCATCCGTGCTTCGGGGCTGGACATGGATCGTTTGGGCGAACGTGTGTTGCAACTCTTCCTGTCACATGCGCTGCGCGATGGGCTGTTTCATGGCGACATGCATCAGGGCAACCTGAAATTTGCTGCAAACGGGGACATCATCGCCATTGATTTCGGCATCATGGGGCGGATCGACGAATACACCCGCCGTGTCTATGC
Organism: Aliiroseovarius zhejiangensis; assembly: GCF_014656375.1. Classification (GTDB taxonomy): domain Bacteria; phylum Pseudomonadota; class Alphaproteobacteria; order Rhodobacterales; family Rhodobacteraceae; genus Aliiroseovarius; species Aliiroseovarius zhejiangensis. The sequence goes on along the minus strand of NZ_BNCH01000005.1, from coordinate 107,856 downwards.
CGAGATCCTGTATGGCTTCATCAACCGCGACTATCGCCGAGTGGCCGAGGTGCATTTCGAAGCGGGCTATGTGCCTGCCGACCGCAATGTCGAAGAGTTTGCCCGCGCCCTGCGCGCCGTGGGCGAGCCGATCTTCGGCATGGATGCGACGCAGATTTCGATGGGGCGGCTTCTGTCTTACCTGTTCGAGGTGACCGAGAGGTTCGGGATGGAAACCCGCACCGAGCTGATCCTGCTTCAACGCACCATGGTGGTGGTCGAAGGGGTGGCGCGATCGCTGAACCCGAATATCAACATCTGGCAGGTCGCCAAACCGGTGGTCGAAAGCTATATCGCCAGTTCGATCGGCCCAAAGGCGCTGCTGACCGATCTGGCCCAGACAGTACGTGTGCTGGCGCGTTTCGGCCCGCGCCTGCCCGAACTGGCCGAAGCCGCCCTGATCCGGCAAGCCACGCCGATACCGGAAACCGACCGGGCGCGTCCGGTCCGGGCGATGGGTTATGTCACCCTTGGCGGCGGGTTGGCGTTGGTCGCGGTCTGGGTCTCAAGCCTGCTCTGACGCGGCCAGTTCCAGGTCGGCGGCGCGGGCATAATCCTGATCCCCGCGCCCCGCTTTCCAGAGGCAATAGGCCGCCATGCGCCAGTGATACAGCGGGGACAGCGCGCGATAGCGGGCGATGGTCTGCGCGTCGTTGCTTTCATGCAGATAGGCGGACAGAAATTGCGCAATCTCGTCCCGGTTTAGTGGACGATGGCCGTACAATAGCTGCATGGCTGGCGACAAAAATATCGCGATGTCCGCGCTGGGGTCGCCAAGGGCCGGGCATTGCCAGTCGATCAGGCGCAGCCCATGGGGCGTGTCCAGAATATTGCCCGGCACGATGTCACCGTGCAGGAATACACGGCGGGCGTTTGGTGGTTCATCCGGAACGGGTGGCGGAGCTGTCAGGCCGGATGGCGCCATGCCATACCCATCGGCACACAACGCGGCGGGGGTCACGGTCAGTTCCGGCAGACCATCCGGTGGGGTATGTGCGTGCAGCCGCGCCATCATCCGCGCAACCTCGGTCACGTCGCCGCTCCAGACACGCCCTTCGATATGTTGATAGATGATCGTTTCGCCAATCGTGCTGTCCTGGAATGCCACAAGATCCGGCGCAATCTCTGCGCCCGACAAGGCGCGCAGGGCCAAGGCCTCGCGCGTTCCGTCATTGGCAAACAGCGGCGTGGCGGTGTTCGGAAGGAACAGTTTGCAGACCAATGGCGGTCTGTCGGGCAGATCAACCCGCCAGGTCAGGTTGGTGCGCCCACCTGTCAGAAGGGACCAACTGGCATGTTCCGGAACAACACCCGCATCCGCCCAGATGCGTTGCAGTTGGCGTCGTCGTGACCCCGCAAGACTGTTCTCCATAGCGCCGCCCCTGTTTCGTGCGTCGCCAAGCTAGGGGGCCGGGCCGTGAAGGGCAACCAGAGTGGTCTATATTGATAGCGGGTCTTTGCGATGGCTTAACAGCTCGACCTTTCGCGGCCGCGCTGCTTGAGTTGGTTGGCGAAGCCGCAGCCCTTTACGGTTCGCGGATGGCAGACACGGTGTCTGCCGCGATCTTTTGTCCGCTTTCAAGGATCAACCACAGTTTCCCATCGGCGTTCTGGCTTTCCGTGATCTTGCTATAGGCTTGCACGGCGTCGGTCGACAGATGCCGCCCGTTGCCCGAGCTGACCAGCTCGAACGTGTATACCCCGCGTGGGAACGGTGTACCGGATTCGTCCACGCCAGCCCATTCGATCGGGTCGGTCGAGGTCGGGATGATCTTGTTTTCAACAATCGCGCCGTCCGCATTCTTGACGACAAGCCGGGTTTCGTCCGCACCGGTTGCCGGTGCGGGCACCAGCGTGACCGGGGTTTGGTCAAACAGAACCGGCGCGGCGACGCGCGCCTCCATCCCGACCCATCCGGCAATATCGGACAATCCCATCAGCCCCAGCTTTGTGCCAAGCCCGTCCAGCAGGTCATTGGTGCGCACTTGCTGTTCGACACCCGAGAATGTGGCAAGCTGCACGGCGTAATCCGAACTTTCAATCGGGTTCATCGGATCCTGATTTTCCATCTGGGCGGTCAGCATCTTGAGAAACGTCTCGAAATCGGACGAGATTACGGCATCACCGTTCCTGGTGCCCTCGGAATACTGTGCGGGTCCGGCCGTCAAGGCGGCGGGCATGGTTTGAGTGACGTCCATCTGCTGTCCTTTCTATATGCGAATGTCCATGCCAGCGCCCGGGCTGATATGGATTTGCACCTTGTCCTGCGCGACAGGTTGGTCGCCAAGACCATCGGTGCGTGGGGTCGATCGTGTATCTGGATCTGCACCGGCCTGACCGTTCGACGCGGCATCCTGTTGCTGTTGCTGGAATGTGAAATTGACCTGATCATAGCCAAGATCGTGCATGTCCTGCGCCAGTTGCTCGATGTGGCGTCGCATCAGATCCAGCGTTTCGGGCCGTTCGACCTGAAGAACAACGGTCAGGGAAGATGCATCTGTTTGAAAGCTCATCCTGAGACGTCCCAACTCCTCCGGGTTCAGGGTCAGTTCGACTGGTTTGTCCGGGGCAGTGCGCACGATATCGGCCAGTTGCGCCGCGATGTGGCGCGGCAGGTCAGGCAACGTGCGGGCCGGTTGGGACGGCTGGCTTGCCTCGCGCAGATGGGATGTGGTCAGTTCGGACCTGGGGTCATCGGTTGAGGTGACAGCATCATTCAGGCCGGCACTGTCGTCCACGGGATTGACTGGCGTCCAGTTCGCGCCGGTCTGCATCTGGGCGGTGGCAATCGGTATGGATCCGGCCACAGGTGAGGACGGATGCGGCACGGTGTTCTGTGACGCATTTCGGATCTGGCCAGTGAGCGGAGCTGGTTCCTGCAGCGCATTTTGCCCGCGCAGATCCGCGGTCGGTGGGTGCGAAGTGGACTTTGTGTGGTCATGTGATGGAGCGGCGGGCGGGGGCGACTTCAGGCTTGGCGCAGTGGGGTCTGCGGCCAGATGCTCAGAATGCGGCGAAGGCGTTGGTTGGACACCCTCGTGATTCGAAAGCGGTGGCTGACCCGCGTTCGGCGATGCCAGGACACCGGATTGGGTGGGTGCAAAATGCGCAGGTGTCGTGGACGGCGATGCCGTGCCGAATGCTGCAAGATCGGCTCGCACGTGTTTCGCCGGGTCCGACCGCGACAGATCGCGCGGCGAAGTGTCGGGGTATGCCCCCCCCTTGTTTGCCTGAGGCGCATCGACCGGTGGTATCATTTCACGCAATCTGCCCCCCTCTCTCGCGATCGGCATCTGCCCGGCAGACGGCAAGGGGGTTCCTGATGCATTCTGCAGGTTCCGCGCGGACAGCGACCCGATGTTGCTTGCCAGCGCCCTGTTCCCCTCATCAGGTTGCGCCACACTTGGCTTAGACGGTGGATTGACCGCCGGCATCGCTTCTTCGTGGCGCGATCTGTTGGGTTGCGACGCAGCCATACGGTGTTCGGCGAGGATCGGATTTGCGTCTGGATCAGGTGTAGGCTTCGTGTCTTTATTGCCCGAAACCGCAAGATCCGGGTCGTTCTGATGTCCTGCTTCCCTTGCGTGCGCAACTCTTGCCTCGGTGTGCGCCACCGGAAAGCCAAAGTCCTGGGATGCTATCGACGAACCCTCGTCCAGCGAAAATGGTGCACTGTCCGGCGCGGACCCAACCTTCGATGGCTCGGGGTTGGCCTTGGCCGTCACATGGCCATTTCTGGTGTCGATGTCGCCTTGTCCGATGGACGGGATGGCGGGATTGAACTGCATGTCACGTTCCGGGTGTTCTAACTCCGATACCGCGATCATGTCAGGTGCAAGTTACCAGTTCTTTACCGCTTGCTGCGATAACCGGGAAAATTGTCGCTAAAAAGGACTGGAACATGGATGCAGTTGCCGCCCCCCGCCTGATCGGCGCCCCCCCCAAGACCGACCCAAACGGGCAAGATGATGCACGCCTAAAGGAGGTCGCCCGCAAGTTGGAGGCCAGTTTCCTGTCCGAAATGCTGAAATCTGCGGGGGTTGGCGCCACGCCCGACCAGTTCGGAGGGGGTGCAGGTGAGGATCAGTTTTCCTCGTTTCTGCGTCAGGCGCAGGCGGATGAAATGGTTAAGGCCGGTGGCATTGGATTGGCTCAATCCTTGTTCGAAGCGTTGAAGGAGCAGACCAATGGCGGACAATAAGGCCCGATCCATAACCCATGCGCTGGAAGATTTGCTGGAGCGTGAACGGCACCTTGTTCTTGCTGGCGAAATCGAGCAACTGACCCGTCTTGCCCCCGAGAAAGAGCGATTGCTGCAAAGCCTTGCCGCATGTGACGGCAGCCCGACGGACCTGGAACATTTGCGATTGAGCACCGAGCGGAACCAGCAGTTGCTGACGGCAGCGGCGCGTGGAATTCGCTCAGTGAAACAGCGGCTTGATGCGCTGATAAGCGGTCAATCGGAGTTGCGCACCTATACGCGCGACGGTTTCGCGCGGGATCTGTCCCGGCGGGAATCACGTTTCGAGCGGAAGGCTTGATCGTGCCGAAGTTGTCTCAAATTGAAGGCAATTTAAGCGGGCAGATTCAGACTTCCTTTAGACCCTTGGAACACGGTTGTCCTGCATCCTGATGGATGGCGCGTTCCGGTCAAATGGCAACGCAACGGTCAGAACGACTTGAATACCCGCCGTGACAGGCGGTTTTGAAATCTGGTGCAAAGCACCAAAGACTGAAGGAACAACTCAATGTCCAGTATTCTGACCAACAACAGTGCGATGGTCGCACTTCAGACGCTGAAATCCATCAACTCGAACCTCGCCAGCACGCAGGCGGAAATCTCGACCGGTAAGTCCATTGGTTCAGCCAAGGACAACGCGGCTGTTTGGGCCATTTCCAAGGTGATGGAAGCCGATGTCAAAGGGTTCAAGGGAATTTCCGACAGCCTGTCGTTGGGGGAAAGCACCGTCGCCGTGGCACGCCAGGCGTCGGAGACCGTGACCGACCTTCTGACCGAGATCAAATCCAAGATCGTCGCCGCACAGGAAGACAATGTCGACCGCGGCAAGATCCAGACCGACATCGTCGCGCTTCGTAACCAGATCACATCGGTGGTCGGCGCGGCGCAGTTCAACGGACTGAACCTTGTTGATGGCTCGCAAACCGGAACGAATGCCAATGGCAACACCGGTGTGGATGTGCTGTCGTCACTTGATCGCAAGGCGGACGGGTCCATCGTGACCAGTTCGATCGGTGTCGACGCACAAAACCTGTCCCTGACCGCTGGCACGGCGCTGGGCGCGGCCGCCGCGTCTGTCGGAACCGATACGGGAACGGCTGGCGTCATCGACGCCAATGATGGCGGAACCAACGATTCGATCACGTTGGATACGTTTGCGTTTCTTGATGCTTCCGGGGGTGCCACAGCTACCGCTGCGGTGATGCCAGATGCCGCGGGTGTCGATACCGCTGTAACCAACGGCTTGGTTGTCGGTGATCAATTGTCCCTGACCATCGGAACGGTGCAGGGGAACTATGTCGTCAAGGAAGGTGACACCGCAGAATCGGTCGTGGCCGGGATGAAAAATGCCCTGGTTGCGCAGGGTCTTGATGGTGACAGCTTCAGCATGGACATCGACACCAACGCGGCCCAGCTGGTGATTACCAATGAAACCAACGCCGATGTTGCTTACTCTTTCAGCGCATCGCGCGGGTCGGGTGGATTGTCCGGTCTGGCCACGATGGATGTCTCAAGCAGCGGTGGTGCTGATGCCGCTCTTGGTGCGATCGAGAACATGATCCAAACCTCGATTGATGCCTCTGCCGCTTTCGGTTCCGTCGAGGGCCGGATCGAGATCCAGTCCGACTTCGTCGGCAAGTTGTCCGACTCGCTGAAGTCGGGTATCGGCGCAATGGTGGACGCTGATATGGAGGCGGCTTCGGCACGGTTGCAGGCGCTTCAGGTGCAGCAACAATTGGGCACGCAGGCCCTGTCGATTGCCAACCAGGCGCCGCAGAACATCCTGTCGTTGTTCCGCTAAGCGGACCCTGAGGGCGCCAAAAGGCGCCCTCTTTCCCCCCACCTCAACTAACCAACCCGTCACAGGAAGGACTCCCCCGTGAACGCAGTTGCCTTGGCCAAAACGGCCTACAACACCTCCTCCCGTGCGCCACTTCGCACGTCCCGCGGAACCGAATATGATGCATTCGCGAAGGTCACGCATCAACTTGGGCGGGCGCAGACCACCGGTTTCGCTGTTCTTGCGGCCGCCCTGCACGAAAACCGCCGACTTTGGACCCTGCTGGCGGCAGATGTCGCGGAAGTTGGAAATGGTCTGCCGGATGACCTGCGGGCCCGCATCTTCTATCTGGCCGAGTTTACCGCCGACCATAGCCGGAAGGTCCTGTCCGGCGAGGAAGAGGTTTCCATCCTGATTGAAATCAACACCGCCGTGATGCGCGGATTGCGCCAGTCGGGGGACGCGACATGAGCGGTCTGGTCCTGAAACTCAGCCCGAAAGAACGCGTCCTGATCAACGGGGCGGTCATCGAAAATGGTGATCGCCGGTCGCGTCTTTCGATCGTGACGCCGAATGCCAACATTCTGCGGCTGCGGGATGCGATCCATCCGGAAGACGCCAATACACCGGTGCGCAGGGTATGCTACATTGCGCAGCTTGTTCTGTCGGGCGATGTGACCAAGGATGATGCGCACCTGCAGCTTTTGCGCGGGATAGAGCAGTTGAGCCAGGTGTTTACTGACCCGGACAGTCGCGATTTGCTGTCGCTGGCCACGTCTGCGGTGCTGGAAGATCAACACTATCTTGCGCTTAAACAGTTGCGGGCCTTGTTGCCGCGCGAGGAGCGTCTGTTGGGCGCACGCCTGTCATGAGCTATCAACCCGTCATCCCCATGAGCGGCGCGGCGGGCTACGCGTTTCTGAAACGCACCCAGGTCGTGCAACAAGCAGCGTTTGACGCTTCACCACAAATCCAGCGGGATACGAAATACTTCGAAGACAAGATCGGATCGGTCAAAACCAGCGAGGAATTGGTCAGTGACAGACGCCTGTTGCGTGTGGCGCTTGGGGCATACGGATTGGGCGAGGACATCAACAGCACGTATTTCGTGAAGAAAGTGCTGGATGACGGGACGCTTGATCCGGGCGATCTGGCCAACAAACTGTCTGACAAGCGCTACCTTGAGTTTGCCAAGGACTTCGGCTTTGGCGACTACGATATCCCACGCACACAGCTTTCGGACTTCGGGACCAGGATCACCGGGGCGTATCGAAAGAACCAGTTTGAAATCGCGGTGGGAGAGCAGGACCCGAACATGCGCCTGGCCATGACGCTGGACAACCAGCTGTCGGATATTGTGCAAGGCACAGGGTCGGATGACACCAAATGGTACAGGATCATGGGCAATCCGCCCCTGCGTGAAGTGTTTCAGACGGCATTCGGACTGCCCGCTGCCTTCGGTGCCATCGACCTTGATCAGCAGCTTGCAACCTTCCGCGACAAGGCGGACCGGTATCTGGGGGCCTCGTCGGTTGACCAGTTTGCGGATCAGAGCAAGGTCGACGAACTGAACCGGCTGTTCCTTGTGCAGTCCCAGATCGCCTCCGGCTCGGCGGCGATGTCCAGTGGAGCAATTGCACTAAGCTTGCTTCAGACTGTTTAGAAGTGCTCCGGTGGGCGTCAGGGCGTCAGGGCGTCATGCAAGCCGCAAGACGCTGGAAGCTCGCGGCGCAATCCCCGACTTCGGATTGGGTCAGGAATGTGTCCAGGTCGGGCCAGGCAGCGATCGCCTCGTCCAAAGCCGGGTCTGATCCGGGGGTGTACAAGCCGGACTGGATCATCATCTCGGACCGACTGTAGTGACCGAGCAACCGCCGTCCCTTTGAAATCAGGGCGTTTTCGTCGTCCGTTGCGGCCTCGGGTAATGCGCGCGACACCGAGCGCAGCAGGTCGATCGCCGGGAACCGGCCACGTTCGGCGATGGTTCTGTCCAGCACGACATGCCCGTCCAATACGCCGCGCAAGATGTCTGCCACCGGCTCTTCCATATCTGAACCTGCGACCAGCACCGAGAATATGGCGGTGATGTCCCCGGCCGCCGCGGACCCCGGCCCGGCGCGTTCGCACAGGGTGGTAATCTGTTGTGCGGTCGATGGGGGAAAACCACGCAGATTCCCGCCTTCACCGGATGCCAGCGCGATCTCGCGATGGGCTTCGGCATAGCGGGTGACGCTGTCAGCCAGAAGCAACACATGCAATCCCTGGTCGCGAAAATGCTCTGCCACTGTCATAGCAGTCCAACCGCAACGCCGCCGCACCATCGGTGACTGGTCCGAGGTGGCGGCAACCACAATTGCGCGCTTCATGCCCTCGGGGCCAAGGACCCGATCAACGAACTCTTTCACTTCGCGCCCGCGCTCGCCGATCAGCGCGATAACGACAACATCGGCCTGCACACCGCGTGCGAGTTTCGCCAGCAAGGTCGACTTGCCCACCCCCGAACCGGCAAACAACCCGATTCGCTGCCCACGCACGATGGGCAAGAACGTGTTGAACGCCGCCAGACCGGTTTCCAACCGGGATCCCAGGGGACGTCGCTGGGTGGGGTTTGCTGGCTGTCCCCGCAAGGGTTTTGTCTGTGTGCCGCGCAAGATCGGCTGCCCGTCCAGCGCCTGTCCCATCGGGTCGATCACGCGTCCAATCCAACTGTCGTCAGGCGCGATTTCGGCCCGTCCGTGCAGGATCACCTGATCCCCGATCTGCAACCCCTCGACGTCCCCGTCAGGCAGGATTGTAACGGTATCCGCGTTCAGGTTCAGAATTTCACCCATGCGCGCGCGGCTGGCGGAGGGCCGGATGTCGACCAGGTCAGCCTGTGCAGCAACCGATGACAACCCGCGCACCTGAATGGTGCCACGCCCGATTTCCACGATGCGTCCAACATCGCGGACGGGGCGCACCGCCGATACTTCGGCAGCCAATTGTTCAAAACCGATCTGGGTCACGTCTTGCCTCCAATCATGTGCTGAAACCCTTTCTAAAGGAATCAGGGTTAAGCCTTGGTTGAAGCCAATCGAGGGAGAAGCCCCGATGTTTGAAAAAATGAATGTTCTGAACAAAGCCGTGGGGCTGGCCCAGCATGCCGCCGCCCGTCAGTCTGTCATCGCTCAGAATGTGGCGAATGCGGACACACCCGGATATCGCGCGAGGGACATCGCATCTTTTGCGGATCAGTTTCGGGAAGGTCCGGGGGCTGCGATGCGGGCGACACGTGCGGCGCATCTGAACGGATCAACCATTGTATCCCACGGGCAGGCAGGGGACGTGCCCCAGGCGGTCTATCGTCCTGGCGCCATGTCGCCCAACGGCAATTCGGTCGCGTTGGAGACCGAGATGATGGCTGCCGCCGAGGCAAAGCGCGACCACGATCTGGCCCTGACGGTGTACAAGACGTCGCTGGGCATCATGCGCTCTGCACTGGGTCGCAGGTGAGGTTGGCCAAGATGAATGATCTGAAAGCCTCAGTCGCCGCCGCCGCATCGGGTATGCAAAGCCAGGCCAACCGCCTGCGCCATGTGTCCGAGAATATCGCCAACGCCGACACACCCGGATACCGCCGCAAACTGGCTAGTTTCGAGGCGGTCATGGACGGCGGGCAAAGCACCGGCGCGGTGCGGTCAGGTCGCGTGACCCTGGATCAGACCGCGTTGCCTGCGATTTATGACCCCGCCCATCCATTGGCGGATGAAACGGGCCATTACCAGGGGTCGAATGTCGATCTGGTGATCGAGATCGCCGACGCCCGCGAAGCTCAACGCAGCTATGAAGCCAACCTCAAGATGTTCGATCAGGCCCGACAGATGTCGCGCGGTCTGCTTGACCTTCTGCGCCGATAGGAAGCCTCTCCATGGATATCAGATCAACCCTCGCCGCCCAGCAATATGCCGCGTCCCGACAGGCCGCGACGCCAACGCCGCAAAGCGAACAAAGCACGAACCCGTTTTCGACCGCGACCACCAGTTTTGCCGACACCGTTCAGCAGGGCGAAAAGACTGCGATGGCTGCCCTGTCGGGAAATGCCGATCCACACGCACTTGTACAGGCATTGGCACAGACAGAACTGGCGGTCGAAACGGCCGTGACCGTCCGGGACAAGGTGGTCGAGGCCTATCAGGAAATTCTGAGGATGCCGGTCTGATGATGGATGAAATCATCTTTTACGACACGTTGCGGGCGGGTCTTTGGATCGCGGTGATGATTTCATTGCCAATCCTGACCGTGGCGCTGCTGTCGGGTCTGATTGTTGGCCTGTTCCAGGCGCTGACCTCGATCCAGGAAATGACGCTGACATTCGTTCCGAAACTGATCGCGATCCTGGTCGTGTTCTGGGCCAGCATGGGGTTCATGACGGAAACCCTGGTCGGATTTTTCCAGTTGCGGGTGATCCCGCTGATCGCAGGAGGATAGGCATGGACAATATCGGTTACACATCACTGACCCGCCAATCCGGGTTGATGCGCGAAATGCAGACCGTCGCGAACAATATCGCCAATGCCTCCACAACCGGCTTTCGGCGCGAAGGGGTCGTGTTCTCGGAATACATCCATGCGCTGGAGGCGGGGGATCCGTCGCTGTCGATGGCAACGGCCAATGCCCGTGCGCTGGATTTGCAACAAGGAGCCCTGACCCAAACCGGCGGAGCTTTCGATTTTGCGATCGAAGGGTCGGGGTTCTTTCTGCTCGACGGTCCGGATGGGCAGTTTCTGACCCGCGCCGGGTCGTTCACCCCGTCAGCCGAAGGTGAGTTGTCCACCCCGGACGGCTATCGTTTGCTGGACAGTGGTGGCGCACCGGTTTTCGTTCCGCCGGACGCCCAAGCCGTGTCGGTGGCCGCCGACGGCACATTGTCGATAGATGGCCGTGCGGTGGCGCAGATTGGTCTTTATGCCCCCACGGATCAGAATGACCTTCTGCACCGCGATGGCGTCCGGTTCGAGGTCGCAGGCGGCACCGAACCCATCCTTGAGGGCGCGGCCATCCTGCAAGGGTTTGTCGAAGGTTCGAATGTCGATCCGATCACGGAGGTTGCCCGGATGATCGAAGTCCAGCGCAGTTATGAGCTGGGTCAGAAATTTCTTGAAAAAGAGGACGAACGCATCCGTTCCGTCCTGAAAACCGTCGCCGGATAAAGGGGGTACACCATGCGTGCATTGGATATCGCAGCCACGGGAATGTTGGCGCAGCAAATGCGGGTCGAAACGATTTCGAACAACCTCGCCAATATGTCTACCACTGGATACAACGCGCGGCGCGCCGAGTTTGCCGATCTGCACTATCAACAGATGGCCCGCGCGGGCACGATCAATGCGTCCGATGGCACGGCCTTGCCGACAGGCATTCAGCTGGGTCTGGGGGTGCGGCCGACATCGGTGTCTATGCTGGTGCAACAAGGAACATTGTCGCAAACCAATGGCAATCTGGATATCGCCATTGAAGGCAAAGGGTATTTCGAGGTGACACTGCCGTCAGGCGGTTCGGGATACACGCGCGACGGTGGCTTGAAACTGTCGGGCGACGGGCTGATCGTGACCTCGGACGGGTATGCCGTTGCGCCAGAGATCACTGTTCCCAGTGATGCCCGATCCATTTCGATCAACGCAGACGGCGAGGTTTACGCCTATTTCGAAGATGCGGTCGAGCCGGAGCTGCTGGGCGCCTTCACCCTTGCCGGGTTCACCAACGACAAGGGGCTTGAGGCGATCGGATCCAACCTGTTTCGCGAAACGCCCGCCTCGGGTCCGGCATTTGTCGGCGCACCAGGCGAAGATGGGCGTGGCACCTTGCGGCAGGGTTATCTGGAAAACAGCTCGGTCGATGCGGTGCGCGAAGTCACTGAATTGATCGAGGCGCAGCGGGGATATGAGTTGAATTCCAAGGTCATCACCGCCGCAGATCAGATGCTGGCCGCAACGACGCAGGTGCGGTGATGCGCGGGATTCTGACCCTTTTGACGCTGCTTGCCACATCTGGTCTGGCCTATGCCGATACCGTGGTCGCCACACGCAACATCCGCGCCAACGTGATCATCACGGCGCAGGATCTGAAGCTGGTGCCGTCCGAACTGCCCGGCGGATTTCAGCTTCTCGAAGACGTGGTCGGGCAAGAGGCTCGCGTCGTGCTGTACGCCGGTCGCCCGATACTGGTGAAAGACATCGGCCCTCCCGCCTTGGTTGAACGAAACCAGATCGTGACGCTGGCCTATGTCTCGGGTCCGCTGACCATTCTGGCCGAAGGTCGCAGCCTGGGCCGGGCGGGCATCGGTGATCGCGTCCGCGTCCTGAACCTGTCATCCCGCACAACCGTTACCGGATCGGTTCTGGCCGACGGAACGGTTTCCGTCTCTCAGTCGCATTAACAAGCCCGAGGATTTTCCATGCGCCCCGTTTCCTTTCTGCTTCTTGTCCTGATGGCTGTGTCAGCCTGCACCCGCATGAATGAGGTGGGCAAAGCGCCCGATTTGAACCCGGTCGAGATGAGCGCCGAGCACGTCGCGATGAGCGCAACGGCCCTGCCGCGCGCCACCCCCGCCAATAGCTCGCCTGTGCGGGCATCGTTGTGGAGCGGTGGGCGTCAGTCCCTGCTGGGCGACCGCCGGGCGCAACAGGCCGGGGATATTCTGACCGTGGTCATTGAAATTGATGATCGGGCCGAGTTTTCAAACAGCTCGAAACGCGCCCGGTCGGGGACGGAAGAGATGGGGGTTCCCAACCTGTTCGGCCTGCCGCAATCCATCGACAAAGACCTGCCCGACGGCGCGTCGATGGGCAACGCCGTGTCGCTGTCATCCAGCAGCGCCTCGAACGGGACCGGATCGGTCAAACGGAACGAGAAGCTTGAATTGCGTGTCGCCGCGACGGTGATCGGCACGTTGCCCAATGGCGTTCTGAAGATTCAGGGCACGCAAGAGGTACGGGTGAATTTCGAACTGCGCGAGCTTCTGGTCACCGGGTTCGTGCGGCCCGAGGATATCTCGCGTCAGAACGAGATTTCGTATGACAAAATCGCGTCGGCCCGCATTTCCTATGGCGGCCGTGGTCAGATCAGCGATGTTCAGCAACCCCGGTATGGCCAGCAGGTCGCCGACATCATCCTGCCCTTCTGAGGAACTCGCGATGGGAAAGATTATTCCGGTACTTCTGGCTCTGGTCGGGTTGGTCGCGGGGGGCGCTGCCGGCTATGTGCTGAAACCTGCGCCTGAACCCGAGCTTGCAAGCCCTTGTGGTGACGCGGCCGTCGAAAACGCGGACCACACGCCCGCAGCAACCACGGCAGACGTTGAAGTTGACAGTGAATTCGTCAAGATAAACAATCAGTTCGTGATCCCGATCATGAAGGATGAGAAGGTGACCGCGCTTGTCGTCATGTCACTGAGTCTGGATGTCGCAGCGGGCAATCGCGAAACCGTTTACCTGCGCGAACCAAAACTGCGCGACGAGTTTCTGCAAGTCATGTTCAACCACGCCAATAGCGGCGGTTTTGACGGCGTGTTCACCCAGACAAGCCGCCTGACCAGTTTGCGCCGTGCGCTGCGCGAAGTGGCGACCGGCATTCTTGGCGAAATCGTCCATGATGTGCTTGTCACCAACCTCGTGCGCCAAGATCAGTAGGCGCTGTTGGCGAGGCATCAGAACCGGGTGGCAGAGAACGGGGCCAGATCGATGGGCGGATTGGTCCGCATGGCCAGGTCGGCCACCAGTTCGGCGGTGCCTGCCGATTGGGTCAGACCAAGATGCCCATGCCCGAACGCATAGAGGATGCGGTCGCCCGCGCCAGAGGGGCCAATGACCGGCAGGCTGTCCGGCAGCGATGGCCGATACCCCATCCACTCTGACCCGCCCGACAGGTTCAAACCGGGAAGGAAGGTTTTCGCCTTCTGCACCAGCACTCTGGCCCGGCGGTAGTTGGGTGGCAGATCCAACCCGCCCAGTTCAACCGCGCCACCGATGCGCAGACCGGAGCCGATCTTTGACATCACGAATCCATGCGCGGCGAAGGTCAGATGCGTTCTCAGCTCGACCGAGGCGTGATCAAATGTGGTGTTGTACCCGCGCTCGGTCTCAAGGGGGATCTTGTCCCCGATCTTCGCAGCCAGCCTGTGGGACCAGGCCCCGGCACAGATCACGACCTGCCGTGCCAGGATGGGGCCTTCGTCTGACAGAATCTCGATATGATCCGCGCGCGGTGTCAGGTCGTGTATGTCCCGCACCTGCAACGCGCCTCCGCGATCTGTAAAGGCGCGGGCCAGGGTCTGGGTCCAGGTCAATGGATCGGTGGTGTTGAACCATCCGGGGGTAAACCCGGCATGGGTGAACTTGCGGCTCAACCCTGGTTGAATGTCGGCAATGGCATCGGCGCTGTCCAGCAGCGTCACCTCGATGCCAAGATCGGCACGGCGTTGCCATTTGGGACGTGCGTGTTCAAATGCGCGGGCACCCTCGTACAGCTCCAACTGTCCTTCGCGGCGGATCAGGCTGGGATTCCCGAACTGCGCCAGTTGCCGTTCGAACGCAGCCTGACAATGCTGCATCAGGCGGGTTTGCGCAGACACTGCTGCATCATAGCGATCCGCCCAACTGGCGCGCCAGAACTTCAGCATCCATGGCGCAATTTTCAGGGCATAGGAGGGCGGAATGGACAGCGGTCCCAGCGGGTCAAGCAGCCATTTCGGTGCCCGGCGCATGATGCCCGGCGTGGCCAGAGGCTCGACCTCGGAAAAGGCGAAGGCACCGGCATTGCCATGCGACGTTTCAGCGGCGACGCCCGCGCGATCGATCAGCAGGGGGGTGCGACCGCGGGCCTGAAGCGCCAGAGCAGTGCTGACCCCGATGATGCCAGCACCGATGACGACGATGTCGATGGGATCTTGTGTCATTCAGGTCTCCGCAAAGCCGGGGCGTCCGTCTGTCGGCAGCATCAGCGATGATCGGCGCGAATGCCAGTCCGAAACGGATCGTCGGCAGTGAAGATCAGGGTGGCCTCTGCGGTCACGAAGGCGCGGCCCTGAATGGTGGCCACGATCCGGTCGGGGGATTGGTCCACATAGGTACAGTCATAGGTGCTGCCGATTACGCTTTCCTGCCGCCATGTCGCACCTGCGGCAAGCGATCCATCCGCCGCAAGGCAGGCCAGCTTGGCCGAGCAGCCCGTGCCGCAGGGCGACCGGTCATAAGCCATGCCGGGGCACAGGACAAAACTGCGACCGTCTGCCGTGCTGGATCTTGCAGGTCCAAGCAGTTCGACGTGGTCGATTTCGGCCCCATCCGTTCCGGTGATGCCGTCGCGTTGCAACGCCGTCCGGATACGATCTGCCGCATCCGTCAAGGCCGGGATGTTGTCCATCGTCAGGTCGATCTGGTGGAAATCTGTCAGGAAGAACCAGTTTCCACCCCAAGCCACGTCACCTGTAATCGGACCAAGCCCGTCCACCTCAACCGTGACACCGGCGTGCAGGCGATAGCTTTCGACATTGGTGACGCGCACGGTGTTGGTGTCCAGAAGCTGGGCCGTCACCACGCCGACAGGAGTTTCGATCCGGTGGGTGCCGGGGCCGATCTGACCCAGATGAGCCAGAGTTGCCACCAGCCCGATGGTGGCGTGTCCGCACATGCCCAGGTTGCCGACCGTGTTGAAATAGATCACCCCGGTCACGCAGGTCGGGTCGGCCGGTGGGACCAGAAGTGCGCCCACCATCGCGTCATGGCCGCGCGGTTCGGCCAGCACGCCCGTATGGATCCAGCCATGTTCGTCGCACAGGCGCCGGGCGCGGTCGGCCAGGCTGCCATTGCCAAGGTCTGGACCGCCCGACAGGATGACGCGGGTCGGCTCACCCTCGGTATGGCTGTCGATCACGCGCATTCAGAGACAACACCGCCCTGTTTCGACCAGGTGTCATACCAGGTGCGGAACAGATGAAACTGGTTTTCGGCATAGTTGCGCTGGGCGTCTGACAGCGCGTCGGTTTCGTTGAAATGGGTGCGATAGGCGTCGTCACCGGTCAGGACCATCAGGTGTTTGTAATACAGAACCAGGTCGGGGCCTTCGTCGAAACTGGACAGGATCGCCAATGCGCCCTCAAGCTCTTGCGCCTTCACGCGGGCCTCGGGGTCCCCGGCGGCGGCTTTCTTGCTGAGCGCGACAAGGTGCAGCACCTCGCGCGGCAGCACGTTGCCGATTCCGGTGATTGCCCCCGTTGCGCCGCAGTTTACATAACCGTGGTAGACCGTGGTATCGACGCCGATCATCAGCGTGACCTTATCGTCTTTCGAGGTGATGTGTTCGGCGGCATAGCGCAGATCGTCCGCACCGCCGAATTCCTTGAAGCCGATCAGATTCGGATGCTCGGCACGCAGGGCGAAAAACAGGTCGGCACGGGTCGCGAAGCCGTAATAGGGACTGTTATAGATCACAGCAGGCAGGTCGGGGGCGGCCGACAGGATGGCGGCAAAGTGGTTGCGCTGGGCGGCAGGTGACGATCCGCGCGACAGAACCCGTGGGATCACCATTAAGCCGTGTGCGCCGACCTGTGCGGCGTGGGTGGCGTGGGCCACGGCCATCCGGGTGTTTACCGCGCCGGTGCCGACGATCACCGGGATGCCTGCGGCGGTCAGGCGGGCGACACCTTCCATCCGTTCATCATCCGTCAGAAGCGGCCAGTCGCCCATCGACCCGCAATAGACGACCGCCGACATGCCTGCGGCAATCAGTTCCTGCCCCTTGGCCACCAGTGCATCGTAATCCGGTTTGCGGTCGGGCGTGCACGGGGTCATCAGGGCGGGGATGCAGCCTGTAAAGATGTCGGTGTTCATCGGGGTCTCCTGCAAGGATGGATCGCTTTGGGCGAAGGGCTGTTTTCAATTATTGTAAATTGGATCCAATATGCAATAATTATCTTGATCCCTTCAAACCGATGCCGCGCCTTGTTAGGGTGCGCCTCGCAGGAGACCGTATATGCCACTTGAATCTGTTGATATTTCCAAGACCGCCTCTGCTGCGACGATCATATTTGACGCGCTCAAGAAAGCGATCATCGAAGGCGAAATCGAAGAAGGCGCGCCCCTGCGACAGGATGAAATTGCCAGGATGTTCAACACGTCGCGCATTCCGGTGCGCGAGGCGATTCTGCGGCTGGAAGAACACGGCTTGGTGCGGTCGCAGCGGTATAAGGGTGCGGTCGTGTCGTCGCTGTCATCGACCGAAGCCTCCGAGATTTTCGACTTTCGCGCTGTGTTAGAGCCACATGTTATTCACCACGCGGTGCCCAGAATGACGCGGGAAACGCTCGCACAGGCGCGCGGCTTCTGTGAAGCGTTCCACCGGGAAACGGACCCTATGCAATGGGGTGATCTGAACCGGCAGTTTCACGCGACCCTCTATGACGCCAGCGGTCTGACCTATCACCTTGAGGCGATCGACGGCGCGTTGAATCGAATCGACCGTTATCTGAGGGCGCAGCTTGTGCTGAGCCGGGGCATGTCGCGCGCAAATGACGAACATATGCAAATTCAGGAGGCCTGTGAGCGCGGGGATGCGGACAAGGCCGCCGAACTGACGCGCCAGCACATTCTGGGTGCGCGCGACAGCCTGATCCTGCATCTGTCGTCCATCACGGGTTAGGCGGCGGGCGTTCCGATCCGGGTGGTCAATCGGCCCAGGCCGTCGATCTCGACCACGCAGGTATCGCCCGGCACCAGCGGGCCGACGCCTTCGGGTGTGCCGGTAAAGATCAGGTCGCCGGGGGCCAGCGCCACCAGCGACGACAGATAGGAAATCACATCGGCCACAGGCCAGATCAGGTCAGACAGGTTCGAAGACTGGCGCGGTTCACCATTGACCGTCAGGCTGATTCTACCGCTTGACGGATGGCCCACGGCGGACACCGGGTGCAAAGGCCCACAGGGGGCGGAGTGATCGAAACCCTTCGCCATATCCCATGGCCGCCCGATCTTCTTGGCCGCTGCCTGCACGTCACGCCGGGTCAGATCATTGCCGACGGCATATCCCCAGACGTGATCCAGCGCCGCATCGCGCGCGATGTTGGTGCCCCCGGTGCCGATGGCCACGACAAGCTCGGCCTCGTGATGCAGGTTCTCGGTGCCGGGTGGATAAGGGACGGTCGTGCCGTCCGCCACCAGCGCATCTGCGGGTTTCGAGAAGAAGAAGGGCGGTTCCTGATCGGGGTTCGATCCCATTTCACGCGCATGTGCGGCATAGTTCTGGCCGACGCAATAGATGCGGCGCACAGGGAAACGCGCGTCCGAGCCTTCGATTGCAAGGCTGGGTTGCGCAGGGCAGGGAATGGCCCACGTCATGTCAGAAATACCTCGGC
This sequence comes from Aliiroseovarius zhejiangensis, assembly GCF_014656375.1. GTDB lineage: Bacteria > Pseudomonadota > Alphaproteobacteria > Rhodobacterales > Rhodobacteraceae > Aliiroseovarius > Aliiroseovarius zhejiangensis. The sequence goes on along the minus strand of NZ_BNCH01000005.1, from coordinate 89,412 downwards.
TTTCATGGTGTCAGGGATGGGGGCGCCCAATCGCGATAGAATCGTGGGGGCAATCTGCAACTGGCACAGGCGGTCGTCGAAATCCGGGCCGGTCGCGGGGCCGAAATAATAGAGCGCTGCATCCTGTTGCAGATCCTCGCGCCCCCCATGGTGCCCGCGATCGGTCTGGCCGTGATCAGCGGTCACGATGACCTCGTACCCATCAGCGCGCCAGCGATTGATGAACAGCGCCAGTTGCTCATCAGCCTGAAAACAGGCGTGATCCATTTCGCGGCACTCATGCCCGAACCGATGCCCCATACTGTCGAGCGTGCAACTGTGCAGGATGCCGTAGTTCAGCCCGAACCGGTCGCAAAGCATGGTCAGCGTTGCGAACAGGTCCACATCCGCCGGCGTGGTCTGATTGATCAGCCCGTATCCCGTCATGGTGTGAAACCGACCGTGATTGATCGTCGGGCTGTCGGGCTCGTCATATTCGATGTCTCGCACCAGATCGAACGGCGCGCGGTTGAAAAACTCGGACCAATAACTGTGCGTGACCGCACCCGTAATGCCGCCCGCCTTGCGCACCTGGCTGAACACGTCGGGCTGCGTCAGGCGAAACACGTTGTTATTGCCCGTTGCGCCATGTTCCTGCGGTGTGACGCCCGTATGGATCGAGGCATAGCAACTGGCCGATGTCGATGGCAGCACCGAGCGGACCTTCCAGCGTTGTGCCTCGCCCGCGTCCACCCAGCCTTCCAGGTTACCAAAAAGCCTGCGCCAGTTACGCCAAGGCACACCATCAAGGATGATCAGAAGCAGTTTGCGATCCATCAGGCCCATTCCGAAATCCGTGCCTAGTCCGTTCCCGGAGTCAGTTCCCGGCGCTTTCCATCTTGCGATGCTCCACAACCTCTTCAAGCCAACCCAGCCGCATTTCAGGCACAGAGCTGAGCAGAAGGTCGGTATAGTCATCAAACGGCGGCGTCAGCACATCAGCTTTCGGGCCATAACGGACGACCCGACCCTGATACATCACGGCAATACTGTCCGCGATGGCGCGCACGGTGGCCAGATCGTGCGTGATAAACAGATAGGCCACATTCTCCCGTTTCTGAAGATTGTGCAGCAGCCTGAGGATGTCTTCGGCAACCAAGGGGTCGAGCGCCGATGTCACCTCGTCACAGATGATGATCTTGGGTTTCGCGGCCAGGGCACGGGCGATGCAAACCCTCTGTTTCTGACCGCCCGACAGTTCGGCCGGATAGCGGTCTTTGAACTCCACCCCCATTTCGATGTCGTTCAAAAGCTCTTCGATGCGCTTGCGCTTTTCGGCGCCGCGCATCCCGAAATAGAACTCCAACGGGCGACCGATGATCGTGCCGACGGTCTGGCGCGGGTTCATCGCCACATCGGCCATCTGATAGATCATCTGAATCTCTCGCAGGTCGTCGCGCGACCGCCCGGCAAGGTCGGCCGAAAGGGTGCGCCCCTCGAACACGATCTGCCCTTCGCGTGCGGGCAAAAGCCCGGTCATCACGCGGGCGGTGGTCGACTTGCCCGAGCCGCTTTCACCAACGACAGCAAGGGTCTGGCCTGCATGAAGCTCCATCGAGACATCATGCAGCACATCGAAATTCGTGCCTTTGTAGCGGGCGGTGATGTGTTCGATCGTCATCACCGGGTTGTCGGTCGGGGGCTTGCCCTCGTGCTGACGTGACCGGACGGACACCAGATCGCGGGTATAATCCTCGACCGGGGCGTTGATGATCTGATCGGTGGTGCCATGTTCGACCATGTCGCCCATGCGCAGCACCATGATCTCATCCGACACTTGTGCCACCACTGCCAGGTCATGCGTGATGTAAAGCGCCGCAACCCCGGTGTCGCGGATCGCGTCCTTGATTGCCATCAGCACGTCGATCTGCGTGGTCACATCCAAGGCCGTGGTCGGCTCGTCGAACACCACCAGATCGGGTTCGGGACACAGCGCCAGCGCTGTCATACAGCGTTGCAACTGTCCGCCCGACACCTGGTGCGGATAGCGGTTTCCGATGCTTTCCGGGTCCGGCAGGCCCAGCTTGGCGAACAATTCAACCGCGCGCGCCTCGGCGTCTTTTTTCGAGAATTTGCCCGCGTGCACCGATGCCTCGATCACCTGTTCCATGATCTTCTTGGCCGGGTTGAAGCTGGCGGCGGCGGATTGCGAGACATACGTGACCTCGGTCCCGCGCAGCTTGCGCAGGTCGCGCAGGCTGGTGTGCAGGATCTCACGCCCGTTGACCCAAACTTCGCCGCCTGTGATTTCGACGCCGCCGCGACCATAGGCCATCGTGGCAAGCCCGATCGTGGACTTTCCCGCGCCGCTTTCCCCGATCAGGCCCAGCACTTTGCCTTTTTCCAGATCGAAGGACACGCCGTGCACGATCTCTATGTCATGCGGCTTTTCGCCGGGGGGATAGACCCGCGCGCCGATCTTCAGGTCGCGTACTTTCAGAAGTTGATCGCTCATCCCCGGCCTCCTTTCAGGCTGGTGGTGCGGTTCAGGATCCAGTCCGCCACCAGATTGACCGAGATGGCGAGTGTCGCGATGGCAACCGCAGGTACAAGGGCCGCCGGGATGCCATAGACGATGCCATCCTTGTTTTCCTTCACGATCCCGCCCCAGTCGGCATTGGGTGGCTGCACCCCAAGGCCAAGGAAGGACAGGGTCGACACGAACAGGACCGCGAAGATGAAGCGCAGGCCCATCTCCGCCACCAGGGGCGACAGGGCATTGGGCAGGATTTCCCGGAAGATGATCCAGAGCCGCCCTTCGCCGCGCAGTTTGGCGGCTTCGACGAAGTCCATCACGTTGATGTCCACGGCGACCGCGCGGGCCAGACGATAGACGCGTGTGGCATCCAGCAGGCCCATGACAACGATCAGGATCGGCAGCGTCACCGGCATGACCGACAGGACCACAAGCGCGAAGATCAGGGTGGGGATCGACATGATCAGGTCGACAAACCGGCTGAGCACCTGGTCAACCCATCCGCCGATGACGGCGGCGGTAAACCCAAGGATCGACCCGGTCACAAAGCTGAGGATCGTGGCCATGGTTGCGATGAAGATCGTCGTGCGACCGCCATAGATCATGCGGCTGAGCAGGTCGCGCCCGATATTATCGGTGCCAATCAGGTGCTCTGACGACCAAGGCTCCCACACGCCGCCGACAACTTCGGTCATCGAATAAGGCGCGATCCAGGGGGCGAAGATCGCCATGAAGAAATAAAGGCCGGTGAAGAACAGGCCGAACAATGCGGCAGGGGGTATTCTGGTCATTTCGGATGCCTCAGCCTTGGGTTGGCAAGGATGGACACGATGTCCGCGACCATGTTCAGACCGATATAGACCGCCGCGAAGATCAGCCCGCAGGCCTGCACCACCGGCACGTCGCGTTTGGACACGTGGTCCACAAGATACTGTCCCATGCCGGGATAGGTGAACACGACCTCGACCACCACGACACCGACGACAAGATAGGCCAGGTTCAGCATCACCACGTTGACGATCGGCGCGATCGAGTTGGGAAAGGCGTGGCGCCAGATGATGGTGAACATCGTCAGGCCCTTCAATTCGGCCGTTTCGATATAGGCGGATTGCATCACGTTCAGGATCGCAGCCCGCGTCATGCGCATCATATGGGCCAGCACCACCATGGTCAGAACAGCGACCGGCAGGGCGATCGAGCTGAGTTTCTGCCCAAGGGTCATGCCGTCATGAATCATCGACACGGTGGGCGCCCAGCCCAGCTTCACGCCGATGAAATACATCAGGATGTAGCCGATCAGAAACTCGGGCACGGAGATCGACGCCAGCGTGATGGCCGAAATCAGCTTGTCGGGCCAACGTTCGCGATAGCGCACGGCCAGAAGGCCCAGAAAGATGGCCAGCGGCACGGCGACCACGGCGGCCCAGAAGGCCAGGAAAAGAGTGTTTTTCAAGCGCGATCCAAGGCTCGACGCGATATCCTGACCCGAAGTCAGCGCGGTTCCAAGATCGCCATGCGCCAATCCGCCAAGCCAGTCGAAATACCGGCTGAGCGCAGGTTCGTTCAGGCCCAGTTCTTCGCGGATATTGGCAAGGGCTTCGGGGGTTGCCGATTGACCCAGAATGGATTGCGCCACATCGCCCGGCAGGATGTTGGTTCCCCAGAAGATCAGGGCCGAGACGAGTAGCAGAAGAAGCAGGCCCAACGCGATGCGTTGGACCAGCAGTTTCATGAGCAAGGGCATATCAGCCGACGACCCACATTTTCATCGGCGCATAAAAGTTCATAAGGTCGAAGCCCTTATGGTTCTCGACCCAGCCCGCAACGCGGTTGGTCGTGCCGTCAATGAAGTCGTTGAACATCGGGCAGATCAATCCGCCTTCGTTGTGCAGAAGCATCCCCATATCGGCATAGATCTGGGTGCGCTTTGCCTCGTCCAGCTCGCCCCGTGCGGCCAGAAGCATCTGGTCGAACTGTTCGTTGAAGAACCGCGTGTCGTTCCAGTCTGCCGTCGACAGATAGGCCGTGGAATACATCTGGTCCTGAGTGGGGCGGCCGCTCCAATAGCTTGTGCAAAACGGCTGGGCGTTCCAGACCTCAGACCAATAGCCATCGTTCGGCTCGCGCTTGATTTCAAGATTGATGCCGGCTTTGGACAGGGATTGCTGGAACAGGGCCGATGCATCGGGCGCGCCGGGGAAGCTGTTGTCCGAGGTGCGCAAGAGGATCGGCCCCTCGTGCCCGGATTTGTCAAAGTGGAACTTGGCCTTTTCGGGATCGTAGCTGCGCTGCTCCATCTCGGTGAACAGCGGGTAGGAGCTGTTGATCGGCGTGTCGTTCCCGATCGAGCCGTAGCCGAACAGGATCTTCTCGACCATTTCTTCGCGATTGATGCCGTATTTCAGCGCCATTCGCAGGTCGTTGTTGTCAAACGGTGCCGTGTTGCAATGGGCGATAAAGACATAGTGGCCCGGCCCGGGGGTCGAATGGACATTGATATTGGGTGCGCGTGCCACAAGTTGCGCGGTGCGCGGTGGAACGCGTCCGACCATATCGACCTGCCCGGACTGAATGGCAGCCATACGGGCCGTATCATCGTTGATCACCACGACTTCGATCGTGTCGGCGTGACCCATGTCACCCCAGTAGTTGGGGTTCTTTTCAGCCACGAAGCGCACGCCCATATCGGCTTCTTTCAGAATATAGGGGCCGGTGCCGATGGCTGCTGCGGGATCATCCTTGCCACCGTTGGGCTGAATCAGCAGGTGATAGTCGGTCATCAGGTAAGGCAGGTCGGCGTTCGGCGTGTCCAGCTCGACGATGAACTTGTCACCTTCAACCCGCATCGCCGTGATGCCACGCATGATGCCCAGCGCGCCTGATTTCGTGTCTTCGCCCGCGTGGCGCTCCATCGTTGCAAGCACGTCATCAGCGGTCAGCGGCTGACCGTTCGAGAAACTGATGCCCGAGCGGATCTTGAACGTCCAGACCTTGGCATCGGGCGATGCCGACACTTCTTCCGCCAGCCGGTTCTCAAGGCCGCCTTCAGGCGCAAGTTCGACCAACGGTTCACCCCAAAGGCGGCTGATCATGGTGCCTGTCGAGTTCGTCGTGGTGGCCGGATCAAGGCTGTCGGTGGTCGAGCCGCCCGGAAGGCCAACACGGATCGTACCGCCCTTGACCGGGCCTTGGGCATAGACCGCAGATGACAACATGGTACTTGCCCCTGCTGCGGTCAGGCCAAGCGCCGCCGCGCGGCCCATGAAGTGGCGGCGCGACAGCTTGCGCGCGACAAACTGTTTGGACAGATATTCAAGTTCTTTGGACATTTAGGACTCCCCGTGTGAAGCATTTGGGCCTGTTGCGGCTCGGTTTTTTCTGGATCGGCCCAAGGGTTCACCAGATGGTCGGATTACGCAAGGTTTTATACCGACCGTAAATCATGCGTTTCCGACACTTATCCTATGTTCGGACCGAAATTGCCACCCTTTCCACAAACAAAAAGGGCCGGTGCAGACACCGGCCCTTTTTTCCGAGTTTATGAATTTGCTTAGAAATTCAACGATATATCGCGATGGCGCGATGAACACGAAGCCATGGCCAGCGCCTGTTCGCGGGTAAAGCGATCCTGGACGCGAATGCCCAGACTGCCGCGCAACGTGTCGACATAGGCGGCCAGACCCGGGCGCAGGCTTTCGTTCGCTTGCTGTCGCCACGCGATCTGTGCGTCATAAGCCGCGATAGCCGCGTTATAGGCTTCCATCGCTTTGGCACGGTCAGGCTCGCTTCCCTTCAGCGCCTTGGCCGCATCTTTCAGGGCGTCTTCGATATCATCTGCCCCGTCGATCTTGCCAAAGACCTTTGCCAGTTCGTTGACCTGATCCCTGGCATCATCGCCAGAATTGGTCTCGACCGTGGCTTTCAGGTCGCGCAATTGCGGTTCCAGCGCGACCAGGTCCTCGGTCCCTTCAAGTGCGGCCAGCACATCCAGCGCGTCTTCATAGGCCGCATCTGCGGCCCTGCGATACCTTGTGCGTGCCGCATTCTCGGCGTTGGTCAAGGCTTGGAAGGTTTCGTGAACCTCTTTCCAGCTTTCAGGGATCTGTTCGCGCAGATGTTCGACTTCGGCGGTCAAGGCGGCCATGTCGGCTTCCAACGCGTCGCGCGCCGCCGCCTGGCTTTCATCCCGCATCCGGCCGATCCGCGTCTTCAGCTTGTCGATCTCTTCATTTGTGCTGCGGATCTCTTTTTCGATCCCGCGCACCAGGCGCAGTTGCGGGCGATACGCATCTGCGGCGCCTTCCACCTCGTCTGCGGCGGCAAAGGCAGCCTCAAGCTCGGCCACGGCGGTGTCTGCCGAGTCCAGCGCATCGGTCAGATCATCCGACAGGTCGTCGGGCAGCACGGCCAGATCGAAATTGCGCGCGATCGCGATGGCGTCCTGAAGCTCGGTGCTTTCTGAAAGCTTCTGTCCCACATATTCCTCAAGGCACATCTGAAGCCGTGGGTTGCGTGGTGGCGGGCTGGTTTCCGACAGGAAACTGACGCGGTTGGGCAGATAGTTCACCAGCGGGGGATAAGTGCCTACAATCGCAAGTGCGGTCAGTTGCAGCAGGATGAAGGCGATCACGCCCTTGTACATCTGCACCGTCTTGACGATCGCCGGGGCGACCCCGCGCAGATAGAACAGCGCGAAACCGAACGGTGGCGTCAGGAAGCTGGTCTGGATGTTGAGACCAATCATCACACCCAGCCAGACGGCGGTGATGTTGGCTTCGGGATCGGCCAGCAGGATGGGGGCCACGATGGGCACCACGACCACGGCGATCTCGATGAAATCAAGGAAGAAGCCAAGAATGAAGATCACCAGCATCACGATGACGAATTGCGTCCAGAACCCGCCGGGCAGGCCCAACAGGAACTCTCGCACCAGTTCTTCCCCACCGAAGGCACGGAAGGCGGCGGTCAGCATGGCGGCGCCCAGCAGAATGATGAACACCAGCGAGGTCGTCTTGGCGGTTTCCAGCATGACGCCGGACAGCGTGTTCTCGATCTTGAAAATGCGCCAACAGGACCAGCCCAGCGCCACCAGCAGCATCAGGGTCGAGATCACCCCAAGCGTGATGCCCAACTGATCGGTGGTGTTGGTGATGCCTTTCACGTTCATGTCAAAATTTGACAATGCATAGGCCGCAAGCGCCAATGCCGCCATCGCCAACAGCGCCGGGTAATACAGCGTGCGTCCGGGGGCAGGCAGGCGATAGCCCGCCATGATCATCGCCCCGGCCGCCCCGATGGCGCCAGCCTGGTTCACCGTCGCGATCCCTGCGATGATCGACCCCAGCACAAGGAAGATCAGCGCCAGTGGCGGCACCAGCGTCAGCAGTACATTTTTCAGGAAGTCGAGATTGTATGCACCTTCATAGTGAACGGCGGGCGCGTGTTTGGGGCGCAAGATCGCATAGAACAGGATATAGAGCATATACAGCCCGACCAGCAGGATACCCGGGATGAACGCGCCCAGAAACATCTCGCCCGCCGAGGTGGACACAACGTCGAACATGGATGGCATGGACAGTTCGCCTGTGGCTTCCTTGTGCAGGATCTTGCGTGCGGTTCCGGCCTGATCAGTTGCCGACGCCAACTGGTCAGCGAGGATGATGAGCACGATCGAGGGCGGGATGATCTGCCCCAGTGTGCCAGACGCGGCGATGGTGCCGGTGGCCAGCGATTGCGAGTAGTTGTTGCGCAGCATGGCAGGCAGAGAGATCAGGCCCATGGCCACCACGGTTGCGCCGACGATCCCTGTCGTGGCCGCCAGCAGCGCGCCAACGAACACGACCGAAATGCCCAGACCGCCCGGCACGGGGCCGAACAGTTGGGCCATCGTGACCAGCAGGTCCTCGGCGATCTTCGACCGCTGCAGCATGATGCCCATGAAAATGAACAGGGGAATGGCGATCAGCGTATCCCGTTCGACCTCCCAATACACCCCGCGCAGGTTCGTGACCCCCGCGGACAGCCACTGGTTCGGGCCACCACTGTGGAAATAAGCGTCCGTCGATCCCGCGAACATATAGCCCGCGCCAGCCGCAAGCCCGATGGTGATGATCGCGGCCCCCGGAAGGGCAAAGGCGACCGGATACCCGGACCCCAGCGCACCCGCCATGATCACGATCAGCAGGAAAAGAAAGAAAAGTTCCATGTGTCAGACCTCAGTGCGCGGATGATTGTGCGATTTCGCGGTGGCCGGGCTCATCCCGTTTATCCGCCACGGCATCGAAGAAATAGCTGACGAACTGGATCAGCATGGTGATGGCAAACAGGCCGATAAAGGCGGCCATCTGGTATTTGGTATAAAGACCAAAGGGGCCGGCCTGCGAAATCTCGAAATTGCTGACAGGCGCGTTGATGATCGACTGCTTGCCGCCGAAGCCCACGGCCATGATGACCCAGGCGGTGGACATGCCCAGAAGAATGGTGCCGATGCCGTTGACGATCCCCCGTGTGGTGCGGCCAAACCCGGCATAAAGCACATCGACCCGAACGTGGCCTTCGTCAAACAGCGTATAGGCCGAAGAAAACAGGAACAGCGCGGCGTACCAGTAGCGCACGAGGTCGCCCATCAGCGCCTGTTCATAGCTGAACATGAAGCGCGAGATCACGATCAGAAGCTCGGCCACCACGATCAGGAAGGCCAGCCAGAAAAACCCAAGCGTGCGCGTGACGGTCGCAATTGCAAAGGCAATCACGATCAGCGGGATGTGCACATAGGTGCCGACCCAGCTTGGCCGGCTGAACAGCCTCGCATTCTCAGATCCCAGCAGCGGCTCGATCAGGCTTTCGGCGCGCATGAAGGCAATGGTCGCATCGGCCACCCCGATCAGGAACACCGCCCAGAACAGGGCGCGGATCAGATAGACGTTGAACCTGTGCACCCGGTGCGCGTCCCACCTGAGCGACGTCGTCCGACCACGCAACACCACCGCCACGGCCACCGCGATGGCCACCGCATAAAGCGCCACATGCACCCATCCGCCGGGCGCACTGCCGTTCAGAAACGCCTGTGTGCCGGGAAAGCCGAACCCGACCACCAGCACATTGTTGATCAGGAACGCCGCCAGAACGGTCAGCGTGCTCCAACCGAACAGCCGCGCAAGGATCGCGGGGTCGCCATGTCTTGGAATGTCTGGATGGGTGCTGTCTTGTGCCATGTCGCCTCCCGAACGGCCGTCGGATCAATTCTTGTGTGATCCTTTGGAAAGGACGGGGAAGCCTCCCCGCCCTTGTTTTTGTGTTGTCGTCAGACCAGCTTACAGATCCAGGATCCGGTTACGCTGGTTCACGAACTGACCTTCGAACAGCGAGATACCGCGACCGATTTCGCGCATCTTGGCCTGAACGGCATCGTTCACTTCGGCGGCCAGTGCGTCATAGCTTGCGGTTTCTTCGAACACTTCCTGCGCGGCTTCGCCCATGGCGTCCCAGGTTTCTTCGTTGAAGCTGCGCACTTCGACGCCTTGTTCGTCCACCAGTTTGGTCAGGTATTCGCCGTTCAGTGCCATCGCCTCGTAGTACGAGTTGGCGTTTTCTTCCAACGCCGCCGAGGTGATCACCGCACGTTCCCAATCCGACAGGCCGGACCACCACGACTTGTTCGAGGTCAGCGACAGCTGCGCGCCCGGCTCATGCATCCCGCCGGTATAGTAGTACTTCGCGGCTTCGTAGAACTTCATGAAATAGTCGTTATAGGGGCCAACCCACTCGGTCGCGTCGATGGTGCCGGACACAAGGTTTTCATAGATCTGGCCACCGGGCAGCGACACGGTCGATGCGCCCAGCTTGGACAGAACCTGACCACCCAGGCCCGGAATACGCATTTTCAGACCTTTGAAGTCATCGGCGCTTTCGATTTCCTTGTTGAACCAGCCACCAGCTTGGGTGCCTGTGTTGCCGGCGGGTAGGCCTTTCAGGCCGAACTGGTCCTGCACCTTGTCCCAGATTTCCATGCCGCCGCCATAGAGGCACCAGGCGTTGATCTCGGCGAAGGACATGCCGAAGGGCACTGCGGTGAAATAGGCCAGCGCAGGGTGTTTGCCGGTCCAGTAATAATCGGCACCGATGTAAGCCTGGCTGTTGCCCGAGGCGACTTCGTCAAACACGTCCAGCGCGCCAACACGTTCACCGGCGGCAAAATACTCGACGTTCAGCGCGCCTTCGGACAGCTCGCCGATGCGGGCGGCCAGACGCTGCGCCGAGACACCCAGACCCGGAAAGTCGCGCGGCCAGGTCGACACGATCGTCATTGTCTTGCCACCTTGCGCCAGTGCCGGTGTGGCAAGGGCCGTTGCGCCAGCACCGATTGCTGCGCCTTTCAGAAACTTACGGCGTTCCATGTATGTTTTTCTCCTCCGAGTTTTGGATATTTTGTTATTCGAACGCGTGCCGACCAGGGGCCGACGATACGCTGCCACGCAATTACTACGTAGTTAAAACCAGATTTCAAATGATATTTCGCAAACTGGTAATATTTCTTTACCAATTTGATGAAAGCGTGAACCAAGGCCGCGACGCGAACGTGCGGTGGATTGCGATTAACCCGTTGATGATCGCCGACGATTTTCTGCGACGCAACGGAAACTCGCGGTTTACGTTGGGGCAGTTCGACGCATTGGCGATCCATCTGTGTATGTCGCACGCTAACGGAGGTATTTTTTATTATTTCTCTGGAAGTTTCAAAATATGAAGTATATTTGGACGTCATTGCGACTCGGATTCTACCCTATGACCAACACACCTGATCCTCTCAATCCAAACCACACCCCGGTCGAGCCGGAGCTTGGCGCATTGCTGGGTGTTTTTGCCCTGCACGGCTTCATCGACGCCCTGATGGGCGAAATCGACAGTCGAACGGATGTGTCCTACCTTGAACGAAAGATCATGATCTGGCTTGACCGCCCCAAGCGGCTGGGCACCCTGGCGCGCGAGATGAATGTACTGCCTTCGACCATGACGACCGCCGCCGATCAGCTTGAGGCGCACGGGTTGGTGGTGCGCGAACGCGACCCCGATGACCGGCGGGCCTGGCTTCTGACCCCGACGGATACCGGCGCAGACCTGCGGGCCACGATGGTCGTGATGGCGCGCACGCTTCTGTGCGAAACTCTGGGCCTGAGCGATGAAGAGCTTCGCAGCTTCGCGCAGACCTCGTTGAAAATTCATCGAAACATTCAGAAACACATGACCTGCTAAGGACGACACATGCCTGTATTTCCGCGTTTTCTGGCCGCCGTTGCAGCCGCGATCATCGCCACCGCTTCGACCGGCTTCGCAGAAGAGCCCGTCAGACCCGTCAAGTTGATGACGGTGACGGCGAATGATGACACGTTAAGCCGGGTGTTCTTTGGCAAGGTGGTGGCGCGGCAAAGCGTCGACCTGGCCTTTCAGGTGGGGGGCCAGATTGTCGAATTTCCGGTGATCGAAGGCCAGTTCGTGTCCGAAGGTGACATGCTGGTGCAACTGGATCAGGAGCAATTCTCGTTGGCGTTGGAGCAGGCGGTGGTACAGAAAGATCTGGCCGAACGGACATTGGACCGGTTGACCAAGCTGCAAGGAAACACCGTCAGCCAGGTCGCACTGGATGATGCCACGACGCAGTTGAACCTGACCGACATTGCCTTTCGTCAGGCCGAGCGGAACCTGAACAACGCCACGCTATACGCGCCATTCGACGCGCTGGTCACGGCGCGCAATGTCGACAATTTCGTCACTGTTTCTGCCGGAACGCCCGTTGTGCGCCTGCATGACATGAGCGAAGTCCGGATCGAGATCGACGTGCCGGAAATCCTGTTCCAGACGGCATCCAAGGAAAAGAACGTGCGTTTCATGGCCGAGTTTCCCGCCCATGACACGCCCTTTCCCGTCGCGATCCGTGAATTCAATGCCGAGGCATCCTCGGCCGGTCAGACCTATCGCCTGACCCTGGGCATGGCGCCGCGCAGCGATCTGAACGTGTTGCCGGGGTCGTCGGTGAACGTGCGGGTGTCTGCCTCGCACGAGACCCCCGGCATCCTGATCCCTGCAACCGCCATCGTCGCCGCCCCGGATGGTGCGCTGTCGGTCATGCGGTTTGTCGCGGATGCGGGTGACGGTGATACGGGCACGGTCAGCGCGACTCCGATCACTGTCGAACCCGCGCCAAACGGGGATTTCACGCTGCTGTCCGGCCTTTCGGACGGTGATGTGATCGTCGCGGCGGGCGCGACCGCCCTGCGTGACGGCGATGCGGTGCGCCGCTTCACCGGCTTTGCGAACTAAGGGGGCTGACATGCCGAACATCGCGCGCGCGTCGATCGAAAAGCCTCTTTATACGTGGCTGATCATCCTGACCATGCTGCTGGGTGGCATCTGGGGGTTTCTGAACCTTGGTCGCCTGGAAGACCCTGCCTTCACCATCAAGCAGGCCGTTGTTGTCACGCATTATCCCGGTGCGACGGCCGCCCAGGTTGCGACCGAGGTGTCTGAACCGCTGGAAAGCGCGCTGCAGAAAATGGAAGAGGTTGAAAAGATCACGTCGACCAACCGTCCGGGCGAAAGCCGGATCGACGTCGAGATCAAGTCGACCTATCCCGCCGAAGCCTTGCCGGATATCTGGACGCGCCTGCGTGCGCGGGTGCGCGACACCGCGCGGCATTTGCCGGACAATGCGCAGCCGCCTTTCGTGAATGACAGTTTCGGGGATGTATTCGGGCTCTACTATGCCGTCACGGCGCCCGGCTTCACCGACGCCGAGAAATACGACCTTGGCACGTTCCTCAGGCGCGAGCTTCTGGTGGTCGATGGTGTGGCCGATGTCGACCTGTCCGGCATCCCGGAAGAGGCGATTTACATCGAGCCTGACATGACCCTGTCGGTCAATCAGGGCATCCCACCCAACGCGATCATCGGCGCGGTGTCGTCGGCCAATTCCGTGACCTCGGCGGGATCGCTGGAAAAGGATGGCGCGCGGATCATGTTCCAAGCCCCCGAGGGGTCGGAAACCGTGTCCGACATTGCCTCGCTCAGCATCGGGGTGAACGGGCAGCTGTTCAATGTGGCGGATGTGGCCCGCGTCAGTCGCGAGCGCGTGGCAACTCCGGGTCAGATCATCAGGTTCAACGGCGAAGAGGCGTTTACCATCGGCATTGCAGGGCTGGACAGTGAAGACATCGTCAAGGTCGGCCACCGGGTCGATGCGCGGCTGGCAGAGCTGTCGGCGGACATCCCGCATGGGATCGAACTGCATCCGATCTATCAGCAACATCTGGTGGTCGAGCAAAGTTCGAACGATTTTTTGAAGAACCTCGCCATGTCGGTGGGGATCGTGATCGTGGTGCTTGGGGCCTTCATGGGCTGGCGCGCGGCGATCGTCATTGGCGCCACGCTGCTTCTGACCGTGGTCGGGACGCTTTTGTTCATGGCGATCTTTTCGATCGAGATGGAGCGAATATCGCTGGGCGCGCTGATCATCGCGATGGGGATGCTGGTGGACAATGCCATCGTTGTCGCGGAAGGGATGCAGATCTCGATGCTTCGCGGGCGTAATTCCCGTCAGGCGGCGGATGACGCGGCCAAGAAAACGCAGATTCCATTGCTGGGGGCGACGGTGATCGGGATCATGGCCTTTGCCGGGATCGGCCTGTCACCGGATTCCACCGGTGAATTCCTCTTCTCCCTCTTTGCAGTGATCGGGATCTCGCTTTTGCTGTCATGGCTTCTGGCCCTGACGGTCACCCCCTTGCTGGGTCATTACCTGTTCAAGATCAGCAATCAGGATGCGGCGGATGCCTATTCCGGACGGTTCTTCGTGCTTTACAAGAAAGTTCTGGACAAATCCCTGACCTTCCGTTGGCCGGTGATTGCCGGGCTGGTTGCCGTCACCATGGCCTGTTTCGTCGGGTTCGGATCGGTGAAGCAGCAGTTTTTCCCCAACTCGAACACACCGCTGTTCTTCGTTTACTACAAGCTGCCACAAGGCAGTTCGATCCAGCAGGTGTCAGATGATCTTGCGGTGATGGAAGATTGGCTGCTGGCCGAAGAAAGCGTAACCTCGGTCGCGTCCTATGCCGGGCGGGGGGCGGTGCGCTTCATGCTGACCTATGATGGCGGCAAGGACAACCAAAGCTATGGGCACCTGATCATCCGCACCGCGTCGCTTGACGATATTCCCGATCTGCACGCCCGGCTTGAGGCGTTTGGCAAGGAAACCTTCCCCGAGGCCGAGTTCCGTGTGCAGCGCCTCGTCTTTGGTCCCGGTGGCGGCGATCCGGTGCAGGTGCGGTTCTCGGGTGGGGATCCGGCGGTGCTGCGGGGGCTGGCAGATCGGGCCATGCAGGTGATGGCGGACAACTCGGACAGCCTGTTGAACCTGCGCACCGATTGGCGCGAGCAGGAACTGGTGATCGCGCCGATCTATGCCACACAACGGGCACAGACGGCGGGGATCAACCGCGACGACGTAGCGGCCTCGCTTCTCTATGCCACTGATGGGTTGCGGGCGGGTGTCTATCGTGAACGCGAGCGGCAAATCCCGATCATCATGCGCCGTCCGCAGACCGATGCGTTCAACCTGAATGACCAGCTTGTCTTTTCGCCGATCACGGGCACCTATCTGCCGATCGATCAGTTGATCGACGGGTTTGATTACCGTGTCGAGAACACCCTGGTGCAGCGACGCAACCGGGTGCCGACGATTTCCGTCGGGGCGGATGTGGCAACAGATGTCACCGCCGCCGAGGCGCATAGTGACATCCGCGCGGCGGTCGAAGCGATCCCGCTGCCCGCCGGATACACGATGGAGTGGGGGGGCGAGTTCGAGAACGCCTCGAAAGCGCAGGCCAGCCTTGGTGCGCAACTGCCGCTGAGCGCGCTGATCATGGTGATGATCTCGGTCCTGTTGTTCAACGCGATACGGCAGCCCATCATCATCTGGCTTCTGGTGCCGATGTCGGTGAACGGGGTTGTGATCGGCCTGTTGGGCACGGGCCTTCCGTTCAGCTTTACCGCGCTTCTGGGGCTTTTGAGCCTGTCAGGAATGCTGATCAAGAACGGCATTGTTCTGGTCGAGGAAATCGACCTGGTCCGCGCCGAAGGCGTGCCGCTGCGACAGGCCATCATCGAGGCATCCGCGTCGCGGGTGCGCCCCGTCGTGCTGGCCGCGGTGACGACGATCCTGGGTATGGCGCCCCTGTTGTCGGATGCGTTCTTTGTGTCGATGTCGGTGACGATCATGGGCGGGCTGGCGTTTGCCTCGATCCTGACCCTGGTGGCGGCGCCGGTGTTCTACTACGTGTTTTTCAAGCGGGAGGAGGCGCGGGAACTTGCCGCGCAACCTGCGTGATAAAGTGGAGCGAAGAGCGAGAAGAGTTCTGGAGCGGGCGGCGGGAATCGAACCCGCGTCATTAGCTTGGAAGGCTAAGGTCTTACCACTACACAACGCCCGCCCAGTAGGTTGACGACATATGCCATGCGCTTTTGGGCGTCAAGCCCGTGCTCAAAGTCTCAGCCGTCCAGAAACGCACCGACGGTCGCGCCCACATCCGCGCGTTGGGAATACATCAACAGATGTCCGGCGGGATAAACCTCAAGCCGGGCATTCTGCATCATGTTCGCCAACAGAATCTGGTTGGTGATCGGGATCAGCGCATCATATTTCCCAGCGATGATCAGTGACTTTTGCGGCAGTTGACGCAGCCAGGGCAGGCTGGTCCAGCTGCACATCGCGCGCACCTGTGTGAAATACCCTTCGGGGCTGGGTGCGATGGCGTGTTTTGAATACTCGCGGAACTGCGCCGGGGCGAAAATCGCCTCGCCGCCATACATCAGGGGGCCGATGAAGTTGCCATAGGTCTTGCTGATGTAACGCATCGGGAACATGATCTCGGACAACGCAATCGGGGTCCCCCACCAGCTGCCGATCCCGCCCGCCGAGGTGATGGACAGCACAAGCCGGCGTACGCGGTTTGACAGGTCATGCGCCAGTTGCTGCGCCACCGCGCCGCCCCATGAAATGCCCAGAATGTCACATTGGTCGACCTGCAGCGCGTCCAGAACACGGGTGGAAAAATCTGCATAATCGGGGATCGTGATGATGTGTTCGATCATCGGGGTCCGCCCGATCCCCGGCATGTCGAAGGCCAGAACAGTGCGGTCTTTCAACTCGTCAATCAGCGGCAGCAGCACCTCAAGCGACTGTCCCAAACCGTTGAATATCACAAGCGGCGGGGCCGTGTCAGAGCCCCTGCGTCGCAGATACCGGACCGGTATGTCGTCGACTGAAATTGTGTCGAAGGTGATGTCGGGATGCGACCCGGCCGCATTCAGATCTTTCATGGCTTACACCCCTTCATGCACATAGATGCCGGGGGCGGGATCCATCGGGGCATAGGTCTTGTTGCCAAGCGCCTTGGGTTTGGCGCCACGCTCGGCCGGGTTCTGTGTGTCCAGCCAGTCCAGCCAATGCGGCCACCAGCTGCCGTCGGTCAGGGTCGCGGTCTCGTGCCAATTGTCGGCATCGCCCGTGGTCTCGCCCCCCGTCCAGAACTTGCGGCGGCTTTTGGCAGGGTGGTTGATCACCGTGCCCGAGACATGCCCGCCGGTGGTCAGCACGAATTCGGTCGGGCCGGACACAAGATGTGTCGCCGTAAAGGATGTTTTCCACGGCACGATGTGGTCGCCATCGGCGGCAAGGAAATAGCACGGCAGGTCGATATTGCGCGTGTCGACCGGGGTGCCGCACAGGGTCAGCGCACCCGGCTCTTTCAACCTGTTCGCCATATACATTTCCTCAACGAAATAGCTGTACCATTTTGCGGGCAGGTTCTGGGTGTCGGCGTTCCAATAGAGCACGTCGAACGGTGCGGGCGATTTGCCCATCAGATAGTTTGATACAACGAAGTTCCAGATCGACTCGTTGACATGCAGCATCGCCATCGCATTGGCGATGTCACGCCCCGGCGCGACCTTTTCCGCCTTCAGGCGCTGGTCATAGGCTTTGACCTGCGTATCGTCGATGAACACCCTGATCTGGCCGGGGTCGGAAAAATCGATCAGCGATGACAGGAAGGTCGCGGTGCCCAGTTTGGACTTCAACGCTTTGGGCATGACGGCCAGCGCCGCGGTCAGCATGGTGCCGCCGTTGCACCAGCCCAGAATGTCGATGGATTTCGATTTGCTGACGGCGGATGTGGCATTGATGGCTTCGAATATCCCGTCGGCGATATATTCGTCCCAGCCAAGATCCCCAAGCTCTGGCCCCGGATTGCGCCAGACCATGGTATAGACGCTTTGACCCTGTTCCAGCAGATACCGGATCATCGACTTCTTTTCGTTGAGGTCGAAGATATAGAACTTGTTGACGCAGGGCGGCACGATCAGAATCGGGGCCTTGCGGGTCTTGGCGGTCATCGGTTCGTATTGAATCAGCTCGATCAGATGGTTGCGGTAAATCACGGCACCGGGCGTCGTGGCCAGGTTCTTGCCGACCTCGAACGCCTCTTCATCCGTGGTCGAGATATAGCCTTTTTCAAGGTCGGCCAGCAGATTCTGATACCCGTCAAACAGGCTTTGGCCACCTGTTTCCTTTGCCAGTTGCTGGGCTTCGGGATTGGTTAGCAGAAAATTCGACGGCGCCATGTTGTCGGCTGCGATCCGGGCATAGAAGCTCAACTTCTCTTGTTCCTGCTCGGGCAACCCTGCCTTGTCGGCCATGTCCACCATGGCTTTCGATGTCAGTTCATAGGAATGGCGCAGGATCGGGAAGATACCCTTGCTCCAGGCTTCGTCGCCAAAACGGCGGTCCTGGGTTTCGGCAGCAGCGGCTTCGCCATGCAGGGCCGTGCCCAGCCACAACTTTGCCATGTCGCTTTGGTATCTGAGCATCGTGTTGGCCCAATCCATAAAGACGGAATTGTCCGTTTTGCGCATTGCCTCGAACAGTTTGAAAAGATCCTTGGACATATGCTCTGCCCTCCTGCTTGCACCCTCGTCGCGCGCGACCCTTGCAGGCAAATGCTTCACGAATTTTGCAAAGCGCGCTGCTTGTGCCGTTTTTCTATCAGTGATGCAGGCAAGAAAGAAGGCGTCAGGTATCGACTGATATCAAACCAGTGGGCTGGAAATCGTCGTGTCAGCGGAAAGCCGGGCAACACTCGCAGGATGACGCCGCCGACCGAGATTTAATGCAAATCCGGCCCGACTATGGTTCAATTCAGGCCCAGAGCCCTTGTGACATTACCAACTCCGAGCCGGAGACCTTATGATGACGATCCTGAAAATCAATCGCTGGCCCTCAATTCTTGTCTTTCTGCTGGCGGGCTGCACGGCAACGACCTTTGCCTTCGTGTCGATCAACCTGTTTTCCCAGTCGATGGCCAGCCTTGAGTTTCTGAGCAAGTTTGGCGGTGAGGCGGTTCGGCATGGTGTGCTTTGGCAATTGATCGAACTGGTGATCTGGGGTCTGCTCTCACTGTCGTGCTGGGTTCTTTTCAAGATCTGCGAACATGAACTGGTGGACCGCTACACTGTTTGGGCAACGAAATAGTCACCGCCATCGAATGCGTTGTGTTCTGACGAAATGTTCTTGAGAAATGGTGCCCAGAAGAGGACTCGAACCTCCACGTCCATACGGACACTAGCACCTGAAGCTAGCGCGTCTACCAATTCCGCCATCTGGGCACGGTTGGTGAAGCCGCGATGTAAAGTGAGCGGCTGGAACTGTCAACCGCAATTCGCGGGGTTTTCAAGAAATCCGTTTGCGGCTTGCCCAAAGCGGCGCGGAAAGCTATGCAAAGCCCAAGGTTTTCAAGGAGAGCTACCATGTCCAAACTTGTCACCATCTATGGCGGTTCGGGCTTTGTCGGGCGCTATATCGCGCGTCGCTTAGCCAAACAGGGGTGGCGCGTGCGCGTGGCTGTGCGCCGGCCGAATGAAGCCCTGTTCGTCAAACCCTATGGGGCTGTGGGGCAGGTGGAACCGGTCTTGTGCAACATTCGCGATGATGCGTCGGTGCGCGCGGCAATGTTGGGTGCGGACGCGGTGGTGAACTGCGTGGGTGTCCTGAACTCGATCGGCAAGAACAGCTTCGACGCCGTCCATCACGAAGGGGCCGAGCGCGTCGCACGGATCGCCGCCGAGCAGGGAGTGGACCAACTGGTGCAACTGTCGGCCATCGGGGCGGACGCGGACAGCGACAGCGAATATGCGCAGACCAAAGCGCAGGGCGAAGCTGGCGTCCAGGCCGCGTTTCCGGGGGCGGTAATCCTGCGCCCGTCCGTCATTTTTGGCCCCGAGGACGAGTTTTTCAACCGTTTCGCCGGGATGACCCGGTTCGGGCCGATCCTGCCGATCACCGGGGGCGACACCAAGTTTCAGCCGGTCTATGTCGATGACGTGGCTGCCGCCGCCGAAAAGGCCGTTCTGGGTCAGGTCGATCCGGGTATTTACGAGCTGGGCGGGCCGGATGTGGCGACCCTGCGCGAGTTGATCGACGAGATGCTGGAGGTGGTTCAGCGTCGTCGTGCCGTGATCAACCTGCCCTTCGGCATCGCGAAGCTGCAAGCGGCCATCTTTGATTTTATCCAGTGGATTTCGGGTGGTCTGATCAAGGCGCCTTTGACCCGCGATCAGGTGCGGTCGCTGGCGCATGACAATGTGGTGGCCGATGACGCCAAGGGCTTTGCCGATCTGGGCATTACCCCCACCGCGACCGAGGCGATCCTGCCCGATTACCTGTGGCGGTTTCGGCACAATGGGCAGTATGCGGCCATTCAGAACTCGGCCAAGAACCTGCGCACCAACGGCTGACGGTGCGGATCACAAGGTTACAAAGGCGCGGCACAGACCGCGCCTTTTTCATTGATAGGCGATGATCAGCAGCACGGCCCCCAGCAACAGCCGATAGATCACATAAGGCGTGAAGCTCACGGTTCTGAGCAGCCGCATCATCAGGCTCAGCGCCAGAAGGGCGGATAGAAACGCCAGAACCGCCGCGATGGCACCGTCCCTGGCAACCTGCATGTTGGCGGTGGCCACAACCTCGGACCCCAGCAACACGCCGGATGCAAAGATCGTCGGGATCGACATCAGCATCGACAGTTTGGCCGCGTCGTGACGGTCATATCCCAGGGCGCGCGCGCCCGAGATGGTCGCGCCGGATCGGGACGTTCCGGGGATCAGCGCCAGCGCCTGCCAGAACCCCATGATGATGGCATCTTTGAGCGTCCAGACTTCGGCCCGTTTCGTCGACGCGCCCTTCTGATCGGTCCAGTATAGCACCAGCCCGAACAGGATCATCGTCCAGGCAATGACCTTGACCGACCGCATCGCGTCATTCAGCCCGGTCAGCTTCAGGATCAGGCCGATCGCGATGGCCGGGATCGTGGCAATCGCCAGCAGGAAAGCAAGACGTGCGCCGGGCGTGTCGATCCGCCCGGTCAGCATGCGGGGCACCCCGGCCAGACCCATGCGCACATCGCGCCAGAAGAACAGGACGACCGCCCCCAAGGTGCCCACATGAACGGCCACGTCAATCGTCTGCCCCTGATCGGGCAGGTTGGTCAGGTGCGGGACAAGTGCAAGGTGCCCAGACGACGAGACCGGCAGAAATTCGGTGATTCCCTGTATCACGGCGACAAGAAACAAATGGGCAAGGGTCATGCGTGAACCTTCTGAAATGGGTTGCGGCGCAAGCTAAAGAACGCGTCTGGAAAGGGAAGAGGGATAAAGGGTAATATATACTGACATAAAAATAGGTGACTTGGGGCGGGAAAGTGAAAAAAAGTGCACTGGAACGGTAAAAAGGTCAGTAATGCTGTCTTTTAATCCCGCCCGGCCTTGTCTAAAAGCGCAGGACCGAGCCAAATTGACGGAGAGCCAGGATGGCCAAGCAGCCTATGTTGAAATTTGTGACTGTCGGACGGGATATGCCCGAAAAGCGTGCCGCCGAAGCGCGCAAGGATGACTTTCACGAAATCTATGCCGAGTTTGCGGCCCAGAAAGCTGCCGAGCAAGCCAGCCGGTGCAGCCAGTGTGGTGTGCCGTATTGCCAGACTCACTGCCCGCTGCACAACAACATCCCCGATTGGCTGCGCATGACAGCAGAAGGCCGTCTGAAAGAGGCCTATGAGCTGAGCCAGGCGACCAACACGTTTCCCGAGATTTGCGGTCGTATCTGTCCGCAGGATCGGCTGTGCGAAGGCAATTGCGTGATCGAACAATCCGGTCACGGCACCGTCACCATCGGCGCGGTTGAGAAATACATCACCGATACCGCCTGGGATAACGGGTGGGTCGAGCCGATCACGCCTGTCGCCAAGCGCGATGAAAGCGTGGCGATCATCGGGGCCGGGCCGGGCGGTCTGGCCGCTGCAGATGTTCTGGTGCGCGCAGGCGTGAATGTGACGATCTATGACCGGCACGACCGGGCGGGCGGGTTGATGACCTATGGCATTCCGGGGTTCAAACTGGAAAAAGATGTGGTCATGCGCCGCGTGAAACTGCTGGAAGACGCCGGGGTCGAATTTGTTCTGAACTGCAATGTCGGTAGGGACATCAGCTTTCAGGATATTCGCGCGATCCATGATGCTGTTCTGTTGGCCACCGGTGTTTACAAAGGGCGCGACCTGTCCGGGCCGGGGGCCGGGGCAAAGGGTATCGTGCCGGCTCTGGATTACCTGACCTGCTCGAACAAGCTGGGATTTGGCGATGCCGTTCCTGCCTTCGACAGCGGAGAGCTGAATGCGGAAGGCAAGAATGTCGTGGTGATCGGCGGTGGCGATACTGCGATGGACTGCGTACGCACCGCTGTGCGGCAGGGCGCAAAATCGGTGAAATGCCTGTATCGCCGTGACCGCGCCAACATGCCCGGATCGCAACGCGAAACGCAGAACGCCGAAGAGGAAGGCGTGGAGTTTGTCTGGTTGTCAGCCCCGAAAGGGTTTTCCGGCGATCCGGTCACTGGTGTGATCGTGCAGAAGATGCGCCTTGGCGCGCCTGACGCAACCGGGCGTCGCAGCCCCGAGGTGATCGACGGCTCGGAATACACCGAGGACGCCGATCTGGTCATCAAGGCGCTGGGCTTTGAACCCGAAGACCTGCCAACCTTGTGGGACGAGAAGGATCTGACCGTCACCCGCTGGGGCACCGTCAAGGCCGCCTTTGGCACTCACCGGACTGATATGGATGGTGTCTGGGCCGTGGGCGACATCGTGCGCGGTGCGTCGCTTGTGGTCTGGGCCATCCGCGACGGGCGCGAAGCGGGGGCGGACATTCTTGCCTCGCTCAACGCCGCGCGCGCGGTTGCTGCCGAATAACGAATTTTCCGGGCCAGCCGGGTCAACACGCCCAAGCCCGTCCGAAAGGAGAACCGATATGACGAAATATGATGCCGATTGGGTCCGCCGCGAGGAAGCCAAGCGCAAATTCATGGCCGAACACAGCCTGTATCGCGAAGAGGACGAACACAGCTCGTGCGGCGTTGGTCTTGTGGTGTCGGTCGAGGGAAAACCCTCGCGCGATGTGGTCGAGGCCGGGATTGCCGCGCTGAAGGCCATTTGGCACCGGGGCGCGGTGGATGCCGATGGCAAGACGGGCGACGGGGCGGGTATTCACATCCAGATCCCTGTGCCGTTCTTCTATGATCAGATCCGCCGCACCGGGCACGAGCCCCGCGAGGATCAGTTGATCGCTGTCGGTCAGGTGTTCCTGCCGCGCACGGATTTCGGTGCACAGGAAGCGTGCCGAACCATCGTGGAATCCGAGATCCTGCGCATGGGCTATCATATCTATGGCTGGCGCCACGTGCCTGTAGACATCACCTGCCTGGGCGAAAAAGCCAACGCCACACGGCCCGAAATCGAGCAGATCATGATCTCGAACTCGAAAGGGGTCGATGAAGAAACCTTCGAGCGCGAGCTTTATGTGATCCGCCGCCGCATCGAAAAAGCCGTGGCCAGCGCGCATATCAACGGGTTGTATATTGCGTCGCTGTCCTGTCGTTCGATCATCTACAAGGGAATGATGCTGGCCGAACAAGTGGCCGAGTTCTATCCCGACCTGATGGATGAGCGGTTCATTTCGACCTTCGCCATCTATCACCAACGCTATTCAACCAACACCTTCCCGCAATGGTGGCTGGCGCAGCCGTTCCGGATGCTGGCCCATAACGGCGAAATCAACACGCTGAAGGGCAACCTGAACTGGATGAAAAGCCATGAGATTCGCATGGCATCCTCTGCCTTTGGCGATTTGGCCGAAGACATCAAACCCATCGTGCCGGGCGGGTCGTCCGACTCGGCCGCTCTGGACGCGGTGTTCGAGGTTCTGGTGCGTGCGGGCCGGTCGGCCCCGATGGCCAAAACCATGCTGGTGCCGGAAAGCTGGTCGAAACAGGCCGTCGAACTGCCCGAGGCGTGGAAGGATATGTATTCCTATTGCAACTCGGTGATGGAACCGTGGGACGGCCCCGCCGCCCTGGCCATGACCGATGGCCGCTGGGTCTGTGCCGGGCTTGACCGCAACGGCTTGCGCCCGATGCGCTATGTCGTCACCGGCGAGGGTCTGGTGATCGCGGGATCCGAAGCCGGGATGGTTCCGATTGACGAAGCAGGCATCGTGGAAAAGGGCGCGTTGGGGCCGGGGCAGCTTCTGGCCGTCGATACGGTCGAGGGCAAGCTGTATCACGACACCGAAATCAAGGACCGGCTGGCGGCGTCCCTGCCATTTGGCGAGTGGGTCGGCAAGATCAGCGAGTTGAGCGATGAATTGAACCAGGTCGAGGAACAGCCGATCTTTACCGGCGAAGAGCTGCGCCGTCGACAGCTGGCCGCCGGCTACACGCTGGAAGAGCTGGAGCAGATTCTGGCCCCGATGGCCGAGGACGGCAAGGAATCGCTGGCCTCGATGGGGGATGATACGCCGTCTGCGGTGTTGTCCACCAAGTATCGCCCGCTGAGCCATTTCTTCCGCCAGAATTTCAGCCAGGTGACCAACCCGCCCATCGACAGCCTGCGCGAGTTCCGCGTGATGTCGTTGAAAACCCGGTTCGGGAACCTGAAAAACGTGCTGGATGAAAGCGGCACACAGACCGAGATCATCGTTCTGGAAAGCCCCTTTGTCGGCAACGAGCAGTTCAAGAAACTGACCGAAGCGTTCAACGCTCAGATGGCGGAAATTGACTGCACCTTCCCCGCCGGGGGCGACGAGGGGGCATTGCGCGTTGCCCTGAACGACATTCGCGCCAAGGCGGAAGACGCCGTGCGCTCGGGCGCTGGCCACCTTGTGCTGACCGATCAGGGGCAGGGCAAGGATCGCATCGCCATGCCGATGATCCTTGCTACATCCGCCATTCACAGCTGGTTGGTGAAAAAGGGTCTGCGCACCTTCTGTTCGGTCAATGTGCGGTCGGCGGAATGTCTGGACCCGCATTACTTCGCAGTGCTCGTGGGCTGTGGTGCGACCACGGTGAATGCCTATCTGGCCGAGGACAGTCTGGCGGATCGCATTGAACGCGGCTTGTTGGAGTGTTCGCTTAGCGAAGCGGTGCGCCACTATCGCGAGGCGATTGACCAGGGTCTGCTCAAGATCATGGCAAAGATGGGCATTTCGGTCATCTCGTCCTATCGCGGTGGCCTGAATTTCGAGGCCGTGGGGCTGAGCCGCGCCATGGTGGCGGAGTATTTCCCCGGCATGACCTCGCGTATTTCCGGCATCGGCGTGAACGGTATCCAGAAGAAGCTGGAAGAGGTCCACGCCGCAGGCTTTGGCGGTGGCAATCAGGTGCTTCCGGTGGGTGGCTTTTACAAGGCGCGCCGGTCGGGTGAAACCCACGCATGGGAAGCGCAGACGATGCACCTGATGCAATCGGCGTGCGACCGGGCCTCGTTCCAGATGTGGAAGCAGTATTCGGCCCGGATGCGGGCCAACCCGCCGATCCACCTGCGCGATCTGTTGGACATCAAGCCGATGGGCAATCCGGTTCCGATCGAGGAAGTGGAAAGCATCAACGCGATCCGCAAACGCTTCGTGACGCCGGGCATGTCGCTGGGGGCGCTCAGCCCCGAGGCACACAAGACGCTGAACGTCGCGATGAATCGCATTGGCGCGAAGTCGGATTCGGGTGAAGGCGGGGAAGATCCTGCGCATTTCCACCCCGAACCCAACGGCGACAACCCGTCGGCCAAGATCAAGCAGGTGGCGTCCGGCCGTTTTGGTGTGACCGCCGAATACCTGAACCAGTGTGAAGAACTGGAAATCAAGGTGGCCCAGGGCGCCAAGCCCGGCGAGGGCGGCCAGCTGCCGGGCATGAAGGTCACCGACCTGATCGCCCGTCTGCGCCATTCGACCAAGGGCGTGACGCTGATTTCACCGCCGCCACACCACGACATTTACTCGATCGAGGATCTGGCGCAGTTGATCTATGACCTGAAACAGATCAACCCGCGCTGTAAGGTGACGGTGAAGCTGGTCGCGGCCTCGGGTGTCGGCACGATTGCCGCCGGTGTGGCGAAGGCCAAGGCCGATGTCATCCTGATTTCGGGCCACAATGGCGGCACGGGCGCGTCGCCCGCAACCTCGATCAAATTCGCGGGTCTGCCCTGGGAAATGGGCCTGACCGAGGCGCATCAGGTGCTGGCGATGAACAACCTGCGCGACCGGGTGACGTTGCGCACCGATGGTGGTCTGCGCACGGGGCGTGACATCGTCATGGCCGCGATGATGGGGGCCGAGGAATACGGCATCGGCACCGCCGCCCTGATCGCGATGGGCTGCATCATGGTGCGTCAGTGTCAGTCGAATACCTGCCCCGTGGGTGTCTGCACGCAGGACGAAGACCTGCGCAAGAAGTTCACCGGCAGCGCGGATAAGGTCGTCAACCTGATCACCTTCTACGCGCAAGAAGTGCGGGAAATCCTCGCCTCGATCGGGGCACGGTCACTGGACGAGGTGATTGGTCGCGCGGATTTGCTGAGCCAGGTCAGCCGTGGCTCGGCGCATCTGGACGATCTGGACCTGAACCCGCTTCTGCTGGTCGTCGATGGGGCGGACAAGATCGTCTATGACCGCAATCGCGACCGTAACGCGGTGCCCGATACGCTGGACGCCGAGATCGTGCGCGACGCCCATCGCTTCCTTGAAGATGGCGAGAAGATGCAGCTGTCCTATACGGTGCAGAACACGCATCGGACGGTCGGCACGCGGATTTCCAGCCATATCGTGAAGCGGTTCGGAATGCGCAACAGCCTGCAGCCGGATCACCTGACGGTGAAGCTGCAGGGCTCGGCCGGGCAGTCGCTGGGCGCGTTCGCGGCACCGGGTCTCAAGCTCGAAGTGTCGGGCGACGCCAACGACTATGTCGGCAAGGGCTTGTCCGGTGGCACCATCGTGGTGCGTCCACCGCTGTCCAGCCCGCTGGTGGCCAAGGACAACACCATCATCGGCAATACGGTGCTTTATGGCGCGACGGACGGGTTCCTGTTCGCCGCCGGGCGTGCGGGTGAACGATTCGCAGTGCGCAACTCGGGCGCGCATGTGGTAATCGAAGGCTGCGGATCGAACGGGTGTGAATACATGACCGGCGGTGTCGCAGTGATCCTAGGCACGATCGGGTCGAATTTCGGTGCAGGCATGACGGGCGGCATGGCCTATCTCTATGATCCTGACGGTGTTGCGCAGAAATACATGAACATGGAAAGCCTCGTGACCAACCCGGTCACGGTCGACCATTGGGAAACGCAACTGAAATCGCTGATCGAACGTCACGCGGAAGAAACCCGCAGCCAGTTGGCGACGGAAATCCTGCGGCATTGGGATCTTGAGAAAGGGAACTTCCTGCAAGTCTGCCCGATCGAGATGCTGGACAAACTGCCCGCACCGCTCAGCATGGAAGCAGACGCTATTCCGGCCGAGTAAGGCAGAAAACCACAAAACGCCCACCTTGCCGGTGGGCGTTTTCATGCCCCGCCTTCGTCCGATGCCCATCTTGACCGGATCGGCGCGGCGTGGTCTGAAAGATACGTGGCAAGAGCAGCAAAAAAGAAGCCGGCGGGCAAAAAGAAGGCGTCGAAGAAAAAGCGCATAAAGCTTCATCCGATTGATTGGATCAAGCTGTGGATCAAGCGTGTGTTTTTGGCGGCCTGCTGCTTCTTTGCTCTGGGCATCGTGGGCTATGCCTTCATCGACCCCCCAACGACACCACATATCATAAGCGAAAAGATGCGGTTGGGCTGGGCGGATCGGCAATGGGTCGATCTGGATGAAATAGCGCCGGTGATGGCGCGATCTGTCGTGGCGGCCGAGGATGCAAATTTCTGCCGTCACTGGGGCTTTGATATGCGTGCCATTCGGGCTGCGATTGACGATGGCGGGTCGCGCGGGGCATCGACGCTGACGCAGCAGGTGGTGAAGAACGTTTACCTCTGGCATGGGCGGTCATGGCCGCGCAAGGCACTGGAGGCGACGATCACCCCGTTCGTCGAGCTCGTGTGGACCAAGCGGCGGATCATCGAAGTCTATCTGAACGTGGCCGAATTTGACGAAGGCGTGTTTGGTGTCGAAGCCGCCGCGCGCCATTATTTCGGTGTCGCGCCCGAGAAACTGACCGCCGTGCAGGCTGCGCGTCTGGCGGCACTTTTGCCCAACCCGAAGGAACGGTCCGCCTCGCGCCCGTCGCCATTTGTGCGCAAACGCGCGCAATCCATCATGGATGGAGCGGCCACGATCCGCGCGGATGGGCGGGCTGCCTGTTTCGAGGATTGATCCCGTGACCCAAACGCGGCAATACGGGACAAGGAACAACGGCTGATACACACCATGAACCGACTATTTCACGTCCCCCTTTCCCCTTTCTGCCGCAAGGTGCGCCTGTCGCTTGCCGAAAAGAAGATCGAGGTTGAACTGGTCGAGGAGAAGTACTGGGAAAGAAGCTCGGACTTCCTGCGTCGCAACCCGGCGGGCAAGGTTCCGATCCTGAAGATCGACGGCAAGTTGCTGAGCGAGAGCGGCCCGATCTGCGAATATATCGAAGAACGCTTCCCCGACCCTGCGCTTCTGCCTGATGATCCCGAAGCTCGTTACGAGGTGCGCCGACTGGTCAGTTGGTTCGATGACAAATTTCACAACGAGGTGACGTCGAACCTGCTGTATGAGCGGGTGAACAAGAAGGTGATGGGGGCAGGTTATCCCGAAAGCCGCAACATCAAGGCCGGCGCGAAGGCGATCAAGTATCATCTGGACTATATGGGCTGGTTGTTGGAGCAGCGCCGCTGGCTGGCAGGCAACACGATGACGTTGGCCGACTTTGCGGCCGCGGCGCATCTGTCGTCACTGGATTACATCAGCGATGTGGACTGGAACCGGAACGAAAACGTGCGCGAATGGTATGCCAAGATCAAATCGCGCCCGGCCTTCCGGTCGATCCTGGCCGACCAGATCCCCGGCTTTCCGCAGCCACCGCATTACGCGGATCTGGACTTTTGACCGCCGAGATCCGGCAGGCCATCACAGATCAAGCCCTGAACGAAGGTTTCGCGCGCGCGGGGTTCTGCCGCCCTGACAGCGTGCCCCAGATCGCCGAGCAGCTGGAAACCTATGTCTCTGAAGGGCGGCATGGCGATATGGGCTGGATGGGCGAACGGATGCACTGGCGCGGCAACCCCGCCGCCTTGTGGCCCGAGGCGCGCACCGTCATCATGCTGGCCGAACCCTACACGCCGTCGCACGATCCGATGGACGTGATCGGAATGCCCGACCGCGCTGCGATCAGCGTTTATGCGCAGAACCGAGACTACCACGATATCGTCAAGAAACGGCTAAAGCGCGTCGGGCGCTGGATGATCGATCAGTTTGGTGGCGAGATCAAAGTGTTCGTGGACACGGCGCCCGTCATGGAAAAACCGCTGGCCGAAGCGGCGGGTCTGGGGTGGCAGGGCAAGCACACGAACCTTTTGTCGCGCGAACTGGGCAACTGGTTCTTTCTGGGTGCGATCTTCACGACGCTTGACCTGCCCGTAGATGCGCCGGGGCATGAGAACTGCGGGTCCTGCACCGCCTGTCTTGAGGCATGCCCGACCGACGCCTTCCCCGCCCCGTTTCAACTGGATGCGCGGCGCTGCATTTCCTATCTGACGATCGAGCATAAAGGGCCGGTGGACGAGCCGCTGCGCTCGCAAATGGGCAATCGCATCTATGGATGTGACGATTGCCTTGCCGCCTGTCCGTGGAACAAGTTCGCGGTCGCGGCGTCAGAGATACGCTATGCCGCGCGTGACGATCTGGTGGCCCCGAAGCTGGCGGAGCTGGTCAGTTTCGATGACGCGGGTTTTCGGGCCCATTTTTCCGGCAGTCCGATCAAGCGGATCGGATTGTCACGATTCCTGCGCAATGTGCTGTATGCGATTGGCAATTCAGGGGATGCATCCTTGCTGCCCCACGCGCAAATCCATGTGGACCACGCAGATCCGGTGGTGGCGGATGCTGCGCGCTGGGCTGTGGGCAAGCTTTCTGCGATCCCCTAGTTCGCAGGGGCGTTTGGCGGACGGGTCGAAACCATGTGATAGGCCATGATCGCGGCGTTCACCCCCTTGACGGCCTTGTCTTTCGGAAAGGGGCCAATTCGCGAGGCCCCGACCACGAACAGCACCGATGTGGCCTCCCCGGTGTTGTCGGTCACGATGACACGCAGATCGACTTGCTTGATGTCGAAGGCTTGCACCAGAGATTGTGCGAACGTGTCGCTGGGTTCGGCTTCCTGCGCGCGGTTCCAGGACAGATGTGCGACCACTTCCGATGCGGTGGCATTTTCGTGTTCGGTCAGGGCAGATTTCGTAATACCCAGCGGTCGCAAGGTTGGGTCGTTGGTATGGTGATACCACGCCAGCGCCACCACGCTGGGCAGGGCGATCACGCCGATGATCACCGCCAGCAATCTGACCCCACGCCGCGCAAACATGCCCCTCTCCTATCCTGCGTTATGGGCAGGATAGGGTGGGCAGGTTCACGAAATGTTAAAGGGTGCTAGCTGCGCACCAGCTTTTCATAGCTTTCCGCAATTTCGCGGGTCAGCGCGCCGACTTCAAATGTATGTTCACCGATTTGGCCCACAGGCGTCACTTCTGCGGCTGATCCGGTCAGCCAGCATTGTTCAAACCCTTCCAGCTCTTCCGGCATGATGTGGCGTTCATGCACCGCGATGCCCCGGTCTTTCAGCATCCCGATCACGGTCTGACGGGTCAGCCCGTTCAGGATCGCATCGGGCAGCGGTGTGTGCACTTCACCATCCTTCACGAAGAAGACGTTGGCCCCGGTCGCTTCGGCCACGTAACCGCGATAATCCATGAACAGCGCGTCCGAGCAGCCCTTGGCTTCGGCCGCGTGCTTGGACATGGTGCAGATCATGTAAAGACCGGCGGCTTTTGCGGCAGTGGGGATGGTTTCGGGGGACGGGCGTTTCCATTTGGCAATGTCCAGCTTTGCCCCCTGCATCTTGGCATCGCCATAGTAATCCCCCCAGGCCCAGGCGGCCACGGCCATGCGCACCGGGTTGCGCGCGGAGGAAACCCCCATGTCTTCGCCAGCACCGCGCCACGCCACGACGCGCACATAGGCGTTGGTCAGACCGTTCGCCTCGACCACGGCCCGCTTTGCGGCCTCGATCTCGTCAACCGTATAGGGGATGGGCATGTCCATCATCTCGCCCGATTTCAGCAACCGTTCCGAATGCTTGCGTGACAGGAAAATCTTGCCATCATACAGCCGCTCGCCCTCGAACACCGAGGACGCATAGTGCAGCGCGTGGGTCAGAATATGCACATTCGCATCACGCCAATCGACCAACTGGTCGTCCATCCAGATCTTGCCATCACGGTCGTCATATCCGCTCATCTTCCTGTCCTTTCCAGTCTGTCGCCCTTAGGCATGTTTGCAAAAGTTGCGCAGATTAGGTCCGTATCGGATATTAAATTACGCAAAATCAGCATTTCGCTAACAATTGATTCTTGGAAAGTCAACAACACTGACATAAAACTGGACCCTGTAACATGAATTGTGATGAGGCCGGCAATGGCGGACACGCAGACACCGGGCGGACAGACGCTGCTGTTTCTGACGGACGAACAGCTGCGCAAAGGGATCGAGGCGATGTTCTTTGCCTATCGTGGGTTTACCGCCGATCCTGACCGGATCTTGGAAGAATACCGTCTGGGGCGGGCGCATCACCGGGCGTTGCATTTCATCAGCCGCGCGCCGGGCACCACCGTGAACAACCTGTTGTCCATTCTGGGCGTGACCAAGCAATCGCTGAACCGTGTGTTGCGCACCCTGATCGACGACGGGCTTGTCGAAAGCCGCGTGGGCACCCGCGACAAGCGCGAACGGCACTTGTTCCTGACCGAAAGCGGCGCGGCGCTGGAGCAAGAGCTGTCCACCGCGCAACGCGAGCGGATGCGGCAGGCCTATCGCGAAGCCGGACCAGAGGCCGTCCAGGGGTTTCGCACCGTGCTTGAGGCGATGATGGACCCGGAACTGCGCCATCATTTCAACAGAACCAGGGATGATGGCGATGAGTGATATGACCGAAGCCCATCTGCTGATCGTGGATGACGATGAACGCATTCGCCGTTTGTTGCAGAAATACCTGATCCGGCAGGGCTTCTGGGTCAGCGCCGCGCGGGACGCGAGCCACGCGAGACGCTTGCTGGAAGGGCTGGATTTCGACCTGATCGTGATGGATGTGATGATGCCGGGCGAAGACGGGATCAGCCTGACCCGATCCCTGCGCGAAAACCTGACGACGCCGATCCTGCTTCTGACCGCCAAGGGCGACACCGGGGACCGGATCAAGGGGTTGGAAGCCGGTGCGGATGATTATCTGGCGAAACCGTTCGAGCCGAAAGAGCTTTTGCTCAGGATCAATGCGATCCTGCGTCGCGTGCCGGTTGTCTCGGATGAGGTCATGCCAAAGGTTCTGAACCTGGGCGACAAGCATTATGACACCGAACGGGGCGAGCTTTGGTGCGGCGATGACCTTGTGCGCCTGACGGCGACCGAATCGCAGTTGATGCGCATCTTCTCGGCGACGCCCGGTGATGCGGTCAGCCGCGCGTCTCTTGTGGAGCAGCTTGGCCGCGATCAGGGGCAGGCACAGGAACGCGCTGTGGATGTGCAGATTACCAGGTTGCGGCGCAAGTTGGAGGTTGACCCCAAACAGCCCCGTTATCTGCAAACGGTGCGCGGTGCAGGGTATATGCTGGCACCGGATTGATTGTCGCGGCGGTGCGCATTGCCTTGTTGATCGGGGCGGATTGTCCTAGCGTCGCGCCATGACAACACTGCTTTACACGCACCCCGTGTGCCACGAACACGTGACGCCGCCGGGCCACCCTGAACAGGTCGCGCGGCTTGAGGCGATCGAACGGTCCCTGTCGTCGCCCGAATTTGCGGCGTTGGACCGTCGTCGTGCGCCGATGGGCACCCTGGATCATGTGCGCCTTGGGCATTCGCGGCGATATTTTGAGAAGCTCGATGATGCCGCACCGGTCGAAGGCTGGACGCAACTGGATGGTGACACGTTCATGGCACCCGGATCGCTGGAGGCTGCGTTTCGGGCAATCGGGGCGAATGTGGCTGCAATAGACACTGTTATGGCTGGCAAAGCGCAGAATGCTTTCGTCGCCTGTCGCCCGCCGGGGCACCATGCCGAAAAGGCAAACCCGATGGGGTTTTGCTTGTTTTCCACCGTCGCGATTGCCGCGCGCTATGCGGCAGAACATCATGGGCTTGACCGGATTGCGGTGCTTGATTTCGACGTGCATCACGGCAATGGCACGCAGGACGTGTTGTGGCATGAATCGCGGGTGCGGTTCGTGTCGTCGCACCAGATGCCGCTTTACCCCGGCTCGGGCGGCCTGCATCAGAAGGGGGCGTTCGGACAGATCATCAATATTCCGTTGGAAGAAGCAACGGGCGGTGAGGTGATGCAAGAAGCGTGGGAAAAGGTATTTTCCGGTGTGTTAGAGCCTTATGAACCGCAACTGGTGCTGGTGTCCGCGGGCTTCGACGCGCATCGGCGCGACCCGTTGGCGGGGCTGCAATGGGAAACCGAGGATTTTGCCTGGATGGCGCATCGGATCTGCGATCTGGCGGACAAATGCTGCGAAGGCCGGGTGGTATCGTCGCTTGAGGGCGGCTATGATCTTCAGGCCCTTGGCGACAGCGTCGGGGCCTATGTTAACGTGATGATGGAGCGAGGGGCATGAGCGACAAACCCGTAGGCGAAATGAGTTTCGAAGAGGCCATGCGCGCGCTGGAAGCCGTGGTCGGCCAGTTGGAGCGTGGCGATGTCGCGCTGGAAGACTCGATCAAGCTTTATGAACGCGGCGCCGAGCTGAAAGCACGGTGCGAGAAGAAGCTGAAGGAAGCCGAAGAAAAGGTGGCCGCTATCACGCTGGACCCCAACGGAACGCCGACGGGCGCAACGCCGGTCGAAGGTCTGTAAATGTTTCAGCAAAGGCTGACGGAAACCAGCGGACTGGCGCGGGCTTGTCTGCACGATGCGATTCGGAATGACGGCGTGTTGGCTGAGGCGATGCGCTATGCCACGGCTGGCGGCAAAGGGTTGCGCGGGTTTCTGGTGATGGAGAGCGCACGGCTGCACGGTGTGAGCGATCAAAGATCCGTCCGGCCCGCCGCCGCGATCGAGGCAGTTCACGCCTATTCGTTGGTGCATGATGATCTGCCGTGCATGGATGATGATGACCTGCGTCGCGGGCTGCCGACCGTTCACAGGAAATGGGACGAAGCAACAGCAGTGTTGGTCGGGGATGCTTTGCAGACCCTTGCGTTCGAGCTGCTGACACATGACGCCGTGGGCGATGCGCGAGTTGAATTGATTGCGACCCTTGCGCGCGCCGCCGGGCAGGCGGGAATGGTTCATGGTCAGGCGTTGGACATTGCTGCGGAAACCGCGCCGATACCGCTGAATATTGACGAAATCATCGCGTTGCAGGCCGGAAAAACCGGTGCGCTGATCCGCTGGTCGGCCGAAGCGGGGGCGCTGATGGCAAGTGCCGACCCCGCGCCAATGCGTGACTATGCCACCGCAATGGGTCTGGCCTTTCAGATCGCCGATGACATTCTGGATGTCGAAGGGAATGCCCAGACAGTTGGCAAGGCGGTTGGCAAAGATGCCGATGCCGGCAAGGCGACGTTCGTATCCTTGCTGGGGCTGAATGCGGCGAAAACCCGCGCAGCCGAACTTGTGGAACAAGCCTGTGACGCGTTGGCCCCCTATGGTCAGGATGCCGAAACCTTGCGGGAGGCCGCCCGTTTCGTTATCCAGCGCGACAGATAGGCAGCGGGGCGCAGATGGCCGACACACCCGAGACACCCATTCTTGATCGCATATCGGTTCCGGCCGACATGAAATCCCTGTCCGACCGCGAGCTTGTGGCGCTGGCCAAAGACGTGCGGGCCGAGACGATTTCGGCGGTCTCCGAGACCGGCGGGCATCTGGGCGCGGGGTTGGGCGTGGTTGAACTGACCGTCGCGCTGCACGCGGTCTTTGATACGCCGCGTGACCGGATCATCTGGGACGTGGGCCATCAATGCTATCCTCACAAGATCCTGACGGGTCGCCGCGACCGCATCCGCACCCTGCGGTGCGAGGGCGGGTTGTCCGGCTTCACCAAACGGTCGGAAAGCCCGTTTGATCCGTTCGGGGCGGGGCACAGCTCGACCTCGATCTCGGCGGCGCTGGGCTTTGCGGTGGCGCGTGATCTGGGCGGTGCGCCGGAGCACGGCATCGGCGACGCGATTGCCGTCATTGGCGACGGGTCTATGTCGGCAGGCATGGCGTTCGAGGCGATGAACAACGCGGGTCATCTGGGTCGCCGTCTGTTCGTGATTCTGAACGACAACGAAATGTCCATCGCACCGCCGGTGGGTGCGATGTCCAGTTACCTGAGCCGCCTCTATGCAGGCGAGCCGTTTCAGGAATTGAAAGCCGCCGCCAAGGGCGCCGTCAGCCTGTTGCCGGAACCCTTCCAAGAAGGTGCGCGCCGGGCCAAGGAAATGGTCAAGTCGATGACCGTCGGCGGCACGTTGTTCGAAGAGCTGGGATTTTCCTATGTCGGCCCGATTGATGGCCATGACATGGAAAGCCTGTTGTCGATCCTGCGCACGGTGCATGACCGCGCCACCGGTCCGATGCTGATCCATGTGATCACCAAGAAGGGCAAGGGATACGCCCCCGCCGAAGCCGCACGCGATCGTGGTCACGCGACGGCCAGGTTCGACGTGTCCAGCGGCAAGCAGCACAAGGCGCCGTCAAATGCGCCCAGCTATACCTCGGTCTTTGGCAAGACGCTGGTTGATCTGGCGGGCAAGGATGACAAGGTGTGCGCCGTAACGGCGGCGATGCCGGACGGCACCGGGCTGAACCTGATGGCCGAACGCTATCCGTCGCGGTGCTTTGACGTAGGGATTGCCGAACAGCATGGCGTGACCTTCTCAGCAGCATTGGCAGCAGGCGGGATGAAACCTTTCTGCGCGATGTATTCGACTTTCCTTCAGCGTGGCTATGATCAGGTTGTGCATGACGTGGCGGTGCAACGCCTTCCCGTGCGCTTTGCCATCGACCGCGCCGGGCTTGTGGGGGCGGATGGCGCCACCCATGCGGGTAGTTTTGACATCGCTTTCCTGTCCAACCTGCCCGGAATGGTGGTGATGGCAGCGGCAGACGAAGCAGAGTTGATGCACATGGTCGCAACCGCCCATGCGATCAACGACGGACCATGCGCCTTCCGTTATCCGCGCGGCGAAGGTGTGGGCGTTGACCTTCCCGAACAGGGCGAGGTGTTGGAGATCGGAAAGGGCCGCATGATCCGCGACGGGTCGCGCGTGGCGATCCTGTCCTTCGGCACGCGACTGGCCGAGGTCGAGAAAGCCGCCGAGGCCCTGACCGCCCGCGGGATCAGCCCGACGATCGCCGACGCGCGCTTTGCCAAGCCGCTGGATCGTGATCTGATCCTGAAGCTGGCCGCCGACCACGAGGCGCTAATCACCATCGAGGAAGGCGCGATTGGCGGGTTCGGCAGTCATGTTGCGCAGCTTTTGGCCGATGAGGGCGTGTTTGACACGGGTCTGAAATTCCGGTCGATGGTTCTGCCCGACACGTTCATCGACCACGCCTCGCCTGCGCGGATGTATGAAGAGGCCGGTCTGTCCGCCAAACACATCGAAGCCAAGGTGCTGGACGTGCTGGGCATCGCGCAAATCGGCGAAAAGCGGGCCTAAGCCTCGGCTTTCAGCAGCGCCGCCAATCCGTCCTGATAGGTCGGATAAAGCAGCTTCACCCCCAACTCGTCCTTGATCCGGTCATTTCGCACCCGCTTGCTTTCGGCATAGAAGCTGCGGGCCATGGGGGTCATTTCGGCCGTCTCAAAATCATCGGCAGGGGGGTGGGGCAGGCCCAACAGGTCGGCGGCGTGGGCCAGAACATCTTCGGGCGGGGCGGCATTGTCGTCACAGACATTGTAGATGCGACCGGGGTTCGGATGGGCAATGGACGCCGCCAGCACCTGCGCGATGTCATCGACATGAATGCGCGAAAACACCTGGTTCTTCTTGATGATCCGCCGCGCCGTGCCGCGCCGCACCTTGGCAAATGGGCCACGACCGGGGCCATAGATGCCAGCCAGCCGGAAGATATGCAGGGGCAATCCGGTCTCGGTGGCAAGCTCTTGCCATGCCGCTTCTGCTTCGACCCGCTGCTGACCGCGTTTTGTGGATGGAGCAAGGGGCGTTTCTTCGTCCACCCATCCCCCGTCATGGTCGCCATAAACGCCGGTGGTGGACAGATAGCCCGCCCACTGAAGCTGCGGTGCAGTGCGGGCAATATCGTCTCTAACCTGCCTTAAAACGGGGTCTCCGTCTGCGTCAGGTCCGGCAGAAATCAGAAGATGCGTGGCGCGTGACAACGGCCCGGTAATGTCGTGCCCCGGCCACTGGATCACGTCGGCGCCCGCCTCGCGCGAGGTGCCGATGATGGTGAATTCGTCTTGCAGCAACCGTGCCAGTGCGCGGGCGGAATAGCCGAACCCGAAGATGAAAAGTGTCTTGTCCATGCGCGCAGTATCGCCGTGCGGTCGGGATTGAAAAGCGCAAATGTCAAAGCGTTTTTGGGGGTTGCGCTAACATCGGAATTTAGAACAATGGCTCAATGGAAAACCCAAGTTTCAAATCATGGTCCGACAGTGCGCCTCGACTTGTTGCGGTGGCAGCAGGACGCGAACCCGCCGATCTGGTGATCCGGGGCGGGCGTGTGGTGAATGTGCACACGCGCGAGGTTCTGGATGGCTGGCAGGTTGCGATTGCCGATGGGCGCTTTGCCTATGTCGGCCCAGATGCCGCGCATTGCATCGGTGATGCGACCAAGGTGATCGAGGCGGATGGTCAATACCTGATCCCCGGCCTGTGTGACGCGCATATGCACATCGAAAGCGGCATGCTGACACCGGCCGAATTTGCCCGCGCCGTGATCCCGCATGGCACCACCACCATGTTCACGGATCCGCACGAGATCGCGAATGTGCTGGGGCTGGAAGGTGTGAAACTGATGCATGACGAGGCGCTGTTGCAGCCCGTCAATATCTTCACCCAAATGCCCTCCTGCGCGCCGTCTGCGCCTGGATTAGAGACGACCGGCTATGAAATCACGCCTGATGACGTGGCCGAAGCGATGGAGTGGCCGGGCATCATCGGGCTGGGCGAGATGATGAATTTCCCCGGCGTGGTAAATGGCGACGCCAAGATGCTGGCCGAGATTGCAGCGACACAAAAGGCGGGCAAAACCGTGGGCGGGCATTACGCCAGCCCCGACCTTGGCCCGGCTTTCCATGCCTATGCGGCGGGTGGCCCGGAGGATGATCACGAAGGCACGTGCGAGGCAGACGCCATTGCGCGTGTGCGGCAGGGGATGCGGTCGATGATGCGATTGGGCTCGGCCTGGTATGACGTTGAAACGCAGATCACGGCGGTCACGGAAAAGGGACTAGACCCGCGCAACTTCATCCTTTGCACCGATGATTGCCATTCCGGCACCCTGGTCAATGACGGCCATATGAACCGCGTGGTGCGCCATGCGATTTCCTGTGGATGCGACCCGCTGATCGCACTGCAAATGGCAACGATCAACACCGCGACCCATTTCGGGCTGGAGCGTGAATTAGGCTCTATTACACCCGGACGGCGGGCGGATGTGATCCTGACAGACAACCTGACCACTCTGCCGATCAACCGCGTGATCGCGCGCGGTGTGACGCTGGCCGAGGGCGGAGAGGTCACGGTCGATTGCCCGCATCTGGACTGGCCCGAATATGCGCGCAAGACCGTGCATCTGGGCCGTGTTCTGGACGCCGTGGATTTCGAGATCGCCGCCCCCGAAGGGGCAAATTCTGTCCGCGCCAAGGTGATTGGCGTGGTCGAGAACCAGGCCCCCACCAAAGCGCTGACCCGCGACCTTGGCGTGGTGGATGGCTTGGTGGAAATCGACGAAGCGCAGGATGTGTGCCAGATCGCGCTGGTCGAACGTCACCGCGCGACGGGTGAGGTTGTTAACGGGCTGGTGTCGGGCTTCGGGTATACCGGGCGGATGGCCATCGCCTCGACCGTGGCTCATGACAGTCACCACATGATCGTCGTCGGCACCAGCCGCGAGGATATGGCGCTGGCCGCCAATCGTCTGGGCGAGGTTGGTGGCGGTATCACCGTGTTCAAGGACGGTGAAGAACTGGCGCTGGTTGAGCTTCCGGTCGCGGGGCTGATGTCGGATGCCCCCGCGCGTGAAGTGGCTGCGAAGGCCGATGCCATGGTGGCCGCGATGGCACAATGTGGCTGCACCTTGAACAACGCCTATATGCAGCACTCGCTTCTGGCGCTTGTTGTCATTCCCGAGTTACGTATCTCTGATCTGGGACTTGTGGATGTCACCCAGTTTGAACTGACCAACCTGATCGAGGAGCCTTGATGCCTTCCAACGGAAACGCCATTCCCGTGATCACCCCGCCAGAGCAAGCGCATGAAACCTTCACCGA
Source organism: Aliiroseovarius zhejiangensis (assembly GCF_014656375.1). Lineage (GTDB taxonomy): Bacteria > Pseudomonadota > Alphaproteobacteria > Rhodobacterales > Rhodobacteraceae > Aliiroseovarius > Aliiroseovarius zhejiangensis. Next base: position 49,776 of record NZ_BNCH01000005.1, on the reverse strand, counting down.
CGCCAGGGCGACGGTGCAACGGTTGAAAGAGCTGTATGCTCAAGCCTGCGCCTTTTTGTGTGAAACATTCGAACAGTCGGTCTCCGGTGACCAGCCTGATATGCGGTATCGCGCCTTTTATCCCGAGATCAGTCTGACCACCACCAGCCATGCCCAGATCGACACACGGCTCAGTTTCGGCCATGTTCCCGCGCCGGGCACCTACAGCACAACGATCACGCGGCCGGATCTGTTCGAGAATTACCTGATCCAGCAGGTGTCTCTGCTTTTGGAGCATCACGGCGTGCCGGTTCAGGTCGGTTGGTCAAACACGCCGATACCGGTGCATTTCGCCGTCGCCAATGACCCGAACATCACTGTTCCGCAAGAAGGCGCGATGCGCTTTCCCCTGCGCGATGTCTTTGACGTGCCGGACCTGTCCAGCACCAATGACGACATCGTCAACGGTGTGGCCCAACCGGGCGAAGACAACGCATCCCCGCTGGCCCCGTTCACCGCGCAGAGGGTGGATTATTCGCTGGCACGCCTGTCGCATTACACGGCCACCAAACCCGAAGATTTCCAGAACCACGTGCTGTTCACCAACTATCAGTTCTACGTCGAGGAATTCGAAGCTTATGCCCGCCAGATGCTGGCCGATCCCGACAGCGGATACACCGCGTTTGTCGGGCCGGGCTATCACACGATAACCGCCCTCGATCAGGAACTGCCGGTTCCTGAAAAACTGCCGCAGATGCCGTCTTATCACCTGAAACGCGCCGATGGGGCGGGGATCACGCTGGTGAATATCGGGGTCGGGCCGTCCAACGCCAAAACCGCGACCGATCACATCGCCGTGCTGCGCCCTCATGCGTGGCTGATGGTGGGTCATTGCGCCGGACTGCGCAACAGCCAGCGTCTGGGGGATTTCGTGCTGGCCCATGCCTATCTGCGCGAGGACAAGGTGCTGGATGACGACCTGCCGATCTGGGTTCCGATCCCACCCCTTGCGGAAATCCAGATTGCACTGGAACAAGCCGTCGCACAGGTGACCGAGCTGGAAGGCTATGAGCTCAAACGCATCATGCGCACCGGCACGGTCGCCTCGCTTGACAACCGGAACTGGGAGTTGCGTGACCAATCCGGCCCGGTGCAGCGGCTCAGCCAGTCGCGCGCCATCGCTCTGGACATGGAAAGCGCCACCATCGCCGCCAACGGATTTCGGTTTCGCGTTCCCTATGGCACGCTTCTATGCGTGTCCGACAAACCCCTGCACGGAGAGCTGAAACTGCCCGGCATGGCGTCCGATTTCTATAAGTCACAGGTGGCACGACATCTGCTGATCGGTATCCAGGCGATGGAAACCCTGCGCGAGATGCCGATCGAACGAATCCACAGCCGGAAACTCAGAAGTTTCGAAGAGACGGCTTTCCTTTAGGGCAACTTGGGTAAAAACAGGGAAAAACCGCGTTTTATTGGGGAAATTGGCACAACAAATCGTTGTGTCCCCCCGCTACATACAGTTAAATGCGCCCGATGAAGCCCAATAAATGGGTAAATGTGAGGAGTGTATTATATGTCGAAACCTATGACGAAGACCCAGCTGGTCGCTGCACTGGCCGAAGAAATGGGCTCGGACAAGAAATCGGCGTCGAGCGCGCTGGACGGTATCATCAACATCATCACCAAGGAAGTGTCCAACGGCGGTGCCGTGACCCTGCCCGGTGTTGGTAAGATCTATTGCCGCGAACGTCCGGCCCGCATGGTGCGCAACCCCGCCACCGGCGAGCAGATCCACAAAGACGCGGACAAGGTCGTGAAAATGACCATCGCAAAGGCTCTGAAAGACAGCGTGAACGGCTGATTTGGCGCCTTCGGGGCTTGTCCCCGCACAGGAATTCGGAAAGGGTCGCCCAAGTGGCGGCCCTTTTCTATTGCCGGAGGTAACATGGATCTGCGCGCGATCTTTATGGGGCTGGCCTTTGCCCTGATGTGGAGCTCGGCTTTCACCTCCGCCCGTATCATCGTGGCGGACGCGCCGCCGCTCTATTCCCTGGCGCTCAGGTTTCTGATTTCCGGCCTGCTGGGCGTGTTCATTGCCCGTGTGCTGGGCCAAAGTTGGAAGCTCACCCGCAACCAATGGCGCGCGGTGATCATCTTCGGCGTTTGCCAAAACGCGCTGTATCTGGGTCTGAATTTCGTGGCGATGCAGTGGATCGAGGCCAGCCTGGCCTCGATCATCGCGTCGACCATGCCATTGATGGTTGCGTTGGCGGGCTGGCTGTTCATGGGCGACCGAATGCGCCCTTTGGCGCTGCTTGGCCTGCTGGCGGGCATCGTGGGGGTCGCGGTAATCATGGGGTCGCGGCTGTCGGGCGGTGTCGATGTGGTTGGCGTCATCCTGTGCTTTGTCGGAGCAGGTGCTTTGACGGCGGCAACCCTTGCTGTGCGCACGGCGTCCTCGGGTGGCAACCTGATGATGATCGTCGGGCTACAGATGTTTGTGGGTTCCGCCGTGTTGGCGGTGGTCGCCGTCTTTCTGGAAAGCCCCGGCTTTGAGCCCAGCCTGCGCCTTGGCCTTGCCTTCAGCTACACGGTGCTGGTGCCCGGCCTTTTGGCCACCTGGGTCTGGTTCGCGCTGGTCAGACGCATTGGCGCGGTCAAGGCGGCCACCTTCCACTTCCTCAACCCGTTCTTCGGCGTCGCCATCGCGTGGCTCTTACTGGGCGAGGCGCTGACGGTGATGGATTTCATCGGCGTCGCCATCATCACCTTCGGCATCCTTGCCGTGCAACTGTCCAAGCAAACGCCCACCCGGCCCTGAAAACCCCCGCTTCTTCTGGCCAGAAATATCCCCGCCGGAGGCCTCAAATCTGCCGGGCACCGCCCGGCGCCCTTCAACCGATCTTGCCGCGCACCCCTTCGCCCATCTGGGCGCGGTGCAGCATGACGTGATCAAGGATGACACAGGCCGCCATCGCCTCGCCCACGGGCACGGCGCGGATGCCCACACAGGGATCATGACGGCCCTTGGTGACCACCTCAATGGGGTCGCCCGATTTGGTGATCGACTGGCGCGGTGTCAGGATGGAACTTGTCGGCTTCACCGCGAAGCGCACAACAATGTCCTGCCCGCTGGAAATCCCACCCAGTATACCGCCCGCGTGGTTCGAAGCGAACACCGGGCCATCATCGCCCATCGAGATTTCATCCGCGTTCTCGGTGCCTTTCAGGCCTGCAGCCGCCATGCCTTCACCAATCTCGACGCCCTTCACGGCGTTGATCGACATCATCGCAGCGGCCAGGTCAGTGTCTAACTTGGCGTAAATCGGGGCGCCCAGACCGGCAGGCGCGCCGCGCACGACGACCTCGACCGCCGCGCCGACGCTGTCATGTTCCTTGGTGCGCAGATGATGCAGGTAATCTTCCCACTCCTTGACGGCGCTATTGTCCGGCAGCCAGAACGGGTTTTGGTCAATCGCGTTCCAGTCAAACTTGTCGCGGTCCAGATGAAGCGCGCCCATCTGGGTCATGTAACCCTTGATCTGAAGTCCCGGCAGCAGCGCCTTCAGCGCCTCGCGCGCCACGCCGCCAGCGGCCACCCGCGCCGCTGTTTCACGCGCCGACGATCGCCCCCCGCCGCGCGGATCGCGGATGCCATATTTCTGCCAATAGGTGATGTCGGCATGACCCGGGCGAAAGGTCTTTTCGATCTCACCGTAATCCTTCGACCGCTGATCGGTGTTTTCGATCATCAACTGGATCGGCGTGCCGGTCGTCTTGCCCTCATACACGCCAGACAGGATGCGGACCTGATCGGGTTCATTGCGCTGGGTGGTGTGCTTGTTCTGACCCGGGCGGCGCTTGTCCAGCCAGACCTGTATCATTTCAGGTTCCAGTGGCACACCGGGGGGGCAACCATCGACCGTTGCACCCAAGGCAGGCCCATGGCTTTCGCCCCATGTGGTGACGCGGAAAATATGGCCGAAACTGTTCATCGACATGCGCAAGCTCCTTCGTTGTCAGGGTGATAGCGAAGGCGCGGGCGAAAGGAAAGCGCGTCGATCTCACTCCGGGTCACGCCGGTGTTTTGGCTGCGGGCTGGGGCCGGTGTCGTAACGCGGGTTCGGATCGCGCAGAAGTGGGCGGCGGATCGAGACGGAGGGGCGGCTTTCGCGCCAGACGATGAAAATACCTGAGGCAATGATCACCGATGCCCCGACGCCGACCCAGGTGTCCGGCAGTTCTCCGAAGAACAGCACACCAAACAGGGTGGCCCAGAGGATCTGGCTGTATTGGCTGGGGGCCACGACTGCGGCGGGTGCGATGCGATAGGCAGCGATGATCATCACCTGTGCCAACACTGACAACACGCCCACGCTGGCAACCAACCCCAGCTCGGTCACGGCCATGGGTTGATAGACAAAGGGCAGCATCACGGCCATGAACAGAATCGAGGACAGCATCGGATAGAGGATCATCACCGCCGTGCGTTCTTCGCCGCCGATCTTGCGCATGATGACGGATCCAAGGCTGGAACCGAACGCCGCGATCAATCCGCAGACATGCCCGAACGAGATCGCGGTAACGCCGGGTCTGAGCACGATCAGAACGCCGATCAATCCGACGATCACCGCCGCCCATCGCTGGGCGCGCACAGGTTCGCCCAGCAGGATGGCCGACATGGCGGTGATCAGAAGGGGCGTCGCGAAAAGCAGTGCATAGACCTCGGCCAGCGGCAGCACGGTAAAGGCGTAAAAGGCGGTCGACATCGCGATGACCGACGTGGCGGATCTGAGCAGGATCAGCCACGGGTGATGCGGGCGGAAGTTGTCGACCTGGCGGTCGGCCAACATCAGCACCGACATCGGCACGAAGGCAAACAGCATCGCGAAGAAGATGATCTGGAACACAGAGAAGTTCACCCCCAGCGCCTTGATGATCGCATCATGGGTCGCAAAGATGGCAAAGGCTGCAAAGGCAAAACCCAGCCCCCTGACGGGCGATTGTGAGACGTCCGACATGTTCGGCTCCGATATGGTGGGTGTTAGCGGTCACATTGCCGATTGCCGCCCTTACGTCAAGGGGGGCTTGCCAAGTTGGGCCAAACCCGTCAGGTATGGCGTCACCTCGGGGGGCCGGAGCGAACCGGCTGAGATGCAGATCATGCGGACCCGTTGAACCTGAACCGGCTAGAACCGGCGGAGGGAAGGTAATTTGGATGCCCCAAATGCCACTCCGTCCGGCGCATTTGGAGGATGCCATGAAACAGACCCTTTCATTTGTCGCAGGACTTGCACTGACGGCCACGGCAGCGACCGTGGCGACGGCGGAAACGCCCGTGCTTCAAGTCTATGCCCCCGATTACTTCGCGTCCGAATGGGGCCCGGGCCCCGGGATCGAGCAGGGGTTTGAGGCGCAGTGCAGTTGCGACCTGCAATTCATCACCGGCGACGTGCTGCCGCGCATCCTGCTGGAGGGCGAGCGGACGGAAGCCGATGTGGTCATTGGCCTGAACACCGATGTCACCGCACGGGCGCGGGCGACCGGCCTGTTTGCGCCCCATGGGCAGGATGTCAGCGGTCTGACCATGCCCGTTGACTGGACCGATGATGTGTTCCTGCCGTTCAACTATGGCTACACCGCGTTCATCTATGACAACACCAAGATGGAAACCCCGCCCGCCAGTTTCGAGGCGCTGCTGGACATGCCGGATGATGTGAAAATCGTTCTGCAAGACCCGCGCAGTTCGATCTCCGGTCTGGCCCTGCTTCTGTGGGTCAAGGCGATCTATGGCGATGACGCGCCGCAGGCGTGGGAGCGGCTGGCCCCGAAGGTCCTGACCGTGACGCAAGGGTGGTCGGAAAGCTATGGCATGTTCACGGATGGCGAAGCGGACATGGTGCTGTCCTACACCACCTCGCCCGCCTATCACATCATCGCCGAAGACGACATGACCAAGTCGGCGGCGATCTTCGAGGAAGGTCATTACCTGTTCGTCGAACTGGCGGCGAAGCTGAAAACCACCGATCAGCCAGAGCTGGCAAGCGCCTTCATGGACTATGTGCTGAGCGAAGAGTTCCAGAAGGCGATCCCGACCGCGAACTGGTCTTACCCGTCGAAGCTGGATGAGTCGCTTCTGCCCGAGAAGTTCGAGCTGCTGGGTGTGCCCGGCAAGGCCATCTTTTTCCCCGAGGACGAAGCCGAAGCCCTGCGCAAGCCTGCGCTGGACGAATGGCTTGCGGCGTTCTCGAAATAAATGATGCGGTCGGGCCGGACAGATCGCCCCATCTGGGTGTCGCACTGGCCCGGCCTTCTGGCTGTCCTGTTGCTGGTCGTGCTGGTGTTCGGCACGCTTGTCGCCGTCATTCTCAGGGCCGATGGCGGGCGCGGTCTTGGTCCGTCGGATTGGGCCGCGATCCGGTTCACGTTGTGGCAGGCGGCGCTGTCGGCAGGGGTCAGTGTGGTGCTGGCCATACCCGTGGCGCGCGCCTTGGCCCGCCGCTCGTTTCCGGGGCGTCGATTGCTCGTTACCTTGCTGGGCGCCCCCTTCATTCTGCCGATCATCGTCGCCGTGCTGGGCCTGATTGCTGTCTTTGGACGCAACGGCATCATCAGCGCGGCGCTGGGCGTGATGGGGGGCGAGCCGATCTCGATTTACGGCTATCACGGGGTCATTCTGGCCCATGTGTTCTTCAACCTGCCGCTGGCAACGCGCCTGATCCTGCAAGGCTGGCTGTCGATCCCGGCCGAACGCTTCCGCCTGGCTGCATCGCTTGGCATGGGTCCCCGCGACATTGCGCGCACATTGGAGCGCCCGATGCTGCGCGAGGTGATCCCCGGCGCGTTTCTGGTGATTTTCCTGATCTGTCTGACCTCCTTCGCCGTGGCACTGGCGCTGGGTGGGGGGCCGCGGGCGACCACGGTCGAACTGGCCATCTATGAGGCATTCAAGTTCGATTTCGACCTTGGCCGCGCGGCGCTGCTGGCGTTGATACAGTTCGCGATGGGGGCGGGGGCAGCCCTGATCGCGTTCCGGGTCGCCATTCCGGGCGACATGGGGGCGGGTCTTGATCGCGCGGTGCAGCGGTGGGACGATACGCGGGCGCAGCGCGTCATGGATGTGGTGGCCGTGACCTTGGCCAGCCTTTTTCTGCTGCTGCCCCTGACCATGGTCATCGTCGATGGGGCGCCGGGGCTTCTGACCTTGCCCGCATCCGTATTTCAGGCGGCGGCTCGGTCCCTTATGGTGGCTTTCGGATCGGCCCTGCTGACCCTGGCACTTGCTTTGCCGATCGCGGCGCTCGTCGTGCAGCGCGGCGCGTGGCTGGTCGAAGGGTTGGGCTATCTGACCATTGCGGCCTCGCCTCTGGTGGTGGGAACGGGGCTGTTCCTGATCCTGTTTCCTTTCGTGAAACCATCGGATCTTGCTTTGCCGGTCACGGCGGTGGTGAACGCGGCGATGAGCCTGCCTTTCACCCTACGCGCGCTTGTGCCGGCGCTGAGGCAGATCGAAAAGGATTACGGCAGGCTGGCAGACGGGCTGGGCCTGCACGGGCTAACGCGGGTGCGATTGTTATGGTTGCCACGATTGCGACGCCCACTCGGGTTTGCGCTTGGGTTGGCGGCGGCGCTGTCGATGGGTGACCTTGGCGTCATCGCGATGTTCGCCGCGCCCGATGGGGTGACATTGCCCTTGCAGCTTTATCGCCTGATGGGGGCCTATCGGATGGATGACGCGGCAGCGGCGGCGGTGCTGCTGCTGGGCCTGTCGCTGTGCCTGTTCTGGATCTTTGACCGAGGGGGTCGCGTGAATGCTGACGATTGAAAACGCGCGCGTTGACATGGGGGATTTTACCCTGAGCGCCGATCTGCATGTGAACCGGGGCGAGCGGGTGGCGGTTCTGGGGCCATCCGGGGCGGGGAAGTCCACCTTGCTGGCCATGATCGCCGGCTTCCAGCCGCTGAGCGACGGGGTGATCCGTTGGCAAGGGACGGTGATGCCCAACGATCCCGCGGATCGACCCATCAGCATGGTGTTTCAGGACAACAACCTGTTTCCGCACCTGACCGTGGCGCAGAATGTCGGGTTGGGATTGCGGCCCGATTTGCGGCTGACGGCCGAGGATACCTCGCGGGTCGGGGCGGCCTTGGCGCGGGTCGGGCTTGGCGGGAAGGAAGGGCGCAAGCCCGCGCAACTGTCGGGTGGGCAGATTGCACGGGTCGCCTTGGCGCGGGTGCTTTTGCGGGATCGACCGTTGCTGCTTCTGGATGAACCGTTCGGGGCGCTTGGACCGGCCTTGCGCGCCGAGATGTTGGAACTCGTGGGCGAGTTGGCCGCCGAGACCAAGGCGACATTCTTGATGGTCAGCCACAACCCCGAAGATGCCCGGTTGATGTCGGACGAAGTTATTCTGGTCGAAGGGGGGACCGCCCACGCGCCGGTGCCGACACCGGAGATCTTCGCGAATCCGCCAGACGCTCTGCGGGATTATCTTGGCGGCTAGATGGGGCGGCCGAACTAAAGAAAAAGGGCGCCAAGGGGCGCCCTTTTCTGTTCATTGGTCGATCTGATTACAGATCAAGCTGCTTGCCCTTGTGCGGTGCCCAGAGCTTCTTGTTTGTCAGATACAGAAGCGAGGTCAGCAGCACCAGAAGCAGGACCGACACGAAGCCAGCCTGTTTGCGGGCCATCATCTTCGGTTCTGCGGTCCACATCAGGAAGGCGGCAACATCTTCGGCCATGTGATGGGCCGAGTTGTTGTGACCGTCATCATAGTCGACCAGACCGTCTTCCAACTGCGGAGGCATCGACACCCAGCCGCCCGGAAAGGCGGTGTTGCCATAAAGGACGCTGCCCGCAACCTCGTCTTCTTCACCATTGAAGCCCAGCAGGAAGCTGGCGATGTATTCCGCACCACCCATGCCGCGGAACAGCTGGTTCAGACCGGTGCCCGCAGGGCCATGAAACCCTGCGCGGGCCTTGGCCATCAGGGACAAGTCCGGCCCCATGCCTTCGCCCGATACGGTGGGGAAGAAATCCGACGGTTTGCGCGGGCGGTCATCCTCAAGCTCTTCATCATAAATGGTGAAGTTCTCGGCGGCATAGGCACGCACTTCGTCTTCGGTGTAGTGCGGACCGCCGGGGTCGGCCAGCGTGCGCAGCGGCACATATTTCAGGCCGTGGCAGGCCGCGCAGACCTCGGTATAGACCTTCAGGCCGCGGCGCAGCTGTTCCTGGTCATAGGTGCCAAACGGCCATTCGAACGAAAACGCGATGTCCTCGATATGGCCTTCATCGCCGGCTGCCGACGCGCCACCAGTGGTCAGCGCCAGCGCGACAAGGGCGGATGTTGCGAGTTTCTTGATCATTGATCCTCGATCCTTTCTCACTCGGCTGCGCCGGGATAGTGGGCTTTGAAGTCTTCCTCGATGGTGGCCGGGGGCGTGGTCGGTTTTTCGAACAGGCCCAGAAGCGGCAGGATCACCAGGAAGTAAGCGAACCAGTATGTGGCGCCGATCAGCGAAATCCAGTCATGCGGGAAGTTCGTGTCGCGTGCCCCGACCCACATCAGAACGATGAAGTCGATGACCAGCAGGCGGAACCACCACTTGAACGCCGGACGATACTGACCCGAGCGGACCGACGAGGTGTCGAGCCACGGGGCCAGCGCCATCACGAAGATCGCGCCGAACATCGCCAGCACGCCGAAGAACTTCGCATCGACAATGCCGCCGGTCAGGAAGCTGACCGCTTGCACGGCCCACACATCAGCGGTGAAGGCGCGCAGGATCGCGTAGAAGGGCAGGTAATACCATTCCGGCACGATATGCGCAGGCGTCGCCAGCGGGTTGGCTTCGATATAGTTGTCGGGGTGGCCCAGATAGTTGGGCATGAAGCCGACAATGGCGAAGAAGATGATCAACACGATGCCAAGGCCAACAAGGTCTTTGATGACGAAATAGGGCCAGAAGGGCAGGGTGTCTTTCTCGGCCTCTTCTTTCGAGCCACGACGCACTTCGACACCGGTCGGGTTGTTGTTGCCCGTGGTGTGGAAGGCCCAGATGTGAACGGCGACCAGAGCTGCGATCACGAAGGGCAGCAGATAGTGCAGCGAGAAGAAGCGGTTAAGCGTGGCGTTGTCCACAGCCGGTCCGCCCAGCAGCCAGGTTTGCAGGCCTTCACCGATGAACGGGATGGCGCCAAACAGGCCGGTGATGACGGTTGCACCCCAGAAGGACATTTGACCCCAGGGCAGAACATAGCCCAGGAAGCCGGTCGCCATCATCATCAGATAGATCAGCATGCCGATGATCCATGTGACTTCGCGCGGGGCTTTATAGGAACCATAGAACAGGCCGCGGAAGATGTGGATATAGACGGCCACGAAGAACAGCGAAGCGCCGTTGGCGTGGATATAGCGCAGCATATGCCCGCCATTCACGTCGCGCATGATGTGTTCGATGGACGCGAACGCCATGTCGACATGCGGCGTGTAGTGCATCACCAGAATGATGCCGGTCACGATTTGCATCACCAGACAGAAGGTCAGGACGATGCCCCAGATCCACCACCAGTTCAGGTTCTTGGGCGTGGGGATCATCAGGGTGTCATACAGCAGGCCAACAACGGGAAGCCGCTTGTTCAGCCATTTTTCGAACCCGGTCTTGGGCTCGTAGTGGTCATGAGGAATTCCGGACATGTAAGCCTCCCTTAGCCCAGCTTGATTGTCGTTTCGTCGACAAATTCGGCGACGGGAACGGGCAGGTTTTCAGGTGCCGGACCCCTGCGGATGCGGCCAGATGCGTCATAGTGCGAGCCGTGGCAGGGGCAATACCAACCGCCGAAATCGCCAGCACCGTCGCCCAGCGGCACACAGCCAAGGTGGGTACAGACGCCCATCATGACCAGCCATTCGCCTGCTTCGTCCATGGAGCGGTTTTCATCGGCAGCCGACAGGGATGCGTCGACATTGGCGTTGCGGGCCTTGTCGTCCGGCAGGGCGGCGTCATCATCGGCGCGGGCGGCGGCGATTTCCTCTTCGGTGCGGCGACGGATAAAGACCGGTTTGCCCAGCCATTTCACCGTGATCTGGCTGCCGACTTCGACACCCGAAATATCCACACGGATCGAGCTGAGCGCCTTCACGTCAGCCGAGGGGTTCATTTGATCAACGAGCGGCCAAACTGCGACGCCGGCCGTAACGGCTGCGGCACCACCGGTGGCGTAATAAAGGAAATCCCGGCGGGTTCCTTGGTGGTCGTCGGCTTGTGACAAGAGCGCATCTCCCTAGCTAGGTCGCAAAATTGCAACCGACACGACAAAAGACCGCCCAAGAAAGCAGTCCGTTTCGCGGCTGTTTATCCAAGGAATTGCGCCCAGTCCAGAAGTCATTAGGGCGCAGGGGCGGCTTTTCAAGGTTATGTTGCCGCAGTTAGCGCGCAAAGGCGGAAAAACTTCGTGAAATACCGGCGTGATCGGGGCCGGGCGACTCAGGCAGGTGTCGTGGCTTTGAAACTGTCGCGCGTGGAAAACACCGCGAACCAGTCGTCCAGCGCATCACGCCCCTTGCGCCATTCCCGGTCCGCATGGCGGAAATCCAGATAGCCCAGGGCACAGCCCACGGCGATTTGCCCCATATCCAGCGGACCGGACAAATGGCTCATCCAGCGGGTGTTCAGTGCGTCCAGCGCGCCTTCGATCTTGCCCCATTGGGCATCCATCCAGCCACCGAACTGCATGTCTTCGGGTCGGCAGCGGTTTTCGTAGACCATCAGGACGCCCGCATCCATGATCGCATCGCCTGTCGCTTCAAGGATCAGCACGTCCCATATCCGGCTTTCAGGATAAAGCGTGCCACCGGCGCGTGCGTCCAGATAACGCGTCACCACGCGGCTATCATAAAGGGTCGGCCCGTCGCTGCGGATCAGGGCGGGGATTTTCGACATCGGATTGGCTGCGGTCAGTTGCGGATTGGGCGCAGTGGGGGAGGAGATGACCTCAACCAACTCCACATTGTCCTGCTGACCCGTCTCGATGATCACCATACGGGCCTTGCGCGCAAAGGGGGACGCGGGCGAGGTAATAAGTTGCACGGGTCAGACCTTTCGAAATCGAATGCGGGTCAAGCTGACGGCGTCAATCTCGATCCCCGGTCCGGCGTCGCCAAACCGAATCACGCGCCGCATCCGTGCGGTTGCGTTCACCTGTTCATTGTCGCGCCGGGCAGTGACGCCTTCGGGCGCATCATCCAGCGCGTCCTCGTGACGCTGATCGCGCCGCCCCCGCTCGATCGAACGGGCGAAAGCATATGCGGCGACGGCAACAGAGCCATAGCGGATGGCAAAGGCCGCAATAGGGGCAAGTGGTAGGGGCATGTGATCCTCCTTCACATTAAATGTAGGGAGGCCGAGGCCATATGTCTATGATTCCACGATGCGCAGCGGATGGTCGCCGACCTGTTCAGGCCAGCAATTGGCCGCCCGTGATCCCCTTGGGTGTGACCGTGACGATCGCGCCCTCGATCTGCGGGGTCCGGAACACGACTTCTGCGAATTGTTCGGTGCGGCCCATGGTGGGGTTTTCCATCAAAACACGGTGCTGCTGCCCGACCTGGGCAGCCAGATGCCGTTTGGCCTGCGCATCACCCGCTGCGCGCAGGCGGGCGGCACGGTCCTTGATGATCGCGCCGTTGATTTGCGAGGGGATTTTCGCGGCTGGCGTGCCGTCGCGTTTGGAATAGGGAAAGACGTGCAGCCATGTCAGGTCGCAATCCGTGACCAGTTTCAGGCTGTTTTCAAAATGCGCCTCGGTTTCGGTCGGGAAGCCAGCGATGATATCCGCGCCGAACGTGATGTCGGGGCGCAGGCGGCGGGCTTCTTCGCAAAAGGCAATTGCGTCGTCGCGCAGGTGGCGGCGCTTCATCCGTTTCAGGATCAGGTCATCGCCATGTTGCAGGCTCAGGTGCAAATGCGGCATCAAGCGCGGCTCGGACGCGATGGCCAGCATCAGGTTGTCATCCGCCTCGATCGAGTCGATCGAGCTGATGCGCAAGCGCGGCAGGTCGGGCACAAGGCGCAGGATTCGCATGACCAGATCGCCCAGACGCGGTTCACCGGGCAGGTCGGCGCCCCAGCTTGTCAGGTCGACGCCGGTCAGGACGACCTCGTTGAACCCTTTATCCACAAGGCGCTTGATCTGGTCGACCACAACACCTGCGGGCACAGACCGAGAATTGCCCCGGCCATAGGGGATGATACAAAAGGTGCAGCGGTGATCGCAGCCGTTTTGCACCTGCACATAGGCACGAGACCGGGTGCCGAACCCGTCGATCAAATGACTGGCGGTTTCGGTCACGGACATGATGTCATTGACCTGCACCCGTTCGGTGTCGCCGATCAGATCGGGGGCAAGGCCTGCCCAGGTCGCAGGTTCCATCTTTTCGTGATTACCGATCACGGCATCCACCTCGTCCATTGCGGCGAAAGTTTCAGGTTCTGTCTGTGCGGCGCAGCCGGTGACGATGACCTTGGCGTCGGGGTTTTCGCGCCGCAGCTTGCGGATTTCCTGACGCGCCTTGCGCACGGCCTCGGCCGTCACGGCGCAGGTGTTGACCACGACCGCACCTTCAACGCCCGCCTCGTCCGCCAGACGCTTCATCGCCTCGGTCTCATAGGCGTTCAGGCGACAGCCCAGTGTCGCAAAGACGGGGGGTGTCGCACCCATCCTAGAGCCCTTTCAGAAATTCTTGCGTCAACTGGCCCTTGAACACAAAGGCCGTGGGGCCGGTCATCCAAACGCCATCTTCGCGCCAATCCAATGTCAGCCAGCCGCCATCCAGTTCCATCCGCACGCGCTTGTCGGTCAAGCCGCGTTGGTGCGCGGCAACGGCAGTCGCACAAGCCCCGGACCCGCAGGCCAGGGTGATCCCGGTACCACGCTCCCATACCCGCATCCTGATCTCGTCGCGTCCGCGCACCTCGGCGAACTCGACATTGGTGGCTTCGGGAAACAGCGGATCATGTTCGATGCGCGGCCCGATCGAGGCCACGTCAACGGCCTCGGCGTCATTGACGAAAAAGACGCAATGCGGGTTGCCCATGCCGACCGCTACCGGGTCGCCATCCAGCGGAAGATGGGCGGTGTCGACATCCGAAGCCAAGGGTACTTGATCCCAATCCATTTGCGGCTGCCCCATGTTGACGGCCACCTGATCGCCATCGGCGCGCGCCTGCAGAATGCCGCGCGCGGTACGAATGGTCAGGGCGTCTTTCCCTGTCGTGTCCATGACAAACTGCGCCACGCATCGGGTCGCGTTGCCGCACGCGCCCGCGCGGCTGCCATCGGCATTCCAGAAATCCAGGTCAATATCGGCCGCGTCCGAGCTTCTGATCTCGGCCAACTGGTCAAACCCGACTCCACGGTTGCGATCTCCCAGTTTCGCCGCCAACTCACGCGTGACAACAGCATCCCGCCCCCGTGAATCGATCATCACGAAGTCATTGCCCGCTCCATGCCATTTCATGAAGTCGAGCGGTTGGGATATAGAGTCGGCAGATGCCATAGCGCGCGATATACGCCTTTGAAAAAACTTTTGCCAGAGATCGCGCGGATTCCGTGGAAAATGGGGTTGACCTGCAAAGCCCACAGCTATAGTCACCGCGCTCACAGAGTGGGCCGTTAGCTCAGTTGGTAGAGCAACTGACTTTTAATCAGTGGGTCGAAGGTTCGAATCCTTCACGGCTCACCACTTCTCATAGATGTGACTAATCAGGATTAGTTTCCTTTTTAGCATGGTTTTCTTCCTTTTTCGTCAAAAGAGCTTTCCTCTGGGGGAGCCACGCCGAAAGAGAGGGGAAGACCGCGCGTCGCCAGATGCTGCCCTCTACTGCCGGGCGGTGCGCTTTGCGCAAATCTGACTGGGGAACCGCTATCCGAATCCAGAGCACTGGTTGTCGTCCGCAATGCGACAAGAGGTGACTGGACGGGCGCTCTTTGAATCAGCTCAAGTTCATCGCTGCCCAGGCCAACACATCAGGCTGACGTTTCGGGTGAGCCAGGAATCGTAGCCGCAATGTGTCCGCTGGCAATTTCAGCGGGTTGTGCTATCGGACCTTATGATTTGAACGTTTTCCCTTTTCGCGCACAGCACGGCCCCCGCCGTGCCCTTTGGCGTGCACAGACGAAAGGAAAACAGATGAAACCTCCCATCCTTCCGCCCATTCAGGGCAAACGTTTTGACATCGAGGTTCTCCCTCTTCAGGTGCTCAGTCTTGCGAAGAGCGCCAGCAAAGGGCCCACCTATCTCCGCAGCGGCGGTCGCATTTCCTGGGTGGTCATGACCGAGACCGTCTTTAATGAAGTCTGGCCGGATCCACGGCGCGCCTGGAGTACAGATGAGATGCCGTTTTGGGCTGAACGGCTGCTGCTTAAAGCTCTACAAACGGCGGCAGCCGACACATCAGGCGGGGAGGACTGACGGGACCGGTCGCCTCACCTAGGATGAGGGACTAAACTGGTGCGGCAGACAACCGGGAATTTCCGGCGGTTTGCCCTCCATGTTTCGCAGATCTCTCGCTGAAGCTACACCCAAACCTTCAGGTTCGGCTCCACCACCTCATCGCAGAACCGCCGGAAAGTCAGCACGTTCGCGTGCCCTGCATATCGTCAGAGAATTGACACCGGTTTCTCAATAACGCTGCCGTTCAACGTAACTGGTACTGCGCACTGACAGCGCCGGGAGAGGCAAGCCAGCCCCGGCCCGCTCTCCTCAAAAAAGGGCCGTAGGAACGGGGCTGGTGACGGTTGAACTTTAGTGCTTCCGGCCCTTACCGGCCATTCATCGTGTCAGACTGCGCCGCGGTGCAGCTTCACCGAACCGGACTTTCGCTGCGAGGGCGAACTCCGGCCGCAGACGAACTCACAATATGCGGGACTTAGCCGCTATTCGCTCTCAGTATCTGAGCGGGCGGTTCTCCCCCGTGCCGCTCGTCTGATAAGTGATATTGGCAAAACAATAACTGCGACGATTGCTACGAGGATGGCACCAAAGAAGTGATGTAACTTGCTGCCCGCACGCCAATATCCATGGGCTAACGTTGACGTGGCCAACAATATGCTCGCTATTCGGTTGTGCACGCAGCCTTCTCCCAGTCTCCCACTATTTAGAGAGATGGTAGCAGTACCGAAGCTACCCACAAAGGGCTCTCTGCCGACTTCGGATGCGGCGCGGCATCGCGCATGATCTGGGACGTCCGGAGATGCAAGGACGGCCCATAGCTGCCGTTCAAGTGCGACGTAATCGCTGCGATGCGGTGTTAGCAAAGCGGTCGCTCACCAGCGCCGGTATGCTCGCGTCCGTTGACTTCGAAAGCAGGCAGCTCAAACTAAACAAGGCAGGTTTCTGGGGGCACATCAATCTCCTTTGCGGATCAGCGGTGAGCGTGGCAGCGGCGCGCCCCCGCAGGATCAGGTCGACCTCCGGACTCGCTGAGCGGTAAATGTCCGATCTTGCCTTGTCGATAGAGCCTCTACCGCATTTTACCCGCGATATTCCTTCCAAAGGTCAGAGCACTCTGCGTTACCGCTGCAAAAACCGTCATCGCGCAGGACGTAGAATGCATCGCCATAGATACAGGAAAACCTTAGTTTTCCTTTGAAAGGTAGATCATTGCGCGGGTCGTAGCGATCCGCAATCGCAGCCACAACCTGCGCGCGCGGCTGTGGGGTCAGGTCGGCGCTCAGAAACGGGCGGAACTCCGGCTGCTCGGGGCGTTTCATCTCGACATGCAATTCCTTGCCTGTCGGGGCTGCCCGAAACGCGATCCCGAAGGCGGTAAATGCGCTTGGCTCGAAGCACGGGATCGGGTGCATGACGGGCCAGTTCGAGCCGACATCAATGAGGTAATCACCCGCCCCAAGGCTTATGAGAATGACGGTGTGGGTCTCACGGCCATTGATGCGGCACCGATGTAGGCGCGGCTTTAGCCTTGCGCCGAATTTATTTTCCAGACGGGCAAGAAACAGTACGGCACGGTCCGAGCAGGTGCCGCCATAGGCGGAATTCTGGATCGGCATCTGATAGTTAAGAAACAGGGTGTGAAACGGAACGCTGCGCCAGAAGGCGTCGATTTCTTGCTCAAGCGCTGCGAGCAAGGCCGCGTCATCAAGCTTGCCCCCCGCAGTGACGGGACGTGACATAACAAGGCACCCATGCGCGGTTTTGGCCTGCATACGCGCAAGGTCGTGCCAGTTTTCCACAAAGAAGTGCAGGAGAGATCGTAGGAGGTTCAGCATTACATTTTGCCGGTGTTTTCGGGCGGCAACGTATAGCGCCGGCCGCGGGTCTTGAGGAACATGTCGAAGGCAGGATAGCTGTGGAAATAGGGATCGGCATCGAGATGACCTAAGAGGTCCCTGAAATGGCTGTGCCAAACGGCGTGGAGATAGTCGGTTTCACTGTCTCCAGCGCGCGTGCAGCACAGGATCATTAGCCGTTGAATACCTGTGCCGCGATCAAAAGATTGCTTCGGTCTGGCGATGATTTCGGGCGGCAAATGCGCGGCAAATGCCTGACGCAGAACCCTCTTTCGGATCGGCTGCGGGCCATCGCCGTAAAAATCCGTTTCGGTGAAACCTTGCGCCAAATCTCGCAGGTCGTGGTCGAGGAAGGGGCAGCGGACCTCGATGCCATAGGCCATTGCGGCCCCATCAACGCGCCGAAGTTCAGTGCGCTGCAGGTCCGCCAGGAGGCGGGCACGCGAAGTGTCCCATGAGCGATCCGGCCCAAAATCCGGCGGATCGAAATAGCCACAGAACATTTCATCAGCGCCGTCCCCACCCAAGGCCACCTTGTGACCACCAGCCCGCGCACTCTGGGCAAGAAGATATGTGCCGATCCCATTGCTGATGATGGAAGGGTTATAGCTTTCGGTGGCCTCCACAACCCGCGAAATCAACTCCGGCATTTCGCTCATCATTGGGACCGAGACAGGGTGGATGCGGCTGGCCGGCACTCCGAGATCAGCTAGCAACAAGGCGGCATAGTGGGCATCCTCGCTCTCGGGATCATCGAAATAGTAGTAATGCGCACGGTCGCGGTCGGGGCCTTCATGCACAAGCGTCGCGATAATCGAACTGTCCAAACCGCCGCTTACAAAGACCGCGAAACTGGCAAGATCCGAACAGGCGGTCCGCTTGTTGATGCTGCGGCGCATGGTTGTGACCAAGGCCTGTGGCGTGGATTTTTTCGCGGACAGCGGAGTGGGACGTCGGGGCAGGGCCCTTTGTATAATCTGGCCGCTTTCCATGTCGATTTCGCAAAGCCCAAGCGGGATTTCCTCGAAACGCTCCACGCGCATGGCGGATTTCAGGGCGCTGGTCAGCATGAAAGTTCCGTCGGTGCTTACCAGAAACAACGGCTTTTTGCCGATCGCATCGCGCAATGTAAAAAGTCTGTTCGCCGCGCTGTCATAGACTACGCCAGAGAAAAACCCGTCCAGCCTGTCGAGAACCCCCTCTCCGAGCGTGGCGAAAAGCGGCAGCACCACGGCCATGTCAGACCCGCCGAGGCTCGTCAGACCGAACTCTTCACGCAAGGCGAGGTGGTTGTAAATTTCGCCATTGATCACCCCTGTCAGGGTCGTCTGGCTTAAAGGTTGCATACCCTCGTCGCCGATTGCATTGATCGCAAGCCGCGCAAAGCCGACGACCAGATCGCCAACGTCTCGAAGCGCCTGCGCATCTGGCCCGCGATGCGAGAGGCGGTCCAAAGCATGGCGGGTCCATACATGTCGTTCTTTCCCCCAGGCACAGACAATGCCGCACATGCTAGACGCTTTCCATAAGCTGTGTGTCCTGCACGGGCGTGTCCGGTCCCATTTCACGGCGCAAGAGCATTAGGATTTTGCCAAAGGAATTTTCACCGCACCCATTGGCCAGCTTGCCCCAGTAAGTGTCGGTTTTCGACCGCTCGATGATTTCGCGATGACCGGTCGACAGCAGGCTTTCCAGCACCTCGGGATGCTGTCGCAGCTTTAGCTTGACGGTCGAATGCATCACGCTCAGGCGCCTGCCGTCCCAATCCGGCACCATCTGGTCACGATGCGAATGGGCAATCGCTTTGGCATCTGCGGGCGTAGAGGCACGGCGAATACGCTCGCGCAGCACGGCCATGGAGAATTTACATGCTTGATAGAGATGCTCGGTGCTGCGCCAAATCAGCCCCTCTGCATAAATCGGATAAGGCGCGAAATTCGACAATTCACCAAAGGCCCCGCGCGTGCTGTCTATAATCACGGGGTTTGTTGCGTCGATGCCCTCCAAGGCTAGGCCATCTGACCTTAGAAGAAGGTCGCGATGGCCCTGCGCCGTCTTCGAGGAGAGGTAGTCGAAATTCTCGAACGAGACAGTGCCGCGCAGCCGTTTCTCGCTAACATCGAAACCATGCTCGCGCAAGGCGCTGGCCTTCGACGGATTGTTGCCAAGCAGGCAAAGCCGTGTGACCCCCAGTTCGCGCAAAAGCGTGGCTGCGTCATCAAAGCAGCGGATGTCATGCGCAAGCCCAAGGGCATCGCAGGCCTCATAGGTGGTTTCCTGCGCCGCGTGCATCCGGTCGACGATCCGGATCTTGTCTCGCAAGCCGTGCCCACGCCCTTCCTGCATCAGATAAAGGACCGCGCCGCAGCCCCTTGCCTCGATTTCGCTGAGGGCCGCATCCAATTGTTCGGCGCAATCACAATCGGTCGCGCCGAACACTTCGGAGAACTGGCAGGAGGAATGCAGACGGATTAAAGGTCTCTCTGCGCTGGCAAGATCGCCAAGCAGAAGCAGTTGGATCGTGTCGCCAAAATGGCTCGTCAGGGTCATGCGCGAGCGGGGGCGGATCAGATGGCAGCTGGGTTCCAAGGCGGCGCTTTGTTGGGTATGGGCGTCGAACTGGGATGCGATGCGGGACGCTGTTTCGGGCTGTGCCAAGGTCTCGAGCCCTTTCATGAGTTCTGTTCTGAAGCTGTCGTCCAAAATCCCGCGCAGGCTTTGTGTCAGCTGTGAGACCTCACGGATATCAAGGCTGTCGAGAGCGGCCAAGGCTTTGTCGATCTCTTGGAAATACTGCGCAAGCCGCAGGATTATGGCCGAAGCGCGCGCGTGAAGGGAGGCGGCAAAATCCGGCGCGTCCTCGGCGCCGAAGCACTGTCGCAGACTGTTAAAAACGCAACTACCGATCAACTCGTCCAATGTCTTGCGAAGGCCGAGTTCAGGGCTGGTCCCCTGCATGCGGCGATGGAGCGTTTCGAGATTGCTGCGGCGAATTTTGAAGCCGAACTGCCGCGTCGCCAAAAGCGCCCACATCATGTCAGAGCGCCGAACCGAACCGTCCGGCCCGTCGATGATCGGGAACGGCACGGACAGCATTGCGGGGTTAAAGATGACAATGGTGCCGCCGCGATGCAGGCTAGGCGGGCCCAATTCCAGAGTGCTCGGGTCGCCAAAACCGCGCAGGTCTCGAAACAAGCTCTTGCCTTGCTTGAGGCCGTCGAGCTTACCCAAAAGCCATGCGCGGACCTGTTGAACACTCTCCACTCCGGCGCGGGGTTCCGCCCAAGCGATCCGGTCAGGGCGTCCCTCGAGGCTCAGCGCATAGTGATATGTGTCAGCGAACTCCGCCATCCACGCGCGGTTTTCGGCCCGCCGGTCGGACAGGGGGGCATGGTCAGGTAATCCGTCCAGCCGGTCCAAATTCGCCTTCAAATCCTGTAATTCGAACAAAAGGCCGCTGAGCGCGGCATTGGGGCTGTCACCGACATATTGCCCCAAAATGGCATCTGCATCGCGGTTAGGATTGCAAACTGCCTGAGCGAGTTTGGTGATGGCGAGATCATCGACGGTAAAATCGTCGTCCAAAAACCAGACCGGGGGCGGTGCGATGCGGCTTTCGACATAGGCGCGGACGCGGTCTTGCAGAAAATTGCGCGCCTCGGCAATCTTCAGGATCCCGCGGGCTTCGGACGGGCTGAAATAGCGGATCTTGAGGCCATGCGCTTGCGACAAGGACCAGTCCGCATCAGGGTTGTTGCGCAAGGCAATGACCGTCACGTCAAAGCGCGCTGTCGCATGGCGATCGAGTGATGCAAGCAACCTCTCCAGCAGTGCGGGATTGACCGACATCGTCGCAATCACGAGCGGTTCTTTGTTTGTCTCTTGTGTCAGCCCTGGGTCGTAGTCGAAAAGCGCGAAGGCACGCGCACGTGAAGCCCTCAGCACCTCTGGCGACATTGCCTCTCGCCACTGATCGAAAAACACCTCTAGGCCGTCAAACTTGGCCGCGCAACCGCGGTCGGTCAAGCGCGGGCTTTGGTGTGTACGATCAATGAAGGCGGTCGCGCCCAAGGCCACACGGTAACGCGCACCGGCCCTGCACAGCCTGAGACAGGCATCGCGATCGGTGCAAGACGACAGCGCAGCATTCCAGCCGCCGATCTGGCGCAGCACGCCAAAGGAGATCGCCATTGTAGAGTTCGAAATACCGGGGTTGCCGATAAGAAACTGGTCCGGCGTGATCACCTCGGGGGGCTGTCGCACTGGACGCTGCGGATGGTCCTCATTCGCATATCGGTAGGGGGACGCGACAAAATCCGCGCCTGCGTCAAATTGCGCCTCAACGGCTGCGAGGTAATTCGGGGACCAGTAATCATCGTCATCGAGGAGTGCGATGATCGCGTCACTGCACAGATCTGCTTCCAAAGAACGAAAGGCGGCGTTGAGCGTATTGCTCAGCCCCTGCGCATCGGGGTTTGCGATAAGGCGAAGTGCCCCATCAAAATCCGGCCATGCCCCCGCAAAATCAACGGCGAGAGCGTCTTGATCTTGCGCATCACATGCGATCACGACCAGATCAGCGGCGCGACTTTGACGCGCGACGTGATCCAATGCGCGTTGAAGCAGTTTGGGGCGGCGAAGGGAGGTTGGAATAACGACGGCCAGTTTACGCATGACGAATTAAATACGATAAGTGGTTTCTATTGCAGAGCTTTAATCAAAGAACACGATAGACTCCAACCTCGCACTTGAGCCGTCATGCAAATTGCCGCCCCGCCTCGTCGGGTGTCATTGAGTGTGCAGTTGATCATTGCAATTGCCGGATTGTGGTTTGCGGTCTGTCGTGGTCTTGTCCCGCGGAGGGCGGGCTGGCAGGCGGAGGAACATGGCGAAGTCCGACATTCATGCGGAGCAGCGCGCGATGGTTGCTACAGAGGCCGTTCGTGCGGCGATCGGGGCAACAAACGCGCTGACAGTCCTTGGGCAGGGCGACGAAGGAGTGGTGGCCACCGATGGCACACGCATCTGGAAGCTCTTTGATCGTTGGAGCGCAGAGAAAGCCGAAGGTGCCGTGCCGGTGCTCCAGCGATTGATCGCGCAAGGGGATGCTGGCGCGGCGCTCAAAGCGCCGTTGTCATTGCGCCAGACCTATGCGGGCTGGTTGTTGGAACTGCCCTATGAGATTTCCCAACCGTGGTCCGGCGGCCATGGGCCGGGGCTTGTCGAATTGCTCGCCGATCTGCACCGCGTGGGGCTTGCCTTTCGAAACCTGCATCCAAAGAACCTGCGTGTGATCGGCCAGACGGTGCGGCTGATCGACTTTGGTGCGGATCTGGTCTTTGTCGATGATCCGCGCGCGCAGGGGCTGGATTTCTTGCAAATGTGCCGTAGGGCCTGGTTATGCTGGCGCTGGTTCTGGCGCGAGGATCTGCCGGCGTTGATGCGCCGCTCGCTCACCGCCGATGATCTCCCCGAACTTGCAGGGCATGAGGCCTTAATTCAAGCTGTCCGGATGCGCCTTGGACTGTGCCAAGCCGATGATCCGCTCTGGGCTCGTGCGCGGGCATTGCACCCAGAACGCCTTATCATGTTCGGAGGGGACGAAGGCTTTGACGAGATCGCGGGGTCCAGCTCGGGTTCTCATCTGCATGTCCACGAACCACATCCGACCAACGGGCTTTCCACGGCTACCCTCGCTGCCGCCCCATTTGACCTGACGGTTTGGCGTGCGGACCCAAATCTCACAGATATCGCCGCCTTCGACCGCCTGCTTGAGGATCTGCGCAGTGTCACCGCGCTGCGGGGGCGGATTTTGCTGGAGCTTTCTCACCCCGCCTATGCGCGTCGCCTGCGCTTTGCGGGACCGCAAACGAGCAGTGAGCTCAGCCGTGAGGCAAAGCGGGTACAAGGTTTGAGCGAACGCCATCTGCGTAGGCGTTTGGGGCGTGCAGGGCTACGCCTTATCGCGCGCCATGAACGCAAGGCCATTGAAATGGAGCGTTTCGAACCGGCTGCCGATCGGCTTGTTTGGGAACTGGACATCGTGCCGGTGTCGCAAACCGCCTTGCTTATCAAGGCCTGCGCCATGGATGCGGAGGCCCTATCGGCCCATGTGCATGATTTTAACGACGCCCTCGCAATCGGGACAATGCCGCGCGAGACGGTGCTGGCACTTGATACGCGCCAATCTGGTTTTGTGCGGGCTCACACGGAGGGGGATCTGGCCGCACTTCGCGCCTCTGCCGAACAGCTGCTGGCAACGGGTGAAATTGATCGGATTGTGGAGACACCCGAAGATCCAGAAGCGCTACGCGCGTTGAACCGGCGCTTGTTCGGGCTTGATCTCGCAGCAACCCATAGTGCTGGCGGGGCAGCTCATGCGGCCTTGCTTACCGGCTTTGAGGCATGCGACGCCGCGCGTGTTCTTCACGCCGATCTCGACATGATGATCGGTCCGGACAGTGGGGGGCGGGATACGCTGGCTCAAATGGAGGCCGCCCTTGATGCCGATCCCGTTGCCGTCTCCGCCAGCTTTCCCATTGCCCGCGCAGCGCCCGCCACATGGTCGGCAGCCGGTCAGGGGAAGCCTTGGCGGGTCGAAAGCCGCCTTGGTTTGGTCGATATGGCGCGCATGCGCCGCCTGTTGCCGCTGCCAAACTCCGAAGACGCCGGTGCGCCACAATTGTCTTGGCATCGTGCGCTCGATCGCGCGGTGGCGTCTGGCGCAGCGCATTCCCTGCGTGGCGGTGGCGGTGCGTTTTGCATCCATCCGCCCAATAGCCGCAAGGGCGCACTCGTCGATTGGGAGGCGTGCCGTATCGCGGTCGCGCGCGGGAAGGTGCCTTCGGTGCAAAAAGGCCAAGTCGAATGGACGGGCGACCCCGAGGACTGGCGTCTGCCCGAGCGGACGGAACGGTTTGTCTTCGTGCTCTGCGGCCGCAACGTGATGCCCGAACGGTTTCGCCGGTGCTGGGAGTCGGTGCTGCGCCAGTCCCGCGATGATTGGGGGGCAATCGTGGTCGATGATGCTTCCGAGCCTTGGATCGGCGACGAGATTGCGCAGATTCTCGCGCCCCAATGTGAGCGGGTGAGCTTCTTGCGGCGGCGGCGGCGGGGCGGCAGTCTGGCGGGCTTGGTCCATGCCGTCCGCGACATCTGCGCCAACGGCGACCAGATGATCATCACGCTCGATTCCGACGACCATCTCATCGGCGAAGGGGTTCTTGATCGGCTCGACCGCGCCTGTCGGGCGGGGGCCGATCTGATGGTCGGCTCGATGCTGCGAACCGACAAGGTTGCGTCCTACCCGGTGCAGTTCCATGACCTGGCGTCAGCGCGAGGCGGGAATGTGTGGCAACATCTGCGCTGTTTTCGCAAAGCGTTGTTCGATGCGGTGCCCGACGAATTTCTGAAGCTGGACAACGACTATGTCGATCTGGCAACCGATTGGGCCGTTATGCTACCTATCGCGACAAGCGCCCAGAACCCGGTTTGGATCCGAGATATTCTCTATCTGCATGAACCCGGCGTCACACGGTCTCCCGCCCGCGCCCGCGCTCGCGAAGCGATCATAGGGCGTCTGATGGCTCGTCTATCGCTGCTGGAGGTTATGTCATGTTGATGTTTTCAGCCCTAAGGGAAGGGGCGAGCTGACAAACGCACTCGGCCCTAAGCGGTCGTTGGTGCGAAATGTGTCTAATGACCGCTCCAAGCCCGAAGCGGTCACTTGATTTCGTAGTCACCCAACTCAAAATCTAACAAATCGTTGCCTAACTGACCGCGAAGTTTTTTCGCGCCCTCGGGTATGACTATGATGAATTTTTGCGTACTTGCAGCAAGGCCGAGAAGCGTAGAAGCCGCGGACTGACTGTGCTTGTTCTTTTTTGTACGCTCACCTATTGCGACACTTCCAACGAACCGCCCTCGGTACTCGACAATGTAGGTCTTAGTCGTGGGCGGACTGGACGTGCCGGCCAGTGCATTGACAAGCGAGGGTTCGCGTTTCTGAAATGTTCCTGTTGCGACGAAGCTCCCACCTTCTATCCTGAGATCCAATTCACAGTCTGGGTCAATCAGTGTCTTAAGAACATCGCCGGGCGCGGGCTGCCAAAGATATTCTCCCACATGGCTAAGGAAGTCACTCTTCGAACTAACCCCTTTCAACTTGTCTTTGTGGTCTTTAGTTTCCTCTTCCGGAAGTTCCCTCAACCGGACAAGCGCCGCCGCCACGTTGTCGTGGTAGTTCGAATGCTTCTGGGCTTCCTTGAGCAATTCCTCAGCTTCAGAAAAGAATCCTGACCCCATGAATTCGTATGAAAGGTTGCTCATCGCAAGTGTTTCATCTTTTTTGGCAGCTTTCCGGTATGCATCAATTGATTTCCCGCGCAACGAGAAATGTCGATATGCGACCCCCAAGTTGTTCCAGACCGTTCCATTCCTCTGGTTGGCAGGAATTTTTTCATAGTGGAACATAGAAAGAGCTTCATTGCCGGTCTGTGAATGGAGATAGGCTAGGTCAAACCGCTTTGATGTATCAGTTGGATCGATAGAAAGCTCTCTTTCCAACATCGCAGCCTTTAGCACATCGTCTTGGTACCAATCAGAAAGATCTGCAAGGTTGGCCAACAGAAGCTCTTCAGTTTCTGGACTGTCTACAAGATCGCGCATCTCTGCGATAATCTCAGACATCTCTTCTCTGTTACCTTGCTTCTGCGAGATCCTCGCAAGCTCTCCCAGGAATCCAAGCTTTCGGTCACGGTCATCGGTACACTTAATTGCTGCACGAAAATGTGCTCGAGCCCTACTATAATCTTCGAATTGCAGATAGCCTTGCGCCACGCGTTGACGTACTAGGGGGTTTTCTCCGTACTCATTGATTAGTGCGGCGAGGCTGGCCAAATTCCCATGCTCGGACCAGCTCAGCTTGAAAAACTCGCAAAACGATTTCCACTCGCCAATCGCATCGAGATCTTCGGAGCTGAGCGTCGCAAGGTAGGTTTCTGAGACCTTGCTTGAGTGTTCCGCATCTTCGCGCGCCAACCCCATGAGGAACTGATGCTCAAAATCACTCAAACCCGCCGAAGGGTCTGGTATGTAGAGTTCAGTGTTTGACGAATCTCTACTCTCACTCGGCTTTTGCACAGATGCGGCTTGTTCCCCTCGCGTCTCGGCTTCAACGCCATCTTGGGGATTCGGTGAACCAACTTTTTCAAGAAATTCTCGACGCTTTTGATTTATCACTACTTGTTTGGTTGTGATCTCAAAGTTTGCGCGCAGAGCCTCAATGAATTCTGTAACTCGATCTTCATCATTGATGAAAAAGCCAATCTCGCGAGGATCTAAAGCTCCATCTCTGAACCTTACATCGTTTAGGTCGAAATCTGGCGTAAAGATTGCCGCATGCTGGTTTTCTACGATCCAAGCCGCCCCCATCTCGTTGAGGCAAGCAATGCTTGAATAATAATCGGCAGACAGCAAGAAGATAACGAATGGTTGGTCGGATATTTGATTCTTTAGCCATTCAAAAATATTGTTGCCGACTGGAATTCCGTATGAGGTGTTGCTTGTAAACACAATGCTCTCGTGGGCGACACCCACTCCAGTCAGCAGGTCTATTAACGCCTGCCCATAAACTGCGTTTCTAGATGAGTGCGAAATGAAAATCTTCATCTTTACCGAGCCTTGGTTTCTGAGGTCAAACCCACAATTGATTTGATCGGATCTCCCAAAGAATGGTGCTCTAACCAGAAGTCTTGTTCAACCCTCGAAGCTTCGAGTATGTTTGCTTGCTGAAGCGGCACTGTGATCCAGTAGCTTTTAGTTGGTCGCTTCTGATCCACCACGGACATGCCGCCAAGCTTTGCAATGCCAGCTTCCCCGCGCATAGCGGACATCGGTGCAAGGTGCAGCGAAATTCCGGTCTCCGCCCGTTGTGGTCGAGTTAAGATACTCCACGCCCTAAATATCACCCATCCCCTCATCGAAGGTTTCGACCAAGTCGACCATCCGCGTGACGACACGCTCGGCCGAGGGTTTGCGCTGAAGAATGCCGGGAGCTTCGGTCATGATCGCAATCACCTCATCGGTCAGCGGGCGCTTGCCGGAGAACTGATATGCTTCCAGCAATCCGTTAAAACCGTTTCGATCCAGCTTCTCTTCTGTGCAAATCGTTTGGAACGCCGCTTCGCGCTTCTCTGCCCAGAATTCTTCGAACGTCGCATTCGTTTTTTCGGCGCTTTTCATTGTCGGCAGATAGGCCGTAATGAATTCTTCGATCAATTCGCGCTTGCTGCGCAGGCGGGGCTCTGACCCGAGCAGATCGAGAATAGTCTTGGTCTTGCCCGCAGTATCCAGCGCGTCCTCGGCTTGCTGTTGCTCCGCGACGACGGAGGCCAGCAGGGCCAGGATATAGGCGACGTTGATGTTGTCGCGCCGGATCAGCTCAAGCTCGAAGTCGACCTCATTGAGAATAGAGGCCCGCTGATCGTCATCCCGATCCGATTTCATGCGGTCATGGATATCCAGATACTTGCTCTTGAAATCCTCGAAGCGCTGCGCGCCCAGTGAGAGGTCATCGTCACTGAATTCAGTGAAGCTGGTCAGCACGTTGCGGATTCGGATTAGCTCGCGGAAGGCGCGCACGAACGCGAGAATGTCGTCTTCTGAAACCAGCTTGTCCACGGCCGACGGCGTCGGAGCAATCTTTAGCAATTCCATCACCGCCTCGTTGAGGCGGTCAACGTACTCTTGGTAGGGCGCGATCAGGATCGTCTCGTCAGCATCCTTGTTCGAGAACAGAGCGATGGCCTCGTCCACCTTGGCCTTGAGGTTGCGGAAGCAGACAATATTGCCTTGGGATTTCTTCTGACCGAGGATCCGGTTCGTGCGGGAAAATGCCTGAATCAGCCCATGATATCGCAGGTTCTTGTCGACATAGAGCGTGTTGCAGGTCTTGGCATCAAAGCCGGTGAGGAACATGTTGACCACCAGCAGGATGTCGATGCCCTGGCCTTCAATGAAATCCTTCCGGTCGCGCCATTTCATGCGCTTCGCCAGAGCTTTGTAATAGACGTAGAAGGCCTTTCCGTCCCTCACGCTGTTGTTGGTGCCGAACATGGCGTTGTAGTCGGCCACATAGCCAGCCAGCTTGTCGCGGCTGTGCTGGGTGGCCGCACTGACGGGGCCGCCCGTTACATCCGGTTCGCCGATCAGGCCATTCGCGTCTTCATCTTCTTCGTTGGCCGCGAAGGTGAAGATCGTGGCGACCTTCAGGTCATGCTTGCCCTCGGCCTTCTTGCGCTGAAATGCCTCGTAGGTCTTGGTCAGCGCATCGACGGAACCGACACACATGATGGCCGAGAAATCGCGGCTATGCGTCTTACGGTCGTGGTTCTCGATGATCCAGTCGATCACACCGTCGATCCGTTTGTCGCTCTCGAAAAACTCCTTCAGATCGAGACCAGAAACCTCTTCGTCCCCGATGAACGTCCCGTCCTTGCGTCGCAGCTTGCCCCAATACTCGACCGAAAAGCGCAGCACGTTCTCATCTCGGATGGCGTCCGTGATTACATAGCGGTGCAGACATTCCTCGAACAGGTTCGCGGTCGTCCGCTTTCCAATAGCGTTTTCCTTCAGGATCGGCGTGCCGGTGAACCCGAACATCTGCGCCTTGGAGAAAAACGCCACGATATTCTTGTGAGTGTCTCCGAACTGGCTGCGGTGGCATTCGTCGAACACGAATACGATCCGCTCATCCTTCAGCGCTTCCATCGCTGCAGCGTGGCGTTCCCGCGTGATGGCCGTGTTCAGCTTCTGGATCGTGGTCACGACCAGCTTGGTGTCGGGATCGGCCATCTGATCCACCAGCGCCGTGGTGTTGTCAGTGCCGTCGACCGAGCCGGGCGAGAAATAGTTGAACTCCTTCGTCGTCTGGTAATCCAGATCGGCCCTGTCCACGACAAAAACGACCTTGGCGACCTTCGGGTTCTCGACGATTACCTGACTGGCCTTGAAGCTGGTCAGCGTCTTGCCCGAACCCGTCGTGTGCCAGATATAGCCGTTCTTGCGCCCCTTCATCACGCGGTCGAGGATCCGTTCGACGGCGTAGTACTGATAGGGCCGCAGCACCATCAGCACCTGGTCGCTTTCGTGCAGGACCACGTATTTCGCGATCATCTTGGACACGAAGCACTTCTCAAGGAAGGCGTCGGAAAAGGCCTCCAGCCGTGTGATCGGCGTGTTGTCCTCATCAGCCCAGAAGAACGTCTGCTTGAAATCCTGATGCCGGTTGTTGGCGTAATACTTCGTGTTCACCCCGTTCGAGATCACGAAAAGCTGCACATATTGGAACAGCGCATTGCCCGCGCCAAAGCTGTGGCGGTGATAGCGGTTGATCTGGTTGAAAGCCTCTTTCAACTCGATCCCGCGTCGCTTCAGCTCGATCTGGATCAGCGGCAGCCCGTTCACCAGAAGCGTCACGTCATAGCGGGTCTTGTAATGCCCCTCCTGCGTGATCTGATGCGTCACCTGATAACGGTTGCGGCACCATTCGCGCCCATTGAAGAACTGCACATAGGCAGTGGTGCCATCGTCGCGTTGCAGCGCCATGCGGTCGCGCAGAGTCTTGGCCTTTTCAAAGGTCGAGCCCTTGCCCAGATGGTTCAGGATGGTGCGGAATTCCCCGTCCGAGAATTGCAGCCCGTTATGCGCCTCAAGCTGCGCACGCAGGTTGGCCTCAAGCGCTGCATTGTCGGGAATGGCGACCGAGGCCCAGCCCAGATCGTTCAGACGCTGGATCAGGGCGGTTTCGAGCTGGGCTTCGGACTGGGTATTCATGACAACCTCTGGGGCAAACCTTAAACGAATAGCTTTTGCAGAAGGCCTTTCTTGAAGGCCTCCATTTCAGAAATCTTTTGCGACAGGGCGTCGATTTTCGCGTCGAGGGCAGAGAGGGCGGCGGCGATTTTGTGCTGCTCGTCGGGGTGGGGGAAAGGCATTGAAATTGCTTTTACAATCGTACCCGAAAAGTTCCCTTGGCCTCCCTGTAAGTATCTGGCGCGAAGCGCGTTCTTCTTCCAGCCAAGGAAGTGAAATGAAAAGCTGAGATCAAGCTCCGAGCGAACACAGAGCACCGCTTGGTTTATTGCTCCATCAAGCTTCGAAAAAGCAACTTCACCAGCATTCGCGCCATAAAGAGCGACAAGTAGATCACCCTTTTCGATTAGTCGTGCGGCAGACTTTTTTAGCCCCAATTCAGATAGATACTCCGAAGTTGTATCACGGCTAATCTCGGCAGATTTTATGAATGGAATTTTTCCACCATAGTATGCCTCTCGGCCGACAGTTGGAGTTCCGCCAGAAAATGCAGTTACAAACTCGCCCAGTTTCCGCTCCTCCCAATCCGGGAAAGGGCTACCGTCATCGCGGGTAAAGCGCAGCTCGCGCGAAAACAGCCGCTGCATCAACCCGCGCTTATAGTCCTCCAACGTGGTTTTCTTGTCGGTCAGAAGGGTGATCTTACGGGAAGTGGCGTCGAGTACTGCCGCAATCTTTTCCTGTTCGGGCTGATCCGGCAGAGCGAGCGGAATCTTGGCGAAGTCCTGATAATAGAGGCGCAAGCGGTCACTGGTCAGCCCGTGCGAATAGGCCCAAAGCTGGTGCAGCATGTGCCGGTTCTGAAACCAGTAGTCGAAGAATTTCGAGGACACGCCTTTCTTGGGCGACAGAACGACATAGGCCGGGCTAACCATGCATTCCTCGGACGCCATGCCGACCGCACCCTGCCACATCCGCATCATGTTGTAGACGAGATCGCCCGGCTGGGCGCGCAGGTTGGTTTCGTCCGCCGCGTCTGCGCCCATGTGCCGTTCAAGGCTATCGCGGCGGACGAGGCCACGGTCCTGCGTTACGGAATAGATCGGCAGCCCGGCCTCGCCCTTCGCCTTGCTTTTGCGAAAGGCATCGCCCGCCCGTGCAGGCTTCCATGGCCCCTTGAACTCCGGGAAGCGAAGTTCCGGCACAAGTGGTCTCATAGCGGAGCTTCCAGACCAAGCTCGGCGCAGAATCCTCGCAGTTCTTCGTCCACGTCGCGCATATTCAGGTTGATCTGTTCGACGCGGCGCGTCACTTCCTCCAGATCGACGGGCGGTTCCGGCACGAAGGTGTCGACATAGCGTGGGATGTTGAGGTTGAAATCGTTTTCTTCGATCTCGGCCAAAAGCGCCCGATGCGTAAACCGTTCTTCCTCGGCGCGGGTCCGATAGGCCTCAACGATGCGGTTCACGTTGTCTTCGCCAAGCCAGTTTTGGTTTTTCCCGCGCTGGAAACAGGTTGATGCATCGACGAACAGGACGTCCTCGGTTTCCTTGCATTTCTTCAACACCAGAATGCAGGTGGGAATGGCTGTGCCATAGAAGATGTTCTCTGGCAGGCCAATCACCGCATCCAGCCAGTTGCGACGGATCAGGAATTCGCGGATCGCTCCTTCGGCCCCGCCCCGGAACAGCACCCCATGCGGCAGGATCACGGCCATGGTGCCGTCTTCGTCCAGATGATGAAGCATATGCTGGACAAAGGCAAAATCGGCCTTGGACGCGGGCGCGAGGCGACCGTATTCGGCGAAGCGGTCGTCGCTCTCGAAGATCTTGTTGGCCGACCATTTGGCCGAAAACGGCGGGTTGGCGACGATGGCCTCGAATGTCTGGCCCATATGCTGGGGATGTTCCAGCGTGTCTTCTTGCTGGATATCGAAATCGAGGTAATGCACCCCATGCAGGATCATGTTCATCCGCGCGAGGTTGTAGGTGGTGCGGTTCAGTTCCTGCCCGACAAACTCGCCCACGGATTTGTTGGACTTCTTGTAGCCCAGTTCCCGGGCCACGCGCAGCAACAGCGAGGCCGACCCACACGTTGGGTCATAGACCGACCGCAGGCGCGCCTTGCCGGTGGTCACGATCTTGGCAAGCACGGTCGAGACCTGTTGCGGGGTGTAGAATTCGCCCGCTTTCTTGCCCGCGCCGGATGCGAATTTGCCGATCAAATATTCATAGGCATCGCCCAGAACGTCCGAATTCGAGTTGGTCAGTTCGAAGTCGATGGAGTCCAGATGGGCCAGCACCTTGGAGATCAGCGTGTTGCGCGCCTCGTTGCTGCGGCCCAGCTTACTGGAGTTCAGGTCGAGATCTTCGAACAGGTTGACGAAATCCTCCTCGGACTCGTTGCCCATGGTGGATTTCTGGATGTTGTTGAGCGTGTCGGACAGCTCGGCAAGGATGAAGCTACCGGGCTCCGCACCGCGCGTGGCGACCTCCGAGAACAGCTCGCGCGGACGCAGATAGTAGCCGAGGCTGTCGATACAGTTTTCCTGCACCGCCCCAAGAATGCCTTTGTGGACTGGGTCGGTTTCATCGAGCGAAGCGAAGGCAAGGCCTTCGGATTTGAGAAGCTCCTGATCGACGTAGATGTGCAGGCGTTCGGACAGGTATTTGTAGAAAATGAACCCGAGGATGTAGTCGCGGAACTCGTCGGCATCCATTCGACCCCGCAGTTCATTCGCGATATCCCATAGCTTTTGTTCAAGCTTCTTCTTCTGTTCCTCGGTCATTTGCCTGCCCCTTGATTTTTCTGTCCGCGACCGTGGCAGCGCCGCAGTTCAAGGTTTGTTTACCCGCAAAAATGCCCAAACATAAAGGGTTTTTACCGGGGCGACTGGGGGCAGCCAGGCTTTCTCTTTCGGTTGCTTTGGTCAACTTTGGGGTCAAATCTCCAGCACACAGGCCGGGTCGAACTCAGCCCCTTCGCCCGGATACCCTCGCTGGTTCGTGACGAAACGGATCGGGCCGTGCTCGCCTTCGAGCGTTTGGCTCTCGCCCTCGTGGCTATGCCCCCATATCCATGTGTCGATGTTGAAACCCCGGATCTCGTCCCAAAGGTCGCTGGCAAAGCCGTTGTTCATCGCGCGCTTCTCGTGGCCGCCGATGGTGCGCCACGGGGCGATCAACTCGCGCAGCGGCAGGTGATGGGTCATGACCACGGTTGGGCCGTCAAATGGGACGCGCAGGGCGGCGAGGATCGCAGCCTTGTCCTGTGCATGGCGGTCCAGCATGTCATCGACGGTAAAGCGGGTATCGAGCGCGGTGCGAATGGCGCGGTAGTCCTGCATGTAGGCCGAGACCATGAGCCGCGCGAGTTGGTCGAACTCTGGATAGAGCCGCAGATCCGTCCAGAGCGTTGCGCCGATGATGCGCACGCCCGCGATCTCGGTCATTGCCCCGCGCAGAACGCGGATGTCGAGACCTTCGGCGCGCAGTTCGGTAAGCTGGCGATCTTCGTCGGCCAACAGTTCTGACCAGACCGAGCCATAGGGTTCATGATTGCCCCAGATCACCACGACCGGACAGCCATATTTGCGCGCCGCCCGCGCCGGAATCTCCAAGTGCCGCCCTCGCGTGTGCGTATCGCCCGCGATCAGAACTCCGTCCACCGGCGCGGACAGGTCGGGCAGATCGAAGCCGCCCCAGAATTCGTCATGCAGGTCGCTCCAGACCAGAAACCGCGCCATCGCACCTGTTCACGCCACATATTCCCTGGCGATACCGTAATCGGCCAGCGCGAAGAGCACCACATCGAGGTTCGTTACGCCCAGTTCCGTGGCCTTGCGCATGATCTCGACATGCACACTCGTCGGAACGCGAAGCTCCATCACGGTGTCAGGGTCAAGCTCGGGGTTCTCGCGCAGAAAATCCAGCCACGCTGTCATGTTCTGCACTTTTTCGGCGGTCGTGGTCATAGCTTCATATCCGCAGGTTGGGTTGCCGTGTTCAGGGTTCCGTCGATCTGCGGACGAGCGGCAGTGCGATCCTGAACCATCAGATTGTAGTCGATCAGCCGGAAGGTCATGGTGATCGTCTCCGTGCCTTTCGTCCGGTATTCCGCGACATAGCTCATCCCGCATTTGCGTCCCTCGCCGAGAACCGGAGCAATGCGGTAATCGAACCGACCCTCGGTCGGCAGGCCGTGGGCGCAGGCTTCGTAGGAATACATGTCGTAGGGTTCAGGCATCGGGATCGGCTCGTAAGCGCGATCCAGAGCCCACCGCCACATCCTGTCACCCCTGTCCGGCAGGTCAGACGGCTTGCCGTAGAGCCCTTCCAGCTGCGCCAACAACGCTGCTTTATCCGGCCCATCCCCTGCGGCAACACGCACCTCGCGGCGGATCGCGGTCACGACCGAGCCGATGGCCGGGCTGGAGACATCGATCTGGATGCTGTCATACGGCTTGTTGCTCTGATTGCGCAGGAAGAAGTCGATCCCCGGCGTGACATAGCCGACCCGCAGCTTCGTGCGAAACACCTTGCCCGCCGGATTTTCCACCTGAAGCGTACCTTCGACCGGCGAAAGCTCCTGCCCGAGATGCGCCTCAATCAGCGCAACCGCCTCGTCGATCGGCATGCCGGGTTTCACCCCGAGAATGGCGAAGTCGTAGGGGCGCACGGAGGCAGGCTGGGTCTCGCTCAGTGTGTCGTAGCCCTCCGGCTGCGGAAGGGATTGGGCGAAGGTTCGTGACGGAGCTGAGCCCGCCAACGCTACGGCAAGCAGAATAATCGGCAATCGGAACATCAGGCGAAATCCCCGGATTATGACTATTGTTATTAATAATGACTATAGTCATTAGATGCGCGGTGCAAGCTTCTCCATTAACTTGGGGATGGAGCGTAGCAACCCGGAACTCTTGAAAGCCTTCGCAACCGTGCTTCGGCAGCGGCGAAAGGAGGCCGGGCTATCGCAGGAAGAGCTCGCGTTCCGGTGCGATCTTTCGATGAGCTATATTTCACTTCTGGAGACGCAGAACCGGCAGCCGACGCTGACGGCATTGCATGCAATTTCGCTTCAACTGGGAACCTCCGCCTCGGCACTTCTGGCAGAAGTGGAAAAGACGCTTGAGACCGGCGGTCGCTGAACACCGCGCGCAGTTTCGTGCGGTCGGCGTGGAGACAGGCGAATGTCGGGAATGCCTGCCAGGGTCGATCCCTGAAGCGTGGCACCTGACCCTCTCACAGGCTCCGGAAATGCGCCCCGTTTTCCCTTCCCGTGCAGAGACGGCCGCGCTCAGGCGGCTGCCGGAGGGGATGGCGCCGCGACACTTCTGACAATCTGCGCAGCGCTCCACCCGTGGGTGGGCATCTGAACCGCCCAAGGAAACGGTGGCGACGCCGAACGCTCGTACTGGTAGACCAGCACCTCGGGATGCAGTCTGTCATCGAGGTGCCGGCCCAGAGTGAATACAACGCTGTTGGGGGCTGCGATGAACAGGTGAACGCGTTTGACCCCTTTCGCCATGAGGTCTCCCAGAAGATCCGTGAAGTCTTTCGCCATGGCAGATTGCTTGTCGGCAGACCAGTGCGCCGTCGTGCTCAGAGTTGGCAAAGCGAGGCGGATCAGAGGCATATCACCGAGAGTCGCCCTGATACCGTCTGCGTCCGACGGGTAAGAAACAGCGACGGCCAAAGCTACCACCGGAACATCGTCCTTCAGACCTTCGACTCCGAAAACGCCGAACCGGTCTCCGTCATCTTCGCCGTCAGGTTCGCGCCATTTTTCCGCGAAACGATCCCAGTCCATCACTGTAAGACCAGCTTCATTCCCGACCATCATGCCGGTCAGGAACGTCAGCGGTACAGGGGCCATGCCACCGTAGACCAGCCTGACGTTGCCAGGACCCGCCGCATCACGCTTCTGACGAAGCTGTTGCCGCAATCCGGCAATCTGTGAGAGTGCATCTTCGGGACTGCTGATCTGACTCGTCGAGGTCGACTGCCGGTGGTCGACCGGCAGGACATCGATACGGCCTTTCAGGCGCTTCGGCACGGCAGAGGCAAGGGGAGTATCAACGGTCTGGTGCAGCCCGCGGTGCTCCAGCACAACCACGCTCTGCTTCCTGAGCTGCCGCCGGTCGGCGATGTGATCGATCACACCAAGGACACCCCCCGCAGCGAGGAGCAGAATGCCGAGGAAGACGGCGATCTGGGACCAGTAGACCGATAGCCCGCCACCATCCGCCTGCGCGGCCAGCCGCAGTACGCGGTCCGCATCGATCCAGGAAAGATCGCCGGCCAGCCCGCCGACGCCCAACCCGGCGACGATCAATGTGACACCGGCACGCAGCAACCTCGACGGCCAGGACGGGATCCGGAAGACATAGGTGATCAATCCATCGAAAAACCGGTCACCATGTTTGCGCCAGAAAGACATGTCTTCAGCCTCCGGATCAGCCAATATTCACGATGAACTGACCGCTGCGCGCGGCCAGTTTGCCATTCTTCACAATGAAACACTCGATGCTGTGCTGGCCCCGATAGAGGGTGCTCTCAGAATGGGACAGACCACCCCGGACCGCCGCGTCCGGGCTGAAGCCTCCACGCAGACAATCCGCATCCTCGGCTTCCCGCCCGGTGTTCACGACCTGCCAGTAGACCTTGAAACGCCCGGTCACCGTCGTGTCCGCCTCAAAACGCAGACTGCAATTTCTGGGAAGCGGCGCGCCATTGCTCACGAAGTTCTGCGGCCTGAAACCCTGCTGCGTAAAGGTCGCCGCACGAATAGTCACGCGGCCTTCCGCAGCCTGCGGCCATCGCGGCTTTCGCATGTAGGCTGGCGCAAGGACGAGATTGACCGCACGGACCAGGCGCGCGGGAACACCCGGCCTTCTGGCCGGATTGCGACGCCCCAGTGCGCGTTCGACCAAACCCTGCCCCATGCGTTCGCTGAGGACGGCGCCGACACCGTCTGCAGTGAGCGCCTGATGTG
Source organism: Aliiroseovarius zhejiangensis (assembly GCF_014656375.1). GTDB lineage: Bacteria > Pseudomonadota > Alphaproteobacteria > Rhodobacterales > Rhodobacteraceae > Aliiroseovarius > Aliiroseovarius zhejiangensis. The sequence continues at coordinate 12,677 of NZ_BNCH01000005.1, read as the reverse complement.
CCGATGCGAAATCGCTGCGGGCCTGCTGAAGCCACTCATGGAATGCATCCCGACGCTCAGAGTGCTCTTCCCACTTGTCAGCAAAATTTTCCTCGGGGTCGGCCGGGTTTTCGACCCAGTCCACGCCATTGCGGCGGGTAATGTACCGGTCCATTCCCTGAAGGATCGAGAACAGCGCATCGGATAGGCGTTCTTCCTGATTATAGGCATGCGCAGCAAGGGTCGTGATCAGGATGGAGATCGGCTTGTCTTCCGGCCGGTCGCTGAACATGAGATCGCGATGGCGTTTTAGGATCTGGATAGCGCCCTGCAGCGGGGTACGCACCCGCCATGCCGGAACATCCTCAACGCTGGCCTGCATCCTGCGTGCCTCGTTGAGAGCACGACTTCTGAACGCCTGGCCCATCCGATCGCGAAACCAGAGCGCATAGCCTTTGGGATTGCTGTGCGGCCAGCGGCCGCCAGCCTGCCGGAAGCCGTCGTGTTCCTTGTCTGTGATCGCGAGCGCAGTTGCCCCCAGTCGGGCAAGCGCGGGGCCCGCTTCACTCAGATAGCGCCGCTTCTCGAAGTCAGGCACCGCAGGCAGGACATCCATGTGAAACTGTGCGCCATCTGCGTAGACCAGGGTCCAGCAGCGGCGTCCGTCTTCGGGTTTGCTCATGCCGTAACGCCGGGCATAGGCTTTGACCTCGACACCGACGCGACGTTTCAGCTCTGCCTGGGTCAGTGCCGACTTCTCGTATTCGAGACGGCAGACCATATCGATGTCATAGTCTTCTTCATCTGATGCGGGCCTGATCGCCGTTCCCAGCCTGAAAGAACCCTGCACATACACATCGGGGCTGTCGTTGCGTACAGTTGAATCCGGCCGGTGCAGCCACTCGCCGAGCGACTTGTAGCTGCGCTCAGCCTGTTCGTACCGGCCGGGCGGGACCTGAAGTTCCTCAACGAGATCTTCCAATAACTGATCGACAGGTCTGGTATTCGGCAATGGGAGCGCCATCACTTATGTCCCTTAAACAGAAATCATGAACCTGCATAAAGCACACCGATCGGCGGTCTTGCTCCGGATACAGACTTGGTTTACATATTTGGTATCAACTTCAAAAGTGTCAACCTTTGTGGTGGAGGATAAATCATGAACGGGCGGCGCCTCGAACTGGCCCGGAAGCGCGCCGGATATTCATTGCGCGGGCTTTCTGATGCGCTCGGCGGACAGCCAAGCCACCAGGCCATCCGAAAATATGAGAAGGGCGAAATGACCCCGGGCAGCAGCGTTCTGGTGGCGCTTGCCAAAGCGCTCGGCGTTTCGATCGATTTCCTGATGAGCGATCAGGTCCAGGCGCTCGAAGGGGTCGAGTTTCGCAAACTGTCCTCGACTTCGGCGAAGGATCGGTCCCGGGTCGAGGCTGAGGTCATGGATCAGGTTGACCGTTATCTGACCGTAGAAGAACTTCTCGAACTCGACACCGCACACTGGACCCCGCCGATCCGGCCAGTACGGCTGAATGACGAGGGCGGAGCGGAGGAAATCGCCGATCAGGTCCGTGATGCCTGGGATCTAGGTGACGATCCTATCCCGAACCTCACCGAACTTCTGGAAGAGCGCGGCCTCAAGGTCTTCCTGATTGAGCTCCCACAATCGGTCTCGGGACTGACCTGCTGGGTTACCCGCCCAGGCGATGGCAGACAAATGCCCGTCATCGTCGTCAATCGGAACCATGGCCTCGAACGCCGTCGCTTCACTCTTGCCCATGAACTTGCGCACAGGGTTCTGAACTCCGACGCGCCGGTCAATATCGAACGGGCAGCAAACCGGTTCGCCGGAGCGTTCCTCGTCCCAGCAAGCCATCTGCGTCATCGGGTCAGTTCAGCGCAGCATCCCGGTCGGCGGCAGATCAGCTACGGCGAGATCGTTCGCCTGAAACGTTTCTACCGCGTCAGCGCTGCAGCACTTCTGATGCGCCTCGGACAGATCGACGTTTTGTCCGGGTCAGCTGTACAGTACGCGTTCCAGACCGTCGCAAGCACCTGGCGTAAGAATGAGCCCGAACCGCTTGAGGAGAGTGCCGGGTGCATCTTCGAGGAGCCCCGCCGCTTCGAACGCCTCTGTTACTGGGCACTGGCCGAGCACCTTATTGCCCCCACCCGTGCCGCACAGTTGCTGCAGGTTCCCATGACCACTATTGAGGCGGCGCTGCGTGGGCCGGTAAAGGCCAATGCGGATCGTCATCAGTGATACCAGTTGCCTGATCGACCTGAGAAAAGGCGGACTGCTTTCCGGGCTGCTTGCCTTGCCGTACCAGTTCGCCATCCCTCTGCCGCTCTTCGAGGATGAACTCCTCGACATGTCCGGACGTGAGAAGCAAATGCTGATTGACAGCGGGCTGGAGGTCTGGGACCTGAGTGGCGAACAGGTGAAACGCTCAGGCGATGTTCAGCGGGGAAACCGGGCCCTCACGATCAATGATTGTTTCGCGTTCATTGCGGCTGCGGACACGTCGGACGCGATCCTGCTGACGGGAGACGGACCGCTGAGGCGGTTTGCATCGGCGCAGGCAGTCGAGGTGCATGGCGTCCTCTGGGCGGTCGACGAGATGCACGCCGCATCCGTCATGCCCCCTCAGGTCCTCTATCGCGCGCTGGTCATCTTTGAAGAAGATCCGACGGTCTGGCTGCCGGTCGCCGAGCACACCCGTCGATTGCAGAAGTTCAGAAAGCTGAGCCAGGCACGTTGACGACCGGCTGACGGGAATCGGGCGACGCTGGATCAGGAAATGCAAAATCCGCGTAGTTGAGCAAGTATAGTCTTTCTAGGAGTGTTCGGCCAGCTGAGCCGAGTTCTGTCACTCGTGACGTCCTGCCAGAATGGCGAAAATGCGGACTTTTCTGTCAGTGGCCGCCCCTTACATCAACGACCGTTTTCCGGGCAAGACGAATTGATTGGCTCTTCTGAGGGCAGTAAAGTTGACAAAATCCCGGTCCGAACAAGAGCAGTAGTTCCTATTAGGTGAAACTTGGCAACAAACAGTCGAAAAGCAACAATCCTCAGCAGAGCTATGGATACCTACCTGCAATCCGGCGACTTTAATGGGATGGGCGTGGCGCAGTTAACGCACATTGGGGATACGGAACTGATCAAAGAACTGATCGCGGATGGCCGGTTGGACCTTGTTCGCGGTGATGGGCACCCAAACCCACATATCAAAGCATTCCACGCAGAACCGATCGACGTTCAGCTTAGAAAAATTGATGAAGCTGGACTCGCTGGATGCCTATACCCCACACCGCAGCTACTTGCCGAAATTGATGCCGGGGCCAATGAAGCCGCGCCGTATACCAGGGCGCTAAAGGAAGGCGCGCCTCAGTTGAGCTATCGCGCCTTCGATTTACGGGCGCTCGAATGGTACCGTAACGATCCACGCTTCAGTTTTGACGTTGATGACATTCACGGACGGATACTACAAAAAGACGGAACGCGAATTGCGGATCGAGCGGTTGTCCGTGACGGTCTCGAGTTCTTTGAGTTTGGCTTCGCCTACGATGACGACATGCATCGCGCCATTGCAGCCTTCATTCGGTATTTGCATGATCTCCCGGAAGCTCTTCAAATTGAAATGGAAAAACACGAGCTACACGGGTCGTATAAGCTTCATCCCGACTTCTTTCGCACCCAAATTGTTGGCGATTTTCCAGAGAATATGTCGATCTACGACGCCTTCCTTCAAGAAAAGATGCAGATAAACCGCTTTTGCAAGCAAATGGGCAAACCGCCGCTGTTTCGATCTGAGTTTGATGATCTCAGGCGCCCGAACGGTTTTGGCATTTTGCTCAGACCGACGAAAAAGGAGTTTCGGGACTTTGCGCTGTTGTTAGACCAGCTCTTGAGTGACGATTTGAATCGTGAATTTTTCAAAGACGATGTTGAGCTAAACCGGTACCTGACCGACGAGGATGGGAATCGTGTTACACAGTCAAAAGGTACAATCCAACTCTTAGAAGAGTGGATCGGGATAAAGTTCCGGCCTGGCGATCCGAAGCCGATGCAGGAAATGTTCGCCAATTTTCGGGCGGTCCGAAAAGAGCGGCAAAAACCAGCGCACAAGGTGGAAGACAATGAGTTTGACCAGAAGTACATCGTGGGACAGCGCGAGCTAATCCGTAGTGCCTTTGGCGCAGTGCACACTTTGAGAATGGTGCTGGAAAATCACCCGAATGTACGGAAACACGAAGTGCCTGACTATCTGCGGGAGGCAAAGGTCTGGACAATGTGAAAGCCGGTGACGCAGTCCCGAAGAATTCGGGCGGTGTTCGGTGCCCTGTACTGCCAAAGAGAAATGGCAGAACTTTTTTCTGCCGGCACCTTCGGGCTTCCTTCTGCCTGTGCCTCTGAATGCGCTCGCGGAACAACGCACTGAGATCATTCAGGAAAGCTTTCCGGGGGCGTTTCACAATCAATCTAAAAACAAATTGTTATTTGTTTTCCGATAGATACTCATATCCCGGTCAAGCTTCTCACCCCCTTCTCAACCGAATCAGACTGTGCAATTACTCGGGTGATTCGCCTCCGTTTTCAGGAGGCCTGCCTAGGACGTATTGATCTAACAGATGAAAAATAAAGGCGCGAAAATCGTAGATCTCGACCTGCACGCTTCGATCAAAGCGCGCCTGCGGGATGCTGGCTCCGGCATCAACGCCCTCGCCCGCGAGCTAGGGGTCACCCCCAGTACAATTACCACGGTCTCGCAGGGCTACCACAGATCACAGAGAATCCAGGAGGCCATAGCCCGCAAGCTTTCCACTACCCCAGAGACCATTTGGCCGGATCGGTACGAGGAGGACGACGATGTAAGCTGATCTCACTACCCAATAAAGCGAAAGCCTGGAAGCTGCAACCTCCCAGGCCTCCAAAGGGGGATCAAGAAACCCACCAAGTTCAGGTCTCTTGATCCTCCGTTTCGCACAAGAAGTCAAGAATAACACGGGCAGTTCTCTGGCCGTGCCCTGATGTTCATTGCTGAAAGGAGGACAGCCATGGCTGCTCCCGACAAACCCGTGCGTGCCGAAGGGCCGCTCGCCACTCACTCACGCGCATCGCTCCTTGCCCCCGCGGCACGAACCCGACACCGCCTGCCAGCCGAAAGCCGGGCATTCCGTAAAATCAGTTTTCGCTCCAGAACCAGCGTCAGAGGCATGATCCCTGTCTGGATACCCACGCAGGGCCTGCACCGGCGCGTCTGTTTTGAGAGCAAGCTGGAGCTGATCTTTATCACCCTCGCGGTGACCTCGGGCAAAGTCGCCGATCTGCTGGAGCAGCCCCCGGCCGTAAATTATTGCGATGCCAGCGGTAAAGAACGTTCCCACACATTTGATTTCCTCATCACCATGCACGACGGGCAGCGGCACGCCGTGGCTGTGCGCCCGGAAGAACGCGCGATCGCGAAACGCTTCGATGCAGATCTCGCTTTGATAGGCAGTCAGCTCCCCCCGGATTTTGCGGAGAACGTCATTCTGTTCACAGACAGTTGCGTCTCAACTGCCGATGCCATCAATGCCATGCGGTACTTTGAGCTCCTGAAACACGCGGATCCCGAGGCCGACACGACCATTCAGGAGGCTATCCGGTCCCTGTACCGGCCGGTTTCAATGTCAGATCTCTGTGCTGCGACGGGTCTTGCCGGTCGCGCCTATCGGGCGGCCTTTCGTGCGGTCATGAGCGGGTTGCTCAGGCAGGTATCGCCGGGGCTTATCGATCTGAACACCATGGTGGCGAAGGGAGGTGCGGCATGACACGGCTTAGTTTCTCCGGAACCGACCGGATCACCATCGGCAGCCAGACCTATCGACCGCTGAAATCCGACAAGACCCACCAGTATCTTGCCCGATGCGAGGCGCCGGACTGCATTGAGGCGTTTTCTCATGACCAGATGAGCGAACTGGCCACCGCGCCGGGGTGGCGCCATGAACGGGACTATTTCGCAGGTCAAAACGTCCGTAATAAAGCAAGCTCCCGCGCCCCGACTTTGGACGGGCTCGATGAGGAAACGCGCGGAAAAACCATCTGGCTCTACCTCGTCTGCATGGCAATGTACCGCCTGCATGAAGCGGGGGAACTGAAACTCACAGAGGCTGGCATCCGTCAGCACAGACAGCGGCTGGAGCAGATGGTTGCGGATCAGGAACTGGCCCGGCACTTTCTCGGGCGGCGGATCAGGGCCTCTGAGCGCCTGCCCCTGCGCCAGCTGCCCTCCGGGAGAACGTTGCTGGATCATCTGCGCACGCTGCGCAACAGCGGCTTCGACCCGATGACGCTCGCACCCCGCAAAACCGGATCGGGCTGGATATCCGGCTATTTCACTCACGACGTCGAAGCCCTGCTGCAGGACTGCGTGCTGACGTATGCCAGCGTGAACCGGCCAACGATGGAAGAAGTCATCGAACACACAAGACGCCGCTTCAAAGAAGAGAACGCGAACCGCGCGGCCGCGAACCTGAAGCCACTGCACACTCCCAGCCCTGCCACGATCCGGCGGCGCATCAATGCACTCGATCCTTTCGAGACGGATTGCGCGCGCCTCGGCCCGGACGCTGCGCGCAAAAAATATGCGATGTGGTCAGGTGGGCTCGACGTGCAGTTTCCGATGGAGAGGATCGAAGTCGACGAGTGGAATGTCGACCTGGTTACATATTTCACCAACCTGGGCCTTTATCAGATCATGACCGATGAACAGCGGCGTACCCTGCCAAAAGGGCGTCGCTGGATCTATGCTGCCATTGACTGTGCAAGCCGCTGCATTCTGGGGCTGCTGATTGTCGAAAACCCGTCGGCCGAGGCCGCTGTGCGGCTCCTGAAGATGATCGTGACGGACAAGAGCGATCTGGCCCGGGCCCTTGGCGCACAGTCGCCGTGGAACCAGCACGGTGGCATTTCCAGTGTGGCATGTGACACCGGCACGGCTTTCTTTGCCGATGCTTTCGTGGCCGCAGTCAACGGCCTTGGCGGTATCATGCAATTCGCGCCGGTCAAAATCCCCGAACTGCGCGGTCGGATTGAGCGCCCCTTCGGAACTCTTACAACAGGGCTCATGCCGCGTCTTTCCGGAAGGACCTTTTCCAATCCGCTCGAACGCGGGGACTATGACAGCGAAGGAACCGCCGCGCTCGATGACGACGATCTGGCGCGCATACTTACGTATTTCATCGTCGACTATTATCATAACAAGCCACATGGCGGTCTTGGAGGTCAGACCCCGGCCAATCGCTGGAAAGAACTCGTCCGTGATCGCGGGATCTCCGCCCCTCCGGACCGACATGTCCGCCGCACAGTTCTAGGTCACGAGTTCGAGCGCATCCTGTCGAAACGCGGCATCCGTTTCTTTGGCAACTTCTACAGCTGTCCGGAGCTGCGCGAAAAATTCAAGCGATCCAGAAACCGCAAATTCACCATCAGAATCGACCCTGAAGATATCGGGGAAATTTCCATCAGGATCGGGAATGAGTGGCACAGCGCCTCCCCTGTGAAAGGCAACTTCGATGGCATCTCACTGGCGGACTGGATTGCGGAAAACCGCGTCCTGCGGCAGCGCTATGCCAGTGAAGCGGAACTGACAGAAGACGTGCGGGACCGCGCGATCGCGAACATCCGGGCGATCGATAAGGCGGCACAGTTGCGCGCCGGGATCACACCTCAGAATCCGGGGAAGGCCCAACTCGCGCAGATCGAGCGCTCCCTGTTTCAGGCGCAGCAGATACTGGCCGAACCCGCACCAGCGGCCGCCCCGCAGCGGGAAGCTCCGTTCGGCCGTTTCATCGAACCCGCGCCATCCCGGAGGAAGAAGGTCGGCGAAACGCGAGGCCACACCTCTCTTCGTCAGTCTGACAGCTGGTCTCTGGAGGACGAATGATGACGCCCGCACAACAGAAAGCATTCGACATCGGACAAAAGATAATGGCCCTGCAACGACGCTTTGTCACGCATGCACGTTACCGCGAACTGGAAGCAAAATTCGATGCGCTGCTCTATCACCGGCGTGCCGGTATCGAGCTCGGGCAACATCATGAAGCGCATGGAATAGCGGTCATCGGCCGCTCCGGATCGGGAAAATCCACAGCGATCCGGCGTCTCTTCAGCAGGCACAGCGATCTGCAGCTGCTGGCCGACGGCGTAGTGCGCGCCGATGTCGTGAGCCTGACGGTGCCATCACCCGCTACGCTCAAACATGTCGGCCACTCCTGCCTTCAGGCGTTAGGCTACCCGATCCGCCGCGACCGGACTTCCGGCATCATCTGGGAACTCGTGCAGAACCACCTGCGCCAACGGCAAACTATGTTCCTGCATCTCGACGAAGCCCAGGATTTCTATTCCAGCCGCTTTCGTTCCGAGATGCAGGATGTGGTCAATACCCTCAAGTCAATCATGCAGAACAGGATCTGGCCGGTCGGGATTATTCTCAGCGGCATGCCCGGCCTCATGGATCTCTTCGATCTCGACACCCAGCTCGCAAGGCGCATCGAACCGATCCATTTCGCCCCTGTAAGTTATACTTCAGACGGCAAGAGCATCAGATCTGTCGTCGAGCAATACGCTCACGCTGGTTGCCTTGGGGTTGAGGCCATCATTCTTCAGGCCGAAACCGTCCGCAGGTTGATACATGCCGCTTCCGACGAGTTTGGTCTGGTCATCGAGATCATCATCGGTGCGATCGAAGAAGCGCTTGTAGCTGAGCGTAAAACTCTGGGCCTGCGGGACTTTGCATCAGCGTTTCGACGTCGCACGGGATGCATCGACGGGCTCAACCCCTTTCTCAGCGAAGATTTCCTGGCAATCAATGCTGGGAAGCTCCTGTCCTCGCTTGAGCGGGAGGATAGAAACTGGCGCCGGAAACGGGAAGAGCCGGCATGACCAGACTGGCCCTTACCGTTGCGCTCATGCCCTTTGAACCGGCAACCTCTTTTGTGTCCCGCCTGGCGTCACTGAACGGTTCGCCCTATGTGCAGGACTTCTGCTCGGACGTGGGACTGAACTGGAAGCGCCTCGTGGGTGGTGAGGCGCAAGCGCTGGCAGAGCTTTCAGAGCTGGCCGGTGTCGAAGCCGATGCGCTGGCAAGGTTTACCGTGAGACTTGTCGACAGCAGGCATTATGAACTGAACGGCGAGACCCTGACTGCAAGGTGTTTTACCCGCAGCCGCCAACTGGTCTGCCCGGAATGCCTGCGTGAGGATGTCAGAACCGCAGGCCCATATGCACCTCACTGCAGGATGCGCTGGCAGGTCGCACAGCTGCGACACTGCCCTGATCACGATGTTGAACTGACCGCTCTGCCGGAGGCCGACTATCCTCGACATGCCAGCGACTTTGCGGCACGGGTGCGGGACAGCCTCGCCGGACTGAGGGCTCCGGCACACGGGAAATGCACCCGCTTTGAAACTTGGCTTGCTCGACGATTGGGAGGCTGTTCTGACGGGACGTGGCTCAACCGGATCGACTTCGATGTCGTCACCTGTTTCTGCGAAAGTCTTGGTGTTCTGATGGTGCATGGAGCCGGGATGCGCCGCGAAAACCTGTCGGGCGCGCAGCTGTCTTACGCCGCCGATCAGGGCTTTCAGGCCTGCCTGTCCGGCGCAGAGGGGATCAGCAACGCGCTCTCCGATATTCAGAAAAACTCCGGGAGTGAGAGACCCGGATATTACACTGATTTTGGTCCCTTTGCCCGCTGGATGACACATAAGCGGAACTGCCCGAGGCACGCGCCCCTTATCGACATCGTGCGCAACTACATCTGGTCGCACTATCCAATCGACAAAGGTGAAGTCGTACTGGGGCAGCCTTGTCCGAAGAGGCAGTTACACAGTGCCCCCTCGGCATCTCAGGAATACGGCATCATGGGCGGCAGGATATATGCGATCCAGAGAGCCTTCGCGGCCCGTGCGGGCATCCCGTCTGAACACAGCAATCGCTTCTACTTTGATGTCGACAAGCACTCGGATTTCCTGCGCGATATCGCACGAGGCCTGCGCCGGAAGAAGGCCGGTGAATACCTTGGATGCCCGCCCTGTACCTTCGACAAGATTGCAGCTTCGGATCTCATCACTCCGACCTTCAAACTTGACGGATTCACTGAGAGCTATCCGCGCGAAGAACTTCAGAGGCTGCTCGACAGCTGTCTGCACGCGCCGGCCGGAGAAGGGTGCGACCGATCCGACTACGCCACCATTCGTGACAGCATCAGGATGACCAAGCTGAGCTATATCGAGACCATCAGACTGCTTCAGACCGGAAGCGCCCGGCACATTGCGCCCGTACGAGGCAGGGCGCATTTCGGGTCGTTTCTGGTCAACTGGCGGGATTTGAAGGCACTGGCCGGGCGTGACTGGCCCGAAGGCTACAGCAAGCGCGATCTGAAGCGCCTCCTCAGGGTCAACGATCCCACGATCGCCATGTTGACCCGTGAGGGGATTTTGCTGGGAGAAACGGTACGCTGCGCGCGCAATGGCCTGAGGATGACAACGTTTTCGCAGCGCTCCTTCAATCGTTTCCTGGACAGCTATGTGACCCTCGGCTGCCTTGCACATCAAATCGGAACCCAGGCAAAGCATGTCAGCAGCAAGCTCGAGAGGCTTGGGATCGATCCGATGCCGTTTCCGGCGCGCTACAGCAAGATCTACCCACGCGCCGTTATTGAAGATGCGTATTGTGAGTGTGCAGAGAACGACCGGTTGAAGTTGCTCTCGGTGGTCAGCGGTCGTTAGGTGCAGCGCAATTGACAATTGCATCTTATTGATGCAATTAGAGTCACCTAAATAATTCGATAAGAATCATGTGCGCTCTCAATACAGTTAACAGGAGTTTTACGATGAAAACGATGCTGGGTGATTTGCTGCGACGTGCGGTTTCAAGACCTGTTTCCATGCCCCAAAAAGCCGAGATGGAGGCCATTGATGCCAAAGCATTTACGGTCCGGCCAACCGCCGAGCTACGTGTTTATCTGGAAAAACGCGCCGAGCAACTGGGCGACCTGCCACTTAGCAATCTGGTGATGATGATCTTGTCTGCATTTAAGGACGCTGAAACCCAGGGCGAATATAGTGATTACGGTCACTATGACGACACGGCGAGGCGGACTGCCGAACGTATTCGGCATCTCTACAGCGCTTATGGCTACACCTTGATGGATGCCGTGCGAACACTTGAGGAGTACGGCATTACACCCGCCATCTTCCTCGACGACACCCTGCTGGTGGATAAGCTGAACGGCACCGCATATGCTGAGTTATCAGAAGCATTCTGTGTGCGCGAAGAGTGGCTGACCAACCCTCTCTATGACAATCAGATGAGCGAACGCCCAACCAGCAGACACAATTCCTATGCAATTCTCGCCGAAATCCTCAAACATGAGAACGATGGTATCCTGGAGAGGGTTATCCCAATCTGCAATTCTCGCGATGTTGTCGGAAACCAGCTGAATTACTCCGGCGAACATGACAAGGTTAATATCTCCATCGCGATCAAGCTAAAGCCACACCCCAAATACAAGCACGCGAGGGTCAAGGCTTGGAGTGAAATCCCCTTCGATTATGTAGATGCTCGTATTGAGTTCAAAGCTCTGCTCCTTCGTCTATATGAACAATATGCAGATAGCGCCATCTTCCAAGGGCAAGCGCTTGACCCCAAAACATACGAAAGGGTTTTGGCAGGAAGGGATGTTGTTCCCGCAAAAGTAGTGGATGGGTTGCGGACGCCTTGGGACGCAGAGTTCTATGTCGGAGCGACATGGGGTGACCATCCTCCGCTCGATCAAGAAGAGTTACCAAGCGTTCGAGAATTCGCTGACCAGCACCTGAAGCTGAGCAAGACGCAAACTTCAGCCTAGATCGCCTCTCGAGCACATTCCGATCAGTCACTGAGAAGGTCGCCACTTTGCTTGGCGGCCTTTTTTGATGTTGCGAAAGACAATCTGATTCCAGTGGCACATTCTTTGATTCCGAGCATCAGCCACTTCAATGATTTCAGGCAGTTAAGCATGGCCAGCCCGCATGAAATCTTGATTCGTCACAATAGATTATCCTTTCCCTGCTTGGGGTTGGTATCTGATTTGACGAACCTCTTGGGAAGGTTCGCCAAATCGCGCTCGCCGTTGGGGCGGGCGATCAGTTTCTCAATCGCGGAATCGGCCATGCCTTCGCGGCCTGCGGCCTCGGTGTAGCGTTGCACAAGTGCCAGCGTTTTGTGCCCGGTTACCGCGCCGATCTCGTGCGCGGTGGCCCCAGCCTCGGCGAGACGGCGCGCGCAGGCCTTGCGGAGGCCGTGCGCGGAACACTGGGGCAGTTTGGCGTCCTCGGTCCATCGCTGCATGAGATTGCCCAAGCCGCCTGCCGACCGCATAGTGCCCTTCTGTGTGGCCAGGAAGGGCCGGTCCTTCGGCAACCTGTCCAGTACTTCGGCCAGGTCTGGGTGGATCGGCACCGAAACCAACACACCACCTGACCGTTGCGTCTTCTGTCGCCGGTACTCGATCTTGCCGTTACGGACGTTCTTCGGCCCCAGCTTCACCGCGTCCACCCGCGCCGCGCCGGTGTAGAGCATCAAGCTCACCGCCGTATGTGCCAGGGTGCCCGGTGTCTGACGTCAGCGCCAATGGGACAGATTAGGCTGAATTGATAAGAGAGGGTTTCTGGCT
>NZ_BNCH01000004.1 GCF_014656375.1 Aliiroseovarius zhejiangensis | reverse complement strand
ACTGCCGTCGGGCACCGAGATGGTGATGCCGGGCGACAACCTGAAGTTCAACGTCGAACTGATCGCCCCGATTGCGATGGAAGAAAAACTGCGCTTCGCCATCCGCGAAGGCGGCCGCACCGTCGGTTCGGGCGTTGTGTCGAAAATCATCGAGTAAGAACGCCTCACGTTCTTGACCGGAAAGGGCGTCCCTCGGGACGCCCTTTTTTGTATGAACTTACGTCCTGCTGCCCTGATCGGTTTCAAGCCCTCTCAGCCATCCGCCGCGCATTTCAGAAACCGCTCTGCCCGTGATTGGATGTCTTTCCATCCTGGCAACAGGTCGGCTTTGTAATCCAGCACCACGTCCACACCGCTGCTGCGCAGTTGGTGCGTGCAGGCTTGCCGTTGTGCGGTTTCAGAGGCTGCACATTCTATGACGGCGCGCAAGGTGCCATCGGGGCGCAGGGCGGCAAAGGCCATACGGCGTGCCGGATCGGTCGTAGAAAGGGGGATCAGGTCAACCTCATTCGGGGCAGGGTCCATCGGTGTCCGGGTCAGTTCACCCATCCTTGCTTCGAGGTTCGGAAGGTCGCTGATCAGCATGGTGACAAAGGCGCCCTGCAGGGTTCGGTCTTGCCGGGTGGCGGACAGCCGCAGCGCCTGTGCCCGGCTGACTGGCAGGAAGCTTTCCAGCATCATGCGCAAAAGAAGCGACCCGTGCCGCAGCCCGCTTTGCTGATCGGCGCGATCTTCCAGATAGGTACGCGGCAGGGCCAGCTGCACCTCGCCTTCGGCGCCCATGTCAAGATACAGCACCACCGTGTCCGCATCGGCAGTGAACAGGTGACAGGGGTCCATTTTCGGGGTGGTCAGCAGCGCATCATAATCGGCTGCGTCCAAGGGCAAACTTTGGACGAGCGTGATGAGGCCGGAAAGGAACAGGGCGCACAGGGTTTTCACCCCTCAACTATGCGCCCCTTGCGGGGTTTGGGCAAATCCTGAACGCCGGCAAGTGAGAGGAACACCACGACAATCGGAAACTCCGGCTCGCGCGAGCGGATTTAGTTGGACGGGAGGGAAAAGCGCAGTTGCAATGTCTCCAACCCCGGATTGACGGGCACAATGTCGCCGTTCGAGCGATGATCCAGCGAAACGCTATATCGCAGACCGTCCGGCCGCTCATATCCCGCGTCGACACCCGACCGGAACTCGACCGGGTGGCCCATGACGGGGCCATCACCGCGCAGCCACAGGCCGGGCATGAACGACAGTTGAGCAAAGGACCGTCCGCCCCAAAGATGAAACGCGTTCACCGCGCCCAACCCGACCCAGACATCGCCCAGCGTATCCACGGACATGCCGATTGTCGGTTGGAACGGGCCAATGCTAACGGGAAGGTCGTGACGATAATAGACCTCGGCTCCAATGGAATCGGCTTCAAAAATCAGGTCACCCGCCGATATGACGTGACGCGCCACGGTGGCTGCGGGTTTCATGCAGCCGGTGTGGCAGTGATTGACCCACATATCAATCAGCCCGGTCAGCAGAAACAAGACCGCGAGCGTGCCGTCCATGATACTTCCTTTCGTGTTCTCAGACAGTTACCCTTTTGCAGCGTCGATGTCACGCAGGTGACGGTGCGACCGCATTTGTTCGGGTTTTTTTGCCGAATGCGCTTGTAGTCCTGAAATCACCGGCCTATATACACCGCATTGGCGCGGGATGGAGCAGCCCGGTAGCTCGTCAGGCTCATAACCTGAAGGTCGCAGGTTCAAATCCTGCTCCCGCAACCAATCAAAAAGCAAAACCCCCGCAGGCTCCGCCGCGGGGGGTTTGCTTTTTCCCGGTTGCCACTTTCAGGCAGCGCGGATCAAAGGCAGAGTTTGGCTGGACATGCGCAGCGCGGCAACTTACCGAGGTTGCGTATGAGATCAGATATCCCCCCTTCCGCCCTGCAGCACCGCTTCGGCACGCCAGAGCATCGCGACCTTCTGATTGAAGATGCGCGGCGTCAGTTCTTGTTCTTCAAAGCCAGCTTGCGGCCTGAGGGTGGGTTTTATGTGTTGGGGCATGATGGCACCCCACTGGGCAGCAATGTGCAGGAACTGCACACGACCACACGTCTGACGCACAGCTATGCGCTGGGAAAACTGGCCGGGGCGGCGGGATGCGAGGCGGTGATTGAGGCCGGGATGGACTATCTTTGGCACCATCATCGCGACCCTGACCATGGTGGCTATCTTTGGGCCGTGAAGGGCGGCAAGGCGCATGATATGCGCAAGCTGGCCTATGGGCATGTTTTCGTGCTGCTTGCCGGGGCCAGCGCCAAGCTGGCCGGGCATCCTGATGCTGATCGCCTGATCCACGATGTGACCGAAACGTTGGAGCGCCGGTTTTGGGAGGACGATGCCGGCCTGTTCGCGGACGAATGGAACCGCGACTGGTCGCCCTTTTCAACCTATCGCGGGATGAACGCCAACATGCATGCTGTCGAGGCATTGCTGACCGCATATGAAGCCACCGGGCGGGATCAGTATCTTGCGAAGGCCGGGCGCATTCTGGCGTTCTTTATCGGCAGGATTGCTCCGTCCGAGGGGTGGCGGCTGCCAGAACACTATACCGCGGACTGGCAGGTGGACCGGACCTATAGCGGCAACCCGATGTTTCGTCCGGCGGGCACGACACCGGGCCATTCTTTCGAACTTGCCCGGCTGCTTTTGCAATACTGGGATCTGCGCGGACGTCCCGATGACGGATCGCGCGACGCGGCCTGGGCGCTGACCGAACGTGCGTTGATGGACGGATGGGATGCCGACAGGGGCGGCGTATATTACACGCTGGGTTTTGACGGCGCACCCGCGATCCGGGACCGATACTGGTGGCCTGTCACCGAAGCCATCGGT
This sequence comes from Aliiroseovarius zhejiangensis, assembly GCF_014656375.1. GTDB lineage: Bacteria > Pseudomonadota > Alphaproteobacteria > Rhodobacterales > Rhodobacteraceae > Aliiroseovarius > Aliiroseovarius zhejiangensis. The sequence continues at coordinate 329,706 of NZ_BNCH01000004.1, read as the reverse complement.
GTGCTTGCCAGCTTTCTGAAGCTGGGCGGGACCGAGGAGCAAAGCGAATGGTACTCTCGCCTGTGGCGCTTTGCGGACACCAGTTTCATCGACCATCAGCGCGGCGGATGGTATCCCGAGGTTGATGAAAAGGGGCAACCGACCGCCACCCAATTTTCTGGCAAACCCGACATCTACCATGCGGTGCAAGCCTGCCTTTATCCCCTGACGCCTCGGTTGTCGCGCATGGCGACGGACCTTGATGGCGTTCTGACCCGATAGTACCCAAAAGCGGGCGGGCATGATGTGCATCAATGCGTGAAGAGCTTGAAGGGCGCAGGAACGCCGCAACCTGTACAGTTGGGGCGGACGAGATTGATTCGCTATACTGACGGCAAAACACCACTGAATGAGGTTCTTATGTATAAGAAAATTCTTGTCCCGATGGCGTTGGATCATGGCATCTCGTCCGAAACACTGGAAATCGCGCGCAGCCTGTTGGGCGAAGGCGGGTCAATCACTGCCCTCCATGTGCACGAAGTGCCGCAAGGGTCAGTCAGCGCCTATCTGAACGAGGACATCGTGCGCGCAGGCTTTGAACACGCCCGCAACGCGCTTGAGAAAAAGACCGAGGGCCTGAAAGGGGTGACACCTGTCCTTCTGAAAGGACACACCGCGCAGACCATCGTGGAATACGCGCGTGAACATGACATCGACTGCGTCGTGATCGGGTCGCACAAACCGGGGCTGAGCGATTTCTTCCTCGGCTCGACCGCGGCGCGTGTCGTGCGCCATTGCCTCTGTGCGGTGCACGTCCAGCGTTCGCGCGATTGATCCACCTGGCGCTTGTGCCCCACGATAGGACCCGCACGAAATGGTGCGGGTCGCTGTCTTTGCAGCACAGGCTACAGAACCTCGTGGAACAGCTTGGTCAGGTTGTCTTTGGTCAGTTCGATGGGGTTGCCCGCACATGACGGGTCGATCAGCGCGCCCTTGACCAAACTGTCGATATCCGGATCGCTCACCCCCAGATCGCTGATGCGTTTCGGAATGCCAAGGCTGTCATTGAACTCCTGCACGAAGCTCTGGAACCCTTCGAAACCATCCTTGATGCCAAGGTATCCTGCGGCCAGATCGAAACGATCCTTGATCGCGGGCGCGTTGAGCCGCAGCACGGCGGGCATACAGATCGCGTTCGTGGTGCCGTGATGGGTGTGATACATGGCGCCGATCGGGTGGCTTAATGCATGGATCGCGCCCAACCCTTTCTGAAAGGCCGTCGCGCCCATCGCCGCCGCACTCATCATGTTGGCGCGCGCATCAATGTCGCTGCCATCGGCATAAGCGCGGGGCAGGTTGTCGATCACCAGCTTCATCCCCTCAAGCGCGATGCCCTGGCTCATCGGGTGGTAATGCGGGCTTGAATAGGCCTCGACGCAATGGGCGAACGCATCCAGCCCGGTGCCCGCGGTGATGAATTTCGGCATTCCGACGGTCAGTTCGGGGTCGCAAATGACGACGCTGGGCAGGACTTTCGGATGGAAGATGATCTTCTTTTCGTGTGTTTGCGAATTGGTGATGATGCTGGCGCGCCCCACCTCGGACCCGGTGCCAGCAGTCGTTGGCACGGCGACGATGGGTGCAATGGCATCGGCATCGGCCCGCGTCCACCAATCGCCGATGTCTTCGAAATCCCAGACCGGACGGGTTTGCCCGGCCATGAAGGCCACCATCTTGCCCAGATCCAGCCCAGACCCGCCGCCAAACGCGATCACACCATCATGTCCGCCCGCCTTGTAGGCTTCAACGCCGGCGGTAAGGTTCACCTCGTTCGGGTTCGGATCCACGTCCGAGAACAGACACTGACCCAACCCGGCCGCATCCAGGATGTCCAGCGTGTCGCGGGTGATCGGCAGGTCGGCCAATCCCTTGTCTGTCACCAGAAGAGGGCGTTTGATGCCCGCCTGCGCACAGGCTTCGGGAAGTTCCTTGATACGGCCTGCGCCAAACTTGATCGCGGTCGGATAAGACCAGTTACCTTGAAGGCTCATGATGTTACCTTTTTCAGATGATAGGATTTGGGGCGGGTCAGGTTCTGATAGCCGATCACCGACAACCCCCCACCGCGCCCGGTATTCTTGCAGCCCGTCCAGCACAGGCCCGGGTCAAGATAATCGGCGCGGTTCATGAAGACCGTGCCGGTCTCGACCTGATCACCGACGGCTTGCGCACGTTCAAGGTCGCGCGTCCACAGTGACGCGGTCAAACCAAACTCGCTGTCATTCATCAGGCGGATCGCTTCGGCATCGTCCTTGACGGGCATGATCCCGACAACGGGGCCGAAGCTTTCGTCCCGCATCACCCGCATGTCATGGGTGACATTGGTCAGGATCTGCGGCGTCAGATAGGCGCCGCCATCATCTTCGGGGAAAGTGTCGATATGGGCGGTTGCCCCATCCGCCAGCGCCTCGTCGATCTGGGCGCGCACCTCGGCGGCAAAGCGAACATTGGCCATCGGGCCAAGCGTGGTGTCCGGGTCCAGCGGGTTGCCCAGCTTGTAGCCCTTCACGATCTCGACTGCCTTGGCGACAAACGCGTCAAACAGGCTTTCGTGAACATAGATCCGCTCAATCCCGCAGCAGCATTGCCCGGCATTGAACATCGCCCCGTCGATCAGGGTGTCCACCGCTGCGTCCAGATCGGCGTCGTCCATCACATAGCCGGGGTCCTTGCCGCCCAGTTCGGTGCCGACACCAGTGAAGGTGCCAGCCGCGGCGCGCTCCATCGCCTGTCCGCCACCGACCGAGCCTGTGAAATTCACGAAGTCGAACGCATTTCCTGCGATCAGGTCGTTGGTCACGTCATGCGACAGGAAGACGTTCTGGAACACGTCCTCCGGTATTCCGGCGGAATGAAACGCCGCTGCCATCCGCTCGCCGACCAAAAGCGTCTGGGTCGCGTGTTTCAAAACGACGCTGTTGCCCGCGATCAGCGCGGGCGCCACCGTATTGATCGCGGTCATGTAGGGATAGTTCCACGGTGCCACCACGAACACCACGCCATGCGGCACCCGCTTGATATAGCGTTTGAACGACGCATCCTCGCCGACCTCGATGTCGGCCAAAGCCTCGGCCGCGATGTCGGCCATATGGCTGGCACGCTCGTTGAACCCGCCGAACTCACCGCCATAGCGCACAGGCCGCCCCATCATATGGGCCAGTTCCGGCACGATTTCGTCATTCATTGCGCCCACCGCGGCAACCCCTGCCATCACAAGGTCGATCCGCTCCTGAAGCGGTCGTGCCGCCCACGCGACCTGTGCCTCACGCGCGCGTTTGGCGGCAGCAAACGCATCGTCGCGAGACAATGTCTCGCGCGTTGCAAAAACCGATCCATCAATCGGTGACACACATTTCAATTCCTGGCCCATGCGCCAATCCTTCATGTTTCTTCTGGCCGAAAATATCCCCGCCGGAGGCAAGAAATCCTTGCTTACGCCCTCTCAAACCCACGCGCGATCTCCCAATCGGTCACCACGCGTTCAAACTCTTCGATCTCGACCTCGGCGGCGCGGGCATAATGATCCACGACGTCATCCCCCATCGCCGACCTCAGCATGGCTGACCCGTACAACGAGTCGCGCGCAGCCTGAAGATTGCCCGGGATCATGCCACTGTCGCCCTGATAGACATCGCCGACGGTCGGCGCCTGAAGCTCCAGCCCTTCCTCGATCCCCGCAATGGCAGCGGCCAACATCCCGGCGATGGCCAGATAGGGGTTCATGTCAGACCCGGGGATGCGGCATTCCACACGCACCGCCTTGGTGCCCTCGCCACACAGCCGGAAGCCCGCGGTGCGGTTGTCCACCGACCATATGATCCGCGTTGGCGCAAAGGTGCCCTTCATGAACCGCTTGTAGCTGTTGATGTATGGCGCCATGAAGTAAGTGTAGTCCGGCGCGTATTTCAAAAGCCCGGCCATGTAGTTCTTCATCAGCGCCGACATGCCCAGCGTGTCGTCCGGATCGGCAAAGGCGGGCTGGCCATCTGTCCACAATGACATGTGCACATGGCTGGAAGAGCCCACCTTTTCGTGATGCCATTTCGGCAGGAAACTGGCGGCGTGGCCCTGTTGCCATGCGATTTCCTTCACCGCGTGTTTGGCAATCGTGTGATACGCCGCCGTGTCCATCGCAGGCGCGTATTTGATGTTCAACTCTTCCTGCCCGCACTCGGCCTCGCCTTTCGAGTTCTCGATCGGCAGCCCGGCGTTCCACAGGTGATTGCGGATCGGCCGCATCACGTGTTCTTCCTTGGTGGTTTGCAGGATGTGGTAATCTTCGTTGTAACCCGAGATCGGGGCGAGGTTGCGGAACCCCTCTTTGCGGATTTCGTCAAAGCTCTTCTCGAACAGGAAAAACTCCAGTTCAGTGGCGCACATCGCGTCAAAGCCCATCTCGGTCAGACGCGCGACCTGACGTTTCAGGATGGCGCGCGGAGAATGGGGCACGTCTTCGTGTGTGTGGTGATCCAGAACGTCGCACAGCACCATCACCGTGCCCTCAAGCCACGGCACCGGGCGCAGCGTGTCCAGATCGGGTTTCATGACATAGTCGCCATAGCCGCGTTCCCAACTGGTCGAGGCATAGCCATCCGGCGTTCCCATCTCCAGATCCGTAGCCAGAAGGTAGTTGCAGCAATGGGTTTCCTCCCATGCGCCTGCAACAAAGTGGCCTGCGTGAAATCGTTTGCCCATCAGCCGGCCCTGCATATCGACAAAGCACACCAGAACGGTGTCGACCTCGCCGGTGGCAACACGAGATTTCAGATCATCAAACGAAAGTGTGGACGACATTTTTCATAAACCTTTTGAAGCGGTACCGGGCGGCGAGCCGCCCGGCAAAATGCTAATGCAGCGCTTATCCGTAGCGATACGGACGGCCAGCCTTCTGCATATCTGCGTTGTATTTCTTGATAATGTCCACGACCTTCGCTTTGGTTTCGCTTTCCGCGGCAATCTCGTCCCAGAACTTCACTGCGGCCTCTTCGACCTGTGCCCATTCGGCGTCGGGGATGGTGGTCAGTTCCATCTTCGGCCCGTTCACCCGCAGGCTGGCTTCGCCGCCCCAATACCACCACTGGCGATAATAGTGTGATTGGTCACAGCAGACCCGGAACAGGGTTTTCAGATCGTCCGGCAATTCGTTCCAGCGATCCATGTTCGCAAAGAACGACCCGGCCCAGGCACCGGAGATATTGTTGGTCAGGAAATAGTTGGTCACATCCGCCCAACCGACGGTGTAGTCCTCGGTGATGCCGGACCAGGCGATGCCATCCAGCTCGCCGGTTTGAACGGCGACTTCAATGTCCTCCCACGGCAGCGTCACGGGCACGACACCGAACTGTGCCAGGAACCGACCAGCGGTCGGGAAGGTGAAAACGCGTTTGCCCTTCAGATCCTCAAGCGAGTTGATCGGGTCCTTGGTGGCAAAGTGGCACGGATCCCATGCGCCCGCGCTGATATGTTTCACCCCGACTGCGGAGTATTCTGCGTCCCAGATCTCGTTCAGGCCGTATTGGTTGAACAGAACCGGCACGTCCAATGAATAGCGCGAGGCAAACGGGAAATAGCCGCCGAACACGGTCACTTCTGTGGGCGAGGCCATCGAGTCATCGTCAGATTGCACCGCGTCGATCGTGCCGCGCTGCATGGCCTGAAACAGTTCGCCCGTGGGCACAAGCTGGTCGGCAAAGAACAGCTCGATCTGCATCTTGTCGCCCGCGATCTGGTTGAACATGTCGATGGCGGGTTTGACCACGTGTTCGGCCAGTGCAGGGCCGGCATAGGTCTGCATCCGCCACTTGATCGTGGATTGCGCCAATGCGGGGGTCGCCAGCGGGGCGGCCAGCGCACCTGCACCGGCTCCGGCGATAAACTTACGTCTTGTCGTCATTTCTTTCTCTCCTTGTTGCAATGTTGCGGCCTGTTTCGTCAGGCTCTTTCCTCTAGTTTCCATAAACCCACCCCGGCAGCCACAGCGCGATGTCGGGGAACAGGATGACCAGCGTCAGCGCCAGCACCATCACCAGCACGAACGGCAGGATCGAGCCGTAGATATCGCGCAGCGTGATTTCCGGCGGTGCCATGGCACGCATCAAAAACAGGTTATAGCCGAAGGGCGGCGTCATATAGGCAATCTGAGTCGTGATCGTATAAAGCACACCATACCAGATCAGGTCGAAACCCAACGCGGCGACCAGCGGCACATAAAGGGGCGCCACGATGACCAGCATCGCGGTATCGTCCAGAAACGTGCCCATCAGGATGAAGCTCAGCTGCATCAGGATCAGGATGACCCACGGGTTCAGGCCCAGCCGTTCGGTGAATAGGGTTTCGATCGCTTTCACGGCGCCCAGCCCGTCGAAAACTGCACCAAAGGCCAGCGCGGCCAGGATGATCCACATGAACATGCAACTGATACCCAGGGTCATGCGGACCGAGGTTTCAAATACCTCGCGGGTCATCCGTCCCTTCACGACCGCCGCCAGAAAGGCCGTCAGCGCACCAATGGCCGAGCTTTCGACAAGCGAGGTCCAGCCGTTGACAAAAGGCACCATCATCGCGGCAAAGATCACAAGCGGCAGCATCCCGGCGCGCAGAAGCGCCAGTTTCTCGGACATCGGAATGTCGCGGTCCTCTTTCGGTAGGGCAGGGCCAAGGGTCGGGTTCAGGTGGCAACGCACGGCGATGTAGATGATGAACATCGCGGCCATCATCAGGCCCGGAACGACACCGGCCAGCCACAATTGCCCAACAGGCTGGCGGGCGATCATCGCATAGAGCACCAGCACCACCGATGGCGGCACCAGAATGCCCAGCGATGATCCGGCCTGAATGACCCCCGTCACCATTCGCTTGTCATAGTTCCGTTTCAGTAGCTCGGGCAGGGCAATCGTCGCGCCGATGGCCATGCCCGCGACGCTCAGCCCGTTCATCGCCGAGATCAGCACCATCAGGCCAATCGTGCCGATCGCCAGCCCGCCTTTCAGCCCGCCCATCCAGACATGGAACATTTTGTAAAGGTCATCGGCGATCTTTGATTCCGACAGCACATAGCCCATGAAGATGAACATCGGAAGGGTCAGAAGCGGATACCATTTCATCAGCTTCATCGCGGACGAAAACGCGATGTCATACCCGCCCCGGTCGCCCCAGAGCACCAGCGCCGCAATCACGGCAACAAAGCCGATGGCACCAAACACGCGCTGCCCGGTCAGAAGCATCGCCATCATGGTTGCGAACATGAAGATCGCAATCATCTCATACGACATTGTCGATCTCCTCGCCGCGCAGGCGCAGAATGTCTTTGAACAGTTCGGATATTGCTTGCAGCAGCATCAGCGTGATGCCGATGCACATGATCACCTTGATGGGCCAGAGATACGGGCGCCACGCGGTCGGGCTGCGTTCGCCTCCGTATTTGAAAGAATAGGCGGTGCTGTCGATCCCGCCCCATAACAGGATCGCCAGATAGAAGATCAGGAACAGGACCGTGACGCAATCCACCGCGGCCTTTCGTCGTGTGCTCCAGCCGCCATACAGAAGGTCCATCCGCACGTTCGACCCCATCTGGATCGAGTATGGTCCGCCCAGAATGTAATAGGCGACCATCGCAAACTGCGCCATTTCCAGTGTCCAGAGCGACGGGTTGAAAAAGGTCTTCGAGATCGAGGACCACAGCAGGATCGCCATCATGACGAAGATGCCATACATGGTCACCCGTCCGATACGATAGTTGATCTGGTCAACAAAGCTGATGAATTTGCGAAGTGCAGTCATGTTTTGACAGCTTCCGATGAGGTGAGGTTTTCCATGACCTGTTTCAGCGTCTTGGCGAGATGATCAGCCATGGTTTCGGCGGTTGCAGGTGTGTCAATCAAATCGTTGCGGATTTCGATCATGACATTGTCCAGCCCACGCGATTCGGCATGTTTGGCCAGCGAATAGGTCACGCCGTCGCGCGCCGCATAGGGTTCGTTGATCGCGGTCTGAAAGACGCCGAGTTCTTGTTCGATTTTCAGAGCCGCTTCGGCTGCGCGGCTGTTCCTGTCGTGCAGATAGCCGATGTCCAGCGTCCTGCGTTGCCCATGATAAACGGGGGTGAAACTGTGCACCGTGACCAGCAGGAACGGTGCATCGGATCGCGCAAGCTGTCGGTCGATCGCCTGATCGGCCACCGCATGAAACGGGGTGTGGACGGTGTCGAAACGTTGCTGCTTTTGGGTATCGCTAAGGCCGGCATTTCCCGGAATGTCGATCAATTCGCTTCGAGCGGGGATGCAATCGGGGGCTTCCAACGGTCGATTGCAGTCGTAAACCAGGCGCGAGACCTGACCGGCGACAAGGGGGGCATCCAGCCGGGTGCTCAGGCACTTGGCCACGTCCAGCGCCCCGATATCCCAGGCGGCGTGTGACAGCAGAGCATCGCCCTCCAGCCCGAGCGCGCCGTATTCGGGCGGAATGAAATGGGATGCGTGCTCGCAGACCAGAACTATGGGCGCCATGCCCGCAGCACCGATCAGCGCGGCCGCCGGCCAAGCTGTTCCGAGCATTCTCCTTGCCCCCCTGTTTGCCGTTATGTAATTATCACTACACCGAGTCTGCTTGTGTCAAGATGTATTCTGTAGTTATTGCTACAGCGCCGAGATCTATGATTGGAATGATAACAAATGGGAAAGAAACCCCTCGTCAAAGATCTGATCCGGGAAAAGCAGGACGAATTGACGGCGGCTGAACGGCGCCTGACCGCAACACTTCTGGATGACAGTTTGGTGGCGGGGTTGCAGTCGATCACGAAGCTGGCTGAAAGCGCCGAGGTGTCGACGCCCACGATCATCCGGCTGGCGCGGAAGCTGGGCTATCAGGGTTTTCCTGACCTGCAAGACGCCATCCGCGAAGAAATCGCCGCCCGGATGAAAGAGCCGCTGGCCAAGTTGGAAACCGCGGAACTGTCGGCGGGCAAGGACCATATCGTCAGCCGCTTTGCCGAAGCCGTTTCCCGCAACATCAACCGCAGCCTTGAAAGGCTGGATCTGGACGAATTTGACAAGGCGGCGGCACTGTTGTCTGACCCAAACCGGCGGCTCTATTTGCTGGGGGGGCGGATCACCCGGTCAAACGCGCATTATTTCTTCAACCACCTTCAGATCATTCGCCCCGGTGTCGCGCAGTTGGATTTTTCGCCCAGCGTCTGGCCGCAATCGCTGCTGGATATGGACGAAAACGCAACGCTGATCGTGTTCGACATTCGCCGCTATGAAAAGGAACTGGAGCGTCTGGCGAAGCTGGTGGTCGACCAGGGGGCAAATGTGGTGTTGTTCACCGATCAGTGGGGATCCCCGATCGAACGCTATGCCACCTTCTGTTTCCGCAGCATGGTCGAGGTCCCGTCAAGCTGGGATTCGACGCTGGCCATCAACTTCCTGATCGAGGCATTGGTGGCCGAAATCCAAAGCCGCAGCGACAGCACGGACCGGATCACGGCCCTTGAAGAGATGATCGGGGAATCACGAATTTTTCGCAGCAACTGAGCTTGGCGGCACCTGTCGCGCCGCGTGAATGCAACACTTCCGATGTGGTCAGCTCAGCTGGCTTCAGGTTTGTCGATCAGGCCCTGCATCTTGCCGATCGCCGAGCGCATGAGTTTTTCCAATCCGATGCGCACCGTGTCCGCGAGGGCGACGTACTGATCCATCGCGGGCCGGATGGCGGGAATACGCTCCCCGATGACCGGCGCAAAGATGTAAAGGATGGCCAGCAGACAGGCCAGGGCCACGACAAGGATAAAGCCGCGACGGAACCCGCCACTTGCCGCTTCGGCCCTGTCCGCGGGGGCTGTGGCGACCTCGGACGGATCGTCCGCGGGGGCATCGAGGGTCGAGTTGATTTCCTCGATATCGGGAAGGACGTTGCGGGCCTTGATGTCGTCAGATGTGGTTGCAACGTCGTCCTCGACCGCTGCTTGTTCATCCGCCATCATCTTGTCGATGTTGTCGGAGGTGGTCGCCGGGGCATCGTCCAGCCCTAGATCGGGCTGGGTTTCCAGACCCTCGCGTTCACTTTCGCGGGCTTTGCGTTCCCGCTCGGCCTCTTCTTGCAGGATCGAGCGGACGCCGTCGTCCAACTGCCGTGCGGGCGGGGTATCGGCGACGCTGCCTTCGGATGGCGTGTCCTTGGGCGCGTCTGCTGTGTCTGCCGGGCGCGCATTCGCGACTTCGCTGATTGGTGCGGTTGGCGTTTCTTCCGCCACGTCGTCCAGTTCGTCGATGTCGTCGAATGGGGAAGGCGCGCTGGCCTTTTCCGCAGCCGCTTTTTCTGCGCTGGGCGGCAATTGAAACCAACCATGTCCGCAATTTGAACATTGAACGTCGCGCCCGGTTTCGGGCATCACACGGTCATCAACTTCGTACTGCGCGCCGCAACTTGGGCAAACCAGACGCATATGCTTTCCTCGATCCCCGGCATTCGACCCGGGTTTTTCCTGCCACTTCGACCTAAATATGCCAGTTTCCCGGCGAAAATCAAATCATTGCAAGCAGTGCATTGAAACAAACGCATGGCTGAGGCAAAACTGTCGCCAAACAGAGGCGAGGGCATCGTGTGATCGAACTGGAACAAGTGTCCTACGGATATGGGGGCAGCACTCTTTTATCCGACATTTCCATGAAACTTGCACCGGGGTCGTTCCACTTTCTGACAGGTCCGTCAGGGGCCGGGAAAACGACTCTGATCAAGCTGTGCTATGCCGAACTGACCGCCACACGGGGGCGTGTATCGCTGTTTGATCAGGACACGCAACAGATGTCGCGCGACGATGTTGCCAGGGCGCGACGGCGGATTGGTGTGGTGCATCAGGATTGCCAGTTTCTGGATCATCTGAACGTCGCCGAAAACGTCTCTCTTCCGCTGACCGTGTCCGGACGCAGCTTGGAACACCCGTCCGAACTGGACGACCTGCTGGCCTGGGTCGGATTGACCCCGCAGCGCGATGCGAAACCGCCGGAGTTGTCGGGTGGTGAACGGCAAAGGGCGGCGCTGGCCCGTGCGGTGGTGATGTCGCCCGATGTCATCCTGGCCGATGAGCCCACCGGAAACGTCGACTGGGATATGTCGCTGCGCCTTCTGCGCCTGCTGGTCGAGTTGAACAAGATGGGCAAGACGGTACTGATTGCCACCCACGACATGAACCTGATCCGATCTGCCAAGGCGCAGATACAGGCCCGGGTGCTGCGCATATCGAACAAGCAGCTTCATCAGGCGGGGGCGGATCTATGAACGCGCGGCTTGGCTCTTTCCTGCGTTTTCTTGCCGGGGACGCACAGGCGGACCGGCTTGTGCCCCCGACCGGCTATACCGCCCGCCTGACGGTGTTCGCCGCCGCGTCGATGGCGTTTCTGGCCGTCTTTGCACTGGCCTTGTCGCTCGCGACGGGCCGGGTGGCGGATCGGTGGGGCGAGGCGCTGGCCAAAAGCTCGACCATCCGCATCAACGCGCCGGTTGACCAGATGGACGCGCAGGTTCTGACCGTGATGGACATCCTGGCCACCACACCGGGGATCGGGAATGCCCGCCCCCTGAGCGATGACGAGCAGCGCGCCCTGCTTGCCCCGTGGTTCGGTCCTGATCTGCCACTGGATCAGTTGCCCATTCCCCGGCTGATCGAAGTGATCGAAGAGGGCGATGGATTCGATGCTGAAGGGCTGCGCGCCCGATTGGCGGGCGAGGCGCCCGGGGCGATCCTTGACGATCATACCCGCTGGCGTGAACCGCTGGTCAGGGCCGCCAAGCGCCTGCGCGCGCTGGGCTTTGTGTCCATCGTCCTGATTGGCGCCCTAGCAGGCGTGGTGATCACGCTGGCGGCGTCGGCGGCGCTGGCTGCCAATGAGCAGGTGATCCGCGTGTTGCGCCTCGTGGGGGCGCAGGACAGCTATATCGCAAATGCATTCGTGCGTCGCTATACCCTGCGCGCGCTGGGCGGCGCGTCTGTCGGGACGGTTCTGGGGGCGTTGGCCGTGTTTCTGATGCCCTCGTCGGGCGAGCAGGGAAATTTCCTGACAGATCTGGGGTTTGAAGGCTGGCAGTGGTTGTGGCCGTTGCTGATCCCGCCACTTGCTGCCCTTGTGGCATTTGCCGCCACGCGGCAGACTGCCCGGACCGTGTTGCAGGAGAAACGCTGATGCGCCACGCATTCCAATGGCTGCGGTCACTTGTGTTCATTGTGCAGATGTATCTGATGATGGCGGTGCTGGCCGTGTTTTTCACGCCGCTGGCGATCCTGAAGCGTGACTATGCGTTTTCGGCGATCCACACCTATTGCCGCTGGGTCCGTTGGACAGCAGGCTGGATGGTGGGTTTGCAGACCGAAATTCGTGGCGAGGCGCCGACGGATGAGGTGGTGATCGCTTCCAAGCACCAGAGTTTTCTGGACATCATCATGATCACCTCGGCCGTGCCGCGCCCGAAGTTCATCATGAAGAAACAACTGAAATGGGCCCCGATCCTCGGCTACTATGCCTATCGTATCGGCTGCGTTGCCGTTGACCGGGGCAAACGTGGGGCCGCGATCAAACAGATGCTGGCGGACGTGAAATCGGGGGCTGCCCTGCCGGGGCAATTGATCATCTTTCCGCAAGGCACACGCGTCGGGGCGGGCGAGACCAAGCCCTACAAGATCGGCACGGGGGTTCTGTATCGCGAAACCGGGCAACCCTGCGTGCCGGCCTCGACCAATGTGGGCGTGTTCTGGAAGCGCCACGGCATTATGCGCTATCCCGGCCTTGCTGTGGTGGAGTTCCATCCCCGCATCGAGCCGGGGCTTGAATTGAGTGATTTCATGAAACAGCTCGAAGACACGATCGAGACCGGATCAAATGCGCTGATGCGGGAAGCTGGGATGGAAGTGAGTGCATGATGGATTTTCTGGAGACGGTTGAAGAGCTTGAAGCGCTGTATGGCACCCCGGTCGAGATGGCGCTCCGGAAAGTGACGGATCACCTGACATCGGCGTATCGGACCTGGATCGAAGCCTCGCGGTTTTGCGTGTTGACCACAGTGGGACCGGAAGGCACCGATGGCAGCCCGCGCGGGGATGACGGGTCTGTGGTGACAGTGCTTGATCCGCGGACGCTCGCCCTGCCGGATTGGCGTGGAAACGAACGGATCGACAGCCTTCGCAACATCGTCCGCGACCCGCGCGTGTCGCTGATGTTCATGGTGCCGGGATCAAAGAACGTGATGCGCGTGAATGGACAGGCGCGCCTGACAACTGATGCCGACCTGCGGGCGAGGTTCGACAAGGGCGGCAAGCAGCCCCGCGTTGTGATCGTGATCCGCATTCACGAGGTCTATCCCCAGTGCGCGCGCGCGATCGTGCGATCAAACCTGTGGTCCTGCGGGGATGACAGTGCGGGGTTGCCGACAATCGGTCAGATGATGACCGACCTGACTTCGGGCGCATTCGACGGCGCGGCCTATGACAGGGACTGGCCTGCGCGCGCCAAGTCGACGATGTGGTGACCTGGTGATCGGCCGTCAAATGACCGGCATGGATGGCGTTGTGGATGTGGCGGAGGGCAGACTTGGCGCGGCCTTGTCGCTGGATTTCTCGCTACGGCACTTCTTCGTCGCTGCCACCAGTCCGACCATCATTGTTCAACGGTGTCTATGACGACTAGCACAGGGTTCGGCGCGGGCCGAGACCTGTGCAGCCTGGCATCTGTTTCCCGACATGGGGTGTCGTCGGTTTGCAGTCCTGCAACGGGCTTAGCGCAACAGATCGTCCATCAATCCGATCACTTCAATCACCTTGAAGGTGGTCGGGTCGGCGCGATAGATCATTTCCCCGACGCGGTAGTAGCGATAGTTCGGATCAAGCCGATCGCGGTCATAGTCAGTGAAACGATAATAATCGTAGTCATCCAGATGGTCGCCAACCCGTGGTTTCGCAAGGCCGGGTGGGACGCAGGGCGGGTTTTTCTTGGCCAGTCCGGGCGGGCAGTTCTGGACAATCGCGCCACCGTGCATCCGCTTTGCCTGACCATGCCCCTTTGCCTTGCCATTGCCGTTTCCGGCAAAACCGGCGGTTGCGAGCAGCGGTATCAGCACGAGCGCCAGGGCGGTGTTGGTTGCGGTTTTCATCAATCACTCCATCCGTTGTTCGTTTGGGCTTTTAGGTAAACACCCTGCGAACGTCTGGGTTCCAATCGAAGCGAAACTGCCGGGGGCAGGGTTGATATGCAATATCACACGCCGGGATTGCCGCTGGCTTCGCGGCTTTTCGCCCGGTTGTCGTCTGCATCAGGCGGAGACGCACCGACCGGCGAGTCTATTCGCCCCATTTGTAGTTGAAGCTGACCGACAGCCGCTCTTCCTCGCCGGTGTTCTGCATCACCTCGTGCCGCAGCCAGCTTTCCCAGAGCAGCACATCGCCCTCGGCGGGGCGTTTCGTGATGAAACCTTGCAGTTCTTCCCGGGCATTCTTGCGGCGGGGCGGGGCGGCCATCATGCGGGCGTGGCGCGGGTCTTCGTAGCGCAGCGCGCCAGCACCTTCGGGCAGGGCCAGATAAGTGGTGCCGGAAATGACCGAATGCGGATGGATATGCGCCGAGTGATAACCGCCGGGGGGCAGGATGTTGATCCAGATGTCTTCCAGCACCAACTCGCGATCATCCAGATTGAACTCCAGATCCTCGGCAAAGGCCGCGACATGCTTGTCCAAGCTGTCGACCAGATCCTTGAAGATCGGGAAACGCCAGGGCAGGTCGGTCAGGGAGGCATAAGAGGTGTAGCCGGGATAGCCCTCGGCCTCGCACCATTCCTGCCCGGCCTCGTCATCCTCGGCGATGGAATAGCAGCTGTCATAAAGCTCGTCCTGGCTGACCTTCGGGTCAAACTCGGACAGTTGAGCGTGGTATAGGCGGGTCACGAAGAGGGAGGAGATATTGGGCATGGGGACGTTGTAGAACACTTGTAAAAAAGGGGCGAGCCTTAATGCGACATATTTGCACGCTGGTTGAAGGCATTTTGCAGATGCTTACGTTGAGGACGAACACGGAAGAAAAGGAGTTGGGACATGTCTAACGAAACGATTTGCAAACACCTGAACACGGCCCTTCAAATGGAAATGACCGCGGCGCATCAATACCAGCTGCACGCCCATGTGCTGGATGACTGGGGGCTGGACAAGCTGGCCGAAACCATGCGTGGCGAGTTCCAGGAGGAACTGTGCCATTCCAGCCGCTTCATGACGCGCATCCTTGAACTGGGCGGCGAGCCCGAGATTTCCTTTGCCGCCACGCCGAAAACTGCCAAGACGTTGAAAGAGATGTTCGAGTCCGACCTGAAGGACGAGAAGGAAGCAATCGTGTTCTATACACAAGCGTCCAAGGCCGCATATGAAGCAGACGATCTTGCGACGAAAGCCCTGTTCGAAGAGATCGCGATCGACGAAGTCGGGCATCGCGGATGGCTTGAGCTTCAGCTTAGCCTGATCGAGCGGATCGGCGAGCAGCGTTATGCCTCGAAATTCGTCAGTGGCGGCAGCGAGGAAGAAGCGTAGGCACTATCTGAACAAAACAGGCGCTTTGCTGTTGCCATAAGCGCCGTTGTCTCATATAGACCCACATCTCACGGATTCCGGCGACGGGATTCGTGTGTTTTGACATTCACCCACCAGACACAGGGTGACCTGCCACAAACCGGGCAGAGCCTTCTGGTGCAAGGAAAGGAACAGGCGAATGAACGCCAAGGAACTGCGTGATCAGTCTCCTGACCAGCTGCGTGAAAAGCTGGCAGAGCTGAAGAAAGAGGCCTTCAACCTGCGTTTTCAGCAGGCCACCGGCGCCCTCGAAAACACCGCTCAGATGCGTAAAGTGCGCCGCGATGCGGCCCGCGTGAAAACCATTCTGAACGAACAAGCCCGCGCTGCGGCTGAGTAAGAGGAGCCAGACGAATGCCCAAACGTATCCTGAAAGGTGTTGTCACCTCGGCCGCCAACGAACAAACCGTCACGGTTTCGGTTGAACGCCGCTTCAAGCACCCGCTGCTTCAGAAAACCGTTCGTAAGTCGAAGAAATATCGCGCTCACGACGAAAAGAATGCCTACAAGGCAGGCGACACCGTCCGCATCATCGAATGCGCGCCGAAGTCGAAAACCAAGCGTTGGGAAGTTCTGGAAGGCTAAGTTCTGCCTTCCCGGACGACTTGACATAAGTCGAAACCCTGGGGGTTACGCCACGCATCGGCGCCCCAAAGGTCGGGAGAAACCACATGATCCAGATGCAAACAAATCTGGATGTTGCTGACAACTCTGGCGCTCGCCGGGTTCAGTGCATCAAGGTTCTGGGTGGTTCCAAGCGTAAATACGCATCCGTTGGCGACATCATTGTTGTCTCGGTCAAGGAAGCCATCCCGCGCGGTCGCGTGAAAAAAGGGGACGTCCGCAAGGCCGTCGTCGTGCGCACCGCCAAGGAAGTCCGTCGTGAAGACGGCACCGCCATCCGCTTCGACCGCAATGCGGCCGTTATTCTGAACAACAACAACGAGCCTGTCGGCACCCGTATCTTCGGCCCGGTTGTTCGCGAACTTCGCGCGAAGAACTTCATGAAGATCATCTCGCTGGCTCCGGAGGTGCTGTAAGATGGCTGCCAAGTTGAGAAAAGGCGACAAGGTCGTCGTTCTGGCCGGCAAGGACAAGGGCAAGCAAGGTGAAATCACCTCGGTTGACCCGAAGGCCGGCAAAGCTGTCGTTGACGGCGTGAACATCGCCATCCGCCACACCCGCCAAAGCCAGAACAGCCAAGGTGGTCGCATCCCGCAAGCGATGCCGATCCAGCTGTCGAACCTGGCCCTGCTGGACAAGAACGGCAAGGCAACGCGCGTCGGCTTCCGCGAGGAAGACGGCAAGAAAGTGCGTTACGCCAAAACCACCGGGGAGACTGTCTGATGCTTGATACCGCAAACTACACCCCCCGTCTGAAAGCCCTTTACAAGGACAGCATCCGTGCCGCCCTGAAAGAGGAGTTCGGTTACAAGAACGACATGCAGATCCCGCGTCTGGAAAAAATCGTTCTGAACATTGGTTGTGGCGCCGAAGCCGTGAAGGACTCGAAGAAAGCCAAGTCGGCGGTTGCTGACCTGACGATCATCGCAGGTCAACAGGCCCTGACGACGAAAGCCAAGAAATCCATCGCTGGTTTCCGTGTCCGCGAGGACATGCCGCTGGGTGCGAAAGTGACCCTGCGCGGCGACCGGATGTATGAATTCCTGGATCGTCTGATCACCATTGCGATGCCCCGTATCCGCGACTTCCGCGGCGTTTCGGGCACCTCTTTCGACGGTCGTGGCAACTATGCCATGGGCCTGAAAGAGCACATCGTGTTCCCGGAAATCGACTTTGATAAAGTTGATGAGAACTGGGGCATGGACATCGTGATTGCCACCACCGCGAAAACCGACGCGGAAGCAAAGAGCATGCTGAAGCATTTCAACATGCCCTTCAACAGCTGATCCGCGGGAAGGAATAGACATGGCTAAAAAAGCAATGATCGAACGCGAGAAGAAGCGTCAGCGTCTGGTGGAAAAATACGCCGCCAAACGTGCCGCGCTGAAAGAAATCGCAAACGACGAAAGCAAGTCGATGGAAGAGCGTTTCAAGGCGCGCCTGAAGCTTGCAAAACTGCCGCGCAACAGCTCGGCGACCCGGCTGCACAACCGTTGCCAGCTGACCGGTCGTCCGCACGCTTACTATCGTAAGCTGAAGGTGTCGCGGATCGCGCTGCGGGAACTTGGCTCGAACGGCCAGATCCCCGGCCTGGTGAAATCAAGCTGGTAAGGGAGAGACAGATATGAACGATCCTATCGGCGATATGCTCACCCGTATCCGCAACTCGCAACTGCGCGGCAAGTCGGTTGTTTCGACCCCGGCGTCGAAGCTGCGTGCTTGGGTTCTGGATGTTTTGGCTGACGAAGGCTACATCCGCGGCTACGAAAAAGGCACTGACGAGCGTGGGCACCCCACCCTTGAAATCAGCCTGAAATACGTTGACGGCGTTCCGGTTATCCGCGAACTGAAACGGGTTTCGACCCCCGGCCGTCGCGTCTATATGGGCGTGAAAGACATCCCGCAGGTCCGTCAGGGCCTTGGCGTTTCGATTGTCTCGACCCCCAAAGGCGTCATGTCCGATGCAAACGCTCGCAACCAGAATGTTGGTGGCGAAGTGCTTTGCACCGTCTTCTAAGGAGGCCTTTGTATGTCTCGTATTGGGAAAAAACCGGTCGAACTGCCCAGCGGCGTTTCTGTGACGCAGTCGGGTCAGACCGTTGAAGTGAAAGGGCCGAAAGGCACGTTGAGCTTCACCGCCACCGACGATGTCACCATCACCGTCGAGGACAGCCAGATCAATGTCGAGCCGCGCGGCAAGTCCAAGCGTGCCCGTCAGCAGTGGGGTATGAGCCGCACGATGGTTGCCAACATGGTCACGGGCGTCACCGACGGCTTCAAGAAAGAGCTGGAAATCAACGGTGTTGGTTACCGCGCCCAGATGCAGGGCAATGTCCTGAAGCTGAACCTCGGCCTGTCGCACGACGTCGATTACGTTGCCCCTGAGGGTGTCACCGTAACGGCGCCGAAGCAGACCGAAATCGTTGTCGAAGGTATCGACCCACAACTCGTCGGCCAGGTTGCGGCCAACATCCGCGCATGGCGTAAGCCCGAGCCCTATAAAGGCAAAGGTATCAAATACAAAGACGAGTACATCTTCCGCAAGGAAGGTAAGAAGAAGTAAGGACCAGACAGATGGCAAACAGCAAACGGACCCTGTTCCTCAAGCGCCGCCTGCGCGTCCGGAACAGCCTGCGCAAGCACAACGTGGGCAAGATGCGCCTGTCGGTGCATCGCTCGAACAAGAACATCAGCGCACAGCTGATCGACGATGTGAACGGTGTCACCCTGGCTTCAGCTTCTTCGCTCGAGAAGGATCTGGGCGTGGTTGGCAAGAACAATATCGACGCAGCCGCCAAGGTGGGGGCCGCAATCGCGGAACGCGCCAAGAAGGCCGGTGTGGAAGAATGCTATTTCGACCGCGGCGGCTTCCTGTATCACGGCAAGGTGAAGGCTCTGGCCGACGCCGCGCGTGAAGGCGGGCTGAAGTTCTAAGAAACCTGTGGGGGGCGGCAACGCCCCTCCGATGATCCGGGGGCAACCTGCCCACTGGGATCGAGTTGAACGGCGCAGACCAAGTGCGCCACCATGAAAGGATGTTCTGATGGCAGAACGTGAGAACCGCCGGAACCGTCGCGACCGCGACGAAACCCCGGAATTTGCAGATCGCCTGGTTGCGATCAATCGTGTGTCGAAAACCGTGAAGGGTGGTAAGCGCTTTGGCTTTGCAGCTCTCGTGGTTGTCGGCGACCAGAAGGGCCGCGTCGGCTTTGGTAAAGGTAAAGCGAAAGAGGTCCCCGAGGCCATTCGCAAAGCCACCGAACAAGCCAAGCGCCAAATGATCCGCGTGCCGCTGCGCGAAGGCCGCACCCTGCACCACGACATCGAAGGTCGTCACGGTGCCGGTAAGGTCGTGATGCGGACCGCTCCGGAAGGTACCGGGATCATTGCCGGTGGTCCGATGCGTGCCGTGTTCGAGATGCTGGGCATCAAGGACGTGGTGTCGAAGTCGATCGGGTCGCAAAACCCCTATAACATGATCCGCGCCACCATCGACGGGCTGCAAAAAGAAGCCAGCCCGCGCATGATCGCCCAACGTCGCGGCAAGAAAGTTGCCGACATTCTGGGCGCAAAATCTGAAGCTCCGGCAGACGCCGAAGCTGCAGACGCGTAAGGAGACTGATCCATGGCTAAAACCATCGTCGTCAAGCAGATCGGTTCCCCGATCCGCCGCCCCGCCAAACAGCGCCAGACGCTGATCGGCCTGGGCCTGAACAAGATGCACAAGACCCGTGAGCTGGAAGACACCCCCGCCGTCCGCGGCATGGTTGCGTCGATCCCACACATGGTGGAGATCATCGAAGAGAAAGGCTGAGCCCCGGCTTGGACCACCTCTTGAAGATTTGCAGCACCCCGGTCAGAAATGGCCGGGGTGTTTTTGTTATCTGTTAGATGACGGTTGCCTAAAGAGTCCATTCGGCACAACATGAATATCAATCTGCGATTGTATGCGAAAGAGCGGAGTCGATATGAGCCAGCTTAGGCCAGAGTTTCGGCACACCAAGAGTTTGAAGTCAGATGGTTGGCTGACGGACGGGCGTCTCGCACTAGGGATAACCATCGGCCTCATAATCGCGTTATGTGTTTGGTTGGCCAGTGACCTCAGGGAAATTCGGATCTCAGATTTGAAGGCTTCAGAAGCGGTTCCCGCTGTTGCTGCGGTACTGATAGCTGCGGTATCGTTAGTGATTTCCTTTCTGGCGTTGAGGGAACAATCGAGAATGCGTCAGGCGGGAACAGATCCAGTGTTGATTGCACATTTGGATCAACACCCGGATGAGCCAATGTTAATTGAAATGCGTGTCTCGAACGTTGGTGCGGGAGCGGCGATGAATGTATTTGTCGAAACTGAACGTCCAAACAACGCAGACCCATCAAGGCTAATATCTCGGCCATTCGAGGCAGAGGTACTTCAAGGGCAGATACCGCTCAAGGTGATACTTCAGGGGGGGAGCGTGGCTTATTCCTTGGGGGTCGGTCATCAACTGTTGGGTGAAGACCCACTAGAACCATTTAAGGTCAATCTAACTTATCAAGATATCGAAGGTAACTCCTATGAGTCCCAACACGGTCTAAACGTGGTTGAGTTCTCGGCTCGGTCTGCGTCGAGTCCCCCGATCACGAAGATATGGAGGGAGCTTGAAAAGATCACTAAGGTTCTCAAAAAATAGACAAAGTGTACGCTTCTATGATTTTCACCCAAAACCAGATAGCGTTTCCTCCCCTACCCATGCACGCCCCGCAACCCGGCCTTTCGGATTCATCGGTGGTTGTCTGATCACTTCCCTCCTATCAGGGCGCGAACATATCAATCCCGATTAGGACCAATACCATGAACGCCCTTGTTATCCCCGTCGCCCCGCTGGCCAATGCCATCGCCGAGGTGATCACCGCCGTCCAATCGGCCGCACATCGTTTCCTGACCTCGGACTGCGTTCCGACCTGGACCGAGTATCTGCGCGGCTGCAACAAGTAACGACCGCCATCAGCGCATTGCGATGGTCGCCAGACTTGCGCGAAGCGCGGCAAGGGTCTATACGCCCCCGGTGGCGTCTTGCGCCACAGAATCAAAACCAAGAAAAGCCGTGTTTGGCCCCTTCCGCTTCGTGGGTCAGTTCCGGCAAGGAGAAGCGACATGAAATTGAATGAACTGCGCGACAATCCAGGCGCAACCAAACCCCGCAAACGCGTTGGCCGTGGTCCCGGTTCGGGCATGGGCAAGACCGGTGGTCGTGGTATCAAAGGTCAGAAATCCCGTTCGGGCGTGGCCATCAAGGGGTTTGAAGGCGGGCAAATGCCCATCTATCAGCGCCTTCCCAAGCGTGGTTTCAACAAGCCGAACCGCAAGAAGTTCGCTGTTGTGAACCTGGGCCTGATCCAGAAATTCATCGACGAGAAGAAGCTGGACGCCAAAGAGATCACCGAGGACACGCTGGTTGCCTCGGGTCTGGTGCGCCGCAAGCTGGACGGTGTCCGTGTGCTGGGAAAAGGCGAACTGACCGCCAAAGCCAACATCACCGTGACCGGCGCGTCGAAATCGGCTGTTGAAGCTGTCGAAAAAGCGGGCGGCAAACTGACCGTCGCTGCTCCGGCTGCGGCTGAATAAGACCTTGTGAGGGGCGCCGCCGCCCCTTACATGTCTACTCACGTTTTCAAGCGCCGCCGGAGCCGGGAACGGTCCGGCGGTGTTTTACATGGATCGAGGGGGCCTTATGGCATCTGCAGCAGAACAAATGGCCGCGAACATGAGCTGGGGCGCCTTTGGTAAGGCGACCGAGCTGCGTCAGCGGATTTTCTTCACGATCGGGCTTCTGATCATCTATCGCCTTGGCACCTATATCCCCATTCCGGGGATTGACGGCACCGCCCTGCGCGAATTCATGGATCAGGCGCAATCCGGCATCGCGGGCGTACTGGGCATGTTCACTGGTGGCGCACTGAGCCGTATGGGCGTGTTTGCTTTGGGCATCATGCCCTATATCTCGGCCTCGATCATCGTGCAGCTTCTGTCTTCCATGTGGGAACCATTGAAGCAGCTGAAGAAAGAGGGCGAACAAGGTCGCAAGAAGATCAACCAATACACCCGCTATGGCACCGTTCTGCTGGCCACCGGGCAGGCTTTCGCGCTGGCCAACAGCCTGCAAGCCGGTGATCTTGTCACCAACCCCGGCATGTTCTTTATCGCCGCCTGTGTGATCACCCTTGTTGGCGGCACCATGTTCCTGATGTGGCTGGGTGAACAGATCACAGCGCGCGGCATCGGCAACGGTATTTCGCTGATCATCTTCGTCGGCATCGTGGCCGAGATCCCCGCCGCCTTGGCGCAGTTCCTGGCTTCGGGCCGGTCTGGTGCGATCAGCCCTGCGGTGATCATCGGTGTCTTGGTGATGGTGGTTGCGGTGATTGCCTTCGTCGTGTTCATGGAACGCGCGCTGCGCAAGATCCACATTCAATACCCCCGCCGCCAGGTCGGCATGAAGGTCTATGACGGCGGGTCGTCGCACCTGCCGGTCAAGGTGAACCCGGCGGGCGTCATCCCGGCGATCTTCGCCTCGGCCCTGCTGCTTTTGCCAACCACGATCTCGACTTTCTCGTCGGGGCAGGCGGGGCCGGTGATGTCGGTCATCCTGGCCTATTTCGGGCCGGGTCAGCCGCTTTACCTGCTGTTCTTCACGGCAATGATCGTGTTCTTCACCTTCTTCTATACGAAAGAAGTGGCGTTCAAGACGGATGAAGTTGCCGACAACCTGAAGAACCAGAACGGCTTTGTGCCCGGCATTCGTCCCGGCAAGAAAACCGCCGAGTATCTGGATTACGTGGTCACCCGCCTGTTGGTCCTTGGTTCGGCCTATCTGGCCGCCGTTTGTCTTCTGCCGGAAATCCTGCGCAGCCAGTTGGCGATCCCGTTCTATTTCGGCGGCACCTCGGTTCTGATCGTTGTGTCGGTGACGATGGACACGATCCAACAGGTTCAGTCGCATCTTCTGGCCCACCAGTATGAAGGTCTGATCGAGAAGTCGCAGCTGCGCGGCAAGAAGCGTTCGAAGAAGGCTCCGTCGCGTCGATGAACATCATTCTGCTTGGACCGCCCGGCGCTGGCAAAGGCACGCAGGCCGCGAAGCTCGTTGAAGCACGTGGCATGATCCAACTGTCCACCGGCGACATGCTGCGCGAAGCGAAAGCCTCGGGCAGCGAGATGGGCAAGAAGGTTGCCGCGATCATGGATGCGGGCGAACTTGTCACTGACGAGATCGTCATCGGCCTGATCGAAGAAAAGCTGGAAGGCGATAACGGCGGCGGGTTCATCTTTGATGGCTTCCCCCGAACGCTGGCACAGGCCGATGCCTTGGGCGCATTGCTTGAGAAGCACGGCCAATCGCTGGATGCGGTGATCGAGATGCAGGTTGATGACGAAGTGCTGGTCGGTCGCATCGTCGGTCGCGCGGAAGAGGCACGCAAGGCGGGCCAACCCGTACGCGCCGACGACAACGAGGAAAGCCTGAAGATCCGCCTGATGGAGTATTACAAGAAGACCTCGCCCTTGATTGGTTACTACTATGCCAAGGGGGATCTGCGGTCGGTGAACGGATTGGGCACGATTGACGAAGTGCAGGCCGAGATCGCGGGTATTCTGGACGCATGAGCCGTTTTCACGGTGCCTGGTGATGCGAATGGTTCGGAAATCCAGACCTGTGGACAAAGACGGGTTGACGCCTGCGGAAATCCCATCTAAGTCACCCCATCCCTGATGGGAATCACGATGCAAACAAGGTCGCTCCTTCGCTGCATCAGACCATAGAATTCAGCGCGGCCCGCAGGAAAAATCCGGCGGGCTTCCGTTGTGAAAAAAGGTTCCGGTATTACGGAACCGCAACGAAAGGAAAGACTACGTGGCACGTATTGCTGGCGTAAACATCCCGACCCACAAGCGGGTCCCGATCGCCCTGACATACATCACCGGAATTGGTCACACTTCGGCCAAGGCCATCTGCGAAGCCGTCAACATCGACCCGACCCGTCGTGTGAATGAACTGTCGGACGCCGAAGTTCTGGCCATCCGCGAGCACATCGACGCAACCTATACCGTCGAAGGTGATCTGCGTCGTGAAGTTCAGATGAACATCAAGCGCCTAATGGATCTGGGGGCCTATCGTGGTCTTCGTCACCGTCGTAACCTGCCCGTTCGCGGTCAGCGCACCCACACCAACGCTCGCACCCGCAAAGGCCCCGCAAAGGCCATTGCCGGTAAGAAGAAATAAGGGAGGGTTTGACGAATGGCTCGTGATAAGACTCGCATGAAGCGTAAAGAGCGTAAGAACATCGCATCCGGTGTTGCTCACGTTAACTCTTCGTTCAACAACACCAAGATCCTGATCTCGGACGTGCAAGGCAACGCCATCTCGTGGTCGTCGGCTGGCACCATGGGCTTCAAAGGGTCGCGCAAGTCGACACCTTATGCCGCCCAGATGGCAGCAGAAGATGCTGGTAAAAAAGCGCAAGAGCACGGCGTGAAAACGCTGGAAGTCGAAGTGCAAGGCCCCGGTTCGGGTCGTGAATCGGCCCTGCGCGCGCTGGCGGCCATCGGGTTCAACATCACCTCGATCCGTGATGTGACCCCGATTGCCCACAACGGCTGCCGCCCGCCGAAACGCCGCCGCGTCTAAGCAGTATTATTTCGCCGGGCTGCGGTTGTCGCGGCCCGGTTTCCGTCATTTTAACCTCGGGCGTCCTGCCCTTTGGACATGGGGACAGGACTGGTATGGAGGGACGCATGATCCACAAAAATTGGGCCGAACTGATCAAGCCGACGCAGCTGGACGTCAAGCCGGGCAACGACCCCGCACGTCAGGCAACCGTCGTGGCCGAGCCGCTGGAACGCGGCTTTGGTCTGACCCTGGGCAACGCCCTGCGCCGCGTGCTGATGAGCAGCCTGCAAGGCGCGGCCATCACGTCGGTGCAGATCGACAACGTGCTGCACGAGTTCAGCTCGGTCGCGGGTGTGCGTGAAGACGTCACCGATATCGTCCTGAACCTGAAGGGCGTCGCGATCAATATGGAAGTCGAAGGCCCCAAGCGCCTGTCGATTTCGGCCAAAGGGCCGATGGTCGTGACCGCCGGTGACATCACCGAAACTGCCGGGATCGAGATTCTGAACAAGGATCACGTGATCTGCCACCTGGACGATGGCGCTGACCTGTTCATGGAACTGACCGTCAACACCGGCAAGGGCTATGTCGCGTCGGACAAGAACAAACCGGAAGATGCGCCGATCGGCCTGATCCCGGTTGATGCGATCTATTCGCCGGTCAAGAAAGTGTCGTATGACGTTCAGCCGACCCGTGAAGGTCAGGTGCTGGACTATGACAAGCTGACCTTGAAGCTGGAAACCGATGGCTCCGTCACGCCGGAAGATGCCGTGGCGTTTGCCGCGCGCATCGTGCAGGACCAACTGTCGATCTTCGTGAACTTCGACGAGCCGGAAGCGGCTGGTCGCCAGGACGAAGACGATGGGCTGGAGTTCAACCCGCTGCTTCTGAAGAAAGTGGACGAGCTGGAACTGTCCGTCCGTTCGGCAAACTGCCTGAAAAACGACAACATCGTCTATATCGGCGATCTGATCCAGAAGACCGAAGCAGAGATGCTGCGCACCCCGAACTTCGGCCGCAAGTCGCTGAACGAGATCAAGGAAGTGCTTTCGGGCATGGGTCTGCACCTTGGCATGGATGTCGAGGAATGGCCGCCTGAGAACATCGAAGAGCTGGCGAAGAAATTCGAAGACCAGTTCTAAGTATTCAGGGGCTGCTTCGGTGGCCCCTTAATGCCCGCCTGGTGCGGGGAACAGCTGGGCAATCCTGCCCCAAGGAGAGGGACCGACACGCATCGGTTCACAGACAAAGCACCGCTCACTCAAGAGCACCAAAGAAGGATTAAGAAAATGCGTCACGCTCGTGGTTACCGCCGCCTGAATCGCACCCATGAACACCGCAAGGCGATGTTCGCCAACATGGCTGGTTCGCTGATCGAACACGAACAGATCAAAACGACCCTACCGAAAGCCAAGGAACTGCGTCCGATCATCGAAAAGATGATCACGCTGGCCAAACGCGGTGACATTCACGCCCGTCGCCAGGCCGCTGCGCGTCTGAAGCAGGACCAGCATGTCGCCAAGCTGTTTGACGTGCTTGGCCCCCGTTTTGCCGAACGCAAGGGCGGTTACGTGCGCGTTCTGAAAGCCGGCTTCCGCTATGGTGATATGGCCCCCATGGCCATCATCGAATTTGTCGACCGCGACGCCGATGCCAAAGGCGCGGCCGATCGTGCCCGTCTGGAAGCAGAAGAAGCTGCTGACGCTGCCGACGAATAATGACCCTTCCCATTCCGGGAAAACAGAAACCCCGTGCATCATGCGCGGGGTTTTTCGTTGCGGGTCACCTCTTTTTTATAAGAAATATCCTCGAAGTTACAAAAAAACAGCCTAAACAATTCATGGTTGTTTGACTTCGGCGCAACTGTCTAAAAGGATAGGTGCGGGGATTGGGGATGAAAACCATGGTCGAAGATTTTGGCCTTGATCAAGGACTGGCCAAGTTGTCGGACCTGGCGCCGAAAGGATACGCGCTGGGGCTGCATATTCGCTATGCTTCGGCGCATATCATGATCCAGACGTACGACCCACGCTGGAGCCAGATTTACACCGAAAAGGGCTATATGCTGGCGGATCCGATGGTGTTCTGGGGGTTCGGTAACGAAGGCACCATCCGGTGGAGCGATCTGAACCTGCCCGACCCGCACGGGATTCTGTCACAGGCTGGCGGGTTCGGGCTGAAATACGGTGTGGCCGTGTCGCATGGGTCGACCGCATCGCGCACCATCGGCGGTTTTGCGCGGGAAGATCGCGAGTTTGCAGATGATGAGATTGCGGAAATCCATGCGCTGGTGGTTGAACTGCATGAGAAATCGACCCCGCCCGAGCAATTGACCTCGGCGCAGCGCATGGCCTTGCGGTTGATTGCCAAGGGCAGTCGTCACGCCGAAGCCGCGGCGCTTCTTGGTATTTCGGAAAGTGCGTTGAAGGCCCGGTTGCGCAGTGCGCGCGAGCGCCTGTTTGTGCGGACGACTGCCGAAGCGATTCAGCGCGCGCAGGAATATAACCTTCTGTAACCTGCCCAGACAGGCCGTTTTCGCCTTTCAACTGGCGGGCCGCAGTCCTAGATTTGGATCATGGCAGACCTGTTCGATCATGATCCTGCGTCCAAGTCATCTGATGGCGGGAAGGATGCGCCGCGCCCCTTGGCCGATCGGCTCAGGCCGCAGTCCCTGTCCGAGGTGATCGGGCAGGAGCAGGTGCTTGGCCCGGACGCACCGCTTGGCACGATGCTTGCAGCAGGCAGTCTGGGCTCGCTGATCTTCTGGGGGCCGCCGGGCGTCGGTAAAACCACCATCGCGCGCCTTTTGGCACGGGAAACCGACCTGCATTTCGTCCAGATCAGTGCGATCTTCACCGGCGTGCCCGAACTGCGCAAAGTGTTCGAGGCCGCGCGGCATCGGCGGTCGAACGGGCAGGGAACATTGTTGTTCGTGGACGAAATCCATCGCTTCAACAAGGCCCAGCAGGACGGGTTTTTGCCGCATATGGAAGACGGCACCATCCTTCTGGTCGGGGCGACCACTGAAAATCCGTCGTTTGAACTGAACGCCGCTGTGCTGTCGCGCTCGCAGGTGTTGGTCTTGACCCGCCTGTCACTCGCTGATCTGGAGCGGCTGGCCCAGAGGGCCGAGAAAGAACTGGGCCGCCCCTTGCCCCTGACCGGCGACGCCCGCGATGCGTTGCTGGAGATGGCAGATGGCGACGGGCGGGCGCTTCTGAACCTGATCGAACAGGTGTTTGCATGGAAGATTGAAGGCAAGCTGGATGTCGACGGTTTGTCCACCCGTCTGATGAAACGCGCCGCAATCTATGACAAGTCGGGTGACGAGCATTACAACCTGATCTCGGCCCTGCATAAATCAGTGCGCGGGTCGGACCCGGATGCCGCCCTGTATTGGCTGGCGCGGATGCTGACCGGTGGGGAAGACCCGCGGTATCTGGCCCGCCGCATCACACGTATGGCGGTCGAGGATATCGGGCTGGCCGATCCGCAGGCCCACCGCGTCTGTCTGGACGCGTGGGAAACATATGAACGGTTGGGCAGCCCGGAAGGCGAACTGGCACTGGCGCAGGCCGTGACCTATCTTGCGCTGGCGCCGAAATCCAACGCGGCCTATGTGGCCTATAAGGCAGCGATGTCGGCGGCGAAGAAAACCGGGTCGGAACCGCCGCCCAAACACATCCTGAACGCGCCGACGAGCCTAATGAAAGATCAGGGCTATGGCGACGGCTATGCCTATGACCACGACGCGCCCGACGGGTTCTCGGGGCAGAACTACTTCCCCGATGGGGTCAAGCGCGGTGTCTATTATGTACCGGTCGAACGTGGCTTTGAACGCGAGTTGAAAAAGCGGGTCGACTATTTCGCGCGCCTGCGCTCCAAGCGGGTCGAATAAGGTGACCTTTTCGATCCGCGGGCCGCAAAGACGATCCCGACGCTTGACAAGCGCCGCCTGTGGCCGCAGTCAGGCCGCATGATGACACCCCTTTTGCAAGTTGCCCTTGGGGGCGCGATCGGCGCCTCGGCCCGCTATCTGAGCGTGAACGCTTACATTCGCGCCTTTGGCACAGGTTTCCCGGCGGGCACGATGATCGTAAACGTGCTTGGCTCATTTCTTATCGGTATCGTTGTGGTATTTCTGGCGCGCAAGGAACTCACGCATATATCGCCGTTGCTTATGACCGGATTTCTGGGCGGGTTCACGACCTTCTCGGCCTATTCGCTGGAAGCGTATACGCTTTTTGAGCGCGGTCAGATGGGGTCTGCGGCACTCTATGCTGTCGGGACGGTCGTCCTGTCCATCCTGGCCCTGATTGCTGGGGTCATGCTGACCCGTATGGTGCTGGCATGAGCGGCGTTCAGGTCATTACCATTGGCCCGGACGAGGCCGAGCAACGGCTTGACCGCTGGGTCAAGCGCCATTTCCCGCATGTTGGGCAGGGCCGGATCGAGAAAGGCTGCCGCAAGGGCGAATTTCGGGTGAATGGCGCGAAGGTCAAAACCTCGACCCGGGTGGGGCCGGGGGACGAGGTGCGCGTGCCACCGCTTCCGGTGCCCGATCAGGGGCAGGATCGGCCAAAACCCCAGCCGCGCGTGTCGGATGCGGATGCGAAACTGATCAAGTCGTGTATCATCTATCAGGACGACCACATCATTGCCCTGAACAAGCCCCCGGGCCTGCCGACGCAGGGCGGATCGAAGCAGACGCGTCACGTTGACGGGCTGGCCGAGGCATTGAAGTTCGACCGCGATGAAAAGCCCCGGTTGGTGCATCGGCTGGACAAGGACACGTCGGGCGTGTTGCTTCTGGCGCGGACGCAGGCGGTGGCCTCGGCGTTGACGGCGGCGATCCGTCATAAGGAAATGCGCAAGATTTACTGGGCCGTGGTGGCCGGTGTGCCGACGCCCTATCTTGGGGAAATTCGTTTCGGTCTTGTCAAGGCGCAAGGCGGCGGCAAAGGGGCCGGCGAAAAGATGATCTGCGTACACCCGCGCGAGATGAACCAGACCCCCGGCGCGAAACGCGCCCACACACTTTATGCCACCTTGTATCGCGTGGCCTCGCGCGCAGCGTGGGTCGCGATGGAGCCGATTACCGGGCGCACCCATCAGTTGCGTGCCCATATGGCCGAAATCGGTCACCCGATTATCGGTGACGGCAAATATGGCGGGTCTGGTCAGGAAAACATGGGCGATGGCTGGGGTGCCATGATTGGCGGCGAGGTGTCGCGCAAGCTGCATCTGCATGCCCGTTCGATGACCTTCCTGCACCCGGTGACACGGAAGCCCGTGACCGTCACCGCGCCGCTGTCTGACCATATGGCCGATACGTTCAAGACCTTCGGCTGGACCGAGGATCTGGCCGCCGATGATCCGTTCGAGGCGTTGCAATGACGGGTCTGCGCCTTGCCGTTTTCGATGTTGATGGCACTCTGATCGACAGTCAGGATTTCATCGTCGAAGCGATGAACCGTGCCTTCGGGGCGATGGGCGTGTCGCTGCCGAGCCGCGACGAGGTTTTGTCGATCGTCGGATTGTCGCTGCACGACGCGATCCAGCGCCTGGTGCCCGCGTTGAGCGGGTCCGAGGTTGCCGAGGCATCGGAAAAATACAAGGATATGTTCATCAAACTGCGGGCCGAGAAGGGCGGCGAGGCGACGGCACCACTTTATCC
The DNA here is from genome assembly GCF_014656375.1 of Aliiroseovarius zhejiangensis. GTDB lineage: Bacteria > Pseudomonadota > Alphaproteobacteria > Rhodobacterales > Rhodobacteraceae > Aliiroseovarius > Aliiroseovarius zhejiangensis. Next base: position 299,126 of record NZ_BNCH01000004.1, on the reverse strand, counting down.
CGGTGCACGCGCGGCACTTGAGCATCTGCACACCCGTGACGAAGTGTTGCTGGGGGTGGCCACCGGCAAGGCGCGGCGCGGACTGGACCACGCCTATGACGCGCATGATCTGCGCCATTTCTTTGTCACCAGCCAGACGGCGGACAATCATCCGTCGAAGCCGCACCCTTCGATGTTGCGGGCCGCTTTGGCGGAAACGGGTGCGGAGGCTGCGCAGGCGGTCATGATCGGCGACACGAGTTTTGATATGGAAATGGGGCGCGCGGCGGGCTTTCGTACCATCGGCGTGACCTGGGGGTATCACCCGCGCGACAGCTTGATTGCTGCGGGGGCAGATTTGCTGATCGACTCCTTTGCCGATGTGATCCCGGCGCTGGATGATTTATGGAGGACGGCATGAGCGGTTGGGTGGCAAAGCGGTTCTGGAAAGAGGCCAGGCCGGTGGCCTGCGATGGCGGATACACCGTCCAGCTTGACGGCCGTGCGATCAAGACCCCCGCCAAGACGCTGCTGCGGGTTCCGACCCTCGCGCTTGCCGAAGCGATTGCCGGGGAATGGGACGCACAGGCCGACACGATCGACCCCGCGACCATGCCTGTCACCCGCACGGCAAACTCTGCCCTGGACAAGGTCGCACACCAGTTCACCGAGGTTGCGGATATGCTGGCGGCGTATGGCGACAGCGATCTGTTATGCTATCGCGCGACACACCCGCAAGAACTGGTCGCACGGCAATCTGGGATGTGGGATCCGCTGTTGGACTGGGCCGCCGACGCGCTGGGCGCACGGTTGCGCCCGGTGTCGGGAATCATGCATCAACCGCAGGATGGTGCGGCGCTTGCCCTGCTGTCGGAACGGGTGCACGGGATGTCAGAATTCGAACTTGCCGGCTTTCACGATCTGGTGGCGATCAGCGGATCGCTGGTTCTGGCACTTGCCGTTACCGTCGAAAGGATATCCGTGGACGAAGCCTGGGCCTTGTCGCGCGTCGACGAGACCTGGCAGGAAGAGCAATGGGGCATTGACGAAGAAGCCTCGGAACTTGCAGAGAAAAAACGTATCGACATTGTGAACGCCGCCTGGTTCTTTCACGCAAGCCGCCGCGAAACATAATGCAACCAATGCGTTAGCCACGATAATATTCTTGCTTTCCCCTAGGTTAAGCATCGCAAATGGCGATGTTGCCCTTGACGATAACTGATCAATTCTTTCAAACTCTCACCCATGTTGAGAGGGGTCATTCCTTTCGCAAACATGGTTGTGGCCGATAGGGCTGCGAAATAGCCCGAAACTACGGGCAACTATCAGGAAGAGGTAAACATGAAAAAAACCGTTTTTCTTGGCGCACTGACTGTCGCCGGCATGGCTGCTGGCGCTTCGGCGGCTGCGACCCTTGATGACGTCAAGGCCCGCGGCAAGCTGAACTGCGGTGTGACCACCGGTCTTGTCGGCTTTGCCGCGCCGGACGCAAACGGCAAGTGGGAAGGTTTCGACGTCGACTTTTGCCGTGCTGTAGCCGCTGCTGTCTTGGGCGATGCCAACGCGGTCGAATTCGTTCCGACCACAGGCAAAACACGCTTCACCGCCCTTGCGTCGGGCGAAGTTGATATGCTGGCACGGAACACGACATGGACACTGTCGCGCGATGTCGATCTGAAGTTCGACTTCGTCGGCGTGAACTATTATGACGGTCAGGGTTTCCTTGTCTCGAAAGAGATGGGTGTAAGCTCGGCCAAGGATCTGGACGGCGCGACCGTCTGCATCCAGACCGGCACCACCACCGAGCTGAACCTGGCGGATTTCTTCCGCGCAAACAACATCAGCTATGAACCGGTGCCGATCGAAACCAACGCCGAAGGTCAACAGCAGTATCTTGCCGGTGCGTGCGATACCTATACAACCGACGCTTCGGGTCTGGCCGCAACGCGCGCCACGTTTGAGAACCCGCAGGATCACGTCGTTCTGCCGGAAATCATCTCGAAAGAGCCGCTGGGACCGCTGGTCCGTCACGGCGACAACGAGTGGGCTGACATCGTCCGCTGGACGCTGAATGCCCTGATTTCGGCAGAAGAGCTGGGTATCACGTCGACCAATATCGGCGAACTGTCGGCCGCACCTGGCGACAACCCGGAAATCAACCGGTTGCTGGGCACCGAGGGCAACCTGGGCGAAATGCTCGGCCTTGATGCCGACTGGGCCAAGCGCGCCATCATGGCGGGCGGAAACTATGGTGAAGTCTTCGCCAAGAATATTGGTGAAAGCACACCGATCGCTCTGGCCCGTGGCCTGAACGCTCAGTGGAAAGATGGCGGTCTGATCTATTCGCCACCGTTCCGGTAAACATATCTTTGGAAAGGGCGTGGTGCTGCCACGCCCTTTTCGTTTCTAACAGAACGCACCTTGGCACCGCGGCACGATCCGCAACTAACAAACAAAGCCAAGGGCAACGGGGACGTCATCAATGACAACTATAACCGACCCTCATCAGGGCCAGTTCCGGCTATCCATGCTGCTCTATGACAGCCGGTACCGCTCGCTGACCATTCAGATTGTCGCGTTGATCGGCTTTCTGATGCTTATCGGCTGGCTTCTGTCAAACACCGCGCAGAACCTCGCGGAGCTGGGAAAAGAACCCAGTTTCAGCTTTATGATGGAGCCTGCGGGGTACGACATCAACCAGCGCCTTCTTGACTACAACTCGCAAGATACCCACCTGCGCGCATCGTTCATGGGGCTTCTCAACACCCTGCTTGTTGCGGTCATGGGCTGTATCACTGCCACCGTGCTTGGCGTGATCATCGGCGTTTTGCGCCTGTCGCCTAACTGGATCATATCCCGCCTGTCTGCCGTTTATGTCGAAGGCTTCCGGAACGTTCCGGTCCTGTTGTGGATCGTGTTCACCATGGCGGTCCTGATCGAGACTCTTCCACAGCCAAGCGCCTTTCGAAAAGGCGAGGCCAGCATGTCCCTCTGGGACAGCGTGGCCGTCACCAACCGCGGGATCTATATTCCCGAACCGCTGTTTTCACGCAGCCTTGGGGATATTCACCTTCTTGGCAATTCCAGCCTTCGCTTTGATGTCAGCCTTGACCTGCTGGCGCTTCTGGCGGTGTTGATCGGGGGCATCCTGACTTCGGTGCTGATCAAACGCCGCGCCGACATTTTGCAAGAGGCCACAGGCGTGCGCCCGCGCACGTGGCATTGGCGCCTTGGGGTTGTTGTGGTGCCGGTTGTTCTGGTGCTTGCCATCCTCGGGTTCCATCTGGGTTATCCCGAACTGAAGGGTTTCAACTTCCGAAACGGCATTCACCTGCGGAATTCACTGATCGCCCTGTGGCTTGCCCTGTCGCTTTATACCGGGGCTTTCATCGCCGAAATCGTCCGTGCCGGCATCCTGGCCGTGTCAAAAGGCCAGACCGAAGCGGCAAGCGCCCTGGGTCTGCGCCCCAAACGCACGATGAGCCTTGTGATCCTGCCACAGGCATTGCGGGTCATCATTCCGCCGCTGATCTCGAATTATCTGAACCTGACCAAGAACAGCTCGCTGGCCATTGCCGTGGGCTACATGGACATCACGGGCACCTTGGGTGGCATCACCATGAACCAGACCGGGCGCGAGCTGGAAACGGTTCTGCTCTTGATGCTGGTGTACCTGACCATCTCGCTGACCATCTCGGCGGTGATGAACTGGTACAACGAATCCGTGAAGCTGAAGGAGCGCTGATATGTCCGATCTGTCCTATGTCCGCGCCGAAATGCTGCCTGAACGCGCACCACCTGCATCGCAGGTCGGGTTCGTCGGCTGGGCGCGTCAAAACCTGTTCAACGGGGTCGGAAACTCGATCCTGACAGTGCTGTCGCTGATTTTCATCTGGTATGTCGTATCGTTCCTGCTGTCCTGGGCATTCTCGCCCACCTGGAACAGCGCGTCACTCAGCGAATGCCGCGAGATCTTCGGCGCTGAAAGCGGCCACCACGCCGCGTGCTGGGGGGTCATCAACGACCGCTGGCAGCAGCTTCTGTTCGGCTTTTATCCCAATGGGTCGGAGGAAGGCACTTCGGACCTGCGCTGGCGCCCAATACTGGCCTTTCTGCTGCTTTTCGTGGCGGTGACACCGGTGCTGTTCAACATGATATCGCGCCGGATGAACTGGGTCTTGTTGTGTGCCGTTCTGGGTCTGACCAGCCTCTATCTTGGCGGTGCCTTGGGGATCGTTGTCGGCTTGGCCCTGATCGCTGCCGGAGCGGCAATCGGTTACAAAGCCCTCACAGCGGACAAAACAGCCCGCGCGGCCGAGATTGAAGCCGGGGCAAAACGCCTGCCAAACCCGCTGATCTTCTCGGCGATCTACCCGTTCATTGCCCCGTGGCTGTTGTGGGGCGGATCGCTGTGGTTGCCCATAGGGGCGGCGCTGGGATTCGTCATCGGCTACTTCGTCTTCCGCTTTCTGGCTCCGATCGCCGGAAGCCTTGTGGGAATGATCGTCGCGGTCCTTGTGGCGCTGGTTTGGTGGCTGCTTTTGACGGTCGGCTTTGCAGACCTCATGCAAAGCATCATCCCCATTGGTCTTGAACCCGTCGAAAGCCGCGATTTCGGGGGCTTCATGCTGTCGATCACCATCGGTGTCGTCGCCATCGCCTGTTCGCTGCCCATCGGCATCGTGCTGGCGCTGGGCCGCCAGTCGGACCTCTTGATCGTCAAGGCACTCTGCGTCGGCTTCATCGAGTTCATCCGCGGCGTACCGCTGATCACGCTTCTGTTCGTCGCCTCGACGCTTCTGAACATCTTCATGCCGCCGGGGACGAACTTTGACATCATCCTTCGGGTGCTGATCATGGTGACGCTGTTTGCCGCAGCCTATATGGCCGAGGTGATCCGGGGCGGTCTGGCCGCCTTGCCGCGAGGCCAGTATGAAGCGGCCGACGCGCTCGGGCTGGACTACTGGAAAGCCCAACGCCTGATCATCATGCCGCAAGCCCTGAAAATCTCGATTCCGGGCATCGTGTCGACCTTCATCGGCGTGTTCAAGGACACGGTGCTGGTGTCGATCATCGGGCTTCTGGACCCTCTGGGTCTTTCAAATGCCATCCGTGCAGACCAGGCGTGGAACGGTGTCGTGTGGGAGCTTTACGGCTTCATCGCGCTGTTGTTCTTCATCTTCTGTTTCTCGATGTCGCGCTATTCGATGTATCTCGAACGCCGGCTTCGCACGGACCACCGTTAAAGGAGAGACCTATGTCGTCTATTACTCTCGAAACCCACGCCGACCGCTCGAAAATGGAAGTGTCGGACGAGGTTGCCATCGAAATCCGGGGCATGAACAAATGGTACGGGGCCTTCCACGTGCTCCGCGACATCGACCTGACCGTCTATCAAGGCGAGCGGATCGTCATTGCGGGGCCGTCGGGCTCGGGCAAATCCACCCTGATCCGCTGCATCAACCGGCTTGAGGAGCACCAGGAAGGCCAGATCATCGTTGACGGAACCGAGCTGACCTCGGACCTGAAAAACGTCGACAAGGTGCGCTCCGAAGTGGGGATGGTGTTTCAGCACTTCAACCTCTTCCCGCACCTGACCATCCTGGAAAACTGCACGCTCGCCCCCATCTGGGTGCGCAAAACGCCCCGAAAAGAGGCGGAAGAGATTGCGATGCACTTCCTTGAAAAGGTCAAGATCCCCGAACAGGCCCACAAGTATCCGGGCATGTTGTCGGGTGGTCAGCAACAGCGTGTGGCCATCGCGCGTTCGCTGTGCATGCGTCCGCGCATCATGCTGTTTGACGAACCCACCTCGGCGCTTGATCCCGAGATGATCAAAGAGGTGCTGGAAACCATGGTGGAACTGGCCGAAGAAGGCATGACCATGCTCTGCGTGACCCACGAAATGGGCTTCGCGAAAGAGGTCGCCAACCGTGTGATCTTCATGGATGCCGGCCAGATCGTGGAACAGAACGAACCGGAAGAGTTCTTCAACAACCCTCAGAATGAACGCACCAAACTGTTCCTCAGCCAGATCCTTTGATCTGCCTGCACACCACGACCAAAACCCCGCACCGGCGCGTGCGGGGTTTTGCATTTCCCGCGTTTCTTCTGGCGAGAAATATCCCGGGGTGAGCGGCTATGCCGCGAGGGGCTGGCCCCTTTTTACTCTGCGCTCAGATCAGTTCGCGCGGCACGACGAAATCAATGACCTGTCCGGTGCCCCAATCCACATCTGCCCAGCGGTCAGCCTCGAACCTGATGACACTGGTTGCAGCGGTCGGGTAATGGTTGAACCTTGGGTGCGGATGGGGTTCTACCGCCAACCGCCGGGCCAGAAAGGCCGAACCGGGGTTGTGGGCGATTATCATCACAGTCTCGGTTTCAGACGCTTTCAACGCCCCGAGCATCGTGTCGGGGTTGGCTAGATACAGCGCACGCGAGTATGTAGCCTTCGGCGCCTTGACGAACTTGTCCGCGATCAACGCCCAGGTTTCGCGGGTGCGTTCTGCGTCCGAACACAGGACGGTGTCGGGTACATATCCACGCTCGGCCAACCAGCGCCCGATTGCCTTCGCCGAAGCGCGCCCGCGCTTGTTCAGCGGCCGGGCATGGTCATCCAGATCGGCATCCCCCCAGCTGGATTTGGCATGTCGGGTCAGGATCAGGGTCAGTGTCATCTTGGGTTAAACGCTTTCATGTGAAATGCAGACTGAGCGGCCAACCTGCCATAGTTTCGGCTGACGGGGCAAGCGCGACGCGCAGCACAACCCGACCCCATGCAACCGGCGCGGTCCGCACTGTTCAAATGGTCGATGCATTTTTCGGTGTGATAGCCAGCGTCGCTCAGCGCATCGACGGGGCAGGCGGTTTTGCAGGGGGCTTCGCACGTGTCGCAGGGGCAGTTCGGCGCGGGGGGCAGGGCCAGCCGCCCCGGCAGGCGCACAGCGCCACGAAAGCTGACCCACAGACCGGCGGTGTCATGAACCAGCAATGTCACCGGCGATCGCCACGCGCGACCTGACCGCAAGGCCCAATCGAAGAACGGAGGATAAGGCGGCCCGTCCGAGGGAAAGACCGGCTGTCCCCCCCAACGCGCGGCCAGGTCCGAGATCACGGATTTTGACCAGCGATCCATCGGGTCCGGCAAACCGTCGCCAAATTCTGCGCTATCGGTGAATCGTGCCCAGAACCCCGGTTCAAACGGCCCGAGAAGGATCACGGTATCCGACCCGTCATGCAAAGCGCCGAACACGTCCAACTGGCGTGCCCGTGCCTCTTGTGTCAGGTGCGCAAGGGTCATCTCCGTCGAAACGGCAGCATCAGGCTCCAGCCCAGTTTCGATGGATTGTCGTCTTGCCATTGCAGCCCGATCACCATGTCGTCATGCCCGTCGCGGGGTTGTGCCGTATAGGTTCTGAACATACGATCCCAGACCGACAAGCAGAAGCCATAGTTGCTGTCTGTTTCATCTCTGTGAATGGAATGGTGCACCCGGTGCATGTCGGGCGTGACCAACACAAGACGAAGCCATTTGTCCAATCCCAGTGGCAAACGCATATTGGCATGGTTGAACATGGCTGATCCGTTCAGGATCACTTCGAACAGGATCACCCCCAGCGCAGGTGCGCCCAGCAGATAGACCATGCCAATCTTGATGAACATCGAGGCTGCGATCTCGACCGGGTGAAACCTGAGCGCGGTGGTCACGTCGAAATCACGGTCAGCATGATGCACCCGGTGCAGGCGCCACAGGATGGGCACCTTGTGAAACATCACATGCTGCGCCCAGATCGCCAGATCAAGGATCAGGATAGCGGCGATCACCTCGACCCAGACGGGCAGGTCGACATTGTTGAACCAGCCCCATCCCTGCGCCTCGGCGTCCAGTGCGGCACCAACCGCCAGCAGCGGCATCACCAGCGCCATCAGACGCAGGGTCAGGCTGTCGATCACGATGATCGACAGGTTGGTGAACCAGCGCGTCTGGCGGGGCTGGGTGCGGGCGCGACGGGGCGCTTTGGCCTCGATGATTGCGAACAGGGCAAACAGGCCCAGAAAACTGCCCAGCCGAAGAAGAAGCTCGTATTCCATGCGGTGAATTTATGGTCTGTCCCGCCAAGCGCAAGACACATTCGCGCGACATGGCCCCACGCCACGGGTCCGCGTTCAGGCGCGGATCAACGATCCGGCACCGTGATCTGTGTAAAGTTCCAGCAAACAGGCATTGGGCGCGCGCCCGTCCAGAATGACCACGGCGCGCACGCCGCCCTCGATCGCTGCCAGAGCGGTCTCGGTTTTCGGGATCATCCCGCCCGCGATCACGCCCGAAGCGGTCATCTCGCGAATTTGCGTCGGGGTCAGCTGGGTCAAAACCGCGCCTTCGGCGTTTTTCACCCCTTCGACATCCGTCAGCAGAAGCAGGCGATCCGCCTTCAGGCCAGCGGCGATCGCGCCCGCCATTGTGTCGCCGTTGATATTATAGGTCTCGCCGTTACGGCCCACACCCAAGGGGGCGATCACCGGGATGGTTTCCGTCGCCGCCAGGTCATGAAGAATGGACACGTCGACCTCGGCAGGGGTTCCGACGAACCCGAGGTCTGGGTTGGTCTGGTCGCATGTGACCAGGCGGGCGTCTTTGCCGGACAGACCAACGGCCTTGCCGCCCTCGGCGTTGATGGCCTGGACGATCCGCTTGTTGACGGCACCGGACAAGACCATTTCAACCACTTCGACCGTGGCTGCATCCGTCACGCGCTTGCCGTTCACGAACTCGCTTTTGATCTGCAGACGATCCAGCATCCTGTTGATCATCGGCCCGCCACCATGCACCACCACGGGCTTCACACCCACCTGTCGCATCAGCACGATGTCGCGGGCGAAACTGGCCATCTCTTCGTCGTCGCCCATGGCATTTCCGCCGAACTTGATGACGACGGTTGCGCCGGTATAGCGCTGCAAATAGGGCAGAGCCTGAGACAGAGTGCGGGCGGTGGCGATCCAATCGCGGTTCATGTTCTGGGTCTTCATTCCTAGTTCCTCGTGCCCCACCGTGTTAGAGTGTTGCCCATCCCATGCCAAGGCCCATTGCACGCTGCCCGTGGGCTGATAGGGTTGCGGCGAAACCAACCAACGGGATACCCACCATGGCCGAGCGACAAAAAACCCTTTTGCTGACCGGGGCCAGCCGGGGCATCGGCCACGCCACTGTGCGCCGGTTCAACCGCGAAGGTTGGCGGGTCATCACCTGTTCACGCCATGCCATCCCCGAAGAATGCCCCTGGGGCGGAACCGGCAAGGATCATGTGCAACTGGACCTGTCCGACCCTGCCGATACGATCAACGCGGTTGGGGTCATTCAGGAAAAGCTGGATGGAAAGCTGGATGCGCTGGTCAACAATGCGGGCGTGTCCCCCAAGGGGCCAAACGGATCGCGGCTGAACACGTTGAACACCGACCTGATGGATTGGGGCAAAGTCTTCCATGTAAACTTCTTCGCCTCGGTCGTGTTGGCCCGGGGCCTGAAAGACGAACTGGCCGCGGCGAAAGGGGCGGTCGTCAATGTCACCTCGATCGCGGGGTCGCGGGTGCACCCTTTTGCCGGCGCGGCCTATGCCACATCCAAAGCGGCGCTGGCGGCCCTGACCCGCGAGATGGCGCATGATTTCGGCCCCATGGGCGTGCGGGTGAACGCGATTGCGCCCGGTGAGGTCGAAACCTCGATCCTGTCACCCGGCACCGACAAGATTGTGCGCAAACTGCCGCTGCAGCGCCTTGGCCAACCGGAAGAGGTTGCCGCCGCGATCTATTTCCTGTGCTCGCCGGAAAGCTCGTATATATCGGGCGCCGAGATTGAGGTGAACGGCGCGCAACACGTCTGACCGTCGGATCAGTCCAGCGTTGCGATAATGGCCCGCAAGGTTTCGATCCCGTCGCCTTTGTCAGACGAGGTCAGCACAAGTTCGGGAAAGGCTGCCGGGTGCTTCGACAAGGCCTTGCGCACCTGCGCCAGCACCTTCTCGCGGTCTTTCTCTTTCACCTTGTCGGCCTTTGTCAGCACCGCCTGGAAGGTCACGGCGGACTTGTCCAGCAGGGTCATGATGTCTTCGTCCACGGTTTTAACACCATGACGCGCGTCGATCAGAACGAAGGCGCGGCGCAGGTTCTGGCGACCTGAAAGATAGGACTTCAGAAGCCGCTGCCATTTCTCGACCACCTTCACGGGGGCGTTGGCATAGCCATAGCCCGGAAGGTCCACAAGATAGGGTCCGTTGGTGGTGGTGAAAAAGTTGATCTCTTGCGTGCGGCCTGGGGTGTTGGACGCACGCGCCAACCCTTTTCGCCCGGTCAAGGCATTGATAAGGCTGGATTTACCTACATTTGACCGGCCAGCAAAGCAAACCTCGACCCGGTCGGGCGCGGGCAACCCGTCCATCGCCACGACGCCTTTCAGAAAGTCGGTTTCCGCGGCAAACAGCAGGCGCCCGGCCTCGCGTTCCTGCGGATCAGGGTCTTCTGCAAGGGGGAAGGGAAGTTGGTTCATTTGATAACCTCAACCGGGCTGTCGATGTGAATGGCACCCGGCTTGGTCACGTAGCCGTAAACGCCAAATTCTTGATGGCCCCAACCTTGTTCGAGCGCGCCCAGTGTATCGGCATCACGCTCCCCGGTGTTCGGATTGGCGGTGGTGGCAAGACAGCGGGTGATTTCCTCGCGGATGTCCATTTCAATCTCGCCCACGCGGATGCGCTTGCCGATCCAGCCTTTCTCGTCCCATGCGCTCAACCCGGCAAGACACAGGTTCCCGCGCCAACGCAACGGCGACAATGCCTGCCCAATCTGGGCCTCAACGGCGGCGTGCGAGGCCAGGTTGATCAACGAGACTGAAGGAAAACCGGTATCCGTCATCCCCCGGTCGGCCTTGACGATACGTGCGGGTGCGGCGCGATTTGTCGGACAAAGCGGTGTGATCCACTCGATAAAGCGCGGGTGGTCTTCCAAGCGGTCGGGGTTGAAAGTGATGCCAGGTTTGGCCGGGTGGGTCAGCGTGATCGTGTTGCTTGCACGGTCAAACTGTGCGTCAAGCGCCATCAGCAACGGTGCTTTTGCCCCGCGCGAGAAATTTGAACAGGATGCCCATTGATCGGGGTCTTCGATCCGTGCGGCATCATGGGCGACAGCCCAGTGACGATCAAAGGGCAGGCATTCGCCTGCCCTCAGGGTTACGTTCAACAGCGCCTCACGCCCGTGCGACTTGATCGGATGTCGCCAGATTTCGGCGACATACGCCATCAGCCCGCATCCTTCGACTTGCGCTTGAAGGTTTTCAGCACGTTACCCAGCACATCGGGTTTGTGACCGTGACTGCGCATAATCGTGTATTGCTGCACGAAGGTGATCGTGTTGTTCGCAATCCAGTAGATCACCAAACCCGAGGCAAACTGGCCCAGCATGAACATGAACACCCATGGCATCCATGCAAAGATCATCGCCTGCGTCGGATCGGTGGGCGCCGGGTTCAGCTTCTGTTGCAGCCACATCGAGATACCAAGGATGATCGGCAACACACCCAGTGACACGATGGCCAACAGGCTGTCGGGGCTGGGCGCGGCATAGGGCAACAGACCGAACAGGTTCAGGATCGAGCTTGGATCGGGCGCCGACAAATCCTTGATCCAACCGATCCAGGGCGCGTGCCGCAACTCCAGCGTGACAAAAATCACTTTGTAGAGCGAGAAGAAGATCGGGATTTGCAGCAGGATCGGCAGACAGCCCGAGGCCGGATTGACCTTTTCCTTCTTGTAAAGCTCCATCATTTCCTGCTGAAGCTTAGCACGGTCGTCACCGGCACGATCCTTCAGTTTTTCCATCTCGGGCTGAAGTTCTTTCATCTTCGCCATCGAGACATAGGATTTGTACGCCAGCGGGAACAGGATCGCCTTGATCACGAGGGTCAGGCCGATGATGGCCCAGCCCATATTGCCGATCACGGCGTTCAACCAATGCAGCACCGCGAAAATAGGTTTGGTCAGGAAGAAGAACCAGCCCCAGTCGATCGAGTCGATGAAGCGATGGATGCCATCCTCGTTCTGATAGGCGCGAATGGTCTCCCATTCCTTGGCACCGGCAAATAGCCGGGTTTCGACGCTGGCTGTCGCACCGGGGACAACATCCTGTGTCGGCATCCTGATCTGGGTCTGATAGATGTCCGATTTCTCGGCATAGCGCACCACCGATGTAAACCCCTGGCCGGGTTCGGGGATCAGCGTGGTCATCCAGTAATGGTCGGTAAACCCGATCCAGCCGTTTTCCTCGACCTGTGCCACATCGGCTTTTGCGCCTTCGCGCTCGTCGAAGGACAGGTCGGCGACGTCGGAATAGTCGGTTTCCTCAAGCTCTTTGTCGACCTGGCGTATGACGCCTTCGTGCAGGATGAAGAACCCCTTGAGGTTCGAGGGTTCGCCATGACGCGCAAGCACGCCATAAGGGGCCATGCGGTGGGGGGTGGAGCTTGTATTTTCGACAGACTGGTTGATGGTGAACATGAAGTTCTCGTCAACCGATATGGTGCGGCGGAAGATCAGGCCTTTGCCATTGTCCCAGCGCAGGGTCACCGGGGTTTCGGGGGTCAGCGTGTTGCCGGTTTCAACCGACCAGACCGTCGTCGGACCCGGCACGTCTTCCAAAGCGGTCTGTCCGCCGGGCGTCCAGCCATAAAGCGCATAGTAGGCTTCCGCCTCGCCGGTGGGGCGCAGCAGTTTGACGATATCGCTCTCTTTCGACAGTTCGACGTGGTAATCCTTCAGCTTCAGATCATCCAGTCGCCCACCCAGAAGCGAAATCGACCCGGACAGTTCCGGCGTGTCAATCTCGACACGACCGACATTGGCCTGTTCGGCGGAAACATCAGCGGTGGTCGCCGCCGGGGCCGATGCGCCGTCGCTGTCGGGCAATGTCGGGACGACCTGACCTTCGGCGGATGTTTGTTCGGTCGGTGCGGGGCTTTCGATGGGATCCGCCGGTGGAAACATGATCATCCATCCAGTGATGACGAGAAAACTCAGCACTGTTGCGAGGATCAGGTTCTTGTTCTGGTCGTCCATCGGGGCCTACCACTCATCAATTTCGGTCAGAGTGGTTCAACAGGGCAGGGCGCAAAAGGTCAAGCAGTTTTAGGGCGCAGGGCGCGCGCAATCTTGAGGATCGCTGCCTCAGGCAAGTTTGGGGATGTCCTGTTCTGTCGCCTGGTTTTGGCCCCGCCCAAGTACCCATTCCGGAAACGCGGCGGCCGGCATCGGCTTGGCAATCGAATAACCTTGCGCGTGATCGCAACCCAGTTTGACCAGCATCGCGTGCTCGGCATGTGTTTCGACGCCTTCGGCCACCGTGCCGACCTTCAATTGGTTCGCAATGGTCAGGATGGCCGAAAACATGTTCTGCTGGTCAGCATCGCTGTCGATATGGGTCACGAACGAGCGGTCGATCTTGATCCGGTGCACGTTGAACCGGGCGATGCTGGCGATGGCGGCGTTGCCGGTGCCAAAATCGTCGAGGTCTATCTTGCATCCAATCTCGGCCAGGGCGTTGACGTTGTGGATCGCGATATCGTCTTCGGTTTGGGTGATCACATCCTCGAGAATCTCGACCACTAGACGCGATGAGGCGATGTCGAATCGATCCAGTTCCCACCTGATCTTGTCGCTCAGGCAGGGATTGTTCAGTTCTTCGGCCGAGACATTGATTGCCACGGTTGGAACGGTCAGCCCTTCCCGATCCCAGTCACGCAGGGCGGACAGCGCGCCGTACAGTACGACTTCACCCAGTCGCTCCAACAGACCCGCCTTGGCGATCGCTGGCAGAAATGCACCGGGGGCGATCAATCCCATTGTCGGGTGCTGCCAGCGAGCCAGCGCTTCGCACCCGGTAAGGCGACCGGTTTTCACGCAGACCTGGGGCTGAAACCAGGGTGCTATCTGGCCTTCATCCAAAGCGCGAAGCAACGCTTCGCGATTGTGTTCGACGCGCCCGACACGTGGCGCCATGCCGTTGGAATAGGCGCGAATCGACCCCGGCCCAGCCTGCGTTGCGACGGACAGCGCGCTTTCGGCAGCGGCCAGAAGCGCATCGCCGCTTGCCCCGGGTGCGCGTCCGGGCAATGCGAAGCCAATGCAGGACGACAGCAGGACGCGTGTCTGTTCCAGCGAAATCGGTTCGCTGACCGTGGCTTGAAGGCGGGCGGCCAGTTGCAACGTGGCTTCCAGATCCGCGCGTTGGCGTTTGTCGATCGACAGGCCAAACCGGCCTGCCTCAAGCGCACAGATCAGGTCGGATTCGCGCAGCGCGGACCGCAGCCGGTCTGAGACGGTGCGGCAGATATGTTCGGTTCCCGCACGACCGAGTTGCTGAGTCAGCTTCTCGAAATCGTCGATTTCCAGAACCAGACAGGATTTTTCGAATGCCGCGTCGGGTTCAAACCCGCGATCCAGATGTTCCAGCAGTCTGTCCCGTTTGGGCAACCCTGTGACTGCGTCGATCCTTCGCGGTGAAGCGGTCGCCGGCCGGGTCACCGCGCCGCCAATGGCCAAAAGCCCCGGAAACAGGATGGCGACCAGCACCATCAGGGATTCGCCACCATACCAGTATGCAAAGATCATCGTGGCGGGCAGGAATGCCGCCAGATGCGGAGCCTTCAAGACCGCGCGAATACTTGATTTCACTTGCTCAGCACCCTGAACGATCGCCATGACAGGTTCCTTTTGTCGCGCGTCATACGTGCAAGGCGGCAACGCGTCGGCACCCCTTGCCTTGGGACAAAGTAGGAACGTGTGGTCAATCAGAGGTTAATGAACGACGGAATATTACCGCGAATTGTTTGTATCGCTGTCCGCATCCTGCGCTGTCGCCAGCGTCAGGTCTTTGAAATCAAACAGTTGCGGATCAAGAAGGTGGCTGGGGCGCGTGTTCATCAAGGCCTTGAACATGATCTGGCGACGGCCGGGAAAGTTGGCCTCCCACCCGTCTAGGATCTTTTTCACCTGCTGACGCTGCAATCCGTCCTGCGAGCCGCACAGGTCACAGGGAATGATGGGATAGTTCATCTGGGTCGCGAATCTTTCGCAATCCTCCTCGGCCACATGGGCAAGGGGGCGATAGACGAACAGGTCGCCTTCTTCGTTCACGAGCTTCGGCGGCATTGTGGCCAGCCGTCCGCCGTGAAACAGGTTCATGAAGAAAGTCTCCAGAATATCATCGCGGTGATGGCCTAACACCACGGCGGAACAGCCTTCTTCACGCGCGATCCGATAAAGGTTTCCCCGGCGCAGACGCGAGCAGAGCGAACAGAAGGTGCGGCCTTGCGGTATCTTGTCCATCACGATGGAATAGGTGTCTTCGTATTCGATCCGGTGTGGCACCTGCATCTTTTGCAGAAACTCGGGCAGGACGGTCGCGGGAAAGCCCGGTTGGCCCTGATCGAGATTGCAGGCCAGCAACTCGACCGGCAAGACACCCCGCCATTGCAGCTCGTGCAGGGCGGCCAGCATCGTGTAGCTGTCCTTGCCACCAGACAGACAGACCAGCCATTTCGCCCCGCGCTCGACCATCCCATATTGGTCCAGCGCCTCGCGCACATTGCGTATGATACGCTTGCGCAGCTTCTTGAACTCGGTGCTGGAAGGCGCGCCGTGAAACAGCGGATGAATGTCGTCCAATTGGTCGGGCATGAGATCGGTCATGAGCGGGCGTCTAAGCATTTTGGGGGCCTCTGGCAAGCGTTCAGACGTTTGGCTGCGCACCGAAGCGCGCCGCCTAACGCAGGTCGTGCCAGGGATGAGCCTTGGCGCGCCCATCCGCGGGAAGCCCCATGTCGCGGCGAAGGCCGGGAGGCAGATCATCCAGATACAGCGGCCGGCGAGGTCGGGCGAACAGGGCAGCTCGGATCACACGCCACCGGCCATGCCTGCGGATCAGGCCGACCAGTGTCGCCTCAAGCCGAAAAGGTGTTTTTCGAGGGCGGGGCGGAAGGGACAATGTGTCGGTCATTTTCGATCTCCTGTTGCGATGATCATGTCTTGTCGGACCTCAACCTGACTTGAGGTCAAACGTTTTCTGAACGCTGCCCCGCAGCCGGAACTGCGGGGCTGATTGATCAGAATCGCGGTTCAGGCACATTTGGTGGAGGGTGGCTGGGCGGAAGCCCGATGTCCCGCCGCAGGTGATCGGACAGGTTGTCCGTCAGCGGTCGCCGGGCGCGCGGGCTTGCAATTCGTGCAATCAGGACGCGGACGACACGCCACATGCCATGCCGCGCGACCAGATCGTCGATCAGATCGTTGAGCCGCAAAGGCTCGGATTGGAAGTTGGAGTCCATCATGGGTTGGTTACCGGTAGGCATACCGGCCCTCGTGTTTGGAATTATGGTTGGAAGGACACGCCGATACCGCAGCCTGCCGCGGACACAGCCAGGGCGTCGCGTCAGGTCGGGTGTCAGAAATGTCGGCAAGCCCGTTCGGGCGGTTTTGCGGGGCCGTTAGGCGCGCAATCCGGGGATTACGAGGCGGATATGCCCCACAGACCCGTAACGCGGCAGGCGAAAGGACGTGCGCTGGTGCTGGTCATGTAACGCCTCCTTCTGTTGCGAGCGTTTCAGGTGGTGTCGTTTTAGTGCGGTGACCGTAGATTTCAAGAAATGTGTTCCGAATGCCGCAGTATGTGGCGATTCGGCAACATCCGGCTCAGTCGGGTCGGTTGTGATCGCAATCCGTGCCCGGCACCGGGTCATAACCGCACGACCCCCACGGGTTGCAGCGTGCGATCCGTTTGGCGGCCATCCAGCCGCCCTTTATCGCGCCGTGCGTCTGCAGCGCCTCAAGCGCATAGGCGCTGCAAGTGGGTTGATAGCGACAGCTCCAGCCGACCCACGGGCTCAGCACCAGACGATAGGCCCGGATGGGCAGGGACAGAAGATAAGCGGCGGGGGTCATGATTTCTGGCGCGGAGTGTGGATCTGGTTGATGGCGCGGACAAGGTCCGCTGTCAGATCAACATAATCACGACCGGCGGTTTTTTCAGCGCGACCGATCAGCACGTAGTCCCAACCGGGTAGGCCATGGATCGGCAGAACCTCACGGGCAAGGGCCCTCAAGCGGCGTTTGGCACGGTTGCGGGCGACAGCATTGCCGACCTTTTTGGAACAGGTGAAACCAATGCGGATTTGCGCAGATGGCACGGGTTCCGTGTCCCGGCGCTTGCGGCCTTGCAGCAGAAAGGCGGGGGCGGGGGCGCGTCTGGCCCGCGCGGCGGCCAGAAAGTCCCGCCGCTGGGTCAGGGTGACCAGATCCGGACCGTCCGCCCAAACGGAAACCGCCGCAGGCCCTTCGGCCCCGGCGGTCTTCGTGTTGTCAGCTTTGGGCGCAGACATGCCTGCAGCCCCGGCGCTTATGCGCTCAGCGACTTCCGGCCACGTGCGCGACGTGCGTTCAGAATCTTGCGACCGGCTTTCGTTGCCATACGCGCACGGAAGCCGTGGCGGCGTTTGCGAACCAGGTTCGAAGGTTGGTAGGTGCGTTTCATCGCCCGTCTCCGTCATGTGCCCCCAATCCCGGTGGATTCGGAGCGTGTGTCATTCGAAGTCCGGTCTATAGGGGGCATTGACGGGCGAGTCAAATGCCAGATGACAGAAATTTTCAGCCTTTGTTACAGGCAGGAACGATTTTGTCAGCCCCGTTCAACCACGCGTGATGGGGGTGGGCAAGGGGCGGCTTTCCCCCCATCCTCTGATCAGATCAACGCGGCGTCTTGCCGCCCTTGCCGCGGAAACGCAGATGATGATGACCGAACAGAACTCCCAGACGCGGAAACAGGCCCAGCATCCCATGCTGCGCCGTCTGCCGCTGATCGCGATCGCCATCGTGGCGCTTGTCGGGGCATTCACTCTGCGTGACTACCTGAGCTTTGAGACGCTGGCGCAGAACCGCGAGGCGCTGTTGGCGTTTCGGGATGCCAATTACCTGATGACGGTGCTTGTCTTTATCCTGGCTTACGTCGTGATCGTCGGTTTCTCGCTTCCCGGCGCGACCATTGCCACGCTGACCGGCGGCTTCCTTTTCGCGACCTTTCCCGGTGTCTTGTTCAATGTCACGGCGGCCACGATCGGGGCCACGATCATCTTTCTGGCCGCCCGCTGGGGGTTGGGCGAGAAGCTGGCCGCGCGGATGGAGACCAGCGAAGGGAAGATAAAAGCGATCAAGGATGGCATCGACGAGAACCAGTGGTCGGTTCTGTTTCTGATCCGGCTGGTCCCGGCGGTTCCCTTTTTTGTCGCCAATCTGATCCCGGCCCTTGTCGGCGTGCCGCTGCATCGTTTTGTGATTTCGACTTTTCTGGGCATCATCCCAGGTGGCTTGGTCTATACCTCGGTCGGTGCAGGTCTGAGTGAGGTGTTCGCCCGAGAAGAAACGCCCGACCTGGGCATCATCTTTGAACCTCACATTCTGTTACCCATGCTGGGTCTGGCGGCACTGGCTGCGCTGCCCATGGTGCTGAAGCATTTCCGGAAAGGAACCTGACATGGCCGAACGGATCAAGGTCGACCTCTGCGTCATCGGCGGCGGGTCTGGCGGATTGTCGGTGACCTCTGGCGCAGTTCAGATGGGGGCGTCCGTGGTGCTTCTGGAAGGCCACAAGATGGGAGGGGACTGCCTGAACTATGGCTGTGTGCCGTCAAAGGCACTGCTGCACGCGGCAAAGGTCGGGATGGGGTGGGACGATGCCCATGACCATGTCAAGAAAACCATCGAGACCATCGAGCCGCACGATTCGGTCGAGAGGTTCGAAGGGCTGGGTGTGCGTGTCATTCAGGAGTACGGGCGATTCACATCAGAAACCGAGGTCGAGGCAGGCGACCACATCATCGAAGCACGCCGCTTCGTGATCGCCACCGGATCATCGCCTTTGGTGCCGCAGATTCCGGGGCTGGACAAGGTGCCGTATCTGACCAACGAAGCGCTTTTTGACCTGAAGGAACAGCCCAAACACCTGCTGATCATTGGCGGTGGTCCGATAGGACTGGAGATGGCGCAGGCCCATCGGCGGCTGGGCTGTGAGGTGACGGTGATCGAAGGCGCCAAGGCGCTGGGCAAGGACGACCCGGAAATGGCGGCACAGGTGTTGGATGCCCTGCGAGATGAGGGCATCGCTATCGAGGAGGAGGCGATGGCTGCCGAAGTGCGTGGCAAAGCTGGCGCGATTGAGGTCGAGGTGAAGGACGGTCGCGTCTTTAAAGGCTCGCACCTTCTGGTGGCGGTGGGGCGAAAAGCCAACACCGACAAGCTGAACCTGAACGCCGCAGGTATTGAACCCACGCGTGCAGGCATCAAGGTGGACGACAGCCTTCGCACGACGAACCGCAAGATCTATGCCATTGGCGATGTGGCGGGCGGGCTGCAATTCACCCATGTGGCGGGGTATCACGCGGGGGTCATCATCCGGTCTATGCTGTTTGGACTGCCATCCAAGCAACGCACGGACCACATCCCGTGGGCGACGTACACATCACCCGAACTGGCGCAAATCGGTCTGACCGAAGCCGAAGCGCGCGAAAAACATGGCGACAAGGTTGAGGTCGCCCGGTTCGATTTCACGGGCAATGATCGCGCCATCGCCACCCAACAAACCAACGGTCTGATCAAGGTGATGGTGGTCAAGGGCCGCCCGGTGGGCGCATCCATCGTCGGGCCGGACGCGGGCGAGATGATCAATCTTTGGGCGCTGGCGCTGGCCAATAACCTGAAAATGAGCCAGATCGCCGCGATGGTCGCGCCCTATCCCACGATGGCGGAAGTCAGCAAACGTGCAGCGGGGGCCTATTTCTCGCCGCGACTGTTTGATAACCCTTGGATCAAGCGGATTGTCGGTCTGGTGCAACGGGCCGTACCGTGATGTGAAAACAGCGGAGCGCGCGCCGTGTTCAACACCCTGTCTGGCCGTTTCCTGATCTTGACGACCCTGTTCGTCATGCTGGCCGAAGTGCTGATCTTCGTGCCGTCGGTGGCGCGGTTTCGCGAAGATTACCTGCGCACCCGGCTGGAGCGCGCGCAGATTGCATCGCTTGTGCTTCTGGCCGACGACATGATCGCTCCGGAACTGGAGGCCGAGCTCTTGGAAAACGCCGAGGTCTATAACGTCGTTCTGCGCCGCGATGAAGTGCGCGAGTTGATGTTGGCCTCGCCCATGCCGCAACCGGTCGACAAAAGTTTCGATCTGCGCCAGTCGACACCCTTTTCCCTGATCCGAGACGCCATGGCGCGCCTGTTCACCCCCGAACCCGAGGTGATCCGCGTGATCGGCGACCCGGTGCGCGAAGGCGGCTTGGTGATCGAGATCACGATGATGACCGGCAAGCTGCGCAGCGCGATGCTGGAATATGGCCGAAACATCTTCTATCTGTCGGCGGTCATTTCGGTGATTACCGCGGGGCTTTTGTTTGTCGCGGTGCGTTCGCTCATGGTGCGGCCGATCAAGCGGGTGGTGGGCAACATGAAGGACTATGCCATCGACCCCGAAGACGCGCGCCGGATTATCCAGCCCAGCACCAATGTGACCGAGCTGCGCGAAGCGGAGCTGGCCCTGAAAAGCCTTCAGACCGATCTGACCGGGGCGCTGAAGCAAAAGGAACGGCTGGCGCAGCTTGGCGGGGCGGTTGCCCGGATCAGCCACGATTTGCGCAACATCCTGACCACCGCCCAACTTTTCGCGGATCGCATGGAAAGCAGCAAGGATCCGATGGTGAAACGGGTGGGGCCGAAGCTCGTGAACTCGATCCAACGCGCGGTCAGCCTCTGTGAGAACACCCTGACCTTCGGCAAGGCGGAAGAGCCTGCGCCATCGCTGGGATGGGTGGTTCTGGCGGATCTTGCAGGCGACATCTTTGACAGTGAACGCCTGGCGGCGGGCGATCATGACGTGTCCTTTGCCGAGGACATCCCAACAGGCATGACCCTGCGCGCGGACCCGGAACAGCTTTACCGGATCCTGTCTAACCTCGTGCGGAATGCGCGTCAGGCGATCGTGGCCACCGGCAAACCCGGCGAGATCGCCGTGCAGGCGACCGAGACCAAGGATGATTGGCAAATCCGGGTGGCGGACACCGGGCCGGGCCTGCCCAAGCCCACGCAGGACCATCTGTTCCAACCCTTTGCCGGCACCAACCGCCGTGGCGGATCTGGCCTTGGGCTTGCCATCGCCGCCGAACTGGCGCGCGGACACGGGGGCACATTGGCGTTGGAGAAGACCGGCCCTGACGGCACCACGTTCATTCTGACCCTACCGAAAGAAGTCGCCCATGCCGATTAGCGCCGGGCTGGATCAGTCAGCGCCCTGAGGGACGCGAAACCTTTTGCAGACTGCACCGTCCTTCGTCCTGTAAGTGCGAAATCCCATCGCCTCATAATACCCCAGCCCTTCGGCATTTGTGGCCCCGATGGTCGCGTCGATATGCATGAGGCCTGCATCCCGAGCCGCCTTGGTCGTCGCGGCGAACAGGGCTTTTCCGACACCGCGCCGGGCTGCATTTGGTTTGACATGCGTGCCGATGATGCCCCAACCGGGCGTCACCCCATAGTTGTTGTCAGGCACCGCAAGCGACAGGGCCTGCATCCCAAGGATCGTACCATCGTCGTCCACTGCCACGCTGCATCGAATGCCATCGGGATTGTTGATGTAGTAATCACGAACGAACGCTTCGTCCCACGGTCGGCTTCGTTTCCCAAGGTCTGCCAGTTCTTTCAGGAAGATGCTGATGTCTGCCGCATCTTCCATCACCGCCCGTCGTGTTTCCACCGCATGTCCTCTTCTGGTTCGTGTCTTTCTATAGGTCGATTTCGATCTCGCCACCCGGATCGGCGGCGCGGCTTTGGCACAGGATCATGCTGCGCGCGCGCTGGGCATTGGAAAGGACGAAGTCACGGTGTTCCACCTCGCCCGCGAGCACGCCGCATTTGCAGACGCCACAGATCCCGTCTGAACACTTCACGTCCACATGAATGCCTGCCGCATTCAGCGCCTCGGCGGCAGTTTGGTCCTCAGGCACCTCGATCCGGCGCCCATCCTTCAGTGTCAGGGCGAAGGGATGGTTCTCATATTCCGGCTGTTCAGGCGGGGTGAAGTATTCAAGATGCCGGGCGGGTTCGGGAATGCCCTGACGCTCGGCGGCGTCCATCACTGCGCTCATGTAGCGATCCGCGCCGCAGCAATAGACATGGGCGCCATCAGGCGCGCCGGTCAGAATCGCATCGAAATCAGCCCGTGTGCCTTCGTCCGAGACATGCAGATGCACGCGATCCGCCCATGGCACCGCGGCGAGGTCGGCCAGGAACCCGGCCTCTGCCCGACGGCTGACCGAATAGTGCAGCGCGAAATCCGCACCGATGGCATGCAGCCGGTGGGCAAAGGCGATCATCGGCGTGATGCCGATCCCTCCGCCCATCAGGAAGGTCTTGGTGGCGCTTTCATCAAGTTCAAAGTGGTTGATTGGCTTTGCGACAAAGACTTTGCGGCCCTCGGTAAAGAATCTGTGCAGCAGGTCTGATCCGCCGCGCCCGTTCGGTTCGCGCAGGACGCCGATCTGATAGGTCATCCGGTCCGATGGATCGCCGGACAGCGAATATTGGCGCAGGTATTCGGGCGAAACCAGCACATCCAGATGCGCGCCCGCCGTCCATTCCGGCAGCGGCGTTCCGTCAAGCGATGCGAGCTCGTATTTCGTCACTCCTTCCGCCATCTGTTCAACGCGCTTCACCAGCAATTGCAGTACCGGGGCGTCATCGGGAATGGAATAGCGGTGGATCATCGTCATATCCCCGGATGCCAGCCGCGCACGGTATTCGCTGGCCGGGATCAACGCCTGATAGGCCGCGATGCCCGCCTCGCGGTCCATCGGGAACGGATAGGGATAAGGTGGTGGCGCAAGAGGGGCGGGGTAGACCGCCAGCGTCTGATCCTCGTAGCGTAAATCCAGATCACGGCTGAGGTCGCGGCGGTTCACCGGGTCGTCGGTCGGGTGATAGCCGCCATCCTCTCCAAGCTTCAGATCCCACCACCATTTCTTGGTGTCGTTCAGACCACCGTTGCCGACCGCATCATCCAGCCGGGCCAAGACCGGGGCCGCACCCGGCAGGTTCGACGCCGCCCAGCGGAACGGAGCCTGTGCAAACAGACCCTCAAGGTTCCAGGGGCAGGTTTTCATGCAACGCCCGCACATTGCCCCGCCGGGTTGGGTCACGCGATAGGTTGTGCATTTCTGGCTGTCGGACTTCCAGATCTCGTACCCGTTGAACATCAGTTTCGGTCCGGCCGTGATCGCCCCCGACGGGCATTCCCGCGCGCATTTGTTGCAGGCTTCGCAGAACTGTTGCAGGCCGAAGTCGATGGGTTTGTCATGCGCAATGGGCATGTCCGTCGTCACCACGCCCGATTTCAGGCGCGGGCCGAGATAGGGGTTCAGGATAACCTCGCCGATCCGGCTGACCTCGCCCAGGCCCGCCAGCAACAGCAAGGGCGGTTGCAGCACGGTCCCGTCCATCACGGTGTGCGCTTTGGCGGAATAGCCAAGGTTGCGAATGTGCTGCGCGATCACGCCGCCGATCAGCGAGAACCGAAGATAGGCCCTCATGGACTGGCTGACGGCGATCCAGTCGTCACCGGATGCGCCCTCCATCGTCTCAAACCCCTGATCGACGATCATTGAGATCGCCTGATCATGGGACGGGACGATTTCAACCCCTGTGGCGTCGTGGCTGTACCATGCCCAGTCGGGGCAGCGGCTGGTGCCAACGGCGTCGATGCCAAGGAAATAGCAGGCGGCCTTCAGCGCGGCGGCGTTCTCTATCGGGTCGTCAGGGCGGTTGGCTTGATCCGCGACGGGGCCGTCCTGCAACGGGGTCAACACCCCCAGGGCGCGGCGCTGGGCATAGCTGGGGGCCGCTTTGCGCACATGCATCCCACCGGTCGAACTGTCTTGCAGATGTTTGCCCATGTCGCCGAACTGCGCGCGGGCGAACATGTCTGCGCGTTTTGGCACGCGGGCAACATTGGGCTCGTCGATATAGGTAGTCGGCGCATCAACCCGCTTCAGACGCTCGAACGGGTGGGCGCCCATCACGTAGTCGCGTTTGGCATAAGGATCGCGGTTCAATGCGGATTTCGCACTCCGTGTCCCCAGCCACCACGCCGGACCGTTGATTTCGTGCCATGGTTGTTTCGAAAGGGCGGCAAGGGGCTTGTCGGGCGTCAACTGCATCTCGGTCGTGACGGCGGCCAGTCCAAATCGTGGGCCGATCCATGGGGCGACAACCTCCTGGCCTTCGACAGTGGCCAGCCCAGCCGTCACCGCCAGACGGTTCAAATCAACATCCGTCGCCGCCCCGGTATGCGCCTTGGCGTCGAACCCCAGAAGGCGCAGGTAGTTGGCGATGACAATGGCCGTCTCGGCTGCCAGCAGGCAGGCCCGCTGTGCCTGCGCCTCCATGATCCAAGCGGCCCCCGGCTCATCCGGTCTGGGGTCGCGGTGATATTCATAGAGAAAAACCAAAGCGTGCCGGTGGCTGCCGATCTCGCGCGGCGATGCCCCAAGGCTGTCACGCAACTCTGCCATCAACGCGTCGATCCCCGCCGCCAAAGTGCGTACTTCACGGCCGAGGAGCGATGTGACAAGCGCCTCAGTGTCCGGGTTCACGATCGGCTCGCCGAGAAAATCACCGGCCTTCAGATCCGCGATACCCACCATGGACGCGTCCGAGAAATACCCGAACGCTTTCAGATGCTCGGCGCGCGCGGTGGGATCATCGGGGATGGTGGCCCGCGCCGGGTTCACGTCGCCGTCCCGTATCGCGTCCAGTGCCGCCTGATACGGGGCCATTGCATTGACGATGCTGTCCGGTTGTTCGGCACGGTCAAAACGCACCGGGGTCAATGGGAGCAGGTCGGTCAGACCGTGATCCACGATTTCGCGCGTCAACCCTTTCAGCGGATAAGGCCCCAGATGTACCGGACGGTTCCTGGTGGAAAACAGCCGCACGCTCAGCCCGTGTCCGCGGGTGTGGCTTTGCCGGTATAGGCGGTCAGATACTCTGCGGGGATATCTTCGTCCCCGTAAAGCCCCAACAATACCCCGACACGACCCGCCCCGCCCTTGCGCCGTGCCACGATCTGGGCGTCCGTTACCGTGGTGCGCTGGGATTGCCGCCGCGCCCATTCAAACAGCTTGTCATAAAGCGCCGCAATGATGTCGGCATGATCATCCGATGCGCCCAGGTCGACCAACTCGTCGGGGTCGTTTTGCAAGTCAAACAGCATCGGGCGAAAGCCGCCTTCGGCATGCATCATCTTCCAGCGATCGGTCACGACCATGAACAGGCGGCAATCCTTTGGGTCCAGCCCCAGCCGGGTCGCCGCCCCCGAGGTCGAATAGTCATATTCGCTGATCGCAAATTCGCGCCACGCGGTGTTTTTCCCTTCCAGAACAGGCACCAGTGACCGGCCTTCAAGAATGTGTCGTGGCACCTCGCCTGCGGCCATGTCGACAAAGGTGGCGGCCAGGTCGATCTGTTCCACCAGCTTGTCGCAGACCGTGCCGCGCGTGGCATCGGCGGCAGGGCGCGGGTCGGCGATGATCAGCGGCACCCGCACCGAT
The DNA here is from genome assembly GCF_014656375.1 of Aliiroseovarius zhejiangensis. GTDB lineage: Bacteria > Pseudomonadota > Alphaproteobacteria > Rhodobacterales > Rhodobacteraceae > Aliiroseovarius > Aliiroseovarius zhejiangensis. The sequence goes on along the minus strand of NZ_BNCH01000004.1, from coordinate 273,460 downwards.
GGGTCGTGAAACAGATCTTTCTCTCCCAACCAGTGATCGCCAAGGTAATCGCCGTGATCCGAGGTCAGAACGATCACCGTGTTGTCGGCTTGCCCGCTGTCCTCAAGGTAATCCAGCAGCCGCCCCAACTGGTCGTCACATTGCTTGATCAGCCCCATATAGGCGGGGATCACGGTCTCGCGCACCTCGTCGCGCGAAAAGGCCGTGCCAATGCCGCCATCCATGTAGGCACCGTAAACCGGGTGCGGGTTGCGGCGTTCGGCGTCCGACCGGATCACGGGTTTGATGTCATCCACGCCATACATGTCGTGATACGGCGCGGGCACGATATAGGGCCAATGCGGCTTGATGAAGCTGACATGGGCGCACCACGGCCCGTTGCCTTTCTGCGCCTCGATGAAATCAATCGTGCGCCGCGTCAGCCAGGGGGTCTCGCTGTCTTCTTCGCGGATATTGGCGGGCTTGTCTGCGTGCATCATCAGAAAGCCGGAGGCGATGTCGCCCGCATCCGTGACACCCGCATTGGCATTGTGATGCCACGGGTTGTCGGACGGATAGCCCCTGGATTTCAGGTATTCGTTATAGGGCGACCGTTTCCGGTCATAAAACCCATCCGGTCCTTCTGCCCAAAGCCCATCGTCACGGACCCAGACATCAAATCCGCACTCTTCAACACGTGCGCCGATCACGCTGTCCGGTGACAGGCCCAGCCGCGCCATCCCTTCGGCATCGGCCTTCATATGGGTCTTGCCGATCAGCCAACAGTCCATCCCCGTCTTGCGCAGATGGTCACCCATGGTCATTTCGCCGACCTTCAGCGGGAAATTGTTGAACGACGCCCCGTGTGACGAGACATAGCGCCCGGTATAGGTGCTCATCCGGCTGGCGCCGCAGACGGGCGACTGGCAATAGGCGCGGTCAAACCGAACGCCGCGCGCGGCCACACGGTCGAAATTTGGGGTGTCGAGGGTCGGGTGTCCGGCACAGCTAAGGTAATCGAACCGCAACTGGTCATACATGATGAAAAGTATGTTTGGCACCATGCCCGCGTTCCCCTGCCACATCGTTCTGTTCGCAATGGAATCACTTGAGCATGGACGGAAAGACGGCGCCAGCCCATATTGGATTCAATATCCGTTTCTGGCGCGGAACCTTTCGATCTCGGCCGCCGTCGGGGTTTGGCCCGTAAACAGCGCCACATAGGCCGGCACACGTTCGATCCGAGCCACGGGGTCTTCCTCGATCTTCATCGAAATATAGCCGACCTGCGTGTAGAGGATCGCCATGGTCCGGACCTCGGCGTCATCCTCGGCATAGTCGAAACGGCGGAACATGTCCGACACGGCCTGTTTGCGGCGCGCATCGGCATCATCAAGCCGCTGCTTCAATGCCGGATCCTGCCGCGCCCAATGGCGGATCGCATTGTCAAGCGGCGCGTCGAACAGCGACGGGTTGAACCAGCAATCCTGCAGGTTGAACATCGCTTCGCAGATGGTTTCGGCATAGGCTTCGCAACGCGCCACCAGATTGCCGGTGTTCTTGTCTTCCCACCGCGCGATCATCGCGCTGAGCAACGCGTCCCGGTCACGAAAATGGTGATAGAACCCGGTGCGTGTCAGGCCAAGACGTTTGGCCAGCGGCATGACTTTCACGGCATCCACACCTGCCTCGATCAGCAATGCCATGGCCTCATCCAGCCACATCTGTTCCGAGGCGCGGGGGCGGGGGGACGTCATTTCATTCATACGGGCATTCTATTAAACTTGACGCAACTGTCAAATGTGCTGACATCTATGTCAGATGCGACTCGTAACTGGGAGGATGCGATGAGCGACACAGGACTGGCCCCCCGCCGCGGGCGCGGCAGGCGTCAGGCGCGGGACGGCTCGCCGGGGCAAAACCCGCACCTTGAACGCCCGTACATCACGCGCGCCATTCCCACATACGACATCCTGGGTGACGAGGCGCTGGACAGGATCGACGCCACCGCTGACCGCATCATGGCCGAGATCGGGATCGAGTTTCGCGATGACCCGGACACGGTCGAGATGTTTCGACGCGCCGGCGGAGAGGTCACGCAACTTGACCCGGCACGCTGGACCATCAAATTCGCACCCGGCCTGATCCGCGAGATCCTGAAATCTGCGCCTGCACAATTTACCCAACACGCCCGCAACCCGGCCCGTTCAGTCGAGATTGGCGGCGACAACGTCGTCTTTGCGCCGTCCTACGGCAGCCCCTTCGTGATGGATCTGGACAAGGGGCGGCGCTATGGCACGCTTGGGGATTTCCAGAATTTCGTGAAGCTGGGGCAGGCCAGCCCGTGGCTGCACCATTCCGGCGGCACGGTCTGCGAACCCACCGACATCCCGGTGAACAAGCGGCATCTGGACATGGTTTATGCCCATATGCGGTATTCCGACCGGCCGTTTCTGGGGTCGATCACCGCGCCAGAGCGCGCTGCGGACAGTGTTGAAATGTGCCGCGTCCTGTTCGGGGCGGATTACGTCGACCGGAATTGCGTCATCATGGGCAATTTCAACACGACAAGCCCCCTGGTGATCGACGGTGTAACCTCGCAAGGCATTCGTGAATACGCGCGGGCGGGGCAGGGGTCGATCCATCTGCCGTTTCTGTTGGGAGGGGCAGTGTCGCCCCTGACCATGGCGGGATCTGTGGCGCAATGCCTGGCCGAAAGCATGGTGTCCTGCGCGATTGCGCAGTTGGAGCGCCCCGGTGCGCCGGTCGTGCTGGCCAGTTTCCTCAGTTCGATGTCCCTGCGGTCGGGATCGCCCACCTTCGGAACAGCGGAACCGGCGTTGGGCAGCCTTGTATATGGGCAACTGGCGCGGCGGCTGAATCTGCCCTTGCGCTGCGCGGGCAACTTCTCGACCTCGAAGCTGCCGGATGCGCAGGCGATGCAGCAAAGCATGATGTCGATGATGTCTGCAATCCATTGCGGGGCAAACTTCCTTTTGCATTCGGCGGGGTTTCTGGATGGGCTGCTGTCCATGTCCTATGAGAAATTCATGCTGGACCTCGATCTGTGCGGCGCGTTGCACGCCTATCTGGACGGTGTTGCGGTGAACGAGGATACGCTGGGCTTCGACGCGCTGGCCGAACAGGGGCCGGGCGAGCATCTGTTTTCGACCCAACACACGATGCGCCATTACAAGACCGCCTATTACGACAGCGCTCTGGACGACAACCAGCCCTGGGAAACCTGGGACGAACAGGGGGCGGTCGACATGGCCAGCCGTGCGAATACGCGCTGGAAGGCGCAGCTTGCCGCGTATGAAATGCCCCCGATGGATGTGGCCGTGGACGAGGCATTGAAGGATTTCGTGGCACGCCGGAAAGCGTCGATGGAGGATGCCTGGTACTAGAAGATGGGGGCGCTGCCCCCCGCCTTCGGCGTCCCCCGGGAAATTTGAAACAAGAAAAAAGCCGGCATGGCGCACGTGAAAGGATGGAAGATGTCGAACGATCCGTTATTGCAGCCCTATCAACTGGGTCATTTGACCCTGCGCAACCGGATCATGACGACGAGCCATGAGCCGGCCTATCCCGAAGGCGGGATGCCCAAGGAACGATATGCGGCCTACCATGCCGAACGCGCCAGGGCTGGGATTGCCATGGCGATGACGGCGGGGTCGGCGGCGGTGTCCAAGGACAGCCCGCCCGTCTTCAACAACATCCTTGCCTATAAGGACGAGGTTGTGCCGTGGATCCGGAACCTGACCGATGCGGTGCATGAGCATGGGGCGGCCTGTATGATCCAGCTGACCCATCTGGGGCGGCGTACCGGGTGGAACAAGGGCGACTGGCTGCCGCCTGTCTGTTCGACGCCGCACAGGGAACCGGCGCATCGGGCGTTCCCGAAACTGGCCGAGGATTGGGACATCGCGCGGATCATATCGGATTTCGCGGATGCGGCCGAGCGTATGAAAGAGGGCGGCATGGACGGGGTCGAGATCATGACCCATGGGCATTTGCTGGACCAGTTCATCTCGCCCCTGACCAACCGGCTGGAGGGACCTTATGGTGGCGATCTGGCAGCGCGGATGAAGCTGACGCTGGATGTCATTGACGCCGTGCGCGCGCGCGTCGGGCAGGAGTTCATCCTGGGCGTACGCTTTGCCCCGGACGAGGTCGAGGCGGGGGGCATTGACCCTGAGATGGGGTTGGAAATTGCCCGGATGCTGCGTGACAGCGGGCAGGTGCAGTACCTGAACATCAACCGGGGACGCATTCACACCGACCCTGCGATGACGGATATGATCCCCATTCAGGGCGCGCCTGCCTCGCCGCATCTGGATTTTGCCGGGCGGGTGCGGGCCGAGGTGGGCATGCCCACCTTCCACGCCGCGCGTATTCCGGATGTGGCCACTGCGCGGCACGCGATTGCCTCGGGGCAGTTGGACATGGTCGGCATGACCCGTGCACATATGGCCGACCCCCATATCGTGCAGAAGATCATCGAAGGGCGCGAGGAGGACATTCGCCCCTGTGTGGGCGCAACCTATTGCCTGGACCGGATCTATCAGGCGGGGGATGCGCTGTGCATGCACAATGCGGCCACGGGGCGCGAACTGACCATGCCGCATGTCGTCGCGCCTGCCGCCGAGCAAAAGAAAGTGGTCGTGGTGGGGGCCGGACCTGCGGGGCTTGAAGCCGCCCGGGTGGCGGCGGAACGGGGGCATGCGGTCACGGTGTTCGAGGCGCAGCCTGACCCCGGCGGGCAGGTGCGCCTGACCGCGCAATCCCCTCGGCGTCGTGAAATGATCGGGATCATTGACTGGCGTATGGCGCAATGTGCGGCGCGGGATGTGCAGTTCCATTTCAACACCTGGGCCGAGGCCGCAGATGTGACTGCGCTGGACCCGGATGTGGTGATCGTCGCCACCGGGGGGCTGCCGAACCTCGAGCTGTTCGAGACCACGGGCGAACAGCCTCTGGCGGTCAGCGCGTGGGATGTGATCGCAGGTGATGCGAAATGCGCTGGCGAGGTGCTGATCTATGACGAAAGTGGAGATCACCCGGCGTTGCAGGCGGCCGAGATGGCATCACGGGTAGGGGCGCAGGTCGAGGTCATGACCCCCGACCGGGTTTTTGCCCCCGATATCATGGCAATGAACCTTGTGCCTTACATGCGGGCGATGCAGCCCAGGGGCGTGCGGTTCACGGTGGCTGAACGGCTGTTGAAGATCGTCCGCGACGGCAACCGCCTGCGGGTCACCATCGGCACGGATTACTCGGAACATACGCGCGACGCGGTCTATGATCAGGTGGTGGTCAATTATGGCACCATGCCGATGGCGGATCTGTATTTTGATCTGAAAGAACAGTCCGTCAATCGTGGTGAGGTGAATCACGATGCCCTGATCGCAGGGCGCCCGCAAACCATCCGCACCAATCCGGAGGGCAAGTTCCAGTTATTTCGGATCGGGGACGCGGTCTCGGCACGCAACACGCACGCTGCGATCTATGACGCATTGCGACTGGTAAAGGACATCTGACGCCCGCAGGCAGATCGTCGTGGTCAGTTGCCCTGTTGGACCCGTTCGATATAGGCGCGCAACTCGCCCGCCTCTTGACGCGCATCGCGCAGGCCATCCATGGCGGCGCTCAGCTCGGCTTCCGTCTGCTGAAGCTGGTTGGACATTTCCGCTTCGCGCTGCTGCAGATAGGTCATCGCCTGATCGCGCGTTTCCTCGGCTTCGTGCAGGGCTTGCGCCATTTTGTCCAACTCGTCCATGTCGCTTCCGGCAACCTGAACGAAGCGGTGGATCAGCCAGTGGGCGAACCATCCAAGCGCGAAGGCCACAAACAGGATGATGGCGGTGACGATGATAAACTCGGTTCTGTTCATCGTAAAAAGTCCTTGTCTGGAGGCCTAGCGTTCGGGGCGCGGTTGGGGGCGGGTGTCGTCGGTTTCGGGCGTGATGACATCCACACCACTAAAGGGCGGTGTGTCGGGGTCTGCTTCCGCGTCCTCGTCTGAAGAAGGCGCGCCGTTTTCGTCTGTGTCCGCATCGGTATCGGCACCGGTCGGGGTGGTGTCGTCTGTGGCAGCGTCGGCCGCGTCCGTATCCTGCTGCTCCGCGCCCGTATCGGTCGTGTCCGCCGTATCATCGGCATCCGTCGCGCCCTCCGAAGACACGGTGGTGTCGAGCAGGCGGAACTCGATCCGGCGATTGGCTTCGCGCCCGTCCTCGGTGCTGTTATCGGCAATCGGATCCGCTTCGCCATAGCCCTTGGCCGTCAGGTTCGTAGTCAGAACACGCCGGGTCAGCAGAGCGTTCAGAACCGCCTGCGCGCGGCTTTGTGACAGCGCCAGGTTCATTTCCTCGCGTCCCTGGCTGTCGGTGTATCCTTGGATTTCCATCCGCACATCGGCGCAATCCTTCATGATCTCGGCAATCTCGTCGATGGTGCCGGCGGCGGTTGCCTCGATATTCGCCGAGCCGGGGGCGAATGTGATCTTCTGTTTCGCCATGATGGCGTTGATGCTTTCGGCGCATTGCTCGGGGGTGGGCAGGGCCAGGCGCGGGTCGAGCTTCTCCTGGTATTCAACATCGACCTGGAAATTCTCCGATGCGCCCAGCTTTTCACTCAGGACGCGCGAGACCGAGGCGCTGGCATCCGGGTCGCCTGTGACGCCGCGAATGTCCACGACTTCGGGTTGCACGACGACCGATCCGCTGGACAGGAAAGACAGGGCCTCCAACCCGGCCAGAACACGGGTCGGCCAGTCGTTCGGCAATTCACCATCCAACCGCGTTGCTGGATAGACGTTGCCGGATCCGAACTTGGCGCGGGCAAAGCTTTCAGTCGCACTGCGCAGGGTTTCGTCTGTCAGCCGGCCACGCATCTGCACCAACCCTTCGGGGCTGCGGGTGGCGACAAATTCTGGTGGCCCGCTGCCTTCGCCGCTGCCGTCGATCTTGACGGGTGCGGGCAGGACCGAATGCAGGGAATACAAGTCCGGCAGGTTGTTTTCCAATTCGCCCACGATGCGGTCAAACGTGGCCTGCGACGTGGTGTCGGGGGCAACAAGGGTCACATCCGCGTCCGAGAATGTGATTGACCCGCCACCCAGCTCGCTGACCGCGCGAATGCCGGTTTCAACCGCGTCGGGCCAATCCGGTGATGGCACGCCCAGCCCGATGGTGCAGTTAGCGGCTTTCGTCAGGCCCGCCTCGGTCGCGGCAGATACAATCCGCGCCCGCCCGACGGTTGTATGGGCGGAACAGGCGTCAAAGCGCGGTCCGTCTTCGTCAATCAGGAACCGCAGTGTGAAGGGTGTGATCACCGGGCGCGGGGCGGAAATGTCGATCGACAGCAGCGCCGAACGGGGGGCTGAACGTTTCAGATCACGCGCCCATTTGGCTTTCTGCTCCTCGCTGTCGGCCAGCGCGGTGATGGCCACTTTGTCCGCATCCATCGAGATTTTCGACCGCGGCAGGGTTTCAAGCGCGTAAACCGCGAAGGCCAGCACCTCGTCCCAATTGGGCGGCACCGGATAATCTGCGGTTTCCAAAAGATCGGTGACATGCGAATCGCGTGCGATCGCCTTGACGTCGCTGTTCAGGCCGTCGCGGTCGGACGCCGCCGGGATCAGCCCGATCATCGAAATGCCCGCATCATTGCGCAGGATCTCGATCGAGAAACGCGGCGGTTTGATCGCTTCGGCCGCCGGGATGGTCACATTGTCGATGACGCGGGTGGAATCGACCACCTGCCCGGCAGCGGCAAGCGCGCGAAACCGGGCCGTTTCACTGGGGGCGACGCCGGACAGGACCACCTGAAGCCCATCGGCTTCGACACTGGCCCATTCATGGCCTTGCAGAAACAGCTCGTCCCGGACACCGTCTTGCGATGTCCGCTCGATCGTGGACACGGCAAGGTTGGCAGCGAGAAGCGACACCAATGCAGCGATGAAGAACGAGGCGGGAACCAGAAATACTTGCGAAAGGCGCATACTGAAAGGCGTCCGTTTTCTTGTGAATCCCATGCTTCTTACGGCGTGTCGCAGCCCTGTGCAATCACAGCAGGATCGCAAAGGCGAGAAACAGCACAGGGATCAGCCCGGTATTTCGGTTGGACCTGAACAGGTACAGGCAGGTCGCGGGATCATCCGTTTTCAACTGCCGAAGCTGCCACATCATGTGCCAGCCCATAAACCATACACCCCCCAGTGCGACGGCCAGGGACAGGACATTTTCGCCCGGAACCAATGCCAAAACAACGGCAAGGGCCATCAGGCTGACCGTCAGCACCTGAAACAGAAAGAGCCATTTTCGGCTGTTGTCGCCAAACAGACGGGCGGTGGATTTGACCCCGATCAGCGCGTCGTCCTCGGTGTCCTGATGGGCATAGATGGTGTCATAAAACAGCGTCCAGGCGATGCCTGCGACATAAAGCGCCACCGCGGGCCCCCCAAGGCTGCCGGTATGCGCCGTCCAGGCCAGAAGCGCGCCCCAGTTGAAAGCAATGCCAAGAAAGACCTGTGGCCACCACGTAAAGCGTTTGGCGAAAGGATAAACGGCGACCGGCACGAGCGAGACGATGCCCAGCAGGATCGTCGCCGTATTGAATGTCAGAAGGATGCAAAACGCGATCAGCGCCTGTGCCGCCATCCAGATTGCCGCCTGTCGTACCGTGACCTGACCAGAGGGGATAGGGCGGCTGCGTGTGCGGTCAACCTGTGCGTCAATATCGCGGTCGGTAATGTCGTTCCAGGTGCAGCCCGCCCCCCGCATCAGCCAGGCGCCGATGGCACAGCCTGCCATGATCCACACGTCCATCCATCCGAACCGGCCGGTGACATTGGCCGCCAGCAACACGCCCCACCAGCAAGGCAGCAGCAGAAGCCAGGTGCCGATGGGCCTGTCCGCGCGGCTCAGGCGCAGATAGGGGCGGCTACAGGCCGGGGCGCGATGGTCGACCCAATTGCCGGAATAGGCGTCGGACACGCGTCCTTTTGGCTCTGGCATATCGGCGTTTTGGGTCATAGGTTTCCCTCATGAAACAGGCGAAAGTCAGGCTCTATGTAGATCACCCCTTGGCCGAGGGGCAAACCGTTTCGCTGTCCCGCGAACAGGCGCATTATCTTTTCGGGGTGATGCGCCTTGGTGAAGGCGATGTCGTGGCCCTGTTTAATGGCCGGGACGGAGAGTTCCCGGCAGAGATCATCGAGGCAGGCAAACGCAAGGGCGTGCTGGAATGTCAGGCCCAGTCGCGGCCTTTGCATATGCCGCCCGACCTGTGGCTGTGTTTCGCGCCGATCAAGAAGGCGCGCACCGATTTCATCGTTGAGAAGGCGGCAGAGATGGGGGCGGCGCTGATCCAGCCGATGCAAACCGAGTTTACCAACTCCGAACGCATCCGGCGCGACCGCCTGCAAGCCCACGCCGTTGAAGCCGCCGAACAATGCGGCGGCACCTATGTGCCCGAGGTCGTGGACCTGATGCGCATGGACAAACTGTTGGATGCGTGGCCGGACGATCGCCAAATCATGTTCTGTGACGAAGCTCTGGTCGGTGCTGCCGAAACACTGACAGCGGCCAGTGGGCATCGCTGGGCGATCTTTATCGGGCCTGAAGGCGGCTTTTCCGATCGGGAACGCGAACGCCTCCGCGCGATGGACATTGCCCATCCCGTCAGCCTTGGCCCGCGTATCCTTCGGGCCGATACCGCAGCCGTCGCGGCGATGACCTTGTGGCAGCAGGTCTTGGGGGACTGGACGTGATCCGCAAGGCCCGACCGGGGGATGAGGCTGCGATTGATGCCTTTTTGGCGCGGCACGCTGATACAAGCATGTTCCTGCGATCCAACCTTCTGGAATACGGGCTTGCCAGGTCTGCGGCATCGCGCGCCACGACATATTGGCTGAGCGAAGACGCCAGTGGCATCAGGGCGGTTTTCGGCCGGTCGAACGGCGGATTTGTCATGATGCAGGCGGCGGATGCGACCGACGCCGACTGGATCGCGTTTCGTGACAGCATGACGGGGCAAAGCATCCTGGGGATCACCGGCGATGCGCAACAGGTCGCGACGGGGCGCGCGTTCCTTGGGCTGGATGGGTGTGCCTATGCTTTGGACGATGTTGAGCCGCTGTATTGCCTTTCCCTCGACGCACTCATCCTGCCAGAGGGGCCGGGTCATTTGCGCGCCCCTGTTGAAGCAGATCGCGCCCTGCTGGAAGACTGGCATCGCGACTATGTCACCGAATTGCGGATGAGCACGCCCGCGCGCGTGGCGGCCGAGGCAGAAGAGCGGGCCGAGAGGTCCATCCTGGCCGGTCAGACGCGGCTTTTGATCCATGATGATCGACCTGTTGCGATGACGGCTTTCAATGCCCGGTTGCCTGATATGGTGCAGATCGGTGCGGTGTATGCCCCTGCTGCATTGCGCTCGAACGGCTACGCACGTCGGGCCGTGGCGCTGCATCTGGCGGAGGCGCGGGCCGAGGGCGTTCAGGAAGCGGTTCTGTTTGCCAGCAGCGCCCCCGCGTGTCGTGCGTATGAGGCGATCGGGTTTGCGCGTGTCGGCGCATACCATCTGGCCATCTTGAAAGAGCCCTTTACCGTGGGGGAGGCATGAGCTTTGTGCGGGCAGACGCCCTGGCCACCCTGACGCGCTATCGCGAGGCACTGATTGGGGCCAATATCATCCTTTTCGGTCTGTGGTGGGCCTGGGGATCGCTGGGGGCAATCAAATGGATCGGGCTGACCATCACCGCGGTTGGGGCTGCGATTCTGTGGTCAGGACTGCGTCACGCGCGTATTCGTGCAGGTCATGGCGGTGTGGGAGTGGTGCAGGTCGATGAACGCCAGATCACCTATCTTGCCCCCGTCGGCGGCGGTTTCGCATCGTTGGATGATGTTGGTCGGATCGAAATAGCCACCGACCGTGCTGGCTTGGCGGTCTGGCGCTTTCGTACAGGCAATGAAATCTTGTTCATTCCGGTGCGCGCCGAAGGGGCCGAGGCGCTGTTCGATGCGCTGACCGCCTTGCCCGGCGCCAATATCGACGCAGCCATTCGCGCCGCCAACCAACCGCCCAATGACACCGTCGTGATCTGGCAGCGCGGCGTCGCGAAGCTGCATTGACAGTTCCGGCCCGTTGGCCCACCACTGAACAACCCCCAAAAGGCGCGCACACACGCAGGAGACGCCCATGTCCATCCCTCAGTCCGGCGGCGGACCGATCACCCACCAAGATCAACTTGCCCAATTTCTGGAAGACGGTTGCAAACCGCGTGATGCGTGGAAGATCGGGACCGAGCATGAGAAGTTCGGCTATTGTCAAGACACCCTTAACCCGCTGCCCTATGAGGGGCCGCGGTCCATTCTGGCGATGCTGGAAGGGCTGCGCGACCGCTTCAACTGGACCGAGGTGCGCGAGGCGGGCAACCTGATCGGCCTTGAACGCGACGGGGCGAATATCAGCCTTGAGCCGGGTGGGCAGTTCGAACTGTCCGGCGCGCCCTTGGACAGCATCCATCAGACCTGTGACGAAGTGAACGAACACCTGCGCGAAGTGAAAGATGTCGCCGATGGGATCGGTGCGCGCTTCATCGGTTTGGGCGCGGCGCCAGAATGGACGCATGACCAGATGCCAGTGATGCCCAAGGGGCGTTACAAACTGATGACCGATTATATGGACAAGGTCGGCACACACGGCAAACAGATGATGTACCGGACCTGCACCGTTCAGGTGAACCTCGACTTCGCGGACGAGGCTGACATGGTGCAGAAATTCCGTGTGGCGCTTGCCTTGCAACCCGTTGCCACCGCGCTGTTCGCCAATTCGCCTTTCTTCGAAGGCAAACCCAATGGCCACAAATCCTGGCGCTCGCGCATCTGGCGCGACCTGGACCCGGCGCGCACCGGAATGCTGCCGTTCGTGTTCGAGGACGGCATGGGGTTTGAGCGTTACGTGCAATACGCCCTCGATGTGCCGATGTATTTCGTCTATCGCGACGGCGAATACATCGACGCGCTGGGCCAGTCGTTCCGCGACTTCATGCAAGGCAAACTGCCCGCGCTGCCCGGCGAGACGCCGACATTGTCCGATTGGGCCGACCACCTGACCACCATCTTCCCCGAGGCCCGCATCAAGCAATATATGGAGATGCGCGGCGCCGATGGTGGCCCGTGGCGCCGCCTGTGCGCCCTGCCTGCGTTCTGGGTCGGTTTGATGTACGACAAGGGCAGCCTTGATGCGGCTTGGGATCTGGTGAAAAACCTTAACGCGGACACCCGCGAAGGGCTTCGGGTCGCAGCCTCGGTCAAAGGCCTGCAAGGCGAGGCTGGCGGCGTAAAGCTGCTGGACCTCGCGCGTGAAGCGGTCAAAATCGCCGAAGCCGGCCTGAAAGCTCGCGCCCGCGCTGGAAACGCAGGGCTTGTCCCGGATGAGACCCACTTCCTGAACGCCCTTCAGGAAAGCGTCGAGGAAGGCCGCTCGCCCGCCTGTGAGCTGCTGGCGAAGTATGACGGTGAATGGAATGGCGATCTGAGCCGGATCTATGCCGAGTATAGCTACTGATCGCAAAAGGGGGCGCTGCCCCCGCCCGACGCTCCGTTGGAGCGCCGGCCTCCCCTGGGATATTTAAAACAAGAAAAGGCGCAACGGTTTGTTAACCCTCGCGCACTATGCTCAAGGGGCGGTACAGGCGGGGACGCCGATGACCGCACAAGGAAAAGCGCAAGCTTGAAAGAGAGGGCGACCCCCTCTCTTTTTCTTGTTTCAAATATCCCCGCCGGAGGCTCCTCACATTGCCGCTTGATCGACATGGGCGATAAGTAACTCGGGAGACAATGGGGCGTGACAGGGGCTATGTGGAGTGCTAGCGATTCTCATCCGATGTGACGGGAGGGCGGAATGACACATATACTGGCCATTGATCAGGGAACAACCTCGTCGCGGGCAATTCTGTTTGATCGTGACATGCAGCCAGTGCGCAGTGCGCAGCAGGAGTTTCGACAGCATTATCCCGCATCGGGCTGGGTCGAGCATGACCCCGAAGAGATTTGGCAGACCGTGCGTGACACCTGTCGCGACGCCGCGGGCGAGATCAGGGTTGCGGCCATTGGCATCACAAACCAGCGCGAGACGACGCTGGTCTGGGATCGAGCCACCGGAAAACCGGTTTGCAATGCGATTGTCTGGCAGGACCGACGCACGGCCGAGATCTGCGCCAGGTTGAAGGCAGATGGGCATGAGGCGCTTGTGACCGAACGCACGGGGTTGTTGCTGGATCCTTATTTCTCGGCTACGAAACTGGCCTGGATACTGGACAAAATGGATGGCGCGCGTGCCCGTGCCGAAGCGGGCGAGCTTGCCTTCGGCACGGTCGATACGTTCCTGATCTGGCGATTGACCGGTGGTGCGCGCCATGTCACGGATGCGACCAATGCCGCGCGCACGATGTTATACGACATCAAATCCGGCGCTTGGGATGAAGATATCTGTGACCTTTTGAACATCCCCATGTCCCTGCTGCCCGAGGTTCTGGATTGCGCCGCGGATTACGGCACTACCGACCTTCTGGGGGGGCAAGTCCCGATCATGGGCGTGGCGGGCGATCAGCAGGCGGCCACCATCGGGCAGGCGTGTTTCACGCCCGGCATGATGAAATCGACCTATGGCACCGGCTGCTTTGCGCTTTTGAACACCGGGGATGAACCTGTTGCCTCATCCAACCGATTGCTGACCACGATTGCCTATCAATTCGGCGGCAAGACGACCTATGCGCTGGAAGGCTCGATCTTCATTGCGGGCGCAGCGGTGCAGTGGCTGCGCGACGGGCTGGGGATCATCAACGACGCCGCCCAAACGGGCGAGTTGGCCGCCAGCGCCGACCCAGAACAGGAGGTTATACTGGTCCCGGCTTTCACAGGCCTGGGTGCGCCCTATTGGGATGCGGACTGTCGTGGGGCGGTGTTCGGCCTGACGCGCGGGTCCGGCCCGAAAGAGTTTGCCCGCGCCGCGCTTGAAAGCGTCGGGTTCCAGACCCGTGACCTGCTGGATGCGATGCAGGCGGATATGGGCGTGCAGGCGAAAACGGTATTGCGCGTCGATGGTGGCATGGCGGCATCGGATTGGACCATGCAATTCTTGGCCGACATCACAGGGGCGCCGGTTGATCGCCCGACCGTCCTGGAAACCACAGCGCTGGGCGCAGCATGGCTGGCGGGGATGCAGGCGGGGATCTATCCGGACCAGAACGGGTTCGCCCAACGCTGGGCGCTGGACAAACGGTTCGAGGTCGGGATGAACGCAGCAACCCGCGACCGACGCTATGCAGCGTGGCAGGATGCGGTGGGGCGGACGCTCAGCCGTCCTTGACCTGGGTCGAGCGGTATATCCCCTCGGGCAGGTTCAGCGCGGCGGTCAGATCCCTGAGTTGCGCCAGCGACAGCGTGATCCGGTGCACCAGGTCCGTGCGCGAATCCCATTGTTCCAGCGTGACACAGTCGTCAAAGGCGTTGATCGTGACATCTTCGTTCAAATGCTCGCTGCCTTCGTCAACAAGGGTGACGACAGTGGCATCAAATTCGTGCTCAATGGTAAACATGGGTCGAGTTTACGCGTTCAGACGCCAAAGGCCAGCGTCACGTTTGGCTGCGGGGCAAAGCAGGGGGAAGCAAGTGCAGCAATTCAGCGGATTTCTGACGGACCGGGGATCGAAATATGCCGTGTCGGGCGGGCCGGTGGCATCGCGCGGTGACGTGAAATCTTTTTTGAAAGAGCTGACCCGCGACAAGCGCTTTGCCAAGGCCACGCACAACACCTGGGCGGCAATCCTGCCCGACGAAGGCCCGGTCAAGGGCGACGATGGAGAGGCCGGGGCGGGTCTGGTCATACTGCGGATGCTGGAACGCGAGGGGTTGCATGGGCATATCATCGTGGTCACGCGCTGGTTTGGTGGCACCAAGCTGGGTGGCGACCGCTTTCGCCGGGTGCAGGATTGCGTGGACCATTACATTGCCAACACGCAACCGGAGGCGCAGGGTTGATCAAATCTGAACTGAAACGTTGGTGGCAAAGGTGGAATTGGTCGTGGGCCGGATTGCGCATGGCCTGGAAATCGGAAAAATCGGTGCGGCAGTGGAGCGTCGTCTGTCTGCTGTCCTGCGGGCTTGCGCTGTGGCTTGATCTGACGGGGGCCGAGCGCGCCTTGCTGCTGGCGCTGTCGTTGCTGGTCGTCGCGTCCGAACTGATCAACACGGCCATCGAACGGACGGTCGATCTGATCACGACGGAGACGCACCCCTTGGCCGCGCAGGCCAAAGATGCCGCCAGCGCATTCGTTGTACTGACGGCGATGGCGGGCGCTGTGGCGTGGTTGGCGATCTTGCTGGGCTGACGCCCTAGCTGCCGCTTTCCGCTTCCAGATGAAGTTTCATGTCGATCAGCACGTGCTGAAGTGCCAGTGTTTCGCGCAACAGGCGCTTGGCTTCGTTGATGGTGATCACACCGTCTTCGATGGATTGCTGATATTCGCCCATCAGCATCGCAAACCGCTGCGACAGGGCGATCACGTCCGAATTGACGCCCCCGCCTTGCGTGTTCTTGCGCTCGGCATCATAGGACATGGTGATGCCGCGCAGCTCGGCCAGCGCGCCGGTTACGTGTGGATAGCGGGCGGCCTCTTCCAGCAGGGCCACCGCGTCGACGGGCATGAAGCGATCCGCGTGTTCGTCGCTGTCTGAATAGTACCGACCCAGCGTTGCTTTCGATTTGCCGGTAAGCTCGCAGGCGGCTTCAAGCCCAACATCCTTGACCAGAGCCTCGGTGTGCTTTTTCAGATAGCTGCCAATACTGTCCATGTTCGTCACCTCGTCGCGTCCGCATCAACTTGCGGGGAAAACCGCATTTCTTTTCCCATTAATCTGCGCGCAATGGAATGGCTTTATTGAACCGTGGCAAGTTGGTGAGTTTATCGAGTGCTTGGCGCAAGTCGCGCCAGCGCGCGGAAAGGGCCGTCATGTGTGTTATGACGGGGGTTCGGTCGACTGATCGGATCAGTGCCAGCAGGACACCCGTAGTGAGTTTGAGGTCCGTTCCATCCCCAGGGTTTCGACCCGCAGATCTCGGTAACGAATTCGTCCCTGTGGCCCCCTTTTCGCCGCGACGCGAACGCACGGTTGGTCTTGATTGCAGGCCCGCCGCCGCGTAATTCCGGTGCATGGCAAAACTCTATTTTCAGTATTCGACGATGAATGCAGGCAAATCGACCCTGCTTCTGCAGGCCAGCCATAACTATGGCGAACGTGGCATGCAGACCTATTTGATCACCGCACAGTTGGACAACCGGGCGGGCGAAGCGCGCATCGGCAGCCGGATCGGCATTGGGTCCGGGGCCGATACATTCACGGCTGGTGAAGATCTGTTTCAGAAGATCGGCGCGCGCTTGCAGGCGGGGCCATGCGCCTGCGTATTCATTGACGAGGCGCAGTTTCTTGAACCCAATCAGGTTTGGCAACTGGCGCGCGTGGTCGATGACCTTGGCGTTCCGGTCATGTGCTATGGTCTGCGCGTCGATTTTCAGGGCAACCTGTTTCCCGGTTCGGCGGCGCTTTTGGCGCTGGCCGATGAAATGCGCGAGGTGCGCACGATCTGCCATTGCGGCAAAAAGGCCACGATGGTTGTGCGCCAAGACGGGGAAGGCAACGTGATGACCGCAGGCGATCAGGTGCAGATCGGCGGGAACGAAAGCTATGTCTCGTTGTGTCGGCGACACTGGCGCGAGGCGGTGGGCGATATCGCCACCGGGGCTGACCCTAGACGGGACTGACCAGCGGCTTGCCTGCGGCGAATGCTTCCAGATTATCCAGTGCCAACATGCCCATTGCGGTTCGCACCTCAAGCGTGGCGGTGCCCAGATGGGGCAGCAGCGTCACGTCTTCACGGGCGATCAGAGCGTCCGGCACTTTGGGTTCGAACTCGTAAACGTCCAGCCCGGCACCGGCGATCTGCTCGGCATCAAGCGCCGCGATCAGGGCAGCTTCGTCCACGATCTCACCGCGGGCGATGTTGATCAGGAAGGCGTGGGGTTGCATTGCAGCGAACGTGCCTGCGCCGATCAGGTGCCGGGTATCCACGCCGCCGGGCACCGCAATCACTAGAATGTCGCAGGCGCGCGCCACGTCCTGAATGCTGTCCATCTGTTGCGCCGGGAAGGGCGGGGATTTGGGCGAGCGGTTGAAGAAAACCACATCCATCCCGAAGCCATGGTGACACCGGGCGGCGATGGCTTCGCCGATCCGGCCCATGCCAATGATGCCCACGGTCTTGCCTGTGACGTGCAAGCCCAGCATCTGCGTCGGGTGCCACCCCTCCCATCGGCCCGCGCGCACCATCCGTTCGCCTTCACCCGCGCGACGTGCTGTCATCAGGATCAGGGTCATGGCGGTGTCGGCGGTGGCATCTGTGACGGCGCCGGGCGTGTTGGACACGGCCACGCCATGTGCGCGGGCGGCGTCCACGTCGATATGATTGTAGCCCACGCCGAAATTGGCCAACAGTTTGGCGCGGATGTCGCCTGCGACCGTAAACACATCGGCGGAATAAAAATCCCCTAGCGTCGGCAACACCAGATCGAAGTCGCGCAGGCTTGTCACCATCTCGTCCTGCGACATGGATGTGGTGTCGGTGCGCAGAGTCACGTCGAACCCCGCACGGGCGCGATCAATCACGGTGTCGGGCAGGGGGCGCGAAATGAAAAGCCGCATCAGTACATCCTTGCGCCATTGGGCACCGTTTTGTCGGGGGTCAGCAGCACGATATCCTCGTTCTCGTCAGGCAGGCCCAGCACCAGAACCTCGCTCATCACCGGGCCGATCTGGCGCGGGGGGAAGTTGACGACGGCCAGAACCTCTTTGCCCACCAGCGTTTCCGGCGCGTAATGTGCCGTGATCTGGGCCGAGCTTTTCTTTTCGCCCAACTCCGGCCCGAAATCGACCCACAGCTTGATGGCGGGCTTGCGTGCCTCGGGGAACGGTTCGGCGCGGGTGATGGTGCCCTTGCGAATGTCCACTTTCAGGAAATCGTCGAAACTCAGATCACCCATTGGCAAGCTCCTTTGAACGGTTGACCGCGGCGGCGACAGCGCGGTTCAGGAGCGCGGGGAAGCCGTCTTTTTCATTCATCAACACCTCAAGCGCGGCGGCGGTCGTGCCGCCGGGGCTGGTCACGTTGACCCGCAACTGTGCGGGGTCATCATCCGCCTGCATCGCCAGAGCGCCCGCGCCTGCCACGGTTGCCTTGGCAAGCTGCATGGCAAGATCGGGCGACAGCCCCTGCGCCACACCGGCGGCGGCCAGCGTTTCGATCAGGTGAAAGACATAGGCCGGGCCGGAACCGGACACACCCGTGACCGCGTCCATCTGATGTTCCCCGTCCAGACGCACAACCTGTCCGACGGCGGACAGAAGCGCCTCGGCCAAGTTCAGATGTGCGGCCGTGGCGTGTCGATTGCCGCAGATTGCCGTGATGCCGCGCGCGATGGCGGCGGGGGTGTTGGGCATGGCGCGAATGATCGGGGTCTGATCGCCCAGCATCGCTTCGTAGGTCGCAATCGCGGTGCCCGCCGCGACCGACAGAAACAGCGTGTCGCCGTTGCCGTATTCGGCCAGCGTCGGCAGCGCGTCGGCCATCATCTGCGGCTTCACCGCCACCAAAACGATGGCCGGGGCGTCGGGAAGTGTCGTGTTCAGATGAACGCCTGTTTCCGACAGCCAATCGGACGGGTAGGGATCATTCACCCAGACCGATGTCGGGGACAACCCCTGCGCCAGCCAGCCTTCCAGCATCGCTGATCCCATCTTGCCACAGCCCAGAAGCACGAGGCCGCGCGCCTCAAGCTCGTTCATGTGTCCGTCGCTCATGTCGGGTCCTCCTTTGTTGCCGCCATGGATAGCGCGTGGATCGGGCAACGGGCCAGTAAAAAAGCCCGACCGAAGCCGAGCCTTTCAGAACCTGTCATATGGCCGGATCAGGCCCGGCCATAAGCCTCGGCAATGGCGACCTGCAGCGCGTCGTCCACGCTGCGATCCGCCCAGCACACCAGTTGGAAGGCGGGATAGAAGCGTTCCGAGGTTGCCACCGCGCTTGAAATAAGCTGGTCGATCTGCTGCGGACTGGCAGTTTGCCCCCCGTTCAACGCAAGGCCATAGCGATAGACCATCAGCCGTTGTTCATGCCAGTAGGTGAAGGCCCCGGTCCAGCACATGTCGTTGGTGCGGTTCAGCGCATCATACAGCCGGGGCAGGCTGTGTTCCGGCGGCTCCATCTCGAACGTGCAGATCAGACGCAGGGTTTCGTCATAGGGCGACCAGGCCAGCGTGATCGAATAGGTGCGCCATTGTCCTTCGACCGCCATTGCGATCTGGTCGTCGGCCACGCGGTCGAATTCCCACGCGTGATGTTCGGCGATGCTTTCGACAATGTCGATCGGGTGAAGATCGTCGCTTTCGATGAACTGCTCGGTGGCGGACATTTTCTTGTCCTTCCCTTTGTTGGCTTTGCGGCGGGTGGCAGGTGGTCGGATTGGCGCCACATGCAGCCACTAAAGCTTGATGCCTGTACTAGGTTCGGCGTTCTGCGCGCCTTGCCCTTACTAGATATGGTGTCAGGTCACCACATCCCTGTAAAGACAAACTTTCGCCTGGGAAGCAGTTGTCCACAGAAAACGATTGTTTCTCCACAGGTTAATCGGGGCGGGCTGGTCGCGCGAAAGAAAGCCTGCGCGCCGCCCTTGGCTTGACGTTGCCCCCCGGAACCCCCAACTTGCCGCGAAAGATCAGAGGTCAGGAGTCACAGGTGTCCAAACACACAGCCCCGTTTTCACGGTTCGAGTGGCAGATCGCCTGGCGATACCTGCGGGCGCGCCGCGCCGATGGGGGCGTCAGCACGATGACCTGGATCAGCCTGATCGGCATCACGCTGGCCGTTGCCGCCCTGATCATCACGCTGGCTGTGCGCACCGGGTTTCGTGACGAGTTTGTCGACACGATCCTTGGCGCCAATGCCCATGTCGAGGTGTTCGCCCAAAGCTATGTGAACGAGAACGGGCAGGTCGAACGGACGATCACCGATTTTGATGGCTGGGCAGACCGCATCACCCAAGTTCCCGGCGTGATACGCGCCGCGCCCCTGATCAAAGGGCAGGTGATGGCGAATGCCGGTCAGAATAATGCAGGGGTCGAGGTGTTTGGCATCTCTTATGACGATTTACTGGCGATCCCGCGCGTGGCCAAGCCCGAAAGCTTTCTGGGCGACATCACCGCGTTCGAACAAGGCATCGCCATCGGGTCTGGCGTGGCGGCCGAGCTTGGCATCGGGCTGGGGGACAAGATCAAGATTATCTCGCCCAACGGAGTGAAAACGGCGTTCGGCACCAGCCCGCGGGTGAATGCCTATGACGTGACCTATATTTTCACCGCCGGGCGCTGGGACATTGACCGCACCCGCGTCTATCTGCCCTTTGCCGAGGCGCAGAGTTTCTTCAACCGCGAAGGGGCTGCCGATCAGATCGAAGTCATTGTCGAAGACCCCGAACGTGTGGACCGGTTGATTGAGGATATTCTGGCAGCAACGGAAGAACCTTCCTCCTATTGGACCTGGCGCGACCGCTCTGGTGCGTTTTTGCGCGCGCTGGATATGGAAGACAACGTGATGTTCATCATCCTGTCCGTGCTGGTTCTGATCGCGTCAATGAACATCACCTCGGGCCTGATCATGCTGGTGAAGAACAAGGGGCGGGACATCGGCATCCTGCGCACCATGGGCCTGACCGAAGGGTCGATCCTGCGCGTGTTCTTCCTGTGCGGGTCGCTGACGGGGATTGTCGGCACCATCGCGGGGGTCATCCTTGGCTGCCTGTTTGCGATCAACATCGACGCGATCTTTTCGGCGGTGAACTACTTTGCCGGGGGCGGGGTGTGGGATCCGTCGATCCGCGGCATCTATCGCCTGCCCGCCAAGCTGGAGTTCTGGGACGTGGCGTCCGCCGTGGGCCTGTCCCTGACCCTGTCCTTTCTTGTTACGCTTTTTCCGGCACGCAAAGCGGCCCGGATGAACCCGGTCGAGGCGCTGCGCTATGAGTAATCCCGTTCTGCACCTGTCAGGCATCGAAAAGACCTATAACGAAGGCACGCCCGGTGAAATCCGGGTGCTGCGCGGGGCTAACCTTCAGATCGCACGGGGCGAGGTCTTCGCGCTGGTCGCCCCCTCTGGCTCGGGCAAATCGACGCTTCTGCACATCGCCGGGCTTTTGGACACCGCCGATGCGGGGCAGGTGGCGATCAACGGGCAGGATATGGGGGCGCTGTCGGATCGCAGACGCACCGCCGCGCGCCGGAACGAGGTCGGGTTCATCTATCAATTCCACCACCTGCTGCCGGAGTTCACCGCGATGGAAAACATCGTCCTGCCGCAGCTTGCCAATGGTGTGGGTGACAAAGCCGCCCGCGATCACGCGATGGATCTGATGGCGCGCGTGGGGGTCGACACCCGCGCCACCCACCGGCCCGCAGAACTATCAGGCGGCGAACAGCAACGCGTCGCCTTCTGCCGGGCGCTGGCGAACCGTCCCGCGCTTTTGCTGGCGGACGAACCCACCGGCAACCTTGACCCCGACACTGCAGATACGGTGTTCAACGCGTTGATGGAGCTTGTCCGCGACACCGGGCTGTCGGCCCTGATCGCCACCCATAACCTTGAGCTTGCCGCACGGATGGATCGGACGCTGCGGCTGGATGCGGGCGTGATCGTCTGACCGCTCGCGATCCCTGACATTCGCGTGACGCGTCACACAGAGCCATTGCGCCACGCAACCCTTCTGGCAAACTCCTTTCTTGTCACCAGAGGATCGGAGTGCCTCATGCGTCTTCTGACGATCACCACGCTTTTCGCTGCCGTGCTATGTGTGCAGGCGGCGACCGCCGGGCCGGTCGGGTTTGGCGACTGGCGGCAACACTGGTTTGCCCGGTTTGCCGATGTGGATTTCACCTATTCCAACAAGGCGCTGAGCGTTCAGGCCAATGGTGCCGTGTCGATCACCTACAAACTGCTGGATCAACGCGATTGGAACGTTCGGTCGGCGCAATGGCGCTGGTCCGTGGACAAAACCGTACCCGCAACCGATCTGCGCCAGAAGGGCGGGGATGACCGAAACCTTGCGCTTTATTTCGCCTTCCTTCCCGAAGCCGAGGCGCAGCGTGTGAAGGGCACGCGCAACCTACGCCGCCTGTTGAAAAATCCCGAGGGGCGGGTGCTGGTCTATGTCTGGGGCGGCGATCACGGGCGCGGGGCGGTGTTGCCGTCGCCCTATCTGGGCGCGCGTGGCAAAACCGTGGTATTGCGGCCATCCGGCACGGGTGGCCACGCCGAAAACGTCGATCTGGCCGCCGACTTCCGTCGCGCCTTCGGCACCGAGCCCGGCGCGCTGGTCGCGCTGGCCGTGTCGTCCGACAGCGATGACACCGACACCATTGCCCGCGGGCAGATCTCGGATCTGGTGCTGAAATAGGCGGATTGCAGCGGCATTGCCCCCTGTTCCGGTTGAACCTGCCGGGCGGCGTGCTAGGGTTGCGCAACCCCTTTCAAATGCTGCGAGGTTCCATGCTGCGCACCGCCCTGATCATCCCCGCCCTGACCCTGACGCTTGCCGCCTGCGCGCCCGACGGGCTGTTCACCGCAAACACCGACAAGATCGACGTGACGGACGAAACCGGCGCGCAGATTTTTGCGGAAAACTGCGCGTCTTGCCACGGGGCGGACGCCAAGGGCGGCGCGATGGCGGGGGCCCCCGACCTGACCACCCTGACCGCCCGCCACGGCGGCAAATTCCCCGCGCGCTATGTCATGTCCACCATCGACGGCTACGCCCAAGGCAGCCACCGTGGCCCGATGCCCGAATTCGGCGCCTATCTGGAAAGCGAAATGGAGGTCTGGGTGGACGAAAAAGGCGTGCAAACGCCGACGCCGGGGGCGCTGGTTAGGCTGGCGGAGTATTTGGAGAGTGTGCAGGGGTAGGACCTGACGTTAACCTTACGCCCGGCGGCACCGCCGGGCAGCGCCCGACCCTCCCCACGGGAGGGCGCTTTTACGACATTTCAAAATGCTGAGCGGGTGCGGTGGTTGTGAGCGGGTGCCTCTCGAGAGGATACTGGGCGCCCACCCAGGGTCGGGCGCTGCCCTAGTCATATTTCCTTGACCGAATTGCGGTTTTTCTCGAGTTCGGATAATGCGGGGATCAAATCCCAAAAATCATAACAGTATCGCTTTGCTACACTCAACTGATCTTCGCAGTTCACCACATGAAATGTCCAAATTCTTACTGCTTCTTCGGTGAGTCTAGCGCATTGATTTGCAAGGTTAATTACTTGTCTGTAGTTCACCTTTTCCACTTCGTAGCCAGACCTTTC
Organism: Aliiroseovarius zhejiangensis; assembly: GCF_014656375.1. Lineage (GTDB taxonomy): Bacteria > Pseudomonadota > Alphaproteobacteria > Rhodobacterales > Rhodobacteraceae > Aliiroseovarius > Aliiroseovarius zhejiangensis. The sequence continues at coordinate 250,016 of NZ_BNCH01000004.1, read as the reverse complement.
GAGCTTTCGGCGGTGGCCGCTGACGTTCTCGAGATGATGTGCCAGAATCTCGTCGCGATGGATCTTTACCGCATCGAACTCAGGACTTTTCAACGCACGTTCGACATTCTCGGCAAGACTTTCGATTGAAGAACCGACTTTTCCGATCTCAAGAAAATCTTCCGGCCAATCGGGATGTGCTTGTCGTCGAGCGTTTTCAATGTGTTGCTCCATGCCCTGAATGGATCTGATGAACATCGGAAGCGAACTCCCATGATTGTCCAGGTTCCTGCAAACGAACATGACCACATTGCTGATGACAGCCTGAACAGCAGTATCTAAGGCGTGCCCAGAAAAGGAACCGTTGATGACTGTGGTAACTCTTTCGTTCCCGACTACCGCATCCATAAAGGCCACTTCCCATAGCGAAGCAGTAAGTCTTTTTTCTAGTTCTGCAGCTATTTGGTCTAGCTTCAGAATGTTTTTATTCGGGCATTCTATCATTGATAAATTTGCCCCTCAAACATCCAACTCCTCCACGAACTTCGCGTTCTCCTGAATATACTGGAACCGAAGCTCGGGTTTCTTGCCCATCAACTGCTCGACCAACGCTGCCGTTTCGCCCGGTTCATCCTCGTCAATCGTGACCCGGATCAGTTTGCGAGACGCCGGGTCCATCGTGGTTTCTTTCAGGTCTTTCGCGTCCATTTCGCCCAGACCTTTGAAGCGGCTGACGTCGATTTTGCCTTTGCCGCCCAGACCTTTTTCCAGCCATGCGTCGCGCTCGACCTCGTCGATGCAGTAAACCCGCTTGGCCCCCTGCGTCAGGCGAAACAGCGGCGGGCAGGCCAGATACAGGTGCCCTGCGTCGATCATCGGGCGCATTTGGGTGAAGAAGAACGTCATCAGAAGTGACGCGATATGCGCGCCGTCGACATCCGCATCGGTCATGATGATGACCTTGTCATAGCGCAGGTCATCGACGTTGAACTTGGTGCCCAGCCCGACCCCCAGCGCCTGTGTCAGGTCGCTGATTTCCGCATTGGTGCCAAGTTTCGATGACGCCGCCCCCAGCACGTTCAGGATCTTGCCGCGCAGGGGCAGAAGCGCCTGCGTCTTGCGGTCGCGCGCCATCTTGGCGGACCCGCCGGCGCTGTCGCCCTCGACAATGAACAGTTCGGTCCCTTCGCGGTTGGTGGCAGAGCAATCGACCAGCTTGCCGGGCAGGCGCAGCTTCTTGGTTGCGGTTTTGCGGGCGGTTTCTTTTTCCTGCTTGCGGCGCAGACGTTCCTCGGCGCGAAGCACAAGGAAATCGAGGATCGCACCGGCCGATTTCGTGTCTGCCGCGAGCCAGTTGTCGAAATGGTCGCGCACGGATTGTTCGACCATCTTGTTGGCGCTTTCGGTCGACAGGCGGTCCTTGGTCTGCCCCACGAAGGACGGATCGGCGATGAAGCACGACACCAGCGCGCAGCCGCCGGTCATCAGGTCGTCGCGGGTGATGTTGGCGGCCTTCTTGTTGCCCACCAGCTCTCCATACGCCTTGATGCCTTTCAGGATCGCGGCCCAGAAGCCGGTGACATGGGTGCCGCCTTCGGGGGTCGGTACGGTGTTGCAATAGGACTGGATGTAACCATCGCGCGAGGGCGTCCAGTTGATTGCCCATTCGACATATCCGGGTTCATTGAACCGTTCGCGAAATTCGACCTTGCCGGCGAAAGGTTGGTCGGCATAAACCGACGCGCCACCCAGCGTTTCCTTCAGGTAATCGGACAGGCCGCCGGGGAAGTGGAACGTCGCCTCGGTCGGGGTTTCGCCATCGTCGATGGCCGATTTCCAGCGGATCTCGACGCCCGAGAACAGATAGGCCTTGGAGCGCACCATCGTGAACAGGCGTTTCGGTTTGAAACGGTGGTGCCCGAAAATCTCGTCATCCGCGTGAAATGTCACCTCGGTCCCGCGCCGGTTGGGGGCCGCGCCGATCTTTTCGACCGGGCCAAGCGGGATGCCGCGCGAAAACCGTTGTTCGAACAGTTCCTTGTTCTTGGCGACCTGCACGACCATCGTATCCGACAGGGCGTTCACCACCGACGAGCCCACGCCATGCAGCCCGCCCGAGGTCTGGTAGGCCTTGCCGGAAAACTTGCCGCCCGCATGCAGGGTGCACAAGATCACCTCCAGCGCCGATTTGTCCGGGAACTTGGGGTGCGGATCAATCGGGATGCCGCGCCCGTTGTCGCGGACCGTTACGGCATAATCCGCGTGCAGCTCCACCTCGATCCGGGTGGCGTGACCCGCGACGGCTTCGTCCATCGAGTTGTCGAGGATTTCGGCCACCATGTGATGCAGCGCGCGTTCATCGGTGCCGCCGATATACATGCCCGGGCGTTGGCGCACAGGTTCAAGACCTTCCAGCACCTCGATCGAAGAGGCATCATAGGTATCCTGGCCCTGGCTGGCCAATAGGTCGTTGCTCATGGATGTATCGCCCTGCATGCTGCTTTGCTTTGCTGTTTGACATAGTATGACAGAGCGCCCCGACAGGGAAAAGGCCGGGCGCACCGCTTGATGGAAAGAAACGCCGGTTTTTCCGGCATTGAGGGAGGGAGCAGCAGGTGGACGAGCAGGCGAAAACCCAAGGGGGCGAAGGTGACAACATGCTGGAGCCAGCCGATTGGCACGCCTTTCGCGGTCAGATGCATGATCTGCTGGACCGTTGCCTTGACCGGATGGAGCGGGCGGAAGATCACCCGTGGCAGGCCCCGCCGGACGGACTGCAGGAGGCCTATGCGATCGGGCAAGGCGGCGATCTGGTGGCGCGTCTGGCAGACGAAGTCATGCCGTATCACAGTGGCAACACCCATCCGCAATTCTGGGGCTGGGTGCAGGGCAGCGGGCTGCCGTCGGACCTGATGGCCGGGCTGGTGGGGGCAGCGATGAACGCCAATGTTGGCGGGCGGCACCATGGTGCAAACGCGATGGAGGCGGCCGTGATCGACTGGACGCGGCGCAGGATGGGGATGGGGGATGCGGCCAGTGGGGTTCTGGTCACCGGCACGTCGCAGGCAACGGTCCTGTGCTTGCAGGCAGCCCGCATGCGCGCCCTTCCGGACCTGCGCGCCAAAGGTGCCACGGCCCCGATGGCGGTTTACGCCGTGGACGGGGTGCATAACGCAACGCGCAAGGCGGTCGAGTTGTTGGGACTTGGGCATGAGGCATTGCGTCTGATCCCCACCTGCGATGGCGTGCTGGATGTGCAGGCCTTGCGGGCTGCGATCGACAAGGATCGCGCAAAAGGCATCCTGCCGCTTGCCATCGTTGCCACTGCCGGGTCGGTCGATCTGGGCCAGTTCGATGACCTGAACGCGCTTGCCGATCTGGCGCAGACGCAGGGTATCTGGCTGCATGTGGACGGTGCCTTCGGGGCGTGGACGCGGTTGGCGGGCGATCCGTGGCACAGTCTGACCGACGGGATCGGACGGGCAGACAGTATTGCATTGGATTTTCACAAATGGATGTATGTCGGATACGACGTCGGTCTGGCCCTGATCGCGGACGAGGCCGACCACCGCGCCGCCTTCGCCATCCGCCCGCCATATCTGCAAGGGTCAAAGGACGGGCTGTCGGGTGGGGATCGCTGGTTCTGCGATTTTGGCATCGACCTGTCGCGCGGCAATCGGGCGCTGAAAGTCTGGTGTGCGCTGGAAATGTTCGGGGAAGAGGCCTTTGCCGCGGCAATCACCCGCAATTGCGAACAGGCGGCGCTGCTGGGGGCGTTGGTTGAGGCACAGGGAATGGCGCTTGTGGCGCCGATCGTCTCGAATATCTGCGTATTCACGGCCCGCCCTGATCTGTCGGAGCAGGACCAGTCGAGCCTGAACCGCCAGATCGCCACCACGCTGTAACTGGATCAGCGCGCGGTCTTTTCGACCACCGAACTGGGTGGGGTGACCTGTTTGCGCGCGGCCTTCACGAACCATCGGACGCGTGATCACCACATTCGCGCAGCGGTTCAGGATGTGGTGGCGCTGGCCCGTCATGGGACGTTGCCGACAGCCGATTGACTGCCCCGATGAGAAGGGCGGTCAACGCGTCTTGTCCAACGTGATCAGCCATATAGCGCGGGCTCGCCCATCCGCTGGTGAATGGCATTGGCGGTACGGGCATCTATGCCCAGTGCCTGGCCCAGTTCGTGCAGGTATTTCGCCTCGGCCTGGCTGTCCAGGTCCAGGCCGACCAGCGACATGGCATAGACCTGTGCCTCCATCCCGCGCGGCACGTCGCGCACAAGCCCGTCCACGCTGACCGGACGGCGGAAGGCGTCGTTCACGACCTCTGCTTCGTCCGGAGAGATGTCGCCCAGATGCTGCATCAGCGCGTCTTTTTCGCGTTCGTCGATGCGTCCGTCACATTTGGCGGCCTGCACGATGGCACGCAGCAGAACGGCGGCCTGATCTTCCTGTTCCTTGGTCGGGGTCGATTGCGGGGCGCCGCCATGTTGAAACGCGTCGTTCAGCACGTCCCCCAACGAGCCGGGGGCAGGGCTGGCAGGCCCCCGTTCAGGTGCGCCGCCGCCCGACAGGCTTTCCAGCAAGCCCCCCAAACCGCCCCCTGCCGTGCCACCGCCTGCGCGTGCGCCGCCCAGCATCCCGCCAAGCATTTCCATCAGGTCGCCACCCGGACCCGCCGACCCGCGCCCCGATTGTGCCCCGGTTCCAGGGTTCACCAGACCGCCCAGAATATCCGACAACCCGCCGCCCGAACCTTGCCCCGAGCTTTGAGGCGTGCGCGCCGACCCGCCGGTCAGGTTTTCCAACAAATCCCCCAGACCACCTTCGGGGGAATGATCGCTGCCAAAGATGCTGCCGCTGCCCGGATTGGATGCGGGGCGCTGTCGGGCTGCGCCTTTGCTCATGCTCGAGACGCCCTTGGCGATGGCCGCGCCAAGGGCCATTTTGGCCAGCGTTCCTACAAGACTCATGTTCGTACCTCCCAGATCTGATCTGTTCTGAGACTAGGCCCGCAAGATCGTTGAGATAAGGGGAAACATGGGGGAAGAGCGTCACAAAAGACCCTGCACGCCGGGAAAAACTGCCGATTCACGTCTGGCTGAACGGATCGTCCGGATAGGTTACACCTGCCAGATACAACCCCTCGGGCGGGCACACAGGGCCACAGGCGGCACGGTTGCGGGCGTCAAGGGCGCGGCGCACGTCCCCGGGTGCCCACGCACCTGCGCCCACCCGCTCCAGCGTGCCGACGAAGCTGCGCACCTGGTTATGAAGAAAGGACCGAGCGCGCACGTGAAAGCGGTATTCGACGCCATTCGGAATCTCGATTTCTTCAACCCGCAGTTCATCCAGTGTCTTGACCGGGCTGTCCGCCTGACAGATTGACGACCGGAAGGTGGTGAAGTCATGCCGACCCAGCAAATGATCCGCCCCGGCCTGCATGGCATCGGCGTCCAGCGGGTGCTTGATATGCCATGCCAGCCCCCGTTCGTGCGTCAGCGGCGCGCGCCGGGAAATCAGCCGAAACAGATAGCGCCGCTCGGTTGCCGAGAAGCGGGCATGGAACTCATCGGTCACTGGCGCACAGTCAACGATCGCGACGCGCTGATCCTTCAGGTGATAGTTCAGCGCCTCGGACAGGCGAAACGGTGCCCAATCCTTGACCAAGTCGCAATGTGCCACCTGCGCAAGCCCGTGCACACCGGCGTCGGTGCGCCCCGCCGCCGCGATGGTGTGATCACCCGGTTGCAGCTTGGCCAGGGCCGTTTCGATGGCCCCTTGCACCGAAGGGTGATCCTTCTGGCGTTGCCAACCGGCGAACCCGGCCCCGTGATATTCGATCTTCAGTGCAAATCTTGGCATGGCTTTCCGCATACCGCGCGGTGGGGATGCGGGCAAGGCATGTCACCTGGGGAAGTCGCAATGAAACCTCCCCTCTGGCACAGAGCATCCCGGGCACATATGTTCAGGTGAACGAAAGACGGAGGCACCCGTGGGGCTTGGCGATATCGCAGACAGCATCACCCGACAGATCGAGGCCATAGGCGACGCCACAAGCGAGGCGTTGTTCGAACCGGTGATCCGGCTGGGTGTCACGGGCCTGTCGCGCGCAGGCAAGACTGTGTTCATCACGTCGCTCGTGGCAAACCTGATGAATCGTGGGCGTATGTCCGGGCTGCTTGCCGCGTCCGAAGGGCGTATCCAGACCGCGTTCCTGCAACCGCAGCCCGATGACACGGTGCCCCGCTTTGACTTTGAAACGCATCTGGCCGCGATGACGGGGCCAATGCCGCACTGGCCTGCATCGACCCGCGCCACGTCCGAACTGCGCCTGTCTTTCCGGGTGCAACCCTCAGGCCTCTTGGGCGGCCTGCGCGGCCCGCGCACCGTGCATCTGGACATCGTTGACTATCCCGGCGAGTGGCTGCTTGATTTGTCTCTTCTTGACCTCAGCTATACGGAATGGGCCGCGCAGGTGCTGGAGCGGATTGCCGATCGCCCGCAGGCGGCAAGTTATCTGGGCATGGTGCAAGGGGTGGACGGGGCAGCCGCACTGGACGAGATGGAGGCAAAGCGCCTTGCCGGTGGGTTTGCTGCATATCTGACATCCGCACGCGAAGATGGATACAGCGATTGCACTCCCGGCCGGTTCCTTTTGCCCGGTGATCTGGAAGGCAGTCCGGTGCTGACCTTCGCACCCATCCTGCAACCCGCATCGACGCCCCGCAAAAGCCTGTGGCGCGAGATGGAGCGGCGCTTTGAAGCCTACAAGTCCCGCGTGGTGAAACCGTTTTTCCGCGACCACTTTGCCAAGATCGACCGGCAGGTTGTGTTGGTTGACGTGTTGGGGGCGATCCATTCCGGCCCCGCTGCACTTGAGGATCTGCGCCGCGCCATGGCCGAGATCCTGACCGCCTTTCGCCCCGGCGCGAATGCGTTCCTCAGCTCGATCTTTCTGGGGCGGCGGGTCGAGCGGATCCTGTTCGCCGCCACCAAGGCTGACCACCTGCATCACAGCCAACACCCGCGCCTGACCGCGATCACCGCGGCGCTTTTGCGCGAAGCGCGCGACCGGGCGGATTTTGCAGGCGCCAAGACCGCCGCCATGTCCATCGCTGCCCTGCGCACAACCGTGGAAGAGCGGATGGAGCATGACGGGCGAACACTGGACTGCGTGCGCGGACGGCTTCTGGACAGCGGAAAGACCGCCGCGTTCTATCCGGGTGATCTGCCGGACGATCCCGCGCGTCTGCTGTCGCCTGCCCGAAACGGAGCCGAGGCGTGGCTTGATGCGGATTACGAGGTCATGCGTTTTGCCCCGGCGGTCGTGTCGCTGAAACCCGGCGAGGGACCGCCGCATATCAGGCTGGACAAGGCTGCCGAGTTCCTGATCGGGGATCGGCTATGAAGATCCTGCCCGCAACCCCGGCAGATGCCCCGGCCATTGCCAACATCCTGACCGGATGGAACGCGGCGACTCCGTGGATGCCGCGCGTCCATTCCCGTCGTTCGGAAAAGGGTTTTGCGCGCCTGCTGGTGGATCGTGGCTGGACCATCGTGGCGCAAGACCGGGGCCGGGTCGTCGGCTTTCTGTCGCGCGACGGGGGCGAGGTGCACGCGCTTTATCTGGTCCCCGCCGCGCGGGGAAACGGGATCGGGAAAGCCTTGTTGGATGATGCCAAAGCCGCAGTTCCACGATTGTCGCTCTACACGTTTCAAGCCAATGCAGGGGCTTGCCGGTTTTACCGACGCGAAGGCTTTACCGAGGCGTTCCGCACAGACGGAGCAGGCAATGACGAACACCTTCCAGACATCCGCTTTTGTTGGAGAGCCGCCTGATGCGCACACCAAAGACGCCCAAATCCGGACCCGTGCTGATCGAGCTGGACGACACGCAGACGATTTCGCCAGCGGACGCCCCCCCAGTGCCCGAGGTCGCCGCGGTGGACGCCACCGGGGCTGCGATGCAGGGCGCGATCAGCTTCGCGGGCCGCAAACGCTCGCGTCTGGCGCGCTGGTTCTGGTCGCTTCTGATGGCGATCATGGGATTTGTGTTGTCCGTTGCGGCCTATGACTTCGTCACCGGCCTGATCGCCCGCCAACCAGTGTTGGGCTATGCTGCTTTGGGATTGGTGGCTGCTTTCATACTGGTTCTGCTGGTCATCGCGCTGAAAGAATGGGTGGCCTTTGCCCGTTTGCGCCGCGTCGATACCCTGCACCACACGGCTGAAGCGGCCATGATGCACAACGACCTGACCGAAGCGCGCGGCGTGGTCGACAAGCTCAAACAGCTTTATCGCGGGCGCGACGACACACGTTGGGGGCTGGACCGACTGGCCGAACGCGAAGCCGACGCCTTCGACGTGGATGCGTTGTTCGCAGTGACGGAACGCGAGCTTCTGGCCCCGCTTGACGCCGCCGCGATCAAAGAGGTCGAAGCCGCCGCCCGTCAGGTCGCGATGGTCACGGCCATCGTACCGATAGCGCTTGCAGATGTCGTCACCGCTCTGACCGCCAATATCCGCATGATCCGCCGGATCGCGGAAATCTATGGTGGCCGGTCCGGCGTGTTGGGCGGCTGGCGCCTGACCCGCGCGGTGATGGCGCATCTTGTCGCGACAGGGGCCGTGGCTGTCGGCGATGATATGATCGGGTCGCTGGCCGGGGGCGGGATGCTGTCCAAGCTCAGCCGCCGGTTTGGCGAAGGAGTGGTGAACGGCGCGCTCACCGCCCGCGTGGGGGTTGCGGCGCTTGAGGTCTGCCGCCCGCTGCCCTTCGGGCCGAAGAAACGGCCCAGCGTGTCCGGCATCGTGAAACGCGCATTGACGGGGCTGTTCGGAAGCTGAGCGTCTGATCCAGTCGGGTCAGCCCAGTTTTGGCACGTGCTGCGCTGGCCGTGACAGGTCTTCGACACCCATCCGCAACCCACGCCCGATCCGATAGGCCAGCATGATCCATGCGCGCGCCGTATCCGGTGGCAGCAACTCTGTTGTGACCTCTTCGAACAAGGCCAGCCACGGGTCGAAATGCGCTGGCTTCACATCGCCTGCTTGCATATGCACCCGCATCGGATTGCCGTCGTAACCGGGCTCCCGCAGGATAGCCCCACGCCAGAACCTTGAAATCAGGGCGATATGCGCGGCCCATTCATCGTCCGTAACGCCCACGTGACCGTTGAAAACGGGGCCAAGCTCGGGATGCTGCCTGATCCGCGCATAAAACACGGCCAGAACCCGGTCGATCTGTGCCGGAGTGATGTCGAAAAGCCTGAGTGGGTTTGGCTTCGAAGCTGTCTGTGACATTGTGCGCCCTCTTTTCCGAGTAAAATACTCGACAAACGCAAGTCGGCCAAGGGGCGCGGCAAGGACAAAACAGCACAGGTCGACAGGCCACCAAGGCTTTACGCCGCCGAACCACGCGCCTATAACGCCCCAATGATGCACGCACAGGCCATCATTATTCGAATTATATGCCCGGCGCTCTGATCCAGATGAGCCGCCGGGACAAGGCGTTTGGATATCCGCGCCGCCCCTTCCCCCATATTGCGACAACCGCCTGAAAAGGACCGGACAGATGTGTGCCGACACCCCCGACTACAAAGACACCCTGACGCTTCCCGTCACCGATTTCCCGATGCGTGCAGGCCTGCCCAAGCGCGAACCTGAATGGCTGGCCCGGTGGGAGAAAATCGGCGTCTATGACCGCCTGCGCGAAACCGCCGGTGACCGCCCACCCTTCGTGCTGCACGATGGCCCCCCCTATGCGAACGGCCACCTGCATATCGGTCACGCGCTGAACAAGACGATCAAGGACATGATCGTGCGCTCGTACCAGATGATGGGATTTGACAGCCGTTATGTGCCCGGTTGGGATTGCCACGGTCTGCCCATCGAATGGAAGATCGAGGAACAATACCGCAAGAAAGGCCGCGACAAGGACGAGGTCGACGTGGTCGATTTCCGCCAGGAATGCCGCAAGTTCGCGGAAGGTTGGATCGACATCCAGCGTGACGAGTTCAAGCGTCTGGGCATCACCGGCAAGTGGGACAATCCCTATCTGACGATGGATTTCCACGCCGAACGCGTGATTGCCGAAGAATTCATGAAGTTTCTGATGAACGGAACGCTGTATCAGGGGTCCAAGCCCGTGATGTGGTCGCCCGTCGAGAAAACTGCGCTGGCTGAAGCCGAGGTGGAATATCATGACAAGGAAAGCTTCGCCATCTGGGTGAAGTTCAAAGTCACCGACTTCCGCTTGCCCGATCTGGTGCTGTCGGATGAAGAGGAAACCGATGAGACCCGAACAGCGGTGGCAGAGGCCAAGGCTGCAGCCGCGCAAGATTTCATCGGCGCGCATGTGGTGATCTGGACCACGACGCCGTGGACGATCCCGTCGAACAAGGCGGTCGTGTTCGGCGAAAACTTCGACTACGGGCTTTATGAAGTCACCGACTGCCCCGAGGAATGCTGGGCCGCCAAGGGGGACCGGTTCATCCTGGCCGACAAGCTGGCGGCAGACGTGATGGCGCGTGCCCGGCTGGAACCTGACATGTATCGCCGCGTGCGCAATGTCACGCCCGCGCAATTGTCCGGCATGACACTGCACCACCCGTTGGCCGGGGTTGAAGGGGCGAATGGCGAATGGGACGCGCCGCGCGATTTCCGCGCCGCCGATTTCGTAACCGACGAGGAAGGCACAGGCTTCGTCCATTGCGCACCGTCGCACGGGATGGAGGAATTTGAGCTGTATCGCGATCTGGGGATGCTGGATCAGGTCATCACCTATAACGTGATGGATGACGGGTCGTTCCGCTCCGATCTGCCCTTCTTTGGCGGCACCTTTATCCTGAACCGCAAGGGCGGCGAGGGGGATGCCAACAAGGCGGTGATCGACAAGCTTGCCTCCGTTGGCGGGCTTCTGGCGCGTGGCAAGATCAAACACTCCTATCCGCATTCGTGGCGCTCGAAAGCGCCGATCATCTATCGCAACACGCCGCAATGGTTCGCCAGCGTGGACCGCGAGGTTGGCGACGGGCAGGACGAGATGGGCAAGACCATCCGTGAACGGGCGCTGAATTCCATCGACCAGTTGGTGAAATGGTGGCCGCAGTCGGGCCGCAACCGGCTTTACTCGATGATCGAAGCGCGGCCCGATTGGGTTCTGTCGCGCCAGCGCGCCTGGGGCGTGCCGCTGACCTGTTTCACCAGAAAAGGTGCGCTGCCGACGGACGAGGACTTCCTGTTGCGTGACCCCGCCGTGAATGCCCGCATCGCCGAGGCGTTCGAGGCAGAAGGCGCGGACGCATGGTATGCTGACGGCGCGAAAGCACGGTTTCTTGGCAATGACCACAACGCGGATGAGTGGGAGCAGGTCTTTGACGTGCTCGACGTCTGGTTCGATTCCGGTTCAACGCACGCGTTCGTTCTGCGCGACCGTGAAGACGGGACGCCGGACGGCATCGCGGATGTTTATATGGAGGGCACCGACCAGCACCGCGGCTGGTTCCATTCATCGCTTCTGCAAGCCTGCGGCACCAAGGGGCATGCGCCTTACAGAAACGTCGTGACCCACGGCTTCACGCTGGACGAGAAGGGCATGAAAATGTCCAAGTCGCTGGGCAACACCATCGTGCCAGAACAGGTCGTGAAGCAATATGGCGCGGACATCTTGCGCCTGTGGGTGGCGCAGACGGACTACACGGTTGATCAGCGGATCGGGCCAGAGATCCTGAAAGGTGTGGCGGACAGCTATCGCCGACTGCGCAACACGATGCGCTTCATGCTGGGCAACCTGCACGGGTTTGACGAGGCGGAGCGTGTGGACGCAGCCGACATGCCCGAGCTGGAGCGCTGGGTGCTGCATCGTCTGGCGGAACTCGATCACGTGGTGCGCGAAGGGTATAAGACCTTTGATTTCCAGGGCGTGTTCTCGGCTGTGTTCACCTTTGCCACTGTGGACCTGTCCAGCTTCTATTTCGATATCCGCAAGGATGCGCTTTACTGCGATGCGGTGGACAGCTTGAATCGCCGCGCCGCGCGCACGGTTCTGGACATCCTGTTCCATCGCCTGACCACCTGGCTTGCGCCGATCTTGGTGTTCACCATGGAAGATGTGTGGTTGGAACGGTTCCCGGGCGATGACAGCTCGGTCCATCTGGTCGATTTCCCCGACACACCTGCCGATTGGCTGGATGAACCCCTGGCCGCGAAATGGTCGGGTGTCCGCAGGGTCCGGCGGGTCGTGACCGCTGCGCTGGAGGTGCAGCGGCGTGACAAGGTGATCGGGGCGTCTTTGGAAGCCGCGCCTGTGGTGCATGTTCGTGACGCGGATGTGCTGGCGGCCCTGAAATCTGTGAACTTCGCGGATATCACGATCACCTCGGCCGTGTCGCTGACCAACGACCCGCTGCCGTCCGAAGCCTTCCGCCTGCCGGAAGTCGAAGGTGTGGGCGTTGTGTTTGAAAAAGCCACGGGCGAGAAGTGCCAGCGCTGCTGGAAAATCCTGCCGGATGTGGGCAGCCATGATCATGCGGGCACTTGCGGTCGATGCGACGAGGCATTGGGTTAGGGGATGAGGGGCGTTGCCCCTCTGCGCAGAGCGCATTCACCCCAGGATATTTGTGACAAGAAAAAGAGGGGCGCTTTGGTGCCCCTTTTTTGACAAGACGCGGATTGCAGCGCGGATGGTGCGCGCGCAAGGTGGGGTGATGAATATCGCGGTCGTTGATAGCCCGGTCGGGCGTTTGAGTGTTGTGGAAGAGGGCGGGGCAATTACCCGTCTTGTTTGGGGCGCAGATCCGGTCGGCGAAGAGACGCCCCTGTTGGCCGAGGCGATTGCCCAGCTGCGCGCCTATTTCAACACACGTCTTACGCAGTTTGACCTGCCAATCTGTGTTGAGGGCTCGGATTTTCAGCGCGCGGTTTGTGATGCCATATCCGCGATCCCTTATGGTGAGACCATGACCTATGGCGAGATTGCCGAGGTAACGGGCCATTCTGCACAGGCGATTGGACGCGCCTGCGGGGCCAATCCGATTCCGATCATTGTCCCCTGTCATCGCGTCATGGGTGCGGGTGGAAAGCTCGTCGGATTTTCAGGAGCCGGCGGGGTCGAGACAAAAGTTCGGCTTTTGCGTCTTGAAGGGGCCGCCGGGTTGCTTATTTGAAGGGCTTGGTCCGCGACGAGCAGTTGCGCAACAAAACGGCCTGCGGATACACAGGGGGACAGTATGAGCACGATCCTGAATGTCAGTGGCGTGACCAAGACCTATGACGGTGGGCATGAGGCGCTGAAAGGTGTCGATCTTGAGATCGAACAGGGTGAAATTCTTGCTTTGCTTGGTCCCAATGGTGCGGGCAAGACGACACTGATTTCGATCATCTGTGGCATTGCGACGGCCAGTTCGGGCACGATCACCGTGGGCGGGTTTGACCACGTGAAAGACTACCGTGCAGCGCGCGACCTGATCGGGCTGGTGCCGCAGGAAATCAATCTGGAGCCGTTCGAGACCGTCATGAACACCGTGCGCTTTTCGCGCGGGCTGTTCGGGCGTCCGCGTGACGATGCGCGGATCGAGGAAATCCTGAAACTGCTCAGTCTGCACGATAAGAAAGACAATCGCATCATGACGTTGTCTGGCGGGATGAAGCGCCGTGTCCTGATCGCCAAGGCGCTGTGTCATGACCCGCAGATCCTGTTTCTGGACGAACCCACTGCAGGCGTCGATGTCGAGCTGCGCAAGGACATGTGGGAGATCATGGCCAAGCTGAAGCAGACCGGCGTCACCATCATCCTGACCACCCATTACATCGAGGAAGCGGAAGCCATGGCGGATCGCATTGGGGTGATCTCGAAAGGCGAGATTTTGTTGGTCGAGGACAAGACCGCGCTGATCAAGCGGCTGGGTCGAAAAGAGCTTTTGATTGAATTGGACACACCAATTGAGGTGGTGCCCGAAGGCCTTCGGGCGTATCCGTTGACCGTATCGGGTGATGGTGGGCTGGTCTACAGCTATGACGCGCAAGCGGGCAGCACCGGGATCACGGCTTTGCTGGCCGATCTGCGAAAGGCGGGGCTGCATATGTCGGACCTGTCGACGCGCCAAAGTTCGCTTGAGGACATTTTCGTGGATCTTGTGAAGGAGGATGCTGCATGAACTGGAACGCGATTGCCGCGATCTATCGGTTCGAAATGACGCGAACCTTCCGCACCTTGATGCAGTCCGTCGTGTCGCCCGTCCTGTCCACTTCGCTTTATTTCGTTGTGTTCGGGGCCGCCATCGGTTCGCGCATCGATCAGGTCGAGGGGGTCAGTTATGGCGCATTCATCGTGCCCGGCCTGATCATGCTGACCGTTCTGACGCAAAGCACCACAAACGCTTCGTTCGGGATATATTTTCCGAAATTCATCGGCACGGTGTACGAGCTTTTGTCTGCCCCGATTTCGTTCTTCGAAATCGTGATCGGCTATGTAGGGGCTGCTGCCACCAAGGCCTTCATGATCGGCCTGATCATCCTGGCCACGGCGCATTTCTTTGTCGATCTGACCATTGCACATCCGGTCTGGATGATGGCGTTTCTGGTGCTGACCTGTATCAGCTTTGCGCTGTTGGGGTTCATCATCGGCATCTGGGCGCAGAACTTCGAACAGTTGCAACTGGTGCCACTGCTGGTCATCACGCCGCTGGTGTTTCTGGGGGGGTCGTTTTATTCGATCTCGATGCTGCCGCCGGTCTGGCAGACGATCACGCTGTTCAATCCGGTGGTCTATCTGATCTCAGGGTTCCGCTGGGCGTTCTTCGGCATGGCGGATGTGTCGCTGGGCTGGTCGGTGCTTGCGATTGCGGTGTTCATGACGACATGCCTTGCCACCATCGGCTGGATCTTCCGCACCGGTTATCGGTTGCGCAGTTGATGATGGATGATTTGCAACAGGGGGAATGTGCGTCGCCCCTCTCCCTTGTTTGAGCCGGAGGTGCCATCTACATGACAGCCATGACGACCTATATTCCGTTTA
Source organism: Aliiroseovarius zhejiangensis (assembly GCF_014656375.1). GTDB lineage: Bacteria > Pseudomonadota > Alphaproteobacteria > Rhodobacterales > Rhodobacteraceae > Aliiroseovarius > Aliiroseovarius zhejiangensis. Next base: position 235,011 of record NZ_BNCH01000004.1, on the reverse strand, counting down.
TCAAGAAGCCGCCGCTGGTCGCGGTGATCCGCCTGTCGGGTGTGATCGCCACGGGTGCGCGTGGGCAACTGAACGATGCGGCGCTTGCCCCGGTGATCGAGCGGGCGTTTCGCAAGGGCAAGCCACAGGCGGTGGCGTTGGTGATCAATTCGCCCGGCGGCAGCCCGGTGCAATCCAGCCTGATTGCCGCCCGTGTGCGCCGGCTTGCGACTGAACGAGAGATCCCCGTCTACGCATTCGTCGAAGATGTGGCCGCATCAGGCGGTTACTGGCTGGCGACCGCAGCAGATGAAATCTATGCCGACGAAAGCTCCATTCTCGGATCCATCGGGGTGATTTCGGCAGGCTTCGGCCTGACGGGCCTGATTGAAAAAATCGGAGTCGAGCGTCGCGTTTACACCGCAGGAAAATCGAAATCCATGCTGGACCCGTTCCAGCCGGAAAAACCGGATGACATCAAGCGCCTGAAGGCGTTGCAGGAAGACATTCACGCCGCCTTCAAGACGCAAGTCACAACCCGCCGCATGGGCAAGCTGCCCGAAGACGAAGACCTGTTCACCGGCGATATCTGGCTGGGGCACGCCGCCATTGACAAGGGCCTGATCGACGGGATCGGCCACGTCGTTCCCAAGATGAAAGAGAAATACGGCGACAAGGTGCGGTTCCGTGTCCATGGCCCGCGCCGTCCCTTCATCAGCCGGTTCGGCTTGCAGCTTGGCGCAGACGCGATCGCGGCCATAGAGGAGCGGGCGGAATTTGCGCGCTTTGGTCTTTGAATGGTCATCAAGATTGTCGTTCTGTTTCTGGTTGCCATGGGTGTGTTGGCGATGTTCGGAAAGCTCAGATACCCCGGACAGCGGCGCATTGAATCAATGAAATGTCCGCGCTGCGGGCGGTATCGGCTGGGGAAATCCCCCTGCGATTGCAACGGAAAGGGCTGAGCTTTGGATCTGATCTTTGCCGCGCTTGGCCTTCTGATCCTGTTGCTGTCTGGCGACAGCCTTGTGCGTGGGGCGGTCAATATGTCGTTGCGCCTTGGGGTCCCGGCGCTGATTGTGTCGCTGACCATTGTGGCCTTCGGCACCTCGGCGCCGGAGCTTCTGATCTCGGTCCAGGCGATTATCGAGGGTGTGCCGGGACTTGCCATGGGCAATGTCGTCGGGTCGAACACCGCGAATATCCTGCTGGTGCTTGGGGTGCCGGCGCTGATTTCGGGCCTGTCCACGGCCACCTGCGACACGCGTAAAAGCTATATCCAGATGATGGGCGCCAGCGTGTTGTTCATCATCCTGTGCATGGGCGGCGTGATCACCTGGATGCAGGGGCTTGTGCTGTTGGCGGCACTGGGCCTGATGCTGAGCTCGGCGTTTCGTGTGGCATTGTCACATCGGCGCACGAACCACGCGGCTGTTGCCAATGACGCCTGCTGTGACGATGAGGAAGAGATCGAGGGCGCCGACCCGGACATGCCGTGGTGGAAGGTCATTCTGTTTCTTGTGCTGGGTCTGATCGGCCTGCCCTTGGGGGCGGATCTTCTGGTGGATGCCTCGACCAATATTGCCCGCCATTTCGGTGTGTCTGAAACGGTGATCGGGCTGACGCTGGTGGCGTTGGGCACCTCGCTGCCGGAACTGGCGACGACGGTCATGGCCGCGCTTCGCAACCAGGCCGAGGTTGCCCTGGGCAACGTGATCGGGTCCAACATGTTCAACCTTTTGGCCATCATTGGCGTTGCGTCGCTGGTTGGCCCAATCCCGGTCGAACGCGGTATCCTGCAATTCGATTTGTGGGTGATGCTGGGCGCATCTGTCCTGCTGGCGCCATTCGTGTTCCTGAAATGGCACATGGGGCGCGTCTGGGGCATCGTCCTGTCGGCGCTTTATGTTGTCTATGTGATGATCGTTCTGGGGATGTCCTGATGATCCAACCTCGCGCATTGATCACCGGGGCAGGCGCGCGGCTGGGGCGTGCAATGGCGATCGAACTTGCCCGTGCGGGCTGTGATGTGGCGGTGCATTATGCGACCTCTGCCGATGGTGCTGCCGATACGGTTCGGGACATTCAGAGTATCGGGCGACAGGCGGTGGCCATACAGGCGGACCTGCTGGACATGTCCCAAGTTGAAAACCTGGTCCCCCGCGCCGCCGAGGCTCTGGGCGGCCCGTTGACCGTTCTGGTCAACAATGCCTCGATCTTTGAATACGACACCTTGGCCAGCGCCACGCAGGACAGTTGGGACAGGCATATGTCATCCAACCTGCGCGCGCCGTTTTTTCTGATGCAAGCCTTTGCGGCGCAGGCGCCTCGGGCCACCCGCGACGACACCGGCGAAAGCCGGGCGCAAGCGCTGGTGGTGAACATGCTGGATCAGCGTGTGCAGAAGCCCACGCCCGAGTTCATGACCTATAGCCTTGCCAAGAACGCGCTTTGGTCTCTGACGCGAACGGGCGCGCAGGCCCTGGCCCCCCATGTGCGGGTCAATGGCATCGCACCCGGCACCACCTTGATCGGTGCCCGGCAAAGCCAGTCCCATTTTGAAGGCCAGCGGTCGGGGTCGCTTTTGCAACGCGGCGCAAATGTCGAGGACATTACCGCCGCCCTGGCGTTTTTCCTGAATGCACCCGCCGTCACCGGGCAGATGATCGCGGTGGATGGCGGTCAGCATCTGGCCTGGCAGACGCCGGATATACGCGGTGTCGAAGACCTCTGAACACCGGTGGGATGACAGGGAACAGATGCGCCAGCAAAAAGTTGTGCACCTGTGAAGTTGCCGCTGGGTCAAGACCGTATTTTTTGCAATGATTTCATGAATTTACACGAGCGTTACAATTCTTTATATATTTATCAATGACTTACGTAGCCGCCTAAAAAATAGGCAGTTTGGCGAAGCGGGCTGAATACAAGGGATTTTCCGTGATGGTCAAAACATTTCCTCAGAGTTATCCACAGAAATTGTGGGCAGGTTTCCTCTTGTGTTCAGGGCGCTAAGATTGCAGGCGCAGAAAGAATCGGGGCGGCGGTCAGATGAACGGTGAAGACACCACGAATGGGCAGGGCAAACCGGTGGTTCCGGTGGGGCATGAAGTCGTCCAGTCCTATCTGAAAACGCTGGACAATTCGCCGGGCGTCTACCGGATGCTCGATGCCAAGGGGCGGGTGTTGTATGTGGGCAAAGCGCGCAGCCTGAAGAAGCGTGTGTCGAGCTATGCAAAGCCCACGGGGCACTCCGCGCGCATTGCGCGGATGATCAGCCAGACCGCGTCGATGATGTTTCTGACCACGCAGACCGAGACCGAGGCGCTGCTGCTGGAACAAAACCTGATCAAGCAGCTGAAGCCGCACTTCAACGTGCTTCTGCGCGATGACAAGAGCTTTCCGAACATCCTTGTCACCGGGCACGCGTTTCCGCAGATCAAGAAGCACCGTGGCGCACGGAAGGAAAAGGGCGCATATTACGGCCCCTTTGCCAGCGCGGATGCGGTGAACCGCACGCTGAACCAGTTGCAGAAGGTGTTCCTGCTGCGCAACTGCTCGGACACAATGTTTGAAACCCGCACGCGGCCTTGTTTGCAGTATCAGATCAAGCGGTGTGCGGGTCCGTGCGTGGGTAAAATCAGCGAAGCGGACTATGCCAAGCTGGTGCGCGAGGCGCAGGATTTCCTGTCAGGCCGTACCACGAAGATGCAGGAAAATCTGGCCGCCGAGATGCAGGCGGCATCTGATGCAATGGCGTTCGAGAAGGCTGCGATCCTGCGCGACCGTATCCGGGCCCTGACGCAAGTGCAGCAGGCGCAGGGCGTGAACCCGCGTGGCGTGGCCGAAGCGGACGTGATCGCGCTTCACATGGAAGGGGGGCAGGCCTGCGTGCAGGTGTTTTTCATCCGCGCGCATCAGAACTGGGGCAACCGCGACTTCTATCCACGCACCGGGGCAGGGGCCGGACCGGGCGAGGTGCTACAGGCGTTCGTCGGGCAGTTTTATGACCAGAAAGACCCGCCGCGTCTGATCCTTCTGTCCGACCCGCTGGACGAACAGGATCTGATGGCCGCGGCGCTGACCGGGAAGCTGGGCCGCAAGGTGGAAATCTCGGTTCCCCTGCGCGGCGAGAAGTCCGAGCTGGTGGCAAGCGCGCAGCGCAACGCGCGCGAAAGTCTGGGGCGCAAGATGGCGGAAACCGCAACGCAGACCCGGCTGCTGGACGGGATTGCAAAGGTTTTCGACCTAGACGGCCCACCCAAGCGAATCGAGGTTTATGACAACTCGCATATTCAAGGTGCCCATGCGGTCGGCGCGATGATCGTGGCCGGGCCGGAAGGCTTCATGAAAAGCCAGTATCGCAAGTTCAACATCAAGGGCGACGATCTGACCCCCGGCGACGATTTCGGCATGATGAAAGAGGTTCTGACCCGCCGCTTCAAGCGCCTGCTGAAGGAAGACCCGGATCGCGAAGGCGAACACTGGCCCGACCTTCTGTTGATCGACGGCGGCGCGGGGCAGGTCAGCGCGGTGCATGAGATCATGGAAGACCTGGGCGTGACCGATATCCCGATGGTTGGTGTGGCGAAGGGTATCGACCGCGATCAAGGCAAAGAAGAGTTTTATCGACGGAAAAAGCGTCCCTTCGCGTTGAAAAGGAATGATCCGGTTCTGTATTTCATCCAACGGCTGCGCGACGAAGCGCACCGCTTTGCCATCGGCACCCATCGCGCCAAGCGGGCCAAGGCGCAAGGCGCGACGCCGCTGGACGAAGTGCCCGGCGTCGGCGCCGCCCGCAAGCGCGCGCTGCTTGGGCATTTCGGGTCCGCCAAGGCCGTCAGCCGCGCGGGGCTGGACGACCTCAAGGCGGTCGATGGAATATCCGAAACCATGGCCGAAACCATCTATGGCTTCTTCCATGCCAAGGGCTGACAGGGTAAGGAGAAACCTATGAAATGGAACCTGCCCAACATCCTGACCATCGCGCGTCTGATCGCGGCACCTCTGGTGCCCCTGATGTTTCTGTATTTCGCGCGTCCCTGGGCAGATTGGTATGCGATGATCCTGTTCATCGTCGCCTCGATCACCGACTATCTTGATGGATATCTTGCCCGCGCATGGAAGCTGGAAAGCCTGTTTGGCGCAGCGATGGACCCGATTGCGGACAAGGCGATGGTGCTGATCGCGCTTCTGGTCATCAATGGATATGCCGGGGTGACGCCGTGGATCCTGTTGCCCTCGGCGCTGATCATCTATCGCGAGGTGTTCGTGTCGGGTCTGCGCGAGACTTTGGGCGACAAGGCGCGTGCCTTGAAGGTCACCGATCTGGCAAAGTGGAAGACCACTGTGCAGATGGTGGCCATCGCCGTCCTGTTTTCGACCGGGATCTTCCAACACAGCCTTCTGGACCGAATGCAGGGAATGGATCAGGCGACCATCGACGGCATATTCAACGGCACCATTTCCGATGACATCGGATTGTTGTTCTATGAGGCCGCCGCGCGTTGGTCTGCCTGGCTTGGCATCACCTTGTTGTGGATTGCCGGCGCGCTGACGGTGATCACGGGGTGGGACTATTTCCGCAAGGCAATGCCGTTTTTACGAGAGGAGCCCGACAATGGTTGAGGTCATGTATTTCGCCTGGGTGCGCGAGCGCATCGGCGAGCCGCGCGAAAAGGTCGAAACAACGGCGACCACAGTCGCAGGACTGGTGGACGAGTTGCGTTCGCGCGAGCCGCGTTATGCCGAAGCGTTCAAGGATCTGTCAGCCCTGCGCGTGGCGCTGGATCAGGAACTGTCCGATTTCGACGCGCCGCTTGCTGGCGTGCGCGAGGTGGCGTTCTTTCCGCCGATGACGGGTGGTTAATATGACCGTCCGTGTGCAAGCCGACACATTTGATCCGGGGACCGTACTTTCGGATTTCGCAAACGACCGCAAGAATATCGGCGCTGTGGTCAGCTTCACCGGGGTCGTGAGAGACGATTCCGGAACGCTGGACCGGATGGAGATCGAGCACTATCCCGGCATGACCGAAAATGCGATCAGCGCCATCGTTGACGAGGCGACGGCGCGTTGGTCTCTGGCCGATTGTCTGGTGATCCATCGCTTCGGCCCGCTGCGCCCCGGTGCGCAGATCATGATGGTCGCCACGGCCGCGCGTCATCGGGTGGCAGCCTTCGAAGCGGCCGAGTTCCTGATGGACTACCTGAAATCCCGCGCGCCCTTCTGGAAGAAGGAATTTCAGCGCGACGGGTCGACGGGATGGGTGGATGCCAAGGCGGATGACGAAGACGCCTTGACGCGGTGGTCCAGGTAGGCGTCGTGCCTTAACCCGCAGCGTGTTCGGGAATGATCTGCTGGGCGATGCCTGCTGCCAGCAGATAGATCGAGGTCACGACCAGCCCCCAATGCGCCCAGCTTTCCGGGTGGAAATCGACCCAGGCTGCCCAACCGGCAAAGAAGGTCCAGGCAAGGGCACAAGGCAGGCTGATCCAGCGCCAGCGTTCGGTTCGGACCGGGTGGATAAACTTCAGCGGCAAAAACATCGCCACGGCCAGCGCCGTGACCAGCGCAAGCATGAACCAGAAATTCGGTTGCGTGGCGAAAAGGACGATCACCAGCATGTTCCAGCACCCCGGAAAACCCGAAAAGCTGTTGTCCTTAGTTTTCATCCGTGTGTCCGCGAAATAGATCGCACTGGTGAAGGTGATGACGATGATGGCAAACCACCCGGTCCAACCCGGCATGAGCCCTGATTTGAACAGCGCATAGGCCGGGATAAACACATAGGTCAGATAGTCGATGATCAAATCCATCAGCACGCCGTCATATTGCGGGGCGTTGACCGACACGTCATAGCGCCGCGCCAATGGTCCGTCGATACCATCGACGCCGAAAGCGACAACAAGCCAGAGGAACATCAGGCTCCATTCCTCGTCCACGGCGGCCAGCATGGCCAACATCGCAAAGACGGCACCTGTAGCGGTCAGCAGGTGGACAAGAAGAGCTTTGGTCGAAACTGTCATGCGCGCTTTGTGACGGAAATTGCCATGAGGGGAAAGGACAAACCGCGATTGGGTGCCAGCGTCACGCGCGGGGGTGGGCCGAACGGTACACTTCCATCAACCGGGACGTGTCGACCGTTGTATAGGCCTGCGTGGTGGACAAGCTGGCATGACCCAAGAGTTCCTGAATGGCGCGCAGGTCGCCGCCGGCGGCCAGAAGATGTGTCGCGAAGCTGTGGCGCATGGCATGGGGTGTGGCAGTGGCCGGCAGGCCCAGTTGCAGGCGAACCTGCTCCATCACCTTCTGCACCATGCGCGGGCCAAGTGCCCCGCCACGCACGCCGCGAAACAGGGGCGTATCGGGCGTTTCGGGATGGGGACACAGGCGGCGATATGTTTCCACCGCGTCACGTGCGGCGGGCAGAACCGGCACCACGCGCTCCTTACCCCCTTTGCCTTTGATGCGCAGGGCATCGGGTAAAGGCGCGTCGGCACAGGTCAGGCCAAGCGCCTCGGATATGCGCAACCCGCAGCCATAGAGAAGCGTCGCGACGGCAATATCACGCGCCCCGACCCAGCCATGTTTCGATTGCATCCCGGCCGTTTCGATCACCGCTTTCGCCGCATCAGGCACCAGCGGGCGGGGCAGTTTCTTGGTGAATTTCGGGCTGCGGGTCGACAGAACGGCCGATGCGTCAAAGTCATCCCGTTCGCTGAGCCAGCGATAGAAGCTCTTGACGGCCGACAAGGACCGGGCCAGGGATCGCGCGCCCACGCCGCGCCCACGCTCATGCGCCATCCACGCCCGCATGTCGGACAGGCTGACGCGCGCCAATCCACCGCGTCCGGCCGATCCGCCCAAATGTCCGGCCATGAAGGCCAGAAATCCTGTCAGATCGGTTTGATACGCGGTGATCGTGTTCGCCGAGGCACCGTCCAGCGCGCGAATGTGATCGAGCCAGTCCGACAGCGCATCCCGCGCCCCGCCAAAGATTGACAATGTGTCTTTCGCGGTCACGACAACCAGCGGCGCATGGCACGTTCAAAGACCCCACCAAAGAAGGCCAGAAGGTCAGTGCCCTGACCGGGTTTGAACTGCTGTGCGTCCTCGACCCCCAGAACCAGCATGCCGGGCAGGCGGCCTTCGCCCAGGTCCAGACGGAGGCAGGCCTCGGACCGGACCCAAAAGCCGGTATCGCCATAAATCGTCTCATCCTGTTCCTGAATTTGCCGCAGAAACACCTGGCGCGAGGATTGTTCGGCGCTCATGCCCAGATATTCATCCACGAAACCGGGATTGGCGACGGACAGGACCGGGCCAAGCCGCTCAACGGCACTGTTTTTCTGACCAAGCTCGGTTTCCAGAACCAGGCGCACGCAATCAACGCGCAGGATCTCGGCCACTTCGCCGCTCAGATCGGCCATGAACAGCTCAAAGTCTGCCGGATCCAGCATGCGCAGCACCGCACGGTGGATCAGGTTCATGCCCGAGATATTGTTGTAAGCCGCCGCGATGACCGAGCGGTGCGTGTCTTCCAACCGGTCCAGCCGCGCCTCAAGCCGCTCCATCGCGATGCCGCGCAGGTCCACGATATTGGCCCCCATGGATCGTTCATTTGCGGCAATCAAGGCGCGCATAATGTCCTGATCATCCAGAATGGTTTCGGGTTGCGCGATCAAATGCGCGCGCAATTCTTCATCAATCGTCGCGGGTACGCTCATCTGCTGCCTCGGTATCTTGTTCTTGTCGTTTTGAATGAAGATACACCAAGTCGCGTGTCAGGTGGTTGGTTTTTTCCTGCTCTCGGCAAGGAAAAAGGGGGCCGTGGCCCCCTCGTAACAGTCGCGATTCCTGCAAATGGCTTACAGGATCTTGATGCCCGCAGCCTTGATGTCAGCCAGGAAGGCGTCCAGCCCCTTGTCGGTCAGCACGTGTTTGGCCATCGCCTGAATGACCGAGGTTGGCGCGGTGGCCACATCGGCCCCGACCAGCGCACAATCTTTCATATGGTTGACCGACCGGATCGAGGCCGCCAAAATCTGCGTTTCGAACCCGTAGTTGTCATAGATGGTGCGAATGTCCTCGATCAGTTCCAACCCATCGAGGTTGATGTCGTCCAGACGTCCGATGAAAGGCGAAATGAAGGTCGCCCCGGCCTTGGCGGCCAAAAGCGCCTGGTTGGCCGAAAAGCACAACGTCACGTTCACCATGGTGCCTTCGTCGGTCAGGGTCTTGCAGGCCTTCAATCCATCCCATGTCAGCGGCACCTTGACCGCGATGTTGTCGGCGATCTTGGCCAGTTTGCGGCCTTCGGCGATCATGGTGTCGGCGTCGATGGCGGTGACTTCGGCAGACACGGGACCATCCACGATGTCGCAGATTTCCTTGGTCACTTCCAGAATGTCACGGCCCGATTTCTTGATGATCGACGGGTTGGTGGTTACGCCGTCGATCATCCCGACGTCGTTCAGTTCCTTGATGGCGTCGATATCGGCGGAATCAGCAAAGAATTTCATAAGCGCGGCTCCTGCAGCTATTGAGCGTTTGCGCTCTCATACCCCATGGGCGCGCGGGCAGAAAGCCCCTATGGTGCGCGCGATGACGGGGATTTGGACGAAATGAGCGATATTCAGCACTTTCAGGAAGGCGCGCGCGTTGGCGTTCTGACTGCGCAGCCCTTGGACCGCATCCTTACCTATCGCGCACCCGAAGGGGGTTGCGTTCAGGGTGCATTTGTTGAGGTGCCGCTTGGCCCGCGTAAAGTGCTGGGTGTGGTGTGGGGACCGGGTGAAGGCGAATTTGATGCGGCCAAATTGCGCGCCGTGATCCGGGTGCTGGACGTGGCCCCGATGCGCGCCGAGATGGCCGAGTTTCTGACCCGTGTGGGTGATTACACCCTGACACCGATGAGCCAGATGCTGCGCCTTGCCACCCGCGCGCCGGGCCTGTCTGACCCGCCTTCAATGCGGAAGGTGCTGAAGGCGTCGGGTCATCGCCCGAACCGTCTGACCGATGCCCGTGCCAAAGTGATGGACGTGCTGATGGACCAGCCCGGCGTTGGGTTTACGCAGAAGGAACTTGCCGATCTGGCGGGGGTCAGTGGGTCAGTCGTCAAAGGGTTGGTGAAGCTGGGCGCGATCCGCGAGGAAGATACGCCCCGCGATGTGCCCTATCCGCTGCTGGACCCAGACCTGCCCAGTAAAGAGCTGACCGACGAACAGGCCGCCGCCGCCAAACACCTGACCGACGGCGTACGCGCGGGCCGCTATGGCACGACGCTTTTGCGCGGCGTCACGGGCGCGGGTAAGACCGAGGTGTATCTGGAAGCCGTCGCCGCCTGTTTGCGCAAGGGCCGTCAGGCGCTGGTGCTGCTGCCTGAAATCGCCCTGACCGCCGAGTTCCTGAAGCGTGTCGAAGAACGCTTCGGCGCGCGCCCCGCCGAATGGCATTCTGGCGTTACCATGACCGAACGCCGCCGCTGCTGGCGGATGGTCGGGCAGGGGGACGCCTCGCTTGTCGTGGGTGCGCGCTCCGCGCTCTATCTGCCGTTCCGAGATCTAGGGCTTGTGATCGTCGATGAGGAACATGACAGTTCTTACAAACAGGAAGACGGCGTGCTGTATTCCGCGCGCGATATGGCGGTGTTAAGGGCCTCGATCTGTGATGCGCAAGTGGTGCTGGCCTCGGCCACGCCATCACTGGAAACTTGGGCCAATTGCGAAGCGGGCAAATATAAACGGATCGACCTGACCAGCCGCTACGGCCCCGCCGTCATGCCCGACATGCGCGCGATTGATATGCGACAAGAGGATTTGCCCTCGCAGAGCTGGATCTCTCCTACGTTGAAAGCCGCCGTCACCTTGCGGATGTCCAAGGGCGAGCAGTCGCTTTTGTTCATCAACCGCCGGGGTTATGCGCCGGTCACCATCTGTCGCGCCTGCGGGCACCAGATCGGTTGCGATCACTGCGACGCACGGATGGTGGAACACCGATTCCAGAAGCGACTGGTGTGTCACCAATGCGGCGAGACGAAACCGATGCCCGAGGCCTGCCCGGACTGCGAGGTTGAGGGTAAGCTGGCCCCGGTCGGTCCCGGCGTGGAACGGTTGGCAGAAGAGGTACGGGCCAGTTTCCCCGACGCCCGCGTCGCGGTGCTGTCGTCGGACTTGTTCGGGTCAGCCCGTGCGCTGAAGGAACAGATCGAACTGATTGCGGACGGGGGTGCCGACATCATCATCGGCACGCAACTGGTGGCAAAGGGGCACAACTTCCCCAAGCTGACGCTTGTGGGGGTGATCGACGCCGATCTTGGCTTGCAAGGGTCCGACCTGCGCGCGGCAGAGCGCACCTTTCAACTGATCCGACAGGTCGCGGGGCGCGCCGGGCGGGTGGAAACACCCGGTGTTGCGTTGCTGCAGACATTTCAGCCCGAACACCCCGTGATCCGCGCGATCCTGGCGGGCGAGGAAGAGAAATTCTGGAAGGCCGAGGCAGGCGAACGCCAAGCCGCCGGGGTGCCGCCTTATGGGCGTCTGGCCGGGATTGTCCTGTCCTCGCCGGACATCCAGGCGGTGTTTGACCTGGGTGCGGAAATGGCCCGCAGGTCCGAGCCGCTGACCCAGATCGGGGCGCAACTTTTCGGACCCGCCCCGGCCCCCATCGCCCGCGTGCGCGGCCGCCACCGTGTGCGCCTTCTGGTCAAAGCCGAAAAGACAGCGCCCATTCAGGCCGCGTTGAAACGGTGGCTTGCGCAGTTCCAGATCAAAGGAGATATGCGCGTGTCCGTGGATATTGATCCACAGAGTTTCTATTGACAGAAATGTCAGCAAGAAGGGGCCTTGCCCCTCTCGCCCCCTTTGGGGGCAATTCACCCCAGGATATTTGAGACAAGAAAAAAGGCGCGACTTTCCTGCTTTTTCTTGTCTCAAATATCCCGGGGTGAGCCTTGTAAAAGGCGAGGGGCAGCGCCCCTTACTCCGCCGCCACACCCACAGGTCCCTGCTGGTCCACTAGCGCATCGGTGAGCACAGCGCCTATCCACATGCAGACCAACGCCAGCCAAGCGGTGCCGACGAAGATCGAGGTGCCGGTGACGCCTGCCCCGATCGCACAGCCGCCGGCAAGCATCGCGCCGAAGCCCATCAGAACAGCCCCGAACATGGAGCGGCGCATGTTCGCCTCGCCTTCGAAGCCCTGGAACTTGAACTCGCCGTTCAGCCAACTGGCGGCGAAGGCCCCGATGACGACACCGGGCACAAGCCCCACGTCGAACTCCAGCACCGGGTCGGGGATCAGGAAGAACATGAGCGTATTCGCAGACGGGCCCGAGAAGGTGGCCGAGGTGACGGACACTGGTTCGAATGCGGCCAGCGACAGTTGATAGGTCAGCACCCAGCCAAGCGCGACGGCAAAGCCCACGCCGGATCCGAAGACCAGCCGTTTATAACCCATTCCAGAGCGGCGAGCGATATAGATGGCAAGCACGGCGGTCAGAAGGCCAAACACCAGCCCGGACCAATTTGGAACACCCAGTGCGTTCATCAGGTTCACATTCGTCCCGCCATCGGTCATCCACAGCCGGGCGAGTTTGTCGCGGGTGGGGGCGAGCCAGCCGTGCAGGCTCATCTGCGCGACAACCGCGAAGATCAGTCCCGACACAACAGATCGCAGGTTGCCTGTGGCGGCCAGCACCAGCAGTCGGCCTGAACAGCCGCGCGCCAACACCATGCCGACACCAAACATCAGCCCGCCGATCACCGCGCCCGACCACGTTCCGGTCACCGCCATCATGCGCGCATCTTCGGGCCGCATCAGGCCCAGAAGCGATGCGCCCTGCACCCAGACCAGCGCGGTTGAAAAGGTTAGCAGCCACACCGCGACCGAGCTGTCCATTCTGCGGCGGGCAAACTCGACCGTGGCCGCGCGCAGGCAAAACCGCGACCGTTGGGCCGCGACGCCAAAGACAATACCGGTGATTAACCCGAACAGCGCGGCTGTCGGGGCTTCTCCGATACGGTCAATCAGGGGCACGATGTCCATGTGGTCTCCTATTGAATGGCGGTCAGAATACCGGAGGTGCGCCGTGTCTGCCTTGACATATATCATAAACATATACGCTTGGGTGAATGCGTTTTGATCTCGCCAACCAGAGGAAACAGGCGTAAGGCGAGGGCATGAGACACCAGATCCTGACCCTGGACCAAGCCCGGACCCTGCCGTTCTGGCGGCGCCCCATCTTTCTTTTGATGTTGATGGCGGCGGGGATGCCGATTGCATTCTTCACCTGGTCGGCGCTTTTGAACAACTTCGTGATCGAGGCCGCAGGATTCACCGGGGTCGAGATCGGCTGGTTGCACACGGTGCGCGAGATCCCCGGGTTTCTCGCCATCGGGGTGATCGCCCTTCTGATGTTGTTTCGTGAGCAGGTGTTGGGGATCGTGGCGCTGGGTCTTTTGGGGGCCGCGACGGCGATCACGGCCTGGTTTCCGAGTTTTGGCGGCATTCTGACCGTCACGATGTTGTCTTCGATCGGGTTCCACTATTTCGAGACGGTCAACCAGTCGCTTCAGCTTCAGTGGATCGACAAGAAACGCGCACCCCAGATGCTGGGCTGGATCATGTCCATCGGGTCGGCGGCGGCGCTGCTCAGCTATGGTTTGCTGGTGCTGACCTGGAAAACCTTCGATCTGAGCTACAACCTTGTCTATATGATCGCTGGCGGCACGACGCTGGCCATCGCGGTGTTTGCGTTCTTTGCCTATCCTCAGTTTGAAAGCCCGGAGCCGCAGCTGAAGCAGTTCGTGCTGCGCCGCCGTTACTGGCTGTATTATGCCCTGCAATTCATGTCCGGCGCGCGGCGTCAGATCTTCACTGTGTTTGCGGCATTCATGATGGTGGAACGCTTCGGGTTCGAGGTGCACGAGGTCACGGCGCTGTTCCTGATCAACTATCTGGCCAATATCTTCTTTGCGCCCCTGATGGGGAAGGCAGTTGCGAAGTGGGGCGAGCGGCGTGCTTTGGTCTTTGAATACACGGGACTGATCTGCGTGTTCCTGGCCTATGGCGGTATCTACTACTTTGGCTGGGGGGTAATTTTGGCGGCGGCGCTTTACGTGCTGGATCACCTGTTCTTTGCTCTGGCGTTTGCATTGAAAACCTACTTCCAGAAGATTGCGGACCCGCAGGATATTGCCCCGACAGCCGCCGTGGCCTTTACCATCAACCATATCGCGGCGGTCTTTCTGCCCGCGCTTTTGGGGTATCTGTGGGTCGTGTCGCCGGGCGGTGTCTTTGCCTTGGCCGCAGGCATGGCCTGTGTGTCCTTGATGCTGTCGCTTCTGATCCCGCGCCATCCCGCGAAGGGCAACGAGACGGTGTTTGCGCGCCCGCTGCCACAGGTGGCCGAATAGCCCGGCGTTTGTGGCGCTGGTTGAGGTTGACCGGGCACGCACGTCTCGCTAGGCCGAATGTGTCATCAGAAAGGATGCTCTCATGCCGACATGGACCGCTCTTACCACCCTGAAAGGCCAGGACGCCGCCGAGGCCCTGGGTGTGGCGATGGAGGCATTGACGCCCGAACCGACCGGTGTCGGGGTGTTCGAGGTCGAGGATGGCAGCGGCATATGGGAGGTCGGCGGCTATTTCACCGAAGAACCGGACGCTGCCGGACTGGCCCTTCTGTCCGCGATGCACAACGCAAGGGATTTCACCGTTTCGCAATTGCCCGAGGTCGACTGGGTCGCCCATGTGCGCCGTGAACTGACTCCGGTCGAGGCGGGGCGGTTCTTTGTGCACGGCAGCCATGACGCCGATCAGGTGCCGGACGGAAAGATTGCCCTGTTGATCGAGGCCGCGATGGCCTTCGGCACCGGGCATCACGGCACCACGCTGGGCTGCCTGAAGGCACTGGACAGGTTGGTGGAGCAGGGATTTGTTGGAAAGAACGTTGTCGATATTGGCTGCGGGACCGCGGTTTTGGCCATGGCGGCGGCGCGCGTCTGGCCCAATCCGGTCCTGGCCAGCGATATTGATCAGGTGGCCGTCGATGTGGCCAAGGCGAATGTCGCCGCCAACAATCTGGAGGAACGTGTCAACTGTGTCGAAGCGGCCGGGTTCAACGCGCCCGCCCTTCAGGAAGCGTCCCCCTTCGATCTGGTCTTTGCCAATATTCTGAAAGGTCCACTGATCGGCCTGGCCCCGGATATGGCGAAACACCTTTCTACCAAGGGTTATGCGATTCTGTCGGGTATTCTGAACCCGCAAGCGGACGAAGTGATCGCCGTTTATATCCAAAACGGGTTCAATCTGGTCGATCGCACCGAAATTGTTGACTGGACGACACTGGTTCTTGAAAAAACTTAGCCTTTTTCACCGAAAATTTGACAGATTTCTAGCCAGAAACACTTTTTTGCCATATTCTGACCTGGGTGTATTTTTAATTTTATTTGTTCGGGAGGGTATTGAAAGTGACTGATGCACAAGTTCAAGACTTTCAGAAACGGGTGCGCGGAATTAGCCGCCAGCACCGTCGACTGTCGCAAGGTTATGTTCAACTGGTCGAACGTGATGGGCTTTTGGTGCCCAGCAAGCCCAAACTGCGCCGTGGGTTTCCGGTCAAGGGGCTGATCCTGACGGTTGTCGGCTTCATGTTGTTCAAGGGCTTTCTGTTCAGCCAGGTTGGTGTGATCAACTATAATGATCGCGTTGACCGACTGGCACAGGGGACGATGATTGAACAGGCCGGGGCGTGGATCATGCAGGACGATCCTGTGACCACCGCCATTGCCGGGTTCATGTCCAACCCGTTCTGACACAGAAAATCACTGCTCAATTCTGACCCGGATGCAACGATGCGTTTCGGGTTGGTTTCACGTGGATACACCGCTGTTGCGATGCCGTTGCGACGCAAAGCCACATTTTCCACAACATCAGGCTGTCTTGACTGGCAAATCCTCTTGGCCTTGCCTATTTGCCTTGTCTAGAACGATCCGAGCATGAACAGGAGGCGCCCGATGGCAAAGATCACCTATATCGAGCATAACGGAACACAGCACGTCGTGGATGTGGCAAACGGTTTGACCGTGATGGAAGGCGCGCGTGACAATAACGTGCCGGGGATCGAAGCGGATTGCGGCGGTGCCTGCGCCTGTTCGACCTGTCACGTTTATGTCGATGCGGAATGGGTCGACAAGGTGCCTGCGAAGGATGCGATGGAAGAAGACATGCTGGACTTCGCCTATGAGCCTGATTCCGAACGTTCGCGCCTGACCTGTCAGCTCAAGGTCACGGATGATCTTGACGGGCTGGTGGTGCATCTGCCTGAAAAACAGATCTGATGATGGCTCTGCGGGCGGCGCTGATATTCTGCTGCCTTGCCGCGCCCGCCGCGGCTCAGATCACGCAGGCCCGTTATGTTGACCCGACCGATCGTTATGGTCACGGGGCCGTTCCCGGTGGTGAATATGGCGCGCTTGAAGTGACATTGGCCGATGGCGCACACGCGCTTGTGCATGTGAAGGGCGGCGTGTTCGAGGATACAAGGCCGCGCCTGCACGAATTCGATGGCGACGGCGCGCCCGAGGTTGTGACCGTGTTCAGCGGCGATGATGTGGGCGCCATGATCCGCGTCTATGGGTGGCAGGATGGTAAGCTGTCCTTGCGCGGTGCCAACACGCCGATTGGCACGCGTCACCGTTGGCTGGCCATTGCCGGGATTGCCGATTTCGATGGTGACGGGTTGGACGAGATCGCCTTTGTCGACCGCCCGCATTTGGCGCGCAGGTTGACGCTGGTAACGGTCCACCCTGGTGCTGAAGGGTATAGATTCACCGATCTTGCCACTGTCGGGGGGGTCACTAATCACAAGTTTGGCAGCCCGGTGATCGAGGGTGGCGTGCGCGACTGTATGGACACAGCCCCGGTGATCGTGACCGCAAGCGCCAACTGGTCGCGGATCATTGAAACCCGTCTGGATGGCGGAGAGCTGAAACTGACCAATGTCGGCCCCTATACCGGGCCGGACAGCCTTTCGGCGCGCCTTGGCTGTTAAAGCGCCCGCCAGCCGATATCTTTGCGATTGAACCCCTCGGGCCAGTCGATCTTGTCAATCATCGCATAGGCGCGGTCGCGCGCCTCTTGCAGGCTGTCGCCGCGCGCGGTCACGTTCAGGACGCGCCCGCCGGTGGCCGTGATCTTGCCATCGACTTCCGTTGTGCCGGCGTGAAAGACCATGTTCTGTGAATCTTCGGGTAGGTCGTCCAGCCCATTGATCACCGACCCCTTCTGATAGGCACCGGGATAGCCATTGGCTGCCATCACCACCGTGATCGCGTGATCATCAGCCCAGTTCACCTGGGCCTCGTCCAACCGCTCTTCCGCACAAGCCAGCATCAGGTCCAACGCCTGCGCGCCCAGACGCATCATCAATACCTGGCATTCCGGGTCGCCGAAACGGGCGTTGTATTCCACCAGCCGCGCCTGCCCATCCTTGATCATGAAACCTGCGTAGAGCACCCCCTGATAAGGCGTGCCGCGCTTGGCCATTTCGGCCACGGTCGGTTCGATGATTTCGCGCATGGCGCGGGCGGCGATCTCGTCCGTCAGGACGGGGGCGGGGGAATAGGCGCCCATGCCGCCGGTGTTCAGCCCGGTGTCGCCATCGCCTACCCGCTTGTGGTCCTGCGCGGTGCCGATGGGCAGGGCGGTCTTGCCATCGCAGAGGATGAAATAGGATGCCTCTTCGCCATCCATGAACTCCTCGATCACCACTTCGGCGCCCGCGCCGCCAAATGCTCCACCGAACATATCGTCAATGGCGTCCAGCGCTGTTTTCTCGTCCATGCCGACGATCACGCCCTTACCCGCGGCCAGCCCGTCCGCCTTCACCACGATTGGAGCGCCTTGTTCGCGGATATAGGCTTTCGCGGCCTCGGCATCGGTGAAATGCGCATAGGCCGCTGTCGGTGCACCCGCCGCATCGCAGATTTCCTTGGTAAAGCTTTTCGAAGCCTCCAGTTTCGCCGCTTCCGCAGAAGGTCCGAAGACCTTGATCCCGGCCTCGCGCAGGCGGTCGGCAACGCCTGCCGCCAAGGGGGCTTCCGGGCCGACTATCACGAAATCAATGTTGTTTTCCTGTGCGAAGGTGACGACCGCATCCCCGTCCTCAATGTCCAGCGCCGCGCACTCGGCGATCTGCGCCATGCCAGCATTGCCGGGTGCGACGACAAGCCGGTCGCATTTCGGGTTCTGCATCACCGCCCATGCCAGCGCATGTTCGCGCCCGCCGCTGCCCAGAATAAGGATGTTCATGGCTCGTCCCCCGCTTGGCCTTCTGTCACCGGCGTTCTAAGGTCGCGGGGAGCAATGCACAAGAACCGAGGCATCATGTCCGACCTGATTGACGACCCCACCCCCGGCCAGAACGCGCCCGAGTTCACCGTTTCGGAAATTTCCGGTGCCGTTAAGAAAACCATCGAAGGCGCCTTTGGCCGTGTGCGGGTGCGCGGAGAGGTCGGGCGGGTGATGCTGGCGCGCTCGGGCCATCTGTATTTCGACGTGAAGGATGACCGGTCTGTCTTGGCCGCGGTCAGTTGGAAAGGGCAGGTCAGCCGCTTGTCGATCCGTCCCGAGGAAGGGATGGAGGTGATCGTCACCGGCAAGCTGACCACGTTTGGCAGCCAGTCGAAATATCAGCTCAACGTGGATGATGTCGTTGTCGCGGGCGAAGGCGCGTTGATGGCGATGTTGGAAAAGCGCAAGAAAACACTGGCGGCGGAAGGGCTTTTTGCGCCCGAACGCAAGAAAAAGCTGCCCTTCCTGCCCGAGGTGATCGGGGTCGTGACCTCGCCGTCTGGGGCGGTAATCCGCGATATTCTGCACCGATTGCGAGACCGCTTTCCGCGCAAGGTGTTGATCTGGCCTGTCGCTGTGCAGGGCGAGGCCTGCGCGCCACAAGTGGCTGCCGCGATTGAGGGGTTCAACCAGTTGTCGTCGGGCGGTGCGCTGCCCCGCCCTGATCTGTTGATCGTCGCGCGTGGTGGTGGCTCGATCGAAGATTTGTGGGGCTTCAACGAGGAAATCGTCGCGCGCGCCGCCGCTGCGTCGGACATTCCGCTGATCTCGGCTGTTGGGCATGAAACGGACACCACGCTGATCGACTTCGTGTCCGACCTGCGTGCACCGACGCCGACAGCGGCAGCGGAACATGCCGTGCCGGTGCGGTTGGAGTTGCTGGCCTGGACCGAAGAACAAGGCACCCGCCTGACCCGCTCGCTTGAACAGGCGCTGATGCAACGCGGCCAGCGATTGCGCGACCTGGCCCGCGCCTTGCCCCGCCCCGAGGCATTGTTGGATAACCCGCGCCAACGTCTGGATACGGCCAGCCACAAGTTGCCCAATGCCCTGCGCCATGTCGCGCAATCGCGCCGGGTGAAACTGGCCGAGGCATCCGCCGGTCTGCGTCCGCGTGTGCTGACCGCGCGGCTTCAGCCGATGCACGAGCGGTTGAAGATGGCCACGGCGAGGCTGGACCCGGACCGCATCACCGACGCCAACAAGCGCCGCACCACCGAGACGGCAAACCTGTCCGACCGTCTGGACCGCGCTTTTCGTGCCAATACCAAATCGCACCGCGACCGCCTGTCTGGCCTTGAGCGGATGCGCCAGACGCTGGGCTATACCGAGACACTGAAGCGTGGCTATGCCGTGGTGCGCGGCGATGGAGATGTGGTGACAACACAAGCCGCCGCCGCGAAGGCCAAGGCGCTTGAGATTGAGTTTGCCGATGGGCGGTTGGCCGTCAGCGGCGATGGGGCGGCAAAACCTGCTGCACCGGCCCGAACGCCGAAGCCCAAGAAAGACGCGCCGGATCAAGGATCGCTGTTCTAGCGCGCCGCAGGGTCAGCTTTTGCGCGGCCCCGCTCGCCCCTGCGGTTTTCCGCCAGATCGTTTGCCACCGGGTCGACCTCCCTTGTAGGCTGGCTTGGCGCCCGGTTTGCTGCCATGCTTGCCGCGCGGTATTTCGTTCCGTTTGCGCACAGGCGCAGGCTTCGCGCCCTCCAGCCCCAATTGGTCACGCACCACGCGCGGACGGATTTCCTCGACCTCGCCGGGTTTCAATTCGCCCAGTTGGAAGGGGCCGTAACTGACACGAAGCAGGCGGTTGACGGTCAGCCCCACCGCCTCCATCGCGCGGCGGACTTCGCGGTTTTTGCCTTCGCGCAGAGTGACGGTCAGCCACGCGTTTGCCCCCTGTTGGCGGTCCAGCGACACGGCCATTGGCTGAAACTTCTCGCCGTCGATGGTGATGCCCTTGCGCACCGGTACCAATGTGTCCTCGGTCGGACGCCCGTTCACACGCACGCGGTATTTGCGCGACCACCCGGTTGAGGGCAGTTCCAGCTTGCGCTTCACCTCGCCATCATTGGTTAAGAGCAACAGACCTTCCGAGTTCAGGTCAAGCCGCCCGACGCTCATCACGCGGGGCAGGTCGTCGGGCAGGTTGTTGAACACCGTGTCGCGCCCTTTCTCATCCCGCTCCGTCGTCACAAGACCCACGGGTTTGTAGTACAACCACATGCGCGGCGGTTCGGGGTCGGCCAGCGGTGCGCCGTCAAACAGGATTTCATCACGCGGCGTGACATTCAGGGCGGGGCTGTCGATCACCGTGCCGTTCACCGTCACCCGGCCCGCTTCAATCATGCGTTCGGCCTCGCGGCGGCTGGCGACACCGGCGCGGGCCAGCACCTTGGCGATGCGGTCGCCCTTCGCGCTGTCTGGCGCTTTCGGGGCGGGTGTTTGTGCGGATTTACGCGCAGGGGGGCGTTTCTTGTCAGTCATGCCCCCGCATAGCGCGCGGCGCGGCAAAGGGGAAGCCTTGGCAAGCGGGCAGGTCCAAGGCAAAAGGGGGCATGAGCCGTTTCAAAAGCCATATGGATGCCGCGATGGACGAAGCCCGCGCCGCCGCCGCGCGGGGCGAGGTTCCTGTGGGGGCGGTGCTGGTGTCGCCATCTGGTGAAATCATCGCGGCTGCAGGCAACCGGACACGCGAGTTGAACGACCCCACCGCCCACGCCGAAGTGTTGGTGATCCGCGAAGGCTGCGCGCAAGCCGGGTCTGAACGTCTGCCGGACCACGATCTTTATGTGACGTTGGAACCCTGTCCAATGTGCGCCACAGCCATATCCGCCGCGCGTATTCGACGGGTCTATTATGGCGCGGCGGACCCAAAATCAGGCGGTGTTGCCCACGGCCCCCGCATCTTCACTCATCCGCAATGTCACCATGTCCCCGAGGTCTATGATGGCATCGGCGCGGATGAGGCCGAGCGTATCTTGAAAGACTTCTTTGCCGCCCGGCGTTGAAGATCAGATCGTGATGGGCTTCAAGACCTCTGGTTCGATCACGT
This sequence comes from Aliiroseovarius zhejiangensis, assembly GCF_014656375.1. Lineage (GTDB taxonomy): Bacteria > Pseudomonadota > Alphaproteobacteria > Rhodobacterales > Rhodobacteraceae > Aliiroseovarius > Aliiroseovarius zhejiangensis. Next base: position 213,625 of record NZ_BNCH01000004.1, on the reverse strand, counting down.
TCACATCCGGCAACGCCTTGATCAGCTCTTCCGCCGACTGCGCCAGAATTGGGAAGGTTTTGTAGTGGCAGGGAATCACCGTCTTGAAATCAAAATATCGTTTCGCCGCATAGGCAGCCCGCGCCATGTCCATCGTGTAATGGCCGCCCGCACACAGTATGCCGATATCGGGTTTGTGCAGATCGCCCATCCACTCCATATCCGCCATGATGTCAGTGTCGCCAGAGACGTAAATGACATGACCCTCGCCCGCGATCATGAACCCCGCTTCAGAACCCGCATGTAAAAGGCGATTGTCGCCCAAATGGTCGAGGGTCGATGAATGTGAGGCGTTCACCATCGTCACCTTCGCCCCGTTCAGGTCGATGGTGCCACCCTTGCCAAAGCCCAAAGTCTCAATCCCGTCCTCGTTGCCCCAGAAGGTGGCAAGCTCGTGGATCGCGGCGATGGGAATGCCCTTTTCGCGCGCAATCGAAAGCGATGACGACGCGTGATCCCCATGCCCGTGCGTGATCAATATATGGGTCGCGCCCTCGGTCGCCTCGTCCCGGCGGTCTTCGGGAAACATCGGGTTGCCGATCAGCCAGGGATCGACAAGAAGAACGGCGCCTTCGATTTCGATCCGAAAGCCGGAATGCCCAAGGAACGTGATTTTCATGGAAAGCCTCCCTTTTTCATAATTTGGGATCAGAGTAACAGCAAAACCGCGCCTGTCACCCGTGGGCCAGTGCCGCAACCCCAAGGGCATGGCTTGCGGGCAGGGCGGGCGCGCGCTAAACGATCTGGCGAAACACAGACGGGAGCACCCCATGTCGATCGACATTGAAACCGCGCGCAAGGTTGCGCATCTGGCCCGCATCAAGGTCGAAGACGACCGCTTGCCGGAGCTTGCCGAAAACTTCAACGCGATCCTCGGATTTATCGAGCAGTTGAACGAGGTGGATGTCGAGGGCGTCGAGCCCATGACTTCGGTCACGCCGATGCGTCTGAAGCGGCGTGAGGATGTGGTGACGGATGGCAATATGCCCGAGAAGGTTTTGTCCAACGCGCCGGATGCGCGCGAAGGCTTCTTTGCGGTGCCGAAGGTGGTGGAATAATGGCTGAGCTGAACAAACTGACAATCGCCGAGGCCCGCGATGCGATGCGCAAGGGCGATCTGACCTCGGCAGAGTTGACCGAGGCGTGCCTGACCGAGATTGAAGGCGCGGGTGCGCTGGGCGCGTTTGTCCACAACACCCCCGATCTGGCGCGCGAACAGGCCAAGGCGGCGGATGCGCGCATCAAGGCAGGCGACGCGCCGGATATGTGCGGCATTCCCCTGGGCATCAAGGATCTGTTCTGCACCAAGGGCGTGGCGTCGCAGGCAGGCTCGCGCATCCTTGAAGGCTTCGTCCCGGAATACGAATCGACCGTCAGCCAGAACCTGCTGGACAATGGCGCCGTCATGCTGGGCAAGCTGAACATGGACGAATTTGCCATGGGCTCGTCGAACGAAACATCGGTTTATGGCAATGCGGTGAACCCGTGGAAGGTTGATGACCGCAAGTTGACACCGGGCGGGTCGTCCGGTGGGTCTGCGTCTGCGGTGGCCGCTGACCTGTGCCTTGCCGCGACCGGCACCGATACCGGTGGGTCAATCCGCCAGCCAGCGGCCTTCACCGGCATCACGGGGATCAAGCCGACCTATGGCCGCTGTTCGCGCTGGGGCGTGGTGGCCTTCGCGTCCTCGCTGGATCAGGCAGGACCGATGACCAAATCGGTGCGCGACGCGGCGATCATGCTGGAGGCCATGTGCGGCCATGACATGAAAGATTCGACCAGCGCCGACCTGCCCGTGCCGAACTTCGAGGCAATGCTGACCGGCGACATCAAGGGCAAGAAAATTGGCATCCCCAAGGAATACCGCATGGACGGGATGCCAGACGAGATCGAAGCCCTTTGGGCCAAAGGCGCCGACATGCTGCGCGATGCGGGGGCCGAAATGGTCGATATCTCGTTGCCGCACACGAAATACGCGCTGCCAGCCTATTACGTGATCGCACCGGCCGAGGCGTCGTCGAACCTCGCCCGTTATGACGGTGTGCGCTATGGCCACCGCGCCAAGCTGGGGCAGGGCGATGGTATCAACGAGATGTATGAAAAGACCCGCGCCGAAGGCTTCGGTGACGAGGTGCAACGCCGCGTGATGGTTGGCACTTACGTTTTGTCGGCTGGGTTCTATGACGCCTATTACAACCGCGCCCGCAAGGTCCGCGCGCTGATCAAGAAAGACTTTGATGACGTGTTCGCGCAAGGGATCGACGCGATTCTGACGCCTGCTACGCCCTCCGCCGCCTTCGGGTTGGGCGAGATGGAGAATGCCGATCCGGTCAAGATGTATCTGAACGATGTCTTCACCGTGACTGTGAACCTTGCCGGGCTGCCGGGCATCTCGGTTCCTGCCGGGCTGGACGCGCAGGGCCTGCCGCTGGGGCTGCAACTGATCGGGCGTCCGTGGGAAGAGGGCGATTTGCTGAATATCGCTCACGAGGTCGAAGCACGTGCAGGATTTGTGGCAAAGCCGCAAAAATGGTGGTAACGCGGGCGGGTTAATCAATCCGCCCGCCAGAAAGAGGGTTTCATGCGTTATCTTGTAGGTTTCATGGCCGTTGCAACGGTGTCGGCCTGTGTCAGCAATGCCCCCGACAGCCGGTCGCCGGACACCGCCCTGCCGCGCGCCGAGGCCGTGTCGGGCGCGCCCTTGTCGGCGATGATCGAAGGCAGTTCCGTCACCAGTCAATCGCTTGACGGGGGTCAGGACAGCACCGCTGCCGCTGCGCCCGGTATCTCGGATGAACAGGATTTCAGCGCCGTGGCGGCGCGTGAAAGCATCGAAAGCGACGCGGAACGCATTGAGAATTATCAGGCGGCCTATCAGCAGGCCGAGGTTGTGGCCGTGCCGGACAGGCCCGATGGCACTGATGTGTCTGTGGTGGAATATGCCTTGTCGACCTCCAACACTGTGGGACAGTCGATCTATTCTCGCTCGGCCTTGTCGGGCGAGGCGCGGGCAGAGCGCAATTGCGCCCGTTATACCTCGGCCGATTTCGCGCAGATCGCGTTTCTTGAGGCCGGTGGCCCGAATCGCGACCGGCACGGGTTGGATCCGGATGGCGACGGATTTGCCTGCGGCTGGGATCCAGCCCCGTTCCGAACGGCTCGCGGTGCGGTCGCGGAAGAAACGGTGGTCGAGGATTCAGGGATCAGCAAAGCCGACCTGGAGGCTGTTGGCATTACGACCGACGGCACATCGGGCACGACGGCGCCGTCCGATACGACGGTCCTGCCCGATCCGGCCCCGCTTCCGGGCGATACAATGAACATCTCGGACGAAACCATCGCGAGCGAATAAGTGCAGATCACGTCCCGTCCGTCCCCGAATTTCGGCCCGCGACGGGACGGGCTTACGCCAACACTGATCGTTCTGCACTATACCGCCATGCCGGATCCCGCCAAGGCACTGGATAGGCTGTGCGCGCCGGAACACGAAGTCTCGGCGCATTATTTCCTGCATCGCGATGGGCGGGTGTTCCAACTTGTGGATGAGGACATGCGGGCGTGGCATGCGGGTGCAGGGACTTGGGGGGGGATGGATGACATCAACTCCCGTTCGATCGGCATCGAAATGGACAATGACGGTGCCTCACCTTTTTCAGAGCCGCAGATGTCGACGCTTGAAACCGTGTTGCCCGAGATCATGCAGAGATGGAACATTGCGCCCGAGGGCATCATTGGTCACAGCGATATGGCTCCGGGGCGCAAAGCAGATCCCGGCCCGCGCTTTGACTGGGCGCGCCTGGCGCGACAGGGGCTTGTTGCACGCTCGGGCAGGTCTGAACCGATTGACGACCTCGCAATCGAAACCTTCCGCAGCTGCGCAGCCAAGCTGGGCTATCCAACCGACATCGACGACACCGCGCTGCTCACCGCCGTGCGCCTGCGTCACCGCCCGTGGGGCAACGGCCCTTTGTCAAAAGAGGATTTCGCGGCCCTTCCCGACGTTTCGCATTTTCTTGTGTAAAACATCCCGGGGGAGCATAAGTTTCGGCCGGAAATTCATACGGGGGCAGCGCCCCTTCCGCCGTCGCTCTCTTGACGCGTTGGCTGCGCTTCTCTAACTCCGGCGTTGCGCGGATGGCTGGATGACCGCGGGTGACTGGAGGGGCGTGCCCCTGCGTGACGCGAGGAAAGTCCGGACTCCACAAGGCAATGGTGCCGGGTAATGCCCGGCCGGGGAAACCCGAGGGAAAGCGCCACAGAAAACAGACGGCCCGCGCCTGTCGCGGGTCACGGTGAAACGGTGGGGTAAGAGCCCACCGCGCGCTTGGCAACAAGGGCGGCACGGCAAGCCCCACCAGGAGCAATGCCAAATAGGGATCGCGCGGGGGCAACCCCAGGGGCGTCTTGTCCCGAGCAGGTCCGGGTTGGCAGCTTGAGGTGCCTGGTAACAGGCATCCTAGAGGAATGGTCATCCAGGGTGGCAACACCCGGACAGAATCCGGCTTACAGGCCATCCGCGCATCTTTTCCGCCGCCTGTGGCGACGCCCTGCAGAACAGGTGCAATTTTGCCGATTGCCTGTTGACTCGGGGGCCAATGGCGCTAAAAGGCGGGTTCCAGAGATTTACCCGGGCGGGGTGCGCCCACCCGATGAGGAGCTGACGACATGGCGAAGCCGACCACGATTAAAATCCGCCTGAACTCGACTGCGGATACCGGCCACTTCTATGTGACCAAGAAAAACGCTCGCACCATGACCGAGAAGATGGTCGTGAAGAAATACGACCCGGTTGTACGCAAGCACGTTGAGTATAAGGAAGGCAAGATCAAGTAAGATCTTGTGACCTTGAACGAAAAGGGGCCGCGCCGGAATGCGCGGCCTTTTTTTGTTGTTCCTGTATGCTGGGATGGGGCGTAGTGCGACCGCGGGCGTCAGCGATGCATGATTTGCGTTGCCACCGTGTGTCCCAGCAAGGCATAGGCATTCGGGCCGGGGTGGAAGCCATCCTCGGCCATCATCTCGGGTGTCAATGGCACGTCGAACGGCATGTACTCCACCCCCATGGATCCGGCCTGTTCGGCAAGCGCCTTGTCAAAACGGCGCGCTTGCAGGCCCAGAACCCATCGCAACGGGTTGGGCAGAAGTGGAAACTTGTCAATCGGAGGTACGCCGGTGGCAATGACGCGTTTCGCCTGCCAGCTTTCGAACAGCATGGTGTAAAGCTCGGCGCGGCAGGACAGAACACGGTTTAGCGGCATCTGGCTGGTCACATCGTTAACCCCCAGAACCACAAGCGCCACATCGGTCTTTTGCGGATCCTGCGATTTCAGTATCGGCCGCACGGTGCAGGAGGTGGCGCCCGACCGCGCCATGACGCGCCATTTTACATGGTATGAGCCGCCCAGAACATGCACCATCTGTCCGGACAGGGCCAGGGATTGGTGCGGCGCACCGACACCTGACGCCGAACTGTCGCCAACGATCATCAGGGTCAGGTTTGGTCCGGTGCCTGTCTCTCCGCTCCGATGCCCGGGCGGGTCCGGCAGGATCTTCGCCATTTTGCGAACTTTCAAGGCTTGTGCTGCCAGATACGGGCTGAGCACGAGCTTGATGATGGTCTCGAAATGGCGGTTCATGGGGCGTATGTGTGTAACTAAAAAGGGCCGGTCATGTTGACCGGCCCATTGGTCGTATGAGTCAGAGATTACTCACGATTGCCCAGGAATTGCAGCAGGAACATGAACAGGTTGATGAAGTCCAGATACAGGTTCAATGCCCCCATGATCGCGGATTTCGCCAGCCATTCGCTGTCCATTGCCTGAGCGTGGGCAATGTAGTCGGTCTTGATCTTCTGCGTGTCATAGGCTGTCAGACCGGCAAAGATCAGCACACCGATCACCGAGATCGCGAAGTGAAGCATCGAGCTTCCGACAAAGATGTTCACGATCGAGGCGACGATCAGACCAATCAGACCCATGATCAGGAACGCCCCCATCGGGCCAAGGTCACGCTTGGTGGTGTAGCCGTAAAGGCTCAGACCCGCAAAGGCGATGGCGGTGATCAGGAAGGTTTGAACGATCGACACGCCGGTGAACACCAGGAAGATCGAGCTGATCGACAGACCCATCAGCGTGGCAAAGGCATAGAAAAACAACTGTGCGCCAGAGGCGGACAGGCGGTTGATCGCAGCGCCGAAGGCAAAGACCATCGCCAACGGGGCAAACATGACAACCCATTTCAGCGGCGACAGATAGATCGCTTCGCCCAAACCGGTCAGATACTTACCTTCGCTGATGGCGACGGTCGCACCTGTGGGATCCGTCGTTACAGCAAGACCGGCAATGGCCCAGCTTGCCAACGCCGTGATCAGAAGGCCCACGGACATCAGCCCATAGACCTTGTTCATGTGGGCGCGAAGCCCTTCGTCGATTGCGGCGCGGGTGCCTACACCTGCGCGAACCGTATCATATTGAGCCATTTAGACCTCCAGAAAATCACAACTGGCGAGCCCCAAACGGAAACCGCCCTTGGCCTTAATATCGGCAAGGGCGGGCTGCATTTCAAGAGGAATAGAAGAGCTTGATCAGAAAGATCAGGTATCCGGTCAGTTGGTCGGAATATCCCAAAGCGGACGATGCGCTTCGCGATATGCCGCATCCGGTGTCAGACCGATATCTTTCAGCATGTTCGCGTCCAGATCGGCCAGGGCACGGCGCTCGCGTTGGACCTCGAACGCATGAATCAGCCAGGACAGCGGCGAAAACGAGCGCTTCACGGTGGGGGTATTGGTGCAGATTACAGCAGACATCTCGCCTCTCCTTCGCTGAAATACATGATTTAACGGCGTTGCATCACCGCTCGTGATGGTTATGCTGTTTCCCGATAAATAAGTAAAATGAATGTTTTTGCGTTCATATATCAAGAGGTGTGATATGCCCCGAAATCTTGACCTGACAGCCCTGCGCAGTTTTGTCACCGTGGCGGATGCGGGCGGTGTGACGCGGGCGGCGGGCCTGTTGCATTTGACCCAGTCCGCCGTGTCGATGCAGCTGAAGCGGCTCGAGGATAATCTGGGTCGCCCGCTGCTGGATCGGTCGGGGCGTGGGGTGTCGCTGACGGCCGATGGTGAACAGCTTCTGGGTTATGCCCGTCGCATGATGCGTCTGAATGACGAGGTCTATTCCCGCCTGACCGATCACGCCTATGAGGGCGAAATCGTATTGGGGGTACCGTCCGATGTGGTTTATCCTGCAATCCCTTCGGTTCTGAAGCAGTTTCACGCCGAATATCCGCGCATGCGTGTTCAACTGATTTCGTCTTATACCAGCCGCCTGAAATCCATGTTCGCGCGCGGCGAATGCGACATTACCCTGACCACCGAAGAAGAGAAGGACGCAGGCGCGGAAACCCTGGCCGAGCTGCCGCTGGTCTGGGTCGGGGCACCAAACGGACAAGCCTGGCGCACCCGTCCCCTGCGCCTTGCCTTTGAACGCAACTGCATCTTTCGCAAAGGGGTTCAAAAGGCGTTGAACGCCGCGAATATCCAATGGGAAATGGGCGTGGACGGCGACTCGACCCGCACCATCGAAGCCTCGTTGTCTGCCGATCTTGCGGTGCATGCCGTGATTGATGGCACCGTCCAGCCATTTCTGGAGCAGATCGACCATGGCGGAGCACTGCCCGACCTGGCAATGACCCGCGTGAATATGTATGCGGCGAACAATACGGGCGGGCAGGCGATGCAGGACCTTCTGTCGATGATCCGTCGCGCCTTCGCCGCGCTCTAGGTCGATGGCGACATGATGACGACGACTTTACCGGTCGATTTGCGTTGCCTGAGCAGGTCCAGTGCTTCGTCCGCGCGCTCCAGTGGCAGGGTGTGGCTGACATGGGGCCTGATCTTGCCTTCGCCATACCACGCCAACAATTGTCGCAGGCTGTCGATCAGCGGTTCAGGCCGAAAGGCCAGATAGCCGCCCCAATAGAACCCGATCAGTGTGATGTTCTTGACCAGCATGTGGTTGGGGCGCACATCTGGCAGATCACCACTGGCAAATCCGATCAGCAGGATCCGGGCATCCGGGTTGCAGGCACGGAAGGCCGCGTTGAATTGATCGCCACCGATTGCGTCATAGACCACGTCTGCCCCACCCAGCGCCTTGATCTCGTTCCGGATGTCCTGCGTGTCGGTGTCGATCAGGTGATCCGCACCCGCACGGCGGCAGACCTCCAGCTTGTCCGCGCCGCGCGCGCAGGCGATGACGCGTGCGCCCATGACCTTGCCCACCTCGACGGCGGTCAGGCCAACCCCACCGGCGGCCCCCAAGACGACCAGAGTTTCACCCGGTTGCAGACGCGCCTTGTAATCCAGTGCCATGTGGCTGGTGCCATAGGCGACCTGAAAGGCAGCTGCGTCTTCAAAGCTCATGTTGTCAGGCAGGGGCAGGCAGCGGGCCGCATCGAACACGCCTTGCTCTGCCAACCCGCCTTGCCCTGAAAAGGCGACGACCCGTGTACCCGGTGCCGGCCCGTCCGTGTCCGGCCCAAGAGCGGTGACGATCCCTGCAGGCTCCATCCCAAGTGAAAAGGGTGGGGTGGGGGTCTCCTGATACTTGCCTTTCGTCATCAGAAGATCGGCGAAGTTCAAGCCGCAGGCCCGAATGTCCACCAAGGCCTGCCCCTGTGCCGGGGTGGGAGTGGGGATGTCGGTCAACTGTGCGGGGTGGTCGAAATCAGTGACAAGAAAGGTTTTCATACGGCCTCCTTTTTGATCACTGCTTAGGGGGTTCCGCCCCAAAAATCGAGCAAGATAGTCGAGAATCATCTGCTCACCCCTGCGTTGTGGGTTTGCAAAATGCAAAGTAATTTGCTAATCTCCTTTTGCGTGTGCGTCCACAAGTGCGACTTTCGTTGTGGTGGATGCGCCAAAAATGCGATTAGATGCTTATATCGCGTTGTAATTAATAAGTTTTTCATGATTGGCGTTGAGGCTGACCAAAAAGACAGGTTGAGTGACGGCGTCGACACGTGATCAGTGGTTGCGTAATACAATCTAGTAACGAGGAGTGGTTCAATGAAACATCCGGTGGATGTCCATGTTGGTAAGCGGGTGCGTCATCGCCGTTGGATGGTGGGTATGACGCAGCAGCAATTGGCTGAAAAAGTCGGGATCAAGTTCCAGCAGATCCAGAAATATGAAACCGGCATGAACCGCGTCTCGGCGTCTCGGCTTTGGGATATTGCAGCGGCCCTTTCGGTACCGGTCAGCTTTTTCTTTGAAGGGCTGGAAAGCAAGCCCGATGCCGACACCGAAAACGCCCTGCCCGGCGATATTCTGGCGGACAAGGAGGCGTTGGAACTGGTTCGCAGCTATTATGCCATTCCGGACAATCAGCGCCGCCGTCTGTTCGAACTGGCGCGTGTCCTGTCGGACGTGGCCTGAGCGCACCGGCTCAGAAGGCGGGCCCTGCATTTGGACCTGCGCTTGACGCCAGACCTGTTGCCCTGCTACCGCGCGGGCAGGAAACTGCCGGGGTAACATGGTGACCGATCTGAAATCCGAGGTGCAAGACGACCTGTTGCGCGTTGCAGAGGCGTTGGCCGACGCGGCGCGCATCGCCGTTCTGCCCTATTTCCGGGCCAGTGATCTGGCTGCCGAAAACAAGATCAGCGAAGGGTTTGATCCGGTTACCGAAGGCGACCGCGCCGCAGAACGCGCCATGCGCGATATCCTGTCCGTACAACGCCCGGATGATGCCATTCTGGGTGAGGAATACGGCCGGACCGAAGGGACAAGCGGTCTGACCTGGGTGCTTGACCCGATCGACGGCACCCGCGCGTTTCTGTCGGGCACGCCGACCTGGGGTGTCCTGATAGCGGTGTCGGACGCCAGCGGCCCACTGCTGGGTGTCATAGATCAGCCCTATATCGGGGAACGCTTCATTGGCGGTTTCGGAGAGGCCCGCGTGGTCGGGCCACAGGGCACACGCACGCTGAAAACCCGCGCGCCACGTGATTTGTCCGACGCGATCCTGTTCACCACCTTTCCCGAGGTCGGCACCCTTGCGGAAGGTCAGGCCTTTCAACGGCTGTCGCGGCAGGTCAGGCTGACGCGGTTCGGGCTGGATTGCTATGCCTATGGTCTTGTGGCTTCGGGGCAGATCGACCTTGTGGTAGAGGCAGGTTTGCAGGCCTACGACATCCAAGGTCCGATGGCGGTGATCCAGGCGGCGGGTGGCGTAGTCACAAATTGGGAAGGTGGTCCGGCGCATCAGGGCGGACGGGTCGTCGCGGCGGCCAATGCACAGATTCACGCGGCCGCTCTGGACCACCTGTCTGGCACCTGAACCGCGAAGCAAGACCCTTGCCCGGTGCCCGCCTCTCGTGGCACCTTGCCCCTGCGCGCGAGTCCTTTGCCCTTTCTGTCGCCGCCAATGTTGTCTCACCGAAACGGGCGGGAGGAGACAACATGGACCTGCTGATCCGCAATGCACAAACCATTCTGACCATGGATGATGATGGCCGCGAGCTGTCATCTACCGACATCCGCATCTCGGGTGGTGTGATCACGGAAATCGGCCCCGATCTGCCCCAGGATGCCGAGGTGTTGGACGCCAGCCGCGCGGTGGTGACACCGGGCTTGGTGAACACGCATCATCACCTGTATCAGACCCTGACGCGGGCAGTGCCGGGGGGACAGGACGCGCTTCTGTTCGGCTGGCTTCAGACGCTGTATCCGATCTGGTCGCGCTTCGGGCCGGATGAAATGCGCGTGTCGGCGATGGTCGGGCTGGCTGAACTAGCCCTGTCAGGCTGCACGATGAGCGCGGATCACCTCTATCTTTACCCTAATGGTGCGCGGCTTGAGGATACGATTGACGGCGCGCGCGAGGTTGGGCTGCGGTTTCACCCCACGCGCGGGGCCATGTCGATCGGGGAAAGCGATGGTGGCCTGCCGCCGGACGGGCTGGTCGAACGCGAAAGCGCCATTCTTGAAGATTGCATTCGCGTGATTGACGCCTTTCACGACCCGTCCGAAGGGTCGATGTTGCGCGTGGGCGTGGCGCCCTGTTCCCCCTTTTCCGTCAGCCGCGAGTTGATGTGGGACGCCGCCGTTCTGGCGCGCGACAAAGGTGTGATGATGCACACCCATCTGGCTGAGAATGACGAGGATATCGCCTATAGTCAGGCACAGTTCGGCTGCCGCCCCGGTCAATATGCCGAAGAGTTGGGTTGGGTCGGGGATGACGTCTGGCACGCCCATTGCGTCAAGCTGGACGGCGCCGAGATCGACCTGTTTGCCCATACCCGCACCGGGGTGGCGCATTGTCCATGTTCAAACTGCCGCCTTGGATCGGGGATCGCGCCCGTGCGCCGGATGCGCGATGCGGGCGTCAAGGTTGGCTTGGGCGTGGATGGATCGGCTTCGAACGATCAGGGCAACCTGATCGACGAAGCGCGCCAGGCCATGCTGTTACAACGCGTGGCCTTCGGCGCCGGCAAGATGAGCGCCCGCGAGGTGCTGCGCATCGCAACCCGGGGCGGGGCCGAGGTTCTGGGGCGACACGAGTGCGGCCAAATCGCGGTGGGCAAGCGCGCGGATATTGCGATCTGGGACGTGTCGGGGTTGGACTCCGCAGGCAGTTGGGACCCGGCGGCGCTGGTTCTGGCCGGACCACGACAGGTGCGCGACCTGTTCGTGGACGGGCGCCAGATTGTGCAGGATGGGCGGATCACGACGCTTGATCTGCCACGCCTTGTCGAAGATCAGAATAGGCTGGCGGCGCGTTTGGCCGGTTGACCTCCAATCCACACCGCTTTGCCAGCGCAGTCTTTTTCTGATAAGGTTATCGGTATTTTAGAACCATAACTCACGCGGATATTGCCGCAGAAAGGATGGGCTCACCATGCTTTCAGTAATGAGTGACAAAACATTTTTGGCTTTGGCTGCGGCCCTTGGTTACGGGGTCTCGACCATCTTGATGAAGCATTTTTCCTATGGGTTTGCGCTGCTGCCACTGGCGCTGCTGGTCGCCGTATTGGCGGGTACTGTTGTGTCCGAGGTGCTTTTGCTGCGACAGGTCGAACTGGGCCTGGCTTATATCGCGATCATCGCCACCGAATCCCTGCTTGTGTTGGCCTATGCCTTCGTCATCGGCGAAGGCCTGTCCCGGCAGGAAATGGCGGGGGCGGCGTTTGTGCTGGTCGGGGTGGCTCTGGTCAGCTTCTAAGGCATGACCCGTTTGCCCAGACGGCTTTGATTGCGCGATCATCGCCCATCATGATGGTGGGGAAGATGGCTTGCCATATGTCCTCGGCGCGTGCCGCGCGCTGGGCGATGGCTTGCGTCGAGGACAAGTCGATGACCGCCAGATCCGCCTCGGACCCCGGCTCCAGCGTGCCGATCTTGTCGGCCATGTGCAGGGCGCGGGCCGAGCCTTCGGTTGCCAGCCACCAAAGCTGCGCGGGGTGCAAGGGGTGGCCGCGTAGTTGGCCCACTTCGTAGGCTGCTGCCATGGTGCGCAGCATCGAAAAGGACGACCCGCCACCCGTGTCGGTGGCCAGCCCGATCCGGTGGCCCTGTTCCATCAACCCCTGCATGTCAAACAGGCCGGACCCGATGAACAGATTCGAGGTCGGGCAGTGGATCAGGCTGGCATCGACCTCGCGAATGCGGTCGCGTTCACGGTCGGTCAGGTGGATGGCATGGCCCAACAGCGCGCCCGGCCCCAGCAGGCCGTGATGTTCATAAACATCCAGATAATCGCGAGCGCCGGGAAACAGATCCGCGACCCATGCGATTTCCTCGTGTTGTTCGCTGATATGGGTCTGCATCAGCACATCCGGGTGCTCGGCCCACAACGCCCCGAGGGCTGCCAGTTGTTCGGGTGTCGATGTCGGCGCAAACCGGGGCGTGATGACATAAGACAGCCGATCCTGCCCATGCCAGCGTTCAAGCAGGGCGTTGCTGTCGTCATAGGCACTTTGCGCCGTGTCTTGCAGGGTGTCGGGGGCGTTGCGATCCATGCAGGTCTTGCCGCCCAACACCCGCAATCCACGTTTGGCGGCGGCGGTGAAATAGGCGTCAACGCTTTCGGGATGAATGGTGCAATAGCTGACCGTTGTGGTGGTGCCCGCCGCAGTGACGAGGTCGAAATAGGTTTCGGCAATCTGGGCGGCGTGATCCGGGTCGCCAAAGCGGCTTTCCTCGGGGAAGGTATAGCTGTTCAGCCAGTCGATCAGCCGCTTGCCCCATGACGCGATGATGGCGGTTTGCGGATAATGCACATGCGCATCCACGAACCCGGGCGAAATCAGCGCATCGCCATAGTCGGTCACGCGCGCCTGGGGATGCTTGCTGCGCAGATCGTCCGCAGGTCCCACATCGGCGATCCGTCCGTTTTCGATCGCCACCGCGCCATGCCGTTCGTGTGTCACGCTGTCGGTCAGCGGGTTTGAGAACGGATCCGCGGTAAAGCGAATGGTTTGACCAAGAAGAAGCTGCATGTCGTGCCTTTCGTCTGCGCCATCGGGCAGACTAGGCCTTGAGAAATACGGTGGCAACGGGTTTCTTGCAGTTCCCAAGCGTCCAGCCTTGCCCTATGTTCACGCTCACCAAACCGGAGGGCTTCGTGGTGCTGGACGATCAACATAACGACGATGCGCTCGAAGAAGGGGATTACGAGCTGGACCACGAGGTGTTCCAGCCGGTTCTGGATGCGCTTGAAGCGGAAGACTCAGAGGCGCTGGTTCGCGCGCTGGAACCGGTTCACGCCGCAGACATCGCCGATATCATCGAACAGTTGGGCCATGAAGAACGCGTCGCGCTGGTGCGCTTGTATGGTGGCGAACTGGACGGCGAGATTCTGTCCGAACTGGACGAGGGTCTGCGCGAGGAAATCGTTGGGGCCATGTCGCCAACGGTTCTGGCCGACGCGGTGCGCGAGCTTGAGACCGACGACGTCGTCGACCTGATCGAAGACCTGGATGAGCCGCAAACGGCGGCGGTTCTGGGGGCGCTGGACGATGACGACCGGGCGGTGGTCGAACAGTCGCTGTCCTATCCCGAGGAATCAGCCGGGCGTCTGATGCAGCGCGAGCTGGTGTTTGTTCCCGAACACTGGGATGTCGGGCAAACCATTGATTTCCTGCGCAACAAGGATGATCTGCCCGAGCAGTTTTATCACGTCATTCTGGTGGACCCCCGGATGCGCCCGACCGGGTATGTGACGCTGGGCCGTCTGATGGGCAGCGCCCGTAAAACCAAGATGGTTGATATAGCCGAAGACAGTTTTCGCACCATCCCGGTCATGCAGGACGAGGGCGAGGTCGCCTATGCGTTCAACCAGTACCACCTGATCTCGGCCCCGGTGGTCGACGCCGATGAACGCCTTGTGGGTGTCATCACGATCGACGACGCGATGGTTATTCTGGACGAAGAGCATGAAGAAGACATTATGCGTCTGGCCGGGGTGGGCGAAAGCAGCCTGTCGGACCGCGTGATCGACACCACCAAACGCCGGTTTCCCTGGCTGGCGGTCAATTTGGTGACAGCTATTCTGGCATCCATGGTGATCGCGCAATTCGATGACGTGATCGCGAAATTCGTGGCGCTGGCCGTTCTGATGCCGATCGTCGCGTCGATGGGCGGCAATGCGGGCACGCAGTCGCTGACCGTGGCCGTGCGTTCTTTGGCCACGAAAGACCTGACCTCGGCCAACGTCTGGCGGGTCATCCGGCGCGAGGCCGCGGTGGGTCTGATCAACGGGCTGATCTTTGCCGTGGTGATGGGCGGTGTGGGGTATGCATGGTTCGGCACCCCGATGCTGGGTGTCGTGATTGCCGTCGCGATGGTCGTGAACCTGGTGGTTGCCGGACTTGCCGGGGTTATCATCCCGGTGGTGCTGGAACGCCTCGACATCGACCCCGCGCTGGCCTCCGGTGCGTTTGTGACCACGGTCACCGATGTTGTGGGCTTCTTCGCCTTTCTTGGACTTGCTGCGGTGATGTTGTTGTGACGATGGATCAGGACGGTTTGAAAGAAACCAAGGCGCGCGCGCGAAAGGCCGCTTTTGCCCGTCGGCAAGCGGTGCACAGCGAAGCACGGTCCGCCGCCGGAGTGGCGCATCTTTTGTCCGTGGTGATGGATCACAAGGGCAAGGTGCTGTCCGGTTACATGCCCATCCGCACCGAAATCACACCTGTGCCCGTGATGGCCGCCATGTCCGCGCATGGGCCGGTCTGTGTGCCGGTCATCGGCAAGCCGGGCGAGCCCCTGCGCTTCGCGCTTTGGACCCCGGAATGCGAAATGGTCGAAGGGGCCTTCGGGGCCTTCATTCCGGCGACCCGGCAGTTTGTCGAGCCCGAGGTGCTGATCGTGCCCCTGCTGGCCTTTGACCGCAAGGGCGGGCGTCTGGGCTATGGCGGCGGGTTTTATGACCGCACGTTGGAGGGGCTGCGTGACAAACGGCCAACGCTTGCCATCGGCTATGCCTATAGCGGGCAAGAGGTGGACGCGGTGCCGCTGGAACCCACCGACCAGCTGCTGGATGCCATAGTCACCGAAGATGGTGTGCATTGGGTGTGATCCCGACGCTTTGGCTTGCCCTTGTCGCCCATTCCACCTAGGGCTTGGGGCATGAAGATACTTTTTCTTGGCGACATCATGGGGCGCGCGGGACGGCGTGCGGTGACCGAGCGGCTGAAGGCGCTGCGCGAGGCATGGAAGCTGGATTTCGTGGTGGTGAATGGCGAAAACGCTACGGGCGGGGCCGGGCTGACCGCCGCCCATGCGCGCACGATACTGGACGCGGGCGCGGATGTGATCACGCTGGGCGATCACGCGTTCGATCAACGTGAAATGCTGACCTTCTGTGAGCAGGAAACGCGGATCATCCGCCCCCTGAACTATGCCAAAGACGCGCCGGGAACGGGCGCGCGGGTGTTTTCGGACGCGCGCGGGCGCAAGATTCTGGTGACGCAGGTCCTGGGGCAGGTGTTCATGAAACGCCCGTTCGACGATCCGTTTTCAGCGGTGGATGCGGTGTTGAAACGCCACCCGCTTGGGGGGGCGGTCCAGGCCACGCTGGTCGACATTCATTGCGAGGCCACATCGGAAAAAATGGGCATGGGGCATTGGTGCGACGGGCGGGCCAGTGTGGTCGTCGGCACCCATACCCATGTGCCAACCGCAGATGCGCAAATCCTGTCCAAAGGCACGGCGTTCCAGTCCGATGCCGGGATGTGCGGCGATTATGACAGCGTGATCGGCATGCAGAAAGAAGAGCCGATGCGGCGCTTCGTGACCGGCATGTCGAAATCCCGGTTCACCCCGGCCACGGGCGAGGCGACGCTGTCGGGTCTGTTTGTCGAAACCGACGACCGCACCGGCAAGGCCACACATGTTCAGATGATCCGCGCGGGCGGACGGCTTGCCCCGTCGACGCCGGCCGCCCCGGACTGATTTTCGCAGGCCACCCAAATCGGTTTGCGATTGCAGGATAAACGTAACTTGCATGCTCTCGGCAAAAACCGTGCTTGCCCAGCGCCTGCGCACGGGGCAAGACTGCACTGACGATGCGAACAGGGACAACCAATGGGCCTTTTTGATTTTGGCGATATGACTTTGGCGGTGCTATCGCTGCTGGTCGTGGCTGGTATGTTCGTGATGTTCCTGCGCGAGACCTTTCCGACCGAGGTCGTGGCCATCGGCGGGGTCGCCATCATGCTGATCCTGGGCATTCTGGATTACGAGAAAGGCTTACAGGTTCTGTCGAACCCTGCGCCATGGACCATCGCGGGTATGTTCATCGTGATGGGGGCGCTGGTGCGCACGGGTGCGTTGAACTGGTTTACCCTGATTGCCGAAAGACGCGCCGAGAAAAGCCCGGCGATCGCCCTCTCGGCCTTGATGGGCTTTGTGGTTCTGGCGTCTGCTTTCGTCTCAAACACCCCTGTGGTCGTGGTGATGATTCCGGTCTTTGTTCAACTGGCGAAGAAAATCGGCACCTCGGCCTCGAAACTGCTGATCCCGCTGAGCTATGGGGCCATTCTGGGGGGCACTCTGACCCTGATCGGCACATCGACCAACCTGCTTGTGGATGGTGTAGCACGCGCCAACGGTTTGAAGGCCTTCACGATTTTCGAGATCACGCCCCTGGGCATCGCGCTGGTCGCCTGGGGGATGATCTATATCTACTTCATCGCGCCAAAGATCCTGCCGGATCGTGACAGCATGGCCTCGCTTCTGTCGGACCGGTCCCGCAAGAAGTTCTTTACCGAGGCCGTGGTGCCACCCGAAAGCAACCTGATCGGGCGCGAGGTCAACGGGGTGCAACTGTTCAAGCGTGACGGGGTGCGGCTGATTGATGTGGTGCGTGGCGATGCATCGCTTCGGCGCAATCTGGATGGCGTGACGCTGCAGGTCGGCGACCGGGTGGTTCTGCGCACGGCGATTGCCGAACTTCTGAGCTTGCAGCGCGATAAAAGCCTGAAACGCGTGGATCAGGTGTCAGCGGTTGAAACCACGACGGTCGAGGTTCTGATCACCCCCGATTGCGGCATGGTCGGCAAGCAGTTGGGGCGGATGCGCCTGCGTCGGCGCTATGGCGTCTATCCCCTTGCGGTACATCGCAAGAACCAGAATATCGGCCGACAGCTTGATGATCTGGTGGTGCGGGTCGGCGACACGCTGCTGCTGGAAGGCGCCCCCGAGGATATTCAACGGCTGGCGCAGGACATGAACCTGCTGGACGTGTCAAAGCCTTCGGCGCGCGAATACCGGCGCGGCCATGCTCCGATCGCCATTGGATCGCTGGTCGGCCTGGTTGTGCTTGCCGGTCTGGGGGTGGCGCCGATCTTCTATCTGACGGTGCTGGCGGTGGCGCTGGTGCTTCTGACCCGCTGTATCGACGCGGACGAAGCCTTCGGGGCCGTCGACGGGCGTTTGCTTGTATTGATCTTCTCGATGCTGGCAATTGGTGCGGGGTTGGAAAACTCGGGCGCGGTCAGTCTGGTCGCGGAAAGCGTGGCGCCGCTTCTGGGCAATCTGCCACCCTTCCTGATCGTCTGGGCGATTTATCTGCTGACCTCTGTGCTGACCGAGCTTGTCTCAAACAACGCTGTCGCCGTGGTTGTCACACCCATCGCCATCGGCCTTGCCAATGCGCTGGGGCTGGATCCGCGCCCCTTGGTCGTGGCGGTGATGGTGGCGGCTTCGGCCAGTTTCGCGACACCCATCGGATACCAGACGAATACGCTGGTTTATGGGCCGGGGGGCTACAAGTTTTCGGATTTCCTGAAGGTCGGCATTCCGTTGAACCTGTCCGTCGGGCTGTTGGCCTCGTTCCTGATCCCGTTCATCTGGCCGCTCTGATGCGCGGCAGCTAGAGTGGCCAGAACACGAGGATCGCCGGGATCGACACGGCAACCACCAACACCTCAAGCGGTAGGCCCATGCGCCAATAGTCGCCGAACTTATAGCCGCCGGGGCCGAGGATCAGAGTGTTGTTTTTGTGACCGATCGGCGTCAGGAAGGCGCAGCTTGCCGCCACTGCGACCGCCATCAGGAACGGGTCCGGGTTTTTTCCCAGCGTCTGGGCCATCTGGATGCCCACCGGGGCGGCAACGATGGTGGTGGCGGTGTTGTTCAGCACATCTGACAGGGTCATGGTGACGATCATCAAAACCGTCAACACGGCCCAGGCGGGCATGCCCTGCGTCAGTCCAACCAGTCCATTGGCAATCAGTTCCGTGCCGCCCGATGTTTCCAACGCCGCCCCCAGCGGAATCATCGACCCCAGCAGCACGACCACCGGCCATTCGATGTGGGAGTAAAGTTCGGACAGGGGCACGATCTTGGTCAGGGTATAGCCGACGACGACAAGACCCAGCGCGACCGGCAGATAGACAAGGCCAAAGCTGGCCGCAGCCACAGCGCCGCCAAAAAGGCCGATGGCCAACCAGACCTTTTCATCCTGCGTAACGGTCAATCCGCGTTCAGCCAGAGGCAAACCGCCCAGCCATTCGGTGACATCGCTTTCCGATCCCTGCGGGACCAGCAGCAGCAGAATGTCGCCGGGCCGGATCTTGGTCTTGCGCACCTGCTTGGTGATGCGTTTGCCCGACCGCGAGATGCCCAGGAGGACCGAGCGTTGCCGCCAGTGCAGCCCCACGGATTGCGCGGTCTTGTCGACGATGCGGGCGTTGACGGGAACGGCGACCTCGATCTTGGACAAGCCGGCACCTTCGGCGCGCAGGGTTTCTTCGCGCTTGGCATCGGTGAAGGCCAGCCCCAGGGCCGCGCGAAATTCGTCCAGAGCTTCGGGGCGCGCCTCGATCACCAGCGCGTCACCGGCAGCCAGTTTGGTCGCGCGCTGGGTGCCATAACGTCGCTTGTTCTCGCGCACGAGCCCAAGGATCGCAACGTCGTTCTTTTCGGCCGTTTCGACCAGATCCTGCAACCGCTTGCCGATGTGTTTCGACCCTTCCGGAATGGTCAGTTCGGCGACGTAAAGCCCGAAGGCCTCCATCGGGTCGGCATTGGCCTCGGCCGCATCGGCTTGCGGGATCATTCGCCAGCCGATCAGGGCGACAAAGATCAGCCCCGCAATCGCCGTCACCCCGCCCACGGGGGCGAAATCGAACATGTGGAACGGCTCGCCCAGCGCCTCGCCCCGGATCGAGGCGATGATGATGTTGGGCGGCGTGCCGATCAGTGTGACCATGCCACCAAGGATGGTGGCAAAGGATAGCGGCATCAGGCTCAGCCCCGGCGCGCGACCGGCCTTGCGTGCGGTCTGCACATCTACGGGCATCAACAGGGCAAGGGCGGCCACGTTGTTCATGAAGGCCGACAAGACGCCGCCAATCGCGCCCATCAGCGCGATATGCGCCCCAAGCGAGCGTGAGGCATCGACCATGGTGCGGGTGATCAGAAACACCGCTCCTGACCGCACCAGCCCCGCCGATACAACCAGCACCAGCGCCACGATCAGTGTGGCCGGGTGACCGAAGCCCGAAAATGCGTCTTTTGTGGGTACCACACCCAGCACCACGCCCAGCATCAGCGCCGCGAAGGCCACAAGGTCATAGCGATAGCGGCCCCAAAGCAGCAGGCCAAACACCGCACCGAAAAGTGAAAACAGGATGATCTGATCAGTTGTCATATCCAAGGCTTAGCGCCTGCGGAATGGAACGTCACCCGTAGATTACGGGGAAAAGGGTGGCGACCAGCAACAGGGCCATTGTCACGTTGAACGACCTGAGGCGTGCCGGATTGGTCAGGATCACTCGTATTTTCTGCCCGAGAACTGTCCAGACCGAGACCGAGGGCAGGTTCACGAACCCAAAGATGACGGCGACAATGATGACGGCCCCCATATCGCGGGATGGTGCATAGACGCTGATCGCGGTCAACGCCATCGCCCAGGCCTTTGGGTTGACCCATTGGAACGCCGCGGCTTGCAGGAAGGTCATTGGTGTGCCGTCTGTCTTGCCGCTGCCCGGCTCGGAGGCATGAGCGATTTTCCATGCCAGCCACAGAAGATAGATGACGCTGCCCGCCTTCAGGATCGTGTAGCTGATGGGGTAGAGGTCAAACAACGTCATCAGCCCCGCGCCGACCAGCACGATCATGAAGGTGAACCCGATGCCGATGCCCAGCATGTGCGGGATCGTGCGCTGGAATCCGAAATTGGCCCCGGAGGCCATCAGCATCAGGTTGTTTGGCCCCGGCGTGATTGACGAGACAAAGGCGAAGGCCACAAAAGCCGAGAGAAGTTCGATTGACATGGCTGCAATTATCAACTGAAAATAAGGTCAGCGAATTGCAATTAGGTCTCGCAAAGAAATAATTTGGCAATAAATGGCGAAGATTGATCGGATAAACCAGAAAATATTGCACGAGTTATTGCGCGATGGTCGCTTGCCCAACACGGAACTTGCCGACCGCGTGGGCCTGTCGCCCTCGGCCTGTTTGCGCCGGGTGCAGGAACTTGAACGCCAGGGTGTGATCAAAGGATATCGCGCCGTTCTGGACCCTGTCGCGCTGGGCAATGGCTTTGTTGCGTATGTCACGGTTGGCCTGTCCGACCACACCAAGGCTGCGCAGGAAGGGTTCGAACGCTCGGTCGCGCGTTACGACGAAGTGCGCGAATGTCACAACATCACCGGAACGGTGGAATACCTGCTCAGGGTCGAGGCAGAAGATCTGGTCGCCTACAAGCGGTTTCACACCGACAAGCTGGGCACGCTTGCGCAGGTGCACCAGATCGTCACCCATGTGGTCATGGGCTCGCCCAAGGACGAACGCGCCTGACGACGCCCGGGCGACAGACAAGCGGGGCTTGCGGCCCCCCCAAGCCCTGCTGTATTGAACCGCGCAACATATCCATATCTGTATCAATTCGGAGGGCGCCATGGCTGGCCACTCAAAATGGGCAAACATCCAGCACCGCAAGGGGCGTCAGGATGCTGCCCGTTCAAAGCTGTTTTCGAAACTTGCAAAGGAAATCACCGTCGCCGCCAAGATGGGCGATCCCGACCCGGACAAGAACCCGCGCCTGCGTCTGGCGGTGAAAGAGGCGAAATCGCAATCCGTGCCGAAGGATGTGATCGACCGCGCGATCAAGAAATCGCAAGGCGGAGATGCCGAGAATTACGATGAAATCCGTTACGAAGGCTATGGGCCGAACGGTGTTGCTGTGATCGTCGAAACCATGACCGACAACAAGAACCGCACAGCGTCGACCGTGCGCTCTACCTTCTCGAAAAACGGTGGGAACCTTGGCGAAACCGGCTCGGTCGGGTTCATGTTCGACCGCAAGGGCGAGGTGATCTATCCGCTGGAGGCCGGCGACGCCGACACCGTGATGGAAGCCGCCATCGAAGCCGGTGCCGAGGATTGCGAAACAACCGAGGACGGCCATCGCATCACCTGCGCCGACACTGACCTGAACGAAGTGTCGAACGCGCTGGAGGCCGCGCTGGGCGAAAGCGAATCGACCAAGCTGATCTGGCAACCCAACATGACCACCGAACTGGATCTGGACGGGATGCAGAAACTGATGAAGCTGGTGGATGCGTTGGAGGACGACGACGACGTTCAACGTGTCACCACCAACTTCGAAGCCACGGACGAGGTTCTGGCCCAGCTCTGACACGCGCCCTTTCGCGTTGATCACAAGACCCCGGCCCGGATCACCGTGCCGGGGTCTCTTGTCTTTCGGACCAAACTCGGGTCAGGTCGCGCAATGACCAACCTGACCCCGACATCACAAAGACCCCTGCATGGCATCCTGTGGATGCTGGCGGCGGGGTTTTTCTTTGTCCTGCTGAATGGGTTGGTGAAGTATGTCGGTCAGACCCTGCCGTCATCGCAGGCAGCATTCTTGCGATACCTGTTCGGGCTGATCTTCGTACTGCCCGCGCTTGGGCAGTTGAAGCGGGCGCGGTTTTCGCCCCCGATGTGGCGGCTGTTTGCCTTGCGCGGTGTGGTGCATACGGGCGCGGTGCTGTGTTGGTTCTATGCCATGACCCAGATCACCGTGGCCGAGGTCGTGGCGATGAACTACCTCAACCCGATCTATGTCATGCTGGGGGCGGCGCTGTTTCTGGGTGAAGGGTTTTCGACCCGTCGGATGACCGCTGTGGTGTTCGCCTTCCTCGGCGTGCTGATCATCCTGCGCCCGGGCGTGCGGGAGCTTGGATCGGGCCATCTGGCGATGGTGTTCACCGCCATCTTTCTGGGCATCTCCTACCTGATTGCCAAACGCCTGTCGCAAGAAGCATCCGCAGCCGTCGTGGTCGCCATCATGTCGATCACGGTAACGATCGGGCTGGCCCCGGCGGCCTGGCTGGTCTGGGTGCCGCCCAGCCTTACGGATTTGGGATGGTCCGTTGTGATCGCCTTCTGCGCGACCGCCGGGCATTACGCCATGTCGCGCGCCTTTGCCGAAGCGCCGGTGTCCGTCACCCAGCCCGTGACCTTCCTGCAAATCATCTGGGCGACGATGATGGGGGCGTGGCTATTCGCCGAACCGCTGGACGTCTGGGTGATCGCCGGCGCGGGTGTGATCATTGGCTCAGTGACCTACATCACCTGGCGCGAAGCGATGTTGAATCGCCGCGTGACGCCGAACCCCAACGCGGCGAAGTCATGAAAAAGGGGCGCCCGCGACAGACGCCCCGACACTGTTTCGCTCAATCCTTACTCTGACCAGCTGACCCCCGTCAGGTCATTGGCCTGCGTGGGTGCGTTTTCCCACAATCCGTTGATCTTGGCGTTCGCCACACCGGTTTTCGCCAGTTGAAACAGATACCCGTTCACATAGTCCTCGGCGATGATCTTCTGCGCCTGCTTGTTCAACTCCGACCGCATGGCGGGATCGGACGTGACCGACAGTTTCTCGATCAGCGCCTGAAACTCGGCATTGTCATACTGGAAATAGTAATCCGGCCGCGCATAGATGTTGATGTCCGCAGGCTCGGTATGGCTGACGATGGTCAGGTCGAAATCCTTGCCCTTGAACACCTGCTCGATCCACTGCGCCCATTCAAGGTTCGATATCTCGGTGTTGATCCCGACCGCGCGCAGCTGGGCCGCAACGATCTCGCCCCCGCGACGAGCGTAGGAAGGCGGCGGCAGCATCAGTCGCAGGGTCAGATCCTCGGCTCCAGCCTCGGCCAGCAGAGTCTTTGACAATTCGGGGTCAAAGGCGGAGTTTTCCGTCAGGTCCACGTAATCCGGGTGGTGCGGCGCGAAATGGGTGCCGATCGGCGTACCGTAGCCGAACATCGCCCCGTCAATGATATCTTGCCGGTTGATGGCATGTGCGATGGCTTTGCGCACCCGCACATCCGCCAGCGGACCGGCGGTGTTGTTGATGGACAGGATCGTCTCACCCTCGGTCGAGCCGACGATCACGTTGAAGCGGGGATCGGCCTCGAACTGCGACAGGGTTTCGGTGGCGGGGAAGTTGGGAAAGGCATCCACATCCTCTGCCATCATCGCAGCAAACGCCGCGTTGGGGTCCGAAATGAACTTGAACGTGGCTTCTGCCAGTGCGGGTGCCTCGCCCCAATATGCATCATTGCGTTTGATCTTCACATGATCGCCCTTGGCCCATTCGACAAAGCTGAACGGCCCTGTGCCCACCGGGGCGGTGGCGGCGTTGTCGATGCTTTCTGGGGCCACAATCACCGCATCCCCCCACGCCATGTTGAACGGGAAATTGCCGTTGGGCGATGCCAGCTTTACCTCGACGGTCAGCGGATCGGGTGCTGTCACTGCCTCGATATCCTTGAACAGCGCCTTTTGCGCGTTCGTCGAGTCTTCTGCCCGCGCCCGATCAAGCGAGAAGATCACGTCCTCGGCATCCATCGTGGTGCCGTCATGAAAGGTCACACCATCGCGCAGCTTGAAGGTATAGGTCAGACCGTCATCGCTGACCGACCATTCACTGGCCAGTCCGGGCTGGATCGACCCATCGGGACCGAACCGGGTCAGCCCTTCGAAGATGTTGGCATAGACCACCTCGTCAATCGCGGCGGCGGCCCCTGCGGTCGGGTCAAGGTTGGGGGGCTCCAACACCATGCCAAGCGTGATCGTGTCACCATCGGCCAGCGCGGTCGTCGCCATCAAAGCCCATGCGGCAGCAGTGAATTTCAGGTTGGTCATGGTCGATCCTCCTTGGCCCAAGAAACGGGATTGGCGTTATCAAACGCGGGAATTCGCTTCGACGCAAGGAAAAGACCTCGGGTCAGTCGCCTTTGAACTCCCTTTGATTTTCTGCAACGCAGCATTATAGTGAACGCGCGATGAGGATCAGGGGAGGAGAAACATGAGCGCCTCGGCCAAGGTAACGGTGCCCACACCGGCTGATATTCTTGCACGCAAAGGTGGCACGCCGCTGGTGTGTCTGACCGCCTATGCAACCCCTACCGCGCAGATGATGGATGCCCATTGCGACATCGTCTTGGTGGGTGACAGTGTGGGCATGGTGGTGCATGGCCTGCCCGACACCCTGGGCGTCACGATGGAGATGATGGAACTGCATGGCGCGGCGGTGAAACGCGGGCTCAAGCAGGCCATGATGGTCGTGGATATGCCGTTTGGATCCTACGAGGAAAGCCCCGAACAGGCGTTTCGCAACGCCGCGCGTCTGATGCGCGTCACCGGGGCGGCAGCGGTCAAGCTGGAAGGCGGGGTGACAATGGCCGACACGATCCGCTTCCTGACCAGCCGTTCGATCCCGGTCATGGCGCATGTCGGGTTGACGCCACAGGCCATCAACACGCTGGGCGGCTACAAGGTGCAGGGGCGCGGCGAAGACCGGGCCCGCGTGCTGGCGGATGCAAAGGCCGTAGAGGCGGCGGGCGCGTTCTCGGTCGTTCTGGAAAAAGTGCCAGAGGGCCTGTCGAACGAAATCACAATCGCGCTTTCGATCCCGACCATCGGCATCGGCGCGTCGGCGGGTTGCGATGGCCAGATCCTCGTGGTGGATGACATGCTGGGCCTGTTCACGGCATTCAAACCGAAATTCGCGAAACGCTATGCCACTTTGGGCGAGGAGGGTGAGAAGGCGATTGCTCACTACGCCAAAGAAGTGCGCGAACGCAGCTTCCCGGCCCCGGAGCATGTCTTTGCCGACGAGGTTGATACAAAATGAAGATCATTCGGTCGAAGGACGATCTGCGCACCCTGCGCCGCAGCTGGATCTTCAAAGGCGAACGCGTGGCCGTTGTGCCGACAATGGGCGCCCTTCACGCGGGACACCTGTCTTTGGTCGAGGTCGCGCGACAGCATGCCGATCGTGTCATCGTCACGATCTTCGTGAACCCCAAACAATTCAACAACCCCGATGATCTGGACAGATACCCCCGGACCGAAGAACAGGATGCCAAGAAACTGGCCCCCTACGCGGTCGATGCGCTCTATGTGCCGACCCCGGACCAGATCTATCCAGACGGGTTCGCCACCAATGTTCACGTTTCAGGTTTGACCGAGGATTTGGAGGGGGCCCATCGTCCTGGCCACTTCGACGGGGTGGCGACCGTGGTGGCAAAGCTGTTCCTGCAAACCCGCGCCGACGTGGCGTGTTTCGGTGAAAAAGACTATCAGCAGATGCTTCTGGTGCGCCGCTTGTCAGAAGATCTCGACATTGAAACCGAGGTCCTGGGCTGCCCGACCATCCGGGAAGAAGACGGCCTGGCAATGTCCTCGCGCAATGTACGCCTGTCAGCGCAGGACCGCGCGATTGCCCCGGCCCTGAAAGCCGAACTGGACCGCGCCGCCACAGCCATCCGCCGTGGAGCAGATAAACGAGTTGTGTTGAACAGTGCCAAGGCGCAGATCGAACGGGCAGGGTTTGATACGGTCGAGTACCTGGAACTGCGGGACGCCGCCGACCTGTCGCCAGTCACGGCATTGGACCGACCGGCACGGCTTCTGGTTGCGGCGACGCTGGGGGGTGTTCGCCTGATCGACAACATCCCGGTATAGTCGACCATAAAAGGGGCGTTGCCCCTCGCGGCTGCACCGCTCACCCCAGGATATTTTAGGCCAGAAGAAGCCTGATCCCGACGTGCTGTTTCTTCTGGCTGAAAATATCCCCGCCGGAGGCCTGAAATCGGCCGCGCATCGCGCG
Organism: Aliiroseovarius zhejiangensis; assembly: GCF_014656375.1. GTDB lineage: Bacteria > Pseudomonadota > Alphaproteobacteria > Rhodobacterales > Rhodobacteraceae > Aliiroseovarius > Aliiroseovarius zhejiangensis. The sequence goes on along the minus strand of NZ_BNCH01000004.1, from coordinate 186,941 downwards.
GCTTCCGTTAGCTGAGCAGTTCGCTCAGGACCAATGCCATCACGCCTGCGCTGTCAGTCATGTCGTCGACACCCACCCATTCATCCGGTTGGTGCGCGAGATCGAGGATGCCAGGCCCGTAGGCAATGCAATTTCTCAACTTGCCGATGCGGTCGATGTGTTTCTGATCATAGGTGCCAGGTGAAACCACGTAGGAGGGCTGCTGACCCAGCACCTTTTCGATCGCTGCGGCAGTCGTTGTCACCACCGGAGCGTCTTTTTCGGTCAAGGTCGGAATGACCTCGTGCATGTCGCGTATATCGTAGTCGAAGCTGGGACGCTCGGTGCGGATCTTTTCCAGCATTCGTGTCACTTCGGCTTTCACCTCGTCGATGTCTTCTTCCATCAGGAAACGACGATCGATGACAATGCGGCAGCGGTCTGCGACGCAGGGGGCAGGCAGGCCTGTATAGTCGGTTGCCTGTTCGCCTTCGCCGCCGTGGATCGAGTTGATGTTCAGCGTCGATTGCTTTGCGCCTTCCGGCACCACCGGCATGTCGGTCTGTTTCGACGCCAGAAGCGGGAACAGGTGGCGCTCCATCTCTTCCAGCACCGCACCCATGTGGCGGATCGCGGAATCTCCGAGGAAGGGCATCGAGCCATGGGCGATGCGTCCTTTGGTTTCGATCTCGGCCCACCAGACGCCGCGGTGGCCCAGGCAGATACGATCTTTGTTCAGCGGTTCCGGAATGATCACGTGCTGCACGCGATCGGGATCGAAATACCCTTTTTCGGCCAGATAGGCCACGCCGCCATAGCCACCCGATTCCTCGTCGGCTGTAGCGCTGATTTCCACCGCGCCCCTGTGATCCGGGTACCGCGCAACGAAGGCTTCGGCGGCGATGATTGACGCGGCAAGGCCACCTTTCATGTCACACGCACCACGCCCGTAAATGCGCCCGTTGTCCAGCTCACCTCCGAACGGGTCTTTGGTCCAGCCATGGCCCACCTCGACCACGTCATGGTGGCTGTTGAAATGGACACAGTCGCCGGGCGTGTCACCCTGATGCCGGGCGATGACGTTCCAGCGGGGGTAGTCGGTACAATCGCCCGGCGTGCCCTCGGCGCGTATCATTTCGACCGTCCAGCCCTGTTTCCCCATCCGTTCCGCGATGAACGAGCAGATTGCACGATAGTTCTGGCCAGGCGGGTTCAGGGTCGGGATGCGGATCAAATCTTGCGTCAGGGTGATCAGATCATCCTGACGGCGGGCGATTTCGGCAAGAAGGGGGTCTGTAGAACGGGCCATATTCAAAACCTAGGCGGCAAGATCGGGTCAGGCAATGGCTGACCGATGGCGAAAGATCATTTCGCCCGAGGCGTGAGCGAAATCTCTGTTGCGGGTCTTTAAATCGCGCTAAGCTCGGACTAATTGTAATGTTACAGTGATTAACTTTATTCCGAAAATTCGACAGGGTTGCCGGGATTTGGTGGAGCCGAGGAGGGCAAATGTCCAGTTTTGACAAGCAAATTCGCGAAAGCCAGGCGCAGGTTCAGGAAGCGCAGTCCAAGATTTCAGAGCTGACGACGCGGATCGAAACCGCGCGCGCCAAAGCTGCGGCGGGTGAGGATATCTCGATCGATATCGAGAACGCGACGCTGGAAGATGTCCATGCTCACACCGAGGCAATGAACGCCAACATTGCCGAGTTGATCATGGGGCTGGATGATGTGACGGCCGGGTTTTCCAAGGATTTCGATCAGATGCGGTCGAAGACCGGGTGGGAGACTTTTGTCGGTATGTTCTCGAAAGCCAAATCCGAGAGTCTGAGGCAGGAACGGATGCGAACCGCGTCGATTGACGACAAGCTGCAGGAGTTGATCGCGCAATCGGATAGTATCGTGAACCTGCTGGAAGGTCAGCTGGCGATGCTGAACGAGCAGAAGGAAAAGGTCGGCGAGAACCTGACCGCCACGCTGGACGAGCGTGAAATGACGGTGGGAGAACTGGAAACCCTGCGCGCCGACATTCTGGCGATGGACCCCAAGATCATCGAGCTTGAGGGCAAGATCGCCAACGAGCAAGACGCCGCCAAACGCACGCAGTTGGAAACTGAACTGGCCGACCTGAACAGCCAATACAACGAGATGGTGCAGGAAGAGCAAGTGAAGCTTGCCAAGTCGCAGACGCTGGAGCGCTATATCGAGAAGGGCAAGACCTGGGTCGACAGCTTGCAGAACCAGGCGGCGACGCAGATGGTGCTGATCAACAAGCTGCAGACAGACACAAAGCAGCGTGTGGTGCTGTATGATGCGCTGACCAAGTCGCTTAAGACCGCACAGCAGCAGGATGTGGCCCACCGCATCAACGAGATTGGCGTCGAGACCGATAAGGAAGCGCAAGCCGCGATGGCCGCGATTGGCACGGCAACGAACCAGCGCATGGCCGACATGATGGAAGCCCACGAAGATCAGATGGTCTTTGCCCGCGACGTGCTGGAGCAGAAAGCCAAGGCGGATGAGCGCTTCGCCCGCCGATTTGCCGAGATCGTCGAGAAGCACGATAAGAACTTGTATGGGGCTTAAGTGCGGTTCTCCTCGCAGCAGACCGTGCTAGTTCTTGTCTCGATCACGGTGATCTGGGCCGATCTGGTTTTCGTCTCCGGCCCGCTGGTTGAATGGAATACGAGCAGATCAGTAGAGCGCCTGTATCTGTTTGAGGTGGGTCTTATAGGACTACTCGTCGTAGTTAATCGTTGGATTGTTCGTACAATCTGGTTTGCCTATCGTGATGCACCTTGGATGAAACGGTATGTTGGGGCACTCCCCAATGCCTTTCGCGACTCATGGTATGCGCGGCACAATCGGTGGTTTTTGCATGTTGATGAACAGGGAAATGACAGGGATCTAGATGCCCAATAACATCAAAACCTCCGAACGCACATCCGCCGGTTTCGCCCCCCGCGACCACGCCGAACTGACGGACGCGCAGATCACGCGGCGCTATTTCTCGAAATTCGAGAGGATCACCGCGCATCTGGCCCGTGTGGCCGGGCAGATGGAGGTGGAGGGCAAGCTGACCCGCGACGAGGTGGAAGTGTTGGCCCGCTATGTCATCAAATTGGGTCTCAGCTTCAAGGCGCTGGCGAACAAGTATCACATGTCCGAAACGGCCTATGGGCTGGGTGCTGCAACGCTGACGTTTGATCGGCGCGACAGTGGGTTTCCGATTCATGCGGAGCTTCTGCAAATGGCATCGGATGCTGCACAGGCGGGCACGCATCTGAAAGGCATGGCCTCGGTTGAGGAGTTGAAAAGCCAGATGGTCAGCCAGATTGTCGGCGACCTGACTGTTCCGAAACAACTGCAATACGCGCTGTCTCAACGGCTCTATTACGAGGAACTGCAGCGCGGCGACCTGTTCTGGCCGCAGATGCATCCGGATGTGGTCTGGCGGCACAACAAGGGTGAAGGTCGCGACACCCGCCGTGTCTATCTGGCCCATTGGGCCGTCTATGACAGCGAAGTCAACCTACCCACCATCTATCTGATGGAGCTTGAGGACACTGGCCGCACCGCGCTGCCGAAAGACGAACGTCGCTGGCCGCAAGTGCAGTCGCATCTGATGGCGCAGTCGATGGCCGGCTTGCAGCTGGTCACCATCGCCACCGGGTTCGACAAGGATTTCGACGATCTGCACCCCAAACGCCTGCGCCGGTTCCATGTCGGCCCGATGTACAGCCACACCTTCACCCAGCAGACCGGCCCTCTGCGCGAAGTGCTGGCCGAGGCGAAAAGCCCGCCGGGCGAGGACTGGGCGCTGGCTTGGACCGTCGAAGAACTGAAAAGCCAAAGCGTCAAGGAAGAGAAATCCGGTTGGTTCGGCACGGTCGAACGAGAGATCTTCGCGCTGGACCCATTTGCCGGATCGGGGTCGAACATCGGCGCGACCAGCATGGAGCGCGCCATCATCATGCCCGCACGCCCCTTTCAGGTGCTGGCCGAGAAAAACCCGGCTGGCTTTCACGATGTGCGCAAATTTGTGGTCAGCCCCGGTGGCCGGGTGCTGTCATACCGTTGATTTAGGAGTGTTCAATGTCCCTTCCCGCAGATTTGATGGAGCTTCGCGAAGATGAAATCCGCGCGCATTATGGTGCTGCGGCCGGGCTTCTGGACGGGTTCGACCACACGCCGCGCATTGCCAAACCGAAGGAAGCTGCCCCCGCCGCTGAACGCAGCCCCGGCATTGCCCGCACGCGCCGCTTTCGTACCACCACGCCTGGACTTGTGACGCGGTCGACGGCCCGGCCGGAAGGCGTCCATCTGACCGAGCGGGTCGAGCGTTCTGACGGCGATGACCCGCTGGTCTCTCCGCTTCAGGCGACTGTCTTGCACGGGCTGCGCCGAGCGATTGCCGTTGCGCTGGCCGTAGGGGAAGGCTTTGCCGAGCAAACCGAACTTGCCGCGCTGCGTCGCGCCAATCTGGAGGGGCGGCTGGGCGCTGACAAATCCACCGCATTCTCCGAACTTCTGACTGCCGAGGCGCTGATCGTCCTGCATGTGTTCGCCAACGCGACCTCGTTCCTGCTGGCCGATCATGCCAGCGAAGCGGCGATCGAGGTCGGCGCGGTCGAAGAAATCCTGACAGACAACGCGCCGCTCGCCCTGAAAGGTGCGTTGTGGGAGTTGGATCAGGAGCTGGCCACTTTCGTGACGTCCGAAGACAAGCTGGTTCCCACAGTGCTCGCCTATGTCGAACAACTGATGGAAAAGGTCGCCCTGCGGGCCCAAACCGCCAGCCATCTTGGCCCGTTCACCTCGGCCAATTACCGGGTGGAAGCTGATGACCTGACCATTTCCGGCTTCACGCCCTCGCGCGCCCATCGCGGGTCGAAAATCACGATGACGTTCAAGAAACCGAACGAGGTCGTCGGCAACCACATCGCGAAATATCAGGCGATGAAGCTCAGCAAAATGCTGATGGCCTATGATTTCGACCGCAAGCTGAACCCGTTTGCCGAACTGGGCGGCTTCATCTTCACCTTCATGGGCGACGGCAAGCCGGGCACGGGTAAAACCACGCTGATCCAGATGATGGCTGGGTTGATCAACGATTACTGCGCGGTGGCAGGCTATCCGTTCCGGTATCAGAACTTCGGCATCGACAATATCGACAGCTATCAGGGCAAGTCGGGCCAGAACGCCAAGGCGTTTATCAACAATGTGCTTGACCCCAATGTGATTGGCTTTGGCACCGTGGATGACATCGACCAGATCGCGGGCAAACGCGGGGACCGGCAGTCATCAGCGGGTCAGCAAGAGGTCACGGCAGTGCTGATGGAAAGCTTCTCGGGCGCCAATACGGTGGTGCGCGGAAATTGCACCTTCGGCATGTTCTCGAACTATCCCGAGAACGTGGACGACGCCCTTCGCCAACGTGCGGGCGCACGGTTTCTGGTGGACGGGCCGCAGACGCGCGAGGATTATATCGACATCCTGCATCTTCTCATGGGCAAGAACCACGACATCCCGATGGGCGACCACGATCTTTACGCGGCGCAGGAGATCAAATCCGCCGTTGCCCGCAGCTTCGCCGCCCACGCGCGACCGCAGGAAGACGGGCTGCTGGAGGTCTTTGACCGGGTGCACGACAAGATCGGTGAGTTGGACAGCATCGCCAAGATGGGCACCTATCTGAAAGCCATTCAGGAGGCGGATGAACGCTTCACGGGTCGCTCGATCAAGAACATCACCGACGCGGTGAAAGTCCGCGCGATGGATTTCGAACTGCCCGATGAATGGATGGAAAACCCCGAGCTGTTTCTGATGAAAGACTATGACACCAAGAAAGCGATGATTGCCGAGCTGCGCGTGCCCATCACCACCGACATGGTGATCCAGGAAATCAACCGCTACGCCGATTCAGAATTCCGCTATGCCGACAAATCCGACGAGGCCGCGATTGAGGCGATGGTGCGGGACTTCACCCGTCAGGAAGAGGCGAAGAAGCGGTATTTGGAGGGGAAGTGAGTATCCGCCGAGACATAAGGGGCGCGTCCGACCCGAGGGTGGGCGTTCACGCCCGCCCTGTGGGGCGGGTCGGGCGTGACCCGGCGACAATCGCCGGGAGGGTTGTGTTGTGAGCGACGAGAAAACAAAACGTAACTCGATGTTTGCCAGTCCGTTATTGTGGGCAATCCTTGCTACTTTAGCGATGGTGGCATTTGGTCTTTGGGCAGCAAACCAAGAGGTTTGTGTTGTTGATTTTTGGGGCAACAAGTCTTGCAGTTCCACTAAATGGGAAGCATTTGTTCAAGCAACTCCCAATGAAGTTGGCGATACACTCGCAGGCTTTGCTGGTGCGCTTGCGTTTGTCTGGTTGATTGCAACGGTTGTTTTGCAAGGACAGGAGTTAAGAGAGCAGCGCCAAGAGTTCGAAAAAATGGCGGACGCTCAGAACAAGCAGGCAATGATATTGGAGAAGGAACAAAAGTTTCGGGAAGCGCAGGCCGCTGACTATACAATGGATCAAGTCCTGCGCACCATATCGCTGCTCGTTTTGGAAATGTATGAATACGCTTCCCCTATTGTTCGCATACTTGAGGACTTTGATCCTGAAGAAGAAAAGAAACGTGTGAAGAATGGCGAATTAGAAACTGTGATACCCGAACTTGTCAAAAGGCTAGATTCAGATCTTTCGTTTTTCTGCAACCCACCGGAAAACAGCCGCTCCGCAATCAACGAAATAGTGGGGCAAGCGGCGGGTTACTATACTCAAATATTTCCAGTTGAAGACAAGCTCAGTGGAGCGAAGCAAATTTGGTTGGTGAACAATGGTGCCAAAGAACTCGAAGGCCAATTGTTGCTTATCAGGCATGAGTTAGCGAAAGAGAATAAATGAAACGCCTCATCCAACGCGGTCTCATGTTTGGCAACCTGATCCGGGTCGACAGCCCGGCGCTGATCGAGCGGTATAACCGGGCGCTGCACTCGCTCGCGGGTAAGCGCACGAAGCTGACCGAATTCCACATCGACATTTCCGGTTTCTCGCCTGAGATCGGCGAGGAGTTCAAAGACCCGCTCTACCTCAACCCCAATGGCTGCAACCGGCAGTTCATCATACTGACGGTGGACCAGAAGACCGCGCCATTGCTCAATGCCATGTTCTCGACCTCGCGCGGGATTTTGCGGCGGTACATCGCGGATAACGAGGCGAAGCTTTTTGCGCTGACCGCCCATGACGCCGTGGCGGGCGAGTTGATGAACTCGGTCTATGACATCTCGGATCCCGAACGGCTTTTCGACATCCGCAAGATAACGATCGAGGCGGATACGACGCAAAGCCATGTCAAGAACGCCCGCCTTCTGGCCGACAAGATCGACCGGTTCCAGACCGAAGAAAATGCGTGGTTCGATGACGACCTGATCGCCGAGATGATCGAACTGGCGCGTGAAACCGGGGACGTGACCAAGGTGCCCGTCGATCTGGGCGTGCAGGAATACGAGCAGGGCAATTTCTGGACCGCTCATTTCGGCGGGCTTTACATCTTCCGCGACGTGGAAAACCCGGCGGTGATCGTGTCGGGCGACAAGACGCGTGTGACCCTGCCGCCATCCATCAAGGTGCTGGACACGACCGAGACGAACCGGCTGGCGGGGTTCCTTATCCGCAATGACCTTGTCGAACCCGTCGTAAAGGAACGCGGCGACAGCGGCGCGGCAATTCTGCGCCAGAAGATGGAGTTCATTCTGGTCGATGCCGCCACCAATGCGGGGCTTGATCTGGGCGATATGTCCTCGCGCACCTTGCGCCATGTGGCGCAACGCATGGGGGCACATCTGCCTGACGCGTTTCGCGGACTGGCCGCCATGGTGCGCTGGGCCGAAGCCGGCGGGCAATGGCCGCGGATCGACAGCCGCCACTCGGCCTATTTCTATACCTTGCGCGCGCGTCCTGATCATCCCGACCGCGACCTGATCAACCGGCTGCTGTCCGAACTGGCCCCGATGGATTTCCGCCAGCTTTTCATCTGCCACAAAGAGCTTTTCTATGCTTCCTACGCCACATGGCCCGATGAAAAGCGCGCTTTTGTGGCAGAATTCCTGCATCGTGATTATATGGCAAACAAGGCCGGTGCGCGCGAGGCGCTGTTTGGCGGGCGCAAAGACCCGTTGAAAGTGCCACGTCACGCCCGCAAAAAGACCCGCGACGACATTATCGAGATTGTCGGCCCATGGGGCGCTGTGAACAGGAGGTAACGATGGGATTGGTGCGACTTGTCATGTTTGGGTTTATCGGGCTCAGCGTCGTCTATGTGCTGGTCAGTCTGTACTCGCGGTCCGTGCGGCTGGAAAAACTGGAAAACCAGTGGGCCGAGGAGCACCCAGATGGCGATGAAACCGATCGCGAGGCGTGGTTGCAACAGGGGATGGAAGATTACAAGAAAAGCTTCCGGCCCAAGCTGATCCTGCTGGTTTACGTCATCCCGGCGCTGTTCGTGCTGATGTCTCTTATCCTAATCAACTGAGGTTCCCCATGCGCCGTTTTCGTACCATCATCCGCAGCCTGATTTTCCTGATCCTGTTCGGCGTGTTCCACTATGTTCTGCCGCAGCATGACGTGGTGCGGGTGGTCAACACTTATCAGGAACGGCAGGATCTCGGGGACTGGACCCGGATTTTCTGGGCAAAACCGGATGACCAATCCGCGACCCTGGTCAACCGCGATGTGCAGTTCATTCAGACCAGAAAGAAGAAAACCTATCTTCTGGGGTTCATTCGCACCGACGCGGAAGAGGTCATGGTGTATCGCAACGAAGACACCGGCTGGGGCTGGCCTTTCTATTTCAAGTTCGACACCGCCAATCTGCAGACCGAGGCGGACGACCTGCAATCCACCGCCGAGAACCCGAAATGGGCGGTGATGACGCATTACGGGTGGCGCAACGAGCTGATTTCGGCCTTCCCCAACGCAGTGGCGATCCGGCCCGTCGCAAGCCCGGACGTGACCATCATCCCGTGGTTCAACATCCTGTTCTTCATCGTGCTTGCCGCCATCGTCGGCTTCGTGCGCGCCCTGTGGCGGCAGTTCCGCGAACGCTCGATTGATCCGGCACTGGAAGATGCGGGCGAGGCATGGGACGCCGTGGACGAACGTGCGGACGCGGCGCGGGGCCGGTTCTCGCGCTGGCTCGGGTCCTGGCGCAAGAAGTGATGCAATGGAAAACGCCGCGCAAGGGTGCTGCGCGGCGTTTCTTCTCAGTTGGCGTTCATTCGCCGTAAGGCACCCAGATCGTCTTGACCTCGGTCGCATGGGCCAGAAATTCACGGCCTTCGCCTGCTGGCCCAAACCAATCCCGCGCTTTCGCGTTGTTCACCCATGTGCGTTTCAGGTTACCCGCGCTTTCGCCTTCCACAATGGCTGAAATGTCCGCACCGGACTGCGTCCAGACCGCATCCACGCCCAAATGGCCCGCTAAGGGCGCCGCCAGTTCCGCGTGGTTGCCGGTGACGATGTTCACCACACCTGCAGGTACATCGGATGTGTCGAGCACCTGATAGAAGTCGGTCGCGGCCAGCGGGAACGGCTCGCTTGCCGCCAGCACCACACGGTTGCCCATTGCGATCGACGGTGCCATCATTGAGACAAGACCCAGAAGCGGCGCTTCATCAGGGCAGAAGCCGCCGATCACGCCGACCGGTTCGTGCATCGCCAGCGCCACGCCTCGCATTGGCACGGGCTTGGCCGCACCGTCATACTTGTCGGCCCAGGCCGCATAGGTGAAGAGGCGGCTGATGGCGGCGTCGACCTCTTTCGCCCCATTGCGTCCGCCTATCATGGCGTCAATGCGCGCGGCAAATTCGCCAGATCGGGCCGAGAGGTTCTCGCCGATGTAATACAGGATCTGCGCGCGCAGGTGGCCGGTGGTCTTGGACCAGCCCGCCGCTGTATGGGCTGCTTCGACGGCGTTGCGGATATCCTTGCGGTTGGCAACGCCCACATGGCCCAGAAGGTCGCCCTGTTTCGACCAGACCGCTTGGCTATAGCCGCCATCGGGGCGCGCCTGTTTGCCGCCGATATAGAATTTTGCGGTGCGGTCCAGCGCGTCGACCTTGGCTTCTTTCGGCGCGGGGAAGGCGGCGATGGGTTTCAGTGCCTTCACCGCTCCGCGCGGCTTGGTATAGGCTTGCAAGCCTTCCCAGCCGCCTTCGCGACCAAACCCGCTTTCGCGCACACCGCCAAACCCGGCGGCGGCGTCGAACATGTTGGTGCCGTTCACCCAGACCACGCCCGACGCCAGTTTCGGCGCGATGTCCAGCGTCAGGTTCACATTCTCGCTCCACACCGTGGCGGCCAGACCGTAGCGCGTGTTGTTTGCGATCTCGACTGCTTCGGCGGGGGTGCGGAAGGTGGTGGCGGCCAGAACCGGACCGAAGATCTCTTCCTGCATCAGCGAGGATGCGGGCGACAGCCCTGTGATCAGCGTGGGCGGATAGAAACACCCCGCTGTAGGGATCGGGCAGGGGGCTTGGTACAGCTCTCCGTCACCTGCGCCTGCGTCGACCAGTTCAGTGATCCGCTTGTGTTGCACCGGGTCAACCACGGCACCAACGTCGATGGATTTGTCCAGCGGGTCGCCCATGCGCAGTTTGTCCATCCGGGCGCGCAGCTTGGCATAGAACCGATCCGCGATGCCTTCCTGCACGATCAGGCGTGAACCGGCGCAGCAGACCTGTCCCTGATTGAACCAGATCGCGTCGACCAGACCCTCGACGGCAGAATCCAGATCGGCGTCGTCAAAGACGATGTAAGGCGATTTGCCCCCAAGCTCCAGCGTCAACGACTTGCCAGACCCCGCCGTTTCACGCCGGATCACGCGGCCCACCTCGGTCGAGCCGGTGAAGGCGATCTTGTCGACCTCTTCATGGGTCACGATGGCTTCACCCACCCGGCCGTCGCCGGTGACGATGTTGACGACGCCTTTTGGCAAGCCTGCTTCCTCGCATATCTGCGCGAACAGAAGCGCGGTCAGAGACGTGTATTCGGCGGGCTTCAGAACCACCGCATTGCCCATCGCAATCGCGGGCGCGATTTTCCACGACAGCATCAGAAGCGGGAAGTTCCACGGGATGATCTGGCCGCAGACGCCCAAAGCCTCGCGGTCGGGAAGTTCGGCATCCTGCAACTGCGCCATGCCGGCGTGGTAGTAGAAATGGCGCGCAACCAACGGGATGTCGATGTCGCGGGATTCGCGGATCGGCTTGCCGTTGTCGAGTGTTTCCAGCACCGCAAACAGGCGCGAATGTTTCTGCACCAGACGCGCCAGAGCATAGAGGTATTTCGCCCGCTCATGCCCGGACAACGCGGCCCATTTACGCTGCGCCTTGCGCGCCGCGGACACGGCGGCATCCACATCGTCAGGGGTGGCTTGCGTGAGCTGCGCCAGCACCTCGCCGGTGGCGGGGTTCTTGCTGTCGAACAGATCGCCCGGCGCGGTCATCTTGCCGCCGATGTAAAGGCCAAACTTGCCGTCACGGTCGGCAATCCACGAAAGCGCCTCTTTCGCGCTTTCCGGCGCGGGGCCGTAATCCATGGTCTCGAAGATCTCTTTCACGGTCATGTCAGTGTCCTTAGCCCATCGGGTGGCGGTAGGTGGCCGAGTAATGGCCTGTCACGTGGTGTTCCAACTGGCGCTCGATATCGCCCAGAAGCGAGCTGGCGCCGAAGCGAAACAGCTCGGGTGTCAGCCAGTCATCGCCCAGCTCTTCCTTGATCAGCGCCAGATAGGTCAGGGCGTCCTTGGCCTTGGAAATGCCGCCAGCGGGCTTATAGCCCACCTGATACCCGGTGGCTTCGTAATAGTCGCGGATCGCGCGGATCATCACCAGGCTGACGGGCAGGGTCGCGTTCACGCTTTCCTTGCCGGTTGAGGTCTTGATGAAATCAGCCCCCGCCATCATGCAGACCAGCGAGGCGCGCGCGACGTTGCGCAGGCTGCCCAGTTCACCAGTCGCCAGAATGGCTTTCACATGCGCGTCACCGCAGGCTTCGCGGAAATCGCGCATCTCGTCATAAAGCGCCTGCCAGTTGCCGGTCAGCACGTGCTGGCGCGAGATCACGATGTCAATCTCGGACGCGCCAGCGCGCACGCTTTCACGGATTTCCTCGACCCGCAGGTGATAGGGGCTCAGGCCCGCCGGAAATCCCGTCGATACGGCGGCGACCGGCAAGCTGACTCCCATGTGTTTCAGGGTCTCGACCGCGGTGGGGATCATGTCGTGGTAAACACAGACGGCACCGGTGGTGATGGCGTCGACGCCTAGCGCCTGCATGATTTCCGGGCGTACGGGGTGCGCGGCCTTTGCACACAGGCGGCGCACGCGCCCGGGCGTATCGTCACCCGCAAGCGTGGTCAGGTCGATCATGGTGATGGCTTTCAGAAGCCACGCGGCCTGATGTTCCTTTTTGACGCTGCGCCGCCCCGGTAGGGTCGCACAGCGGCGTTCGATGGCGGACGTGTTGGCTTGGACAGCACGCACCCAGTTCATGTCCAGCGCCATGCCCGGATTGCGGGCAGGGGTCACTTGCGGCAATTGCGCCGTGTCCCGATCCCGTTTCGAGGTGCGGGTTGATGTCTGTTCGCTTTGCACGGATTTCCCTCGGATTGGTCCAGTGGCCTTAGTTACGTCACGTTCGCATGTGGCTTGGGAATTGGCAATATTCAGGGTGGCAAGCGGCCTTCACGTCAATCCCGCCGACATATTGACGAAACATCACGTCGTTTTCACGGATGTTGCCGGATGGATGCGACGATCCGCGCTCTCGGATTGTTGAAAAAACCGGTCGCCTCGCAAGGAGTTGTCACCCCGTGTCGGATGCGCTTAGGATGCTGCATCGGTGATTGCCCGAGAGCTGAGTCTTTCGCGGGACGATAGAATACCGTTCAGGGCATCACCCCTGATATCTGACTAGGGAGAACCTTCATGAAATTTACAATCAAAGCAGCCCTTCTGTGTTCGGCGTTTGCGGTCGCAGGCCCGGCTATGGCTGCGGGCACCCACCCGGTGACGGGCGAGGCGCTGGCAGACAGCCAGACCTATACCTATCGTATGCTGGATGACGTGAAGTCGTTCGATCCGCAAATCAACACCGACGTGGAAGGGTCGCATATCCTGCGTGACCTGTTCGAAGGTCTGGTGAACTCGGACCCGCAGGGCAATTCGGTTCCCGGTGCGGCCGAAAGCTGGGAAGTTTCGGAAGACGGCTTGACCTATACCTTCAAGCTGCGCGATGCCAAGTGGTCGAACGGCGACCCGGTGACCGCAGGTGACTTCGTCTATGCCTGGCGCCGTCTGGCCGATCCGGCCACAGCATCGGAATACGCCTGGTACATGGAACTGATGGGCGTTGAAAACGCGACCAAGATCGTCGCAGGCGAAGCCGAGGTTGACACGCTGGGCGTGACCGCCGTTGACGACAAGACCCTTGAGGTCAAGATCGACGCGCCGCGCCCCTATTTCCCCGGCATGCTGACCCACGCGTCGACCTTTCCGGTGAACCAGAAAGTCCTTGAAGCGCACGGCAACGACTGGACCAAGCCCGGCAATCTGGTGGGTAATGGTGCCTATGTCCTGACCGACTATGTGCCCGGCGTGAAAGTCGTGCGCGAGCGGAACCCGATGTACTGGGACAATGACAACACGATCCTCGAAACCGTGACCGCGCTTGTCATCAACGACGAGAATATCGCCCTGACCCGTTACGACGCAGGCGAGGTGGACAAGACCGAAGTTCCCGCAGGCCAGTATCCGGCGCTGAAGGAAAAACTGCCGGACGAGACATATTCGACGCCGCGGTCGTGCTCCTATATCTACATGTTCAACCTGGGTGAAAACGGCCCCGAAGCCCTGAAGGACGTGCGCGTTCGCAAGGCAATGTCCTATGCGCTGAACCGCGATGTGATCGTGAACAACATCCTGAAAGGCGGCCAGTATCCGTCCTATAACTGGACGCACCAGAAAACTGCCGGGTTCGAAATGCCGGACATCGAGTATGCGACCTGGACCCAGGAAGAGCGTGAAGCCAAGGCCAAGGAACTGCTGGCAGAAGCCGGGTACGGCGAAGGCGGCAAGCCGCTTGAGCTGACGCTGAACTACAACACCTCGGAAGCCCACAAGAAGATCGCCATCGCGGCTTCGCAGATGTGGAAGCAGACGCTGGGTGCAAACGTGACCCTGGCGAACTTCGAATGGAAGGTTCACCTGGACAAGCTGCGCAACGGCGATTTCGGCATGGCCCGCTATGCATGGTGCGGTGACTATAACGAACCGTCGACCTATACCGATCTGTTCACCACGACCTCGGGGCACAACAACGGCAAATTCTCGAACGAGAAGTATGATGAACTGGCAAAAGCAGCCAAGACATCGGACAACCCCGCCGAGGAATACAAGCAGATGGAGCAGATCCTGGCCGACGAAATGCCGATCGTTCCGGTGTATCAATACACCAACGTGGTCATGGTCAAACCGGATCTGAAGGGATATCCGTTTGAAGATCTGATGAACAACATCTATTCCCGCCGGATGTACAAGGTGGCTGAATAAGCCTGACCTGTTCAAATCTAATCGGGGCTGGCCCGGGCAACCGGGCCGCCCACCCAAAAGCGGGGCTTTCACATGCTGGGTTTTGTTATTCGTCGCGTCGCGATGGCCGTACCAGTCATCCTGATCCTGATCGTTTTCTCCTTCGTCCTGATGCGCGCCGCGCCCGGTGGGCCGTTCACGAAAGAACGCGCGCTGCCGCCGGTGGTGCTGGAAAACATCAACGCTAAATACGGGCTTGATGACCCGTTTCTTGTGCAGATCGGGACGTATCTGAAAAACATCCTGTTCCATTTCGATTTCGGACCGAGCTTCGTCTATCAGGATCGAACGGTGAACCAGATCATCGCGGACGGGTTTCCCGTGACGCTGACATACGGGTTCTGGACCTTCGTGTTTGCGGTTCTGGTCGGGGGTGCGCTGGGCATCGTTGCCGCGTTGAAACAGAACACCTGGATCGACTATCTGGCGGTCGGGTTTTCCATCGGGGCGCAGGCGCTGCCCAACTTCATCATGGCGCCCATTCTTGTGCTTGTCTTTACGCTCTGGCTGGGCTGGCTGCCCGGTGGCGGCTGGTGGGGCGGGCCGGGGGACCCGAACTCCTATACCTCATACCTGATTATGCCGGTGATTGCGCTGGCGACATCTTACCTTGCGTCGATTGCGCGACTCACGCGATCGTCGATGCTTGAGGTGATGAACTCGAACTTCATTCGCACCGCGCGGGCCAAGGGCTTGCCGGACCGCACGATCATCCTGCGTCATACGCTGAAACCGGCGCTGATTCCGGTGATTTCCTATCTGGGGCCGGCCTTTGTCGGCATGATCACCGGGTCGGTCGTGGTGGATATGTTCCTGTCCACGGGCGGCATCGGCAAGGATTTCGTGCAAGCTGCGCTGAACCGCGATTATTCGGTGATCATGGGGATCACCATTCTGGTCGGGATGCTGACCATCATGTTCAACTTGCTGGTGGACGTGCTTTACGCATGGATCGACCCGCGGATTCGGTACTGAGGGGGCACGCACATGACACATGTCACAAACGTGGAAACCGCCGAAGTCGTCAAGGGCCGCTCGCTGTGGCAAGACGCGCGGGCCCGGTTCTTTCGCAACAAGGCTGCAGTTGCGTCGATGATCGTCCTGATCCTCGTCTCGCTGTTCGCGCTGTTCGGCGGGATGCTGACGCCCTGGTCCAATGAAGAGATCGACTGGAACCTGATGGGCGACGTACGCACGTTGGGTGGGCCGTCGTTCGAAACCAAGCACTATTTCGGGCTGGACCCGCTGGGGCGCGACCTTTATGCGCGCGTCGTGCAGGGAACGCAGATCTCGCTGATGATCGGTATTGTCGGCGCGCTGATTTCGGTGATCGTCGGCACCCTTTATGGTGCCACTGCCGGGTTCATCGGTGGGCGGCTGGACAACATCATGATGCGGATCGTCGATATCCTGATGGCGATCCCCTATATGTTCGTGCTGATCCTGCTTCTGGTGGTGTTCGGGCGGTCGATCTTCATGCTGTTCGTCGGAATCGGCCTGATCTCGTGGCTGGACATGGCGCGGATTGCGCGGGGCCAGACCCTGTCGATCAAGAACAAGGAATTCGTCGAAGCCGCGATTGCCACCGGCGTGTCCACACCGAAGATCATCATCCGCCACATCGTGCCGAACCTGCTGGGCGTCGTCATCGTCTATGCCACACTTCTGGTGCCGTCGATGATCATGTTCGAAAGTTTCATTTCGTTCCTTGGGCTGGGTGTGCAGGAACCCCTGACCAGCTGGGGCGCGCTGATCAACGAAGGGGCAGGGCAAATGCGCTATGGCACCCTTTGGATGCTGGGCTTCCCGCTGTTCTTCTTCCTGATCTCGCTTTTTGCTTTCTTTTTCTTCGGTGACGGTCTGCGCGATGCGCTGGACCCGAAAGACCGATAGGGGTTTCGCAACATGGCACTACTTGAAGTTCGTGAACTGAGCGTTCACTTCGACACCCCTGACGGCACAGTCACCGCCGTGGATCGGATCAGTTTCGATCTGACCGCGGGTGAAACACTGGGCGTTGTGGGCGAAAGCGGGTCGGGCAAAAGCCAGACGGTCTTTGCGATCATGGGTCTTTTGGCCCGCAACGGTAAGGCGACCGGCTCGGTCAAGCTGGACGGGGAAGAGATCCTGAACATCTCGACCAGCAGGCTGAACAAAATCCGGGCCCAGAAGATCGCGATGATCTTTCAGGATCCGATGACCTGTCTGAACCCGTTCATGCGGGTGTCCGACCAGATGGCCGAGGTGCTGACCCATCACAAAGGCATCTCGAAATCCGAGGCCGTGCGCCAGTCGGTCGAATTGCTGGATGCGGTGCGCATCCCCGAGGCAAAGAAGCGCGTCACCATGTATCCGCATGAGTTTTCGGGCGGGATGCGCCAGCGGGTCATGATCGCGATGTCGCTTCTGTGCAAGCCCGACATCCTGATCGCGGACGAGCCGACCACGGCGCTGGACGTGACGGTGCAGGCGCAGATCATGAAGCTGCTGGAAGATCTGCAAGCGGAATTCGGCATGTCGATCATTCTGATCACCCATGACCTTGGCGTCGTGGCGGGTTCGTGCAAGGAAACGCTGGTCATGTATGGCGGGCAGCAGATGGAATACGGCACCACCGAGGGCCTGTTTGAGATGCCCACCCATCCTTACACGATGGGCCTTCTGAAAGCCGTGCCGCGCCTTGACCTTGAAAGCCCGCGCCTGGCGACCATTCCGGGCAGCCCGCCCAACATGATGAACATGCCGATCGGCTGCCCATTCTCGCCCCGGTGCGAGTTTGCCATCAAGGATTGTGCCACGATCCGACCGACTCTGAACGGGGTTGCGGGTCGTAAAGTGCGTCGGCGCGCCTGTATCAGACCATTGGAGGAGCTTGTATGAACGCCCAATCGCCTCTGCTGTCCGTCCGTGACCTGAAAGTGTGGTTCGACATCAAGCCCAAGGGCGCGATGCCCTGGACGTCACCCGACAAACTGAAGGCCGTGGATGGTGTCGACTTCGACCTCATGCCCGGTGAAACCCTTGGTATCGTGGGGGAAAGCGGCTGTGGAAAATCCACGCTGGCACGTGCCATCATGCGCATGGTTCCGGCCGAAGGTGGCACCGTTTTGTGGCTGGGGGATGATCTTCTGTCGCTGAACAAACAGGGCATGCGCGAGCATCGCAAAGAGATGCAGATGATCTTTCAGGACCCGCTGGCGTCCCTGAACCCGCGCATGACCATCGGCCAGATCGTGGCCGAGCCGCTCAAGACCCATTACCCCGACGTCTCGAAGGCCGAGGTGAAAACACGCGTGCGTGAGGTGCTGGACCGGGTGGGCATCCTGCCCAACATGATCAACCGCTATCCGCACGAATTTTCCGGTGGGCAATGCCAGCGGATCGGGATCGCGCGTGCGTTGATCTTGCGCCCACAACTGATCATCTGCGACGAACCCGTGTCGGCCCTGGACGTGTCCATTCAGGCGCAGGTGATCAACCTGTTGATGGACATCCAGCAGGAAATGGGGCTGAGCCTGATCTTCATCGCGCACGATCTGTCGGTGGTGAAACACATCTCGACCCGGGTGATGGTGCTGTATCTGGGCAATGTCGTTGAAATCAGCGAGGCCGAGCAGCTTTATCGCGCGCCCGGCCATCCCTATACGCAGGCGCTGATCTCGGCGGTTCCGATTCCGGACCCCAAAGCCCACGCCGAGAATGAGGTGATGTTGCTGGATGCCGACCTGCCGTCACCGCTGAATCCGCCATCGGGCTGCGTGTTCCGCACCCGTTGTCCGCTGGCAGAAAAGGTCTGCGCAGAGACCAAGCCACCGCTGACGGATCGCGGCAACGGGCAACAGGTGGCCTGCCACGTGATCTGACCCGGAGCGTCCCGGTTCACAGAAACCCCGGCCCGTGCCGGGGTTTTCTATTTCTGCTCTGCGGGAAAACCGATCTGGTCCAGTTTCTCGATCACCACTTCGGGTGACAGGCCAAGAACGTCGACCGTGCGGGCTTCCATGTCGAACGCCAGTTCCTCGGCCCCGGCATTTGTCAGGGTCTCGGTGATGGTGGCTTTGCAATGTCCACAGCTCATGTCAGGCACGTAAAATGTTGTCATGGAAACCCCTTTCGCAACGGTGTTTCCCTTTCCATACGCTCAATTTTCAACGGGTCAAGCGCGGGAAAGAAATTTCGTGATACATCTTGACCTTCCAGTGACTGGAAGCCTTATTTAAACTGCACAACCAGATCGGAGTGCCCCATGTCGGCTGCGAATACCCTGACCCTGAAACTTGAAAACCTGTCCTGTGCGTCCTGCGTCGGGCGGGCTGAACGCGCCCTGACCGCTGTCGATGGGGTCGAAAGCGCCCCGGTCAATCTGGCGAATGAAACCGCGCGTGTCGTGTTTTCGGACCCGGCCAGCGCCAACAAGCTGACCGATGCGCTGGATCGTGCGGGCTATCCGGCGCGACGCGAAACCGCGGTGCTGGAGGTCGGGTCGATGACCTGCGCGTCCTGCGTCGGGCGGGTCGAGCGGATCCTGGCTGCAACCCCCGGTGTGCTGGAGGCACGGGTCAACCTGGCCTCGGAGCGGGCGTTCGTGACCTATCTGGCCGGTGCCGTTACCCCGGACGATCTGGCCGCGAAAGTGACGAAGGCAGGATTTCCGTCGCGCCCGCGTGACGATGGCGCCGCCGACGGACCACGCGACAAAGAGGCCGAGGCGCAGGCTCTGAAGCAAAGGGCGCTTCTGGCCGCCGCCCTGACCTTGCCGGTGTTCATCCTTGAAATGGGCGGGCATCTTTTTCCGCCCTTCCACCACTGGATTGCGCGCACCATCGGCCTTGGTACCTCGCACTGGATCCAGCTTGTTCTGACGACGATTGTCATGGCCGGGCCGGGTCGCGTGTTCTTTGCCAAGGGCATTCCCGCGCTGTTGCGCGGCGCGCCCGAGATGAACGCACTGGTCGCGCTGGGCACCTCTGCCGCCTATCTTTATTCGGTCGTTTCGGTGGTCGCGCCGGGCATCCTGCCGGCCGGCACGGCGAATGTCTATTTTGAAGCCGCCGCCGTCATCATCGTGCTGATCCTGATCGGTCGCTGGATGGAGGCGCGCGCCAAGGGCCGCACCGGAGAGGCCATTCGCGCCCTTGTGGCACTTGCCCCCAACGAGGCGTTGGTAGACGCCGATGGCAAGATCCTGACCCGCCCCGTATCGCAAGTTGTCACAGGCGAAATTGTCGTCATCCGCCCCGGCGAACGCGTGCCGCTGGACGGCGAGGTGATCGAGGGCGAAAGCCTTGTTGACGAAAGCATGATCACCGGCGAACCCGTACCCGTGGCCAAGGCGAAGGGCGACAGCGTGACAGGCGGCACCGTGAACGGGAAGGGCGCGTTGAAGGCGCGGGTCACGGCGGTGGGGCCGGATACACTTTTGTCGCAGATCGTGCGGATGGTCGAAGACGCGCAAGGCGCGCGCCTGCCCATTCAGGCGCTGGTCGACCGGATCACGGCGGTGTTCGTGCCCATTGTGATGGGAATCGCGGCATTGACCGTGCTGGTCTGGCTGGTGTTTGGTCCCGATCCTGCGCTGGGTCTGGCGCTAGTCGCGGGCGTGTCGGTTCTGATCATCGCCTGCCCCTGCGCGATGGGATTGGCGACGCCCACCTCGATCATGGTGGGCACCGGACGGGCGGCGCAGCTGGGTGCCTTGTTTCGACGGGGCGATGCGTTGCAATCGCTGCAATCCGCGCAGGTCGTGGCCTTCGACAAGACCGGCACCCTGACACAGGGTCGGCCCGAGATGACGGCTTTCGAAACCGTGGGGGACCGCGAGGCAGATACCGTTCTGGCCATGGTCGCCGGGGCCGAGGCACAAAGCGAGCACCCATTGGCGCAAGCGATCCTGCGCGGAGCCGAGGAACGTGGTGTTACCCCTTTGCAAGCCAGCAACGTGCAGACCGTGACCGGGTTTGGATTGCAGGCCGAGATTGAAGGATCGCCCCTTCTGGTTGGATCGCAGAAATTCATGGAGCGTGAAAGCATTCCGCTGGACGATCTGGTCGACCGCGCCGGTCCGATGCGCGCGCAAGGTCAAACCGTGTTTTTCGTCGCCATAGATAGGCAGCTTTGCGCATTGATTGGTGTGTCTGACCCGATCAAGCCGGATACTGCCCCCGCACTTGCCGCGCTGCGTGCGATGGGCAAGCAACTTGCCATGATCACGGGGGATGACCCGGCGACGGCCAAGGCGATCGCCACCCAGTTGGGCATCGATCATGTCGAAGCCGGGGTGCTGCCCGACGGCAAGGTTGCCGCGATCGAGGCGTTGCAGAACGATGTCGGCAAGGTGGCTTTTGTCGGTGATGGGATCAACGATGCGCCTGCGCTGGCAAGCGCCGATGTGGGTCTGGCCATCGGCACCGGCACGGATGTTGCGATTGAAGCGGCAGATGTCGTGTTGTCGTCCGGCGCGTTGTCGGGTGTGGTCAACGCCTTTGAGATCAGCCGCCGCACTATGACCAACATCCGGCAAAACCTGTTCTGGGCCTTTGGCTATAACGTGTTGCTGATCCCGGTGGCCGCCGGAGTGCTCTATCCAGTCTGGGGCTTGCTTCTGTCCCCGATGCTGGGGGCGGGGGCGATGGCGACGTCCTCGGTCCTTGTGTTGACCAACGCCTTGCGCCTGCGCTTTGTCCGCCCGCTGCTGGAGGAGACCTCATGAACATTTCCCAGGCTGCCCAACGCACCGGATTGCCCGCCAAGACCATCCGCTATTACGAGGATATCGGGCTTGTCACCCCCAGTCGCGACACGAACGGCTATCGCGTCTTCGCTGATCAGGAGTTGCACAAGCTGACATTCCTCGCCAGATCGCGCGCGCT
Source organism: Aliiroseovarius zhejiangensis (assembly GCF_014656375.1). Classification (GTDB taxonomy): domain Bacteria; phylum Pseudomonadota; class Alphaproteobacteria; order Rhodobacterales; family Rhodobacteraceae; genus Aliiroseovarius; species Aliiroseovarius zhejiangensis. Next base: position 165,447 of record NZ_BNCH01000004.1, on the reverse strand, counting down.
TGGCTTCTCGATCGAGGATTGCCGCGCTCTGTTGGCACTTTATGAAGATCAGTCCCGCGCCAGCAGCGATGTGAAACGCATTGCTGCTCAGCATCTGAAAGAAATCGAAGCGAAAATCGCGGATCTCAGGGCCATGCGTGATACGCTGTCGGAACTGGTGCGCGCCTGTTCGGGGGATGATCGGCCCGACTGCCCGATCCTGAAAGGGATCGAACATGCGGGCGGTCCTGCCCGCAGGTCTTGAGCCACATCAAAGACAGCCCGCTTTTGCAGGTGCAGAAACGTGGCAGGAGGAATAGTCGGCCACCCTGTGGTGTGCCTTGCGCGTAGGATGTCATATCATGGACAAAAGCCCACTTAGCCCTCTGTTCGACCCTCGGTCCGTCGCCGTGTTCGGGGCCAGCCCCTCTGGCCATTCGGTCGGGGCGCTTGCCTATGCCAATCTGGTTGCAGGCGGTTTCGACGGTGCCATTTATCCGATCAATCCCAAACACACGAAAATTGATGCGGCAGTGTGCTATCCGACCATTTCGGATATCGCGAAGGATATTGACCTTGCGGTTATCGCCACCCCGGCACGCACGGTGCCGGGCATCATGCGCGATTGTGCCCAGGCCGGGGTGAAGGCTGCGATCATCCTGTCTGCCGGGTTCAGCGACGGCGACCAGAAGGGTCGCGCTTATGAAAGCCAGGTCATGCACGAGGCGCGCAAGGCCGGCATTCGGGTGCTGGGTCCGAATTGCGTCGGGCTGGTGCGGCCCTGGTTGGGGCTGAACGCCACGTTCCTGAAGTCGCAGGCGCCGAAGGGGCGGTTGGCGATGGTGTCGCAATCGGGGGCGCTGATCTCGGCCATTGCCGATTGGGCCGGACCACACCACTCGGGGTTTTCGGCCATGGTGTCGCTGGGCAGCTCGCTGGATGTCGATATCGGGGACACGCTGGATTATCTGGTGAATGACCCCAAGACCGACGCCATTCTGCTGTATGTCGAAGGGGTGAAGGACGCGCCGAACTTCATGTCGGCGATGCGCCGGGCGGCGCGCCTGAAACCGGTGATCGTTCTGAAATCAGGGCGACATGCGGTCGGTGCCAAGGCCGCGCATACCCATACCGGGGCGCTGATCGGCTCGGATCAGGTGTTTGATGCGGCGCTGGAACGTGTCGGCGCTGTGCGCGTCAACACGCTGGGGCAGCTGTTCGCCGCCGCCGAGCTTTTGGCGAACACAAAGAAAACCTCCGGCGACCGGCTTTGCATCATCACCAATGGGGGCGGGGCCGGGGTGCTGGCTGCGGACCGGGCGGGCGATCTGGATATCAGCCTGCCGCCCCTGTCCGATGCCACCCGCAAGACGCTGGACAAGCTGCTGCCCGCGTACTGGAGCCATGCAAACCCCGTCGACATTCTGGGCGATGCCACGCCCGATGCCTATGGCGCCGCCGTCAAGGCCGCCATTACCGACCCCGAGGTTGATGGCGTTCTGGTTCTGTTGACGCCGCAGGCCATGACCGATGCAACCGCCGCTGCCAAAGCCGTGAAAGCGGCCCTGCCAAAGCGCAACAGGAAACCGGTACTTGCCTGCTGGATGGGCGAAGACGTGGTCGCAGAAGGGCGCAACCTGTTGTCCGAAGCGGGGATCTCCGTCTTCGAGACACCTGAACGGGCGGTCGAGGGGTTTTCGTATCTCGTGCAGCACAATCGCAACCGGCAACTCTCGCTTGAGGTGCCGCGCGCGCGGGCTTTTGAGCAAGGGCTTGATCTGAACGGCGCGCGAATGATCATCGCAAACGCTTTGGCCACCGGGCGCAGCATGCTGTCCGATACCGAAAGCAAGGCATTGCTCAGCGCGTTCAACATCCCAGTGAACCTGACCTTCGAGGCGAAGACGGCGAACGACGCCCTGATCGCTGCCGAAACCGTGCGCTTTCCTGTCGCAATGAAAATCTCGTCCCCAGACGTGTCGCACAAGACCGATGTGGGGGGCGTAAAGATCAACGTCGCACATGCCGCATCGGTGACACGCGCGTTTCACGAGATCATTGCCAATGTCAGGAAGGCCCAACCCGACGCCGAAATCACCGGTGTCACGGTCGAGGCGATGTCACATCTCAGGCAGGCGCGCGAGCTTGTTATCGGCGCCAGCCGCGATCCGGTGTTCGGGCCGACGATCCTGTTCGGGGCTGGTGGCACGATGGTCGAGGTGATGAAAGACAGCGCCGTGGCCCTGCCGCCGTTGAACGCGGTTCTGTCGGAACGCCTGATCAATCGTACACGCGTCTCAAAGGCGCTGGACAGCTTCCGCGACTATGATCCGGTCGATCGGGCGGCGCTGGTGGATGTGCTGAAACGCATCTCGATCATCGTCAGCGAATTGCCCGAGATTGTCGAGCTGGACATCAACCCGTTGTTTGCCGGGCCGGATGGTGTTCTGGCGGTGGATGCGCGCATCACCGTGGCGCGACCGCCATCCAATGACGGCCGCTACGACCACATGGCGATCCACCCCTATCCGCGCCATCTTGCGCGCCAGACCTTCCTGCGCGACGGCACGCCCCTGACCATCCGCCCGATCCGGCCCGAAGATGCCGAGCATGAAAAGCAGTTCATGCGCGACTTGTCGGACGAGGCGAAGATGATGCGTTTCATGGGGTCGGTGAACGAGCTGAGCCCGGAGCTGCTCGCGCAGTTCACCCAGATCGACTATCGCCGGGAAATGGCGCTGGTCGCCATGGCCGAGATCGACGGTGCGCCGGTTCAGGTCGGTGTGGCGCGATACGTGATCAATCCCGATTGGAAAAGCTGCGAATTTGCCGTCGTGGTGTCCGACCGCATTCAGAATCAGGGGCTGGGCACCAAGCTGATGAAGGGGCTGTTCAAGGCCGCGCAGGATCACGGGTTGAAGGTGATCGAAGGCACGGTTCTGCGCAAGAATGCCCCGATGCTGCGCCTGATGAAGGATCTGGGTTTCACTCAGCGGCCCGACCCGGATGACCACGATGTGGTGATCGTCGAACGCGAACTTTAGGCCCGGCACAAAGCAGGTTCAGGAGAGGAGACCGAATGCTGTCCATCATATCGCACCCAGAGTGCCGAGACCACGATGCAGGCCCCCTGCACCCCGAAAGCAAGGCGCGGCTGGATGCGATCAACAACCAGTTGATCATGTCAGGCATGGATTACGTCGTGCGCCACCGCGATGCGCCGCTGGTCGAACGCGCGCAGCTGGAACGGGTGCATGACAGCGATTATCTGGACCGCGTCTATGCGTTGGCACCGGGGCAGGGGATGCAAAGTGTCGAGGTGGACGGCGACACAGTGATGAGCCCGGGCACCTTGCGCGCCGCTGAACGGGCCGCCGGGGCGGGCGTGCTGGGGGTCGATCTGGTGATGTCGAACGAGGCCAACCCCGTCTTTTGCATGATCCGCCCGCCGGGCCACCATGCCGAACGTGACAAGGCGATGGGGTTTTGTCTGTTCAATAATATCGCGGTGGCGGCGGCCCATGCGCTGGACGCGCATGATCTGTCGCGCGTCGCGATCATTGATTTCGACGTGCATCACGGCAACGGCACCGAAGAGATCTTCAAGACCGAACCCCGCGTGCTGTTCTGTTCCAGTTTTCAGCACCCGTTCTATCCCTTCACCGGGCATGAGAAGGAAACCGACAATCTCGTTGATATTCCCCTGTCAGCAGGCGCGGGCAGCGCCGAATTTCGCGAGGCCGTCAGCGCCCATTGGCTGCCGCATCTCAAGGCGTTCAAACCTGAGTTTCTGTTCATCTCGGCCGGGTTCGACGCGCATGTCGCCGATGATATGTCCAGCGTTCAACTGACCGATGCCGACTATGAATGGGTCACGCGCGAGTTGAAGGCAGTGGCAGACGAGTTCGCCGATGGGCGGATCGTCTCGATGCTGGAAGGCGGATACGAACCGGATGTGTTGGCTCGGTCGGTGGTCAAACACCTGAACGTGCTTCTGGGCTGATCAGCCAAACCGCGCAGGATCAAGCGACGCCACGGTGCCTGCGTCCAGTTCGGATGAAGCCCCGGACACGAGATCGGCCAGCAAACGCGATGCCGCCGGGCTGGTCTGGAACCCGTATCCGCCTTGCCCTGCAAACCACAGGAAATTCGCGTCCTGCGGCGATGGACCAATCACCAGATTGCGGTCGGGTGCAAAACTGCGCAGCCCCGCCCAGTTGGCGATCATTCTCGTGACGGGTTCAGTGACCACCTCTTCATACCGGGCCAGCCCTTCGGCCAGAACCATGTCATCGGCCCAGGCGTCCTGCGGGTCGACCGGGTCGGCGTCGGCGGGGGAAACGATCAGGGCACCGGCATCCGGCTTGGCATACCAGCTTTCGCCCGCCCCCATGAACATTGGCCAATCTGCCACGACATGTTCGCCCGGTGACGGAATGCGTGCCATCGACCGGCGGAACGGCTGAATGCCGATGGGCGCGATTCCCGCCATTGCCGCCACCTGATCGGCCCAGGCCCCGGCGGCATTGACCAACATGCGCGCTGAGAAAGTACCTTTTGGAGTCGTCACGATCCAGCCCGCATCATGGCGCGTGATCTGTTCGACGCGCGCGCCGGTGATCACCTCGCCGTCCGCGCGGATCTCGCGGGCGAAGTTCTGGATCAGAAGGTCGGTGTCGATGTCCCATGCGTCCGCGTGATACCCCGCACCCAGGATGGCCTCGGCATTCAGGATGGGCACCATCGCCTGTGCTTCGGTCACCGTGATCGGGTCCATCTTCATGGTCTCGATGTCCTGCGCCAGCGCATCCTCCTGCCCTTTGGTGGCCACGATCATCAACCCGCGCGGGCTGAGCACGCCGCCATTTGCCGTTTCGTGATACGGGCGCGAGGCGTGGTTCAGCGCGATGACACTGGACGCGCCATAGCTTTCTTCGAACATCGCAGCAGACCGGCCCGATGCGTGATAGGCAAGGGCATCTTCAGCTTCGATCAACGTGACGCGGCCCAACCGGGACAACCGCGCGCCCGCTGAAACGCCCGCAATCCCGCCGCCAATAACGATAAAATCCTGCATGATCCCCACCGATCCTGATTCAGTTGAGTGATGATGCGGACAGTTGCATGGGGACGTGAAAAGCGAAAGACCCGGCAATGCCGGGTCAATCGAAATCATGGCATGGGGCGATGCAATCAGCGCCGCCCGAAATCGTCCTGTGTCAGAACACCATCGCCATTGCGGTCCTGCGTCGGAAACCACAGATCGACGCCTGACAGAAACTCGGCGCGCGTGACGCGCCCGTCACCGTCAAGATCGGCGTTCTGACGGGTCATGGCCATCGCGGCGCCGTGCTCCCCCATGCCGGATCGCTTGCCCTGACCCTGACCTTTGCCCTGACCCTGACCTTTGCCTTGGCCTTTGCCCTGACCTTGACCGCCCATCACCGCATACCCGTTTTCCTTCATGTCCGCCTCGCGGGCTTCATCGAACATGACGTATTCTTCTGCGGTCAGCACATCGTCCTCATCGGCATCGAAGGTGGTGAAAATATCGCCACGCCGCTCGCGCGCTTCTTCGACCGTGACGACGCCGTCTTCGTTCAGATCCCAGTTTTCGATGAAGTGCAGGCCGGGCTGCTGTTGGGCGAAGGCCGGAACCGAAAGAAAAGTTAGCAGAATGACAGAAAGGGGTTTCGAGACGTGCATTGTAAGCTCCATTGTTATCTGTTTCTCAAACGCACGGGCGCGGCGTTTCCGTCGCCTGCCACAAAAAAAAGACCCCGCCCGAAGGCGAGGTCCAATGGGGCGTATGCCGGTCAGGTCAGCTGGAGGGGATATCGCCCTCGATCCCTTCGACATAGAAATCCATGCCAGCCAGGGTGCCGTCATCCGCGGTTTCGCCTTCCGCCAGCCAGGCGCTGCCGTCCTGCTTGTTCAGCGGCCCGGTGAACGCGTGATATTCGCCTGAACCCAGCGCGTCACGCAGAGCCTCGGCTTCGGCTTTCACATCGGCTGGCACCGCATCCGAGATCTCGCCAATGCCGACCATGCCGGCCCCGATGCCATCCCAGGTCGATGTGCTTTCCCAGGTGCCATCCATCACGGCTTTGGTCCGCGCGATATAGTAAGGGGCCCAGTTGTCGATGATCGACGAGACGCGCGGCATCGGCGCGTATTCCGACATATCGGACGCCTGACCGAAGGTGATGATGTTCCCGGCCTCCTGTGCGGCAGCCTGCGGGGCGGTCGAGTCGGTGTGTTGCAGGATCACGTCGGCGCCTTGCTCGATCAGGGCCTTGGCCGCGTCGGCTTCCTTGGCCGGGTCAAACCACGTATAGGCCCAGACGATCTTGAACTGAACGTCGGGGTTCACCTTCTTGGCGTGGACATAGGCCGCGTTGATACCGCGGATCACTTCCGGGATCGGGAAGGACGCGATATAGCCGATGATGTTCGATTTGGTCATCTTGCCCGCGATGTGGCCCTGTACGGCGCGCCCTTCATAGAAACGGGCCGAGTAGACGGACACGTTGGGTGCGGTCTTGTAGCCGGTGGCGTGCTCGAATTTCACGTCCGGGAACTTCTCGGCCACGGCAATGGTCGCGTCCATGTAACCGAACGAGGTGGTGAAGATCAGGTCAGCCCCGGCCAGCGCCATCTGGGTGATCGCACGTTCGGCGTCAGCCCCTTCCGGCACACTTTCCTGATAGATGGTTTCGACCTTGTCACCGAACTCTTCCTCCACGGCCAGACGGCCCTGATTGTGTTCATAGGTCCAGCCGCCGTCACCGATCGGGCCGACAAAGATAAAGCCGACCTTGGTCTTGTCCTCGGCCATGGCCGCGCCGGACAGCCCGGCGGCCACGGCCACACTGGCCAGAAGTGTTTTTACTGCACGCATTTCATTCTCCCTTGATGGTTTGAGCAGATTCTGAAGTTTCGTCGTCGCGGTCCCCGCCGTTCTCGGCGGCCTCGCGAATGCGTCGTTGGATGTTGGTTTCGCTTTCCAGAAGCGCGGCCGTCACGATGGCGGACGGGACGGCGATCACCCCCAGCCCGATGAACAGCACAAAGGTGGTGAAAATCTTGCCGCCCGGCGTGATCGGAAACATATCGCCATAGCCCACGGTCGTGAAGCTGGCGACTGCCCACCACAGGCTGTCGGGGATCGAGGTGAAGACCTCGGGCTGGGCGTCGTGTTCAAAAATATAGATCCCCACGGCCGAAACATAAAGCATCAGCGCCGCAATCACGCCGAAAACCATAAGCTCGCCGCGCACCTGCTGAAATGCCACCACCAGACGTTCCATCGCGTGTGACCCGCGAAACAGCTTCAGCAGCCGCACCAGCCGCAACAGGCGGAACGTGCGCACAACCATCCATTGCGGTGTCATCAGGGCGATGGCAGGGGCGATGCTCAGCAGATCAATTATGCCCCAGAAGCTGAATGCGTATCGCAAGGGGCGATTGGCGGTGGCAAGACGTATCAGGTATTCGATGGCGAAAACGGCCAGCAGAAACAGCTCGAACCCAAGCAGAAAGCGGCGCAGGTGATCGGGCAGTTGCGGCATGGTTTCCAACGCAATGGCAACTGCCGAGGCAACAATCAGCACATCCATCACACGCCCGACATTCACACCGCCCAAAGGCTTGTGGCCGTCCAGAATGTCGTGAATGTCGGGTTTGATCATCTGACCGGCCTAATGCGTCGCGTGAAAGATGCGCCCAAGTGAACCCGGTGCGCCATGATTGCCACGCAAAGAGATAACCACAAGCACAAGGATTGTCACGATATAGGGGCTCATCGCCAGGATCTCGACCGGTATCGCGGCGCCTGCGGCTTGCAGGTTCAGCTGAAGCACCGTGATGCCGCCGAACAGATAGGCCCCCAGCAGCACGCGCCACGGACGCCAACTGGCAAACACCACGATGGCAAGGGCGATCCAGCCGGCACCGGCGGTCATCCCTTCGACCCATTGCGGCACTCGCACCAGGCTGACATAGGCCCCGCCCAGCCCGGCACAGGCGCCACCAAAGGCAATCGCCATCAGGCGGACGCGCACCACTTTGTAGCCAAGCGCATGGGCCGCGTCGTGGTTTTCGCCGACACCGCGCAGGATCAGCCCCGCGCGGGTCCGCGTCAGCACATACCAGGTGGCGGCGACGATAATCAGGCTGACATAGACCATGGGGTCGTGCCGGAACAGGATCGGTCCCAGAATGGGAATATCGCCCAGCACGGGGATGTCCCATTTTGCCATGCTTGGCGCCTTCAGCCCTTCGTAAGGTTTGCCAATCAGCGAGGACAGACCCAAGCCGAACAGGGTCAATCCCAGTCCAGTCGCGACCTGGTTCGACATGAGGTATAGCACCAGCACGCCAAACAGCATGGACAGCGCCGCCCCCGCCGCCGCAGCGGCCACAAAGCCGATGGCGGGGCTGCCTGTATTGACACCGATGGCAAAGCCGACCACCGCGCCGGTGATCATCATGCCCTCAACGCCAAGGTTCAGGACACCCGACTTTTCGACCACCGCTTCACCGATGGCCGCCAGAAGGATCGGCGTTGCCGCCACCATCAGGGACGCCAGAAGAAGAAGCGGGTTGATTTGACCAAGATCCATCATCGTTCTCCTTACACGGTCGCGGGGGTGTTGAGGCGAATGCGGTAATGCGACAGGACGTCCATCGCCAGAAGGAAGAACATCAGCATCCCCTGGAACATCTGGATTGCTGCCGCAGGCAGGCCCAGCATCAACTGCGCCAGCTCGCCCCCGATATAGGTCAGCGCCATCAGAAGCCCGGCCAGCAGGATGCCGATGGGATGCAGGCGGCCCAGAAAGGCCACGATGATCGCGGTAAACCCATAGCCCGAGTTGAAGTCGATCGTGACCTGCCCGGCAGGGCCGGACACTTCGAACAGGCCTGCAAGCCCGGCCAGCGCGCCGGACGTACCAAGGCAGAACAGAATCAAACGCGTCGGGTTGACGCCCGCAAACCGGGCTGCGCGCGGAGCCTCTCCAGTCAGGCGCACCTGAAAGCCCAGCATGTGACGGGTCAGCAGGATATAGGCAAAGATGACGGCCACGAAGGCCGCGGCCACCCCCCAGTGCATCCCGGTGCCGCTGATCAGTTCGGTGTTATAGGCGGCAGGAAAGTCGCGGAAATTGCGCGAGCCGGGAAAGCCCATGCCTTCGGGGTTTTTCAAAAGCCCCTGGCTGACGGACGCCAAAAGGTTCTCGGCCACATAGACAAGCATCAGGCTGACGAGGATTTCATTTGTGCCGAATTTCACTTTCAGCACACCGGGGATCATCGCCCAGGCCCAGCCCCCAAGCGCACCGGCCAGCACCATTGCCGGAAAGATCAGCACGCTGTCAGAGGGGTAGAAGGCCAGCCCGACCGCCGCACCGCAGATCGCACCCATGATGTATTGCCCCTCGGCGCCGATGTTCCAGATGCCCGCCCGGAACCCGAGGCTCAGCCCGACGGCGATCAGGATCAGCGGGCCTGCCTTCACCAGAAGCTGCGGGCGGGAATAGGGCCCGAAGGTTTCGTGAAACAACGGATCCCAGAAGATCGTGCGGATGGCTTCCAGGGGCGGTTTTCCCAGCATCCAGAACATGATGCCACCGGCGATCATCGTGGCGATGACGGCCAGAACCGGCGTGAAGCCTGCCCAGAATTTGGACGGTTGAGGGCGTTTTTCCAGATGTATCATGCTGCTGTTTCCCCGTGCACACCGCCCATCATCAGGCCGATCGTTTCAACATCCAGCCCCTGAGTGGGGACGGGGTCGGCCAAGCGGCCCTCGTTCAAGGCGGTGAAGCGGTCGGCGACCTCCATCAACTCGTCAAGATCCTGACTGATCACCACAACCGCAGCACCGTGATGGGCCAGGTCCAGCAGCGATTGCCGGATCGCCGCCGCGGCCGAGGCATCCACCCCCCATGTCGGCTGGTTCACGACCAACACGTCAGGGCGTTGCAAGACCTCGCGCCCGATCACGAATTTCTGCAGATTGCCGCCCGACAGCGACCCCGCCGCATTGTCCGGCCCCGGCGTTCGCACGTCGAAGGCCGTGATGATCCGGCGGGCGAAATCCTCGGTTCTGCCCCATTTCAGGAAGCCCCGGTCAACCAGTTTTTCGCGCACGGCGCCGGTCAGAAGCGCGTTCTCCGTCAAGCTCATATCCGGCGCGGCTGAATGGCCCAGCCGTTCTTCCGGCGCCGTTAACAGGCCGCGCGCCCGGCGGGCATTGGGGTGGAGCAAGGTGATATCGTCACCCCCTAGCGTGATCGCACCCGTCTGGGCGCGGCCTTCACCTGACAGAACAGCCAGCAATTCATCTTGCCCATTGCCCGCCACACCGCCGATGCCCAGAACCTCGCCTTTGCGCACCTCAAGCGAGATGTTGCGCAGGTCGGTGCCGAATTCGGATGGTGATTTCATCGAGACATCTGTCATCGACAGGGCGACGGGGCCGGGGTCTGCGGCCTCGCGGGAGGGCACGTGCAGCGTATCCCCCACCATCATCTCGGCCAGTTGGCGGGCCGATTTCTCGCGCGGGTCGCAGGTGTCGACCACTTTGCCAAGACGCAGGACAGTGGCGTGTTCGCACAAGGTCCGGATTTCTTCCAGCTTGTGCGAGATATACAGGATCGCGGTGCCTTCGGCGGTCAGCTTGCGCAAGGTTTTGAAAAGAATATCAACCTCTTGCGGAGTCAGAACCGAGGTCGGTTCATCCATGATCAACAGCTTCGGGTCTTGCAGCAGACAGCGAATGATCTCGACCCGCTGACGTTCGCCCGCCGACAGATCGCCCACCACGCGATGCGGATCAAGCGGCAGGCCATAGGCCTGGCTCACCTCGCGGATGCGGGCCGACAACACGCGCCGGTCAGGCGGATTGTCCATGCCGAGCGAGATGTTTTCGGCCACCGACAGCGCGTCGAACAGGCTGAAATGCTGAAAAACCATCGTGACTCCGGAACTGCGTGCCGCCGCCGGGTTGACCGGCGCAAAGCTTTCGCCGCGCAGCGTCATCTGCCCTGCATCCGGTTTGACCAGGCCATAGATCATCTTGACCAGTGTCGATTTCCCCGCCCCGTTTTCCCCCAGCAAGGCATGCACCTCGCCCGGCAGGATCGAAAACGAAACCTGATCATTGGCCACGACACCCGGATAGGCTTTCGTCATCCCCTCAAGTGTCAACAGCGCGTTTTGGTGGCGCGTATCCCCTGTCACCGTGCATTCCCCTGTTGTTTTTTTCGTTCTCGGCCACGCTGCCAAGTAGCGCGGCGGCAACCCCGATTGCAATGGCGTGTGGGGTCTTTCCAAGGCCCGGATCTCCGATCGGGCAGCGAATACTGTTGATCTTTACGACATCGTGGCCAAGACCGGCCAACCGCTTGCTGAACCGGGCCCATTTGGTCGCCGACCCGATCAGCCCGGCGCTGGCAAAGGGTCGCGACAAGATCGAATGGCACAGGTCCAGATCAAGGCTGTGGCTGTAGGTCAGGACAAGATGATGTGCGTTCTGCGGGGCCAACCCCACCGCCCGCGCGGGATGGGGTGTCGGCAAAGTCGAGACATTCGCAGGGACACATGCCGGAAACCGATCGACCGCTATGTCGATCCAGGTGATGGCAAGATTGGGCAGCGGGGACAAAACATCGACCAGCGCCCGCCCGACATGCCCGGCGCCATAGATCCAGACGGGTGTATCTGGCCGGGACACGGGTTCGATCATCCAGCCATGCAAAAGTTGTGGGGCTGGGCGCAACCCTTTCGACCGCGCCTGGTCCAGCACGCGTTCCACCGCCAAGGGTGTGGCGTCCGATGGCGCGACCGGTCGCGCAACGATATGGTCCCGCGCCAGACCTGCAAGGTCATCCGCCGCGAAACACTCGGTCAACAGAGTGACCGCCCCGCCGCAGCATTGGCCCAGGTCGGGACCAAGCGGCACACGTTTCAGCGCAGCGCGTTCGCCACTGGCCAACAACGACCGCGCGGCGATGGTGGCGCGATACTCCAGCTCCCCCCCACCGATTGTGCCGCTTTGCCCGTCCCGCCAGACCAGCATGGATGCCCCCACTTCGCGTGGGGTTGAACCGGCGGTGTCTGCAACGACCACGCGGGCGAGGGGGCCGTATCGGGCGATGGTGTCTGCCAGTTGGGTCAGGTCAAAGCTCATCCAGCGCGCACCCGTTCGATGGCGTCCAGAATTTCCTCGGCGGTCGCCGGGGCGTTCAGGTCGTGATAGCCGTCGCCACAGGCCGACACCGCATCTGCCAGCGCAAGCCACGCGGAAATGCCAAGCATCAAGGGGGGTTCACCCACCGCCTTAGAGCGGAACACCGTATTCTCAAGGTTGGGCTGGTCCCACAGATCGACATTGAACACGCGCGGCCGGTCGGAACAGGCCGGGATCTTGTAGGTCGACGGCGCATGGGTGCGCAGCCGTCCTTTATCATCCCACACCAGCTCTTCCGTGGTCAGCCAACCCGCCCCCTGCACATAGCCGCCTTCGACCTGCCCGATGTCAATCGCGGGGTTCAGGCTGCTGCCCGCGTCATGCAGGATGTCGGTGCGCAGGATACGGTTTTCACCGGTCAGCGTGTCTATGATCACCTCGGTCAGCGCGACGCCATGGGCAAAATAGAGGAAAGGACGGCCTTGGCCCTTGGCCCGATCCCAGTTGATGCCTGGCGTCTTGTAAAAGCCCGTGGCCGACAGGCTGACCCGCGCCTCATAGGCCGAGGCGGCAGCGTCGGCAAAGCTGATGGTCTTGCCATTCGGGCCGTGCAGCATACCATCCTCGAACGAGATGTCTTTTGTGCCACATTGCCAAAGCCCGGCGATATGCTCGGCCATACGATCACGTATGGTCAGGCACGCTTCCTGTACCGCCATCCCGTTCAGGTCCGACCCTGACGACGCCGCGGTGGCGGATGTATTGGGCACTTTCGCGGTGTCGGTCGCGGTGATCCTGACCGCCTCGATCGGCACGCCGAAGCTGCGGGCGGCGACCTGCGCGACCTTCAGGAACAGCCCTTGCCCCATTTCGGTGCCGCCATGGTTCATGCGGATCGACCCATCGGCATAGACATGCACCAAGGCGCCCGCCTGATTCAGATGGGTCAGGGTAAAACTGATCCCGAACTTGACCGGCGAATAGGCAAGGCCCTTTTTCAGAACCGGGTTTTCGGCGTTGAACCTGTCGACACCGGCCCGCCGCGCAGCGTAATCCGCGCGCGCCAACAGGGCGTCGGTCATGGCCGGGACGTGAAAGCCCTCGATCGTCTGGCCGTAATGCGTGGTCTGCCCGTCGCGGTAGAAATTGGCCCGCCGTACCTGAACCGGGTCCAGTCCGCGCGCCGCGGCGATGTGATCCAGAATGCGCTCGATCCCCAGAACACCTTGTGGGCCGCCGAAGCCGCGAAAGGCGGTTGCCGACGCCGTATTGGTTTTCAGGCGATGACTTTCGATTTTGACGGCAGGCAAGTGATAGGCGTTGTCGGCATGTAACATTGCCCGGTCAGCCACCGGCAAGGACAGGTCTTGCGACCAGCCACAGCGGGCAAGCTGCGTGACCTCCAGCCCCAGTACGCGGCCTTCGTCATCGACGCCCGCGCGATAGGTGATGCGGAAATCGTGCCGTTTGCCGGTGATCACCATGTCGTCGTCGCGGTCATAGCGCATCTTGCAAGGTCGCCCGGTCCGCAGGGCGGCCACGGCACAGGCCACCGCAAGCGCATTGCCCTGGCTTTCCTTGCCGCCAAACCCGCCGCCCATCCGGCGGGTCTCAACCCGGATGCCGTGCATCGGCACGCCAAGCGCCTCGGCCACCTTGTGCTGAATTTCCGTGGGGTGCTGGGTCGAGCTGTGCACCAGCATGTCACCCGCTTCCTGCGGGATCGCCAGTGCGGCCTGACCTTCCAGATAGAAATGCTCCTGCCCGCCCATCTCGAACGAGCCGGAAAGCGTGTGCGGTGCGGTTTCTATGGCGTCCGCAGCATTGCCGCGCGACCAGATCACAGGGCCACCTTCGAACCGGCTGTCTGCCTCCATCGCCTCGTCGATGGTCAGGATCGCGGGGCGCGGGTCAATGGTGATCTTGGCTTTCCGGGCGGCTTTGCGGGCGGCAAGATGCGTCGTAGCGACCACGAGGAATATCGGCTGGCCGTGATAGAAAACTTCGCCCTGCGCCAGCAAGGGTTCATCGTGAACAGAGGGCGAGACATCGTTGGCATGGGGCAGGTCGATGGCGGTCAGCACATCCACTACGCCCGGCGACTGGCGCACATCTGACAAATCGGCATGGGTGATCACGCCGCGCGCCGTATCGCTGAGCCCAAAGGCCAGATGCAGGCAGTTTGCGGGCGTTGGGATGTCATCGACATAACGCGCCTGGCCAGTCACGTGCAGGCGGGCCGCATCATGGGGCAGGGGGCGACCGACGCTCATGACTGCACCTCAAGCACCGATGTGGAGTGGCCCTGATCCTCGTGCCAATAGCGCAGCAGCATGTTCTGCGCGGTTCGCATGCGATAGCTTGCCGATGCCCGCATATCGGACATTGGTGTAAAGTCTTTTTCAAACGCAGGCAGGGCGGCGCGAACTGTCGCCTCGGACCAATCCTTTCCAATCAATGCGGTTTCGACATGGGATGCCCGTTTCGGAATGCCCGCCATGCCGCCAAAGACGATGCGCGCATCGGTGATCGCCCCGTCCTGCACCGAGAGGTTGAACGCCCCGAGAACAGCCGAGATATCCTGATCGAACCGTTTTGACAGTTTGTAAACGCGCAGCCGGTCCGGTTGGCGCGGGAACGAAACCGCTTCGACAAACTCGCCCGGTTGGCGGTCCTGCTTGCCATAGTCGATGAAAAACTGTTCCAACGGGATCGCACGACGATCATTTCCGCGTCGCAGATGAAGCGTGGCATCAAGCGCGATCAGCGCGGGCGGTGTGTCCCCAATGGGGGATCCGTTGGCGATATTGCCGCCGATCGTGGCCACATTGCGCACCTGGACCGATGCGAACCGGCGCAGCATCTCGGCGAAATGCGGGTGGAGCGGGGCGATGACCTTGCGCAAAAACTCCAGCGTGACGCCGGCGCCGATGCGAATGTCCTTATCGCCAATTTTCACATCTTTCAGATCCTTCACCCCGTTCAGGAAGATGACCGGGTTCAGATCGCGCAGCGCCTTGGTGGCCCACAACCCGACATCCGTCGCCCCGGCAATCAGCGTGGCATGGGGAGAGGTCATCAAAGCATGGGCCAAGGCCTCCGATGTTTCCGGCCGCGCGATATCGGCGTGGTCGGCGGCTTCGGGCAAGCTGCCGGGGGTCGGGTCGAACCCCTCGGGCACGGGTGTCTGCGCTGCGTCCTCTGCAGCGCGGATGATCGGAGCATAGCCCGTGCAACGGCACAAATTGCCCGCCAGCACGTCATCATGGTTCCGATCGTCATTCAGATGGGCCGCGGCCAGGGACATTGTGATGCCGGGTGTGCAAAAACCGCATTGCGATCCGTGTTTCTCGACCATCGCATCCTGGACCGGGTGCAACTGGTCGCCCTGCGCCAACCCCTCGATCGTGGTCAGGGATTTGCCGTTCAACTGGCCTAGAAACAGGATGCAGGCATTGACCGCTTTCGCCCCGTCGCTGTCGGCGACCATGATCGTGCACGCCCCACAATCGCCTTCGTTGCAGCCTTCCTTGGTGCCGGTCAATCCCTGGGAGTCGCGCAGCCAATCCAGCGTGGTCCGTGTGGGGTCCACGTCATGCAGCGTCACACTCTCTCCGTTCAGAAGAAAGGCGATATCCATGAGATGCGTCCTGCCGCGTTACCCTGTTGTGGCCCCGGTTTGCCTGCCCTCGATGCGGCGTAGAAAACAGGCGGGGTTTATTTTTCTGTCTATCAAACAAAGCCGAGAATCGCCCTTCTGGCAAGAATTTCCTTCTTCGCAGGCGCAGCAAGGATGCAGCGATTTGATTTGATTTGGGAATGGGCAATATGTATGCAAATGTATGCCAATATTGGAGCGCAAATGATTACTCAACTTCATCACGTTCAGCTGGCCATGCCACACGGGCAGGAAGCGCAAGCCATCGGCTTTTATTCAGACCTTCTGGGCTTTGCAACGGAACCGAAACCCAAGGCGTTGGCGGCACGCGGCGGGGTCTGGTTTCGGCAAGGCGACGTGCGCGTCCATCTGGGTGTGGAAACGCCGTTTACGCCGGCGCGCAAAGCCCATCCCGCCTTTCTGTGCGATGAACTTGACGCCTTGGCGCGGCGGTTGGGCGATGCGAAGTACCCGGTGGAATGGGATCAGAACCTTGCGGGTTTCAAACGTTTCTATACCGCAGATCCCTTCGGCAACCGGATCGAAATTCTGCACCCCACCGCGTGATCCTTTCTGCGCTTTCCCCCCGCCGGGCGGTCGTCTAGTTTGGCAACATGACGAACCAACCCCGATTCATTCACCTGCGCGTTCATACGGAGTATTCGCTGCTGGAAGGCGCGATTCCGGTCAAGAAGCTGCCGGGCCTGTGCGCGGCGGCAGGCATGCCTGCGGTGGCGATCACCGACACCAACAACATGTTCGCGGCGCTGGAGTTTTCCGTCACTGCGGCCGGGCAGGGGGTGCAACCAATCATCGGCTGTCAGGTCGACGTGGCTTTCGACACGCCCGCCCCCGGCGAAAAACCTCGCCCTGCCGCGCCGGTCGTGCTGCTGGCACAGTCCGAGCGCGGGTATGAGAACCTGATGAAGCTCAATTCCTGCCTTTACATCGACAAGGGCGGTGAGCTGCCGCAGGTGAAACTTGATGAACTGGAACGCTACCCGGACGGCTTGATCTGCCTGACGGGCGGAGCGCTGGGGCCGGTGGGGCAGTTCCTGCAATCCGGCCAGCGTGCGAAGGCTGAGGCCCTGATGCAACGCCTCCACGCCTGTTATGGCGACCGGCTTTATGTTGAACTGCAACGCCATCCCGGCGACAGCGGCCAGACCACGCAGGCCGAACGCGCGACCGAGCAGGGCTTTGTCGAGATGGCCTATCAGATGGGCATTCCGCTGGTGGCGACCAATGATGCCTATTTTCCGCAGCAAAAGCTGTACGAGGCCCATGACGCGCTGATCTGCATCAAGGAAGGCGCCTATGTTGACCAGCAAGAAGGGCGCCGTCGTCTGACGCCGCAGCATTACTTCAAAAGCCCCGAGGAAATGATCACGCTGTTCGCCGATCTGCCCGAGGCTATTGATAACACGGTCGAGATTGCCCGCCGCTGTGCCTTCATGGCCTATCGCCGCGATCCGATTCTGCCGAAATTTGCCGATGACGAGGTGCAGGAATTGCGCCGTCAGGCTAACGAGGGCTTGCAGGCCCGTCTTGCCGTGATCCCCCACGCGGTCAGCGTCGAAGAATACCAGAAACGGCTGGACTTCGAACTGGATATCATCGAGGGCATGGGCTTCCCCGGCTATTTCCTGATCGTGGCTGATTTCATCAAATGGGCCAAGGATCACGAGATTCCGGTCGGGCCGGGTCGTGGGTCGGGTGCGGGCAGTCTGGTGGCCTATGCGCTGACCATCACCGACCTTGACCCCTTGCGATATTCCCTTCTGTTCGAACGGTTCCTGAACCCCGAACGTGTGTCGATGCCTGACTTTGACATCGACTTTTGCATGGATCGCCGGGAAGAGGTGATCCGCTATGTGCAAGAGAAATACGGCCGCGACAAGGTCGGCCAGATCATCACCTTCGGTGCGCTTCTGTCCAAGGCGGCCGTGCGCGATGTGGGGCGCGTTCTGCAAATGCCATATGGACAGGTGGACCGCCTGTCCAAACTGATCCCGGTCGAAGGTGTCAAACCTGTCTCGATCGAAAAAGCATTGGCAGACGAACCGCGCCTGCGCGAAGAAGCGCGCGCAGAAGAGGTGGTCGACCGGTTGCTGACCTATGGCCAGCAGGTCGAAGGGCTGTTGCGCAATGCCTCGACCCACGCGGCGGGGGTTGTGATCGGTGACCGACCGCTGGACGAGCTGGTGCCGCTGTATCAGGATCCCAAGTCGGACATGCCAGCGACCCAGTTCAATATGAAATGGGTAGAGCAGGCCGGTCTTGTGAAGTTCGACTTTCTGGGCCTGAAAACGCTGACCGTAATCCAGAATGCCGTGGATCTGATCCGGGGACAGGGGCGCGATATCCATACGGGTCCGAATGGTGAAACGCTATATGATCCGCCCGAAGGGACCGAGAACGAGATCAACACCATCCCGCTGGACGATGAAGCGACCTACAAGCTCTATGCTGCAGCCAAGACGGTCGCTGTATTCCAGGTGGAAAGCAGCGGCATGATGGACGCGCTTCGGCGTATGAAACCGACCTGCATCGAGGATATCGTAGCTCTGGTGGCCCTGTATCGCCCCGGCCCGATGGAGAACATCCCGACTTATTGCGAGGTCAAGAACGGGCTGCGCGAGATTGAAAGCGTGCACCCCCTGATTGACCACATTCTTGAGGAAACGCAGGGCATCATCGTTTATCAGGAACAGGTGATGCAGATCGCGCAGGTCATGGCGGGCTATTCGCTTGGCGGAGCGGACCTTCTGCGCCGGGCAATGGGTAAGAAGATCAAAGAGGCGATGGACGCCGAACGCCCGAAATTTGAAAAGGGCGCGGCAGAGAACGGGGTCGACAAGAAGAAAGCCTCGGAAGTTTTCGACCTTCTGGAAAAATTTGCCAATTACGGCTTCAACAAATCGCACGCCGCCGCCTATGCGGTGGTCAGCTATCAGACTGCGTGGCTCAAGGCGAACCACCCGGTCGAGTTCATGGCCGGCGTGATGAACTGCGATATTCACCTGACCGACAAGCTGTCCGTCTATGCCCACGAAGTGCGGCGGGGTATGGAGATCGAGATCGTGCCGCCCTGCGTCAACCGATCGCTCGAGACGTTCAGCGTCGATCAGGGCCGCGTGGTCTATGGGCTGGGGGCACTGAAAAACGTTGGGATCGAGGCGATGAAGCTGGTGGTCGATGGGCGTAAGGTCGACGGAGTCGACAAGCCGTTCGCGACGCTGTTCGATTTTGCACGCCGCGTTGATCTGAAACGTGTCGGCAAACGCCCGATGGAAATGCTGGCGCGCGCAGGCGCGTTCGATGAATTGGACCCCAACCGCCGTCGCGTGTTCGACAGCCTTGATGCGCTGGTCAGCTATTCTGCCGCAATCCATGAGCAGCGGGCCTCTAATCAGGTGTCGCTGTTTGGCGAGGCGGGCGACGATCTGCCCGAACCGCGCCTGTCCCCGGTGGGCGACTGGCTGCCCAACGAACGGCTGGCCGAGGAGCACAAGGCGATCGGGTTTTACCTGTCCGGCCACCCGCTGGACGACTATCTGCCGGCGTTGAAACGCAAGGGGATCATGACCCTGCGCGAGCTGCGCGACAAGGCGGAACGCTCTGGCGCCGCGGTTGGCAAAGTGGCGGTGAATGTCAGCGGGTTGCAGGCGCGCAAATCCGCCCGTGGCAACCAGTTC
This sequence comes from Aliiroseovarius zhejiangensis, assembly GCF_014656375.1. Lineage (GTDB taxonomy): Bacteria > Pseudomonadota > Alphaproteobacteria > Rhodobacterales > Rhodobacteraceae > Aliiroseovarius > Aliiroseovarius zhejiangensis. The sequence goes on along the minus strand of NZ_BNCH01000004.1, from coordinate 145,916 downwards.
TTTCGCCTGAACATTGACGATCCGACCGAACAGGTGTCGGGCATCCTGCTGTTCGCCGATGACTTTGAAGCCTGCCGCAAGGTCTTTGACGAAACCATGCAGGTGGTCATGCAGTTGGAAGGCCGCTTCGAGGAAGGCCAGTTCGACCCGCGCGGCCGGTCGGTTGCGCCCCTGGATGCGGTGATTGCCGACGCGGGTGGCATGGCGCTGAAGCTGTATTTGGATCAGGCTGACGCCCTGTCCCAAGTCGCGACCCTTTTGAACGACGCGGTGGAAAAAGCGCGGAATGTGCGACCGGGGGAGGTTTCTGTCTGCTTGATGGACCCGTCGCTGCCCGGCGAGGTCGAAATGACACTGGGCCAGTCATTTCCGCTGAACCCGCAAATCAAGGGCGCATTGAAGTCGCTGCCCGGCGTGGTGGACGTGGAAGAGGTGTAAGGGGCGTTGCCCCTCTGCGCTAGCGCGCATTCACCCGAGGATATTTTTGGCCAGAAGAAGCTGGCGCGTCAGTAGTGGGGCGGCCGCTCATCGCCCAGGATCACACCACCGGAATTGGCCTGTTCCCGCTCTGCCTCGCGCTCCATCAACATGCGCACCCGGTGGGTCAGTTTTGACAGCTCCGTGTCCTGCCGGGCCACAACCTCGTTCAGTTCCTCGACCTGGCGGGTCAGGTGGGCGACGGTTTCTTCAAGTTGGGTCAGGCGGTCTTGGGTCATGCGGGCGTGATAGCGCGGTCGCGCGCCCAGGCCCAGCGGTTTTTTCCGGCTGTCCCCGCGGCAGGCTTTCCTTGCCCCCGACGCGCCCATCCGATAGACCGCCCGCGACACGTATCTGAACCGGGACCAGCCATGGCCAAGCAGAAGAAACAGCCCCGCCCCAAGGCCGCAACGCCCAAGGGGTTTCGCGATTATTTCGGCGCCGAGGTGGACGAGCGGAAAGTGATGCTCGACCAGATCGCGGCGGTCTATCATCGCTATGGGTTTGACGCGCTGGAAAGCTCGGCGGTGGAAACGGTAGAGGCGCTGGGCAAGTTCTTGCCCGATGTGGATCGCCCAAACGAGGGCGTGTTCGCCTGGCAGGACGAGGACGAAAGCTGGCTGGCGCTGCGCTATGACCTGACCGCGCCGCTGGCCCGTGTTTATGCCGAGCACCGCAACGATCTGCCGACGCCTTATCGTCGCTATGCGATGGGGCCGGTCTGGCGGAACGAAAAGCCGGGGCCGGGGCGGTTTCGCCAGTTTTATCAGTGTGACGCGGATACGGTGGGAACGGCGAGCATGGCGGCGGATGCCGAGATTTGCGCGATGCTGGCCGACACGCTGGAAACCGTCGGCATTCCGCGTGGTGATTACGTGGTGCGGGTGAACAACCGGAAGGTTTTGAACGGAGTGTTGGAGGTGATGGGCGTTGACGAGGGCCCTGTTCGGGACGCCGTTTTGCGCACCATCGACAAATTCGACAAGGTCGGTGAAGCCGGAGTGCGCGCGCTTCTGGGCAAGGGGCGGCTGGATGCGTCAGGTGCCTATATTGACGGGGTTGGGTTGTCGAATGAGCAGGCCGAACCGGTGCTGGCCTTCCTGACCTCAAAAGGCGAGACAGCCGATCGAACGCTGACAAACCTGCGTGCCGCTGTGGGCGACAGTGCCATCGGCGCGGAAGGCGTGACCGAGTTGGAAGAGATTGCGACGCTGCTCGCCGCCCAAGGCTATGGCCCCGACCGCATCGAGATCGACCCTTCGGTCGTGCGCGGGCTTGGCTATTACACCGGTCCTGTCTTTGAGGCAGAGCTGACCTTCGAAATCCTTGACGAAAAAGGGCGTCCGCGTCAGTTCGGCTCGGTCGCGGGGGGCGGTCGCTATGACGATCTGGTCAAGCGGTTCACCGGACAGGCGGTGCCGGCAACGGGTGTATCCATCGGGGTGGATCGTCTGCTGGCTGCCCTGCGCGCCAAGGGGCGGATGGGGGGCAAACAGGTTGGCCCCGTCGTTGTGACCGTCATGGACAAGGCGCGGCTGGCGGAGTACCAGGCGATGGTCGGTGAGTTGCGCGGTGCGGGCATCCGGGCCGAGGTCTATCTGGGCAATCCGAAGAATTTCGGCAACCAGTTGAAATATGCAGACAAGCGCGGATCGCCCGTAGCGATTATTGCGGGGTCTGACGAGTTCGAGGCAGGAAAAGTGCAAATCAAGGATCTGATCCTTGGGGCTAAGATCGCCGAAAACGCCACGCTTGAGGAATGGAAAGAACGCCCCAGCCAGTTTGAATGCGACCGGTCGGAGATGGTCGCAAAAGTGCGCGAGATCGTCGAGGGCTATGATGGCTGACAAGGCACGCGTCCGGGATGAGGCCACGCGGTTTCTGACCTTCTTCGAGGGACACGGCGCCTGCGTGGTCGAGGCCGATATCCTGCAACCCGCCGAAACGCTTCTGGACCTGTATGGCGAGGATATCCGCGCCCGTGCGTTCGTGACCCATGACCCGGATCTGGGCGAGATGATGTTGCGCCCGGATTTTACGGTGCCGGTGGTGCAGATGCATATGGCTGAGGGGGCCGAACCCGCACGCTATGCCTATATGGGCGAGGTGTTTCGCGCGCAGGATGAAACCCGGCACCGCGCGTCGGAGTATTTCCAGGTGGGATACGAGGTTTTTGACCGTGCAGCCCCCATCGAGGCGGATGCCGAGGTGTTTGCGTTGTTGAAAGAGGTGCTCGCCCCCCTGAACCTGCGCGCTGCCACCGGGGACATGGGGCTGTTGCTGGCCGCCGTGCGTGGGTTGCGCACCACCGAGCGTCGCAAGTCAGCCCTTCTGCGTCACATCTGGCGCCCACGCCGGTTCCGCGCGCTTATTGACCGGTTTGCCGGGCGCGCGCCCCTGCCAGACGGGCGGGCTCAGTTGTTGGTGGCGGATGATCCGTTCGATGCTGATACGCCCCATATCGGGCTGCGCTCTCCCTCCGAGATTGCCGAACGTGTGGCCGCCCTGCACGAGGACGCTGCCGCCGCCCCGATTTCAGCGCAGGAGGTTGAACTGCTTGACGACCTTCTGGGGCTGCGTGAGACGACGGCGAACGTGTTGGAACATCTGCGTGACATCGCCGTGGACATGCCCGCGATTGCCGCAGCGGTCGACCGGCTTGAAGCGCGTGCCGAGGCGTTGGAGCGGCGTGGTGTCGATGTGGCGCGGCTTGATTTCGAGGGCAGCTATGGCCGCACCTCGATGGAATATTATGACGGGTTCGTGTTCGGCTTCTATTCCGAAACGCGGCCGGACCTGCCTCCCGTTGCGACCGGCGGGCGCTATGATGCGCTGACCCGCGTTCTGGGCAACCAGAACGGCGACCGGCGCGACATTCCCGCAGTGGGGGGAGTGATCCGCCCGGAACTGACGCTGGAACTGACAGGCGAGGCGGGGCAATGACCGTGAAGCTGGGTGTTCCGTCCAAGGGGCGGTTGATGGAAAAAACCTTTGACTGGTTCGGTGCGGCTGGGATTGCGCTGTCGCGGACGGGATCGGATCGAGAATATGCTGCCGCGGTCGATGGGATCGACGGGGTGGAACTGGTGCTTCTGTCCGCCGGGGAAATCCCGCGTGAACTGGCCGCTGGGCGCATTCATCTTGGCGTTACCGGGTCGGACCTTGTGCGTGAAAAACTGGGCGCGTGGAGCGAGAAGGTGACTGAGCTTGCGCCGATGGGATTTGGCCATGCCGACCTGATCATCGCGGTGCCGAAATGCTGGGTCGATGTGAACACGTTGGATGATCTGGATGCCGTCGCCGCCGCCTTCCGGGCGAAACATGGGTTCCGGCTGCGCATCGCCACCAAGTATCACCGCCTGATCCGCGATCACCTGCGCGATCACGGCGTGGCCGATTACCAGTTGGTGGACAGTCAGGGCGCGACCGAGGGCACGGTAAAGAACGAAACCGCAGAGGCGGTGGCCGACATCACGTCGACCGGAGAAACCCTGCGCGCCAATCATCTGAAAATTCTGGCTGGCGGGCCGGTGCACAAAAGTCAGGCCACACTGTTCAAGTCACGCAAGGCTGAGTGGTCGACCACTGAGCGTGCGACGCTGGAAACGCTGTGCCGCAAGTTGGGCATCGACCGCTGAAGCGCCGGGCCATTCAGGCGGGAAGATGGTCGATCATCCAGTCTCGGATCGGGTCGAAAACGCGCATCGCGTGGGCTAAATCAGCCCCGGCGTCGTCCCCCAGCGCGTGCTCCAACGGCAGGTCGTCCCGCCAGATCGCGATGCTTTTTCGCCGCAGCAAAGTGGCGTTGCGATGGTCCGCCGGATAGGGGGAAGGGACGCGCTTCAACTCGGGTTCCGACAGGCGCAGCCCCGATTGGCGCGCTGTTTCCATCAGGTTGATCAACTGATCGCCCGGCCGCCCCTGTACGGCCTCGCGCCAACGGGTCAGGTGCGGCTTGTCGAAGGTGAACAAGCCGTATCCGATGACCAGATCATCCGGTTGCAGGCCAAACATCCAGGCCGCCCCGGTCGCTGCGTCGCCAAAGCCGATATGCACATGCGTGTTATAAGGAGTCTTGTCCTTGGAAAACCTGAGGTCGCGGTGGATGCGAAAGATCTTGGCGGTGACATCCGTGCCGTAGCGCGCGGCCAGACGCGGGGCAAGGTCGTCACTGAATGCTTTCGCCGCGGTCTTGATGTGGGTTTCATAACGCGCCTTGTTTTTGGCGAACCAGTCCTGCGTGTTGTTGGCTTTCAGGTCTTGCAGAAAAACCAGGGTTTCGGTCGTGAACATGTCGGTCCTCCCGTTTGAGGTGCCCACGCGCATTGGCGCAGGCACCCGGATCAACCGCGCATCTTGTGGTGCAGCAGGATCGGCACGACCAGATCCTCTTCATCCGTCAGATGGCGTGTCAGAAACCCCTCCAGCACGGTCGTCATTTCGTGCACCCGGTTGGCTTCCTCACGCGCTTGCGGTTCGTCCATCTGGGCCAATGTTACCACACGATTGGCCTGGCGCGTGAAGCGATCCAGAAGGTCGTCTAGCACGAGGTGATCGGATTCAAGCGTCTGCAATCCAGAATCGAATCTTCCGTCCGCGGCTGACAATTCCGGGAAAAAGCGGCGATCTTCCCAATGATGATGCCCATGCAGGTTGCGCACCAGCAGGTTTCCGTAATGCGACAGGCGACGGGCGTGGTCGTCCGGGTCGATCTGTTTTTCAAGATACGCTTCGGTGTTCAGACGGATGAGTTCCGCCAATTGTCCGAACATGACATGTGCGCCCATCCAGTTATGGATGGAGGCGGCGAAATTCGGGTGATCCGGCCACGCCTCGCGTGGATAGTCCCGAAGCAAAAGGCGCATGTCCTCGGGCAGGGCCTTTTGCCTGATGGTTGGCATTTGTGTCATGCAGGGACAGATATTGTAATGTTATAACAATACAAGCCCCGCGCGCCGACGCGGAACCGTCACTCTGGCGAGTCTTTGAACCCGGCATCTTTGTGGCTGCCGTCACAAAACGGCTTGTTCTTCGACTGGCCACAGCGACACAGATAGGCCATGCCCAGCTTTGCAATGCGTTTGCCTGTGCCGGTGCACAACTCGATATTCCCATCAACCTTCAGGGGACCGTCTGGCTGGCGTTGGACCTTCACGGCGCCCTCTTGCGCGTCTTTTGACGGTGGGACTTTGGGTGCGGGCTCGCCGGTCGTGACGAAACCTGCATCCACATGGCTGTTGTCACAATAGGGCTTGTTTTTCGACAGCCCGCAACGGCACAGGGCCACGCGGGTCTGCGTTTCGCCACCCTCAACCGACAGATCACCGGCCATGACCAATGGTCCGTTTTCAAGAACGGCCACTTTGTTGATCTGTGGCGGCTGTTCGTTCCGGCCGTCCTTGCGCCGATAGGTCAACGCGCCCGAGGGACAGGCGCGGACCACGGCGGCGACGTCCTCAACCGTGGCCTGCTCTGGTTGCACCCAGGGGCGCTGGTTGGGGTCAAACACCTGGGGCAGTTGCAGGAAACAGTTTCGCGAATGAATGCATCGCCCAAGATCGAAGCCGACGGTGATGTCCTGACCCGAGTATTCCTTCCGTTTCATGGCGCGCTCCTTCTGTCTGTTGATTGCCAGCCTAGCGCAGAACGCCTGGAACGCCAAAGGGCGCGGATCATACCGCGCCCTTTGCCGTTCGTAGATGCGGTGTCTGTGCCCGCCTCAGCCCCGACGGGACCGCAGGAACCCCATGATGTCATAGGTTCGGTCAAGGATCGGCAGCGCAATCGCTTCGGCACGTTCGGCGCCCTGTGCCAATACGCGGTCAATCTCGGCCTTGTCGTTCATCAACCGGGCCATCTCCTCGGAGATCGGACCCAGTTTCGCGACGGCAAGATCTGCCAGCGCGGGCTTGAACGTGCCCCAACCGGCACCTGCAAACTCGGAAATCACCGCGTCGGGCGAGGTTTCAGAAAGACCCGCATAGATATCCACAAGATTGCGCGCCTCGGGCCGACCTTTAAGGCCCTCAAGCGTGTCGGGCAGCGGGTCGGGGTCGGTGCGTGCCTTCTTGAACTTCTTGGCAATGGTGTCGGCATCATCGGTCATGTTGATGCGTTCCATGTCGCTTTCGCCGGACTTGGACATCTTCTTGGACCCGTCGCGCAGGTTCATCACCCGAGTCGCCGGACCTTCGATGATCGGTTCAGGCAGGGGGAAGAAGTCTTCGGCCCCATAGTCATGGTTGAACTTGGCGGCGATGTCGCGCGTCAGTTCGACATGCTGCTTCTGGTCTTCGCCGACCGGCACGTGCGTGGCATGATACAGCAGAATGTCAGCCGCCATCAGCGCCGGATATGCATAAAGCCCCAGCGAGACCTTCTCGGCGTTCTTGCCCGCCTTGTCCTTGAACTGTGTCATGCGGTTCATCCAGCCCACACGCGCAACACAGTTGAACAGCCATGCCAACTCGGTATGAGCGGGCACTTGGCTCTGGTTGAACAACACAGACTTAGACGGATCAATCCCGGCGGCCAGATAGCCCGCCGTGACCTCGCGGGTGGCATCTTTCAGCTCTTTGGGGTCTTGCCAGACGGTGATCGCGTGCAGATCAACGACGCAGTAAACTGCCTCGTAATCCTGCCCTTGCATGTCCACAAATCGTTTGATGGCACCAAGGTAGTTGCCCAATTGCAGCCCGCCGGATGGCTTGACGCCCGAAAAGACGCGCGGCGTGTGCTTGGTCATGTTGTCACTCCGTCTGGATTTCTGATCCCCCGTCGCTTACCCATGTGGGCAAAGGCCGTCAAGAAAGGCCCGCACAGAAGTGGCGAAGGAGAGCGCGATATGAGCAGTTACCGCGAAGAAAGCCCTGTAAACCCGCTGCCGCCGGTGGTGATCGCGCTGGCGGTGTTTCTGGTGGGGATCGAGCTTGTGTTCGCAGCAGGCAGTCGCGGCTTCGTCGGTGGGCCGCAAGCCGCGGGATGGCGCATTTCGATGATCGAGGAATGGGGGTTCTATGAACCGCTGTTTGCCAAGATGATCGGGACCAGCAGCTTCCCCCTGCGCGATCTGGCCCGGTTCTTTACCTATCCGTTCCTGCATCTGAGCTTTACCCATCTTCTGTTCGTGCTCGTGTTTCTGTTGGCCCTTGGCAAGATGGTGGGCGAGGTGTTTTCGCCCCTTGCCTTTCTGGTGGTCTATTTCGGGGCGTCGATCGCGGGGGCTTTGGCCTATTGGGTGGTGTGGGATACGCCGGTGATCCTGTTCGGTGGCTTTCCGGCTGTCTATGGTCTGATCGGGGCCTATACGTTCCTGCTATGGACCAATCTGGCCGCAACAGGCGGCAATCAGCTTTCGGCCTTTCGCATCATCGCCTTCCTGATGCTTTTGCAGCTGATCTTTGGGTTGCTGTTCGGGGCCGGGTTGAACTGGGTGTCCGAGATTGCGGGCTTTGCCGCAGGCTTCGGGCTGTCGTTTCTGGTCAGCCCCGGTGGCTGGTCGCGGGTGCTGGCGCGGCTGCGCGCGCGTTAGGGGTCTTACCCCCTTCGGAACGCGGCCTTGATCTCGGACAGGCGGAAGGCGCCGAACCACTGGCCTAGCAGCCCATAGGCGACGATGCCGCTGACGACCAGAACCACAAGCGCCACAATCTTGAGACCGGGGATGCCGAACATCGGCCCCATGATCAACACCATGACCCACAGCAGGGCACCCATCGCCCAACTGGCAGCGGCCAGCCGCCAGAAGCGGCGCCAGAACCGGGTGTCAAAGCGTGTATCTTCGCCCATGCGGGCAGCCCCGATCCAGGTCAGCCCGGTGATCGCCCAGCCTGCCACCGTGGTGCCGATGGCGGCGGCGATGAAGCCGATCCAGTAACTCAGCCCGACGGCGACCACGAGGTTGACGATCATCCCGACAATCGCGAAATGGAACGGTGTGCGGGTGTTTTCACGCGCGAAATAGACCGAGGCCAGCACCTTTTGCAGCACGAAGGCGGGCAGGCCCGCGCCATAGATCGCCGTGGCAAGCGCGGTCGACGCCGTGTCATCCGCCGAGAACGCGCCGCGTTGAAACAGCACTTCGACCAGTTGCGTGGGCACCACCATCAGGGCGACGGCTGCCGGGAAGGTCAGTGCCAGCGACAGCTCGCCCGCGCGGCTCAATGCATTGCGCCCGGCCAGATTGTCACCTGACCGCAGGTTGCGCGACAATTCAGGCAAGAGCACGATGCCGATGGCGATGCCGACAACGCCCAGCGGCAGTTGATACAGACGGTCGGCATAGTAAAGCCATGCCACCGCCCCATCGAAGAAGCTGGCGACCTGACGGCCCACCAGAAGGTTGATCTGCGTCACCCCTCCGGCCAGGGCGGCAGGGGCTGCGATGATGAACAGGCGCTTCAGTTCGGGTGTCATATGCGGCCTGCGCGGCAGCAGGCGATAGCCCGCGCGGCTGGCCGCGACCCAGACCAGCGCCACCTGCGCCATCCCGGCGACCGGAACCGTCCATGCCAGCGCGTCACCGATGTTCATGCCAAGGCTGTCGGCCACGAACATGGCCGTAATGAAGATCACGTTCAGAAGCACGGGCGCCGCCGCCGCCGCCATGAAGCGCCCGGTGGCGTTCAGCACGCCCGACAAAAGCGCGGCAATCGAGATGAACAGGATATAGGGAAACGCAATGCGCCCATAGGTCACGGCCAGATCGAAGCGGTCGTCTTCGGCAAAACCCGATGCCATGGCATAGACAAGCGCGGGCATGAATATTTGCGCGATGATGGTGAAGATCACCAGAATGAACGCCAGCCCCGACATCGCGTCACGTGCGAACTCCATCGCGCCTTCGCCGCCTTCGTGCTTCTTGGCAAACATGGGCACGAACGCCACGTTCAACGTGCCTTCGGCAAAGAAGCGGCGGAACATGTTGGGAAGCGAAAAGGCGATCAGAAAAGCCTCGGCCACAGCAGACGATCCCAGGAAGGCCCCGATCATGATATCCCGCACGAAGCCGAGAATGCGGCTGGCCATGGTCCAGCCCCCCACAGTCATGAAGCCACGCGCCAGTCTGGATGCCATTATGCCGTTGCCCTTTCGGCCGTTTGCTCGATTGCCTGCCGCAGTTTGGCTTCGAGTTGCAGTTTCTTGTGTTCGGCCATGATCTTCAGTCCGAACATATCCTTGACATAGAACGAGTCCACCACCTGTTCGCCATAGGTCGCAATCACCGCCGAGGCGATATAGATATTTGCATTGGCCAGTGTCCGGGTCAGGTCATGCAGCAGGCCGGGGCGGTCGCGCGTGTCGACCTCGATGATCGTATAGATCTCGGACCCTTCATTGTCGAAGGTAATATGGGTGGGCACCTTGAACACCCGCTCGCGCTTTTTCAGCTTCTCGCTGTTGGCATTGGCTTCGGTCGCAATCACCTCGCCTTTCAAGAGCCGATGGAGCATCTTTTCGATGCGTTCCTTGCGGTCCACGTCAAAGGGGTGGCCATCGGCGTCCTGCACCCAGAAACACGCCGTCGCATACCCGTCTTTCGATGTATAGGTCCGCGCATCCACGATATTGGCCCGCACCGCCGTCAGCGCACCTGCGATCCGCGAAAAGATGCCGGGGTGATCGGCCAGCGCGAAATAAACGCGTGTCACGTCACGTTCTTCATCTTCATAGATGTCGATCCGCACCTCGTCATCCTTAATGTCGCGCAACAGGTTGGCAAAGACCTTGTGCGCGGTGACATGCAGCCCTTGCCAATAGCTGTCATAGTGGCGGGATGTTTCTGCACGCAGGTCTTTGGCGGACCAATCAGACAGTTCCTGACGCAACGCGCGTTTGGCTTCGGCGCCTCGGGTGGCGCGGTTCAGATCTTCCATCCCGTCTTCCAGCGCGCGCTGCGTCTGGTTGTAAAGCGTGCGGATCAGCGTGGCCTTCCAGTTGTTCCAGGTGTTCGGTCCGACACCGCGAATGTCGCAAACCGTCAGCACCGTCAGAAGCTCCAGCCGCCGCATCGTTTTTACCGCCTTGGCGAAATCACGGACGGTGCGCGGATCGGCGATGTCGCGTTTTTGCGCCATGTCTGACATCAGAAGATGATAGCGGACCAGCCATTCCACGGTCGCGCTGTCCTTGGCATTCAAGCCCAGCCGGGGGGCAACCCTGCGGGCGATCTGCGCCCCGAGGATGGAATGGTCCTGCGGCTGGCCCTTGCCGATGTCGTGCAAGAGCATGGCCACCATCAGAACCTTACGATTGATCCCCCGCTTCAGGATCTCGGTCGATATCGGCAGCTCGTCGCCCAGTTCGCGCCGCTCGATCTGGGCGAAATTCGAAATCACCTGAATCGTGTGCTCGTCCACCGTATAGGAATGATACATATTGAACTGCATCATCGCCTTGATCGGTTCAAATTCGGGGATGAAAGCGGCCAGCACGCCCACTTCGTTCATCCGGCGCAACGCACGCTCCGGGTTGCCGTGTTTGAGCAGAAGATCAAGGAAGATCCGGTTGGCTTCCTTGTTGTTGCGCATATCGTCGTCGATCAGGTCCAGATTGGCAGAAACCAGGCGCATCACGTCGGGGTGGATCAGCATGCCCGTGCGCAAGCCCTCTTCGAACAGGCGCAGCAGGTTCAGCTTGTCGGACAGGAAATCGGTTTCGCTGACCACGTCCAGGCGGCCGTGTTTCTCGCGGTATCCCGGTTTCAGCCGCTTGCGGCGCTTGAACAGGCGCAGCAGGGTCGGGGCTTCTTTCAACTGTTCGGCCTCAAGCGCGCTCAGTACGATGCGGGTCAGATCCCCGACCTGGGTGGCATGGCGAAAATAGGCCTGCATGAAATGCTCGACCCCGCGCCGCGCTTCGGTATCCTTGAACCCCAGCCGGTCGGCCACTTCGACCTGAAGGTCGAAGGTCAACTGATCCGCCGGACGATTGGTGACGAGGTGCAACTGACAGCGAACCGCCCACAGGAATTCCTCGGCGTCACGAAAGGTGTCGAACTCGTCCTCGGTGAACACCCCTTTTGACACAAGGTCCCGGGGTTCTCTGACACGATGCTGATATTTGGCGACCCAGAACAGCGTTTGAAGGTCACGCAATCCGCCCTTGCCCTCCTTGACATTGGGTTCGACCATGAACCGCTGATCACCCTGCTTTTCGTGCCGCGTGTCGCGTTCGGCCAGCTTGGCTTCGATGAACTCCGCCAGCGTGTGCTTGAACAGCTTGTTCCACAACTCGTCATCCAGTTGCCGGGCCAGGTCGGCATCGCCGCAGACGTGACGCTGTTCCAGAAGGGCGGTGCGGATGGTGAAATCCTCTTCGCCCAGACGCAGGCAATCGTCGATCGTGCGCGAGGCGTGGCCCACCTTCAGCCGCAGGTCCCACAGCATGTAAAGCATGCTTTCAATGACACTTTCTGCCCAGGGCGTGATCTTGTACGGCGTCAGGAACAGCAGGTCGACATCGGATTGGGGCGCCATTTCGCCCCGGCCATAGCCCCCCACGGCAAGCAGCGCGATCCGTTCGGATGCGGTGGGATTTGCCAAAGGGTGCAACCGCTCGACCGCCACCCGATAGATCAGCGTGACAATACCATCCGTCAGATAGGCATAGGACGCAATCGCGGGATAGGCCGTGCGCGGGTGTTCGGCCAAGGCATTTGCGATGGCTTCGCGCCCGGTTTTCATGGCACTTCGCAACCGGGTCACGGTGGCGGCGCGCACGGCCGCCGCGTCCGGGGCGTCGTCGAACTCTGGTTGCAGGTCTGCCCACAACGCATCGCCATCAATGATGTCTTGCGGAGGGCAGATCAGATCGGGGACCGGGGCGAAGGCGTCCCGATCCGGCTCAGAACCCGGCACCGCCGAAACTTCTGGGCGCAGGGTCGATCACGACGACCTGATTGTTCTGAATTTGCGCGACGGCCAGACCGCGTTCGTTGGTGCCGTTGGGGCGCAGACGGAAGATGCCGTTGACGCCCACGAACCCTTGCGACTGGGTCAGCGCGGTCGAGGTCAGGGCGTTTGCGCGACCGGATTTCGCAAGCGCGCCAATCGCGGCAATGCCATCATAGGCAAGCCCCGCAATCGGGTGGGGCGATGCCCCGTAGCGCGCCTGATAGCGGCTGGCGAAACGGCTGGACAATCCGGGATCGGGCAGGGCGAACCACCCGCCCTGAACGCCGGGCAGGGCCAGCGCGTTTGACGGGATGTCCCAGCGTTGCAGGCCGATGAACTGGGTGGTGGCAGGGCTGACGCCGTTTTCAGGCAGAAGACCGGCCAGGAACGGCAGCGCGCCCGAGGTGCCCGACGTGAAGAACACCGACTGCGCGCCCAAGCTTTTGACCTTGGAACTGATCGTTGGGATCGCGTTGATGATGCCGTTCTGCGACAGCTCGAACGATGCGGTTCCGGCCAGTGTCGCACCGGAGTTCGAGATCGCCGCCTGAATGGCCTGGCTTCCCTGAACCTCGGCCTGATCGTTGCCGTGCAGGATCATGATGCGCCCCTTGCCGTTGCGCGCGGCGTAACGCACCAGTCGGTTTGCGACGTTTTCGAACGTGTTGCCCAACACGAAGACATTGCCGCCCGCAATACCGGTGTTGTTCGAGAAGCTCAGCACGTTGACATTGCGCCGCGCCACCGCAACGCCTGCCGCGTTTGCGCTTTGTGCGAAGACCGGGCCAAGGATGATCTTGGCGCCATCATTCACCGCCTTGGTGGCCATGGCGGCCGCTTGATTCGGGCTGCCGCCGGTGTTGTAGACGCGCAGGTCGATCTCGACCCCCGACAGCTCCGCCATCGCCATACGGGCCGCATTCTCAAGCGAAACGGCAAGGTTCGCGTCATTCGCCGACCCCGACCCACCGGGCACCAGGAGCGCCACAGGGACAGGTTTTCCGGGGTTGATGTTCTGTCCGACTTGGGGGCCCTGAACGCCACAGGCGGCAAGCGCGGTGAGTCCCAAAATGGCAAACAGCAGACCGATCGCCTTGCGGGTGCGGACGAAAACAGAGAACATACGACAATCCTTTTCCAGACACGGCACCGAACGGCCGATGCAGACGGACATATCATAGACGCAACAATCGGCAGGTCCAGTGTGAAACCCCAAAACACCCAGCTTGATCCGGGCCTCTATCTTGTGGCGACGCCGATCGGAAATGCACGCGACATCACGCTCAGGGCGCTGGACGTTCTGGCTTCGGCGGATGTGATTGCCGCAGAAGACACGCGAACCACGCGCAAGCTGATGGATATTCACGGCATCGCCCTGAACGGACGGAAGATGATCCCGTATCACGATCATTCGGGAGAGGCCGCGCGGGCGGGCATCGGCAAGCTGATCGCAGCGGGCAAATCGGTTGCCTATGCCAGCGAAGCCGGCAGCCCCCTGATCGCCGATCCGGGTTTTGCGCTGGCGCGGGATCTGGCCGAAAACGGCCAATATGTGACCGCGCTGCCCGGTGCGTCTGCGACCCTGGCCGCGCTCAGCCTGTCGGGCCTGCCCACCGACAGGTTCCTGTTTGCCGGCTTCCCGCCCGCCGCCAAAGGTGCGCGGGCAACATGGCTTTCCGAATTGCTTCCGCTGCCGGCAACGCTTGTGTTTTTTGAAAGCGCCAAACGTGTTCAGAAATTGTTAGCTGAATTGTGTTCCTCTGGGGCGGATCACCGTCAGGCCGCGATCTGTCGCGAACTGACCAAGAAATTCGAAGAGGTTAAACGCGGAACTGTTTCGGACCTTGCGCAGCAGTTGGCGGACACACCGATCAAGGGCGAAGTGGTTTTTGTGCTGGATCGTCCAGGCGATGTTCAGGACGCAGGTGCGATGGAGGATATGTTGATCAAAGCCATGCAGGATATGTCGATGAAAGACGCGGTCAATGCGGTGTCGCAGGCGCTGGGCCTGCCGCGACGTAAGGTTTATCAGGCCGCACTTGAGCTTGGGACGAAAAGATGAGCGGGCTGGTTTCTTATCTTTCAGGACAGGCTGCCGAAGATACGGTGGCGCGCGACTATGACCGCCGGGGCCAACTTGTCGAAGCGCGCCGCTGGCGTGGCACCTATGGCGAAGTTGATCTGATCGCGCGCGATGGCGACACGGTGGTGTTTGTCGAAGTCAAGAAATCTCGTGATTTCATGCGCGCAGCCCAGCGGATCAACCGGGCGCAGTTGGAGCGCATCCATGCCACCGCCTGCGAATACCTTGAACGCGAGCCGAAGGGGCAGATGACGCCTTGTCGCTTTGACGTGGCTCTGGTGAACGCGCAGGGCGCCACCGATATCATCGAGAACGCTTTGGCTTATTGAAGCCCATTGCGCATTCTGCCCGGCTGTCCCATGTAGAGGAAACCAAAGCAGGAGTGTGCCATGTCGCTGAAAGTCGCCATCCAGATGGATCCCATCGACCACATCAACATTGATGCGGACAGCACCTTTCGGATCGCGGAAGAGGCACAGGCGCGCGGGCATTCGCTGTTCTACTACACACCGGATCATCTGAGCTATCGGGAAGGCACGGTCTCTGCGCAGGGCTGGCCCCTGACCGTGCGGCGCGAGGCGGGCAATCATTTTTCGCTGGGTGATCGCACCATTGTCGATCTCAGGGATTTTGATGTTGTCTGGCTGCGGCAGGATCCGCCTTTCGACATGGGGTATATCACCACGACGCATATCCTGGACATGATCCATCCGGCCACGATGGTTGTGAACGATCCGTTCTGGGTGCGAAATTATCCCGAAAAGCTCTTGGTGCTGGAATTTCCGGACCTGACGCCCCCCACAATGATCGCGCGCGATTTCGCCACGCTGAAATCCTTCAAGGATGCGCATGGCGACATCATTCTGAAACCGCTTTATGGAAACGGAGGGGCCGGTGTGTTCCGGCTGGACGTGAACGACCGCAACCTTGCCTCGTTGCACGAACTGTTCGCGGGCATCAACCGCGAGCCGCTGATTGCGCAGAAATTCCTGCCTGACGTGTCAAATGGCGACAAACGCATCATTCTGGTCGACGGCGAGCCGGTCGGCGCGATCAACCGGGTGCCCGCTGCGGGCGAGACCCGATCCAACATGCATGTGGGTGGCCGCCCCGAACAGGTCGGCCTGACGGCACGTGACCGCGAAATCTGCAACGCCATCGGGCCGCTTCTGCGTGAAAAGGGCCAGATTTTTGTCGGCATCGACGTGATTGGCGATTATCTGACCGAGATCAACGTGACCTCGCCCACTGGTATTCAGGAGTTGGAGAGGTTCGACGGCGTGAACGTCGCCGAAAAGATCTGGCAGGCGATCGAGGCGCGTCGCATGTGAGCTGGCAACTTGCAACGGCCCGGTTTTGCGGGCGCTTGATTGTCAAATCCCGGCTGCGCCATATTCACGACATACCGCGCGCCCGGCGCGAGTTCGAACATGCAAGCGACTGGATCCTTCGTGCGCCCCCATTGGCGTGGTATCGGGACGCGACGCTTGCGAATACCCTCGATGTCCTTTGGGTCGAGACCCGTCCCGCCACGCGGCCAGCCCCTTCCGACCGGGTGATCCTGTATCTGCATGGCGGCGGGTTTGTCGCGGGATCGCCCCGCACCCATCGCAAGATGCTGGCGCGTCTGTCATGGCTGACCGGTACACGGGTGTGCGCGCCGGATTATCGCAAGGCGCCCGAATATCCGTTTCCGGCAGGTCTGGATGATTGCGTGGCAGCCTACGCGGCTTTGCTGGACGCAAGCTATGACCCGCGAAACATCATCATCGGGGGCGACAGTGCCGGTGGCGGGCTGGTTTTTTCCGTTCTGGCCCGGATTGAAGGACAACTGCCTGCGCCACGCGCTGTCTTTGCGTTTTCACCGGTGATTGACTTGCGCTTCACCTCGCCATCATTCCGGGACAATCAGTCCAAAGACCCGGTCTTACCTTCCGAGCGACGCGACGTCATCGTTGAACATTATTTGAGAGGACAAGCGGCCGAGGACGAAGGCGCCTCGCCCATTCTGCATCGCTTCCGGTCACCTCCGCCTGCATTCCTCCAGTTCTCTACGACCGAGATCCTGCGCGACGAAAGCCTGCGTATGGCCGAGCGTCTGCGCGCGGCGGGCGGTCAAGTCATCCTTGATGAATGGCCCGATGCGCCGCATGTTTGGGTGATTCTTGATGGATGGGTGCCCGAAGCCCGCCAGGCGTTGCGGCGCGTGGCCGAGTTTATCACCCAACAGTTTCGCGGTGGGACACAAGACGAAAGCTCAGCGCCTCGGCCACATGCTTGCGGGTGACCTGCGGTTCTTCGGCCAGATCTGCAATGGTGCGCGCGACCCGTAATACGCGGTGATACCCGCGCGCGGACAATCCGAACCGTTCGGACGCTTTCAGCAGTGTCTCGCGCCCGTCCTGATCCGGGCTGGCATGTTCGGTCAGGGTCTTTCCTTCAATATCCGCATTCGTGGTGACATCGCTGAGCCCGGCGTAACGGTCGGCCTGAATGGCGCGGGCCTGGGTCACACGCTGGGCCACGGTGTCAGAGAGCTCGCCATTGGCGGGCAGATCCAGATCCTGGAAGGTGACCGGCGGCACCTCGACCCGCATGTCAAACCGATCCAATAGCGGGCCAGAGATACGTTGCATGTAATCCTCGCCACATAGGGGCGCACGGTTGCAAGCCCTGCCGGGATCGGTCAGGTGCCCGCATTTGCACGGGTTGGCCGCAGCGATCAGCAGAAACCGGCTGGGATAGCGTACATGCGCGTTCGCCCGCGCCACAGTCACATCGCCTGTTTCCAGCGGTTGACGCAGGGTTTCAAGCACCTGTCGGCTGAACTCGGGAAATTCATCCATGAACAGAACACCGTTATGGGCCAAGCTGATCTCGCCCGGTTTTGCACCGCGCCCTCCACCCACGATTGCCGCCATCGAGGCCGTGTGATGCGGGGCGCGGAAGGGGCGTGACTGCGAAATACCACCCCCATCCAACAAGCCAGAGACGGAATGGATCATCGAGGTTTCAAGCGCCTCGGCAGGGGACATGGGTGGCAAAATGCCGGGCAACCGAGCCGCCAACATGGATTTGCCGGATCCGGGCGGCCCGACCAGCAACAGGTGATGGCGCCCGGCTGCCGCAATTTCCAGGGCGCGTTTGGCGCGTTCCTGTCCTTTGACATCGCGCAGGTCTTTGGTGGTCGTTTCGGATGTGACCTTGCCGGGTTCGGCCACGTTCAGCGGGGCCTGCCCGGTGAAATGCTGCAAGACCGCAGCAAGCGAAGGGGCGGCGTGCACCTTGGTGGCCCCGATCCATGCCGCTTCGGCCCCGCAATCCCGGGGGCAAAACATCGACATGTCCTTTTCGGCAGCGGCGAGTGCCGCGGGCAGTGCGCCGGTCACGGGCAGCAATGTGCCGTCCAGCGCCAGTTCACCCAACGCAACCACGTCCGCAATGTCTTCATGTGCAAGAATCCCGGCTTCAGCCATCAGGGCCATGGCAATCGGCAGGTCGAAATGCGAACCTTCCTTGGGGATGTCGGCGGGGGACAGGTTGATGACGATCTTGCGCGGCGGCAAGGCAACGGACATGGAGGACAGCGCCGCACGCACGCGCTCACGTGCCTCGGAAACCGCCTTGTCGGGCAGGCCGACGATCGAGAAACCCGGCAATCCGGGTGACAGGGCGCATTGCACCTCGACCAGCCGGGCGCGAATGCCTTCGAATGCGACCGTGTTTATCCGCGCAACCATCACCGATCCCGTTTTGTGTCCCTGAAAGCCTAGCCGGTCGTGGTTACTGAATGGTTAACCAAAGCCGGCAAACCGAGCGTCGCCGTCGGTTGTCAGGGCCGGTGGTTGATTGAATGGACGGACCAGAGCCGACCATCCCAATCCAGCCGCGTCACTGACAGATTGTCGATCCTGTGTCCCAGCGCCGCATAGGGCGTCATGTTTCCCGCCCGAGCGATCTGGGTCAGGATCACCCCGAAATGCGCCACGGCAATCACATGGCGATGACCGTCGGATGTCACACGGTCAACTGTCGCAGAAACCCGCGTTGCAAGCTGGTGCCAGCTTTCTCCGTTCGGGGCTTGATGTGGGCCGGGATCTTCCCAGAAAGCACGCGACAGGTCCGGGTCGCGGGTGGCAACCTCGTTCCAGTGCAGCCCGTCCCAATCGCCAAAGTTGAACTCGCGCAGGTCACGCTGGTGGGGCAGGCGCAGGCGCCGGTTTGCCAAAGCATCTGCCGTTGCCACAGCGCGCGACAGGTCCGACGAGACGAGGGCCGCAGGTTCCGGAAGCGCATCGGACAGGCGCGACAGCGCAGCGGTGTCCGACAAGTCTGCGGGCAGGTCGCGCCAGCCCACCATGCTTTTTGCGTGGGTCGGTCCATGCCGCACCCACCACCAACTGACCGGCGTGTTCATGAGGCGTCGTCCGGCAGTTGGCCTTTCAGGGTCATCGGCAGACCTGCCATCACCGTCACAACCAGATCGGCTCGCTGTGCAAGGCGTTGGTTCAACTCGCCCTGCGCCTGGCGAAACTGACGGGCAAGCGCATTGTCCGGCACGATGCCTGCACCAACCTCGTTTGACACGATGACGACCGGCGCGGTGCAGTTGGACAGCGCGGCGATCAGCCCGGCCTCGGCATCTGGCAGATATGCGCCAGAAAGCAGATGGTTGGACAGCCACATGGTCGCGCAGTCGAACAGGACGACCTCGGCGCTGTCAGCGGTGGTCAGGGCGGGGGTGGCATCAAGCGGGGCTTCGACCGTGCGCCAGCCCGCACCGCGTCGCGCCTGATGGCGCGCGATCTTGGCGGACATCTCGCCATCATGGGCCTGCGCGGTGGCAACATAAAGCATCGGACGCCCGGTCGCTGCGACCAGCCGTTCGGCATAGTCCGATTTGCCGGAAGCCGCACCGCCCAGAACGAGCGTCAGAGGAGGAAGCGAAAGCACCATGGCGTTTGCCTAGCACTGCGACACAGGGTCCGCCAAGCCGAAAGCACTTGAGGCACCGGGTCGCCGGACATAGCCTTGGGGCATGAGACTTGTCGCTGCCCTTGTCACGCTTGTGATCCCGTCCATCGCGTATGCCCTTGAGCGCGACCCCAGTGCCGATGATCTGGCAGGGCTTGCGACGGCGGATGTGGTGGTGATCGGGGAAACCCACGACAATCCCGCCCATCATGCGGTCCAGGCACAGATTGTCGCGGCCTTGCAGCCCAAAGCCCTTGTGCTTGAGATGCTGACACCTGATCAGGTGGCCGACATGACCCGGGACATGGCGGGTTTTGGCTCCGCGTGGGAAAAGGCCGGCTGGCCCGATTTCGAGATGTATCTGCCGATCTTCACCGCCTCGGATGCCGCGATCTATGGGGCTGCCGTGTCGCGTGAGGTGGCGCGGGCGAGTTACACTGACGGCGTGGCGGCACATTTTGACGGGGATCCGGCACTGTTTGGGTTGGACCAACCTCTGCCTGGGGATCAGCACGACCAACGGATCGAGCTTCAGTTCTTCGCCCATTGCGAGGCGATGCCGCGCGTCGCATTGGGCGGCATGATCGAGGTGCAGCGCCTGCGCGATGCCACGCTGGCCAAGGCGGCGCTGGATGCGCTCGACTCCACAGGAAAGCCGGTGGTCATCATCACCGGCAATGGACATGCCCGCAAGGATTGGGGGGTGCCCGCCATGCTGCGGCAGGCGCGCCCCACACTTGTGGTCAAAAGCATCGGCCAGGCCGAGGACGGGCAGGTTCCAGAAGGCGGGTTTGACCTTGTGTATGACGCCCCCGTCGTAGATCGCCCCGACCCGTGCGACACTTTCAAGTGACCGTGTATCGTCCTGCCCATTGATCCATCCGCCCTGGTCCCGTAACTGTTTGAAGAACCAAAACCGGGGGCGTCCATGCTGGCTGGCAAACACATCCTTCTGATCATCGGCGGCGGCATCGCGGCCTTCAAGGCGCTGGATCTGATCCGACGTCTGCGCGAACGCGGGGCCGAGGTGACGCCCGTTCTGACCCGTGCGGGGCAGGAATTCGTGACGCCCCTGTCGGCGTCCGGTCTGGCGGCGCAGAAGGTCTATACCGACCTCTTTGATCTGACGGACGAGGCCGAGATGGGCCATATCGAACTCAGCCGCGCCGCCGATCTGGTGGTCGTGGCCCCGGCGACTGCCGATCTTCTGGGCAAGATGGCGGGCGGGTTGGCCAATGATCTGGCCTCGACCCTTTTGATGGCGACGGACAAGCGCGTTCTGGTGGCCCCCGCGATGAATGTGCGGATGTGGGAGCATCCGGCAAACCAGCGCAACGTCGCCACGCTGAAAGAGGATGGTGTGCTTTTTGTCGGGCCGACCGACGGGGCCATGGCGTGTGGAGAGTTTGGCGCCGGCCGGATGTCAGAACCGCTGGACATCGTGGCCGCCGTTGAAGCCGCCCTGATGGACGGCCCGTTGAGGGGCAAGCATGTGCTTGTCACATCCGGCCCCACCCATGAACCGATTGACCCGGTGCGCTATATCGCCAACCGTTCGTCAGGCGCACAGGGCACAGCTCTGGCGCGCGCCTTGTCGGCCCTTGGGGCGAATGTGACGTTTGTCACCGGTCCTGCTGACGTGCCGCCCCCCGGCGGGGTGACGGTGTTCAGGGTGCAGACGGCGCAGCAAATGCTGGACGCCGTTCAGGCCGCATTGCCCGCGGATGCTGCGGTGTTTGCCGCCGCGGTGGCGGATTGGCGGGTGGCGTCCGCATCGGACAAGAAAATCAAGAAAGATCAGAAGGGCAGCTTGCCGGTGTTGGAGTTCGCCGAA
Organism: Aliiroseovarius zhejiangensis; assembly: GCF_014656375.1. GTDB lineage: Bacteria > Pseudomonadota > Alphaproteobacteria > Rhodobacterales > Rhodobacteraceae > Aliiroseovarius > Aliiroseovarius zhejiangensis. The sequence continues at coordinate 124,654 of NZ_BNCH01000004.1, read as the reverse complement.
AACCCAGACATCCTGGCCACCGTGAGCCAGATGAAGAAAGGCCGCCCCGCCCTTGTTGTCGGCTTCGCCGCCGAAACCCATGACGTGGTCGACCACGCCACCTCCAAACGGGACCGCAAGGGCTGTGACTGGATCGTCGCCAATGATGTCAGCCCGGAAACCGGCATCATGGGCGGCAGCGAAAACGCAGTGACGTTGATTTCTGAGGATGAGGCTGAGACGTGGCCGCGCATGGGCAAGGACGACGTGGCCCGCCAACTGGCCGCGCGGATCGCCGATGCACTTGGGGGGAACGCGTGATGCCGACCATCCATGTGCTGCGGGAAGCCGATGCCGACCCGGCCATTGCCTTGCCCTGCTATGAGACTTCGGGATCGGCCGGGGCCGACCTGCGTGCCAACCTGCCAGAGCAGGACCGCGCCACCGGATGGGCCCTTGCCCCGATGGAACGGCGCATCGTGCCCACCGGACTGCGGGTCGAGATCCCGGACGGGTTCGAGATGCAGATCCGCCCCCGCTCGGGTCTGGCGGCGAAGTATGGTGTAACACTGGCCAACGCGCCCGGTACGATAGACAGTGATTATCGCGGCCCGTTGGGGGTGATCCTGATCAATCTTGGGGATGCGCCATTTGTCATTGGTCACGGAGATCGCATTGCGCAGGCGGTGATTGCCCCGGTGGTGCAGGCGAACTATGCCCTGGCCGACAACCTGTCCGACACGACGCGCGGCGCGGGCGGGTTCGGTTCGACCGGGCGTGGATGATCGGGGGCAAAGGTGATCTGGGTTCTTATCTGGGTGGCAGTGATCTGGGTGGGCGGCAGTTTTGGCGGCTTGTCCGTTGCGCGCCGCTGGCAGTTGACCGCGCTTCTGGCGCTTGTGGTTCTGCTCAGCCATCTTGTGCTGCCGGAAGGCGGGGGCATACGTCAGGCGCTGGGCGGCAACTTCACCTCGTGGGCTGTGCTGTTTGCGGTGATCGCGCTGGGCGCGCTTTACGGGCGCGGGCTGGCGTGGCTGAAAGCCCGCGCGCCAAGCGTGCCAGTGGCAAAGACGCAAGACGGCCCGTTCACGGATACCGAACTGAACCGATACGCCCGTCACATCGTGCTGCGCGAAATCGGAGGCCCGGGGCAGGTGGCGCTGAAAAACGCGCGTGTCCTTGTGGTGGGGGCAGGTGGGCTTGGCTCGCCCGTGCTCTTGTATCTGGCGGCGGCAGGTGTGGGCACCATCGGCGTGATCGACGACGATGTGGTCGACAATTCCAATCTGCAACGGCAGGTCATCCACCGGGATGCCGATATCGGCGTGCCCAAGGTCTTTTCCGCCGAAGCCGCAATGAAGGCACAGAACCCCGCGATCAACGTGCGGCCATACCAACGCCGTCTGACGGATGAGGTCGCAGAGGACCTGATGCGCGATTACGACCTCGTTCTGGAAGGCACGGACAATTTCGAAACCCGTTATCTGGTCAACCGGGTGGCGGCAAAACTTGGCATCCCGATGATTGGTGGGGCGCTCAGCCAGTGGGAAGGGCAGGTTTCCACTTTCGACCCGGCCCATGGTGCGCCTTGTTATCAATGCATTTTTCCCGAGGCCCCGGCACCGGGGCTTGCCCCCAACTGCGCCGAGGCGGGCGTGGTCGGGCCCTTGCCCGGCATCATCGGCGCGATCATGGCGACCGAAGCGATCAAAGAGATCACCGGCGCGGGCGAGGGCTTGCGCGGGCGAATGCTGATCTATGACGCGATGTATGCCGAAACGCGGGTCATTCGCACCGCCAAACGCGACGGGTGCCCCTGCTGTGGCTGATCTGGAACTCGCCCCGCTTGGCGTTGGTGACGCGCCGGGCCTGTTTGCGTTCGAGCGCAAGAACCGCGACTGGTTTGAAACACAGGTCGGGCCAAGGCCGGATATCTATTGGAAGCTCGACACCCTGACCGACCTGATCCGCGAGCAGGTGGAGGCAGGCGAGATGATGTTCCTGCTGAAAATCGGTGGTCGGATTGTCGGCCGGGTGAATGTGACGGCTTTGGAAAATGGGGTCGCGCAACTGGGCTATCGAATCGGGCAGGCCCATTGCGGGCAGGGCATCGCCACGCGCGCCGTTGCCCTGATCTGCCAAGAGGCCTGCGACCGGGGTATCTGGGCGCTTGAGGCGCGGGTGCTGCGCGACAATATCGCGTCAAAACGGGTGTTGGAAAAGGTGGGGTTCATCCGCACCGGCACCGCGCAGATCGGCGATCTGGACTGCGACACCTTCCGTCGCGATCTTGATCAGGACTGAACAGGCGAAAGGCTGCCGGGACGGGTGGTAATCCTGCATCGTGAAGCATAGCTTCCCTGCAAAGGAGACTTGCCGATGACCAATCCGCTTCTGGCCCGCTGGGACACCCCGTTCAACCTGCCACCCTTCGATGACATCCAGGATGCGGATTTCGAACCTGCGTTCGATGCCGCGCTGGATCAGACACGCGCCGCGATCGCCGCGATCACCGACGCCAAAGCCGCCCCAACCTTCGCCAACACGATCGAGGCGTTGGAACTGTCCGATGCCGCGCTGGATCGGGTGCTGGGCGTGTTCTACAACGTCGCAGGTGCTGACAGCACGCCGGCGCGGGAAGCGTTGCAACGCAAGTTTTCCCCTCGATTGGCCGCGTTTTCTTCCGAAGTCATGATGAACGAGACCCTGTTCGCGCGCGTCGAGGCATTGTGGCAAGCCCGCGACACGCTGGATCTGACGGATGAACAAGCCCGCGTGCTGATGCTGACGCGCCGCCGTTTCGTACGTTCGGGGGCCAGATTGCAAGGGGCCGATCGCGACCGGCTGAAAGACGTGCAAGAGAAGCTGGCAAGCCTCGGGACCAGGTTCACCCAGAACCTGCTGGCCGATGAACGGTCCTGGTTCCTGCCGCTGGACGAGGATGATCTGCAAGGCCTGCCCGATTTCGTCATCAACGCCGCCCGTGCGGCCGGAGCCGACAAAGGATGCGATGGCCCTGCGATCACACTATCGCGGTCTGTCATCACGCCATTCTTGCAGCATTCGCCACGGCGCGACCTGCGCAGGGCGGCTTATCTGGCCTATACCGCGCGTGGGGCGAATGGCGGCGACACCGACAACCGTGCGATTGCCACCGAAACACTGGCTTTGCGCGAAGAACGCGCGCGGCTACTGGGTTATGACAGTTTCGCGCAGTTCAAGCTGGAAACCGAGATGGCCGGCCATCCTGACCGGGTGCGCGACCTGCTGATGCAGATCTGGGAACCGGCCCGTAAAGCCGCCGAAGCAGATGCCGCCAAAATGACAGAAATGCTGCATGCTGACGGTCACAACGGCGATCTTGAGCCATGGGATTGGCACTATTACGCGGAACGGCGGCGCGAGGCCGAACATGATCTGGACGAGGCCGAGATCAAGCCCTACCTGCAACTCGACCGGATGATCGACGCCGCGTTTGACACCGCCCACCGCCTGTTCGGGTTGAACTTTGCCGCGCTTGACGTGCCGCTTTATCACCCCGACGCCCGCGCGTGGGAGGTCACGCGGAACGGAAAGCACCTGGCGGTGTTCATCGGCGATTACTTCGCGCGTGGATCGAAACGGTCGGGTGCATGGTGCTCGGCGATCCGCAGCCAACAAAAGCTGGCGGGTGACATTCGGCCAGTGGTTGTGAATGTCTGCAACTTCGCCAAACCCGAACCGGGCCAGTCCGCGCTTTTGTCCTGGGATGACGCCCGCACGTTGTTTCACGAATTTGGGCATGCGCTGCACCAGATGCTGTCGAACGTGACCTATCCGTCGATCTCGGGCACATCGGTGGCGCGCGATTTCGTGGAACTGCCCAGCCAGCTTTACGAACACTGGTTGGAAGTGCCCGAGGTGTTGGGCAAGTTTGCCACGCACGCCAAGACCGGCGAACCGATGCCGAAGGCGTTGTTGCAGCGCCTGTTGGCAGCTTCGACCCATGACATGGGCTTTCAGACGGTCGAGTTTCTGTCCTCGGCGCTGGTGGATCTTGATTTCCACGATGGTGCCGCGCCAGACGATGCGATGGCGGCGCAAGAGGCGACGCTGGAGCGGATCGGGATGCCACCTGCGATCAGGATGCGACATGCCACACCCCATTTCGCGCATGTCTTTGCGGGCGACGGCTACTCATCCGGCTACTACAGCTACATGTGGTCCGAGGTGATGGATGCCGATGCGTTCGAGGCGTTCAAGGAAACCGGTGATGCGTTTGACCCCGCAATGGCCAGAAAGCTTGAGGACCACATCCTGTCGAAAGGCGGATCGGTCGACGCCGAAGACCTTTACACCGCGTTCCGCGGGCGGCTGCCCGGTGTCGATGCATTGCTGAACGGGCGGGGTCTGGCCACCGCCTGAGGTTAAGCGTCCCGGCGTGACGGATCGTCGGGGTGCGGTGTCACCCCGACCGGGTCCTTGTGGATCATAACATCCGTGTCGGGATAGGCATGCAGGATCGCCCGGCGCAGGCTGGCGCCGATCGCGTGGGCGTCATTCAGGCTTTGCGTGCCGTCCAGCTCGATATGCATGTTCACGAAGGTAATCGAACCCGATCGCCGGGTTTTGAGGTCGTGAAAACCGTGTACGCCGGGGTGGGTGCGGGCGATCTCCTCGACCCCGGCCACAAGGTCCGGGTCTGCGGCATGGTCCATCAACCCGTCCCACGCGGTCTTGAAAATGCGCAGCGCCCCGACAACCAACATGATCGCAGCCCCGATGGCGACGACGCTGTCAATCACCTCCATCCCGAACAGCGCGGCTGCCCAAAGCGACAGGATCGCGCCGATGTTCGGGATCAGGTCCCCCAGGTAATGCAGGCTGTCGGCCTTGACGACCGCTGACCCGGTGCGCGCCGCCACCCGCCTTTGCCACAGGACCAACGCGGCGGTCAGGACAATCGATATGACCATGACAGCAATGCCGCGCTGATGGGCCATGATCGGGGCAGGTTCACCCGACAGCATCCGGGCGATGGCCGCCCATGTGATCACCCCGGCCGAAGCCATGATGAACAGGCTCTGCCCCAGGGCGGCCAGATCCTCGGCCGCGGAATGTCCGAAGGCGTGGTCATCATCGGCGGGCCGTGCGGCGTACCAGATCGCCGCCAGTGCCCCCAGGGATACCATCAGATCCATTGCGCTGTCGGCCAGCGACGCGGCCACCGACAGTGACTGCGTCTGTCCCAGTGCCCACAGCTTCAGCGCCACCAGGGTCACCGCCACCAGGGCCGACGCTATGCCAGCGGAAAGGTTCAGTCTGATGCGCTCGTCCGTCATGTTCCCGGCTTACCCAGCGGTCATGTTGGGCGCAAGGGTGGTCGGGCCGGTCAGTCGATCACTTCGTTGGGGCGGACACCCCAGAGGTTCGATTTCAGCGTCCAGCCGCGGATGCCGTCAGCCTTGACCCGGCACCAGTCAAGCCCGCAACTGTCAAGCCGCGCGATGACGCCGGCCTCAAGATAGGCGTCGATCTGGCTTTCTGTATCGGCGCGGTTGTAAAGCGGGCTGAGGTCGAAATCGACAATCGCCGTGCGCACCCCCGACAGAAGCGAATAATGCACCCATCCGCCGACGCCGTCACGGTCACGCACCTGTCGCCAATGCCCAAATTCCCCGATGATTTCCAACGGCATACCGGGGTGTTTGAACACCCAGTCGATGCGATGGCGCAGGGACGGACCACGCCGCACGTTCCCTTCCGAGGTTTTCAGCGAAACGAAGCGGGGAATCGGCAGATTGGTGACAGAGCCGCGCTTTTGCGCAGCCTGTTCGGCCTGTGCCGTGGGAAGGTGCGTAAAAAGCACTGCAATAATGGCGATCGCCACCACTGCCAGCCTGCTGGAACACCGCATTTCCGCCCTCATTTCCTGTGTCACACCGACGCCCGCGCAATTTTCTTTCGTTTGCATTCCGGCGGTGCTTGTACCTTGCCTCGTTCCTTGTCACTTTGTCATTGAGACGCGCAAAAGAAAAGCCAAAGGGAGGGCAGGCATGGCCGCTGAACGTCTGAGTGTTGTTGTCACGCGACGGTTGCCCGAGGTCGTCGAGACCCGGATGAAAGAACTTTTCGATGTCGAGCTTCGGGATGATGACACGCCGATGACCCGATCCGAACTGGCCGACGCGATGACGCGCTGCGATGTGCTGGTCCCGACGATCAACGACCAGATCGACGCGAACATGCTGGCGGGCGCGGGTGACAGGCTGCGTCTGATCGCCAATTACGGTGCCGGGGTTGATCATATCGACGTGGGATCGGCGCGGCAGCGTGGTATCCTGGTCTCGAACACCGCCGGGGTTTCGGCCGATGACACCGCAGACATGGCGATTGCGCTGATCCTGGCCGTCACCCGGCGGTTCCCGGAAGGGATTCGTTTGATGGCGACGGGCGAATGGCCGGGCTGGTCGCCCACCGCGATGCTGGGCCACCGCATTCAGGGGCGGCGCGTGGGCATTCTGGGCATGGGCCGGATCGGTCAGGCGGTCGCGGCCCGTGCGCGGGCGTTCGGAATGCAGGTGCATTACCACAACCGCAAGCGTGTGCACCCGAAGATCGAGGAGCAGTTGGAAGCCACCTATTGGGAGAGCCTTGACCAGATGGTGGCGCGGATGGACGTGCTGTCGATCAACTGCCCGCACACGCCATCGACCTTCCACCTGATGAATGCGCGCCGTCTGAAGCTGATGAAGCCCGAGGCGGTGATCGTGAACACATCGCGCGGCGAGGTGATTGACGAAAACGCCCTGACCCGGATGCTGCGCGCGGGCGAGATCGCGGGGGCCGGGCTGGATGTTTACGAGCATGGGAACGAGATCAATCCACGCCTGCGCGACCTGCCCAACGTGGTGGCGCTGCCGCATATGGGGTCGGCCACGGTCGAGGGGCGGATTGAGATGGGCGAGAAGGTGTTGATCAACATCAAGACGTTCGCCGATGGCCACCGCCCGCCCGATCAGGTCGTGCCGGGGATGCTTTAGGTTCACGGGTATAACATGATCGCACGTCTGATCCTGGGGGTGGGGCTGTTGGTGGCGCTGACCGCCTGCGCGCGTCCCTTGTCGGACACCGAGGTCGAGATGTCGCAACTGGTGTTCGGCGACAGTCTGGACACCGACAAGGTGCGGGTGCGGGCCGGGATTGGCGTGTTGCCATTGCCGAAACCTGATCCGATACCAGCCGACGCCCCCAGACAGGACGCGCGCAAGCTGCCCAAGGGCATCTGCGACCGCGTGCCCCAGCCTGTGCGCAGGATCGAGTTCCCGGCAGGGCTGGTTCTATGGAATCAGGTCTTTCTGAAACGCGACCTGTATCGCGACGATATGTTCGAAGGCTGGCCCAACAGCCTGCCCATGCCGCACGCTCTTCTGATGATGCACGAGCTGGTGCATGTCTGGCAGTGGCAGAACCGTGATCGCACCGGATACACGCCGGGCCGGTCAGGCGCAGAAAGCCTGCGCAAGGGGGATCCCTATTACTGGCCGGGGCGCGAGACTGGCGCCTATCTGTCCTATGGGTTCGAAGCACAGGCCGCGATGGTCGAGGATTACATGTGCATGACGCTGTTCGACCCGACCAACCCGCGCCGCGCCGAACTGGCGGCGCTGATCGGCCCCGTATTGCCCGTTACCCGGCTGGGCGAGGCGCTGGGGCGCTGAATACGGCCCCGATGTCGTTTTTCCGCAGGCAAAGGTCGGGCTGGCTTGGCACGTTTGCTGACCGTGCGCCATGTATGATGCAACGCATATGCCCGAAGGGAGTCGCCCCATGAAAACCCAAGTCAAAGCCCTTGTCGTCGGCGGTGGTGCTGTTGGCACCTCGATCGCCTATCACCTTGCCAAGGCGGGTTGGGACGATGTGATGTTGCTGGAACGCGACGAGCTGACGTCGGGCTCGACCTGGCATGCGGCGGGGCTTCTGCCCCTGTTCAACATGTCCTACGCGACGACCCATATCCACGATTATTCCGTCAAGTTCTACAAGACTCTGGAGGAAGAAACCGGTCTGAACGCCGGTTTCGCCGTGGTGGGCAACCTGCGCATGGCGCAGACGCAGGAGCGTATGGACGAGTTCATGCTCTATGCCTCGACCGCCGAAACGGTGGGCATACCCTATGAATGGCTGACCCCGGACGAGATCAAGGCCCGCTGGCCGCTGATCGAAACCTCGGACCTGAAGGGCGCGCTGTATCACAATACCGACGGATATATTAACCCGGCCGACGTTACGCAGGCGATGGCCAAGGGCGCGCGCCAACGTGGGGTCGAGATCGTGCGCAAGATGCAGGCGGACGCGTTTCACTGGAACGGCACCCATTGGGACGTGACCTGCACCAAGATGGTGGAAAAGGGCGGCAACCTTGTGGCGTCGGACGAACAGGTGGTGATCACCGCCGAACATGTCGTGACCGCATCGGGCAACCACGCACAGCGCACCGCCAGGATGCTGGGCATCAAGATGCCCGCCATCCCGGTCGAGCACACGTTTATCGTAATGGATCAGGACCCCGAGCTGGTCAAATGGCGCGCAGCCGGCAACCCGGAGCACCCGGTTGTGCGCGACGCCGACAATGAATCCTATGCCCGCGAAGAACGTGGCGGCTGGATCCTTGGCATTTATGAACACGGCGCACCGGCACGGTTTGAATACGGTGTGCCAGACAGTTTCCGCGCGGACCTGTTCCCGCTTGATCTGGACCGGATCGCGGATCAATACATGGCGATGGCGGAACGCGTGCCGTCCTGCGCCGACAGCGGCCTGAAGGACGATTTCAACGGCCCGATCTGCTACACGCCCGATGGCAACCCGCTGGTCGGCCCGGCCCCCGGCCTGCGCAACATGTGGCTGGCGGAAGGGTTCAGTTTCGGCATCACGGCGGCAGGCGGCACCGGCTACTACCTTGCCCAGATGATGGTCGATGGCGAGGCCGAGATCGACATGGCGTCGCTGGACCCGAAACGTTATTCGCAAAGCTGGATGACGACCGAGTTTGCCGCGCGCAAGAACGAAGAATGCTATGAGCATGTCTATATCCTGCACCACCCCGACGAAGAGCGCCCGGCCTGTCGGCCCCTGCGCACCTCGCCCGCCTATGACCGGCAGAAGGAAAAAGGCGCGCAGTTCGGCTGGGTGAACGGGTGGGAACGCCCGAACTACTATGGCCCGCTGGATGCGCCCGAGAGCTTCGACCACGACGCCCGCAGCTTCCGCCGGGGCGGCTGGTGGCAATACGCGGTGGACGAAGCAAAGGCGATCCGCGAAGGGGTCGGCCTGATCGACGCCACCGCCTTCACCAAACACGTGATCAAAGGGCCGGGCGCGACTGCGTTTCTGGACTGGTTCACCTGCAACAAGCTGCCAAAGGTTGGTCGCATCAACCTGACCTATGCGCTGACGGATGCGGGCACCACGCGCACCGAATACACCATCGTGCGGATGAAAGAGCACGAATATTACCTCGTGTCGGCGGGTGCCTGGACGGAATATGACGCCGATTTCCTGCGCAAGGCCGCCGAGGATATGATGGAGGAATTCGGATACATCGAAATTCAGGACGTCACCACCCAATGGGGCGTGTTCGCCATCGCCGGTCCCAAGTCGCGCGATGTGTTGAACGAGGTGATCAAGGATGCCGATCCCGCCACCGCGCTGTCGAACAAACGGTTCCCGTGGCTGTCTGCGCGCCAGATCGAGCTGGGCATGTGCCCGGTGAACGCGATCCGCGTGGCCTATACAGGTGAATTGGGGTGGGAGCTTCATCACCCGATCGAGATGCAGAACTACCTGTGGGATCTGTTGATGCTGGCGGGCGAAAAGCACGGCATGAAACTGGTGGGCGCGCGGGCGCAAAACTGGCTTAGGCAGGAAAAATCCTATCGCGCCTTCGGCACGGAACTTGGCCGCGATGCCACCCCGCAAGAGGCCGACCTGCCGCGCTTCATCGACCTTGAAAAGGACTTCCACGGCAAAGAGGCAATGTTGGAAACCGGTATCCGGTCGAAATGCGTCACGCTTCTGATCGACGGGCCGGACGACGCCGACCCGTGGGGCCGCGAGGCGCTGTATGACGGGGATACCAAGGTGGGTCGCCTGACCTCGGGCGGCTATTCGGTCGCGTTCGGCAAATCCATTGGCATGGGCTATGTGCGCCCTGACCTGGCGGTGCCGGGCACCAAGCTGAAGGTCAAGATGTTTGACAGGCTCTGGGATGCCGAGATCACGGTCGACAGCCCCTATGATCCAAAGAACGAGACGATCCGCAAGGATGGGTGAGCGCACCACGACCCAAGAAAAGGCCCTGCGATTGCGGGGCCTTTTTCTTTGTGTCAGTTTTGATCAGGAGGATACGTCATGACAGAGAAGCTCAAAGGTTCCTGCCATTGTGGTGCCGTGACATTCGAAGTCGCCCGCCCGGAACACGTGGTTTCGTGCAATTGTTCGATTTGTAGAAGATACGCCACGTTATGGACCCATTGCCCACCCGTCGAAGGCGCGATTTTGACTGGTTCGGACCAAGTGACGCGTTACAGCTGGGGCGATCGCACGATAGAGTTTTGCGCCTGCAGGACCTGTGGATGCATCACCCACTGGGTGTCAGGGAAGGACGCGGATCAACAGCGGATGGCATTGAATTTGCGCATGCTTTCGCCGTCCGACCTGAATACGATTCCCGTTCGGCATTTCGATGGCGCTGACAGCTGGACCTATCTGGATTAACGGGCGATCAGGTGATTGTCCCACGCCCAACCCCCTTCGACGGGGATCAGAGTCTCGACCCCGCTGGCGCGATGGATCAAACCGCCGTCCCGGGTGATCATCAAACCGCCTTGCGGCGCGGGCGCAACGCCTGAGGCAGTGTCATGTTGGGTGGACCCGCGTGGCTGGCCCGTTGCGTCGAAATAGATCACGGTGCTGCCCTTCGGACCGGTAACGGCGATGTCTCCGGTCTGCGGACAAACGGCGACGGACCCGGCATAGGTTTTCAGACGTGACTGATCGGGGTGCGGCAGGAAGGTCGGGTCGTCACCTCGGCGGTGGCGCAGAACCAACGGCACCTCTTTCGCAGGTGCCCCCTGCCATTGCAGCGCCGCCGCCACCGCGCCGATGCCGTCCAGCGCGATATGGCGGATCGAGTTCTGATGCATCGCGCCGGTCAGTTCAACTTGATCCACAATCGCGCCTTCGACATTCAGATAGGTCAGATTGGTGCGCATGGTCGGCAGGTTCAGCTTGGCGCGCTCCATGTCCGGATGAGTCTGGATGCCGCCATTGGCAACGACGAATCCCCCATTCGGCAGGCGCAGGATGTCATGCGGGCCAATCCCTCCTGACGACACCTCGCCCACCCGACGAAAGCCGTCGGATGCGTCCCAGATGCCCAGCACCCCAGCGGGGGTGTCATAATCATTCTCGGTCGTGAGCAGGTGCTTGCCATCGGCCGAAAAAGCGCCATGGCCATAGAAGTGCCGTCCGGCGGGTGTCGTCAAACGCGCAAGTTCGCGGCCATCGGTGCAGTCAATGACCACGGCAAAACGACCCGGGCGGCGCGCAAAAGCGACCGCCTGCGCCATTTCCGGATGAATGGCTGCTGCGTGACCCCGGCTGGGAAGGGCGATCTGGAACACCACATCGCCGGCGCGTGTCAGCCCCACCAACCACGAGGTTTTGTCAGCCCGGTTTCCAGCCGTGATGAAATCAGGCGCCCCGGCGGCAGCCCAGGACCCTGTCGCCCATCCGCTCAGCCCAAGGCTGGCCGACGCCCCTGCAAGGAAATGGCGTCGCTTCATCCCGTCAATCTCCGTCCCCGGCGCTGAACCCGGCATCGACGCCAAGGCTTTCACCGATCTGCTGATCAAGGCGGGATTTCAGATGGTCCAGCATGGGTTGCAAAGCCTCGACCCGGATGCGCGTTTGCGGATCATCCAGCGCCTCGGACAGCGGCGCGCCGATGGCGTGGATACGCGCCTGAACATCCCGTGCGATCTGCACGATCTCGGCCCGTGTCGCGTCGGGCACCGCATCGGAAAAACCGTCGTCAACCATCGCGATCAAGCCGTCAAGCTGGGCAATCATGATGTCGTTGGTGAAGCCCGCCCGCCATGCTTCGGCCCGTGTGGGGAAGCTGCGCTCGTATGTGCCAAGGGCGCGTCCGATCCGGTGTTCGCGCAGGCGCAGGATCGAGAAATCCAGCGCCGTGAAGATCTGGCGCGTGAACTCCTGATGGGACAGATAGACCGGGTTGTCAGCCCCAGCATCCCGAACCAGATCGGCCCACCCTTCGGGGGCGAACCATCCGTCATGAAGGGCCGCGCCGATCCGGGCCAGGTTGCCCGACACGCCGATCAGCGCCGGGCAGGTTTGAACATCGTCAAACACCAAACGCTCCAGCGCCGGCAACCCCTGTGCGCCGGCACTGGCTGCCGCAACCGTTTCCGGATCCGCCTGTTCCTGTGCTGGTCGCTTCAACAATTCGGCAACGGCGCGTCCGACAAAGTTCTTCTTGTCGGGAAAGAAATTGACCGTCAGCGCGGCGGCCTGCGTTTCGATCGGGCCGAACTGATAGGCATCCAGCGGCGCCCAGGCAGTCCATGCTGCGGCAAGCGCCTGCGTCATCTGTTGCCGGTTGGCGGTGCCGTCGCAGAACGCCTGCGCGACTTGGGACAAGCGGGCGGTGTCATCACGAAAGGCGGCAAACTGATCATCCAGAACCACAAGCACCTGATCGGTCAGTGCGACATGATTGACGGCGGGATTGGTGGCGGTTTGCGGATCGGCCGCCCAGAGCATCCCGGGCAGCAGGCAGGCGGAGATGAGGGTGGCAAGGGTTCTCATAGCGACTCCAGAAATGCAATCAGCGCCGCACGATCTTCAACGTCCAGCAGGCGCACCTTTTCACGGGCGGCGGTGGCCTCGCCCCCGTGCCACATGATGGCCTCCAGCACCGTGCGTGCGCGTCCATCATGAAGAAAGCCCTTCCGCCCGCCAACCCGTTCCGTGCTGCCCAGGCCCCACAAAGGGGCTGTGCGCCATTCCCGGCCTGACGCCTGACCTTCCGGGCGGCGATCTGCCAATCCGTCCCCCATATCGTGCAAAAGCAGGTCGGAGTAAGGCCAGATCAGTTGGAACGAACGGGCGGGATCATCGGGCAGGCGATGGGTGACGAAGGTCGGGGTGTGGCAGGCGGCGCAACCAGCATCGTGAAACAGCGATTTGCCGCGCAGCACCTGTGGCGCCCGTGCCAATATGCGCACAGGCACCGCAAGGTTCGCGGCGTAAAAGGCCATCAGGTCCAGCGCCGTGTCGCCAAGCTCCTGATTGTCTTGCTGGGCAGAGTTGCCATTGCGCGCGGCCCGGCAGTCTGCCTGTTTCGGGGTGCAATCGCCATACTGGGCCGGGAACAGGGTGCTGGACAGGCCGATGTCGCCATGCGCCGCCTCGGCTGTTTGTTGACGAACGGTGGGGTTGCCCGCCTTGTGGCCGAACCGGCCCAGCATCCACTGATCGAACTCGCGCGACCAGGCACGGTTGGGGCGACCCGAGATGCCGTCATTGTCAGCGTCATCGGGGTCTGCATTCTTTAGAATGTCTGCTTCGGGGATGGCTTCAAGCAACCCAAGCCCGATCATCGGCGGGGCGACGCGGGGCGAGGTCAGGGTGCTATCATCAATGGGGCCGGAAGACGGGTTGGCAACAGAGTATGTCGGGACGCGCAGTTCGATCTTTGTCCCATCCGCAAAGCGTTTCACCTGCGGGGCGTAGGTGACGGAAAGCGACCCTTCGGCGGTCTGCCCGGAGGTCGCATGATCCTGTATCTGAAAGCCATATTGGGGGTCGGGGTGCGTCCTGCCGTCTGCTCCGATCTGCGACAGGCGCAGAACCAGACCGGGGGTGGCGTCGTCGGGATGTGCCGGGGGATAGCCCCGCCCGTTGTTCAGGTGGCAAGCCGAACAGGCGCGGGCATTGTAAAGCGGGCCAAGTCCGTCGGACGAGATGGTCGAGGCTGGGCCTTGCACCCAAAGTTTCTCAAACAGCGCCTCACCCAGCCTGAACTCCAGCTTCTGATCTGCCGTCAGCCCGATCGCAGGATCAGAGAATGGCACCCGTGCAGATGGGGACATCGAGGTGGCGGCGCCGGCTGGGCGTGCCTCATAGGCCGAAAGGGCGCGCGGATTGGCCCCCAGCGTGGAACGAATGCGGTCTTGTTCTGCCTGGGTGCGCGGGGCGGGTGACAGGTGCGGCTCGCCCCATGGCGGGGCGTCCTTGGCCTGTGCCATGTGGCAGCCGAACAGAATGAAGGCCAGAATTGCCGGCGCGCGCATCGCAAGCTCCTTGGAATTGCGCCCCGTTCTAATGCCGGATCAAGGTATCGTAAAGTGGTTCCGACAAAAATAGTCAGGAAATATCGGCGGATTACGTTTTGATATGCGTGCGCGCGAAAGCCTCGATCGCGTTGGCGGGGATCGCCCCGGCATGACGCGCGATTTCCTTGCCGTTCTGATACAGGATCAGGGCCGGAATGCCGCGTATGTTGTTCTTTACCGAAACGCTTGGATGATCCTGCGTGTTGATCTTGGCGAACCGCACGTCCGGCGCCATGCTCTGCGCGGCTTGCGCAAAGGCCGGGGCCATCATGCGGCAGGGGCCACACCAGGGCGCCCAGAAATCCACCAGAAGCGGCGTGTCGTCGTTTCGTGCGGCTTTCGACAGAGTGGCCGGATCCAACTCGCGCACCTTGCCATCGGACAGTTTCGCCCCACAGGTGCCGCATTTGGGGCCAGCGGTCAGCTTGTCGGTCGGGACACGATTTACGCTGCCACAATCAAGGCAGGTCATTTTGGCGGAAGAGGACATGGGGTGCTCCATTATATTCAATGGAGAGCATATGATGTTGACGCTGGTTTACGTCAAGGGGTCAGACGGTGCTCAGCAAGATACTCGTTTCGCTGTTGGTGATGCCTTCGACCATCCGCACATCGTGCAGGATGCGGTCGAAATGGGTCAGGTTGTCGGCCGTCAGTTGCGCCACCAGATCCCATTTTCCGTTAGTGGAATGCAGGCTGCGCAGTTCCGGCAGGCCGCGCAGGCGCTTAATAACTGCCGTGGCGGATTTGCCGGAGACCTCGATCATCATGATGGCGTGAACGCCATCCGGCCCGTGATCCTGCCGCGCGCGGATGGTGAAGCCCAACACCGCACCGGTGTCCAACAACCGATCGAGCCGCGCCTGCACCGTGGCGCGTGAGACACCAAGAATTTCTGCGAGTTTCGAGATCGGGGCGCGTCCGTCCTCGCGCAGAATGGCGATCAGGTTGCGGTCGAGGTCATCAAAGATATGCATAAGGTAGTGATAAGCAACCATATCAAAATGACAATACAATTTATAGATATTGTGCAATTTGCTCATTATTGGTGAAATCCTGCCTATGCTATGATCACGTGAGCACCCACACGCTGATGCGCTGCCATGACCAACCTTGACGCGATCCACACATGAAGGAGAGGCCCAATGACCAACATCCATCTGCTTGGTGCACCGATCGAGGAAGGCGCGGGTCGTCGCGGCTGCATCATGGGGCCAGCGGCCTATCGCACTGCCGGTCTGGCCGAGGAACTGGCGTCACTGGGGCACGAGGTGGTCGATCTGGGTGATGCGCAGCGCGACGAGGTCGACGCGCTTGAAACCGAATACACGCATCTGAAACTCCTGCCACAGGTTGCGGGCTGGGCGCGCAGTCTACACCGTCATGCCTATGATCTGGCGAAGCAGGATGTGCTGCCGATCTATCTGGGTGGGGATCATGCCTTGTCGATGGGCACCGTTACCGGCCATGTCGCCGCCGCTGCCGAACTGGGGCTCCCGCAATTCGTGCTGTGGCTGGACGCGCATTCCGATTTCAATGTTCCGGCCTCGTCCCCCAGCGGCAATATCCATGGCATGCCCGTGGCCTTCGCCTGCGGGTTGGACGGCTTTCCCGACATACTTGGCAAACCCTTGCCTGCACCGTTGGAATCGCGAAATGTCTGCATGATCGGTCTCAGGTCCGTGGACGGGATGGAGCGGGATTTGCTGCAAGCCTCGGACGCGCTTGCATATGACATGCGGGCGATTGACGAACACGGCATCGCCAAGCTACTGCTTCCGTTTCTGGATCAGGTCGCGGCGGCTGACGGGCTTTTGCATGTCAGCCTTGATGTGGATTTCATCGAACCCGACATTGCACCCGCTGTTGGCACCACGGTTCCCGGCGGCGCCACCTTCCGCGAAGCCCATCACATCATGGAGATGCTGCACGACAGCGGCCTTGTCACTTCGCTTGATCTGGTCGAACTGAACCCGTTTCTGGATGACCGCGGCCGCACCGCGCGCCTGATGGTGGATCTGACCGCCAGCCTGTTTGGCCGTCGCGTGCTGGACCGCCGCACCCAAAGCTATTGATCTTCGAAAGGACGCCCAATGCCGCCTCTGCCCTCTGAACTTGCTTATGTGCCCTTCGTGTCGGTCGAACACATGATGGGACTTGTCCACCATATCGGCATCGAGAACGTGCTGATCGATCTTGCCGACGAAATCGAAGCCGATTTCAAACGGTGGGAGCTGTTTGACAAAACCCCCCGCGTCGCCAGCCATTCTGACGTTGGGGTGATCGAGCTTATGCCGACGTCGGACGGTGAGATGTATGGATTCAAATACGTGAACGGCCACCCGAAGAACACCAAGGAAGGGCTGCAGACCGTCACCGCGTTTGGCCTTTTGGCCGATGTGAACTCGGGCTATCCCAAACTTCTCAGCGAAATGACCGTGTTGACCGCGCTGCGCACCGCTGCCACCAGCGCAATGGTTGCCAAACATCTGGCGCCCAAGGGGTCGAAGACGATGGCGATGATCGGCAATGGCGCACAGTCTGAATTTCAGTGTCTGGCCTTCAAGGCGATTTGCGGGATCGACACGGTGCGCCTCTACGACATCGACCCCGCCGCGACCGAGAAATGCGCGCGCAACCTGCAAGGGACGGGATTGACCGTCGTACCCTGCAAGACCGGCGAGGAAAGCATGGAGGGCGCGCAGATCATCACCACCTGCACCGCCGACAAGCAATATGCAACCATCCTGACTGACAACATGATCGGCGAGGGGGTGCATATCAACGCCATCGGAGGTGACTGCCCCGGCAAGACCGAACTGCACCGTGACATCCTTCTGCGGTCGAAAATCTTTGTCGAGTATCCTGAACAAACATGGGTGGAAGGCGAGATCCAGCAATTGGACAAGGACCACCCGATCACCGAGATGTGGCAGGTGATCACCGGGCAAGCGCCGGGGCGAACGGACGCCAAACAGATCACCCTGTTTGACAGCGTGGGCTTCGCGATCGAGGATTTTTCCGCCCTACGCTACATCTCGAAAGCGATTGAGGGGACAGAGTTTTTCACCCAGCTTGATATGTTGGCAGACCCTGATGATCCGCGTGATCTGTTCGGGATGCTGGAGCGGTCAAAGGGATAAGAAACGTTGGTCTATCCGTGTTTGCACGGACAGCGCCCGAACCGCCCCCGCGGGGCGGGCGCTACCCGCCCACCCCTCGGCTCGGGCGATCGCAATGTGGGCAGAACAGTCAAGGCAAAATCAAAACGGGCGGTGAATTGCTTCACCGCCCGTTCTCATTCGTTAAACGCCACTTAGCTTTCGTCGGTGTAATCCGTCAGCGGCGGGCAGGTGCAGACCAGATGCCGGTCGCCATAGGCGTTGTCCACCCGGTTCACCGGCGACCAGTATTTGTCGACCCGGAAGCTGCCCGCCGGGAAGCATCCCTGCTCGCGGGTATAGGGGCGGTCCCATTCCCCAACGAGGTCCACATAGGTGTGGGGCGCGTTCTTCAGCGGGTTGTTTTCCGGATCAATCTTGCCCTCCTCGATCTCGCGAATTTCCTCGCGGATGGCGAGCATCGCATCGCAGAAACGATCCAGTTCGGCCTTGGTTTCGGACTCGGTGGGTTCGATCATAAGCGTGCCGGCCACCGGCCAGCTCATCGTCGGGGCGTGGAAGCCGTTGTCGATCAGACGTTTGGCAATGTCGTCCACGGTCACGCCCGCGCTGTCGGCATAGGGGCGGGTGTCGATGATGCATTCATGCGCCACGCGACCGTTTTTGCCCGTAAACAACACGTCGAACGCCCCTTTCAGGCGGGTGGCGATATAGTTGCCGTTCAGGATCGCCACCTTGGTTGCCTGCGTCAGCCCGTCACCGCCCATCATCAGCACGTAAGCCCAGCTGATCGGCAGGATCGAGCCTGATCCGAACGGGGCTGCGGACACAGCGCCCTCTTCCCCGACAAGCCCGTTGCCC
Organism: Aliiroseovarius zhejiangensis; assembly: GCF_014656375.1. Lineage (GTDB taxonomy): Bacteria > Pseudomonadota > Alphaproteobacteria > Rhodobacterales > Rhodobacteraceae > Aliiroseovarius > Aliiroseovarius zhejiangensis. Next base: position 106,290 of record NZ_BNCH01000004.1, on the reverse strand, counting down.
GGCAGATGCGGTGCAAGGTGGGCTTTCACACCGATCGGACCCATGCCGGGGCCGCCCCCGCCATGTGGAATGGCGAAGGTTTTGTGCAGGTTCAGGTGACTGACATCCCCGCCGATTTCGCCGGGTTTCGACAAGCCAACCATCGCGTTCAGGTTCGCCCCGTCGATATAGACCTGCCCACCGTGGTCATGGGTGATCTGGCAAACCTCGCGCACGGTTTCCTCGAACACGCCGTGGGTGGATGGATAGGTGATCATGCACGCGGCCAGCTTGTCGCCCGCCGCTTCGGCTTTCGCGCGGAAATCATCAAGGTCGATGTCCCCGTTCGGGGCCGATTTCACCACGACCACATCCATTCCGACCATATGCGCCGAAGCAGGGTTCGTGCCATGCGCAGAAATCGGGATCAGGCAGACATTGCGATCACCCTGGCCCTGCGCCTTGTGATAGGCCTGAATGGTCAGAAGCCCCGCATATTCGCCCTGCGCGCCCGAGTTTGGTTGCATCGACATATCGTCATAGCCGGTGATCAGGCACAGCTTCTGTTTCAGATCCTCGATCATCTCAGCATAGCCTTCGACCTGATTTTCCGGCGCCATCGGGTGGATATAGGCGAACTCGCGCCATGTGACAGGCATCATTTCGGCAGCGGCGTTCAGCTTCATGGTGCAGGACCCAAGCGGGATCATGGCGCGGTCCAGCGCCAGGTCGCGATCCGCCAGACGACGCATATAGCGCATCATCTCGGTCTCGGCCCGGTTCATGTGGAAGACGGGGTGGGTCAGGTATTCCGAGGTCCGCAGGCTTGCATCCGGCAGGCGATATTCGTTGTCGCTGTCGTCATAGCTGCGGGTGATGCCGAAGGCACGCCAGACCCCTTCGATCACGGCGGGGCGGGTGGCTTCATCCAGCGTGATGCCGACATATTCAGTGTCGACCGGGCGCAGGTTGATGCCTTCCTCACGTGCCGATTTAAGGACCGTGTTCTGAAGCGCGCCCACATGGACGGTGATTGTGTCAAAGAAGTGTTTCGAGGTGATGGTGAAGCCCGCATCCTCGAGCCCCTTGGCAAGTCTCACGGTTTTCAGGTGCACGTCCTGCGCGATCGCTTTCAGGCCTTCGGGGCCGTGGAAAACCGCATAAAAGCCCGCCATCACGGCCAGAAGCGCCTGCGCGGTGCAGACGTTCGAGGTCGCCTTTTCGCGCCGGATATGCTGTTCGCGGGTTTGCAGCGACAGGCGATAGGCCTGATTGCCGCGCGTATCAATCGACACGCCGATCAGGCGACCCGGCATGGCGCGTTTGTGCTTGTCAGCGGTCGCCATATAGGCGGCGTGCGGGCCGCCAAAGCCCATCGGCACGCCAAACCGCTGCGACGAGCCGACAGCGATGTCAGCCCCCATTGCGCCCGGCTCTTTCAGCACGGTCAGCGCCAGCGGGTCGGCAGATACGATACCAACGGCTTTCGCGTCGTGCAGCGCCGCAATCTGATCGGTGAAATCGCACACGCGACCATAGGTGCCGGGGTATTGGAAGATCGCGCCGAACACCTCATCGGCCACCAGATCCTCTTCGGGGTCGCCGATCACGATCTCGATCCCCAGTGGTTCGGCGCGGGTTTTCATAACGGCGATGTTCTGTGGGTGACAGGCTTCGTCCACGAAGAACTTCATCGCCTTCGACTTGGCGATGCGCTGACCCATGGTCATCGCCTCGGCGCAGGCCGTCGCTTCATCCAGAAGCGAGGCATTCGCGATCTCAAGCCCGGTCAGGTCCGATACCATCGTCTGGAAGTTCAACAGCGCCTCAAGCCTGCCCTGTGATATCTCGGGCTGATAGGGTGTGTAGGCGGTGTACCAGGCGGGGTTCTCCAGAATGTTGCGTTGAATTGCCGGGGGCGTCACCGTCCCGTGATAGCCCTGACCCAACAAGGACCGCATGACCTTGTTGCGTGCCGCCGTGTACCGCATCTTGTGCAGCGCCTCGCGTTCCGACAACGCCGGGCCCCAGTCCAAAGGTTCCTTCTGGCGAATGCTTTTCGGCATGGTCTGGTCGATCAACTCGTCCAGATCCTTCACGCCGATGGTCTTGAACATCTCGTCCATCTCGGTGGGCGAGGGGCCGATATGGCGGCGGTTGGCGAAATCATAGGGTTTGTAACCGGTGGGCGTGAACGACATTGCGTTTCTCCGTACGGGGGGCAGGCATATGGGGATGGCAAGGGCCGTGTTGGCCCCTGACCCTGTGTTTGATGGCGCGTGGCCTGTGGATCAGCCGATGAATTTCTTGTAACCGGCTTCGTCCATGTAATCATCCAACGGGCTGGTGTCGGACGCCTTGATCTTGAAGAACCACGCTTCGCCTTCGGCGTCTTCGTTGACCTTGGTGGGTTCATCGACGATGGCTTCGTTCACCTCGGTAATCTCGCCGTCCAGCGGGCTGAGGATATCGGACGCGGCCTTGACGCTTTCGATCACGACGATTTCGTCATCCTTGGAGACGGTGTCGCCGACTTCGGGCAGTTCGACAAAGACAACGTCGCCAAGTTGCTCGGCGGCGTGGGTGGTGATGCCCACCACGTAGACGCCGTCTTCTTCGCGCAGCCATTCGTGTTCTTCGGTGTATTTCATATTGTGTCTCCTGCTGGAAATATGGGGTCAACGTTTGTAAGTGGCGGGGCGGAACGGCATGTCCGCAACCGTGACAGGCTGGCGCTTGCCGCGCACATCGCCGAATATCCTCGTGCCGGTTTCGGCGTGCTCGATGGTGACATAACCCATCGACATCGGCCGCTCGATCGAGGGACCGAACGCGCCTGAGGTCACTTGCCCAATGGGCGTAACGGCGTCTTCAGTGGCATATAGCTCGGTTCCGGCCCGCATGGGCGCACGCCCTTCGGGCAGCAGACCCACGCGACGACGCGTGGCGCCGTTTTCGAATTCGGCCAATATGCGGTCGGCTCCGGGGAAGCCGCCTTCGCGCTCGCCACTGGTTTTGCGCACCTTCTGCACGGCCCATTCAAGGGCGGCTTCGACCGGCGTGGTGGTGGTGTCGATGTCATTTCCATAAAGACACAGCCCGGCCTCGAGCCGCAGGCTATCACGCGCACCCAAGCCGATTGGCTCGACCTCGTCCATGTCCAGAAGGGCACGGGCAAAGGCAACGGCGTGGGCGTCGGGCACCGAGACCTCGTATCCGTCTTCGCCGGTGTAGCCCGAGCGGGATATCCAAAGCTCTCCAAAGTCGCTGTCGGTAACCGCTACGTCCATGAATTTCATGTCCTTGGCCGACGGAACAAGCCGGGACAGCGCGCCTTCAGCAGCCGGGCCTTGCAGTGCCAGAAGGGCGCGCTCGTCAATGACCTCGACCTCACAATCGGTTAGGTTGGCGCGCATATGGGCAATGTCGGCATCCTTGCAGGCGGCATTGACGACGAGAAAAAGGTGATCGCCGCGATTGGCGATCATCAGGTCGTCCAGAATGCCGCCATCGTCATTGGTGAACAGGCCGTAGCGCTGGCGCCCCTCGGCCAGTCCCGCAACTGATTGTGGCACAAGGCGTTCCAGCGACAGTGCCGGATTGTCGCCGCGCAGGATCACCTGACCCATATGGCTGACATCGAAAAGCCCCGCCGCAGATCGCGTGTGCAGGTGTTCCTTCATCACGCCCAGCGGGTATTGCACGGGCATTTCGTAACCGGCAAATGGCACCATCTTGGCACCAAGCTCCAGATGCAGGTCGTAAAGACCCGTCCGTTTCAGATCGTCCTGGGCTGCACCCATGGCCATTCCTCCAATTGCTACCGGTAAGTCATGGAAGCCATGCGCCCGGCATCGTTCAGACGCCTCGGCGTCCAGTGATGCCCCCTCTGTCCGTGTCGCCTGAGATCGTTATCCCTTCGGCGGGCATCTGTGTGCCTCTCTCCAGAGTCCTGTGCGCCGCATCGGTCCGTGGGCCTGAGAGTTTACCGGGGCGGTTGCTCCTTCGGCACCAGCTTTCGCCAGATTCTCCCGATGCGATGGCGATACGTTATCCGTCTGCACCGATTTCGGCAAGAGGTTGAACACAACTGCATGCCACGGCAGGGTAGGGTCATGCAGGATCCGTTTTTCTTCGGCTATGGCTCGCTTGTGAACCGCCGCACCCATGCGTTTGAGAACGCGCAACCCGCGCGGGTGACGGGGTGGCGGCGCGCGTGGCGACGGTCACCGCTGCGCAAGCTGTGTTATCTGACCGCGGTTCCGGATCGCGAGGATTACATCGAGGGGATGATCGCCTCGGTCCCCGGCGCGGATTGGTCAGCACTGGACCACCGAGAGCGCGCTTACAGGCGCGTCCCGCTTGGACCCGAGGTGCAACATGGTGTCGAAACAGCCGACGTGGCCATCTATGCCATCGAGGACGGCAAGCATCAACCGCTAACGGACGACAATCCGGTGCTGCTTAGCTATATCGACGTTGTAGTACAGGGATACCTGGCCGAGTTCGGTTTGCCCGGCGTCACGCATTTCTTCGAAACCACCGAAGGCTGGCACGCGCCTATTCTGAACGACCGCGCCGCGCCGATCTATCCACGCGCGCAGACGCTGACCGAAGAAGAGCAGCAGATCGTCGATGCAGGTCTGTCCCGCCTATCGGCGCAGACCAAATAGCGATATCTGTCGGGTTTGCCGCTGGTACGGGTGGGCATCTGCCTCGCATTCCCCACGCTCCGCCATGCGCAACACGTGCGCCGACAGCAAAAGCGCGATTGCCGCGAAGATCAACCCGCCGACAGCCTGCCCGATCAGCACGCCCGGCGCGCCCCAATAGGCTGCCCCCAGCATTACCAACGGGATCGTGCCCAGCGTCTGCCGACCCCAGTTTACCCAGGTCGAATAGAAGGGATGGCCCAGGTTGTTGAAACTGGCATTGGTGACGAAGATCACGCCGTTGAAGAACCACGCCAGCGCCAAGGGACCACAGAACAGATAGACCAGGTCGCGGGCCAGCCCTTCGGCGTTGAACAGATCGGCAATCGGCGCGCGCAGGACGAACAGGATGGCGCTGACGGCGACCGATACGCACAGCGTGAACACCAACCCGTCACGAATGGTGCGGCGCACACGGTCCAGCCGACCCGCCCCGAAATTCTGGCCGACAATCGGGCCAATGGCCCCTGACAGCGCAAAAATAACGGCAAACGAGACCGGCACCAGACGCCCCACGATGGCCATGCCCGCCACGGCGTCTTCGCCAAACTTGGCCATGGCGCGGGTGACATAGGCCTGACCGACTGGTGTAGCGAACTGGGTCAGGATCGCCGGCAGGGCGATGGTCATGATGGCTGTGAAATCGACTTTGAAGTCGACCGATCGGGGGCGGTCCAACCCGCCATGATGACGCAGCACGGGATAGATCGACATGACCGCGATTGTCATACGCGCACAAACCGAAGCCAGCGCCGCACCCGTCAGTTCAAGGTCCAGACCGAAAATCAGGATCGGGTCCAGCACGGCATTCACCAATCCGCCCCAGATCGTCGCCATCATCGCGCGTCGGGCGTCACCATGGGCACGTAGAATCGCCCCGCCGACCATGCCGACGATCAGGATAGGCAGGCTGGGCAGGATGATCCTGAGATACCCGGTTGCCAGTGTCAGCGTGTCCCCGGACGCCCCCAAAAGGGCTGCCAGTTCCGGTACGAACCACCAGACAAGGGCTGCGAAGGCGCTGCCGATCACGACCCCATACAGAAGCGCGGTCGCCGCGCGGCGTTTCGCCGTCTGTCGGTCGCCTTGCCCCAGCGCCCGCGCCACAAGGGCACCGGCCGCGATGGACATGCCAATGCCGAAGGAGGTCGTGAAAAACAGGATAGCGCCGGCATAGCCCACGGCCGCCGCCAGTTCATCCCGGCCCAGCCACGAGATGAAGATCATGTCCACGAGGTCGACAAGAAAGATCGCCATTAAACCGACCGAAGCGGTCAGCGACATCACCGTGATATGACGCAACAAGCTGCCTGACAGGAATTTCGCCTGCGCATCGCTTGCCGTTTGGGGTTGGGCCATTGGTAATCTCCTGTCACGCTTTGACAGCATGGAGGAGTGCGGCGTGCCGGGCCAGAGGGAAAAACCCAAACCCGCCGCACCGATCCGGTGTAAAGGATCAGTCCTTGGCGCGGATCACCTGCATCAGCGGCAGAAGCACTGACATGTCCGGGCCGTGATCCATTCCGGTCAGGGCCTTGCGCAGCGGCATGAACAACCCGCGGCCCTTGCGGCCGGTGGCCTCTTTCACAGCAGCAGTCCAGTTTGACCAGCTGTCGGCGTTGTACGGTCCGTCCGGCAGCAGTCCCATCGCTGTGGCGACGAATTCGCGGTCCTCTTCGTCAATCACTGGGTCCGCTCCATCGCGGCACAGGGTCCACCAGCCTTCAAGATCGCCCAGTGTCGTGATGTTTTCACGCGCAACGGACCAGAAGGCATCCGCCTGTTCGGCAGGCACGCCAAGACCGTACAGCGTGTCCGCGACGGCGGTTGCCGGAAGCTGTGACAGATACCGGGCGGTCAGCGGCAACAGGTCTTCTACGTCAAACTTGGTGGGCGCAGAGCCGAAGGTGGACAGGTCGAACCCTTCAACGATTTCCTCCAACGAGTTGCGAAGTTCAACCGGCTGCGACGACCCCAACCGCGCCAGAAGGCTCAGCAGCGCCATCGGCTGAACGCCGCGTTCGCGCAGGTCACGAATTGCCAGCGTGCCAAGGCGTTTCGACAACGCCTCACCCTGCGGACCGGTCAAGAGCGAGTGGTGCGCAAAAGACGGCACCTTGCCGCCCAGGGCTTCGATGATCTGAATTTGCGTGGCGGTGTTGGTCACGTGGTCGGACCCGCGCACAACATCAGTGATGCCAAAGTCGATGTCGTCACAGACCGAGGCCAGCGTATACAGAAACTGCCCGTCACCGCGGATCAGCACCGGGTCGGACACAGAAGCCGCATCGATCGAGATGTCGCCCAGAATGCCATCGGTCCAGTTGATCCGCTCGTGATCCAGCTTGAACCGCCAGTGGCCTTGCCCACGTTCTTCGCGCAGCTTGGCCTTTTCATCTTCCGACAGCGCCAAAGCCGAGCGGTCATAGACCGGCGGCTTGCCCATGTTCAGTTGCTTCTTGCGCTTCAGGTCCAGCTCGGTCGGGGTTTCGAAACACTCGTAAAACCGGCCCATGTCGCGCAGCTCTTGCGCGGCGGCCTCGTACCGGTCCAGCCGGTCGGACTGCTTCTCGACCCGGTCCCAGGTCAGGCCCAGCCATTCCAGATCCTCTTTGATGGCATCCGCATATTCCTGCCTGGAGCGTTCCGGGTCGGTGTCATCAAGACGCAGGATGAATTGCCCGCCCGACTTGGCAGCGATCAGAAAGTTGAACAGCGCGGTGCGCAGGTTGCCAACATGGATATAGCCGGTGGGCGAGGGGGCAAAGCGGGTGGTGGTCATGGGTCAGGTCTCCTTGGCTCGTCCCTCTTTCATACTGGCCCGGATTTGTCCATATAATCCGGTATGACTCGGAAATACGCCCCTTCCATCGCAGATATCGAGGCGCTTGCCCATGACGCCCGGATGCGCCTGCCACCTGCCTTTGTCGAAAAGGCGCTGGAGGTTGCGATCCGGGTCGAGAACATGCCGAATGCCGTGTTGCTGTCCGAGATGGAGATCGAAGATCCGTTCGAGTTGACGGCGGTTTACGAAGGCATTCCGCTGACACAGAAATCCGTGTCTGACCAACCCTTCGCCCCGGACACAGTCACGCTGTTTCGCAGGCCAATCCTTGACGAATGGGCGTCGCGCGGGGATGTGTCGCTGGCAGAACTGGTCGGGCATATCGTCGTTCACGAGTTTGCCCATCATTTCGGGTGGTCGGACGAGGATATCGCCGAAATTGATCGCTGGTGGGAATGATCAAACGGGCTGCACGGGCCATTTCTTGTCCAGATCGTGCAGGCCTGCCCGGATCAACTCCGCCAATACCTCCAGATCAATATCCGCCAGTTTGTTCACGTAAAGACAGGACTTGCCCATCTTGTGCTTGCCAAGCCGCGCCAGAATATCACCGTAATCGGCATATCCCGGCATGATATAGATCGAGTGACGCGCCTTGCGGGGTGAACAACCGGTGGCCAGAAACTCCCCTTCACGCCCGCTGTCATAGCGGTAGTGATAGCGGCCATAGCCGATGATGGACGGGCCCTACATGACGGGCGCGAACCCTGTCACCTGACGAAACAACCGATCAAGCGCCTCGGCGTCCTTGCGTTTCGGTTCGGGCTCGACCGCGGCGATGAAGCGGGTGACGGCCTGACCGGTCGGGCGTGTCTTGTTTTCCTGCGTGCTCATGCCATGCCCTTGTGTTGAAGCTTGTCACGATTGCGTGACGCCGTCCATTTCCATCGGAAATCGAAGTATAGTGCAGGTCTGAATCTCATCAAAATCTGCTCTTACCGGGAGGTCCCTCATGAAATCTTTCTCCGTTCCCTATCTGTCGCGCCGACATCTGTTGATGGCGGGCGCCGCCGCGCCGCTGGCAGGGCTTGCTGCTGGACCTGCGCGTGCGATGGCTCCGCAAACAGGCTTGTCCAGCACCGCATCGCAGACCGTCATGTTGGGCGGGTTCGAGGTCACGACTCTGTTGGCGGGCAACCGCACGGTCGAAGACCCGCAAAGCATTTTTGGCATGAATGTCAGCGCAGAGGAGTTCGCTGCAGCCTCGGAAACCGCACATATCCCGACCGATGCAGCGCAGTTTTTCTTTACACCGACCGTGGTGAACACCGGGTCCGAGCTTGTGCTGTTTGATACGGGCCTGAACGCCAAGGGTATCACGGCGGCGCTGGCTGATGCAGGGTATGCGCCGGATCAGGTGGATATCGTCGTGATCACCCATATGCATGGCGACCATATCGGCGGCTTGTCCGGTGATGGCGGAGTGACCTTCCCCAATGCCCGTTACGTCACCGGCGCGCTGGAGTTCGACCATTGGGCGGCAGCGGGCAACGAGGGGTTCGACGCCAAAGTGGCTCCTCTGGCGGACCAGACAACCATGATCAACGGCGGCGACACGGTTGCATCCGGTATCGAAGCGGTCGAGGCGTTTGGCCATACTCCCGGCCACATGGCCTATCGGCTGGACAGCGACGGAAACTCGCTTCTGATCGCCGCGGATTTCGCCAACCATTACGTCTGGTCGCTGGCCTATCCGGATTGGGAGGTGAAGTTCGACCGCGACAAGGAAGCCGCCGCCGCAACCCGCCGGTCGCTGCTGGGAATGCTGGCTGCCGAGAAAATGCCCTTTATCGGATACCACATGCCCTTCCCGGCGCTTGGCTATGTCGAGGCGCGGGACGCAGGCTTCCACTATGTCCCACACAGTTATCAGCTTTTGATGGGCTGAGACATGCGCGGCGGGGCGATCAGCTTTCGTCCCGCCAGCGATTCACGATCGGATAGCGGCGGTCCAGCCAGAAACTGCGCATGGTCAGGCGCGTGCCGGGTGCGGATTGGAAGCGTTTGTATTCCGAGATGAAGATCAGATGCTCGACTTTCTTGACCGTCGCCCGGTCGAACCCTTCTGCCACCAGTTCGGCCACCGATTTCTCGTCGTCGATCAGCCCCTCAAGGATCGCGTCCAGCACCTCGTAAGGCGGCAGGCTGTCTTCGTCCTTCTGGTCGGGGCGCAACTCCGCAGATGGTGGTTTGTCGATGATCGAGACCGGGATGACCTCGCCCTCGGGGCCGTTCATCCAGTCGCGGTGATTGGCATTGCGCCAGCGGCATTGTTCGAACACCCGGGTTTTGTACAGATCCTTGATCGGATTGTAGCCGCCCGCCATGTCGCCATAGATCGTGGCATAACCCACGGCGACCTCGGACTTGTTGCCGGTGGTCAGAAGCATTGAGCCGAACTTGTTGGAAAGCGCCATCAGCAGAAGACCCCGCAGGCGGGACTGGATGTTTTCTTCGGTCACGTCGGGTTCCATGCCCTCGAAAAAAGGGGCGAGCGTGTTGGTGATCGCCTCACGGCCTTCGCGGATCGGAACGATGTCATAGGAGCAGCCCAAACGGGTCGCGATGTCCTTGGCATCATCCAGCGAGCTTTGCGACGTGTATTCAGACGGCAGCATCACGCAGCGCACATTCTCGGGCCCCAGCGCATCGACGGCAATGGTCGCGACAATCGCGCTGTCGATCCCGCCGGACAGGCCAAGCAGCACCTTCTTGAACCCAGTCTTGCGCATATAGTCGCGCAGGCTTTCGACCATGGCGCGGTAATCCTGTTCCCATTCATCCCCATGCACAGCGATGGGGCCGGGGGCAATGCGCCAGCCTTCGTCGGTGCGATTCAGGTCGATATGGCGGATCTCCTCGTCAAAGGTGGTCATGCGCATGGCCAGCTCTCCACCCGGGTTCAGGGCGAAGGACCCGCCGTCGAACACCTGATCGTCCTGGCCGCCCACCATATTCAGATAGATCAGCGGCAGCCCGGTTTCGACGACCCGCGCCACCATGTGGTTCACCCGCACATCGAACTTGCGCCGATAATAGGGGGATCCGTTGGGGATCAGCAGCAACTCGGCCCCGCTTTCAGCCAATGTTTCGCAGACGTTTTCGCTATGCCATGCGTCTTCGCAAATGGGGATGCCGATACGGATCGGCCCCAAGCCCACCGGGCCTTGCGGATCGGCGGATGTGAACTGCCGTTTTTCGTCAAACACGGTGAAGTTGGGCAGGCGCTGTTTCAGAATGCGCGCAGCCACCTTGCCGCCATGCAGGATGTAGTAGGCATTGAACAGATTGGTGCCGTCAAAATATGGACCACCAATGCCCATCGCGGGACCATCGGCGCAATCGGCGGCAAGCTGCTCAACCGCGTCCATGGCGTCACGAAAAAACTGTGGGCGCATGACCAGGTCCTGAGTCTGATAGCCGGTGATGAAAGCCTCGGGCAGGGCGACCAAATTGCTGTCGGCGGATTTCGCCTGGGCCCATGCCTTGCGCGCCTTTTCTGCATTGGCTGCCAGGGCGCCGACGGTCGGGTTCAACTGCGCCAGCGTCAGGCGGAAATGGTCACTCATCGCGCGTATCCTTTTGGCCCGGCATTCTCTGCCAGGTTTGATCCTGCGCACAGATGTAGCAGGTTTGCGTGCGGGATAAAGACCATGCGTGGGAAAACCGTTGTTTCGGGACCACGGCTCGCTTAGTCTTGCGACGGGTTTGCGTGGGTTGAAGCGCGAAAAATAACACTCATTGAAAGAGGTTGGACATGGATCCCCTTCGCACAGGTATTCGTGGAGTCGTCTTGGGTCTGGCGCTGGGGGCGACGCCTGTCATGGCGCAGGTCGAGACCAAGCAATACGAAGATGGCGCGGTGTACGAGGGGACGTTCAAAGGGGGCGTGCAACACGGGATGGGCACGCTGCAATTGCCCACCGGCTACGAATATACCGGCGAGTTCATCGAGGGCGAGATTGTCGGCCAGGGTGTCGCGCGTTTCCCCAACGGGTCGATTTATGAAGGCAGCTTCGCCAAGGGCAAACCCGAGGGCTTTGGCAAGATCACCTTTGCCGACGGATCGACCTTCGAAGGTGACTGGGTGGATGGCAAGATCAATGGATCGGGCCTTGCGATCTATGCCAATGGCATCAAATACGAGGGCGGGTTCCGCAACGCGATGCATCACGGGCAGGGGCGGCTGCAAAGCCCGACCGGTTATATCTATGAAGGCGACTGGGTTGCTGGCGTGAAAGAAGGACGCGGCATCTCGACCTATGCGGATGGGTCCACCTATGACGGTGAGATGCGGGCAGGCGAACGTCATGGCACAGGCGTCCTGACGCAGGCCGATGGAATGATTTTCGATGGCACCTGGGAAAAGGGCCAGATGCAGGGTGAAGGTATCCTGAAACAGGCCAATGGCGACATCTATTCCGGCAATTTCGAAGCAGGGGCCCGTCAGGGGCAAGGCGTGGTCGAATACGCCAATGGTGACCGCTATGAAGGCAGTTTCGAAAACGACAAGCGCCACGGGCAGGGCGTGTTCGAAGGGGCTGACGGCTATCGTTACGAAGGCAGTTGGGTGGCCGGTGTCATACAGGGCGCGGGCAAGGTGACATATCCCGATGGCTCGGTGTATGAAGGGCAGTTTCGCGATGGTCTGGCCGACGGCACCGGCACGATCACCTATCCCGATGGCAACACCTATGAAGGCGAATGGAAAGCCGGGGTGATCGAAGGCAAGGGGATTGCCCGCTACACCAACGGCACCGTCTATGACGGGATGTTCAAAGACGCGCTCTATGACGGGCAGGGCAGTCTGACGACCGCCGATGGCACCACCTATACCGGGGAATGGCAGGCCGGGCAGCCGCATGGGCAGGGCCGTTCGGTCTTTGCCGATGGTGCAGTATACGAGGGCAGCTTTGTCGGCGGATTGCGCGAAGGCAAGGGCACCTATACCGGGACGGATGGATTTTCTTATGACGGTGAATGGCTGTCGGGGCTGTTTCACGGTCAAGGCGTCGCAATCTATGCCAATGGCGATCGCTATCAGGGTGGTTTCCAGAAGGGCAAACGCCACGGCAAAGGGGTCGTGACCCGCGCCGACGGCAGTCAGGAGGAAGGCACCTGGGAAGACGGCCTCATCGCCGGGACCGCCAGCACCTCTCCCGCGCCGGCGCTGGACAGCGCCGCAGGGTCGGATGCCGCCGCGGCCAGTTCGGATGCCGCCACCAACTAGACCCGGCCTTGGTGAAATCTTGGGCTGGGGCGAAAAAGATCTTTATCTTGCGCCAAACCGTCCTATAGTCGCGCCCATGGTAATGCAGAAACATATCACGACTTCGGGCCCCGCGCTGGGCCTTCTGCTTCTTCTTAGCCGCCTCTGAGCGTGCCGTTTTGGCGCGACCGCTCAGGGGAACCGCCATACGCGCCACGAACCGGCCCCGCGTTGGGCCACCAAGGCTAAGACACTTCTACTGAAAGACATGACTATGACCACCACATCGGATCACGTGTTGATTTTCGACACAACTTTGCGTGACGGCGAACAAAGCCCCGGCGCGACCATGACCCATGACGAGAAACTGGAAATCGCCGAGATGCTGGACGACATGGGTGTCGACATCATCGAAGCCGGGTTTCCGATTGCCTCTGAGGGTGATTTCGCAGCAGTCAGCGAGATTGCGAAGCGATCAAAGAACTCGGTTATCTGCGGGCTGAGCCGCGCGAATTTCAAGGATATCGACCGCTGCGCCGAAGCCGTGCGCCATGCCGCCAAGCCGCGCATTCACACCTTCATCGGCACCTCGCCCCTGCATCGCGAGATCCCGAACCTGTCGAAAGACGAGATGGCGGATCTGATCCACGAAACCGTCACCCACGCCCGCAACCTGACCGATGATGTTCAATGGTCTGCGATGGACGCCACCCGGACCGAACATGACTATCTGTGCCGCGTGATCGAGATTGCGATCAAGGCGGGTGCCACCACGATCAACATTCCCGACACGGTCGGCTATACCGCGCCGCGCGAAAGTGCCGATCTGATCCGGATGCTGATCGAAAAGGTGCCGGGCGCGGATGAGGTGACGTTTGCCACCCATTGTCACAACGATCTGGGCATGGCGACCGCGAACGCGCTGGCGGCGGTCGAGGCCGGTGCGCGCCAAATTGAGTGCACCATCAATGGTCTGGGCGAGCGCGCGGGCAATACGGCTCTGGAAGAGGTCGTGATGGCCTTGAAGGTGCGCAACGATATCATGCCGTGGTCGACCGGCGTTGATACGAAGAAAATCATGAACATCTCGCGCCGCGTGGCGCAGGTATCTGGCTTTGCCGTGCAGTATAACAAGGCCATCGTCGGCAAGAACGCCTTTGCCCATGAAAGCGGCATCCATCAGGACGGGATGCTGAAAAACGCCGAGACGTTCGAGATCATGCGCCCCGAAGATGTGGGCCTGTCCGAAACCAGCCTGGTGTTGGGCAAGCACTCGGGCCGCGCCGCCCTGCGCGACCGGCTGAACCAGTTGGGCTTTGACGTGGGCGACAACCATTTGAAAGACGTGTTCGTGCGCTTCAAGGAACTGGCCGACCGCAAGAAAGAGGTCTTTGACGACGACCTAATCGCCCTGATGCGCGACGGGACGGACGCCGCCAACGACCGCATTCTGGTGAAATTCCTGCGGGTGATCTGCGGCACCGAAGCCCCTCAATCGGCGGACCTGACACTGGAAATCGACGGCGTAGACCACCAGAAAACGGCGACGGGTGACGGGCCGGTCGATGCGACCTTCAACGCCATTCAGGCGCTGTTTCCCCATGACGCGCGGCTGCAACTCTATCAGGTGCACGCCGTGACCGAAGGCACTGACGCTCAGGCCACCGTGTCCGTGCGGATGGAGGAGAACGGCAAGATCGTCACCGGCCAATCTTCGGATACCGACACCGTTGTCGCTTCGGCCAAGGCCTATGTGAACGCGTTGAACAACCTGCTGGTGCGGCGCGAGAAAACCAAGCCCGAAGGCGTTTGACAGATTGACCGGCAAGCGGGCGGGGATACACTCGCCCGTATGATACGCGCCCTGTCCAACCGCACCTATGCCACACTGTTCACCGCGCAGGTGGTGGCTTTGCTGGGCACCGGGTTGATGACCATCGCGCTGGGTCTTCTGGCTTATGATCTGGCGGGTGATGCTGCCGGTGCGGTCCTGGGCACGGCGTTCACGATCAAGATGGTTGCCTATGTTGGCTTGTCGCCGGTGCTGGCGGCCAGCCTCGTACACCTGCCGCGCAAGGCGGTGTTGATCGGGGCCGATCTGGCGCGCGCGGGGGTGGCGCTGGCGCTGCCTTTCGTGACCGAAGTCTGGCAGATCTATGCGCTGATATTCGTGTTGCAGACCGCATCGGCCAGTTTCACGCCGATCTTTCAGGCGACGATCCCCGACATCCTGACGGATGAGGATGATTATACCCAGGCCTTGTCCCTGTCGCGCCTGGCCTATGACCTTGAAAACCTGCTCAGCCCCACGCTGGCGGCGCTTCTGCTTCTGGTGATCTCGTTCCATGGGTTGTTTGCCGGGACGGTTGTCGGGTTCTTGATCTCGGCTGCTCTGGTGGCGCGGTGTGACTTGCCACCATTTGCCGGAACGACCGAGACACGACCGTTTTCAGAACGCCTGACCCGTGGCAGTCGCATCTATCTGGCCACGCCGCGCCTTCGCGGATTGTTGGCGTTGAACCTGACCGCCGCCGCCATCGGGGCTTTCGTTTTGGTGAACACCGTTGTGCTGGTCCGGTCAGACTATGGTTTGGGTGAACGCGCGCTGGGGGTTGCCATGGCAGCGTTCGGGGGCGGGTCGATGCTGGCCGCGATCCTGTTGCCCCGCCTGCTCGGGCGGGTGCGTGAACGCGATGTCATGTTGCCAGCGGCGATTGCACTGACAAGCCTGGCCTTTGTCTTCGCGGCCATCATCTGGGGCAGGTCGCTGCCGCCCTGGTGGCTGTTTCTGACCTTTTGGGTGCTGATCGGGGCTTTCTATTCTGCGATCCTGACCCCGTCGGGACGGCTTTTGCGCATTTCCGCCCACGCCGAGGATCGACCCGCGATATTTGCCGCGCAGTTTGCGCTGTCACATGCGTGTTGGATGATCACCTATCCGCTGGCCGGCTGGATGGGGCGATATGCGGGCCTGACGGCGGTGTTGCTGGTGCTGGCAGCCCTCGGGGCGATGGGTGTTTTCGCGGCCATGCGGCTTTGGCCGGTGCATGGTGATCGCGTGATTGAACACAGTCATCCGGATCTGCCGCCGGACCATCCGCATATGAAAGCGCATCAGACCCACGGGCGCGAACATGCCCATGTCTTTGTAATTGATAATGAACACCGGGCCTGGCCGACCCATGGCTAGATCGGCACCAGATCGGAAAAATCGGCCCGTTTCATGGCTGTTTTCCCTTTTCCAGCTAAGCGATAAGCCGCTTGAACGGGTGTATTAGGGCTTTCACCTGCGCCTGCTGCCCCGTATATATCCTTCGGTCTGCACCCGGGCGGGAATCGCGGACGGCAAGGGTATTCAAACGGGGTAGGCATTGATGGTTGGGCTTTCGGGTTTGTTTTCGTCGGACATGGCAATTGACCTTGGAACGGCGAACACGCTGGTTTACGTGAAGGGCAAAGGAATTGTCCTGAACGAACCTTCGGTCGTTGCCTATCATGTCAAGGACGGTGTCAAGAAGGTGCTGGCCGTGGGCGAAGATGCCAAGCTGATGCTGGGCCGCACCCCCGGCTCGATCGAGGCCATCCGCCCCATGCGCGAAGGTGTGATCGCCGATTTCGACAGCGCGGAAGAGATGATCAAGCATTTCATCCGCAAGGTGCATAAGCGCACGACGTTCTCGAAACCGAAGATTATCGTTTGCGTTCCCCATGGTGCCACCCCCGTTGAAAAACGCGCCATTCGCCAATCCGTGATCTCGGCAGGTGCGCGCAAGGCCGGGCTGGTTGCCGAACCGATTGCCGCAGCCATCGGGGCCGGGATGCCGATCACCGATCCGACCGGCAATATGGTTGTCGACATCGGCGGCGGCACGACCGAGGTTGCCGTGATGTCGCTGGGCGACATCGTCTATGCGCGTTCGGTGCGCGTGGGTGGTGACCGGATGGATGATGCGATCATCAATTACCTGCGTCGTCAGCAGAACATTCTTGTGGGTGAAACCACGGCAGAGCGGATCAAGACCTCGATCGGTACGGCCCGGATGCCCGATGACGGGCGTGGCGCATCGCTGAAAATCCGGGGCCGTGACCTGTTGAACGGCGTGCCCAAGGAAACCGAGATTTCTCAGGCGCAGGTGGCCGAGGCGCTGGCCGAACCCGTGCAACAGATCTGCGAAGCGGTGATGACCGCGCTGGAAGCCACGCCGCCCGATCTGGCGGCGGATATCGTGGACCGTGGTGTGATGCTGACCGGCGGTGGCGCGCTTCTGGGCGAGCTGGACCTTGCCCTGCGCGAACAAACCGGTCTTTCGATCTCGGTTGCGGATGAAAGCCTGAACTGCGTGGCCTTGGGCACCGGCAAGGCGCTGGAGTTCGAAAAGCAGCTGCGCCACGTGATCGACTACGACAGCTGACAGGCCCGCCCCGCATGGTTGGGGCTGGTCTCGTCTGGTGTGACCGGAGGCCATATTGGCAAAGAAGAGCAATCAGAGCGACATCTATGCCCGTCCGCTGCGCAGGCTGATGGTGGGCATTCTGATGCTTTGCCTGTTCCTGATTTTTCTTGTCTGGCGCATCGACAGCCCGCGTGTGGAACGCTTCCGCGCCAATCTGGTCGACCGCGTGGTGCCCAGCTTCGACTGGGCCCTGGTGCCGGTCACCAAGATGGTAGGAATGGTTGAGGATTTTCAATCCTACCAGCGCATCTATGAGCAAAATCAAGAGCTTCGCCGCGAGTTGCAGCAGATGAAAGCCTGGAAAGAGGCCGCGCTGCAACTGGAGCAGGAAAACGCGCAGCTTCTGAACCTGAACAACGTTAGGCTGGATGCGCAACTGTCCTATGTCACCGGCGTTGTGCTGACCGACAGTGGCTCGCCCTTTCGGCAGTCGGTGCTTCTGAACATCGGCGCGCGGGACGGGATCATCGACGGTTGGGCCACGACGGACGGGCTGGGCCTTGCGGGACGTATTTCGGGCGTCGGGCAGAAAACAAGCCGCGTGATCCTGTTGACGGACAGCAACAGCCGCGTGCCGATCATGGTGCAGCCCTCGGGTCAGACGGCGCTGCTTGTGGGCGACAACTCGGCCGCGCCACCGATTGAGTTTCTGGAATCCCCCGAAAAAGTGCGCCCCGGCGACCGTGTCGTGTCCTCGGGCGACGGGGGCGTGTTTCCCGCAGGGCTTCTGGTGGGTCATGTGGCGATGGGCACGGACCGCAGGCTGCGGGTGCGCCTGTCTGCCGATTATGAACGTCTGGAGTTTTTGCGGGTTTTGCGCAGCCACCCCGGCGAAAAGGTGGATGATGACGGGGCGCTGATCGTGTCGACGCCTGCATTGCCGCCGCTGCCCGACCCTGCACCGGAGAATATCGAAGACGAGGCACAGACCGAGGCCCCGGCGAGCGAGGGGACAGGCGGATGACCGACCACCTGACCTTGATGCGCTGGCTGTTTTCGCTCGTGCTCGTATTTATTGCTGCGGTGGTCTTGTTCGCACGCCTGTTGCCGATCGACCTGACGCCGGGGCGGTTTCCCGGCCCCGACATTCTGTTGGCTTTTACCTTTGCCTGGGTGCTGCGCCGCCCTGACTATGTGCCGGTTCTGCTGGTGGCGATCCTGTTTTTTCTCTTGGACATGCTGTTACTGCGCGTGCCCGGCGTCTGGCCACTGATGGTCGTGGCCGGGTCCGAGTTCTTGCGCCGTCGCGAATCCGGTCTGCGTGAACGGCATTTCCTTGTCGAATGGGGGCTTGTCGTCATGACCCTGTTTGCAATGCTGGTGGGGCAGCGTATCCTGTTGGCAGTGTTTTTTGTGGATCAGGTGCCCTTCGGTCGTGAGTTGCTGCAGTTGATTTCGACGGCCCTGGCCTATCCGCTGGTGGTGTTCGTATCGGTCTTTCTGCTGGGTGTGGAAAAACTGCAACCCGGCGACGATGCAATTACAAGGCAGGCGTCATGAAGCGATCACCGATTGATACCGAGAAAAGCGCCCGGGGCATCACCCGGCGGGGGCTTGTTCTGGGGGGCTTGCAGGTCTCGTTCGCCGCATTGCTGGTGGGGCGGATGCGCTTCATGCAGGTCGACCAGACCGAGGAATACCGCACACTTGCCGAAGAAAACCGCATCAAGTTCCAACTGATCCCGCCTGCCCGTGGCATGATCCATGACCGCAATGGCAAGCTGATCGCGGGAAACGAACAGAACTATCGTATCGTTTTGGTGCGTGAGGACGCGGGCGATCCGGCCAAGGTGTTGGCACGGCTGCGTAAAATCGTCTGGATCGAGGATGACGAGGTCGCGCGGATCCTGTCCGAAATGAAGCGGCGCAGTTCCTTCGTGCCGGTCACGGTTGCGGATCGCGTGGCCTGGGAAGACGTGGCCGAGGTGGCGATCAATGCCCCCGTCCTGCCCGGCATCACGCCCGAGGTCGGGCTGTCGCGCATCTATCCCCGTGCATCTGATTTCGCGCATGTGGTCGGCTATGTCGGGCCGGTGTCGGATTATGACCTGAGCAAGCTGGAAGACCCGGACCCGCTGTTGCAAATTCCACGGTTCCAGATCGGTAAAAGCGGGGTCGAGGCCAAGCTGGAGATGTCTCTGCGCGGGTCAGCCGGCACGCGCGAGGTCGAAGTGAACGCCGTCGGGCGCGAAATGCGCGAACTGGGGCGCGAGGAAGGGCAGGCGGGGGACAATATCCAGCTGACGGTCGATGCCGACCTTCAGGCCTATGTTCAGGCGCGGATGGCAGGCGAAAGCGCAGCCGCTGTCGTGATGGACACGCAAACAGGTGACGTGCTTGCCATCGGGTCGACACCGTCCTTTGACCCCAACAAGTTCGTGCGCGGCATTTCAGGGTCGGATTACAAGGCGCTTCTGGAAGATCCGTATCGTCCGCTGGCCGCAAAACCGGCGCAGGGCACCTATCCGCCCGGATCGACCTTCAAGATGGTCACGGCACTGGCCGCGCTGGAAGAAGGCGTGATTGGCGTTGGCGAAACCGTGAACTGCCTTGGCCATGTCGAGGTGCACAAGCGACGGTTCCACTGTTGGAAGCGCGTCGGGCACGGCAAGGTCGATCTGGTGAAAAGCCTGCGTGAAAGCTGCGACATCTATTACTACGAAGTCGCGCAGCGCGTCGGGATCGAGAAGATTGCGGCAATGGCGCGGCGCCTTGGTCTGGGGGATCGGCACGACCTGCCCCTGTCGGCGGTCGCGCAGGGGCTTGTTCCCGACAAAGCCTGGAAAAGAGAAGCCCGTGGCGCAGATTGGGTCATCGGGGACAGTCTGAATGCGGGAATCGGACAAGGGTTCGTTCTGGCCTCGCCCTTGCAACTGGCGGTGATGACCGCCCGGCTTGCGACCGGTCAGGCGATTTCCCCTCGGCTTGTGCGTGCCATCAACGGGGTGGAACAACCGGTGATGAACGGTGGTCCGCTGGGCATAAGTGCCGAAAACCTGCGATACATCCGGCAAGGCATGTACGAGGTGGTGAACGCCAAGCGCGGCACTGCGGGGCGTTCGAAGATCGTGGCCGAAGGGTTGCGCATGGCCGGCAAGACCGGCACAAGTCAGGTCCGCAACATCACCAAGGCCGAACGCGCACGCGGTGTCACCCGCAACGAAGACCTGCCGTGGAACCGGCGCGACCACGCGTTGTTCGTCTGCTACGCCCCTGCCGAAGCACCGCGTTACGCGGTGTCCGTGGTGGTTGAGCATGGCGGCGGAGGGTCCAAGGCAGCCGCTCCGATTGCGCGCGATATTCTGCTGCAAACTGTCTATGAGGGTGAACCGCCGCTGGAAGCCTATCCGTCCAGCCAGCGCGGCACCATCCGGTCGCGCCAGCGCGATATCGAGGAAATGCTGAGCCGCCCGCCCGCAGAACGTTTCACCGAACAGAGCGATCAGGCATGAGTTATCTGGAATATAACGTAAAGGTCGTGCCGGCCGGTCTGCGCAAGGTGTTGTATATCAACTGGTTCCTTGTGTTGCTTCTGACGGCGGTGGCGGCGATGGGCTTCTTGATGCTCTATTCTGTCGCCGGTGGCAGCATGGAGCCGTGGGCCGCGGCGCAGATGAAGCGGTTTGCCTTGGGCATGGCGCTGATGTTCGCCATCGCGATGGTGCCGATCTGGTTTTGGCGGAACATGGCGGGGCTTGGATACATCCTGTCGCTGATCCTTCTGATCCTGGTTGAATTCATCGGCGCCACCGGCATGGGCGCACAACGCTGGATTGATCTGGGGTTCATGCGTCTGCAACCCTCCGAACTGTCAAAAATCACGTTGGTGATGATCCTCGCGGCTTATTACGACTGGCTGGACATCAAGAAAGTGTCGCGCCCGTTCTGGGTTCTGTTGCCGATCATCCTGATCCTTCTGCCCACGGCGCTGGTGCTCAAGCAGCCCGACCTTGGCACCTCGATCCTGCTGTTGGCCGGGGGTGGGGCGATCATGTTCCTGGCCGGGGTCAGTCTGTGGTATTTCGGGGCGGTGATCGCCGCCGGGGTCGGGCTGGTCACGTCCGTCTTCATGTCGCGCGGCACCGACTGGCAGTTGCTGAAAGACTATCAATACCGCCGCATCGACACGTTTCTGGACCCGTCGTCCGACCCCTTGGGGGCGGGCTATCACATCACCCAGTCCAAGATCGCGCTGGGGTCGGGGGGCTGGACCGGGCGGGGTTTCATGCAGGGCACGCAGTCGCGCCTGAACTTCCTGCCGGAAAAACAGACCGACTTCATCTTCACAACGCTGGCGGAAGAGCTTGGGTTCGTTGGTGGCGTATCCCTTCTGGCGCTCTACGTGCTGATCCTTGCCTTTTGCATAGCATCTGCGCTGCAGAACAAGGACCGGTTCAGCTCGCTTCTGATCCTTGGGGTGGCGGTGACGTTCTTTCTGTTCTTTGCGGTGAACATGTCGATGGTCATGGGCCTTGCCCCGGTGGTGGGCGTGCCCCTGCCGCTGGTCAGCTATGGCGGGTCGGCAATGCTGGTTCTGCTGGTGGGTTTCGGATTGGTGCAAAGCGCGCATGTGCATCGGGCCAGGCAGAAAAGATGAGCGTGAATGTCCTTTATGCTGGCAATGAAAAGTTGTGGCCGGTCTATGAGGTCGCGCTGGCGCAGGCGTTGGCGGAACATGGGTTGGACGCGACCCTGTCCTGCGACCTGCCCCCGGCGCAAGTCGACTACATCGTTTATGCGCCAAATGGGAAGGTGCAGGATTTTGCACCCTTCACTGGTGCCAAAGCCGTGCTGGGCCTGTGGGCGGGGG
This sequence comes from Aliiroseovarius zhejiangensis, assembly GCF_014656375.1. Classification (GTDB taxonomy): domain Bacteria; phylum Pseudomonadota; class Alphaproteobacteria; order Rhodobacterales; family Rhodobacteraceae; genus Aliiroseovarius; species Aliiroseovarius zhejiangensis. The sequence goes on along the minus strand of NZ_BNCH01000004.1, from coordinate 84,281 downwards.
TCGAGAAAGTGGTGGGGAACCCAACCTTGACCCAGCCCTATACGCGCATGGTTGATGACGGGTTGACCGAAGGCATGACCGAATGGGTTACGGGCCAGGTTCTGCGTCACCATCTGGGGCTGGATCGGTACATCCACCGGACCGACCCGATCTGGCACCAGCCCGCACCGCCGCTTGCACGGGACCGGACGGTGGCGGTGCTGGGGCTTGGCGCGCTGGGCAGTGCGGCCGCTCAGGCGCTGCGGGCGTTGAATTTCAAGGTCTGTGGCTGGAGCCGCCGCCCGAAGGACATCGCGGGCATCGACTGTCACAGCGGGGACGAGGGGCTGCGGACAGTGCTGGCGCAGGCCGAGATCGTGGTGTTGCTTCTGCCCAAGACCCAGGCGACCGAGAACATTCTAAACGCCGAGCGTCTGGGCTGGCTGCCCAAGGGGGCGGTCATCATCAATCCGGGGCGCGGACCGCTGATCGACGATCAGGCCTTGCTGGCCGCGCTGGACAGCGGGCAGGTCGCCCATGCCACGCTTGATGTGTTCCGGGTCGAACCCTTGCCCGACGATCATCCTTTCTGGACCCATCCGAATGTGACGGTCACGCCGCATATCGCCGCCGACACCCGCCCGTCTTCCGCCGCCCGCGTGGTGGCGGAAAACATCCGCCGGTCCGAGGCCGGCGAGCCGCTTTTGCATCTTGTGGATCGTGATGCGGGTTACTGAGGCCTCGTGCGCCTAGACCTCCATCCAGATCGTCACCGGCCCGTCATTCACCAGCGAGACCTTCATATCCGCCCCGAACTGGCCCTGTTCGGTGGCGATGCCAAGCCTGCGCAGGGCGCCTGCGAAACGGTTGTAGAGCCGTTCACCCTCGGCAGGCGGGGCGGCGGTGGAAAACCCCGGACGGTTCCCGCGTGAGGTGTCTGCGGCCAATGTGAACTGGCTGACCACCAGCGCGCTGCCGCCTGTGTCCAGAAGCGATCGGTTCATCTTTCCGGCGTCGTCCTTGAAGATGCGCAGTTTCGCGACCTTGGCGGCCAGTGCGTCAGCGTTGGCCTCGCTGTCACCCTCCATAGCGCAGACAAGGATCATCAACCCCGGCCCGGTCTGGCCGATCAGGTTGCCATCCACGTGAACGGCGGCTTCGCTGACGCGTTGGATCAGGGCTTTCATGATTGGTCCTCTTCTCTGTGCAGGCGCACCCATTCAGCCAACGGTGCGCGGGCGGTGCGAAATTGATTTGCGGGATGTGCGTCATCCCCATAACCGAACGAGATTCCGCACAGGATCACCCGATCGTCGGGCAGGCTGAACCAATCGCGCAGAAACGGGGCATAGGCCGCCACCGCCGCCTGCGGGATCGAGGCGATGCCAAGCGACGTGGCGGCAAGGGTGAAGCCGGTGATGAACCCGCCGCAATCCAGATAGGCATAGGGGCCAAGTTCGGCCGGGGCAGTCAGCAGCGCAAAGCAGGGTGCGCCGAACAGGTGGAAGTTTTCCAGCATCTGTCTGGCCGAGGCCTGCCTGTCGCCGCGCGCTACGCCTACGGCATCATACAGCTGCAAGCCACACCGCTTGCGCCGGGATTGATGCGCGCCGGTATAGGCGCTGGGCCAGCTCACATCGGGGGTTTGGGGCGCGGTCATCGCATGGTCATAAAGCGCCTTGCGCAGCCGGTCGGTTTGCGCTCCCACCGTGATGTCGACCTGCCAAGGTTGCGCGTTGCACCAGCTTGGCACCTTCTGGGCGGCGGTCAGGATCTGCGTGATGTACTCAGCCGGCACGGGGTCAGGCTTGAACCCACGGCAGGAATGCCGGGCGCCCAGCAGCGCGTTGAAGTCATCATATTGCATGGTCTGTCCCTATTGGCTTTGGGCCGACACATAGCCGATGATCCCGGCGACGATCAGCCCCAAAATGACCGCCATCGCGATCTTCCATGCCGAATAAGGCCGCTCGCCCTGCACACGCCCATTTTGCCCGTTCACCACAAAGCGGTAGGTTTTGCCGCGGTATTTATAGGCCGCCAGCCAGACCGGCAAGAGGATATGCTTGAAGGTCACGTCCGAGGTCTTGGTGTCCATCGAGGTCACGCGTTGGCGATCCCCGCCGATGTCGAACTTCACGTCCCGCAAAATGATGCGGTTCATGTAGTCGCGGGCTTCCGAGAACCCCTGTTCCAGATCGACGGTGTAGCCTTCGGCCTGGAACCCTGCGAGGTATTCGGGTCGATACGGTTCCAGCCGCGACAAGTCCCACGGCTCCAGCGCGTCGGTATATGTCTTTGGCAATCCGCGAGAGGCCAGCACAAGAACATCGTCAAAAACCCGCGCGACGCGCCCTGAAACCGATTGCCACCTGACCGTTTGCGAACGTTTCTGCCGTCTTTCCCCGTTGACCGTGACCGTGCGCACACGTTCATGCACCGTCCCGCGCTGGCCGCTATAGGTGGTGCGGGTGTCGGCATCGAAGGTCCAGTAGGGCACATAGATCCCGGTCATGCGCCGCCCTTTTCGGGCATATTCACGCAACCCGTTTGGCGCGAACCAGAGCTGCCCCAGCCAATCGGTCATGGCCTTATGAGCGTCGCGTTCGCGGATTTCGAACGGGGCAAGCCCCTTGGGCTTGAACCTTCGATGGGTGCCGGTGTCGGTCACAACGGGTGTGGCGCAGAACGGGCATTCGGTGGCATGGGTGTCGCCATCAAACTCGATCAGGGCCGCGCAGTTGGGGCAGGTCAAAATCCGCGTGACCTCGGTCTCGGTGTCCGGCAATTGCTGGGACAGGGCACGTTTCAGGTCAAGCTCGCGGATGACGGGGACTGCGACGGGCCGGTCCTCGATCGGCTGCTGGTTCCCGCAGTGGTCGCAGGTCAACAGGTTCCGTTCGGGATCGAAGCGCAGATCCGCCCCGCATTGGTCGCAAGGGAAGCGGTGCTCTTCCAGCGGCGCTTGAGTGTCTTCACGCGGATAGGCCATCCGGGGCAGCCTCGTCTTTCAGGCGGTTGAGAAGGGTGGGCGGCGCGTGCGCCGCCGGGGCAATCAGGTGCCGGGCGGCGGGGGTGGCATGACGGTGAAAAGCTGTGCCAGTTCCGCCACCTCGTCGGCCCGCATCCAGCCATCCTGCCCGGGTGTCCAGACATACGTGTCACGCGTCAGACCTCCAGACGCTGCCATGCGGCCCAAAGCGGCCTTGGAAAACGGCCCTTTTGTCTCGCCGTTGTCGGCAATGTGCCAGACATGTTCCACCGGTGGCGGTGGGGGCGTTTGCGGCGCAGAGGGCGCCGGGGCCGCGCCCCACGACCCGGACTGCGCCATTTGCCCGGCCATCGCCATGCCCATGCCCATGCCAAGGCCAGCGCCCATGCCGCCGCCACCGGACGGGTTTTGCGCCGCAGCGGTCATGGCTTCGGCCGCGGAATATTGCGTGAACGCCCCAAGATCGCCCGCAACCCCCATCGAGGTGCGTTTGTCCAACGCTGCTTCGACCGCAGGGGGCAGCGAGATGTTTTCGATATAGAACTCGGGAATGATCAGCCCGTATTCTGCCACGATGCCCGAAATCTCGGTGGCGATCAGGGCCCCCAGATCGGCGGTGTTGGCGGCCATGTCCAGAACCGGGATGCCCGCACCCGCAATCACACGGCTGAAGGCCTGCACGATGATGTTGCGGATCTGATAGCTGATCTCGTCCATCGTGAACTCGCCGTCCGTGCCGACGATTTCGACCAAAAACTTGGCCGGGTCTGACACGCGTACGCTATAGGTGCCGAAGGCGCGGATGCGGGTCGGTCCAAACTCGGGGTCGCGCAGCATGATGGGGTTTTTGGTGCCCCATTTCAGGTCATTGAACCGCGTCGTGTTGACGAAATAGATCTCGGACTTGAACGGAGACTTGAAGCCATGATCCCAGTGATTGATCGTGGTCAGGATCGGCACATTGTTGGTTTCCAGCATGTAAAGGCCGGGGGTGAACACATCCGCCAACTGGCCTTCATGCACAAACACGGCGGCCTGCCCTTCGCGGACGGTCAGCTTGGCGCCATACTTGATCTCGTGGCCTTCCCGTTCGAAACGCCAGACCATCGTGTCGCGGGTGTCATCCACCCAGTGAATGACGTCGATGAACTCGCCCGTCAGAAAATCAAGAATTCCCATAGTTACGCTCCCTTATTGGGTGTCGGTCACACCGCGCCGCCGGTCAGTTCGGCAGCGATCTGTTTGATGATCGGGCGGGCTTCCTCCGCCGTCATGTTCGGCCTGAGCCGGTCGTCATATAGCATGCGAAGCAGGTTTTCATCATGCGTGGTCAAAAGGCCGAACTCCTCGTCGTCGTTGAAAATCGACGGGCGGGCTTGCGGGCTGTCATTGGACAGGCCCAATCCCTGCGCGACCTCTTCGTGAATGCACGAGGTGCGCATCAGGTCCGGATGCTCGCTGCGGATGACCGCCACGGCTTGTTCAAACCGACCATTGTTTTCCGGGTCACGCCCAAAGACCAGGCAATAGGTGTCGCGCGGCATGTTGATGACCGCCCGCTGGCTCAGCGCGCTGATGCCGGGCACGATCCTGCGCAGCTCTGACCCGAAGGCTTTGCGCTCGTCCTCGTTCAGGATGTAGACGCGGAAATTGCCTTCCCCGTTGGTCATGCTGATCGAATGGCCAGTGACCCGGGCCAGGCGGCGGACATACCGGGACAGGACCGCACGGTCGCGCATTTTCTTGTCATCAGGTGTGGACAGGCCGAAATGCACCGAGACCCGCACCGGTTTCTCCCAGCGCGTCAGGCGCGAGGCGTTTTCACGCGCAACCAGACGCCCGCCCGCTTGCGAGTATTCCTGAAAGAAGGCGATGCGTTCGAAATTGCGGGCCAGCATCGCCGCGCTGAACGGCACATCCGCGCCGCCGCCATCGGTGCGAAGCAGGCCCTGGGTCAGCAAGCTGCGCTGCACGCTGGCGTAATAGTTGACCAATGCCAGGCTTTCCGCACTGGGCACCAGATTGGCCGATACCGCCCTTGGCTTGGGTGTAGGAGAGGTGGACAGGCCAGCCCCAACGGGACCAGCCGATTGGCACGCCGACAGCGCCAGCGTTGCCGCCAGGGCTCCGGTTGCCAGTGTCAGGGGGTGTCGCCGCATTGCGTCCCTTTCCCAATCCTGTTCATGCCTGCGGCACCGAGCTTGCTATGTTGTGCGCCGATGCGGTGCCGCGCGATGTGGCGGCAGCCAGGGTGTCCTTCAACTCGGCCTCCATCTTGATCAGTTCTTCCTCGGCGGCGGCGCGTTTGGCTTTGCCTTCATCGGCGATGGCCAGGCTTTCCTCGATCGTGGCGATCAGAGTCGCATTGGCGGATTTCACCGCCTCGATGTCAAAGACCCCACGCTCCATTTCCTTGCGCACCATCCGGTTGGCTTCTTGCAGGTTTTCGGCATTGGCGGTCAGCAATTCGTTGGTCAGATCGGTGGCGTCCTTGACGGCGCGCGCAGCTTCCGACGACCTTTGGATGGTCACGGCCTGCGCCAGTTGCGTTTCCCACAGGGGCACAGTGTTCACGAGCGTCGAGTTGATCTTTGTCACCAGCGACTTGTCATTTTCCTGCACCAACCGGATCGACGGCAGTGACTGCATCGTCACCTGTCGCGTCAGCTTCAGATCATGCACACGACGCTCCAGATCATCGCGCGCAGCGCGCAGGTCACGCAATTCCTGGGCCTTGATCACGCCCTGGTCCTCGGGGGCGTCGGCGACCTCGGCCTCCTTGGCGGGGATGACGGTGTCATCCAATTCGGCCAGCTTGGCCTCGCCCGCCGAGATGTAGAGCGCCAGTTCATCGTAGAACTCCAGCGTTTTTTCATAGAGCTTGTCCAGCGATTTGATGTCCTTCAGAAGCGCGTGTTCATGGCCCAGAAGATTGTCGGTGATCTTGTCGATCTGGCCCTGAACATCCTCGTACCGCGCCATGAATTTCGCGGCAGGAGCCATGCGGCCCAGCAGTTTTTCCCACCAGCTGCGTTCGCGCCGCATGTCCAACTCGCTGATCGAAAAGCCGCGGATCGTGGTCACGATATTGCGCAGGCTGTCACCGGCGGGACCGACATCCTTGTTGCGCACCCCGGCCAGCATGTCCTGGCTGATCACCTGCAATTCGGCCTGGGCGGCGGATCCGAATTCGATGATCGACTGGGTGTTTTCCATGTCGATCTCGGCCATGCGCTTTTCAATCTCGGCACTGACTTTCTTGTTCGCCTTTTCCAGCGGCACCAGCGCGCTTGAGGGTTCCGGCAGCACGACGGCGGTCACTTCTTCAATATCCTTCAGGGCCGCTTCGGCCTTTTGACGTGTCGTATCGGTCATTTGAAAATCCTCACAAGTTACTCGGTTCGCACGCCTTCGCGTGCCAGTCGTTCGCGCAGAACCTCAATTTCGACATCAAGGTCGGTGCGGTTGTCGTTCAGAAACTGCCGGGTGCGGGCGGCGAAATTCGCCTCAAGATCATCCAGCAGGGTTTCATATTCGGCGCGGGCGGTGCCGCTTGGATCACGCATATGGATGTCCACGAACTTGGTCGTCGCGTCACGCGCGCCCAGCAGATAGACCCCCAGATACTTGCGGGCCGCTGTCAGGTCGCGCGGATCATCCTCGACAGTGCGGAACATATCGCGGGCGGTCGCGATGAAGCGATCCACACGCCCTTCAAGACGGCGATCCTTGGTCCTGTTGATGGCGTCCTTCATGGCGCGCAGATGTTTTTCGGCTTCGGTCACGGCGCGGGCCACGCGGTCGGTCTGGAAGCTGTCCACATCCTCCATCCCCTTGTCGCGCATCGGGTCCAGCCCGAACGAAAACGCATGCAGGCCGACCCCCAGCAGTCCAAGTGCCGCCGCAATAATCGGCGAGCCATCGACCGAGCCCGCCAGAAACAGACCGATCCCCGTCATGGCCGAGCCAAACAGCTTGCGCGGAATGGCGGGGCGGCGGGCGATCTTGCGCGCGTCGTATTCTTCTTGTGCCAGTATGCCTTCGCGCGTCAGCCAGGCAGCCCCGATCAATGCCCCGAACGCCAACAGACGCAGGATCAGGTCGCCGGGGTCGCGAAAGAACGCCAGAAAGGCCAGCGGCAGCGGCGCCAGAAACAACAGGTTCACACGTCCACCGGCGCGCGAGCGGGTTTTGCCGTGATAGGGCGAGCGTTCGACCGGGCCGCCATCGTGCTGTGTGTCCGAATTGCGATCAGACGATTTCGGGCTGAACTCGCCGCCATAACGCTGTGACATCACGCGCCCCCCGTGATCGAGACATAGAGGATCAGCGCGACGAGCACGAAAAAAGCGGTCTTTTGTAGTCCATTCTCAGACAATCGGAGGCCTTTCCTGCTCACCGTTTCGAAATCAATATAGGGTCGTCTGCCCGCTATCGCTATGGGTTTGTTGGCGGAATGCGGTGGGGTGGTTCGCCCGGGGCGTTTGGTGTCCATCTCGCGCGAACGGCCGTCGCGCAGCTCTTCGGTTTCGGTCGTGGTTCAGATCAATCCTATCGCAGTGCATCACAGGTCCAACGGGGAAACCCACCCATTCGTTCCCGATTTCAGCTGTGTGTGGTTGCCATCTCGGCCTGCGGGGCGCTCCGGCTGCGCCATTTGCGCAGGGCGCGACCCATCACCCGGTCCCAAAGCGGCGGTATCAGGGCAATGGTGGCCATCATGGGCAGGGAATAGGGCAGGATGGGCGCCGTTTGGGCGTCGGGCAGGGACAGCGCGGGATAGCGCCGCATTGGATGGTCGTGATGGTCGGAATGGCGCGGCGCGTTCAGCATCAGATGCGATGAAAACCAATGTGGCGCGTTCCAGCTGTGCTCGACCCCGACCGGGGCGAAGTCCCCGTCCGGGCGCTTGTCCCTGAGCAGGCCATAATGCTGGACGTAATCTGACAAAAGCAGTTGCATCTGGGCATGCAGGCACAACAGAAGATAGACCAGAAAGCCAGCTATGCCGCCGATCCAAAGCGCCGCAACCATCATCACAATCGCCCCTGCGACATAGATGTAGTAGGGGTGCACCCCCCACCGCTGTCGTCGCGCAAGGTCTTGTTTTTCCATCTCGTACCCCGCCACGAAGGACCCAATCCAGGCGCGCGGTGCGAAATCATAGAAACTTTCGCCCTCTTGCGCGGTGTTGGGGTCGTCCGGGGTCGCCACCCAGCGGTGGTGCACCTTGGGGTGGGCAGAGGCATGATGCCCGAACAGAAGCGAGATATAGACCCATCTGCCGAGGCCGTGCAGCGCGCGGTCGCTGCGGTGGATCAACTCGTGCGCGTTTGCGTTCGAGACCTGACCAAAAAACAGCCCCGCGGCCAGAAAGGTGCAGGCGGTGGCGGCAAGGCTGTGCTGCATGCCACCCCCCAGCGAAAAGACGACAAGTCCAAGCAGTCCGAAATGGCTCAACGCCAACAGGGCCGACAAGCGGTCTGCGCCTTGGGCGGTATCCTCTTCGTCCAGCGGGGGCGTGATCCGCGCGATCATCGCATCCAGACCATAGACCAGAAGCGTCATATAAATCAGGGCCACCGCCGCAAACCAGCCTCCGAATGTCGCCGCCAGTGCGATCAGCACCACGGGGGTCAGGCTGGCAATCGCAAAAAGCCTGAGAGGATGGGTTGGTTGTCCGGACATATGCGCTCCGCTTGCTGGCCCTGGGTGGGCGTGAATAAAATATCAGGGAAACGGGCGCGATGCGCAATCCGCCATATCTATGTCGCTTTTGGATGGCGTCGGGTTGGGGGCGCCGTTTATTGTGGGGGCAATGTTTGATCGGGGATCGCAATGGCGTTGGACGAGAAAAAAGGTGTCTGGAAATCTGGCAAGGGCAAGGGGCGGCGCAAGCCGAAAGGCCGGCAGGTCGATCCCGCCGCGCTTGAGGATATTCAGGCGCTGCTGGGCGACCGTCCGCGCCGCCGTGATCTGTTGATCGAGTTTCTACATCTGATCCAGGACGCCCGTGGCCATCTGTCTGCCGCCCATCTGCGCGCGCTGGCCAACGAGATGAAGATGAGCCAGGCCGAGGTCTACGAGGTCGCCAGCTTCTATGCCCATTTCGACGTGGTGCGCGAAGGCGAGACACCACCGCCCGCCTTGACCATCCGTGTCTGTGACAGCCTGTCCTGCGAACTGGCTGGATCAGAGGCGCTTCAAAAGGCGCTTTCGGATGGGTTGGACGCGGATCAGGTGCGCGTGGTGCGCGCGCCCTGCATGGGCCGATGTGACACCGCCCCGGTGCTGGAGCTGGGTCACAACCACATCGACCATGCCACGCCTGAAAAGGTGCAGGCGGCGATTGCGGCGGGTGATACTCATACCAAACTGCCTGACTACGAAGACCTTGCCGTCTATCGCGCCGGGGGTGGCTACGCGACGCTGGAAAACCTGCGTGCGGGTGGCGATTGGGAGGCCGTGCAGACGCAAGTGCTGGACGCCGGTCTGCGCGGTCTTGGCGGGGCCGGTTTTCCGTCGGGCAAGAAATGGGGCTTCGTGCGGGCCAATGACGGTCCGCGCTATCTGGCTGTCAATGGTGACGAGGGCGAGCCGGGCACGTTCAAGGACCGTTACTATCTGGAACGCACCCCACATCTGATGCTGGAAGGCATGTTGATCGCCGCCTGGGCGGTCGAGGCCGAGACCTGCTTTATCTATATGCGCGACGAATACCCGGCGGTGCTGGAAATCCTGCGCCGCGAGATTGCGGCGCTGGAAGAAACGGGGCTGATCAACCCGGGCTATATTGACCTGCGGCGCGGGGCAGGGGCCTATATCTGTGGTGAAGAAAGCGCGATGATCGAATCGATCGAGGGTAAGCGCGGCCTGCCCCGCCATCGCCCGCCTTTTGTGGCGCAGGTGGGCATTTTTGACCGCCCGACCTTGGTGCATAACGTCGAAACCCTGCACTGGGTGACGCGCATCCTGCGCGAAGGGGGCGAGGTTCTGTCGTCGGTTGAGAAGAACGGGCGCAAAGGCTTGCGGTCTTATTCCGTGTCGGGGCGCGTGGCCAATCCGGGGGTGCATCTGCTGCCTGCCGGGTCCACGATCCGCGACCTGATCGACGCCTGTGGCGGGATGGCCGAGGGGCACAGTTTCAAGGCTTACCAACCGGGCGGCCCGTCCTCGGGCCTGTTGCCCGCGTCGATGGACGACATCCCGCTGGATTTCGATACGTTGCAACCGCATGACACCTTCATCGGATCGGCGGCGGTCGTGGTCCTGTCCGACAAGGACAGCGCCCGCGATGCGGCGCTGAACATGCTGCGGTTCTTTGAGGATGAAAGCTGCGGCCAATGCACCCCCTGCCGGTCAGGTTGCGAGAAGGCGGTTAAGCTGATGCAGGCGGATCGCTGGGATCAACCGCTACTGAAGGAGCTGTGCAGCGTGATGCAAGATGCCTCGATCTGTGGTCTGGGTCAGGCGGCGCCGAACCCGATCTTGCTGACAATGAAGCACTTTCCAGACGAAATTTGACAGAAATCCCCCCTCGGTTCTTCCTACGTCACGCTTGACCCATGCACCAGCGCAGGCATGTGTTGTGCCACGTGCAATCACCTGTTGTTAACGGCTCTGGTGCAAGGAAGAAGCCATGATCTACCTGCCGATTCTTCTGGGTCTGGGTTTTGCAGCGGCGTATTTTCCGCTCAGCTCGACGCCGCAATCCTGGGCGCGGTCCATCATCAAGACCGTTCCGCTTCTGGCTTTCGCGCTGGCGGCTTACCTGGCCGGTCTGGGTCCGTTCCTTGTGGTCGGATTGTTTCTGTCCGCGCTGGGGGATTTCGGCCTGTCGCGCGACGGGGATGCGCCGTTTCTGTACGGCCTGTCTGCCTTCGCCTTGTCTCATCTGGCCTATATCCTGCATTTCCTGGGCGTCTCGGATGCACAAATCTGGGATGCGTTTTCCACCGTGCCTGTTGCCGCGATCATCCTTGTTACCCTGATGGTGTCGACCGAACTTTGGTTGGCCACGCATACCGGGCATCTTCAATGGCCTGTGCGTATCTATGTGGTGATCATCGGCACGATGGGCCTGTCTGCGCTGACATTGCCGTTCGGATGGACTGTGGTTGGCGCAGGGTTGTTTATCCTCTCGGATGTGATCCTTGCCATCAACCTGTTTCGGATGTCGGACACGCACCATCACCGGCTGAAGGCTGGATACGCGATCTGGGCGTTCTATATTACCGGGCAGGCGTTGATCCTTTGGGGCGGGTTGCAAGCCTGACCCCGCGCTGCCCCCTTCCATCCGCCCCCCATGTGGCTTAGGTGGATAGAAATCGATCAAGAGGGCGCCCATGGCTTTTTTCTCGAAACTCAAGGAACGGCTGTTCAAATCGTCATCCAAGCTGGAAGAAGGGCTTGAGGCGATCGTCGAAGATGGCGGCGAAGAAGAACTGGTTGAGGAATCTGCCAAGGCTGCAGCGTCCACCGAAGCTGACGCACCCGCCCCCGTTGACACAACGCAGGATGCGCCAGATGTAGTTCCTGAGCCTGAGCCTGAGCCTGAGCCTGAGCCTGAGCCTGAGCCTGTTGCGGAAGTGGTTGAGGTCGAGGAGCTTACACCCGAACCCGAACCCGAACCACTTGCCGCGCCGGTCGAGGCTCTGGTCGAAAGCGCACCGGAAGCCGCTGCAAAGCCCGGCCTGTTGGGTCGCATGTTTGGACGACGCGAGGCCAAGACGGTCGTGCGCCGCACCGTCGACGACGACATGCTGGAAAGCCTTGAAGATCTGATGATCACCTCGGATATGGGGGTGGATACCGCGATGCGCGTGACCGCCAATATCTCGGAAGGGTATTTCGGCAAGAAACTGTCGGTGGACGAGATCAAATCGGTTCTGGCGGCCGAAGTCACCCGTATCATGGAGCCGGTCGCCGTCCCAATGCCGCTTTATCCCAAACGCCCACAGGTCGTCCTGATCGTCGGTGTGAATGGCGCGGGCAAGACGACCACCATCGGCAAGCTGGCCAGCCAGTTCACCGCCGCCGGCAAGAAGGTCGTGATTGCCGCCGGTGACACGTTCCGCGCCGCCGCTGTCGAACAATTGCAAGTCTGGGGCGACCGCGCGGGCGTGCCGGTCCTGACCGCACCCGAAGGCTCCGACCCCGCGTCCTTGGCCTTTGACGCGATGACGCAGGCCGAGGCCGACGGCGCCGACCTTCTGATGATCGACACCGCGGGCCGCTTGCAAAACCGCGCTGATCTGATGGAGGAATTGGCCAAGATCGTGCGCGTCATCAAGAAAAAGGACGAGACCGCGCCGCATAACACAGTGTTGGTGCTGGACGCGACCACCGGGCAAAACGCCCTGTCACAGGTTGAGACGTTCCAGAAACTCGCCGATGTATCCGGGCTTGTCATGACCAAGCTCGATGGCACCGCCAAGGGTGGCGTTCTGGTCGCGCTGGCCGACAAGTTCGCTCTGCCTATCCACGCGATTGGTGTGGGCGAGCAGATTGACGACCTGGCCCCCTTCGATCCCGAAGACTTTGCCCGCGCCCTGATCGGCATCACTGATCGGACCTGACGGATGAGCGATTGGCTTGTGTCCCTGGAAGGCACCGATGCGGGCCGCCAGCTTGCTCTGATCCTTGCGCTGTCGGCGGCGTTCCTGCACGCGCTGTTTGGCGCGTTGCAGAAGGGGCGGCATGATCCGTGGCTGTCACGTGGGGCCATTGATTTGTCCTATGGGCTGATCGCGGCACCCTTCGCGTTATTCGTTGTGCCAAAGCCAGAGCCGCATATGTGGCCGATCTTCGCCGTCGTGTTCTTGATCCATGTCGGCTACAAGCTTGCGCAGAGTTATACCTATGCGCTGGGCTCCTATACCGTCGTCTATCCGGTCGTGCGCGGCACCGGGCCGTTGTTCACCGTCATTGGCGCGGGCCTTTTGTTCGGGGAGCATTTTACGTCGGTGCAATGGGTCGGCGTTGCGACGCTGGTGGCCGGCATTTTCGCGCTGGCGGTCTATAACCTGCGCCATTGGCAAATGGGGCGCGATCAACTGGAACCGGCGCTGGCGATGGCAGTGGTGACAGGTTTGTTCGTCGCGGCCTATACCACCTATGACGCCTATGGCATCCGCGCGACCGCCAACCCCTTCACCTTCCTGGCATGGTTTTTCTTCATCGACGGGTTTTTCATGCCGATCATCGCGGGTCTGCGCTGGTGGAACATGACGGACCGCCCCGCGCTTGCCCCCCTTATGGGGCGCGGTGTGCTTGGGGCCTTTGTTGCCTATTTCAGCTTCGGCTCGATCATGCTTGCGACCCGGCTGGACAATGTGGGCGAAGCGGCGGTGCTGCGCGAAACCTCGACCGTGTTTGCCGCGCTGATCGGCTGGCTTGTGCTGAAAGAGAAGGTCGGGCCGCGTCGTCTGACGATGATGGCTTTGATCGCGGCGGGTGCCGTGATAGTCGAAATGGGCGCATAAGGAGGCACCATGACCGAGAAACAGGCAACACCCGCCGTCAGGGCAACGCTGGAATACGGGCCGATCATCCTGTTCTTCGTGGCCTATACGTTCCTGAAGGATCGCAGCTTTCTGGTCGCGGGCACCGAATATTCCGGCTTTGTCGCCGTGACCGCGCTGTTCATCCCGGTGCTGGCGCTGGCAACCTTGGCGATGTGGAAGATCACGGGCTACCTGTCAAAAATGCAGATCGTGACGCTGGTGCTGGTCGTCGCCTTCGGCGGCATGTCGATCTGGTTCAATGACGAACGGTTCTTCAAGATGAAGCCGACGATGATCTACGCCTTGTTTGCGGGGATACTGGGTTTCGGGCTGATGCGCGGCACCAGCTATCTTGAGGCGGTGATGGACCGCGCGCTGCCGTTGCAACGCGAGGGCTGGATGATCCTGACCAAACGGTTGGCGCTTTTCTTTCTGGGTCTTGCGCTTGCGAACGAGGTGATCTGGCGCAGCATGTCCACTGACGCCTGGGTCAATTTCAAGACCTTCGGTCTGCCACTGGCCATGTTTGCGTTTTTCATGACGCAGGCCGGGTTGTTCAAACGCTTCGGCACGGAAGAGGACGCCAGCGAAGGCTGACGCCGTGCTCCCGGCCGCACTTATCTTTTGAACAGTACCTCCTGCGCCTTCTTGTCGGTTTGCAGATTGCCGCGTTGGTCTGACGCGAGCGCGCGACCGCGTTGAACGGCGGGACGCGCGCCCACCTCCTCCAGCCACCGGGCCAGGTTGGGCTTGTCGTCCAGCGTCTGCTCCTGCCCTTCCCACAACGACGCCCACCCCCAGCAGGCCATATCGGCGATGGAGTAGAAATCGCCTGCAAGATAGCGATTGTTCGCAAGTTGCCTGTCCATCACTCCGTATAGCCGCGCGGTTTCAGCGCGATAGCGGTCCTTGGCATAGGGCAGGTCGTTGGGTGGCTCCATCGACGGTGCGTATTTCAGGAAGTGGTGCGCCTGTCCGGCCATTGGCCCCAAGCCGCCCATCTGCCACATCAGCCATTGATCGACCGCGATCCGGTCCCGCTCGGTCTCGCCGCAGAACGTGCCGGTCTTGCGGGCCAGATATTGCAGGATCGCACCGGATTCGAAGATCGAGATTGGCGCACCGTCCGGTCCGTCCGGGTCGACAATCGCAGGCATCCGGTTGTTGGGCGCGATCTTCAGGAAATCGGGGTCGAACTGATCGCCCGCGCCGATGTTCACCAGCTTCACCTCATAGGGCAGTTTCATTTCCTCAAGTGCGATCGAGATTTTCCAGCCGTTCGGGGTGGGCCAATAATACAGGTCGATGGGTTTGGGCATCGGTGGGCTCCTTTCTGTTGCGGGCAGGATGACAGGTGGTGCGCGAATGGCAACACCTCTGGCAGGTGAGTGTGGTCACGATCCGGTGCGCCTAAACCCCTTGCGCCCTTGACCCAAAACGTCGCAGGCAGTAACGCTTTCGCGTGGCGATTTGTTCACCGGATTGCGGGCCACGTAAAATAAACCGCTAAAGAGGTCAGGGACCTTGCGGGCGTGGCGCCTGCGACACAGCCCCCGACGCTCGGATCGCGGTGGGGGTTTTTTTGTGCGAAGGGACGGCGCAGATGACAGACGCAAAGACGGGTTGGTCGAAACGGACGACAGCCGTGCATGGCGGCACACGTCGCAGCCAATACAACGAGGTCAGCGAGGCGATCTTTCTGACCCAGGGCTTCGTCTATGACAGCGCAGAACAGGCCGAAGCCCGGTTCATCGAAAGCAGCCGGGACGAGTTCATCTATGCCCGTTATGGCAACCCGACCGTGGCGATGTTCGAGGATCGGATGGCCGCGCTGGAAGGGGCCGAAGATGCGTTTGCCACGGCGTCGGGCATGGCAGCGGTCAGCGGTGCGTTGATGTCTGTTCTGAAGGCCGGCGATCACGTTGTCGCCGGACGGGCACTGTTCGGGTCGTGCCTTTACGTCCTTGAAGATATTCTTGCGCGCTACGGGGTCGAGATCACATTGGTGGACGGCACCGATCTGGATGCCTGGCGTGCGGCTGTGCGCAGCGATACGGCGGTCTGCTTTTTTGAAAGCGTGTCCAATCCGGCGCTAGAGGTGATCGACATCGAAGGCGTCGCAAAAATTGCGCACGAAGTGGGCGCGCTGGTGATCGTGGACAACGTGTTTGCGACCCCGGTGTTCAGCCGCGCCATCGACCAGGGCGCTGATGTGGTTGTTTACTCGACGACCAAACATGTGGACGGGCAGGGGCGGTGTCTGGGCGGTGTCGTGCTGGGCACGCAGGACTATATTCGCAAAACCCTGGAGCCTTATCTGAAACATACCGGTGGCGCGATGAGCCCCTTTAACGCGTGGGTCATGCTGAAAGGGCTGGAAACACTGGACTTGCGCGTAAAGGCACAGGCCGCATCGGCGCTTGATATTGCGCGCGCATTGGAAGGCCATGACAAACTGGCGCGCGTGGTGCATCCGCTGCTGGACAGTCACCCCGACCGGGCGCTGGCTGAACGCCAGATGGTCGGCGGGGCAGGAACCGTTCTGGCGCTGGAGCTCGCGGGCGGGAAAGAGGCTGCGTTCCGGTTCCTCAATGCGCTTGAGATCATCGTGATCTCGAACAACCTTGGCGACGCGAAGTCCATTGTCACCCATCCGGCAACCACGACGCATCAACGCCTGCCCGACGATCAGAAAGCGATGCTGGGGATTACCCCCGGCCTTCTGCGTCTGTCTGTCGGGCTTGAGGATACGCAGGATCTGATTGCGGATCTGATACAGGCCCTAAACGCCGCCTGATTGGTCGCATCCCGCGCATCGCATTTGGAGATTTCCTGCCACACACTTATGTTGTAAGGGTGCGACAGGATCGGAGGGTCCGAAATGAACCAGATGAAGCGCAAGCGGGGGGCGACCCCTGATACAGACACCGCGCGCGAGGCGCTGGCGCTGTTGTGCGATTGGGCGGCCCAGGCCGACCCGGTCGAAGTGGCGCGGCTGGACCCGGCCATCGCACGGCTTCTGCCGGGGGCAGAGCTGCCGAATTATCCCGACCTCAGCCGCGATTACCCGGCAAATTTCACACCGGATGCGGCTTATAAGGCGTCGATGCCCGACCTGCAAAACGGTCCGGCCAGTCTGATTCAGGGGGCCAAGAGGCATATCCAGCATGTCGGTATCTCCAACTTCCGCCTGCCGATCCGGTATCACACCCGCGACGGGGCGGATGTGACCTTGGAAACCTCGGTCACGGGCACGGTCAGCCTTGAGGCGGGCAAGAAGGGCATCAATATGTCGCGTATTATGCGCAGCTTCTATGCCCATGCGGAAAAGACCTTCAGTTTTGCTGTGATCGAGTCTGCGCTGGACGATTACAAGACCGATCTGGAAAGCCTGGACGCGCGCATTGAGATGCGCTTTTCCTACCCCGCACGGGTGGAAAGCCTGCGGTCTGGCCTGTCAGGCTATCAGTTTTACGATATTGCGCTGGAATTGGTCGAACATCGTGGCAAGCGGCGCAAGTTCATGCATCTGGACTATGTCTATTCCTCGACCTGTCCCTGTTCGCTGGAGCTGTCCGAACACGCGCGCCAGATGCGCGGGCAACTGGCCACTCCGCATTCGCAACGGTCGGTCGCGCGGATTTCGGTCGAAAAAATCCACCAGCCCAATCACACGCTGTGGTTTGAGGATCTGATCGACCTGTGTCGCGCCGCCGTGCCGACGGAAACGCAGGTGATGGTGAAACGCGAAGATGAACAGGCCTTTGCCGAGTTGAACGCCGCGAACCCGATCTTTGTCGAAGACGCCGCCCGCCTGTTCTGCGACCATCTGCAAAAAGATGCGCGGATCGGGGATTTCCGCATCGTGGCCAGCCATCAGGAAAGCCTGCACAGCCATGATGCGGTGTCGATCCTGACCGAAGGTGAAACATTCGAGGCCGAGAGCCTTGATCCCAAGCTGTTTTCGACCTTGTTTCACGTGGGTTAGCCACACGCTCGCAGTTCTGACTGATCAGGCACACCCGGGTCGCAAGGCCAAGCCGGACGGCAACTGATCCTTGACAGTTTGTCTGCGCGGGGCCAACCCTTCGCCATGTTCGATCTGCGCCCTGTCGTATATGTCACCGGCCTTTTGGTTGCCGCCCTGGGGGTCACGATGGTGATCCCGATGGGGGTCGATTTATACTACGGCAGTGCGGACTGGGCGGTTTTTCTGGAAAGTGCGGTCATCACGACGATGGTGGGCGGGTCGATGGCGCTGGCCACAGCCAACGGTGTCGGCAAAGGGTTGTCGATCCAGCAGACCTTTCTTCTGACCACCGGTGTCTGGTTGGCGTTGCCCATCTTTGGCGCGTTGCCGTTCGTGTTGTCAGATGTGGCCGTGCGCCCGGTCGATGCGTTTTTCGAGGCGATGTCGGGCCTGACCACCACCGGCGCAACCGTGTTGTCGGGTCTTGACGACATGCCCAAGGGCCTTTTGTTCTGGCGGGCGCTCATGCAGTGGTATGGCGGTATCGGGATCATCGTCGTGGCGATGGTATTCCTGCCAGAACTGCGGGTGGGCGGGATGCAGATTTTCCGCTCCGAGGCGTTTGATACGATGGGCAAGGTTCTGCCCCGCGCGGCCCAGATCGCCGGGCGGATCAGCCAGATCTATCTTGTCCTGACCATCGCTTGCGCCGTGCTTTATGCGGCCGTTGGCCTGCCGCCATACGAGGCGATCTATCACGCAATGACAACGCTTTCGACCGGCGGTTTTTCGTCCACCGACGCCTCGTTCGGGGCCTTTCAGGGGGTGCCGGAATATGTTGCCGCGGTGTTCATGATCCTGGCAAGCCTGCCCTTCGTGCGCTATATCCAACTGCTCAGCGGCACCGCGCGGCCGATCCTGCGGGATACGCAAATTCATGTGTATCTGATCATCATCCTGACCATCACAATCATGATGACGATCTATCGTCTTGTCGCCAATGGCGACCATCTGGAACACGGATTTCGCGAGGGGATATTCAATGTCACCTCGATCATCAGCGGCACCGGTTATTCCAGCGTCGATTACCAGTTGTGGGGCGCGTTTCCGGTGGTCGTTTTCTTCTTTCTGGGCCTGATCGGCGGTTGTGCGGGATCGACTGCCTGTTCGATCAAGGTGTTCCGCTATCAGCTTCTGTTCTCGTCGATCAAGGCGCAGATCCGGTCAATCCATTCACCCCACGGAATGTTCACCCCGCGCTATGCCGGGCGTCGTGTGGATGATGACGTGCTGTCATCCGTCATGGCGTTCTTCGTGTTTTTCGTGGTGACGCTGGGGATCGTCGCCGTGCTCTTGGGCATGACGGGCCTTGATTTCACCACCTCGGTATCCGGGGCGGCGACAGCGGTGGCGAATATCGGTCCCGGACTGGGGGACATCATCGGACCGGCAGGGAACTTCGGCAGCCTGAACGATACCGCCAAGTGGATCCTGGCCATCACCATGTTGATCGGTCGGCTGGAACTGATGGCCGTCTATGTCCTGTTCACAATGACGTTCTGGCGCGGCTAGGATCGCCCGCGTGATCCTGCGGGCCGACCCATGAGATGACTGCCTATTTCCAGCAACTGACCAGAACGGTCATGTCCGCCGCGCGCGCGCTCAGATCAACGGGATCAAGCGTGGCACCGGCATCGGTGGCATCCGGGGTGATGCCGTGTTCGGCCAGAAACGTTGTGACAGACGCGGCATCAAGGGCGAAGCTGACATCTTTGGGCAGGCTGCGGCCTTTCGGCGCCTGGTTTGGCAACAGCATTCCCATCACCGCGCCACCTGCATCCAGCACCGGGCCACCGGCATCGCCGGGAAGCGCGGCCAGCGTCAGGCGGTTCAGCTCGGCTTCGCCATTCAGACCCGTCAGTTCCGACAGGTTGCCATAGGTCAGGCTGGGCGCGTTCAACCGCCCTTCATAGCTGTAGCCTGCGACCGCAACATCGGATTTCAGGCGCGGATCAACCGCCAGGAAGGCTGCATGGGCCAGCGGGGCCAGCGGGTCTTGCGGGGTCAGAAGTGCCAGGCCACGGGCATCGTCCACTGCCGTGACTTCCGCCACATAATCCTCGTTCAGGGTGATGCGCGTGCATCCCGCGACTGCCTCGGCGGTGGTCAGGACGGTGCCCTTGGCATCGACATAGAAGCCCGAGCGCGACATTGCGGGTCGCCGGATTTCAAGCCCGGACAGCAGATCGAGACTTTGGGTGGCCGCGTCCAACCCTGCATTATCGGCCAGCGCCTGCGACCCGAGCGAGGTGAAGCTGGCCTTCATGTCCTGCAAGACCTTGTTGCGACGTTTCTCGTCCCCCACGGGCCAGATCAGGGTAAAGCCCTTGACGGTTCCGTCCACCAGTTCGGCTTGCGTGTAGGATGTGATCTTGCCATCCGTGCCTTCGATCGTGAACGCGTTTTTCTTGCGTTTGCGCGGGCCATCGACCGGCACGATCTCAAGCGATTGCAGGATGTCATACAGACCATAAAGCGTATCCTGATCGCCGGTCTGGCTGATCAGCACCACGCGCACGCCGCTGTCATCCTTGCTGTCGAAATGAACGAACGGGGCTTCGTAGCGCGAAAATTCGACCGTCGCGGCGGGGATGGCGACCGAAATGCCAGCCTGTGCATCCTCGTAGGGGCGCAGGCCCAGCGAGGCGATGACAGTCTGGAACGCGGTCAGAAGCTCGTCGCGCTGGCGGGTGGTCAGAACACCGGTCGGGTCGTAACCGCGATCGGTCTGCCATGCCGCCATCGACCGGCGGGTGCCTGCCCCAAACGCCCCGTCAATCGCCGAGGTGTAGTACCCTTCCCATTGCAGCGCGACCTGCAATGCCTTGCGCGCGTCACGGTCCAGCAGCCGTTCACTGTCCAGCGCCTCGCGCCGGGTTTCGTCCCGTGTCGGTTCCGGAGCAGCCAGGACCGGCGCGGTGGCGTCCGGTTGCGCTACGGATGCAAGCTGGTCGCCTTCGGCGGGTGCGGGCGTCTGTTCCGTTGCCGGATCGGGGGTGTCCGATGCCTCAAGCGGGCGGGTGTTGAGCGTATTGGCCCCGACGGGCCAGAACTGCTGTCGCAGTTTGTTCGAGAATGTGATGAAGCTGTCACGCGGGATCAGTCGGGCGTTTTTAAGCGACCGAAGCTGGATATTCGCCGCGGCCTCGGTATAGGGGCCAAGGATGATCCCGTACCAGTTGCCCCCGATGCGAAACCCGTTCACGCCGTCGAGCCGCGCGGCATAGAACCGCGCGCGGGCCTCGGCCTCGGACAAGGTTGGCTGCGCCTCGATCTGGATCCAGTAGAGGTTTTCGGCCTGCACACCGGTGGCAGTCGTCGCGGATGTTTGAGCTGCAGCAGGCAGGCCGGTCAGGCTGATCGCAACCGTGGTGTAAAGGGCAACAGCAATGCGTTTTGTCATGAATCCTCGTGGCCTTTGCGGCGTGGCTGGAAAATGTCCTGGGCAGATAACACGTTTGCCCCGGACATGGTCAATAACAGGGTCGCACTATGACAGTTTCGTGCAGCGGGTCCAGCGGCTTCCTCAATTTTCGCGCGAATCCTGACGATCATGGATGCTTGGCCCGCAATCTCCCACGGAAACAACGGTTTTCACGCGTTGACCCTGTGGGGGGCAGGCCGTATTGAAGGCTGATAATCAGAGAACGACCAGATGGGCAAGGCCAGGGCAATGAGCGACACGCGTCCAAAGAGCTTTCAAGAGATCATCCTGCGGCTTCAGAGCTATTGGGCCGGGCAGGGCTGCGCGATGCTGCAACCCTATGACATGGAGGTCGGCGCAGGCACCTTCCACCCGGCGACCACGCTGCGGTCACTTGGCTCGCAACCCTGGGCCGCGGCTTATGTCCAGCCGTCGCGCCGCCCGACGGACGGACGCTACGGTGAAAACCCGAACCGGTTGCAGCATTATTATCAGTATCAGGTGCTGATCAAACCCAGCCCACCCAACCTGCAAGAGCTGTATCTTGGGTCGCTTCAGGCCATCGGCATCGACATGGACCTGCACGACATCCGCTTCGTCGAAGACGATTGGGAAAGCCCCACGCTTGGCGCCTGGGGTCTGGGATGGGAGGTTTGGTGCGACGGTATGGAAGTCAGCCAGTTCACCTATTTCCAGCAGGTCGGCGGCTATGACTGCCACCCGGTTTCGGGCGAGTTGACCTATGGGCTTGAGCGTCTGGCGATGTATATCCTTGGGGTCGATCACGTGATGGACATGCCGTTCAACGACCCTTCCGCGCCGATCCCGCTGAGCTATGGCGACGTGTTCAAACAGACCGAGGAAGAATATGCCCGCTGGAACTTCGATATCGCCAATACGGATGTTCTGTTGAAGCAGTTTGAAGAGGCTGAAGCGGAATGCAAAGCGATCCTTGATCAGGCGCATGTGGACCCGAAAACCGGCAAACGCATCGTCATGGCGCACCCCGCTTACGACCAGTGCATCAAGGCCAGCCACCTGTTCAACCTGCTGGATGCACGCGGCGTGATTTCGGTCACGGAACGTCAAGCCTATATCGGGCGGGTGCGCGCGCTGGCCAAGCTGTGTGCGGATGCCTTCGTGCAGACCCGCGCGGGCGGCTGGACGGACGAGGACGCGGCGTGAGCGGCAGGATCATCGGGATATTCATCGTGGTAACAGCACTTGTCGCAGGTATAGCGATCTATTGGTTGCAGCTTTACGCGTTCTACGACGACGTGTCGCTGAACACCGAGCTGCGCATGACGAATGTTGTGACGGGCGAACCGGAAGTCGTGCTTTATGACAGCTTTCAGGGGATTGATGCGGACAGCTCTCCGCTTCGGTTCCGGGGCTGCTTCACCACCACGATGAGCCTTGCGATGCTGACCGAAACGTTCGAGACCTACGAAAACGCCACGCCCCTGACCGCGCCCGGCTGGTTTGACTGTTTTGACGCCAGCCAGATCGGCGCGGCGCTGGAAACCGGGGACGCCATCGCCTTTCTGGGCGAGCGCGATATTCAGGACGGGGTGGACCGTGTCGTCGCGATCTTCCCTGATGGCCGGGGTTACACCTGGCACCAGCTGAACGAAAAATACAGCGAGTGAACGATATGCCCGACCTGCTGATTGAACTGTTTTCCGAAGAGATTCCCGCGCGGATGCAAAAACGCGCGGCGGAAGATCTGAAAAAACTCGTGACCGATGGTCTGGTCGAGGCTGGGTTGACCTATGCCGGTGCCGCCGCGCGGTCCACGCCGCGCCGCCTGACGCTGGCGGTCGAGGGGCTGTTGGACAAATCGCCCGACACGCGTGAAGACCGCAAGGGGCCGAAAGTCGGTGCGCCCGAGAAGGCGATCGAAGGGTTCTTGCGCGGCGCGGGCCTGACCCGTGACCAGTTGGAAGAACGCGACACACCGAAGGGGCCGGTTTATTTTGCCCTGATTGAAAAGAAAGGCCGCCCCGCCGCCGAGATCATCGCCGAAGTGCTGGACACCACGATCCGCAACTTCCCCTGGCCCAAGTCGATGCGCTGGGGGGCGGGCAGCTTGCGCTGGGTGCGCCCGTTACATTCGATCCTGTGCATCCTGTCGGATGAGACCGGGGCCAGTGTCGTGCCGTTTGAGGTCGACGGCATCACCGCAGGTGACACCACCGAAGGGCATCGGTTCATGGCGCCGGACCGTTTCGCCGTGACAGGCTTTGCGGATTACGAGGCCAAGCTGAAAGCCGCCAAGGTAATTCTGTCGCCGGACGAACGCGCCGATCATATCTGGGCCGAAGCGCAGAATGCCGCCTTCGCTCAGGGGTTGGAAATCGTTGAGGATCAGGGACTGCTGGCCGAGGTGGCCGGGCTGGTTGAATGGCCCGTGGTCCTGATGGGCGACATCGCCGACGAATTCATCCCGCTGCCGCCCGAGGTTCTGCAAACCTCGATGCGCGAACACCAGAAGTTCTTCTCGGTGAAGAACCCAAAAACAGGGTTGATCGAGAAATTCGTGACCGTCGCGAACCGCGAAACGACCGACCACGGCGCGACCATTCTGGCCGGCAACCAGAAGGTGCTGTCGGCCCGTTTGGCCGACGCCAAATTCTTTTGGGAAAATGACCTGCGCGTGGCGGAAACCGGCGGGCAGGCGTGGTTGGACAGCCTGTCAAACGTCACATTCCACAACAAGCTGGGCACGCAGGGCGAACGGATCG
Source organism: Aliiroseovarius zhejiangensis (assembly GCF_014656375.1). Taxonomy (GTDB): domain Bacteria; phylum Pseudomonadota; class Alphaproteobacteria; order Rhodobacterales; family Rhodobacteraceae; genus Aliiroseovarius; species Aliiroseovarius zhejiangensis. The sequence goes on along the minus strand of NZ_BNCH01000004.1, from coordinate 60,607 downwards.
AGCGGATCGCCCAACTGGCCCGTGCCATCGCGCCATCCGTGGGCGCCGATCCCGATCTGGCCGAGAAAGCCGCCCGCTGGGCCAAGGCCGATCTGTCGTCCGAGATGGTTTATGAATTCCCCGAGCTTCAGGGCCTGATGGGCAAATATTATGCCGCACCCGCAGGGTATCCGGTTGAGGTCGCGAGTGCGGCGGTCGAACACTATTCGCCACTGGGCCCATCAGATGACGTGCCGTCTGCGCCTGTGTCCGTCGCCGTGGCGCTGGCCGACAAGCTGGACACGCTGACCGGGTTCTGGGCGATTGATGAAAAACCCACCGGGTCAAAGGACCCGTTTGCCCTGCGTCGCGCGGCGCTTGGGGTGATCCGGCTGGTGTTGGACAACGACCTGCGCCTTGCGCTTGATCAGCTTTTCGATGCGCAACTGCTGCGCCATCAGATCGCCCTGAACGAAAACGGGTCGGTGCGTGATGCGCTTTTGCATGACCTGGACAGCGAGATTGCCGACCACGGCGTTATTGGTGCGGCGATCCGAACGGTGCTGGATCATTTCGACGGTGATCTGTCCAAGCATCTGGAACAGGTCAAGGACAACCTGCCCGATACATCGCGCGATCTGTTGGGCTTTTTCCATGACCGCCTGAAGGTCTACCTCCGCGACAAGGGCATCCGTCACGATGTGATCGACGCCTGTCTTGCGATGCCGAACAATGACGACCTGTCCTTGTTGGTGAAGCGCGCCGAGGCGCTGAGCACTTTCCTGACCACTGATGACGGTGAGAACCTGCTGCAAGGGGTCAAACGCGCCAGCAACATTCTGGCACAGGCCGAAGAAAAGGACGGCGTGGAATACTCCTATGGCGCCGATGTGAAATTCGCCGAAGCGGACGAGGAAACGGCGCTGTTTGCCGCGCTGGACAAGGCCGAAGCCGCGATCAAACCGGCGATGGAGGACGAGGATTTTGCCGCTGCCATGCACGCGATGGCGGATCTGCGTGCGCCGATTGATGCGTTTTTTGAAGCCGTTCAGATCAACACCGACAATCAGGTCGTGCGCCGCAATCGGCTGAACCTTCTGTCCCGTATCCGCATGATCTGCGCGGGTGTTGCAGACCTGTCCCGGATCGAGGGTTGATACGGGGCCATCCGGGCATAGGGCTTGTTCAAGCCATGGTTCTTGCCAGAACATCGCATCCAACGTAGCCCTTGTGCCATGCGTCGCGCGCGCTATGGTGACGTGTAACTGCGGTGCTGCGGTGCAGAAAAAGGCGGGGCCATGAGCTTTACTGAGATCACGCCAACAGCGGCGATAGAAAATGCGCGCCACGGCGGACGGGCGAAGTGCCTGCAACGCCTGATCCGGCTGGACATGCCGGTGCCGCGCACGGTCGCGCTGAGCTTTGATGCCGTCCATGGCATCTCGGCTGGCGACATGCCCGATTTGGGGGCAATGCTGGCGTTGTTCGGGCCCGACCCGCTGGTTTCGGTGCGCCCGTCATCGGAGGACCCGGATTGGGGCGGTCCCGGCGCCATCCTGAATATCGGCATGAACGACGCGGTGCATTCCAAACTGACGAAGACGCATGGCGAAAAAGCGGCCAACGCGCTGTATCTGCGGTTTATCCAATCCTATGCCGTGCATGTCGGCCGTCTGGACCCGGACGAGTTCGAAGCCTTCTCGACGTCATCGCCGGACGCGTTGCACGCCGCGCTTGCGCTTTATGAGGAAGAAACCGAAAGCTATTTTCCGCAAGACCCGAAAGAGCAACTGGCCGAAATCCTTCGCTCGATGGCACGTGCTTGGGAAGGAACGACCGCGCGCCTGCTGCGGCAGGCGAAAGGGGCGCCTGCGGATGCGGGGCTTGGGCTGGTGGTTCAAAAGATGGCGCTTGGCGTCGGGCAGAGCACCTGTGGATCTGGGGTCATCCAGTTCGTCAACGGGCAGACCGGGTATCGGGAAATCCGCGGTCGCTATCTGTGCAAAAGCCAGGGGCGGGATGCGCTGAGCGATGCCGAGGATCGCGACGTCATGTATCTGACGAAAGACCCGCGTGGACGGTCGATCGAAGAGGTGTTGCCCGAAAATTTCTCGAACCTTCTGAAATATGGCGATCTGTGCCGGACGCGCCTGCGTGAAGAGATGGAGATCGAGTTCACCATCGACAACGAAGAGCTGTTCATCCTCGATGCCGTGCGGGTGCAGCGCAGCGAGCGCGCCAATGTGCGCATCGCCGTGTCATTGGCCAATGACGGGATCATCAGCCGGGAAGAGGCCGTGCTGCGCATCCCACCGCGTGCGCTCAGCGAATTGTTGCACAGCCAGTTCGACCCGAAAGACAAGCGGGATCGTTTTGCCAAGGGCATTGCCGCCAGTCCGGGGGCTGCAACGGGCAAGATCGTGTTCAACGCGCGCGCCGCACAGGCGATGGCGGCGCAGGGGGAAAACTGTGTTCTGGTGCGCAGCGAAACCAGCCCCGAGGACATTCGCGGGATGCATGCGGCCAAGGGTATCCTGACCGTTCGGGGGGGCATCACCAGCCACGCAGCGGTGATCGCGCGCGGTTTGGGTCTGCCCTGTGTGGTGGGGGCGCAAGACCTGTCGCTGGATCGCAAGCAGCGCAAACTGATCGCCGGGGACGGGCGCGAGTTTGCCGAAGGGGATGTCATCAGCATTGATGGCGCGCTGGGCGTTGCCTATGCCGGTGCGGTCAACATGCTGCCTCCCGAGCTGGGCGAGGGATTCCAGACGCTGATGGCCTGGGTGGACGAATTTCGTGACATCGGGGTGCGCGCCAATGCCGACACACCGCCCGATGCGCACAACGCAAGGATGTTCGCTGCCGAAGGGATCGGATTGTGCCGCACCGAGCATATGTTTATCGACGACGATCGCCTTCTGGCCATGCGCGAGATGATCTTTGCCGATCACGCCGAAGATCGCCGCGCGGCGCTGGATCGCCTGTTGCCGATGCAGCGCGCCGATTTCACCGAATTGTTCGAGATCATGCAGGGCTTGCCGGTGTGCATTCGTCTGTTCGACCCGCCGCTGCACGAGTTTCTGCCACACGGGCGCGAAGGTTTGCGCGAACTGGCCGAGGCACTTGATCTGCACCTGCGTGATGTCGAACGCCGGGTGGACGGGTTGCGGGAGTTCAACCCGATGCTGGGGATGCGCGGGGTGCGTTTGGGCATCACGGTGCCTGAAATCTATGACATGCAGGCCCGCGCCATTTTCGAAGCCACGGTCGAGGCGTCGAAATCCGGCGATCCTGTCGTGCCCGAGATCATGATCCCGCTGGTTTCCGCCAAGCGCGAGGTCGAGATGGTGAAAGCGCGGGTTGATGCGGTGGCCGCCGAGGTGCGCATCGAAACCGGGTCGGATTTCACCTATCGGTTGGGCGTGATGGTCGAAACGCCCCGTGCGGCGTTGCGTGCGGGTGAGATCGCCCAGCACGCCGCCTTCATGTCGTTCGGCACCAATGACCTGACCCAGATGACCTATGGCCTGTCGCGCGACGATGCCGGGCGCTTCATGGGCGAATATGTGGCGCAGGGCGTTTACGAGGAAGATCCCTTTCACATGCTGGATGCCGACGGGGTGGGCGAGCTTCTGAAAATGGGCGCGACACGGGGACGCGATGCCAATCACGATCTGACCCTGTCGATCTGTGGCGAGCATGGCGGCAACCCGGAATCAATCCGATTCTGTCGTGATGCGGGCTTTGACTATGTGTCCTGTTCGCCCTTCCGGGTGCCGATTGCCCGATTGGCGGCTGCCCATCTTGCGCTTGAGGGGCGAGTGCGCGATCATGGCCTAGAGGACTGATAAAGAAAGACTTTTGGTGATGGTCTGGCGCATCGCGCGCCGCTTGCCCGAACCATTCGCGCTCTGTGACATCCTGTCTGACTGGACCAGAGCCGCTTTTTTCGCTACCCACACACCCAGAAATCAGACGTATCCGGTGTGGGGGATGACGAATGTTCCAGCTTCTTCAGAAGGTGGCGCTGGGCTTTTGCCTTGCTGTGGCGCCAATGACCCTGTCGACCGTTGCTGTTGCCGAGGGCACCTCAAATCCGTTCGGCGCGCTATTGCTGCATGACCGCACGGCCCTTGGGGCAATGAACGACGACCGTATTGCGGCGCTCAGTGCCTTGCCGACACCACGAAAGGCAAACGCCGCGAACGAGGTTCTGGCGACGAAATACTCGTCGAAATGGTTGGCGACGTTGCCCAAGCCCCGTCGGGATGCCGAATGGCAATGCCTGACCGAAGCCTTGTATTTCGAGGCGCGTGGTGAAACGATCAAGGGTCAGTTCGCGGTGGCCGAAGTCATCATGAACCGGGTCGAACATCCACGCTACCCCAATACCGTATGCGGTGTGATCCATCAGGGCACGGGCCGCAAATATGGCTGTCAGTTCACCTTCACCTGCGACGGGCGGCCCGAGGTGATCAATGAACCCGCCGCGTTCGCCCGGCTGGGCAAGGTGGCCCATGCGATCCTGGACGGCATCGACCGGACCCTGACTGCAGGCGCCACACATTACCACACCACGGCGGTCAAGCCGCGTTGGGCTGGGCGTCTGACCCGAACCGCCAGCATCGGGGTGCATCGGTTCTATCGCTAGCTTGGCCGTGCAGTCCGGGGATTGCGTCGTTTTGCGCTGGCAATCGGGTCCGTAAAAAGGGCAATGTGACCGCATCTTTGATGAGGGTCACGATGACAGACGAAACCGCTGCCGCCTTTGGACCATTGGATCGCCGCGCTGAGTCGCAACCGGACCCACCCACTGCGCCTGACCGTATTTCCGTGCGCGATCATGTGGTCGAGGTCGAAATCGGGGCGTTTCAATCCGAACGTGACACAACCCAGCGGCTCAGCTTCAGTGTGGTGGCCGAGGTCGCCCCGAGCGATGGAGCGCAGACTGACGATGTCGATGACATCCTGTCCTATGACGCGATCACCGAAGCAATCACGGCCGAGCTTGCGGCGGAACGTCTGAACCTGCTTGAAACTTTGGCAGAACGAATTGCCGAACGGATATTGGCAGAACCACAACCACTTCGCGTTTTCGTTCGGATCGAAAAACTGGATCGCGGCCCCGGCAAGCTGGGGGTCGAGATCATGCGCGTTCGTGACGGCCTGCCCGTCCAGCGCGACACTGGAACGGCCCCAGACTTGCAGGTTTTCTTGCTTGAAAACGACGTCTTCACGGATCCCGAACTTCCCCGATTTCTGGACCGGCTCGACAACGATCCTCGCGCCTTCGTGCTGTGTGTCGGGCCGGCACACATTCGTTGCCCGCAAGCGACCGATGCGATGGCGCAGCGTCATATCGACCTGTTGGAAATCGAACAAAACGCCTGGCGGCTGTCGGCCATCGACCCGCGTTGTGTCGTTGTGGGCACGCGAACCGAGCTGGATTGGGGAATGAAAAACAACCAGATCAGCGTCTGGGCACCATCGAAGCTGGTGCTGGATGCGGTGGGCGGACCGGGTGGCAGTGACCCGCAGGTACTGGCCCGCTGGTTGGCCGAGGATTTGGGGGCGCAGGGATTTGCTGTCGTGGGGCAGGGCGCGTATGTTCTGAAGGATCTGCCGTGACCACGCGCCTGCAACCCATCGCGCGCGTCGGGGCGCCTTATTCTGGGCCGTCGCTGGCCGGGTCGGCGGATGTGTGGTGCGATATGGTATTGTCACGTCGCCGGGACGAACCGGTCGTGCAGGTTGCCCTTGCCGATTGCGCCGAACCGGACCGCGCGCGGCTGACTGCGCCTCGACCGTCCCTCTGTGGCGTATCGCTGGACCGGCCCCGCATCATGGGCGTTCTGAACGTTACGCCGGACAGCTTCTCGGACGGGGGCGACCATGCCACGTTAAAAACGGCCGTCACTCGTGCCCGACAGATGGCAGACGAGGCTGATATTATCGATATCGGTGGGGAAAGCACGCGCCCCGGCGCATCCGAGGTGCCAATAGATGAAGAAATCCGCCGCACCGCCCGCGTGATCGCCGCAATCCGTGAGGCCGGGATCACCACGCCAATCTCGATCGACACGCGCAAAGCCCGTGTGGCCGAGGCCGCGCTGGATGCCGGTGCGGATATGGTCAATGATGTGGCGGCCTTTACCTTTGATCCGGAACTGGCTGATTTGGTTGCCGAACGTGACGTGCCGGTTTGCCTGATGCATGCGCAAGGTCAACCTGAGACAATGCAGGACGACCCACGTTATGACGATGTGCTGTTTGAGGTGATGGATTTTCTTGAAGATCGCATCGCCTTTGCCCAAAGCCGGGGCATCGCGCGTGAGCGGATTGTGACCGATCCGGGCATCGGGTTTGGTAAAACTCTGGAACACAATGTGACTTTGCTCAGAAACCTGTCGCTGTTACATGATCTGGGTCTGCCGATCCTGTTGGGCGTGTCGCGCAAGCGTTTCATCGGTTCCATCGGGCAGGCCGCAGATGCAAAAGATCGAATGGCCGGATCGCTGGCGGTCGCCTTGCACGGCATTCAACACGGGGCACAGATCCTGCGGGTGCACGACACCTACGAGACCCGGCAGGCCATTCGCCTGCAACAGGCAATGATGGAAAGAGAGCAGAGCAGTGGTTGAGAAGCTATTCGGAACCGACGGGGTGCGCGGATTGGCCAATACCTGGCCAATGACCGCAGATATGGCGTTGAAACTGGGCGCGGCGGCGGGTCGGCATTTTCGTCGTGACGGATCGAACGGCCACCGCGTGGTGATCGGCAAGGACACCCGCTTGTCAGGTTACATGCTGGAAAACGCGCTGACGGCGGGGCTGACCTCGACCGGTATGAATGTGCTGCTGCTTGGCCCGGTGCCGACCCCCGCAGTCGGGCGGCTGACCCATTCGATGCGCGCTGATCTGGGGATCATGATCTCGGCCTCGCACAACCCGTTCCATGACAACGGGATCAAGTTTTTCGGCCCCGACGGGTTCAAACTGTCCGATGAGGACGAAGCCGAGATCGAGCGTCTGGTCCATGTGGGTGTGGACCCGGTGAAACCGCAGAACATTGGCCGCGCCAAGCGGATCGACGAAGGGCGGATGCGCTATACCGAGTACCTGAAAACAACATTCCCCGAGAACAAGCGCCTGACCGGCATCAAGGTCGTGATCGACTGCGCCAACGGGGCAGCCTATCGCACCGCGCCGGAAACCCTGTGGGAGTTGGGCGCCGAGATCGTGCCGGTCGGCGTTTCGCCTGACGGGACCAATATCAACAAGGGCTGCGGGTCGACCGACACCGCGCTGGCCGCGCGCACCGTTGTCGAAACCGGCGCGGATCTGGGCATCTGTCTGGATGGGGACGCCGACCGGATCATGATCATCGACGAAAAGGGTCAGGTGGCAGACGGTGATCAGATCATGGGTCTGTTCGCCAGTCACTGGGCGAACGAGGGTCGCCTGAAGGGCGGCAAACTGGTGGCGACGGTGATGTCGAATCTTGGACTGGAGCGGTTCATGGCGGCACAGGGCTTGGAGCTTTTGCGCACCAAGGTCGGCGACCGCCACGTGGTCGAGGCGATGCGCGCGGGCGGCTATAACCTTGGGGGTGAGCAGTCGGGCCATATCGTGATGACCGACTTTGCCACGACCGGCGACGGGCTGCTGGCGGGGATCCAGTTCCTGGCCTGCATGATCGAAACCGGGAAACCTGCGTCCGAGCTGTGCAAGGTGTTCGACACCGTGCCACAGCTTCTGAAAAACGTGCGCTATTCGGCCGGGCAAACGCCGCTTGAATCCGACAGCGTGAAAGCCGTCATTTCCGAGGCCGAAACCAAGCTGAACGGGCAGGGACGTTTGCTGATCCGCAAATCGGGCACCGAACCCTTGATCCGGGTCATGGCCGAATGCGAGGATGATGCGCTGCTGTTGCAGGTTGTGGACGACATCGTGGCCGAGGTTGAAACGGTCGCATCAGCGGGCTGAGGCTCGGCCGCCGCGCAGCATCTTGCTCAGGCTGAGCCATTGGCTGATGGCCAGCCCCGTCAGGATCATCGCCAGGGCAATAAAGAACCGCAGCGGCAGGGCTTCGGACAAGATCCAGGCGCCGAACATCATCGACCAGATGGGCACCTGGTAGTTGACCAGTGTCATGAACACCGATCCGGCGCTTCGGATGATCGACACCCGCAGCAAGGTGGCAAGTGCGGTCGGGACCAAACCCAAAGCGATGATCGCCCAGCCGGATCTGGGCCCGGCCCAGCCCGGAACACCTTCCGTGATCAGCATGATCGGCAGCAGCGTGACAGACCCCACGACCAGCGTCAGCGCCGCAAGCGTGACCGGATCGACCGGCGGGCAGCGCCGCGTGAAAACCGAAGCGACCGAATAGCACAGGGCCGCGGCAATACAGGCCAGTTGCGCCAGCGGCTCGGCCCCCTGGCCTAGCTGCGCCTGCCCCGGCCCGATCAGCACCAAGGCGCCGCTGAAACCCAGCGACACACCAATGAACTTGCGCAGGTTCAACGGCTCGTCCGAAAAGAAATGCGCCAGCGGTAGCACCATCAGGGGAATGGCCGCCATCGACAGCCCGGCAAAGGCCGAGGACACATATTGCTGGCCCCAGCTCAGCAGGACAAAGGGCAATGCCGTCGACAGAAGCCCGATCAGCGCGATATAGGCCCAAAGCCTGCCCTCGCGGCGAGGCAGGCTGCGCCCGGTCGCGGCCATAACGCATAAAAGCGCCACGGCCCCCAGCGTGGTGCGTGCGGTGGCGACGGTCACCGGGCCATAGCCTTCCAGTGCGATAGACACGACCATGAAGGTCGCGCCCCAGATCAGGCCCAACGATATGACACCGCCCCAGTCGCGGGATGTCGGAGTGTCAGTCATCCTGCCGGAATATCCCGACAGGCAGCACGTGTCATCCGCGATTATTGCTTTTTGGTAAGTTATGGATTACGGTAAGTAATGACTTACCAAGAATCACTCTCAGCACTGGCTGATCCGACCCGGCGCAGGATTTTCGAGGCGATTGCCCAATCACCACAGCCGGTCGGTGCCTTGGCGAAGACACTGCCGATCAGCCGTCCTGCGGTCTCGCAACATCTGAAGGTTCTGTCCGATGCCGGGCTTGTCCTGTGCCGGGTGGAAGGCACGCGCCATATCTATGCAGCGCGCCCGGACGGGCTTGCGCAGTTGCGGGCGTGGCTGGATCGCTATTGGGACAAAGTCATGGATGGATTTGCTGAGGAAATCAACGGAGGTGGCGGTTTAGATGACTGACCCTATTGTGAAAACAGTGACGGTGGCCTGCGACCCTGATCACGCATTCGATGTATTCGTGAACCGCACAACATCATGGTGGCCTCTGGGGTTGCACGCGGTGTCGGCGGGGCAGGGCAAGGCGGCGCTGGCCGTCACCATCGAACCGCATGTCGGTGGTGCGGTCTATGAAACGATGTTTGATGGCAGCCGCAGCGATTGGGGAAAAGTGTTGGAGTTCGAGGCTGGACGCAAGTTCGCCATGACATGGCATCCCGGCAACACCGCGGACGCGCCGACGCGGGTCGATGTGGAATTTGAAGGGCTGGATGACGGCACAACCCGCGTGACACTGACCCATTCCGGGTGGGAGATTTGGGGGGACGATGCCGACACCCGTCGCGGCAGCTATGATGGTGGCTGGGACAGAGTGCTCGGCACCTGCTACGCAGGAGCTTTCGCAGAGTGAGCGACGAAAAAGGGCGGCCGCCTGGACCGCCCTTCGGTGACTGTCGCCAGTCCTAGTTCTTTTCCTGATCGACCAGTTTACCTGCCGAAATCCAGGGCATCATGTCACGCAGCTTCTTGCCGACGACTTCAATCTGGTGTTCGTCATTGTGGCGGCGCGAGGCTTTGATCGTCGGCTGACCCACGGCGTTTTCCAGCATGAAGTCACGCACGAATTTGCCCGATTGGATATCTGCCAGCGTCTCTTTCATCGCCTTCTTGGTCGCCTCATAGGGCAGGATGCGCGGGCCGGTGACGTATTGACCGTATTCCGCCGTGTTCGAGATCGAGTAATCCATGTTGGCAATCCCGCCTTCATAGATCAGATCCACGATCAGCTTGGTTTCGTGCAGACATTCGAAATACGCCATCTCCGGCGCGTAGCCGGCTTCAACCAGCGTTTCAAAACCGCAGCGGATCAGTTCGACGATACCGCCGCACAGAACGGCTTGTTCACCGAACAGATCGGTTTCGCATTCCTCGCGGAAGTTCGTCTCGATGATGCCCGAACGCCCGCCACCGATGGCCGAGCAATAGGACAGGCCGATTTCCAGCGCCTTGCCGGTCGCGTCGGTGTCCACGGCCACAAGGCAGGGCACGCCGCCGCCTTTTTGGTATTCGCCGCGCACGGTGTGGCCGGGGCCTTTGGGGGCCATCATAATAACGTCCACGCCTTCTTTCGGCTCGATCAGGCCGAAATGCACGTTCAGGCCGTGGGCGAACGCAATCGCGGCGCCGGGCTTGATGTTGTCGTGCACGTATTTCTTGTAGGTCTCGGCCTGCAATTCGTCGGGCATGGTGAACATGATCAGGTCGCACCAGGCCGCCGCTTCAGCGATGCCCATGACCTCAAGCCCTTCGGACTGCGCTTTCTTGGCGGATTTCGACCCTTCGCGCAGGGCGACGACAACATTCTTCGCACCCGAATCGCGCAGGTTCAGCGCGTGGGCGTGGCCCTGGCTGCCATAGCCCAGAATGGCCACTTTCTTGTCCTTGATCAGGTTGATGTCGCAATCGCGATCGTAATAGACGCGCATGTCCGGCGTTCCTTCCATATGGTTGTTCTGAGGGGCATCATAGGGCGATCCCCTGTGTTGGCGAGATAGAGTGCGGCGATTTCAACGGCTATATTGAATGTTTTAATTCACGAATTGCGGTGATAATGACAAAATCATGCTTGATGACACGGACAGACGCATCCTGAGACAAATGCAGGCGGACCCGTCTTTGGCCTTGCCGGACCTGGCGGACCTGACGGGCATCTCCTCCGCACGCCTGTCGCGCCGCATTGAACGCCTGCGTGACCAGAACATCCTGCGCGGCCCGCGCGCCGTCATCAACTGGCGGGCGCTGGGCTACACGGTCGAGGTCAGCCTGCGCATCACATTGGACAAGACCCAGCCCCGGGCCTTCGATGATTTCATCGCGGCGGCGCGAGAGATACGCGAGGTGATCGAGATTCAGACTTTCCTTGGCCGCGTTGACCTGCGCCTGTCCGTCATCGCCCGCGACATGGCGCATTATCAGGCGATCTATCGCGACCAACTCCTGTCATTGCCTCATATCGCGGATATCGAAGCCCTGATGCATGTGGCCCGGATCAAATCGGACGAGGCTTTGCCGCTGTGATCGAGCTTGACGACATCGACCGCGCCCTTCTGCGGGCCTTGTCTCAGGACGCCACGCAATCGGCAGGGGCTTTGGGGCGGGAGGTTGGACTAAGCCAACCCGCCACATGGCGGCGGATCAAGCGGTTGACCGACAACGGCGTCATTGCCGGGCGGCGGCTGGATTTGGATCGCGAGGCGCTGGGCTTTGGTGTAGCCGTCTTTCTAGGCGTCAAGCTGGCCACCAAGGGACGGGTCAGCCTTGAGGATTTCGAACGCGCCGTGTCCGCCATTCCCGAGGTGCAGACCGTGGAACATGTGCTGGGCATGTATGATTATCGCCTGCGCGTGGTGGCCCGCGACATTGCCGATTTCGAACGTGTGCTCAGGCGCCGGATCATGACATTGCCGGGCGTGGGGGATGTGGAAGCGAACGTCCTTTTGTCCGAGGAACGACGTCCCGGCCCGATTTGACGCCTTCCAAACCGATCTGATTTGAGTCACGGTGACTGCGAACTAGATCCTTGAAGCGGAGCCTGCCATGAAAGCCCTTTTGCCTGACATTGACCCGGACGGAATGCTTGAGTTTTCGGTCGTGTTCACCGACCGGTCGCTCAACCACATGTCCAAAGCGTTCCAAGGCGTCATGAATGACATCTCGGCCACGTTGAAAGAGGTGTACAACGCCGACGCCGTCGCGGTCGTGCCCGGTGGCGGCACCTATGCGATGGAAGCGGTCGCCCGCCAGTTTGCCACCGGCAAGCGGGTGATGGTCATACGCAACGGCTTTTTCTCCTTCCGCTGGTCCCAGATTTTCGAGATGGGGTCGATCCCGTCCGACGAAACCGTGATGAAGGCCCGTCGCGTCGGCAACACCCCTGACGCCCCCTTCGCACCTGCCCCAATTGAAGAAGTTGTCGCCCGCATAAAGGATGAGCGCCCCGATGTGGTTTTCGCACCGCATGTGGAAACCGCCAGCGGCATGATCCTGCCGGATGACTACCTGAAAGCCGTGGCAGACGCCGTGCATTCGGTTGGCGGCATCTTTGTGCTGGACTGCATCGCGTCGGGCTGTGCGTGGGTCGATATGAAGGCGACCGGGGTCGATGTTCTGATCTCGGCCCCGCAAAAGGGGTGGTCGGCGCAGCCCTCTGCCGGGCTGGTGATGATGAACGAGACCGCCCGCGATCTGGCGAAGGCGTCCACGTCGACCTCGTTCGCGGTCGATCTGGGCAAGTGGCTGGCGATCATGGAAGCCTATGAGGGCGGCGGTCACGCCTATCACGCCACCATGCCCACCGACGCCCTGCGCGCCTTCCGTGATACCATGCTGGAAACCAAGGCCTACGGTTTCGACAAACTGGAACAGGCACAATGGGAACAAGGCCGCCGGGTGCGCGCATTGCTGGCGTCAAAAGGTGTGAAATCGGTGGCAGCCGAGGGGTTCACCGCGCCGGGGGTCGTCGTGTCCTACACATCCGACCCAGACATCAAGGCGGGCAAACCCTTCGCCGCAGAAGGTGTGCAGATCGCCGCCGGCGTGCCCCTGATGTGCGACGAGGGTGACGATTACTCCAGCTTCCGGCTGGGTCTGTTCGGGCTCGACAAGCTGTATGATGTGGATGCCAGCGTCGCCCGCCTGGACGAGGTGCTGTCAAAAGTCCTGTGACACCAGATGCGCGGGCGTCAGCCCTTGCCGCCCGCCATCAGGACCAGAAGCACATAGATCACCGGAACCGTGGCAACCGCCACCAGACCGACCCCGGTCAGGCCCATGGTCACGAAGCCCAGCACCAGTGCCAGCACAATCGCGCCGAAAATGCCGAACGTGATCTTTTCGGCGCGCGCCTCGGCGGCTTTCTGTTCGGGGGTTTGTTCGCTTGTCATTTCGATCACTCCTGTTCGCTGCGTGATATGGGGTATCCTTCACCGGTGAACCGAACGGAATGCGACATTCCGGCAGTGCGGCGGCATGCCGCAGTGCAGCTATTTCGGACCAAGCCCCGCCCGCATCACCCGCTTGCGCATGGGCGCCACGTCATGGACGGCCTTCAGCCCGATCAGACGCACCGCCTGCATGATTCCGTCGCCTGATCGGGTCACGCGGTTGAACAGGTCAATCACGCGTGCCCGCCGTGCAATGTCCCCGGCGCGTGATTTTTCGAAAGCCCGCATCATTTGCGGATCACCCAGCGTGTGCGGCGCGCCTTCGGCCAGGTCCAACAGCGCGATCACATCGTTCAACGATGTGTTCAACCCCTGCGCCCCAATGGGCGGCAGGGCGTGCGCGGCTTCAGCAACCACGGCCACGCGACCTGCGGTCAACTGATCTGCGGTCTGGGTGATGATCGGCCAGATCGAACGGTTGCCTTGCAGATGCATCCGGCCCAGCAGACCTGTCGATCGGGCCAGCATCACCTCTTCGAACTCGGGCACCGGCATGTTCATCAGCTCCACCGCGCGCGGCCCCTTGTTCATCCACACAATCGCCGAGGCATTCTGTCCGTCAATATCCGGCAGCGGAACGATGGTGAACGGGCCACCTTCGTTATAGATCTCGGTCGAGATGTTGTTGTGCGGCAACTCATGCGTGACGGTGAAGGCCAGGGATTTCTGCCCGTACCGCGTGGTCGAAACCGAAATGCCCGCAGCTTCGCGCAATGGGGAAAACTTGCCATCCGCCGCAATCCCCATCCGCGCCCGCACGATGTCACCATTGGTCAGTGTTACGATGATCTCGCCGGTGCGCTGCACAAGCGCCCGAAATCCGGTGCCGTACAAGGGTGTTATCCGTGGTTGGTCTTGCAGATAGCCCCAGATCTCGCGCCGCACCACCCAGTTCATCAGGTTCCAGCCAAACGGCTCGTCCCCCATGTCATCCGACTGAAACACCCGGCGGTCGCGGATTTCGGGCGGCCAGCCGATCGTGTCGATCACCGCCAGTTGGTTCAGCGGCTTCGCGTGATCGGCCAGAAGCGACCAAATCCCAATCCGGTCGAACAGGCGTCTTGCGGGTTGCAGGAACGCGGTCGAGCGCAGATCGGACCTGTCGTCATCGGCGGTCACGACAGGGGTGAAGGGATCCGCCATAACAACGGTGAAACCGGCCTCGGCAAAGGCCGCAGCGGCCACCTGCCCGGCGATACCGCCGCCCGAGATGAAGATGTCCGCACGATGCTCTGTCATGGTCATGGATCAGTCCTTGGTATCGTCGGGGCAGGCGGCATCGACAAGCTGGCGCAGGAAGGTGGTCAGGTTGTCGGTGTGATGGTGTATGTGCACGGCAGGGGCGGCGGCCGGGGCCACATGCACCGTGCGCATACCCAGATCATGCGGCACTGCCAGATTGCGTGGGTCGTCTTCGAACATGGCGGCGACCTCGGGCGTCAGCCCGTCACGGGCGAACACCGCGTCAAAGGCCGCGCGGTCGGGTTTGGGGTGAAAATCTGCATGCTCGACCCCATAGACCGCGTCAAACAGCCCCGCCAGCCCCCGTGCCGCCAGCACCCGTTCGGCGTAAGGGGCCGATCCGTTGGTATAGACGATCTTGCGCCCCGGCAGCGAGCGGATGTGATCGGCCAGCGCCGTGTCGACCTCAAGATGCTCCATCGAGATGTCGTGCACATCATGCAGATAAGGCGCCGGATCGACGCCATGTTCGCGCATCAGACCCGCCAAAGTCGTGCCATAGGTTTTCCAATAATGCTGGCGCAGCCGGTCCGCCTCATGGCGGTCGACGCCCAGTTCCTGCATCACCCAGTTGGTCATGCGGATCTCGATCTGGTCGAACAGGCGCGCATGCGGCGGATACAGCGTGTTGTCCAGGTCG
The DNA here is from genome assembly GCF_014656375.1 of Aliiroseovarius zhejiangensis. GTDB lineage: Bacteria > Pseudomonadota > Alphaproteobacteria > Rhodobacterales > Rhodobacteraceae > Aliiroseovarius > Aliiroseovarius zhejiangensis. The sequence goes on along the minus strand of NZ_BNCH01000004.1, from coordinate 45,421 downwards.
AAGACCCAGGCGCTGACATGAGAAAACTGATCTTTCACCATGGCGCGACGCTATCTTTCCTGACGGCGCAAGGGAAGGGGATACGCGCATTATCGGGCAGGCTGCGACAGTATGTTTGCCGGTTCGTGTTTGCTTTGACCCGACGCGCGTGGTTAGGTAACGCAACAAAATGCCCGAACCATGAACGAGGACAAGGTGGCAGACGTTAAACAGGGACAAAAGGACGCTTACGAACTGATCCTCGAAGCGATTGATACGGGCACATACAAACCGGGCGACAGATTGGTGGAAAGCGAACTGGCCGAGCGGTTCGGCGTGTCGCGCACCCCCATCCGCGAGGCTTTGCAACGGCTTGAAACCCAGTCGCTGCTGACGCGGGACGGGCGCAGCCTGATCGTTGCCTCGCTGAGCCATAATCAACTGGCCGAACTCTATGTGGTGCGATCGGCGCTGGAAGGTCTGGCAGCATCGCTGGCCGCCCAACACGCCACGCCCGAGGAAATCAGCGTATTGCGTGAAATGGTTGAAGACGACCGCAAACGCCTGTCTGATCCGGCGGCATTGTCGCGATCAAATCGCCGGTTTCACAAACAGCTGCATCTGGCGTCGCACAACAGATACCTTGTGCAGCAACTGGACCTTGTCCACCGCACGATGGCGCTTCTGGCCACCACATCGCTGGCCGCGGAGGGGCGCAGCGAAAAAGCGATTGCAGAACATGATGCGATTGTCACCGCGATCGAGGCGCGCGATCAGGCTGCGGCACAGTCCGCCCTGAAAACCCACATCTCAAAGGCGTTTGAAACGCGGATCAAGCTGGATTCACTGGCGGGGGAGTGACCCCGTCAACCCCGACCTCATCGAACTTTCCATGCTGGGTCTTGTCCCAGTAAAACGGCTTGGTCACGATTTCGATGAACCCTTTCATCGCGGCAAGGGATGCCAGCGGGTAATAGAAATGCAGGGTCGGCACCCAGAACCTGAGCCAGCGCAGCTTGGCGTTGCTGACCGCCTGAATGCCCACGGTGATCGTCAGTAGCTCGGTCGCCATGAAGACCGCGCCAAGCGTGATCAGAAGCTCACCCGGCATCACGCCGCGCAGCGGATGGGGCAGACCAAGGGGAAAGGCCCAGAAGGTCCACAGGATCGGCGCCAGCAGGAACTGCGACAGGCTGCCCAGAAACAGGATCTGGAAGCCCAGGAATTTCCACCCGCCCAGATCGCGCCACAGCCTGCGGGGGTGGCGCATGTGGACGCCATAGGTCATGGCGTAACCCTTGATCCAGCGTGAGCGTTGCTTGATCCACGGCCAGACGCGGCAATTTGCTTCTTCTTCAGTCAGCGTGTCGATCAACTCGGTCCGATAGCCGTGCCGGGCCAGTCGGATACCCAGATCGGCATCCTCGGTGACGTTATGCGCGTCCCACCGGTCCAGATCCTCCAATGCCTCGCGCCGAAAAAACAGGGTGGTGCCACCCAAAGGGATGGCGAAACCTGCCCGTTCCACGCCGGGCAGGACAATCCCCCACCAAGTCGCATATTCGACAGTGAAGCACCGGCTTAGCCAATTGGTGCGGGCGTTGTAAAATCCTAGCCGTCCTTGCAAACACGCCACCTCGGCCCCGCGTTCGGCAAACCGTCGCACCACTTTGTGGATCTGATCGGGGTCCGGGGCGTCTTCGGCGTCGTAGACTCCGATCACCGATCCGCGACAGAAATCCAGCGCGAAGTTCATTGCCCTCGGTTTCGTTTTCACCACGCCACGCGGCACAACGATCTGCCGCATCCAGCGGGGCAGGTCTGCCTGCGCCAGGGTATGTTGCGTGAGTTCGTCATCCTCTTCCACCACCAGACAGACATCCAGAAGCTCTTTCGGATAATCAAGCCGCGCCAGCCGTTTCACAAGACGCCCGGCGATCTCGCGCTCTTTGTAAAGCGGCACGAGGATGGACACGGTGGGCAGTTTCAGGAACCCGTGCCTGGCAGAGCTTTCAAGCGCGGCAGATGCCGGCGGCGGATCTGCACGCCAGTATTGAAACGCCGCAATGCCCTTGAGCGTCGAGTTCAGAAGCAGGGTCAGCACCGCCCAGATCACCAGTGTCAGGAAGCCCGCGAAGGTTGACACGACGAACACGGCGCCAAGGCCGATCACAAGCGCCGCTGCAAAGCGCGCAACCGAACCCGCACGCCAGCCGCGACAGCTTTCTGCGTCGGAAACGCGCGTTTCTGCCTGTATCGCCAGCGATCTGTGACGCATCGACACCAGCGCGTTCTGTATGTCGCCTTCCGGGGCGATCGCCAGGAAGCAACGCCCCCAGCTTGCGGGAAAGTCGCGTGACAGGCGGGCAAAGTCATCCGGGCGCGAGCAGATGACAATTGTCGCCCCGCCCACCGATTTCCACGGCACGATCCCGTTTCGGATGCAGAAGGCTGGGCCCAACTGGTCGATCAGGCGCACATCCGGCGGTTCGCGATGCAGATCTGCAATCTGACACCCGTATTGCCGCGCCAGCCCGGCATAAAGATCAACCTCGCGCACCCAACCCTGGGTCAGAAGAATATCGCCGAACCGCGCATCCTCTCGCGCCTGAAGCGACAGCGCCATGGCCAGGTTGTCCGGGTTGAGGGCCCCCATTTCGACAAGCACTTGGCCCAGCGGCTTGCGTGCGCGCGGTTGTGCAGGCCGGGTCGCAGGGGCCACGGCCCGCGTCGGGGAAATCGGATCGGGTTCAACAAGGCGCAGCTTGGCGGTCGGCATCTATGTGCTCTTTGGACTGTCAGACCAAAGGACCATGCCCTCCTTCTGGTTAACGGCGGGTTAACCAAAGGAGGGCGCTGCATGTATTGTCAGGTGTGCTTGACGGTTCAGCCGCGTTCGGCCATCGCCTGCGAAAACCGTTCAAACAGGTAATAGCTGTCCATCGGACCCGGGCTGGCCTCGGGGTGGTATTGCACCGAGAACACCGGCCGGTCTTTCATGCGCAACCCGCAGTTCGATCCGTCAAACAGTGACACATGCGTTTCGACCACCCCTTCGGGCAGGCTGGCGGTGTCCACGGCGAACCCGTGGTTCATCGAGGTGATTTCGACCTTGCCGGTTTCCTTGTCCTTCACCGGGTGGTTTGCGCCATGGTGGCCGTGGTTCATCTTGATGGTCCGCGCCCCAAGCGCCAGCGCCAGCATCTGGTGCCCAAGGCAAATGCCAAAGACGGGCAGGTCGGTGGTGTCGAGGATCGTCTTGATCATCGGAACAGCATATTCCCCCGTCGCTGCAGGGTCACCCGGCCCGTTGGACAGGAACACGCCATCCGGGTTCAGCGCCAGAACCTCGTCCGCTGTGGCGGTCGCAGGCAGAACGGTCACATCACAACCGGCCGAGGCCAGACAGCGCAGGATGTTGCGTTTCGCCCCGTAATCCAGCGCGACCACCTTGTGACGCGGGTTGTCCTGCTTGGGATAACCATCAGGCCAAGCCCACCGCATCTCGTCCCATTTGTAGCTTTGCGCGCAGGTGACCTCTTTGGCCAGATCCAGCCCCTCAAGCCCGGCGAAGCTGCGGGCTTCCGCGATCAATGCCTCGATGTCGAAATTTCCGTCGGGATCGTGGGCGATGGCGCCGTGGGGCGCCCCCTGATGGCGGATCGCGCGGGTCAGACGGCGGGTGTCCACACCCCCGATGCCGATCCTGCCCCTTTTTTGCAGCCAGTCGACCAGCCGCTCGCTGGCGCGCCAGTTCGACGGCTCGGTCGGATCCCATTTGACCACCATGCCCGCTGCAACCGGATCGCCGGTTTCGTCATCCTCGGGGTTCACGCCGACATTGCCGATATGCGGGAAGGTGAACGTGACGACTTGCCCCGCATAGGACGGGTCGGTCATGATTTCCTGATACCCCGTCATGGCCGTGTTGAAACACAGCTCGGCGGTGGTGGTGCCGGTTGCCCCGAAACCGTGACCATAAAATATGGTGCCATCGGCAAGGGCCAGACAGGCGGTGGGTTTTTCGGCTTGTGGGTCTTGGGCGGTGGCAGCGGACATGGGGCGACTCCCGATCGACAAATTGGCGCGAAACTAGTTGTGCTGGCCAGCCGGGTCAAGGGGCTGGGTGCCGGGTGGCTAATTTTACATATCCAACCTTTACAATGACTTACCCTGAAAGCCGCCCGGTTGAATGCCATCGGGCTTTTCGCTAAGTTGCGAGCTTCGTAACTGTCACAGCAAATGGATGTACACATGGACATGCGTAGCCAGGTGAATGACGCCCTGAAAACAGCCATGAAAAACAAGGACGCAGAGCGTTTGTCGACGCTTCGGCTGATCAGCGCAGCCATCAAGGATCGCGACATCGCGATGCGCGGCACGGGTGAAGAGGCCGAGGTGACGGATGCAGATGTCCTGGCGATTCTGGGCAAAATGGTGAAACAGCGCCAGGAAAGCGCCCGCGCCTATGAAGAAGGCGGGCGGCTTGAGCTTGCTGAAAAGGAAAGATCGGAGATCAAGGTGATCGAGGATTTCCTGCCCAAACAGCTGTCGGACGAGGAAACCGACGCCGCCGTCGCCGATGCGATTGCCGAAGTGGGGGCTGACAGCATCCGCGACATGGGCAAGGTAATGGGGGCTTTGAAGGCAAAGTTCACGGGCCAGATGGATTTCGGCAAGGTCGGACCGATGGTAAAGGAAAAGCTGGGCTGACCCCGCCATTCCCCAAGGGGTGGGACTTTCGTTGCCGTTTCGTGTCTTATGGGGGTCACTCATCGGACGGAAAGGCAGATCATGCTGACCATCGAACGCGCCAGATTTCCACAGGATGCCCCGACCGTCGGGTCGCTTGTCCTTGGGTATATTTCATTCCTGCTGGAACGATCGCCCGAGGAACGGGACAACATCCAGAAAAAATATGACCCGGACAAGATCGACGAGCTGGTGGCGAAGTTCGAACAGATCCACGCCCGCCCGCATGGCGATTTGCTTCTGGCCTATCGGGATGGAAAACCTGTTGGCTGCGGAATGATGCGCGCGCTGGGGGAGGGTGTCGCCGAAATCCAGCGGGTATTTGTCACCGAAGAGGCGCGGGGGCTGGGTGCGGGAAAGGCGCTGACCCTGGCTTTAATGGATCAGGCGCGGAAGGACGGTCATAAGACGGCCCGCCTTGATACTGGGCGGGCGCTGGTCGAAGCATCAAGTCTCTATGAAAAGCTGGGGTTTCGGGAATGTGCACCCTATCATCAGGAAACCCCCTATCTGGATCACCTGATCCGGTATTACGAACGCCCGCTTTGAACCGTGTTGCCGTTGAGGTCGTGACGCTTAGCCGATTGATTTGGCCCGCAGCAACGCCTCGCGCAATTCCTCGTACAATCTGGGCCGCTCTTTTTCGGACAGGAAGGCGCCGATTTCGACCTCGCGGTTGTTGCCTTTCAGGGTGACATAGTTGGGCACCGGGCCGCCGGTCTTGTGCATCTCGACCGTCACCCAATAGGTGTTTGCCTGCCATTCCTGAACCTTCCCGCCCGGGCCGTGGCGGGTCAGGGTCATGTGATCCGGCCAGATCAGCAGCTCTTCCAGGATTTCGCCATCCTTGTAGCTTTTTTCGATGAAGAACCACAACGCGCCCATGGCGCCCAGGGCAAACGGCAGCAGCCACCACAGCGTGACAGTGCCCAGCAGCGCCAGCAGCGGGATCAGCATCAGCGAAAATCCCAGCCCCATGATCCAGACGAAACCACGGCGGGGCAGCGAACGGAAGGGCCACAGATGCAGTTCGGCTTTCGGGGCACCGGGGGCATCGGTTGGCATCCATTCATACGGCATTGGCGCGGGTTTTTTTTCCGTCGTTTCGGGATACCTATGAAAACCACAGGACCGAAGGGACGCAAGCCAAAAAGCCGGAACCAGCAACGATGGCCCGGTTCCTCTCCGAGACGTGATTGGCCCACGACGCGACGGCAGGGCACACTGCTGTCCTGTCAGGCAAAGGAGTGTGCCATGCGGCATTTGTGGATCGGCCTTATCTGTGCCGCGACCCCGGCGGTCGCCCATGACGCCGAGATCATCGGTGCAACGGCAACACGTTCCGATGCCGGTTGGCATATTTCGGTCACGATTGCCCATGACGAAACCGGATGGGACGATTATGCCGATGGCTGGCGGATCGAAAATGCCGCCGGGGATACGTTGGGCACCCGCGTGCTGCACCACCCGCATGTGAACGAGCAGCCGTTCACCCGAAGCCTGTCCGGCGTGTCCCTGCCGAAGGCGGCGGAAACGATCTGGATCCGGGCACGGACCAGCGTTGATGGGTGGGGGCATGAGCGATTTGAACTGACCCTGCCCCCCGTCAAGTAGCGCACCCCTGCTTCGCCTGCGCATAAGAAAAGGCCCGAACACTTGTCCGGGCCTTTGGTGTTTCTGTGGTCCGCTTAGTGCGAATGACCTTTGTCCCACTCTTCCTGCTTGGGCAGGGTTTCGAACGTATGCTCGGGCGGCGGGCTGGGCAGGGTCCATTCCAGCGTATCCGCATATTCGTTCCAATAGTTGTTCTCGGTCACACGTTTGCCTTTCATCAGCGTGTAGAACACGATGCCGATGAAGAACACGAAGGACGCGAAGGACAGGAACGCACCGTAGGAGCTGATCTTGTTCCAGTAGGCGAACGCTTCCGGATAGTCGATGTAACGACGCGGCATGCCTTGGCGGCCCAGGAAGTGTTGTGGGAAGAAGGTCAGGTTCACACCGATGAAGAAGGTCCAGAAGTGGATCTTGCCGGCCCATTCAGGGTACTGGCGACCGGACATCTTGCCGATCCAGTAATAGATCCCGGCAAAGATACACATCACGGCACCGATCGACATCACATAGTGGAAGTGCGCCACAACATAGTAAGTGTCGTGATAGACGCGGTCGACGCCCGCTTGCGACAGCACAACGCCCGTCACACCGCCCACGGTGAACAGGAACAGGAAGCCGAAGGCGAACAGCATCGGTGTCTTGAATTCGATCGAGCCGCCCCACAGCGTCGCGATCCACGAGAAGATCTTGACGCCCGTCGGCACCGCAATGACCATCGTGGCCAGCATGAAGTACGACTGCTGGGTCAGCGACATGCCCACGGTGTACATGTGGTGTGCCCAGACGACGAAGCCGATGAAGCCAATGGCGATCAGCGCCCAGACCATCGGCATGTAGCCGAAGATCGGTTTGCGGGCGAAGGTGCCGATCACGTGGCTGATCAGGCCAAAGCCCGGCAGGATAACGATATACACCTCGGGGTGGCCGAAGAACCACAGGATGTGCTGATACAGAACCGGGTCGCCGCCACCGGACGGGTCAAAGAACGTCCCGCCGAAGTTGCGGTCGATCAGCAGCATGGTGATCGCGCCCGCCAGAACCGGCAGCGACAGAAGGATCAGCCAAGCGGTCACGAAGATCGACCAGGCAAACAGCGGCACCTTGAACAGCGTCATGCCGGGGGCACGCATGTTCAGGAAGGTGGTGATGATGTTGATTGCGCCCAGGATCGACGACGCGCCCGAAACGTGCACTGCGAAGATCGCAAGGTCCATGGAATAGCCGCCCTCGGTCGTGGACAGGGGCGGATACAGAACCCAACCAACGCCAGAGCCAAGCTGGTCATTGCCGCCCGGTGCCAGAAGCGAGGCCACGCCAAGCGCGACACCCGTGGCATACAACCAGAACGACAGGTTGTTCATCCGGGGGAAGGACATGTCCGGCGCACCGATCTGCAACGGCATGAAATAGTTGCCAAACCCGCCAAACAGGGCCGGGATGACGACAAAGAACATCATGAGGACACCGTGATAGGTGATCATCACGTTCCAAAGGTGACCGTTCGGCGTACATTCGGCTGATGCGTCAGCAATGAAACGCGCACCTTCCAGGCACATATACTGAACGCCGGGGTCCATCAGCTCCAGCCGCATATAGACGGTGAAACAGACCGAGATGAAGCCGGTCAGACCGGCCAGGAACAGATACAGGATCCCGATGTCTTTGTGGTTGGTCGACATGAACCACCGGGTAAAGAACCCGCGATCATCGTGGTGGTCATGGTCGTGGATGGCTGCGTCCGCCATGCTTCCCTCCCTTTAGGGTTAACGTGACCGGGGCGAGGCGTCACCTCACCCGGCTTTTTAACGTGTGTAATATGAGGTGGAAGCGCGGGCAACGTCGCAATGGTGCAAATGGCAAAAAAAACGCCCCGCGCCGGTGTTTACCGGGCGGGGCGCAGCGTTTCAGCACAATTTGGCGGTCGTGTCGACGCGCCTTAGTTGGTGGTGGTCGAATCGCTTTCCGTTGCTTCACCTTCAGCGGCTTCACCTTCGGCTGCTTCACCTTCACCCGAGGCGTCCGACGAGAAGGTCGCAAGGAAGGCCACGATGTCCTCGGGCTTGCCCCATTTGAAGGTCATTTTCGACTTGGCGGCGGAATCGCCGGTCTGTTCCTTCAGGAATGCCTTGGGATCCTTGATGTATTCGATCAGGGTTTCTTCGGTCCACACCAGACCGGCTTCGCCTGCGGCCACAATCGAATCGCCGTATTTGAAATCTTCAACGGTGCCAGCCTGACGACCGACGATACCGTAAAGGTTCGGGCCGGTCTTGCCGCCTTTGAACAGGGCTTCGCCGCTGTCGTCGACAATCGCGTGGCAGGATTTGCATTTCTTGAAGTCCTTTTCGCCGGCGGCAACGTCGCCTTCGGCAAAAGCGGTGCCCGACAGGGCAATGATCATGGCGGCGGAAGAGAGAATCGTCTTCATATTGGTCCTCTTTTTTAGGTCTGTTTCACGCGTTATGCGTCAATGTCACGCGGACCCTGCATTTTTAACAGCCCGAATGAAAGGGGGCGCGCTGTCGCAGGGCAAATTGGGACCAGACCGGCTATTTTTCGCCGGCCGGGCCGAAGTTTCTATCAAAACACCGGCGCAAGGCAATGTCCACATCCTCTAACGTGACCGGCAACCCCAGATCGACAAGGCTGGTGACGCCATGCTCGGAAATTCCACAGGGCACGATGCCCGAAAAATGCTCAAGATCCGGTTCAACATTGATCGAGATGCCGTGAAAGCTGATCCACTTGCGCAGGCGCACGCCGATCGCGGCGATCTTGTCCTCGGGCGGTCGGCCGGTGGCGGTCAGCGGCTTGTCGGTGCGCACCACCCAGACACCGACGCGCCCCTCGCGGCGTTCGCCGGTCACGTTAAACTCGGCAAGTGTGTCGATCACCCATTCTTCCAGCGCGTTGACGAAGGCGCGCACATCCCGTCCGCGCCTGCCGACGTCCAGCATGACATAGGCCACCCTCTGTCCCGGCCCGTGATAGGTATACTGCCCGCCCCGCTTGGACGGATAGACGGGAAACCGATCCGGCGCGACAAGATCTTTTGGGTCGGCCGAGGTGCCCGCGGTGTAAAGCGGGGGATGCTCCAGCAGCCAGATCAGCTCGCCCGCCTCGCCGCGTGCCATGGCATCGGCATGGGCTTCCATGCGTGCAACGGCGGTTTCGTATTCGACAGGGCTGTCGGCGGTTTCCCAGATGACGGGGGGCATATCGGGCGGGGCTTTCATGGGTATCATTTGGCACCCTGTCGCCCCATTGTCAAAACGCATCCCGATCCGGGCGCGGCTTTCCGGTCAGCCTGCGCTTTTTTGGACTTCACAACCCCAATGCCCTTCGCTATGAAGCGCCTCACCTAGCCCGGGCTTGCGGTCGTGGCGGAATTGGTAGACGCGCAGCGTTGAGGTCGCTGTGAGGTAACACTCGTGTGGGTTCGAGTCCCACCGACCGCACCACCTTTCCACATTTCATGGTCATTCGAGACAGCCAGTGTTCCGGCAATGTTCCGCGCTGCGTGAACCCCCGGTTCGAAGGGCGTGAATTATGCGTCAATTCGCGGGCCGCAGCATTGATTAACGCTCCGATTTGGCGAAACATGAATTCAGGTCAGGCACCGCGGCACATTTCGCTGCAAGTAAATGCCAGTTTTCTTTAGGCCTTTTCAATAACCTAATTATTTTTTCAAGACTTTGCATCGGATGGTTGGACAATGACACATGTCAGCTTGCTGGACGGTTGGGAAATGGTCGGATTGCTGGGGGCGGCAATTTACTGCACCACCTATATGCTGATCGCCTTCGATGTCCTGACAAGCAAGGCGACCTGTTATTATGCCCTGCAGTTTTCGGCGGCCAGTTTCGTCGCGCTGAGCCTGACGCAACATTTCAATGTCGCGGCGTTGACGGTTCAGGTGTTCTTCATCGTGGTTTCTGTTTTTGGCTTCGCAAACCACATAAAAAGACGTTCTGCATCAACGGACGCGGATCAATCAGCCATCTGACCGGGTAATGGTCTCTCCCAGAGCGCGTTGTCCCACGCGCTCACAGAAAAGCCGGGCTTGGGGTGGCCCGGCTTTTCGCAATCCGAATGGCATTCGTCAGGCGTTGAACAGGAAATGAAGCACGTCGCCGTCCTTCACCTGATAGCTTTTGCCTTCGGCGCGCATCTTGCCTGCCTCCTTGGCCCCGGCCTCGCCGCCCAAGGCCACGTAATCGTCATAGGCAATGGTTTCGGCCCGGATAAACCCACGTTCGAAATCCCCGTGGATGACGCCTGCCGCCTGCGGTGCGCGGGTGCCTTCGCGAATGGTCCAGGCGCGGGCTTCCTTCGGGCCGACGGTGAAATAGGTCTCCAGGTGCAACAACTCGTAACCGGCGCGGATCAGACGATCCAGCCCGGCTTCTTTCAGCCCCAGTTCCCCAAGAAACATCTCCATGTCATCGGCATCAAGCTGGCTGATTTCTTCCTCGATCTTGGCGGAAATCACGACCGACGCAGCACCTTGTTCGGCAGCCATCTTTTCGACGGCCTCGGAATAGGCGTTGCCGCTGGCCGCGTCGCTTTCATCGACGTTGCAGACATAAAGGATCTTCTTGGTGGTCAAAAGTTGAAGCATACTCCATGCTTTGCGGTCTTCTTCGTCAACCTCGACGGTGCGGGCGGGGCGGCCAGCCTCAAGCGCTTCTTGGGCCGCGCGCATCAGACGTTCCTGCTGCACCGCTTCCTTGTCGCCGCCGCGCACCTTGCGCACGATGTTCTGAAGCCGTTTCTCGATGCTTTCCAGATCGGCCAGCATCAACTCGGTCTCGATCACCTCGGCGTCCTCGACCGGGTTCACGCGGCCTTCGACATGGGTCACGTCGCCATCGTCAAAGCAGCGCAGCACGTGTGCAATGGCGTCGACCTCGCGAATATTGGCCAGAAACTGGTTGCCCAGCCCTTCACCCTTGGACGCGCCTTTCACCAGACCGGCGATATCAACGAATGTCATGCGTGTCGGAATGATCTGTTTCGACCCGGCAATCGCGGCCAGTTTGTCCAGCCGTGCATCCGGCACGTTCACCTCGCCCACATTGGGTTCAATGGTGCAGAACGGAAAGTTCGCCGCCTGTGCCGCAGCAGTCTTGGTCAATGCGTTGAAAAGGGTCGATTTGCCGACATTCGGCAGACCCACGATGCCCATTTTGAAACCCATGTCAGACCCTTTCCTGCGGTGTTCGGGGCCTTCTAGGGCTTTGACAGGTTGGGCGCAAGCGTGGTGAACTGGGAAGGCGCGCAACACAGGAGAAGTGCAATGCAACCCATTCCTTACGTGTTTTTCAAAGACAATTGCCGCGAGGCCGTGACCCGTTACGGCGAGATTTTCGGCAGCGGGCCCGAGATTATGTCGTTCAAGGACATGCCAGAGGAGGATCGAAACCAGATGCCCGGCGTGCCGGACGATGCCGTGATGCATGCCAGCGTCGCCATCGGGGACGGGATGCTGTTTGCCAGTGATGACCCCAGCGGCGAGACACCAGCAATGGAGGGTTGCAATGTCTGTATCTCCCTACCGGACGAGGCCGAGACCAAACGCGTCTTTGACGCTCTGGCAGATGGGGGTGACGTTCGGATGCCGTTGAGCGAGATGTTTTGGACACCGCTTTTTGGCACGCTGACTGACAAGTTCGGTGTGCGCTGGATGATCATGGCGGATAGCGATTACGCATGACCCATTGATTTTCCCGCCTGTATTCGGCACATCGGTCCTGAACTTGATAAAGGACCGATGATGACCCGGATTGATGCGAAGTTTGCAGCCCTGGCCGAGAAGGGCCAGAAGGCGTTTGTCAGCTACATCATGGGCGGCGATCCCGACATGGCGACCTCGCTTGAAGTGATGAAGGGTCTGCCCGCGGCGGGGGTCGACATCATCGAACTGGGGGTGCCGTTCACCGACCCGATGGCGGACGGCCCGACCATCCAGTTGGCAGGTCAACGTGCGCTGGAAGGTGGCATGACCCTGCAAAAGACGCTGGATATGGCCGCCGAGTTTCGCAAAGGCGACGACACGACCCCGATTGTGCTGATGGGATATTACAACCCGATCTACAGCCGGGGCGTGGACAGGTTTCTTGCCGACGCGAAGGCGGCGGGCGTTGACGGGTTGATCGTCGTCGATCTGCCCCCCGAAGAGGATGACGAGCTGTGCATCCCGGCGCAGAGGGCGGGCCTGAACTTCATCCGACTGGCCACCCCGACCACCGATGACAAGCGGCTGCCGAAGGTGCTGCAGAACACCTCGGGCTTTGTGTATTACGTGTCTGTCACCGGCGTCACCGGCGCGACCGAGGCGCAGGCGGCGAATGTCGGGCCAGAGGTCGCGCGGATCAAGGCGGCAACCGACATTCCGGTGATCGTCGGCTTCGGCGTCAACACGCCCGAGAAGGCGCAGGCGATTGCCAGCGTGGCAGATGGCACCGTGGTGGGCAGCGCCATCGTGTCGAAAATCGCGGCCGGAGAATCCGTCGAAGACGTGCTGGCCTTCGTGAAAACGCTGGCTGATGGTGCGCATCGCGGCTGAGGTTCAGATCACCGCGCGCTCTCCGAATGGACGCCCCGCCGGGATCCGGTCATATCCAAATGCGGTCAGATCCAAGGTCTGAAAGCGGCCGGTCGTGATCAACTCGACCAGCCCGCGTCCCATCGCAGGCGCTTGTTGCAACCCGTGACCGGAAAAGCCGTTGATGAAATGGAAGTTCCGCAAATCGGTGTGCGGTCCGAGAACGGCGTTCTGATCCAGCGTGTTGAAGGCATAATGCCCCGCCCATTCAGTGACGATCTTCAACTGTTCAAACTGCGGGATGCGGGTCGCGACGATGGGCCAGACATGGCTTTCCCACAGGCTATGGTCCATATGGAAATCGGTTGGGTCCACGGCCAGGTCCGGGTCGGGTCGCGCCCCGATCATATAGGTTTCCGGCCCGTCCTGCCGCATATGCACACCCGACGGGTCGATGGTCAGGGGCAGTTCCCGGTCAAGTGGATGTGCCGCCTTCACAATCCAGGTGAAGCGTTTTCTGGGTTCGACGGGGATCGAAAGACCCGCCAGTTGCGCGACGTGACCCGCGCGTGGGCCCGCCGCGTTAACCAGATGACCGCAGGACAGTCGTTGACCGGAACCAAGCGTGACCGAGGTCACCTGTGACGGTGTGCGCTCGATTCCTGTGATTTCGGCATGCACATATTCAACACCCGCCGCAATGGCTTTGCGCCGGAACCAGTCGAACAGCGCCCCCCCATCCCAATACCCCTCGTCACGGGTGCCGTGACTGCCAAGCAGGATGTCGTCCAACTGATAGAATGGAAACGCCGCGGCGATCTCGTCCCGTGTCAAAAGGCGCGTTCCAGCCCCAAGACTTCGCTGCAAGGCAAATGCGCCGCGCAAGGCGTCGGCGTTCCGTTCGCTATCGGCCAGATATAGATAGCCGAAATCCTGAATGTGCAGATTTTCGACCCGCGGGTCGTTCCCCATGTTCACGCGCAGGTTTGTTATGAACTCTGCGGTAAACTGCGAGATGCGGACGTTCAGCGCCTCGCTGAACTGCTGGCGGATGCAGGAGTTGGTGTGCGCGGTCGAGCTTTGCGCGAAGCTGGGGTCGCGTTCGACAACCAGAATTCGCCCCTGAAACTCGGCGGATTGGCTGAGCCACCACGCCACGGATGATCCCATCATCGCCCCGCCGATGATGATGACGTCATAACTGTGATGCTGCGGGTCGGATGGCATCTGGACCATGGGGTCAGGCCTTGCTGGTCTGGGAAGGGCGGGCCGTGCGCCGGTTCATCGCATCGCCTCCAGCGCCCAGGCCATGACAGCGTCGTGTTCGGGCGGCAGTTGCTCGGCCTGACCAACGAAGTCCATGAACGCCTCGCGCGACCCTTCCGAGACGCCGATGATCGCGGGAATGTCGCGCGTCAGGGCTTCGCCCACAGCTTCGCGAAAACCGCGCCCTTCGGCCTCCTGCTTGCCGAATTTGTTGACGATCAGAAGGTCGGCGCCCGCTTGCAGGCGTTGCTCGGTCTGGGCCACGGCCGTTTCCAGCGCCTCGGGGTTCAGTTTGCAGCCGCGGGCATTGGCACCCAGAAACTGGCTGATGCGGATCTTTGGGCCGTCTGGCAGAACCAGCACGTCCATGTCGCAGTGGTGATCCTCGGCGCGTTCGGTGTCCAGTTGCACTGTCCCGCAGAGTGACACGCCGCGCCGTGCCAGTGCGTCCGCGACACCGGCAAGCAACAAGTTCGTTTTGCCCCGACCGGGTGCAATGACATAGGCTAGTTTCATGCAGCCCCCCTTTGGCCCGCGTATCAGATGGCAATCTGACCGGGGGTTGTCAATCAGGGCTTGGCCGGTTGCGGTCTTGGGCGCGCAATCGGACCGTGGCCAAATGAATGAAATGCGAGGTGATCCGCGATGAAGCCGAAAGCTCCCACCCACACGCCGCCACCGGACGCTGCTGATCGGCGCGCTGTGGCCCCGGTCATCTGCTATCCGATCGACGGCCTGCCGGTGCCGGATATGGCGCTTTATCAAGCGGCACGTGGCAGCGCCGAAAAAACGGCCGAGATCATGGTACCACCGCGCGATGCCAAGGTGTTTCAGGTGCCGGCAGGACATTTTTTTCGCATCACCTCGGTCGAGGGGCCGCAGGTCGGGGATTTGAACCTGTGGAATCTGCATGATCTGGACGAAAGGTTCTATTCAGGCAAGACAAGGGCGTTACACGGCACGCATTTGTCTGTTTCAGATCGGATTTGGTCAAGCCATCCGTTCTTGCGCCCCATCGCAACGATCACTGACGACACGTTGGATTGGTATGGATTCGATGAATTCGGCGGCTCTGTGCATGATGTGATCGGCACACGCTGTGACCCCTACACCCACAATCTGCTGGCAGGTGGGCAGTATCACCATTGCTGCCATTCCAACCTGACGCGTGCATTGGCGGATTATCTGGACTGCCCCACAGGTGATGCAGAACCGCATATCCATGACGTTCTGAATGTCTTCATGTGCACCGGCTTCACCCGTGACACGGGGCAATATTTCATGAAGGCCAGCCCGGTGCGATCCGGCGATTATCTGGAGTTCTTTGCCGAGATCGACCTCCTGGGCGCGCTCAGCACCTGCCCCGGGGGCGATTGCTCGTCCGAGCACAGCTCGGACACCGCCGCCTGTTACCCGCTGTTGGTTGAGGTGTTCGCTCCGGCCAAGCGCATGTTGAAGGATTGGTCACAGCCGCCGATGAACGGCTATGACCGGTCGCATGGGGTTTGATCAAGGCTCAGGCGAAAGCCGCTTCCAGCGCGATCTCGATCATGTCGCCGAAGGTCTTTTCGCGTTGGTCGGATGGCAGGGCTTCACCGGTTTGCAGGTGATCGGACACGGTCATGATCCCAAGCGCCCGCACGCCATGGCGGGCGGCGAGGGTGTAAAGCTCGGCCGCTTCCATCTCGACCCCCAGAATGCCGTGGCGGGTCATCTGTTCGGTCAGATCGGGGCGTTCGTCATAGAACGTGTCCGAGCTGTAAATCCCGCCCACATGCAGCCCGACCCCGCGATTGCGGGTGGCGGCCACGGCGGCTTCCAGCAGCCCGTAATCCGCACAGGGCGAATAGTTCAGTTCGCGGAAAATGGTGTTCGACGGGGTGCCGACCGTTGTGCAGGTCATCGCGATGATCACGTCCCGCACCTTCACCTGCGGCTGCATCCCCCCGATGGATCCCACACGGATCAGGGTCTTGGCACCGTAGTCGCGGATCAACTCGTTGGCATAGATCGACAGGCTGGGCATCCCCATGCCCGACCCCTGAATGGTGACGCGGTTGCCCTTGTACGTGCCGGTAAAGCCCAGCATGCCGCGCACCTCGTTGACCAGTTCCGCGCCGTCCAGGAAGTTGTCTGCCGCCCAGCGGGCACGATAGGGGTCGCCCGGCATCAGGACGGTTTCTGCGATCTGGCCGGGTGCGGCACCGATGTGGATGGTCATAGCTGTCTCCTGTGGATAAAGTCACGCATATGAAACCGGAATCTCAGATGCGCGCGCTGTTCTTGGCTCTCTTTATCCTCCCACTTCCTGCCTGGGCGCAAGAGCCGGGCGAACTTGCCTTGGTGAAGAAGGTGTTTGCAAAGCTCCAGCCGATCTCGATCCGGGCAGATCGCGAGTATTGCGGCTATATCGGCTATGACAAGTCTGGCAAGCTGGTCGCGTCCAAGGCCATGCGCGGGGGGAAGGGCAACTGTATGTCCCGCGATCCGACCGAGTTGGTCACAGTGATTGCGTCTTATCACACCCATGGTGCATTTTCGACCCGTTACGCCAACGAGGTGCCGTCAGGTGACGACATGGAAACCGACGAGATGGAAGGTGTTGACGGGTGGGTGGCCACGCCCGGTGGGCGGCTATGGTACATCGACACGACCGATATGGTGGCAAGCCAGATCTGTGGCATCGGTTGTTTGCCGATGGACGCCCGGTTTCGCGAAGGCGACATGGGCCGGATCGCGCAAAGCTATACTTACGGTCAATTGATCGAGAAGCTGACCGGGCTGGACGACTGACCGCTACTCGGCCGCCACGGAGTTTGGCGCAACCAGCGTCACGATGTCTTCCATGATCGTGTTCAGTTCGAAATCCTTCGGCGTATAGACCTTGGCAACCCCCATCGCGCGCAGGCGTTCGGCGTCCTCGTCCGGAATGATCCCACCCGCGACCACTGGGATATGGCCCAGTCCAGCGTCGCGCATCCGCTCGATCAGTTCCTCAAGCAGCGGGATGTGGCTGCCCGACAGGATCGACAAGCCGACCACATGCGCCTTCGTGTCCAGTGCGGACGCCACCAGTTCTTCCGGCGTCAGGCGGATGCCTTCATAGGTGATGTCCATACCGCAATCGCGTGCACGGGCGGCGATTTGTTCGGCCCCGTTGGAATGGCCGTCGAGACCCGGCTTGCCCACCAGAAAGGTAAGGCGGCGGCCAAGCGCGTCGGACACGGCATCGACACGGGCGCGAATCTCGTCCAGTCCTTCGGTGCGGTTGGACGGGTTTTTCGACACGCCCGTGGGCGCGCGATACTGGCCAAAGGTCTGGCGCATGACTTCGCCCCATTCGCCCGTTGTCACGCCCGCCTTCGCCGCCGCGATTGACGGCGGCATGATGTTGTCACCGGACTTCGCGGCGGCGCGCAGGTTTTCCAGTGCCTGCCTTACCGCATTGTCATCACGATCTGCCCGCCACTGTTCAAGGCGTGCGATCTGGTCGGCTTCGGCCTGTTTGTCGGCGACCATGATGGCACCGTCCCCGGCGGTCAGCGGGCTTTCGGCGGCTTCGGTCCAGCGGTTCACGCCGACAACTGTTGTCTCGCCCGCTTCAATCTTGTTGATCCGCCGGGCGTTCGATTCCACCAGCCGCGATTTCATGTATTCAATGGCCGCCACGGCACCGCCCATCCCGTCGATCTGGGCCAGTTCGGCACGCGCGCCGTCTTTCAGCTCGGCCACTTTGCGCTCTACGGCGGGGTTTTCGTCAAACAGATCGTCATATTCCAGAAGATCGGTTTCATAAGCCAGAATCTGCTGCATCCTCAGCGACCATTGCTGATCCCAGGGTCGCGGCAGGCCAAGCGCCTCGTTCCAAGCCGGCAATTGCACTGCACGGGCGCGGGCGTTCTTGGACAGGGTGACCGCCAGCATCTCGATCAGGATGCGATAGACGTTGTTCTCGGGTTGCTGCTCGGTCAGACCAAGCGAGTTCACCTGCACGCCATAGCGGAAGCGGCGGAATTTTGGGTCTTCGACGCCGTAACGCTCGCGGGTGATTTCATCCCACAGCTCGACAAAGGCGCGCATCTTGCACATCTCGGTCACGAAGCGGATGCCGGCGTTCACGAAGAAGCTGATGCGGCCGACCATGGCGGGGAACGCTTCTGCCGGGACTTTGTCTTTCAAGTCGTCCAGCACGGCAATGGCGGTGGCCAGCGCGAAGGCCAGTTCTTCCTCGGGCGTCGCGCCGGCCTCTTGCAAATGATAGGAACACACGTTCATCGGGTTCCACTTGGGCAGATGCTCGCGGGTATAGGCGGCGACGTCAGTGATCATGCGCAGGGATGGCTCTGGCGGGCAGACATAGGTGCCACGCGACAGGTACTCCTTGATGATGTCGTTCTGCACCGTGCCTTGCAGCTTGGAAATGTCGGCACCCTGTTCCTCGGCGGCCGCGATATATAGCGCAAGCAACCACGGCGCAGTGGCGTTGATGGTCATCGAGGTATTCATCTGCTCAAGCGGAATCTCTGCAAACAGCGTGCGCATGTCACCCAGATGGCTTAGCGGCACGCCGACTTTGCCCACTTCGCCGCGCGCCAGCTTGTGATCGCTGTCATAGCCTGTCTGGGTTGGCAGATCGAAGGCCACCGAAAGGCCGGTCTGACCTTTGGCAAGGTTGGTGCGATACAGCGCGTTCGAAGCTTTCGCGGTCGAGTGACCAGCATAGGTGCGAAAGAGCCAGGGGCGGATCGAGTTGGGGCTGGACATGACAGAGACTCACCGTTTTGTTGCGCTGCAGCATTTTTCGCAGACGAAAGATTATTACGCAAGGGCGAAATTCACGGGAAGAAAATTACGCAACGTGCGGGGCGCTGTCGACCGGGACGGTTTCGCGGCTTTTCCGGCGCTGAGCGGGTCAAATTGTCCGTCGAATGGAGGCATTTCGACCATCACACGGCGTCTTTACCTTGTTGTCTTTTCCTGAAAACGTATCGCCATGACGCGCTCCATTGAATTGCCCCTTTGGCTTCTTGTCCTGATCCTGGCTTTTGCCACCGTGACTTTCGCGTCCCATTTCCTGTTTCCGTCGGTCCGCTGGTTTTTTCGCAAGCGTCTGGAACGTGCGGTTGAGCGGCTGAACCAAAAGTTGGAGCGCCCCATCGAGCCGTTCAAGCTGGCGCGTCGCTATGACATGGTGCAGCGACTGTCTTATGACCCCGAAGTGGCAAAGGCGATTTCCGAACACGCGCGCAAATCCGGCGTGCCGGAACAGGTGGCCTTTGAAACCGCGCAACGCTACGCGCGCGAGATTGTGCCGCGGTTTTCAGCGACTGCATATTTCGGGTTCGGGATCGGGGTGGCCAAGCTCCTCAGCCGGTCGTTCTATCGCGTTCGCCTTGGCGCATTTGATGAAGCCCGCTTGAAAGAGATCGACCCGGACTCGACCATTGTCTTTGTGATGAACCACCGGTCGAACATGGATTACGTGCTGGTCACGTGGCTGGCGGCGGAACGATCACATCTGTCCTATGCGGTCGGAGAATGGGCGCGCGTCTGGCCCTTGCGCATGTTGATCCGGTCCATGGGGGCTTATTTCATCCGCCGCAAAAGCCGCAACGCGCTTTATCGAAAAGTTCTGTCGCGCTATGTGCGTCTGGCAACGGATGGTGGCGTGACACAGGCGATGTTCCCCGAAGGCGGGTTGAGCCTGAACGGAACGGTGGGCGAGCCGAAACTGGGGTTGCTCAGCTATCTGGTTCAGGATTTCGACCCGGCGGTGAACCGCAACGTGGTCTTTGTGCCGGTCGCCATGAACTATGACCGGGTGCTGGAAGACCGGGTGCTGGTCAAGGCCGACATCATGGGCAACCGGCGTTTCGGGTTGCGCTTCAAATATGTCGCCCGTCACATCGGGCGCCACCTTTGGCAGCGGCTGACGGGGAAATTTCACCGCTTCGGGTATGCCAGCGTGTCCTTTGGCACGCCCTTGTCGTTGAACGACTATCTTGAAGGCCATGTGGCCGACGATTTGTTGGAAGATCTTGGGCAGGAACTGATGTCGCGTATTCGCGATGTGGTTCCGGTTCTGCCCGTGCCCGTTGTGGCGGCGATCCTGCTGGCACAGGACGGCATTACCCGCGCCGACGTTGAAGCCCGCTTTGCCTCGCTGGTGTCGGATATGGAAGCGAATGGAGCACATGTGCATTTGCCACGCAGCGACATGTGCTATGCCGCCGAGGTCGGGATACGCCTTCTGACCCTGCGCAAGCTGGTCACCGAAGCGGGCGAGGGTGCACAGGCCACATATTACGTGAACAAGCCTGACCGCCTGATCCTGGCCTTCTATGCCAACTCCATCGCCCATCTGTCGGATCAGATCACGACGGTCCAGATCTCGGACCTCAGCCCGGCCGAGGTTGCGGATGCGGCTGTATTGCCTGATTGATGCGGGCGCTTCGAAATTCTGACGCGACATAAAATTACAAAAAGTGACCGATTGTTGTTGCAATCTTGCGGGGCGGCACGTAATGCTGCACTAGCAGCCGCATTTCTGCATTGCGGCAACAGAATCAGACTACGCGCAACAGAAGGAGGCCCCGATGGCTTTGGATACACAACCCAGCATCGCTGATTACGATGCCCCGAAGAAGGACCTGTACGAAATCGGTGAAATGCCCCCGATGGGCCACGTGCCGAAACAGATGTACGCCTGGGCCATCCGGCGCGAACGCCAGGGTGAACCGGAC
This sequence comes from Aliiroseovarius zhejiangensis, assembly GCF_014656375.1. Classification (GTDB taxonomy): domain Bacteria; phylum Pseudomonadota; class Alphaproteobacteria; order Rhodobacterales; family Rhodobacteraceae; genus Aliiroseovarius; species Aliiroseovarius zhejiangensis. The sequence goes on along the minus strand of NZ_BNCH01000004.1, from coordinate 24,517 downwards.
AAGGCCATGCAGGTCGAGGTCGTAGACACCCCCAAGCTGGACAGCCACGAGGTGCTGGTTCTGGTGATGGCCGCAGGTGTGAACTACAACGGCATCTGGGCAGGCCTCGGCGTTCCGATCAGCATGTTCGACGTGCACGGCGAGGATTATCACATCGCAGGTTCCGATGCGTCGGGCATCGTCTGGGCGGTGGGCGACAAGGTGAAAAACTGGAAAGTGGGCGACGAAGTGGTCATCCACTGCAACCAGGATGACGGCGACGACGAGGAATGCAATGGCGGCGATCCGATGTTCTCGCCCAGCCAGCGGATCTGGGGCTATGAAACCCCCGATGGGTCGTTTGCGCAATTTACCAAGGTACAGGCCCAGCAGCTTCTGCCGCGCCCGCGCCACCTGACCTGGGAAGAAAGCGCGTGTTACACGCTGACATTGGCCACGGCCTACCGGATGCTGTTCGGCCACGCCCCGCACGAGCTGAAGCCGGGCCAGAACGTGCTGGTCTGGGGGGCATCGGGCGGTCTGGGGTCCTTTGCGATCCAGCTGATCAATGCCGCCGGGGCGAATGCCATCGGCGTGATCTCGGAAGAAGACAAGCGCGAGTTTGTCATGTCTCTTGGCGCGAAAGGCGTGATCAACCGCAAGGACTTTGATTGCTGGGGTCAACTGCCGAAAGTGAACTCGCCCGAATATGCCGCGTGGTTCAAAGAGGTGCGCAAGTTTGGCAAGGCCATTTGGGACATCACCGGTAAGGGCAACAACGTGGACATGGTGTTCGAGCATCCCGGCGAAGCCACGTTCCCGGTGTCGACCTTCGTCTGCAAAAAAGGCGGAATGGTCGTGATCTGTGCCGGCACCACCGGGTTCAACTGCACCTTTGATGTGCGTTACCTTTGGATGCATCAGAAACGGATCCAGGGCAGCCACTTTGCGCATCTGAAGCAGGCGGCATCGGCCAACCGGATGATGGTTGAACGTCGAATCGATCCCTGCATGTCCGAAGTGTTCCCCTGGGCCGAGATCCCGGACGCGCATTTGAAGATGTTGCGAAATGAACACAAGCCCGGCAACATGGCCGTGCTGGTTCAGGCGCCAAAGACCGGTCTGCGCACGTTCGAAGACGCGCTTGAGGCTGGCCCGAAATAAGCTGGACGCTCGCTAAAAACCGGCCCTCTGCCCCTTTGGGGTGGGGGGCTTTTTTTGTCGCGATTTGAGACACTTCACCTGAAACGTGCGCGAATCACTTTGGTGAAAAACCGACCGCTTGGTCGGTGAATCAAAAGATCAATATCTTACGCGAAATGACCTCCCCATTTATGGGGAGGTCAAATGGGGGAATACCGGGGCGCGAAAACACATGCGAAGGTTGTTTACCCAACTGGCGAGATCGAGGCTTTACATGTCTGATGAATGGATCATTGATGTTCTTACTGACCTGAAGGCTTACGCGGTGAAAAATGGTTTGAACGTCACGGCTGACCAGCTGGATGACGCGCGACTGATCGCCATGACAGAAATCGCCTCCGCCTCACGTCAAGAGACGGAGAACGCGCGCGACTATGAAAAACCGGTTGGAAGACCTTGTCTCTACGTTGCAGGCGGCGAACTCGCTTGAAGACCTGCAAGCCGTAACCGAGGCTCTGCGGGATCATTATGACGTTTTGCACACGGTGTATCACTGGGTGAATTCCGTCGGTGAACGCTTTGGGGCGGGCACCTATAGCGCCGAATGGGTAGACCGGTATCTGGAAAAAGATTACCTGCGAATTGATCCGGTAATTTTCGGCTGTTTTCAAAGGTTTACGCCGGTAATCTGGAAGTCTCTGGACTGGTCGTCAAAGGCGGCGCGTGAGATGTTTCAGGATGCGATGGACCATGGTCTGGGCAACCAGGGCTTCACGATTCCGATCCGTGGCCCAAATGGCCAATTCGCGCTTTTTACCATGAATGCGACCGCCGAAGATGACGCATGGGAAACCTTCGTTGATGATAACACCCGTGACCTGATGATCATTTCGCACGAGCTGAACAAAAAGGCGCTGGAGTTTGAGAAATGGGGGCAGGATGTGCAATCCCCGACATTGTCGCCGCGTGAACTGACCGCGATGACCTGTTTGGCAAAGGGGATGAATCGCGCGCAATCAGCGGCGGAAATGAACATTTCCGAGCACACTTTAAGGGTGTATATCGAATCGGCGCGTCATAAGCTCGGCGCCATGAATACAACCCATGCGGTAGCGCGGGCGTTGTCGACGGGAATCATCATCGTATAAAATACACCTAAAACGCTTAAGATATTTGCCTTATTTTAACCATGAGGCGACCATCATTTGGCTAACTTATCGGACAAAGGAGCCAAACCGATGCTGCGCTATCTCTATGGTAATGATTTGAACAACTTCCCTCTGCTTGCAGACACCATGTTTCGCGATCGTGCGGAACAGTTTTCCCGTCGGTTGGGCTGGGACGTTCATGTGGACGATGCAGGCCACGAGCGGGACGAATATGACGACATGAACCCTCTTTACGTGATCTGGGAACAGGCCGATGGTCGCCATGGCGGCTCGATGCGTTTTCTACCTACGGTGGGACAGACCATGGTCAACGACCATTTCGACCATCTGACGGATGGGGTGCATATCGAAAGCCCGCTGATCTGGGAATGCACCCGCTTTTGTCTCGCCCCTGGTGCAGACCGTCGGGCCTCGGCCGCACTGGCGCTCGGAGCAGGTGAATTGATGGCCGCCTTCAAACTGCGCCACTATGTCGGAGTGTTCGATCCGCGGATGGAACGTATCTATCGCCTGATGGGGCTGGAGCCCGAGGTCATCGGAACCGCGGGTGAAGGCAAGGACCGTATCGGTGTCGGCCTTTGGTCGATGAACGAGGCCGCTTTTGCACCCACTCTTGAACGTGTCGGCGTGGATCGCGAAACCAGCAAGAACTGGCTGCGTTATTCGCTGGGTCTTGGCCAGCGGGTTGCAACACCCGACGCGATCTCGGCAAGTGCATAAGTGATTATCAGACTGATCGGCGCCATAGGTGCTGGCGCCGCATCAGAGCGCAGGGTAGGGTCGCGCCATGACAGCTGGCGCGCACCTGACCTTTTCTGATGACCAGGCCGATGCCCATGACCGCGTGGCCGAGATGTTGCGCGGAGCGGGCGTCGATTTGGATGATGCGCTGCTGACGCCATTGTCCGACGGCACGTCACAGGTGATGGCGGTCGTCGGCAAGGCGGGATCCGGCAAGACCATGCTGCTGGCCGAACTCTATCGCGCGTTGGAAGACGCCGGGGTCGAGGTCGTGTCCGGCGACTGGGAAGGCAAGCGGCGCAAGGATCGCCGGACCCTGGCCATTCTGGCCCCGACCAACAAGGCCGCCAGCGTGTTGCGCAACCGTGGCGTCCCCGCGACCACGATCCACCGCATCCTGTACACCCCTGTCTATGACCCGGAATACGAAAAGATCGCCGAATGGCTCGCCGGCAACGGAGAGCGCCCGGCCATCGAAGGGCTGACCGATGCCGCGCTGGACCGGGCGCACGCCTTCTATCAGGCGCAGAAATCCATTCCCGGTGCCTTGGCAGCGGCGGGGTTGCGAGGGTCGGATTTCATCACCGGCTGGAAGCGGCGCGACGATCCTTTGGACATCGGGTTCGTCGACGAAAGCTCGATGCTGGATGAAAAGCAATTCAATGACTTGCGCGAGATCTTTCCGACGCTGGTCCTGTTTGGCGACCCCGCGCAGCTGGCCCCCGTGGGGCAATCGGGCGAGATGGTGTTCGACCGTTTGGGCGATAATCGCAAGATGGTGTTGCATCGAATTCACCGGCAGGAACAGGATAACCCCATTCTGGACCTCGCCCATGCGCTGGCGGACGACACGCTCGATTTCGCATCCTTCGAACGCATGATCGACGAGGCCGCGCAGAGGGACGATCGCGTGGTGGTCGCGCCTCGGGTGAATGCAGACCTGATGGCGCGGTCCCCGGTTCTGGTCTGGCGCAATGTGACGCGGGTGCGTCTGATCACGGCGTTCCGGGGGGCGTTTGGTGCGCCCGAACACGAGTTGATGCCGGGCGAGCCGTTGATCTGTGACGGGATCGAGCTGCCGTTGAAGCATCGCAAGAAACGCATTGATCTTGAGGCCCGTGGCCTGATCAAGGGCGCGCAGTGTATCTATCTGGGCCCCGGCAAACGCCCCGGGTTTTCGCGGCTGCACGTTTTGGGGGCAGAGGATCCGCAACTGTCCGCCGCCTCGATCATCAAGATTGAAAGGCCGGACGAGGAAGAGCCGTTCATCCCCTATGCCGCCCATATGGGCGCGGCTTTCCTGCACGGCGCGGCGGTGACCATACACAAGGCGCAGGGGTCGCAATGGCCTGAAGTGCAGGTGTTCGCACCTGATATCTGGGCCGCGTCGCGCGCCGGGCGCACCGAAGCCGGGTTGCCCCTTTGGAAACGTCTGGCTTATGTCGCGATCACACGGGCCGAGACTCGTCTGCATTGGGTCAAACGCTATGCCATGGCCTGGCCCGAGGCGGCGTTGTCGACCCGTGACCTGGCCGCAAAACCTGTCGAATTGACCCTGGATGCGCCAGAAGAAGGCGCGGCCTGACCCGGTCGGTTCAGGTGCGCAGGATCACGCGGAACAGGGCCGACGCCCCCCATCCGGCGGCAATCGCGATCACCAGGGACAGGATGCCATAGACCAGCGGCTGTTCATGGGCGAGGTTGAAGATCCAGCGTTCCAGCCCGACCTTCTGCACGTTGATGACCGTTTCATACTGGGATGCCACGCTGCCTTCGCGGGTCAGATAGATCCGCGTGCGATAATCGCCTTCGGTCAGGTTGGACGGCAGCGCGATGCGTGTGTCAAACAGCGTCTCTTCCTGCAAGGTCACGCTGTTTTCCATCAACTTGTACAGTCCCGATTTCTCTCGGATGCGGATCAGGGCACGGGTGAAATCACGCGGATCTTCGTTGGTGAAGGGGTTGTCGCTGATACGGATTGACCGCTCGACCGAGATGACGTGCTTCAGGTCGTCCAGAATCGACAGGGTTTCCGTCAATGGGGCCGAGGTCGCAACCGCATAGAAGCTGGGCGCGGCTGCCAGTTCGATCGCGTCGGTATTGATCCAGATGCCGAAACGCCGATCCTTCTTGCGCACCGTCACAGGATGCGCCGGACCTTCCACCACGACAATCACCTGAAGCGGGCTGTCGCTGGGCGGGGGTGCGTCGCGTTTGACCGCGCCAAAGATCAGGATCTCTGATCCCACAAACGTTGCGGTGATCGAAACACGGTTCTGGCTCAGCCCGGCGACCACCTTTTCGGCCCGCGCGGGCAGGGCGGCACACAGGGCCAGCGTCAGAAGGGCGAGCAATCGCAGCATCAGTGCCCCCCCTTCGCGCCGATTTCATAAAGCTCTGCGGGCTGGATCAACAGGTCCAGCGCCAGCTTGCCGCAGACCACCAGCACCATCAGCGCCAAAAGAACGCGCAATTGCTCGGCCTTCAGTTTCACGCCGATACGCGCACCGATCTGCGCCCCCACGACCCCACCGATCAGCAAAAGAACCGCCAGGCCCATATCGACGGTGAAGTTGGTCGTGGCATGCAGAAGAGTGGTGAAGGCGGTTACGAAGATGATTTGGAACAGCGAGGTCCCGACGACCACCTTGGTGGGCATCCCCAGCAGATAGATCATCGCGGGCACCATGATAAACCCGCCACCCACACCCATGATGGCGGCCAGAATACCCACCAACACCCCCACCAAAATGGGCGGAATGACCGAGATATAGAGCCCCGATGTGCGGAACTTCATCTTGAAGGGCAGGTTGTGGACCCAGGTATGCTTGCGCCGTGTCGGCACCACGGTGCCACCGCGTGTCTTCATCAGCGCCCGCAGGCTTTCGACGAACATCAGCGACCCGATGATGCCAAGAAAGACGACATAGGACAGCTTGACCAGCAGATCGACCTGCCCGATGGCCTTCAGGGCATTGAAGAGTTGCACGCCCAAGGCAGCCCCGATCAGGCCGCCGATCAGCAGCACCACCCCCATCCGCAGATCCACCGTCTTGCGCTTCAGATGCGCCAATACGCCCGAAAACGAACTGGCGACGATCTGGTTGGCTTCAGTGGCCACCGCCACGGCAGGGGGGATGCCGATGAAGAACAGCAAAGGCGTCATCAGAAATCCGCCGCCCACGCCGAACATGCCCGACAGAACACCCACGATCCCCCCAAGCCCCAGCAACAGAAACGCGTTTACGGAAACCTCGGCGATTGGCAGGTAAATCTGCATTGAAAAACTCTGGGCTGGCGGTGTGTTGGCGACGTGTATCCTTATTGGCCCAAGACGCGGGGGTTAGTCACGTGTTAAGTAGCGCCGAACCAGTTTTTCCAGCTTTTCAGCGCCAAGTGGCGCCATCGCCTTGGTGTGTTCGTGGCTGATCGCCTCGTCCGACAGGCCTTGTGCCATGTTGGTGATGGTCGAAAAGGCGGCGACGCGAAGCCCGAGGAAGCGCGCCAGAATCACCTCGGGCACGGTGGACATGCCAACCGCATCCGCGCCCAGGGTGCGAATGGCGCGGATTTCTGCGGGTGTTTCAAACGAGGGGCCGGAATACCAGGCATAGATGCCGGGGGTCAGTGTGATACCCTCGTCCTTGGCGATCGCGGAAAATGCACTTTGCATGTCAGCGTCATAAGCGCCGCCCATGGGAACAAACCGCTCGTCCGATGCTTCTCCGATCAATGGGTTCAGCCCTGAGAAGTTGATGTGGTCCGAAATCAGCATCAGTTCGCCCGGCGGAATGTCGAGCCGCATGGACCCGGCCGCATTGGTCAGGATCAGGCGATCCGCCCCGAGTTCTTTCAGAAGCTCCAGCGGCAGGCGCATCGCATCCGCCTTGCCATTTTCATAGTAATGCGACCGGCCCCCGAACACGGCGACGCGGGTTCCCTCCAACTGTCCGATCACCAGCTTGGGGTTGTGACCGGACACATGGGCCTGCGGAAAGCCGTCCAGCTGATCATAAGGGATCGACACGCCATCGACCGTTTCGGCCAGATGCCCCAGGCCCGAGCCGAGCACCAGCCCGACCTCGACCGGTTCTGCCCCGGCAAGGTCGCGCACCTGGCGGGCCAGCGCCTCAGCGTTCTTTGACATATGGTTGCCCCCCTGCTTTCGGTGCCACAGCGGTGCCGCCGAAGCCTGCCAGAATGATAACGGTCAGGATATAGGGCAGGGCCTGCATGAACTGAACGGGGATGACGAAAGTGCCAAGGTCGATGTTCTGATACCGGTTGGCGATAGCTTCGAGCAGCCCGAACAGAAGCGTGGCATAGAGCGCATGCCAGGGCCGCCAGCGGGCAAAGATCAGCGCCGCCAGCGCGATATAGCCGCGCCCCGCGCTCATTTCCTTGACGAAACCGGCGGCCAGCCCGGTTGCAAGATAAACACCGGCAAGACCACAAAGAGTTCCCGCGATCAGCATCGCCGCATAGCGCAGCCGGATCACCGACACACCCGCCGTATCGACCGCAGCCGGGTTTTCCCCGACGGCACGCAGGCGCAGGCCGAAGCGGGTGCGATACAGAACAAACCACGACAGAGGCACCATCAGAAGCGCCACATAGACAAGGATCGTGTGACCCGACAGAAGGTCAGAGTAGATCGGCCCAAGGATCGGCACATCGGCCACCGCATTGGCAAAGGGAAGCTCGACCGGAGAAAAGCGTTGCCCGCCGGACAGGCTGGGCGTGCGCCCCCCCAAGCCGAACCAGGCGGTGCCGATCAGGATCGTGATGCCCGATGCAAAGAAATTCAGCGCAACGCCTGAAATCAACTGGTTGCCCTGAAAGGTGATCGAGGCAAGACCGTGCACGCCCGAGAACGCGATGGACGATGCGACACCTGCCAACAGCCCCAGCCAGACCGATCCGGTCGCAGCTGCCACCGCCGCCGAGAAAAAGGCCGAGGCGAGGATCTTGCCTTCAAGCCCGATGTCGAAAATACCCGCCCGTTCGGAAAACAACCCGGCAAGACAGGCCAGCAAAAGGGGCGTGGCCAGGCGCAGGGCGCTGTCGGCGATTTGGATGATCGTCAGGAAATCCATCAGTTCGCCCCCCGTTTCGCGGCCCGGATGAAGATGCGTTCCACCGGCCCCCGGACCATGTTGTCTAGCGCCCCGGTGAACAGGATCACCAGCGCCTGAATGACGGTGACCAGTTCGCGCGGGATTTTCGTCCACAGCGACAATTCGCTGCCGCCCTGATACAGAAACCCGAACAGCAGCGCCGCCAGCAAAACGCCGAACGGGTGGTTGCGACCCATCAGCGCCACGGCGATGCCGATGAAGCCCGCCCCCTCGACCGAGTTCAGGACAAGCCGTTCAGCCTCGCCCATGGTGTTGTTGATCGACATCATGCCCGACAGCCCGCCGGACAGCAGCATCGCCACCATGATGATCTTGAAAGGCGAAATGCCGGCATAGACGGAAGCATCCTGTGACAGGCCGAAAGCCCGGATCTCATATCCCAATCGCGACCGCCACATCAGAAGATACACGATCACGCAAGCTGCCAGCGCCACGAATAACGAGACATTCACCGGTGCCGATTTCGAGAAGCTGATCCCGATGGGGGCCAGAACCTCGTGCAACGTGGGCAGGTGGGTTGCCTCGGGAAATGCGGCGGTCTGTGGGTTCATTTCGCCTTGTGGGCGCAGCACATTGACCAGCACATAGTTCAGAAGCGATGCGGCGATGAAGTTGAACATGATCGTGGTGATCACCACATGGCTGCCGCGGCGGGCTTGCAGATACGCCGGAATGAACGCCCACGCCGCCCCGAAAATGGCCCCGCCTGCCATCGCAAACAGCAAGGCGACGGACCAGTGGGGAAACGGGATGTAAAGGCAGACGAGCGCCACGCCCAGCCCGCCGATCATCGCCTGACCTTCACCGCCAATGTTGAACATTGCGGCCTTGAAGGCAATCGACACCGCCAGGCCCGTAAAGATGAAGTTGGTGGCATAATACAGCGTATAGCCCCAGCCGTAAGTCGACCCCAGCGCGCCGGTGATCATGGTTTGCAGCGCCTTGATCGGGTTCTCGCCGATGGCCAGAATGACCAGGCCGGACAGCACAAAGGCGATCAACAGGTTCAAAAGCGGGATCAGGGCCACATCGGCCCATTTGGGCATTTTCTGCATCAGGCTGCGTCCCCTTCCTGCGTGACCCCGGCCATCATCAGGCCAAGCTCGCGTTCGTCGGTCTGATCAGGCAGGCGTTCACCCATGATGTGCCCATCGAACATCACCGCGATCCGGTCACTGAGCGACAGGATCTCCTCCAACTCGACCGAGACAAGAAGCACGGCCTTTCCTTCATCGCGCAAGGCAATGATCTGCTTGTGGATAAACTCGATCGCGCCGATGTCCACGCCACGGGTCGGCTGACCGACAAGAAGAAGGTCGGGGTTGCGCTCGATCTCGCGGGCGACGACGATCTTTTGCTGATTGCCACCCGAAAAGCTTTTGGCCTCCAGAAGCGGATTGGGCGGGCGCACATCGAAGCGATCCATCTTGTCCTGCGCGACCTCAAGGATTTTTGCGTTATCCATCAGCAACTTGTTCTTCTGATATTCCGGCGCATGATGATAGCCGAACACAACGTTTTGCCAGGCCGGGAAGTCCATGATCAGACCATGTTCCTGCCGATCCTCGGGCACATGCGCAATGCCGCGCCTGCGCCGCGACCGCCCGTCCGAATACTTCCCGGTCAGGTCGATCGGCTCATCGTTGACGCGGATTTCGCCCGTGGCTTTGGCATATCCGCCCAGAACCTCCAGCAATTGTGACTGGCCGTTGCCGGACACACCGGCAATGCCCAGAATCTCGCCGGCTCGAACATTCAGCGAGATGCCCTTCAGACGTTCGACGCCGTGGTCGTCGACCATGCGCAGGTTTTCGACCTCTAGCACCTTTTTGCCGGGCTTTGCGGGCACTTTATCGACACGCAGCAGCACCTTGCGGCCCACCATCAGCTCGGCCAGATGCTCGGGGTTGGTGTCTTTGGTCTTGACCGTCGCGGTCATTTCACCGCGACGCATGACGGACACGGTGTCGGTGATTTCCATGATCTCGCGCAGTTTATGTGTGATCAGGATGATCGTCTTGCCCTGATCACGCAGACCGTTGAGGATACGGAACAGGTGGTCGGCCTCGGCGGGGGTCAACACGCCCGTCGGTTCGTCCAGAATAAGAATGTCGGCTTCGCGATAAAGGGCTTTCAGAATCTCGACACGTTGCTGCACACCGACGCCAAGATCTTCGATCAGCATGTCCGGATCAACGTGGAGTTCGTATTCTTCCGCAAGTGATTTCAGTGACTTGCGCGCCTTGGCGAGGGATGGTTTCAACATCGCGCCGTCTTCGACCCCAAGGATCACATTCTCAAGCACCGAGAAATTTTCAACCAGTTTGAAGTGCTGGAACACCATCCCGATCCCGGCGGCAATCGCCGCCTGGCTGTCGGGGATCTGGGTTTCCTTGCCGTGAATGAAGATTTGCCCTTCATCGGCCTTGTAAAACCCATAGAGAATGGACATCAGCGTCGATTTTCCCGCGCCGTTTTCGCCGATGATCCCGTGGATCGTGCCCGGCTGCACGGAAATCGAGATGTCCTTGTTCGCCTGCACCGGCCCGAAGGCCTTCGAGATGCCGCGAAGTTCGATGGCGGGGGCAACAGTCGCCTGTTGCCCCCCTTTTGTCACCTCAGCCATTGCCGGATCAGAACTTCATCACGGGGCAGGTGTCATCCGACTGATAGTCGTGGACGGTGATCTCGCCTGCGATGATCTTGGCCTTCGCCTCTTCAACGGCCGCCTTCATTTCGTCGGTGACCAGTTCGGCATTGTGCTCGTCCATGGCAAGGCCGACACCCTCATGCGCCAGATCCATCACGCGCACGCCTGGCTTCAGGTTTTCGCCTTCCACCATCGCTTCATAGACCGATACATCGACCCGTTTGACCATCGAGGTCAGCACCTTTCCGGGATGCAGATAGTTCTGATTGCTGTCCACACCGATCGACAACACGCCTTCGTCGGCGGCGGTCTGCAACACGCCCAGACCGGTGCCGCCCGCTGCCGCATAGATCACGTCCGCACCCTGGCTGATCTGCGCTTTCGTCAGTTCGCCACCCTTCACCGGGTCATTCCAAGCGGTCGGCGTGGTGCCGGTCATGTTCGAGATGATTTTGGCGTCCGGGTTGGTTGCCAGAACACCCTGCGCATAGCCACAGCCGAATTTTCGGATCAGCGGAATGTCCATCCCGCCCACAAAGCCGACAGTGCCCGATTTCGAGGCCATGGCCGCCATGATCCCGGCCAGATACGAGCCTTCGTGTTCGGCAAAGGCCACGTTCAACACGTTGGGAGCGTCCGACCAGCCATCATTGGTCACAAACGTGGTTTCGGGGAAATCGGGGGCAACTTCGGACAGGGCGGCGGACATGGCAAAGCCAAGGGTGATCACCGGGTTTGCACCGGTTTCGGCAAAGCGGCGCAGGGCTTGCTCGCGCTGGGCTTCGGACTGAAGCTCGATCTCAAGATAGTTTCCGCCTGTTTCCTTCGCCCATTTCTCGGCGCCGTTATAGCCGGCTTCGTTGAACGATTTGTCAAACTTGCCGCCAAGGTCGAAGATGATCGCGGGGTCGGCCAATGCCGCCCCGGCGGTCAGGGCCATCGACGCCGCTGCGCCAAGAAATGTCTTCATCAGGGTCATGTTGATACTCCCGGTTGTTGGTGTTGGGGGTCGCGGACGGAATGTCAGCCGATTCCCAAGGTCTGCGAGCAGATCGCTGAATAGGATCATCCGGGATTTTGGGCAAAGGGCAAGGGTGGGGTCAACATTAAGTTTCGCCGCCTGCCCTGAAAACGTCTATTATTCAGAAGGTTCACGCAAGGGAAGCTGCTTTTCCAGCAGGATGGCATCGACGCTGTCACCCGTTTGACGTGCATAATAGCCCACCCGGCGACCAGATTCGGCCCATCCCGCCGATCCATACAATGCGCGTGCCGTGGTATTGTCTTCGGCCACTTCAAGAAACGCACGGATGGCACCGCGCGCTCTGGCCTGATCTTCGAACGCAGACAGCAACTGTCGGCCGATCCCCTGACCTTGATGGTCGGGATCAACCGCGATGGTCAGAAGCTCGGCTTCGTCAAGGATCGTGCGTCCCATGACGAACCCCTGATCAAAACCTGCCACGAAGACATGCGGCGTGGACAGCAGGGATTGCATCTCGGCCGCGCTCCAGGGGCGTTGATCAGCGAACGCCGCCGCATGAAGCGACGCAAGCACAAGCGGGGTCGGCTGTGTGCACATGGATCAGGGCAGGATAACCGGCGCCGGGTCGCGCGGCGGGGCGGCATCGGCGGCGCGGATGTAGAGCGGGGCAGGGCGCGGGATCGGGGTCGGCCCGGCGGCGGCAAGGCGCTTTGCGGCGATCCTGGCAATGGTTGGGGCAGAGTCTGCCATGGCGTTTGGACCGATCCGCGCGCCTTCAAGTGCAGCGGCTTCCCGGCTTGAAAGAAGCATTGGCGCTTCGTCCGGGGCACCATCGCGAAGATACTGGGCGTATACATGATCGCGCCGCGCGTCGATCAGGGACCAGACCGGGCGCGGGGCGTCGAAGGCTTGCGCATCCAGCGACGAGACACCGATCGCGGGCACGTCCAGCGACAGCGCCAGACCCCGTGCGGCGGCAACGGAAATACGGATGCCTGTGAAATTGCCGGGTCCGATCCCGACCCCGATGGCATCAAGATCGGTCCACGAATACGCCGCCTCGGCCAGCAGCACTTCCAGAAGCGGCATCAGGCGTTCCGCTTGTCCGCGTGCCATGTCTTCGTATCGCGATGCGACGATCGTCTCACCTGACAGCAAAGCGGCCGCGCAATGCGCGGCCGATGTGTCAAATGCCAGGATCAGCGGGTCATGCGGCAACGGGGCGCACCTCGACCACCTCGGGGATATAGTGCTTCAGCAGGTTTTCGATCCCCATCTTCAGCGTCAGTGTCGAAGACGGGCAACCCGCGCAAGCCCCCTGCATGTGCAAATAGACAATGCCGCGATCGAACCCGTGGAATGTGATGTCGCCCCCGTCCTGGGCCACGGCGGGCCGCACGCGGGTGTCCAGCAGTTCCTTGATCTGTTCGACAATCTCGCTGTCCTCGCCATCATGTTCGGCATGGCCAGCGGGGGCGCTGGCCTCGCCGGCCATGACGGGTTGGCCGGACTGGTAGTGTTCCATGATTGCGCCAAGGATGGCGGGTTTGATGTGATCCCACTCGACCTCATCGGCCTTGGTCACTGTGACGAAGTCGGCGCCGAAGAACACGCCGGTCACACCCTGCACCTTGAAAACCCGTTCCGCCAAGGGAGAGCTGCCCGCAGTGTCAGCAGTGGGGAAGTCAGCCGTCCCCGTGCCCAGAACCGCCTGTCCGGGCAGGAATTTCAGGGTCGCGGGGTTTGGAGTGGATTCTGTTTGGATGAACATGTTGGCGCACCTTTTTTGTCAGGTTTGATATGGGCCTCGCGCTGGGCAGAGTCAAGCCAATGGACCCGTTCAGGTGATCTCTTCCAGCCGGTCCTTGGACATTTCACCGGGCACGATGGTCATCGGCACCGGTAGCGTGGCCGAGGCTCGCATCATCTGGCTGATGATCGGGCCCGGTCCGTTCTTTTCCGACCCGGCCCCCAAGACGAGCACCCCGATATCGGGGTTTTCGTTGATCTGGGCAATGATCTCGGGGACGGCTTCGCCTTCGCGGATGACCAGTTCGGGGTCCACCCCCTGCCGGTCGCGCATCCACTTGGCGTAAACTTCGAAATGCACGGTGATCCGCTCGCGGGCCTCTTCGCGCATGATGTTGCCCACACCGATCCAGTGATTGAATTCATCTGGCGCGATGATGGACAGAACCTGAACTCCGGCACCGGTCTTGGCGGCGCGCATGGCCGCGAAGCGCATGGCGTTCAGGCATTCGCGACTGTCGTCAAGAATCACAAGGAACTTGCGCATGTTGGCCCTCCGGAAACGGGGTCAGTCTGCACATGGGGCCGGGTGCTGTCCACGTTTTTCAGCGCGTCGCACCACGGGCAATGCGGGTCGCATATCCAGTAATCAGGATCGCCAGCACGACAAGCCGTCCGACATGCGCGGCGGCCACGAAACTGGGGTCAGCCCCCATGGCGACGCCCACGATGATCATCGTTTCCAGACCCCCCGGCGCAAATCCGACCAGCATGTCCAGGACCGGCAGACCAGACAGATGGGCCGCAGGGATCGCAACCACCGCCGCCAGCGAGGCGGTCAGCACGACGACCACCGCGCCTGCGGCAAAATTGCGTTTCAACTCGCGCCAGGTCACCCCTGAAAAACGCGTGCCGATCAGACATCCCATCATCACCAGCACGACCTGGCTGACCCAGGGGGGCAGATTGCCATCGACCACGCCGGTCAGGTGAAACGCCGCTGCCGCAATCATCGCTGCCAGCAGAACGGGGGCGGGCAGGCGCAACCGGATTAGAAGCGGGGTCAATGCCAGCGCCAGCAGAAGTTCGGCCCCGATCATCAGCCAGGGCGCAGTCGCCCGGCCCACGGGCAGACCGGGGCCAAGCTCGATCCCAGACAGGCGCGCCGCGACGGGAACGAACAGGCTGAGCGCCAGAACCCGGAACGAGGCTAGGATCGCCGGGCGCGCCACCGGGATGCCAAGGCTGTCGGACAGGGACACCACAAGGCTCAGATGACCGGGCGCGGCGGACAGGAAGGCTTCGTCGCGATCAAAGCCCATGCTGCGGGTCAACACCCAGCGCCCGACATAGGGGGTGGCAATGGTTAACGCTGCCAGCATGGCAAAGGCTATGGGCCAGCGGATCACGGCCTCGATGCTGGTCGGAGTGACCATCGACCCGACGGTGATCCCGACCAGGATGAAGATCACGTTGCGCAGGGGCGGTGCGATGTCCGTGTCCAATCCGCGCAGGCTGGCAAAGGCCACCACAAGGGCGGGGCCAAGCAGGAACCCCATTGGCAGATTGACCGCCCAGGCGATGGCAGCCCCGACCGATCCGACGCCAAGGGTCAGGATCGTCCTGTAAGGCTCACGCATTAGAATGCGCCCAGTCCCAGTAAAGTTCGCGCACGCGGCGCGTCATCGGGCCGGAGTCGTACTTGGTGCCATCAAATTCACTGACCGGCGTGACCTTCATCATGTTGCCGGACAGAAAGACCTCGCCCGCGTTGCGGAAATCGTCGAAGCTCAGCACGGTCTCATGCACTGTGATCCCGTCCGCGCGCATGTTCGCAATGTGGCGGGCGCGGGTGATTCCGGCCAGAAAGCAGCCATTGGCGATGGGGGTGAACACCTCGCCATCGCGCACCATGAACACGTTGGCCGAGGAGGTTTCGGCCACATTCCCCAGCGCATCGGCCACCAAGGCGTTGCCGTAGCCTTTCGCGCGGGCCTCGGCCAGCATCCGCGCGTTGTTCGGGTAAAGACACCCGGCTTTGGCGTTGACCACGGCGTCCTCCATAACCGGGCGGCGAAAGCGCGTGGTGGTCAGGGTGGTCGCGGCTGTTTCCGGCGCCATCGGGATTTCTTCAAGCGAGATGGCAAAGCCCGTGGCCCCCTCTTTCGGCACAATGCCAAGATCGCCGCCTTCCAGCGCCCAATACATTGGCCGGATATAGACAGCGGCGTCCTTGGGATAGGTTGCCAGCCCTTCCTTGGCGATCTCGACCATATCGGCAGTTGTGACGGTCGGTGTGATCATCAGGGCTTCGGCGGATCGGTTCACGCGGGCGCAGTGGGGTTCCAGATCCGGGTGGATGCCCTCGAAATAGCGCGCGCCATCAAAAACGGTCGTGCCCAGCCACGCCCCATGGTCCGCTGCCCGCATTGTGTACACATCGCCATCATGCCATGTGCCGTTGAAATAGGTGCGGATATTGGTGCCGGTCGCCATCGAAGCCTCCTTCAAATTCGGGGCGAGATTATCAGGCAAAAGACCGGTGTCCAGACCCGGTGCATGGCAGGGGCAGGGGGTCAGCGGATGCCGATATCGGCCAAAGCGGCGGCGAGGTCACTGGGCAGGGACGAGTCACCCGCGTCACCGCCTGTGGACAGATCGCGCGGCGCATCCTTTGGCGGCAGATAGCGCCAGCCCTGAAAGGCGCGGCGTGGTTGGCTTTCGGTGCGGATCACTCTCGGGTCCAGCACGATGCCGCACCGGCGGATGCCATCCTCGCCAATCACCTCGTCCAGCCGGATCACGCGTTGGCGCGCCAGCACGAATCCCTTGAACACCCAGTAAAGCGACCCGCCTGATACAAGCTCGCTTTCACGCTTGGGCCACATGCGTGTGACGTGGCGCGGATTGGGCTGACCGCTTTCGGCCATACGCGCGGCCTGCCATGTTTCCAGATCTTCCACTTTCTCTGCTCCCACACAGAGTTTTACCAGATTTATGGTGCTGGCCACGATCTCACCCCAGATATTGTGGTTAGTCTGCCACTTTACGCCGAATCCTGTGCTTTGGCAATTGACCTTCCCCGGCCCGATCGCCTAGTCTGAAAAGCCTTCCAACCCGCACAGGAATCGTCTGCATGAGCCGTTTTGCTGCCCCCATCGCCGAACAAATCTGGGATATGAAATACCGGCTGAAACAGGCCGATGGGACGGCCGAGGACAAGACGGTCGAGGATACTTGGCGCCGCGTCGCCCGCGCCCTGTCCGAGGCCGAGCCGGAGCAGGAAAACGCTTTCTATGACGCACTGGAAGATTTCAAGTTTCTTCCCGCAGGCCGCATCACCGCAGGCGCCGGGACGGGTCGTTCCGTGACCCTGTTCAACTGTTTCGTCATGGGCACGATCCCCGACAGCATGGGCGGCATTTTCGACATGTTGAAAGAGGCCGCGTTGACCATGCAGCAGGGCGGCGGGATCGGCTATGATTTCTCGACCATCCGGCCACGCGGCGCGGATGTGAAGGGCGTGGCGGCGGATGCCTCTGGTCCGCTTTCATTCATGGATGTGTGGGACGCGATGTGCCGCACGATTATGTCGGCAGGTTCACGGCGGGGCGCGATGATGGCGACCATGCGGTGTGACCACCCCGACATCGAAGATTTCATCACCGCCAAATCCGATGCTGCCCGTCTACGCATGTTCAACATGTCGGTGCTGGTCACCGATGATTTCATGCAGGCCGTGAAGGACGACGCAAGCTGGGATCTGAAATTCGACGATACGATCTATCACACGGTCGAGGCACGCGATCTTTGGAACAAGATCATGAAGGCGACCTATGATTACGCCGAGCCGGGCGTGATCTTCATCGACCGCATCAACCAGATGAACAACCTGGCCTATTGCGAAACGATCGCCGCGACGAACCCCTGCGGCGAACAGCCCTTGCCACCCTATGGCGCGTGCCTTCTTGGCTCGATCAACCTTGCACGACTGGTTGCCGATCCGTTCGAAGATGCTGCCCATCTGGATGGCGAGGCACTGACCGAGCTGGTCGCGACAGCGGTGCGCATGATGGACAATGTGGTGGACGCCAGCCGCTTCCCGCTGGAGGCGCAACGGCAGGAAGCTCAAGCGAAACGCCGCATCGGCCTCGGCGTGACCGGGCTGGCGGATGCGCTGTTGATGATGGGTTTGCGCTATGGCTCGGACGAAGCCGCCGCCCAGACCGAGGCTTGGATGAAGCAGATCGCGCGGGCGGCCTATCTGGCGTCAGTGGAGCTTGCGAAAGAGAAGGGGCCGTTCCCGCTGTTTCATGCCGAGAAATATCTGGCCTCCGGCTCGCTCACCCATATGGACGAGGATGTGCGCGACGCGATCCGCGAACATGGCATCCGCAACGCGCTGCTGACCTCGATCGCGCCCACCGGCACGATCAGCCTGTATGCGGGCAACGTGTCGTCAGGCATCGAACCGGTGTTCGCCTATGCCTATACCCGCAAGGTGTTGCAAAAAGACGGCTCGCGCACGGAAGAAGAGGTTGTGGATTACGCCGTCCAGATGTGGCGCGACAAGTTTGGTGACAAGGAGTTGCCCGATTACTTCGTGAACGCACAGACGCTGGCACCACTGGATCATGTGAAGATGCAGGCGGCGGCCCAGAAATGGATCGACAGTTCGATTTCCAAGACCATCAACTGCCCCGACGATATCAGTTTCGAGGCGTTCAAGGACGTTTACATGGAGGCCTGGGACAGCGGCTGCAAAGGCTGCACGACCTACCGCCCGAACGAGGTCACAGGGTCCGTCCTGTCCGTGTCCGAGGACAGCGAAAAGGCGCCCGAGGCCGATAGCGGTGCAGATGTCGTCTATATCTCAGAGCCGCTGGACCGCCCGCAATCGCTGGAAGGCCATACCTACAAGGTCAAATGGCCCGACAGCGAACATGCGATCTATATCACCGTGAACGATCTGGTTCTGAACGGCCACCGCCGCCCGTTCGAGGTGTTCATCAACTCGAAGAACATGGAGCATTTTGCGTGGACTGTCGCGCTGACCCGCATGATCTCGGCCGTATTCCGGCGCGGTGGCGATGTGAGCTTCGTGGTGGAGGAGTTGAAAGCTGTCTTTGACCCGCGCGGTGGGGCGTGGATGGAAGGGAAATACATCCCCTCAATCCTCGCGGCCATCGGCGGGGTCATCGAACGCCACATGGTTGCCACGGGCTTCCTTGAAGGCGAAGGTATGGGCCTGAAAACCGACCCACAAGCCGAGGTCATCAACCTGGGCAACGCCCCGCGCGGTCCCGCCTGCCCAAGCTGCGGCCAATACGACATGCGCATGATCGAAGGCTGCATGACCTGCGCGTCTTGCGGGCATTCGAAGTGTAGTGGTTAGATGGCTTAGTCCAGTTGCTGTGCAGTTTGTAGAGCAATGAATGCATTCACGAGGGGTAATCAGCCAGATTGCACCCTCGTGAAGGGCCTATCATCGACCTCTGGCGTTTTGGAGGAATCTGTTCGACGATGTTTTCGCGGCTCGTAAGGCCAAACACTAATTTCTCAACGTTCGGCACTCAAAACTATCGCTTTTGAGCGCACGGGTAGCAGGCCCGATGCGGTGTAGCCTTCATACAGCGCAACCGTATCGGGCCTGCGGCCTTTCAGGCGATAGATGTCGATCCTTAGTAATGTAAGAAAAAATGACCAACGCGATCGCGTGAGGGTTTGCGTCTCGCTTGGCGCGGTTATTCATTTCCCTCCGGAGAACGGACAGTTGAGTTGTATCCATGGAGGAATTGGAGAAAAGCTCAATACTCCAGCAGTGTATTTAGATAACAAACTGATATTAAACTAAAATATCCGGTTTAGGCCGCAGATTAGATCTGCACCCCATCAAGGAATTTGAGTATTGTGGCCCATCTGCAACGCTCAAATCTTCTATCTAACCTATTAATTTTAGACGTTTTTTTACAGGCTTCCATTCGTTTGGATCTGCACCCCATCGGAAATTAAGGTGCATATCTGATTTACCGTCCCTAAACGAGAAGTATGCGCACCCATTTTCCGGGGAGGTGCGAAGGGTCAATGGGGTAAGGTTAGAGTGGCAAGAACGCAAACATATCGTGCTTCGCTAAACTTCTTTGAGGGGGAGAGTGGCGAAATCCGAGCCATGATCGTTGACAGAGAAACGTTTGCGCCGTCTATCTCGGGGGCCCTCTACGAGGCCTCAGCCTGCTATCGATACCAATCTCCCAACACATTTGAGAATGTGATGCGGGGGGCGCAAGCGCTCGTCTCCTGGTCTCTGGAGACAGGGTTTAATTTGGACGCGCGCTTGATCCAGGGCAAACCGCTCGACAGGCGGGAAATTGAAAACTTCGCAAACTGGCTCCAAGAGTGCATGCAACGCGGGGATATGGCGCTACGCCGAAAGCAAGTTGACACCTTCAATGGGCGTATCCGGGCCGCAGAGGCTATGGTCCGTTGGTTCATCGAGACGTTCTGCGACGGTAGAGGATATGAGTTGCCGCGTGCGTCCATCGTTGACGCTGCACTCACGACCTCTAAGAGGGAATGGCAAAATGTTAAGAAAAGGCGTGTTCATGACGACATCGCTCCAGATTTGGACGATGATACTGTCAAAGCAATTGATACCTTTCTGAAGAACGCGGCGGAACGGGAAAAGCCTGAACCGCGATGGGTCAGAGCATACTTGATATGGCGGCTCACGATTGAATTCGGGTTCCGTCTCGGCGAGATCCTCGCCCTTCGCCTTCAAGACTGTCCGACACGCTCAGATCCCACGATCCGCGTCGTTCGCATTGAAGAGCGCGACGGTCCGCCGGACCCCCGGGGCCGCTTAGCACCTCGACCTAAGACTTTGTCTCGAGAACTTGCGCCGATCCTCTCGAATAGCCCAGTCCCTCGACTGATAGCCGATTATCAGTTCAATCATCGGGTCCGGAACGTCCGAGGCGCAAACGGTCGAAAATCGCGGCGGCCGGTTCTCGGTCACAATTATCTTCTGGTTAGTTGCAGTGGAGCGCCTCTCCCGAGGTCCTCAGCTTTCGGTTTGGCAAGAAGCATATCGGAGGAAGTCGGGGCCCAGTTCACTTGGCATCTCGGTCGCCACGCCTTTTTCAACCGCGCTTATGCAGCGGCCGATATGATCGACGATCCTTCAGTCAAAGCTGTAAGGGTGGACGATCTGGTTTATTGGGGAGGCTGGAGCGACCCTAAAAGCTTGGCCATATATTCCCGACGGACACGCCAAGAGCGCGCGAGAAGTGGTTTGGCGGCTTGGAGACAAGACATTGAGCCTTTGGCGGACTTCCCATGAAGTATGACCCTACATCGGGGTTCTGGCTTGATCGAGCCGGCGTGCGGTTTCTAAAGAACGAATTTAGACCGGACAAACCCACATATATTCGCGTCACCGAATGGCAGTGGTCGGCAGAACACTTGAATCGTGAGCACCGTCTGGTTTGGCCAAAGAGGTTCCCTCGTGAAGTGAAACCATATTTCGAAAGTGCACTTAGGGTGTTGATGCGGCGCAAGGCGCCTTCAATTCTGCGGCAATATGATCTGCTTCTCCGTCATCTTTGTTGCCTCGAGGCGAGTTTGCCACCCCTAACAAAGTCAAATCTCCTCAATTACAGGGCTCTCAAGACCCTTTGGACCTCTCTTCGACCAAGTTACCGACCGCATTTCAGAACGCTGATCTGTATGGTGTTGGAAGAGATCGATCCGCGCCAAGGCCAGGTTCTGGCGTCCGAAATACAATCATGGGGCGCCAACAGACGGCTTGAAAGTGGAAAGTCTATTTTGGAGTGGGACCCTCACGCGGGAGCCATGACGTCGGCGGAGATCGAAGTTCTACGTCGGCATTTGAGCCCTGCTGAAAATGAAAACATAGAGACTCATTTTGCAAGAGTATTCACACGTCTGACGTTGAATACTCTAAGACGCCCATCGCAGTTGTTGGAAATTGCAGGAGATGGTCTGCGCCGACATAAGACGCGCTTTGGCGAGACCGCCGAGGTTCGCATTCCCTTAGGCAAGGGCCAAGCCGCCCGGGGGGGGCGTTGGGAGACAATTTCCACCGAGCTTGTCGCCGATATTGAAGCCTACAGAGCTCGCCCAGAGATACTTGGGTCAAGCCTACGACAGGAAGTTCTTCTTCCCTACGTAACCCGCAGGAAGGAGGGTGATCGGATTGAAGTCCGAAAGGCCTACGGCGCTCTTGCGAAAGCATGTGTTCAGAATTGGGTTGCATCGATTGGGGTGAAAAGTCCCCGGACCGGTGATCTTCTTAGTGTGAGTCTTCGTCGTATTAGACATACCGGTGCCACCCATATGGCTATGCAGGGGTATTCTTTGCAGCTGATCGCCGATGTTTTGCAGCACGATATCGAGAGTAGTGCGCGTTATTATATCGACGCTGTTGGAGTGGAGTTCATTCCTGTCTTCGAGAAGATGGATCGGAATCTGGGAGGACGTTTCTCTGCGCTGCGAGATGCATGGTTTTCAGGGAAGATTGTTGATGGCCAACTCTCTGTGGGCCAGCCGATTTTTGTCCCGAAGGGTAAAGCTCCTGCTATTGTCGGCGAATGCGGAAGTAAAGACGCCTGTGGCAAACATCCTCTGTTCAGTTGCTACACTTGTGAACACTTCCTGGCATTCCGAAGTGCTGATCATCACTCAGTTTTGGATTACTTGCAGGAGGAGTATGAGCATTGGAGGACAGCAGAATTCCCGAATGGGCGCTCTAAAGTCATGAAAGACTTTGATAGGGCCGCAGTGGGTGTTCGCGAAGTCATAGATCAAATTAAAAATGTTGGTAAAATTGATGAGGCCTAAAGAAATTGTGGACCGGCTCATCCCAGAAGCACAGCAACCACAGTTTTCGGAGGTGATTTCTGGTTACATCAATGCCGCGCCAAATTGGTTAGACTTCAATTCTAATAATTGGAATATCGCTCCGCTTCACAGGCTGGCCTCGGTAAAGAAATATACTATTAACTTCGACGCTATCAGCCACCTGGGTATTCGAGGCATAGCAAAAATATACTGTATCTACTTATTGGTAGAAAAGGGAGTGGGGCCACAAAGTATTAGAGCGGCGTGGGAGATGTTGGTTGTGCTCGGGGAGATGCCAGCCGCCAGATCCGTCGAGAGTCTTAATTCGGAAGATTTTTATTGGGTCGAGAAAAAAACTTTTGAGACATTTTCGACTGGAACTGCGCATCGTCGTTGCACTACGCTTGCTGTGTTCGGACGCTGGCTGACTAAGAATACTTCCCTCAGGATATCTTATTTCCAAAAGCATAAAGCGAACCCGATTTTCGGTCGTGGTGGAACTGAGGCAGGGCGACGACAAAAACTTCTTCCTGACGAGGTTGTTCAGCAACTACTCGCCGCTCGTCATGCCAGTGAAATGTCGGAAAGAGACCAGTTTTTCCTTGCAGCGATAGCCGTATCAGTTTGCACCGGATTTCGAGTGGAGGAAATGTTGACCCTGCCACGGGATTGCTTGGTTGATGAAGGTGATGCACTCATTATTCGGTGTTTTGCAGCAAAAGGCGGGAAGATTGTTCCACGCATCGTTCCCCCAGAGTTGGAGAAAATTGCCAGGGACGCGATCGCATATCTTTTGGCCGTGACAGAGCCCGCTCGGCAGCGTGCACGAGAACTCTATAAAGCTAAGGAGATTTCCTGGGAGGCTGTGATCTCCGGTGGTGACGAGGAGGACATTAAGTATTTTGTTCGCCGCTGGTTGGCCGACTGGATCACACATCCATTCAATCGTTTAATTGACACAGAGGAAGTGTTCTTCACTCCAAGAGGTGGCCCCTCCCAATGGCTTCCTCTGGGCGAGATTTTTAGGCGGCATAATGGGAATGTATCGGCCATATCTCGTGAAATGGGAATAGATCGAAGGTCGGTCGCGTTGCTTTGTGAGCAGCTTATTTCCTCCCGACAAGGCCGAGTATATCTTGGCGGGAAGAACTTACAGGCACAACGATCGTTCGATACTGATGTTCGGTTTCCGTCTGTTTCAGGGCTCGCATCCTGCATAGGCTATAAGAGCATTACCGGCCATGCGTATTCCGTGATCTCGGAGCTTGTTAAAGAAGCTCGTGTGATGATGGTTCATCAGAAGCCATTTGCACCCCCAATAGAGAATCCGGAAATAGAAAGTAAATACATATATGACACTGCGATTTTGCAGTGCCGTCATACTGGTAAGGTGTTTCTGCATATGCATGAGGCCCTCATGGTTGTATTCAAGGATCAGCTATCTCACCACATTGCAGCAAATATGGAAGTGGTCACTCGGGTCACCGGATCAAGCTTTGCTCATTGGCTTTCCGGATATAAGCGAGATCGGGGCACCGGGAAACCGACTGATAGCCTCTGTGCGCGTCTTGGAATAGTCGATCCGCGCACCGGTTCGATTGCCGAGTTCACTCATCACGATTTCAGGCATTGGCTTAACACGGCCTACGAAAATGGCGGTCTGACACAGACCCAGATCGCAACATTGTTCAATCGAAAGTCTGTTTCCGGGAATTCAATTTACAGTCAAACAAGCGTGGAGACCCGTCGCGATCGGCTGGAGACAGCAATGTCCAAGGGAAAACTGGTTGGACACGTGGCGGAAACCTTTAGCCGTCTTTCCAAAGACACACCAGAGGAAGCTTCCGAATATCTGGCTTCGGCTGTTCAATTTTATAATCCTATGCCGCACGGTATCTGTCGCATGAACTGGGCGGTAGAGCCTTGCCCTCATACGCTCAGTTGCTTCAGTTGCGGCGGCGATGAGAGCTTGTGCGAGCATTTGATAGTCGACTTGTCGGAAGATAGTCAAGTTTGTGAAATACGAAGGGTTAACGAAAACGTGTTGCAACCAAGTAGAAATGTCACCTGGTTCGCAAAGCAGAAATGTCACTCTGAGCGCAAC
>NZ_BNCH01000003.1 GCF_014656375.1 Aliiroseovarius zhejiangensis | reverse complement strand
AGCCAGAAACCCTCTCTTATCAATTCAGCCTAATCTGTCCCATTGGCGCTGACGTCAGACAAGTCAAACATGGTTTACCCTTAGCGTTGCACAGGGCTCCGGTGATTTGACCTATAGCTTAAAGTACTCCCGCGACATAACAAAAGACTCGAGATTGGGTTCAAATCCCAAAGACTTTGTTACGTATCTGGCAGCCCCATCCCTGCGACACATACCACTCCCGATCCGTTGAACATCAACGGTCCCGCTTGGAACGAGCCGGGTCCAGATGTGTTTCACATCATCTTCAAAGGACCAATCACAGACCCCCTGCCGATCTTCATCTTCTTCGATCTGTTCTGGCAACAGCTGCAAAAGCAAATGCCAATGAGGATTTACATCTGCTTTTTCCGGAAACGCTATCCAATAAATCCGTTCGTCGACTCGCTTTTGCCATTTTGGACCAACAAGATTGCGATTCACCCGGGCATCCCAAGCTCTCAATCGCGCTGCCATATCATGACGAGTGAACATTTGGTTATTGGACGTCAGTGTGATGAAGTGCGTGAACCACATTCTGTTCAACCATTCGCGAACAGCTTCGCGTTCACTGGATCTCGGGGGACTACTACGTTGAAAGTCGGTCTTCATCATGTTCAGGATTATAGCACATCGACCAAGTTCCGAAAAGCAACTTCCCTTTTTATCAATAACTTATCCATGCCAAGTCTTTGACCGAAGGTATACTCTATAGCCAATAAGCATCTCATTCAGTGAACCCAGACCTGAAAAAACTTATTTCCGTTTTAACAACACAAATATATCAAACCTAATGACTAACATAATCAACACGGCGCAAGCCCAAGTCATAAGCACAAAACCCACAGCTCCTAAAAGCGCCGACCACTCAAGACAGCGTTTCACAACGAACTATATCTCATAGGTTTGAAATGGTGCCCGGGGGCGGAATCGAACCACCGACACGAGGATTTTCAATCCACTGCTCTACCCCTGAGCTACCCGGGCACGGGTGAACGGTTCATCGTTCGGGTGGGCGGGTTGTAGACGGGGGGGATAGTGGTGTCCAGAGGGAAAATGCAGGTTTTTCAGTGCGGGCCGTGACTTTCCGATGGCGGCGTTCGGGCCAGTGCCTCGGCCGCATCTTCCAGGTCTTCCGGGTCGCTTGATGCCACGGCATAAGAGCCATTCAGCCAGCGTCCCAGATCCACATCTGCGCAGCGGCGCGAACAGAAAGGACGATAGGTCGGATCGGTCTTTTTCTGGCAAATGGGGCAGCTCATGTCAGGTCCTTCAGGCAGGCGCTCAGGCTCATCCGTTCGCGTTTGCGCTGGAGTTCGAAATTGCCCAGCGTGGTCCAGCCCACCAGCGAGGTCTCGATCCCGTCGGCACGAAACGCCTTGCGCAGGGCCTGTTCAATCTGGCGGCGGTCCTTCTTGGGGCTGGGGGCGAAATCGACGACGATCTGGCCGCCCAGACCGCGGCACCGCAAGGCGCGCGGCAGGGCTTGCGCGGTGGCGATATTGGCTTTCAACCCGGCTGCAGGGCTGGTGTCGCCACCGGTGTTCACATCCACCGCCACAAAGGCGCGGGTCGGTTCGACAAAGGCAAACGCAGCGCCCGACAATGGCACGCGCGCATGGGCCAGATCGGCAATCATGTCTGTCACACCGTGGCGATCAAAAGCCCCCGCGTCCTGATCCAGCTGATCGGGCGTCGGCCATTCGCGCCAGGCCTGATGATGCGGGTCGGCGCCATCCAGCAGCAGTTCGGTCGCCTGCCCCTGCCCATCCCCATCCGCGCGCACCGTGCGCGAGAGCTGCAACATCTGCGCGATGTCGTCGGCAATCTCGTCATCCGTACCGGTGACTGCCACGGACCGCAGAATCAGCCCTTCCTCCGCGCCCTCCATCACCTCATGCGCGATCTCCAGAAGACGCACACGTTCTTCATCGTCGCGAATGGCGCGGCTGACATTGATACCGGGGGCATCGGGGGTCACGATGGCGAAGCGGCTTTTGAACAACAGCTTTTGCGCCACCGGCACGGCTTTCCCATCCTCGGCAAACCCCGTGACTTGCACCAGAACGGGCTGGCCGGGTTTCAGGCCCTTTCCCTGCCGCAGGAACGCTGTCTCGCCGTCGGGCAGGCGCAGCATCATACCGCCCTGCCCCTTTAGCGGGCGGTCGCAAATCGCGCGGAAGATTGCACCGGGCAGTGTCACATCGTCGGGTGGCTCGATCAGCAGATCTTCCAGCCGTCCATCCACGATATGGGCGGCTGCCAATCGGCCTTTGTAGCGGTCAAGCGCGATCACACTGCCCTTCATGTGCGTTCTCCATAGATCGGGTATCCTGCTGCCACCAAAAGGTTGGCAGTTTCGGCCACCGGCAGGCCGACAACGGCGGTATAACTGCCCTGAAGCCAGGTCACGAAGGCCCCGGCCGGACCCTGGATGGCGTAAGCACCGGCCTTGCCGCGCCAGTCGTCAGAGACGAGATAGGTGTTCAGCTCCGGGTCGGACAGGCGCTTGAATTTCACGGTGGTCACGACATCACGCGCCCAGGTCCGGCCCGCATTGCGCACCACAACCGAAGTGATGACCCGGTGCCGCCGCCCGGACAGGGCCAGCAGAAACTCCGCCGCCTGCGCTGCATCCTCGGGCTTGCCCAAAATGCGACGGCCCAGCGCCACTGTGGTATCGGCACAAAGCACGATTTCATCCGAAGCCACATCCATCGCAGCCGCCTTTGCCTCGGCGATCCGGCGACAATAGGTCAGCGGCAATTCACCCTTTGCGGGCGTTTCATCCACATCAGGCGGGCGCACGTCATCTGCAACAAGGCCGAGCTGCCCCAGCAACTCGGCCCGTCTTGGGCTGCCAGAGCCCAGAATCAGCTTCGGTCGGGTCATGCCCGGCGGACCGCTTATTTGAAGCGGTAGTTGATCCGACCCTTGGTCAGATCATAGGGGGTCATTTCGACCTGTACCTTGTCACCAGCCAGAACGCGGATGCGGTTTTTCCGCATCTTTCCTGCCGTATGCGCGATGATCGTATGGCCGTTTTCCAGCTCGACCAGGAATGTCGCATTCGGCAGGAGGTCCTTCACGACACCGGGGAATTCGAGCAGTTCTTCCTTGGCCATGTTCACTCCTGTTATTACGCCCACCACCTGTAGGCGTCCCTTAAATGGGGCCAAACTTTCAGTTTTTCAAGGGAAATCCGGCGTGGAGACCGTTTAGACCGAGGTTTCATCGCCTTGCGGCTGCGGTTCGCCAAAACGCTTCAGGATATGGCCGCGAATCTGGTCGCGAGTCTGGCGATAGGCGGCCAGTTTTTCCTCGCGCCGTGTGCCCAGCCCGGTGGGGTCGAGGATCGGCCAGTATTCCACATCCAGATGGAACAGTCGGGTCAATTCCAGGGCACGACGCTGGCTGGCGGGGGACAGGGCCACGACCAGATCGAAGCTGGACAGGTCATCGCCCCATTCTTCCATCTGGTCAAAGCTGCGCACGCGGTGATTTGACAGGGTGATGCCAAGCTCGTCACAGACCGCCACGGAAAAACCGTCAACCTCCATATCGCTATGGACACCGGCGGATTGCACATAAATATCATGGCCGTAGAAGGCTTTCATCATCCCCTCGGCCATCGGCGATCGCACGGCATTGTGGTCGCAGCAGAACAGCACCGATTGGGGACGATCTGCGGACATGCTCAGCCCCAGTGCAGGACACAGATCAGGGTGAACAGGCGGCGCGCGGTGTCAATGTCGACATTGGCCTTGCCTTCCAACCGTTCCTGCAACACCCGCGCGCCTTCGTTGTGAATGCCACGCCGGGCCATGTCGATGGCCTCGATCTGGCTGGGCGGCAGTTTCTTCACGGCGTCAAAATAACTTTCACAGATGGCAAAGTAATCTTTCACCACCTGCCGAAACGGGCCGATAGACAAATGAAACTCCGCCGCCTGAGCGCCGTCTTCGGTCTTTGCATCCACGACCAGCCGCTTTTCACGGATCGACAGCCCCAGGTGATATGGACCGTCCGGCACAGCCTGCCCGTCGCGCCCGACCAGTTCGAAACTGTTGTCTTCCAGCAGGTCGAAAATGGCGACCTTGCGTTCCTGTTCAATCGCGGGCGTGGGCGCGGCAAGCCCGCTGTCGTCAATCTGAATGTCGTTGATGCGGTTGGTTGTCATCGGGATACTCTGTGGATCAATCGTTCAAGGCGTCAAGCCGGGCGCGCACGGACAGGCCATGCGCTTCCAGGCTTTCGGAAATGGCGAGGGTTTCGGCAGCAGGCCCGATCGCGGACAGCGCCGCAGGGGTCATCCGGGCCAGCGTGGTGCGTTTCAGGAAATCCATCACCGACAGGCCAGAGCTGAACCGGGCCGAGCGCGCCGTGGGCAAAACGTGGTTTGGTCCGCCGACATAATCGCCGATGGCTTCGGGCGTCCACTGGCCGAGGAAGATCGCGCCCGCATGGGTGCATTTGTCCGACAGGGCTTCGGGATCGGCCACGCAAAGCTCCAGATGCTCGGGCGCGATGCGGTTGGACAGGGTCGCGGCCTCGTCCAGATGGCGCACCGTAATCACGGCACCGAAGTCGCGCCAGCTTGCGCCCGCAATCTCACGCCGCTCAAGCGTTTCGAGTCGCTTTTCAACGGCCTGCGCAACTTTGCGCCCGAACGCCTCGTTCGTGGTGATCAGGATCGACTGCGCGCTTTCGTCATGTTCAGCTTGGCTCAGCAGGTCCAGCGCCAGCCAATCCGGGTCGTTGTCGGGGTCGGCAATCACCAGAATCTCAGACGGGCCAGCAATCATGTCGATGCCCACCTTGCCGAACACCCGGCGCTTGGCGGCGGCGACAAAGGCGTTGCCCGGCCCGGTGATCTTGTCGACAGGCGCAATGGTTTCGGTGCCGTAGGCCAGTGCCGCAATCGCCTGCGCGCCGCCGATGCGATAGACCTCGTCCACGCCGGCAATCCGGGCCGCCAGCAGCACAAGCGGATTGACCACCCCGTCCGGCGTCGGCACGGTGATGGCAAGCCGTTCCACCCCCGCCACCTTGGCCGGGATCGCGTTCATCAGGACCGATGAGGGATAGCTAGCCAGCCCCCCCGGCACGTAAAGACCCGCCGCCGAGACCGCCGACCAGCGCCAACCCAGATCGGCCCCGGCATGGTCCGTCCACCGTTGATCATGCGGCATTTGCCGCGCGTGATAGGCGCGGATGCGATCCGCCGCCAGTTCCAGCGCCGCGCGGTCCGTGTCCGACACCTTGGCGCATTCCGCATCAATCTCGTCCGTCGAAAACCGCAAGGTCGCAGGCGTCAGGTCCAGCCGGTCAAACTTCGATGTGAGCTCGATCACCGCCGCATCGCCACGGGCGCGCACATCCGCGATGATCCCGGCGACAATGTCATCGACCTCGGGGCTGTCTTCGCGTTTCATGGACAAAAGGGCCGCAAACCGCGCTTCGAAATCAGCATCGGTCGCGTTCAGAAACTGGGGCATGGTCTATTCCGGGTGTTCAGGCGTGTGGCGGGACGGGGCGATATAGGGACGGGTGACATCTTGCAGGGTGACATCCAGTGTTTCGACTTCAAGCGCAATCGCGCCGTCGCCTGCAAGCACCAGTTCCAGACGCCCCATGCCATCTTCTGCGGGAACAAAAGACAAGGACAAAAGCGACAAAACCAGATCCTTGTCACCCCGCTCAAAGCCTTGACTTTGCACTTTCAGAACATCCGAAACAGACAGGACACTCTGCACCCGCTCAACCGGCCGTTGGCGGCGTTGGGCGGCGGGCATATCTTCCCACCGGAAGCGATTGAGCAGGAGCGCAAAGCGCCGGTGGCGTGCATCCCACGCGATTTCGGACGCCGGGAACACCGCGTCCTGCACCAGCGCGCTGATCACCTGAAGATCCTCGTCATCCATCGCCATCAGGCGCAGCGGGGCTTCTGCCCCATCCTCGAACCGGGCGTCTTGGTCTGAATTGCTCATTCTTTGATCCGTTCAATTTTGGCCCCGATCGAGGACAGCTTGCGCACGACCTTCTCGTACCCGCGGTCCAGGTGATAGACGCGGCTGACAACGGTTTCGCCTTCCGCCGCCATGCCCGCCAGAATCAGCGACACCGAGGCCCGCAAATCTGTTGCCATGACCGGCGCACCTTTCAGCTTCTCGACCCCATGCACCGTGGCCGTGCCACCATGCACTTCGATATTCGCCCCCATGCGCGTGAGTTCAGGGGCGTGCATGAAGCGGTTTTCAAAGATGGTTTCGTGCAGAACAGATGTGCCATCCGCCGTGCACAGCATCGCCATCATCTGGGCTTGCAGATCGGTCGGGAAACCGGGGAACGGTTCGGTTGTCACATCAACCGCCGACACACGCCCGTTCTTGCGCGCAACTTTCAGTCCGCGCTCGGTTTCCTCAACGTGGATGCCCGCCGCGTCCAGCTTTTCAACAAAGCTTTTCACCAGATCAATGCGCCCGCCCAGACACTCGACCTCACCGCCCGCAATCGCCGGGGCCAGCATGTATGTGCCAAGCTCGATCCGGTCGGTGACAACCGGGTGCGTAGCGCCATGCAGGCGGTCAACGCCCTGAATGACGATCTCGGACGTGCCGTCGCCCTCGATCTGCGCGCCCATCTTGCGCAGGCAGTCGGCCAAGTCGACAATCTCGGGCTCGCGCGCCGCATTCCGAATAACAGTGGTGCCCTTGGCCAGCGTCGCCGCCATCAGGATATTTTCCGTGGCCCCGACCGAGGCAAAGGCCAGTTCGATCTCGGCCCCCTTGAGGCCACGCGGCGCCTTTGCGTGCAGATAGCCGTCTTTCAGCTCGATCTCGGCACCCAGCTTTTCTAGCCCGAAAATATGCAAATCCATCGGACGCGCGCCGATTGCACAGCCCCCCGGCAGCGACACCACGGCATGGCCCAGACGCGCCAGCATCGGCCCCAGGACCAGGTTCGAGGCGCGCATCTTGCGCACGATGTCATAATCAGCAACGTGATTGTTGATGTCGTGCGACGACATCGCCAGCACCTGCCCGTCCTGCATCGACGTGGCCTCGGCCCCAAGGGACTCCAGCAATTCGGTCATCGTCTTGATGTCTGACAGGCGCGGCGCATTGGTCAGGGTCAGCGGCTCCTCCGACAACAGGGTCGCCGGCATCAGGGTCAGACAAGCGTTCTTCGCCCCCGCAATGGGTATTTCGCCGTGCAGTTCACCACCACCGGTCACAACTATCGAATCCATCTGCCCGCCTTTGCTATTGGTCTTTTTCTGTCTGCGACCGATTGGCCCCATGATCCGCCCGCGCCCGCGCCTGAGATTTGCGCCGCGCCATATTGGCCTTCAGCGCAGCCTTCAGCCGCTCGTCACGATCTGCCCCTTTTTTCTGGGGTTTTTGGGGTGTCTTCTTACGCTCCATATCCCCTTCTGTAACGCAGGTTCAAAAAAGGGTCCAGAATGCGCTTGCGTCGCGCACGGATTAGAGCTAATCAGCCGCCCACGACAGGTCGCTGCTGTAGCTCAGAGGTAGAGCACTCCCTTGGTAAGGGAGAGGTCGAGAGTTCAATTCTCTCCAGCAGCACCATGTTTCCATCTGAAAATCATTGATCTAGCCTGCAGTCACGGGTGAATGGCCTCGGGCGATCCGCTGATATTGTATGAATTCTGCTTGTGAATGCTGCGTTCATACATGCGCCCAATTCCCGGCGTCCGCTGCATGTTCTATCGGATCCTCGCATCTTTCAGCCCAAACCCATCATCACCGTCCATCTGCGCTTGTTGCGCCAGGCTCCGCCCTGGCTTTAGACAAGGTGCCGCACCACCTCTGTTTACTCATGTTAGACGACCCGCTAGTTTTCGGCACCGGCTTCGATCTGCTGAAGTCATTACGATACTGAGCGAGTTTTTCATGGTTGATGCCCCCTTGATCCAAACAAAATCCGATGGTCCACACCCGAAAGTGGTCGCGACCATCAAGGGGGTTGAAGTCCTTGAGGCACCTCATCTCAAGCCTGCGATCCTGCGTCGGATCCGCAATGGCGATTATGAACGCCCAGAGGTCGAGTTCGGGCTTGCCAATCTGAGGCCGGGTGATCGAATCCTCGAAATGGGTGCAGGCGCGGGCATTGTTGGGTCCGTGTTCGCCAAGAACATCCGGGACATTGAACTGCGTTCCTTTGAAGCCAATCCGGACCTGATCGAACATATTCGCATGATCTATGCGCATAATCAGTTGGATGCGGTCGCATTGGTCACGAACAGGATCGTGGTGACCGGACAGGACCAGCCAGACCATATGGATTTTCACGTTCGAACCAATTTCCTGGGATCACGCTTGTCCGGGGAAAACAACGAACCCGAAGCGCGTCGGATCAGGGTCGCAACCTCGCACTATGACGACATAACACAAGACTTCCCCCATAACGTCCTGATCATGGACATCGAAGGAGGTGAGTTGGATTTCCTGACTGGAGCCGACCTTTCTGATGTCGAGCTGGTCATGCTTGAACTGCACCCGAACGTCTATGGCGCGGAAGGTCGCGAACAGATTTTCACGCTGATGCAAGCCAAGGGATTTGAGCTGGATCGCACGACATCCAAAGGGCAAGTGGCATCATTCAAGCGGCCCGAAAGGTTGAAGCTCAAACCTGATTATTCACAGATCAGCAGTGGTCCAACTCAGCAGCAAAGCTATGACCTCGACCCCCAGAAGGCATTGGCAGACGGTATCATTACGAAAAAGAACGCCGTACTGGCCAAAACGCCCCGAAGCCAGGGTCATCAGATTGCCGCGTCGGTTTTTGATCAACATCGCAATCAGGTGCCTGAGGCGATCTGCTGGTTGACTCACCAAAAGCCGGCCACAACCTTGCGATCACATCCACGGCGCAACAGGATCAGGACGCTGGAGGGAACCTGGTTGTTTGGTGGGTGCTTCAACCCGGCTTTCGGGCACTTTCTGACGGAAACCATCGCTCGGCTGTGGGCCCTGGATCACATTTCGCAACCGCTTGATGGCGTGCTTTTCTTGCCGAATTACAACGACCACGAAAATAACGCGGCCGAAATGTTTTCGAACCTGTCAAAAGTGTTGGATGTCGATATCAAATTCAAGATTTGCGACGCGTTCTATCGCGTGGACAAACTTGTCATCCCGCCGCAGGGAAACGGGCTGGGGCGGCTTATGTTATCTTGCCCCGAGATGCGTGCGTTCATGAAAAAGCATATCAGACGCGATTTCGAACCGACACCACATAAAAAACTCTACATCTCCCGCTCCGGTCAATTTAACAAGGTGGGCCGCATCTTTTTGGGGGAGCACACCCTTGAAACGCATCTGCGAGACGAGGGGTATACCATTTTTCATCCTCAGGATCATTCCTGGGAAGATCAGTTGCGTCATTACCTTTCGGCGACACATATCCTTGGCCCGGATGGAAGCCCATTTCATTTGGTCAACTACACAGGGCGGTCTGATCTTTCTGTCGGCATTATACAGCGGCGTCCGGCGCATGAAGCCAATCAGATGGCGCA
Source organism: Aliiroseovarius zhejiangensis (assembly GCF_014656375.1). Taxonomy (GTDB): domain Bacteria; phylum Pseudomonadota; class Alphaproteobacteria; order Rhodobacterales; family Rhodobacteraceae; genus Aliiroseovarius; species Aliiroseovarius zhejiangensis. The sequence continues at coordinate 408,073 of NZ_BNCH01000003.1, read as the reverse complement.
GCAGGGGCGACTTTACGGGGTCAGCAATGCGGTGGTGGTGTCGCATCTTGGACGGCTCTGGGCGCGGTCGGGGGATCGTCGCGCGGCCCAAGCTATGGTCAGTGAGGTTCAGTTGGCGCCATTATGTGAAGATCTGAAATCACGTGGTTTCATCAGCCGTAAGGCCGATTGGCTAAACCTGAGTGATGCAGAACTTAAAGCATCACTGCAATCCATCGCCGATGCGAGCAATGCCGACTACAGGCGTGTTTCGCACATAAATGAGTCGCTGACGGATTTTCCAATGCTTGCCAATCCCGATCGACCAACCGTTTTCATGTGAACTGCAAAGGGCATCTGATGCTGCGCTATAGGCGCCGTGTCGTGGCATCGTTCGCAAAGGAACGACGATCAGCAACCATAGGTTGATTATCCTGACCAGTTCTTTGTTAAGACTTGCATCCGCTTTTGATCGGTGAGAGCGTGGTGCGCCAAGGTTTTGCGGTACATGCACAGATTGTTTCGCAATTCGTTGTGCAATTTAGGGTTGTTTTTCTCATCGGTGTAACCAAGATTTAACCATGAGCCGGAATCAAGCGATCGACTCGCTGTTGAACGAATTGGGACCAATGGCCTCGGCGGGATATTTCGTCGGGCTGCATATCCGTTTTGCCGCACCTCTCTTGACCTTCCAGACCTACCCGCAATCCTGGTCCGATCATTACACGCGCAATGCGTTTGCGTTGCGCGACCCAATGATCGCCTGGGGCATATCGCGCACCGGTGCCACCCGCTGGAGCGATATTGACCTGCCCGACCCGTTCGACATTCTGAAAGATGCCGCGCGCCACGGGCTGGTCTATGGCGTCTGCGTATCCTGTGGCGAGATTTCGTCGCGGACGGTCGCAGGTTTGGCCCGGGCAGACCGGGAGTTCACGGATGAAGAGATCGCCGCCATCAGCGGTGTCGTGCTTCGGCTTCACCATGTTTCACAACCCCCCGACACCCTGACCAAAGCCGAGATCGAGGCGCTTCAGGTGCTGGCATCCGGCGAACGCTATGCGGCCGGTGCGGTTGTGCTGGGCATATCGGAAAGTGCGCTGAAGGCGCGTCTGTCCTCTGCCCGCAAGAAGTTATTTGCACGCACCTCGGCCGAGGCCATTCAGAGAGCCAAGGATTATCGACTGATCTAGACCCGGCTGTCGCCTGGGCGTGCTTCCCGTTTTCTTAACCAAACTGGAGGATGTCATGCAGACGACCACACTTTCTTTCGCCAATCTACACAACCATGGCGAGTTATTTGCGAATTTGCTTCGCGCTAGACGGCAGAGTTTCATCGTGCAGAACCGCTGGGATCTGCCCGAAGCCCTGGGAATGGAATTCGACCAGTACGACACCCCGGCCAGCCGTTGGGTCGCGGTCCACGAATTTGGCCGAGTTCTGGCGGGCATTCGACTGACACCCACCACCGCGCGGTGCGGGGTCTATACCTATATGATCCGCGATGCGCAGTTGGGCTTGTTGGATTCGATCCCCTCGGACCTTTTGTACGAAGAAGCCCCGGTGGCGGAAAACATCTGGGAAAGCAGCCGCGTGTTTGTGGCCCACGACACACCGCAGCGCGCACGGCGTCTGGTGCATGCGCATCTGATCTCGGAAATGACGAAATCCGCCCGCGATCTGGGCGCAACGCAGGTACTGGGATTGATCCCGGCCAGTTGGCCGCGCTGGTCCAAACGCGTCGGTCTTGACACCACCGCCGCCGGCCGGGTGATGGAGATTGACGGGATCGACAATCAGGTTGTGTCGATCGACCTGTCGGGCAAGCTGCATTGATCGGGTCATTCACCCCGGTTTCACTGCTACAAATTTCTGTGATCAGGGCGCGAAAACCGCGCCCTTTTCGCTATATCGGCAAAGATCGACCGACCGTTCAGGTCGCTGGGCAAAACCTCGCCACGAGGCCGTGACAGGCGGCCACACCCCCTTCCATCCGTACCTTTTGAACCTAAATATGAACCAGAAGGACCTAAGCCTCGTATTGGGGCCATATCAAACGAGAGGATGGAACAAATGTTGAAGACCCTTTCCTACACTGCAGCAGCCATTGCGATGACGGCGACGACCGCCCTTGCCGGCAGCATGTCCGAGCCCACGCCCGAGCCGACCATCGCCTATGCCCCTGCCCCCGCCGCCACACCGGATTGGACCGGTGCCTATGTTGGTGGCCAGATCGGGTTTGCCGATGTTGGCACCACTGCCGCAGGCATTGAAGGTGACGGCGTGATCGGCGGTCTGACCGCAGGTTATGATTTCGATATGGGCAACTGGGTTGCCGGTGTCGGTATCGACTATGACTGGGCCGATGTCGATCTGGCCGGCGCCGCAACGCTTGAAAACGTTCTGCGCGTGAAGGCGCGCGGCGGCTACAAGATGGGCGATGGTCTGCTTTACGCGACCGCCGGTTATGCGAATGCCTATACTGATACACTGGGTGACAGCGACGGCTATTTCGTCGGTGCGGGCTATGAACATCGCGTGACCAGTTCGTTCAACATCGGTGCCGAAGCTCTGTATCACGAGTTCTCGGATTTCAACGGCAGCGGCATCGACGTCGACGCAACAACGGTTCAGTTGCGCGGCACGTTCCGCTTCTGATCCTTGGTGCACCCCGAAACAACAATGGCGCGCCCGTTCGGCGCGCCATTCTTTTTTCAGGTCGTGCCCTTGCCTGAACCGCAAGGCCGGTCTGTTATGATCAGTCCATCCACTCGAACGGGCGGGTAAACTCGCCCAGGCAGTGTGCCACGGCTTCGTGATCCACATCGCCCGTGGCGCGCAACCGCGCGACCAGACCGCGTTTCTTGTCGTCAATCACCTCGACCACATGTGCGGCATGGCCTGCATCGGCCAGCGCCTTGTCGTAGACGCGGGTGATCGCTGATTTGCGCAGGTCTGGCTTGAACACCTTGCCGACAGCGGTTTTGGGCAATTCGTCCACGATCTCGATATGTTTCGGCAGGGCGGCTTTTTCGTGGATGTGCTTCTTGGCATAGGCCATCAGTTCGTCCACCGTGACCTGCGCACCGCCCACGAGTTCGACATAGGCGCAAGGCAGTTCCCCGGAATAGCTGTCGGGTTGCCCGATGGCCCCGACCATGGCCACCGCATCGTGCCCGGCCAGAACCTCTTCGATCTCGGCCGGATCAATATTGTGCCCGCCCCGGATGATCAGATCCTTCGCGCGCCCCGTGATCCACAGATACCCGTCTTCATCCAGCCGCCCCAGATCGCCCGTGCGCAGATAGCTGCCATAGGCGAACAGCCCCTGGTTCTTGGCCTCTTCCGTATAGGTGTTGCCCGCGAATACGCCAGGATTGGACAGGCAGATCTCACCCACCTCGTCGACCTCATGTTCCTTCAGGACATTGCCGCTTTCGTCGCAGGTCAGAATCTTCACGTCTGTGTAAGGGAACGGCACACCCACAGATCCGACCTTCTTGTCGCCCGTCGGCGGGTTGCAGGACACCAGGCAGGTGGCTTCGGTCAGCCCGTAGCCTTCGACGATGGTCACCCCGGTGGCGGCGACAAAGCGGTTATAAAGCTCGATCGGCAGCGGGGCCGAGCCGGAAAACGCGGTTTTCAATGACGAGACATCGGCATCCACCGGGCGCTGCATCAGGGCCGAGATTGCCGTCGGCACGGTGATCATGAAACTGACCTTGTAGCGCTCGATCAACTTCCAGAAATTGTCAAACACCCCGTCGCCGCGATAGCCCGCAGGGGTTGGATGCACGAAATGGCTGCCTGCCATCAGAACCGACATCCAGATCACATGTACGGCAAAGACGTGGAACAGCGGCAGGGGGCAGATGATCACATCGTTTTCGTCGAACAGAAGGCTCGACCCGAGCCAGCCGTTGTAAACCATGCCTGAATATTTGTGCTGCGCCACCTTGGGCGTGCCCGTTGTGCCGCCGGTGTGGAAATAGGCCGCCACGCGATCTTCGGGCGTGTCGGTGAAATCGAGCGTTTTGTTCTGGCGCGACATCTCGGCCACGAAATCCAGCACACGCGCCTTGTGCGTCACCGGGTTCTTGGGGCGAAGCAGCGGCACAAGCCAGCTTTTCGGCGGGCTGAGATAGCGGTTCAGGTCGATCTCAAGCACCGTATGGACATCAGGGGCCATCGCGACGGATTTCGCCGCCAGTTGCGCCACCTCGGATTTCGGGAAGGATTTCAGCGTCACCAGAACCTTCGCCCCGGTTTCACGCAGGATGCCCGAGACCTGTTCGGCATCCAGCAGCGGGTTGATCGGATTGATGATCCCGGCAATCCCCCCGCCCATCAAGGTATAGATCGTTTCGTTGCAATTGGGCAGCAGGAAGGCCACCACGTCCTTTTCCCCGATGCCCAGCGACCGAAACAGGTTCGCCGCCTGACAGGTCCGTTCCAGCATCTCGCGCCAGGTCACGGTTTCCTTGGCATCCGTCGGGCCAGAGGTCAGCTGATAGGACGCTGCCGGTCGGTCCGGAAACTTCTTCGCCGTCCGCTCCAGCATCTGATACAGCGTGACGGGTTTGTCTCGGGCGTCCCAGTCCATCTCGGCCTCGACCGCATTGCGGTCTTTCATCGAGCCAAAATCATACATTCATCATCCTCCCCTGCGCCCGGTCAGACGGGCGGTCATTTGATCACAAGAATGCGGTCAAATCCCGCCCCCCGCAAGTGTGACGTGACGTGGCGAATTTGGGTGACGCTGGGGGAGGTTAGCGGGCGCCGACCCTCAGGCCATACCTTCGGTAAACTGCAAGCGAGCCAGACGGGCGTAAAGACCGTCCTGCGCCACCAGTTCGTCATGCGTGCCCTGTGCGACAATGCGGCCCTCGTCAAAAACGACGATCCGATCAGCCTTTTTCACCGTGGCCAGACGGTGCGCCACAATAAGCGTGGTGCGCCCCTGGGCCAGTTCGTCAACGGCTTGCTGCACCAAACGTTCGCTTTCGGCGTCCAGCGCCGATGTCGCCTCGTCCAGAAGCAGGATGGGTGCGTCACGCAGGATCGCGCGGGCGATGGCAATGCGCTGTTTCTGCCCCCCCGACAGCATCACACCACGTTCGCCCACATAGGTGTCATAGCCTTCGGGCAGACGTTCCAGAAACTCGTGCGCAGCGGCGGCGCGGGCGGCGGCTTCAACCTCGGCATCCGTCGCGTCGGGGCGGCCAAAGCGGATGTTTTCGCGCGCCGAGGCGGCAAAGATCACCGCGTCCTGCGGCACCAGCGCCACGTATTTGCGGAACTCGTCCCGACGCATCTGGCGCAGATCGACCCCATCCAGCAACACCGCCCCGTCTTCGGGATCATAGAAACGCTGGATCAGTTGAATGATGGTCGACTTGCCCGCGCCGGACGGTCCGACCAGCGCCACGGTTTCACCCGGTGATACGGTCAGCGATACCCCCTCCAGCGCCGCCTGATTGGGGCGCGCGGGATAGTGGAAGGTCACATTGTCGAACTCGATCGCGCCTTTCGGCCGTTCGGTGATGGCAATCGGGTTGACCGGATCCTTGACCGCGTCTTCGGCGTTCAAAAGCTCGACCAGTCGTTCGGTGGCCCCTGCGGCGCGTTGCAGTTCGCTCCAGATTTCCGACAGGGCCCCGACGGCGCCGGCGACCATCACAGAATAGATCACGAACTGCACCAGCGCGCCGATCGAGATATTGCCCGCGGTCACATCGCGCATTCCGATCCACAAGACCCCCACGACGCCCGAAAAGATCAGCGAAATGACAATCACCGTCATCACCGCACGGGTGCCGATGCGGCGTTTGGCCGAGATGAAGCTTTCCTCGGTCAGCCCAGAAAACTCGCCACGGCTCAGGTCTTCGTGGGTGAACGCCTGCACGGTTTGGACCGACAGTAATGCTTCGGACGCATTGCCCGAGCTTTTGGCGATCCATTCCTGGTTTTCGCGCCCCAGCACCCGCAAACGCCGCCCCAGCACGATGATCGGCACGATCACGATCGGCACGATCAGCAGCACCAGCCCCGTCAGCTTGGCTGATGTCAGCAGCATCAGGACCAGACCACCCAGGAAGATGAACACATTGCGCAGCGCGACCGACACAGATGACCCGATCACCGACAGGATCAACGTCGTATCCGTGGTGATGCGACTCAGCACTTCGCCGGTCATGATGTTTTCATAGAAAGCAGGGCTCATCCCGACGACACGGTCAAAGACCGCCTTGCGAATGTCGGCCACGACCCGTTCGCCCAGCCGCGTCACTAGGTAATAGCGCAGCCCGGTGCCAAGGGCGAGCAAGCTGGCCACCACCAGCGCCGCCAGGAAATACTTGTCCAGCAGTTGCGTGGTGGCTTCGCCAAACCCATCGACAACCCGACGCACCGCAATCGGCAGGACCAGCGAGATGCCAGCGGTGAACACCAACGCACAGAACGCCGCCAGTATCCACAACCGATAGGGCTGCATGAAGGGCCACAGCCCGGCCAATGCACCAATGCGTTTGGATTTCTCGCGTTCGTCCATTTCGACCCTGGACGCCCCTGCCTGTCTTGCCATATGACCCGCTCCTTTCGGGCAGAGATAGCCGGGCGCGACGCGACGCACAAGCTGAACTGCGGTTCGGGAATGTCGCAGAGCGGACAAGGTGACCTGGCGTCACCGAAATGTGCGGGTCACGGGTCTTTCATAAAACCGCCCCCGAATGCTATCATCCGGCGCAGAAGCAGGCCGATGAAGGACCGCGTATCATGTTTGTTTTCAATCGTATCCCCACGCTGACCGGCGTCGCGCTCGTGCTTGGTCTGACTGCCTGTGCGACGCCGCAACAACACTGCATCGCCGGGGCGAGTGCTGACGTGAGAACGCTCCAGTCCCAGATCGAAACTGCCGAGACCAACATCGCACGCGGCTATGCGCTGCACCGGCAGTCGATTCCCATCACCAACACGCGGGTGTGCTACGATGCCAAGAAGCGGCCCTATACCTGTCACCGCACCGCGTATCGCCAGATTGAAACCCCGGTCACGATCGACATCGGCAATGAAAAGGCCAAGCTGGCCAGCCTGAAGGCGAAACTCGGCCAGGCGCAGCGCAAGGCTGCCGCGGGGATCAAGGCCTGTCGCCAGACCTATCCGGAATGACCCGTGTCGCCATCGTTCTGGGGGCGGCTGTGCGGCCGGACGGATCAGCCTCGCCCGCGCTTGCGCGGCGGGCACGGGCGGCGGCAGATCTGTATCAGCGCGGACAGGTCGACCAGATCATCGCATCCGGCGGCGTGCCCCGCGCGGGCCACAGCGAAGCCAGCGTGATCGCCCAGATCTGCGTGCAGGCCGGGGTGCCACCTGCGGCCATCCAGATCGAGGATCAATCCGCCAACACGTTGGAAAATATCAGAAATTCGAAGACACTGCTGCCGCCCAGCGCACAGGTCGTGCTGGTCACGGATCGCTATCACGCGTTTCGCGCGCGCCTGACTGCGCGCGAGTTCGGCTTGTCGCCGGTCAGCGAGTCGCCCTCTTTGATGCCCAACAAGGTGCACCGGATCATCCGGGGATATGGCCGCGAGGCGGCGGCGCTGTCGCTTTACGTCCTGCGCCGGGTGGGGCGGATCATTTCGCAACCGTCACGGTAAGTGATGTGCCGGTGCTGCCGCTGCCATAGATGCGCACGAACACGGTGGCCCCGCCCTGTACCAGACGTTTCGCGGCCTGCGGATCAATGGATCCGTTCATCACCATGCGCTCCATGATCGCGCGATTGTCAATCGACCCGAAAAACGGATCGAACTCGTCCCCCGGCTGGCTGATGCCATAGCGGTGGAAATTGGCCCGATCCTGACGCAGAATCTGCCAGGGTTGGCTTAGCCGCGCGCCTTTGGAGTTGAACAGGTCGGGCTGGCCGATATAGGCCACATAGGATCCGATCAGGTCTTGCGCCTGGGCGGGGGCGCTGTTCAGGCACGACAGGGCCAATCCTGCCGCAATCGCGGCAAAGCCCATGCCAAACCGTCGTCTTTGGGTTGCTTGCGCCATTGTCTCACCCTCTGTTCGATGCGTTCAACTTGGGGGGCTTGTGGCGTCGGGTCAATGGGCGGGGCGTTTCTTCGCCGAACTGCCCCTATTGTGCAACGCACGGTGGCCGCGCGACACGAGCAGACCACCCGCGCCGCGCCACCCGCTTCACTGAGGGTCCGTCACGGTCAGCCCCAACAGGCGCCAGGCTTGCATACCACCGCGATAGTAATGGATCTTGTCTGCGGGATACCCTGCTTCGATCATCCGGCGTGCCGCTGTCGGAGATTGTCCACACCAGTTGCCGTTGCAGAACAGGGCCACGGTTTTGGCGCCGTCGCAATCGAACCCGTCGAAATCAATCTCGCACCCCAGTTCGTCCAGACGATCCGGTGCCTCGTTATAGGGGATCGAGATGGCACCGGGAATTGTGCCGCCTGCGTGATCGGCGGGCACGCGGCTGTCGACCACGATCACCTCGGGATCTTGCAGCATGTCCAGAAGCTCCAACTCGCCAATCGGGGTCACACCGGGCGCGGGCACCATGGGTTGGACACAGAAATTCGGACACGGACGCGAGGTCTGCGCCCATTCCCCGGTGATCTGGTTATCCGGATCGGGAATGCGCGAAATCTCGACCGGGCCAGAAGATGTCTCGACCGTGACCGAGGCGACATCCGGGCGGATGTTCACCCCATCGGCCAGCGCGGGTGTGGCCAGCAACACAGTGGCCAGAACAGCAATCTTGGTTTTCATGGGCGTCCCTTTCCACATCGCTCAGTCAAAGGTTTCGAACACGTCATACATGACAGGCTCAAAGCTCTTGCACAGGGTCGCGATGACCCGGTTGCGTTCGCGCATCTCGTCGGTGCGCAGCATGGCCTGAAAATCCTCGCGCCTTTTCCATTGGGAATAGTTGGCAATCCGCGTCTGCGCGTCGTTGACATGCAGACCGGCGGCGACGAAACCCGGCTGCTTCGAGATGAACTGCTGATACGCATCCGTCAGTGCATCCAGCAGATCCTGACAGGTGCCGGGCGTCATTTCAAACGTGGTGATAACGGTTTGATAATCGGGGGCTTTGCTGATCTTTGGCATGGCTTCCTCCTGTTGATGGGGAAAGCCTAATGCCTTTCACGCGCCAGATGAACATCAGATTTGAGGGTGGGCGGAAATGGCTCACCCCCAACACCTGTCGCCAGCCCGTTCGGGTCCCGACTGCGGATCAGTCGAAGTCAAAAATTTCCGACAGGATCGACTTGCCGCGCTTGCGCTTATAGCGTTTCGCATGGCGGTAGTCGTCGTCATAATCGTCGTCGTCATCATCATAGCGATACCGATCCTTGCGCGACGGCTTCCGGTGCCGGCGATCGTCGCGATCATCGCGGCGGGCGCTGCGCGGCGCATCTGCGGTGATCGGTCCCGGCAGGTCGCGCGGATCGGCAGGCGCGGAGGCAGGATCGGGATCCGGCAGCACCACGGCGGGGGTCGCCTTTTCGATGATCTTGTCCAATTCACCGCGATCCAGCCAGACCCCGCGGCAGTCGGGGCAATAGTCGATCTCGACCCCGTGGCGTTCCGTCATCAAAAGCTCTGTTCCATCAATCGGACATTTCATGTGCTGGCTCCTCCTGCCTTTTCGATCAATGATGTAGGCACGAAAAAACGGGCCGCAAGAGCCCGTTTTCCCAACAATCCCGTGATGCGCGGACTATCGCGACACATGCACCGCGCAAGGCGCATGGCGCACGACGCGGGCGGCGGTCGATCCCAGAAAGAAATCGGTCAGGCCGGGCCGGTGCGAGGCAACGACGATGCAATCCACGCCGTGACGCTTTGCATAATCGACAATGGCGTGACCGGCATGGCCCGACACGACCTTGATGGCGATGTTGTCCTCGCCCTTCAGTTCTTCGGCCATGCGACGTTCCAGTTCGTGCACATTGTCTTCCAATTGGCCTTCGGGCAGGTATTGGGCGACGTAAGCCGGCACCTCTTCCATCACATGCAGGGCCGTGATGCTGGCCCCTTTTTCGGCGATGGCCTTGGCGATGCTCAACGCTTCCTTTGTATCCCGCTCATGATCCAGTGCGATCGGCACGAGGACATTCTTGTACATCTCGGCGCTCCTGTGTTTCGAGTGTTCCGTTTCCCATATTGCATATGCCAACCCGCTATGCACAACCATGATACAGGTCAATTCACGCCGGGCATCGAACAGAGGTGCGGCATTCCTTGACAGCAAGGGTCAAGCGGGCTATTTCCGCCCCAACTCCGGGAGTCGCTAAGCTTCCGGTCCCATGGCTTTTGCCGGGATCGCCCTCTGTCAGCGCGTTGCGCCCACAGGGGCGTTCATCGTTTGGTCGGTTGGCTTGGCTTGGTCCTTGGGAAATGCGCAGCCTGCCCCTATCTGGGGACTAACGAAACGGCAAAGGAGCCGAGATATGTTCGAAAGCCTGTCAGACCGCCTGTCCGGTGTCTTTGACCGCCTGACGAAACAGGGTGCGCTCTCTGAAGATGACGTGAAAACGGCCCTGCGCGAAGTCCGCGTGGCATTGCTTGAGGCCGACGTCTCGCTGCCCGTGGCGCGTGATTTCATCAAGAAGGTGCAGGAACAAGCCACAGGTCAGGCCGTCACCAAATCCGTGACCCCCGGCCAGCAGGTCGTAAAGATTGTTCACGATGCGTTGGTCGAAGTGTTGACCGGCGAAGGTGAACCGGGTGCCTTGAAGATCGACAACCCCCCTGCCCCGATCCTGATGGTCGGCCTGCAAGGGGGCGGAAAAACGACGACGACCGCCAAGCTGGCCAAGCGTCTGAAGGAAAAAGACGGCAAGCGTGTGCTGATGGCCTCGCTTGACGTGTATCGCCCGGCGGCGATGGACCAGCTGGCCATTCTGGGCACGCAGGTGGGCGTTGACACGCTGCCCATTGTACCGGGCCAGAAACCCGTCGACATCGCCAAGCGCGCCAAGCAACAGGCGACGATGGGCGGCTATGACGTCTATATGCTGGACACCGCAGGCCGGTTGCACATCGACGAAGTCCTGATGGACGAGGTCGAGCAGGTCTCGGCCGTGGTCAACCCCCGCGAAACGCTTCTGGTGGTCGATGGTCTGACCGGTCAGGTCGCGGTCGAGGTTGCACAGGAATTTGACGACAAGGTCGGCATCTCGGGCGTGGTTCTGACCCGGATGGATGGCGACGGGCGCGGCGGTGCGGCCCTGTCGATGCGCGCCGTGACCGGCAAGCCGATCAAATATGTCGGCCTTGGCGAAAAGATGGACGCGCTGGAAACGTTCGAGCCTGAGCGAATCGCGGGCCGCATTCTGGGCATGGGCGATATTGTTTCGCTGGTCGAAAAAGCGCAGGAAACCATCGAGGCCGAACAGGCCGAGCGCATGATGAAGCGTTTTCAGAAGGGTCAGTTCAACATGAACGACCTGAAAATGCAGCTTGAGCAAATGATCAAGATGGGCGGTATGCAAGGGATCATGGGGATGATGCCGGGCATGAAGAAGATGGCTAAACAGGCCGAGGCCGCTGGCATGGACGACAAGGTTCTGAAACAGCAGATCGCGCTGATCCAGTCGATGACCAAACGCGAACGCGCCAACCCGCAAATCCTGCAAGCCAGCCGCAAGAAGCGCATTGCAGCGGGTGCAGGCATGGAAGTGTCCGACCTGAACAAACTTCTGAAAATGCAGCGCCAGATGGGCGACATGATGAAGAAGATGGGCAAGATGGGCAAAGGCAAGATGCTGAAACAGGCCATGTCCGGCATGTTCGGCAAAGGCGGTGGAATGCCGGATATGGGCGGCATGGACCCGTCGTCGATGGACCCCAAGGCGCTGGAAGCCGCGGCGAAAGCGATGGGCGCCAAGGGTGGCCTGCCCGGTCTGGGCGGTGGCGGATTGCCCCCCGGCCTGTCTGGTTTCGGGAAGAAGAAGTGACGTGACCTTTACCACCCTTGATATCCCACGGCTTGAGACCGAGCGCCTGATCATGCGGGCGCCGTGCGAAGCGGATTTCGACGCCGAGGCCGCGTTCTTCGCCTCGGATGCCTCGAAGTTCGTGGGTGGCCCGATACGCCCAGACGAAACATGGCGTATGATCGCCATGCTGCTGGGGCATTGGGCGATGCGCGGTTATGGCTTTTGGGGCGTCGAAGAAAAAGAAACCGGCTCCTATGTGGGCCATGTCGGGCTGTGGTGCCCGCACAGTTGGCCCGAGCCGGAAATCGGCTGGACCCTGATGAACCACGCCACCGGAAAAGGCTATGCCACCGAAGCCGCACTCGCGGCCCGGACCTATGCCTATGACATTCTGGGATGGGATACGGCAATCTCGTTGATCGACCCGAACAATACGGGCAGCAAGGCCGTGGCCAAGCGTCTGGGCGCGATGTTTGATTACACCTATGATCATCCCGCATTTGGCGAAGTGCATATCTGGCGGCACCCGGCACCTTCCGATCTGGTGAACGGCGGAGCAGAGGCTTATTCATGAGCGACACACCCAAAAACCAGTCCCCTGCCATGACCGATGACGTGACCCGCGCCGCAGCACTGTTGAAAGACCACCGCCAGTCTATCGACCGGCTGGATGCGATCTTGGTCTATACGCTGGGCGAACGGTTCAAACACACGCAGGCGGTGGGCAAGCTGAAAGCCGAACACGATCTGCCACCATCGGACCCCGACCGCGAAGCCAAGCAGATCGAACGTCTGGAAGACCTGTCGCGCCGCGCCAATCTGGACCCGGAATTCGCCAAGAAATTCCTGAACTTCATCATTGATGAGGTGATCAGGCATCACAAGAAACATCAGGAATGATTGGGGCAATGCCCCGCTCAAATAGCTAGAAAAACAGGAGAAACTCTTATGGCTATGAAAATTCGTCTCGCCCGTGGCGGCTCGAAAAAACGTCCCTTCTATCGTGTGGTTGCCACCGACTCGCGCATGCCGCGCGATGGCCGCTTCATCGAAAAGCTGGGCACCTACAACCCGCTTCTGCCGAAAGACTCGGAAGAGCGTGTGAAACTGGACATGGAACGCGTGCAATACTGGCTGGACCAGGGCGCACAGCCGTCCGACCGCGTGTCGCGCTTCCTGGAAGCCGCTGGCGTTCTGGAAAAGAAAGAGCGTGCAAACCTGAAAAAAGGTGAGCCGGGCAAGAAAGCTCAGGAGCGTCTGCAGGAAAAAGCCGACAAGGCCGCCGCTGCTGCCGAGGCTGCTGCCGCCCCGGCCGAAGAGCCTGCCGAAGAAGCCGCTTCGGAAGAATAAACTCCGGCGCGGAGCAGGTCTGACATGCACAGCTTTTCACGTGCGTTCCAGTCGGATCTTGAAGATCTGATGCGTTGGCGGCGCGATGTGCGCCGCTTTCGCAGCGATCCTGTGGACGAGGCACTCCTGCAAGAGTGCCTCGACGCGTTTCTGCTGGCGCCGTCTGTGGGGCTGTCAGAACCCTGGCGGGTGATCCGCGTGGAAAGCGATGCGGCGCGTGCCGCGGCGCTGGACAACTTCACAGAAGCAAATGACGATGCCTTGCAGGGCTATTCTGGCGACAAGGCTCAACTGTATGCCGGGCTGAAACTGTCCGGGATGCAGGACGCGCCGGTGCAACTGGCCGTTTTCAGCGACGAGGGAACGGCGAAAGGCGCCGGCCTTGGTGCAGCCACCATGCCCGAGATGCGCCGCTATTCCGTGGTCTCGGCGATCATGCTGTTCTGGCTGGCGGTGCGCGCCCGCGGGCTTGGTCTGGGCTGGGTGTCGATCCTTGACCCGGCGCGGCTGAGCCGTGATCTTGGTGTTCCGGCCAACTGGGAACTGGTCGGCTATTTCTGTCTGGGATGGCCGGAAACGGTGGACGACAGCCCGGAACTTGAACATGCGGGCTGGGAGGCGCGGCGCGGGTCGTTGCCCATCGAAACCCGCTGACACCGACGCAGGAGCAGTGACATGGGTTTGCTATTTCGCCCCTTTCGGTTGATCCTGATTGTCGGGGCCGGGTTTCTGGCCGGGTTGCTGTTTGAACGAAATTCGATGACGGACCGCTGTCTTGACCGGGGTGGTGCCGTTGATCGGGGCATTTGCGTAGGTGTGGAATGAGCGAAGATCGGATTTGCGTGGGTGCGATTGCCGGGGCTTATGGCGTGAAGGGCGAGGTGCGGGTGAAAAGTTTCTGCGCCGAACCGGACGCGATCGGCGACTACAGCCCGCTCTGGTCCGAGGATGGCAGTCGCCAGTTTGCCCTGACGCTGGATCGCCCGATCAAGAATGGATTTGCAGCCCGGATCGACGGTGTGCACACGAAGGAAGACGCCGATGCACTGCGCGGCACCCGGCTGTTTGCCGACCGAAGCGCATTGCCCAACCTGCCGGATGACGAATATTACCACGCGGACCTGATCGGTCTGGTGGTGCTGGACACGGGCGGGCGTGAATTGGGGCGCGTGTCTGCGGTGCACAATCACGGCGCCAGTGACGTGCTGGAGGTGCAGGGACCCGGCCTGAAAACCGGCGCACTTCTTCCCTTTACGCTTGAGGCGGTGCCGACCGTCGACCTCGCGGCAGGACGGATCATCGCCGACCCGCCAAAAGGCGTCTTTCCGGAATGACGCATGTGATCGTCCATGCCGGGTTTCACAAAACCGGCACGACAAGCCTTCAGGATTTTCTTGCCCAGAACCGCACAGCCCTTGCACCGTGGCTCGATTACTACGGTCAGCGGGATTTCATGAATGCAGGCGCTGCCGCCCGCCTCTATGCTCAGCGCCCGTTTCCGCATCGCCTGTATGTGTTTCGCAGGGCGTTTCGCACGTTTCTGGCCGCGATCCCCGATCACGACACGATCATCCTGTCGCGCGAAAGTTTCTCAGGCGGAATGCCCGGACACCGGATGTTGGGCGGGCGAATGATCACGTCCTACCTGCCGGCGGCGCGCAGATTGGCGCGCTCTATCGTGAAAGAACTGCGCCTGCGCTTTGGCCCGGATGTGACGATCACGTTTTTCTACACGACCCGCGAACGCGAGGCGTGGCTGCGCTCCGTCCATGGGCATCTGTTGCGCTCAATCCGCCTGACCGATGATTACGACACCTTTCGCGGGCGGTTCCCGATGGACATAGCCCCGATTGAACAGGCGCGGCAGATGGCAGACGCGCTGTCCCCCATACCGGTCGTCACCGCCGCGCTCGAGGATCATGCCGACGACCCGCATGGCCTGGCCAGCGCGTTGCTGGACCTGGCAGATGTGCCTGCGGCTGTGCGTGCTGACCTCGCCCCTGCCCCGCACAGGAACCGTGGACAGGGTGAAAATCTGCGCGCGACATTTCTGGCTTTGAACCGGCAGCGCCTTTCGAAGCAGGAACTGAAAGCGCAGAAAGAACGTCTGCTGGCGCCGCATCGTCGCACGCCCTGACTTCCCCCCCCAACCGAAACCCGGTATGGGAAACGCCATGACGGACAAACCAAAGCGCCCTGAACCGGACACACCCACAAGCCCCAAGGCCCGTGGGATGAAATCGCATGGCAAGATCGCGGTTTCAGCCTCGATCAAACCGCGCGCGTTGATGACCGACACGCCGCGCTATGCCGGGGTCTGGACGGCCAAGGTGATCACCCTGTTTCCGTCGGCCTTCCCCGGTGTGCTGGGCGAAAGCCTGACGGGGCGGGCCTTGAAGGACGGGCTGTGGGCGCTGGAGCCCATTGACCTGCGCCCGTTTGGCGAGGGCAGGCATCGCAACGTCGACGATACCCCGGCAGGCGGCGGTGCGGGCATGGTGCTGCGTGCGGATGTGTTGGGCCAGGCCATTGACACGGCCCAATCAGGCGTGACCAGGGATCGCGCCAAGTGGCCCATCCTCTATATGTCGCCGCGTGGGCGCCCACTGGATCAGGCCATGGCCCGCAGGTTTGCCGCCTGCGACGGGATGACCATACTTTGTGGGCGGTTTGAAGGCGTCGATGAACGGGTACTGGAAGAATACGAGGTTGAAGAGGTTAGCCTGGGCGATTTCGTTCTGACCGGGGGCGAGATCGCGGCCCAGGCCCTGCTGGACGCCACCGTGCGGCTTCTGCCCGGCGTCCTGGGCAACGAAGCCTCGACCGAAGAGGAAAGTTTCTCCGCCGGGCTTCTGGAACACCCGCAATACA
Source organism: Aliiroseovarius zhejiangensis (assembly GCF_014656375.1). Taxonomy (GTDB): domain Bacteria; phylum Pseudomonadota; class Alphaproteobacteria; order Rhodobacterales; family Rhodobacteraceae; genus Aliiroseovarius; species Aliiroseovarius zhejiangensis. The sequence continues at coordinate 391,901 of NZ_BNCH01000003.1, read as the reverse complement.
CCCGCCCCGCAACGTGGCGCGGACGCCCCATCCCCGAGGTTCTGATGTCCGGCCATCACGGCAAGATCGCGGATTGGCGGCGCGAGAAGAGCGAACAACTTACGCGCGAACGGCGGCCCGATCTGTGGGAATCATTGCGGCGAAACCGCGACGAGGACGGGGCGGATTGACCCGGTTCGCCGCATTTCAATCAAGGCTTTTTTGTGGCTTTGTTTCGAAAAGTGCAACTGTCCGCGATCTGCACCCGAAACTGTTTCGAAAACCCTTAAAGTAAAACGGGTTATATCCTTTTGCACTCGCCATTTATGGGGAACCGAGAAAGGTGAATTTGTGTCATTTTCGGGGCGTGTAACGTTGAATTAACGATAGACCGACCCACCATTGCAAGAGATACCGCAGACCATCACGCGACCATCTTTCTTAGTCTCTTTTCGATTGAAAACAGTTTGTGAACTTCGAACTCTGAACGACCGGATAACGGCAGGAAAGGTAAACGACATGGAACTCTTGATCACTGCAAAACAGAACCGCATCAACGCACTGAACGCCCTTGCACAGAAGAAGCGTGCAGCCTGCACCCCGCGCCCATCGGCGGAATTGAAGCGTCGCATCCCGATGTTTCGCACGGCGCGCACCGGGTTTTCGGCCCCCCTCGTCCTAGCTTGACGAACACCACTCACGGACGCCGAAACACGGGAAGCTGCGCCAGGCACAGGGCGCAGCTTCCGCTTTTTCGGGGGGGCTGCGCACCTTCATTCTGTCCTTGATCCGGGGGGGCAATGCCCCTATACACCGCTCGTCTGCCACTCGTTCGAGTCGCGCGGGCGTTTTTCATTTGGGGTGGTGTGTTCTTCTGCATCCAACGACCCGGCTGAAAAACAGACAAGAAACGACGGACGACCTCCTGCGGGCGCGATGGCGGACCCGGTGAAGACAAGGAGCTCTTGGACGGCAGCTAACTTTGCGGACCAACCGCAAGCACAGATAGGAGATGGTCAGATGAACCTGATCGCAGAGCTTGAGGCGGAACAGATTGCCGCCCTGGGAAAGGATATTCCCGATTTCAAAGCCGGTGACACCATTCGCGTCGGCTTCAAGGTGACCGAAGGGTCGCGCACCCGTGTGCAGAACTATGAAGGCGTGTGCATCAGCCGCAAAAACGGGTCGGGCATTGCCGGATCGTTCACCGTGCGCAAGATTTCCTTCGGCGAAGGCGTGGAGCGTGTGTTCCCGCTGCACTCGACCAACATCGACTCGATCACCGTGGTGCGTCGTGGTCGCGTGCGTCGCGCCAAGATGTATTACCTGCGCAGCCGCCGTGGTAAATCGGCCCGTATCGCAGAAGATGCCAACTACAAAGCCAAGAAAGCATAAGGAGCGTCGTTATGAAAAAGGATATTCATCCCGACTATCACATGATCGACGTCAAGATGACCGACGGCACGATCGTTCAGATGCGCTCGACCTGGGGCAAGGAAGGCGACACGCTGGCGCTGGACATCGACCCCTCGGCGCACCCCGCCTGGACCGGTGGCGGCACCCGCCTGCTGGACACTGGCGGACGCGTGTCGAAATTCAAGTCGAAATACGAAGGGTTCGGCTTCTAAGCCCAACCTTTTTCCAAGACAGAAACGCCGTCCCAACCGGGGCGGCGTTTTTCGTTGCGGGTCGTGACAAGCCCCCCTAGCCTTGGCGACGAACCATCGGCAGGGGGCGCAGGATGATCTCACAATTTGGGCCAGAGATCTGGCTGGCTGACGGCCCCTCGATCAAAGCCGCCGCTGGCTTTCACTATCCGACGCGCATGGTGGTGATCCGGTTGCCGGGCAACGACCTGTTCGTCTGGTCCCCCATCGCACTGACGGACGCACTGAGGCACGAGGTGTTCGCCCTTGGCCGGGTGACATACCTGATCGCCCCCAACACCCTGCATCACGTTTTCATGTCTGACTGGATCGCGGCTTTTCCAGACGCGGTCCCCTTTGCCGCGCCGGGACTGCCTGCGAAAAGAAGCGACATCGCCTTTGCCGGCACTTTGTCCGATACGCCAGAAACCGTCTGGGTCGGTGCCATCGACCAGATCGCCTTTACCGGAAACGCCATCACCACCGAGATCGTGTTTTTTCACCGCCCCAGTGGCACGATCCTGTTCACCGACCTACTTCAGCAACTGCCCAAGGGCTGGTTTTCCGGCTGGCGGGCCGTCATCGCGCGCCTTGACCTGATGACCGAGCCTGAAGCTGCAGTGCCCCGGAAATTTCGAATCGCCTTTCGAGACAAGGCCGCCCTGCAACAGGCTGTGCACCGGGTGAAATCATGGGAATCGCAAGCGGTCATCATAGCGCATGGATCACCCGTGACGGATAACGCGCGCGCCTTTCTTGACCGCGCCTTTGCATGGGTTCCCGGTGTCGATTAGCATCCAACCCAATAGGGCCGCCGCACCCCACCTATGGCATTGAAGACTCAACCCCGATTTCAATGCGCGCAGCATCTTCCCCCCGTTGGGCTTCGTATCTATAGTCCCCGCACATAAGAAGCTGCACAACAGTCGGGGATACAGGCGTGGCGCATATCATTGTGGTCGGAAACGAAAAGGGCGGGGCTGGCAAATCCACCGTGTCCATGCATGTGGCAACGGCGCTGGCGCGGCTGGGCCACAAGGTCGGGGTGCTTGATCTGGACCTGCGCCAGAAGACATTTGGCCGCTTTGTCGAAAACCGCAAGGCCACCATGGCACGCGAAGGCGTCGATCTGGCGACCCCTGAATACCATGACTTGCCCGAGGTCGATCCTGCCACATTGAAACCCGGCGAAAACCCCTATGACCGGCGCCTGTCCATGGCCGTCGCAGCACTTGAGGCGGATCGCGATTTCATCATCATTGACTGCCCCGGATCGCATACGCGCCTCAGCCAGGTGGCCCATTCGCTGGCCGACACGCTGATCACGCCGCTCAATGACAGTTTCGTCGATTTCGACCTGCTGGCACATATCGACCCGGACACGAACAAGGTCAAAGGCCCGTCTGTCTATTCCGAGATGGTGTGGAACGCGCGGCAGTTGCGCGCCAAGGCCGGGCTGAAACCGATCGACTGGGTTGTCGTGCGCAACCGTCTGGGCGCGCAAATGATGCACAACAAGAAAAAGATGGGGGACGCGGTCGAAGACCTGTCCAAGCGCATTGGCTTTCGCGTGGCGCCAGGCTTCAACGAACGGGTGATCTTCCGCGAACTGTTCCCGCGCGGCCTGACCTTGCTTGACCTGCGCGACGTGGGTGTTGTGGGGCAGATGAACATCTCGAACGTGGCGGCCCGTCAGGAATTGCGTGAGCTGATGAAGGCGTTGAACCTGCCCGGTGTCGAGGTGAAGATCTAACCGGCCTCCGCCGCGTTTTCCCCCTTTCCGAAGGGCGTGGCCCCGACTACGCTCGCCCTCATGTTGCGTTTCGTCCTGACCCGCGCCTTGTCGCTTGGCCTGAGCCTTGTGGTTGCCTCGCTGGTGATCTTCGCGATGATCGAGGTTATTCCGGGCGACCCCGCGTCTTTCATGCTGGGCCTGAATGCGCAGCCAGAAACGGTGGCGGCACTGCGCAAGGAACTTGGATTGGATGGATCACTGCCCGCCCGCTATCTGGGCTGGGTCGGCGGCATGATCACAGGGGATTTCGGCCTGTCCTATACCTATCGTGTGCCGGTGTCCGAACTGGTGATGGAGCGGCTTCAGGTCTCGTTGCCGCTGGCGCTTTTTGCGCTGTGTCTGTCCACCCTGATCGCCATCCCGGTTGGCCTCGTCGCCGCGGCCCGGCGCGGCAATCCCGCCGATTATGCCATCATGGGGGCGACGCAACTGGGCATCGCGGTGCCGAATTTCTGGTTTGCGATGTTGTTGGTGATGGTCTTTGCGGTGCAGCTTCGCTGGTTTTCCGCAGGCGGCTTTCCCGGTTGGGACGCGGGCGTCTGGCCCGCGATGAAGGCGTTGACGCTGCCTGCGGTGGCCTTGGCCCTGCCGCAGGCGTCCATTCTGGCGCGGGTCATGCGGTCATCGCTGCTGGACGTGCTGCATCAGGACTATATGCGCACCGCCCGCGCCAAGGGGTTGAGTGTCGCGCAAGCCACCCGCCGCCACGCCCTGCGCAACGCGTTGATCCCGGTTCTGACCATCATCGGGCTGCAATTCAGCTTTCTTCTGGCGGGCGCGATCATCATTGAAAACGTCTTTTTCCTGCCCGGCCTTGGGCGGCTGATCTTTCAGGCGATCACGCAGCGCGATCTTGTGGTCGTTGAAAGCGTGGTGATGCTGCTGGTCTTTGCGGTGATCCTTGTGACCTTTCTGGTCGATGTGGCCTATGCGCTGGTCGACCCCCGTTTGCGGAGGCGCCGATGACCCGGCTGCCCGCCCAGCTTTGGATCGGCGCGGTGCTGAGCACCGTGCTGCTGTCCGCCGCGCTTCTGTCCTTCCTCTGGACACCCCATGACGTGACCACACTGACGATCAGCGCCAAGCTGCGCGCACCCTCAACCGAGTATCTGCTGGGCACCGACCATTTCGGGCGCGACCTTCTGTCCATGCTGATGGAGGGCGGGCGCATATCCATCGCCGTCGCCGTTCTGGCCGTCGGCATCGGAATGGTGATCGGCGTGCCGCTTGGTCTGATGGCTGCCGCCAACCGGGGCGGCTGGCTGGACGAGGTGATCATGCGCGGCAACGATCTGATCTTTGCCTTCCCCTCGCTGGTCATCGCCATCCTGATCACCGCAACCTTCGGCCCTTCGGCCACCAACGCGATCATCGCCATCGGCATATTCAACATCCCCGTTTTCGCCCGCGTGGCGCGTGGCGGCGCGCTGACGATCTGGACGCAGGAATTCATCATGGCCGCACGGGTGGCGGGCAAAGGCAAGGCGCGTATCAGCGCTGAACACATCTTGCCCAACATCGCCAACCTGCTGATCGTCCAAGGCACCATCCAATTCTCGCTTGGCATTCTGGCCGAGGCGGGGCTGAGCTATGTAGGGCTTGGCGCACAACCCCCGACCGCCAGCTGGGGGCGGATGCTGGCGGATGCGCAGACCATGATCTATTCTCACCCACGCCTGGCCATCGCGCCGGGTCTGGCCATTGTCGCGATGGTGCTGGGCCTGAACCTGATGGGCGATGGTCTGCGCGATCTGCTGGACCCCCGGATCAGAAGGGCGCGCATATGATCCGTGTCGCCGACCTGTCGCTGTCCATCCATAGCGCCCCGATCCTGCACGACGTGGACCTGTCCATCGCGCCTGGGCAGGTGGTTGGGCTGGTCGGCGAAAGCGGGTCTGGCAAGTCGATGACGGCGCTGGCCCTCATGGGGCTTTTGCCGCGCGGCATGACCCGAACGGGGCAGATATGGCTGGACGACACTGACCTTGCCGCGCTGGATGAAGCCGCGATGTGCAACATTCGCGGGCGTCGCATCTCGATGATCTTTCAGGAACCGATGACCGCGCTGAACCCGGTGAAAACCATCGGCGATCAGGTGGCAGAGGCGTTGTTGATCCACGGGCGCGCCAATCGCAACGATGCCCTGCGCATCGCCGCCGAGAAACTGGCCCGCGTGGGCCTTCCGCAAGACCGCTTCCCGCTGGATCGCTATCCGCACGAGTTGTCAGGTGGGCAGCGGCAGCGCGTCTGCATTGCCATGGCCATCGCCCTGCATCCCGACCTTTTGATCGCGGACGAACCAACCACCGCGCTGGACGTCACCACACAGGCGCAAATCCTTGACCTGCTGAAAGAACTGGTCGCCGAGGACGGCATGGGGCTTCTGCTGATCACGCATGACCTTGCCGTGGTCGCAGGCATGGCCGATCACGTCGCCGTCATGCGCAAGGGCGAGATCGTTGAGCAGGGGGACACCGAAACCCTGTTTCGCACCATGTCACACCCCTATACGCGCCAGTTGCTTGAGGCGTCGGGCCATGTGCCGGACGGTCAGGCCATTCCCCAAGATGCCCCGCTGCTTGAGGTCCGCGGCGCGGTGCGAGACTACCCCTTGCCGCGCACGTCCCTGTTCGGCCCAGCCCCGCAATTTCGTGCCGTGGATGGCGTCAGCTTCACGCTGATGAAAGGTGAAAGCCTTGGACTGGTTGGCGAAAGCGGCTGCGGGAAGTCCACGCTCAGCCGCGCCATTCTGGGATTGGAGCCGTTGCAGGGCGGGGAAATCCTTTTGAACGGGACACCCATTGCACCCGATATGCCGCCCGCCCGACGCGCTGGCTTGCAAGTGGTGTTTCAAGACCCTTACGGCAGCTTCAATCCGCGATGGACCGTGGAACGATTGGTCGCCGAGCCGTTTCACCTGCTGGGCAGCCGCCCCCATGACTGGCGCGACCGTGTGCGCGATGCGCTGGCCGAGGTGGGCCTGGACGCAGCCGCCATGACGCGCTATCCGCACGAGTTTTCCGGCGGTCAGCGCCAGCGCATCGCCATCGCGCGTGCCCTGATCCTGCGACCGGAACTGATCATCCTTGATGAAGCGGTATCGGCGCTGGATGTATCCATCCGCGCCGGTATCCTCGACCTGCTGGCAGACCTTCAGGCGCGTCATGGAATGGGCTATCTGTTCATCAGCCATGACCTTGGCGTCGTGCGCTCGATCACCGACCGGGTTCTGGTGATGAAGGCCGGGCAAATCGTCGAGGACGGCGCCACGGACGCGGTCTTTGCCGCGCCCCGACACGCCTATACGCAAACCCTGATCAACGCGGCACCAATCATCCCGCCCGCGTGGAAGGAGGCCCAAATCAATGAAGCATGAGATGAAAGAGCTTTGGTTCGATCCAACCGAAATCCTGATTGGCGGGGACTGGCGCAAGACCGCACATACGCTGCCCGTCGAAGACCCCTCAACGGGCGAGACCTTCGCGCAGATCGCGCGCGGAGCCGCACCCGAGATCGACGCCGCCGTGTCCGCCGCCAAAGCCGCGCTGGAAGGTGATTGGGGCCGCATGACCGCCACCGAACGCGGACGCATCCTGACGCGGATCGGGCAGTTGGTGGAAACGCGGGTGGATGATCTGGCGACGCTGGAATCGCACGATGTGGGCAAGCCCCTGACCCAAGCGCGCAATGACGCCTTGGCGCTGGCGCGATACATGGAATTTTATGGCGGGGCCGCCGACAAGGTGATGGGCGAAACGATCCCCTATCTGGACGGCTATACCGTCTATACCCTGCGTGAACCGCATGGAGTCACGGGCCATATCGTGCCGTGGAATTACCCGATGCAAATCATTGGGCGTTCGGTCGGGGCGGCGCTGGCAATGGGTAATGCCTGCGTTCTGAAACCCGCTGAAGAAGCCTGCCTGACTGCGCTAGCTTTCGCGCGACTGGCCGAAGAGGCCGGGTTGCCCAAAGGCGCGCTGAACGTCGTGACGGGACTGGGCGAGGAGGCTGGCGCGGCCTTGTCCGCCCATCCCGGCGTGAACCATATCAGTTTCACCGGATCGGTGCCGGTGGGTGGGCTGGTGCAGGCCGCTGCCGCGCAAAACGTGGTGCCGGTAACGCTGGAGCTTGGCGGCAAGTCGCCTCAACTTGTGTTCGACGATGCCGACATTGATGCCGCCCTGCCCTTCCTTGTCAGCGCATGTATCCAGAACGCGGGCCAGACCTGTTCGGCCAGTTCGCGGGTGCTGGTCCAGCGCGGGGTCTATGATGACGTGGTGGCGCGGATGGGTGCGGCCTATGACGCCTTGCAGGTGGGGCCTGCGAGGGCCGATCTGAATGTTGGTCCCCTGATCTCGTCCCGTCAGAAAGAGATTGTCGAAACCTTTCTGGCGCAGGGCAGCGATCTGCGTATCGCGGGACGGGGACAAATCACGGACGCACCCGAAGGCGGGCATTACGTGGCCCCGACCCTTTTTGCCGATGTATCGCCAGATCACCCGCTGGCATGCTACGAGGTGTTCGGCCCGGTGCAAGTCGTCATCCCGTTTGATACTGAGGCGGAAGCCGCGCAGATTGCCAACGCGACCGATTACGGGCTGGTGGCCAGCATCTGGACGGCCGATGGAGCACGGCAGATGCGACTGGCCAAACGGCTGCGTGCGGGACAGGTGTTCATCAACAACTACGGCGCGGGCGGCGGGGTCGAACTGCCCTTCGGGGGCGTCGGCAAATCCGGGCACGGGCGCGAAAAGGGGTTCGAGGCGCTTTACGGCTTCTCGCAATTGAAAACCGTCGCGGCGAAACACGGCTAGGGCATGGGCGCGCGGCTGAAACTCTCGAACAGACAGGCGCGGCGTTTATGGCTGTGGACCAACGCCCTGTCGGACACGCCCACCGGTCCGCTGGATCTTGACGCGATCATCTGGCGGCTGGGATTCGTGCAGATCGACACCATCCGTAACGTCACCCGCGCGCACAATCATATCCTGTGGAGCCGCAACCAGAACGTCCGCGAAGGGATGATCTGGGACCGGCTGGCAAAACGCGATGTGTTTGAACACTTCACCCATGATGCCAGCCTGATCGACCGGCGCGTTCTGCCCTACTGGCGGCGGCAATTCGACCGGCTGGGTGCATTGTCTTCGCGCCACGCGTGGTATCAATCCGGGTTGGGTCAGGCCCAGATCGCCGAGATCCGCAGGCGCATCACCGATGAAGGTGCCCTGTCCACCCACGCCTTTGACACCAAGGCGGAAAGCCGCGAAATGTGGGCGCGGCCACCCCACAAGAAAGCTCTGGACCAGATGTGGTATGCGGGCGAGCTTGCCACCTGTCACCGCGAAAACTTCGTAAAGTTCTATGATCTTGGAGAACGGGTGTTTCCAGCGCATAACCCGGTCGAGGATGCCAAGGCCGTTGACTGGCTGTGTTCTGCTGCGATCGACCGGCTGAGTATCGGCACAACCGGCGAGGTCGGTCGCTTCTGGGACGCGATGAGCGCGCGCGAGGCGAAACACTGGTGTGACACCGCCGATCTGGTGCCGGTCGAGGTTGAAACCGCCTACAAGGGCTGCTTCACCGCGCTGGCGCACCCGGATATCGAAACCCGTTTGGCCACCCTGCCCACCCCGACCAGCCGCCTGCGTATCCTGAACCCCTTTGATCCGGCAATCCGCGACCGCGCCCGGTTGGAGCGCCTGTTCGGCTTCGATTACCGCAACGAGATGTTCGTGCCAAAACCCAAGCGACGCTGGGGGTATTACGTCTATCCGCTGCTGGAAGGCGACCGCTTCGTCGGGCGGATCGAACTGAAGGCAGATCGCAAGGCAGGAGTGTTGAGCGTCGTCGGGTTCTGGCCCGAGCCAAAGGTCCATTGGCCCACGGCGCGCCACGCCAAGCTGGGGGCCGAGCTTCAGCGATTTGCACGCTTTGCAGGACTGAAGCAGGTGGTGTGGCATACCACGCCGGGTTGACTTGCACCGCCGATCAAATCGGCGCAAGCTCGGCCCAACAACCAAGGGGGACTGGATGCGGCTTCAAGGAAAAACAGCCATCGTGACCGGCGGGGCGTCAGGATTCGGGGCAGGAATCGTGCGCAAATTCGCAGCCGAAGGCGCGCGTGTGATGGTCGCCGATGTGAATGACGATCTGGCCCGCGAGATGGCCGCCGAGGTGGACGGCATCGCCCATCACGTCGATGTCTCGAGCAGCGACAGCGTGGCCCAGATGGCGCGCGCCGTGCATGAGCTTTGGGGGCAGATGGATATCATCGTCAACAATGCAGGGATCACCCATCTGCCCAAACCGATGGAAGAGGTGGACGAGGGAGAGTTTGATCGCATCTTCGCCGTGAACGCCAAGTCGGTATACCTGATGGCGCGCTATTTCGTGCCGTCGATGAAGGCCGCGGGCAAAGGCGCGATCTTGAACGTGGCCTCGACCGCTGGCCTCAGCCCGCGTCCGAACCTGAACTGGTACAACGCGTCAAAGGGCTGGATGATCACTGCCACAAAGGCGATGGCGGTTGAACTGGCCCCGCATGGCGTGCGGGTCAATGCGATCTGCCCGGTGGCGGGCGAAACCCCGCTTCTGTCCAGCTTCATGGGCGAAGACACGCCCGAGATGCGGGCGAAGTTCCTGGCGACCATCCCGCTGGGCCGGTTCTCGACCCCTGAGGATATGGGCAATGCGGCGTGTTTTCTGTGCTCGGATGAGGCGTCGATGGTCACAGGAGTGGCGATGGAAGTCGATGGCGGGCGGTGCATCTGAGGGATGTCGGAGCCGGGGGTTTCACACCCCCGGACCCCCGTGGGATATTTAAGACAAGAAAAAGAGAGCGCGATGAAACCCGGAGCCAGAAATCTGATAACCGATGTCGCCGGACTTTATGTTGGCAATGCCGGGGATGAGGTGATCAAAACCGGCGCGACCGTGATGGTGGGCGATGCGCCTTTCACGGCGGGCGTTCACATCATGGGTGGCGCGCCGGGCACACGCGAAACCGCCCTGCTGGCCCCTGACAAGCTGGTGCAGGAGGTGGATGCGCTGGTGTTGTCCGGCGGCTCGGCCTTCGGGTTGGATGCGGCATCCGGTGTGGCGGATGGGTTGCGGGCGCAGGGGCGCGGGTTTCTGGTGGGCGATCAGCGGGTGCCGATCGTGCCGGGCGCGATCCTGTTTGATCTTCTGAATGGCGGTGACAAGGCGTGGGCCGAGAACCCTTACAAGGCGTTGGGACGCGCGGCGCTGGAGGCGGCGGGGTCTGAGTTTGCCCTGGGCACGGCGGGCGCTGGCGTGGGGGCAACGGTCGACGGGTTGAAGGGGGGGCTTGGGTCAGCCTCGCTGGTGTTGGAATGCGGGATCACGGTCGGGGCATTGGTGGCCGTCAACGCCTTGGGTGCGGTGACGATGGGTGACGGCCCCGCCTTCTGGGCCGCCCCGTGGGAGATGAATGACGAGTTCGGCGGGCGCGGCATCGGCACCCACGACCCAACCTTCGAACCGCGCCCCGAGGCACGTCTGGGCGAAAACACCACCATTGCCATTGTTGCAACAGACGCGGTGTTGACCCAGGCGCAGGCCACCCGTCTGGCCACCGCCGCACATGACGGGATGGCCCGTGCGATCCATCCCAGCCACACACCGTTCGACGGCGATCTGGTCTTTGCCGCCGCCACGGGCGCCCGCGCCCTGCCGGATGCAGGTTTTGACGCGCTGCGCCTGGGTCATGCCGCCGCCACCTGTCTGGCACGCGCCATTGCCCGCGGCGTCTATGCGGCAAAACCCACGCCAGAAGACACAATGCCCACATGGGCCGAGAAATTTAGCTGAGGAGAATTTCATGAAGCACTTTGTCAAAGCAACCGTTCTGGCGGCCCTGATCGCGCCCCTCCCTGTCTTTGCCGACGAGGTGACGGACACGCTGAACAGTGCCCTCGAGGCCTATGAAGAGGGCGACATCAAATACACCCTGGAAGAGCTGGAATATGCCAAGCAGCTGCTACAGGCGATGAAAACTGCCGATCTTGCCAAGTTCCTGCCCGATGCGCCCGACGGCTGGACGCGCGAGGTCTCGACCGAGATGAATGCGGGACTGGCGATGCTGGGTGGCGGCGCGGGGGCCGAGGCCACCTATTCCAACGGGCCGGATGCGTTTTCGATCACGATCATGGCGAACAATCCGATGGTCGGGGCGTTGTCGGGTATGCTGTCGAACGCCGCGCTGATGGGGATGAAGCTGGAACGGGTGGGGCGGATGAAATACCTGAACCAGGATGGGGAGTTGTCGGGCATCGTGGATGGGCGGATCCTGATACAGGCTGAAGGCGCGGATGTTGCGGTGATGATACCGGTTCTGGAAACCATCGACCACCGCGCGTTGGAAGATTTCGGACGCTGACGGTCAACGCAACAGATCAGCCACCATGTCGCTGTCCGGATCGCTGAGCGGTTCGATCACATCGAAATGGTGGCGGCCCGGCGCGATGACCAGTTCGGCCTCGGACCAGGCCAGTGCCAGATCACGCGCCTGATCCAGAAAGGCGGGGCGTTCATCCGCCCCGACCCAGACTGTCGTGGGGATGCCCGCGCGCGTGTCGTTCAGAGCGGGGCTTTCGACCTGCGCCTCGGCCGCGTCAATCCGCAGCGTGTCGTTCATTGTGGTCTGCATCAGCGGTCGAAGATCCCCCAGCGGCGAAATGGGAAGGATCCGGGCGATCCGGTCCCGGCAGGTCAGAGCGACATCAAGGCAGTTCATCCGCGCCACCAGATGCCCCCCTGCAGAGTGACCGGTCAGCCGGATCGGGCCGTCCACTTGTGCGGCCGACGCCTCGATGGCGCGGGCGATCGTGCGGGTGATCTGGCCAATGCGGGCGTCCGGCGCAAGCGGGTAGGACGGCAGCGCCACCGCATAGCCATGCGCCACGGGCCCGGCGGCAAGATGGGTCCAGTCGCGTCGTCCGAATACTTTCCAGTAACCGCCATGCACGAACACCACCAAGCCGTTTGGTGTCGCCTCGGGCAGCACCAGATCAAAGGCATTCGAAGCATCTTCGCCGTAAGGCAGGTCCAGACGAAGATTCTTGTGCGCAGCGCGGAAGTCGCTTGCTGATTTCTTCCATTTCGCCGGGAAATCGTTTCCATTCGGGATGAAATCCGCATTCGCATAGGCTATGTCGAAATCCATGACAGATATCCTGTGATTGCGTCGGGCCCGCCCCGAACGACACCAGAGCTATGGGAGAGGAAAATGGCCGCCAATGCAACCGAGCTGAAAAGCCTTCTGAAAGACCCGACTTTGGTCGAAACCCGCGCCTATGTGAATGGCGAATGGATCGACGCCGATGATGGGGCCACCTTTGATGTGACAAACCCCGCGCGCGGCGACGTGATCGCCAAGGTGGCCGACCTGTCACGCAAAGAGGTCGCCCGCGCCATCGACGCCGCCGACAAGGCAGGCCGCGAATGGGCCAAGCGCACCGCGAAAGAGCGTGCGAATATCATGCGCAAATGGTTCAACCTGATGATGGAGAACCAGGCTGATCTGGCCACAATCCTGACCGCCGAGATGGGCAAGCCACTGGCCGAAGCCACGGGTGAAATCGCTTATGGAGCAAGCTTCATCGAGTGGTTCGGGGAAGAGGCCAAACGCATCTATGGCGAAACCATCCCCGGCCACCAGCCCGACAAACGTCTGATGGTGATCCGCCAGCCGATCGGGGTTGTTGCCTCGATCACGCCGTGGAACTTCCCCAACGCGATGATCACCCGCAAATGCGGCCCGGCGGTGGCCGCTGGCTGTGGTTTCGTGGGTCGTCCGGCGGCGGAAACCCCCCTGTCCGCCACCGCTCTGGCCGTTCTGGCAGATCGCGCGGGCATTCCGGCAGGTGTGTTCAACATCGTGCCCAGCTCGCGCAGTTCGGATATCGGCAAGGAGTTCTGCGAAAATCCCTTGGTGCGCAAGCTGACCTTCACGGGATCGACCAATGTGGGCCGCATCCTCTTGCGTCAGGCCGCCGATCAGGTGCTGAAATGCTCGATGGAGCTGGGCGGCAATGCGCCGTTCATCGTGTTTGACGACGCCGATCTGGACGCCGCCGTCGAAGGCGCCATCGCCTGCAAATTCCGCAACAACGGCCAGACCTGCGTCTGTGCCAACCGGATTTATGTGCAGGAAGGCGTCTATGACGAATTTGCCAAACGCTTCGCCAAAGCCGTGTCCGACCTGCCTGTCGGTGACGGGTTGAACGAAGGCATCGCGCTTGGCCCGCTGATCTCTGAGGGCGCGGTTCAGAAGGTGCGCGAGCATGTGTCTGACGCGACCTCCAAGGGTGGCGAGATCATTCTGGGCGGCAAGGAACACGAAAAAGGCGGACTGTTCTTTGAGCCCACGATCATCAAGAACGCCACCCGTGACATGGAGGTCGCCACGGACGAAACCTTCGGCCCGATGGCACCCTTGTTCAAATTCAAGGACGAAGATGACGTGATCGCACAAGCCAATGACACCATCTTCGGTCTGGCGTCCTATTTCTATGCCAACAACCTGAGCCGCGTATACAAAGTGGCCGAGGCGCTGGAATACGGCATCGTCGGCGTGAACACCGGCATCATCTCGACCGAGACCGCCCCGTTCGGCGGCGTCAAGCAATCGGGCCTTGGCCGCGAAGGATCGCGCCATGGGATCGAGGATTTCCTTGAGATGAAATACATCTGCATGTCTGTCTGATCGCGTTAAAATCGAATGAATTGAAGGCGGTGGGGCAACCTGCCGCCTTTTTTCGTTTTTCTGCCAAGGATTGACCTCTGGGCCGCGTCTTACTCTATGTGAAGATGATGACCGATCAGGACGAGGAACTGGCCGCAGCGGCCGCGACAGGGGACAGGGCTGCCTTCGCGGCCTTGCTGTCGCGTCATTATGACCGGCTGTTTGCGTTCACCTATCGCCTGACCGTGAACCGGGCCGACGCCGAGGATTTGACGCAGGACATATGCGCCGCCCTGCCCGCGAAACTGGCGGGGTTTCGGGCGGATGCGCGGTTCACAACGTGGCTCTACCGCGTGGCTGTGAACGCCGCGCATGACCGCCGCCGACGCGCCGCAACCCGCGCGAAAGCTGCCGATGGCTGGGGTGACTGGGAAGTAAACCGGCGTGAGGCGATCCGTGAGGAAACCGAGGCGCAGGATTGGCTGACCCAGGCCATGACCGCCTTGCCCGACGAGTTGCGTGACACTGTGGCGCTGGTCTTGGGCGAAGACCTGACACAAGCGCAAGCGGGCGAGGTTTTGGGCCTGTCCGAAGGCACCGTCGCTTGGCGCATGTCCGAAGTGAAGAAACGCCTGCGTGCCATGCGGGCAGAGGAGGACGCGATATGACCGACGATCTTGACGATCTGAAGGCCGCCCTGCGCGCGGCCCCGCCTGCGCCGGACCCTTCGAAAAAGGATGCCGATCTGGCGCTTGCGATGAAAAGTTTCGATGACCTCCAAGGATCGCGACCTGACGCGCGTCCTATGTCTGACGCTCCGAAATCTGGGGCGCTTGGAAAAGGAGTTATCAAGATGTTGAACGCTTTGAATACACGCGGCGGGTTGGCTGCGACGACCGCGCTGGTGGCGGTGGGCTTTGCCGTACTGGTGGTGATGCCGAATGTGGATCAGGTGGAAGTGCCGGGGATGACAGACATGGCGCCACCGCCCGTAAACGACACAGTCGAAGAAGAAATCGTGATACAACCCGCCCCTGAGCCCTTGGGCAAGATCGCCCGTTCCCCCGCCCGGACCCGATCCGAAGCACCAGCCGATTTGCGCGCGCAGTCGGGTCAGGTTGCGCCCTCGGTCGCGTCGGACCCGATGATGGAGGCCGATATATCTTCGTTCTCGGACGGCGAGAACCGCATCGCTGTTGACGACATGCCCGGCATCCTGCCCATGCCACCGGAAGCAGGCGGCGAAGAATACGCCAACGCCACGCCCTCGCCCCTGAAAATCACGTCAGAAGATCCGGTTTCCACCTTCTCGATCGACGTGGATACGGCCAGCTATGCGGTGGTGCGGCGCGATCTAAAATCTGGTTATCTGCCCAACCCGGACGCGGTGCGGATCGAGGAAATGGTGAATTATTTCCCCTACGCCTATCCCGCCCCAGCTGGCGCGCACCCCTTTGCCGCCACTGTCACCACGATGCAAACCCCATGGAACGCGGGCACGCAACTGGTGCAGATCGGCATTCAGGGCGAGATGATCACGGACCGACCGCCCCTGAACCTCGTGTTCCTCATCGACACATCCGGGTCGATGTCGGACCCCGACAAGCTGCCGCTGTTGAAGCAAAGCCTGCGGCTGATGCTATCCGAATTGAAGCCTGAGGATGAGGTTGCCATCGTCTCCTATGCTGGCAGCGCGGGCGAGGTGTTGGAACCGACCAAAGCCGCCGACCGCGCCACCATTCTGTCCGCACTCGACCGGCTGGATGCAGGCGGGTCGACCGCCGGGGCGCAGGGGATCGAACTGGCCTATCAGGTGGCCGAGCGGATGCATGACGACGGCGAGGTGGGTCGGGTTTTGCTGGCCACGGATGGCGATTTCAACGTGGGGATTCATGACCCCGATGAGCTCAAGGATTTCATCGCAGACAAGCGCGACACCGGCACCTATCTGTCAATCCTTGGCTTCGGGCGCGGCAATCTGGACGACGCGACCATGCAGGCCTTGGCGCAGAACGGCAACGGACAAGCCGCTTACATCGATACTTTGGGCGAAGCGCGAAAAGTGCTGGTTGATCAGCTTTCCGGTGCGCTATATCCCCTTGCCGATGACGTAAAAATACAAGTGGAGTTCAACCCCACACAGGTCGCCGAATACCGTCTGATCGGCTATGAAACCCGCGCCCTGGCGCGCGAGGACTTCAACAACGACAAGGTGGACGCAGGCGAGATTGGTGCGGGCCATCAGGTCACGGCGGTCTATGAGGTGACGCCGGTTGGCTCGGATGCGGTGCTGACCGACGCGCTGCGCTACGCCCCCGCGCCTGATGCGGAGGGATCGGACGAGCTTGGATACCTCAAGCTGCGCTACAAGCGGCCCGGCGAAGACAACAGCACGTTGATCGAGACACCAATCGCTTCCGCGAATGAAGCCGGAACCGAGCAGCAATTCGCCGCCGCCATCGCGGGCTTCGGCCAGCTTCTGCGCGAGGATAAATACCTTGGCGACTGGACCTACTCGGACGCCATCGCGCTGGCCAACGGGGCGAAGGGCGCCGACCCTTACGGCTATCGCGCCGAGGCGGTCACGCTGATGCGTCTGGCCGAAAGCCTGTCGCACTAAGGCCGCTTGACCGCGCCCCATCCCGAACCTATCTTCCCTGTCGCTGCCCCTGCCGGGGTGGCGACATTCTCAGGGCGGGGTGAAATTCCCCACCGGTGGTCACAGCCCACGAGCGGCTTCTTGCGAAAGGGGTGTCAGCAGACCCGGCGAAATTCCGGGGCCGACGGTTAAAGTCCGGATGGAAGAGGATGGTCTGAGGTGCGCGGGTGACGCGCACCTTGTCCTTCTGCCTTGGGTCAACGCGTAAGGAAGAAAGGACATTGCGCAATGGCTCATCAATTGACACTGACCACGCCTGTGAAGGCGGCTGGTCTGATGGTTCTGGCAGGCGCAAGTTTCGCCGTCGTGAACACGGCCCTGCAAGGGGCCACTATGAAACTGGGGGCGTCCGCGCCGTCCGTCACCTTTTGGCAATATCTGATCGCATTGGGGTTTTATCTGCCCTGGGTGTTTCGCCACCGGGCGGCGGTGATGAAAACCGGGCAGGTCTGGCTGCATGTGCTGCGCGTCGCCTTGGCGGCGGGCGGTGTGCAACTTTGGACGCTGGGGCTGGCGTATGTGCCGATCTGGCAGGCGATCGCGCTGATCCTGCTGTCGCCGTTTTTTGTGACGTTGGGCGCGGGGCTTTTCCTGCACGAAACCGTGTCGATCCATCGCTGGGGCGCGGTCGTGCTGGGCATCATCGGAGGGGCGGTGATCCTTGAACCCTGGTCGGACCGGTTCGAGCTGGTTGCCCTGCTGCCGGTTGGCGCTGCCGCCCTTTGGGCAGCTAGTTCGGTCGTCACGAAGTTCCTAACCCGTGCAGACGGCCCCGAGACAGTAACGATCTACCTGCTGGTCCTGCTCAGCCCGATCAATGCCGCACTGGCGCTCGGATCGGGGTTCAGCCTGCCCATGGGAGCGATCTGGCTGGTCGTGGGCGCGGGCCTTCTGACGGCGTTGGCGCAGCATGTGCTGGTGCGCGCCTACTCACTGGCAGATGCGGCCTTTCTGCAACCGTTCGATCACCTGAAACTGGTGTTCAACGTGGTGCTGGGCTTTGTGGTGTTCGGCTTTCTGCCCACCGGGTCGATGTGGCTGGGCACGGCGATCATCCTGGCTGCCAGCTTTTACCTGCTGGAACAAGAACGGCGCCAGCCGGTGTAAAACAAAAGCGCGGAGGTTGCCCTCCGCGCCCATCTTATCGGGTGATCACGCCTGTGGTCAGGCTTCGATCGCCTTCTGTTCCACGTCCTTGGATTTTGCAATCTCGATACGGCGCGGTTTCAGGGCCTCAGGCACCTCGCGAACAAGGTCGATATGCAACATGCCGTGTTCGTGGGCAGCCCCGGTCACCCGCACATGATCGGCCAGGTGGAAGCGGCGTTCAAATGCACGAGTGGCGATGCCACGGTGCAGATAGGTCCGCTCGTCTTCGTCCGCCTTCTTGGCCGAGATGACCAGTGCGTTTTCACGGACTTCCACGGAAAGCTCGTCTTCGGTAAAGCCCGCCACGGCCACCGAAATGCGCCAACCGTCGTCAGCGATCTTTTCGATGTTGTAGGGCGGATAGCTTTCACGGCTCACGTCATTGGTCAGCACCCGGTCCATCAGGTCGGCGATCTGGTCGAAACCGACGGTGGCACGGTACAGCGGCGAAAGGTCAAAGTTACGCATTGTGTCCTCCTAAAAGCGACAGGTTTGGGCCTTCCCTTCACTGGGACAGGCAGGTTTGCGGGCCCGATCCTTCGGCGCCCGTGTCACAGATTTATGGAGGATTCCCGCCCCTTCAAGAGGTCAGGGGCGCAGAAATTTCGCACCGCCCGGCCCGGCAGCCCCTGTCCCGAATGTGCCGACCGGTGGCCGCGATACGGGTTGGGTGCGGGTGAACACCCCGTTGCCATCGGTCAACATCTGCATCAGCTCTGCCAGAGGCTGTTCAAGGCTTGTGCCCAGTGACACCGGGATGTCCCGCACCATTGCTTTTGCCGATATCACCGAAACGATGGCGGGTTTTCCGTCCTGCACCACGAACACCGGTGCGCCGGATGATCCGAAATCAACCGAGCAACTCATCACCAAGGCCCCGCTTTGCCGCGCCAGCACCTGACACATTTCCTGAAGCGCCGGGCTGTCGGCACGGTTATGGGCATAGGACACAACGCCGATCTCGGCGCCCTTGCGTGGGCGGGAATGGACGGCAAACGGCTGGACCGAGCTTTTGCGAATGGGGTGATCCAGTTCCAGCAGCGCCAGGTCATTGACGACCCGCGCAGCCTTATCCCCAGCGGCAAACGAGAAATCGGGATGCACCACGGCCCGCCGCACCCCGCGATAGGCCGAGGCCCGTCCGTTGCGCCACCCCGCCAGAAACTCGATCTCGTCCGGTGGCACCCGCGCACCGGTGGATTGTTCGAACAAGCAATGGGCGGCGGTCAACACCAGGCTTTCGCTGATCATCGCGCCGGTGCACAATCCGCCCCTGCCGATGTTCAAGCGTCCGACCCCTTCCCATCCCCGGCTTTCATCCCCCGTCATCAGGGTGCGCAGCGGTGATGGATCGGATGCGACCAGGGGGCTGGCGAGCCACAAGCCCACCGCCATCATTGCAATCAATTTCTTCATATCTCTGCCTCTGGTGGGGCGGTTCTTCCACCCTCTGACCATATGTTTAGGGCGAAAATGGGGGCAGAAAAAAGAAAAAACGCTCATCAACGGGTCAATTTGCGCGGCTGTGGCCCGCCGGTGGCCCAATCCAGAAGCTCGACCGTATGGACCACGGGAATGCCGGTGCCGGACCCGATCTGCATCATGCAGCCTATATTGCCTGCTGCAATGATCTCGGGCGTTTTGGCTTCCAGATTGGCGACCTTGCGGCGTTTCAGCTCCTGCGAGATGGCAGGCTGCATCAGGTTATAGGTTCCCGCCGACCCGCAGCACAGATGGGCATCGACAGGTTCGACCACCTCGAACCCCGCCTTTTTCAACAGGGTTTTGGGGTGGGTCTTGACCTGCTGGCCATGTTGCAGGCTACAGGCCGAATGATATGCAACCCGCTTGTTCATCCGGCCTTCGGGCAGGTCGAGCTTCATCAGAACTTCGCTGACATCCATCGCCATCGCCGACACCTCGGCAGCGTCGTCAGCCAAAGCGTCATTGCGAAACATGTGGCCGTAATCCTTGACCGTCGTGCCGCAACCCGAGGTGTTGATGACGATCGCATCCAGCCCGTCGACCCGTTTTTCGGTCATCCAGGCGTTGATATTGGCCGCTGCCTGGACGTGGCTTTCATCAACCTTGCCCATGTGATGGGTCAGCGCCCCACAACAGCCCATACCCTTGGCCACCACAACCTCGCAGTCCAGCCGGGTCAGCAGGCGGATGGTCGCATCATTGATGTCCGTGTCCAGCGCCTTTTGCGCGCAGCCCGTCAGCAGCGCCACCCGCATCTTGCGGGCGCCCTTCGCCGGGAAGGTCTGCGGCTTGTCGTTTGCGCTGGGGCGCGGCAGCTTGGGCGGGGCCATTTCCAGCATCGCCTCCAGCCGCGGGTCCGGCATGAACTTGCGCAACGGCCGCCCCAGTCGTGCGGCTTGCATGGCCAGTCGGAACCGCCCCGGATAGGGGATGATCCGCGCCAGCGTCCAGCGCAGCATCCGGTCAAACAGCGGGCGCTTGTACGTCTTTTCGATATGCGCGCGGGCATGGTCGATCAAGTGCATGTAATGCACGCCGGATGGGCAAGTGGTCATGCAGGCAAGACAGGACAGACATTTATCCACATGCTCGACAGTTTTCTTGTCGGCAGGTCGACCGGCTTCCAGCATATCCTTGATCAGATAGATGCGCCCGCGCGGGCTGTCCAATTCATCGCCCAACACCTGATAGCTGGGGCAGGTCGCCGTGCAGAACCCGCAATGCACGCAGGAGCGCAGGATCTCGTTGGCACGTTGGATCGCGGGATCCTTCAGCTGCTCGTCGGTGAAGTTCGTCTGCATGTCAGGCTCCCATCAGGCCGGGGTTCAGAATGCCGCGCGGATCGAACTTCGCACGCAGCCCGCGGGAAAGCGCCGCAAGCGGCGCGGGTTCCGGGTGAAACACCGGCACGGCGGCGCGGGTCGCGGCGCTGGCCCGCACAAGGGTCGCATGGCCGCCCATATGGGACAAATCGTTGCGGATCATCTGCGCCCCTGCATCCTCTTCATCGGCGACGCGCAGCCAGACCAACCCGCCCCCCCAGTCAAAGATCGCCTCGGGCGACAGCGCGCCCAGTTCCCTCACCAAAGCCGGTCCGTCAGACGGCTTGACCGAGATGCGCCAGACTGCCCCTTCCTTGCCCGCAAAAGGGGTCAGATCGCGCAGGTCGGCCCACATCCTGGCCGACGCCGCACCTTCGACAATGTCGAACCCCTGCAAGACACCGTCCTGCAAGGCTTTCGCGCGGTAGGCGACGGATTGTTCCAGTCCTTCGACCCGGATCATCGTTTGTCCGTTCATCATCGCCGCGCCTGTGACATCGAAGGGCGACCCAAGGGCGGCGGCCATGGACGCCACCGCCGTTTCCGCGCTTTCATCGGCGCAGACCAGCGTGGCTTCGGTTTCCGGGATGGCCAGCACCTTCAGGCTGACCTCGGTCATCACGCCCAGCGTGCCCCAGCTTCCGGTCATCAGCTTCACAAGGTCATAGCCGGTCACGTTCTTCATCACGCGCCCGCCGTTTTTCAACACCTGCCCCTGCCCGTCCACGAAGCGAACCCCAAGGCAGAAATCACGCGCGGCCCCGGCCTGTATCCGGCGCGGGCCAGAGGCATTGGTGGCGATCACCCCGCCGATGGTCGGGGTGCCTTCGGTGCCCAGAAGCGCACGCATGTCACCGGGTTCAAAGGCCAGCCGCTGGCCTTCGGCGGCGAGCAATGCTTCAACCTCGTCCAACGGAGTGCCCGCCTGCACAACCAGCGTCAGCGCGCCGGGTTCGTAAAGCGTGACGCCCGTCAGCCCTGCGGTTGTCAGCGGGGCGCCATCCACCGGCGCGCCGATGTCGCGGGTGCCACCGCCCCGAATGCGCAAGGGACCGTTGGCCGCAGCAATCGCTTCGGCCAGCTCTGTTTCTGTGGTCGGGGTCATGACGCGCGCCTTGTTTCCGTGGTGGAGAGAGGGAACACCTTGGCGGGGTTCATAAGCCAGTCGGGATCGAACACGTCTTTGACGGCCAACTGAATCTCAAGATCACTTTGGTTGTATTGTGAAACCATTAAGTCTCTTTTTTCCACTCCTACGCCGTGTTCACCGGTCAGGCATCCGCCCACCTCGACACAAAGCTTCAGGATGTCGGCCCCGAAGGCCTCGCATTTCTCAAGATCGCCGGGTTTGTTGGCGTCAAACAGGATCAGCGGGTGCATATTGCCATCACCCGCGTGGAACACGTTGCCCACGTCCAGCCCATACTCTTTCGACATTTCACCAATACGGCGTAGCACCAAGGGAAGTTCGGACACGGGGATCGTGCCGTCCAGACACATGTAGTCGTTGATCTGCCCCATCGCGCCGAAGGCCGACTTGCGGCCCAGCCAGATTTTCGCGCTTTCCTCGGCCGAGGTGCTTTCGCGAAGCTCCACCGGATTGTGACGCTTGGCAATCTCGACAATGCGCGAGAGCTGGTCGTCGATCTCGGCCTCCGATCCCTCAACCTCGATGATCAGCAGTGCCTCGCAATCCGGGTATCCCGCACCCGCGAATGCTTCGGTCGCGCGGATGCAGGGGCGGTCCATGAACTCGATCGCGACGGGCAGGATGCCAGATTTGATGATGTCGGATACGCAATGACCCGCGACTTCGTTCGAGTCGAACCCGACCAGCACCGGGCGCGCGCCCTCGGGCTTGGCCAGAATGCGCAGGGTCGCCTCGGTCACGATGCCAAGCTGGCCTTCCGATCCGCAGATCAGCCCCAGCAGATCCAACCCGCCCGCATCCAGATGCGCGCCGCCGATCTCGACCACCTCGCCATCAGCCATGACCATGGTCACGCCCATCAGGTTGTTGGTGGTCACGCCGTATTTCAGGCAATGCGCCCCGCCGGAGTTCATGGCAATATTACCTGCGATCGCACAAGCCAGTTGGCTTGACGGATCGGGGGCATAGAAGAAGCCTTCTTCTTCGACGGCACCGGTGACGGACAGGTTGGTGCGCCCCGACTGCACCCGGATGATCCGGTTTGCGAAATCGGTTTCAAGCACGTCATTCAGCCGGGCCACCCCCAGGATCACGCTGTCCGCCGTGGGCAGCGCCCCACCCGCAAGCGAGGTGCCCGCCCCACGTGGGACGACCGGCACGCCTTCTTCATGGCAGATGCGCATGACCGCCGACACCTCAGCCGTCGAGGCGGGCAGCACCGCGCAGAGCGGCGGGCATTTATAGGCGGTCAGCGCATCACATTCATAGGCGCGTGTTTCAAACGGATCATGCACCACGGCGCCTTCGGGCAACACGGATTGCAGACGTTTCACGATCTGATCCTTGCGGGCAAGGATGGCGGCGTTGGGGGTCGGCATCTGCATCTTGGGCCCTCCGGCTTTGGCAATTGGTAAAAAGATATTACCAATTTTTCGATTTGGCAACCGAAAGGAATCGTCTAAGCGTGCGGACCATGACCCTGACCGAACGCCTGTCGCTGTTTTCACCCCTGGATGGGATCGCCGTGTGCCTGATCATTCTGGCCTGGGCCATGATCGGCTGGCGGATCGAATATGCCTCAAGCTCGAAGCCTTCGGTATCGGGGCTGGTGGCGCAATACCGTCGCGACTGGATGGTGCAGTTCGTCGCCCGAGACCCGCGTATCTTCGACAGTGCCATCCTGTCGACCCTGCGCCAGGGGGCAAGCTTCTTTGCCTCGGCCTCGATGATCGCGATTGGGGGTGGCATGGCGCTTCTGGGCAATACCGAACGGTTGCGCGGGGTGGCACAAGACCTGACCCAAAGCAGCGCCCCCGAACTGGTGTGGGAGGTCAAGATCCTGCTGGTCGTGCTGTTTCTGGCCAATGCCTTTCTGAAATTTGTCTGGTCGCATCGCCTGTTCGGCTATTGCGCCGTGGTCATGGCATCGGTGCCAAACGACCCAAGCGATCCCACCGCCCTGCCCCGCGCCGGCAAGGCCGGAGAACTCAACATCTCGGCGGCGCGCAGCTTCAATCGCGGCCTTCGGTCGGTCTATTTCGCGATGGGATCGCTGGCATGGTTGCTTGGACCCGTCAGCCTGATCGTTGCGACCGTTCTGACGGTATTGGTCCTGTATCGGCGCGAGTTTGCGTCGCAGTCCCGGGCGGTGCTGATGAAACCGGACGCCTGATCGGTCGCCGGGCAATCAATCTTCCTTGCGCCGCGCCCCACCGCGCCCCTCGATCAGCCAGGCCCCGATCAAGGACAGCGCGGCGATGGCCAGCATCAGCCAGGCCGGCGCCAGCGGAATGACCCGGATGGCTTGCGTGACATAGGCATTGCGCGGCGTGTATCCGATCCAGCCGCGCCCATGGGCCAGTTGCCCCATCCGCACCGGGCGCAAACCGGGAAGTCCGTCTTCGATCCGCGTCACCGTGCCGTTGGTGGCACGGCCAAGGGGGGTCAGGGGGGCGGCGTCCGCGACGGGCTGTTCGAACTCGCGCAAGGCCGCAAGTCCGCGCACCACCACCGTGGCCAGATCACCCTGTGTCACGCGATACAATCCCTGCTCCGGGGCTGCGATTTCACCGTCAAACAGGCCCGGCGTGCGGTTTGACAGACCCAGGACGGTTTCGGTGCCATCCGGGAATGTCACTGTGGCCTCGGGCGTCGTGTCCTCCATCGTGCGACGTTCGATCCTCAACCCTGTTTCGGTGGCGGTGGCAGACAGAGCTTCTTCCTCAAGTTCGGGTTCGCGCATCAGCCAGTGCGCCAGACGGCGCAGCAGCTCCAGCTGTGGTCCGCCCCCTTCAAAGCCTCGCGCCCAGAGCCAGGCATGATCGGACCCCAGCAGCGCGACCCGCCCGTCACCGACACGATCAAGGGTCAGCAGCGCCGCGTCATCGGGCCCGTTCAGGATGGTGTGGCCGCTGGTCGGCTCAAGCTCGACCCTTCGCAGCCACGGGCCCCAGCCGCCTTCGGGCGCGAAATCCTCCAGATCGCGCGAGATGGGATGGCGCCGGCCGGCATCGCTTATGGCGGGGCGAAAGGCACCTTCGACCAGCCGACCGGACGGGAAGGCCGGCAACATCGCGGCCAAGCCGGAGCGCGCGATGCTTTCCGCCCCCGCAAGGGCCGGGCCAGCGGCAATCAGCACCGCCCCGCCCCGTTCGACATAGGCCCGGACACTGTCCAGATAGCCGCCGGGCAGGATCCCCCGCAGCCGGTAGCGGTCAAAGATGATCAGGTCGAATTCGTCGATCTTGTCGACGAACAGCTCCTGCGTCGGAAAGGCGATCAGGCTGAGTTCATTGACCGGCACACCGTCCTGCTTTTCCGGTGGGCGCAGGATGGTGAAATGCACAAGGTCCACCGCGCCATCGGATTTCAACAGGTTGCGCCAGGTGCGGGTGCCGGGATGTGGCGTGCCCGAGACGAGCAGAACTCGCAGCCGGTCGCGCACGCCATTCACCTCGATCACCGCGGCATTGTTGCGGTCGGTCAGTTCCCCTTCGGCGGCGGGCAGCGTGATATGGATCAGGTTGCGACCTGCGTGTGTCAGGGTCAGGGGCAGCACGATGTCCGCCCCGATCCGGGCCAGGGCAACCTCGGGCGTGGCACCATCGCGGGACACGGACAGTTCGATGATGTCACCATCGGCCGGGGGGGCGCCCAAGGCATCGACCCGCAGACGAATCTCGGTCTGCTCGCCAAGGATGGCAAAGGCGGGGGCGTCGATGACCGACAGGCGCAGATCCCAGTCAGACGCGCGCCCGGTCAGCAGGGCCTGAAAGGGGGCGGGCAGGTTTGGTGCAAGCTCGGTGTCGTGCACAACGCCATCAGTGATCGCCACGACACCGGCCACGCGGTCGCGCGGCAGATCGGCCAACGCCGCCGTGACCGCGCGCATCATGTGGGTGCCGTCTGGCGTTGCTGGTTCGGCAAATTCGGACAGGCGGCGGATTGTCAGGTCCAGCCCTGTTCGACTGGCGACCTGCGCTTCGAGCGACGCCAGCGCCGCCGCGTTCTGGTCCGGGCGGTCCGACAGGGTTTGCGAGGCGCTGTCATCCACGATCGCCAGCAGGATATCTGACAGCGGATCGCGCTCCTCCTGCTGCAAGGACGGGCCTGCAAGCGCCACCAATACCGCCAGCGCCGCCACCGCCCTGAGCGCCCAGCCCGACAAGCCGCGCCACAGCGCCACCAGAAGCGCCACCAACGCGAGCGCGGCCAGGATCGCAATCACCGGCCACGGCAGACCGGGCGAGAAGATCAGGTCGGACGCATTCATTCCCCCAACCTTTCCAGCAAGGCAGGCACATGCACCTGATCGGATTTGTAGTTGCCCGTCAGCACATGCATCACCAGGTTCACGCCAAACCGGACCGCCATTTCACGTTGCCGCTCGCCCGCCTGACCGCGCCCCACCGGAAACATCGGCGAACCGTCAGACCGGATTGCCCAGGCCCCGGCCCAGTCATTGCCGCCGATGATCACCGGGCTGACACCGTCGTTCAGGTTGCGAAAGGGCATCCCTTCGGCACGTTCGGCATTCGGGGGCGCGGCCTCGACCCAGGCCGGACCACGGGCACGCCCGGGAAACTCCTCCAGCAGATAGAAGGCGCGGGTCAGAACGTGGTCGTGCGGCACCTGCTCAAGCGGCGGCAGGCCCAGCGGCAGGGCAATGGCGCGCAACCGGCGCGACGGGGCACCCTCGCCGCCAAAGCCCGCATCGCGGGTATCAAACAGGATGAACCCGCCGGTCGCCAGATAGGTTTTCAGCCGGGCATAGGCGGCGGGGCTGGGTTGCGGGGTCGTGTCGCTGATCGGCCAGTACAGGAACGGATAGACCGACAGCTCGTCGCGTTCGACATCCACGCCCACAGGGGGGGCAGGTTCGACCGAGGTGCGGGAAAACAACTGGTCCGACAAGCCCATCAGCCCGGCATTGGCAACATCATCCGTGGCGGGATCGCCGGACAGCACATGCGCCAGCGTCACCGTGCTGGCCGCAGCGATCACCGCCTCGGGGGTGTCTGCGTCCTGCGCGCGCCCGTGGCCCGGCACGATCATCAGCGCGAGCAGCACCATTGCCCCCGCCCGCGCGGCACCAGCAACCACCCGTTTGCGCAGCCGCCCGGAAATCCAAAGACTGGCCACAATGTCCAGCACGCCCAGAATCAGCGCCGCCGCCAACAGGTATGGGGCAAGGCTGCGGCTTGCACTTTCGTCCTGCCACCTTGGGGTGATGCGGACAGGCCAGGCGGCCGGGGCCAGTTGCGCATCCTGCCCCAGCGTATTCACCGCTAGGCGACGATCACCATCGGCATACAGACCTGGCGGCACTGCGGCGCGGGCACCGTCCAGAAGGTCGGGGCCATCGACACCCGCCTGCGCCCCTGCCGGACCAAGCTGACCGAAAGCATCCAGCACACGTTCGGCGACCCATTGGGTCCCATCCAGCGACTGCGCCTCGACCTGACCGGGCCGGGTCGAGACCGCCAGACGCTCCAGCATCTGCACAAACAGCCCGGACAGCGCCAGCGACGACCATTCGGCATTGGCCGAGATGTGAAACAACACAACTTGCCCCTGCCCCAGCGCCTTGCGGGTCACAAGCGGCGTGCCATCTGCCAGCGAGGCCAAGGTCCGGTCGGCCAGGTCCGGGCTGGGTTCGGCCAGGATTTGCGCCCGCACCAACACGTCATCCGGCACCGGCAGCCCGAAGAATGGCGAGGTTTCGGGAAACGGGGCCAATGCACGCGGGGCGCCCCAGCTCATCGCGCCACCCACCACACGCCCGCCGGATCGCAGACGCACGGGCAGCAAGATGTCTTCCACGCCGCGCCCGGTATCGGCCGCCGCCAAACGCGGCCCGGCAAAGCGCAGAAGCATCCCGCCCTGCGCCACCCATTCGGCCAGCGCCCGTTGGTCCGGTTCGGCCAGACTGGGCACATCGGGCAGGATCAGCACCTCAGGCCCGGCTTCGATCAATGTGTCGATGGCGGCGTCCTCGATCACTTCGGCAGAGGGCACCAGAGCCTCGCGCAGGTAGTGCAGGGGCGACAACAGCTCCAGCCCTTCGCGCGATTGGGTGCCAGTCAAAAGCGCCACGCGGCGGCGGCGCAGGCTGTCATCGGCCAGCGTCACCGCCCCGGCGGCACGCAGGTCCTGCAACTGAAACCGGGTGATCCTGTTGCGCAATTCGGGTGGCAACGGCATGTGCACCTGAGCGCGGGGGGCGCCTGCCGAGAAATCGAGCGTGGCCGACGCCAACACCCGTTCGACCCCCGACGGATCAGGGCCGATGCCTTGCACCACAAGCTCGGGCCCCGCCGTCACGCCACTGCGCAGCGCCTCAAGCACCAGCGCACCATCTTCGGCGCGCGCGGGCAACAGGCCATATCGCGGCCATGTGGGTTGCAACACGTCGACGCGGCCTTTCGCCTCGAACGCGGCCAGCAGGTCCAGCCGTCCGGCGCGCGCCAACCCGTCCGAGATCCAGATCGTGTCGGCATCCTGAAGCCCGGCAGCCCAGTCAGATGCCGCACCATAAGGCACCTCCCACGCGACCGGGGCAAGGCCGGGAAGCCGTTCCCGCCAATCACCCGCGCTTTGCCATTGGGGGGCAGCGGCGCCGATTTCGGCCACCTCATGCGACAGGGCGATGGCGACGGGGCGCCCGGCTTGCGCCGCGGCGTCCAGCTGATCCTTGATCGCGCCCATGCGCTGCGGCCAGTCCGATGCAGCCGTCCACCCGGCATCGACGAAGATCAGAAGCGGGCCACGCCCCGCCTGACGGTGTTCGGGGTTCAGGATCGGCCCCGCAAAGCCAAGGATCAGCGCCGCCACTGCCAGGAGCCTGAGAACCAGCAACCACCAGGGCGTGCGGTCGCTTTCCGCATCACGGTCTTCCAACCCCAAAAGCAGCACCACCGCCGGAAATCTCTGGCGCAAGGGCGCGGGGGGGATGGCGCGCAACAACCACCACAGGACCGGAAGCGCCACCAACCCGGCCAGCAGCCAGGGAGTCGTGAAGGCGATGGGCAGGCCAAAGATCATCTGTGCCCCTCGATCGCGTGATACAGCCACAGCAGAGCGGCACTGTCGGCGTCCCCGCTGTGGTGGGTGTGAAACTGCCAGCCGGTGTGCCGCGCCAGTTCGGCAAGTTCGGATTTGCGGGCGGCAAGCCGGTCAAGATACCGGTCGCGCAGATCATGCGCTTCGGTCGTGTCATGTTCCAGATGACCGGTCATATCCTCGAAGATCATGCGGCCACGGAACGGGAACGCCTCTTCGATCGGGTCGAGCAACTGGAACAGCACACCCGTGACGCCCCGGTCAGCCGCGCGGGTCACGGCACGGGTGATCGCAGCTGTATCCGCAAGGAAGTCGGACAGGAACACAGCGCGCGATCGCGCCGGAAGATCCGATGGCCCAGCATCTTGCCCTGATGCAAGCGCCGCCTCCATGCGGGACAGGGCCAGTTCCCCGCGCCCGGCGGGGGCGGCACTGGTGGCCAGCCCAACCCGCTCGCCGCCGCGCACCAATAGCACCGCCAGCGCCATCGCGATCAACCGTGCCAACGCGCCTTTTTCCGGCAAGTCGGGTGACGACGCGAAATCCATCGACGCCGCGGGGTCCACCCAGAACAACACGCTTTGTGCCGCCTGCCATTCCTTTTCCTGAACATAGTGATGATCGGATCGGGCCGACCGGCGCCAGTCGATCCGGTACGCCGGGTCGCCGGGTTGGGCCGGGCGGAACTGCCAGAACGCATCGCCCTGCCCCGGTTTGCGCCGGCCATGTTCGCCCAACTCGACACTGGCCGCCAAATGGCGGGCCTGAGCCAGAAGCGGCGGCAGGCGTTCGACCAGAGCCTCGGCCCGGCTGCGCAATGTGGGGTTGGGGGTCACGCTGCCGCCACGGCGCGAGTGGTCTGGTCAACCACTGTGTCAATCACACCAGCCAGATCGTGACCCGCCGCCCGCGCGCCATAGCTCAGCGCCATGCGATGGCTCAGCACTGGTCGGGCAAGCGCCTGCACATCGTCGATCCCTGGCGCCAAACGACCGTCGATCAGCGCCCGTGCACGGGTCAGCAGCATCAGAGCCTGCGCCGCGCGCGGCCCCGGCCCCCAGCTGACAGTATCGCGCACAATCTGAGGCGCGGCGGGGTCATCAGGGCGACAGGCGCGCACAAGATCAAGGATCGCATCCACCACGGTTTCGCCGACCGGCATCCGGCGCAGCAATTTCTGGGCGGCAATCAGATCGGCGGCCGAAAAGACGGGCTCGGCCTGTGCGTCCTCGGTGCCGGTGGTGGCCAGCAGGATATCACGTTCGGCATCGCGGTCGGGATAGTCCACATCCACCTGCAACAAAAACCGGTCCAACTGCGCCTCGGGCAGGGGATAGGTGCCCTCTTGCTCCAGCGGGTTCTGTGTGGCGAGCACGTGAAACGGGGCTTCCAGCGCATGCGTCTGCCCCGCGACAGATACCTGATGTTCCTGCATCGCCTGCAACAGCGCCGATTGGGTGCGGGGGCTGGCGCGGTTGATTTCGTCCGCCAACAGAAGCTGACAGAAGATCGGCCCTTTCAGGAACCGGAATGAGCGTGTGCCCTCGGCGCTTTCTTCCAGAACCTCGGCCCCAAGGATGTCGGACGGCATCAGGTCGGGCGTGAACTGGATGCGCCCCTCGCGCAGGCCCATCACGGTGGACAGGGTTTCCACCAGCCGCGTTTTGCCCAGACCCGGCAGGCCGATCAGCAGCGCGTGCCCCCCCGACAACAGCGCCGACAGGGTCAGGTCAACCACTTGATCCTGACCAATGATCCGGCGCGCGATCACTGACTTTGCGCGCGCCAGCGTGTCGCCAAGGGCTTCGATCTCGTCCAGAATGGTATCGTTGGTCATGGAAATTCCTCCGCTCGGCTATTACATTTCATTAAAGGCCAAACACGTCGGGGGAACAAATGACAAAAACGGCAAGTGACGGAAAATCGCCGGAAAAAGCTGCAACCGGCAAGAACATGACCGAGACGCTGGCCGACGCCGCCCGGAAA
Source organism: Aliiroseovarius zhejiangensis (assembly GCF_014656375.1). Classification (GTDB taxonomy): domain Bacteria; phylum Pseudomonadota; class Alphaproteobacteria; order Rhodobacterales; family Rhodobacteraceae; genus Aliiroseovarius; species Aliiroseovarius zhejiangensis. The sequence continues at coordinate 360,960 of NZ_BNCH01000003.1, read as the reverse complement.
GCGGGCAAGAAGGGCCTGCCTCCGGTGCATTTGTGGAACCCTGAATTTTGCGGCGATCTGGACATGCGGATCGCGCGCGATGGGACATGGTTCTACCTTGGCACTCCCATCGGGCGGCATGAATTGGTAAAGCTGTTTTCCTCGATCATTCGCAAGGATGGCGACGATTATTTCCTTGTCACGCCCGTCGAGAAGGTCGGGATCACGGTTGATGATGCCCCGTTCGTCGCCATCGACTTCGAGGCCACCGGCAAGGGCCGCGATCAGGTGCTGACCTTCACCACCAATGTGGGTGATGAAACCGTGGCCGGGCCCGACGCGCCCATCCGGGTCGAACGTGCCCCGGACACTGGCGAGCCGTCACCCTATGTGCTGGTGCGCAGAAATCTTGAGGCGCTGATCGACCGCAAAAGTTACTATCGTCTTGTCGACTTGGGGGCACACGAAGAACACGAGGGCGAAAGCTGGTTCGGGCTTTGGTCAAGCGGTGTGTTCTTCCCGATCATCCCGTCGAAAGAGTTGAACGTCTGACAATCCCCCTCGCCCTGCCCGCGCCCTTGGGCTATGGGACACCATGACTGACACCAATACATATGAAATCTTTCTTGTCGCCCCGCCGGGTCTGGAACCCGTGCTGGCGGACGAGGCGCGCTCCGCAGGTTTTGCCACGCCCACCGCCAGCCCCGGCGGCGTGACCATCCATGGCGATTGGGCCGAGGTCTGGCGCGCCAACCTGACCTTGCGCGGCGCCACGCGGGTGCTGGTGCGGCTAGGCAGTTTCCGGGCGTTTCACCTGGCGCAACTGGACAAACGCGCGCGCAAGTTTCCTTGGCGCGATGTGCTGCGCGCAGATATGCCTGTGCGAGTCGAAGCGGTGTGCAAACGGTCGAAGATCTATCACCACAAGGCCGCCGCGCAACGGGTTGAGAAAGCCATTACCGAAGAACTGGGGGCGGCGATCTCGAAAGATGCAGCCTTGGTTCTGAAGGTGCGGATTGATGACAATCTGGTCACCATCAGTCTGGATACGTCCGGCGAGAGCCTGCACAAGCGCGGGTACAAGACCGCGACTGGTAAGGCTCCGATGCGCGAAACCCTGGCGGCGTTGTTCCTGAAAGCGGCCGGTTACGATGGGCAGGAGCCGGTCTTGGATCCGATGTGCGGGTCGGGCACCTTCGTGATCGAAGCGGCCGAAATGTCCGTGGGGCTGCTGCCCGGGCGCGCCCGACCTTTCGCGTTCGAGCATCTGGCCAGTTTTGACGCCGATGCCTTTGCGAAACTGAAAGCAGCGTCAGCCGTCGCGGCCCCCGCTGGGCCGCCCAAGTATTTTGGATCAGATCGCAATGCCGGGGCGATTGCCAACAGCCGCCAGAATGCCGACGCCGCCGGGATCACACCGCTGACCCAATTCACCGAAGGGTCGATCAGCGAACTTCAGCGTCCCGACACCGCGCCAGGCCTTGTCATCGTGAACCCGCCCTATGGTGGGCGGATCGGCAACAAGAAACTGCTGTTTGCGCTTTATGGCACTTTGGGCAAGGTGCTGCTGGAACGGTTCTCAGGATGGCGCGTCGCGATCATCACCAGCGATGGGGGGCTGGCAAAAGCGACCGGCCTGCCCTTCCTGCGCCCCGGCCCGCCGGTCGATCACGGCGGCACCAAGGTGAAGCTGTATCAGACGGCAAAGCTGTCGTAACAACAACAAAAAAGGCCGGACATTTTGCCCGGCCTTGTCCCGTTATGCGGCTTGGGTCACAGCCCCCATTTCGCGGCTGTCTCGGAAAAGAACCCCTGTTCTTTCTTCAGCTTCACCCAGCTGTTCACATAGTTGATCCAGACCTGATCGCCCTGCGGCAACAGCATCGCAATCGGGGTCGGCGCGCGGGGGGCCTCGACCGGTACGGCGGTCACATTCGGAAACTTCTCGGTCAGGGTCGCCCCTTCGATGTTCGACGTGATAAACACATCGGCGCGACCGGCCAGAACTTCTTGATAGCCACGCGCAGGTGCCTCAACCACCTTGATGTCGGCATCCGGGAACCAACTGCGCACCATCCCTTCGAACGAGGTGCCAAGCGTGGTCGCCACCTTCACTTCGGGCGTGTTGATCGCGTCCCACCCGTCGTAATTCGCCACCTTGTCCGATGTGGTGAAGGGCAGGATCTGCACCGAGATGTAAGGCTCGGAATACCCCGCCACCTTCATTCGCGACGGCGAGATCGAGGCCGAACCGGTCATGTGGTACTTGCCCGCCACGATCCCGTTCACCAGAGTTTTCCAGTCGGTCGGCACGAATTCCAGCTCGACCTCAAGATCCTTGGCCAGCTCGGTCATGATGTCGATGTCATAGCCACGATAGCTGTCCGTGGCCGGGTCCTTCATCGTCATCGGGTTCCAGTCGCCGGTCGTGCCCACCTTCAGGGCGCCGCCGGAAAGAATGTCGTTCAGGGCGGATTGGGCCTGCGCCCCGCCCGTCAGCATCGCCATCGCCAGCAGCCCGGCCCCAAGTGTTCGCAGAAAGTTCATCGCGCGGTGTCCTTTTGGTGGTTATCAAATTCGTTGCGTGTTCATATACCTTAACAAACACATTACGGATCGAGGCAGCGCATGGATGGGTGCCTCACGATCAGTTGAACAGATCGCGGGCAGAACAACAAGTGGCGAACATCAACCAGGGCAAGCACGCGGTCACCATGGCGCAAGTCAGCAAGTGGTATGACGATTTCCAGGTGCTGCGCGACATCACGCTGACGGTTGACCATGGCGAAAAGCTGGTGATTTGCGGCCCGTCAGGATCCGGCAAGTCCACGGTCGTGCGGCTGCTGGCCGGTCTGGAAACCCATCAGGAGGGCACCATCAAACTTTATGGCCAGCCGGTGGATGCCCAGGGGCGCGGCGATGTGGGCATGGTGTTTCAACAGTTCAACCTGTTCCCGCATCTGAGCGTTCTGGACAATCTGATCCTTGGGCCGATGCGCGCGCTGGGGATGCCCCGACAAGAGGCGCGCGACCGCGCCATGGCCTATCTGGAACGCGTCCGCATCCCCGAACAGGCGGGCAAACGGCCCGGTCAACTGTCTGGCGGCCAGCAACAGCGGGTGGCGATTGCCCGGTCCCTGTGCATGGACCCCAAGCTGATGCTGTTCGACGAGCCGACATCCGCACTGGACCCCGAGATGATCGCCGAGGTGCTGGACGTGATGGAAGATCTGGCCCGCGACGGTATGACGATGATCTGCGTGACCCACGAAATGGGGTTCGCGCGCCGGGTGGCCGACCGTATCGCCTTCATGGATGCAGGCGAAATGGTCGAGGTTGACCCGCCCGAGATCGCCTTCTCGGCCCCGAAATCGGCGCGGTTTGCGCAGTTCCTTGACAAGATCCTGAAGCATTAAGGGGTGACGATGACCAAAATCCGCCTGCCCCTCGCGCTTCTGTCGCTTTTTGCCCTTACGGCCTGCTCGGCCCCGCCCGGCACCTGGGGCTGGTATGTGATCGACCCGTCCACCCCGGCGGGCTGGACCAACATAACATTCCTGCTGCGCGGGTTTTCAGCGACCATCCAGATCTCGGTTCTGGCGGCGGTGGCGTCGATCATCATCGGCCTGCTGGTCGCCCTGCCCGCCTTTGCACGCAGTCGATGGCTGCGCCTGCCCAACCGCATCTATGTCGAGTTCATCCGCGCCATCCCCCTGCTGCCGATGCTGTTCTGGGTGTTCTATGGCTTACCGGTTGTGCTGCGGTCCATCGGGCTTGATGTTAACATTGACCCGTTCTGGGGCGCGGTGATCACGCTGGCCGTTTCCGACAGCGCGTTTACGGCCGAGATCTTCCGGTCGGGCATTCAGGCCGTTCCGCGTGGACAAGCCGAAGCCGCGCAAACCATCGGGCTGACCCGCGCGCAGGCGATGCGTTATGTGATCTTGCCACAAGCGGTGCGGCGCATACTGCCGCCGCTGGCCAACCAGTTCATCTATATCGTGAAAATGTCGGCCTTTGCATCGGTGATCGGAATGGCGGAGCTGACCCGTCGCGCGAACGAGCTGGTGGTGACCGAATATCGCCCGCTGGAGATCTATACGCTTCTGATCCTGGAATATCTGGTGCTGGTCCTGATCATCTCGGCCGGCGTGCGTTGGTTGGAGCGAAAGATGAATGCGGACGAAAGTCGCTGATCCAAACGGCGCATTAATTCAGGTCATTCAACAACCGCTTGTGCTTCTTCGCTTCGGCAATCGCGCCTGCCAATGTCTCGATCCCGCGCGAATGCAGCAAGGCCAGCATCTTGCACAGAACCTCGGCGGTGGCATGGGCATCGCCCAGTGCGGTGTGACGCAGATCGTCAGGAATTGTCACGCCCAGACGCTCGCACAACGCATCCAGCGTGTGCACCTCGGTCGTGCCGAACAACACGGCAGACAAGAGCACCGTGTCCAGGATCGGATGGGTCCAATCCACCCCGCAATCCTTTGCGTGACGCCGCAGGAACGCCATGTCGAATGGCGCGTTATGCGCGACCAGAACCGATCCGCGCGCAAAATCGTGCAGGTGCTTGCCCGCCACGGCGATCCCCGGTTGTCCGGCCACCATGGCGTTTGTCACACCATGCACCTTGGTCGACGCCGCCGGGATGTTTATCCCCGGATCGACCAGTTGATTGATGGTTTCGCCCGGCACGATCTTGCCCTTGACCACCCGCACGGCACCGATCTGGACCACCTCGTCCTTGTGCGGCAGAAGCCCTGTGGTTTCCGTATCGAACACCACATAGGTCAGATCGTTCAGATGCATGTCCATCAGGTTGTCGGTGGCCTGACCCTCCATCAGATCAAAGTCGAACACCACCGGGCGGCTTTGATCGGGGGCGATGTTGGTATGGGCATCATCAATAATGACCAGATACCCTTCGCCGGGGCCAAGAGGTTTCAGGCGCGCGTCAAATTCCAACCCGTTGGCTGCGGCCAGGTCGGTGAAACTCTGCTCGAGCCCGGTCGAGATCATCTTCTTGTGCGCCGCCAGAAACGGCCCTTTCTGAAAATAATCAAAGATCGAGGCATTCAGCCGGGGCGGGCAGACCTGTGACAGCACGCCTGCCGCCTGTTTGTCATAAAGCACGATCTGATGCGCCGGGTTCACCAGGATCATCGCCACCGGAATTTCGGACAAAAGCGCCGTGAGCCGCGCCTTGTCCGCAGACAGCCGCGCGGTTTCCGAGGCGACAATGCTGGCCTGATCCATGGTGGTTTTCATCAGCTGCTCGGACACGGCTTCCGCCGCCGGGGCCAGGTCGCCCAGATAGCGCGCCGCATGTTTGTCGACCCCGCCCACCCCGGCATGAGCGCGCGACCGCAACCCCGTGGCCAGTCGTTCGATCGGGCGGGCGACGTTTTCGTCAAACAAAAACCAGATCCCCGCCGTCAGCGCCAACAGGCCAAACCCGGACAAGACGCCTGCAAAGACAAATCCCGACGCCGGGCCCGAGGCCTGCGCCCGGATATATCCGATGGCCAGCCCCGCCAGCACCACCCCCACCCCGCAGACAGCCAGAAGCGCGAAAAACAGGAAAATTCGCAGGCGCAAGGACAGGGTGGTCAGGATTTTCATGATGTCACCTCAAGTTTGCATATGGCCGCCAGAATCGGATCATCCGTGGGCACCGACACCCAGTCGACGCCCGACACCTCGCCAGAGGCATCGAACGACACCGCGTCGATCAGGGGCGCCCGTTGGTGGGTGTCGCAATTGCCCAGCACCACCATTTTTTCCGGTGCCGACCAACGCCCCATGAACACGAGATCCACCATGCGCAGGGCTGGCTGTGCCTGATGGGTGCGCAGCGACTGTTCATCCAGCGCGGCAAAGCGTTCCACAAACGGCACCACATAGGTCCAGGGACGATAAAGCGAGTTGTTCTCGACCTCCATCACCACGGTCATGCCTTCGGGCAATAGATCGCGGGTGCGCTCGTACCACGCATATTCATTGGCGACCGTGGTCACGATCATCGCAAGCCCGGCCCCGACCGGCATCGCCCATTTGGGCAGACGCCCCCCCGTCAGCTTGTTCAGGGCCAGGACAAGACCGGCGCCGACAAAGGCTGACACGAGCGTGGCAACGATTTCATAGAACATTCAGTTTCCTTCCCTTGCGCACATCACCCGTCAGCCGAGCATGCCGCGACCGTGCCCGATGGCACTTTGCATTGATTTCACGACGACGAAGGCATCGCGCAGATGGCTCCGATCAAATTCCGACAGTTCAGCGGGGGCCAGAAAGTTGTCCGGAGCCTGCCCGGCTTTCACCTGCTCGGCCTGATGTTCCAGCCGGGTTTCGGCGATCAGGTCATAGGCGTCCAGCAGATCCTGCCCGCCCGATTGGGACAGCACGCCCGCGTGGATCGCAGCGACCAGGCGTGCGCGCGTGTTCGCCTCGGGCAACTGGCCTTGCAATGCATAAACGCGCCCAAGATCAACGATGGGAACGACGCCGTTGTGCTTCATGTCCAGCCGGTTCTTGTGCTCGCCCGACCGGATGGTGGCAAAGCCCCGCAACAGGCCCAGTGGCGGGGTGTGTTTCAGGCCGTTGGACACCATATGCGCCACGAAGATCGAGTTCTTGGCCGCCATCGCCAGCGTTTCGGTTTGCAGGTTACCAAACAGCCGCGCATCACCCGCGATCGGACGCAGGTCAAACATGACCGAGGCCAGCATCTGCGCCTCGGGCACCGGTTTTGCGATCCAGTTTTTGAAATACCCGCGCCAAACAGACAGCGGCTGACACCAGCGCGGGTTCATCGCCATCATGTCGCCGGGGCAATAGACATAGCCGCAGGTGTCCAGCCCATCGCAGACGAATTTGGCAAGATCGGCAAAGTAGCCTTCGCGATCGGCGTCTGTCACGTCGTCGGACAGGATCAGGCAATTGTCCTGATCCGAGACACCGGTCTGTTCCTGCCGCCCCTGACTGCCACAGGCCAGCCAAAGATACGGCACCGGGGCCGGGCCCAGTTTCTCTTCGGCCAGCGTCACCAGACGCCGGGTGGCGGTGTCGGCGATATCGGTGATCAGCCTTGTGACAACCTGATGGGGACTGCCGCCCGCCACGAGTTGCAGCAGCAGTTGCGGGATCCGTTTTGTGACGGCTCGCATTTCTTCGGCATCCGCAGCCTGCGCCAGTTCGCGCACCAGTTCGGCCGAGCTGACCGCCTGAAAGCGCGTCAGATCCGTCTGGCTCACGATCCCGACCAGCGTGTCACCTTCGACGATCGGCAGATGGCCGATGCGTTTCTCCATCATCACATGCAGCACGTCGGATCCAATAGCCGACGGCGCCAGCGTGATCGGGTTTGGCGTCATTACGTCTGACACAGGCGTGTCGCTGGGCAGCGCGGCGGCGACCACCTTTCCAGACATGTCGCGCGTGGTCAGAATGCCGGTTAGTTTCTCGCCTTCCGTCATGCAAAGCGACGAGACGCGATGATCCCGCATCAGGATCGCGGCCTCGCGCACCGTGGCGTCTGACGCGCAGGTGATCGGGTCACGCGCCATGAATGTGTCGACCTGCGTGGTGGCAAGGCTTTGCTGGGTTTGCTTGTTTTGCTTGTCGGCGCGCGTGCGGTCAAAGAAGCGCCGAACGGCGTCATGGCCTTGGACCAGCGTATGAAAAGTCTTTGATGGCAGGATCAATAGGGTTGCATCGGCGACCGCCTGCGCCTTGGTCACAGCGCGTCCATCCCGCAGCAAGCCGCGTTCACCGAACGAGTTGCGCATTCCCAGGTGGCTGACGGTCACACCGTTTTCATCCGTGATCTCAACCTCGCCGGCATGGATGATAAAGATACCGGGCAATTGGTCGCCAAGATCATAAATGATGTCACCCGCAGTGACGGCGCGTGCCTCGATCTGCCGGGCAAGGTCGCTCAGACTGTCCTGAGGCAATGCGTCATAGGGATGCACGGATTGCAAGAAGCGAAGGATCTGGTCCTGGGTCAACGGCATTCAACTGCGCCTTTGCTGAAAAGAAATATCCCGCCCGGTGTGCACCGGACGGGACAGGATTGGAAGGGGGCGGGGCGCCGCAGGGACGCCCGCCCAAGCCTTTTAGTGATCCTGAGCCGCACCGGCGCCGCGCGGAACGCGAACCGATTCAACCAGCTCCTGGATATGGACCGGCGTCGGTTTGGTCATACCTGACACGACATAGGCCACCGCGAAGTTAACCGCCGCACCGACCGCACCGAACGATGTCGACTTGATCGTCCCCAGCAGCGGATCAGCATCCGAGAAGCTGTTGGTGTCCGGGATGAAGAACCAGCCCTTGTGCAGGAAGATATAGACCAGCGTCACAACCAGACCGGCCAGCATACCTGCAACCGCACCGCTGTTGTTCACCTTGGTCGAGAAGATGCCCATCATCAGTGCCGGGAAGATCGACGCCGCAGCCAGACCAAAGGCCAGCGCCACGGTTTGCGCCGCAAAGCCCGGAGGATTGAGGCCCAGATAGGTGGCAACCACAATGGCAACCGCCATCGCGATACGTGCCGACAACAGCTCGCCTTTTTCCGAGATTTGCGGGTTGATGGCACCCTTGATCAGGTCATGCGACACAGCCGACGAGATTGCCAGAAGCAGACCGGCAGCGGTCGACAGAGCGGCGGCAAGACCACCGGCTGCGACCAGACCGATCACCCAACCGGGAAGGTTGGCAATCTCGGGGTTGGCCAGAACCAGGATGTCGCGGTTGAAGTTGGTCAGCTCATTGCCAGCCCAGCCTTTTTCCGCGGCCATCGCCTGAAGCTCGGCATTGCCGTCGTTGTAGTACTGGATCGCACCGTCGCCGTTCTTGTCTTCCCAGCCCAGCAGGCCGGTCTTCTGCCACGTGTCCATCCAGTCATAACGCTCGTCATTTTCGATCTGCTCAAGCGTCACGGCACCACCTTCGATGCCGCCATTGGGCCACATCATTTCCGAGATGTTCAGGCGCGCCATCGCACCAACAGCCGGGGCCGTCAGGTACAGAAGGGCAATGAACACCAGCGCCCAGCCAGCGGACCAACGGGCGTCAGACACTTTGGGCACGGTGAAGAAGCGCATGATCACGTGCGGCAGACCGGCGGTGCCGATCATCAGCGACAGAGTGAACAGCAGCATGTTGAACGTGTCACCATGATGGGCGGTGTACTCGTTGAAGCCCAGTTCCTTCACGATGGCATCCAGCTTGGCCAGAAGCGGCTCGCCCGATGCGGCATGATCGCCAAACAGACCCAGCGCCGGGATCGGGTTGCCGGTCAGTTGCAGCGAGATGAAGATGGCCGGAATCGTATAGGCCATGATCAACACGACATACTGGGCCACCTGCGTATAGGTCACACCCTTCATGCCGCCGAACACGGCGTATGCGAACACAACCGCCGCACCGATCAGAAGGCCGGTGGTGTTGTCCACTTCAAGGAAGCGGCCGAAAGCCACGCCCACGCCGGTCATCTGGCCGATCACGTATGTGACCGAGGCCACGATCAGACAGACAACAGCCACGATCCGCGCGGTCTGGCTGTAGAAGCGATCGCCGATGAACTCGGACACAGTGTATTTGCCAAATTTGCGCAGATAGGGCGCAAGCAGCAGAGCCAGCAGCACATAGCCGCCGGTCCAACCCATCAGATAGGTCGAGTTGTCATAGCCGGTGAAGGCAATCAGACCCGCCATCGAGATGAACGAGGCCGCCGACATCCAGTCCGCCGCCGTTGCCATCCCGTTGGTGACGGGGTGAACGCCACGCCCGGCGGCGTAGAATTCTGATGTCGAGCCCGCGCGGGCCCAGATTGCGATGCCGATGTACAGCGCGAAGCTCGCGCCGACAAACAGCAGGTTGATCGTAAACTGATCCATATGTCTCTCCCTTACTCTTCGTCCACGCCGTGTTCACGGTCGAGCTTGTTCATGCGCCAGGCGTAGTTGAAGATCAGAATGAGGAAGACGATGATCGACCCCTGCTGAGCAAACCAGAAGCCCAGATCGGTCCCGCCAACGGCGATCCCGGACAGCATTGGGCGCAGCAGGATGCCGAACCCGAATGAGACCAGCGCCCAGATGACGAGGCTGATCAAGATGATGCGCACATTGGCGGACCAATATGCGGAGTTGGATGAGTTTTCGGCCATGAAGCCACCTCCCTAACGTTCCACTGGCCGGGGGCTTGTGCGACCCGGCCTGTCCCTTTCTTATGCAATCGCCTCCTTCACGATCGCATTCAGATTGCCCGCGATCTCGTCGATGCCCAGCATCGCGTCGACCGTTTTCAGGCTGCCCTTGCCCTTGTAATAGGCAATGAGCGGTGCCGTTTGTTCGTGATAGGCCACAAGACGGCTTCCCACGGTTTCGGCATTGTCGTCGGCCCGGCGTTTCATCTCCGTGCCGCCGCATTTGTCGCAGACGCCATCCTTGGCGGGCTGCTTGAATTCGTCGTGATACCCTTCGCCACAAGCGCCACAGGTGTAACGGCCCGAAATCCGGGTCACCATGGCGGCGTCGTCAACCTCAAGGCTGATGGCGGCGTTGATTTTCTGACCGTTCTCGGCCAGCAGCGCATCCAGCGCCTCCGCCTGCACGGTCGTGCGCGGGAAGCCGTCAAGGATCACCCCTTTGGCACAGTCCGCATCCGCCAGACGGTCGCGCAGAATGGCGATCACGATCTCGTCCGAGACCAGGTCGCCTGCCTCCATCACGGCTTTCGCGGCTTTGCCCGCATCGGTGCCCGCCGCCACGGCAGCGCGCAGAAGATCGCCCGTGGACAGCTGCACAAGGCCGAAGGTTTCCTCCAGCATCCGGGCCTGCGTGCCCTTCCCGGCCCCCGGTGGGCCAAGAAGGATCAGCACGGGTGCCGCTGTTTTCGTCGCCGCATCCATCAGGCTTTGTCCTTGGTCATGCGGTTGTCGATCAGGTCGTCCACCACGGACGGATCGGCCAGGGTCGAGGTATCGCCCAGCGCGCCGAAATCATCTTCGGCGATCTTGCGCAGGATGCGGCGCATGATCTTGCCCGACCGGGTTTTGGGAAGACCGGGCGCCCACTGGATGTAATCCGGGCTGGCGATGGGACCGATTTCCTGCCGGACCCAGTTGCGCAGCTCGGTTTTCAGGTCGTCGGTATATTCTTCACCGTCCATCAGCGTGACATAGCAATAGATGCCCTGCCCCTTGATGTCGTGCGGGAAGCCGACGACGGCGGCCTCGGACACTTTGGCGTGGGCGACAAGGGCGCTTTCGACCTCGGCGGTGCCCATGCGGTGACCCGAGACATTGATCACGTCATCAACGCGGCCGGTAATCCAGTAATAGCCATCCGCATCGCGGCGGCAGCCATCCCCGGTGAAATAATAGCCTTTGTAATCCGAGAAATAGGTCGACACGAAGCGGTCATGATCGCCGAAAATGGTGCGCATCTGGCCGGGCCAGCTGTCTTTCATGCACAAGACGCCTTCGGCCTCGGTCGTCGTGATTTCCTCGCCCGTGGTGGGTTCCAGAATGACGGGTTGCACGCCGAAGAATGGCGTGGTGGCCGAGCCGGGCTTGGTCGGCGTGGCACCGGGCAGCGGGGTCAGCAGGTGACCACCGGTTTCCGTTTGCCACCACGTGTCAACGATGGGGCAACGCCCTTTGCCAACAATGTCGTTATACCAGTTCCAGGCCTCGGGGTTGATCGGCTCGCCCACGGTGCCCAGCACCTTCAGGTCGCTCAGATCGTACTTGGTCACGAACTCCTCGCCACGCGCCATCAGGGCGCGGATCGCGGTCGGCGCGGTGTAGAACTGGTTGACCTTGTGCTTTTCACACACGGCCCAGAAACGGCCCGCATCCGGATAGGTCGGCACCCCTTCGAACATCAACGTGGTCGCGCCATTGGCCAACGGGCCATAGACGATATAGCTGTGGCCGGTGACCCAACCCACATCCGCCGTGCACCAATACACGTCGCCATCGTGATAATCGAACACCAGCTCATGGGTCATCGCCGCATACAGCAGATAGCCGCCGGTGCAGTGCTGCACGCCTTTGGGCTGACCGGTAGAGCCGGAGGTGTAGAGGATGAACAGCGGATCTTCGGCGTTCATCTGCTCTGCCGGGCAATCGGCAGATGCCTCGGCCATCAGCGCAGCATAAGAATGATCGCGCCCGTCCTTCATCGGCACATCGCCGCCCGTGCGTTCGACCACCAGAACCGGCGTGTTGCCCAGATCGCCATGATCCAGCGCCGCGTCCACGTTGGTTTTCAGGGGCGTGTTGCGTCCGCCCCGCGGCGCTTCGTCCGCCGTGATCACCAGCGACGCCTCGCAGCCTTCGACACGGGCCGCCAGAGCCTCGGGCGAGAAACCTGCGAACACGATCGAATGGATCGCACCGATCCGCGCACAGGCCAGCATGGCATAGGCGGCTTCGGGGATCATCGGAAGATAAAGAACAACACGGTCGCCTTTCCCCACGCCCATGCCCTTCATCACATTCGCCAGCTTCGATACATTCTCGTGCAGCTCACGATAGGTGATCTTCTTGTCCAGCGAGGGATCGTCGGATTCCCAGATGATCGCCACCTGATCGCCACGGGTTTCAAGGTGACGGTCGATGCAGTTCTCGGACACGTTCAACTCGCCGTCTTCGAACCACTTGATCGACACGTCGGGGTGTTTGAACGTCGTGTTCTTGATCTTTGTCGGGGTCTTGGACCACGTCAGCCGGGTCATCTGTTCGGACCAGAACGCTTCCGGGTCGTTCACCGAAGCGGCATACATTTCCTTGTATTTCGCAGAATCAATATGAGCGTTCGCGACAAACTCAGCTGACGGGGCATAAGTTTTATCGGCCGTGTTTTCCGACGACATGCAGGGTCCTCCCATTTAATCCTCCGGATCGCGCTCATCGCGCGGTCCACGAAACGTCAGCGCCTTAACAGACGGATTTCCGTTGGTGTTGAAAATAATGGGACAAACCTGCGGCAAACAACAACTTTTTTGTAAATTTGTTTAACAGAGCCACATGATGGCTGTAAATTTTTTACTTAAATGGTGAATTTTCCATAGAACTGCCGACAGTTGCCTGTGAAGGCCGCATTGCATGATCTGAAAAGCTCATGCCGAGTTTTCGCTAACAATATTGCGCAGGTTGCCGTATCGGCAGCTTTCCCGCCGAAGGCGATGCGAAGGACCGAGAATCTCCTCCTTCGGATCTGTCGCATGGGTCGGTGAAGGCGCCGCACGGTCCGGACCGGACAGCCCCCGCACTGTGGACGTGGCAGATGCGATCCCGTACCAAGGACGAAGAACAATCTGCGGTGGTTCATGACCGGCTCACTAGAAGATCTTTTGCGCTCGCGCAGGTCCGTCCGCGCCTTTAACCAGACCCCTGTGCCGCGGGATGCCGTCCAGCGCATGTGCCGCGCCGCCCGGTGTGCGCCCAGCGGGGCCAACCTGCAACCGGGTCAGTTTCACGTGCTGACCGGATCCGCGCTGCGCGGCTTGATCGACGCCTTGCAAGACGCGGTTCGGGCCGGGATCCCGCATGCGGCCGAATATTCCTATTTCCCGTCCCCCATGCCCGAGATGTTGAAGGCCCGGCAGCGGGCGGCGGGCTATGCGCTTTACACGGCGCTGGGTATCGGGCGTCGCGACATCGATGCGCGGCGCGCCCAGTTTGCCCGAAACTATGCGTTTTTCGGGGCGCCGGTCGGTGTCGTCGTGACCATCCGGCGCGACATGGGCAAGGGGTGCTTCATGGATCTTGGCATGTCGCTGATGGCATTCCTGCTGTCCGCCGAAGATCAGGGCTTTGGCGCGACAGGGATCGGGGCGCTTGCCAATTATGGCCCATGTGTCCACGATCACCTGAACCTGCCCGAGGAAGAAATGGTGGTGTGCGGGATCGCCGTCGGGGTGGCCGACGCATCCGCCCCGGAAAACCAGTTCCGCACCGCGCGCGCAGAGCTTCAGGACTACGCGAGCTTTCGTGGGTTCGACGAACCTGCCTGATCCATCCGCAGCACAAGGGCCGTGCCCAGCCCACCCGCTGCGGCAATGGCGGCCACGCCCGCCCCGCCCTGCCTCGCAAGCCGGTGATACAGGCGCACGGCCAAGATCGCACCCGACGCTCCGACCGGATGACCGCGCGCCAGCCCGCCGCCATCGGAATTGACGATGTCACGCGCCAAACCCGCGCCTTTCTGGCAGGCAATGGCTTGCACGGCAAAGGCCTCCATGATCTCGGCGCAGGTTAGGTCGGACGGTGCCAGCGCGGCATCCCGAAGCGATTTTTTGATGGCGGTGACAGGGGCCAGACCGGGCAAGGTCGGATCGCCGCCCAGCGTGACCCCTGACACGATCCTGATCGCCGGGCGCGTGGACTGGCGGGCCAGACGCCGCGCCACCTGCCCTGACACCACAAGGCAGAACGCCGCCCCATCCGCCGCCACCGCCATGTTGGCCGCTGTGATGCTGCCCGTCACGACCGGCGCACGTACGCACAGGCGCGGGGTCAAATCGCGGGTGAACGCATCACGGGTGAGGCCCTGAAGCGCCACGATCTCGTCTTGAGGGTGGGTTTGCCAACGTCTGGCCCCGGCGTGGCTTGAGATGGCCCAGTCATCCTGATCGCGCCGCGAAATCCCCAGTTGCCGGCCCAGCGCGTCCGCCGCCTCGGCCATGTCGGGGTCGCGGGTCGGCCATGGGGTGAAAGGGGCCTGCTCATAGGGTTCGGCCGGGCGTCCATCGGCAAAGGTGCGTGATCTGAGAGGACGGCGGGAATAGCTTTCCGCCCCGCCCGCGATCACGACGTCGTGCTGCCCGGACATCACCATCGCCCGCGCCAGAAGCACCGCATCCAGCCCGCCGCAACACTGACGGTCCACGGACAGACCAGCGACACGCTCCGGCAGGCCAGCTGCCAGCGCCGCGCGACGTGCCGGGTTGCCACCGGCGCCCAGCGCGTTGGACAGTATCACCTCGTCCACCTCCCCATCATCCAGACCCGCATCCGCCAGCACCGCCTGAATGACAGGGGCGGCCAGATCGTGGATGTCGCAATGGGCCAGACCGCCCCCCTTCGGGGCAACCGCGCTGCGCCGTGCCGCGATGATCAGGGCACCGGTCATACGCGTTGCCCCAGATCACGGGCCAGCGCCACCAGATCGGCCTTCCCGGCACTGAGCATGGGCAGGCGGTCGACAAAAACGATGCGTCGGGGGCAGGCATGCGCGCCCAGAACATTGCGGCAGTGGGCTTGCAGGCGGCGGGCAAGGGCATCGTCTTGCGCCCCTTCCACGACCCCGACAATCACCTGCCCGCGTGTTGGATCCGGCACCGGAATAGCCGCGCATGGCCCGACACCCGGCACTGCGCGCATCTGTGCCTCGACCACTTCGGGAAACACGTTCTGATCTGCCACCGTCACCATCCGGCTCTTGCGCCCCAGCACGGTCAGGTTTCCGCCTTGATCCAGCTGCCCCATTTCGCCAATGCTCAGATAATCGCCCTGCCAGCGCGTGTCGGGACTGTTGCCCATGGCATACCCGTCAAACAGGTACGGGCTTTTCACCCAGATTTCACCGGTTCCGCTTGTATGCCGCCCCTGCCCATCGCGAATGCAAAGCTCCACCCCGGGATAGGCACGCCCGACCGCTCCAGGTGGCGTTTGCGCATCGCTGATCGCCACGAAGCTCGTCTCGGACGCGCCGAAAAACTCGCGCACCGTCGCCCGGGGAAACATCTCGCAGATCTGCGTGCGTGTCGACACATCCAGCATCCCCCCACCACAGAAAACCCAGCGCAGGCTTTCAATGGGTTCTTCGGACGCCGCAGCCAACAGGCGAAGCTGGGTTGGCGTCGCATAGAGCACCTGCACACCGTTTTCGCGCAGCGCGCGGGCCTGAGATCTTGGGGACAATCCGGTCAGGACCGAAAGGTCACAGCCGATATCAAAGGCCTCCAGCACGGCATAAAGCGTCAGGGAATGGGTTATCGCCCCCAGAACGGCATAGGGCGCCTTGGGCCCGACACCGAACCGGTCGCGCGTCACTTCGAAACTGGCCCGCCACGAGGCCGGACTGCGGCGAATGATCTTCGGCGCGCCGGTCGACCCTGCGCTTTGCACCAACAGCCGTTGGCCCGCGCCGGTCTGCTCGGCCGCCCCGACACCGGCCTGGGTCACCGACAGGCTTTTGCCCCGGCGCAACAGGTCGACGACCGCTTCCAGCGCCCGCGCCGTGGCCGAGCCCAAGGCCGATTTTCCGTCACCCGGCACTCGGACGGAGGTTTGGACCTCCTGCCTGAAGCGATCAGGGCTCACATCTCGATCCTTCCCAATTCGATTGCCCACACTATGCGCAGGAACAGGCAGGCGCGCCAGCCCTTCCGGCGGCGCAGCGATAGTCCCCTTCCCCTTTGCGAAAGCCACTCCCCCGACTGGACCCGGACAAATCAGGTGGCTATCACGATCTCAGCAAAAAACTGCGCGAGGCACCGATGACCACAGAAAAACCTGACTGGATTGCCATGGAATCCCGTCAATCCGGCCTGCAGGTCTGGTTGATGGGGGCAGACGATAGGGTGCTGCAGCACAGACAATCCGAAACGAGCATGTCCGGGGACAGGTTCGAGACGAGGCTGCGCGACCTGCTATCTGATGTTTTGCCTGATAGCAGCGTCCCGATTGTCGTATGTGGGATGAGGCATCCTGCTGTTTCGCCCGCCGCCGATGCGTATTTATCAACCCCCTGCGCGCCGCCGACAATCGCGCAGGCAACACCATATCAGATGAGGAGGTTTGAACTGTCTCTCTTGCCGGGGGTAAAGCAGGCGGCTCCGCCTGACCTGATGCGGGGCGAGGAGATGCAGGTCGCAGGGCTGCTGACTTATGACCCGAATTTTGATGGAATACTGTGCCTGCCCGGCCCACAAATAAAATGGGTGCATATCAGCGCCGGCGAGATTGTAAGCTTTCGCACCTTCATGACGGGCGAGCTGTTCGACCTTCTGTCGCGCGACACGATGTTGCGATCCGCCGTGAATGCTGAAGGCTGGGATCGCGCGGTGTTTGAGCAGACGCTTTCCGAAACCTTGGTGCGTCCGGCTGATCTGGCCGCGAAAATCTTTTCCGTCTATGCCGACAGCGAACTGAACGCGCGCAGCGCAGACGTTGCGCGCGGACGCTTGCTGGCCGTGTTGATCGGCGCAGAACTGGCGGCGGCCAAGCCCTATTGGCTTGGCCAGAACGTCGCGATCCCGGCAGACGCCCCGATGTCCGCAGCCTATGCCACAGCATTGGAGGCACAGGGCGTCGCCGTTCGGCACCTGAACCATGTCAATCTGGCGCTAAGCGGTCTGATCGCCGCGTATCGCGGGCCTTCGTCTTCTTGCCCATAAAGCGCGCACTCAGTTCAGACGCTGCCCGCTGTCCGGCGCGAAATAGGACACTTTGCTCATGTCGATCGACAGGTTCAGCATCTCGCCGGGTGTGGCGACGGTTTCCGAATGCAGCCGCGCCGTGACCGGCTTGCCGCCAAGTTCGGACACCACATAAGTATCTGCCCCGGCGGGTTCGACCATGTCGATCAGGCAGCTGGCATCCTGCACATCGGCACCGGCGCGAAATCCAGCCTCGGCGATGTCTTCGGGGCGCAGGCCAAGGATCACATCCTCGGGCAAGGCGGGGGCATGTTCGTCGATCAGCACGAGCGGCGTGCCGCTGCTGCGGGCAATCTCGATCCGCGCGCCTGCGCCATCGGCCCGCGCCTTGGCCGGGATCAGGTTCATCGCAGGCGACCCCATGAAATCGGCGACAAACAGATTGGCAGGCCGGTTATAGATCTCGGACGGCGATCCGATCTGCTGAATTACCCCGCCTTTCAGGACCACGATCTTTGTGGCCAGCGTCATCGCCTCGATCTGGTCATGGGTCACGTAAACCATCGTCGCGCCAAGGGTCTGGTGCAGTTTCTTGATCTCGGACCGCATTTCGACCCGCAGCTTGGCGTCAAGGTTCGACAGGGGTTCGTCGAACAGGAACAGCTTGGGATCACGCACCAAAGCACGCCCCATCGCGACCCGCTGCCGCTGCCCGCCGGACAACTGCCCCGGACGGCGATTCAGAAGCTGTTCAATCTGCAACTGGCTCGCCACCTCCTGCAACTTGCGGGTCTGGGTTTCCTGATCGACGCCCCGCACCTTCATTCCGAAGGTGATGTTCTTCGCGACGCTCATCGTGGGATAAAGCGCATAGGATTGGAACACCATCGCGATGTCGCGGTCCTTGGGACTGACATCGGTCATGTCAGCACCACCAATCATCAGCCTGCCACCCGAAATCGGCTCAAGCCCCGCAATGCAATTCAAAAGCGTGGATTTGCCGCATCCCGACGGGCCGACCAGCACGAGGAAATCGCCGGGCTCGATCGCGATGTTGATATCCTTCAGGATCTCGACCGGACCATAATTCTTATAGAGGTTCTGGATTTCAAGAATTGGGGCCATCGGTCTTATCCCTTTACAGAGCCCGCGGTCAGTCCGCGGATGAAGTATTTGCCAGCGACGATATAGACAAGCAGTGTCGGGGCGGCGGCGATGATCGCTGCGGCCATGTCGACATTGTATTCCTTAACGCCGGTGGTCGAATTGACGATGTTGTTCAGGGCAACGGTCACGGGTTGCGTGCCCGCCTGGCTGAACGACACGCCGAACAGGAAGTCGTTCCAGATCTGCGTGAACTGCCAAATCACGGTCACAACGATGATCGGCAGGCTGAGTGGCAGGAAAATCGACCAGAAGATACGGAAAAACCCTGCCCCATCCACTTTGGCCGCTTTGGTCAGTTCGGACGGAATGGAAACATAGTAGTTGCGGAAAAACAGTGTCGTAAAGCCGATGCCATAGATCACGTGGACGAAGATCAGCCCCGGAATGGTGCCCGCGATGCCCATCAGGCCCAACAGGCGCGCCATGGGAAGCAACACCACCTGAAAGGGGATGAAGCAGCCAAACAGCATCAGAGAGAAGATGATGTTCGCACCGGGAAATCGCCATTGCGCCACCACATATCCGTTCAGCGCCCCGATGAAGGTCGAGAGTGCGACAGCGGGCACCGCCAGCAGGACAGAGTTCCAGAAATAAGGCCGCAGCCCTTCGCACTGGATGCCCGTGCAGGCCCCGGACCATGCGGTTTTCCACGCGTCGAACGTGACCTCGCGCGGCAGGGCCACAAGGCTTCCGGTGCGAATTTCCTCAAGGCTTTTCAGCGAGGTCGTGACCATCACAAAAAGTGGCATCAGGTAATAAAGCGCAAAGAGGCCCAGCAGGATGTACAGCACCCAGCGCAGAACAATCTTGCCGAATGCGCCGCTTTTGCGCGCGGGGGGATGTGCAAGATCAGTCATTTTTCGCTCGCAGTTCCGAATAGAGGTAAGGCACGACAATCGCGAACACGACCAGCATCATGATCATGGCGGAACTCGCCGCCTGACCGATGTCACCGCGTGAAAAGGCCATCGCGTACATGTAGGTTGCGGGTAGATCGGTCGCATATCCTGGCCCGCCGCCCGTCAGGGCAATGACAAGGTCGAAGC
This sequence comes from Aliiroseovarius zhejiangensis, assembly GCF_014656375.1. GTDB lineage: Bacteria > Pseudomonadota > Alphaproteobacteria > Rhodobacterales > Rhodobacteraceae > Aliiroseovarius > Aliiroseovarius zhejiangensis. Next base: position 341,362 of record NZ_BNCH01000003.1, on the reverse strand, counting down.
TCTTGATCGCAAGGTGGGCCAGCACGATGAACGCGGACATGAAGATCGGCCCCATCGACGGGATGATGATCGCGGAATAGATGCGCCAGGTGGGGATGCCGTCCACTTGCGCGGCCTTGATGATCTCCTCGTCCACCGAGCGCAGACCGGCTAGAAACAAGGCCATCACGAAGCCCGAACTTTGCCATACCGCCGCGATCACGATGGTATAAATCGCCATGTCCGGGTCAACGAGCCAATCGAATGAGAACCCTTCGAACCCCCACCCCTGCACGGTGGCCTCGATCCCCAGCCCTGGGTTCAGGATCCATTTCCACGCGGTGCCGGTGACGATCATCGACAGCGCCATGGGGTAAAGATAGATCGTGCGGATCACGCCCTCGGTGCGGATTTTCTGATCCAGCAGAATCGCCAGAAGCAGCCCTAGCACCATCGCGATGATGATGAACAGCGCGCCGAAGATGAACAGGTTGTTCATCGCCGTGTCCCAGCGCGGCGCGGCAAACAGGCGCTTGTATTGAATGAAGCCCTCGATCTCGTATCTGGGCAGCAGGCGCGAGCGGGTCAGCGAGACCCAGGCCGTCCAGGCAATGAACCCGTATACAAACACCAAAACAGCGATGAATGAGGGCGCTAGCACCATCTTGGGCAGGTGCGTTTCCAGCCATTTTGTCATCTGTTTGATCCCCCGAAGGTTTCACCCCCGACCCGACAACGGGCGGGGGCGAAGGGTCGGTTTACATGCTGTTGGCGACAGCTTCGGCCAGCATCTGGACCGCGTCAGCCGACGATATGTCCGAGTTGAAATGTGCCGTCACCACATCGGTGATCGCACCGGCCTGCGCCCCGCGCAGCGCCATGCCATGGGCATAGCTGGGTAGGAGCGAGCCGTTGGCCGCGCTGGCGTTCATATCCTCGGCCGAGGTATGGGCGCAGCTGTCAAACTCATCCAGTGCCACGTCGACACGGGCCGGGATCGAGCCTTTGTTCAGGTTGAACACCTTCTGGAAGTTCTGACCGACGATCAGCTCGGCCAGCAGGTCTTGCCCGGCTTTCTTGTCGTCGCCATCCACGTTGAACATGGCAAAGCTGTCCACGTTGTACAGGAACCCGTCACCCGGCGTGGATTGGCACAGGAAATCTTCGCCCGGCACTTTGCCAGCGGCAAGAAACTCGCCCTTGGCCCAGTCGCCCATGATCTGGAAGGCGGCTTCGCCATTCATCACCATGGCCGTCGCCAGGTTCCAGTCGCGGCCCGAGAAGTTGTCATCCACATAGCTGCGCATCTTGCGCATCTGATCGAACACCGCGACCATGCCATCCGAAGTCAGCGTGTCGGCGTCCAGATCGACAAAGGCTTTCCTGAACCCCTCCGGGCCAAGTATACCCAGCGCGACGGCTTCAAAGACGGTGGCGTCCTGCCAGGCCTGCCCGCCATGCGCCAGCGGGATCACACCGGCAGCCTGCAATTTCTCGGCTGCCGCATTGAACTCCTCCCACGTGGTCGGCATTGTAATGCCGTTGGCCTCAAGCACCTCCGCATTTGCCCAGATCCAGTCGATCCGGTGGACGTTCACGGGGGCCGCGCACCATGTGCCTTCGCACTTCATGTGGTTTGCAATTGACTCCGGCAGCACCTCGGCCCAGCCATTTGCGTCCGCCACGGACGAGATATCGGCCAGCACGCCTTCCTCGTACCATTCCTGAATGGCAGGGCCTTTCAGTTGAACGGCGGTCGGCGCATTGCCAGCCAGCACGCGGGCGCGCAGGGCGGTCATGGCGGCATCGCCGCCGCCGCCGGCCACGGGCATGTCGGTCCAGGTGCCACCCTTTGAGGCAAATTCCTCTTGCAGCACAGCGACAGCCTTGGCTTCACCCCCCGAGGTCCACCAGTGCAACACTTCGGCTTGCGGTTCAGCCACGGCAACATTGCTTGCCATGACGGCAAACGCGGACACGGCCGCGAAAGCGGTTCTTTTCATCTAAAAATCCTCCCATAATCTGCCGCGCTCATTGGCGGTGATGATGTCAGCATGCGCCTGCGCGCCGAGTCGCAGCAACGGTCAACCGCAGCCACTCGCGCGGCGATATGCAGTTTTTCGGCCAATCTGTTACAGCTTGTTACCTAATCCTTGATTCTGTTGCCTGTTGTTACATTGGCTGGAGCAGGGAGCGCACAGAGCGAGCCAACCGCCGCGCCTGCCTGAACCAGAAAAAAGAGAGTGCATATTGACCATCCCACGCCTTCTTGTTGTCGATGACGATGCCGACATGCGGTCGATGATGACGCAGTTTCTGCACCAGAATGGCTTTGTCGCCCTGCCCGCGGCCTCGGAACGTGACATCAGGGGCCATCTGGACGCCGGGCGCATCGACCTGATCCTGCTGGATGTGATGCTGGGGGATGAAAACGGGGTCGAGATCTGCGGCCGCCTGCGCGCCCAACAGGACGTGCCGATCATCCTGGTGTCGGCGTTGTCCGCCGATCATCAGCGCATGGCGGGATACGAGGTCGGGGCGGATGACTATATCGCCAAGCCGTTCAATCCACAGCTTCTCTTGGCGCGGGTGCGGGCCGTGTTGTTGCGGGCCCAACGCACCCCGTCGCTGGCCTATCGTCGACGGGTGTCCGTATTTCGTTTCGGCGGTTGGGTCTATGATGGAAAGCGCAATGAGATCGTGTCGCCCGAGGGGTTTCAGGTCGCCCTGTCCCAACGTGAGACCGCGCTGTTGAAGGTGATGTTGGCCAACCCCCACATTCCCCTGACCCGGGACGAGATCGCCGCCGCCCTGGACGTGACCGGTGAAGGCGACCAGCCCGAGGCCTCGGGGCGGGCGATTGACGTTCTGGTGGGCCGGCTGCGATCAAAGATCGAAAAGAACCCCAAAGACCCGCAGATGTTGCGCACCGAACGGGGCACCGGATACGTCTTTGCGATTGACGTCTCGGTCGAGGACGCGTGATGTCGCGCGGGCTGTCCCTGCGCCGGGTTGGCGGGGCGTGGGTGCTGCTGTCCTTTGCCGCCGGGATGATCGCGGCCACGCTGTGGCTGGGATCGGTGCGCGCCTGGGACCGTCACCTGTCGCAAGCCTATGCGGCGGGGTTCACGATTTATGAAGCCCTGCGGCAGGATGTGCCGCCCGGCGACCGGGTGACGATTGCGCCGCTTACACCCGACGATGCCGCGATGGCCACGCGGGGCGAATTTGCGCGACTGCCCGACACGCCGAGGCCCGCCTATGTCACCAATATCTCGATCCTGATCCGGCCCGCGTCCCCGACGGATCGCGCGGTTCTGACCCTTGGCATTGTGTCGAATGAACTGGTCTATCCGATCTCGGATATCGTCGTGCGCGGCGATCCGATTCCGGCGGGGCGTCTGGGCCAGGTGACCCGGCTTCTGGCCTCCTATTGCAGCACGCCGATCATCTTCGCGCGTTATGCCGACAAACCCTGGCAACGCATCGACGGTGCCGCCGTCTGGGGCTGCGATGCCGCCCCGCCCGATCTGCGCGTGCCGGCCGCCCTGGCCGCGGTAATCGCGCTGGCGGCCTTGTTGACCCATGTGGCCAACACCACCGCCAGTTTCCAGACGTTCGCCCGGGCGCTTCGGGTGCGCCGACGCTTTGGCGGTCCTGAAAGCTATGAGATCGAAGGCCCGGCTGAATTGCGCGACATCGTGGCCGCCGTGAACGCCCACCTTCAGGCCGAGCGCGCGCAACTGGCCCAGCGGGCCATGGTGCTGTCCGGGGTTAGCCACGATCTGGGCACCCCGGCCACGCGGCTCAGGCTGCGCGCGGCCCTGATCGACGACGCCGACCTGCGCGGCAAGCTGGAAGCGGATATCGACCAGATGACCGATATGATTGAAAGCGTGCTGACTTACACGCGGTCGGAAATCAACGCCGAAGAACCGCGCCAGTTGTCGCTGACATCGCTGGTCGAGGCCCTTGTGGCCGATTATCAGGACACCGGTCGACCGGTATCGCTTCGGCATCAGGACCCGGTGGTGATCGAGGGCGGGGCATCCGTGTTCATGTCGCGCAGGGGTCACAGCCAGTTGCCGGATGAACGCCGGGTGCTGGTCACCGCGCGCCCCATCTCGCTTCAGCGGGCGATCTCGAACCTGATCGACAACGCGCTGAAATACGGACGCCGCGCCATGGTCGAGCTGCACACCGATGCCGAAACCGCCACGATCATTGTCGAGGATGAGGGGTCGGATTACTCCGCCGCCGAAATCGAGCACATGATGGCCCCGTTTGAGCGCGGCGACAACTCGATGAACATTGCCGGGTTCGGGCTGGGTCTGACCATCGTGGCAACGGTGGCCCAACAGCATGGCGGCACCTTGCGTTTTGACGCCGGGGCCAGGGGGCTGCGGGCCTTGTTGTCGATCCAGCGCAGGTGATCGGCAGCGCGCTGTGTCCACCCGACCCCAGAGGCGCCGGGTGGCAGGCATGGATCAGTGGCGCACCACGTAGACCGAACAATCCGAATGGCGCACCACGCGGGCGGCATTCGGGCCAAGCAGGTAATCCTTCAGGTCCGGCCTGTGCGCCCCGATCACGATCAGATCGGTCTTGTCCAGTTTCGAAATGCGCAGCACCTCTTCATAGACCGTGCCGACCGCCACGATGTGGCGCACCTTGGCGTCCTGCTCGGCCCCCAGCGTGGCCTTTGTCATCTCTTTCAGAAGCGTTTTGGCGCGCTCCTTGACCGGTTCCACCTGATGATCCTGAAAATAGGCTCCGACCACCGACATGCCGAAATCCGGCACGACGGTGATCACGTCCAATTGCGCACCGTCTATACGGGCCAGCTTGGCCGCAACGGTCAGCACCTCGCGTTCCTCTTCGGGGCGGTTGATGTCGACAGCGCAGAGAATTGTCTTGCTCATGCCGGTTCTCCTTGCGGTGTTTCCTCTTCCGCCCGACGCGATTGCAGGAAGGCCACGAGGGCCAGCAGCAGAAGTGCGGGAATGAAGATCAGTTCTTTCGGCAGTTGATTGGACGGCGCCTGAACCGCCGCGATCTGAACCGGCTCGTCACCATAAAAATCGAACGAGGCCAGTTTGTCCGACAGGAAAGTGCCGAACATCGGTTCGTCCAACCGGATCGTGTCGCCTTCCGGCAGGATCATGAAGCCCAGCGCATCCAGACGCGCTTGCGGGTCATCCCCTTCGGGCACATCCAACACCACGGTCAGATCCTTGCTGTCCAGTGTGTCGAAATCCGGGCCACGGATCACTGCGCGAAGCTGATCCCCCGGCGCGGCCTGCTCCAGCGCCGTTGCAAACTGCGCAGGCGGGATTTCGGCAAAGGGCGGCTGGATCTGGTTCATGAAGAAGCCCGGACGGAACAGGGCAAAAGCCACCACCAGCAAGGCGACGGTTTCCCAGATCCGCGATTTGGTCAGGAAAAAGCCCATGGTTCCTGCCGTAAAGACAAGGATCCCGATCGTTGCGACCACAAAGACGATAATGCCCTGCACCCATGTCACGTCAATCAGCAGCAGGTCGGTGTTGAAGATGAACACAAACGGCAGCGCCACGGTCCGCAAGCTATAGAAGAACGCGGTGAAACCGGTGCGGATGGCATCGCCCCCCGAGACGGCGGCGGCGGCAAAACTTGCCAGCCCCACGGGTGGCGTCACATCCGCCATGATCCCGAAATAGAACACGAAAAGGTGCACCGCGATCAACGGCACGACCAGCCCCGATTGCGCACCCAGTTCGACCACGACCCCCACCATCAGTGAGGAGACGACGATATAATTCGCCGTGGTCGGCAGCCCCATCCCAAGGATCAGCGACAGGATTGCCACGAAGATCAGCATCAGGATCAGGTTGCCGCCGGACAGAAACTCGACGAAGTCCGCCATCACCTGACCGATCCCGGTCAGCGATACGGTGCCCACGATGATACCTGCGGTAGCAGTTGCCAGACCGATCCCGATCATGTTGCGCGCGCCGTCGATCATCCCTTCGATCAGGTCCATCACCCCGTCGCGCAACCGACCCACAGGATTGCCTTCGCCCCGGAACATGGCCTTCAGCGGTTTCTGCGTCAGCAGGATACCGAACAGCAGGAAGGTCGCCCAGAAGGCCGACAGGCCGGGGGACTTGCGTTCGATCATCAGGAAATAGACCAGCACGATGATCGGCATCAGATAATACAGCCCGGATTTGTAAATCTTGGCCACATCCGGCAGTTCGACCACCTCGGCATTGGGGTCGTCCGGCTCAAGATCCGGCACCTGTGCGGCCAGATAGATGAGGGCAAGATAGATGATCCCCAGCAGGATCGACAGGATCCAGCCGGACCCGGACGGGAACAGCGACACGATCCACCCCACTGGATATTGCGTGGCATAGCACAGAAGCGCAAAGCCCGCGAAAAAGGCGAACATGCCGCCGATGGTCTTGCCCATCGACACGACTTTGTTGCCGATCGTGGGCATACGGTTCTTCACCGCCTCAAGATGCACGATATAGACCAGCGCGATATACGAGATGATCGCAGGCAGGAAGGCATGGGTGATGACCTCGACATAGGAAATGCCGACATATTCCACCATCAGGAACGCAGCCGCGCCCATGACGGGTGGCATGATCTGCCCGTTGACCGAGGACGCGACCTCGACCGAGCCGGCCTTTTCGGCGGTGAAGCCCACCCGCTTCATCAGCGGAATTGTAAAGGTGCCGGTGGTCACGACATTGGCGATGGACGACCCGGAGATCAGCCCCGTCGCCGCCGACCCCACGACCGCCGCTTTTGCCGGTCCGCCGCGCAGGTGGCCCAGCGCGCCAAACGCCATTTTGATGAAATAGTTCCCGGCCCCTGCCCGGTCGAGCAATGCGCCGAACAGCACGAACAGGAACACGAATTTGGTGGATACGCCCAGCGCGATACCAAAGACACCTTCGGACGTGATCCACATATGGCTCATCGCCTTGCGCAGACTGGCACCCGCCCAGCGGATCTGGTCGGGCACGACCTCGGACGAGCCGAAAAAGACGTAAAACAGGAAAACGACTGCCAGGGCGACCATCACCGGACCCAGCGTGCGATAGGCAGCCAGAAACAGAAAGCCCAGTGCGACCAGCGAGATGATGGCGTCTGTGTCATCGGCCAGACCGCCATTTCCGACGATCTTCTCGTAAAAGAAATAGCCGTAAAGCGCGAGCAGCGCGCCCCCGACCCCGAAAATCCAGTCATACCACGGGATCCGGTCGCGCGGACTGGATTTGAACAACGGATAGGCCATCGCGGCCAGGAAGATCGCAAAGGCCAGGTGGATCTGGCGCGAGTTGTTGATCAGATCGCCCGGCAAAATATATGGCGCCACCGGCGAGGCCAGAAGCACCTGAAAAATCGACCAGGTCAGGGCCACCCCGGCGATCATCAACCCCACTGGCCCGTGCGGGCTGCGGGCGCCGGTATCGCTGGCGGCAACCAGTTCCTGTAGCTCTTCTTCGCTGAGCGCGCGTTCTTCCTTTGTGGACATCTGTCCCTCCCTCGGCTGCATGGGTTATTTAGCGGCAGCCCAAACTGGTTCTGTTCGTTGTCACTTGCCCGATCTTTGCGCCGGGTCAGGGGTGTTGGGGGCAGCGCACCGCCCCCAACAAAGGCGTGTCCTGATCAGTTTACTCGATCAGGCCCTTTTCCTTGTAATACTTCTCGGCACCCGGGTGCAGCGGGGCGGACAGACCGGCCGACGCCATTTCTTTCGGGTCAAGGTTGGCAAACGCGGGGTGCAGCCCCTTGAAGTCTTCGAAGTTTTCAAAGACCGACGACACAACGGCATAGACCGCGTCTTCCGACACCTGGTCCGAGCTGACGAAGGTGGCACCGACACCGAAGGTCTTGGTGTCTTCGTCATTGCCGCGATACATGCCGCCGGGGATGGTGGCGGTGCGATAGAACGAGTTTTCTTCAACCAGCTTGTTCACCACGTCACCTGCCACTTCGACAAGAACGGAATCACAGGCGGTGGTGGCTTCCTGGATCGACCCGGAGGGGTGGCCGACGGTATAGACCATCGCGTCGATCTGGTTGTCGCACAGCGCTGCGGATTGCTCGGCCGCCTTCAGCTCGGTCGCCAGCGCAAAATCGCCAGTGGTCCAGCCCATGGCTTCCATCAGCACTTCCATCGTGCCGCGCTGACCCGAACCAGGGTTGCCGATGTTGACGCGCTTGCCCTTCAGATCCTCGAAGGTCTTGATGCCGGCATCGGCGCGCGCCACGACGGTGAAGGGTTCCGGGTGAACCGAGAACACGGCACGCAGCCCTTCGAACGGCCCGTTCTCTTCGAATTTCGAGGTGCCGTTATACGCGTGGTACTGCCAGTCCGACTGGGCCACACCAAATTCCAGCTCGCCTTCGCGAATGGTGTTGATGTTGTAAACCGATCCACCCGTCGATTCGACCGAGCAGCGCACGCCGTGGTCCTTGCGGCCCTTGTTCACCAGACGGCAAATCGCACCGCCTGTCGGATAATACACGCCGGTCACACCGCCGGTGCCGATCGTGATAAACTCCTCGGCCATCGCGGCCGGGGCCAGAACGGCCGTCGCGGCAACCCCGGCAAATGCAAGTTTGAACCTGTTCAACATCACTATACTCCCTTGTGTTGATGTTCTGATGTCATTCGGACCACACCTCGGCCAGTTGCCGATTGCGCAGTTCGACTTCTGCGATACGTTCCTGTGCCGCGGCACCGGAACGCCCGACAACCATTCCGACGATCGTTTCGATCAGGAACAAGGTTGTCACGTAGGATGAATAGAAATTCGCACTGTCCGCCGCCACGACAAAACTGACCGAGGCATATTCCAGCGCCGGACAGGCGTGGGTGTCGGTGATGACAATCACGAAAACGCCCAGTTGATGGGCCAGCTTGGCGGACTTGATCACGTTGGACGCAAAAGGCGGTTTTGTCACGATCAACAAGGCGTCGCGGCTGTCCAGACCGGTCAAGGCACCGCCCAGTGACGCCCCCATGCGATTCGCAAGGCGCCAGTTATCCGTGCAGAAATTCGCCATATAGGACATATATTCCACGATTCCCGTCGACCCCAACGCACCAAGCAACAAAACCTTACGAGCATTGACCAACACCTCGACGCAATGCTCAAGGTCTTTTTGATCCAACGAGGTCAGCGCGTGGTTCAGATTGGATTGGCAGGCGACAAAATGCATGTCGATGAATCGGTGTTGCCCGTCGTCATGTTGCTTCTGCAAGGCCTCGGCCCGCGCGGCAAAGTTGTTCACCCGCTGGTCAATCTGGTCGCGCAATTCTTCGCGCAGTTCTTCGAAATCTTCGTAATCCAGAGCCTTGGCAAGACGCGAAAAGGCGGCGGGCGACACGCCACTGTTACGTGATACAGTGCGCAGTGGCCGCGTCACCGCATCCAGGGGATTGGCCACGAGAAAATCCGCAGCACTGCGCAAAGCATCGCTGAGATCGGCATAGGCCAAAGCAAGCCTCTTTTCGAAGCGTTCGTTCAATGTGCCCCCCTGACTGGACAATTCCAGTGTTCTCTTTGTTTCATGCATTGTCAAATGTCGGGATATTTGTTTCAATAACATCGAAATTCAGAGGCCACCATGTCACACGTCTTCCCCCGTCACACCAAAGCCGTCCCGCCCATCGCGGTAAAAGGAGATGGCATATATATCATTGATTCTAATGGAAATAAATACCTGGATGGATCGGGCGGCGCGGCTGTGTCCTGCCTTGGTCATTCGGACAGGGATGTCATCCAGGCGATCAAGACTCAGGTCGATCAACTTGCCTTTGCGCATACGGGATTCCTGTCGTCGCAGCCGGCAGAATCACTGGCAGACCGGTTGATCGCCAACGCACCGGAGGGAATCGAGCGGGTCTATTTCGTCTCGGGCGGGTCGGAAGCGGTGGAAAGCGCGTTGAAACTGGCGCGCCAATACATGATCGAAACGGGTCAGCCGCAGCGCACCAGATTCATTTCACGCCGGCAAAGCTATCACGGCAATACGCTGGGCGCGCTTGGCACCGGCGGCAACGCCTGGCGGCGCGCACCGTTCGACCCGGTGATGGTGTCAGCCTCTCATATCTCGCCCTGCTACGAATACCGGCTGCGCCATGAGGGTGAATCGCAGGAAGACTATGCCCTGCGCGCGGCAAACGAGCTTGAGGCGGAACTGCTGCGTCAGGGGCCGGAAAACGTCATCGGCTTCATTGCGGAACCTGTGGTGGGCGCAACCGCTGGCGCCGTTCCTGCCGTGCCGGGATATTTCAAGCGCATCCGCGAGATCTGCGACCAATACGGCATTCTGCTGATCCTGGACGAGGTCATGTGCGGCATGGGGCGCACCGGCACCCTGTTCGCCTGCGAGCAGGATGGTGTTGCGCCGGATCTGATCACCATCGCCAAGGGGCTGGGCGCCGGGTATCAGCCCATCGGCGCGATGCTGTGTTCGGGCGCGATCTATGCGGCGATCGAAGACGGCAGCGGCTTTTTTCAGCACGGCCATACCTATGTCGGCCACCCGACGGCCTGTGCCGCCGCTGACGCGGTGGTACGTAAACTGACGGATGGAGGCATGGTCGCGCGGTCGGCCCAGATGGGCGAGACACTGATGGCCGCCCTGACCGACGCCTTCGGTCAGCATCCCCATATCGGCGACATGCGCGGGCGCGGCCTGTTCCGCGGGCTGGAGCTTGTTGCAGACCGCGACACCAAAGCCCCGTTTGCACCCGAAAAAGGCATCGCGGCGAAGCTGAAGAAGCAGGCCTTTGCCAACGGGCTGATCTGCTATCCGATGGCAGGGACGATCGACGGGCAACAAGGTGACCATGTGTTGCTGGCGCCCCCGTTCATCATCACCGACGATCAGATTGGCGAACTTGTCGATAAGTTGTCCAAAACCTTTGACGCGGTTTTGTGATGGCGCTGCCGCGTCTGATGGTGGCGCCGAACGGGGCGCGGTTGACGCAGGCGGACCACCCGGCCCTGCCGATCACGCTGCCCGAGATCATCGCCACCGCGCGCGATTGCCACGCAGCGGGCGCGGACGGTTTGCACCTGCACCTTCGTGACGCGGACGGAGGCCATCTGCTGGATGCCGGCGCCTATCGCGAGGCAGTGCAGGAACTGACCGCTCAGGTGCCTGACATCGCCGTTCAGATCACCACCGAGGCGGTCGGAAAATACGACCCACCCCATCAACGGCGGGTTGCCATGAACGCGGGGGCGTCCATGGTCTCGGCCTCGGTGCGCGAGCTGTGTCGTGACCCGAAAGACGTCACGCAGGCCTTTTATCGGGATTGCGCGGATCAGGGCATTGCGATCCAGCATATCCTTTATGACCGGGACGATGCCGAGCTTCTGGCACGAACGTTGCCCCAAGATCTGCTCACCGCGCCCGACTTGCAACTTTTGTTCGTGCTGGGGCGCTATGCAGCGGATCAGAACTCCGACCCGCAGGATCTGGACCCGTTTCTGGACTGGATGAAAACGCAGAAACTGACGCCCGACTGGGCCGTCTGCGCCTTCGGTCAGGGGGAAACGGAATCGTTGGTTTATGCGGCGCGATATGGCGGAAAATGCCGCGTCGGCTTTGAAAACGCGCGGGTGCATGCCGACGGACGGCTGGCCAAAGACAATGCGGATCGCGTTCGGGCAGTGCGCGACGCCATCCGCCATTTTCCACCCCGGGTCTGAGGGGCCGCCCGGTCCCGCGCCCGGCAAAGTGCCGTAACGGCAACCTGACATAATATTTGCGCAGTGGCGCAGGATCGATCACTTTCCGGCGCACGAGTCTGGTAAACCTGCCAGTGTGAACCTAGTTAACATGTTCATACGACCACAGGTGCTTGCCGTGGCACGGGGCTAAGGCACGGGCTGACAAGGACGGGAACATGCCGCAGGACAACTTGCCTGATCTGAACGGGCAGCTGAAGTTTCAGGACGATCCGGGCGCTGGCTGGTCGAAATGGTTGGCGGCGCTGTTTGCGCTGGTTCTGGTGGGCTGGATGGGCAGCGGCTACATCCTGCCTTCGCAACAGGCGACAGAATCCGAAGAGAAACCCGCCGCCCGCATCGTGGCCGTGGCGGTGATGCCGTCCGAAGCGGAAGATGTCGAACTTGTGCTGTTCTCGGAAGGCCAGTCAATCCCGGATCGCGACACAATGATCACCTCCAAGGTCAGCGGCGAAGTCGTGTCTGTCTCGGCCGAACGCGGCGACCTTGTGTCGGCCGGGCAGGAAATCGGGCGGCTTGATGCCGCCACCATCGAAGCCCAGCTTGTTCAGGCGCAAACGCAGCTTGACCAGGCCACCAGTGATCTTGAAAAATCCACGTCCCTGCAGCGCAGCGGCATCACCACCGAAGATCGCGTGCTTCAGGCCCGTGCGGCCAAGGCCTCGGCCGAAGCCGCGGTTGCTGCCGCAAAAGAGCAGTTGGAAAACACCGTGATCCGCGCGCCCTTTGCCGGACGCCTGAACGACCTGACCCTGGACGAAGGCGAGTTCGTGAACAGCGGCGATGTGGTGGCCGAGGTTCTGGACAACAACCCTCTGTCGATTGTCGTGCAGGTGCCGCAACAGGCGTTGTCACGCCTGAAGAAGGGCCAGGTGGCCCAGGTGTCATTCATCACCGGCGAGGTGCGCAACGGCATTGTTGCCTTCATCGGTGCCAACGCCGACAGCCAGACCCGCACCTTCCGGGTCGAAATCACCGTCGACAATCCCGACAGCGAAATGCCCGCCGGGCTGAGCGCCCGCATTGCCATCCCGACCGGCAGCGCGCGAGGGCATTTCATCTCGCCGGCCATCCTGTCGCTGGGCACGGACGGCGAATTGGGCGTCAAGACGGTGTCGAAGGACAACATTGTGCAATTCGTGCCGGTGTCCATCGTGCGCGCCCAGACCGATGGTATCTGGATCACCGGCCTGCCCGAGCGCGCCGCTATCATCACGGTGGGTCAGGGCTTCGTCAACGCAGGCGACACGGTCGATCCGCGCCCGGCGACCCCAGCCCCTGAAACGGCCGAGGTCACGCAGTGAAACCCCTGATCACAGCCGCGTTCAACCGCAGCAAGGTCGTGCAGCTTTTGCTGGTGTTCCTTTTGACCATCGGCGGTTTTGCCTATTACGCGATTCCCAAGGAAAGCAATCCCGAGATCCCGATCCCGATCGTCTATGTCTCGACCGGGCTTGAAGGGATCTCGCCCGAAGATGCCGAGGATGTTCTGATCGGCCCGATGGAAACCGAGTTCGCCTCGCTCACCGGGCTGAAATCCATGACGGCGACCGCCAGCGAAGGCCATGCAAGTGTCCAGTTGGAGTTCGAGCCGGGTTTCGACGCGGACGAGGCGCTGCAAAAGGTGCGCGAAGCGGCGGACAAGGCCGAGAACGATCTGCCGCAGGACGCGCGCCTGACCGTGACCGAGATCAACACCGCGCTGTTTCCGATCCTGACCGTGATCCTGTCCGGCCCGGTGCCCGAACGCACCCTGAATGATCTGGCTGACGACCTGAAGGACGACATCGAAGCCTTGGCCGGGGTGCTTGAGGTCGACATCGGCGGCAAGCGCGAACAACTGCTGGAAGTGCTGATCGACCCCACGGTGTTCGAGACTTATAACATCACCTTTGAAGAGCTGATCGGCTCGGTCACCCGCAACAACCAGCTGATCGCTGCCGGTGCGATCGAAAGCGAAGCGGGTCGGCTCGTGCTGAAAGTGCCGGGCCTGATCGAGGATATGGCGGATGTGATGGAGCTTCCGGTGCTGGTGCGCGGCCAGACGGTCGTGACCTTCGCCGATGTCGCCACCATCCGGCGGACGTTCAAGGACCCCGACGGCTTTGCCCGGATCGACGGCCAGCCCGCCTTGGCGCTTGAGATCAAGAAACGTGTCGGGGCCAACATCATCGAAACCGTGGCCGAGGTGCGCGAGGTGATCGGCACCGCGCAGGCGGATTGGCCCGACAGCGTTCATATCAGCTATACGCTCGATGAAAGCGAGCAGGTGAAATCCATGCTGTCGGACCTTGAGGCGAACGTGATCGCCGCCATCATCCTTGTGATGATCGTGGTGGTCTATGCGTTGGGCCTGCGGTCGTCCCTGTTGGTGGGGCTGGCGATCCCCGGCGCGTTCTTGGCCGGGGTCGCGGGGCTGTATTTCATGGGCTACACGATGAATATCGTGGTTCTGTTCTCGCTGATCCTGGTGGTCGGGATGCTGGTCGACGGGGCGATTGTGACGGTTGAGCTGGCTGATCGCTACCTGCACGAAGGACAGTCGTCGAAACAGGCCTATGCCGAAGCCGCCAAGCGTATGTCCTGGCCGATCATCGCCTCGACCGCCACCACCCTATGCGTGTTCTTCCCGCTGTTGTTCTGGTCGGGCACGGTGGGCGAGTTCATGAAATTCCTGCCGATCACCGTGATCATCACACTGGCGGCATCCCTGTTCATGGCGCTGATCTTCATCCCCGTCGTGGGCGGTCTGATCGGCAAGCAGCAACGCCAGACGGCGAAATCGAAGGCCCAGCATTATGCCGCCGAACGCGGTGATCCGCGTAGCATGACCGGTTTCATGGGGGCCTATGTCAACATTCTGAAATGGTCGATCAAACGTCCCGGCGTCACGCTGAGCTTTGCGGTGATCGCATTGGTCGCCTCGTTCGCGGCCTACGGGTCGTTGGGCAACGGTCTGACCTTCTTCCCCGAGGTCGAACCGGATTACGCGCAGGTCGAGGTGCGCGCGAAAGACAATTTCTCGGTCTATGAACAGGACGCATTGGTGCGCCAGGTCGAGGCCAAACTGTCAGGCTATGACGAGATCGCCAGCATCTATGCCCGTTCGGGTGGCGGGCGCGACGGCAGCGACGCGATCGGATTTCTGCAACTGGAACTGGCCGAGTGGGACACGCGCAGGCCCGTGGCCGCCATCGCCGAAGACATCCGCGCCGATGTCGCCACCATCCCCGGCATCGACGTTCAGGTTCAGACCGCCATGGCCGGTCCCGGCGGCGGCAAGCCCGTGAACCTTGAGGTGGCGTCCAACACGCCGGAGGATCAGAAGGCAGGGGTCGCGTTGCTGGTCGACGCGATGGAACGGCTGGGGGGCTTTACCGATATCGTGGAAACCAGCGCCTCGCCCGGTGTGGAATGGCAGATCGCCATCGACCGGTCCGAGGCCGCGCGGGCCGGCGCCGATGTGGCGATTCTGGGTCAGGCCGTGCAGCTTCTGACCCAGGGCATCACGGTCGCCAACTATCGTCCCGCCGACACGGATGGCGAGGTGGACATCGTGGTCCGTTTCCCCGCCATCGACCGCACCCTTGCCGAATTGCAGAACCTGCGCGTGCCAACCAGCGCCGGGCTGGTGCCAATCTCGAATTTCGTATCGTTCGAGGCTGCTCCGCGCAGCGGGGTCATCACACGGATTGATCAGGAACGCGTCATCTCGATCTCGGCAGATGTGGAACCGGGTGTGCTGGTGAACGACCAGATCCTGGCCCTGCAGGGAGAGTTGGACAGGATCGACATGCCCGACAGCGTCGAAGTCAAATTCGGCGGCGAGGCGGAAGAACAGGCCGAAGCGATGAGTTTTCTGATCGCAGCCTTCTTGTCGGCCATCGGGCTGATGTTTTTGATCTTGCTGACCCAGTTCAACAGCTTCTGGCAGGCCTTCGTGGTGATGTCGGCCATCGTCTTTTCGGTCGCCGGGGTGCTTTTGGGCCTGATGATCACCGGGCGGCCTTTCGGCGTCGTCATGGGCGGGATCGGGGTCATTGCCTTGGCGGGGATCGTGGTCAACAACAACATCGTTTTGATTGACACCTATAACGAGTTGAAAGCTGCGGGCGCGTCGCCCTATGAGGCCGCGCTGCGCACTGGCGCGCAGCGTTTGCGCCCGGTGGTGCTGACCTCGGTCACGACGGCACTGGGTCTGATGCCCATGGTGATTGGCCTGAACATCAACTTCTTCACGCGCAAGATCGTCTATGGTGCGCCATCGACCCAGTGGTGGACCGAACTGTCCAGCGCCATCGCGGGCGGGCTGGTTTTTGCAACCGTGCTGACCCTGATCGTCACGCCGTCAATGCTGGTGCTGGGCGAGAAGCGTGCGACACGGGCGGTCGCCAAAGGGGCTGCGCAACCCGCCGAGTGATGAACAATCGCTAGACGGGTGCGCCCGTGAAAGGTGCAAGCCGGATCCCGCTGTCCTGAAGGGCCTTCCGCACCTGAGTGGCGATTGCAACGGCGGACGGCGTATCGCCATGCAGGCAGATCGTGTCGATCCGGGTCGGAATGTGCTTGCCGCTTTCGGTGATGATCGCGCCGTCGCGCACCATCTCGACCATCCGCGCACCCGCCTGATCGGGGTCGTGGATCACCGCGCCCGGCAGGCTGCGATCAACCAGCGTTGCATCGTCGTTGTACGCACGGTCGGCAAATATCTCGCAGGCCGTCGCGCAGCCAAGGTCATGGGCAGCGCCCTGTTGTGCAGTTCCTGCCAGCACCATGATGATCAGATCGGGCGCAATGGACAGCGCGGCCTCGTAACACGCGCGCGCCATGTCTGCATCTTCGGCGGCCATGTTTGCCATCGCGCCATGCAGCTTCAGATGGCGCACTTTCCCGCCTGCCGCCGCCGCCATCGCCTGCGCCGCCCCAAGTTGGTAGCGTACGAGGTTCTGCAATGTCTCGCGCGGCAGGTCCATCCGACGTCGGCCAAAACCATGCAGGTCCGCAAATCCCGGATGTGCGCCGATGCCGACGCCCTTGGCTACGGCGTTCTTCATCGTTGCGGCCATGACGTCCCAATCCCCGGCATGTAAGCCGCAGGCGATGTTGGCCGAGGTCACGATGTCCAAAAGTGCCCGGTCATCCCCCATCGACCAGGGGCCGAACCCTTCGCCCATATCTGCATTCAGATCAATTGACCGTGCCATCTTTGTCTTCCTTCTCGCCGGTGTCGTCATCCCCTGCGGTGACGCCGCTGATCAGTTGATAAGATAGCAGATCGGGGATCGTATGGGGATCGCGGATCAGGGGTCTGAGCCTCTTCACAAGGGTCTGGCGCGCCGACGCGGCCTTGCGTTCGGCCGCTGTCGCCTCGTCCAACTCGACGAACCGGAACCGCAGCGGCGCCCCTGCCGGGGCCTGGGCGACGATTGGCAGGTCGCAGGGCAAAACCGTGCCGATGCGGGGATAGCCGCCGGTGGTCTGGCATTCGCACAGCAACACAAAGGGCGTGCCGTCGCCGGTGATCTGAATATCCCCCGGCACGATCACCTCGGACAGGATGGTGCGACCGCTGTCGATGTGGAACCCACCCTCCGGCGGCACAAGTCGCAGACCCATCCGGTTGCCGCGTGTGTCGCGACGAAAGGTAGTGGTGGTGAACCTTTCGCGTTCGTTCTGTGCAAACAGGTGGGTCTGAAGGCTTTCGACGATCCGCACGCTGCCGCCATTGAACCGATCATCGACGGGCAACGCCAGGCCAACCGGCCCGCCCAGATCGCGCCGCACCGCAAGCACGTCGCCCGCCTGCACCGCCCGCCCGATTCCCGCGGACAAATGCGCCGAGCACGCGCCCAATTGCGCGTGGCCCATGAAGCCGCCGCCCACATGCAGGTATCCATACCCTCCCGACACTGTGCCGCCAACCGACAGACGCGCGCCAGCGGGCCAGTGATGGCTGGCATTCCAGGCGAGCCGTTCGCCATCCAACGTCACCTGCATGGGGGCGCCGGTCAGGGCAAGGCGCAGATCGGTCTGGGCCACGAATGCGCCGCCCATCCCGGCCATTTCAAGTGCGGGCAGATCGTCGGAATGTCCCAGAAGTGCGGCACCCTCGGACAGAGCCTGCGGATCGGCGGCCCCGCCGCGCGACAGCCCTGCATTCAGCCAGCCGGGGCGCCCCCTGTCCTGCAGGGTGACACCCGGCCCGGCAGACAGAACCTTGATGCCCTCGCTCATCCGATCACCGTTACGGTCGCGCCGCCCTTCGGATCCCGGCGCATCCGGTGCAACTTTTCGGGCGTGGTGGGGGTGAACTGCACCTCGTCACCCGCGCGCAGCAGGAACGGGTCCGGGGCTTCGGGCTGGAACAGGCGCATGGCGGTCTGCCCCACATGCTGCCATCCCGTCGGTGTCGGGACCGAGAACAGCACGAGCTGTCGGATCGCCACCGCCAGCGCCCCTTCGGGCACCCGTGCGGTCAACTGGCTTTGTCTGGGGATATCCCAGGCGTCGGGCAACGTGCCCAGATAGGGCTGACCCGGCGCGAAGCCGATGGTTTGCACCCGCAACCGTGTCGCCGTCAGCGAGGCAACGCCCTCATCCTCGCTCATGCCGGCCTGCGCGGCGGCCTGGGCAAGCTGCGGGGCAAGGTCCGTGCCGAACACGGCAGGGATACGCCACAGGCGCCGCCCCTCGGGCAGCCCGGCCGCGTACCAGTCACGGCTGTTCAGCAAGGTCCGGAGGTCATTCACAAGCAGATCGTGGTCCACGACAAGCGGATCAACGCGCAGAAAGGTTGATACCAGCGACGACGAGGTTTCCTGCACCCCGTCCCACTGTGCTGCCTCGACCGCGGCGCGAAAGGCCAGCGCGGCCCGGTTCGCAGCCTCGCTCAGCGTATCGGCAAAGCGCACCACGACCCCATCCACCCCGGCCGTGCAGATCACGGGCGTGTTCGTCTGTCGTTCGTCTGAAACAGGCTGCGTCAAGGCCCCTCCGGCGCATGGTATCGATCAACGGAAAACCTATCGCCATCCCCGACCGGATGACATCCCCAAATGCCACCACCTGACATGAGGCACAGTGGATGACCCCGCCTGTCGGTCGGGCCGACACGCGCCCAGAAACAGAGTGTTTTTGTATTCGGCACAATAATCTGATAGAGTAAGGCATTCTTATTTCTTAGTTTAGTTGATTTTTAATACCAATTTGGTTTGTGAGGGACGGTTGTTTCGATGACCAGTTTTGCGCGTTCCCTGATCAAGGATACCGGCGTGCGCGCCGATTGGGTGGACCTGCGTGATCAGGATTATGTGCCCAATCTGACGGTGCTGCGCGACACGGTGTCGTTGAATCCGCGCCTGCTGACGGCTGATCCCGACACAGGGTTGC
Organism: Aliiroseovarius zhejiangensis; assembly: GCF_014656375.1. Taxonomy (GTDB): domain Bacteria; phylum Pseudomonadota; class Alphaproteobacteria; order Rhodobacterales; family Rhodobacteraceae; genus Aliiroseovarius; species Aliiroseovarius zhejiangensis. The sequence goes on along the minus strand of NZ_BNCH01000003.1, from coordinate 322,226 downwards.
AGGTGCCGATCTTTGGCGCGCGCAACCAGGGCAACAGCGGGCGCTGCGTGGGGTTTGCGCTGGCCAACCTGATCGACATTCAACGCCATCTGCAACATTTGCGCCGCACGCCCAGCATCAGCGACGCGCCCAAACCAGATCTGTCCGAAGTGCAGAAAGACATTGTCAGCGCCGATATGCTGTATCGCATGGCGTCCTTCCACGACCGCTATCCCGAATTGGAAAACGGCGAGGTCACGGCCGAAGAAGGCATCCTGACGCTCAGATCCGCGATCAAGGGGTTTTATCACCACGGGGTTTGCCGCGACTGGCCGTTTGGGGAAGCGAGCACCGAAGAAGGGCGCTGGCAAAGCGATTGCTATCTGACTGACGGGCCAGACAAGGGGCGCAGGTTCACCACCGTCGGGCAGGCCAAGAAAGCGCGCGAGATCGGGTTGGGCGCGTATTTCAGACTGGCGTCAATCCTGAACCATTTTCACGCCGCCCTGAACGATGCCGAAGCGATCCTGACCACGGCGAATGTGCATGACGGTTGGCTGGGCGCAACGCCGGACAACGGTGGGCGGATCATCTGGCCCCCTGCTCTGGGCAAGACCGGCACCCATGCCTTCGTCATCACCGGTTATGACGAAAACGGGTTCCATGTCCTGAACTCCTGGGGGCCGAAATGGGGTGGCTATCAGGGGCAGGCCGGAATCGCCCTGTGGTCCTATGCCGACTGGGCGCAGAATGTGGTCGACAGCTGGGTGCTGCGGCTGGGCGTGTTTGCGCCCTCCGCCTTCGGTGCATCGGTGGGCGAGAAAGGCACCAAGGGCGACAGCAGCCCGATCCAGTCCGGATCGACCCCGTGTTTTGAGCTGGTGGGTCACTACATGCATCTGGATGATGGCTATCACGTGGCGACCGGATCATATCCGTCTTTCAAGAACGGCTGGACCCGCACCCGTGAATACCTGTCCGAGCGGTTGGACCCGAAGGCCGACCCGGCCAACAAAGACAATCAGTATCGCGGCGTCCTGATCTGGATCCCGGGCAGTCTGGAAGGGATCAAGCCTGCCTTTGCCGACGCGGTCGGGCGTAAGACCCTGATCAAGGATCTGGGCCTGTATCCATACACGATTTTCTGGTGCAACAGCTTCGTTGAAAAGTCGCTTGAGGTGCTGCAAAGCCTGTTTGACAGTTGCGAAGAACAGGCTGGCGAAAACGCAGCCCATCTGGACGAATTGATCGAAAACCGTGTGCGCGGTGTGGGGCGGGCGTTCTGGCGCGACATCGAACTGGGTGCCCGGCGGGCGCTGCGTGGTACGGAAGAACTGCCTTATGAGGATTTCGAGAACGAGGAACTGGACAAGATCAAGACCGGCTTTGTCGGCGATCTGCTGTTCGACCTGCTTGACCTGAAGAAGAACACCGGGTGCGAGTTGCACATCGTGGCGGAAGGGGCCGGCGCGCTGGTGGTGCACGAAATGCTGTCGCTTCTGGCACACAAGACGCACTGGTTTGACCCCGCATCCCTGAAACCCGGCGGCATGGACCGGTTCGACACATTGCACCTGATCCATCCGGCCATCGGAATGCCGCGCGCAAAGAAACGTTTGGTGCCTCTGATCAACGTGATGAACGGCGCAACCAAGGGCAAGAAGAAGCGCAAGTCATCGTCGCGCAAGCCCGTGGTGCAGGCATATCTGGAATACGAAACCGCGCCTCGCGCCCGCATTTACGTGCCCACGCCCGAGTTGGAGGAGCGGGTGACCTTCGGCGCCTATGGCAAGTCCATCCTGCATCTTGTGTCGCGCGCCTTTGAAGACCGATACCCCCTGCCGCGCAATGCCGATGACACCCAAGCCCCCTATCTGCTGCGCCCGCGCCCGTTCCTGGGCATGTCCGGGGTACCGGACGACGCTGCCTCTCCGGTGCAGAACGCCGTGTTCCGGTTGAACCGGATCGCCGCACAGAAACACGATCTGGATCGCATCCCCCAATCGGTCCTGAACGACGACCCCACCATCACCAACAGCATTTTCGAGTGCATACGAGGATTTCAGGAAAAGGGACACTGAACGCCGCAAAAAGGAGAAGAACCGTGACCAAGATCACCGTCGAAGAACTGATGTCGAAAATGGCGGACATAGACGCCGATGAAAGCGATTTCGCCGAGTATTTCATACTGGACGAGGAACGATCAGGTCCTTTTTCTCCGAAATTCAAACTGAACCCGGCGACGGTTCAGATCCCACGAGGGCCGAATGCGGCCCAGCGCACGGCGGCCCTGATGAACTCGGCCAATTGGTTTGCGCGGATGAGCCGCAGAAATGTGTTCCAGCAAAAGCTGGCGCGGGGATATGACGGGCCAATTATCGTCTCCGAAGGGGACAGTTGGTTCCAGTATCCGATCCGCCTGCGGGACACGATCGACCACCTTATGCACACTTACGCGGTCTATTCTCTGGGCGCGGCGGGGGATCTTCTGAAGCGGATGGCGGACCAGCAGGAATACATCCGCGCGCTGGAAGAAACGGGGGCCGAGATTCTGCTTTTGTCCGGTGGTGGCAACGATCTGGTCGCCGGTGGCGCGCTGGCTGCCCATCTTGAGGCGTTCGACCCTGACCTTGCCCCCGCCGACTATCTGATGCCGTCCTTCCAGGCGCTTCTGGATGACGCACTTGGCCATTATGGCCGGATGTTCCGGCAGGTGCATCAGAAGTTCCCTTATGTCAGTATCCTGTGCCACGGCTATGACTATCCGGTGCCCAACAAGGACAAGTGGCTGGGCAAACCGATGGAAAGCCGGGGCATCCGCAACCGCGCCCTGCAAATGGCCATCGCCGCCGAGATGATGGACCAGTTCAACCGCCGCCTGCGCCGGCTGGCACGCTCCATGCCGCATGTCACCTATATCGACTGCCGGGGCGTGGTGGGCAATCACCGCTGGTTCGACGGGCTGCACCCGACCGGCGAAGGCTATGGCGATGTGGCGCGCAAGTTCGAGCGCGAGATCAACCGCATCGCCAATGCCCGCAGCGGCCCGCCCAGGGTAATCAGCGGCCCGTTCGGGTCTGCCGCCGAGTTGTCCCGCGCCCTTCAAACCCCGCCCGTGATCGCAGGTGGTCCCGCCAAGGGCATGTCCCTGCATGTGGGTGTCAACACCGTGGACCCCGGCCACTACGACGGATGGGACGGTCAACTGACCGCCTGCGAGGCCGACGCGCTGGCGATGCGGACCATCGCCGAGGCCGAGGGTTTCACACCCCAGCTTCTGCTGACCCGCGACGCCACCCGGCAAAACGTCGTCGACCAGATCGAACGCGCCGCGAAAGACCTGTCACCGGGCGACATGTTCCTGTTCACCGTATCGGGTCATGGCGGGCGGGTGCCTGATTTCAATCAGGACGAGGACCACGACGACGACAGCCAGCGGATGGACGAAACCCTGTGCCTGTATGATTTCCAGATTGCCGATGATGAACTTTACATGCTGTGGACCAAGTTCAAGGACGGTGTACGGGTGCTGATCATGCCCGACACCTGCCATTCCGGGTCGATGGCGCGTTTTGGCCCCACCGCACCGGCCGAACTGTTTGGCCGGGCCATGCCGCAGGATCCACGGATCCGCGCCATGCCGCTTTATGTCGAGGACAGGGTGTGGCGGGCCAATGAAGCGGCGTATCGCAAAGCCTCGAAATCTTATAGCGCGATGAAGGAAAGCGTGATGACCGCGCCGCTGAGCAGCCCGATTCAGGCGTCCGTCCTGAACCTTGGCGCCTGCAAGGACACGCAATATGCGATGGACGGGCCAGAGAACGGCGCTTTCACCGGCGCACTGTTGAAGGTCTGGGATAACGGGCGGTTCAGCGGCGACTACCGCGCCTTCCGCACAGCCATTGACGACGAGATCGGCAGTGACAGCCAGACGCCGCAACTGTTTGAGCGGCTGCTACGCGACCCGAATTTCGTGCTGGACCGGCCCTTTACGTTGCAGCCCGAAGGCATGGCGGCCAGTGCCTGCAGCAGCGCCACGAAATCTCGTTCTGCCCCGCCAGCCACCGTGGCCGAGGACGCAGATGAAGGCGATGAAAACGATCTTCTGCCCGATGCCGAGGTGGACGCGATCCTGTCGGCCAAAACCCGAGGCGCTGGGTTTCGCAGTGCGACAGCCGCGCTGGAATGGGCTGATTACGCGGACTTCGACGGATTTATCCGGTCGCTGCGTCTCAAGAACTTCAGCACGGATGAATTCCTGATCCTGGGCGGCGGGCACTCGACGCCCGGCGGGAAATGTCAGGGCAAGAACACCTATCCCCCCCGCAGTCTGTGGACCAATATCGCCAAGACCGCGCAGGCTCTGGATCATTTCCGCGATCGGATCGGCAAGCCCATTGCGATCACCAACGCCTATCGCGGCCCGGCCTATAATGCCTGTATCGGTGGCGCCAGACAAAGCCAGCACATGAAATTCTGCGCGCTGGACTTCAAAGTGTCCGGCATGACTGCACCCGAAGCCGCGAAAGCCCTGCGCTGGTTGCGCGACAAGGAAGGGTTCTTCAAAGGCGGGATTGGGCGCTACAACAGCTTCACACATATCGACACGCGCGGCGTCAACGCCACATGGCCGCCCGCGTTTCGCGACAAGAAGCTGTCCGGCGCTTCGCCTTTGAAAAAACGCGAGCCACGCGACCTGGCCGAACGTATCGCGATCCTGATCGGAACCATGCTGGCGAAACCACGCTCCGCTCCGGGCGCCAAATCGCGCAGTTCGGCCTTTGCCGATCCGGTCAGCCGCTCGGGCGACGACTTCGATCCGACCTCGGAAAACGCCGCACACCAGCAATCGTTGCAAGCGGCGGTCAATGCCTCCAGCGTGATTTCCTTCGTCGAGAACCTGACCCCCAGCCAGAAAGAGGATGTGCTTCTCTCGACCCTCTTTGCCCAGCGCGCAGCGGACGCAAAGGCGGATCCGGTGAAGGACCGCGAGGCTTGGCAGGCAACTTACATGGACATGCTCAGCCTGATGGGCTGGACGCGCGAAGCCGCCCCGTTCGAGGCCAGCCAGAAGATGAAAGGCAATGGCAGTTTCGACAAGGTGATCCTGGCCACGCTGGCGCAGGTGGCGACCGGCAACCAGTTCAAGATCGTTGAAAGCGCGATGGAGGCGCTGCGCGGTCTTGCGGCAAATGATGGCAAAATTAAACTGTTCGATTTCGAAACCTCATCGTCCACCGGCGGCAACTTCCAGATCGGAAGTGCCGAGGCGTCGGGCGATGTGATTTCGATGGCGCTGGGGGCGTTCAACTTCACCTTCAAGGACAAGAAGCAGAACATCCTGTTCGTATCCTGGGGCAAGAACGAACTTGAATACTGGTTGTCCGCGCAAAAGGTATCGCTCAGCCCGACGATCTATGCTGACGTGCGCGAGATTATTCGCGACAAGCTGTCGGACACGCGCAAGTCCCTGATCGCGGATATCGACATCGGATGACGGACGCGCCCGCTCCAACGCCGCCCCAGAGCGATGCAGAACCGTTGCCGCAACCGGTGATATCAGCAAAGTTGCAGATTGCGCCGCGGTATCTGCTGATCCTGCTTTTGCCGGTGGCGGTGCTGACCGCGTCCGAATACCTGCTGGGCACGTTCGGCGACACAGGCCTGTTGCTGGCGGGGGTCGAGCTTGCGCCGATGGCCCCGCTGATCGAACTGAACGGGCGCTACAAGTTTCTTGCGGCTCTGTTTCTGTTCGTGGCGGTGACGATCACACTGATCGCCATGTTCTCGTTCGAACTTTATGCGCGCCACACGAAGCGATCGATCTGCTTTACGATGGTCGGCATTGTCGGGGTGATCCTTGTCACGCTCAGCTTTTCGACGTTCGAGCCGGACTGGATGCCAGCCAGTTTCGAAAGCCAGTCGCTGCTGGGTGAAGACCTGTTTCACACCGCGCTTGGCATCGGCAAACTGCCCGGTTGCCTTCCGGGGGGGGCGCTTGAAGCCGCCTGCGACGGCATGGGCGCGTTTTTTGCCATGAAATACCTGTTGGATCACGTCAATATCCTGACCTCACTGGCCGCCGCCGCGATCATCGCTGGCATGGTCCTGTCACTGGCACAACCCGTTGGCCTTGACCGCCGCAGCAAATCCGCACTGATTTCCGAGGCAATGACCCTGCAAAACGCGCAGGAAAGCACCCAGCGATACCTGTATTGCGCCGGTGTGCTTCTGACCATCGGAATGGTGCTGATGCTGTCCTGGATGAAATGGCCGGGTCCGATGATCGCCGACCCGGACCTGCGCCACGCGCATGATCAGGTGGTCAGTTCGCTGTCGATGTTTCGCGGCGTCACCTATACGGTGCTGATTTTGTCGTTCTATATGCCGGTCAGCCTGATCCTGAAGGTGCGGATCGAACGGTTCAAACAGGCCAGCGCATCGGTTGGTGAAACCGCACTGGGCCGCAAGCTGGAGGGGTTCGACATAAGACGCATCGCCAGCATGGACGCGTTCAAATCCATGATCGCCATCGCGTCGCCGATCCTGGCCAGCGCCATTGGATCCTTCGTTGACCTGTCTGTGTTTCAATAAACACACCCGCCCGCTGGAAGCGGACGGGTGAGAAATTTGTGCAAGGCAGTCAACGCCTAGCGCAGCAATTGGGTGATCCGGCGCACACTGGCGCGGCGGTTTGCCCGTTCAGCGTCCTGGGTTTCGATCTTCAGGAACTCTTCGCCGTACCCCTGAACGATCAGGTTTTCCGGCGGCACATCGAAATACTCGGTCAGCGCCAGGGCCACGGACTCGGCGCGGCGGTCTGACAAGGCCAGGTTGTAGGCGGCCGCACCCACCGCGTCGGTGTGACCTTCGATCAGGAACACCTCGTTTCGATCCTGCTCAACGTAGCTCTGGATCAGCTTACCCAGACGGGCCAGAGACTTGGCCTGATCCGGACGGATCGCGGCCGAGCCGGTTTCAAACGTGATCGCATCCAGGTCAATCACCGGCACCAGGTATCGCACCTGTGGAATGTGGCGGACCTGAGCCAGACTGAAGCGTCGGTCCAGTTCGGCCTCACGTGCCAGGGCGGCGCGCAAAGCCTCTTCGTCCGCATCCGCAGTCAGTTCAGGTTGCGGAGCCGGAGCTGGCAGCGACGCCACATCGACCGGTTCCACATCCACAGTATCATCAATCAGAATGGTTTCCGTGCCATCGGCGGCAACGTAAACGCGGCGCAGCACGCGGTATTCAGGATCGCGAATGGTCACGATTTCGGTGTCATCAGGGCGAATCACGGTCGTGCGGGTCGATCCATCACCAAAGGTCTGGGTTCGGATCTTCGTGCCGGGTTGACGCAACAACGCGTTGTCATCCTTGATAACCTCGTAGGTGCCATCGTCACGACTGACCACAACCCGATCGCCTGAGTTCAGCGCAACTTCGCGATTGTTGGACAGCATGGCCCCAACCGCCACGGCCCCAAGGCCAAGCAGTATGGCTTTCTCGCCTTTGGTCAGGCCACCTTCCTTGTCATCGGACATATTGGCATCCGGTTTGTTCTCGGACGCGTCTTTCGGTGCTTCGGTGATCTTGGTCGCGAAATCTTCGTCCGAGGACCGGGCCGTTTCCTCGGTCACGACTTCTTCGCTCACCTCGGCGTCAGCCTCGGCATCTGCCGAGGCGTCAGCGGCGGCGGCCACCGGGGCTTCGCCGCTTTCAGCTTCGGGCTGGACGGGAAGGTCCGGCACCGGCTCTGCCTGCACCGCGATTTCTTCCGCGGTGTCCGTTTCGGCCAGGGCTTCAGCCAACGCCGCTTCCTCGCCTGAGGTCACATCGCTTTCAGGTGCCTGGGCCGTCGTGTCATCGGCAACCGGCGCGGTGCTGTCTTGTGCGGTTGCGTCAGCGTTGGCATCTGCTTCGGTCGCGCTTTCGGCCTGCCCGTCAGCCTCGGGCGTTTCAACGGCGACAGCGTCACCACCCGGTGCAGACGTGGAATCAGCGGCAGCATCGTCGCCGGGTGCGGGGTCGGCCTCGGCAGTGGCCTCGGCAGCCTGTTCAGTTTGAACGGTCTCATCCGTTTGCGGGCTTTGTTCAGCGACAGCTGCTTCTTCCGCTGGGGCTTCCGGGGCTGGCGCAGCCTCCGCGTTTTCGACGGGCGCTTCCTCTGCCGGCGTTTCTTCTACCTGCGCTTCCTCTGCCGGCGCTTCCTCTGCAGGCGCGTCGGCTTCTGCAGTCGTATCGGCTTCGGCAGTCGCTTCCGCCGGGGCAGCTTCTTGGGTGACGTCGGCCTCGACGGTGGCCTCGGCTTCCGCTTCCGCAGCCGGGGCGTCCGTCTCCGTCGGGGCGGGAGCAGCCTCGACCGCTTCCTCGGTCACGACACCTTTGCGCATGGCTTCCAACTGCTCGGCCATTTCAGGGCGCAGGCTTGCGGCAACACCGTCAGCACAAGGAAGATCTGTGCCGTCCTCGCAAATCATTGCGGTTTTCGGGACGGCGTGTACACCTACGGCGCACGGCAAGGGTGCGCCGTCTTCACAAATCATCTTGTCGGATTTGATTTTCTTCACACCCTTTTCACAAGGTGTCTCGGTCCCATCCATGCACATGAACTTCGGAACCTCGCCCTTGGTCTTGGCCTGAGCCACTCCGGGCGTCGGGAAAGCAAGGGACAAGGTGGCAATCAAGGCCGTCGTCGATTTCCAGGTATTACGCATCTGCGATCTCCAACTGGTCGTGTTCGATAAATCGTTCCTGTTTCAACGCAGCACAATGCATTGAGTTCCGTAACAAGACAGTTGGTGATCGGGACTGACGATGAACGAAGGGGTGATCACAACAATACGGCGACAAACCGCCCACCGACACAGGCGTCAGGCGCATTGCCGCCCAGCCGCACGCGTGATGATTGACCGACCCAGTCACAGGATCGTCGGGAATGTATGTGAAAAAGAATGGTGGAGCCTAGCGGGGTCGAACCGCTGACCTCTTGCATGCCATGCAAGCGCTCTACCAACTGAGCTAAGGCCCCATCCGATGGCGTTTCCGCCGTCAATGCGCGGTATTTATGCAAAGGCGCTTTGGGGTTCAAGCCTAAAAAAGCGCCTTTGCCAAAATTTCAGTACCGCTTAGTCGTCGTCATCTGCAGCGACATCGGCGATCTCGTCCAGCGAGACATCTTCTTCATCGTCATCGTCCAGAACATCATCACCCAGATCGACATCGACATCGTCATCGTCTTCAAGAACTGCATCTGCGTCGTCGACCAGATCGTCCTTCATTGCGGCCTTATCTTCCTTGTCGGCCACCATCGTGCGCGACGCCTTGCCAGTTTCGAGGTTCACAACCTCGCCCGTATAGGGGCTGACCACCGGGTCGGCATTCAGGTCATAAAACCGTTTACCAGTCGTGGGGCAGACGCGCTTTACGCCCCATTCTTCCTTGGGCATCTAAAACCCTTTCCGTTCTGTCTAAGTCGTGCGAGATTTGCCGCCAACTGCCACATGTGTGCAGAGGTGTCAAAGGCTTTTCCCCTTATGGGCGGATCGCCGGGCATTTGTAAGGAAAAAAGGGGCCGCATGTTCTGGTCGAAACAGGCAGACCGGCTGACCGAAGCCGAACGAATTGACCTTGGGGGCAATCCTGATTTGTCCGTCCTGTTGCGCCCGTCGGCGCGCGCGCGGCGGCTGTCGCTCAGGGTGTCCAAAGTGGATGGCCGCGTGACTTTGACGGTTCCGCATGGCGCCTCGCGTCACGAGGCGGTGCGTTTCGTCAACGAACGGGCCGACTGGATTCGCAAGCACCTGGCCGACACCAAGCCCGCGCAACGCCCGCATATCGGTGCCACCATTCCATATCTTGGCCAGCCCCACCTGATTTGCGAGGCCCCCCTGCGCGCGGCCCGGATCCGTCACGGCGAGATCCTTGTGCCGCCCGGTGACGACCGCCAGACCGCTGCCCGGATCGAGGCGCTTTTGAAACGCGCGGCACGTGACCGGCTGGCCCGCGCCAGCGACCTTTATGCCGCGCGGGTGGGCCGCGACTTTGGCCGCCTGACCTTGCGCGATACGCGCTCGCGTTGGGGGTCGTGCAGTTCACAAGGCAACCTGATGTATTCCTGGCGCCTGATCATGGCCCCCGAACCGGTGCTGGACTATGTCGCCGCGCACGAGGTCGCACATCTTGTGCATATGGATCACTCGCCCGCGTTCTGGGCGCAAGTCGCGGCGATCTGCCCGGACTACAAGGCTCCGCGCAAATGGCTGCGCGAGCATGGTGGCGACCTGCAACGCTATCGTTTTCGCGACTGATCACTGGGGCAGTTGACGCCGCGTGCATTTGTGATCACAGTCTCATCATGCAGGCCCAGACCCGTCCACAATCCGACACCTCCAGCGCCCATGAACGCGTGTATCGCAGCCTGCGCGCGCGCATCATGCATGGCGAACTGGATCCGGGGCAAAGCCTGACCATCCGGGGGATCGGCACGGAATACGAGGTCTCGATGACCCCGGCCCGCGAAGCGGTGCGCCGATTGGCCGCCGAAGGCGCGCTGACCCTGTCCAGTTCGGGCCGCGTATCGGCCCCCGACCTGACGGCGGAGCGGATCGAGGAACTGGCCGCGTTGCGGTCCTTGCTGGAACCGGAATTGGCTGCGCGCGCCCTGCCCCGCGCCCATATGGCGCTGATCGACCGGCTGCGGGCGATCAATGTGCGGGTGTCGGAATGCGTGACCAAACAGGATGCGGTCGGGTATCTGCGCACCAATCTGGAGTTTCACCGCACGCTCTATCTGCGCGCGCAGGCCCCGGCGATCCTTGCGGTGGCCGAAACCGTCTGGCTGCAACTTGGCCCGACCATGCGCGCCCTTTATGCCCGGCGTCAGCGCACCGATCTGCAACGACATCACCGGATGATCCTGTCGGCTCTGGCCGCGGGGGATGAGCCTGCCCTGCGACTTGCCGTGCGCACGGACGTCACGCAGGGCCTGAAAATGCTGGTGGCAGACTGACGCCCGACTAACCCAGATGGAAGCCCCGGAACTCTTTCACCGTTGACAGGCTGAGCAGCGTTTTCATCTGCGCAAAGGATGGGATCGAGGACAGTCGTTCGCGATACAGCTTCTCGTAATCCTCAGTATTGCGCGCCGCCACCCGCAGCAGATAATCGAAATCACCCGAAATCAGGTGGCATTCCAGCACTTCCGGCATGTCCAGAATCGCTGCTTCGAAGGCCTGAATATCTTCCCGCCGCTGACTGACCAGCTTCGCTTCGATGAACACCTGGATTTCGAAGCCGATCGCCTTGCGGTTCAGGCGCGCCGCGTAGTTGGTGATCAGCCCGTCTGCCTCAAGCATCTTGACCCGCCGGTGACAGGCGGAAATGGACAGCCCCACCTGGTCAGACAGATTCGACATCGAGATCGCGCCATCCTTTTGCAGGATGGAAAGTATTCTAGTGTCTAGCTTATCCATCGTATATTTTCCGAAGATTCTGTTCTGGTTCGTAGTTTTTACGTAAATTATCCTTTCACGCAAGAAAATAAGGAACCTTTTCAAGCCAACCACTGCTAGGCTGAAGTTGCTTAACACGTGACACGTTCACACAAGGGAGGAAGAAAATGTCCAACAAGATCGTCGTCGGATACGATGGCAGCGACAGTTCGAAAGCGACGCTGGATTTCGCCGTCGGGCTGGCCAAATCGCAGGGCGCGGCCATCGTGGTGGCCCATGTTCTGGAATGGTCGCCCTATTCGTTCCTGACACCCAACGAACTCGAGGAACGCCACAAGCGGCGGGCCGAGGAGCTGGAGCGCGCCGAAACCGCCGTGCTGGCCCCGGTCGTCAAAGGGCTGGCTGACAGCGGCGTCACGGTGACAACCGCGCTGAAATATGGCGGCATTGCCGACACGCTATGTGACATCGTCGAAGCCGAGGGCGCCACGCAGGTGGTGGTCGGGCGCACCGGCCATTCAGGTCTGTCATCGCGCATCTTCGGCTCGGTCGCGGGCACGCTGGCGCAAATCTCGCCGGTGCCGGTCACCATCGTTCCTTAAATAACAATGCGAACAGGGATAGTCATGAGAAACAGTTTCAAAAAAGCGGCATGGGCCGCACCGGTCATGCTGGCAGCGACGGCGCCCGCGATGGCCCAATCCATGGACCAAAAAATCAACGACATGTTTGCCAGCTCGACCGGTTGGTTTGTCAGCTTCATCTTCAGCCCCTTCCCGGGCACGTCCTTTCCTTGGATCGTGGCCTGGCTGGTGATCGCGGCAACAATCTTCACGATCTACTTCGGCCTGATCCAGTTTAGAGCATTTCCGCATTCGATCTCGCTTGTGAAAGGGGACTATTCCGACCCCGATGACGCGGGCGAGGTCAGCCACTTCCAGGCGCTCGCCACTGCCCTGTCGGGCACCGTGGGGCTTGGCAACATCGCGGGCGTTGCGGTCGCAGTGGGCATCGGTGGGCCGGGGGCTACGTTCTGGATGATCCTTGCGGGTCTGATGGGCATGGCGTCAAAATTCACCGAATGCACCTTGGGTGTAAAATATCGCAATGAATACGAAGACGGCACCGTGTCCGGCGGCCCGATGTATTACATGACCAAGGGCTTTGCCGAACGTGGGTTGCCTGCGGGCAAATTTATGGCGATCCTGTTTTCGGTCTTCTGTATCCTCGGCGCGTTGGGTGGCGGCAACATGTTCCAGGCCAACCAGGCCCACGCGCAGATCGCCAATGTGGTCGGTGACTTCCCCGGCTGGATTACCGGCATCGTGTTTGCCACAATCGTGTTCGCGGTCATCATCGGCGGCCTGAAATCCATCGCCAGCGTGACCGAGAAAGTCGTGCCGTTCATGGGCGTCATGTATGTTCTGACCGCGCTGGTCATCCTGTTGATGAATGCCGACATGATCGGCTGGGCCTTCGGACAGATCTTTGCAGGGGCCTTCACCGGTCTTGGTGTCGCGGGCGGTATGGTCGGCGCGCTGATCCAGGGCTTCAAGCGGGCCGCGTTTTCGAACGAGGCTGGCGTTGGCTCGGCCGCCATTGCCCACTCGGCCGTGCGCACCAAAGAACCAATCACCGAAGGGTTCGTGTCCCTGTTGGAGCCGTTCATCGACACTGTCGTCATCTGCACGATGACTGCGCTTGTGATCATCATCACCGGTCAGTTGGTCAGCGACCCGGCCACGGGCATGTACCTGCTGGACGAAGGCGCATCGACGATCCAGACCATCGACGGCAACAAGGGCGTGGCGCTGACCTCGGCGGCTTTCTCGTCGACCTTCGGCTGGTTCAAATACGTGCTGGCGATCGCGGTGATCCTGTTCGCCTTCTCGACCATGATCAGCTGGTCCTATTACGGGCTGAAGGCTTGGACCTTCCTGTTTGGCGAAGGACACACGAAAGAGATCGTGTTCAAAGTGATCTTCTGCATCTTCGTGGTGATCGGCGCCTCGGCCAACCTTGGCCCGGTGATCGACTTCTCGGACGCGGCGATCTTTGCCATGGCGGTCGTAAACATCGTGGCGCTGTATTGCCTGATGCCGATCGTGAAGACCGAGCTGAACAGCTATCTGTCACGCCTCAAGTCAGGGGAAATTCGCAAGTTCCACTGATCTGACACTCGTAAGAGCCAAAAACACGAAAGCCACCGGAGCGATCCGGTGGCTTTCTCTTTGGGGTGGGGGTGGGTTCAGGCGTGGATCGCGCCGTCCCCACAGGCCAGCGCCGCCTCGCGCACCGCTTCCGAGAAAGTCGGGTGGGCGTGGCAGGTGCGGGCCAGATCCTCGGCTGACCCGCCGAACTCCATCAACACGCACGCTTCGTGGATCAACTCCCCCGCTGCGGGGCCCATGATGTGAACGCCCAACACGCGGTCGGTGTCTTTGTCGGCCAGAATTTTCACGAAACCGTCACCCTGGAACACAGCCTTGGCGCGGCCATTGCCCATGAAGCTGAACTTGCCGACCTTGTAGGCGCGGCCGTCTTCCTTCAACTGCTCTTCGGTCTTGCCGACGGACGCCACCTCGGGTGCGGTATAAACGACGCCCGGGATGACGTCGTAATTCACATGGCCCGCCTGACCGGCGATGGCTTCGGCGACCGCCATGCCTTCATCCTCGGCCTTGTGCGCCAGCATCGGACCTTCGATGACATCGCCAATGGCCCAGATCCCATCGACCGAGGTTTTCCAATGATCCGTGGCGATCTGCCCGCGCTCGGTCATCTTCACGCCCAGCGCGTCCAGCCCCAGACCGTCGACATAGGGACGACGCCCGGTGGCGACCAGCACCACATCGGCGTCAATCGTATGATCGCTGTCATCCTTGCGCAGCTTGTAGTTCACCGTGGCCTTGGTTTTCTTGGCGTCCACACTTTGAACAGCCGCGCCCATGACAAAGCTCAGACCCTGCTTTTTCAGCGCACGCTGGAACGTTTTGGCCAGATCCTTGTCCATCCCCGGCGTGATCATGTCGAGGTATTCGACCACCGTCACCTCGGCCCCCAAACGGGCATAGACAGACCCCATTTCCAGCCCGATCACACCGGCCCCGATCACCACCATCTTCTTGGGAACCTTCGGCAGCTCGAGCGCCCCGGTCGAGGTCACGACGACTTTTTCGTCCACCTCGACCCCAGGCAGGCTGGACGGCTCGGATCCGGAAGCAATCACGATATGCTTGGCCTTGTGCACCTCGTCACCAACCTTCACCTGACCGGCGGCGGGGATCGAGCCCCAGCCTTTCAGCCAATCGACCTTGTTCTTCTTGAACAGGAACTCGATGCCCTTGGTGTTCTGGCCAATGACGTCATCCTTGTAAGCCAACATCTGCTTCCAATCGACCGAGGGGCTTTTGCCCTTCAGGCCCATCTTGGCGAAGTTGTGTTCGGCCTCGTGCAGGCTGTGGGACGCGTGCAGCAGCGCCTTGGACGGGATGCAGCCGACGTTCAGGCAGGTGCCGCCCAGGGTCTCGCGCCCTTCGACACAGGCGGTTTTCAGACCCAGCTGGGCACAACGGATCGCGCAGACATAGCCGCCCGGGCCGCCGCCGATGATAATTACGTCATAGTCTGCCATGTGTCTTGTCCTTTCGTTTGGGGTCCGGGCGTGGCCTCTGTCAGCCCTCGCCCGGCGCGCCCCGGAGCATGTTTTTACCTAGTGATATTCATATGAGCGCCGAGATCAACATCACCGCCGTCGCGATCAGCCCCACGGCCCAGATCAGCGATCGCCAGGGCGACCAGCCAAAAAGATAGGCGGGCAGATACAAAAGCCGCGCGGCCAGATAGACATAGGCGCATGTTTGGCTCGTCGCGGTGGATTGCCCCGATACGGTGACCACCACCACGGCGGCGGTGAACAGGATCAGCCCTTCGAAATGGTTGTTCAACGCCCGCTGCGCGCGCCCCGCCTTGCCCGTCAACTCGCGCGGCGTATCGCGCGGAGAGGCCGCGTATTTCGACCCGACCTGCATCTGCGCCAGAACGGAGTAGATGCAGAACTGGACCACTTGCAGCAGGCCTGCGAGGGCGAGGATGGTGAGTTCGGGGGTCATGTGTGCTTAGCCCCAGCTTGCTCATGTCTTCCGCAACTTTCAACGTAAACGTCGGTGAAACTGCTGTAGCCTAATTCGCACTCGATCATTTCATGTTTCTCCTTGGCCCTACCTGCTTTCGTCTAATTCATCGACGTCTATGAACCAGGTGATCAGCCACATACCAAAGTTACCGAAAAAACCGATCTGCCAAACCTTCCAGCCTGACACAGTCACTTGGATATTTCCAAACATAGGAACGAATATTCCCACGAAGAACATCACAAAGAATACCGCCCAAACCATTGTAAACAAATGGGACAGAGGACTCTCAGCATATGACGCTAACAGCTTCTCTCGCTCGATTTTGCGAAAAAGTAGATCCCAAATGGTTTTGATTATCACCGCGATCACTATACACGTAACAATTAGAACCATCTGAGATACTTCTCTTCCTTCACAAATCCATCAACAACCGACGTGGATCTTCCAGCGCCTCTTTCACGCGCACAAGGAAGGTCACAGCGCCTTTGCCGTCCACGATCCGGTGGTCATAGCTCAGCGCCAGATACATCATCGGGCGGATGACGACCTCTCCGTTGATCGCCATCGGGCGGTCCTGGATTTTGTGCATGCCAAGGATACCCGATTGCGGCGGGTTCAGGATCGGCGAGGACATGAGCGAGCCATAGACGCCACCGTTCGAGATGGTGAAGGTGCCGCCCTGCATTTCCTCCATCGACAGCTTGCCATCACGGGCTTTGCGGCCCTTTTCGGCAATCGCTTTTTCGATCGCGGCAAAGGACATGGCATCAGCATCATTGATCACCGGCACCACAAGACCCGTGGGCGTGCCAGCAGCGACACCCATGTTCACGTAGTTCTTGTAAACAATGTCGGTGCCGTCAATTTCGGCATTCACTTCCGGCACTTCCTTCAGCGCGTGGCAGCAGGCCTTGGTGAAGAAAGACATGAAGCCCAGACGCACGCCGTGTTTCTTTTCGAACTCGGCTTTGTATTCGTTGCGCAGCGCCATCACCTCGGTCATGTCCACCTCGTTATAGGTGGTCAGCATGGCGGCGGTGTTCTGGCTGTCTTTCAGACGGCGCGCGATGGTCTGACGCAGGCGCGTCATCTTCACGCGTTCCTCGCGCGCGGCGTCGCCAGCAGGGCGCGGGGCGGCAGGCGCGGCTGCCGGGGCAGGCGCAGCCTTCGGTGCGGCAACAGCAGCGGCCACATCATGTTTCATCACGCGACCATCACGGCCCGTACCCTGCACATCGCCCGGTTTCAGACCGGCCTCGGCCATGGCTTTCTTGGCGGAGGGGGCGTCTTCGACATCCTTGCCGGTCGTTGCCGACGCCTGTGCCGATGCGGGTTTGGGGGCGGGTTCCACGGCCCCATCCGCGCTGCCGCTGATCACGGCCAGTTTCGCCGACGCGTCGACGGTTGTGCCTTCGGGGGCGAGGATCTCGGCCAAAACACCTCCTGTCGGGGCCGGGACCTCGACCGATACTTTGTCGGTTTCCAGCTCGCACAGCATTTCATCCTGCGCGACGGTATCGCCAACCTGCTTGAACCAGCTGGACACGGTCGCTTCGGTCACGCTTTCACCCAGACTGGGCACCATCACGTCGACGGCCTGCGCGTCAGAGCTTGCGGGTTTGCTGTCGGCTTTGGCGTCCTGAGCAGGCGCAGGGGCGGCCCCTTCGCCTTCGCTGATCGTGGCCAGAAGCGCGTCGACACCCACCGTTTCCCCTTCGGCCGCGACGATTTCGCCCATCACACCGGCGGCGGGGGACGGGACCTCGACCGTCACCTTGTCGGTTTCAAGCTCGCAGAGCATTTCGTCCACGGCCACCACATCACCGGGTTTCTTGAACCAGGTTGCGACGGTTGCTTCGGTGACGCTTTCGCCCAGTGTCGGGACCCTTACTTCAATGCTCATGGCTTAATTTCCTTCCATGTTCAGCGCCGCGTCGACGAGCGCCTCTTGTTGTGCTTTGTGCTGTGATGCCAGACCGGTGGCGGGGGACGCCGATGCCGGACGCCCGGCATAGACGGGCCGCGTATGCTTGGCCCCGATCCGGGTCAGCACCCATTCGATATTCGGTTCGACGAAGAACCAGGCGCCCTGGTTCTTGGGTTCTTCCTGACACCAGACGATCTCGGCCTGCTTGAAGCGTTCCAGTTCCTTGACCACCGACATGGCGGGGAAGGGATAGAACTGTTCAAGCCGCAGCAGATAGATGTCGGTGATGCCGCGGCGGTCGCGTTCTTCCAAGAGGTCGTAATAGACCTTGCCCGAACACATCACGACGCGCTTGATCTTCTTGTCCGTGACCAGCTTGGCCTCGGACCGGCCGGTGCCATTGTCACGATCACCGTCGTCCCACAATACGCGGTGGAAGCTGGAGCCTTCGGTGAAGTCCTTGGCATCCGACACCGCCAACTTGTGACGCAGAAGCGATTTCGGCGTCATCAGGATCAGCGGCTTGCGATAGCCGCGATGAAGCTGGCGGCGCAGAATGTGGAAATAGTTGGCAGGCGTGGTGCAGTTGGCCACGATCCAGTTGTCACCGCCGCACATTTGCAGGAAGCGTTCCAGACGGGCCGAACTGTGTTCTGGCCCCTGCCCTTCATAGCCATGCGGCAAAAGGACGGTCAGGCCGGACATGCGCAGCCATTTCGACTCGCCGGACGAGATGAACTGGTCGAACATGATCTGCGCACCGTTGGCAAAATCGCCGAACTGCGCTTCCCACATCACCAACGCGTTGGGTTCGGCCAGCGAATAGCCGTATTCGAAGCCCAGCACCGCGTATTCCGACAGCATCGAGTCGATCACCTCATACCGCGATTGACCCTCGCGGATGTGGTTCAGGGGATAATAGCGTTCTTCCGTGTCCTGGTTGATCAGGCCGGAATGGCGCTGGCTGAACGTGCCGCGCGTGGCATCCTGACCCGACAGGCGAACCGGGAAACCTTCGGTCAAGAGAGATCCGAAGGCAATCGCCTCGCCGGTTGCCCAGTCAAAGCCGGTGCCGGTTTCAAACATCTCTTTCTTGGCTTCCAGCAGCCGGCCCACGGTTTTGTGCAGCGGAAAGCCTTCGGGGACCGTTGTCAGGGCCTTGCCGACCTCGGCCAGCGTGTCCGTGGAAATATCGGTCTTGCCGCGCTGGTATTCATCGCTTTCGCGTTCCAGATGCGACCAGCGCCCATCCAGCCAGTCGGCCTTGTTGGGCTTGTATTCCTTCCCGGCCTCGAACTCTTCGTTCATCTTGGCCTGGAAGGCGGCTTTCATGTCCTCGATCTCGCCCGCCGGGATCAAACCATCCTTGACCAGCCGATCGGTATAGATCTGAAGCGTGGTCTGGTGCTTCTTGATCCGCTTGTACATGAGCGGGTTGGTGAACATCGGCTCGTCGCCTTCGTTGTGACCAAAACGGCGATAGCAGAAAATGTCCAGAACCACGTCCTTGTGGAACTTCTGGCGGAACTCGGTCGCGACGCGGGCGGCGTGAACCACGGCCTCGGGATCGTCACCATTCACGTGGAAAATCGGCGCTTCCACCATCAGCGCGATATCCGTGGGGTAGGGCGACGAGCGGCTGAAATGCGGCGCGGTGGTAAACCCGATCTGGTTGTTCACAATGACATGCATTGTGCCCCCGGTCTTGTGACCGACCAGACCAGACAGGCCAAACCCCTCGGCCACGACACCCTGACCGGCAAACGCCGCATCACCATGCAGCAGGATCGGCAACACCTGATCGCGGTCCTTGTCGTTCATCTGTTCTTGCTTGGCGCGCACCTTACCCAACACGACCGGGTTCACGGCCTCAAGGTGGGACGGGTTCGCGGTCAAGCTGAGGTGCACGATGTTGCCGTCGAACTCGCGATCCGAGCTGGCGCCAAGATGGTACTTCACATCGCCAGAGCCATCGACCTCTTCCGGTTTGAAACTGCCGCCCTGAAACTCGTTGAAAATCGCGCGGTAAGGTTTTTGCAGCACATTCGCCAGAACCGACAGACGGCCCCGGTGCGGCATGCCGATCACGATCTCTTTCAGGCCCAGCGCACCGCCGCGTTTGATGATCTGTTCCATCGCGGGGATCAGGGCTTCGCCCCCATCCAGACCGAACCGCTTGGTGCCCATGTATTTCACGTGCAGGAATTTCTCGAACCCTTCGGCCTCGACCAGCTTGTTCAGGATGGCGCGGCGGCCTTCGCGGGTGAACTTGATCTCGCGGTCAAACCCTTCGATCCGTTCTTTCAGCCAAGCCGATTGGGCGGGATCGGAAATATGCATGTATTGCAGCGCAAATGTGCCGCAATAGGTGCTTTTCACAATCGCCAGGATCTGCCGCATCGAGGCGACTTCCAGCCCCAGCACGTTGTCGATGAAAATCGGGCGGTCCATATCCGCCTCGGTGAACCCATAGGACGCGGGATCAAGTTCGGGGTGCGGTGTCGTCTCGCGCATGCCCAGCGGGTCAAGATCCGCCACCAGATGCCCCCGGATCCGATAGGCGCGGATGATCATCAGGGCGCGGATACTGTCCAGCACGGCGCGCCTGACCTGATCGTCAGACAGTTGGACGCCCTTTTCAGCCGCCTTCGCTTCGATCTTCTTGCCTGCCGATTTCGCTTCGGCCACCGGCTCTTCCGGCCATTGGCCGTCCAACCCGTGAACCCGGTCGCCCGTTGGCATTGGCGGCCAGTCGGTGCGCGCCCAGGACGGCCCGGCCGCCTCGGCGGTCACGTCGCCGCCATCATCCCCAAGCTCGGCAAAAAACGCCTGCCACGCGGCGTCCACCGCGTTCGGGTCCTTCGCATACTGGGCGTAGAGCTGTTCAAGATACTCAGCGTTGTGACCTTGCATGAAGCTTGACGCATGGAAAAGGTCGTTGGGGCTTTGATCCGTCATGGGTTCACCTGAAAAATGAGAGAACACGCGCCCCTGCGTCCAGGGGCGCGCGCCTTGATATTTACTTGCCGATCGCTTCCAGCACGGCCTCGCCCAGCGTGGCGGGGCTGTCGGCAACGACGATGCCAGCCGAACGCATGGCTTCGATCTTGTCCTCGGCTCCACCCTTGCCACCGGCAACGATGGCACCCGCGTGGCCCATGCGGCGACCCGGAGGTGCCGTACGGCCAGCGATGAAACCGGCAACCGGCTTCCAGCGGCCTTTCTTCTTCTGGTCCGCCAGGAATTCAGCGGCTTCTTCTTCTGCCGAGCCACCGATTTCACCGATCATGATGATCGACTGGGTCTCGTCATCGTCCAGGAACATGTCCAGCACGTCGATATGCTCGGTGCCCTTGATCGGGTCACCGCCGATGCCGACCGCGGTCGACTGGCCCAGACCGATGTCCGAGGTCTGCTTCACAGCCTCATAGGTCAGCGTGCCGGAGCGCGATACGACGCCAACCGAGCCACGCTTGTGGATGTGGCCGGGCATGATGCCGATCTTGCAGGCGTCGGGCGTGATGACACCGGGGCAGTTCGGGCCAATCAGGCGCGATTTCGAGCCGTCCAGCGCGCGCTGCACCTTCATCATGTCCAGCACCGGAATGCCTTCGGTGATGCAGACGATCAGTTCCATCTCGGCATCAATCGCCTCAAGGATCGAGTCCGCTGCGAAGGGCGGCGGCACATAGATCACCGATGCATTGGCTTCGGTCTTGGCTTTCGCCTCGTGGACCGAGTTGAAGACCGGAAGGTCCAGATGCGTCTGCCCCCCTTTGCCCGGCGTCACACCGCCGACCATCTTGGTGCCATACGCAATGGCCTGTTCCGAGTGAAAGGTCCCCTGCGAGCCGGTGAAGCCCTGACAGATCACCTTGGTGTTTTCGTCGATAAGGACTGCCATTTGGCGTTCTCCTTTAATACTGTTTAGGGGCTGCAATAGAGAGGGTGAGTCCTCTGTATCCCATGCCGCCGATATCTGTAGTGGACAAGAAAGCACCGCTGAGCACTTCGTCTACCAACCATGCTCTGTAGCGTTGCCCAGCAGTCGATTCATCTACGTAGGGCTGCGAAAGCTGAATATGCTGCTCAAGGATATCCATCGCGCGCTCTGCATCCAAAAAAGGATTAGAAACAGCGCAAAATTGATATGTGACACCTCGAAGTTTACCTTCACTGATCCCAATGAGAAATGGTGCTCCTGGTCCGTCCGTTGCGATCCAACCTTGGAAAGGAGCTTGGGGATCTTGGGGGGCTAACAGCAACTCATACTCCTTGGGCAGTTCAGCGTATCCCAGCGTAGATGCGATCGCTCCAACCTTGTCCAATCGCCCAGGGTTCTGAGCACAATTCCCGAGAAATGCAGAGATGAAGTCTTTCGGCTCAACACTGCGCATGGACTCTCCGACAGACGCTGGTTCTGACACAGCGTGAGTTGTTGAAACCAGCAATAG
Organism: Aliiroseovarius zhejiangensis; assembly: GCF_014656375.1. Taxonomy (GTDB): domain Bacteria; phylum Pseudomonadota; class Alphaproteobacteria; order Rhodobacterales; family Rhodobacteraceae; genus Aliiroseovarius; species Aliiroseovarius zhejiangensis. Next base: position 300,277 of record NZ_BNCH01000003.1, on the reverse strand, counting down.
CATTGGTAGACGAAAGACCACGCCCATCAGCCCTTCACCGCTTTCACGATTTTCTCTGCGCCGTCCGACAGGTTGTCGGCAGCGATCACATCAACGTCGGAGTTGTTGATGATGTCTTTGCCGGCTTCCACGTTGGTGCCTTCCAGACGCACGACCAGCGGAACCTGCAGGCCCACTTCTTTCACGGCTGCAACCACGCCCTCGGCGATCACGTCACAACGCATGATGCCGCCGAAGATGTTCACAAGGATGCCCTTCACGTTGGGGTCCGAGGTGATGATCTTGAAGGCCTCAGTGACTTTCTCTTTGGTGGCGCCGCCACCCACGTCAAGGAAGTTGGCAGGCTCAGCACCGTAAAGCTTGATGATGTCCATCGTGGCCATCGCAAGGCCCGCACCGTTCACCATGCAGCCGATTTCACCGTCCAGAGCGATGTAGTTCAGGTCGTATTTAGACGCTTCCAGCTCTTTCGGGTCTTCTTCGGTGGTGTCGCGCAGCTCAGCGATATCCGGGTGGCGGTAAACGGCGTTGCCGTCAAAACCGACCTTGGCGTCCAGCACTTTCAGATCACCACTGTCAGATACGATCAGCGGGTTGATCTCCAGCATCTCCATGTCCTTTTCGGTGAAGGCTTTGTAGAGCTGGCCCATCAGTTTGACGCATTGCTTGACCTGCGCGCCTTCCAGGCCCAGCGCAAAGGCGATGCGGCGACCGTGGAAGCCTTGATACCCCGTCGCGGGATCGACCGAGAAGCTCAGGATTTTTTCCGGGGTCGCGGCGGCGACCTCTTCAATGTCCATGCCGCCTTCGGTCGAGCAGACGAACGAAATGCGCGAGGTTTGCCGGTCAACCAACAGAGCGAGGTAAAGCTCACGCTCGATGCCGGAGCCGGCCTCGATATAGATGCGGTTGACTTGCTTGCCTGCCGGTCCGGTCTGGTGCGTGACCAGCGTGCGGCCCAGCATCTTCTTGGCTTCTTCGGCGGCTTCTTCCACCGACTTGGTCAGGCGGACACCGCCTTTTTCACCGGCGTCAGCTTCCTTGAAGGACCCCTTGCCCCGGCCACCTGCGTGGATTTGCGCTTTCACCACCCAAAGGGGGCCGTCGAGTTCACCTGCGGCGGTCTTGGCATCTTCTGCTTTCAATACGGCGCGCCCCTCAGAGACGGGAGCACCATAGGATTTCAGAAGGGCCTTCGCCTGGTATTCATGAATGTTCATGAAATCATCCTATCCAGTTGGTCCATTTGGTCGCCGACACCATGCACAACTGACTGGTCGTTCAAAAACACTTTCTGCGGAAACAGGGGTTTTTTGCGCTAAACCTGCTTTTTTGTGATCACACGCTAAAATGCTGTGATCACAAAACACTTCACCTGCTTACAACCGCCGAAACAACTGATTCTAAAGGCGTGTCGGGAAAACAAAAAAAGGGCGTCCCTGAACGGAACGCCCCGGCACGGTTTCGCAAGTCAGATCAGGCCAGCGAGCTGTCGATCCCCTTGCAGGCTTCCACAAGGCCTTTGACGGCATCAACGGATTTGTCGAACATGGCTTGTTCGTCTTTGTCCAGTTTGATGTCGATGACCTTTTCGATGCCGTTGGCGCCGATGATGGTCGGCACGCCCACATAGAAGCCGTCCAGCCCATATGCACCATCCACATAGGCCGCGCAGGGCAACAGGCGTTTCTGGTCATGCAGATAGGCTTGCGCCATTTCGATTGCCGAAGCGGCAGGCGCATAATAGGCCGACCCGGTTTTCAGAAGGCCCACGATCTCGGCGCCGCCATCCCGGGTGCGCTGAACGATTGCGTCCAGTTTTTCCTGGCTGGTCCAGCCCATCTCGACCAGATCCGGCAGCGGGATGCCGCCAACGGTCGAATAACGGGTCAGCGGCACCATCGTGTCGCCATGGCCGCCCAGAACGAAGGCGGTGACGTCGCGCATCGACACATCGAATTCGACCGACAGGAAGTGACGGAAGCGCGCCGAATCCAGCACGCCGGCCATGCCGACCACCTTGTTGTGCGGCAGACCCGAGAATTCGCGCAGCGCCCAAACCATCGCGTCCAGCGGGTTGGTGATGCAGATCACGAAAGCGTTCGGGGCGTGTTCCTTGATGCCTTCGCCGACCGACTTCATGACCTTGAGGTTGATGCCCAGAAGGTCATCGCGGCTCATGCCCGGCTTGCGCGGCACACCTGCGGTGACGATGCAGACATCAGCGCCAGCAATATCTTCGTAAGACGTGGTGCCCGAAAGTGCTGCGTCGAACCCTTCGACGGGGCCGCTTTCGGCAATATCCAGCGCCTTGCCCTGCGGGATGCCGTCGGCAATATCGAAAAGAACGACGTCGCCCATTTCTTTCAGGGCGGCAAGGTGGGCAAGGGTGCCCCCGATCATGCCGCTGCCGATAAGCGCAATCTTTGGTCTGGCCATGAGGTTGATCTCCGATCAGTTGTTTTCGGGCGCATGGGTAGTCCTTATCCTGCGTCCGCGCAAGGGTGCCGCGTTGCGGCATAAGGCTGCGCTTGCCCCAATGCGTCATTCGCGATAGCGCTAAAACACTCGTTTTCCAGCGGCTTGAGGGACGCGCCATGCCCGAGGTACTGGACCTCACCTTCTTTGTCTTTGCGATCCCCGCAGTGATCTTTGCGGGGATTTCCAAGGGCGGTTTCGGTTCTGGCGCGGCCTTCGCGGCGACGCCGTTGCTGGCTCTGATTCTGGAACCGGGTGCGGCGATCGGGCTGATGTTGCCGCTGTTGATGCTGATGGATGTAACTGCGCTGAAACCCTATTGGCGCAAGTGGGACATGCCATCGGCCAAGGCGTTGGTCTTGGGCGCCGTGCCGGGTGTGGCCATCGGCGCGCTCGTGTATTCCATCGCGGACCCGGATGTGTTCCGCCTGTTGATTGGCCTGATCGCAGTCGGCTTCGTCGCGTTTCAGGCCGCCCGCGCGCGGGGTCTGATCACGCCCGCATCCCACCCGATGTCGATCGGTCTTGGCGGGTTCTGGGGGGTGATCGCCGGGTTTACCAGTTTCATCAGCCATGCGGGCGGCCCCCCTGCGGCGGTGTTCCTGTTGTCGCGACGGTTGGACAAAACCACGTTTCAGGCGACGACCGTGATCAGTTTCTGGGCGATAAACCTTATGAAATTCGTGCCCTACTTCGCGTTGGGGATATTTACCTGGCAGACGGCCAAGGCCAATCTGTTCCTGATCCCCTTTGCCATACTCGGTGTCTGGATCGGCGTTCACATGCACCACCGCCTGTCCGAGCGGGGCTTCTTTGCCTTCACCTATCTGTTCCTGATCATCACCGGCACGAAGCTGATCTGGGATGGTCTGACATGACCTTCAGCGGTGCGCGGCACCAAGAAATTTCTGCGATGCGGCAAATCCACCCTTGCGGAATGGTGCGCAGATGTGGTCCCTTGCGCAACAATATTGCGGAGGCTCAGAATCATGTCCACTCGTCCCTATCGTTCCGTCCTGTATATCCCCGGCTCGAAAGAGCGCGCGCTGGAGAAAGCGCGCACCCTGCCCACCGATGCGATCATCTTCGACCTCGAGGACGCCGTCGCCCCGGATGCCAAGGTCGAGGCCCGCGCGATCCTGAAGGCAGAACTGGACAAGGGCGGCTTTGGCAATCGGGCGAAGATCGTCCGGATCAACGGCTTTGATACGAATTGGGGCAAGGATGATGTGGCGGCTTTCGTCGGCGCCGACATAGATGCAATCCTGATGCCCAAGGTTGGGTCAGCGGCGCAACTTGACGAACTGGCGGCCCTGATCCCGGATGTCGATCTGTGGGCGATGATGGAAACACCGCTGGGCATGCTGAACGCCGCCCAGATCGCCGCCCACCCGCGCCTGAAGGGGTTCGTGATGGGCACGAACGACCTTGCCAAGGAACTCAACACCCGCTTCCGCGCCGACCGTCTGCCGATGATGGGCGGGCTGCATCTGTGTCTGCTGGCAGCCAAGGCGCATGGTGTGGTGATCGTGGATGGCGTCTATAACGCCTTCAAAGACGATGAGGGGCTACGGGCCGAATGCGATCAGGGGCGCGACATGGGGATGGACGGCAAGACCCTGATCCACCCTGCGCAACTTGAGATCGCGAACACCGCCTTTGCGCCCTCGGACGCCGAGATCGACCTGGCCCGCCGCCAGATCGCTGCGTTTGAAGAAGCCGAGGCCTCGGGCCAGGGCGTCGCGGTTGTGGATGGTAAAATCGTCGAAAACCTGCATGTTGTGACGGCAAAGGGACTTCTGGCCAAGGCGGACGCCATCGCCAAAATGGCCGACTAACGCGGAGACTGTTCATGGCAACGATGATCATCGGCATCGCCCTGTGGTATGCAGGGCATTTCTGGAAACGCGCCCTGCCCGCCCGCCACGCCGCGATGGGGGACAAGGCCAAGGGTGTCTCGGCCCTGATTCTGGTTGTTGGAATCGTGTTGATGGTGATCGGCTATCGCAGCATCGAAAGCTATGACCTGTTTGCCTATCCGGCCTTCCTGAAACATATCAACAACCTTGCCATCCTCGTCGCGATCTATTTCATGAGCCCCGGCCCGTCGAAAGGCGCGCTGTTTTACCGGATGCGCCACCCGATGCTGACCGGTTTCATCATCTGGAGCGTGGCGCATATCGTGGTGAACCCGGACCCGGCCTCGATCATCCTGTTCGGCGCGCTGACGATCTGGGCGGTGGCCGAGATCATTGTGATCAACCGGGCCGAGCCGGAATGGACACCCAACACCAAGGGCACCATCGCGAAGGATGGAATGTTCCTTGGCGCGTCCGTGGTTTTGACACTGGTTATTGGATTCATCCACGGGCTGATCGGCCCATCGCCCTTTGGAATGTGAGCCATGAAACTCTATCGCCTGCTGACCGAAGATGACACATCGGCCTTCTGTCACAAAGTCACCGCTGCCCTGAACAAGGGGTGGGAACTGCATGGCGACCCCGCCTATGCCCATGATGCCGCGACCGGCAAGATGCGCTGCGCGCAAGCGGTGGTGAAGGTCGTTCCCGGCGACTACACGCCCGACACGAAACTGGGAGATTACTGATGGCAAAAACCAACCCCGGCCGCTTTTTTGAAGATTACAAGCTGGGCGACGTGATCCACCACGCGGTGCCGCGCACCGTGGCCGAAGGGGAACGTGCGCTGTATCACGCGCTGTATCCGGCCCGTCATGCGCTCTATTCCTCGGACGAGTTCGCGGGCAATTGCGGGCTGGACGGGTCGCCCATCGACGACCTGATCGCGTTTCACATCGTGTTCGGTAAGACCGTCCCCGACATTTCTCTGAACGCCGTGGCGAACCTTGGCTATGCCGAAGGCCGGTGGCTGAAGCCGGTTTATCCGGGTGACACGCTGCGGTCGTCATCCGAGGTGATCGGGCTGAAACAGAACTCAAACGGTAAATCGGGCGTGGTCTGGGTGCGCACGCGCGGTGTGAACCAGATGGACGAGCCCGTGCTGGACTATGTGCGCTGGGTGATGGTGCGCAAGGGCGACCTGGATGCGCCTGCGCCCGACACGGTGATCCCTGACCTGAAACCTTCGCTGGACGCTGACGATCTGGTGATCCCCGCCGGGCTGTCTTTCGAAGATTATGACTTCACGCTGGCCGGTGAGCCGCATCGTTGGGGCGATTACGACGTTGGCGAAAAGATCGACCACGTGGACGGCGTGACCGTCGAAGAAGCGGAACACATGCTGGCCACGCGCCTGTGGCAGAACACGGCCAAGGTCCATTTCGACGCCACCTTCCGGCCAGACGGGAAGCGGCTTATCTATGGCGGCCACGTGATCTCGATGGCGCGGGCCTTGTCCTTCAACGGGTTGGCGAATGCGCAGATGATCGTCGGATTGAATGGCGGGGCACACGCGAACCCCTGCTTCGCGGGCGACACGATCCGCGCCTGGTCCGAAGTTCTGGACAAGGCCGACACCGACGCGCCGGGCGTAGGGGCCGTGCGGCTTCGGTTGGTGGCGGCAAAGCACGGTGCGCCGGCGTTCTCGCTGAAGGGCGAGGATGGCAAATACCACCCGGACGTCATGCTGGACCTTGATTACTGGGCCTTGATGCCGAAATAGGGAACGCATCGCGAAACCAGCCCGGCGCGTATGCCGCTTTGCAGCATTTGTCGCCGGATTGCCCTATATTTTCGGTCGGATATACGGCTACCCCTGTTGTGATCACAAGATTAATTTTTGTGATCACAAGGTGCAAATTTCAGGCGTGTTAGCGCAAATTCGGCGCGTTTTGCCATCCTTAAAGCGTGACTCTGCACCGCAAATGGCGCTATTCCTGTCTCAACAGTCGCAACAGACAGAAGGAGGCCGCCATGGCCGACGTGAATAGGGGCAACCGCCCCCTTTCCCCGCATCTGCAGATTTACCGCCCGCAGCTGACCTCCATGACCTCGATCTTCGCCCGGATCACCGGCGTCGCCCTTTTGGGGGCAGCGATCCTGGTCGTGTGGTGGTTTTTCGCGGCGGCGATGGGCCCCGGATATTATGACTTTGTGAACGGGCTCATGACCTCGTTCATCGGGGATGTGATTATGTTCCTGGCGCTCTGGGCCTTGTGCTACCACGCCCTGTCCGGCCTGCGACACCTGATCTGGGACATCGGCATCGGGCTAGAGGTCGACACCGCCGAGAAGATGGGCCTTGGCGTCATCTTCGGCTCCGTCATTCTGGCGATCATTGTCGCCATCATCGTGTAAGGGGGCAGACATGCATTACCTGACCGACCGCAAACGTGCCGAGGGCAAAGGGGCTTCCGGCTCTGGCACCGAACATTTCTGGGGCCAGGCCATTTCTGCCGTTGGCCTTCTGATCCTGATGCCGCTGTTCGCGCTGACCTTCGGCAGCGCGCTTGGACTGCCGTATGAAGAGGCCGTGGCCTATTACCACCGCCCCTTCCCCGCCATCATCGCCGCCATGACGCTTGTGACCGCGATGGTGCACTTCCGTCACGGCATTCAGGTCGTGATCGAGGATTATTCGCGCGGCGTGACCAAGAAGGCGCTCGTGATCCTCAGCACGGCGCTGGCCTATACAACACTTGCGGTTGGCCTTTACGGCCTGGCCCGCATCGCCTTTTAAGACCGGAGAGCACCCCAAATGGCAGCTTACGAATACGAAACGCACGAATATGACGTGGTCGTGGTCGGTGCCGGCGGCGCTGGTCTGCGCGCCACGCTTGGCATGGCCGAACAGGGTCTGCGCACCGCTTGCGTGACCAAGGTCTTCCCGACCCGCTCACACACTGTCGCAGCCCAGGGTGGCATCGCCGCGTCCCTGTCCAACATGGGCCCGGACAACTGGCAGTGGCACATGTACGACACGGTGAAAGGCTCGGACTGGTTGGGCGACACGGACGCGATGGAATACCTGGCCCGTGAAGCCCCCAAGGCGGTTTACGAGCTTGAGCATTACGGCGTCCCCTTCTCGCGCACCGAAGAAGGCAAGATCTATCAACGTCCCTTCGGCGGCCACACCACAGAATTTGGCGACGGCCCACCCGTGCAACGGACCTGTGCGGCCGCCGACCGGACCGGCCACGCAATCCTGCATACGCTTTACGGCCAATCGCTGAAGAACAACGCGGAGTTCTATGTCGAATACTTCGCCATCGACCTGATCATGTCCGAAGACGGGCAATGTCAGGGCGTTGTCTGCTGGAAGCTCGACGATGGCACGATGCACGTTTTCAACGCCAAGATGGTCGTCCTGGCCACGGGCGGCTATGGGCGTGCCTTCTTCTCGGCCACCTCGGCCCACACCTGCACCGGCGACGGTGGCGGCATGGTGGCTCGTGCGGGCCTTGCCTTGCAAGATATGGAGTTCGTGCAGTTCCACCCGACCGGCATTTATGGTTCGGGTTGCCTGATCACCGAAGGTGCGCGTGGCGAAGGCGGCTATCTGGTCAACAGCGAAGGCGAACGGTTTATGGAGCGGTACGCGCCCCAGTATAAAGACCTTGCCCCGCGTGACTACGTCTCCCGCTCGATGACCATGGAAATCCGCGAAGGCCGTGGTGTGGGCGCCGAGAAAGATCACATCTATCTGCACCTCGATCACCTGCCCGCCGAGGCGCTGGCTGAACGCCTGCCCGGTATTTCGGAAAGTGCGAAGATCTTTGCGGGTGTCGACGTGACCAAGGAACCGATCCCGGTTCTGCCGACCGTGCATTACAACATGGGCGGCATTCCCACGAACTATTGGGGCGAGGTGTTGAACCCCACGAAGGACGACCCGACCGCTGTCGTGCCCGGCCTGATGGCTGTGGGTGAAGCGGGCTGTGCCTCGGTCCATGGGGCCAACCGTCTTGGGTCAAACTCTCTCATTGACCTCGTGGTCTTTGGCCGCGCCGCCGCGATCCGCGCAGGCAAGGTGGTGGATGCAGAAGCGTCGAACCCGGTTCTGAACCAGGCGTCCGTTGACAAGGCCTTCGACCGTTTTGACGGTTTGCGCAATGCAAGCGGCGCGGTTCCGACCGCCGAGCTGCGTCTTGAGATGCAGAAAACCATGCAGGCCGACGCCGCCGTTTTCCGCACTGCCAAGACCCTCAAGGAAGGCGTCGAGAAGATGACCAAGGTGGCTGCCAAGTTGGACGATCTTGCCGTCACCGACCGGTCACTGGTCTGGAACTCGGACCTGATGGAGACGCTGGAACTGACCAACCTGATGCCTAACGCGCTGGCCACCATCCACGGCGCCGAAGCCCGCCACGAAAGCCGTGGCGCCCACGCGCACGAGGATTACCCCGAGCGTGACGACAAGAAATGGCGCGTGCACACCGTCAGCCGCGTCGACGGCACCAAGGTTGATCTGAGCTATCGCCCCGTCATCACAGACCCGCTGACCACCGAGAACGAAGGTGGCATTGCCTTGAAGAAAATCGCGCCCAAAGCGCGGACGTTCTAAGGAGGACACGACATGGTTCAATTCAGACTTCCAAAGAACTCGACCATCCGCACCGGCAAGACATGGCCAAAGCCCGCAGGCGCGACCAATATCCGCAAGTTCCAGATTTACCGCTGGACCCCGGATGATGGCGAAAACCCCCGCGTCGACACCTATTTTGTCGACATGGACACATGCGGCCCGATGGTTCTGGACGCGCTGATCAAGATCAAGAACGAGATTGATCCCACCCTGACCTTCCGCCGGTCCTGCCGCGAAGGCATCTGTGGGTCCTGCGCAATGAACATCGACGGGATCAACACGCTGGCCTGTATCTATGGGATGGATGAGGTGAAGGGCGATGTGAAAATCTATCCTCTGCCCCACATGCCGGTCGTGCGCGACCTGATCCCGGACCTGACGCATTTCTATGCGCAGCACGCTTCGATCATGCCGTGGCTGGAAACCAAGACCAATCGCCCGGCGAAAGAGTGGAAGCAGTCCATCGAGGACCGCAAGAAGCTGGATGGGCTCTATGAATGCGTCATGTGCGCCAGTTGCTCGACCTCGTGCCCCAGCTATTGGTGGAACGGGGACCGGTATCTTGGGCCGGCCGCGCTGCTTCATGCGTATCGCTGGATCATCGACAGCCGCGACGAGGCGACCGGCGAACGGCTGGACGAGCTTGAAGACCCCTTCAAGCTCTATCGCTGCCACACGATCATGAACTGCGCCAAGACTTGCCCGAAGGGATTGAACCCGGCCAAGGCCATCGCGTCGATCAAGAAAATGATGGTCGAACGCACGCTGTGATGGGCGACATCCTTCATGCAATTCTGTTGGCCGCCCTTGCCGGGGCGGCCATTCCATTTGGGGCGTGGCTTGCAGGGTTCGACCGCCTTTTGCCCGGCACGTTGCGCAACGAAGCCAATCACTGGATCATGGCATTTGGTGCGGGCGCGCTTCTGTCCGCCGTCACACTTGTGCTGATCCCCGAAGGGATCGAGCGGGTGCCGGGTCTTGTTGCCCTGCTGCCGCTGATCCTTGGGGCCGTGGCGGCACTGGCGGCGGATGTTGCCTTGTCACGTCGGGGCGGGTCCAAGGCGCAATTCATGGCGATGCTGATGGATTTCATCCCTGAAGCCATCGCCATGGGCGCGATCCTGACCGCCGATCCCAACCTTGCGGTCTTGCTGGCGGTCCTGATCGGGGCGCAGAACATGCCAGAAGGGTTCAATGCGGATCGGGAACTTGCAGCATCCGCAGGTACTTCGCGCAAGACACGCCTGTTGTTGTTTCTTGCCCTTGTGCCTGTGGGACCGTTAGCCGCGGTGATGGGCATCACGCTGTTCTCAAGCCTTCCGACAGTATTGGGCGGGCTGATGCTGTTTTCGGCAGGCGGTATCCTCTATCTGATGTTCCAGGACATCGCGCCGCAAGTGCCGGTTGACCGACACTGGTCCCCGCCACTTGGGGCGATACTGGGATTTGCCTTCGGGCTGGGTGGGCATATCCTGACCCTATGACAGCGTATTCCGGCACATCTTTGGCAAAAAAGCTCGGCTTGAAAGACGGCCAGCGGGTGGCGTGGCTGAACCGCCCTGCGGCGCTGGACCACCTCGTGAAAAGCCGCGCCTTTGCCACGGTCGAGGACTGCACCACAGGCACCCTGCGCGGGCCCTATGATCTGATCCACATGTTTACCGATAGTCGAGCCGCTTTCGAGGCGGCGCTGCCAAGCCTGCGCGCAGCGTTGCAAAAGGACGGCATGATCTGGATTTCGTGGCCCAAGAAAGCATCAAAACAGCCGACGGATATGACCGAAGATGTGATCCGCGATCTCGCGCTGTGCACGACACTTGTCGACGTAAAGGTCTGCGCCGTGGACGACATCTGGTCGGGTTTGAAACTGGTCATCCGCAAGGTGCATCGCGCCGCACATGGCCAGAACCATGGACGGGGTCATTCAGGCGCGCGCAGCACCCGTGCCGGTCGCGCAGACAGCGGACGCCAGGCATAGACAAGTCCGGCCAGTACGGTGGCAACCACCCCGCCTGACACGATGGCGATGGCATTCGCGGCGTCAAAGACGAACCGTTCTTCCATGATGTAATGGGTGACCGCCCATCCGGCCAGCCCACCCGCCAGCACCGCCACAGCCCCCGCAGCCGCCCCCAGCACCGCCGAGCGGATGGCGAAATTTGTCAGGATCGCAGGGCGCGTTGCCCCAAGGGTTTTCAGCACCGCCGCTTCATAGGTGCGCGCACGCTCCCCCGCCGCCGCCGCCCCCATCAGGACGACAAAACCGGTCAACAGGGTCGCCAGCGCACCATAGGTAATCGCGGCGGCCACCTGCCCCATGATCCCCGTCACCTGCGTGATCGCATCCCGCACCGAGATCAACGTGATATTCGGATAGGTCCGGCCCAAGTCGCGGAGGATTGCCGCCTCGCCGTCCGCGTCGGAATAGATCGTCGCAATATAGCTGTGCGGGGCGCCCGACAGCGCCGAAGGGTTCATGGTCATCACAAACCCCATCCCGGCCTGGCTGAAATCAACCTCACGCAAGCTGGTGATCGTGCCGGTGATGTCGCGCCCCAAAATGTTCACGGTCAGGCTGTCGCCAAGGCCGATGCCCATCTCTTCGGCCTCTTCCGCGGCAAAGCTGATCTGCGGCGGGCCTTGGTAATCTGTGGGCCACCACTCACCTTCGACGACGTTGGTGCGGGTCGGCGTATCGGAATAGGTCAGGCCCCGATCCCCGCGCACCACCCAATGGCCACCGGCCACCTCGCGCGCCGGGCGGTCGTTGATCCGGGTGATCATGCCACGCAGCATGGGGGCGGTGTCGATGCGACTGACCAACGGGTCGCCTTCAAGCCGGGTCGTCACACCGTCAATCTGGTCGGGTTGGATATCGACCACGAAAAAGCTGGGCGCCACGTCTGGCAGGTCGCGCGCAATGGCACCGCGCAGATTGTTGTCGATCTGCCCCACCGCGGCCAGCACCGCCAGGCCAAGCCCCAGTGACAGCACAACCGCGCCGGCCTCACCACCCGGACCGCCAACCGCGCCAAGGGCCATCCGCAGAGTGGGCCACCCGCGCATGGCTTTGCGGTGCCCGACCCAGCGCGACACCCAGCGCACCCCAAGCCCGGTCAGCACCAGCGCAGCGAAAGCACCGGCCAGACCGATGAAGCTCCACATCGCCAGGCGTGGCATCCCGGACAAGGTCGCCGCCGACCAGATCAGCAGCGCCAGCAAGGCCAGGCAGATCCCGATGAACAAGGGGCGTGGCAGGCGATTGCCACCAAGGGCAGCATCGCGAAAAAGCGCCGCGGCCTTCACATCCTCGGTTCGGGCAAGCGGCCACAGGGTGAACAGCAGCGCCGCCAGCACGCCATAAAGCGCCGCCTCGGCCAGAGGGCGGGCATAGATCTTGATCTCGGCCGTGATGGGCAACACGTCTTCGATCAGGGGCGCCAGCGCCAAAGGCACCACGGCCCCCAAAAACAAACCCAGGGAAAGGCCAATCAGGGTCAAAACGCCGATTTGCAGGAAATATGTAAGAAAGATCGTCTGTTTGTCGGCGCCTAGCGCGCGTAAGATCGCTATTGTGCTGGTTTTGCCGTCCAGATAGGCACGCACAGCGGCCGAAATCCCGACCCCGCCGACGGTCAGCCCGGCCAATCCGACCAGCACAAGAAACGCGCCCAGCCGGTCGACCAGACGCCGCATACCGGGCGCGCCATTGCGGGCATCCTGCCACCGCGCGCCATTTGGTTCGAGCGTCGGCATGGTTGCGGCATAAAGCTGATCAAGGCTTTGACCCGACGCCAGTCGCATCTTGTACTGGCTGTTGAACAATGTGCCTTCGGTCAGCAAACCCGATCCGTCCAACGCCGACCGCCGCACGATGGTGCGCGGGCCAAGGCTGAATCCGCCGCTGGCATTGTCCGGCTCTTTCACCAACTCGGCCATCAGGACAAACTCGGTCTCGCCCAGTTGGAACCTATCTCCCAAGGACAGGCCCAGCCGGTCGATCAGAAGATCATCCATCACCGCTCCGGACTGCCCGTTCTGACCATCCAGCGCCGTGGACAGGTTGATCGGTGGGTCCAGTTCCACCTCCCCGACCAGCGGATAAGCGTCATCGACGGCCTTGATCTGTGTCAGCCCACGCTCATCCCCCACCACGGCCATGGATCGAAAATCAGCCATCACGGTCATCTGGGCGCTTTCGGACGTCAGAACCGCAAGCTCGGCAGTGTCGGCGAACCGATAGGTGAACGACACAGACGCATCGCCCCCCAGCAGAACCGCCCCTTGCGCAGCCAACCCTGCCCGAAGCCCTTCGCGCACACTGCCCACACCGGCAATCGCGGCGACGCCCAGCACCAGACAGGCAAGGAAGATGCGAAACCCGCGCGTGCCGCCGCGCATCTCGCGCCGGGCCAGACGCAGCGCCATGCTCAGCGACTGCATCATACCAGCACCCCGTCCTGGATCTGAAGGATCCGGTCGCAGCGTTCGGCCAGTTCCGGCGCATGGGTGACAAGGACCAGGGTGGCACCATAGCGGTCGCGCAGGCCGAACAGCAGGTCCATGATCGCCGCACCGGTCTTGCCGTCCAGATTACCGGTTGGCTCATCCGCCAGCAGAATTTCGGGACGCGGTGCGGCGGCTCGCGCCAGTGCCACGCGCTGTTGTTCCCCGCCCGACATCTGGCTTGGATAATGATCCAGCCGATGCGACAGGCCGACCGCAGTCAGTTCTTCCTCGGCCCGTTCGAACGCGTCCCGCACACCGGCCAGTTCCAGGGGTGTTGCCACATTCTCCAGCGCCGTCATGGTGGGGATCAGGTGGAAAGATTGGAACACCACCCCCATATGATCCCTGCGGAACCGGGCAAGATCGTCTTCGCCCATCGCGCTCAGGTTCTGACCCAACACGGTCACGCTGCCACTGCTGGCTTGCTCAAGCCCGCCCAGCACCATGAGGAGAGATGATTTGCCCGACCCCGACGGCCCTGTCAGCCCCAGCGTTTCGCCCGCCATCACACGCATGTCGATCCCCTTGAGGATCTCGGTCCGTCCGGCATTATGTCCAAGCGTCAGGCGGGCGTCGGTCAGGGCGATGATCGGCTTGGACATGGAATTTCCTGTAAGGGGCAAGGCATGAAGATATCACGTGGATATGGGGTTTGGGCCGGGTTTCTCAAGTGCTTGGTTGCAATCATGTTTCTGTCAGGGGCGGCGCGGGCCGACACCGTCACCATCCTGGCGCTTGGTGACAGTCTGACCGCCGGATACGGGTTGCCGCAGCAGGACGGGTTCGTGCCGCAACTCGAGAGCTGGCTGACAGATCATGGCATCGACGCAAAGGTGGTCAACGGGGGCGTGTCCGGGGACACCTCGGCAGGTGGGGCCGCGCGGCTGGACTGGGTGCTGACCGATGAGATCGACATGGTGCTGGTTGCCCTTGGCGCCAATGACATGCTGCGCGGCATCGACCCGGAAACGACATATACCAATCTTGATACGATCCTGTCCGAACTGGCAGCGCGTGACCTGCCCGGCTTGCTGATCGGCATGCCCGGTCCCGCCAATTTTGGCCCCGATTACAAGGCCGCGTTCGAAGGGGTGTTCGAGCGACTGGCGCAGCAGCATGATGTGCCGCTATACCCCAGCTTCCTGGCCGGTCTCACGGATGCCGCGGGATCGGCCAATGATGCGTTACGATATTTGCAGTCCGACGGGCTGCACCCGACCGCCGAAGGCGTGACGCTGATCGTGGATGCGCTGGGACCGGCGGTGGTGACGGTGCTGCCCTAGGCGATGGGCGCACTGCCAAGGTCAACTGATGCACCGGGAAACACGGCGCATCATGGACCTTCGGCGTCCAGACCTCACTTTCAGACAGGTTTCGGGCCTTAAACCTATCCCTAGTGACACCTATTCGCCCTTCCCTCGCTGTGCGATTGTTGCGCGCCTGAAACCGGCCTTGGCCAAAACGGCCACAAATCGTGAAGCGGAGCACCGCTGTGACAATCCTGTTGGTGACAGAGGACCATGCGATCCAGCGCAGGTTCACATCTGTTTTGAAGCCGGGCGGTGACGTTCGGTTGCACGCCTGTGCAACCGTGCAAGAGGCGGAAACCCTTCTGCGCAGCCAGCCGGGCCTGCACATGCTGGTCATAGATTTCGGCACACCGGGGCTGGGTGGACTGCGGGCGATCACCCGGCTGTCAAAAGCCCGTTCGGATGTGCCGGTGGTGTTGTTGATGCACACCCCGTCGCTGACCGTCGCCCGCCAGGCTCTGCGCCTTGGTGTGACGGCCTGCATTCCGGCGGCTCTGACGAACGCGGACCTGAAAGCCGCCCTTCACCTGGCGAAAGGCCAGAGCGACCTGATCGTGCTGCCTCACGGCAGCCTGACCCCTGCTGGCGCGGAAAACCTGTTGTCGCGCCGCGAAGCACAGATCCTGGCGCTTTTGTGTGACGGGCAGCAGAACAAGGAAATTGCCCATACTTTCGGCATTCAGGAAGTGACTGTGAAAATGCATATGCGGTCGGTGATCCGCAAACTGGGCGCGCGCAACCGCACCCATGCGGCGATGATCGCGCGGAATCGCGGTTTGGTCTGATCTTGGTCAGTCCTTGGGCGGGGCGTCGTCCCAGCGATCGCTGAGAATGCGGTGGCTGTCGCCTTCCGGGTCTTCATATTGCTCGCTTTTCAGGGTCCAGAAGAACGCGGCCAGACCAAGACCGCCCAGCAAAAGCGAGACAGGGATCAGATAGACCAGCACGTTCATGGATTAGCCCTTTCTCAGTCGCAGCGCATTCAGCGACACTGTCACGGACGAGGTCGACATGGCAAGCGCGGCTGCCAGCGGCGTCGCCAGCCCGATCAGCGCAATCGGAATGGCAATGGCGTTATAACCCGCTGCGATGGCGAAGTTTTCCTTGATCCTTCGGGTGGCGGATTTGGACAGATCAATCGCGTCTGCCAACGGCTCCATCGACTTGCCCAGAAGCACGATGTCGGACACGACGCGCGCCGCTTCAAGCGCGGATGCAGGCGAGATCGAGACATGCGCCGCCGCCAGCGCCGCGGTGTCGTTCAACCCGTCGCCGACCATCAGAACCTTCTTGCCCGCCTTGCCAAGTCGCGCGACATACTCGGCCTTGTCCTCGGGCAGGGTATCGGCTTTCCAATCCTCGATCCCCACACGTCCGGCGATGTCGGCCACGGCAGCGGGCACATCGCCCGAAATCAAGGTGATGCCCATCCCTTTTGATTTCAACGCGGTGATCGCGGCCTCTACTCCGGGGCGCAGCGCGTCGGTAAAGGTGAAGGCCACGGGTTTCGCGCCGGACACTGCCAGATAGGTCGCGGTCTGACCAACGGCGTTGGCGCCCAGCCATTCGGCACGGCCCAGACGCACGATCTTGCCCTGCCATTTGCCCTCGATCCCTTTGCCCGGCACCTCATGCACCTGTGTCACATCGGCAGGCTGAACCCCTGCGGCGCGCACCGCCTGCACAAGCGATTGGGCCAACGGGTGGCTGGAGCCTTCCGCCAGCGCCAATGCGATTTCCAGATCGCGGGGTTTGTGGCGTGACAGATCACCCAGGGCAGGCTTGCCCTCGGTCAGCGTGCCGGTTTTGTCGAACACGACGTGATCAACCTCGGCCAGCCGCTCCATCGCGGTGGCGGATTTCAACAACATGCCTTGCTTGAACAACCGCCCTGACGCCGCCGTGGTCACAGCGGGCACAGCCAAGCCTAGCGCACAGGGGCAGGTGATGATCAGGGTCGCGACCGCGATGTTCATCGCCATGCGCCAATCGCCGGAATACCATAGCCAGAACAGAAACGCGGCCAGTGCCAGCAGATGCACCACCGGCGCATAGACCGCCGCCGCCTTGTCGGCGAGCGAGGTATATCGGTTGCGCGCGGTTTCCGCGATCGCAACAAGATCCGCCATCCGGTGCAGAGAACTGTCACGACCCGCCGCCGTTACCCGCACGGTCAGAGGGCCGGTCAGGTTCACCTCGCCTGCCGACACGATGGTTTCAGGCGCGGCGGCGACCGGAAGGCTTTCCCCGGTCAGAAGCGAGCGGTCCAATTCGCTTTCGCCGGTCAGGACGATCCCGTCCACAGGCACACGAGCCCCCGGCACAACGCGCACGACATCGCCTGGCGACAGGTCGGACACAGCGACCTGCTCATCCGCTTGTCCGTCGACCACGCGGGCCGCGCGGGGGACTTCAAGGGCGGCCAGTTCCTCGGCCGCTGAACGTGCCACGGCGCGGGTGCGATAATCCAGATACCGCCCGGCCAGCAGGAAGAACGTCAGCGACAAGGCCGCATCGAAATAGGCATGTTCGCCCGAATGCATCGTCTCGTAAATCGACATGCCCAAGGCCAGAATAATCGCCAACGAGATCGGCACGTCCATGTTCAGACGCCCCACCCGTAGTGCCGACCAGGCCGAGCGGAAGAACACCTGACTGGAAAACCCGATGGTCGGAATGGCAATCGCCGCGCTGATCCAATGGAACAGGTCACGGGTGGCGTCGGTGGCGCCCGACCAGACCGCCACGCTCAGCAGCATCACGTTCATCATGGCAAAGCCCGCCACACCCAGACGCATCAGCAGGTCCTTGCCCTGCTTGTCCGTCGCGGTCGAGGTGAGCTGCCCCGGATCCAACTCATAGGCCTCGAAACCGATTCCGGTCAGGTAGTCCGCCAGCGACTGCGCCTCGACCCCCGGATCGACATCAACGGTTGCGCGTTTCAGCGTCAGGTTCACACGGGCGTCCCGCACACCGGGCTGCGCGGCAAGACCGCGCTCGACCCCGGCGATACAGGCGGCGCAGTAGATCTGAGGCAAGGACAGCATGATGCGCTGCGCCTCCATCCCGTTGCCGTGATAGCCCTTGCCGGCTTGCGCTTCGGCAAGCGGGGCCGCGTCACAGGCGGGACAGGCAGAGATCGGGGTGGCCATGACTGCGGTTCCTTGTCTGCGTTCGATGTGGCGCTATTTGCCCGAGATGAAGATGGGAATGCGACGCTGAAAACTGGTGCCATCTTCGGCAATCACATTCAGGCGCAGGTTCCAGTTGCCTTCGCCCAGCGGTCCGACCTGCGCCAGATAGACACCGTTGGACCCCTGGCTGAACGCAGGCTCCTGATCCTCTTTCACATGGGTTGCGCGCCCAAGAAGGCCATAGATGGATTTGACGGTAACGGGATCACCAGCCTTGTCGCTGATATCAAGCACCAGCGTTTCGCCATCCACATCGACTCTGACGTCCCAGCCCAGCGCCTCTTGCGCGGCTTTCTGCGCGTCGAATTGCTGGCTGGCGACATAGGAGTTCCTGGTTTCCAACCCCGGAAACGTGCCGATGGCGGAATAAGCCATGAAGATGTTCACGCCGATGATCACCGTGAAGGCCGACACGACGATGGCCAGAACATGCTTGCCGGTCAGCTCGAACTCTTTTTTCTCACTCGGATTGGCCATTCCTAGCGCCCCCTGCCGTTGAACACGGTGTCCACATGCACCCGGTCGCCCGTGATGCCGTCAATGATCCAAAGGCGCAATTCGGTCCGCGCGTCGCGGGCGGCTTCGGACCCCGGAGGCGCGATGACATAGACCCGCTGCTTGGCTTCCGTATCGGGCGGCGCCACCAGCACAAGTTCCTCGCTGCCTTCCAGTTCGATTACCATATCACTGCCCTCGGACAGCGAGAAGTAGTATGGCCATTCTTCGCCGTGCCGGTTGCGTACGCCCACGTCATACGTATTGCGGATGGAGCCGTCCGACAGTGTGACATAGGTCGGGTTGCGCACCGGATGCACGGTCACATCCACGTCCGGCCGGATGAACAGGGCGACGGTCAGCGCGACCCCGACCAGAGCCCAAAGCGTGGTGTAAAGGATCGTACGCGGGCGCAGAAGGTGCTTGATGACAGGAATTTTCTCGTTCCCGGCGCGTTCATAGGCCTCGTCTTTCAGCGCCAGATAATCGATCAGGCCGCGCGGTTTGCCAACCTTGTCCATCATCTCGTCGCAGGCGTCGATGCAGAGGCCACAGGTGATGCACTCCATCTGTTGCCCGTCGCGGATGTCGATGCCCATCGGGCAGACGTTCACGCAGGCGTTGCAGTCGATACAGTCGCCCAGATCGTCCCGCACCTTGCCCTTGCCACGCGGTTCGCCCCGCCAGTCGCGATAGGCGATGGTGATCGTGTCCTCGTCCATCATCGCCGCCTGAATGCGCGGCCATGGGCAGGCATAGATACAGATCTGTTCGCGTGCGATGCCCCCGAAAATGAACGTTGTCAGGGTCAGCACCAGGACCGTCGAATAGGCCAGCGGATGCGCGTTCCCCGTGACCAGGTCGACCAGAAGCGTCGGCGCATCGGCGAAATAGAACACCCAGGCGCCGCCCGTGGCGACCGCGATGATGATCCAGAGCGCAAACTTGATCAGGCGCTTGCGGATCTTCTCTGCGTTCCAGCTTTGACGGTGCAGGCGCAGACGTGCGTTCCGGTCACCTTCAACCCAGCGTTCGACCAGGATGAACAGGTCGGTCCAGACGGTCTGCGGACAGGCATATCCGCACCAGACACGTCCCGCCGCCGAAGTGAACAGGAACAACCCGAGCCCCGCCATGATCAGAAGCCCCGCAATGAAATAGAATTCATGCGGCCAGATTTCGATCCAGAAGAAGTAGAACCGGCGGTTGGCCATGTCGACCAGGATGGCCTGGTTGGGCAGGTTGGGGCCGCGGTCCCAGCGGATCCACGGGGCAAGATAATAGATGCCCAGCGTGATCCCCATGATCCACCATTTCAGGCTGCGAAACGTGCCTTTCACCCGTTTGGGGAAAACGGGTTCGCGCGGGGCGTACAGCTGTTCGGGGGCGTCAGACATGGACAGATTCCAATCCTGCTTTTCGGTTGAACCGGGAATTAAGAATTATTCTACAGTGCAGCCTTGATGTGGATCAAAGATTTTGGCCGCGCCATTCACGGGATATGTGATTAGTCCTTGATTATTATCAAGTTTCCATATTGTCACAGCGCCATCCCGTCGCAGTCGGGCAAATGGCCGCACCCCTGATCACCTGTCAAGTCATTCGCGAAACAGGAAACAGCACCGCGTCTGTGACAAAGCCCGGTCGCTGTCTGGCAACCGGGCTTTTGAGTTAGGTGGCACCGACCCCGGAGAAACGCGCGAACAGGATCAGGGGTCGGTGCCGTTGACCGGGGAGTGAGGCCCCGGAACTCGTGGTTGGTTGGCCGATGGCTTATTCGCCGCCGCCCAACTGGTGAACATAGGCTGACACGGCGTTAATCTGGCTGTCGGTCAGTTTGCCGCTCCAGGCCGGCATCACGCCGAACGGGCCGGTGGCCACGATTTGGGTGATGGCCTCTTCGCTGTCGCCGTAAAGCCAGATGGCATCGGTCAGGTTGGGCGCGCCCTGGCTGCGATCACCGGTGCCGTCTTCCATATGGCACGAGGTGCAGTTGTCAGCGAACACGGTTTCCCCGTCAGCCGCCAGCGCCATGTCGGCATCCGCCTGGGTGACAGGGGACAGCGACATAACATAATGGACGACCTGTGCAATCTCTTCGTCGCTCAGATAATCGTCGCCAAAGGCGGGCATCTCGGAATACCGGGTGTCGTCGTCATCCTCGGACCGGATGCCGTGCCGCAGCGTGTATTGAATATCCTCGATGGTGCCGCCCCACAGCCAGTCATTGTCCAGAAGGTTGGGATAGCCGACGTTGCCCGCCGCCCCAGACCCGTGACATTGCGAACAGAAGGTTGCAAAGGTCGCGCGGCCCGACTGGATTGCATAGTTGTGCAGGTCGCTGCCCGGTTCCAGAGCCGTCAGATCGGCCGAGGCAAGCTGGGCTTCCAGCTCGCTGTTCATCGCGCTGAAGCGATCGATTTCGGCGGCCACTTCGGCACGGGTGGAATAGCCCAGATAACCAGCGGTCGCCCCCTTGATCATCGGCCAGGCCGGATAGGCGATGGTGTACCAGACGCCCCAGATGATGGTCAGGTAGAAGACCCAGACCCACCAGCGTGGCAGCGGGTTGTTGAACTCTTTGATACCGTCCCATTCATGGCCGGTCGTTTCGGGCTCTTTCTTTTCAACAGGTTTTTTACTCATTGCCGCAACTCCCTTTGAGCTGAGCGCCCGGGTTCGTCCCGGTCACCGGCAGGTTTGTCTTCGTGGCGGAAGGGGATGTTGGCGGTGTCGTCGTGGACCTTGCGGCTGCCCGGGCGAAACGCCCAGGCAACAACGCCAAGGAAAAAGACGAACATCGCCAGAAGCACCCAACTGTCAGCGATTTCGCGGAGCAGAGAATAGGTGTCCATCATCCCAGCTCCTTACCGGCTTGCGTCAGGTGTGAAGGTCGAGAAATCGACCAACGTGCCCAACATCTGCATATAGGCGATCAAGGCGTCCATTTCCGAAACACCGGGCGCACCGTCGAAGTTGCGCACCTGCGCCTTCGGATAGCGTGCCAGAAGCCCATCATAGTCGCTGTCAGGATCCGCCTGAGCCAACCAGTCGGCTTCGGCGTTTTCCATCTGCTCGTCGGTGTAAGGCACACCCACGATCTGATTGGCCTTCATCAGGTCCTGGATATAGGTCGGCTCGATCAGGCGATCCGCCAGGAAGGCATATTTCGGCATCACCGATTCCGGCACGACCGATTGCGGATCTTTCAGGTGATCCACATGCCATTCGTCAGAATACCGGCCACCGACGCGGGCCAGGTCCGGCCCGGTCCGCTTCGATCCCCACTGGAACGGGTGGTCATACTGACTTTCCGCCGCCAGTGAATAGTGGCCGTAACGCTCAACCTCATCGCGCATCGGGCGGATCATCTGGCTGTGGCAGACATAGCAGCCTTCGCGCACATAGATGTTCCGACCCTCAAGCTCGAGCGGCGAGTAGGGGCGCATGCCGTCCACATCCTCGATGGTGTTTTCGAGGTAGAAGAGCGGTGCGATCTCCACGATGCCACCCACGGTGACAACCAGAAGGCTACCGACCAGAAGAAGCGTTGCGTTCTTTTCAAGAACAACGTGTTTGTCGAGAATTCCCATTGGTCCTTCCCTCCTTATTCTGCCGGAGCCGTTTGGGCGTCATCGGCGGTCTCGGCCACCGGCGAACGCGTCACGGTCATCCAAAGGTTGTAGCACATGATCAGGGCACCCGTGAGGAACAGAACCCCACCCATACCGCGCACCACATACATCGGGAACTTGGCGGCCACGGTGTCGGCGAACGAGTTCACCAGGAAGCCTTGCGCGTCAACTTCACGCCACATCAGGCCTTCCATGATACCGGTCACCCACATCGACGCGGCGTAGAGCACGATGCCGATGGTGGCGAGCCAGAAGTGCCAGCTGACCAGTTTCAGGCTGTAAAGGCCTGCACGGTTCCACAGTTTGGGGACAAGGAAATAGAGCATCCCGAAGGTGATCATCCCGTTCCAGCCCAGCGCACCCGAGTGCACGTGACCAATCGTCCAGTCCGTATAGTGCGACAGCGAGTTCACGGCGCGGATCGACATCATCGGACCTTCAAAGGTCGACATGCCATAGAAACCGATCGACACAACCATCATCCGGATGACCGGGTCGGTGCGCAGCTTGTCCCAGGCGCCCGACAGGGTCATCAGGCCGTTGATCATGCCACCCCACGACGGCATCCACAGGATGACCGAGAACACCATGCCAAGGGTCGAAGCCCAGTCCGGCAGCGCGGTATAGTGCAGGTGGTGCGGACCGGCCCAGATATACAGGAAGATCAGGGCCCAGAAGTGAATGATCGACAGTTTATAGCTGAAGACGGGGCGTTCGGCCTGTTTCGGCACGAAGTAGTACATCATGCCAAGGAAGCCTGCGGTCAGGAAGAAGCCCACGGCGTTGTGACCGTACCACCACTGCGTCATCGCATCCTGAACACCAGCAAAAAGCTGAACCGATTTAGATCCGAAGATCGACACCGGCATGGCCAGGTTGTTCACCACATGCAGCATGGCAATGGTGATGATGAACGACAGATAGAACCAGTTGGCCACATAGATATGCGGCTCTTTCCGCTTCATCAGCGTGCCCATGAACGCCAGAAGATAGGCAACCCAGACCACGGTCAGCCACAGGTCGGTGTACCATTCGGGTTCAGCATATTCTTTCGATTGGGTGGCGCCCAGCAGATAGCCGGTGGCGGCCAGCAGGATCACGATCTGGTATCCCCAGAACACGAACCACGCCAGATTACCGCCCCAAAGGCGCGCGCCGGATGTGCGTTGTACGACATAAAACGAGGACGTGATCAGGGCGGTGCCGCCGAATGCGAAGATCACCGCCGAGGTGTGCAGCGGACGCAGGCGTCCGAAGTTCAGATACCCGTCGGCCCAGGCGAAATTGAGGTTTGGAAAGGCCAGCTGAAACGCGATGAACGTCCCAACAAGGAAGCCAACCGCGCCCCAGAAGGCCGTCAGGGCGACCCCTACGCGCACGGGGCCATCCATATAGCCGGTTGCGACCGCCTTCTTTTCACCCACGGTGCGGAGTGAAAAGACAAACAGGCCTGCCGCGATCAACACCACCAGGATTGCATGAACCTGATAGGCGATGTCGCGGGCATAACTTGCAGCGATTGCGGCCAGCACTGCGATGAGGCCGTAGATCGCCAATTTGAGGTAATCCCACATTTTGCGTCCCTTCGTCTTATGTCATACGCCCCCCTCCCACGACCGGAAGGGGGCACTATTCGACTTGTGTGGGTTTGGACCTATCCCTTCAAGACTGCTTTGATCCATATCAAAAACTGTCGCAGGTGGCCGAATAAGCCCGATTGACCCATGTCAAAGCGTCGCACGCGCGGCGGGGGCACGCTGTCAATCAGGCCAAATCGGAGGGCAAACTGATGACATACCGCACCGTTAACACAATCGTCACCGACACCACGCATTGCAAGGGCGCGCTTGAAGCGGCCAAGGCGGTCGCCAACCAGCACGACGCCCATCTTGAGGTGCTGTGCTTGGGAATCGACCGGTCTCAGCAGGGATTTTATTACGCAGGGGCGTCGGCAATGGTGGTGCAGGACAATCTGGCACAGGCGCGTGAAGACGCGATGGACCTCGAGGCCTTTGCCCGAAAAGCACTGACAGCGCATGCCCTGCCATGGTCAAGCGATGCGCTGACGGCACAGATGGTTGCCCTGAATGGCGTTGTCGCCCATCGCACCCGGTTTGCCGATCTGGTCGTGATGCCGCGCCCCTATGGTGAAGGGCGCGGGCATGACGCCGAGGCCATCGTCGAAGCCGCCCTGTTCGACGGCAACGTTCCGGTCCTTGTAATGCCGGACGGGGCCGCGTTTCCGCAATCTGTCGGCAATATCGTTGTCGCCTGGAACGAAAGCCCCGAGGCGCTGCGGGCCGTGCGTCAGGCGATGCCATTCCTGAAGCAGGCGGATACGGTGTCAATTGCCATCATCGACCCGCCCCAGCATGGGCCGGAACGGTCCGACCCCGGCGGGGCGCTCAGCCAGATGCTGGCCCGACACGGAGTGCGCGCCGAGGTTTGCGTCCTGGCCAAGACAATGCCGCGCATCTCGGACGTTTTGAACCGCCACGCGCTCGACAAGGATGCGGATATGATCGTGATGGGCGCCTACGGGCATTCACGGTTCCGCGAATCAATTCTGGGGGGAGCTACCCGGCATATGCTGGAAGTGGCCGAAGTGCCCATCGTGCTGGCGCACTGAACGCGGAACCATCACCGGACACAGCTGAATACACATGAAGGGCGCCGCAATCGGCGCCCTTGCGTAATCTTTTTGGCCATATCATCGCGGATCAGAACCCGTTGTCTCAGACAATCGGGGCGCCATCCACATCGTCACCGGTTTCGGTGATCAGAGCCTGAAGATCGGGGATGGTCACGCGGCGCTTGCCCTGAAGCTCGACCACGCCGGTTTTCTTCAAGGCCGAGACCTGACGGCTCACAGTTTCCAGCGTCAGACCCAGATAGTCGGCCATCGCCTCGCGCGTCAGCGGCAGCTCGAAGCTCATCCCGTCGCGCGGTGGTTTTTTATGCAGGGACGCATCCCGGCGCGCCAGAATGGCCAGCAAACTGGCAATTTTCTCGCGTGCTGTCTTGCGGCCCAGAACCAGCATCCATTCGCGCGCGCTGTCCAGTTCGTCCAAGGTCATCTGCAACAGCCGTGTGCCGATGGCGGGTGTCTTTTCCATCATGTCTTCAAACGGTTTCTTGCGGAAACAGCACAGGGTCAAATCCGTCACCGCCACCACATCGAACGGGGCGGCATCGCGCCCGGGGCGCCCAATGAAATCAGACGGCAACAACAGCCCCACCATCTGGGTGCGGCCATCTTCCATGGTCTGGCTCAGCGTCGCAATGCCGCTGACGACACTCGAGACAAACTCCATCGGGTCGCCGGACCAGATCACCGGCTGCCCTGCTTCAAAGGTGCGGTAATACTTGATCGCATCCAGTTGCTCCAACTCGTCGGGCTGGCAACGGGCACACACGGCACGGTGGCGAATTGGGCAGCTGCCACAATCACGGGTATTGAAGCTGATGTCGTTCATGGTTTTTTTTAACAAGAGCTGTGTCTTGTTTGATCCTGATCAAAGTTGAGCGCGCGTTTGTTCGCCAAACCTATGCGAATGCAGACCACTTCGCAACTCAAACGCCTCGGTCTTTTTGACGCGCGCGTGCCCCGCTATACCAGCTATCCGACCGCCCCGCATTTCAAGGCGGGCGTCGGGTCCGCCAACCTGTCCGACTGGATCAGCGCGATCCCGGCGGATGATGCAGTATCGCTATACGTGCATATACCGTTCTGTCGCCGGTTGTGCTGGTTCTGCGCGTGTCGCACCCAGGGCACGTCCACCGCAGAACCCGTCGTGGCCTATGTGAACAGTCTGAAACAAGAGCTTTCGACGATCAAAACCCTGCTGGCCGACGGGATCAAGCTGGAACACCTGCATTGGGGTGGCGGGACACCGACCCTGCTGCAGCCCGAGATGATCGCTGATCTGACCGATGCGATTCTGTCCACCACGCCACTGGCGCCCGATGCGCAGTTTTCGGTCGAGATCGACCCGTCCGAGATTGACGATGCAAGGCTGGATGCGCTTGCGGCGGCAGGGATGAACCGTGCGTCCATCGGGGTGCAGGATTTCGACCCGATGATTCAAGAGGTCATCGGCCGCCCGCAAAGCTATGAAATCACCAAACAGGCCGTGGACGGTCTGCGCGCGCGCGGCATCAACAGCCTGAACATGGATATCCTTTACGGCCTTCCGCACCAGAACACGGCGCGAATCACCGATTCGGTCGAAAAGCTGATCAGCCTTGGTCCTGACCGGGTGGCGCTGTTTGGCTATGCCCATGTGCCATGGGTGGCGCGTCGTCAAACCCTGATCCCGACCGAGGCGCTGCCCTCGGCCGAGGAGCGGCTGGACCTTTACAACACCGCGCGTGATCTGTTCATCGCCGCAGGTTATGACGAAATCGGCATCGACCATTTCGCCCTGCCCTCGGACGGTCTGGCCAAAGCCCACAAGGCCGGCACGATGAAGCGGAATTTCCAGGGGTATACCGAAGACGCTTCGAAGGTGATGATCGGCGTTGGCGCCAGTTCGATCGCCCGCTACCCGCAAGGCTATGCGCAAAACGAACCGGCCACGTCGAAATACCAGGCTGCGGTGCGCGATGGTCGGCTGGCAGGAGCCAAGGGTCATGTCTTCAGCGACGAAGACCTTGCCCGAGGCCGCGTGATCGAAGAGCTTCTGTGCTATTTCCGCGTTGATTTTGCCAAGCTGGCGGATGAGTTCACGCGCCCGGTCGACGACTTTCTGGCGATGGTGGTCGGGCTGGACGCCGCGATGCCCGATACCACCGATCTTGACGGCACCGTGTTGACCATTCGGCCCTCGGCCCGACCGGTCGCCCGCATGATCGCGCGGCATTTCGATGATTACGAGATGAACGAAAGCGGCCACAGCCAGGCGGTGTGATCCCGCCTGCGCGCTATCGGTCGCGGCGCAGGAAGCGGTTGCGATACCCCGCTTCGGTGGCGATGTCGTCCAGCACCTTTGCCAATGTCAGATCGTGATCGAACTTGCCGTTTTGCAAGAATTCCGTGACCTGCGCGATGACCAGCGGGTTCACCATCATGAATGTGTGCGTCACGGGCAGAACGATGTGGTCGTTCATGCCGGCAATGCGGGTGTTGTCCACCGCGACCTTGCCATCATCCTCGCCTTCGATCACGGCTGAATAGATCGGGTTGAGCGAGCGGTTGCCTGCGATCACCCCCAGTTCAAACGCGGCGCGCCCCGCCTGGTTAGGAACCGAATCCTCATCCGTTCCCAGTTGCAGCCCGGCAGGGCCGTTCAGCCATTCGAACGGCTCGAGATCACCAAACGCATCCACCAGTTGCGAGCCTTTGTTGGGCGGAGCCATCATCACCACGCGCCCCATATTCTTCGGTTGATGATCCTGAAGCCAGACCCGCGCCAGAATGCCGCCCATGGAATGGGTGACGAAATGCACTTTCTGATCGCCGCAGGCGCTCAGGGCAGGCGGGATCGCGGCCTCGACCAGCACGCCAATCGGGGCCTTGGTCGACGGATAGCCCATATTCACCACGTCATACCCCGTGGCGCGCAGGCTTTCCTCCATCACCCAGAGCGAGGATGGCGTACGGGCAAGCCCGTGCAACAGGATGACGCAATCCGCGCGCGCGGGTGCGCCAAGGGCGGTCAGGACGCCAAGGGCAAGGGTCAACACTCTGATCATATGGGATAGATACGCATACCGCCCACCAGATGCGAGAGGCAGCTTGCCCCTGATCCGCCGATAAGCAAATCTTGGCGCATGTCGATGAGATTCAAAACACCCCGGCTGGCGGTGCGCGGCCTGATCCTGCACCACAACCGCCTGTTGATGGTCAATGCCTATGGCGGCGGCCTGTCCGATCTGCTTTGCCTGCCCGGTGGCGGGGTCGAACCGGGGGCAAGCCTGCCGGACAACCTGATCCGTGAGGTGCACGAAGAGACTGGCCTGACCATCGCAGTCGGTGCCCCGGCCCTGGTGAACGAATTTCATGACCCCGACACCGGCTTCCATCAGGTCGAGATCATCTTTCGCTGCGATTTCCTGGGCGGACATCTGGATCCGGCATGGCAAGACCCGGAAACCATCGTGACCGATCGGCGCTGGGTCAGGCAGCAAGACATCGCAGACTTGCACTTTCGCCCTCTCTCATTGCCGGACCTGGCGTGGGGAAATAACCAAAACGCCCCGACCTATGACGCGCTGGAAGAGATAGTGAGATAGTCTGCCCCCGCTTGCTCAGCGCGACGCACTTTCGGCGGCGATGGCTTGCCGTTCAGCCTCTGACAACCCCGACCACAGCATCTCGTAAAGCGCGATGCCTGATGGAAGGTCTTGACCCGCATAGCTGAGTGCCCGCGTGCTGCCCATGCCGAGAATGGATGCATCTTTGGTCACGGGATACTGGTCAAATGTGATCCAGTCATGGGGGCTGGCCTCAAGCATGACGCCCTCGAGGTCTGTCACCAACAATTCGAATCCGGTGGGCATGTAGTTGTCGTCGAATCCCGTCGCTACAAGCGTTGCGACCGCCGCCCCGTCCCGGACAACTGCCAGGCTGCATCCCCGGTCCCTGCCAATCGGGTCACGGTTTCCATGACAGGGTCAGCGATGAACTGATTATCTCCGACAGCGACAAGCATTGTGGCGCCAACCGGTGACTGCGTCAGATATATCGACGGGCCCGTCACGTCGATCCGCACAGACCCGGAAAGCCCGTCTGGCATATGGCGTTGAAGGGTGACCGCCGCGATCTCGTAATTCGCGACCTCGCCCTGCGCCACGATAAAGCTGCTATCTGCCGCCCAGGCAACCACGTCAAAAGCCTCGATCTGGTCGGGCCAGAACCCGGTAACACGCGCACGGCTTTCCAGATCCCAGACCGCAACACGCCCCCCCGCAACAGCCGCCAAATGCTTGCCATCCGGAGAAAATCCGGCGATCCACCCCGGTGCGCCACCAAGATCGAGCGGGGCGTGAGCCGTTCCGTCCATCGTATCGAACAGCAGCACCTGCCCTTCATCCATTGCCCAGATGGCCACCAGATCGCCGTCAGGCGAAAACGCGGGCGGCAGACCGGGGCCGTATACCATGCTGATCGGCACATCCCATGCCACCAGGTCGGAAATCCATTCATTGCTGCGCGGATCGAAAAGCGCATAGGGCGGCGCGTCCTGTGTCCCGTCCTGCGGACCGTTGGCAGCCCCCACAACGGCACGGTCGCCGCGCCAATTGACGGCGTAGTGCTGAAACCCAGACCGGTCGACCTGCGTGATGCGCGCCGCCGCAGCGCGCAGCAAGGCCCTGTACGCATCGGGATAGTTATCCAGATCGGCCTCGGTCGGCGCATCGGGAAGCGCGCGCAAGGCCAGCGCAATGGCCCGGTCACGATCACCCGCCATCGTTGCGGCGATCGACTGTTGCACAAAGTCCAGGCTCTTTTCCTGTTGCGCCATGACCTGCCCCGAAAACATCAAGAAGACGCACATGGGTGCAATGACAAACCGTGCTGAAAAATCGAACATGAATGCCTCCGAAACAAATGCTTGGTCCAGAGTTCATAGCACAAATGAGATTTTGCTTCATCCAAACGTCAGAAAGCCCCGGACCTATCCAGGGCTTTCCGGCTGCCGCAGGCATGCCCGTGTTGCAGTTGCAGCCTGTCAGCGCACCTCGGTATAGAACCCCGGCGCGAACCAGCGGATGACCAGCGCCCCGGCGCCGGCGAGTGCAATCGCCAATGTGGCGATCCATCCGATGAACGGGATCATCGCCAACACCGTGATTGCCACCGCGCCCACCAGTGCGGCAATCGCGCGTTCGCTGAGGGTTTCCGGCAGCGGGCGATTGGTGGCGCCCAGTAAGCCGACGCCAAGGATATAGGTGCCGATAACATATCCCGCGATGCCCAGAAGCACGGCCAGCACGATGGATACGGGGATCAGCAGAATGCCGAACCCGGTCAGCGCAAACAGGAACAGCGACCCGGCCAGTGCCGAGATGGTCAGAAAGCCCATCCAAAGGGCGCGCGCCGGGGTTTCCAGCGTGCGCAGGCGCAGCGCCAGAAGGAAGGAGGGCGCAAGTGCTGAAATCAGGGTGGCAATCGCGGTCAGGATCAGGATCGACGTGATCGTCCCGACCAGCCAGGCGACAATGCCCGGGCGAGAGCGGTCAAGCGTCGCGCCCCCCTCGGGATCGGCGGAGGCGTCGAAGTCGTCAATATCATGACGCGAGATCCGGTCCTGCGGCACAACGCTGTCGGGAATGTCGATATCGTTTGGATCCTCGGCATAAAGATACAACGTCCCCTCGATCCGGGCGTTATCCCCGAAGCTGAGGTTATCCACCGAGAAGCTGGCATCGCCCGCAATCGCACCGGTCAGCAGGATGTTTTCGGCAGCCACCAGCGCGCTGTCACCAACGGCGCCGTTGATCTCGATCCGTTGGGCCGCGGCGCGCAGGTCACCGCCCACATCGTTGTTTACAAGGACCGTATCGCCGATCAGATGCGCATCATCGCCGACTCCACCGGACATATTGACGTTCAGTCCGGCCGCATAGAGGCTTTTGCCCACCGGACCAGAGATGGACACCGAGCGACCACCGGCATGGGCGCTGCCATTGACCGAAGCCGACAGCACCACCGTGTTGCCCGCAATGAATGCATCATCCACCGCTTCACCCGTCAGGGTCACGTTGTCACCGGCCATATAGGCATCATCTCCGAAACGATAGACCTCTTGCGCGGTGGCTGGCACCGCCAGAAGCGTGACGAAAAGCAGAATAAGGGATCGAAGCATGGCAGCCTCCGCCAAAGGGTTATGTTACACTTATTAACATAAACGGTGTCACAACTTTTTGTAAGGGGGGTGGATGAATTTTCCACCACAAAGTAAAAGGGCGCCCGAACCGAACGCCCTTCAGATATTTTGTCTTGGCTATTGGCAGATTGGCCTGACGGCCAATCGCCTGTCGCCGGGCAGCTCTCGGCAGATTGGCCTGACGGCCAATCGCCTGTCGCAATCGAATTCCTGACGGAATTCGATTTACATCATGCCGCCCATGCCGCCCATGTCGGGCATGCCGCCGCCAGCAGGGGCGTCTTTCTGCGGCTTGTCGGCCACCATGGCTTCGGTGGTGATCAGAAGACCAGCAACCGAACCGGCGTCTTCCAACGCGGTGCGGGTGACTTTGGCCGGGTCGATCACACCGAATTTGAACATGTCGCCATATTCTTCGGTCTGGGCGTTGAAGCCGAAGGTCACATCGTCGCTTTCGCGCACTTTGCCTGCAACCACGGCACCGTCGACACCCGCGTTTTCAGCGATCTGACGCAGCGGAGCTTCCAGCGCCTTGCGCACGATGTTGATGCCTGCGTTCTGGTCAGCGTTTTCACCTTCAAGACCGGCAAGACCCTTGCCAGCCTGAACCAGTGCAACACCACCGCCAACGATCACGCCTTCCTGCACCGCAGCGCGGGTGGCGTTCAGGGCATCGTCCACACGGTCTTTGCGCTCTTTCACTTCAACCTCGGTCATGCCGCCCACGCGGATCACGGCAACACCACCTGCCAGTTTGGCAACGCGCTCTTGCAGCTTCTCGCGGTCATAGTCCGAAGTGGTTTCCTCGGCTTGCGTGCGGATCTGGGCCACACGGGCTTCGATCTCGGCTTTTTCGCCAGCACCGTCAACGATGGTGGTTTCGTCTTTGGTGATCTGGATTTTCTTGGCCGACCCCAGCATGTCCATGGTCACGCTTTCCAGCTTCATGCCCAGATCTTCCGAGATCACCTGACCACCGGTCAGGATCGCAATGTCCTGCAGCATGGCCTTGCGGCGATCACCGAAGCCCGGCGCCTTGACGGCAGCGATTTTCAGACCGCCGCGCAGCTTGTTGACAACCAGAGTTGCCAGAGCTTCGCCTTCAACGTCCTCGGCAATGATCAGCAGCGGTTTTTGCGACTGGATGACCGATTCCAGAAGCGGAACCATCGGTTGCAGCGACGACAGTTTCTTTTCGTGCAGAAGCACCAAGCAATCGTCCAGTTCGGCAACCATCTTGTCGGGGTTGGTCACGAAATAGGGCGACAGATAACCACGGTCGAACTGCATACCTTCAACAACGGTGGTTTCGGTCTCAAGGCCTTTGTTTTCCTCGACCGTGATCACGCCTTCGTTGCCAACCTTCTGCATCGCGTCTGCGATCTGGCGGCCGATTTCAGCTTCGCCGTTGGCCGAGATGGTGCCAACCTGCGCAACCTCGTCCGAGTCCTTCACTTCGCGCGCCATGTCTTTCAGGCTAGCGACAACCTTGGACACAGCCAGGTCGATCCCGCGCTTCAGGTCCATCGGGTTCAGACCGGCAGCAACCTGTTTCAGACCTTCGCGCACAATCGCCTGGGTCAGAACGGTGGCCGTGGTGGTGCCGTCGCCGGCTTCGTCATTGGTGCGACTGGCGACTTCTTTCACCATCTGCGCGCCCATGTTTTCGAACTTGTCTTCCAGTTCGATTTCTTTTGCGACCGTCACACCGTCTTTGGTGATGCGCGGGGCGCCGAACGACTTGTCCAGAACCACGTTGCGGCCTTTCGGGCCAAGGGTCACTTTGACAGCATCGGCAAGGATATTGACGCCACGCAGCATTGCATTGCGGGCTTCGGTTTCGAACTTTACGTCCTTAGCAGCCATTTAGCTTACTCCTGAAAATTCGTGTAAATCGGTCAGACGATCAGGCAATGATGCCCATGATGTCGGATTCTTTCATGATCAGCAGCTCTTCACCGTCGATGGTGACTTCTGTGCCGGACCATTTGCCGAAAAGGATCTTGTCGCCTTCTTTGACGTCCATGGCGATACGATCACCGTCGTCGTCTTTCGCACCGGCGCCCACGGCAACAACCAGACCTTCGGCCGGTTTTTCCTTGGCGCTTTCCGGAATGATCAGGCCGCCTGCCGTTTTCTCGTCGCTTTCGACGCGGCGGACCAACACACGGTCATGCAGTGGTGTAAATGCCATTTGCTGAGACTCCCTAAGCTCAGTTTCAGTTCTCTTAGCACTCACCGGGTGCGAGTGCTAACGGCGCAGAGTTAGGGAGTCATTTGAAGGGTGTCAAGCAATCGAAAAAGATTTCTGGACCGGCATGGCACAACCCGCCAGCCCGGGCAACCAGTTGACCGGCTTCAATTGGCTTGATCTTCCAGCAAATGCTCATACCGCGCATCTGTCAGCGTCTTCATGAACGCGACCAGAGCGTCGATGCGCTTGTCATCCAGTGCGGGCCCGTGGATCAACTCCGTCACCGCCAGATTTTGCGGGATTTCCGGCATGGCCCAGGGCTTGCCTGTTTCGGGATTGATCTGCCGATCTTTGTCCAGAGTGTTGTATTTGTTGTAAAACAACACGACGGTGCGCAGGTCTTTGAACACCCCGTTATGCATGTAAGGTCCGGTCACCGCCACATTTCGCAAAGTCGGGACCTTGTAGCGTCCGCCCGCATCGGCAGTGTCAATTTCCGGGTTTCCCAGCAGGCCAAGATCCGGACCCTTCACCCCATTGGCGGCGCGCACCGCTTCATTCATCGGCGTTCCGATGTTGTGATATTCGTAGTTGGTGAATGTCTCGTCCCCAGCGATGGGTGAGGGACGCAGTTGGTGACACAGGTTGCAATTGGTGAACTGCTCCGAGAAGAACAACACGCGACCCAGTTCTTCCTCGTCCGTCAGCTTGACCTCCCCGCGCAGGAAACGGTCGTATTTGCTGTCGAAGGGCGAAAACAGATCGGTGCTTTCGAACGCGGCAATTGCCTCCGTCATCGCATCATAGGCGGCAGCGTCATCGTCCCAGATCGCGTCGCCAAACAGCGCCTTGAAAGCCGCGACGTAGTCGTTGTTTTCCGCCAGTCGCGCGACAACCGACGCTTCGTCAGGCATTCCCATTTCAATCGGGTTCAGGGGCGGCCCGCCCGCCTGCCCCGCCAATCCGGCGGCGCGACCGTCCCAGAACATCCCTCCGCGCCATGCCTTCTTGTCCAACTGTTCGAAATCCGGCGTGAACTTTGCATAAGCCGCCGTGGGTGCGGTGCGGTCGCCAAGGCTGACCCCGTCATCGCCCAGCGACACCGCGCGCCCGACTTCTGTTTCGCGCGGATCAACAAAACCGTGTTCCGGATCGTGACAGGTAGCGCAGGATTGTGTGCGGTTCTTGGACAGGTTTACGTCAAAGAACAGCGCCTCGCCCAGTTCCTCAAGGCTGTCGAACGCAGCAACAGGAGAGGCCAGACCAACCACCAGTACCGAGGCAAGACACACACGCATGGGAAAGCTCCTGATCAATCTCACCCGCTGTTAATCGAGAATCGCGACAAAGGGAATTGATCCCGATCAAAAAGGTCGGATTAATCTTTCAAAGCCGACCGTCCCTCGGGTGTCAGGCCATAGACGCCGCGTTCCACCCGCTCGAACCAGCCATAATGATTGATCGCCATCATCCGCGTCGCGGTCTTAACGCCCGTGGCTTTGGCAAGTGCTGCGCCTTTCATCGGCCCTTCTTTCGCCAGACAGGCCGCAAGTCTCTCGGCGTCCTGCCGATAGGCCGTCACAACCTTGCCATTCGTGCCACCGGTATTTGGGTCGCCATCGCGGCGGGTAAACTCGGACAAGAGCCGCGCCGATTTCACCTTGGATTTGCGCGGCTGAAACGGGCCGGGATCTGTGTGGACCTGCACGAACCCATCCTTCAGACGCACCGACAGCACCCCCACGCCAAGCCGCTTGCACAGGCCCACATTGCCCTTGAACGCCCGCCACCCCGATTTGCCCGACCAACGCGGCACCGCCACGTAAACCAGATCGCTGATCGCCTGACGTGCAACGGCCTGCTGCAACAAGGTCAGGGAAAACCCCGCCTTCAGCTCCACGATCAACGGCGGCTGACCCGCGCGCAGCGCCACCACATCGGCAGGGCCAACTTCGGATTTCACTTCATACCCCGCCTGTTCCAGCCAGGATTTTACGGGGGCATAAAGGTCGGTTTCGGACGGTTTCGACATGCGACCTTTCTAGCGCCGGCGGCGCCGCAGGACCAAGCCATTTACGCAAAGCCTGTATTCCGCTACACTGGCAGTCTGCAAAAGGAGTGCACTGCCAGTGATCAAGTAAGCCTCAGACAAGGATGCCCCGATCGGGGTTGGTTTACATTCACATGACAGGATATCCCATGCGTGAAATCATTTATGACGCCGCCGTCAGCCTTGACGGCTTTATTGCTGGCCCCGGCGGAGATGCCTCGGCTTTCCCCGGCGAAGGCGACCACATCGCTCCCTATTTTGACAGGTTGGCCGGATATGGCACCGTGATCATGGGGCGACACACCTACGAATACGGGTACGGCTTCGGCCTTGAACCCGGGGCACGTGCCTATCCCCACATGGATCATCATATCTTCTCGACCACCCTCAGCCTGCCCGACGAAGCTGACGTAACAATTGTGCGGTCTGACTGGCGGTCACATCTGGACAAACTGCGTGCCGGAGACGGGGCGCCGGTTTATCTGTGCGGGGGTGGTCAGTTTGCCGGTTGGGTTCTGCAGCAAGGGCTGATCGACCGGCTGATCCTGAAACTGGCGCCGTTGACATTGGGCGCAGGCGTTCCGCTGTTTGCAGGCGGGCAACTGACGACCCAATGGCAACGCAGATCGGTGACCCACTACGCCAGCGGCGTCACCTTGCTGGAATTCACGCGATAGGCAAAGCCGCGCCCGCCCCCATGCTGCAACGCAGCGCGTGACAAAGGCGGGCGCGCGCCCTATAAGGCTGGCAAATTCCATAACCCTATCAAGACGGACATACCAAGATGACAACCCTCGTTTTCGGCCACAAATCCCCTGACACTGACTCGACCGGCTCGCCCCTGATCTGGGCGTGGTATCTGAACGAAGTGCAGGGCGTGGACGCCAAGCCCGTGCTGCTGGGTCAACCCAACACCGAAGCCGCCTTCATGCTGAAGCGCTGGGGCTTTGATATGCCCGAGATCATCGAGGATGTGGCTGACGACCAGCCTTGCGTCGTCGTCGACACCAACAACCCGGCCGAGCTGCCCGCCAACATCAACGGCGCAGACGTGCAGGCGATCATCGACCACCACAAGCTGGTCGGCGGTCTGGAAACCAAAGGCCCGATCGACATCACCATCCGTCCGCTGGCCTGCACCGCGACCATCATGTACGATCTGATGGGCGACGACGCTGCCAAGATGCCCGAGAACATCAAAGGTGCCGCGCTGACCTGCATCCTGTCAGACACGCTGGAATTCCGCTCGCCCACCACCACCGATCGCGACCGCGACGTCGTGGCCGCGCTGGCCGCTGATCTGGGCGTGAACGTGTCCGACTATGCCGCCGAAATGTTCGCTGCCAAGTCGGATGTATCCGCCTTCTCGGACGCGGAATTGATCCGCATGGATTCAAAGGAATACGAAGTCGCTGGTAAGAAATTCCGCGTCAGTGTCCTGGAAACCACCGCGCCCGAGATCCCGCTGGGCCGCAAGGACAGCCTGATGGAGACCTTCAAAACCGTCGAGGCCGAGGACGGCGTCGATCAGGTTTTGCTGTTCGTCGTGGACATCCTGAAGGAAGAAGCCACCCTGCTGGTCCCCAATGATCTGGTCAAAACCGTGGCCGAAAAGAGCTTCGGCGCGAAGGTGGATGGTGACGTGGTTGTCCTGCCAGGTGTGATGAGCCGGAAGAAGCAGATTATTCCGAATTTGGCTGTGTAGGCTGATACAAGTTGTGAACGGGAAGGCCCGCGCAATCGCGCGGGCTTTTCTTTGGCGTTAGGTCTGCTTTGAGCCCAAATTGCCGAATGCTGCAAGGGGCACGAATGTCTGCTCTATGCGTCTGAGCGGGTATGGCGATGAAATGCGCCTTGATTCTGGCTAGCTTGCACTGTCTCTTGGGTAAAATGCATTTAGTTAGAGCGGGCTCCATGCGCATTTCGACCGTATTCCAGTTCCTTTTCTCGTTCGCACTTCTGGCAGTCGGATACCTTTTGATAACCGGGGGGCTGTCGACCAACAGTCTTTATGACGCCTATCAGCGGTTTTCGTCTGGTGTCGTGGGGTGGTCGGCTGAGGCCAGCCACAACGTGACGGCGACGGCAAGCATCGCTGCGCTCGATAGGTCCAGCTATGCCGGGCAGCTTGATGCGACGATCACCTTCACCGATGCAGGTGGTACTGAGACAGTCTTCGACCTTCATTATCCGACGGATTACAACCTATTCCACGACGGATTTGGCCCCCTTTGGCTGGCCAACTTGCGCCCCGATATCGCGAATAACCCACAAGTGACGCCCGTCCTCGGCAATAGCTGCCTGCAAACGATCAACGGCGAAAACCTCGCGCCGAGCCTCCGATATCGGACGGGATACAAGGAATACATCGTCTGCCGGGTGCTGGACGAGGAAGGTCCAGATGCGCCGCGGTCTTATGACATCACACAGGCCAAGCCTGCGGTCATCGGCTTGATCTGGGCCAACCGGAACCATCAACCGATGGACTACCCGCGCGAGCGTTGTGTCGCTGAGGTGCGCATTTGGTCGACAGAGATCGCCAAGCCGGGTGATCGTTTCATGGCCTGCGTCTTTGTCGTCAGCGAAGAGCCACACCAGGTCGAGACTTACGCTTTCGAGCTGAACGAAGACAGTATTGTCGAAGTGGGTGGCGCAAGCGAAAGCTGGTCACGGGCGGCTGTTGAAACGCGCGCCGCCACGCGCTTGGTGCAGTATCGCTTGATGCAAGAATGGCTCGCCGACCTGCAGATCCATGATGCCGCCGTAGAGCGGGCCTATGCACATGTTGCTGCAAATCTCGATCAGGTTGTCCCGGCGCGCGCGTCACAGTTTGACGGCGTTGAGCGGAAGAACGGTGTCATTATTTTCACCTTCAGGGCAAAGGACACCGCCGAGATGTTCCGCATCCGGGATGGGTCGAACGATGGAGCGGATCGTCATCTCTACCAGCACATCCGCCGACTGGTGTGCGGGTCTGATGAGCGTGCCGCGTTGCTCGCGTTTCAGGAAAACGCGGTGACATATATATACGAACTCAACAGCAGCGACGGGCGACCGATGACGCTGTATGGAGCGTTTCCAAACCTGCCCTGCTAGGAGCGGCTACGCGCTAGTGCTGTGTCGAAAAGCGGCGCGCATTACATCAACAAATAATTTTCGCTTCTGAAAGCTGTCATTGGCGCAGTTGCAGCGAAAGCTCGCAATGTCCCGCGACGCAGCCGTTGGCACAAGATGCAGCTAACGACCGGAATGAGCCCATACCTACCAGATTCCTGCGGCCCGACGAATGTCCGCTAATCGATCTAAAGAAGTATTGCGCAAACGCAAGTAATTCCATAATTCATGGAATATGGAAATATTGATTCCCAATCGCCTCACGACGCTTGGTCACCCGCAGCGGCTGGCCGTGTTTCGGCTACTCATGCGTCGCTATCCGGACCGCGTGCCTGCGACCGAGTTGGCGCAAGCACTCGACCTTAAGCCAAATACACTCTCGACCTATGTGAACGCGCTGATGCAGGCGGGGCTGGTCACACAAGAGCGTGTTGGAACCTCCCTGCGCTACGCGATCGACATGGATGCGGCTCGCGAGACGTTCGTTTATCTGCTGCGCGACTGCTGCCGCGGTCGCCCGGAGATCTGTTCACCCCTTACGTCTGTTGGCTTCGACGGAGACAGTCCCATGACTGATCGCAAGTACAAAGTCCTTTTCATCTGCACCGGCAATTCCGCACGCTCGATCTTTGCAGAGTCGATACTACGCAAGGAGGCGGGTGACAGATTTGTTGCTTACTCGGCGGGGACAAAGCCACGCTCAGAGCTGAACCCGTTCGCGCTCGAAGTTCTTGAACAAAAGGGGCATGATATCTCTGTCCTGGAGTCGAAGAACGTGTCGGTCTTCCAAGGCAACGATGCCCCACACTTTGATTTTGTTTTCACAGTTTGCAATCAGGCGGCCAATGAGGAATGCCCGGCTTGGACAGGCCAGCCGGTGAGCGCCCATTGGGGTATGCCGGACCCGGTGAAGGTCGAAGGCTCGAACGCTGAAAAGAGCCTGGCCTTTCATCAGTCGTATGCTGCGCTGCTGAACCGGATCAAAGCCTTCACGGCTTTGCCAATCGCGTCTCTTGACCGGATCGCGTTGCAGAAGGCCGTGGACGACATCGCACAAACAAATGAAGGAGCCTCTGCTTGACTACCTACGCCCTCAACGGCCTTGGCCGGATCGGAAAACTCGCCCTGAAGCCATTGCTGGACCGCGGAGCCAAGATTGCCTGGATCAACGACGCCTTGGGTGATCCTGAGATGCATGCCCATCTTCTGGAGTTCGATACCGTGCATGGTCGGTGGGAAGCCGATTTCTCTCATGATGCGGATAGCGTGACGATCAATGGCACGCGGCTTCCGTTCATTGGAACCAAAAATATCAACGACCTTCCATCGGAAGGCGTGGATGTTGTGATCGACTGCACCGGGGTCTTCAAGTCCGAGGCGAAGCTCGCCCCTTACTTCGAAGCGGGTTTTAAAAAAGTTGTCGTCTCTGCACCTGTGAAGGATGGCGATGCAGCCAATATCGTCTACGGCGTGAACCATG
The DNA here is from genome assembly GCF_014656375.1 of Aliiroseovarius zhejiangensis. GTDB lineage: Bacteria > Pseudomonadota > Alphaproteobacteria > Rhodobacterales > Rhodobacteraceae > Aliiroseovarius > Aliiroseovarius zhejiangensis. Next base: position 260,483 of record NZ_BNCH01000003.1, on the reverse strand, counting down.
ACATCTATGATGCGGGCAAACACCGGATTGTCACGGCGGCGAGCTGCACGACAAACTGCCTCGCGCCGGTCGTGAAGGTCATTCACGAAAACCTCGGCATCAAGCACGGCTCCATCACCACGATCCACGATGTGACGAACACCCAAACCATCGTGGACCGGCCCGCAAAGGACTTGCGTCGCGCGCGCTCGGCGCTGAATTCTCTGATCCCAACGACGACAGGCAGCGCGACCGCGATCACGCTCATCTATCCGGAGCTGACAGGGCGTCTGAACGGGCACGCAGTGAGGGTTCCGCTCCTGAACGCGTCACTGACCGATTGTGTGTTCGAGGTGGAGCGTGAAACCACGGCTGAAGAGGTCAATGCTCTTTTCAAGGCCGCAGCGGACGATGAGCTGAAAGGTATTCTGGGCTACGAGGAAAGACCCCTTGTCTCAACCGATTATACCAATGACGCACGCTCCAGCATCGTGGATGCGCCGTCGACAATGGTCATCAACGGGACGCAACTGAAGGTCTTTGCCTGGTATGACAACGAGATGGGCTATGCTCATCGTCTTGTCGATGTTGCACTGATGGTTGGAGCGTCAGTGTGACCGACACATCCGCGCGGCCAGAGGGGCTGTCAGCCTATATCGCCGTGACGGCTGCCTATTGGGCCTTCATGCTCACCGATGGCGCGCTCAGAATGCTGGTGCTACTGCACTTCCATACGTTGGGTTTCAGCCCCGTTCAGCTCGCCTACCTATTCGTGCTCTATGAGATTGCGGGTATGGTGACCAATCTCTGTGCCGGTTGGATCGCGGCCCGCTTCGGGTTGACCTCCACGCTCTATGCCGGCCTCGGCATTCAGGTCTTGGGCTTGTTGGCTTTGGCGCAGCTCGACCCGACCTGGGCTATTGGCGCCTCAGTCGCCTATGTGATGGTCGTCCAGGGCGCGAGCGGGGTGGCCAAAGACCTTGCGAAGATGTCGTCCAAATCTGCCGTGAAGGTCTTGGCTCCGTCCGAGGATGGCGGGCTGTTCCGGTGGGTGGCGCTGCTGACGGGTTCCAAGAATGCCGTGAAGGGCCTTGGCTTCTTGTTGGGGGCCGCACTGCTGGCGACGCTCGGTTTTGTCTGGGCTGTCCTGGGGATGGCAGCAATCCTCGCTGTCATTTTGATCGCCGTGTTGATCGCGATGCCACCAGGTCTGCCGAAGGGTCGGAAAGGTGCAAAGTTCTCCGAGGTCTTTTCCAGGTCATCGAACGTGAACTGGCTCTCGGCGGCTCGTGTGTTTCTGTTCGGGGCGCGCGACGTCTGGTTCGTGGTCGGCATCCCCATCTACTTCTATGCGGTGCTGTCTGACGGGACCGTGGCTGGAAACCGAACTGCCTTCTTCATGATCGGGACGTTCATGGCGGTTTGGGTGATCCTCTACGGCTTCATACAAGCGTCGGCCCCACGAATTCTGCGTGCGTCATCACGGTCAGAAAGCGATTTGGTGTATGCCGCAAAGGGTTGGGCATGGACCCTTACAGCGATCCCTGCCGCTCTGACAGTTGCGGCCCTGGCCTCTGATGGTCCTCAGACCTGGCTGACCATCACACTGATTGCGGGCCTGCTGCTCTTTGGCGCGATCTTTGCGATTAACTCTGCCCTCCATTCCTACCTGATCCTTGCCTTCACGAAGGCGGAGCGGGTCACCATGGATGTCGGGTTCTATTACATGGCGAACGCGGGGGGGCGGCTCCTAGGTACGGTGCTGTCTGGGGTAACCTATCAGCTTGGAGGCCTGCCGATGATGCTGGGGACCGCAACGCTCATGGTCGCGCTTGCCGGATTGGCCGCTGCACGCCTCAATCCCGAAATTTCTGAAGAGATCAAAGTATGAGTTTGTTTGAACGATATCTGTCCGTTTGGATTGCTTTGGCGATCATCGCAGGCATTGCAATCGGAAGCGCCGCGCCGGGATTGGTGAACGCCATCGCTGCCGCTGAAGTTGCGAGCGTCAACCTCGTCGTCGCTGTTCTGATCTGGGCAATGGTCTACCCGATGATGGTGGGCGTTGATCTCGGAAGCCTGCGCGATGTCGTCAAACAACCGAAAGGCCTTGCTATCACGCTCATCGTGAACTGGCTTATCAAGCCATTCACCATGGCCGCGCTCGGGGTTCTGTTCTTTGAGGTAGTTTTTGCCGATCTGATCGCACCGGAAGATGCGCAGCAATACATCGCCGGTCTCATACTGCTCGGGGCCGCGCCATGTACCGCGATGGTTTTCGTCTGGTCTCAGCTCACACGCGGCGACGAAAGCTACACGCTTTTGCAGGTTTCGGTGAACGACGTGGTGATGGTGTTTGCCTTTGCCCCGATTGTCGCTTTCCTTTTGGGCGTAACGGAAATCACGGTCCCTTGGGAGACCTTGGTGCTCTCAGTCGTGCTCTTTGTCCTGTTGCCGTTTGTGGCAGGCTTCCTGACCCGTCGGCAACTCGGCAGCGCAGATCGTATTGAGACATTCCAAGGCCGAGTCAAACCCTGGTCCGTGATCGGCTTGATCGCGACCGTAGTGATCCTCTTTGGTCTTCAGGGCCAGGTGATCCTGGATCGCCCACAGGTCATCGCCCTGATTGCCGTGCCCATCCTAATCCAATCCTACGGCATCTTTGCGGTGGCATATGCAGCCGCCTACGCCTTACGGGTTCCGCATCGGATCGCGGCACCCTGCGCCTTGATCGGAACATCGAATTTCTTCGAACTTGCTGTGGCCGTCGCCATCAGTCTCTTCGGGCTGAATTCCGGCGCGGCTTTGGCAACGGTGGTTGGCGTTCTGGTCGAAGTGCCGGTCATGCTGTCCCTTGTGGCATTCGCCAACCGAACGCGCGCCAAGTTCGCTTGAGAAACATCAGCCGATCGCAAGTCTGCTATCGTAGGTCAAGTCTTTGACGAAAAAGATGGAGCGAAGCAAATGCCAACACGCAGACCATGTTACGGGACAATGTTCCCAAACGTTATCGCACCGATTGATACAGGCATTCATTCTGGGAAAGTGTTCTCGTTTGAGATCAGTAATATCGGGTGGGCGCGCGGAGAGCGGAATGTGGAAGTATCGGACTAAGAGTGGGAGGATTGCCTAAGCTGTCCAGACTTCGAAACTTGCTACAAGCTGTCATCGGCCAAGTTGATGATTCTGACTGCCATCAGAGACGCGTGAACACTCCGACAGATGCGGGTGATTGAACTTGCTTGGGCTTAAACAAGGGATCGGCTGTTTAAGAAGTTGGCGGTGGCTCGCACGACCTACCGTCATGCAAACCGGTTCAAAGCAGTCATTGATCCATCTGGATTGAATGGCAGGTTCGTCCCGCGAAGCAGACCATACCCGGCATATCCCCCTAGCCACCTCCGTCCCCCTCTGCCATACCTTCCTTGAGACCCAAGGAGCCGCGCCATGACCCGCATCATCGAAAGCCTCAGCGAAATTTCCAGCACCTACGACGCCTATTTCGTCGACCTCTGGGGCTGCGTGCATGACGGGGTGCATCCTTACCCGGAGGCGGTCGAGGCATTGCGCAAGGTTCGCGCAAACGGTGGATTTGTCGTCCTTGTAACCAACGCCCCGCGTCACCGCACCTCGGTCGAAGGCCAGTTGGACCAGATCGGCGTGCCGCGCGATTGCTGGGACACCATTGCAACCTCGGGCGACAGCGCGCGGGCGGCGATGTTTACCGGCGCTGTAGGCAACAAGGTCTGGTTCATGGGCGAGGCGCATGATCGGTCCTTCTTCGACCCGATGGCGATCATTGATGATCCGGTCGAGATCGAAGAAGTCGCGTTGGAACATGCCGAGGGCATCGTCTGCTGCGGCCCGTTCGACCCGCACGCTCACCCCGACACGCTGCGCCCCCAGTTGCTGCTGGCCAAGCAGTACGGGTTGAAACTGCTTTGTGCGAACCCCGATATTGTGGTGGATCGCGGCGAACAGCGGGAATGGTGCGCGGGCGCCGTGGCCCAGCTCTACACCGAAATGGGCGGCGAAAGCCTGTATTTCGGCAAGCCCCACCCCCCGATCTATGACCTTGCGCGGCGTCGCATGATCGCGGAAGGGCGGTCGGTGGACAACGCCCGTATCCTGGCGATTGGCGATGGGATCCGCACCGACATCAAGGGCGCGCAGGGTGAAGATATTGATTCTCTGTTCATCACAGGCGGTTTGGCGCGGGAAGAAACCCGCACCGGCAAACAGCCGGATGCAGAAGCGTTGGAACGGTTTGTCGCGGCCGAGATGATCACACCCACATACGCGATCGGCTATCTGCGCTAGGCTTCACAGCCGTTCAGCCTTGAAAAACAGGCAGGTCAGGGGGACGTCGCCACCCCGCGATGGCCGCGCGTCATACGTCCAGCCATCGCTCTTTGATCCATCCAACCGATGTTTTCCCTTGCTTTTCTGCAGTTGCAAAGTAATATTATTGCCAATTCAGAAGGCTATTGGTCTTTTTGTAACCGGAGGATCCAGATGTTGGACAATTTCCCGCGCGGCACGATCTGCATTGAAGAGCTGGAAATCGGCATGTCGCGGCATGTCACCAAGGAAGTGACGGACCGGGATATCGAGATGTTCGCCGAAATCTCGACCGATCGGAACCCGGTGCATCTGGACGATGAATATGCCAATGACACGATCTTCGAAGGACGGATTGCCCACGGGATGCTGACGGCGGGTCTGATCTCGGCCGTGATTGGCGAGCAGCTTCCGGGCCATGGCACCATCTATATGGGGCAAAGCCTGACCTTCCTGGCCCCCGTTCGCCCCGGCGATACCGTACGGGCCGAAGTCACCGTTCTGGACATCGACCACGCCAAGCGGCGCGTCACGCTGAAAACGGAATGTCTGGTCGATGGAAAGCCGGTTTTGAAGGGTGAAGCGAAGGTTCTGGCCCCGTCGGCCAAGTTCGACTGATCCGACCAGAACACAAAATCTCACGGCCCTGCACCGCTGGACTTGCACCCCATCGCTTGGGGCGATAATGCCAGCACATGCGGATCGTGCGGGACTATCAGTTTGTCGACAAAGCAGATCGCGGCGCCTCGGCCGCGATTGGAAATTTCGACGGCGTCCACCTTGGCCATCAATACGTGATCGACATCGCGCGTGCGCAGGCCAAGGCCAGCCAGACCCCGCTGGGCGTGATGACCTTCGAGCCGCATCCCCGCCAGTACTTTGCCCCGAAAAGCCCCCCCTTTCGATTGATGAGTGCGGACGCCCGCGCACACAGGCTGGAAAAGCTGGGCGTCGAGCGACTGTATGAACTGAGCTTCAACGACACCCTGTCCGCCCTGCCCCCCGAGGCGTTCGCCCGGCGCGTGATTGTCGACGGTTTGGGCCTGAACCACGTGGTCATCGGTGCGGATTTCCATTTCGGCAAGGGCCGCGCGGGCAAGGCCGATGACATGGCCGCACTGGGTCGGCAGATGGGTTTCGGCGTGACCATCGCCCCGCTGATGTCCGACGAAGTGGGCGAGGTGAGTTCGACCGCCATCCGCGACGCGCTGAGCGAAGGCCGCCCGCGTGATGCAGCCCGCATGTTGGGCCATTGGCACCGCATCGAAGGCGAGGTTATTCGCGGCGACCAGCGCGGGCGTGATCTGGGTTACCCCACCGCGAACATGTCCATCGAAGGGCTGCATCCCCCCAAATTCGGCGTTTATGTCGTCGAGGTCGACATTTTGACCGGGCCGCACAAGGGCAGCTACGGTGGCGCTGCATCCATGGGCACGCGACCCATGTTCGGCGAGAACCGCCCGAACCTTGAGAGCTTCATCTTCGATTTCAAGGGCGACATTTATGGCGAGCAGATCTCGGTCGCGTTGATCGAATATCTGCGACCGGAACAAGTGTTTGACGGGGTTGATGCCCTGATCGCACAGATGGATGACGACTGCACCCGCGCGCGCGAAATTCTGGCGAGGTTGGAGGCCGCAGGATGATCCGCCATATCGTATTCTTCACCGCCAAACGAGCCGAGGATCGCGACACAATTCGCGCAGGGCTTGAGCTGCTGAAGGACATTCCGCATTGCTTGCGCCTGGAAGTGGCCGAGAACTTCGCGACCGACCCTATTCCCGGCCCTTCGCCCGATGTGGTCGTGTACGGAGAATTCAAGGACGAAGCCCAGCTCGCCGCCTACAAGGCGCATCCGCTCTATCAGCAATCCATCGCGCGGGTGCGCCCCCTGCGCGAGTTGCGAGTGGCTGCAGATTTCATGGCGGACGGATGACCCAGAGCCTGCGCAAGACCTTTTGGGAACTGCCGCTTGATCGCCTGACCCCCTCTGAATGGGAGGCCCTGTGCGATGGTTGCGGCAAGTGCTGTCTGAACAAGCTGGAAGATGCTGATACGGGCGAGATCGTGTTCACCCGCGTGGCCTGTCGCCTGTTGGACGGTGAGACCTGCCGCTGTTCACAATATGACATCCGACTGCAATTCGTACCGGAATGCATCGTTCTGACGCCTGAAAACATTGCCGAAACGGCGTATTTCATGCCCGCCTCCTGCGCCTATCGATTGCGCCACGAAGGTAAGCCGCTTTATGACTGGCATCCGCTGATTTCAGGTGATCCCGACAGCGTGCACACCGCCGGGCGCAGCGTGCAGGGCTGGACGGTGCCGGAATTTGAAGTGCCCGAAGAGGAATGGGAAGATCACCTGATCGAGGAGCCGCATTGATGTTTTTTGCCTCTGACAACACCGGCCCCGCCCATCCCAAGGTGATGGAGGCGTTGACCCGCGCCAATGACGGCTATGCGATGCCCTATGGGGCCGACGCCATAATGGACGAGGTTCGCGCCCGCATCCGCGATACTTTCGAAGCGCCCGACGCCGCGGTTTATCTGGTGGCGACTGGCACGGCAGCAAACTCGATCAGCTTGGCCACCCTGTCGCAACCGTGGGACACCATTTTTTGCGCGACTCAGGCGCATATCCAGGAAGATGAGTGCAACGCGCCGGAATTCTATACAGGCGGCGCCAAGCTGACGCTTGTCCCGTCGGATCACGCCAAGATAACCCCGGCAGCCCTGCGCCGTGCCATCGAGGCCGAGGAAAGCCGGGGGGTACACGGCCCGCAACGTGGCCCGGTGTCGATTACCAATGTGACTGAACGCGGCACGGTCTATTCCGTTGCCGAACTGACCGCCCTGTGCGACCTGGCCAAGTCTTTCAACCTGCCCACCCATCTGGACGGAGCGCGTTTCGCGAATGCGCTGGTGGCCCTTGGCTGCTCCCCGGCCGAGATGACATGGAAAGCCGGGATCGACGCGGTCAGTTTCGGTGGCACCAAGAATGGTTGCATGGGGGTTGAAGCGGTAATCTTTTTTGACCCGAAACACGCGTGGGAGTTCGAGCTTCGGCGCAAACGCGGGGCGCATCTGTTTTCCAAGCATCGTTTCCTGTCCGCGCAAATGCTGGCCTATCTGACGGATGACCTTTGGCTCGACCTTGCCCGCCGGGCCAACGCGGCCAACGCGCGGTTGGTGCGTGGGTTGAAACAGATCGAGGGCGTGACCTTCCTGCATGAGCCGGAGGCCAACATGAGCTTTGCCGGATGGACCCGTGCGGGACATCAGCGTCTGCATGATGCCGGGGCGGCCTATTACATCTGGGAGGGTACGCTGGACGGTGCAGATCCGGACGAGCTGCTGACCGCACGTATGGTGGCGGATTGGTCGATGAGCGAAGAGAATATCGACAGGTTTGTCGATCTGGTCCGGGGTTAACCCACCAGACTTTCGGTTTCGCGCAAGAAGGCTGACATCAAGCCCGCAACTTCGCCCGCATGGGTGATCGGGGCCATGTGCCCTGCCCCGTCAATCACGTGACGCTGAACATCCGGCAGACGGGCCTCCAGCACATCATGCACCGCGCCGACCAACGCGGGAGACCGCGTGCCCTCCATCAACAGAACCGGCATGTTCACCCGCTCCAACGCGCCCGGCGCGACTTGGCCATGAACATCAGCATAAATAACCGCGTTTGCTGCCGGGATCAGATGTATGCGTTTTGCCATATCCTCGCGCTGAGAAATGGGCAACGCCTGCCATGCCGAATCACGCCCCCACATGGTGTTGAAAATATGCGCGGCCTTCATCCGGTCGCCCGCGTCCAGAGCCGCAGCAAAGGGGCCATTCATCACGTCCAGATTGTCGGCAAAGGCTTTGCTGCCGCGCGCAGCCGCAAACACGACAGGTTCAAACAAGGTCAGACTGCGCACCAGATCCGGGCGGCGCTGCGCCAGCCGCAGGGCAATGGTGCCCCCGAAACTGTGCCCGATCAGGTCAATCGGGCCGGGACATTCCTGATCCCACAGGGCTTCGGTGATTATTACTGCCGTGTCCTGAAAATCCCCGACACCGTCCCAATCCGCGCTGCGGCCATGGCCGGGCAGATCAAGCGCCACCATGGTCAGCAGATCGGCAAGCTGTCGTTCAACACCCCGCCAGGCGCCGGAATGCGCCAGCGAGCAATGGATCATCAGCGCAGAACGCGACCCATTTCCTGACCGATGCCAATAGGTCTGGTGCCCGGCAAGCGTCTGAAGGGTCATCCGTTTTTATCACCCAGATGCCTGTCCAATGCATCAAGACGATCCTGTCCCCAGAACTTCTCGCCATCATCGCAAACGTAAAAGGGTGAGCCGAATACCCCCGCGCTGACCGCGTCTTCCAGATTGCGGCCATAGGCCTCGGCCCCGGCCAGAAGACCGCGATCGGCAAGGCCGGGATCATAGCCCGCATCCGACAGGCAGGCCTTGATCACCTCGTCCTGCGCTATGTCCTTTTCGTCGACCCAGCAGGCGCGCATGATGCCGTGCACCAGCGCACCAAGATCCCCGCCGCCCGCAGACTGCGCCGCGATGATCGCATAGGACGCGGGGGCACCGTTGGTGGGCCAGTGGGCGGGTGTGTGGTTCATCGGCAAGTCCAGCGCCTTGGACCACCGTTTCAACTCCTGCATTCGATAGTCCATCCGCGACGGGTGACGGTCCTTGGGAAGCGTCCCGCCCGTGCGCATGAAAAGCTGCCCGATATCCAACGGTTTGTAGGTGACTCCTGCGCCATGCCGCGCGGCCATGTCCTCAAGCCGCGATCCGGCCAGATAGGCCCAGGGCGACAATACCGTGAAATAATAGTCGATCTGCGTCATTTTTCCGGCCCCTGTTGCCCCATTGCTGTTCCAAGGAATCTATCCCGATGCTAAGGGGTGTCAACGTCACGATTCTGTCACACAGACCACGCCGGGAACTGCTGCCATGCCATCCACCACCGAACCGAAACTTATCTCGGGCAATGCCAATCGCCCGCTTGCCCAGGCCGTTGCCAAGCGCATGTCGATGCACCGCGGATCCTCGGTCGGGCTGGTCGATGCGCGGGTCGAACGCTTCAACGATCAGGAAGTCTTTGTCGAGATTTACGAGAATGTGCGCGGCGAGGATATGTTCATCATCCAGCCCACCTCGAACCCGGCCAACGACAACCTGATGGAGCTTCTGATCATCTCGGACACGCTGCGCCGGTCGTCTGCGTCACGCGTCACCGCCGTGATCCCCTATTTCGGTTACGCACGGCAGGATCGCCGCACAAAGGCCCGCACGCCGATTTCGGCCAAGCTGGTGGCCAACCTGATCGCCCAGTCGGGGATTGAACGGGTCCTGACCATGGACCTGCACGCGGCCCAGATTCAGGGCTTTTTCGACATTCCGGTGGACAACCTCTATGCCAGCCCGATTTTTGCGCTGGACGTCAAACATCATTTCAAGGATTGCCTGGACGAGGTGATGGTGATTTCGCCTGACGTGGGCGGTGTGGCCCGCGCGCGCGAACTGGCCAAACGCATCAACGCCCCGCTGGCCATCGTCGACAAGCGCCGCGAGAAAGCAGGCGAAGTGGCCGAGATGACCGTGATCGGCAATGTCGAGGGCAAACGCTGCATCATCATCGACGACATCTGCGACACCGCCGGCACATTGTGCAAGGCCGCAGAGGTTCTGATGGAAAACGGCGCGCAAGAGGTGCATTCCTATATCACCCACGGCGTGATGTCCGGCCCGGCGGTCGAGCGGGTGTCAAAATCCGTCATGAAATCGCTTGTCATCACGGATTCGATCCAACCGACCGATCCCGTGAAGAACGCCCCCAATATCCGCATTGTCCCCACCGCGCCGATGTTTGCACAGGCGATCCTGAACATCTGGGGCGGCACCTCGGTGTCATCGCTGTTCGATCACGACACGCTGGAGCCGCTGTATGAAGGGATGTATTCCTGATCCCCTTCGACACTCAACGACATCAAAGGCCCTTCGGGGCCTTTTTTTGATGGCCGAAGGGTCGGTCAGACGTCCCAATCCTCTTCGCTGCTGACTTCACCGATCGCCGTCCAGTCCACGCGCAGCCGTGCGACGCGTGTATCGCCCCAGGTGCGGAATACGATTTGAAACCCGTCCTCTGTCACGTTCTCGGCCGATATGTCGGCCCGCGCATTGGTGCGATTGTCCAAATCCCACATCGACACGCTGACATGCACCGAAGGCGGGGTCAGGTAGCTTTCTGAAAACTCGATGCGGGTTGTCAGTTTTCGCGGGCCGCTGCCCGTCCACATGACCCCATCATGTTCAAAATCCGAGAACAAGATCGTGCTGCCTTGGTCCACCCCGACCTTGTGAGTTCGGATCCTGCGCATGTTTGCCGGCCTCGTGCATATCTTCGTCTCGACAGCAGACCCCAAACGTGGCCGGGTGACAAGCGTTGGCTACCGGCCAAGACGCAGGAAAAAGGGAAACAGCACAACCACCAGCGCGCCGGAAAACAGAAATGGCGCGCCGGGCAGATAGATCGCCCCCTCTGCAGCCGCGAAAACCTGAAAGATCCATGTGACCAGCATCGGCCCGATCACAGCCGCGATTGAACCCAGGCTGGCAATCACGCCTTGCAGCAGCCCCTGACGGTCCTCATCGACCATGTTGGCCATCATCGCGGTCATGGTGGGCGGCGCCATATCGGCCAGTGCGGCAATCAGGATGGCGGCGAACATGACATAGGCGCTGCCCGTGATGCCAAAAATTGCGAAGGCAAGGATGGCGCAGATGATGGCGAAGATCAGCGTCCGAAACTCGCCCAAACGCGGGATGATCAGGCGCATGACAACGCCCTGGGTAAACGCCACCGCGATGCCATAAGCGGCCAGCGTCAGGCCGATCAGCGCGGTGCTCCATCCGAACATCTCGCGTGTCCAGAAAGCCCAAAGCGTCGGATAGACCAAATTGGCAAACTCGAACAGGAAGATCAGCGCCAGGGGCAGGCCCAGCCCCGGCAGTTTGAACGCATCTAGGATCGAGCCGAACGGGTTCAGGTCGCGCCGCCGAAACGCGCGCCGTTTCTCGGGGGGCAGGCTTTCGGGCAGGACGAACAGGCCCAGTGCCACGTTCAGCCCGGCAAACACCGCCGCCAGCCAGAACGGGGCCGAAAGGTGGAAACTGGCGACAAAACCGCCGATGGCCGGTCCCATCACGAAGCCGATCCCGAAGGTCGCCCCGATCAGGCCGAAATTGGCAGCCCGGTCCTCTGGCCGCGAGATGTCGGCCAGATAGGCTGTCGCAGTGATATAGGTCGCCCCGGCGATCCCCGCCAGAATGCGCCCGGCCAGCAGCCACCAGAAGGTCGTCACCAGCGCCATGACCACATAGTCGACCGTCAACGCAACAAGCGCCAGCAAGAGCACGGGCCGGCGCCCCAGGCTGTCGGAAATGCCGCCGATGATCGGCGCGAACAGAAACTGCATCGCCGCGTAGGACGCCATCAGAATCCCGCCCCAGAACGCACCGTCAGCGGTGCTGTCGGCGCCAACCCGCAGCATCAGGTCCGGCATGATCGGGAACACGATGCCGATCCCCACAGCGTCCAGCAGGATCGTCGCCAGGATGAACCAGATGGCGGTGCGGTTGGGTGTCGGGCGGGCTTCGGTCATGCGCGTATCTCTGACGACTTCCTGCGTCGGGCGCAAATGCAAAAAGCCCCGCCGGTCCAGGCGGGGCTTTCAAGAAACGGGTTGGTCGGGCGATCAGGCCTTGACGGTCAGCCCCAATGCATCAGCCATTGCGGCGATATCCACCGTACGCTTGGCCAACTCGTCCAGGTTTTCAGCCGTTGCGTTTTCTGACGCTGCAGCGGCGTCCGAGACGAAGGCATCCAGGATCTCTTGCGTCATTTCCGACACCGGCACGGCGCGTTCAGCCAGAACCGACGTGCCCGTGGCGGTCACTTCTGCAAAGCCCCCGGTCACGGCGAATTCGGCGTTACCTTCCGGCGCTTCGACGCGAACGATACCGGGGCGCAGCGTCGTGATGGTCGGCGCGTGGTTCGCCATGGCCGTCATATCGCCATCCGTCCCCGGCAGTTGAACCGCCGTTGCCTGAAGCGAGGCCAGGCTGCGCTCGGGCGACACCAGGTCAAATTGCATCGTATCAGCCATTCAGGATCTCCTTTCGGGAAGATGGGGCAGGTCGCCCTGCCCCTTCACGTTCCCAATCAGGCAGCGTCTGCTGCCATTTTTTCGGCTTTGGCGATCACTTCGTCGATGCCACCCACCATATAGAAGGCACCTTCCGGCAGGTGATCGTACTCACCAGCCACAACGGCCTTGAACGATGCGATCGTTTCCTCCAGCGGCACCTGCACACCGTCCGAGCCGGTGAACACTTTTGCCACGTCGAAGGGTTGCGACAGGAAGCGCTCGATCTTACGCGCACGGGCAACGGTCAGTTTGTCTTCTTCCGACAGTTCGTCCATGCCCAGAATGGCGATGATGTCCTGCAGCGACTTGTAGCGCTGAAGCACCTGCTGCACGTCGGTCGCAACCTTGTAGTGCTCTTCCCCGATGATCAGCGGGTCAAGCAGGCGCGAGGTCGAACCCAGCGGGTCCACAGCCGGGTAGATACCCTTTTCCGAGATCGCACGGTCCAGAACGGTCGTCGCGTCAAGGTGAGCAAACGAGGTTGCTGGTGCAGGGTCGGTCAAGTCATCCGCGGGCACATACACGGCCTGCACGGAGGTAATGGACCCCGATTTGGTCGACGAAATCCGTTCCTGCATGGCACCCATGTCGGTGGCCAGCGTCGGCTGGTAACCCACTGCAGAGGGGATACGACCCAGAAGTGCGGACACCTCGGAACCGGCTTGGGTAAAGCGGAAGATGTTGTCCACGAAGAACAGCACGTCCGAACCGGTATCATCGCGGAACTGTTCCGCCAGTGTCAGACCCGACAGGGCCACACGCATACGCGCACCGGGAGGTTCGTTCATCTGGCCATACACCAGTGCAATCTTGGACTTCTCCAGATCGTCGGGAACGATAACGCCCGATTCAATCATTTCGTGATACAGGTCGTTGCCTTCACGGGTCCGTTCACCAACACCCGCGAACACCGACACACCCGAGTGCACCTTTGCGATGTTGTTGATCAGTTCCATGATCAGAACGGTTTTGCCCACACCGGCACCGCCGAACAGACCAATCTTACCACCCTTGGTATAGGGGGCCAGCAGGTCGATAACCTTGATGCCGGTGGTCAGGATTTCGGTCTCGGTCGACTGTTCGTCAAACTCGGGCGCGTCACCGTGGATGGCACGGGTTTCTTTCGACTTTACGGGGCCTTTTTCGTCAACCGGTTCGCCGATGACGTTCAGGATACGGCCCAGGGTCGCGTTGCCGACCGGCACCGAGATCGGCGCGCCGGTATCGGTCACGTCCTGTCCACGCACCAGACCTTCGGTGGCGTCCATAGCGATACAGCGCACGGTGTTTTCACCCAGGTGCTGCGCGACTTCCAGAACCAGATTGTTGCCGTTGTTGTCCGTGGTCAGGGCGTTCAGAATGGCCGGCAGGTCATCCTCGAACTGAACGTCCACAACGGCGCCAATCACCTGCGTGATCTTACCTTTAGCGTTAGCCATTGTTGTTTCTCCGGTTTCTTAGAGCGCCTCGGCGCCCGAAATAATTTCGATAAGCTCGTTGGTGATCACAGCCTGACGCGAGCGGTTGTACTGAATGGTCAGTTTCTCGATCATCTCGCCAGCGTTGCGGGTTGCGTTGTCCATGGCCGCCATACGCGCGCCTTGCTCGGACGCGGCATTTTCCAGAAGGGCCGAGAAGACCTGAGTGGCCACACCTGACGGCAGCAGCGTTTTCAGGATGCCTTCTTCCGACGGCTCATAGTCGTAAACCGTCGAGGTCGTCGCCCCCTCTTCCGGCGCGTCGAAACTGGCCGGGATGACCTGTTTCGCGGTCGGAACCTGCGTGATCACGCTTTCGAACGTGTTGTAGAAGATCGTCGCGACATCATATTCACCTTCGTTGAAGCGGTGAATCAGGTCGTGGGCAATGTCCTGCGCGTTGTCATATGCGACATTGCGCACGCCCGACAGATCGACGTGGCCGATCATGTGATCGGCATATTCACGTTTCAACTGTTCACGGCCCTTCTTGCCGACAGTCAGGATTTTCACCGTCTTGCCGGATGCCAGCAGATCCTCTGCCTTGGCCCGCGCCAGTTTCACGATTGACGAGTTGAAGCCACCGCACAGCCCGCGTTCCGCGGTCATGACCACCAGCAGGTGGACCTGATCGGAGCCCGAACCCGCCAGCAGCTTGGGCGCGCTGTCCCCACCGGTCGACGCAGCAGCCAACCCACCCAGAACGGCATTGAACCGCTCTGCATAGGGCCGCCCGGCCTCGGCAGCTTCCTGTGCCCGCCGCAGTTTCGCGGCGGCCACCATCTGCATGGCCTTCGTGATCTTGCGAGTGTTTTTGACATTCGCGATCCGGTTTCTGAGATCCTTAAGGTTGGCCATCGTTCAATGCCCCCCTCAAGCGAAGTCAGCGGCGAAGGCGTCCAGCGCAGCTTTGACTTTGTCCTCAAGCTCACCTTTGACCTTGCGGTCGTTGTTGGTGATGTCAGCCAGAAGGTCCGCGTGGTTCTGACGCAGGTGATTCAGCAGGCCGGCCTCGAAGCGACCCACTTCGCTGACGGCGATCTTGTCCAGATAGCCGTTGGTGCCTGCATAGATCACGCACACGATTTCAGCGTTGGTCAGCGGCGAATACTGCGGCTGTTTCATCAGCTCGGTCAGACGTGCACCACGGTTCAGAAGCTGCTGGGTTGCGGCATCAAGGTCGGACCCGAACTGCGCGAACGCGGCCATCTCGCGGTACTGAGCCAGCGACAGTTTCACCGGACCGGCGACCGAGGACATCGCCTTGGTCTGGGCCGACGAGCCAACACGCGACACCGACAGACCGGTGTTCACTGCCGGGCGGATACCCTGATAGAACAGTTCGGTTTCCAGGAAGATCTGACCGTCGGTGATCGAGATCACGTTGGTCGGAATAAAGGCCGACACGTCGCCACCCTGGGTTTCGATGACCGGCAGAGCCGTCAGCGAACCTGCGCCGTAGTCTTCGTTCAGCTTGGCCGAACGCTCCAGCAGGCGCGAGTGAAGATAGAAAACGTCACCCGGATAGGCTTCGCGGCCCGGCGGACGACGCAGCAGCAGCGACATCTGACGATAGGACACAGCTTGTTTCGACAGATCATCATAAATGATCAGCGCGTGGCGGCCATTGTCGCGGAAATGCTCGGCCATGGCGGTCGCGGCATAGGGGGCCAGGAACTGCATGGGGGCCGGGTCGGATGCGGTGGCGGCCACGACGATCGAATACTCGATCGCGCCGCTTTCTTCCAGTTTCTTCACCAGCTGGGCAACGGTGGACCGTTTCTGCCCAACAGCCACGTAAACGCAATAGAGCTTCTTGCTTTCGTCGTCGCCGGCAGCGTCGTTGTACGACTTCTGGTTCAGCATGGCGTCCAGGGCCACGGCGGTTTTACCGGTTTGGCGGTCACCAATGATCAATTCGCGCTGACCACGGCCAATCGGGATCATCGCGTCAACCGACTTCAGGCCGGTTGCCATCGGTTCGTGCACCGATTTACGCGGGATGATGCCCGGCGCCTTCACATCGGCCACGCCCCGCTTCTTGGCGTTGATCGGACCTTTGCCGTCGATCGGGTTGCCCAGACCATCGACAACACGACCCAGAAGCTCGTCACCGATTGGCACGTCCACGATCGAGTTCGTGCGCTTGACGGTATCGCCTTCTTTAATGTCGCGGTCCGACCCGAAGATAACAACACCCACGTTGTCGGCTTCAAGGTTCAGGGCCATCCCTCGGATACCACCGGGGAATTCGACCATTTCACCAGCCTGGACTTTATCAAGACCGTAGACGCGGGCGATACCATCACCCACTGACAACACGCGGCCAACTTCGGCCACTTCGGCGTCCTGGCCAAAGTTCTTGATCTGGTCCTTCAGGATCGCAGAAATCTCTGCTGCTTGGATACCCATTATCCGACCTCTTTCATGGAATTCTGAAGTGCGTTGAGCTTCGCACGGATCGAGGTGTCGATCATGCGCGAGCCCACTTGGACGACAAGGCCACCGATGAGGGATTCATCGACGGCCAGGTTGATGTTCACATCCTTGCCGACAGAGGCTTTCAGTGCCTTGGCAAGTTTGTCTTGTTGTGCCTTCGTCATGGCCTTGGCAGCCGTCACCTGAGCGGTCACTTCGCCCTTGTCGTCAGCAATCAACGCGCGCAGGGCGGCAACAAACTGAGGCAACACGAACAGGCGCCGTTTCTGGGCCATCAGCCCCAGCGTGTTCGCGACCGTCGACGAAAGTTTCATTTTCTTGGCGATGGCGGTGATCGAGGCACCCTGTTCGTCCCGGCTGTAGATCGGGGAACTGATCAGGTTGCGAAGATCTTCGCTATCGGCGAGAGCAGCTTCAAGGGCGGCAACATCCGCCTCGACTGCTTTCAGGTTCTTGCCTTCCTTGGCCAGGTCAAAGACGGCAGTGGCATAACGCTGGGCAATGCCGGTTGAGATCGCGACTGGTTCGGACACGTCCACCCTTCCGATGTCTTTAGCCCCATTGTGATCTGCCGGTCAGCAAATCGGGGCGGCCTACAGATGCCGCATGTTCAAGCGTGTCATCTAAATCGTCGAAGCGTGTAGCAGGGATATGCGCACCTCGCAACAGGCTTGCAGGGGTTTATCGCCAACATATTTGCCCCCTTTGCCCGATCCGGCAGAGGTTTTGCGGCCAGACCCTTTCCCCTAAGGGAAAAAAGGCGATGACCGCCCCATTCGTGGCGGATCATTTTCTGGATACATTTGTATACCGCAACAGTCGATTCCGGTGCCAGGACACCGAAAAAGGGCTGCCTGCCCTCTATCTCAAGGCCTTGAGGCAGTTGATTCTGCCGGTGCGAAACGGTTTAGCGCGTATCGCCCCCCGCCGCTCTTGAAGCGCTGGGTTCCGGCACGCCCAACCCTTCCAGCACCTTCAACGGCCGCTTGACCGCCTGCGCCAGCCCCGGACGCTTTGGGGCGGGTATCTGCTTGGACACCTCGACCATCAGGACGCCACCCGCCACAACCAGTGGCAATTGAAGCCCGGCCCGTTCCCAGAAGTTTCCGGTCTTCAGCCAGAACCGTTTCGATGACGGCGGCTGATACAGCGCCGACAGATGGCGTTCGACGCGAAACCCGTGCTCTTCCAACTGTGCTTCGAGCTGGCTCAGCGAATAGGGGCGGCCAAAGCCGAACGGCGTGGCATCCGATCTTGCCCAAAGCCCCGCGCGGTTCGGCGCGATGAACAAGGCCCGCCCCCCCGGGCCAAGAACGCGATAGGCTTCGTCCAGCAGGTTGCTGGGGGTTTCCGTGGTTTCCAGACCGTGCATCACCACCAGCCTGTCGACCACGCCGGTGTCCAGTGGCCACATCGTGTCTTCGACGAGGACCGAGACATTCTGCATGCCCGCAGGCCACGGCATCACCCCCTGCGGCGCGGGCATCAACCCCATGACCCGACGTGCCGTGGACAGATAGGGGCGCATCAAGGGCACCGCGAAGCCGAATCCGGCCACGGTCTGCCCCTTGGCCTTCGCAGCGGGCCACATCGTGGTCACCTTATCACGAATGGCCTTCTGCGCCGCGCGCCCCAACATGCTGCGGTAATAGAAATTGCGAAGATCCTGCACATCAAGATGCATGACGCTGTTTCACACCTGCCCGTTCCTGCGATGCCAAGATTAACGGATCATGGACAAATTGAAATGCACCACCGGCTCGGCGCGCGAAAAAGATTGGCTATCGGTCCGATTGGCGCATCACCAGCACCAAGTTGTTCGCCGGCATCTCGATCAACGCCGCGCGGGTCAGGCCGGCATCCTGCGCCCAGGCCTCGACCGCTTCGATATCCTTGTAGCCGATGGCCGGGTCATCTTCGGTCAGGGCGGTATGAAAGGACAGGTCGCTGTCAGAGCGAAACAGACCCTGACTGCGGAAGGGGCCGTACAGAAACCAATGACCTCCGGGCAGAAGGTTGCGCGCGACACCCTTGACCACCGCTTGCGCCGCCGTCTGATCAATCAGATGCATCAGGTTGACGGTAACCGCCAGGTCGAACGGGCCGGTGCGCCAGCTGGGGGCGGTCGCATCCAGGCGCTGCGCCACCCGCATGTTCATCATGCCCTTCCGGGCGCGCCAGGCATCAATGCTGATCAGGCGGGCGGCATCTATGTCGGTGGGTTGCCAAACCGTGTCGGGAAACGCCCCGGCAAACGCGACGGCATGTTCGCCCGTGCCGGACGCGATCTCTAACGCCACGCCGCCGGTGGGCACATATGGTGCGATGGCCGACAGGATCGGGTCCATGTTGCGCGCGGCAGATGGCGCGGACAACCGTCCGTCCTTGCGCACATCCGCGATGTAATTCGGCTTTTCACCAGCCATTTCAGCCCCCAGTATAGAGGTAGTATTGAACCATACCGGCCTTTCGGCAAGTCCAGAGATACATACAGGAGAAACACATGCTTACGCTGGTCACGATCCCTTGCCTGTCCGACAACTACGCCTTTTTGCTTCATGACGACGCAACCGGGGCGACAGCGCTGATCGACGCACCCGAAGAAGCCCCGGTCAGCACCGAGCTTTCAGCACGAGGGTGGGGCTTGTCCGAGATTTGGTTGACCCACCACCACTGGGACCATGTGGAGGGGGTCGGCGCATTGGTAGAGGCCACGGGCGCCAAGGTGCTCGGGGCCAGGGCCGACGCGCACCGCCTGCCAGATCTGGATCGCAGTTATGGCGACGGCGATCAGTTTCAGTTCGCCGGGCACGACGTGCATGTGATGGATGTCTCGGGCCATACGGTGGGGCACATCGCCTTTTACGTCCCAGACGCGGGATGCGTGTTCACCGGCGACAGCCTGATGGCCCTTGGATGCGGACGCCTTTTCGAAGGCAGTCCTGAACAGATGTGGGACAGCCTGTCGCGCCTTGCGGCGCTGCCGCCCGACACGCTGGTATGTTCCGGTCATGAATACACCGCCGCGAATGCCGCATTCGCAGCCACGATCGAACCCGAAAACGAGGCGCTGAAACAGCGAACCGAGGCCATCGCCGCCTTGCGAAAGAAGAACCAGCCCACAGTGCCCTCACGCCTGTCGGACGAGTTGGAAACCAACCCGTTTTTGCGGGCCCACTTGTCAGAGGTCAAAGCCGCCCTACATATGGATGCCGCCCCCAACGCCGAGGTCTTCGCCGAAATTCGGCGCCGCAAAGACAGTTTCTGACCCCCAAAAAACAGCCAATCACGCCTGCGAGAGCGAAAATTGACAAGAAAAGGCTTGAAGAGGCGGTCGGAAAACCGAACCTTAAACATATGAGGCGACAGTCAAGGCGGACGAACCGCCGCGCGGCAGAAGCCGCACCAGATACGAGGAGTGTTCAACGTGCCATCCTTTTCAAAACCGCTCGAAGAAGCCATTCACCACGCGCTGGCGCTGGCGAATGAGCGAAAGCATGAGCTGGCGACGCTGGAACACTTGCTTCTTGCGCTGCTGGACGAACCCGATGCCGCCCGCGTGATGCAGGCCTGTTCGGTCGATCTGGACGTTCTGCGCAAGGTTCTGATCGAATTTGTTGACGAAGAGCTGACGACGCTGATCACTGATGTCGAAGGCAGCGAAGCGGTGCCGACCGCCGCTTTCCAGCGGGTGATCCAGCGTGCCGCGATCCATGTGCAAAGTTCGGGCCGCACCGAAGTAACCGGCGCCAATGTGCTGGTGGCCATTTTTGCCGAACGCGAATCGAATGCCGCATTCTTTCTGCAGGAACAGGACATGACCCGCTATGACGCGGTGAACTATATCGCGCATGGGGTGGCTAAGGATGCCAGTTTCGGTGAAGCGCGGCCCGTGTCCGGCACGCCCGACTTCGAAGAAGACGTGCAAGACGCCCAACCTGCCGAAGAAAGCGACAGCGCGCTGGCCAAGTATTGCGTCGATCTGAACGCCAAGGCCCGTGAGGGTGACATCGACCCGCTGATCGGGCGCGAACACGAGGTTGAACGCTGCATCCAGGTCCTCTGCCGCCGCCGCAAGAACAACCCGCTTCTGGTCGGTGATCCCGGCGTGGGCAAGACGGCCATCGCCGAAGGGCTGGCCGCAAAGATCGTCGGCGGCGACACGCCCGAGATTCTGTCTGAAACCACGATCTATTCGCTCGACATGGGCGCGCTTCTGGCGGGCACCCGCTATCGCGGTGATTTCGAGGAACGGTTGAAAGCGGTGATGAAAGAGCTTGAGGATCACCCGGATGCCGTCCTGTTCATCGACGAGATCCACACGGTGATCGGCGCCGGTGCCACGTCTGGCGGGGCGATGGATGCCTCGAACCTGCTGAAGCCCGCGCTTCAGGGTGGCAAGCTGCGCTGCATGGGCTCGACCACATATAAAGAGTTCCGCCAGCATTTCGAAAAAGACCGCGCCCTGTCACGCCGGTTCCAGAAAATCGACGTGAACGAACCGACTGTCGAAGATGCGGTGAAGATCCTGAAAGGCCTGAAACCCTATTTCGAGGAACATCACGGCGTTAAATACACCGCCGATGCCATCAAATCCGCGGTCGAGCTGTCGGATCGGTATGTCAACGACCGCAAACTGCCGGACAAGGCGATCGACGTGATCGACGAGGCCGGCGCCGCCCAGCACCTGTTGGTGCAAAGCAAGCGCAAAAAGACCATTGGCGTGAAGGAAATCGAAGCCGTCGTGGCCAAGATCGCCCGCATTCCGCCGAAAAGTGTCTCGAAGGACGACGCAGAAACGCTGCGCGACCTTGAGAAGGCTTTGAAACGGGTTGTGTTCGGGCAGGATCAGGCCATCGAATCTCTGGCCTCCGCCATCAAGTTGGCGCGTGCGGGTCTGCGCGAGCCCGAAAAGCCCATCGGCAACTATCTGTTCGCAGGGCCAACCGGCGTCGGCAAGACCGAAGTTGCCAAGCAACTGGCCGACAATCTGGGGGTCGAGCTTCTGCGCTTTGACATGTCCGAGTACATGGAAAAACACGCCGTCAGCCGCCTGATCGGCGCGCCGCCGGGCTATGTCGGGTTCGATCAGGGTGGTTTGCTGACCGATGGCGTCGATCAGCACCCGCATTGCGTGCTGCTGCTGGACGAGATCGAGAAGGCGCACCCGGATGTCTATAACATCCTGCTGCAGGTGATGGATAATGGCGAGTTGACCGACCATAACGGGCGCACCGTCAGCTTCCGCAACGTGGTCTTGATCATGACCTCGAACGCGGGTGCGGCCGAACTGGCCAAATCCGCTATTGGCTTCGGGCGTGATCGCCGCGAGGGCGAAGACACCGCCGCCATTGAACGCACCTTTACGCCGGAGTTCCGCAACCGTCTGGACGCGGTGATCAGCTTCGCGCCGTTGGGCAAAGAAGTCATCCTGCAGGTGGTCGAGAAATTCGTGCTGCAACTGGAGGCGCAGCTTCTGGACCGGGGTGTCAGCATCGAACTGACCCGCGCCGCTGCCGAATGGATCGCCGACAAGGGGTATGACGACCGTATGGGCGCGCGCCCGCTGGGCCGTGTCATTCAGGAGCACATCAAGAAACCCCTGGCCGAAGAGCTTCTGTTTGGCAAACTGGCCAAAGGCGGACTGGTTCAGGTCGGCGTCAAGAACGGCGCGTTGGAACTGCGATACGAGAAGCCGAAGAACCGGCAGCTTGGGTCACGCAAGCGTCCGCCGCTTCTGACCGCGGACTGATCCACACCCACGGGAAATTGACAAAGGCCGCAGATCGTTGCGGCCTTTGTTCGTTTCTGGATGTATGAAACCTGCTTACCGCTCGGTCAGTTTCAATTCGATCCGCCGGTTTTGTGCCCGTGCCTCTGGCGTGTTGGCCGTGTTCACGGGGCGATATTCGCCAAAACCCGTGGCGGCCAGCCGGTTCGGTGGAAAGCCCAGATCGTTGATCATGTATTCCACCACTGACAAGGCACGCGCCTGACTTAGTTCCCAGTTGTTGCGGTAACGCCCGGTGCCGGACAGGGGTACATTGTCGGTATGGCCGTCGACCCGGATGATCCAGTCGACCTCGTCCGGGATCTCGCCCGCGACTTCGGACAGAAGCGCGGCCACATTGGCCACCTGCGCCTTGCCTTGGGGCTGCAAGGTGGCCTCGGCGCTGGTGAACAACACTTCGGATGAAAACACGAACCGGTCGCCGACGATCTGAACCCCTTCACGATCGGCCAGAACCTGTTTCAACTTGCCAAAGAACTCCGACCGATAGGCGGCAAGCTCCTTGGCTTCTTCTTCCAGCCGCTTACGTTCGGCTTCCTCAAGCGCCGCCCGCTTGCGTTCTTCCGCAGCCACCCGCGCCAGCGCCGCGTTCAATTCGGAGCCCAGCTTCTGGATCTGCACCTGCGCCTCGGCATCCCGCGCGTTGCCTTCGTCAAGAATGGCCTGAAGGCTGCCCAGTTGCGTGCGCAGGGCGGCGACCTGTTCGTTCAACAGCGCAATTTTGCGTTGGCTCTCGGCGCTTTCAGCCTCTTTTTCTGCCAGTTCGAGATTTGCGGCCGCCAGCAGCCGCGCGCGTTCTTCGGCGGCACTCAGAGTTTCGTCAACTTGGCTTTCAGCCGCCAGACGCGCAGCCAACGCCGCCTGCAACTGCGCGCGCAGCTCCGGCAGCTCTGCCAGATCCTCGCTTTGCGCGTCCAGTTCGGTCAGAGCCGTCGCCAGACGCGTTTCCAGATCAACGCCCGCCGCCCTGGCCGCCGCCAGAAGGGTCAGACTTTCTTCCGCCCTTTTGCGCTCGGCCTCAAGCGCCAGCGTCATGGCGGTAAGCTCCTCATCCGCCGTTTTCAACCGTTCGCGCAAGGCCGCCGCAGCCGCCGCTTCGGCCAGTCGACTGGCTTCTTCTTCGTTCAATGCGGCAGCCTGTTCATCAGCTTTGGCTTCCAGATCCGCAACCAAAGCCTCCAGCGCCTCGCGCTTTGCCGCAGCAAGGCGGGCAGCTTCCGCGCTCGCGTCGACTTCGCCCCGCGCCTTGGCCAAGGCCAGCGTCAACGCCTCCTGCTCGGACAAGATGCGAGCCTGTGCGGCTTCCAGCTCTTCCACCGTCGCGCTCAACGCCGCGCCTTCGGACAGTGCCTGATCCCGCTCGGCCAGCAAGGTCGCGACCTGGGCTTCAAAACTGGTGATCCTGGCGGCCTGTGCTGCCAACTCACCAGCCTGCGCCTCGGTCTGTGCTGTCAATCGCGCAATCAGGGCTGCCTGCGCCTCGGATTCAGACCGGGCTTCGGCCAGGGTGGCATTCAGACTGCCCAGTTCGCCTTCCAGTTCTGCGGTGCGTGCCCGTTCCAAACCCAGTGCATCTGCCAGCCCGGCCACCTGACTGGACAGTTCATCCAGCTCATCCGCCTGTCCGGAGATGGTTTCACGAAGAATAAACTGTACGATCATGAAGATCGTCAGAACAAACATCAGCACCAGCAAAAGCGCCGTCATCGCGTCAACGAAACCCGGCCAGATCGAGCCGCTCATCCGTTGCACAGATCGACGCGTCAGAGCCATGTGCTAGACCTCGTCCTGGCCCGAAGCGACGCGGATGGCATGGATCAGCGTTGCCATGTCACTGCGTAGATCAGACAGGCTTTCTTGCCGCCCTGCCTGCATTTCTTCCAGAATGCGCAGCAATTGCACGTCGATCGACCGAAGCCGCATCCGGCTTTCGGCGTCTGTCCGTGCGTCGGCTTCCTCGTGCTGGGCCTGCAAGGTGACGATCAGCCGTTCCTGCCCCTCGGCCAACCGGGTCAGAGCCTCGGCCTGACCATTGTCCTGCCCCAGATGCGTCGACAAGCCCTCCAGTTTCTCGGCCAATTGTCCCAACCGCTCGTCCAACAGGGTGCGCTGCACATCGCTATGGGTAAACAGGGATTGCATTGCCTCGATCTGTTCGGCCAGAACACCCAGATAGGCGCCTGCATCCGTGTCGCCTGCTTCACCTTCACCGGGGGCAAAACTGATCCTTGTGATGGTGGACAGCCATTCCTCAAGCTCACGGTAAAAGCGGTTCTGACCGTGACCTGCAAACAGTTCCAAAAGCCCTACCACCAAAGACCCGGCCAGCCCCAGAAGCGAGGACGAGAACGCCGTACCCATCCCGCCCAACTGCTCTTCCAGCCCGGTCATCAGGCGGTTGAACACCTCGACCCCACCTTCCCCTTCACCGGGCGCGAGCGAACGGATGGTTTCGACAACAGCGGGCACCGTCGTCGCCAGCCCATAGAACGTGCCCAGAAGGCCAAGGAAAATCAGAAGGTTGACGATATAGCGCGTGATATCGCGCGCCTCGTCAATCCGCGTTGCGATACTGTCAAGGATCGACCGGGCCGACGAGGCGCCGATCTGCAACTGCGATCCGCGGTTCGATCGCAAAAGGGCGGCCAGCGAGGCCAACAGGCGCGGCGCACGGTCCGGGTCATGCCCATCACGTTCCCGCACATAACTTTCGATCCACCCGACCGATGAAAACACCTGCCAGACCTGCCAGAAACAGGCCAGCAACCCGATGATGAACACGAACAGGATAAAGCCGTTCAGATACAGGTTTGCCTGAAACACGGGCAGCACGCGCGGCAGCGCGATGAACACGCCAAATCCAACCAGCCCAAGCACCACCAGCATCACAAGAATTTGGCGGATTGGTTGGGTGAAAGACGGCTCGGCCCCTCGTTTTTTGGGCGCAGTCAGCGTCCCGCGATCCAGCTGATCCATGCGGGATATTCCTTGTCGCCATTGTTGTTGCGCTCAGGATAGGCGCAACGGTTGCAGGTGCCAAGCCTTGTCTGTGCGCTAGGGGTCCGCAAGGGTGCGCACGGTTCGCGACAGCCAACTCAGGTCATGATCCTCGATGCCCAGATCGGCCAAATGCGCCGCCGTGTTATAAAGGTATTCCGTGTTCGGACCCCGCCCCCCGACGGCCCGCGCAATGATCTGCGCCTGTTCGTCAAGCGCGATCTGGCAGTACTGCACATGGTCGGGGTCGATCACATAGGTGACGGCGTCGACCTCACGCCCGTCTTGCAGATGGATCCTTAGTCGTTTTTCCAGATAAGCGGACGAGACAAGCTCGCGCGCGCGCAGTTCCGCCAGTGTTTTGTCATGGCTTTTGGGACAGGCCCGGAACGCCAAACCCTGACAATGCGACCCGTCCATCTCGTCCAGAGCCAGAACAAGCCCCGGTGCTTCCTCGGTGCCACGATGATGGATCGACCGCATGCAAAAACTGCGGTGATATCCCGAAAGCGTGGCGACGACAGCCTCGGTATGGTCGAAACCGGGGTTCCACATCAACGAGCCATATCCAAAAACCCAAAGATCCTGTGTGCTCATTTCACTCGCTCTTTACCACCTATGGCTTTACATACGCCAATATGCACGCAGAGCGGCAAGAGGAAAGAGTGATGCGGAAATTGATCGTGATTGCCCTGGTGTTGGCAGGGCTGTGGGCGGGATACTGGTATATTGGCGCCCGCGCCACGGAACGTGCCTTTTCGACATGGGTGGCCGACCGGCAGACCGACGGATGGGTCGCCGAGGCAGGCGACATCTCGACCCGTGGATTTCCCAACCGGTTCGATACGATCTTCACGGATCTGGAACTGTCCGACCCCAATACGGGCCTGTCCTGGGTCGCACCGGAGTTTCAGATCCTCGCCCTGTCTTACAAACCCCATCACGTGATCGCCGTCTGGCCCGGCATCCAGACAATCGCCACCCCCGAGCAACGGATCGAAATATCGGGCAGCGATCTGAAAGGGTCGATCATGGTGGCCCCGACACCCGACCTGACGCTGGAGCGCAGTTCCATCGTATTGGCAGACGTCACGATGAACTCGACCGCTGGCTGGACTTCGGCGCTTGAACGGGGGCAACTGGCGACACGGCAGTTGGACAGCGGCACGCATCGGCACGAAATTCACTTCGAAGCGGTCAACCTGATCCCGGCCTCGTCCTTTGTGCAATCGCTGGATGCCGATGACCTTCTGCCCCCCGTCTTTGAGGGCGTCACCCTGAAAGCCAATCTGGATTTCTCTGCCCCGTGGGACCGCACCGCGATTGAAAAGGAACGTCCGCAAATCACCCATATCAACCTGAGCGAGCTGAAAGCGAAATGGGGCGAGTTGGAGCTTTGGCTGGCGGGCGAGGTCGAGGTGGACACCGAAGGCACCCCGACTGGCACCGTGACCGTCAAGGCGCGCAACTGGCGTCAGATGATCGCGATTGCCCAAACCTCCGGCGCGTTGACACCCGAACTCGCCTCGACGGTGACCGGCGCCTTGCAATTCGTGGCGGGATTGTCGGGCGACGACACCACACTGGACGTGCCCCTGCGCCTCTCTGATGGACGGATGTTCCTGGGCCCGATCCCGATCGGCACCACGCCAGTGATCCGCATCCGTTGAGCATATGTCGCTTCCCCACGCTTCTTCTGGCAAGAAATATCCTGGGGTGAATGCGCGACTGCGCAGGGGGGCAACGCCCCCTGAAATCAAAGGCGGGAGCGCCCTGATCAGGCCGCCGTCACCGGCAATATGACCCGCTGCGATAGCGCGCCGTATCCAGATGCAAATGGTCCTTGTGGAACCGGTCCGAATTGGGGCCAAGCACTGTGCCGAACGGGCCGCAAGCCGCCTTGTGCATGCGCTTCAACACCTTGCCTTTCACCGGATCGCGCCAGCCTTTCAGGACCGTAATCGTCGCCCCGTTCTTCAGCGTGATGCCCGATATGTCGATGGCCCGCCCGCGCCCATGTTCGCTGACCTTTGCGCCCGGTTGGTTGTTGCGCGTCCGACAGGCGTAATGGGCCGCGACCCGCAAAGTGGCTGGCCCGCCGCCCAGCCGCCCCACTGACGGAAACACCCCGTCCCGCACCCATTTGTTCAGGGCTTTCGCCGTGGTGCAGTCCATCACCGCCGGCTGGCTCAGCTTCACGCCCGACACCTCGGTCACGCGCACGGGGTCTGACACGCCACAGCCGCGAATCCTGCCGGGGATCGCTGAAATGGCCTGCCCCTTGATCTCGTTCACACCGCATATCCGCCCGCGTCGCCCTGAATTGACAGGCTTGGGGGTCGAGGCCGCGATTTTACGGGCAAAACCCTTGGGTCGCAGGTTGGGGCGCAACGAGCGACGCACGGCGAAAGCGGTTGGCGCGACCGCCGCTCGCGTGGCCGACGCGTGTGTCTGGGCCTGGGGGCGAACCTGTGGTCGCTCAATCTTGTCTGACGCTGCGCTACCCGAGGAGCGGATCATCGCCACGGTCACGGTATCCGGACGCGGCTCGGGTCGTTGAGATGTCTCTGGCGCAGCCGCGATGGCGGGCAATCCGAAGCTGCATCCCAGCAACATCCCCATCAGCCATCCGCGCCACAGTCCCTGCCCCGGCCATCCTTTGGTCATTCCCGCTCCTTCCCCCGCCCCGCGCCACACGGCTCGCGGGTTCAATCGTGCTTGCCTGTCCGGCCGAAATCGGGCGCATCCGTGTCCTGCCCGGCTTCGATAATACCACGACGGATCGCCCGGGTTCGAGTGAAATAGTCGAACAAGACCTCTCCGTCCCCGGTCCGGATGGCGCGCTGCAAGGCAAACAGCTCTTCCGTGAACCGGCCAAGGATCTCCAAGGTCGCGTCTTTATTGGCCAAAAACACGTCGCGCCACATCGTCGGGTCCGACGCCGCAATCCGCGTAAAGTCGCGAAAACCCGCCGCCGAATACTTGATGACTTCGCTGTCCGTGACGCGGGACAGATCGTCGGCCACCCCTACCATCGTATAGGCGATCAGGTGCGGCGTGTGGCTGGTGACGGACAGCACAAGGTCGTGGTGATCCGCGTCCATCACTTCGACATTTGATCCCATTCCCTTCCAAAGCGCGATCAGCCGTTCGGTTGCAGGCGTGTCGGTACCGTTCGGGACAAGAATGCACCACCGGTTGTCAAACAGCTCGGCAAAACCGGACCGCGGACCACTGTGTTCGGTCCCGGCCAAGGGATGGCCCGGAATGAAATGCACATGGTCCGGCAGATGCGGAGCCACCGCCTCGATCACCGCGCGCTTCACTGACCCCACATCCGTCACCGTCGCGCCGGGTTGCAAATGCGCTCCAATCTCGGCCGCGACCGCGCCCATGGCGCCTACGGGCACGGCCAGAACGACCAGATCCGCACCGTCGATCGCTTCGCTGGCGGTGTCGACGATCCGGTCACAGAACCCCAGGTCGCGGGCAATCTCGCGTGTCTCGGCGGATCTGGCGGTGCCGACGATTTCGCCTGCCAGTCCGGCCCGTCGCATCGCATGCGCCATGGACGATGCGATCAGCCCAAGCCCGATCAGGGCCACGCGGTTGTAAAGCACGGTCATGCGGCACCTCCGCCGTCAAAACGATCCTCGTCCAGCAGCATCAGCTTGGATCCCGGCGCGCCACCTTTGAACCGCCCGATCATATGCGCCACCCGGCGGCAGGATGCTTCGTCGCCAATGGTGATGCGCAGACAATGCGGCAGCCCATAGCCCGCAACCATACGCACGATGATCCCCTGGTCCTGCAGGAACGCGTAGCAGTCGGCGGCCTCGTCCGCGCTGGCAAGCCGGGCAAGGATGAAATTGGTGCAAGAGGTATCCGACGGCACCCCGAGTTCGGCTAGGGCTTCGGCAAGCCAGGCGCGCAGGCGGGTGTTTTCCGCAAGACAGCGCGCCACGTGCTCACGATCCGCAAGGGCGGCCTCGGCGGCGGCTTGCTGCGCCATGGACAGGTTGAACGGGCCGCGCACACGGTTCAAGACGTCGATCACTTCGGCCGCGCCATAACCCCAGCCGATCCGCAACCCACCCAGCCCGTACATCTTCGAAAACGTTCGGGTCATGAAGACATTGTCATGCTTGTCGACCAGCCGTGCCCCGCCATCGAACCCGTCGACATATTCGGCATAGGCTCCGTCCAGTACCAACAGGACCGTGTCGGGCAACTCACGTGCCAGCCGCGCCAGTTCGGCCTGGCTGACCATGGTGCCCGTCGGATTGCCGGGATTGGTGACGAAAACAAGGCTGGTGCGCTCTGTGACCGCCTTCAGAATCTCGTCGACATCGACCATCCGTTCACGTTCGGGCACCATCACCGGGTCGGCGCCCGCGGCAAGCGCCGAAATCTTGTACATCGAGAACCCGTGTTCGGTGTAAATCACTTCCGTACCGGGTCCAGAGTAACACTGGCACAGAAAGGTTATCACCTCGTCCGAACCGACACCGCAGATGATCCGGTCCGGGTCAAGTTTGTGCAGCGACCCGATCGCCGCCCGCAGCGACGCATGATCGGTGTTGGGATAGCGGTGCAGCTCGCGCCCGGCCCTCTGGAACGCCTCGATGGCAAGCGGGCTTGGGCCGAACGGGTTTTCGTTCGAGCTGAGCTTGATCACATTGGCCACGCCATCGACGCTGGACGCGCCACCCACATAGGGCTTGATCTGCATGATCCCCGGTTGCGGTTCGATCTTGGTCATGGTCGCCCCCCTTACGAGGTGATTTACAGGGGTCGGCGCATCCACGAAAGAGCGAAAGCGCCGGGTTTGGAAATGTGCCGCGGGCTGCGGCTTCGCTGCATCTGCAGCACAGACGACAAAACCCGCCCAAAGACCTGGGCGGGTTCCAAAACTTGGCGAGACTGCAAGCGGTGCTTAGTTCTTCGCGTAGAATTCGACGACCAGGTTCGGTTCCATTACAACCGGATACGGCACGTCCGACAGGCCGGGTGTCCGGGTGAAGGTGGCGGTCAGTTTAGAATGGTCAACGTCCAGGTAATCCGGCACATCACGCTCGGGCAGTTGGATGGCTTCCAGAACGGCTGCCATTTGCTTCGAACGGTCACGCACTTCGATCACGTCGCCTTCTTGCACGCGATAGGACGGAATGTTCACTTTCTTGCCGTTCACGCGCACGTGGCCGTGGTTCACGAACTGACGTGCAGCGAACACGGTGGGCACGAACTTGGCGCGGTAAACAACGGCGTCCAGGCGACGCTCCAGCAGACCGATCAGGTTTTCACCGGTGTCGCCTTTGACACGCTCGGCTTCACCATAGATGCGGCGGAATTGTTTCTCGGTCAGGTCGCCATAGTAGCCTTTCAGCTTCTGCTTGGCGCGCAGTTGCAGACCGAAATCCGACAGCTTGCCCTTGCGGCGCTGGCCGTGCTGGCCGGGGCCGTATTCACGGCGGTTCACCGGCGATTTCGGGCGACCCCAGATGTTTTCGCCCATGCGGCGATCAATTTTGTACTTGGCAGCGGTGCGTTTGGTCACGGCTGATCTCCTTCATAAAACTATCGAAGGGCGTTGTCCTTTGGCCGAAGCCCGACAGGCATCCCCTTGCGGGGGCCACCAACACCAATGAAAACCGGCCCCTTGCGGGACCGGATTTGGGGCTTATAGCGCCGTGAGTGGTGGTGTCAACGCCCCGAACGCCGTGTCAGGCGATTTCTCCGCGCATTATCGCCGCCTCACCCCGGTTCAGGCTGCGACGGGCAAATCCGCCATAGGCCATGGGGTCGAAGTTCAGTTGCGGGTACATATCGAACAGGCGGCGGCGCTGCATCGAATCCAGCGTGTCCAGATCGGCATTCGCGGGATGGAAGCTTTCTGCCGGAACACCGTTGGCCCAGACGACCTCGTGATGTTCCAAAAGCACGTGATAATAGGTGATATCGCGAATGGTGTAATCCACGACCACGCGCCGTTCATCCACCAGATCCCGCGCCGAGATCAGAACCTCGTCTTCGTTGAACAACTCTTGCGCCCGTTTACCGTTCAGCAGGATTTGATGCTGCCCTGAAACAATCAGGTCCGCATCTGGCTGTCCCGACCGGATGGCCCCGGCCCTGAGCCGGATTGGCCGCAGTTCAGGCATCGCGAACATGCGCGCCCCGGTGATGCGTTTTGTGCCGATCCACAGCACCTTCTGGGTGCCGTTGTCGCGGGTTTGAAGCTCGTCGCCCTCGCGCAGATCCTCGACACAGATCTCGCCGTCATGGGTGCGCAGCCTTGTGCTGGGGGCGAAACAGATCACCCCTGCCGGCTGTTGGGTCAACTGGTTCTGCCGCGTCGGCGTCATGCTGGCCCGCACCACCCAGAAATCCGTGTTTGCCGGGGGCGTTTCGCCAACAAACATCAACAACACCTGGTCGTCGGCACCGTTGATCAAGGTCGCGACATAGCTGGCATGCCCGTCCGTGACCTCGAAACCCATATTCAGATGATGACTGTCGACCGAATGTGACCCAAGGGGTCGTGAAGGGTCGATCGCTGCCCCGACCAGTTTGTACACTCCGTGCGCCGCACGCCGGCGCTGGTCCTGCTCTCCGCTTGCGCTCTCAAGATCGCGAAGTTCACGCGGCCCGTCGACGCGCAACGGGCTTCCCGTCCAGCGCCAATTCGACCCAACGCCAAGCGACGTCACCGGTGCCCCCGGCATTCCGTCCACTTCCGTCTGCGACCATGAGATGACAAACGTGCCATTAAAGCCCGTTTTCATGCCCGATAACCTGCCATTCTTATTTTTTATTGTCGTCAGGCTAGCATGGGTGATTCGCTTTGTTAAGAAGTTTGTCCATGCATTTCTGCGACGGTCCGGGGCGCGGTGAAATCGCAACAGTTGGGGACTGGCCGGGCGGTGCCGTGCATGACGCCCGAATCGGACGATTGCAATGATCCACGACAACTGGTAATAAAATCTTACCAATTTTACCGGAGCGCGCCATGCCAGTCATCACCGAGATCGAAGACCTTCGCCGTATCTATGCCAGAAGGGTGCCGAAGATGTTCTATGACTATGCCGAAAGCGGCAGCTGGTCAGAACAGACCTTTCGCGAAAACAGCTCGGATTTCGACAAGCTCTATTTCCGCCAACGTGTGGCGGTGGACATGGACAACCGCTCCACCCGCACCAAGATGATTGGCCAGGACGTGGCGATGCCGGTGGCACTGGCGCCGGTCGGGCTGACCGGGATGCAATGTGCCGACGGCGAAATCAAGGCGGCCCGCGCCGCCGAGGCATTCGGCGTGCCGTTTACTCTGTCGACCATGTCCATCTGCTCGATCGAGGATGTGGCGGAACACACCAGCGCGCCCTTCTGGTTTCAGGTCTATACCTTGAAGGATGATGATTACATGCAGCGCCTGTTCGACCGCGCCCGCGCAGCCAACTGCCCGGCCATCGTCATCACGGTGGATTTGCAGGTTCTGGGGCAGCGCCACAAGGATCTGAAAAACGGCTTGTCGGCCCCGCCCAAACTGACCGCCGCATCCATCGCCAACATGATGACCAAAGTGCAGTGGGGGCTGGGTATGCTGGGCACCAAGCGGCGGTTCTTCGGCAACATCGTGGGACATGCCAAGGGTGTCACGGATCCGTCCTCGCTCAGCACATGGACTGCCGAAGCCTTCGACCCGTCGCTGAATTGGGACCGTATCCGACAGTTCAAGAAGATGTGGGGCGGCCCAATGATCATCAAGGGCATCATCGAACCTGAAGACGCGCTGCAGGCTCTTAATGTCGGTGCCGATGCGATCATCGTGTCCAACCACGGCGGGCGGCAATTGGATGGGGCCCTGAGCTCGATCCGCGCGCTGCCTGCGGTGCTGGACGCCGTTGGGGACAAGATCGAGGTGCACATGGACAGCGGCATCCGCTCGGGCCAGGACGCGCTCAAGGCCATCGCGATGGGGGCGAAAGGCACCTATATCGGCAGGGCGTTCACCTATGGTTTGGGCGCGATGGGCGAACAGGGCGTAACCAAGGCGCTTGAAGTGATCCACAAGGAAATGGACATCTCGATGGCGTTCTGCGGGCATACCGATATCAACACGGTCGACCGGTCGATTTTGCATATCCCGAAAGGGTTTTCCGGCGACTGGGAAACCTGAACCGACAGGGTCGGCGTCAGAAATAGCTGCGCACCAACGCCCCGGAAACCAGTGTCCAGCCATCCGCGACCACGAAGAACGCCAGCTTGAACGGCAGGGATACGATCGCGGGCGGCACCATCATCATGCCCATCGACATCAGGATGGCGGCGACCACCAGATCGATCACCAGAAACGGCAAAAACACAAGGAACCCGATCTGGAACGCCCGCTCGATCTCGGACAGCAGGAATGACGGCACCAGAAGGGACAGCGGGGCATCCCCGCCGATGGCAATCTCCGCCGTTTGCGCACGCAGATCGGCCAGATTCGCGAAGGTTTCCGGGTCGATCCGGGCCGCCATGAACACGCGAAACGGATCAATCGCGGCCAGAAAGGCCGGCTCAAGCTCCAGCGCGCCGTCCGAAAACGGCTTGCCTCCTTGCGCCCAGGCCTCGACGAAAACCGGCTCCATGATGAAATAGGTCAGAAACAGCGCAAGGCTGACGATCAGCATGTTCGGGGGCGATTGCTGCAAGCCGATTGCCTGACGCAAAATGGACAGCACCGTCACGATGAACGGAAAGCAGGTCACCATGATGGCAAGCCCCGGCACCAGGCTCAACAATGTGACAAGCACGAACACCTGAATGGTGCGGGTCGCCAGCGAGCCGTCTTCGCCAAGCGACAGGGTGATGTCCTGCGCCATGGCCGCACCGGTCGTGCCGATCCACAAGATCGCGACCGTTACAAGGATGGCGAGGCCTCCTCTGAGGATGTTGACACCGGATCGTGACATTTCCGGGGTCACAGGCCGGATTTCAGATCGGCGACTTCGGTCAGGCGGACGGCCAGACGCCCTTGCGGGTCGCCTTCCATCTCTTCCAGCTCACCGCGCGCGATCAGCTTGTCGCCGACATACAGCTCGACCGGGTCCTCGATGCGCTTGTCCAGCGGCAAGACGGTGTCCTGCGTCAGTTGTAAAAGCTCTTTCACGGTGGGACGTGCGCGTCCGACCGAGATCGTGATCTCGATCGGAACCTGCACGAACGGGTTGGCAGGGGCGCCAGTGTCGGTCGGGGTCGGAGCGTCAGCCATGTTCAAATGCCTTCTCGTTGATGTCATACAGCGCAGTCACCGCATTTTTGATCCGTGCCAGTGCCGAGGTCAGATCAATGCACCGCTCGGAGGAAGACGACCGCAGGAACACCTGACCTTCGGGCAGAGTGTCGTCTTCAAACACCTGCAACGGGGTCGTGTTTACGCGGTCCATCAGTTGATTCAGCACCTTGCGGCTGCCTGAAGAAACGCGCAGTTCGATCGGGGTGTCCGCGGCCTGCGCGGCCAGCGGCATGATTTCATCGTTGATCACCTGCCCCAACGCATCCCGCATCACTTCGGGCAACAAGGTGTCGACCATGGCGTGCAGCAGCGGCTCAAGCGACCCCAGAACATGGCTGCGCGCCTCGTGAAACGTGAAACCAAGATCTTCCAGATTGCGCGCAAACTCTGCTTCGATGCGATCCTTGTCGCCATCGGCTTCCTTGACGGCATCGTCCCACCCTGCACTGTACCCGGCCTCATAGGCGGTCAGACGGATCCGCTCCAACTCTTCATCGGCAACGGGGCGTGGACCCGCGTGGTTGGCGGACTTGGCGGATTGCGTGAAATCCTCAAGGGCAAGTGGCTTGTTCATCGCACCACCTCTTCATCGTCTTCCATCCATCCGCGCAGGATTTCGACAGTGTCAGACTGCCGCTCTGCAATCAGATTGCGAAGCCGTTGGACCGGGTCAGGCTCTGTCCCATCCGGCGTGTCCGACAACATGATCTCGCCCGTTGCGGGGGTGTCGACCACCGCAGGCAGGGCGGGCGTATCAGCGGCCACCTGTGTCGAGGCCTGCGGCGGCACAAGGGCGGTGGCACCCGATGTTTCGCTCGCCTCTGCCGCAGAATCATCGCCGCGGGTCGCCAGGATCGGGCGCAGCACAAACAGCCCGAGCACCAGTGTCACGACCGCAAGCACCGCGATCTTCACCAGCGACATCACATCGACGGCCAAGCCGGACAAAAACCCGCCCGACGGCGCACTGCCTACCGGCAGGGCGGGTTCAAACTCCAGCGACTTGATGGTGATCTGATCGCCGCGCGCTTCGTTGAAACCGACAGCGCCTGCAACCAGTTCGCGCAAGCTGCTTATCTCCTCGTCGCTCCGGGCGGTCCAGACCTCGTTCCCGGCATCGTCTGTTGTCCGAATCCCGTCGATCAGGACCGCGACCGTCAGCCGCTTGACAGCACCCGGGGCAGTGACGATTTCCCGTGTGGTTTCTGACACTTCATAGTTGATACGTTCGCGAGTCTCGGACGTGTTGGACGACGAATTGCCCCCTGCCGCCACATCCCCATCAGGCAGGTTTGACGCCACGGTCACACCGGCACCATCGCTATCCTTGGCCGAGTTGGATGTTTCAAGCGTATCGGTTGAAACGGCAACCCGCGCCTCGGGATCAAACCGTCGTTCACGCAGCATTTCCTGTTCCGTCACCGTCTCGAGATTCAGCTCGACCACCGCATTGCCGAAGCCCACACGCGCCTCAAGCAGTCGTTCCACATTCTGTTTCAGGGTCAGCGCGCGATCTGATGCATGACCGGGCATATCCGGCAACTCGTCCCCGCCGGCGATCAATCCACCCCGACTGTCGATGATCGATACACGTTCCGGCAACAGACCCGGCACCGCCGAAGCCACCAGGAACTTCAGCGCCTTTGCCTGCGCGCCGGGAAGTGCGCCACTGGCGGTCGTCACCGTGACCGAAGCCGACGGCTCGTTGCGTTGACGAAACATCTGGGTCGAGGTGTTGGCGATATGAACGCGGGCGTTCTGAATCAGCGGACTGGCCACGATCGTGCGCGCCAATTCGCCCTCTTTCGCACGCCAATAGGCCGCATCGAACATTTGCGATGTGGTGCCAAATCCGCTCAGACCATCCAGAAGCTCATACCCCTTGCCGCCGTTGGCGGGCAGCCCTTCGCTGGCGAGCGTCATGCGCAAACCGTCACGCTGCGTGGTGTCGACAAAAATCGAACCTCCACGGATATCATAAGCCACGCCGCGCGCCTCAAGCGCCTTGACGACATCCCCTGCCGCGCCGCTTTCCAGCCCGGCATAAAGCAGCGTCATCTGGGTCGACGTTGCCATCCGCGACAAACCGATGACCGCAATGAACATCGCAAGTGTCGACGCCACCACAATGATGCGTTTCCGCATATCCAGGCTGGCCCATATCGAGGCGATCTGCTGCAAGACGCAACTCCTTTTACCGAGCGGGCTTCTGCCCCCGTCACATCTGCAGTCTTCCCCGATCGCCCTTAACATTTGGTTAGTGCGCAACGGCTTATAACGAATCGAACAGATTTTTTTGGATGGCCAGATGACAGACACAGACATGACATCCGGGGCGCCTGATGCACCGGCAGAGCAGAAATCCAGAAAAGGCTTGTTGTTTGGCGTTGTTCTGGCAGCGACCCTGGGGGGCGGTGGTTTTTTCGCCACCTATTCCGGTTTGATTGGCGGGGCGGACCCCAATATCCCGCCGGAAGAGCCGGCCGCCGTCATCGCCGACCTTCCCGCAGTGGCCTTTGTCGAACTGGACCCCCTGGTCATTTCGCTGGGCGGTTCGGGCAATAGCCGCCACCTGCGGTTTCGCGGCTCGCTTGAAGTGGTGCCGGGCCATGAAACGGATGTCAGCCACCTGGTGCCGCGCGTGATTGACGTGTTGAACGGGTATCTTCGCGCGGTCGACGTCAAGGTGCTCGAAGATCCCACTGCACTGATCGAACTGCGGGCACAAATGTTGCGGCGCATTCAACTGGTCACTGGCGAAGGTCGGGTGCGTGACCTTCTGATTCTCGAATTCGTCCTCAACTGACAAGGAGGCATGAGCATGGACTTTCTGGCTGACATCATGCTGGGCATCGGTGCCATTGGCGCTGCAATCTATTGCATGGTGCTCTCGCGGCGGCTGCGTCGTTTCAACAATCTGCAAAACGGGATGGGCGGCGCCGTTGCGGTGTTGTCGGCGCAAGTCGACGACATGACCACCATGCTGAACAGTGCGCGCGATGCCGCGGGCACAAGCGCCGAAGTGCTGACGGATCTGACCAAACGGGCCGAAGCATCCGCGCAGAAACTGGAACTGATGATGGCGAGCCTGCATGATCTTCCAGATCATGCCCACCCGGATATACCGGACCGAGTTGAACGAGCGGACACCGGATCGCTGCATTTGGATGAGGACGCACATCCCCCGGCAACGCAAACCCGCGACGCGGCCCCTGTCTTTGTAAGCCATCGCATGATGAGGGCAGCAGAATGAAACGGGCGCGGGCAAACCGAAAATCTCGCCGCCGTGCCACCAGCCGGCATATCCTGTTGACGCTGGCGCTTCTACTTGGCGCATCAGGGTTGATGCGGCTGGGGGGGTTCGGCATGGCGATTGCCGAAGATGTGACGAACCTGCTGCGCGGCACATCGGCCAGCCCGGGCGACCGTACTGCCTGCACAACAGAAGCCGATATAGAAGCGGTGCTGACGGCCCTGCGAACCCGCGAAGCTGCGCTTGTCGAAAACGAAAACGCATTGGAAGAACGGTTAAAAACCCTGGCTGATGCCGAAGGCAGGCTCGACGCGCAAATGCAGGCATTGGTGGCGGCGGAAACCGCGCTGGCGTCAACCATGTCTGCGGCCCGGACCGCCGCTTCGGATGATCTGGCACGCCTCACCGCCCTGTACGAGAACATGAAGCCCAAACAGGCGATCCCCTTGTTCGAAACGATGGATCCGGAATTTGCGGCAGGTTTCCTGTCGCGCATGAAACCACCCATCGCCGCGCAGATCATGGCGGGACTCGATCCGCAAACGGCCTATGCCATCAGTGTCGTATTTGCAGGCCGCAATTCGGACGCGC
Organism: Aliiroseovarius zhejiangensis; assembly: GCF_014656375.1. GTDB lineage: Bacteria > Pseudomonadota > Alphaproteobacteria > Rhodobacterales > Rhodobacteraceae > Aliiroseovarius > Aliiroseovarius zhejiangensis. The sequence goes on along the minus strand of NZ_BNCH01000003.1, from coordinate 222,114 downwards.
CGACAAATTAGGGAATGTCGGTGGTTTGTTAACCCATGTCTGCGATGAAGATATGACCCGCAATGTGACCAGTGCAAGAGGCTCAGGATGATCGGATTTGTTGGTATCGCGTTGATCTTCGTGATGGTGTTCGGCGGCTATCTGGCCGCCGGCGGCAAGATGGGCATCATCCTGAAATCCCTGCCCTTCGAATTTACCATGATTGGCGGCGCGGCGGCGGGTGCGTTCGTGATCTCAAACGACATGGCGGCGATCAAGCATACGATGAAGGACATCGGCAAGGTCTTCAAAGGGCCGAAATGGCAGCCAGACGATTACCGCGACTTGCTTTGCCTTCTGTTCGAGCTCATCCGACAGGCCCGGCAGAACGCCGTCGCTCTGGAAGAGCATGTGGAAAACCCGCAAGACAGCCCTGTTTTCGGGCGCTACCCCAAAATCCTCGCAGATCGCGAGGCGGTTGACCTGATTTGCGACACTTTGCGATCGGCCAGCATGAACTATGATGACCCCCACCAGGTCGAAGAGGTTCTGGAAAAACGGATGGAGGCCAACCTGCACCATGCGCTCCATTCCAGCCACGCGCTGCAAACGGTGGCCGACGGCTTGCCTGCACTGGGCATTGTGGCTGCGGTTCTGGGTGTGATCAAGACCATGGGTTCGATTGATCAACCTCCTGAAATTCTTGGCAAAATGATTGGTGGCGCCTTGGTCGGGACATTTCTGGGCGTATTTCTGGCCTATGGTTTGGTCGGGCCCTTTTCGGCCAAGGTCAAAACCGTGGTGGAAGAAGATGCCCATTTCTATCAGCTGATCCGCGAGGTGCTGGTGGCCAATCTCTACAATCACTCGGTTAATATTTGCATCGAGGTCGGCCGTCAGAATACACCCGGACACCATCGTCCCAGTTTTACCGAGCTTGAAGAGGCCTTGAAAGAGGTCAAGCAGGTGGCCTGATGCGGTTATGGACGGCAATATGTTTCCTGCTGATCTGTTGGCCCGCCAGCTTGTCCGCACGTGACATCACCGTCAAGGCCGGAGAGCACGACCGGTTCTCGCGACTCGTGGTCTATACAACCCCGGCCGACAGTCCGGTTTTAACGCGTCATGCGGACGGGTTTCGGTTTACATCGGGAGACAGGGCGGACCGGTTTACGACGCAGGGCGTGTTCGACATGATCCCGCGCGATCGCATCCAGAATTTGACGTCGCCCGGGGAAGGTGTTCTGAACATCGTCGTCGCTTGCCCTTGCGATGTCGTCACCCAAACCCTGCCCACCGGGCAGTTTGTGATTGATATTGTTGATACGCCCGCGCGTCCTGAAACGCCCTCTGCCCAGACCGGAAAATCGGATGCGGAACGCCCCTATCCGGGCAGTGTCACCAACGCACGTGACGCCCGGCGTGGGCTTCCGATTGCGGTCCGAACCGGGACGGACAATCCTCTGGTCCTACCCGAGCCCGAGACACAAGAGGCTACCAAAGCTACCACAAGCCTCACTGTGTCCGAGGCCACCAGTCCCCTTCCACTGAACGAAAAAGACTTGCTGACGCAGCTTGCCCGCGCGGCTTCGCAAGGGCTTGTCGATGCCCCGTCGCCGCTTCCCCCGGCCGAGGTTGAGACGGCGTCACAGACGCGCAGGGCAGAGCCCGCCACACACCCCCCGCCGACAGCGCGGACCAAACCGCCCACCCCAGCCGACCATATCCGCGTTCAGACATCCGTGGACCGCGACCGCGTGAATGCAGCCACTTCAACCGAGACTTTCGGCGATGGCGCGGCGTGCTTGGCGTCCTCCACGTTTGCCATCGGCGACTGGGGGCGCGGCGACGAAGGACCGCTCGATTTCGCTGTCTATCGCGCCAGTTTGATGACAGAGCTGGATAGGTTGGACCCGACCCGGTTCCGCGCCTATATCCAGCATCAGCTCCACCTGACGTTCGGAGCCGAAGTCTTGTCCTATCTGGATCGGTACCGAGGCATTCTGCCCGATGATGCGGATTTACGCTTGATGGCCGAGATTATTGAAACCGGCGTCACGGCAGACCACGCGCGCATGTCGACGCAACTGGCCTGCGAAGGTTCGGTGGCCCTCTGGGCCGTCCTGGCTCAGCCTCGCCTGCCCCGTGACCAACCCATCAACACCGCCGCGGTGATCGCCGCCTTCTCGTCACTGCCGCGTCACCTGCGCCTTCATCTGGGCCCGATGGTGATGCGCAAATTTCTGGCCATCGGGGACACTGATACGTCAATGGAGCTAAATCGCATCACGCAGCGCGGATCGGACCAAACGGCCAACGCGGTTACGCTGGCCGACGCCCAGTTGAAGCTCGAAACCGGGCAAGAACCGCAGGGCCGCAACCAGTTGGCAGAGATCGTCGACGCCGACGATCACGATGCCATCGACGCCATCCTTTTGTTGATTGAAAACCACATCGCAACGCAATCTGGCATACCAGAGCGGACGCTGGAACTGCTTAGCTCTCTTGCCCACGAACACGGGGCCGCAGGCCGGGGAAGCGACCTTGCCATCGCCGAGGTGCGGGCGCTGATCCATATGTCCCGCTTCACCGACGCCCGCGTGAAACTGCGTAATTTCGACTCGTTTCCGGATCGTGGCGACGACCGACATGTGCTGATCGTGAACGAGTTTGGCAGGGCTTTGGCCAAATCCGCCGCCGACAGCACATTTCTACGTCATGTCATTGGGCAACCGTTTTGGCCGGATGCCAGCGAAGACACCCGGATCCTGATCGCGACTCGCTTGCTTGATCTGGGTTTTGCGTCGGCGGCCAAAGACATGCTGACCAACCAGCCCGCTCCTCCCGGTCGGGCAGCGCGCGTTCTGATTGCGCGCGCGGCCCTGCAAAACGGGCAGGCGAAGGTCGCGCTGGGTTATCTGAGCGGCCTGAACGGTGAAACCGCGCAAAGCCTGCGCAAATCTGCCTTGCGGGCGACGGGGCAGATGACCGAACCAGATGCCCCGACAGCCCCTCCGGCACCTGTTCTTTCCGATGGTTCAGGGAATGAAATCTCGCTTGAGGCCTATGACAAACTGATCGAGGGCAGCAAGGCGATCCGTGCAAACATCGACCTCGTCCTGAACCCCGCGCCGACCTCCTAAAAAACCAGATGGTTACGGCTTGTTAAGCATGGCCCGATAGGTTGAGGGGCAGAGCAATCCAGGATCTGCCCCTCAATGTGCACGTCGAATCTTCCTTTGCCAAAGCCAAAGATCAGCCCGTGCGGTTCGCTGTGCCAATGGTCGCCAGATGGCGCACCTGTCATGACTATGCGCAGCTGTGGCGTATTTCATTACATCGACCGAACGCGGCGAATCCACAGTAATCCAACCTCGAAGAACAGAGGCGCACGATCCACGTCAACGCGACGCCGCATGCGCTCCACGACCGTCGAAAACCACATCCAATGCCGCCGATAAAGGACATCTTTCGCCCCACTATCCTGTTGGCGCTGGCCCTGATGGCGATCATCGTCATGATGATCCTGCCAATGCCCGCCTGGGTGCTGGACGTCGGGCTTGCCGCCTCATTCGCACTGGCGATCCTGATGTTCACGGTCACCCTGTTCATCGAACGACCGTTGGATTTTTCGGCCTTCCCGACGGTGCTTCTGGCGTCGCTGATGTTGCGCTTGTCGTTGAATGTTTCCTCCACCAAGCTGATCATCGGGCAGGGGCACACTGGCACCTCGGCAGCAGGCAGCGTGATCGAAGGGTTTGCCAGTTTCGTGATGGGCGGCAGCATCCTGCTGGGCCTGGTGGTGTTCTGCGTGTTGTTGATCGTCAATTTTATCGTCATCACCAAGGGCGCAGCACGTATGGCCGAGGTCGGCGCGCGTTTTGCGCTGGACGGGATGCCGGGCAAGCAGTTGGCCATCGACAGCGATATGTCGGCAGGTGCAATCGACCACGCCGAAGCCAAGGCCCGGCGCGAACGGGAACAGGCCGAAACCACCTTCTTCGGCTCGCTCGATGGCGCATCGAAATTCGTGAAAGGTGACGCGGTCGCCGGGCTGCTGATCACATTCCTGAACCTGGTCATGGGGCTGGTGATCGGTGTGGTGGTGCATGATATGAAGATAGCCCACGCCTTTCAGACCTATGCGATCCTGACCGTTGGCGACGGGTTGGTCACGCAAATTCCAGCCGTGGTCATCTCGATCGCATCGGCGCTGCTTCTGGCGCGTGGCGGGACATCGGGATCCACGGATCTCGCCCTGTTCTCGCAACTGGGGAAATACCCTTCCGCCCTGATCACGGTGGCGGTTCTGATGGCGCTGTTCGGGCTGGTGCCGGGCCTGCCCTTCGTGCCGTTCATTCTGGGTTCGATTGCCCTTGGTGCGGCGGGTTGGAAAGGACACCAAATACAGCTTGAAAACGCACGCAAAGCCACATCCCCTGCCCCCGAAGCCGACAGCCCCGCGCAGACCGAAAGCCTGGGCGACATCCTTGATCTGGATGACATTCATGTCGAATTTGCGCCCGACCTGGTTTCGATGGTTCTGGACCCGGCGACGGGGCTGGACGCGCGTATCGCGAGCATACGAAATCATATTGCCAGCAGCTTCGGATTGATCCTGCCGGAGATCCGGCTGACCGACAACAGCGCCCTTGCCCCGGGCACCTACGCGATCCGCATTCAGGGCGTCGAGCAGGCGCGCAACAAGGTGCTACCGCACCGCGCTCTGGTCATCCTGTCAGGCCCGGATGACCAACTGCCCGAAGGCGAAGACGTGAAAGAGCCTGTTTATGGCGCCTCTGCCCGCTGGATCAGCACTGATGACCAAGAGGACGCCGCCTTGTCGGGTTGCGCGGTCATCGCGCCGACCGAGGTTCTGGCCACCCATCTTCTTGAGGTGATGAAACGCAACTTCCCGCGGCTTCTCGGGTTCAAGGCTTTGCGACGTCTGCTGGACGAGTTTGTCAATCTGTCGGATGCGACCCGCGCAGACGCCAATCGCCGTTTGCTGGAGGAAATGGTCCCGGAAAAGGTGCCGCTCGACCTGCTTCACGCGGTGTTGCGTCTGCTTCTGGACGAACGGGTTTCCATCCGCAACCTGCCCCTGATCATCGAGAGCATTGCCGAAGCTCGCCCGGTCTTCGGCACGCCGGACGCCATCTGTGAATATGTGCGCCAGCGTTTGGGGTTTCAGTTGATTGCGGATCTGAAGCGTGATGACGGAACGGTACCTCTGGTTCAACTTGCGCCGGAATGGGAAAGCACATTCCAGTCGCACCAGCTTGACGGAGAAAACGGGGGCGACGTGGCCTTGCCTCCGGAAGAGTTCAACCGGCTTGCCAACTCGGTTGCCGACAAGATCGCGCGGGCGGGCGAAAACGGCATATATCCTGCGGTTGTAACCTCGTCCCGGCGGCGGCGGTTCCTGAAAACCGTGTTGTCGGCCAAGGGCATCGCCAACCCCGTCCTCTCTTTTGAAGAGATCGGCACCGACGCCAAGCCGTCGCTGGTGGGGATGATCCCGGCATGATTGCGGCGCTGGACCAGATATCGGCTCTGGCCGTTTTGGTATTGCAGGGCGGCCTTGTGGTTTTTCTGAGGGTCGGTGCGGCGATGGCCGTTCTGCCCGCCTTTGGCGAAAAATCTGTGCCCGCGCGGGTGCGTCTGTTCCTGGCTTTCGCGTTCACCTTGATCGTCGCGCCCGGTGTCAGCGCGGATCTGGGGGCCACGACACCGCTGACCTATGTGTCCGAGCCGGTGATCGGGCTGGGCTTCGGCATCGCCATTCGCCTGATGATCATGGCGCTGCAAATCGCCGGCAGCATCGCGGCGCAGTCGACCTCTCTGGCCCAGTTGATGGGCGGGGCAAATGCCGATCCGCAACCGGCCATCGGACATGTCCTTATGGTGGCGGGTCTTGCGCTTGCGGTGATGCTGGGGCTGCATGTCAAACTGGCGGCCGGCCTGATCATGACCTATCGCGTCTTTCCGGTCGGACAGTTTCCCGATCCGCAGCTGTTTGCGGATTGGGGGATCACGCAGATTGCACAGGCGTTTTCGCTGGCGTTCTCGCTGGCTGCGCCCTTTGTCATTGCGTCCTTGCTCTATAATGTGGCGCTTGGGGTCATCAATCGCGCGATGCCACAACTGATGGTGGCCTTTGTCGGCGCCCCGGCCATCACCGCAGGTGGGCTGATCCTGTTGCTTCTGACCACGCCGCTTCTGTTGCCAGTCTGGCAGGCAGCGCTTGAGGCAACCCTTGCCAACCCGTTCGGAGGCCGGTGATGTCGGGAACGGAGGATGACGACAGCAAACAACACGAACCAACCCAGAAAAAACTGGACGATGCGCGCAAGCGGGGCGAGGTCGCGCGATCCGCGGATCTGAACACCGCCACCTCCTATCTGGCACTGCTGCTGATCGCCGTTTCGCTGGGGGCGGCCAGCCTGAAGGGGGTCGGTGCGCTTCTGTCCGGGCTGCTGGCGCGGCCCGATCAGCTTGCCGAGCAGGTCTTTCGTGGCGGCGCCCCGTTTTCCGCGTCGCTGCTGGTCGGACTGGGCCAGTATCTTGCCCCCTGGTTCATCGCGCCGGCCGCGGCGGTCCTGTTGCTTGTCATTGCGACACGCAGTTTCGTCGTCGCGCCGGAAAAGCTCCAGCCAAAGCTGAGCCGCTTGTCGCTTATGTCGAATGCGAAGAACAAGTTCGGACGCTCCGGCTTGTTCGAATTTGCCAAGAGCTTCGCAAAACTGACAATCTATGCCCTTGTTCTGGGCATCTTCCTTTGGGTGAAGCTGCCCGAGATCTTATCCACCCTGACGCTGAGTGCAGGGATGGCCACCGTTGTGCTGCTGGAGCTCAGCGTCACGTTTTTCGCGCTCGTCCTGCTGATCGCCTTCATTATCGGCGGTATTGATTACGTCTGGCAGTATCATGAACACTTGCGCAAGAACCGCATGTCCCACAAGGATCTCATGGACGAAATCAAGCAGAATGAAGGCGATCCTCACATGAAAGGGCAGCGGCGGCAAAAAGGATATGCCATCGCGATGAACCAGATGCTGGCGGATGTGCCCGACGCAGATGTCGTCGTTGTCAACCCCACCCATTATGCCGTGGCGCTGAAATGGTCTCGCATGCCCGGGGCTGCGCCGATCTGCGTGGCCAAAGGGGTCGACGAGGTTGCAGCGCGCATCCGCGAACTGGCCAGTGAAAACGGGGTTCCCATTCACAGCGACCCCCCAACAGCGCGGGCGCTTCATGCGACTGTCGAGATCGGCGAAGAAATCCCGCCGGATCATTACAAGGCCGTGGCCGCCGCGATCCGCTTTGCCGAAAAGATGCGCAGCCGGGCGCGCGGCGCGTTCAGGACAGGCGCATGACCAGCCCGCTGACCCAGCTGGGGGCGTTGGCCGCGCTTCAACACGACGCCGCGATGGCCGAGCTTGCCCGCCACAATCGCGCCCTTCAGATATTGGAACACCGCATTTCAGGTTTACGCCAGCGGCGGCATACCTGCCCACCCGCCGGGTCGGAAGACGCGGTGCCCCTGACCCTGACCAGCGGGCATTACGACAGGTGGCAACGGTGGGTTGACCAGGAGCTGACGAAACTGAACGCCGAGCTTGCCTGCGCCCGCGCCAGGCGCGATCCACTGGTGCAGGCTGCGCGTCTGGCCTTCGGGCGCAATTCCGCGACCGAGACCCTGATCCGGAAGGAAAAGCAGGCAATGCGTGAAAAGGCGCAAAAACGCCTCGAACAGTCCATTTTACAGGACCAACTGGCCAAGAATCCTCTTTCCTTTTGACCTTCGCCGTTCTATAGGCACGGCTTCAACCGCGGGACTTACACCCTTGGAGGAATCCCGCTTCAACAAACTGGAGAATTTCCATGGCAAAACAGATTCCTGATCTTGAGGCCACGGTACGGACGGGGACAGGCAAGGGGGCCGCTCGTCAAGCTCGCCGCGAAGGCTTGGTACCGGGTATCGTGTATGGTGGCAGTGAAGACCCGCTGCCGATCAACCTCCCCTTCAACGAGCTGCTGAAAAAGCTGAAAGCCGGCCGTTTCCTTTCTACACTTTGGAACCTGAAGGTCGATGGCTATGATGACGTTCGCGTCATCTGCCGCAACGTGCAGCGCGACGTCGTGAAAGACCTGCCGACCCATCTTGACCTGATGCGTCTGCACCGCAACACCCGGATCAGCCTGTTCATCCACGTTGAGTTCACAAACGAAGAAGAGGCCCCTGGCCTGAAAAAAGGCGGCGTCCTGACCGTTGTGCGCCCAGAAGTCGAGCTGAACGTTCTGGCGGGTGAAATCCCTGAGCAGATCGTTGTCGATCTGACCGGCCGCGAAGTCGGCGACGTGATCCACATTTCGGACGTGGACCTGCCGAAAGGCGTGAAGCCGACCGTTGACCGCGATTTCGTGATCGCCAACATCTCGGCACCCAGCTCGCTGCGTTCGGCTGACGAGGAAGAAGAAACCGAAGAGGTTGCGGTCGACGAAGTCGAAGCAACCGAAATGAAGTCGGAAGAATAAGACAGTCCCTGTGGACAACGAAAAAGCGGGCCCGTGTGGCCCGCTTTTTTTTTGTTCAGGCGCTTGCGGCCGTCAGTCGGGCAGGCGCTGAAACACCACCAGATTGCCGCGTGACCCCCACGGCATATAGGCGAAATCCGCTACCGACATTGCATCGAAGATCTCTCGAATGCCCGTTGGCGGATAAAGCTGCGGGTGAATTTCCATGATTACGGTCTTCACCATCTCGGGCCAGTCTTGCCGGGCCATATCCCGTTCAGCCCCTTCCACATCCATGATCACCAGATCGGGTTCAAACGCCTGCATCAGATCGCTGAGCCTGAGCGCGGGCACCTGCATTCGCCGGACGGCCCCTTGTCGCGGCCCGGACGCAATCGCCGAGGACCAGAAGGCGGGCTTGACGTCAAATGCAACCGTGTCGCCAGAGAACGCATCCGCCACCACGGCCCCGTGCAATACGCGCACCTGATCGACATGGTTCAGTACCAGGTTCTGTTCGATGGCCTTCACCATGTCGGCATTGGCTTCGACGGTGGCGACATTTGCAGCCCCCACAATGCGCGCGGCCTGGATGGCGATATACCCCGCCCCACCACCCAGATCGAGCACCCGATCCCCCTGTTTCAGGTGCCGCTTCAGCCCGTTCACCTCTTTCCATTCGTAAACGCCCTGCTGCAACTGCTGGTCGAGGCCGTCATTCAGGCAATGACGGGGGATCCGAAGGTCGATGCCATCTATCGAATACCGGGGCAAGGATATCTCCGATCGCGATGCGTCGCGGTGATTGCAACCCCGTTTGGGGGGCTTTAGTTTGACAGGGCCACACCATGTCAAAGGCGCAGGCGACATGTCCAGCAGGAAAGGTTCAGAATGAAAATGTTCGTGGGGTTGGGAAACCCCGGCCCCAAATACGCAGGCAATCGACACAACATCGGCTTCATGGCGCTGGATCACATCGCAACAGATCACGGGTTCGCCCCGTGGCGTGGCAAGTTCCAAGGCGCGATATCCGAGGGTCGGTTGGGTCGCGAGAAGGTGCTGCTCTTGAAGCCTGAAACCTTCATGAACCTGTCGGGCCAATCCGTGGGCGAGGCGATGCGGTTCTACAAGCTGACGCCGGATGACATCATCGTCTTTCACGACGAACTGGATCTGGCCCCCGGCAAGGTGCGCGTGAAAAAGGGCGGCGGGCATGCCGGGCATAATGGCTTGCGGTCAATTCACGCTCATATCGGTCCGGACTACTCCCGTGTGCGCATGGGCATCGGGCACCCCGGCAACAAGAACGCCGTGTCGTCTTATGTGCTGCGCGACTTCGCCAAGGCGGATGAGGGCTGGCTGGACGATGTGCTGCGCGGCTGCGCTGATGGGGCCGTTGATCTGGCGGAAGGCGACAGCGGCAAGTTCATGAATGCGATTGGGCGGCGGGTCAATCCGCCACGGTCCTCGACCACGCAACCGAAATCCGAAGGGGCCAAGGTTGACCCCGCATCCAGCCCGAAACCCGACCCTGAGCCCAAGGAGACCCGAAGCCCTCTGCAACGTCTGATGGACAAGTTTTCATGAGCCTGCGCGACGCTTTGCGTCATCAGGCCGGCAGCAACAGGCATCTTGACTCCCCGTTCACCGCGCGTGTTCTGGACCTGCTTGCCGAGAACATCCAGCCCGGCACGGCCTTGACGAACCGGATGTTCGACTGGCCGGGTGACATTGGACCGCGCGGGCATTCGGTGCCTCTGCGCCTTTTGGCGGGGCTGCACGCGCTGGTCCTGACCGGCGCCTGCCCCGCATTGCAGGCGGTGTATCCGCCCAACCCAGCGCCGGACGATTCCCGCCTGTGGGCTGCAATCCAAGGGGCGCTGACCGATCACGCCGCGCTTCTGAACAAATGGCTCGACAACCCGCCGCAAACCAATGAAGTGCGCCGGGCCGCTGTGCTGATCGCTGCCGGACATTGGCTGGCCGCGCAGTATGACCTGCCGATCCGCATGTATGAACTGGGCGCGAGTGCCGGGCTGAACCTGATGTGGGACCGATTTGCGCTGGCGTTACCGGGTGGCCAGATGGGCCCGCCCGATCCCGTGATCACCCTGACGCCCGACTGGCGGGGCGATCTGCCAATCGGCAAGATGCCAACGATCCTGTCGCGCCGGGGCGTCGACCTGAGGCCAATGAACGCCCGCGACCCGGAAGATGCCCTGCGCCTGATCTCGTATCTTTGGGCGGACCAGCCCGAGCGATTGCAGCGCACCCGCGCGGTCATTGATGCGCTCGACGCACGGGTGGATGCCGGCGACGCCGCCGACTGGTTGGAACAGCAGCTCATCGGCGCGGCCCCCGATCACCTGACGCTGGTCTATCACACCATCGCGTGGCAATACTTCCCGCGCGAGACACAGGCGCGATGTCGTGACGCCATCAAAACCGCCGCGCAACGTGGCCCCGTCGCGCATTTTTCGATGGAAGCAGACGAGCATCTGGACAAGGGCGCGCTTCTGACCCTGACGCTGTGGCCCGAGGGTCGGAAGTTGACGTTTGGTCGTGTCGATTTCCATGGACGCTGGGTCGATTGGACGGCACCCTGATTAAAAATTTCGGGGGACACATGCATACCGTCTTCAAACGCCTGTTGCAGGCTTTTCTTGTCGTCGCTGTTCTGGCCGCTGCGATGGCGATCTGGAAGCGGGAAGAATTAAGCCGACTTCTTGCCGTCAACTCATTATTTTCAGAAGAGAAGATCGTTCACAACTTTTCCAACATGGATCAGGCGTTTCTGACCCGCACCATGTCACGCGGCGATGGTGAACCTGTCGCTCTTCCCGAAGGCGCGCCGATGACCCTTCCAGACGGGGCCGAGGCTTGGATCAAGGATCGGTCCGTGACCGCCCTTGTCGTTCTGAAAGATGGCGCCATGCGGCATGAAAGCTATCACCTTGGCACCGGGCCGGAGGATCGCCGGATCAGTTGGTCGGTCGCAAAAAGCTTTCTGTCAGCACTGACCGGGATCATCGTCGCCGAAGGCGCGATTGCCTCGATTGACGACCCTGTCGATCTTTATGCGCCCGAACTGAAGGGCAGCGCTTATGAAGGCGCGACGATCCGCAACGTGCTGAACATGGCCTCGGGCGTCGTCTTCAATGAGGATTATCAGGACTTCAATTCAGACATCAACCGGATGGGCCGGGTGCTGGCATTGGGGCAGTCCATGGACGATTTTGCCGCCGGGCTGACCGAAACCTTCGCACCGCCGGGCGAGACCTGGCAATATGTCTCGATCGACACGCATGTGATCGGCATGGTGATCCGGGGGGCGACCGGGCAGTCCATTCCTGAGTTGCTAGAGCAGCATATCATCCAACACATGGGGTTCGAGGCGGACCCCTATTATGTCACCGACGGCTACGGAGTGGCCTTCGTGCTGGGTGGGCTGAACCTGCGCACGCGTGACTATGCGCGGTTCGGGCAGATGTTTCTGCAAGACGGACGCTGGAATGGGCAACAGATCGTGCCGGCAGACTGGGTGGCGGCTTCGACCGTTCCCTCGGCCCCGACGGCGGCGGGTGAACAGGGATATGGGTTTCAGTGGTGGATGGCGCCGGACGCGCCCGCAGGCGAGTATTTCGCGCGCGGGATCTATGGGCAATACATCTTCATCGACACGTCTCGCGATGTTGTCATCGCGCTGAACAGTGCTGATCGTGGGTTCCGTGGCGACGGGGTAAACGATGCCAATATCGCCATGTTCCGCAAGATTGCCGCGGCGCTGGACTGACCGGGTCAGTTGGCGTCGCGGCCTTCGGTGTCGGACATGTCAAAACCCAGATACTTGGCGACGGTATAGATGTCCTTGTCGCCCCGTCCGCACATGTTCATGCAGATGATGTTATCGTCCGGCAGGTCCGGCGCGATCTTCATCACATGGGCCAGCGCGTGGCAGGGTTCCAGCGCGGGAATGATCCCCTCGGTCTGGCAGCACAGTTGGAACGCGTCCAACGCTTCCTTGTCGGTGATCGCCACGTATTCGGCACGGCCGATGTCGTGCAGCCAGCTGTGCTCCGGCCCGATGCCCGGATAATCCAGCCCTGCCGAGATCGAATAACCATCCAGAATCTGCCCATCCTGGTCCTGCAACAGGAAGGTCCGATTGCCATGCAGCACGCCGGGGCGCCCACCGGTCAGCGAGGCACAGTGCTGCATCTCGTCATTGACGCCTTTGCCGCCCGCTTCGACACCAATGATGCGCACACTGTCATCATCAAGGAACGGATAGAACAGACCGATGGCATTCGACCCACCCCCGATCGCGGCGATCACCGTGTCGGGCAAGCGACCCTCGGCGGCTTGCATCTGCTCCTTGGCTTCCTTGCCGATGATCGACTGAAAATCGCGCACCATGGCGGGATAGGGATGCGGACCTGCAGCGGTGCCGATGCAGTAAAACGTGTCGGCCACATTTGTCACCCAATCGCGCAGCGCATCGTTCATCGCGTCTTTCAGTGTGCCGCGACCCGAGCTGACGGGAATGACCTCGGCCCCCAACAGGCGCATACGGAACACGTTCGGCGCCTGTCGCTGCACGTCATGCGCGCCCATATAGACGATGCATTTCAGGCCAAACTTGGCGCAGACCGTGGCCGTCGCGACGCCGTGCTGCCCGGCCCCGGTTTCGGCAATAATGCGGGTCTTGCCCATGCGACGGGCCAGAAGGATCTGCCCCAACACGTTGTTGATCTTGTGCGCGCCGGTGTGGTTCAGCTCGTCCCGCTTCATGTAAACCTTGGCGCCGCCCAGATGTTTGGTCAGCCCTTCGGCGAAGTAGAGCGGACTGGGGCGACCGACATAGTGGGTCCAGAGGTGCTGCATCTCGGCCCAGAAACTGTCATCGGTCTTTGCGTTCTCATATTCGGCTTCAAGATCAAGGATCAGGGGCATCAGCGTTTCAGACACAAAGCGCCCGCCGAAATCGCCGAACCGACCCTTTTCATCGGGGCCGTTCATGAAGCTGTTGAAAAGGTCGTTGGGCATGGGTGTGGTTCCCTTAATTCGCAGCGTGGGCAGCGGCGCAGAAAGCCGCGATCAGCCTGTCATCCTTGATCCCCGGCGCAGATTCAACCCCTGACGAGACATCGACTTGCTTCGCCCCGGTCAGCCGGATCGCCTCGGCCACGTTGTCGGGCGCCAAACCGCCCGCGAGCATCCATGGACAAGGCCAGTATTTGCGCTGCACCAGCCGCCAGTCGAAGGCGATACCATTGCCACCAGGCAGGTCCGCCCCTTTCGGGGCCTTGGCGTCGATCAACAACTGATCCGCCACCCCGGCGTAACGTTCGATCTGCGCGACATCCTCGGGCCCGGCAATGCCGATGGCTTTCATCACCGGCAGGCCATAGCGCGCCTTGACCTGAGCCACGCGTTCAGGGCTTTCCGACCCGTGCAGTTGCACCATATCGACGAGTGTCTCGGATGTGATCCGGTCCAGCAACGCATCATCTGCGTTCACAACCAGCGCCACCTTGGCAACGCCGACCGGCACATCCACCATCAGTTTTGCTGCACGTTCTATCGACACGTTGCGCGGACTTTTCGGGAAGAAAACGAACCCCAAATAGCGCGCCCCTGCCGACACAGCAGCCTTCACATGCTGCGCGTCCGACAGGCCGCAGATTTTGACAGTGGCACCCATGGTCGTCAGATCACTTGGCGTCGTCGATCAGGGCCAGCACATCATCGCCCGTGCGGGCCTTGGGTTCGCGCAGGGTCTTCACCTCGCGGGCCAGACGATCACGTTCTTTCCGGTGGCGCGCGCCTTCCGCGCGGATCTTGTGTTCGCGCAGCCATTCCCACACGAAGCCGACCAGGACTCCGGCGATCACGCTGGCAAAAATGACCACGAACAGCGGCAAGGTCATCGACCAGCTGTATCCCAGAAACCCCGCAAGCTCCTGCGGCAACAGGTTCAGGGTCACAGCCTCGCGATTGGCCAGTGCAACTGTAATCAGGACGACCGCAAGGGTCGCCAGAAATAAGTAACGGATGTATCGCATAGATACCTCTTATTTGCCGTTCAAACGGTCCCTGAGAAGCTTGCCGGTTTTGAAGAACGGGACGTGTTTTTCCTCGACCTCGACCGACTCGCCCGTGCGGGGATTGCGCCCGATACGAGCATCCCGTTTCTTGACGGAAAATGCGCCAAAGCCGCGCAGTTCAACCCGGTCTCCTTTCGCCATCGCTTCAATAATCTCTTCAAAGATCGTGTTGACGATACGTTCGACATCGCGCTGATAAAGGTGCGGGTTTTCATCCGCGATCTTCTGGATCAATTCCGACCGGATCATTCTGGTCCCCCCAACTGGCTATGTAATGGATTTTGCATCCTTATTCTGTCACGGATTATAGGAGCAAACCGCCGCGCGTGATACAAGCATTGCCTCGTCGAACCGGCAATTTTGGCGGGAAACAGGCAGTTTTTTCGGGATTTTCGGGCCGATGCCGCAGCGGCAAATCACCATGGGCCGTTTGGTGCCGAATTGTTGCAGCGCAGCATAACCCTTTGATTCGACGCAAAACAGCCCCGCGCGTGGCACGGGGCTGTTCAAGGTTCTTTCAGGCTGTACTTAGTTGTCCTGCTTCAGGGCTGCGCCCAGGATGTCGCCCAGCGATGCACCCGAATCCGATGATCCGTATTGTGCAACAGCCTCTTTTTCTTCGGCGATTTCGCGGGCCTTGATCGACAGACCCAGACGGCGCGATTTCGAGTCCACGTTGGTCACGCGAACGTCGATCTTGTCACCAACCTGGAACCGCTCGGGGCGCTGTTCGGCACGGTCACGCGACAGGTCCGAGCGGCGGATGAAGGATTTCATGCCTTCATATTCCACTTCGATGCCGCCATCTTCGATCGAGGTCACTTCAACAGTGATGATCGACCCACGCTTCACGCCGCCAATGGCGTCTGCGAAGGGATCGCCGTCCAGCGCCTTGATCGACAGCGAGATACGCTCTTTGTCGGTGTCCACTTCGGAAACGACAGCTTTGACAACATCGCCCTTCTTGAAGTTCTGGATCGCGTCTTCGCCACGTTCGTCCCACGAGATGTCGGACAGGTGAACCATGCCGTCGATCTCGCCGTCGAGGCCAATGAACAGACCAAACTCGGTGATGTTCTTGACTTCGCCTTCGACCTCAGTGCCCTCGGGGTGGGTTTCTGCAAACACTTCCCACGGGTTGCGCATAGTCTGCTTGAGGCCAAGCGACACACGGCGTTTCGCCTGGTCGATTTCCAGCACCATGACTTCGACTTCCTGGCTGGTCGACACGATTTTGCCGGGGTGGACGTTCTTCTTGGTCCACGACATTTCCGACACGTGCACCAAACCTTCGACGCCCGGCTCCAGCTCAACAAATGCACCGTAGTCGGTGATGTTGGTCACGCGGCCCGTGTGCACCGATTCCAGCGGGTATTTGCCGGCAACCAGATCCCACGGATCGTCTTGCAGCTGCTTCATGCCCAGCGAGATGCGGTGGGTTTCCTTGTTGATCTTGATGACCTGAACCTTGATGGTCTCGCCGATCGACAGGATTTCCGACGGGTGGTTCACACGACGCCATGCCATGTCGGTGACGTGCAGCAGGCCGTCTACGCCGCCCAGATCAACGAACGCACCGTATTCGGTGATGTTCTTGACCACGCCGTCAACTGCTTGGCCTTCGGTCAGGTTGCCGATGACCTCGGCACGCTGTTCGGCACGCGATTCTTCCAGAATGGCACGACGCGACACAACGATGTTGCCACGGCGGCGGTCCATTTTCAGGATCTGGAACGGCTGCTTCAGACCCATTAGCGGGCCTGCGTCGCGCACGGGGCGCACGTCAACCTGGCTGCCGGGCAGGAAGGCCACGGCGCCGCCCAGATCGACGGTGAAGCCGCCTTTGACGCGACCGAAGATCGCACCTTCGACGCGTGCGTCGTCTGCGTATGCTTTTTCCAGGCGGTCCCATGCTTCTTCGCGGCGGGCCATCTCGCGCGAGATGACGGCTTCGCCGCGGGCGTTCTCAGCCGCGCGCAGGTAAACTTCGACCTCGTCGCCGACGGCGATTTCGGGGGCTTCACCGGGGTTTGCGAATTCTTTGACGTCGACGCGGCCTTCCATCTTGTAGCCTACGTCGATGATGGCCTGGCCTGCCTCGATGGCGATGACCTTGCCTTTGACAACCGACCCCTCTTCGGGCGTGTCCATTTCGAAGCTTTCGTTCAGGAGGGCTTCGAATTCCTCCATGGTTGCTTTAGCGCACATATGCGTTTTGTTCCTTTACAAGTGCTATTCGGGCCGTGCGGTTGGCTCCGCAGGTCTTGGATTGTCCAATTTGGTCAACAGGTTAGCCACAAAACAAAGAGGGCCGGTAGCTCCGACCCTGCTCGTATCCCTGCTATCGCGGCGTTTTCACCTTGTCGACAGGGGCGGGAAATACGGGGATTCTGCCAATAAAGCAAGGGGAAAGCTGGATTGACAGGGAATGTGCGCGCCTTGTTACTGATGCGCAGTTTACAACCAAACACGACCTCCGAACTGAAAGTCAACGGCATCACATGAACGACCGATCAGCACATACCCATCCATGGAAGATCAGCGACGTGGTCATGTTCCCTGCCCTCGCGATCGCCATTCTGGCGGAATATCTGATCCCGACCCGTATCGTGCCGCTGACCTTTTGGCTGCTGATCCCGGTTGGACTGGCCGGTGTCATCGCGGGGTTGAAACTGATCTCGGCCTCGAAAACTGCGCTGGAGGCACAGGATCAACCGTCATTGCCGGGTGAACCGACGACACAGCTTGTCACGGACGGACCATACCGCTTTTCGCGCAATCCGAACTATCTTGGGGCGATCCTGATGGCCTTCGGGATGGCGATTGCCGCGAACAGTCTGTGGTTCCTGCTTGTCGCCACCTGCGCAATGCTGGTGCTGGATCGCTGGATGATCCGGCCAGAAGAACGGTATTTGCACGAGACGTTCAGCCAGGAGTATCGCGACTATGCGCAGCGGACCCGCCGCTGGTTCTAACCTTCCCCAACAACAACATGGGGCGGGTTCAGGTCAGGCCCAAACCTTTTTGCACCTGTGCGACGGCGGCACCTACGGCATCCTCGATGTTCATGTCACTGGTGTCGATCACCACGGCATCATCCGCAGGCTTCAGAGGTGCCTCGGCCCGTTCTCGGTCGCGGGTGTCGCGGGCGATGACATCGGCCAGAACCTCCTCGCGCGTCACGTCCAGCCCTTTGTCCAGCAGTTCGAGAAAGCGCCGTTCGGCACGCACCGCAGCCGAGGCGGTGACGAACAGCTTCACCTGCGCATCAGGGCAGATCACCGTGCCGATGTCGCGCCCATCCAGAACCGCTCCGCCCTCGCGCAAGGCGAAGTCGCGTTGGAACGTCACAAGCGCAGCACGCACATCAGGCAGCACCGCCACGCGACTGGCAGCTTGCGCCACTTCTGGGGTGCGCAGATCACCCCCCAGATCCTGAGCGGTCAGCGCCTTCGCCGCTCGCACGGGATCAACTCCGGTCAACACCTTCGCCCCCACCGCGCGGTAAAGAAGCCCGGTATCAAGATGGGCAAAACCGAAATGCGCCGCCACGGCCTTCGAGATCGTGCCCTTGCCCGCCGCAGCCGGACCATCAATCGCAACTGTAAACCGGGTCATGAGTTCGTCCTGACCAGTTGCGCCCCCAGTGCCGCCATCAGCGGTTCAAACACCGGAAAGCTGGTGGCGATGGGGCCGCCATCGTCAAGGTGGATGGGTTTCTGCGACGCCATGCCGAGACAGGCAAAGCTCATCGCGATGCGGTGATCCAGCACCGTGGCCACGGTGGCTCCGCCCTGCACACCCTGGGGGCCCAATCCGTCGACCGCCCACCAATCATCGCCTTCGTCGACTGTCACACCTGCAGCGCGCAGACCTTTGGCCATGGCGTCGATCCGATCGCTTTCCTTCACGCGCAATTCATGCACGCCCGGCATGTTTGTGGTGCCGGCGGCGAAGGCCGCGACGACGGACAGGATCGGGTATTCGTCGATCATGCTGGCCGCCCGCTCCGGTGGCACCACGATGCCTTTCATATCGGGCGAATAGCGCGCGCGCAGGTCGGCGACGGGTTCGCCCCCTTCGGTCCGTTCGTTTTCAAACGTCAGGTCGGCGCCCATCTCTTTCAGGGTGTAGAACAGACCGGCCCGGGTCGGATTCAGGCCGATATTCGGCACCAGCACATCCGATCCCGGCACGATCAGCGCCGCACAGACCGGGAAGGCGGCTGAGCTTGGATCGCGCGGCACCACGATGGTTTGCGGTTGCAGTTCGGGCTGTCCGGTCAGGGTGATCACGCGGCCCTCATCGGTCTCATCAACCGTGATGTCGGCCCCAAAGCCTGTCAGCATACGCTCGGTATGATCGCGGGTGGCTTCCTTTTCGATCACCACGGTCTTACCGGGCACGTTGAGACCGGCCAGCAGCACGGCCGATTTCACCTGCGCGGACGCCATGGGGGTGGTGTAACGCACCGCAACCGGTTCGCGCGCGCCGACGATGGTCATCGGCAAGCGACCCCCATCGCGCCCATAGCTTTGCGCCCCGAACAGGGCGAGCGGATCGGTGACGCGCCCCATCGGGCGCGCACGCAAGGAGGCATCGCCGGTAAAGGTCGCCGTGATCGGTTGGGTCGCCATGGCCCCCATAATCAGGCGCACGCCGGTGCCGGCATTGCCGCAGTCGATCACGTCTTCAGGTTCGGCAAAGCCGCCGACACCCACGCCGTTCACCCGCCATTCGCCGTCGCCCAGTCGCTCCACCTCGGCCCCGAACGCTCGCATCGCATCTGCGGTGCCCAATACGTCTTCGCCTTCCAGCAACCCTGTGATGTGGGTTTCACCCACCGCCATGGCGCCCAGGATCAGCGATCGGTGGCTGATCGACTTGTCACCGGGCACACGGGCCTCGCCTTTCAGCGGGCCACATTTGCGCGAAGTCATGGGGATGGCGGGGCCGTGTGCGGACATGCGTCTTCTCCTGTCGTCTTGAAAAGCTGATAGCGCAGTCATCTGGGTGAGGCCAGAGCGAAAGGGGCGTTGCCCCTCGGCCTGCGGCCTCACCCCAGGATATTTTTGGCCAGAAGAAACCGGCGGGGCGCGTCAGAGGCGCCGGAAGGTCAGGTAATGGGGGGTGCGGCCTTCGCGCAGGGCTTTCTGTTCATAACGCGTCGAGATCCAGTCGTCCCATGCTGTGCGCCAATCGGCGGGACGTTCCCCCAACCATTCAAAGCCCGCGCGCGGGACTTCTTCGAGCGTCTGGCGCACATAGTCCGGGATGTCTGTGGCGACGCGGAACTCAGCCCCCGGTTTCAGGACACGGTGAAAAGGGTCGAGGTATTCCGGTGTAACGAAGCGGCGCCGGTGGTGTCGTTTCTTGGGCCAGGGGTCAGGGTAGAGCAGGAAGGCTTTGTCGACGCTTTCATCCGGCAGCACATCAAACAGGTCGCGCACATCGCCGGGATGCACCGCGATGTTCTGGCATCCTGCCTTGCGGATCTTGCCCAGGAGCATGGCGACGCCGTTGATGTAAGGTTCACATCCGATGATACCGACTTGCGGGTTCCGTGCGGCCTGGTGGACCATGTGTTCGCCGCCACCAAAGCCGGTTTCCAGCCAGACCGGTTTGCCACCGAACAGAGCGTTCAGGTCAAGCGGAATGCGGTCGGGATTCGTGTCCCAATCCACCGCTCCGGGGCTGAGTGCCTTGAGGTCTTCATCCAGGTATTCCTGCTGACTGCTGCGCAGTCCCTTGCCCTTCAGCCGGCCATAAAAATTGCGCCAAGGTGCGCCTGATTGGTGCTTGGATTTGGTTGGATCATCTTGTGTCATGGGCGCGCCTATGCCGTGCAAAGGGCGGCCGCGTCAAGTGACGGGCCGCCCTTTGTTGGTCATAACCTAATGTCACCGGGTCAGAGCGCGTTCTGCAGCGCGTCGACCAGATCGGTTTTTTCCCAGCTGAACCCGCCATCTGCATCCGGGGCGCGGCCGAAATGGCCATAGGCGGCGGTGCGTTCATAGATGGGTTTGTTCAGCCCCAGATGTTCGCGGATGCCGCGCGGCGTCAGGTCCATCACCTTGCCGATGGCGGATTCGATTGCTGTTTCCTCGACCTCTCCGGTGCGGTGGGTGTCGACGAGGATGGACAACGGGTGGGCCACACCGATGGCATAGGACAATTGCAGCGTGCAGCGTTTCGCCATCCCGGCGGCGACGATGTTCTTGGCCAGGTAACGCGCGACATAGGCGGCCGAGCGGTCCACCTTGGTCGGATCCTTGCCGGAAAACGCCCCACCGCCATGTGGGGCCGCCCCGCCATAGGTGTCGACGATGATCTTGCGCCCGGTCAGGCCGGCATCGCCATCGGGTCCGCCGATCACGAATTTGCCTGTCGGGTTCACGTGCCAGACGGTTTCATCGGTCAGCCAGCCATCGGGCAGCACGTCGCGGATATAGGGCGCCACGCGTTCGCGCACGTCATCCGGCGTCATCGAGGCATCCAGGTGCTGGGTTGACAGAACCAGCGACGTCACCTCGACCGGCAGGTCGTTTTCATAGCGCACGGACAGCTGGGATTTGGCATCCGGGCCCATCCAGCCTTCGGTGCCGTCCTTGCGCAGTTCGGCCAGGCGCCGTAGGATCGCATGGCTGTATTGCAGGGGCGCGGGCATCAGCGCCTCGGTCTCGATGGTCGCATAGCCGAACATGATCCCCTGATCGCCAGCCCCTTCATCCTTGTTCTGGGCCGCATCGACGCCCTGGGCAATGTCGGCTGATTGCGCGTGCAGGAAGCTGTCGACATTCAGGTTCGCCCAGTGGAACCCTTCCTGTTCATAGCCGATATCGCGCACACATTCGCGGGCGATGTCTTCGACACGCTGGATGACGGTGGCCGGGCCGCGGACCTCGCCGCCGATCACAACACGGTCGGTGGTGGCGAAGGTTTCGCAGGCCACGCGAGCTTGCGGATCTTCGGCCAGGAATGCGTCGAGGATGGCGTCCGAGATGCGGTCGCAGACCTTGTCAGGATGCCCTTCGGAAACGGATTCCGAGGTGAATACGTGGCTCTTGCGTGTCATTCGTGTCATGAAAAGTGCTCCGATGGTTAAGCCCACACCACGTCAGGAAGCCGTTGTGGCGGGATTTGTCTTGGCGTTACATGGCAATCCGACCGTGGTCAACGCGCTTTTGTGACGCGTCGGGCCAACAGGCCGAACAGGGCAACAGTGATCAGCACGGTCAATGGCAGGTCTCCGTGGCGGGAATAAGGCGTGGGTGGGGCTGCACCGGGCAAGGACGCATCCAGAAAGCCCGCGCGGCCCAGCGCCAGAGCATCGCGCAGTTGACCCCTTGCATCAATCACCGCCGAAATGCCTGTGTTGGCGACCCGGATCACCGGCAGGCCGAACTCGATCGCGCGAAACCGCGCCTGGGCGAGGTGCTGAAAGGGCATCGAGTAATCACCGAACCACGCATCGTTGGTGGCATGCAGGATCCAATCCGCGCGGCGGGGCGCGGCGCGAATGTCGCGCGGAAAGATCGCTTCGTAACAGATCAGGGGAAGGACGTTGCCCGCCACCCCTGTGTCCATGAGCCGCGCTCCCGGTCCGGCGGAGTAGCCATTTCCGGCGCGTGCGGCGAAGGCACTGATCCCGAACTCGTCCAGCCAATCCCCGAGCGGTATATACTCGCCGAAGGGCACCAGATGGTGCTTGTCATAGCTCGCTTGCACCGCTCCATCGGGGCCAATCAGGGCAAGGCTGTTATAATACTGCATCGCGTCGCCGCGCTGCACGCCGAACAGAACCGGGGCACCCTGTGCGGCCTCGGCCATGGCAGGGCGCAGGTCATCGGTCCAATCCAGCAAGGTTGGCACGGCGGTTTCCGGCCAGATCACAAGGTCCGGGCGGGGTTGACCGGGGCTTGGGGTGGCGGCGGTCAGGTCGATCTGGCGGCGCACGAAATCATAAGCGTGGTCGCGATGCCATTTCAGGTGCTGCGGCGCGTTGGGTTGCACGAGGCGCAATGTGACGTCCCGATCATCGGGCAGGGGTTCGTTTTCCAATGCTTGCCCCGCGACGAACCCGCCAACCGCGCTGACCGCGCCCAGCGCCGCAAGCAACAGGCGCACGCGCGCGAACTGCCCCGGCACTGCGATCTGCGCCAACAACGCGGCCATCAGGAAGGTCAGCGCCCCCAATCCGCTGGCGCCGATGTAGGCGGCAAGCTGCGCATAAGGTGTGTCGATCCAGACATGCCCCGGACTGCCCCACGGAAACCCGGTGAAAATCCAGCCGCGGATCACCTCGGCCCCGGTCAGGGCAAAGGCCACGGACAGCCAGCGAAGCGAGGGGGCAGATATGCGATGCGCCAGGGCAACTGCTCCGCCCCACAGCAGCGCAAGGCCGGCTGCCATGAAGAACAGTGCAAAGGGTGCCATCCAGCCATGCCGCGCGGCATCAACGAAGAACGGCTCGACCAACCAGGACAGCGTGACGCCAAAATAACCGGCCGCAAGCCCCCAGGCCCGCCAACCCGCCTGCAACGGGGACATACTGCGCAGGATCAGGAATATCCCTGCCGCCAGTCCGATCAGAGTGAAGGCAGGCCAACTGACGGGCGCGTGACCAAGGGACGCCACAGCCCCAAGGGCAGCCGACGCCAGCACCGCCCGAACACCTGCCAGACGGGGGCGATCAGTCATCAGGTTTTGACGGCACCCGCACCCGCAGTCGTTTGATCCGGCGCGGATCGGCGTCGACGACTTCGATCTCGGGCCCGGCGGGATGGGCGATCACTTCGCCACGCGCGGGCACATGGCCGGACAACACAAAGACCAGTCCACCCAGCGTGTCGACTTCTTCGTCGTCGATGTCGTTGCCACACAGGCCTATGCCGATCTCGGCCTCGAACTCGTCCAGCGGCGTCTTGGCTTCCGCCAGATAACAGCCGGGCTTTTCCTCGATCCACAAGGCGCCCTCTTCAAGGTCGTGTTCGTCCTCGATCTCGCCCAGCACCTGTTCGATCAGGTCTTCGATGGTCACAAGCCCGTCCACGCCGCCATATTCATCAATGACCAGCGCCATGTGGATACGGTCGGTCTGCATCTTCTGCAAAAGCACCCCGATGGGCATCGACGGCGGCGCGTAGAGCAGCGGGCGCAACAGCTTGTGCAGCGAAAAGGCGGGCATCTTGACGCCCGTCTGCCCGTTGAAGCCGTAATTCAGCGCAAGGTCTTTCAGGTGTACCAGTCCGATGGGCGTGTCCAGCGTGCCGTCAAACACCGGCACCCGGGTCAGGCCGCTTTCGCGAAACAAAGCGACCAGTTCATCCTTTTCGATATCGACAGGGGCCGACACGATTTCGGCCTTGGGCACCATGACATCTTCGACCCGCATACGGCGCAGGTTCATCATGCCCGGCGTGACAAACGGGGTCACGCCGTTGGTGACCGTCTGAGTGTTCTGAGGGGGTTCGCTTTCTGCATCCGTCGGGCTGAGTGCCCCGACGATACGACCGAAAAACCCGGTCCTGCTGTTTTCGGTTTCACTTGGCGCGCTTTGCGCTGCGTCAGAAGAACCGTCTTCGGTGTCGCCCATCTTTCCTTTTCCACAATCGCGCTCAATTGCGCCGCTTAGTCTTCATATGGGTCTGAAATGCTCATCTTGCCAAGAATTTCAACCTCCAGCCCCTCCATCAGGGCTGCATCTTTGTCGTCTATGTGATCATAACCCAACAGATGCAATATGCCATGCACCAATAAATGGCTTACATGCGCGGGGAATTGCTTGCCCTGCGCGGCCGCTTCGCGCGTGCAGGTTTCATAGGCGATGGCAATATCGCCCAGTTCCGGATCCATGGGCGGATGGGGCACGGCGCCCGGTTGTCCAGCGGCGCGATCTTCAGACGGCCATGACAGCACGTTGGTCGGCATCGGCTTGTCACGAAAATCTCCGTTCAGCGCCGCGATCCGTGCATCATCGCAGGCCAGCAGGCTGACCTCGAACGGGGTCGCATCGGGCGGAGTCAGGGACAGGTGATCGGCCACGGCCTGTGCCGCCTGTTCTGCCAGAGCCTCAAGCCCCACGGCTTCCCAGCGGTCATCTTCGACGATCACCTCCACAATCATGTCACGGGTCGCGCCGGTCGCGCTCTGCCTTTCGAACCATCGCCTTTTGTGCCGCGTCGTCATACGCCTCGATGATCTTGGCGACGAGCGGGTGGCGCACCACGTCTTTCGAGGTGAAATAGTTGAATGCGATCTGGTCGATCCCCTTCAGCAACCCTTCGGCATCGCGCAACCCGCTGTCCACGCCACGCGGCAGGTCGACCTGTGACCGGTCGCCGGTGATCACCATGCGCGAGCCCTCGCCCAGGCGTGTCAGGAACATCTTCATCTGCATTGTGGTGGCGTTCTGGGCTTCGTCCAGCACGACAAATGCATTGGCCAGGGTACGCCCGCGCATGAAGGCCAGAGGCGCAATTTCGATCCGCTTTTCCTCGATCAGCTTGGCGACCTGCTTGCCGGGCAGAAAATCATTCAGCGCGTCGTAAAGCGGCTGCATGTAGGGATCGACCTTGTCCTTCATGTCGCCGGGCAGATAGCCCAGCTTCTCGCCCGCCTCGACCGCCGGACGGCTGAGGATCAGGCGATCCACATGTCCGCCCAGAAACATGTTCACACCAACCGCAACGGCCAGATAGGTCTTGCCGGTGCCCGCCGGGCCGATGCCGAAGGCCAGTTCGTTCTGAAACAGGTTCTGCACATAGCTCTTCTGCGCTTCGGTGCGGGGTTCGATGGTTTTCTTACGGGTCTTGATCTCGACCGCGCCGCCCTTGAACATCTCCATCTGGTCGCCGTCGCGGGTGCCGGTCCCTTCGTCCGAGCCGCCCATGCGAATCTCGG
Organism: Aliiroseovarius zhejiangensis; assembly: GCF_014656375.1. Classification (GTDB taxonomy): domain Bacteria; phylum Pseudomonadota; class Alphaproteobacteria; order Rhodobacterales; family Rhodobacteraceae; genus Aliiroseovarius; species Aliiroseovarius zhejiangensis. The sequence continues at coordinate 196,606 of NZ_BNCH01000003.1, read as the reverse complement.
CGTCAATATCGCCCGCCTCGATTCCCTTGCCGCTTTCCAGCCGCTGATACAGGGCCTGCAAGACTTCGACCGCCTTGGTGCGTGCGCTCGCCTCGCCGAACACCGCAAGCTGGTTGCCGCGCCGCACGATCTGCACGCCCAGATGGCTTTCGATATGGGTCAGGTTCTTGTCAAACTCACCGCACAGGTCGATCAACAGGCGGTTGTCGGGAAATTCAAGCAGCGCCTCTTCTGCGGATGACGCGTCGGGGGCAGCGGTCAGGTTTTCAAATCCCAATACGGGGTCTCCTGGTCAGATCCTATTGTGTGATGGTGCCAAGTGCAGAGGGCGGGCGCAAGCCCCCATTGGAAATCTTCACAAATTCGACATGACGGGGCCGCGCCCTACCCGACCAACTCGCCCGCCAGCGAGTTCGGGGCACTGTCCACAATGCGCACCCGCCGCAGATCGCCCACCTGCCCGTCCGGGGCATGGACGTGCACGGCATGCAGATGATCGGATTTGCCAACCATCTGCCCCTCAAGCCGGCCCGCCTTTTCAAACAGGACGCCGACCTCTTTTCCGACCATTCTTTGCTGGATCGCGCGCTGCTGTTCGGTGATCAGGGCTTGCAGGCGATGCAGACGGTCGGTCGCCACCGCGTCATCCACCAGTGCGCGTTCGGCGGCTGGCGTGCCGGGACGGGTCGAATATTTGAAGCTGTAGGCCTGCCCATACTTCACCTCGCGGATCAGGGCCATCGTGTCTTCGAAATCCTGATCGTCCTCTTCCGGGAAGCCCACGATAAAGTCGCCTGACAACAGAATATCGGGCCGCGCTTCGCGGATCCGTTCGATCAGGCGCAGATAGCTGTCGGCGGTATGGCTGCGGTTCATCCGCTTCAGGATCTTGTCGGACCCGGATTGCACCGGCAGATGCAGATACGGCATCAGTTTCGCGCAGGTTCCATGTGCCTCGATCAGGTCATCACTCATGTCGTTGGGGTGCGAGGTGGTGAAGCGGATACGCTCCAACCCGTCGATCTTGTCCAACGCCCAGATCAGCCGGGCCAGCGACCAATCGCCCCCCTCGCCTGCGCCGTGATAGGCATTGACGTTCTGGCCCAAAAGCGTGATTTCACGCACGCCCCGTTCCACCAGATCACGGGCCTCATTCAGGATGCGGTCGACCGGGCGGCTGACCTCGGCCCCGCGGGTATAGGGCACGACGCAGAAGGCGCAGAACTTGTCGCAGCCTTCCTGCACGGTCAGAAACGCCGACGGGTTGCGCGCGGCTTTCTTGGCACCATGCCGCACGGGCAGGTGTTCAAACTTGTCTTCTTCCGGGAAATCGGTGTCGAGCGCCTTTTCACCCTTCGCCACCTGCTCCATCATCTGCGGCAGACGGTGATAGGTCTGCGGGCCGACCACCAGATCGACCAGCGGTTGGCGGCGCATGATTTCCTCGCCCTCGGCCTGTGCCACACAACCGGCAACACCGATTTTTAGATCGGGGTTGTCCGCCTTCAGACCTTTGAACCGCCCAAGCTCGGAATACACTTTCTCGGCGGCTTTTTCGCGGATATGGCAGGTGTTCAGAAGGATCATGTCCGCGTCGTCCGGCGTGTCCGTTGCCACGTAACCATCCGCGCCCAGCGCCTCGGCCATACGTTCGCTGTCATAGACATTCATCTGGCAACCATAGGTGCGAATGAAGAGCTTTTTCGGGTCGGACATGACGCGCAGTTCCTGCTGGATAGGGCGGTGGATCAGGCCCCGTTTCCTATAGCAAAGCCACGCCCCCCGCAACGCTTGCAAAACACCTTGATTTCATAGCATTTTAACCCGGATGCCACAGAATCCTGCGGCAAGAGAAAGGGACCGATGCGGTATCAAGGCCTGACAGATTTCCTGCGCACCGGGGACAAGGCACTGGCCAAAGGGCCGGTGGCGATGATCTTTGCCGAAGATCTGGTCGAGGTGGAAAGCACCATCGCCCACCATCAGAAGGCCGGCTTTGCCGAGATTCTGGTGTTTGCGCCCGACATGTTAGATCTGCCCGAAGCCGTCGAAGATACGATCCATCGGATCCCCTATGCCGTCGCCCGTGATGGGGCGGTGGAACATGCGGTCAACAAGATCATCGACGCCGCGCCCGGCACCTGGCTTTATTACTGCTTCAACGCCGAATACCTGTTCCATCCGTTCTGCGAAACCCGGTCGATCGGAGAGTTGCTGGCCTTTCACACCGAAGAACGGCGCGATGCGGTGCTGACCTATGTCGTGGACCTGTATGCGGATGATCTATCGCAGCACCCAAACGCCGTGGCGCTGGATCATGCGTTTCTGGACAAGTCGGGCTATTACGCGCTGGGTCGACCGGACGACGACGGAAACCCGCGCGAGCGGCAATTGGATTTCTTCGGCGGGCTGCGGTGGCGGTTCGAAGAGCACATTCCCCCGGCCCGGCGCAAGATCGACCGAATCTCGATCTTCCGCGCGAAGAAAGGGTTGAAGCTGCGCCCTGACCACACATTCAGCGATGAAGAATACAACACCTATGCCTGTCCCTGGCACAACAACATCACCGTTGCGATTGCCAGTTTCCGCACCGCCAAGGCATTGAAATCAAACGCCGGGTCCACCTTCGACATCCCCACGTTCAAGTGGCACAACTCGACCCGCTTCGACTGGAACTCGCAACAATTGCTGGACCTTGGCCTGATGGAGCCCGGGCAGTGGTTCTAGGCCATCCGGGGCCGTCCCTTTACATTCCGACATGAACCTTTAGGGTCGGGGCATCATACAAGCACCCGCTGAGCCAGCGGCCTTGTCCATCAATCCCCTTACATCACGAGGCATTCATGACCGAAGTCACATCCGGCGCAACCGTGCGCATTCATTACACCGGCACCCTGGAGGACGGCACCGTGTTCGACAGCTCGCAAGGGCGCGATCCGTTGGAGTTCACCGTGGGGTCCGGTATGATCATTCCGGGTCTGGACAAAGCCCTGCCCGGTATGAGCGTCGGCGAAAAGAAACAAGTCACCATCGCCCCGGAAGAAGCCTATGGCCCACGTCAGGACGAAGCGCTTCTGGAGGTGCCACGGGGCGACATTCCGGCCGAGATCCCTCTTGAAGTGGGTCTGCAGCTTCAGATGACCGGCCAGCAGGGCCAGCCCATCCCGGTGACGGTAACCGAACTGACCGACGACAGTGTGACACTGGATGCCAACCATGCGCTGGCGGGCAAGACGCTGATCTTTGATTTTGAAGTGGTCAGCGTTGCCTGAGCTTATCTGAACGATGTGGGCGCGCGGGCTGCGCGCGTCCAGGGGGCGTTGCCCCCGTGCGAAAGCCGAGCGGCTTTCGCCCTCCCCCAGGATATTTTTGGCCAGAAGAAACGGGGGGGCGTTATTTGCGGCGCAGCCGGATCACGACGTCGACTTTTGCGATTTCGGTACCGGCAGGGGCTTTGGGAAGCTGTGCGATTTTAAGGTCCTCGTCCGGGGCGTCCATCAGCTCTTCGGTGTCTTCCCAGAAGAAATGCGGGTGGTTGGTGACGTTGGTATCAAAATAGCTGCGCGCGCCGTTGACGGTGATTTCTCGCAGAAGCCCCGCGTCTGAAAACACCCGCAATGTGTTATAGACGGTGGCCAGCGACACCTGTTCATCGCTGTCGCGCGATGCTTCGTACAGGCTTTCTGCCGTCACGTGGCGGTGCTGGCCGTCTCCGATCAGAAGATGCGCCAGGGCGAGCCGTTGGCGCGTCGGGCGCAACCCCGCGCTTGCCAGCCATGTTGCCTCTGTCGTGTCGCTGTTGTGGTCCATCGGTCGGGTGTCTTGTCCGCTGTGATCGTAGGTCGTTATCAAATATAAGGGCTGATATGCCAAAGTGCCAATAATTTCTGGTCGGGATCGTGAGGGGGCCGCTGGCCCGGACTGTTGCCCTGCGGTCGCGCATCAGCATGTGCGGGTGTGTACCCGCCCTTGCGTCCGGCTTGGGCCGGGTGATAGAGGGTGAAGGGAAGGCATACACAAGATATGGGGCGCGGGGAATGGCGGATTATCCGACGAGTTTCGACAAGGACGATCTTTTGAAATGTGCGCGGGGCGAGTTGTTCGGCCCCGGCAACGCGCAGCTTCCCGCCCCGCCCATGCTGATGATGGACCGCATCACGGATATTTCCGGCGATGGCGGGGCGCATGGCAAGGGTCATGTTCTGGCCGAGTTCGACATAACCCCCGATCTTTGGTTCTTCGACTGCCATTTTCCCGGCAACCCGATCATGCCCGGCTGTCTGGGTCTGGATGGTTTGTGGCAGTTGACCGGGTTCAATCTGGGCTGGCGCGGCTGGCAGGGGCGCGGGTATGCGTTGGGTGTGGGCGAGGTCAAACTGACCGGAATGGTGCGCCCGGATCGCAAGATGCTGACCTACAAGATCGATTTCACCAAGGCGATCCAGACCCGGCGGCTGACCATGGGGGTTGCCGACGGGATTGTGGAAGCGGATGGCGAAGTGATCTATCAGGTCAAGGACATGAAAGTGGCCCTGTCCGAAAGCTGACAGGGCAAAAGGATTTCCGGTGTCGGGCGCGACCCGTCACCGACACGTGAAGGAGTGCGCATATGCGTCGTGTGGTCGTTACCGGTCTGGGCATTGTCTCGGCCATCGGGAACAACAAGGACGAGGTTTTGGCCTCGCTCAAGGCTGGCAGATCCGGCATCACCGCGAACGCGGATATGGTCGAACACGGCTTCCGCAGTCAGATCGCCGGCATGCCCGATATCGACATCACCGAACATGTGGACAAGCGCACGCTGCGTTTCATGGGGCCGGGTGCGGCCTATGCCCATATCGCAATGACTCAGGCGATTGCCGATGCCGGGTTAAGCGAAGATGACGTCGTGAACCCTCGCACCGGGTTGGTGGCCGGTTCCGGCGGGCCGTCGACCAGCGCGATGTTTGCCGCCCACCAGACCGCGCTGAAAACCGGCGGGACCAAGCGGATTGGCCCGTTTGCGGTGCCGAAATGCATGGGATCGACGATTTCCGCGAACCTTGCGACCGCGTTCAAGATCAAGGGCATCAACTATTCGATCACGTCAGCCTGTTCAACCAGCCTGCATTGCATCGGCAACGCGGCCGAGCAGATCATGATGGGCAAGCAGGACGTGATGTTTGCCGGCGGTGGTGAAGAGCTGGACTGGACGTTGTCTTGCCTGTTCGACGCGATGGGCGCGATGTCGTCGAAATACAATGATACGCCCGAAAAAGCCTCGCGTGCGTTTGACGCGGATCGCGACGGGTTCGTGATCGGCGGCGGCGGCGCCATTCTGGTGCTTGAGGATCTCGACCACGCCAAGGCGCGCGGGGCGAAAATCTATGCAGAAGTCACCGGTTATGGCGCGACCTCGGACGGTCACGACATGGTGGCCCCGTCGGGGGAAGGTGGCGAGCGTGCGATGCGACTGGCGCTGGATATGCTGCCCGATGGTCGAAAAGTGGGATATATCAACGCGCATGGCACCTCGACCCCTGTCGGGGATGTCGGAGAAGTGGAAGCCGTGCGCCGTGTGTTTGGCGAGGGTACGACCCCGCCGATCAGTTCGACCAAGTCGATGACGGGGCACAGCCAGGGCGCGACCGGCGCGCAGGAGGCTGTCTATTGCCTGTTGATGCTGGAACATGATTTCATCACGCCTTCGATCAACATCGAGACGTTGGACCCGGCCATCAACCCCGGCGAGATCGCCACCGAACTGGTTGAAAACGCGCGGCTTGATACGGTGATGACCAACAGTTTCGGGTTCGGCGGGACCAATGGCTCGATGCTTCTGAGCAAATACCGCGACTGATGTTTAAAACAAGACCGAGGAACTGACATGGCAGGGCTGATGCAAGGAAAACGTGGCCTCATCATGGGGGTTGCCAACAACCGGTCCATCGCATGGGGCATTGCACAGGCAATGGCGAACGAAGGGGCGGAACTTGCGTTCTCGTACCAGGGCGAGGCGTTCGGACAGCGGGTGCAACCGCTTGCCGCATCGGTCGGGTCGGACCTTCTGGTGGATATGGACGTGACGAACGATGATGCGCTGGACAAGGGCTTTGACGCGCTTTGGTCCGAGTGGGACAGCATCGACTTTCTGGTGCACGCCGTTGCCTATTCCGACAAGAACGAGTTGACGGGCCGCTTTGTCGACACCAGTCGCGCGAACTTCAAGAACTCGATGGATATCAGTTGCTATTCGCTGATCGAGGTTGCGCGTCGCGTCGCACCCAAGATGACGGATGGTGGCACCATCCTGACCATGACCTATGGCGGGTCGAACCGGGTGACGCCCTTCTATAACGTCATGGGCGTGGCCAAGGCGGCGCTGGAGGCGTCGGTGCGGTATCTGGCGAACGACCTTGGCCCCGATGGTATCCGCGTGAACGCGATTTCGCCCGGCCCGATGAAAACGCTGGCAGGCGCGGCGATTGGCGGGGCGCGCAAGACTTTCCGCCACACCGAGGCAAACGCCCCCCTGCGCCAGAACGCCACACTGGAAAGCATCGGCGGCACGGCTGTGTATCTGGCCTCTGACTATGGTGCCTGCACCACGGGCGAGATCATCACCGTCGATTGCGGCTTCCACGTGCTTGGAATGCCGCAGCCGGAAAACCTCTGACAAAGGCACCGAGTACCAGTCTGCAGAACACCCGCCATCTTCGGCGGGTGTTCTGGTTTATTGGCCCCCATGCCTTCTGCTTGCACCCCTTCCCCAACCGGTGCTTACTGGCAAAAACGGGTAACGACGGGGAACTGGAATGGAGAACTTTATCGCGCGTGATGGCCTGACACTGGCCTATCGGGATGAAGGCGAAGGCCTGCCGGTTCTGGCGCTGGCCGGACTGACCCGCAATTCGGACGATTTCAACTTCGTGGCGCCGCATCTGTCGGGGGTGCGCCTGATCCGCATGGATTATCGCGGGCGTGGCGCGTCGGACTGGGGGCCGCATCAGACCTATACCGTGCCGCAAGAGGCCGATGACGCATTGATGCTGCTGGATCATCTGGGGATTGATCAGGCCGCGATCCTTGGCACCTCGCGCGGCGGATTGATTGCGATGGGGATCGCCGCCACCGCGAAAGACCGGCTGCTGGGCGCATGTCTGAACGATATCGGACCCGTGATCGATCCGCGGGGGCTGGATTACATAAAGGGATTCGTGGGGCGCAAGCCAACGGCAAGGTTCTACAAGGATGCTGCCGCGATGCGGGCCGAGATCATGGCAGAGCTGGGTTTTCGCAATGTCGCCATGGAGCGGTGGGAGGCGGAAGTACGCCATCTGTATTCGCAAACGGAAACCGGGTTGAAGAACCGCTATGACCCGGCCCTGCGCGACGCTTTGCTGGAGGCTGGGGCGCAACCTGCACCGGACTTGTGGCCGTTTTTTGATGCGTTGCAGGGCCTGCCCGTGGCGCTGATCCACGGCGAGAACTCGGATATTCTGACTGATAACACGGTCGCCGAGATGCGGCGCCGTATTCCCGACATGCGCTATGCCCGCGTGACAGATCGTGGGCATGTTCCGTTTCTGGACGAACCCGAGGCGCTTGAGACGATCCACGACTGGTTGGAGGACCTTCGTTGAATATCGACGACATCCGCGCGGCAGACGCCCGCCTTGACGGCCATGTGCGTCGCACACCTTTGCTTTCTTCGTCGTTTTTGGACGAGATCGCCGGCAAGCGGGTCATCGTGAAACCTGAATGTCTGCAGCACACCGGGAGTTTCAAGTTTCGTGGCGCTTGGAATGCGGTCTCGAAACTGAGCGACGTGCAGCGCAAACAGGGTGTCATTGCCTTTTCATCCGGGAACCATGCTCAAGGGGTTGCGATGGCGGCCAAGGCGATCGGTGCGCCGTCGGTGATTGTCATGCCCTCAGACGCCCCGCGCCAGAAAATCGACAACACCCGCACGCTGGGGGGTGAGGTGATCCTCTATGATCGCGCGACCGAGGATCGGGATAAGATCGGCGCGCGACTGGCCAATGATCGCAAGCTGACCCTGATCAAACCGTTTGACAATCCCGACGTGATCGCCGGCCAAGGCACGGTTGGGCTTGAGGTTGCCGAACAAGCCCGCGCAATGGGGATCGCGGACGCTCGGGTTCTGGTTCCCTGCGGTGGTGGCGGGCTGACGTCGGGCATCGCGCTGGCGCTGGAGGCTGACGCACCCGACTTTCGCGTGCACCCGGTCGAGCCGGAGGGGTTTGACGATGTGGCCCGCTCGCTCGTCTCGGGGCAGATCGAACGCAACCCGCGCCTGTCGGGGTCGATTTGCGATGCCATCATCACCCCATCACCGGGCGAACTGACCTTTCCCATTCTGAAGCGCCTTTGCGGGCCGGGTTTGCCGGTGCCAGACGACGATTGCCTGCGCACCATGACCGCGGCCTTCAACCACCTAAAAATCGTCGTTGAACCCGGTGGTGCGGTGGCGCTGGCCGCTGCCCTGTATCACGCTGACCAGATCGACGGTGACACCGTGATTGTCGTCGTGTCCGGCGGCAATGTCGACGCGCCGGTCTTTGCCGACGCCCTGACCCGCTTCCCTTGACCGGAGGACCATATGACAGATTTCACCATCGCCTCGTTCAACGTAAAGAACCTGATCGGACCCAATCAGGAATATTACGAGTTTCAAAGCTACACACCCGAGGAATATGCGTGGAAACGCGACTGGATGGCCGATCAGCTCATGGCGCTGGATGCCGACATCATCGGGTTTCAGGAGATCTTTGAAGAAGATGCCCTGCGCGATGTGATCGGCGAGGCGAACACGCGCGTCGCAGACCTGAATTCCGCGACCATCCCTGACAAGTCCAAGGGCTATCACCGCAAGGCGATCTTCCGCAAACTGGCTGTTCGGCCGTGGGACATGGACCATCTGGCCTTTGCGCCCAACGCCGCCGATGAAGGCCCCGGTCAGCGCCGTCCGGGCGTCGCGATCCTGTCGCGCTTCGGCTTCACCGAGCCCCCACAGGTCATTCAGGATATGCCCGAACCGCTGACCATCCCCTTTACCGCGCTGCGGGGGCTGGAAGGTGACGCGGGGCATTATACGCTGCGACGTCTGTCGCGCCCGATCCTGCGCGCCCGCATTCCTGTCGGCGATCAGGTCATCACCGTCTTCAACTGTCACCTGAAATCGAAACTGGGCGAATACATCCGCCCCCCTGGCGCGGAATTCGCCCCCGAAGAGGATTTGACCAATTATGACCCGGTCGGGCGCGCGCTGGGGGCTGCCCGCGCCGCCATGCGCCGGATGGCCGAATCCTGGGTCTTGCGCAGTTTCATCATCGAGGAGTTGCGCCAGAACAATCCGGTCGTCGTGATGGGCGATTTCAACGATGGTGAACATGCGGTCAGTTCGGAAATCATCTCGGGCGAAGTGCCGTTCAAGAACTATGCGTGGATGCTGCGCCATGATGCCAAGTCAGACCGCGACCGTTATTCAAAAGAGGAAAGCATCCAGATCACGCGCGCCGTCGAAGCCGTGCGCCTGCACTCTGCCGAAAAGCTCTTTGTGCGGAAATCCTTGCGCGATATGGTCTATACTTCGGCCTTTGCGGGGGTGTTTGAAAGCATCGACCAGATTTACCTCAGCCGTCATTTCCACCCGGAGAACGCCAACCGCATCGCTGACATGACCTATTTCAGCGTGCTGAATGACCACATCACCGATGGCTCGCACCCCGAAGCGCCCTATAACAAGCTGGCGTCGGATCACGGGCAGATCATGGCCTATCTGTCCCTGCGCGGGGACGAAGACGGGCCACGCCGGTGATCATCATTCCCGATCAGGATGGCGTGGTGTTGCATGTGGTCGAAAGCGGCGCGCCGGACGGCCCGGCCGTGGCGTTCGCCCATGCTCTGGGGTCTGACCTGACGACGTGGGACGCTGTGGTGGCGCGATTGCCGCAAAGCCTTCGCCTGATCCGCATGGATATGCGCGGCCATGGCAACAGCCCCTGCCCCGATGGCCCCTATCCAATGGGCGAGTTGGTGGGGGATGCGGCGCGGTGTCTGGACCGGCTTGGCGTGAAGGACTGCGTTTTTGTGGGTCTGTCCATCGGCGGCATCATCGCACAGGGTCTGGCGGCGGAACGGCTGGACCTTGTGCGGGGGCTGGTGATTGCCAATACCGCCGTCAAGATCGGCACGCCGGCCATCTGGGCTGACCGCATCAAGGCCGTGCGCGAAAACGGGATCGAGACAGAGCTTGACGCCACCATGCACCGCTGGTTTTCCCGCGCAACCCAACGCGACCATCCCGAGGTCGTCAACGCCGCCCGCTCCCGGATGCGCGCGACTCCTCTGGCCGGGTATCTGGGCTGCATGGAAGCGATTGCGGACACCGACCTCTACGAAAGCACCGCCCGGCTGCGCCTGCCGACGCTTGCGATTGCAGGGACCGAGGATGGCTCGACCCCCGCTGATCTGGTGCGCGAAACGGCGGGGCTTATCCCCGGCGCCCGGTTCGAGCTGATCCGGGGCGCAGGCCACATGCCCCCACTCGAAAAGCCGGATATGTTTGCAACCCTGTTGACCGATTTCCTGACCAGCATCGGGCATCTCTGACCGCTGCCCGGCCCGCCACATGTTGCATTCGCGCTTGGCATTTGCCCCCCACCTGCGCCACCATGCCTGAAATTATGCCGAGGGGACACTGATGGACACGATCAAAGCCGCCGTTTGCCACAGCTTTGGCGCACCATTGGTGGTCGAGGACATTGCGATCCGGGCGCCCGAAGGTCGCGAGGTCGAAGTCACGCTGGATGCGGTCGCGATCTGTCACAGCGACATCTCGTATCTGGATGGCAATTGGGGCGGCTCTCTGCCTGCTGTTTATGGCCACGAGGCCGCAGGGCGTGTCACAGGGCTGGGCGATCAGGTTCGGGGGGTGTCGGTGGGCGACCCGGTTGTGGTCACCCTGATCCGCGCCTGCCAGACCTGCCCGAGCTGCGCGTCGGGGTCGCCCGTCACCTGCGAAACGCCCTATGACGGCGATCAGGGGCCGATCAGGACGGCTGAGGGTGGCAGGCTGCACCAGGCGATGGCCACCGGCGGGTTTGCCGAACGGGTGGTTGTGGACCACAGCCAGGTGGTGCGCATCCCCGATGACATGGCGATGGATGTTGCCTCGCTTTTGGCCTGTGGCGTGATCACCGGTGTTGGGGCGGCGGTCAATGCCGCCCATATCCGCCCCGGTCAGGTCGTCGTGGTGATCGGCGCAGGTGGTGTCGGGCTGAACGCCATTCAGGGCGCGCGCATCGCCGGGGCGTCCCGCATCATCGCCGTCGACATGAACGAAGGCAAACTGGACACCGCCATCGAATTTGGCGCCACGCACGGGGTGCTGGCCACCGACGAGGCCCCCTGGAAAGCCGCACGCCTTGTGGCCGGGCGTGGCGCCGATGCCGTGCTTGTCACTGTCGGGGCGTTGCCCGCCTATGACGCCGCCCCGCGCTACCTTGCCCCCGGCGGCAAGGTGGTGATGGTGGGCATGCCCCATTCCGGCGGGATGTCACGATACGAACCGGTGATCCTTGCCGCACTGGGTCAGGGCATGGTCGGCAGCAAGATGGGCGATGTGGTGATCCAGCGCGACATTCCCTGGATGATCGACCTGTACCAACAGGGGCGGCTGAAACTGGACGAGTTGATCTCGGGCCGCTGGCGGCTGGATCAGATCAACGAGGCGATTGCCGATACACGCGCAGGCGCGGCCCGGCGCAATGTCATCCTGTTCGACCGTAACTAGGAGGCTTTGATGCGCCTGCAGGATCTGGAAATTTTCGTCGTCGCGCCGCCCGCGCCGGGCTGGGGCGGACGCTATTGGATCTTTGTCAAACTGACAACAGATGATGGCATCACCGGCTGGGGCGAAGTCTATGCCGCCGCCGTCGGTCCCGATGCCATGCGCGCCGTGATCGAAGACGTGTTCGCCCGCCACATGCAGGGCGAAAACCCCGAGAATGTCGAACTGATGTTCCGCCGCGCCTATTCCGCCGGGTTCACCCAACGCCCCGATCCCACGGTCATGGGCGCGTTTTCGGGCCTTGAAATCGCCTGCTGGGACATTCTGGGCAAGGCGCGCGGGCGACCCGTCTGGGCCTTGCTGGGAGGGCGGATGAACGACCGGCTGCGAAGCTACACTTATCTCTATCCCGATCCGGGCCATCCGCTGCCCGCGTTCTGGACCTCGCCCGACATGGCGGCCGAGGCCGCGGCGACCCGCGTGGCGCAAGGGTTCACAGCGCTGAAATTCGACCCTGCAGGGCCCTATACGATCCGGTCAGGCCACATGCCCGCGATGCGTGACATATCGCGGTCGGTCGCGTTTTGCGCCGCCATCCGCGAAGCCGTCGGTGACAAGGCCGACCTGTTGTTCGGCACACATGGCCAGTTCACCACCGGGGGCGCGATCCGCCTTGCCCGGGCCATCGCGCCTTATGACCCGCTGTGGTACGAGGAACCGATCCCGCCGGACAACATTGCCGAAATGGCGAAAGTCGCCCGCGCCAGCCCCGTCCCGGTCGCGACCGGAGAGCGTCTGACCACAAAGGCCGAATTTGCCGAGGTTCTGCGCCAAGGCGCGGCCACCATCCTGCAACCTGCCCTCGGGCGCGTCGGTGGAATATGGGAAGCCAGAAAGATCGCCGCCATCGCCGAGGTGCACAATGCCCTGATCGCCCCACATCTTTACGCAGGCCCCATCGAATGGGCTGCCAACATCCATCTGGGCGCGTCCATCCCGAACCTTCTGATGGTTGAAACCATCGAGCGAGGCGGCGACTTCCACCTTGCCCTGATCGGTCGGACGCTGCGCTGGGACGCGGGTTATATCCTGCCACCCGACACACCGGGGCTGGGCATCACACCGGATGAAGCCCTGATGCGCGCCCATCCCTACACCGGCGACGGCCTGCACCTGGAACCGCAGGAAGCGCCGTGTCGTTATACCGACGAAAACTGTTTCGAGGGCGGAGCACCGGGGCGCAAGGTGTGAGCGCCGCGCGCCGTACAAGCAATTTGTGTCTAGGAGAGTTTTATGTCTGGCGATCCCTGAAGGACTCGAACCCTCAACCTGCTGATTAGAAGTCAGCTGCTCTATCCAGTTGAGCTAAGGGACCGCACGACGAAGCCTTACCCCCGCCGCGCGTCCCGTTTCAACCGAAAACCGGCGGATCAGCCCTTGATTTGCTTGGCAACCACCCATGAGACGGGCAGTGCCACGACAAAGCCGGCCACGGCGGCATAGATAATGGGCTGTGCTGTATCCATGCCGACAGTCAGGGCGGCGATGATGAAGATCCCGGCCAGCGTTGCGCCGAGCAGGATATAGATGACAGCGGCGAGACGGAACATGGCATTCTCCTTGCAAATATTCGCGAATACGCACGTGTTTTGAACCCGGCGCGACCGCATCTCTTTGATCTGGATCAGTCGCCGATCATTGCCTTTGCGACAAAGTAGCTCACCGGCAGACCGATGACGAACCCGACCGCCGCCGCGCCCAGCAAAGGCCACAGGCCAGAGACACCGTTGACCAGCGCGACCACCACCAGAACCGAGGCCAACGTTGACCCGATGATCCCGTAAAATGTCATGACGATCTTAAGAAGCGGTGAACGCATGTGGGGCCTCCTGCGCGGCGACATAACCGACTGGCGCTGCGCTGCCTACTTCTTCTTCACGAACTGCGTCAGAATGACAATGCGCTGCCCTTCGACGCGCCCCTCGATATGCTCGGGGTTATCGGCGACAAGGCTGATCCCGCGCACCGCCGTCCCACGCTTCGCCGTGAACCCCGCCCCCTTCACCGGCAGGTCCTTGATCAACACCACGGTGTCACCCTGCTCCAGCGTCGCGCCATTGGCATCCTTGTGCTGAGAGGCCGCGGCGACATTATCGACCCACGCCTGCGTGTCCTCGTCCAGATAGACCTGATCCAGCAAATCCTGCGCCCAACCCGTGCCAAGCCGCTTCAACATCCGCACAGACACCACCTGAACCGCCGCATCCTCGGACCACATCGCGGACGCAAGCCCCCGCCAATGGGTCTCATCCGGCGTGCCGTCGATCTGGGCGGCACAGATGGCGCAGATATCCACCGACGCTCCCTCGGGTCCGCCGGGGACGGGGAAGCTGGATAGAGGGGCGTCTGAGGCGCAGAGGGGGCAGGTCATGTTGGGCTCCGGGGTTGGGTGAGGGAGCTATAGGGGGGAATGAGAGGGGGAGTCACGCAGAACTTTGGTGCGCGGTTACAGAGGGCGGTCCCTGATCCTGGGTGGGTGCAAAGCGCCCTCCCGTGGGGAGGGTCGGGCGCTGCCCGTGCGGCGTACTGGCTCACACACGCGACAAGTATCGATGAAACTCGAAAATCAAGGAGCTGCATGTACAATTTAGAACCTGCATATCTTCTGGTGCCAATCCAGCGATGACATTTGGAGCCGAACGCTTAAAAAAGGTCTTTGTGAGTTTTTTGACCACATCTGAACGAGAGTTTTCAGATAGCCCTTTTCCGGTCGCTATGACTTTATCTACGAGAATTCTGTCATCAGGGATCAGTAAGTCCATGTTCAAATCAAGAAAACCAAATCCAAGAAATGCAATTAGACTAGCCTCGTCCATCGCCTTCCAAATTTGATCTCTTTGCGCACTTTCAACACCTTCGGTGAAGGTTTTTATTCCCTTTGAGACTTGGAGCAAACTGGCGCCGTTAACGTCTCGATTGAAACTCGAAATACTGTCCAGATGAATTGAGAACTCTCCGACTGTACCATACGGATACAGAATATTGAGGTTTCCCAAGACTGCCTCTACCTCTTGGTCCCGAAGGTTGAAATAGCTCTTGGATGCATATGCGAAAAACTGATGAATACATCGGTCATAGTTAAATGAAACGAAGGTAATGTCGTTTAGCGCATCAAGAAACGACTGAAAATCTCTCTGAGCAACCAAAATACTAAATAACTGCGCTATCCAAGTTTCTCTAACGTTTTCAAAGTTTATTTTGGGTTGCCCATGATCATCTTTGATTTGGCACAGTAAGCTGTGCCGCTCCGCTGATCTGATTGCTTTTGCAATCGCAATTTTTCCGAAGTCTACCAAGAAGGAATCTGAGCGGTGCGTATCCAGAAAATTATCAATAGAAGGCGCGATCGGCATGTTGTCTCGGACTTGCCAAGCTGCATGTAGATACGGACTGATCGAGTTTTGATTATCTTGCTTCGCGCGTTCTCTAAGCGCATCGACAACACCTGGATCCCCACTGGCAAGTTTTTGCCCCCACTCGTCAAATTTGATGTCTCCGATTTGTGCGATTTTTTGTTTTAGTTCTGCACCAGTCGGCAAATTGAACTCTTTGCTTGCTCCAGCCCCGACCACAAATACACTTTTGCGCCTCTTATTCACTGCTCGCTCTACTCCATGAAATAATATGGCCACCAATACGACTTGCGCACATTCGGCGCAACCATAAGGAGACCTATTTTGCCACCAACCTGCATTTGAAGTGCAGTTGGCGGTTACGCTACTTGAGTGAATGGTTCCGCAAAGCACTTAAGGGGTGCGCACTCGATTTGCTTCGCAATTCGCTGCCGCGCACTGAACAAAAAGGCCGCTTGCGCGCCTTTTTCATTCTCAATCATCCATCTTAAGCGCGCTAATAAACGCTTCCTGCGGGATATCCACTTTCCCGAACTGGCGCATTTTCTTCTTCCCGGCCTTCTGCTTCTCCAGCAGCTTCTTCTTCCGGGTCGCATCCCCGCCATAGCATTTCGCGGTCACGTCCTTGCGCAGCGCCGACAGGGTTTCGCGCGCGATGACCTTGCCGCCGATGGCCGCCTGGATCGGGATTTTGAACATGTGACGGGGGATCAGGTCTTTCAGCTTTTCGCACATCGCCCGACCGCGCAGTTGCGCGCGGTCGCGGTGGACCATGGTGGACAGCGCGTCAACCGGTTCGTCATTCACCAGGATCTGCATTTTCACAAGGAAATCCTCGCGATAGCCCTCCATCTGATAATCGAAACTCGCGTAACCTTTTGTTACGGATTTCAGGCGATCATAGAAGTCGAACACAACTTCATTCAGAGGGAGGTCATAGACAACCATCGCCCGCGACCCGGCATAGGTCAGGTCCATCTGGATGCCACGCCGGTCCTGGCACAGTTTCAGCACGTCGCCCAGATAATCGTCGGGCACAAGGATCGTCGCTTTGATGCGCGGCTCTTCGATATGATCGACCGTCGATGGGTCGGGCATGTCGGCGGGGTTGTGCAGCTCGATCATCGAGCCGTCTTTCAGGAAGACGTGATAGATCACGCTGGGCGCGGTGGTGATCAATTCGATATCATATTCGCGCTCGATCCGGTCGCGGATCACTTCAAGGTGCAGAAGGCCAAGGAAGCCGCAGCGGAAGCCGAAACCCAGCGCGGCTGAGGTCTCCATCTCGTAACTGAAAGACGCGTCGTTCAGCGCCAGCTTCTCGATCGACTCGCGCAGGTCTTCGAACTCGGCGGTATCAACGGGGAACAGGCCGCAGAACACCACGGGCTGCGACGGCTTGAAGCCCGGCAGCGCCTCTGTCGTGCCCTTCTTCTCGTGCGTGATGGTGTCGCCGACGCGCGTGTCACGCACCTGTTTGATGGACGCGGTCAGGAACCCGATTTCGCCCGGGCCCAACTCGTCCACGGGCTTCATCGCGGGGGTAAACACACCGACGCGATCCACCGGGTAAACCGCGTTGGTCGACATCATCCGGATGCGCTCGCCCTTTTTCAGCTTGCCGTCGATCACCCGGATCAGGACGATCACCCCCAGATAGGCGTCATACCAGCTGTCCACCAACATCGCCTTCAAAGGCGCGTCCACGTCACCCTTGGGGGCAGGCAGATGGGCAACGATGGCCTCAAGCGTTTCGTGGATGCCCTGCCCGGTCTTCGCCGACACCTGAATGGCGCCCGAGGCGTCGATGCCGATCACGTCCTCGATCTGCTCGGCCACGCGATCACAGTCGGACGCAGGCAGGTCGATCTTGTTCAGGATCGGCACGATCTCGTGATCCGCGTCGATCGCCTGATAGACATTGGCCAGCGTCTGCGCCTCGACCCCTTGGGTCGAATCCACAACCAACAGCGAGCCCTCGACCGCCCGCATCGAGCGGCTGACCTCGTAGGCGAAATCGACATGGCCCGGCGTGTCGATCAGGTTCAGCACATAGGTCTCGCCGTCATCCGCCTTGTATTCGATCCGAACCGTGTTCGCCTTGATGGTGATCCCGCGCTCGCGCTCGATATCCATACTGTCGAGCATCTGCTCTTTCATATCCCGCAAAGAAACGGTGTTCGTCTCCTGAATCAGGCGGTCAGCAAGCGTGGATTTCCCGTGGTCGATATGGGCCACGATCGAGAAATTGCGGATGTGTTTCAGGTCGGTCATAGTGCAGCGTATTATAGGGATTTTGGGGGCGGTCAAGTGAACTAGCTGATCTCAATATTCAGGAGGGGCTTATGCGATGTATTTACTGTCAAGAGTTGCTATCCGAAGATACTGAATCAAATCGAAGATCAAGCAAAGAACATATTATTCCGGAAAGTCTTGGGGGACGCAGTCCGGCCATCACTAAAGATTGCTGCGTGAAGTGTAACTCTGACCTTGGCACCTGCATAGATGGCCCTTTTCAGGAACAGTTCTTCGTCAAGTTTCTTCAGCTCTCAAATTCAGTAAAAAGTAAAAAAGGCAAGTTCCAGAAGGCCAGTTTTCCTGTGAGAGCCAAAGGCTTCGAAGACGAAATCGGAAAAGTAACGTTCCACGACGCAGGTTTAACGACAAAGCTATTGCCAATAGTCAGGACTACTGATCACGACGAAGGCAGTTTTGAGGTCAGCATTTCAGGCGAAATCAAGGAAGCGAGAAATATCTTGGGAAACATTATTTCCAAGAGATTCCGTAGAGCTAGAAGCTCAGAAATCAATCCAGCAATTCTGGAAGAAATGCTTAATTCAGCAACCGAGAAAGCTGTTTCCAAAGAAATTAGGGAGTTCTCCACTTCAATGGAGCTAGACTTAGTGAGTTTGGAAAAAGGTCTTGCCAAGATTGCGCTGGGCACTGCGCACCTTTTTCTGGGGCCTTCATGGACATTTAGCGACAGTTCACGAAGTATTAGAGCCGTGATGGATGCAGACGCGTATGATCCCCGGCTTATTGAGGCGGTCGTTGTGTCTTATCATCCCGAGTTCAGAAACTCCTTAGTGGGTGAAACTGTTTGGCGCCTTAAAGAACATTTTCTAGCGGCAATACCGCTTCGTGACGAGATTATTGTGATTGTAAGTATATTTGGCGATCCAACATTGACGCGGTGTTATCAGATTTCTTTCCCCGCATCTCCTCGAGGAAGAAACGTCGCTTTACGGATACCTCTTACAACGTCAGACCCAGTTGAGTGGTACAAAACAACCGAACTACTATTCATAAAACGCATAGTTCTCCAACTAGCCGCTCAGGGTGTGGAAACGGCCATTATAGACGCAGTTTTGTCCCGGCTTTAACAACATCAACATTGATGCGAAAAAATACGAGAGTCAAAAAAGAGCTGCGTTAGCTCCTCCCGCGGTACCAAACCCTTGCTCTTGGACATAGCCTGACCCTGGGTGGGCGGAACGCCCTGTCACGCCAAAGGCGTGCCTTCGGCCGATGGGGAGGGTCGGGCGATGTCCGGTCTAACGACCAGACGGAACTTCGCAACCCTGCCCCTACCCCACCGGCAGCACATTCCTTCGCACCATCGTCCTCAGCGTAAAACTCGACCGCATGCGCCGGATCCCCTCGACCCGCATCAGGCGGTGTTCCATGAACTCGTCGAAGGCGGTCAGGTCGGCGACGACGACGCGCAGGATGATGTCGCGGTTGCCGCTCATCAGATGACATTCCATCACCTCTTCCATGCGTGACACGGCGCGCTCGAACTGGGTCAGGGCGTCGCGGTTCTGACTTTCCAACTCGACCGAGATAAAGACCGATACCGGCAGCCCCAGCTTCGCCTGATCGACCCGTGCGCCATAGCCGGTGATCACGCCCGCCTCTTCCAAAGCCGCGATGCGGCGGGCACAGGGGGTGGGGGACAGGCCGACGGAATCGGCAAGCTCGCCCAGCTTCTGGCGGCCGTTTTCCTGCAAGGCGGCGATGATGCGGCGGTCGATGGCGTCCATCAGAAAAATCCCGTCTTTCTGCGTCATTTCAGACGATATCACCAAAAATCAAATTCCACACGCCGATTTTTAGTGATTTTCACCGGCTGACTTTGAGTAAATTAACGACAAATGCGGGAGGATCTCATGAACATTACACAAGTGGCCTCGGCCACCCATGAAGAAGTTTATCGTGTCGAAGACGCAAGCTGCGGTCTTGTCGGGTTCATTGCCATTCATTCAACGGTTCTGGGGCCGGCGGCGGGTGGGCTGCGGATGCGCCCCTATGCCAGCGAGGACGCCGCGCTGACCGACGTGCTGCGCCTGTCGGAAGGCATGACCTACAAGAATGCAGCCGCTGGATTGCGGTTGGGCGGTGGCAAGGCCGTGATCATTGGCGATCCGGCGACGCTGAAGACACCCGAGTTGCTGCACGCCTTCGGGCGCGCGGTCGAAGCCTGCGAGGGTCGTTACTGGACAGCCGAGGACATGGGTATGAGCCCCGCGGACATGGCCGAGCTGGCCAAGGAAACCGGTTTTGTCGCCGGTCTGTCGGATGGGGCGTTTGCGTCGGGCGATCCGTCACCGATCACCGCGCGCGGCATCTTCAACGCCGTGCGCCGCGTGGCGTTGCACCAGTTTGGTGATGCCGATCTGACCGGGCGGACCGTGTCCGTGCAAGGTCTGGGCAATGTCGGCTGGAACCTGTGCGAATTGCTGACCGATGCGGGCGCCAAGCTGATCGTCACCGATATTGATACCGGGCGTGTTGACGCCGCCACCAAGGCCTTCGGTGCGCAACCGGTGGGTCTGGATGACATCTATGCGGTCAAGGCTGACATTTTCGCCCCCTGCGCCATCGGGGGCATCCTGAACGCCGACACCATTCCGCAGTTGAAGGTCAGGGCTGTGGCTGGTGGCGCCAACAACCAGTTGGCCACGCCTGCGGATGCGGAACGGCTGGTGGAGCGCGGCATCCTTTATGCCCCGGATTTCGTTGCCAATGGCGGCGGTATCATCAACGTTGCGACCGAGGTTCTGAAAATCGAAGGCCGGGTCGACTGGGTGGCCAGGAAACTGGACGCGCTGGACGACACGATGGAGGCGATCCTGTCGGAAGCCGCCAAGCAGGGCGTCAGCCCCGCCGCCGTCGCACAGGACGTGGTGGCCAAGACCATCAAGGCCCGCGCGGCCTGATCCCTTGCGGGGAAGGCGTTGCCGCGCCTTCCCCGACCGCTTAGGCTGGCGTCGATGCTTCATGTGAATCGGATGCCATGGCCCACCCTCCCTCCGACATTCTGACGATCACGCTGAATCCGGCCATGGATATGTCCACCGGCGTGGATGCGGTCCGCGCTGATGAAAAGCTGCGATGCGATACACCGGTGCTGGACCCGGGCGGCGGCGGGATCAATGTGGCCCGCGTGATCTGCCGCTTGGGCGGGCAGGCCACCGCGCTCGTGGCACTGGCCGGGTATCGCGGGCAGGAACTGGCCGCGCTTCTGACGCGCGAGGGTGTGCCGACCGAGGTGTTCACATTGGACGGTGAAACCCGGCTCTCGCTTGCCGTCACTGACCGGCAGGCGGGCCATCAATACCGTTTCGTCATGCCCGGCCCGGTCTGGACCCAGACCGACCTCGACGCCCTGTGTGACCGCCTGCAAACCGCCATCCAGCCCAGCATGCAGGTCGTTCTGTCCGGCTCGCAACCGCCGGGCGTGCCGGATGGCTTTCCCCGGATGCTGGCCGAGATCACCCGCGCCCAGGGCGCCATTCTGACACTGGACACCTCGGGGGCGGCGCTGGCCGTGCAGGCCTCGGACCTGGGCGCGGCCCCCGACATCCTGCGACTGGACGGCGCGGAAAGCGAGGCGCTGGCGGGGCGACGCCTTGGGTCGCTGCACGATGTATCCGGGTTCGCCCGCGAACTGGTCGGCAAGGGATATGCGCGCGCGGTTGTGCTGGCGTTGGGGGCCGAGGGGTCGGTGCTGGCCACGGCCGGGACGCTGCTGCATGCCGTCACCCCGCCCGTGCCGGTGGCAAGCAAGGTCGGCGCGGGCGACAGCTTCGTCGGGGCCTTCACCCTGACCCGCGCACAGGGGGGCGATTGGGCCGACGCCCTGCGCCACGGCACCGCCGCCGCCAGCGCCGCGGTGATGAGCCCGGCGACCGAATTGTGCCGCGATCACGACCTGCGCGCCTTACTGCCGCAGGTGAAAATCACGCAGCTGTGATGCGCGTGCCAAATTGCATCGGACCCCTATAACGTGTATGATCTGTTTCATCAGTCAGGCATCCAAGACCTGAAACAGGAAGCAGATTTCGACGAGGGCAGCCATGAAACGGGTTCTTCTTTCCATCGCGTTACTTTCCGTCATCCTTCCCAGCCAGGCGGCATTCGCCGGCGGGTCGATCGAACGGGCATGTCTCAGCGCCAATCGCGCCGCCGCATCGCGCACGCTGTGCGGCTGTATCCAGAAGGTCGCCAATTCCATGCTCACCAATACCGAGCGTGCCAAGGTGTCAAAATTCTTCAAGGATCCGCACCGCAGTCAGGCGCTCCGCCAATCCGATCGCAGTTCGGATGAGCGGTTCTGGAAGAAATACAAGCAATTCGGTCAAACGGTGACATCTTACTGCCGCTGAGAGCGACTTAGGTCAAAGTCGCAATCAAACCCCGCGCGGCGGCCTCGACGATGTCCAGAGTTTGATCGAAATCCCGGGTGTAATAGGGGTCCGGCACCTGGTCCTGTCCCAACTCCGGTGCGAAATTGGTGAACAGAACCACCCGCGCGTGCTCCCCGTCTGGCCACATCTGCTCCAGAGCGGCCTTGTTGTTGTCATCCATCGCCACAATCAGATCGAACCGGGTGAAATCCGCACGACACACCTGACGGGCGCGCAAAGCTGACAGGTCATAGCCGCGCTTTTGCGCAGCCTTCTGCATCGGGCCATAGGGCGGATCACCGACATGCCAATCAGACGTGCCCGCGCTGTCAATCTGCAACGCCAATGACGGATGATCACCCGCCAAGTCACGCAACACGGCCTCGGCGGTGGGCGACCGGCAGATATTGCCCAGACAGACGAACAGAATGCGATGGGTCACGGCATCGTCCTTGAGGCACGATCGCGGTCCGTCACGCTTGCCCTTTCCGCCACTGCATTTTCATGTAAAGCCGCCCACCCGCCAGCTCCTCAAGCATTTGCGCCACCCGCTTTTCACGGGTTTCGGGCCGTTTCGCACGGGCAATCCACGCCAGGTAGTCGTTGCGCTGATAGGGCGGACGCGCCTCGTAGGCGTCGCGCAGCCCGCCCGCGCGTAGTCGCGCGTCAATATCGGGCGGCATGGGTTGGATCGGTCGCTGCAATGCCATGCCATATCGTTTCATCTGCACGGGGATCACGTCAAGCCCACCCGGCTTTGCGCAAACGGGCATGGCTTTGCCCATTCGCCGCACGGCCCCTTGCAAACACCTGACAAGGTCGTCACAAGCGCGCCATGTCGCGTGTAAAACCCTATTCCATGTCCTGCCCGATCTCGCGGTCCCTTGACCTGTTGGGCAATCGCTGGGCGGTTCACGTGCTGCGCGAACTTCACGCAGGCCCGGCCAGCTTCGCCCAGATCAGGGCAGGCTTGCCCGGCATCGCTTCCAACATGCTGTCCGCGCGCCTGTCCGAACTCTGCGCCGCCGGATTGATTGCCAAATCCCACCGGCTTTACACGCTGACCGAACGCGGCCTGTCCACCCGAGCCATCCTGTTCGAACTGGCCCGCTTTGGCCGCCACCAGCCGGTTCCGGACGCTCCGGCGGACCCGGAAAACGGCGCACATCGCGCGGTCATTCTGGCCGGTGCCATTGAACGTGCCGCCGGACCACTCGATGACATCCGCGCTGAGATCCTGCTGGACGGCGAGCCATTTTCGCTGACCGTCACCGGTGGGCGCGCCGCGCTTCAGTCCGGCGCCATGCCATTGGCCCCGGTGCAGATCGCCTTTGACTGGGCAGATGTCGAAGCCGTGGCCCGTGGCGACCTGCGCGTCGCCAATTTCGCCGCCGAACGCGAGATCACCGCCGAAGACCCGCTACAGGTCGCCGCCTTGCTGGATCTGTTGCAAAAGGCGATGGACATCTATGGGGGCTTCAAGTGAGCCATATCGTCATCCTGACCGGTGCAGGCATTTCAGCCGAAAGCAGGCTGGGGACGTTTCGCGAAAAGGATGGGCTGTGGACGAAATACGACCTGAACGAGGTCGCTACACCAGAAGGCTTTGCCCGCAATCCCGATCTGGTCCACGCGTTCTATAACGCGCGCCGGGCGAACTGCCGAAATGCACAGCCGAACGCGGCACATGCGGCCTTGGCCCGCCTGCAAAAAGAACACGGCGGTCGCGTGACGATCGTAACGCAGAATGTCGACGACCTGCACGAGCGCGCTGGCGCCACCGATGTGATCCATATGCATGGCACGCTGTCCGGTGCGCTCTGTGCGGCCTGCGATCATCGCTGGACTGCGCCACTGGCCATGTCCACTGACGACCCCTGCCCCACCTGCAAGGAAATGGCCACCCGACCCGACATCGTCTGGTTTGGCGAAATGCCGTATCACATGGACGAGATTTACCATCATCTGACAGGCGCTGATTTGTTTGTCGCCATTGGCACATCCGGCAATGTCTATCCAGCCGCGGGCTTCGCCGCCGAGGCCCAATCGGCCGGTGTCGAAACGATCGAGCTTAATCTGGAGCCATCTGCCACCGCCAACAGCTTCGACACCGCGCGTTTCGGACCAGCCACCAGGATCGTGCCGCTCTGGGTTGCCGAGATTCTCGACGAAAGATGAAAAGGACCGCACCCGGAAAGGTGCGGCCCTTCACGCGCAAAAAACTGCTGCCCGATCAGTTGGTGGACGTGTTGTCCTGCTCCATCTGGCCACCCTTCATCTTGCCCTGACCCATTTTGCCATGTTGCATCCCGCCGCCCATGGGGTTGCGTTTCAGGTCAACCGGGATCTCGACTGTCATTTCACCGGCTTTTTCAAAGACGAGCGTGACGCTGATGGTCGATCCATCCTCGAAGGGTTGGTTCAACCCCATGAACATCACGTGGTCACCGCCGCGTTGGAGCGCGTGCATGCCACCCGCAGCAATGGGAAAGCCTTCTTCGACCTCCATCATCTGCATCACGCCCTCGGCGGTTTCCTTGTGGGTGTGCAGCTCGACCCGTTTTGCCACGTCTGACTTCGCAGCAATCAGGCGGTCATCCTGATCGCCATGGTTCATGATCTGGAAAAATGCCGCACCCGCCATGGCGTTCATACCCGAGGCACGGGCATAGGCATCTTCGATCGTGATGTCGCCTTCGGCAAACGCAGGAAAGGCAAGCAGCGCAGCCGTGGTGGCTGCAAGAATGGTTTTCATAGGGGACATGGTTTCGTTCCTTTGGTCCGTCGTTGCATAGATCTGAGGTGTAAAGTCAGACCTGCGCCGGAGGGCCACGGGCAGACGGGGTCAGCGTTGCGCGCCCCTGATATGAGGCGCTGCGCAAGGGCGTTATGCGGGCGACAATCCGCGCTTCGGGGCTGTGAACAACCGGAACAGCGAAAGCGGCTGCGAAAATCTGCGCCCCATCCGGGCAAAGATGCACCGATTCGATGGGTTCACCATCCGGGCCGACCAAGACGGTCACCATGCCGACACCGGTGCAAATCACCATGTCCATGGCCTTGCCCAAATCCGGACTGCTGCCGCGCGCATGGGCCAGCGTAAAACTGGCCGCGACCAGCATCAGAACCAAGACATATGCAGAAACGGCACGGATCATGGGAACAGAGCTAAGCCGTCTTTTCACCCGGCACAAGCGACAAAACGTATCAGTCCCGAACATGGAAAAACCGCCCAAAGCGGCAAGGCCAGGGCGGTTCAGGTCCGTTTGTTCCGGGTCGCGCGTGGGCTTAGGCGGATGCCAGCGCCTTGGCGACTTCTTTCTTGATCTTCAGCGCGTTGGCCGACAGCTCATCATCCTTGGCTTTCGCCAGATAAGCGTCCAGACCACCACGATGATCCACCGAACGCAGCGCGGCGGCCGAAATGCGCAGCTTGACCCCACGGCCCAGTGCTTCGGACTGCAACGTCACATCGTTCAGGTTTGGCAGAAACCGGCGGCGGGTTCTGTTCTTGGCGTGGCTGACATTGTTGCCAGTCATCGGGCCTTTTCCGGTCAGTTCGCAAACGCGCGACATGGCTCTTTCCTTGCTTTCTCGGGCCAGATTGGTGATCTTTCCGGTGCGCCCTCGCGCCGTTCACGTCCAGCCGGTCAATACAAACGGGCGCCGCACTGGCAGCGCCCCAAATTCCGTTCGCGGTAATTAGACGCCTTCCATAGGCGCGTCAAGTGAGTCTTGCCGCTTCGGACATGATTTTCCCCTGCCCGCCCAAACCCGGCTAGATGGCTTCTTCTGGCCAGAAATATCCTGGGGTGAATGCGCGCACGCGCAGAGGGGCAAGGCCCCTTCCAGGCTCACATCGTGAGCCACCGAATGCCATGGCGTCATTCCTCTCCCAGAAAACCACCCGATTGCCGATCCCAAAGCCCGGCATAGGTGCCGCCCCGGGCCAGCAGCGCGTCGTGGCTGCCGCTTTCGATGATCCGGCCCTCGTCCAGGACGACGATCCGGTCCATCTGCGCAATGGTTGACAGACGGTGCGCGATGGCAATCACGGTCTTGCCCTCCATCATTCCGTAAAGCGTCTTCTGAATGGCGGCCTCGACCTCGCTGTCCAGCGCCGATGTCGCCTCGTCCAGCACAAGGATCGGGGCATCTTTCAGCATCACCCGCGCTATCGCAATCCGCTGGCGCTGCCCGCCCGACAGTTTCACACCGCGCTCGCCCACATGCGCGTCATAGCCGCGCCGGCCCTGCGGGTCCTCCAGCGACTGGATGAACTCATGCGCTTCGGCCCGTTCGGCGGCGGCGATCATCTGCGCTTCGGTGGCCTCCGGGCGCCCATAAAGGATGTTTGCCCGCACCGAGCGGTGCAACAGGCTGCTGTCCTGCGTGACCATACCAATCTGCGCGCGCAGGCTGTCCTGTGTCACGGCGGACACGTCCTGCCCGTCAATCAGGATCCGCCCACCTTCGGGGTCGCGAAAGCGCATCAAAAGATTCACAAGGCTGGACTTGCCCGCGCCCGACCGACCCACAAGCCCGACCTTTTCCCCCGGCTGCACGGTCAGGGACACATTGTCCAATCCGCCCGATCCCTTGCCATAGTGATGCGTCAGCTTGTCGAACGTGATCTCGCCCCGGTCGATGACCAGATCCCGCGCGTCCTTGGCGTCCTGCAGCTCGTGCGCCACGGCGATGGACCGCAGGCCCTCACGGATCACGCCCATATGCTCGAACAGGCGGATTGTCACCCACATGATCCAGCCCGACATCCCGTTCAGGCGCACCACCAGCGCCGAGGCGGCGGCGACCTCGCCCACCGACACCTCGCCTTGCGTCCACAGCCAGACCGCCGCGCCCAACACGCCCACGATCAGCAGGCCGTTCAACAGGTTCAGCCCAAAGCTGAGCTCGGTCATCAGGCGCAGGAACCGCTGGAACCTGAGCCGCAACCGTTTGAGCGACGACAACGCATAGCGTTCTTCACCCGCCCCTTGCGAGAACAGCTTCACGCTTTCGATATTGGCATAAGCGTCGACGATCCGCCCCGTCACCAGAGACCTTGCATCGGACCATTTCTCGGACGCCACCGACACGCGCTTGGCGATATAGCGCACGTAAAGCACATAGAAGACCAGCCAGACGCCCAGTGGCAGCGCAAGTCGAATGTCGACCTGCCCCAGAATGACCATCGCGCTCAACACATATGTGGTGGCATAGAAGATGCCTTCGAAGAACATATAGGTGCTGTCCTCGACTGCTGGCCCAAGCTGCATCACGCGGTTGGACAGGCGTCCGGCAAAGTCGTTCTGGAAAAAGCTCAAGGACTGCCCCAGAAGATGCCGGTGTGCCCGCCAGCGCACCTGTTCCTGCATGTTGCCGGCCAGGGTTTGTTCAAGAAAGAAACGGTTCAGCGTGATCGCCAGCGGTCTGAGGAAGATGATGAACACCGCTGCGATCAGAAGTTCGACCCCATGTTCCCCCCAGAAACCTTGCGGCGTCGACAGGTTCATCAGATCGACCACCCGACCGGTATAGAAGATCAATCCGGTTTCAATCAGGGCGACCAGCACGCCGGTCAGGGCCATCCAGACCATCCATTTACGGAACGGTCCGAACTGAGACTTGAAGAAGGGCCAAAGATTATTGGGCGGCGTGCCCGCATCATGCGGGGCAAACGGGTCGACAAGATTTTCGAAAAGACGATACATGAAGGCGCTCCATGCGCTTGGAAATCAGAGATGTGATGGACGGGGCTGACGACAGCCCATCAGGACCGTGCCTACGCTCGATATAGGGTCCTAATATTGTGCATCCGGCATCTCTCCTTCATGTGCTGAGGGGACGCTACTCCAGATGTTAGCGCTGATCAACCCCTGCGTGTCGGGATGCGGCGGGCACAGGGCGCTACTCCTCGCGACAGGCCCGATCACCCCGGAATATTTCAGACCAGAAAAGGCGCCGGGGATCAGGGCTCGCCGGTGGGGCGCAGGTGGGCCAGGATGTCCTCTGCCGCACGGCTCGCCGAAAGCTTGCCCGCGGCGACCTGAGCCCCAAGCGTTTCGATTCGTGCGCGGGTGTCCTTGCGATTCA
Source organism: Aliiroseovarius zhejiangensis (assembly GCF_014656375.1). Taxonomy (GTDB): domain Bacteria; phylum Pseudomonadota; class Alphaproteobacteria; order Rhodobacterales; family Rhodobacteraceae; genus Aliiroseovarius; species Aliiroseovarius zhejiangensis. The sequence continues at coordinate 168,614 of NZ_BNCH01000003.1, read as the reverse complement.
GCACCGACAGCAGACCCATACGCACGTCTTCCTCGAACCAGTGGCGTGACTGCTGGGCGCGGCGGCTGTCCCAATATCCGTTCGCACGGCGCCAGTCGATCAGTTCGCCAATTGCGGCCCAGGCATCAGCCAACCCGTCCTGCGTCACGGCAGACACGGTCATAGCCTTTGGAAAGCCTGCCGGGTCATAGGCGCGCTTGCGCAGCAATCGCAGGGCGCCTGCGTAATCCGCACAGGTGCGCATCGCGGTCTGTTTCAGATCCCCATCGGCCTTGTTGACCAGGATCAGGTCGGCGATCTCCATGATGCCACGCTTGACGCCTTGCAACTCGTCGCCACCCGCGGGGGCCAACAGAAGCAGGAACAGGTCAGACATTTCCGCGACCATGGTTTCCGATTGTCCCACGCCCACGGTTTCGATCAGCACAACGTCAAAGCCCGCCGCCTCGCACAGGGCCACGGCCTCGCGGGTGCGGCGCGCCACACCGCCCAGTTGCGATTGCGATGGCGAGGGACGGATGAAGGCGTTTTTCTCGCGGCTCAGTTGTTCCATCCGCGTCTTGTCACCCAGTATGGAACCGCCCGAGCGGGCCGAGCTGGGATCGACCGCCAGCACGGCCACTTTAAGCCCCTGCCCGATCAGGAACATGCCGAACGCTTCGATAAACGTCGACTTGCCCACGCCTGGTGTGCCTGACAGGCCGATGCGGAGGGCCTGGCGGCCCAAGGGTGCCAGTTGGTCCAGCAGCGCCCCGGCCTGCGCGCGGTGGTCGGCACGACCGCTTTCAACCAGGGTGATGGCCCGGGCCAGCGCCCGTCGCTCGCCAGATTGCACCCGCCCTGCCAGATCTTGAATATCCATGCTGCCTCCAACTTTCGGACAGTCATGCCCCGTGGGACCCGGACTGTCCAGAGCGGCGCGCTAACATCCGTACGGCCACTGGACGATATGCGCGCCACGTCCGATAAGGAGGCATGAACGACCGCCTGCCCATACATGACGCGATCCCCGACCTTCTGACCGCTTTGCGACGGGCACAGCGAGCTGTTCTGATGGCACCGCCAGGGGCCGGGAAAACCACCGTCGTGCCACTGGCCCTTCTTGACGCCGGTGTGTTCGACGGCAAGCTGGTGATGTTGGAGCCACGCCGACTGGCCGCCCGCGCCGCCGCAGAGCGCATGGCGCAAACGCTGGGCGAGCAGGTGGGTGGCACCGTCGGCTATCGCATCCGGGGCGAAGCCAAGGTCAGCACCGCCACCCGGATCGAGGTCGTGACCGAAGGCATCCTGACAAGGATGCTGCAGTCGGACCCTTCGCTCGCCGGGATCGGCGCGGTGATCTTTGACGAATTTCACGAGCGCTCGCTGAACGCTGATCTGGGTCTTGCGCTGACCTGGGAGGCGATGCAGGCCTTGCGCGACGACCTGAAACTGGTCGTGATGTCGGCGACGCTGGATGCCGAACCGGTTGCCCGGCTGCTGGATGATGCCCCCATCCTGCGCTCGGATGGGCGCGCCTTTCCGGTCGAAACCCGCCACCTGCCCGCCCCTTTGCCCAAAACCGCGCGTCTGCCCGACGCCACCGCCACCCTGGTGCGCGAAGCGCTGGCCCAAACCGAAGGCGGCGTTTTGGTGTTTTTGCCTGGCGAAGGCGAAATTCGTCGCAGCGAAGCCGCGCTGCGCCCGCATTTGCCTGACGATTGCCATCTGCACCCGTTGTTCGGCGCGATGCCGTTTGCCGCCCAGCGCGCCGCGATCGCTCCTGCCGCATCGGGCCGTAAGGTCGTGCTGGCCACCGCGATCGCCGAGACATCCCTGACCATTCAGGATATCCGCGTGGTGGTCGATGCAGGCTGGTCCCGCCGCGCGCGCTTCGATGCCGGGTCCGGCATGTCACGGCTGGTGACAGAGCGCGTATCGAAAGCCGAAGCCGAACAGCGGCGCGGGCGTGCGGGTCGCGTCGCGCCGGGCGTCTGCTATCGGCTTTGGACCAAGGGGGAAGAAGGCGGGCTGCCCCCCTTTCCACCGGCCGAGATTGAAACCGCCGATCTGGCGCCATTGGCGTTGGAGCTTGCCGCATGGGGGGCGCCGGACGGCGCGGGGCTTGCCTTCCTGACACCTCCGAACGCGGGCGTGCTGACCGAGGCGCAGGCGTTGCTGCGGTCTCTGGGTGCGCTGGATGCAACGGGGCGGATCACCACGCATGGGCGCAGACTGGTTCGCTTACCCCTGCATCCGCGTCTGGGTCATATGCTCGCCACAGCCGGACCTGACGCCGCCCCCTTGGCCGCATTGTGGGGTGAGCGCGATCCCCTTCCCCGCTCTGCCCCGGTCGATCTGTCACTCCGGCTGGAGGCGATCCGCGACCCGAAAGGATTTACCGCAAACCGGGGAATGACACCCAATCGCGGCACCATCGAACGGATCCGCACCGAAGCCAAACGCCTGCGTCGGCTGATTGACACCCCTTCGGGCGAGCTGAGCGACGCCCAGATGGCCGCGCTGGCCTATCCCGATCGCGTCGGGTTGCGTCGACCGGGTGATGCGCCGCGCTTTGTTTTGTCCGGCGGGAAAGGGGCGGTGATCGAAGACAGCGACCCCTTGGCCGCAGCGCGACTGATCGTCGTCACCGACACCGATGGCAACCCGCGCGAGGCCCGAATCCGTCAGGCGATCCGGATCAGCGAGGGTGAGTTGCGTGCGACTTTCGGGGACGAGATCGTCTGGGTTGATCACGTCGCCTGGTCCAAACGCGAAGGCCGCGTGGTGGCGCGGCGTCGGGAACGACTGGGTGCCCTTGTCTTGGATGACCGCCAGTGGAAGGACGCCCCGGCCGATGCCATGGCCCGCGCCATGCTGGACGGGGTGCGCGATCTGGGCTTGCGCCCCACGGATGCGGCACGCCGGTTCATCGCACGGGTCGAGCTTTTGCGTTTGGGCGGGGCGGATCTGCCTGACATGACCGATGACGCCCTGATGAACCAGCTCGAGGAATGGTTGCTGCCACATCTTGAGGGCGTGCGGTCTGCCGCCGACTGGAAGCGGTTCGATCCGCTGGACGCGTTGCGTGCCCGACTTGACTGGGCACAGATGTCCCTTGTCGACCACGAGGCGCCTGCCCATTTCACCACGCCGATGGGACGCCGGATCCCCATCGATTATGGCGGCGAGGTCCCGGAAATCAGCCTGCGCCTGCAAGAAATGTTCGGCACCACCCGCCACCCGATGATCGGCACTACGCCGCTGCGTGTGACCCTTCTGTCACCCGCCGGACGCCCGGTGCAAACCACCACGGACATCCCGAATTTCTGGGCGAACAGCTATCAGGATGTGCGCAAGGACATGCGCGGGCGCTATCCCAAACATCCCTGGCCCGAAGACCCGACCCAGGCCGATCCGACCCTGCGCGCCAAGCCCCGCAAGGGTTGAAACCGGTCAGATAGCGCCCAAAATCGGTGGTTCTGGCGGTCAAACTTGCAATTTAACCCACAATTACCATATCTTAACATCTACAATAAAAACTGAGCAAAGCTCCGAGAGCGCAGGTACGAAAATGTCATCATTGCTGAAACAGGCCTGGGAAGAGGTCGTCGCCCCCATGTTCCAACGCCCCAACCGGGTGCAGGTCGCCGCGTTGTGCTATCGCGGGACAGGCGACGACAAAGAAGTGTTGTTGGTGACGTCGCGCGGCACTGGCCGCTGGATCCTGCCCAAAGGTTGGCCGATGGATGGCAAAAATGCAGCAGAAGCCGCCCGGCAAGAAGCATGGGAAGAAGCCGGCGTCGCCAAGGGCCAGCTGGATCATGCCCCGATCGGCGCGTTCGAATCTGAAAAAGAAATGGATTTTGGTGGGATCGCCCGTTGCACGACCACCGTCTTCCCGCTGAAGGTGGAAAAACTGGCCGATGATTTTCCCGAAGCCGACGAACGTACCCGCACTTGGGTTCCGGCGGAACAGGCGGCTGATATGGTCAAGGAAAGGGAACTGCAAAAGATCTTGCAGGAATTCTGACCGCTCCCTTTGCATCGCCACCCCTGCCTCTGCGGGCATGGCCTGACCACCGGGTCAGCTGGCCGAAGCGGTCGGATCACACTTCCCCGTCTCGCGCCGCGCAACAGCCCGAATCTGTTGCAATCATGGTCCTGACAGTCTAGCGCAGGCGCTGAACTGCAACGGTCGTCATCTGGCCGTGTCAGAACACAGAGCCAGGGGGCCAAGGATGGGCGCAGAAAAACGCGGCAGCCAGTGGAAGACGCTGGACAAGGATCTGAACCGGATCAGCCAGGTTGAATACGCCACACAATATGTTTCGCGCCCGCTGGTCGGCATGGGGATCGCCCTTGCATTTATTGTTATCGCCGCGCTGGGCGCTGCCGTGTTCTTCGGCCAGTCCCCAACCTCTCTGGTCGTCGTGACCGCCGCTGCTTTCGGAGCCTACATGGCGCTGAACATCGGGGCGAATGACGTGGCCAACAACATGGGGCCGGCGGTCGGCGCGAATGCGCTGACCATGGGGGGCGCCATCATCATCGCGATCATCTGTGAAAGCGCAGGCGCGCTTCTGGCAGGGGGGGACGTGGTCTCGACCATCTCGAAAGGGATCATCGACCCCACGGGCTTTGACCAAAGCCGTGTCTTTGTCTGGGCCATGATGGCGGCGCTGATCTCGTCGGCGCTGTGGGTGAACCTTGCCACCTGGATCGGCGCGCCCGTGTCCACCACCCATTCGGTCGTGGGTGGCGTGATGGGGGCAGGCATTGCCGCTGCGGGGTTTTCCGCGGTCAGTTGGGGCACGATGGGCAAGATTGCTGCCTCCTGGGTCATCTCGCCCGTGCTGGGCGGCGCAATCGCCGCGCTGTTCCTGGCGTTGATCAAGCACAAGATTATCTATCAGGAAGATAAGATTGCCGCGGCGAAACGCTGGGTGCCGGTGCTGATCGGCATCATGGCCGCTGCGTTCGGCGCCTATCTGTCGATCAAGGGTCTGAAGAAGGTCGTGAAGATCGATATTGGCACCGCGCTTTTGATCGGTGCCGGTATCGGCGCGGTCGCCTATTTCGTCACCGCCCCGTTGATCGCCCGCCAAGCCCGGGGGCTCGAGAACCGAACCAAGTCCCTGAAGGCGCTGTTTGCCCTGCCGCTGATCTTCTCGGCGGCTCTGCTTTCCTTTGCCCATGGCGCCAATGACGTGGCCAACGCGGTTGGCCCGCTCGCCGCCATCGTGCATGTGGAAAGCGTGGGCGACTTTGCTGACAAGGTCTCGATCCCGACCTGGGTCATGGTGATCGGAGCGTTCGGCATCAGCTTTGGCCTGATGCTGTTTGGCCCGAAATTGATCCGCATGGTGGGCAGCCAGATCACCAAGCTGAACCCGATGCGCGCCTATTGCGTGGCCCTGTCCGCCGCCATCACCGTGATCGTGGCAAGCTGGCTGGGCCTGCCCGTCAGCTCGACCCATATCGCGGTGGGGGGCGTCTTCGGCGTCGGCTTTTATCGCGAATACCACATGGAGCGCCGCCTGCGCCGCTCATCGGCCGCCCGCCCCCAGGTCAAACGCATCGCGCCCGAGGAACGCCGCCGCCGCAAACTGGTGCGCCGGTCACACTTCATGACCATCGTGGCAGCCTGGGTGATCACCGTCCCCGCCGCAGCTCTGATGTCGGGGGTGATCTTCTACGTGCTGAACGCCATCGTCTCCTGAGACGGTCCCACGCCGCCCGGCTTCTTCTGGCCCCAAATATCCTGGGGTAGGTGCCACGCGCCCCCGCGTGGCACCGCAGGGGCAACGCCCCTGATCACGCCCCCAGACACCAGCGCATGATTGCCTTCTGCGCGTGAAGCCGGTTTTCAGCCTCGTCAAAGATCACCGATTGCGGACCGTCCATCACGGTGTTCGTGACTTCCTCGTCCCGGTGGGCAGGCAGGCAATGCATGAACAAGGCGTCCGGCTTGGCATGGGCCATCAATTCGTCGTTGATCTGATAGGGGCGCAACAGGTTGTGCCGCCGCTCGCGCGCCGAGGGCGCATCATGCATCGAAACCCAGGTGTCCGCCACCACAAGGTCAGCCCCCTCGACCGCTTGCGCCGGGTCGCGCACGATCTCGATCTTCGCCCCCTTGGCACGCGCCTCGTCGACGAATTTCTGCTCCGGGTCCAGCACTTCCGGCCCGGTGAAGGTCACGTCAAAACTAAACTGCCCGGCTGCATGCAGGAAGGACGCACAAACATTGTTGCCATCGCCCGCCCAGACCACCTTCCTCCCGGCAATCGACCCGCGATGCTCTTCAAAGGTCAGGATATCGGCCATGATCTGGCAGGGGTGCGAGCGGTTGGTCAGCCCGTTGATCACCGGCACATCGGCATATTCCGCCATTTCCAGCAGCGTCGCTTCCTCGAACGTGCGGATCATGATCATGTCGACATAGCGGCTCAGCACGCGGGCCGTATCGGCCACCGTCTCGCCATGGCCCAGCTGCATCTCGGAGCCGGACAGGACCATCGTCTGCCCGCCCATCTGGCGCACGCCTACGTCAAAGCTGACTCGCGTCCGGGTCGACGGCTTCTCGAAGATCAGCGCAACCATATGGTCCTTGAGGGGCTGTTCTTCGTCCAGCGCTCCTTTCGGTTTCCCTGCGCGGGCCTGTTTGATCCGGGTGGCCTCAGCGATCATGCCGGTCAGATCGGCGGTGTCGGTGGTGTTGATATCCAGGAAATGTCTCATTTGCTCTGGCCCTCCACAGCCTTTGCAGCGGTTTCAAGGCGCGTGACGGCCTCGGAAATGTCTTCGTCTTCGATGGTCAGGGCGGGCAGGATGCGCAGCACGTTGTCGCCCGCCGGCACGCATAACAGCCGGGCGTCATAGCATTTGGCCAGCACATCCGTGTTCAGCGCCTTGCATTTCAAGCCCAGCATCAGCCCCGAGCCGCGTACCGCCTCGAACACGTCCGGATGTGCGGCGACCAACCCTTCCAGCTTCTGGCGCAGACGCCCGGCCTTGCGGCTGACCGTATCGAGAAATGCGGGGTCTGATACAATCTCGACAACCCTGGCCCCGATGGCACAGGCTAGCGGGTTGCCGCCATAGGTCGAGCCATGCGTACCAGCAACCATGCCTGAGGCTGCGTCTTCCGTCGCCAGGACCGCGCCAAGCGGGAACCCCCCGCCGATGCCTTTGGCGACCATCATGATGTCGGGGGTGACGCCGGAATACTCATGCGCAAACAGCTTGCCCGTCCGGCCCATGCCGCATTGGACCTCGTCAAAGATCAGAAGGGCGCCGGCCTGATCACAGGCTGCGCGGATCGCTTTCAACTCGTCATCCGGCACAGGGCGGATGCCACCCTCGCCCTGCACGGGTTCGATGATCACGGCCGCCACGTCACCTTCGGACAGCGCATTGGTCAACCCATCCAGATCGCCAAACGGCAGATGGGTGAAACCGGGCAGAAGCGGGCCGAACCCCTTGGTCAGCTTCTCGCCCCCAGCCGCCGCGATCCCGGCGGACGAACGGCCATGAAACGACCCATCGAAGCCGATGATGCGCGTCCGGTTCGGCTGGCCTTTGTCATGCCAATACTTGCGCGCCATCTTCACCGCCAGCTCACAAGCCTCGGTCCCCGAATTGGTGAAGAACGCAGTGTCGGCAAAGGTCAGATCGACCAGCATATCCGCCAGCTTCTGTTGCTCGGGTATGGTGTAGAGGTTCGATACATGCCAGAGCTTCTGCGCCTGCCGCGTCAGCACATCGACCAGCGCCGGGTGTGTATGGCCCAAGGCGTTCACCGCAATTCCCGCGCCCAGGTCCAGATATCGCTCTCCCCTGTCGGTCACAAGCCAGCTGCCCTGACCGTGCTCGAACGCAAGATCAACACGGTTATAGGTCGGAAGAAGCGACGGGATCATGTCGGTATCCTTTATAAAAGAAGCCCTTGGGTGCCGTATGGCGGGCCTCGAGTCAACATTTTCGGAACGGGTGCGCGTCAGGGCGCAGGATCAAACGAAACAGGGACGTCAGGCGCGAAGGCGTCGGCGTCGGGTGTCAGCGATATGCGTGCGTTTGATCATGGGGCGGGCTTACGCGAAGGAAACCCGCCTGTCCACCCTTTTCAGAGTGCGGACAAACCCTTAAGCGGTAAGGATGGAAACGCGTCTTGCCCCTGCCCCGCACCCCCCGTTGGCCGCCGCAGGCTTTATGCTGCTGGCCGCCGCGCTGATTGCCGGCACCACGCTGATGGCCAAACTGGTCGGGCGCCCGACCTTGGGCGAGCCGTTGCACCCCTTGCAGATCAGCCACGGGCGGTTTCTGTTTGCGTTTCTGGCGATAAGCCTTGTGGTGGCGATCAAACGCCCCATGCTGCACAGCCGCAACCTGCCACTGCACATTGCGCGATCGGTGTCCGGCTGGGCCGGCATTTCGCTGATGTTCGCGGCGGTGGCCTTCATACCGCTGGCCGATGCAACAGCGATCAGCTTTCTGAACCCGGTCTTTGCAATGCTTCTGGCGATCCCGCTGCTGGGCGAGCGGGTCGGGCCATGGCGCTGGATCGCGGCGGCGATCGCACTGGTCGGTGCGGTGGTGCTGATCCGCCCCGGCGCGGGCAGCTTCCACCCCGCCGCGCTTCTGGCGCTTGCGGCGGCAATGGTCATGGGGTTCGAGATCACTCTGATCAAAAGCCTGACCGGACGCGAGGCGCCGCTGCAGATCCTTTGGATCAACAACGGCATCGGGCTGACGGTGGCGACTTTGGCCGTGGTCTGGGTCTGGGCGCCTCCTACCGCTGCACAATGGGCTGCACTGGCAGCATTGGGCGGCATGATGGCGCTGGCGCAAACCTGCTTCATTCAGGCCATGAAGCGCGCGGATGCAAGTTTCGCCGTGCCCTTTTCCTATGCCACGCTGGTCTTTGCGGGGCTCTATGATTTCGGCGCATTCGGGGTCATCCCGGCCCCCTCCAGCCTTGCCGGTGCGGCGATCATCATTGCAGGCGGTGTGCTTCTGATCTGGCGTGAAGGTCGTCAGGCCCGATGAAACCGCTTCTGCGCTTGTATCCCCCGGCGCTATGACTAAAATAGCCGCTTGTGAATTTACGGGCCGCCCAGTCGATATCGGGCGCCCACCCCAAACACGGGAAGAACTATGTCCTGGACCGACGAGCGCGTTGAAATCCTGAAAAAGATGTGGGGCGAGGGGCAATCTGCCTCGGTCATCGCAAAAGAACTGGGTGGCGTCACCCGAAATGCGGTGATCGGCAAGGTGCATCGCCTTGGATTGTCGAACCGGTCCGGCGGTGGGTCGAAAGCCCCGGCCAAGGACAAAGCCGCGCCGAAAGCGGCGGCCAAGCCCAAGCCCGCACCGAAAAAAGCGACCCCGAAGAAAGAACCGGAGCCCGCCGCCAAACCGGCTGCCGAAGCCAAGCCGATCCCGGCGCGCAAGCAGATCATCCCGGCGGGCCAGCCCCTGCCCCCGCAGCCCTCGGCCAACGAAATCAGCCCCGAGGCGCTGGCCTCGGTGCGCGAGGTTGAAAAGGGCGCGAAGAAACTGAACCTGATGGAACTGACCGAGCGGACTTGCAAATGGCCCATCGGCGACCCGGCCACGGATGATTTCTGGTTCTGCGGCTTGCCCGTGCAACAAGGCAAACCCTATTGCGAGGCCCATGTTGGCGTAGCGTTCCAGCCGATGTCCTCGCGGCGTGACCGGAAGCGGTAAGCCGGACCAGTCAAAAATTTCAAAGCGCGCCGGACCGGGCGCGCTTTTTTCGTGTGGTCCACCACCCCTTCCCATGGTGGCGACGGCAAGCTATATGCCCGCCATGACAAATCCAGTGAACCCGCCCAACTTACGGCCTGACCTTGCCCCGAAAGCCCGGTTTTCCGAACCAAAGCGCGATGGTCAGCCCACCATCGGCATGGTCAGCCTTGGCTGCCCCAAGGCCTTGGTCGACAGCGAACGCATCCTGACCCGCCTGCGCGCCGAAGGCTATGCGATCAGCCCGGACTACACCGGCGCAGACGCGGTGATCGTGAACACCTGCGGGTTTCTGGACTCAGCCAAGGCTGAAAGCCTGGAAGCCATCGGCGAGGCGTTGAGCGAAAACGGCCGTGTGATCGTCACCGGCTGTCTGGGCGCGGAAGAGGATTATGTCCGCGGCACCCACCCCAGCGTTCTGGCCGTCACCGGCCCGCATCAATATGAACAGGTGCTGGACGCGGTGCATGGCGCCGTGCCGCCCAGCCCCGACCCCTTTGTCGACCTGCTGCCGGCCTCGGGCGTGAAACTGACCCCGCGCCACTACAGCTATCTGAAGATTTCCGAGGGCTGCAATCACAAGTGCAAGTTCTGCATCATCCCCGACATGCGCGGCAAACTTGTCAGCCGCCCGGCCCACGCGGTGATCCGCGAGGCGGAAAAGCTGGTCGAGGCGGGCGTGAAAGAGCTTCTGGTGATCAGCCAAGACACGTCGGCCTATGGTGTCGACATCAAACATGCCGAAGACCGGGGCCACCGCGCCCATATCACCGACCTTGCCCGCGACCTTGGGTCGCTTGGGGCGTGGATCAGGTTGCACTATGTCTATCCCTATCCCCATGTGCGCCAGTTGATCCCGTTGATGACCGAAGGCCTGATCCTGCCCTATCTGGACATCCCGTTCCAACACGCCCACCCCGACACGTTAAAACGCATGGCCCGCCCGGCAGCGGCATCCAAAACGCTGGACGAGATTGCAGCCTGGCGCGCCGATTGCCCCGACATCACCCTGCGTTCAACCTTCATCGTCGGCTATCCCGGCGAAACCGAAGAGGAGTTTCAGACGCTTCTGGACTGGATGGACGAAGCCCAACTGGATCGCGTCGGCTGCTTCCAATACGAAAACGTCGACGGCGCGCGATCAAACGACCTGCCCGACCACGTCCCCGCCGAGGTCAAACAAGACCGCTGGAACCGGTTCATGGAAAAAGCGCAAGCGATTTCAGAAGCCAAGCTGGCGGCAAAGGTGGGTCAGGTGATGGACGTGATCGTGGACGACATCGACGCAGACGGCATCGCCACCTGCCGCACCAAAGCGGATGCCCCCGAGATCGACGGAAACCTGTTCATTGATGAAGGGACAGAGGGGCTGGCGGTGGGCGAGATCGTGCCCGTCGAAGTGGACGAAGCGGGCGAGTACGACTTGTGGGGTCGGCTGCGAACCGCCTGACACGCTACAAAATCCGATCCAAACATCGCTTTTTCGCTTATCATTCGTAAGTGAGGAGGTACTGATGATGCGACTGCTTGCGTTCACCCTTACCCTCGCGATGCTGTTCAGCGTTGCGGCAAAGGCTCAGGATCGGTCGATCGAAGACGTGATCAACCTGCAAATCGAGGCGTTTGAAACGGACGACATCGCCACGGCCTTCACCTTTGCATCCCCCAATATCCAAGCCATTTTCGGCACCGCCGAACAATTTGCCGATATGGTGCAGGTCGATGGGCAGTGGCGGATCAACGGGGTCTACAGGGTGGATGCACCCGGCCTGAACGCCTAGTCTGATTGACGCGCGTCAAAGCGGCAATGAGCGGTTTGATCCATAGTGAACGCGCGCTCGTGTCCATTAAGGAGATTCTGCATGGAACATCCCGTAACCTTGTCTGGAAAATGCCTGTGCGGCGCGGTCACGTTTCACGCCACGGCGAAGGATCCTTCCATCGGAGCGTGTCACTGCGAGATGTGCCGGCGTTGGTCCTCGGGTCCGTTCTTTGAAATCACATGCCAGAACGTCGATTTCAAAGGGGCTGACAATATCACCACCATCCGGTCCTCGGATTGGGCGGAACGTGGCTTTTGCAATAGATGCGGTTCCAACCTGTTCTATCGCATCCTGGAAACGGACGAATACCAGATGTCAGCAGGTCTGTTGAACGACACGACGAACATGAGCCTGACCTTGCAGGTCTTCACGGACAGCAAGCCACATTACTACACGCTCGCCGACAAGACCCAGATGATGACGGGTGCCGAAGTCTTCGAAATGTACGCCCCACCCGAAACCTAGACAGATGCCACACCACGTGCGGCGTGGAGCATGCCTATTCCCTACTCACACTAAACAGCACCCAGCCGTCGATCCGGGCGACCTCTACGCCGCCGGTATCCACCTGGAACACGCCAAGCCCTTCGTAGTCTTCCGGGCAGGCCACAAGGTCGGCGGTGTGGTCAAGATATTCGACGGTGGCCGCGCTTTCGCCGACGCGGCGGCATTGGTCGCCATCGGCGCGGTAGCCGTCGCCAAACAGGGGCAGCGTGGTTGTGGTTTGGGTGGTGGTCGTCTTGGTATCGCAGGCCGTCAGCAGGCCAAGGGCGATCAGGGGCAGAATCTGTTTCATCGGGGGCTCCTTCTGGATTTCCCCGAGTATATCACAGGTTGAACCAAGGGGCGGCAATTCCTTACCGCCCCTGGCTTTGACCGCTCACGCACTTTGCAGCGGCCTGACCTCGATCTCGCGCTCGGTGCGGGCCTTCATCGCACGCACGGCGGCATGGCTGGCGGCGAGCGTGGTGAAGTATGGGATCTTGTCCATCAACGCGACATTGCGCATTTCCCGCGAGTCATTCACCGACTGGGTGCCCTCGGTCGTGTTCAGAACCAGTTGAACCTCGCCATCCTTCATCCGGTCGATGATGTTGCGGCCCGGTTCATAGTTCTTGTTGACGGTTTCGGTCTCGACCCCGTTTTCAGACAGGAACGCCGCGGTGCCACGGGTGGCAAGGATATTGAAACCCTGTTCTATCAACAGCTTGGCTGTTTCGACCAACTGTTTACTCTTGTCGCCATCCTTGATCGACAAAAACACGTTGCCCGCAGTGGGCAGCATGGTGCCTGCCCCAAGCTGGGCTTTCAGAAACGCCATGGCAAAGCTTTTGTCCGCGCCCATCACCTCGCCGGTGGATCGCATTTCCGGGCCAAGGATCGTGTCGACACCGGGGAAACGGGCAAAGGGCAGCACGGCTTCCTTGACGGCGAAGCTGTCGATTGCGGGATCAACCAGATCGAAGGCATCCAGCTTTTCGCCCGCCATGACACGTGCCGCGATCGAGGCGATCGGCGACAGGACGGCCTTGGCGACGAAGGGCACGGTGCGCGATGCGCGGGGGTTTACCTCGATCAAGTAGATCTCGTCGTCCTTGACGGCGAACTGCACGTTCATCAGGCCCACAACGTTCAGCGCCAAAGCCAATTCGCGCGACTGGCGGCGCAGTTCGGCAATGATATCGTCAGACAGCGAATAAGGCGGCAGCGAACAGGCGCTGTCGCCCGAGTGCACGCCGGCCTCTTCAATATGCTGCATGATGCCGGCGACATGGACGTTTTCGCCATCGGACAACGCATCCACATCAACCTCGACCGCGCCGGACAGATAGCTGTCCAACAGGACCGGGCTGTCGCCCGACACCACCACGGCTTCGGCGATGTAACGTTCCAGTTGCGCCATATCACGCACGATCTCCATCGCGCGGCCACCCAGAACATAGGACGGGCGGATCACCAGCGGGAAGCCGATATCTTCAGCAATCGCAAGAGCTTCCGCATCGGTCGAGGCAATGCCGTTCTTCGGTTGTTTCAGGCCCAACTGGTTGACCAGTGCCTGGAACCGCTCGCGGTCTTCGGCCAGGTCGATCGCATCGGGGGTCGTGCCGAGGATCGGAATGCCTTCGGCTTCAAGCGCATTGGCAAGTTTCAGGGGGGTCTGACCGCCAAATTGGACGATCACGCCATGCAGCGTGCCGTTTTCCTGTTCCTTCGTCAGGATCTCCATCACATGCTCAAACGTCAGCGGTTCGAAATACAGCCGGTCCGACGTGTCATAGTCGGTTGAGACCGTTTCCGGGTTGCAGTTGATCATGATGGTTTCATAGCCCGCATCGGTCAGAGCAAAACAGGCGTGACAGCAGCAGTAATCGAACTCGATCCCCTGCCCGATCCGGTTCGGGCCACCGCCCAGAATGACGACCTTCTTGCGGTCGCTGGGCCGCGCTTCGCATTCAACCTCGCCCATCATCGGGGCTTCATAAGTGGAGTACATATAGGGAGTTTGCGCTTCAAACTCGGCGGCACAGGTGTCGATGCGTTTGAACACGGCGTCCACACCCACCTTGCGGCGCGCGCCCCGCACATCGCTTTCCTTGAAGCCCGTCAGCTTGGCCAGCCGCGCATCGGTGAAGCCCATCATCTTGAGCTTGCGCAGACCAGCCTCGTCCGACGGCAGGCCGTTTTCACGGACATGGGTTTCAGCGTCGATGATTTCGCGGATGCGGGCCAGGAACCACGGATCATAGGCGGTGCAGGCCTGAATATCCGCGTCCGACATGCCAAAGCGCATCGCCTGCGCGATTTTCAGGATGCGATCTGGGCGCTGCTCGGAAATCGCCTTGATGATCGCGGCCTGATCGGGCGCACCGGGGATGTCGATCTCGTCAAAGCCGGTCAGCCCGGTTTCCATCGACGCCAACGCCTTTTGCAGGCTTTCGTGGATGGTGCGGCCGATCGACATGACCTCGCCCACCGATTTCATCGCGGTGGTCAGTTCAGGCTTGGCGCCGGGAAATTTCTCGAATGCAAAGCGCGGGATCTTGGTCACGACATAGTCGATGGTCGGCTCGAACGAGGCGGGCGTCACCTTGGTAATGTCGTTGTCCAACTCGTCCAGCGTATAGCCAACGGCCAGTTTAGCAGCGATCTTGGCAATCGGGAAGCCGGTCGCCTTCGATGCCAACGCGGACGAGCGGCTGACACGCGGGTTCATCTCGATCACCACCATGCGGCCATCTTCTGGGTTTACCGCCCATTGAACGTTCGACCCGCCGGTTTCCACGCCAATCTCGCGCAGCACGTTGATCGAATGGGTGCGCATCAGCTGGTATTCCTTGTCGGTCAAGGTCAGCGCAGGCGCCACAGTGATTGAATCACCGGTATGCACCCCCATCGGGTCCACATTTTCAATCGAACAGACGATGATCGCATTGTCGGCGGTGTCGCGCACCACCTCCATTTCGTATTCTTTCCAGCCCAACAGGCTTTCGTCGATCAGGATCTGGCTGACCGGCGAGGCATCCAGCCCGGTGCGGCAGTAATGCTCGTATTCTTCGCGGTTATAAGCGACGCCACCGCCGGTGCCGCCCAAGGTGAAGGCGGGGCGAATGATCGCCGGCAGGCCAATTTCCGGCAGCGCCTTCATGCATTCTTCCATCGTATTGGCGATGGTGGCGCGGGGGTTTTCGATGCCCAGCCGGTCCATCGCTTCGCGGAACAGCTTGCGGTCCTCGGCCATCTCGATGGCGTCGCGTTTGGCGCCGATCAGCTCGACATTGAACTTGTCCAGCACGCCCATGTCATCCAGCTTCAACGCCGTGTTCAACCCGGTCTGCCCGCCCATGGTGGGCAAAAGCGCGTCGGGACGCTCTTTCTCGATGATCTTGGCGACAACATCTGCTGTGATCGGCTCGATATAGGTGGCGTCGGCCATGTCCGGGTCGGTCATGATCGTTGCGGGGTTCGAGTTGACCAGGATCACCCGATACCCTTCTTCGCGCAGCGCCTTGCAGGCCTGAGCCCCGGAATAGTCAAATTCGCACGCCTGCCCGATAATGATCGGCCCCGCCCCGATGATCATGATTGAGTTGATATCGGTTCTTTTCGGCATGATGACCCCCATCGGCAGACTGGACCACGTTCGGGATTCTCACCCGCGCGCAAATTGTCGTGGGTTATAGAGATGAGGGGGTTTAGCGCAAGCCCTGAATGAGGTCCGCCGGACGATGCGTTGCCACTCTCAACGATAAAAGTAGAAAAGCGACGGCAAGCCCGAAGTGCAGATAGACCTGAACATAACCTGCCCAGAACACATCAACCAACCACAGGAACACCGGCAGCGACATAAGCGCCCCTATGACAATCAGCAACACGTGCAGCCATCGTTTGTTCCATACGCCAATTATGGCTGGGATCATTAGTATGGGCAGAAGCAGGTAATGCAGCCAGGCGAGTGGCGAGGACACAACCACGAGCAGATACACCCCTAGAAACCGGGTCCACATGCGCGTAATTATTGGTGCTACGCGCGTCAACAACCACACGCCTAAAAGGCCCAACACAAAAACAAATCTGGACAGAAACGCATTCACTGCAGGCTGGTCAACCATGCTTGGTTGATTAATCTGCCATATCACAGAGCCCTGCCATAGCTGGTGCAGGTGATACAGCACCAGTTCAACCCCGATACTGAGTCGTGAGACAAGGATTTCGGAGTCAAGCGATGCAAGTCTATCGATCAGTGCCTGGTGCAAAGGCCACCCCACGACCAGAACCGAGCCGAGCCCCAGCATGATACCGATCGCAATAAACGCAGCGAGTGCCGACCAACGCCTCTCCATCACCAGAAAGATCACAAGCATTGCTGGCATCAGCTTGATCGCCGCGGCTAACGCCAAAGTCGCACCTGCAAGGATGTCATTGCCGCTCAACAAAAGAAACAGCATCAGGATCAAAAGGAAAGTCACGATGATCTGCGGTTGCAGCAGTTGCAGAGACAATGCACCGACCGAGGTAAACCCGGCCGCGTATCCACCAATTACACACCAGATGAGAAAGGAGGGCATCTTTCCGTGGTTCTCTGCTACAAGGCGCCGACCAATGGCGAACGACAGGCTGATTGAAGCGACAAGCGACAGAACAAACAAGACGAGTACGATATTTGAAAAGGCTATGAAACCAACATGCTGCGTGATAGGGCCAAGTAGCTTCGCCCAAATGGGTGGATAGACGAAGGCAGGGACAAGCGCATCGGGCCGCCCATGTGCGGCTGCCAGCGCCTGCCATTCCGCTGGTGCATGCTTCCAGAACATCTCTCCGCCGGGGGCATACACTAAATCGTGTGCGCCGATCTGGTAGAAATGTGCTGCGAAATAGAGTGCTGAAAGGTCGACTGGCCAGTTGTTCCAATAGTTGCCGATCAAGATTGAAGCGATGAACGCAAGGACCGTAGAACCAATCCATTGATACGTCATCCGGTACATTTACTCCTCGCTCCCTTTGGCTGAATCGAACGGGATGTCCGAGAGCAAACTTTCGCGACAACCGCATAACCTGTCGATGGGTCTAGCGTGATCCGATTGGCAGACCAACCATTTCGGCTCCGCGCACCATCCTTTTCCGGCAGATGTTGCTGCTTCGGCTTGACTTTACCCGCCAAGGCAGGTGTATCGGCGCGATACATATGAACGCTCGACGGGGGCACCCATGCACGCTTTTCGCAGCCACACCTGCGCTGAACTGAACAAATCGAATGTTGGCGACACGGTGCGCCTGTCTGGTTGGGTCCATCGGGTCCGCGACCACGGCGGCATCCTGTTCATCGACCTGCGCGACCATTATGGCATCACGCAAGTTCTGTGCGACCCCGACAGCCCCGTCTTTGCCGAGATGGAGAAGGTGCGGTCCGAATGGTGCATCCGCATCGACGGGAATGTGAAGGCCCGCGACGCCGATCTGGTGAACGACAAGATCCCAACCGGCGAAATCGAGGTGTTCGTACGCGATCTTGAGGTTCTGGGCGCCTCGGACGAACTGCCGTTGATGGTGTTCGGCGATCAGGAATACCCGGAAGAAACGCGGCTGAAATACCGGTTCCTGGATCTGCGACGCGAGGTGATGCAGGAGAACATGAAATTGCGCTCGGACGTTGTCGCTTCGATGCGCAAGCGGATGTGGGATCAGGGGTTCCGTGAATATCAGACGCCGATCATCACGGCCTCCAGCCCCGAAGGTGCGCGTGACTTCCTTGTGCCGTCTCGTCTGCATCCCGGCAAATTCTATGCGCTGCCGCAGGCCCCGCAGCAGTTCAAACAGTTGATGATGGTGGCGGGCTTTGACAAGTATTTCCAGATCGCGCCGTGTTTCCGCGACGAAGACCCGCGCGCCGACCGCTCGCCCACCGACTTCTATCAGTTGGACATGGAGATGTCCTTCGTCACCCAGCAAGACGTGTTCGACACGATTGAACCGGTGCTGAAAGGCGTGTTCGAAGAGTTTGGCGGCGGGCGCAAGGTCGATCAGGACTGGCCGCATATCTCCTACAAAGACGCGGCGCTGTGGTATGGCACCGACAAGCCGGACTTGCGCAACCCGATCAAGATGCAGGTGGTTTCGGATCATTTCCGCGGCTCGGGCTTTGCGATCTTTGCGAAGCTGTTGGAGCAGGACGGGACCGAGATTCGCGCCATTCCCGCGCCCACGGGCGGCAGCCGCAAGTTCTGCGACCGGATGAACAAGTTTGCGCAGCAAGAAGGCCTGCCCGGCATGGGCTATATCTTCTGGCGCGAGAAGACGGCGGACTCGGTCGCGCAGGAACTGGGGATCAGCGTCAAAGAGGCGCAGGCCAAGCTGAAAGCCGGCGAGGTCGAGGGCGGCATGGAAGCGGCAGGCCCGCTGGCCAAGAACATCGGCCCGGAACGGACCGAGGCGATCCGCCAGCAACTGGGTCTGGACGTCGGCGACGCGGCTTTCTTCCTTGGCGGCAAGCCCAAGGCGTTCGAGGCTGTTGCGGGCCGGGCCCGCACCGTCATCGGCGACGAGTTGGGCCTGACCGACAAAGACCGGTTCGCCTTCGCCTGGATCGTGGACTTTCCGATCTTCCAGATAGATGACGAAACCGGCAAACTGGATTTCGACCACAACCCGTTTTCCATGCCGCAAGGCGGGATGGAGGCGCTGGAGGGCGACCCCTTGGCTGTGCGTGGCTTCCAGTATGACCTGGCCTGCAACGGCTATGAACTGGTGTCGGGCGCCATTCGGAACCACAAGCCCGAGATCATGTTCAAGGCCTTTGACCTGGCGGGCTATGGCGAGGATGAGGTGCGCAAGCGGTTCGGCGGGATGGTCAACGCCTTCCAATACGGCGCGCCCCCGCACGGCGGCTGTGCAGCCGGTGTGGACCGTATCGTGATGTTGCTGGCAGACGAGGAAAACATCCGCGAAGTGATGATGTTCCCGATGAACCAGCGCGCCGAAGACCTGATGATGAACGCGCCCAGCGAACCGCAGAACGAGCAACTGCGCGAGCTTCACCTGCGCGTAATCCCTCAGGAGTAAGCACGCGGGCACCCGGCGCCGGTCACGTCAGGGGCCGCAATGCGCGCCCGGGATTTGCCAATGAAAACATGAAAGGGTGCGTGTAGTTCTACACGCACCCTTGTTTTCAGCAGCAGCTCGCTGAAACAGCACTCTTCTCAAATCACCCTTTACCGGACGGGTCTTGATCATATCACCTGCCGCGTCGACCCATGACCGGAAAAGTCAGGCGACGGTCAACACCAGCGCTGTGACCAACATGGCCGCGCCGGAAATCAGAACCGTCCAATCGATCACGGCATTGCCGAACTCTTCATCCGCGAAACGTTTAATCAGGCTTTTCATAATACAACCCTCGTCTTAACACTTCGTTCACCCCGTCTGATGCTTTTCTGTCATCAGATTTGGGCGGAAATGAGGTCTTGCCCGGCCCATTTCATGGACGAGCGGGGTATTTTCGCGGCAGGGTCAGGGAATGTCGCATCCCCCGCCGGGTCGATTGCATAAGCCCCGGACCGGTGATCACAGAACGTGACGGTCGGCCAGCCGGTCTTGCAGCAGCCCCTGCACACGGGCCAGATCAGCCCCGGTACCGCGTCCGGCGGCACGAGCTTGCGCCAGGTCGGTTGCAGCAGCCTCCAGCGGGTTGTCATGCGCGCTGCGCGCCACACCCCCCAGAAACTGGGCAAGATAATCCTGCATCGGCCCGTCTACCCCGTCGCGCATCAGGGCGGCGGCGTGGCACAGATCATCCTGAAATGCGATCGCGTCAGGTTCGATGACCTCTTGCGGCAGGGCGCGCGGGGCAACGGGGCCTTCGGCGGGTGGCAGAACGGACAGAATGCTTTGTTGGAACACCGCAAGGCTTTCAACGGGTTTTGCCAGAAATCCATCCGCCCCGGCCTGCATGGCCTGATCCCCGTTCGTCGCGTCCCCGCTCATCCCCAGAAGCACGGGAACGCGCAGCGGATCTGCGGCCAGCCGTGCGATCAGATCGGCACCGCAGCCATCTGGCAGCCCCATATCCACGATCACGATAGAGGGGCGATAGACCCGCAGGTGCCGATGTGCGGCCCCCAGGCTGTCAGCCCGCCGGATGCGCGCGCCTGATCGCAGGCTCAGAAGTCGGATCGCTTCGGATGCGAAACGGCTGTCTTCGACCACAAGAACGGTCAGCCCCTGCAATGGACGGTCGGCGGTCGGGGGTTGGCCCATCATCAGTTTTTCCAGATCATCGCTCATCGGCGTTCTCCTTTCACCGTGAGCCTGCGCGAAAATTGCCTAACATCCGGTTAAACCCGCAAACGCGGCGTCGCTTTCGCGCGATGCGGCACCGCAGCACTTGCCCGACGGCCGCAACCCCGGCATAACCAAGCCATGATTTCCGAGGGAGACAAGACATGATCGGACGCCTGAACCACGTGGCCATCGCCGTGCCAGACCTTGAGGCCGCCGCGGCACAGTATCGCGACACGCTGGGGGCCGATGTGGGCGCCCCGCAGGACGAACCGGATCATGGCGTCACGGTCGTGTTCATCACCCTGCCCAACACCAAGATCGAGCTTCTGTATCCACTGGGGGACAATTCGCCCATCGCAGGTTTTCTGGAAAAGAACCCGGCAGGCGGCATTCACCACATCTGTTACGAGGTCGACGACATCATCGCTGCACGTGACAAGCTGCAAGCCGCGGGCGCCCGCGTGCTGGGCACCGGCGAACCGAAGATCGGCGCCCATGGCAAACCCGTCCTGTTCCTGCATCCAAAGGACTTCAACGGCACGCTGGTCGAGCTGGAACAAGTTTGATGTCGATCACCGCCGCCATTGTCCTGTATGTCGTGATCTGGTTTGTGACCATGTTCGTGGTCCTGCCCATCGGCCTGCGCACCCAGGGCGATGAAGGCGAGGTGGTGCGCGGCACCCATGCCGGTGCACCCGCCGATTTCAAGCTGGCGCGCACCATGATCATCGTCACCATAATCGGCACGGTGGTCTGGGCCATCGTGGCCGGGATCATCGTATCGGGCTGGATCACCATCGAGGATATTGACTGGTTCGACCGGCTGGACGACGCCGGCTAGCGCGCTCAGCCGCGCGACACGGGCTGGCGCCCCTCGGGGGTCAGCAACCAGACGTCGCGCCCCTCGATCACCACGGCGGACAGTGCTTTGCCGTGCCCGGCGCCGGTGTCGATATTCACCCGGTTGCCGTAATGCGTCACCGTATCCACAGGCGTGTGACCGTGGATGATCAGCGCCCCATGATCGGCAGTCGAGGCATGAAACTCGCCGCGAATCCAGCACAGATCATCCTCGGACTGGGCGTCGAGTAGCACACCGGGGCGGATGCCCGCATGGACAAAGCACAGATCGCCAAGGCGGTACATCGCAGGCAGGTCCGCCAGAAAACGGCGATGCGCCTTTGGAACGGCGGCGCGCGCCTTTGGGTGAAGCTGATAGGTGCGAATGCCGTCCGGCACCTCGACCCCATAGCTGCCCAGCGTCCGAACCCCGCCGATGCCCGGATGCAGCCAGTTATACCCGACCAGCAGTTGCATATCGACCATCGGATAGGGGCGCAGGAACATCTCCATCATCCGGTCATGATTGCCCTTGAGCACCACCCAGTTGCGCCCCTGCGCCACACCGTCCAGCAGGCAGGTGATGACGCCTGCACTGTCGGGACCACGATCCACAAGGTCTCCGATATGGACGACAGGGGCGTTGCTGTCCCCCACCCGCGCGCGATCTTCTTCGATCAAGGCGTGCGCGTTGTGCAGCAGATCAAGCTGGCCGTGAATGTCTCCGATCGCATAGGCGCGCATGGGTCCCTCCTGTCAGCGCCGACAGTAACGGGCAGGTCGGAAATGAAAAGCCCCGGCACTTGGTCGGGGCTTTCATCGTTCACCGCTTTCAGATGTCGAAGGCCAGCGGCTTGACCGATTGGAACATGCCAGTTTCCAACAGGCTTTTCAGCGCCGTTTGGGGGATGGCTTCGTCCAGATACAGAAGCGCAATCGCATCGCCTCCCGTGTCTTTCCGGCCCAAGGTGAAGTTGGCGATATTCACCCCCTGCTCGCCCATCGTGTTGCCCAACGTCCCGATGATGCCGGGCTGGTCGTTGTTGGTGGTGTAGAGCATATGCGCGCCGATCTCGGCATCAATGTTGATGCCCTTGATCTGAATAAAGCGCGGCTTGCCGTCCGAAAACACCGTCCCCGCAATGGACCGTTCGCGTTTTTCCGTCACGACCGTCAGCTTGATATAGCCGTCAAAAGACCCGCCCTTTGCCTGCGTGGTGGTCGAGGTCTTGATACCCCGATCCGCCGCCACGACCGGCGCGGATACCATGTTTACATCCGGCAGGATCGGCTTCATCAGCCCCGACAGAACCGCGCAATCCAGTGCCTTCAGGTTCATTTCGGCTGCCACACCATCATAAAGGATGTTGACCGCCTTGATCGGCCCCTCGGTCAACTGCCCGACGAAGGCGCCCAGATGCTCGGCCAGTTTGATCCACGGCCCCATGACCTTGGCTTCTTCAGCAGTGACGGACGGCATGTTCAGCGCGTTCTGAACCGCCCCGGTCAACAGATAATCCGACATCTGTTCCGCCACTTGAAGCGCCACATTTTCCTGCGCTTCGGTTGTCGCAGCGCCCAGATGCGGGGTGCAGACCACGTTGGGCAATCCGAACAGAGGGTTCTCGGTCGCGGGTTCCTCGGCAAATACGTCGAACGCCGCTCCGGCGACATGGCCGGACTTCAGCAGGTCGGCCAACGCTTCTTCATCCACCAGACCCCCACGGGCGCAGTTGATGATGCGAACGCCTTTCTTGGTCTTCTCAAGGTTTTCGCGGCTCAGGATATTGCGGGTCTGATCGATCAAGGGCACGTGCAGGGTGATGAAATCCGAGCGTTTCAGAAGCTCGTCCAACTCAACCTTTTCCACACCCATATGATCCGCCTTGTCTTCCGACAGGAAGGGGTCATAGGCGATGACCTTCATCTTCAAGCCCAGCGCACGATCACAGACGATACCGCCGATATTGCCCGCTCCGATCACGCCCAGCGTCTTGTTGGTCAGTTCGACCCCCATGAACTTGGATTTCTCCCACTTGCCCGCATGGGTCGAGGCGGACGCCTCGGGGATTTGCCGGGCCACGGCGAACATCATCGCAATGGCATGTTCGGCGGTGGTGATCATGTTGCCGAACGGCGTGTTCATCACGATCACGCCCTTCTTGGACGCGGCGATCTTGTCGACATTGTCGGTTCCGATCCCGGCGCGACCAACCACTTTCAGGTTGGTGGCGGCCTCAAGGATCTTGTCTGTCACCTTGGTCGCCGAGCGGATGGCAAGGCCGTCATAATCGCCAATGCGTGCCAGCAGAGCATCCTTGTCCTTGCCAAGGTTGGGTTCGAAATCGACGTCGATGCCGCGATCGCGAAAGATCTGAACGGCGGTTTCCGACAGTTTATCGGATACGAGGACTTTGGGGGCCATGTGTCTGGTCCTTTTCACAATTATCTGGGGGAAGGCCCCGCGCAACCAGTGCGCAGGGCGAAAACTTATTGCGCTGCGATCTCGGCGTTGAACGCCCAGTCGAGCCACGGCATCAGGGCTTCGACATCCGATGTCTCGACCGTGCCGCCGCACCAGATGCGCAGACCGGCGGGCGCGTCGCGATATGCGCCGATATCCAGCGCCACGCCTTCGGCCTCCAACCGCTTGGCCACCGCTTTGGCAAAGGCCGCGCCGTCCTTGATCCGATCATCGGTAAACTTCAGACAGACCGAGGTGTTCGACAGCGTCGCCGGATCGTGCGCCAGAAAGTCGATCCAGTCGCGCATCTCAACAAAATCGGCGATGACCTTGGTGTTTGCATCCGCGCGGTGGATGAGTCCTTCAAGCCCGCCCACAGAGCGCGCCCAATCGAGCGCAAACAGGTAATCCTCGACCGCCAGCATGGACGGCGTATTGATCGTCGCGCCGGTGAAGATGCCGTCGATCAGCTTCCCACCTTTCGTCAGGCGGAAGATTTTCGGCAATGGCCAAGCGGGGGTGTAGCTTTCCAGACGCTCAACTGCACGCGGCGACAGGATCAGGACGCCATGCGCCGCTTCTCCGCCCAATACCTTCTGCCAGCTGAATGTGGTCACATCCAGCTTGTCCCAGGGCAGGTCCATCGCAAACGCCGCGGACGTGGCATCGCAGATCGTCAGCCCTTCGCGGTCGTCAGCGATCCAATCGCCATTCGGGACACGCACGCCCGAGGTGGTGCCGTTCCACGTGAACACAACGTCATTGGTGAAATCGACCGAGGACAGATCCGGCAGTTCGCCGTATTCGGCGGTCTTTACGACGGCGTCCAGCTTCAACTGCTTGGTCACATCCGTGACCCAACCCGCGCCAAAGCTCTCCCACGCCAGCAACTCGACACCACGCGCACCCAGAAGCGACCATAGCGCCATTTCCACCGCGCCGGTATCCGACGCAGGCACGATCCCGATCTTGTAATCCGCAGGAATGCCCAGCACCTCACGGGTGCCTTCAATGGCGGCCTTCAGCTTGTCCTTGCCGATGGCCGCACGGTGCGAACGGCCAAGGGCGGCGTCCGACAAAGCATCCAATGTCCATGTGGGGGGTTTGGCACAGGGGCCAGAAGAAAAACGCGGATTTGCCGGCCGCGTGACCGGTTGAGCAATATCAGTCATGATACCCTTCCAGATATAAGCCCCTCGTTGGGGAGGGGTGTCCCACGGACCGAAGTAAGGAGCAGATGCGTCTGGCACAAGATCAAAAATGTCGCTATAGCCGCGCCGAGCGTCGGAATATGGCGCCGAATGTCTACGATCGGAAACTTTCGCATGTTCATCGCCACGCTGCTGACAGCCCCCACCAACCCCACCCTTGAAATCGCGCTGGTGGAAAGCCTGCGCAATGCCTGGGGTGGCGGCGATGCCGATTGGCTGTCACCGGACGAAGCCGCCGAGTTTCCCGTTCGCCAGATGCCCCCGAACCTCTGGGACGTCTGGGAGGATCTGCAAACCCTGGGCGTCGATCTTGTCGTTCAACCAATGGAGGGGCGGCGCAAACGCATGTTGCTGGCGGATATGGATTCGACCATGATCCAGCAGGAATGCATCGACGAGCTGGCGGACGAAGCTGGCGTCGGCGACCGCGTCAAAGACATCACCGCCCGTGCCATGAATGGCGAACTGGACTTCGAAGGTGCGCTGACCGAAAGGGTGGGGCTGCTAAAGGGCCTGCCAGAAGCGGTCATCGACAAGGTGCTTGATACGCGCATTACCCTGATGCCCGGCGGGCGTGAACTGCTGGCCACGATGAAAGCCGCCGGCGCTTATGCCGCGCTGGTTTCAGGCGGGTTCACTGCGTTCACAGCCCATGTGGCGCAAACTCTGGGCTTTGATGAGAACCGTGCCAACACGCTCCTGACCGCGGACGGTAAACTGACTGGCGAAGTCGGCCAGCCCATCCTGGGGCGCGATGCCAAGGTGGCCGCGCTGGAAGAGATCTCGGCCCGCCTTGGTCTCATCCATGACGAGGTCATGGCCGTCGGCGATGGCGCCAACGATCTGGGTATGCTTCAACGGGCAGGCGCAGGTGTGGCGCTGCACGCAAAGCCAACGGTGGCAGCACAATGCGACATACGGATCAATCACGGTGATCTGACAGCACTTCTATACATCCAAGGTTATTCAAAGGCCGAGTTCGCAAGTGTTTGACCTGACAACCGAGGTCATTTTTCTGCTCTTGGCTGCGGCCTTTGTTGCGGGCTTTGTCGACAGCATCGCGGGCGGCGGCGGGTTGATCACCCTGCCCGCACTGTTGCTGGCAGGAGTGCCCCCTGTCACCGCGCTCGCCACCAACAAGGTGCAAGGCCTGTTCGGGGCGGGGATGGCCGCGCTGACCTATGCGCGCGCGGGGCATGTGAACCTGTGGGCGCAACTCAAACCCGGCGCAATCTCGTTTCTGGCTGCCCTTGTGGGCGCATTGTCAGTGAATGCGCTGCCCACTGACCTGATCCGCTGGATCCTGCCGGTGCTTCTGGTCGCCATCGCGCTGTTTTTTGCGCTGAAGCCGGGTCTCGACGACCTCGACCGCCACCAGCGCCTGTCGCCCGCTCTGTTTGCCCTGACCTTCGTGCCGCTGATCGGCTTCTACGACGGCCTGCTTGGCCCCGGCACGGGGGCCTTCTTCATGCTGGCCTTCGTTGCCATGGCCGGGCACGGCATTCTCAAAGCGACAGCGCATACCAAGCTTCTGAACTTCGCCTCGAATGTCGGCGGGCTGGCGGGGTTTCTGATCGTGCTCTCGCCGCTGTGGGCGATCGGCTTGGCGATGGGCGCCGCCCAGATCGCAGGCGCCTATCTCGGCTCCAGCCTCGCGTCGCGGATTGGCGCCAGATTGATCAAACCGCTGCTGGTCATTGCCTCAACCGCGATGGCGCTGAAGCTCATCACAGACCTGATTTAACGGTTTCTTCTGGCCAAAAATATCCTGGGGTGAATGCGCGCATGCGCAGAGGGGCAAGGCCCCTTACCCCCACCCCCGCATGAGCGCGGCACTCGGCCGAATCTCACCTGTATCCAGCCCCGCGAAATTTTTCACCACCGGGTTCATCCGCTTCTTCACCATTGGATCATCCGCCGTCAGAACACCCAGTTTCACCAGGATCGTCGCAATCGCGCATTCCGATGCGCGTGTTGCCCCATCGGTGATCTTCAGCGCAACGCCAAGTTCCTGCTCTGGCAGGATGGCGACAAAGAACGCTTCCGCGCCGGTTTTCAGGGCAACCTTGCCCTTTGCGGCACGCATCAACTCGGTGCAGGCGCGGGTTTCACCGGCCACCAGTTCCGGGTGCAGCATCATCGCCTCGCGCAGACGCACGGCGGCGTCCTGACGTTTGTCCGCCCCCGGTTTGGCCCCGGCAAACGCCCCCATCGCGCGACCCATGCCAGCCAGGGTCGAGGCAAAGTTCGGCGCCGAACAGCCGTCAATCCCGAAACCGGCGCTGGCCTCATCCGTGATCTCTTCAAAGGCGGTCTTAACTGCCTTCTGCACCGGATGGTCCAGATCAACATAATCCGCACCGGCTCCAAGATGACGGCTGAGTGTCAGGAACCCGGCATGTTTGCCCGAGCAATTGTTGTGAATCCGGCAAGGGCTTTGATCCGTCTTGATCAGCCCGGTCTTGGCCTCGCGATCATCGGGCATCTGCGGCCCGCACAAAAGGTCGTCATTTCCCAGCCCCATCTCCGCAAGCCAGCGTGTCACGCGGGTGGTGTGAATCGCAGCCCCCTGATGACTGGCGCAAGCCAGCGCCAGTTGCTCGGTGGTCAGCCCTGCCACATCGGCCGCCCCGCTTTCCACCAGCGGCAACGCCTGCAACATCTTCGCCGACGAACGCGGCAGGATCACTTGATCGGGATCGCCCCAGCCGTCAACGATTTCACCCTTGGCGTTGCATATGACCGCATGGCCATGGTGTTGGCTTTCAAGGATATCTCCGCGCCAAACCTCGACAAGACGCTCTGACTGGCCCATTGGTTGATCCTTTCCAAATGAAACATGCGAAAAACCGCCACGGGGGCTTTTATTACGCCCACATTTCGCGCTAAACTCCCTGCACAGACTTGGAAACGACCCAAGCGCAACAGTCAAGGGCCGCGTCAGACGGTGGGGACGCGCATGGGCTTGAGGCAGAGGCAGCTGGAGGCTGTGTTAGACATGAAACGAACGATTTCAGGCGCGATTTGCGCACTGGGCCTGTCGCTGGCAGCGACGGGTGTTTTCGCTCAGGAAAGCTCGAACCGGGTCGCCGCAAACACCGATTGGAGCGTGTTTGTCGAGGACAACCCGAAAGAATGCTGGAGCGTTTCCAGCCCGAAAGAGACCGTGAACACCAGAAACGGGCGTTCCGTGGCGGTGAAGCGCGGCGATATCCTGCTGTTTGTCAGCTATCGCCCCGGCGCCGATGTGAAAGGCGAGGTCTCGTTTACCGGCGGCTATCCGTTTGCCGATGGCTCGACCGTCGAGCTGAAAATCGGCGACAGCACCTTCCAGCTGTTTACAGACGGTGAATGGGCTTGGTCGGCCTCGAAAGACGACGATGCCAAGATCATCGCGGCCATGAAACGCGGCGCAAGTGCGATCGCCACGGCAAGCAGCTCTCGCGGCACCAAGACGCAGGACACATTCAGCCTTCTGGGCTTCACCGCGGCTGTGGACGAGGCCGGTAAACGCTGCGGCGGCTGATCCGGCATCACATCACGACATTCTGAAACGTCACGGTGCAATCCGTGGCGTGACAAGCTGTGTTGGGTGGTTTATAGACTGCGGCCTTGCACAGACAGGAACGCACCATGGAACCGACCGCCCCGATCACTCAGGATGTCATGACCATCCCCCGCAAGACCGACGACGGTGGCAAACGCAACCTCGTGGGTCTGACACGTGATCAGTTGCGCGAGGCGCTGATCTCGGTCGGCACGCCCGAGAAGCAGGCCAAGATGCGCACCGGGCAGGTCTGGCAGTGGATTTACCAATGGGGTGTGCGTGAATTCGAAGTCATGACAAACCTTGCCAAGACCTATCGCGCGTTGTTGGCCGAGCATTTCGTGATCGAGATCCCCGAAGTGGTCAGCCGCCTTGTGTCCGAGGACGGCACCCGCAAGTACCTGGTTCGTATTGCAGGCGGTCACGAGGTCGAAGTTGTCTATATCCCCGAGGAGGATCGCGGCACGCTCTGCGTTTCGTCGCAGGTGGGCTGCACGCTGACCTGTTCCTTCTGCCACACCGGCACCCAGAAGCTGGTCCGCAACCTGACCGCCGCCGAGATTGTCGGACAGATCATGATGGCACGCGACGATCTGGACGAATGGCCCGAACCCGGTGCGCCCAAGGACGAAACCCGCCTTTTGTCCAACATCGTGCTGATGGGGATGGGGGAACCCTTGTATAATTTCGACAATGTGCGCGACGCGATGAAAATCGCGATGGACCCGGAAGGGATCAGCCTCAGCCGCCGCCGGATCACCTTGTCGACCTCGGGCGTGGTGCCGGAAATTGCCCGCACGGCGCAGGAAATCGGCTGCCTTCTGGCCATCAGCTTCCACGCCACTACGGACGACGTGCGCGACAAGCTGGTGCCGATCAACAAGCGCTGGAATATCGAAGAGCTGCTGGGGGCGCTTGCCGCCTATCCCAAAGCATCAAACAGCGAACGCATCACCTTTGAATACGTGATGCTGGACGGCGTGAATGACTCGGACGAAGATGCCCACCGGCTGATCGACCACATCAAACGCCACAACATCCCGGCCAAGATCAACCTGATCCCGTTCAACGAATGGCCCGGCGCGCCCTATAAGCGGTCGTCCAACAACCGTATCCGGGCGTTCGCAAACATCATCTATCAGGCCGGGTACGCCAGCCCGATCCGCAAGACGCGGGGCGAAGACATCATGGCCGCCTGCGGGCAGCTCAAATCCGCCACCGAACGCGCGCGCAAATCCAAACGGCAGATCGAAGCCGAGGCCGGGTTGGGTCAATAGACCGCCCAGCCATTTCGCGTTATGCTCAGGGTTCGGGCAGGCGTCCCGAAACGTGGCGCTTGCCTTTGGATGGGAGGCCACACAATGAGCTATGTTCAAGGGTTCCTGATCCCGGTGCCGGTCAAGAACAAGGACGCCTATCGCGACCTTGCCGCCAAATCCGCACCGCTGTTTCAGGAATATGGCGCGACACGCATCGTCGAGACATGGAGCGAAACCACACCGGACGGCAAGGTCACGGATTTCAAACGCGCGGTAAAGGCCGAGGACGGCGAGGCCGTGGTGTTTTCGTGGATCGAATGGCCGGACAAACAGACCTGCGATGCTGCCGCAAAAAGCATGGAGACAGACCCACGCTGGAAAGAGATGGGCGAGATGCCGTTTGATGGCAAGCGGATGATCTGGGCCGGGTTCGACCCGATCTTTGACGACAAAGGGTGACAGGGCCGACCTTGCGCGCGCGGACCCGGCGGCAGGTCACCGCCCCGGAATGTCCTTGCGCTTGCCGGGCTGGCCCCAGTTGTCGATCACGTCGATCGCCTCCTGCGCCGTTTCGACAAAGCGGAACAGGTCCAGATCCTCGGGACTGATCGTGCCAGCGTCCGCCAGTGCCTCCCAATTCACGATACGGGTCCAGAAATCGCGGCCGAACAGCAGGAACGGCACGCGTTTCATCCGTCCGGTCTGAATCAGCGTCAGGCTTTCAAACATCTCGTCCAGCGTGCCGAAACCGCCGGGGAAAATCGCGATCGCCTCGGCGCGCATCAGGAAATGCATCTTGCGGATCGCGAAATAGTGGAAGTTGAAGCACAGGTCGGGCGTCACATATTCGTTGGGCGCCTGTTCATGTGGCAAGACGATGTTCAACCCGACGGACACGCCACCCGCGTCCGCCGCTCCGCGGTTCCCCGCCTCCATCACGCCCGGCCCGCCGCCGGTGACGATCACGTTCTCGCGGTGCCCGTTGGCTTTGGAACGCAAGGTCATCAGGCGGGCAAATTCGCGTGCTTCGTCATAAAACCGGGACAGGTCTGCCAGCGTTTCAGTGCGCGCCGTGTCCTTTTTCGCAGGCTCCGGGATTCGGGCGCCACCAAACAGGACGACGGTGCTGTCCACCCCGTATTCCTGCATCAGAAGCTCGGGTTTCATCAGTTCCAGCTGCCAGCGCACCGGCCGCAACTCGTCCCGGCACAGAAACTCCTGATCGTCATAGGCCAGCTTGTAGGCCTGCGCGCGGGTCTGGGGCGTATCGGGCGTATGTTGTGCGGCTTTGCGGTCTTGCGCGCTGTCGCGGAACGGATGGTTGCGTTCGTCTTTCATGCTCACTAATCCTGTCACTTGTGCGTTCTGTTCATGGCTAACGCCTTTGCACGTGAAGAACCAGTGCCACGTTCCATTGCACAAATACGGGATGCAGCTTAAAGACCAATGCAACAAAATCTCGCCCAATCCCGTTGAAGGAGCCATTTGCATGTCGAACGCCCAACTCGAAGCCGCCATTGAAGCCGCCTGGGAGGCGCGCGACACCATCACCCCCACCACGACCGGCGAAACCCGCGAGGCGATCGAGGATACGCTGAACGCGTTGGATGGCGGCGGGCTGCGTGTGGCCGAACGTCAGGACAATGGCGACTGGCATGTGAACCAATGGGCGAAGAAGGCTGTGCTGCTGGGCTTTCGCCTGAAGGACATGGAACAACAGGATGGCGGTCCGCAAGGCGGCGGCTGGTGGGACAAGGTTGACAGCAAGTTCAAGGGTTGGGGCGACAATCAGTGGAAGGCGGCCGGGTTCCGCGCCGTGCCGAACTGCATTGTCCGCAAATCCGCCTTCATCGCCCCTGGCGTCGTGTTGATGCCCAGCTTCGTGAACCTTGGCGCCTATGTGGACGAAGGCACGATGGTTGACACCTGGGCTACGGTTGGGTCGTGCGCGCAGATCGGCAAGAACGTGCATCTGTCGGGCGGCGTGGGCATTGGTGGCGTGCTGGAACCCATGCAGGCCGGCCCGACCATCATCGAAGACAACTGCTTCATCGGTGCCCGCTCGGAAGTCGTGGAAGGCTGCATCGTGCGTGAAGGGTCCGTGCTGGGCATGGGCGTGTTCATCGGTCAGTCGACCAAGATCGTGGACCGCGAAACCGGCGAGGTCATGTATGGCGAAGTGCCCCCCTATTCGGTCGTGGTCGCAGGCTCGATGCCGTCGAAAAATGGCGTCAACCTGTACTGCGCGGTGATCGTGAAACGGGTGGATGCCAAGACCCGCTCGAAAACCGGGATCAACGAGCTTTTACGCGACTGAGCACCAACGCTGTAAGGAAAGACAAGGCGCGCCGCTTCCGACCGGCGCGCTTTTTTATGCGTTCTCATAGGAAAAAGTGACGTAAATGCCGGGCTGGTCCGTATCACCCTCATACCAAGGGAGGTCATAATGATACGTCTTGTTCTGCTCAGCAGCCTGATCGCCATCGGTTTTGCCGCCGAGGCCGCACAATCTCGCAACGCACAGCATCCAGCCGCCTGCACATACACGGTCTGAACCGGCAAGGCTTGATCCCGGCCCGGAAGCGGCCTAAGCCCGGCGCATGAGCAAAGAGAAAAAACCGAAGAAACCGCATCAGGTTTATACGCTACTGGTCGAGGTCGGTCGCAAGGACGGCGATGGCCTGCCGGACGGTGCCACGGGTGCCGCGCTGGTGTGCTATGCCTCGGGCGTGGACGAGGCCGAAGCGGTGCGTGAAACCGTTGCAATCCTGAAACAGGCCGACCTGGCCCCGCTTGACGTGAACGGCTATGGCAGCCTGGATGAACGGCTGGCCGAGGGGCATGACATTCCCGGCGAAGAACGCAAGCTGATGGGCCGCGCGCTCAAGGAAAACAGCGTGATCGTCGCCCAGATGACCCCCTTCTTTGACGAGGATACCTGATGGGCACCGTTTTTTGGGACCTTGATGGTACTCTGACCGACCCGAAGCCCGGCATCACCGGCAGCGTCGTGAAAGCCTTGCAGGATCTGGGGCTGGACGCTCCCGCGCCGGACGATCTGGAATGGGTCATCGGCCCCGCACTTTTGTGGAGCTTCGAAAAGCTGGGCACCCCGGACCCGGCGCAGGCTCTGGCCTTGTATCGCAGGTATTACGAGGATCACGGCGGCATGTATGACTGCACCGTCTTCGACGGTATCCCTGCCGCGCTGACCGCCATCGGTGCGCGGCATGTCATGCACCTTGCCACCGCCAAGCCGCATGTCTATGCGCGCAAGATCACCGCGCATTTCGGATTGGCGAAACACATGACCCACGAATTTGGCCCCGAACTTGATGGCACCCGCAATGACAAGGGCGAATTGCTGGCCCATGCGCTGACCCGAACCGGCGATGATCCTGCGCGTTGCGTCATGGTTGGGGATCGCCACTACGATCTTGATGCCGCGCGCGCGGTGGGCATGGCCTTCATCGCCGTTGGCTGGGGCTATGGCCGCAGTGACGATCTGTCGGGGGCAGACGCACAGGTGAAAACACCCGACGAATTGCCGGGTGTCGTGGATCGTTTCCTGCCATAGCTGGTTTGTCTATTCGGTCCGCACCACGGTGACAAACTGGTCCGGCAGGCTGGCATCCGGTTCGATCAGCGCCCGAAGCGGGATCGTGATCTCGGCGGTGCGGCCATCCGCGGACAACTGGCCGTTGGTTTCAACGATGTCCTTGCCGGTGATGGTCATGTGGATGCGATGCCCCTGAAAGGATTGTTGCAGCATCCCCATCATCGACGGGTCCGCGCCGCTTTCAGCCGCCACCTTTTTCAGCTCGGCCAGGTCAAACACCAGCCGGACAAAGGGGCCTTCCATCCGTTCAAGGCTGACACCCTGGTTGGGGTTCACGCCACCTTGCGCGGCGTTTTTCTGGCCGTTCTCGATTTCGGCGATCAGGTTGTCGATCGTGTCGGTTTCTTCGACGCGGCAACTGAAGGTGCCATCGGCATTTGTGGTGCCGACCCCCTCTTCACAAGGATCCTGCCCGCTTTGCGCGATCATTCCGTACATTTCCGGCCCCAGCAGCATATGCGCCGACATGGTGGCCGTTTCATCGTCATGCACGACGAAATCCAGATCGGCATCGAAACAGGCCGACAGCGGCACAAGCAGCAGAAGGTACAGAAGTTTTTTCATGAAGGGCTCCGAAGCGCGCAGTGTGAGTTCGCGCGCAGGTTAGACACCCCCCAACGCAAGGTCCAGTCTGCGCATCGGCCATGGGCGGAAGACCTCCACCGATTGCCCTGCCCCCGTCAACCGACTACAGATATCAGAAAGGAGCGCACGAACATGTCCGACACCACCCACACACCGGTTGATCCGGTGGCCTTGACGCAACAATTGGTGCGATGCCCGTCGGTCACGCCAGAGGAAGGTGGCGCGCTGGTCCTGCTGGAAAGACTGCTGACCGATGCGGGCTTTGCCTGCACCCGGATCGACCGGGGGGGCGTGTCGAACCTGTTTGCCCGCTGGGGGTCGCGGAATGCACGCACGCTGGGGTTCAACGGCCATACCGACGTGGTGCCGGTGGGCGATGCGGACGCCTGGACGGTGGATCCCTTCGGGGCCGAGATACGTGACGGTTATCTATATGGTCGGGGTGCCACAGATATGAAGTCCGGCGTGGCCGCCTGGGTCGCTGCCGCGATTGATTTCGTGGCGGATGCGCCTGCGGATGCCTCGCTTGTCATCACCATTACCGGCGACGAAGAAGGCGATGCCACCGACGGCACCACCGCCATTCTGGACTGGATGGCCGAAGCGGGCGAAACCATGGATGATTGCATCGTTGGCGAACCCACCAGCCCGAATGACATGGGCGAGATGATGAAGATCGGGCGGCGCGGGTCCATGACGGCCTATTTCACCGCGCGCGGGGTGCAGGGCCATTCCGCCTATCCCCACCGCGCGCTGAACCCGGTGCCCGCGCTGGCCCGGCTGATTGCCGACCTTGCGGCGCACGAGCTAGACAATGGCACCGACCATTTCGACGCTTCGACCCTTGCCGTGACGACCTTTGACACGGGCAACCCCGCCACCAACGTGATCCCCGCCGAATGCCGCGCCACGGTCAACATCCGCTTCAACGACGCGCACAGTTCGTCTGACCTGATCCGATGGCTGAACACCGAAGCCGCCCGCGTCGGCAAAGCCACCGGTGTGGATATCGAGATGACGGCGACCGTGTCGGGTGAAAGTTTCGTGACCCCCCCCGGCCCGCTGTCTGACCTTGTTGCCACAGCGGTCGAGGCCGAAACCGGGCGTCGCCCAGAGGCGTCGACCTCGGGCGGGACATCGGATGCGCGCTTCGTCAAGGTCATCTGCCCCGTGGTTGAGTTCGGCCTTGTGGGCAAAACCATGCATCAGGTGGATGAACGGGTGAAAGTCGACCAGATCGGCCAGTTGAAAACCATTTATTCACGCCTTATCCGGGATTATTTCGCATGAGCCAATTTCCCAGCAAACAAGAGATTCTGGACTGGATCTCGGATAACCCGACCCAGACGGGCAAGCGCGACATCGCGCGGGCGTTCGGGATCAAGGGCGCGGCGCGGATCGACCTGAAGCGCCTGTTGAAAGAGCTTGAGGCCGACGGGCACCTTGCCAAACGTGGCAAGACCTATCGCAACCCGGACAAGCTGCCGCCGGTCGCCGTGCTGCGGATCGAGGTGCCCGATGCCGATGGCGATCTGTATGCCAGCCCGATGGAATGGGCGGGCGACGGCGCTGCGCCGCGTGCGATTTTGGTGCTGAAGCCCTCGGACCCGGCGCTGGAGCCGGGCGAGCGCATTCTGGCCCGCATGACCGAGGTGAAAGATGAGCCTTATGCCTATGAGGCACGGTTGATCCGCCGCATCGGCACCAATCCGATCCGTATTCTGGGCATCTATCGCAAGGGGTCCGAAGGCGGGCGGATCGTGCCTGTCGACAAGGGGGCGGACAAGGAATGGCGGGTTGATCCCGGAGCGGACGAAGGCGCGAAAGACGGCGAGTTGGTCGAGGCGCAGCAATCCGGGCCGAAATCCCGCATGGGACTGCCCCGCGCGCGGATCGTGGCCCGGCTGGGCGACCCGACCGCGCCCAAGGCCGTCAGCCTGATCGCGATCCACCAGCACGGCATCCCGGATGCCTTCCCCGACAGCGTGATCGAAGAAGCGGATGCGATGAAACCGGCGGGCCTGAAGGGGCGCGAGGATCTGCGCCACCTGCCCCTTGTCACCATCGACCCGGCGGATGCGCGCGACCATGACGATGCGTGCTATGCCCATGCGGACGACAACCCGAAGAACCCCGGCGGTCATGTGGTATGGGTCGCCATCGCCGATGTGGCCCATTACGTGACACCCGGATCAGATCTGGATCACGAGGCGCGGCGGCGGGGCAATTCAACCTATTTTCCCGACCGGGTGGTGCCGATGCTGCCCGACCGGTTGTCTGGCGATTTGTGCAGCCTGCACGAAGGTGTGCCACGCGCGTGTATCGCCGTGCGCATGGTGCTGGACGCGCAGGGCCGCAAACTCAGCCACAGTTTCATTCGCGGGTTGATGAAATCCCATGCCTCGCTGAACTACGCCGAGGTGCAGGCGGCGCAGGACGGTCAACCCAACGAAAAATGCGCGCCCCTTATGGACGAGGTGATCGCGCCGCTGTTTGCCGCCTATCACGCGACCAAACAAGCCCGCGCCTCGCGCCAGCCACTGGATCTGGACCTGCCGGAACGCAAGATCATCCTGGACGACGATGGCAAGGTCGCCTCGGTCGCCTTTGCCGAACGCTTCGACGCGCACCGGCTGATCGAAGAGTTCATGATCCTCGCCAACGTCGCCGCGGCCGAGGAACTGACCCGCCTCAGACGCCCGCTTCTGTTTCGGGTCCACGAAGAGCCCAGCCCCGAGAAGCTGGAAGCCTTGCGTGAGGTCGCGCAGGCGTCTGGTTTCACGCTGGCCAAGGGGCAGGTACTGAAAACCCAGCACCTGAACAATCTGCTGGCCCAGTCCGAAGACACGGAGTTTGACGAGCTGATCAACCTGACCACCCTGCGGTCAATGTCGCAGGCCTACTATTTCCCGGAAAACTTCGGACATTTCGGGCTGGCATTGCAATCCTATGCGCATTTCACCTCGCCCATCCGGCGCTATTCAGACCTGATCGTACACCGGGCGCTGATCTCGGGGCATGGATGGGGCAAGGACGGGCTCAGGCCGGAAGACATCGAAAAGCTGGAAGCGACGGCGCAGCATATCTCGGAAACCGAACGGCGGTCGATGGCGGCTGAACGGGACACGACAGACCGTTATCTGGCCGCGTTTCTGGCCGAACGCGTCGGCAACGAGTTCACAGGGCGGGTATCGGGCATCGCGCGGTTCGGCCTGTTCGTGAAACTGGACGAAACCGGCGCCGACGGGCTTGTGCCCATCAGTTCGCTGGGCAACGAATATTTTCGCCATGACAAGGACGAACAGGTGCTGGTGGGCGAACGGTCGGGTCTGGTGATCGGGCTGGGGCAGCGTGTCACCGTGCGACTTGCGGAAGCCATTCCGACCACCGGCGGGCTGACGCTTGAGCTTCTGAACATTGAAGGACGCAAACTGACGCCCGCAAAAACGCGAAAGACGGGGAAGTCCACACCCCGGAAACCCATGACGTCAAAGCGGAAAACCGCAAAGACGAAAAAGAAAGTGAAGCGTTCCCGAAAGTAGTTGGTAATGTCCAATCGGGACAAAAGGTATGAGTTGGTGTTGAACAGTATGATGTTGGAAGACGATTTTCAGGCATGGTGCGATGCCTTTCGCAAACGTGCCGGTCAGGCGGGCGTCTCTGCCCAAACGCTTGAGCTGTGCGCGAGCCATCTGCGCCCCGATCCCAGGGTGCTGGAAAAGCAATCGAACCAGGCTGAATTTACCCTGACCATCTCGCAATACCTGGAACGCGCGGTGACGGACAAACGCATCCGCAAGGGGCGGGCACGGTTTCGGGATAATCGCGCCCTTCTGAATGGCATATCCGAGAAATTTGACGTCGATCCGCAGATCATCCTGGCGATTTGGGGGTTGGAGACCGATTACGGCGCCACACGTGGCGACTGGCCGGTTCTGACGGCGCTGGCGACACTGGCGCAATCGGGACATCGCGCCAGTTTCTTCGAAGACGAACTGATCGCCGCGCTGACGATCATCGACGCAGGCGACATCGCGCCCGCCGCGATGCTGGGATCCTGGGCCGGGGCGATGGGGCATGGACAGTTCATGCCGTCCAGCGTTCTGCGGTTTGCGGTCGACCATGACGGGGATGGGCGGCGCGACATCTGGGGCGACGATCCGCAGGACGGGTTGGCCTCGATCGCGAACTACTTGGCCGCGCATGGTTGGCGGATGAGCCGCCCCTGCCGGGTCGAGGTCGTCTTGCCACAGGGGTTCGACCATGCACTGGCGGGACGCCAGGTCAAACGCGCGGTTGCCGACTGGGCGGGCATGGGGGTGCAGCTGGCCGATGGCAGCCCGGTCCCGGATTATGGGGAGGCCTCGATCGTGCTGCCGTCAGGCGCCAGCGGCCCGGCCTTCATGACCTTTGGTAATTTCGACGTGTTGCTGACCTATAACCGGGCCGATGCCTATGCGATTGCAGTCGGGCTTCTGGCCGACCGGGTGCAGGGCGGGCGTCCGATCAGAACGCGCTGCCCCGATGACCTGATCGTGCTGTCCCGCGACCAGATGCGCGAATTGCAGGAACGCCTGACGGCGGCGGGCTATGACACATTGGGCGCAGATGGGTTCCCCGGCCCGAACACCGCCGCCGCGCTGCGCAACTATCAGCGCGACAACGGGTTGGTGGCAGACGGGTTCGGATCCGGTGCGATGCTGGATCATCTGCGCAGCCGGGACTGAGGGTGTCGGTTACTCAAACTCCATCTCGGTAAAGACCTGACCGGCATTCTTGGTGGCCAGCTCCTCGAACGTGTCGTGGTGGGCATAGGGGGATTGGTCAACGTAATAGGCGTCTTCCAGCGTGCCGCCTTCGTCAAGCAGCTTGCCCACTTCGCCGCGCAGATGTTTGAGGTAGCCGATGGTGTGATCTTCAACCTGTGCCATGTTGGTCGGGTATCCGTGACCGGGGATCACATAGGTTGCGCCGATGGGGGCAAAGACGGTTTCCCAGGTCTCGATCCAGCAGCTGGTGCAGGTGTCCTCGAAAATCGGCGGGATGCGGTTATGAAAGGCCATGTCGCCCGCAATCATCAACCCGTCTTCCGGCAGCCAGACCTGGATGTCGCCGGGGCTGTGGGCCGGACCGGAATAGAGCACTTCGATGGTTTTGCCCCCCAGTGTGATAACCTCCTTATCCTCGAAGGTGCGGGTCGGCCCCATCGGCACGGTGCCCTCGGCGTTCTCGCGCGCGTATCGCGTCATGCCGTCATAGATCTGGGCCGAGTATTCCTCAAATTCATGGGCGGCATCGACATGGGCCAGCACCTCGACCCCCTGATCGATCCAGTAACTGTTGCCCAGCATCGCGTGACCCTGGCCGTTTTCGTTGATGACGAGTTTCACGGGCTGGTCGGTGACGGCCTTGATCTCGTCATGCAGGGCCTGCGCCAGCTTGGCGTTGGCGCCCGCGTTGACCACGATCACGCCTTCGCCCGTGACGATGAAGCTGAGATTGTTGTTGTGGCCTGCATTTTCATAGGTCGGCGGGGCGGTGGCGCCGATGGCGGACCAGACATCCGGAATCACCTCGACCGGTTTTTCATAAAGCACCGAGCCGGGATACTGGTCGGCGATGTCTTCATCCGCAAAGGCGGGTATGGCGGCAAAGGCGACAAGGGTGGCAAAGGCTGTGGTGATGCGAAACATGGTGTCCTCCGGCAATTTGTTCGCATCAGATTGTCACATTCGAATGTGACAATCCAGCCTTGTGTCAGGGGCGCTGCCCCTGCGGTCCAATCGGTCGATTGGACCTACCCCGGGAAATTTCGGGCCAGAAGAAACCCTAGCTGCGCTCGGCTTCAGCGGCGGCGCGGATGGCGCGGATATTGTCCCCATAAGCGTCTGGATTGTCGACCGAGCCGCCTTTGAAGACGGCGGATCCGGCCACCAGTACATCGGCACCGGCTTCGGCCACCAGTGGCGCGGTTTCGGTTGTGACACCGCCGTCGATCTGGATGTGGACCGGGCGGTCGCCGATCATCCGGCGCAGGCGGCGGGTTTTGTCGACGCCGGAGTGGATGAACTTCTGCCCGCCGAAGCCCGGGTTCACGGTCATGATCAGCACCATATCCACGAGGTCGAGCACATGTTCGATGCTGTCCAGCGGTGTGCCCGGGTTCAGGCTGACGCCGGCTTTCACGCCCTGCGCCTTGATGGCCTGCAACGTGCGGTGGATATGGGGTCCGGCTTCGACATGGGCGGTGATCATATCGGCGCCGGCTTCGGCATAGGCTTCGATATAGGGATCGACCGGCGCGATCATCAGATGCACATCCATGAAGGTTTTCACATGGGGGCGGAAGGCTTTCACTGCAGGCGGGCCGAAGGTCAGGTTGGGCACGAAATGGCCGTCCATGACATCGACATGCACCCAGTCGGCGCCCTGCGCTTCGATGGCCTGGATTTCCTGACCGAAATTGGCGAAATCGGCGGACAGGATGGAGGGTGCGATCTTGATCGAACGGTCAAAGGACATGGGCGTGGCTCCGGCAGCGATGTTTGCCGCCCTTATAGCGGGATTGTGGCGTTTGCGAAGGGTGAAACGCGTCAGCGGCGCGGCAATTCGGGATCGCAGGCCTGACCGCGCATGCAGGACCGGACCTTGTCCAGGGTGGCCGGATCGGGCGTCGCGAACGCGTATCCGCCACAGGGATCGGACACGAGCAGGTAACGCCCGTCTGTCCGTTCCAGATACACCAGATGTTCCTGTCCGTTGCGAAGCCGGGCACACCACGGCCCCATGCATTTCAGGTTGATGTCAATCGCGCGGTCAAACGGCGAGTCAAAACCTGACCGCGTCAGGCTGTGCCCGCTGATCCGACCGCTGAGGAAATTGTCGGGTTTGGGCAATCGTTGCCGGGATTGGTCTGGTTTGGGGGTTTTGCTGGCATCAAAGCTGAGCCGACCCAACACCGCAACATAGGATTTGGTGGACCGGGCGGCGTCCAGGAAGGCTGAGATCGCGTTGTGGGGCAAGCACGAAAGTGCCAAGGCGGACTGAGGCATCACGAGCCAGATGACAAGCAGCAGGCCGCGCATCACAGATACCTCCGAAATCCCTTGAGGACAGTGGCATAGATGTCGCGTTTGAAGGGCACGATATGGGCCACGACCTCGTCCGGGTCCATCCAGGCCCATTGGCTGAATTCCGGGTGGTCCGTTTCGATATTCACCGCGCTGTCGTCGCCCTTGAACCGCATCAGGAACCACCGCTGTTGTTGCCCTTTGAAGCGGCCTTTCCAGATCCGTGGCACGATGTCGTGGGGCAGGTCATAGGGCAGCCAGTCAGGCAGTTCCGCTTCGATCGTCACTAGATCGCTTGTCACGCCGGTTTCTTCCCACAGCTCGCGCAGGGCAGCCTCGCGCGGGTCTTCGCCGTCATCCACCCCGCCCTGAGGCATCTGCCAGGCGGTTTCAGTGCCCAGTTTCGGCGCGTCCAGCCTTTGGCCCACGAACACCTTGCCATCGTCATTCACCAGCATGATCCCGACGCAAGGTCGATAGGGCAGTTTTTCGATATCGGCAGGTGTCATCATGACCTCATCAGCTTGGCGGTGCGACAGCGTGTTACAGGCATCTGTGGCAGGAATGCAAAAGGGCCATCCCTGAGAATGGCCCCTTGATCGTCTTGCAACCTGCTCACTGCGCCATGGCGATGGTCGACAGGCCCTTGATCAGGTCGACCGCGTAAGACAGTTGGAAATCGTCGTCGCGCAGCTTGGCGGCTTCTTCCGCGGCTTCGCGTTCTTCCTCGATCTGGCGCTGTTCATCCTCGCTCAGGCTGTCATTGTTCAGGCTGCCGCGCAGGTCGGCTTCGGTGCGTTGCGGGCGGCCTTCATCCTCGTTCTCGGCCGTGGGGACGCGCGGGGGCTGCTCGACCAAGATGTCGGGCGACACGCCCAGCGCCTGAATCGAACGGCCCGACGGTGTATAATACCGTGCGGTGGTCAGGCGCATGGCCCCGTCCGAGGCCAGCGGCATCACCGTCTGGACCGAGCCTTTGCCGAAGCTCTTGGTGCCGACGACGATGGCGCGATGGTGGTCCTGAAGCGCGCCTGCGACGATTTCCGACGCAGAGGCCGAGCCGCCATTGATCAGAACGACCATCGGTTTGCCTTCGGCCAAGTCGCCTGCTTCGGCGTTGACCCGTTCGCTTTCACCGGGATTGCGGCCGCGGGTCGATACGATTTCGCCGCTTTCAAGGAAGGCGTCGGACACTTCGATCGCCTGATTCAGAAGCCCGCCGGGGTTGTTGCGCAGATCCAGCACAATGCCTGCGACATTGTCCATCCCGCCCAGGGCCTCAACCTCGCGGGTCAAGCCTTCGGTCATGTTGGCATAGGTCTGGTCGTTGAAGGTCGTCACCCTGAGAACGATGGTATTGCCGACCGAGCGCGCGGTGGCGGCGGTCAGCTTGATCGTGTCGCGGATGATCGACACGTCGAAGGGTTCATCCACGCCTTCGCGCACAACGGTGATGATGATCTCGGATCCCACCGGGCCGCGCAGCATGTTCACCGCCTCGTCCAATGTCAGCCCCATCAGGGCTTCGCCATCCACGTGGGTGATATAGTCGCCCGATTCCATGCCTGCATCTGCTGCGGGTGTTCCGTCCATCGGCGACACGACACGCACGAAGCCTTCTTCCTGCGTCACTTCGATGCCCAGCCCCCCGAATGACCCGCGCGTCTGCACCCGCATGTCGGCGGCGTCCTTGGGCGACAGGTAACTGGAATGCGGGTCGAGCGAGGTCAGCATCCCGTCAATGGCCGCCTCGATCAGATCGGCGGCGTCGACCTCTTCCACATATTGCGCGCGGATACGTTCAAAAATGTCGCCAAACAGGTCAAGTTGCTCATAGACGCTTGCGTTGCGGGCGGCATCTTGTGCAAGAAGCGGCCCGGCCACCTGCGTGGTCAGCACCGCGCCTGCCAATGTGCCCCCAAGGGCGGCCATCACGAATTTCCTCATCAGTTCATTCCTTGCCTGCCGCGAACCAGTCGCCGGGGTCCACGGGTGTTCCGTTCTCTCTTAGCTCTATATAAAGCGTTTCCGACGCGACTGCGCCAGTTCCTTCCTCCGCTGCGATCAAAAACGCTTGATCACCGCTGGCCGACGCCCCGCCCATCAGGCCGATCGGGGCGTCTTTTGGCAGCACCTCACCCACTTCGCCGAACAGTTGGCCCAACCCGGCAAGCACCATCAGATAACCATCGCCCGGTTCGATGATGGCGACGTTGCCATAGTCCAGAAGCGGCCCCAGGTATCGGATCGTCGCAGGCCAGGGTGTGGTGACGATGGCCAAGGGCCGCGTGGCGATGACATAACCGGGGCGACGCACCCCGGCGGCGTCCACCTCATCAAAGCGGCGCAACACCTTGCCCAGCACGGGCATGGGCAGCCGCCCTTTCACGCTTGAAAAGTCCCGTGTATCGGCAGCGTTGCCCTGCGGCACAGGTTCCGACATCAGCCCGTCGGCAAAGCTGGTCAAGGTATCCGCGCTTTCAAGCAGCGTTTTCATCCGGGCCTCATCAGCGACGAAACGGCGGGGCAGTTCGGTGCGCCGCGCGATGGCCAGGCTAAGCTCGAACCGCGCGTCCTGCGC
This sequence comes from Aliiroseovarius zhejiangensis, assembly GCF_014656375.1. Lineage (GTDB taxonomy): Bacteria > Pseudomonadota > Alphaproteobacteria > Rhodobacterales > Rhodobacteraceae > Aliiroseovarius > Aliiroseovarius zhejiangensis. Next base: position 125,090 of record NZ_BNCH01000003.1, on the reverse strand, counting down.
ACCTTCCAGCCCTGATTTCAGCGTCTCGACCGCGTTTTCCTGCAAGGTCTGCAGGGTTTGCAGCTCTTCAAGGTCGCGGCGCAGCGCGTCGGCTTTCAATTGCAGGGCGGGGGCCACATCGGACAGGATCATCCCGGACCGGGCGGTGCCAATCGGTCCAGCAGGATGGACCAGCAAGGCCGGTTCCGGCGCGCGTTGGATGGTTTGCAGGACGCCCAGAAGTTGGGACAACTGGTCGCTTTCCGCCTGCAAGGCACCCTTCAGGGTTGCCTCGCGCAGGCTGGCCCGGCGCAACCCATCGCGCAGCGCGGCCAGCCCTTCCTCATAGGCCTGCACGGTTTGCGTCAGGGCGGAAATCCGGTCGGTGGACTTTTCAGCTTCGGCCAGTGCAAGCGTCGCCTTGTCCAGCGCCAGCATCGCGGCACGGGCGGCGTCGGTCGGGTCGGTCTGCGCACGGGCTGCAAGTGTCGGCGCGAGCACCAACAGGACCGCCCCCGCCAAACGGGGCAAGAGACGCCCGACCCCTCTCACCGGCGGATCAGACTTTCGCCGGTCATCTCGGCGGGCTGCGCCAGCCCCATAAGCTCCAGCACGGTCGGGGCCAGATCGGCCAGTCGTCCGTCTGCCAGTCGGGCGCCCTCGGGTCCGCCAAACAGAATGACTGGCACAAGGTTGGTCGTATGCGCCGTGTGGGGGCCGTTGGTTTCGTCGTCCCACATGGTTTCGCAGTTGCCATGATCGGCGGTCACGATCATCGCGCCGCCCACCTCTTTCAGCGCCGCCAGCACTTGTCCAAGCCCGGCATCCACCGCTTCACAGGCTGCGATGGCCGCATCCAGATCGCCGGTATGTCCCACCATGTCGGGATTGGCATAGTTTGTGACGATCAGGTCAAAGCGGTCACGGATGGCCCCGACGAAATGTTCGGTGACTTCAGCGGCGGACATTTCCGGTTGCAGGTCATAGGTGGCGACCTTTGGGCTGTCGGCCATATATCGCACCTCGCCTTCGACCGGGGCTTCCTTGCCGCCGTTCAGAAAAAACGTGACATGGGGATACTTCTCGGTCTCGGCGGTGTGAAACTGGGTTTTGCCGTGTTTCGCGACCCATTCGGCCAGCGTGTTCACAATCTCGCGCTTGGGAAAACAGGTGGTCATAAAGGCGTTGTGATCATCGGAATATTCCACCATGCCCAGAAGCGCCGACAAGGTTGGACGCGGGCCGGTGTTAAACTCGGCAAAGCCCGGCTCGCCGATGGCGCGCAGGATTTCGCGGGCGCGGTCGGCGCGGAAGTTGATGAAGAACAGGCCATCCCCATCTTTCATGCCCGCAAAGCCGTCGATCACCGCAGGTTGGATGAACTCGTCTGTTTCGCCCTTGTCATAGGCGGCAGCGATGGCGGCATCGGCGCTGGATGTCGCGGCGCCCTGCCCCTTGACCATGGCGTCGAAGGCGCGGCTGACCCGGTCCCAGCGGTTGTCGCGATCCATCGCGAAATAGCGGCCCATCACGGTGACCACGCGCGCGCCGTTTGGAAGCGCCGCCTCAAACGCCGCCACCTGTTCACGCGCGGATTGCGGCGGCACGTCGCGCCCATCGGTGATTGCATGAATGGCCACGCTCAGCCCCGCATCGGTCAGCGCCTTGGCTGCGGCGACAAGGTGATCCTGATGGCTGTGAACGCCACCGGGGCTTACCAATCCGGCGATATGGGCGATGCCGCCTGCCGCCTTGACCTTGGTTGCGAACGCGCGCAGAGCTTCGTTCTCAAAGAACGAACCATCCTCGATCGCCAGATCAATCTGACCAAGGTCCATCGCCACCACGCGACCTGCGCCGATATTGGTGTGCCCCACTTCTGAATTGCCCATCTGTCCCGTCGGCAGGCCCACATCCGGACCATGCGTAATCAGTGTGCCGTGCGGGCAGTTTTTCATCAACCAATCGAAATTGGGAGTGCTGGCCAGCGCGGGGGCGTTGTAGTCGCGTTGCGCGCGCAGCCCCCAGCCATCGAGAATGCACAGAACGACGGGCTTGGGCGTGGTCATATGATCGGATCCTCTGGCTGCATAAGGACTGTCTATTGTGCGAACAGACCGGGTGCAAGGCAGGCAGGCACTGCGGCGCCGGTCAGACCCGGTGATACGGGCTGCCCGCCAAGATCGAGGCCGCACGGTAAAGCTGTTCGGACAACATCACCCGCGCCAGCATATGCGGCCAGACCATCTTGCCAAATGACAGGCTGGCATCGGCTTGGGCGCGCAGACCGGGGTCAAGCCCGTCCGCCCCGCCGATCGCGAAAGCCACATCGCTGCGCCCGTCTTCACGCCAACGGGCCAGCAGGTTTGCAAAATCGGGCGAGGACATGACCTTGCCACGTTCGTCCAGCGTGCACAGCAGCGCGCCCTGCGGAATGGCTCGTTCCAGCAAGGCGGCTTCGGCCGCCGTGCCACCGCCCTTCTTGTCCTCCACTTCATGGATTTGGGCTGGCCCCAGACCCAGCGCACGCCCGGTGCGATCGAACCGGGTCAGATAATCGTCGATCAGGTCACGCTCGGCCCCGCCGCGCAGGCGGCCAACGGCGCAGATATGCACCTTCATGACGTCGCACCCTTGAAGATCAGGTGGCCGCGCCGGCCGTGCCCGGCTCCAACCACATCTTCTCAAGCTGATAGAACTCGCGCACTTCGGGGCGGAAGACATGGACGATCACGTCGCCCGCGTCGATCAGAACCCAGTCGCCCTGATCCTTGCCTTCGATCTTCGAAAAGACCCCCATATCCTGTTTGAGCTTCTCGGTCAGCTTTTCCGAAATCGCGGCGACCTGTCGGGTCGAACGACCGGAGCACACGACCATGTGATCGGCCATCTCGGATTTGCCGCGCAAATCGATGATCACCACATCTTCGGCTTTGTCATCTTCAAGTGAGTTTAGAACGAGCGACAGGATTGTGTCGCTGACATTGGTCTGAGGGGCCGCCGTCATTGCGGATTTCCCTGCAGTCGCATCTTCTGCGACCTCTGTTTGACGATACAGGACATTGTCCTCCTATCAATACACGCCGTTCCGCCCCGACGCTGGGCATGTTGGAATCGTAGCATCACATGGGGGCGATCTCAACGTTCGTCAAGCAACTGGCGTTATTGGGTCATGCAAAAGGGTCACGCCTGCGGATTTTCGCCGGTTTCCGCCGCGTCCGCCAGGTCGCCCTCCTGTTCGCCCTCCTCGTCGTCCTGCAACAGGCGCACCTCGCGCTGCGGGAACGGGAACGAGATGTCGTTTTCGTGGAACGCATCCCACAGCGCCAGATAGACATTGCCGCGGATATTGGTCAGCCCGCCGGTCGGATCGTCGATCCAGAAGCGCAGAATGTAATCGACCGAACTGTCGCCAAATCCGACGATGTGGCAGACAGGGGGACGAAAGCTCAGAACCCGCGCCACTTCGCTGGCGGCTGCGATTGCAACCTTGCGCACCTTGTGCGGATCGTCGCCATAGGCGGTGCCGAAATAGATATCCAGCCGCACGAACGAGTTCGTATGCGACCAGTTCACCACCTGCCCGGTGATCAGGTCTTCGTTCGGGATCAGGTATTCGCGCCCGTCGCGTGTGACGACGGACACATATCTCGCGCCAAGCTGCTGGATCCAGCCGAAGGTCTCGCCCAGGGAAATCACGTCGCCCGGCTTGATCGACTTGTCCAGCAGGATGATCACGCCCGACACAAGGTTCGACACGACCTTTTGCAGACCAAAACCAAGACCGACACCGATGGCACCCGACAGGACCGCCAGACCGGTCAGGTCGACACCGATCACTTTCAGGCCCAGAAAGAACGCCGCGCCATACAGAAGAAGCTGGATGAACTTGACCGCCAACACCTGCATGGACGGAGAGATGTCGTCGTTGTTCTTGATCTTCTCCGCCGATCCCCGGCTGAACATGCGCGCCAGTGCAAACAGTGCCGCCGTGACCACAACCGCGCGCAGAACATCCAGAAGCGAGATATGGAAATCCCCTGCCGAGATCGCCAGATTATCCAGCACCTCGCCGATCTCGTCGGTGACACCCAGATAATACAGGGTGACATAGATCCACAGCCCCCATTTCGTCGTGCGCCGCAGAACGCGGTTCTCAACGATGACCGAGGCAAAGCCCACCAGCACCCAGGCCAGCGCCAGCGTGCCAATCGCCGCGATCAGATAGGATCGTGACGGCCACGTCACCTCGCGCATCACCGACACAACCATCCATGACATCACCACGAACATCATCATGGGCACACGGCGCTTGGTGTGGATGGCAAAGCGCAACCGGCGTTTCGACCACCCCTCGCGCGACCGCAGCCATTCGTCGATCCGGGGGGCCAGCACCTTGCCGACCGCCCAGGAAATCACCGCCAGCAGAACCACGATGGCCACCTGGTACAAACGCCAGGTCTGTCCAAGGCTGGTCACGAAGTTGGCGCCTTCGATCCACAGCGGCATCAACTCGTCGCGCAGCGTGTCGAAAGTGCTGGTTGCAAGCTCTGGCAGGTCGTCCGCGCCGCTGCTTTCTCTGGGTGATGTGCCGGGGTGCGGCGTTGCTTCTGGCTCCATAGCGATGAGTTTTACACGCGGCATTCCCGGCGTCCAGTGGGCGGACACACCATCACCTCCAACCGCTCTTGCGACATGGGCGGCAAAAGAGTATCCCAGCAGCATGACTCGGGTTTTCGATATGGATGATCGCGCGCGCCTGCCCTGGCGGTTTTTCGGTGCGACGCGGACGGTGCAGGCCTACCTATAAGGTGGCGCCCCCGACCTATTGCAACCTGACATACATCCACGCCCATCCACGGAGAGCGATATGACCGCCCCGAAGACACTCTATGACAAAATCTGGGACGCCCATGTGGCCCATGAAGCCGAAGACGGCACCTGCCTTCTGTATATCGACCGCCATCTGGTGCACGAAGTGACCAGCCCGCAGGCCTTCGAAGGGCTGCGCATGGCGGGACGCAAGGTCCACGCGCCCGACAAGACCATCGCAGTGCCGGATCACAACGTGCCCACCACGCTGGACCGCGCCAAGGGGATCGAAAACGAAGAAAGCCGCATTCAGGTCGAGGCGCTGGACAAGAACGCCAAGGAATTCGGCATCCATTATTACCCCGTGGATGACGTGCGCCAGGGGATCGTGCACATCGTTGGTCCCGAACAGGGCTGGACCCTGCCCGGCATGACGGTCGTGTGCGGTGACAGCCATACCGCGACGCACGGTGCGTTCGGCGCGCTGGCGCACGGCATCGGCACGTCCGAGGTCGAACATGTTCTGGCGACGCAAACGCTGATCCAGAAGAAGTCGAAAAACATGAAGGTCGAGATCACCGGCAAGCTGAAACCGGGTGTCACCGCCAAGGACATCACGCTGGCCGTGATCGGCAAGACCGGCACCGCCGGCGGCACCGGCTATGTCATCGAATATTGCGGTGAGGCGATCCGCGACCTGTCGATGGAAGGCCGCATGACCGTCTGTAACATGGCCATCGAAGGCGGCGCCCGCGCAGGTCTGATCGCACCGGATGAGACCACCTTTGAATATGTCAAAGGCCGCCCCCATGCGCCCAAAGCCGGGCAATGGGAACAGGCGCTGGAATACTGGAAAACGCTTTACACCGACGAAGGCGCGCATTTCGACAAAGTAATCACGCTCAAGGGTGAAGAGATCGAGCCGGTCGTGACCTGGGGCACCTCGCCCGAGGATGTTCTGCCTATATCCGCCACTGTGCCCAGCCCCGAGGATTTCACCGGCGGCAAGGTCGAGGCAGCCAAGCGCGCCATCGAATATATGGGCCTGACCCCCGGCCAGAAGCTGACCGACATTGAAATTGATACCGTGTTCATCGGCTCTTGCACCAACGGGCGCATCGAAGATCTGCGCGCCGTGGCCGACGTGGTGAAGGGCAAGAAGATCAAGGACGGACTGCGGGCCATGATCGTGCCGGGATCCGGCCTTGTACGCGCGCAGGCGGAAGAAGAAGGTCTGGCCGAGATCTTTCAGGAGGCCGGGTTCGAATGGCGGCTGGCGGGCTGCTCCATGTGTCTTGCCATGAACCCTGACCAACTGTCCGAGCATGAACGTTGCGCGTCGACCTCGAACCGGAACTTCGAGGGGCGTCAGGGCTACAAAGGACGCACCCATCTGGTGTCGCCCGCCATGGCGGCAGCCGCCGCACTGACCGGAAAACTGACCGATGTTCGCGATCTGATGTGATTCGTGTGCCAGGCGAGGCACACCGAAACAACTGGAAACGATGCGATTGTGCGCAACTGGGAAACAGTTGCGCACTTTTTTACACTCCCCCCGCGCACCCCACACCACCTAAAATTGATACGGCCACAATTCTGACGAATTTCTTTGCGCCGGACACGATGCACCGCTAGAATCACTTTTATTCCAACACCGTTCCGGGGATGCGGTGGAAAAATATTGCTGGGTCAAAAGTATCGAAGGGGTGAATATGAAAAAACTACTATCAGCGGCCGTCATTGCCGCAGGTTTCGCAACCACATCCGACGCCGCCGTTTTGCGGCTGGATGGCTATACGTCCACGGTTCAGTCCGTATCTGTCAATTCTTCTCCGGTGGCGAACACGCCCGGAACCGTTGGCGCCACGGGCTTCAACCTGACCGACACATCGGGGGACATGGGCAGTTTCGTCGGCTGGTGTCTGGACATCGCGCATTATCTGATGAGCACGGGTTCCAGTCAGAACTATACGCCGACCAACGATCCGTTCTCGAACAGCTTTGGCCTGTCCAACGTCGCGCGCGACCGGGTTCAGTCGGTGTTTGATGCCAACTACGCCTCGCTTGACGCGTCAAACGGCGATCAGGCCGCCGCCTTCCAGATGGCGCTGTGGGAAGCCGCATATGAAGACGACGACACCGCGCTCAGCGTGTCGACCGGCCTGTTCCAGGCCAGCAGCACCGGCAGCACGACGCTTGCCAACCAGTTCCTTCTGGCGGCGACGAACTACACCGGCGCGGGTCTGTGGAACCTGTCGTTCCTGCAAGTGGACGGCGACGCAAATCGTGGCCGTTACACCGGGCAGAACCTTGTCACGGTGTCGCCGGTTCCGGTGCCCGCCGCAGGGCTGCTTCTGATCACCGGGCTGTTTGGCATGGGCGCACTCACGCGCCGCCGCCGCAAAGCCTGATCCGGATCAATCTGAACACCAACCCGGCGCTTTGCTCAAGGCGCCGGGTTTTTCATGCGCGGTTGACTTGGATTCGCCGCCAAAACCTGCATAAAGCAAGGGACTGAACGACGCAGCCACGGCCCATCCGGCGTGGCGGATGCAGAAAGGTGCGTGCAATGGACAAGTTCCAAAAACTTCATGGGATCGCGGCACCAATGCCGCTGGTGAATATCGACACCGATATGATCATCCCCAAGGTCTTTCTGAAGACCATCAAGCGGTCGGGTCTGGGCGTGAACCTGTTTGACGAAATGCGCTATGATCGCCAGGGCAACGAGATCCCGGATTTCGTCCTGAACAAGCCGCAATACCGCAACGCCGAGATCCTGGTGGCCGGCGACAATTTCGGTTGCGGGTCGTCGCGCGAACACGCACCCTGGGCGATTGCCGATTTCGGCATCAAATGCGTGATCTCGACGAGCTTTGCCGACATTTTCTTCAACAACTGCTTCAAGAACGGCATTCTGCCGATCGTGCTTACGCAGGAACAGGTCGACATTCTGATGGCCGACGCCGAGAAAGGCGCCAATGCCCGGATGACCGTCGACCTCGAATCACAGGAGATCACGACCTCGGATGGCGTGGTGATTCCCTTCGAAGTTGACGCCTTCAAGAAGCATTGCTTGCTGAATGGACTGGATGACATCGGCCTGACTCTGGAAAAACAAGCATCAATTGAGTCTTTTGAGGCCAAGGCCGCCACCCAACGTCCTTGGGTCTAAACACCTGAAAAACTGCGTGAATCATGGGGTCATTCGCCGGAATGGCCCCATTTTCTCCTTATTTTGGTGCAAAGTCGCACCAGTTTCCCCTTAAAACGACCACATTTGGCAACGCATTTTAGGCTCAACTTGCAGTGGGACTAAGATGCGACGCAGTATGTTGCAATAAGAAGCAGTGACCCGCTGAGTGAGGAAACGCTGACATGGATTAAGGGTGCGGCAGGTAACAGCACCCGTCCAGGTGGAAGGAAAAGGTAGTGGTTAGTCGAATGATTGGCGCAATTGCGCGAGCATTCCTGATGGTGATCTTGATTGCAACGCCGTCCATTCTGGTGCCGGGGGTCAGTCAGGAATCCGGCCAGATCGTGACCATCGTCGCGCTATTCGCCGCCGCGTTGACGATCTTTGAGTATGCCTCGACCTATCCCGGCCTTGTCGAATTTCGCGATGCCCCGCCCTTCAACCGGATCCGCTTTGCCGCCCTGTTTGCAACCGTGTTCTGCCTGTCGGTGATCGTGCGCGGTCAGACCGACCATTCCACGGCGACCCAGTTCATGACCTCGGTCGGTATGCTGATTGGTCAGGCCATCGACTTCCCCTACAGCCCGGTGCGCTTCGTGGTGTCGATGTTGCCTGACACTGCCAGTTTCAACGACATGGTGCTGCTGCGCGCGGCCGCTGGCATGAGCTATCTGATCTCGCTTTTGTCGATGGCCGTGTTCCTGATGGCGCTGCGCTTTACCGAATGGCCGTCGAAATCGTCGGGTGCGTTCAACGTCTGGGTCAATCTGCCGACATTCGACCCGACCACGGGCGGCGATGTTGTCCGTCGCCTGGTGCGCGACGCCCGGTTCAACATTGCGCTTGGCTTCCTGTTGCCGTTTGCCACGCCCATCATCATCTCTGCCGCCGTATCGCTGTTCGGTTCGGTGTCGGTGGAAAACCATCAAACCATGATCTGGACAGTTGCCGCATGGGCCTTTCTTCCTGCCAGCCTATTCATGCGCGGTATCGCGATGCTGCGTGTCGCCCTGATGATCAGCAGCGAACGCAAGCGCAACAAACGCCGGGCGACCAAGTCCGGTCTGGCTACGGCCTGACCCACGCCGCGCGCAGTCTTGCCCATCCCCTGAAGCAATTCGCCATCCTGGCGCTGGCTGTGGTGGTCAGCGCCATCCCAGTCACCTCGACCGCGATGGATGTGCGGGTTGCAACGTTCAATGCTGAATTGGATCGCAAGGGCCCCGGCCTTTTGTTGCGCGACATCCTGTCCGGGACGGATCCTCAGATTGCTGCGGTTCTGACGGTAATTGCCACAACCAAACCTGACATCCTGACGCTTCAGGGCTTTGACCACGACGTCGAACGCCACGCCCTGACGGCCTTTCAATCCGCGCTGGCAGATCGGGGACATGCCCTGCCCCACGCCTTTGCGGCGATGCCCAATGCGGGCCTGTTCACTGGGCTGGACATGGATGGCAACGGCCGCACGGGCGAGCCGCGCGACGCCCAGGGCTATGGCCGCTTCACCGGGCAAGGCGGCATGGCCGTCCTGTCGCGCTTTCCGCTGGGCAAGGTGCGCGACTTCTCGGGTTTTCTGTGGACCGACCTGCCGGTCGCCATTCCACCAACCCGAAACGGCGCGCCCTTCCCATCGGCCGAGGCGTTTGCGATCCAACGGCTCAGCAGCGTCGCTCATTGGGATGTGCCGGTGCGCCTGCCGAACGGGCCGGTTCTGCACCTGTTGACCTTTCATGCCACAACTCCTGTGTTTGACGGGGACGAAGACCGAAACGGGCGGCGCAACCATGATGAGATCGCATTCTGGCAACGCTATATGGATGGCGCGCTTTCCACCCCTGCCCCAGACGGACCGGTGATCATCGCGGGGGTTGCGAACCTTGATCCGACAAAGGGCGATGGTCGCCGGGACGCGATCACCCGGTTGCTGGCTGATCCCAGGTTCAACGACCCCGAACCGCGCCACACCGGCACAACTGCAACAGGGAATGCATCCTTGCACACGGTGGATTGGCCCGAGCCTGCGCCGGGGGATATGCGCGTCAGCTATGTCCTGCCCGCGCGCACGCTTGAGGTGACGGGCGCAGGGGTGTTCTGGCCCGCCGAAGGCGACCCGATGCTGGACACGGTCAACACCGCGTCGCGGCACCGCCTTGTCTGGGTGGATCTGCGCTTCTGACCCTTCATTTCTTGACGCTACGCCCCCGACAGGCTAGGCCATCGGCGACGTATTTCTTATGAAGGACAAGCCGATGACCAACCCCTCCCTCCTTATCCTGCCCGGTGATGGCATCGGCCCCGAAGTCATGGCCGAAGTGCGCAAGATCATCGACTGGATCGGCGACAAGCGCGGCGTGACCTTCGACGTGAGCGAGGATCTGGTGGGTGGTGCCGCCTATGACAAGCATGGCGTTCCGCTGGCCGATGAAACCATGGCAAAAGCGCAAGAGGTTGACGCCGTTCTTTTGGGTGCCGTTGGTGGGCCGAAATACGACGATCTGGATTTCTCGGTCAAACCCGAACGTGGCCTTCTGCGGCTGCGCAAGGAAATGGACTTGTATTCAAACCTGCGCCCGGCGCAATGTTTCGACGCGCTGGCCGATTTCTCGTCCCTGAAACGCGACATCGTGTCGGGGCTGGATATCATGATCGTGCGCGAGCTGACCTCGGGCGTCTATTTCGGCGAACCGCGTGGCATTTTCGAAGAGAACGGTGAACGCGTGGGGATCAACACCCAACGCTACACCGAGACCGAGATCGAGCGCGGCGCGCGGTCGGCATTTGAGCTGGCGATGAAACGCAACAAGCGTTTGTGCTCGATGGAAAAGGCCAACGTGATGGAATCGGGTATCCTGTGGCGCGAGGTCGTGACCCGTGTCGGCAAGGATTATCCCGAGGTCGAGTTGTCGCATATGTATGCCGACAACGGGGCCATGCAGCTGGTGCGTGCGCCCAAGCAGTTTGATGTGATCTATACCGACAACCTGTTTGGCGACATCCTATCCGATTGCGCCGCCATGTTGACCGGATCGTTGGGGATGCTGCCGTCGGCCTCACTGGGTGCCCCGATGGCCAATGGTCGGCCCAAGGCCCTTTACGAACCCGTGCACGGCTCGGCCCCCGACATTGCGGGCGAAGGCAAGGCCAACCCCTGCGCCTGTATCCTCAGCTTCGCCATGGCACTGCGCTACAGCTTTGACATGGGCGACGAGGCTGACCGACTGGAGGCCGCCGTCGAGAAGGTGCTGGCCGATGGCGTGCGCACGGGCGATCTGTCGAACGAAGAAGGCGTGAAACCGGTCAGCACATCGGACATGGGCGACGCGGTGATCGCCGCGCTGAACGCGAATCTCTGACGCAACAAACGCCCGCGTGCTTCTTGAAACGGCCGATGATCACATCGGCCGTTTTCATCTTGCGTCTGGCTGGTCGGCAGGAAGATAAATAGATCCCGACGTTGCCACAAAGGCATTTCTGGGCTTGCCTCTGACCGCAACTCAGTTTATCCCGCCCGTCACGGTCGGGCTGTAGCGCAGCCTGGTAGCGCACCTGCTTCGGGAGCAGGGGGTCGGAGGTTCGAATCCTCTCAGCCCGACCAGTTTCCTTCACCATGGTTTTCTGTGACCGGCTGGATCAGACCGGCCCCTGCTGTAGTTCTGTATGTTCTTTCCAGTGGGAAGGGCAAATGTTGGAATAAGCTAAATCATCCTGTGATCTTCACCGAAACCCTTCACCTGTATTTGTGTTTTCGCGCAACAGTCCACCGCTAGAACAGTCTGCAACGCTAGCCGGTAACGCGCCAATATTGACAAGCCGTGCGACCGGGCGCTTGATCGTGAAGGCCAGATTTCATCAGGACGCAGGTTGGAATTATGAAAGGAACAAGATCGTATCGACTGGCATTGTCCGTTCTATCGGTCCTGTTTATCGTTGGCGGGCTGTTCCTGTCCGTCGCCATCTATGCCGCGAAACGGGTTTGGCCGGATCCCTATGCGATCACTCGCGACATCGCGCCGGACGAGGTGTTCACGGTGCCGAGCGAGACCGCGCAAGGTCCCGAGAAAACGGCACCAACAGCGTATATGCCCGAATTTGCCACCGATCTCGACCAACCCCGAACGCCACGATCCGAGGCCGGTCACCTGGCGATCCTGACGGCGGGTCATGTTCTGGCCCCGCCCCCCGTGCCACACGCCTTGGTCGATCCGGATGGTCTTGGCCCCTCGCTGAAACCTGCCAATGACATGACCGACCTGCCCCCCGCACCTGCTCTTCACGCAACCGCGCGCGCCGACGGGCTTGGTGCTGCCGACACGGCTCTGGTCTATTCGCTCGGATCGCCGGTGCAGGACATAGTGGCCCCGGACCAGTCCGTCCGGTCGGACGACGACGCGCAGTATCAGTTGGACATGCTGGTCGCCGCGCTGGCCGAACCGGTTGATATATCCGTTCCGCCGCCGCCACCGGCCGATGTCTTCGCACTCGCAAGTGACAGTCCCCGCCCTTCTCCCGATACCGTGTTTGCCATGGCCGAGCCGGACACTTGGCCGCAACGGGTGGATCATGCGGTTGTGCTTGACGTGTCTCAATCACTCGCCGCGCTGGATTTCGTCGCAGCGCCAGCCGCCTCACCCGCTTCTCTTTCTGTTGATACGCAGCGCCTGGCAACGCCGACACCGATCACGGCCCCTGCCCTGCATCTGGCGGACGGCACCGAAAACCTGCGCCAGCCGCCACCTGCCCCTGTCATTGCCAACAAAACCGACGACGACGACCTGATCCACCAGATCGCGAAGGTCTTGGCCGCCACCCCGCTGCCCTTGCCCCAGCCGAAGGCGGAAGAGGATGTCCTGAAACCCGATTTGGCGTCTGCGCCCACCGCCTCCCCACGTCCGCTAAAACGGCGCAGTCCCGAACCCAGGTTGCCATCTGAGCCTGAGCGGATCGCCGAGCCGTTCCCCCGCCCCCCCGAACCGGCTGTGGGCGTGGACGATCTGGCAACCGCTCCAACCCCCGTGGCTGCTTCCATCCAACCAGATGACGGTCGAAACCGAATGTCGGTGATCGGTATCTATCAGACCAACGCCGCGGCCTGGGCGCTGCTTGAGTTCAGCGACGGGCGGATCATCAAGGCCACCAAAGGCACAAGCTTCAACGGCCTGCGCGTGGCCCGCATCGGCGGCGACCGGGTCTGGCTACGCGACGGCGGCACCGAGAAGGGCATTGCAACCGGACAGGTTGTCGTGCTGGATTGAGGGCATTTTTCTTTACTTGTGATCAGTTTACTTTTCGCAAGAAGTAATCGATCTCACGGGTTGAATGCACCAGTTCGTAGTCTTTCATCACATCACCAAACCGGGGGTCAGCCTCCATGAAGGTTTTCCATGTGAACGAGCCACGAGCGAGCCTTTCAATGATACGATCAACAACGATCACGTCTGGCTTGTACCGGATGATGTCATCCAGATTGCCACGTCTATTCCTTTCAGCGAAGCCTTCGAGCAACGCACAATACTCTGCTTCGGCAACGCAATCTGTTTCTGCAAGTGTATTAATTGCTCCGGGATAAAGCCAATTATGCGGGTATCTGCTGACCCAATCTATCCCCAACCTCAAGGCAACGGGTGCACCGGGGTCTATCAAGGTTGACGCGGCCATCAGGCTTGCGATGGGACCGAATTCCTGAATTTGATCCACAACTTCGTCCGTATACTGACTTTCATACCTGCCAGTCTGCCACAACCCGATCAGCAAAAGCCCGCACGCCATCAAGGCGGGGATTAGGTGAAAAGTAAACCTTTCCGTTGTCAGCAACAGCCATGCAGTACCCAGCAATGTGAAACAGAAGAGCGGAACCAGATGATAGTGGAATCCCGTACTTTGCACCAAGTAACAAACAAAGCCCGCAATAGCGAGAATAAGAAAAACGTTCACACGTGACGGGTAAAATGCCAGTAACGACAATAACGCAACCCCGCACAGGATGAGCGGCAGTGACTGACTGGCAAGTACGCCGATGGTGCTTTTCTTGAACGCCCCATAAACATGAACGGCCATTGGAGCGATGTCTTCCAGATACTCCGCGTGAACCGTTTTGACGAACACCACATATGCGGCACCAATTGCCAGCATCATCAGATAATGTGGATACAAAAACGGCCGCAGAGAACGGGCGCGCCAAATATCACGCACAAACAGGACAAGCGGGAATACCAGAAAAAAGGGTTTCAAACATACACCTGCCGCGGCAAACGCACTACTTGCCAGCGAAGGTGGTGTTTCGTTGCTGGAAAGATAGCTGACGACCCACGGGGAAAGGAAAAGCACCAAGAGATGGTCGCGTTGCGCAATTTCGCTTGCTGCGGCCAGAACGTAGACCAGTGCGATGAAACAAAAAAACACGTTTAGTCTACCATTAGACAAGTGCGATACTTTCCGAAGGATTGCCCCTGTCCACAACAAGCTGACAAAGTAAAGCGCCGCGACGGCAAGATACTGTCCGTTCGAGTCGCTGATACCCAGAAGATCCGCGATATACAGCGCCAAAACTGTATAATAGAAATTCAGCGGCGGGTTTACTTCAATGATATCGACATAAAGCTGTGCACCATTCAGCATTTTTCGGGTGGCCACAAGATACCACGCTGTATCGTGGTTAACTGGCCAGTTCCAATAGATGATCAGAAACATAAAGGTCGCAGAAAGTGCTGTCAGTACCATTGGTCCAGACGGAAGCACGACGGTTTCCCGATGCGAGAAGACCCAGAATTTCATCGCCAGAAATGTCGTGATGGGCACAAAAAACACGACGAGAACCATGGCGAAATAAAACCCGCTACCAGAGGCATCCACGAGCCATACAATTGTGCTGCTTGCCATCAAGCCGGACAAGGCGACGAACAAAAACCGACTGAACTGTCCGTTCTGACCATCGGCAGATGCAAAGGTAAATCGTGAATGGCCCGCGTAGGACACAACAACCGCCACACAGAATCCGACAAAGTTCGCCCATATGTCTTGAAAGGAAAAGGATTGAAACACGATAGAGGCCGTGGCGACATGGATAAATGTGGCTAATCCACCAACCCCGATGAATCGGATTAATTGTGCTGTCACGTAAACAAGCCTTTCGGTTCCATTGCCGTTCGGCGCAGATATAGAGCTTCAAATAAGGAGAATTTATGAAAGCAGAATGGCTATTTCGTTTCCGATCAAAGTTTGCACATCGCCCACCGCTTCTGAAACTTCAGTTTTCTTTCTGCTGAATGTACGACCGCACGATATACAGCGGGCGTTGGCGCACTTCGGTATAGATCCGGCCAACATATTCCCCGATGATGCCCAGCGCGAACATGTTCATGCCGCCAAAGGTCAGGATCAGGATCGCGGTCGAGGCATAGCCGGGCGTGTCGACCCCCAAGAGGAGGGTTCGAAAAAACAGGAAGGCAGAGTAAAACAGGGACGCGACCGCCATGGACAGGCCCACATAGGTCCAGATCCTGAGGGGCGTGGTGGACGAGGCGAAGATACCGTCCAGCGCCAGTTTCCACAGCTTCCAGTATGACCATTGGCTGTCGCCCTCGGCGCGGGCGGGGCGGTCATATTCGACCTCGGTGGTTTCGAACCCCACCCAACTGAAGATCGCCTTGTTGAAACGCGATCGTTCGCCCATTGCACATATGGCGTCCACGACCTCGCGATCCAGCAGGCGAAAATCGCCGACACCGGTGGGAATGGGGTGATCGGCCAGCACGTTGAACAATCGATAAAACAACCCGGCACTGGTCCGCTTGGCCCATGTGTCGGCGTCGCGGCGGGCGCGGCGGGCGTTGACCACCTTGGCGCCGTCCTGCCATTTCCGGACCATTTGCAGGATCACCTCGGGCGGGTCTTGCAGATCCACGTCGATGGGAATGGCGGCGTCGCCACGCGCATGGGTCAATCCGGCGGACAGGGCGGCCTCTTTCCCGAAATTACGCGACAGGTTCACCAGCGAGATTTCGGGCCGATCCTTGCGGGAGGCCAGAATGGTCCGCTCGGTCGCATCACGGCTACCGTCATTCACGAACAGGTATTCGACGTCAAATCGCCCGCGCAACGGTTCCAATGCCGCGGTGGTGCGGTCCAGAAAGACAGGAATGCTTTGCTCTTCGTTGAACACGGGAATGATCAACGTGATCAAGGGCCGGTCCCGGTGCACCGGGCTGCTGTCATCCAGCAGCGTGTCGCGGCTTGATCCTGCCATTTGCTCTGTGCCCCAAATCCTGTTCCGCCGCCGCGAGGGGGCAGATCTGTTCTGTTTCGGGCAGATTATGATGCGGCAAAGACAGGAGGCAAGCGGCGACCCGGAAGTTCAGGAAATAACTGGTCAAGCGCGGCGCGGACGCTACGCTTGCCGGAAAGTGCGCATACGCGATGAACGGCCGTTAGCCCAACGCCGCGCGCCCATGCGGTTCGTCAAGGTCAAGATCCGGCCCCATCGGCACCACCCCGCTGGGGTTGATGGTGTCATGACTGCCGTAATAGTGGTGCTTGATATGCGTCATGTTGACGGTCGCTGCCACGCCCGGCTGTTGATACAGGTCGCGAAGATACCCCCACAGGTTCGGATAATCGACGATCCGGCGCAGGTTGCATTTGAAATGCCCGACATAGACGGGATCAAAGCGCACAAGCGTGGTGAACAGGCGCCAGTCAGCCTCGGTGATTGTTGATCCGGTCAGGTATCGCTGCGTGGCCAATCGTTGTTCCAGAAAATCCAGCGTATCGAACAATGGCACGACCGCTTCTTCATAGGCGTCTTGCGACGTGGCAAAGCCCGCCTTGTAGACCCCGTTGTTCACGGTGTCATATATCCGGTCATTCAGCGCGTCGATGTCGTCACGCAGCGGCGCGGGATAGAAATCTCCCTCCTTCGCCCCGATGCCGTCGAAAGCCGTGTTGAACATGCGGATGATTTCCGAGCTTTCATTGGACACGATGGTCTTGTTCTTCTTGTCCCACAGAACCGGCACCGTCACCCGGCCCGAGTAGTGGGGGTCTGCGGTGGTATAGATCTGATGCATGAACTCGGCCCCGTTCACCGTGTCAGGCACACCGCCTTCGACCGGGTGGAAGGTCCAGCCATTCTCGGCCATATGCCAGTGCACGACCGAGATCGGGATCATCTGCTCCAGCCCTTTCAGTGCGCGAAAGATCAGTGTGCGATGCGCCCACGGGCAGGCCAGCGAGACATAAAGATGGTAACGATCCGGTTCCGCCTTGAACCCGGCTTCCCCGCTGGGGCCCGCCGATCCATCCGCGGTGACCCAGTTGCGAAACTGTGCGTCCTTGCGTTTGAACCGTCCGCCAGTGGACTTCGTATCATACCATCTGTCGACCCATTTGCCGTCTTGCAGCAATCCCATGATGTGCTCCTTCGTCTTGCGGGACGTTTGGACCTTA
Source organism: Aliiroseovarius zhejiangensis (assembly GCF_014656375.1). GTDB lineage: Bacteria > Pseudomonadota > Alphaproteobacteria > Rhodobacterales > Rhodobacteraceae > Aliiroseovarius > Aliiroseovarius zhejiangensis. The sequence goes on along the minus strand of NZ_BNCH01000003.1, from coordinate 107,659 downwards.
ATACGGGAAAGGCGCGCGGGTTGGATCAAAAACCGACGCGCCTCACAACACAAGACCGTGTGGATCAGCCTGCCGACACCCGCTCTATCGCGGCATCCGCGATCGGTTTCTGCGTTGCCACCGCATCGCGCTTGACCGGGCCGTAACCGCGCATCTCCAGCGGGGCGGACAGAAAGGTCATCGCGTCGTCAAGATTGTCCTTGGTGATCTTTCCGGTGAGCTGCGCAAGGCCATCCTCGTACCAACCGATCAACGCCACTTCTTCACGGCGTTCGGCGGTGTAGCCAAACGGGTCGAACACCGTGCCACGCAGGGTTTTGAGACGTGCAAGCTGGGTCAGAACCGGCGTCATCCATGCACCGAAGGCGCGTTTGCGCGGTCGTCCCCGCGCGTCCTTGCCCAAGGGCAGAAGCGGCGGGGCAAAGTGGTATTTGACGGTAAAACCGGGTTCAAATTCTTGCTCCAACCGCGCGTCGAACCCTGTGCGCGTATGCAGCCGCGCGACTTCGTATTCATCCTTATAGGACATGAGCTTGAACAGACCCTTCGCCGCGACGGTCAACACCTCGTCCCGCATCTCTTCGGGCAAACCCGCCCCGAACCGGTTCAATGTGTCACGGTAACGGTCGGCATAGGCGGCGTCCTGATAATCTGTCAGGAAGGCGGCGCGTTTCTCGATCAGATCGGCAGGTGCCTTGGGTGTATCCGGTTTCGGGTCGGTCAGCGGCACGCGGTCCGGCGCGGCGGCCAGCACACGGCCAAGATCGAAGGCGCGGGCATTCTCGGCAATCTTCACGCCGTTCAGCTCAATGGCCTGTTTCAGCGCGGTTTCGGACACCGGGACCAGCCCCGTTTGCCACGCGTAGCCCAGCATGATCACGTTGGCATAGACGGCATCGCCTAACAAAGTCTCGGCAGCAAGGTTCGCATCAAGTCCCGACACGTTGTCCGTCCCCACCGCCGCGCGGATCGAGGGTTCGCGCGTGTCAATCCGCAGGCTCGCGTCACGCGACAGGACAAGGTCGCCGGTCGGCATCTCGGCCCGGTTCAGCACCACCTTGCTGCCGGGGCGATAGTGCACCGATGCTTTGGGCGAGGACGACACGACCATATCGCAGCCGATCACCGCATCCGCCGACCCCGTATCAATCCTTACCTGATGCACCTTGTCTGGGGCCGCACCCAGCCGGATATAGCTGAGCACCGTGCCGAATTTCTGCGCAAACCCGGTGAAGTCCAGCACGCTGGACCCTTTGCCTTCCAGATGAGCCGCCATGGTAATCAGGGCGCCCACCGTGACGACGCCCGTGCCGCCAACGCCTGTGACCAACAGATCGTAAGGTTCGGTAATGTCGGGCAAATCAGGTTGCCCCACACCCTTCAGCATCGCCGCCACATCCAGTCCGGATGTATCCCGCTTGCGCCGCGTCGCCCCTTCGATCGTCACGAAACTGGGGCAAAACCCGTTCAGGCAGGACATGTCCTTGTTGCAACTGGACTGGTTGATCTTGCGTTTGCGGCCAAACTCGGTTTCCAGCGGCTCGACGCTCAGACAGTTGCTTTCGACCGAACAATCGCCACAGCCTTCGCAGACCAGCGGGTTGATGTAGGGCACCGTTTTCGGGTCGTCCATTGTGCCGCGCTTGCGGCGGCGGCGTTTTTCCGTGGCGCAGGTCTGTTCATAAACCAGCACCGTGACGCCAGAGATCTCACGCAGTTCACGCTGCACCTGATCCATTTCGGACCGGTCATGGAAGGTGACTCCACTGGGAAACTCGGACCGGGTGAACTTGCCAATATTGTCGGACACAAGCGCGATCCGCTGTACCCCTTCGGCGCGGCAGGTCTGTATGATCCCCACCACGCTGACCGGTCCATCCACCGGCTGTCCACCAGTCATCGCCACCGCGTCATTATAGAGGATCTTGTAGGTGATGTTGGTGCCAGCAGCGATCGCTTGCCGGATCGCCAGGGACCCCGAATGATACCACGTGCCCTCGCCCAGATTCTGAAAGATGTGTTTGCCGCCGTTGAAGCGCGATCGCGCAACCCAAGGCACACCCTCGCCACCCATCTGCGCATAGCCGGTGGTGTTGCGGTCCATCCAACTTGCCATCACGTGGCACCCGATGCCCGACGCTGCAACACTGCCCTCGGGCACCTTGGTCGACGTGTTGTGCGGGCAACCCGAACAGAAGTAAGGAGTGCGCGTGGCCCCATCGGTTTTCAGGATGCAGGGCGGTTCAGCCGTCAACGCCTTGGCCCTTGTCGTGAAGGTTTCGCCGGGAAAGACCTTGTCCAGACGGGCCGCCACGATGGGCACCAGCAACAGCGGGCTCAACTCGCCCGTCCAGGGGATTAGCGGCTCGCCCTGGCTGTCGTATTTCCCGACCATCCGTTCGGGTTTTGTGCCGGGCCAGTCATAGAAATATTCCTTGAACTGACTTTCGATGATGCCGCGTTTTTCCTCGACCACCAGCACCTCGGTCTTGCCGCGTACAAAGTCCAGCGCATCGCGGCGATCCAGCGGCCAGACCATACCGATCTTGTAGATGTCGATGCCCAGCGCGTGGCATTTGGCCTCGTCCACGCCCAACAGGCGCAAGGCCTCCATCAGATCCAGATGACCTTTGCCGGTGGTGACGAACCCGAAGGTCGCGTCCTTGATGTCATAGATCGCCTTGTCGATCGGGTTGGCTTCGACAAAGGCGCGTACGGCGGCCAGCTTGTGACCGATCCGTGTCTCGATTTCAGGGCTGGGCAGGTCGGCCAAGCGCACATGCAACCCACCGGGGGGCACCTCGATCTCGGGATAGATGAACTGGCGATCTGGCCGCAATTCAACGGATTGACCGGACTCGACCGTTTCCGAGATCGCCTTGAACCCGACCCAGGTGCCGCTGAACCGCGACAGCGCGATGCCATATTCGCCAAAGGCCAGATACTCTGCCACTGATGCCGGGTTCAGCGTTGGCATAAACCACGACATGAAGGCCACGTCGGACTGGTGCGGCATGGAGGACGACACACAGCCGTGGTCATCGCCCGCCACCACCAGCACCCCGCCTTTCGGGGCCGAGCCATAGGCGTTGCCATGCTTCAGCGCGTCGCCCGACCGGTCCACCCCCGGCCCTTTGCCATACCACATGGAAAACACGCCCTCGACCTCGCAATCGGGATCAAGGCTGGCCTGTTGGGCGCCCAGAACGGCGGTGGCGCCAAGATCTTCGTTCACGGCTGGCAGGAAAGTGATGTTGTGCTCGGCCACGCGCTTCTTCTCGCGCCACAATTCAAGGTCCAGCCCGCCCAAGGGCGACCCGCGATAGCCGGAAATGAAGCCCGCCGTGTTCAGCCCCGCCGCCCGGTCGCGTCGCGCCTGATCCAGCATGATACGCACCAACGCCTGCGTGCCGGTCAGAAAGACGCGGCCCGATTGGCGCGCGTATCGGTCAGAAAGCTGATAGGTCGAAAATTCAGGGTCTTGGCGTGTCATGGCTGGCTCCACAGATTCCCTGCAAGGATATTTCAAGTGACTTGGTTGATCATACCTTTCGGGGCCGTATAGGATGCCGATTATGAGAAATCTTACCACTTTCTGAATTGTATCAGGATAATTCTACCATGAACCTTGACGCCAAGGATCGCCGTATTCTGGAGCTTCTGCAACGCGACAGCACGATCTCGAACGCTGAACTGGCGCACGCGGTGGGGATGTCGACCTCGGCCTGCTGGCGCAAGGTGCGTGCGCTGGAGGATGCGAAGATCATCGAGCGATACGGGGCCTATCTGAACCCCGCCCGCGCCGGGCTGAGTTTTCAGGCGATTGTGCATGTGCAACTGACACGTCACGACCCCGACAAGGTCGAGGAGTTCATTCAGGCCGTGAACCGCCGCCCGGACGTGGTGGAGTGTTTCGCCACGACGGGACAGGCGGATTACCACCTGCGTGTGCTGTGCCGCGACCTTGCCGCCTATAACGCGTTTCTGGAAGGGTTCCTGTTCCAGCAAACCGCCGTTGAAAGCGCTCAGACCAACGTGGTGCTGCGTGACATCAAGAAACACTCGCCCATTCCGGTGTGACCCACGTGTCAGGCTGCCCTGACGCCAGACACCGCACGCCAGCCCAGAAGCACGATACCAAGCACCGCGATGCCGATCACCGGCCAGTTCTGCGATGGCCAGTTGGCGGCAATTACACCCACCAAGGCCCAGATGATCGCGGCGGGATACGCCCATGCGCTGGGTCGCAGCGACTGCACGATAAGCGCGGCGACCAGCACGACGACAAGCATCACCAAGGCTGCTGTTTGATAGGACAGAATCTCATACCCGCCCAGCACTACGCCAGTGCCAACGCCGGTCGCCGCCGTGAGCCACCCGGCATAAAGCGCAACGGGACGGAGTTGCCACCACGGGTCGCTTTCCCCCGCACGCAGCATCGCCATGATGGCTGTCACCGCCATGACAAGGATCATCACCGTGGCCCAAACCGGCGAGGCATTGGCCGCTGCAATCCAAAAGCAACCCAGCAGCAGGCTGATCGCCAGTGGGCGGCGCATCCTCTGCCAGTTCTTTTCCTCAGGTGCCTTCCACACCCCCCACGCGGCCCCGGCGATCAGCCAAATATAGATCAGCCCCCAGATCCCGAAGGTCCATCCTGCCGGCTGTACGGGCCAGAAAGTCTCTGTGCTGGGGAACTGGTCAGGTGAGTATCCGGCGAAATTGCTGCTGAACCACGGAGACACCGCGAAGAAGATCGACAGAAGTAAAACGGCGACGGCCAGATAGGGGACGGGACGGGACATGGGACACTTTCTGCTAAGACTGTTCTTGTACGTTCTTCAACGCCTCTGTCAGGGTTTCGTTCCATCGACGGGACGCATCGTGGCGATCAGTTCGGCCACTTTCAGACCGTATTTGCGCATCTCGGATTTGTTCATGATGACGCCGTCTTCGGTCAGATAAAGCCAGTCCGTCGCGGAAAGCGTGTGGCCACCCGCCTCGGGCGGCAAAACGATCTGATAGCGGATTGAAACGGTCGACCCGGCCACAATGCCCCGCGCCTCGCCCACGATATCATCAGCGGTGGCGGTAAAGGCATTGCCCTCGCCCAGTTTCAGGAACCATTTACGGTTCTGGGTGCGACCGTTGGTATAGGTGAAACGCTCGGTCAGGGTGCCGGTGTCACCATCCCATTTGCCCTCCATCTCGGCGACGAAACTGTTCGTCATCTTGCCGTTAGGGCCAAAGATCAGGCCTTCCGAGGCGAACTTGCCGGAAAGGTGATCTTTCAGCGAAAACGCGGGTCCGGTATCGGCATAGTCATCCGGGCTTTGCGAGCGGAAACTGAACAGGACGGTCTTGGCAAAGGTTGCCGCCAGAACCAGAAGAAGGAATGCAGTCAGAAGTTTCATGGGGAAGCCTTCTCGGATGGAAGCGCCAGCACAAGGGCGAAGGCGCCAAGTTTCAGGATGCAGGGCACGATGGCATAGGCGATGTTCAGGGTGGTCAGCGCGCCCTTGCTGTTCACTTGACCGGGCTGGAAGCCCTGATGTTCCAGAAGCGGCAGGACGGCGAAAGCGGCCAGTGCCAAGCCCAGCTTGCCCGCGAACGACCAGATGCCAAACGCGGCGGACGCGTTCAGGCCGGCCTGCGTCAGCACGACCGAGAACATCGCGGGCAAAACCACCATATCCGCCCCCAGCGCCGCCCCGGACGCAATGCAGATGATCGCAAAGCCGACAAGATTGCCGGGGGCAAGCATGGCTGCCCCGATAAAGCCAAGGATCGCCAGCGGCATCGAGATGACAAGCGTCATTTTCGTGCCGATATGGCGGCTGAGCCGGGTCCAGAGCGGCACGCTCAACCCCGCGCTGAGGAAGAACAGGATCAGAAGAGGCCCCGCCTTGCCGGGCAATTGCAGGCGGTCTTCGACAAAGAACAGAAACAGGGTCGATGTGACCGCGACAGGCAGGCTGTTGACCAGCGCCAGCATCAGCAAGCGCAAGGCCCCGGCGCTTGCCAACCCCTGCAGGCTCAGGCCGTCGCCGCAAATCGGTGTGCGTTTCCAGATCGGACGACTGGCCAGCGCGACAGTGACGGCCACGGCGCCCAGAAACCACCCGAATGCCGGATAGCCCTGCCCGCTGGCGCCAAGCCCCATGAACAGCGCAGGGGCGATGGCGGCCAGAATGACCCCGGCCAACATCCCGGCCTCGCGAAAGGCGGCAAGTGTCATCAGGTCGTGCGCATCTGTTGACCGCGCCAGCGTCGCACTGCGCCCGTACAGCAGGATCATCCCCAGACTGTAAGACGAAAACAAAAGAACCAGCACCGCCACCAGCCTGAGCGTCACAGCCCCGCCCGGCTCCAGCGAAAACAGGATGGGAAACCCGATGGCCAACCCGGCGGCGGCGGTCATCGCAAAAGGCAGTTGCGCGCTTGGCCAGCGGTCGATTGCCCAACCCAACAGCGGATCCTGCACCAGATCGACCAGCCGGATGATCAAGAGGATCACCCCGATCATCCCCAGCCCGATCCCAAGATTGACCGAGGCAAACCGCGGCAGGTGGATATACAAGGGGATGCCCGCCGCAGCCAGCATCAAGGCATAGAGGCTGACGCGCGGATAAACCATTCATGACCCCGTAAGCTGTCGGGTGAAGGATTTCGACCTTGTGTTCTCACCCACGAATATGCCCATGAAGCGGCGTTTGATCTGTGGATGGCTCAGGGTGCAGCTGCGCGCTCCATTTCGCCAGAAGCCGATCCTGTCATCGCCATCCGTGATCGCAAGATACCGGTCGCCCTTGGCCACCGCCTTGAAACAGGCGTTCAACTGCGCCTCAAGCGGCAGGGCACCGCCGGTGCGCTTGAACTCGCGCAAGGTTGCCTCGACCAGATCGTATTGCGTGAGGGTGCGCAGATAGGTCAGCTCGATCCCGAAATCCTGACCCCAGTCCAGCGGGGCAGCCCCCGGCGTGAACAACCGCGCCTGATACAGCGGCAGGCCAAGGAAACGCAACGTCGCCGTGCCGCGCAGCTCGGCCCCCGGCAAGACGGACGTTACCACCTTGCTTTGCGCCGCGATGGGCGTCGCCGCAGCGACCCACAGGGCCAGAGCTGTGATGATGTCACGCGCGCGCATGGGCCAGTTCCACTTGCACCACATTGGTGTGCCCAATCGCGAAGGATGCGGCGCAGATCTCAAGATAATATTGCCAGTTGCGTTGGAAAGCCTCGCCATAGCCCATCTCGGCGATCCTGCGCTTCTGAGCAGCGAAGCGTTCGGCCCAGATACGACAGGTCTTGGCGTAATCCTGACCAAAGTGGAAATTGTCCTGAACCTGCAACCCAGCCTTCTGGGCCTGATCGGAAATCACACTGTCCGACAGCAGCATCCCGCCGGGAAAGACATACTGCCGGATGTAATCCGAAGAGGTCTTGTAGGTGTCAAAGAAACTATCCTTGACGGTGATCGCCTGCAACAGCACCCGCCCGCCTTCGGCCAGCGTGTTCTTGAGCACCGAAAAATAACTGGGCCAATAGCGCGCGCCCACCGCCTCGATCATCTCGATCGAGACGATATTGTCATATTTGCCATCAATGTCGCGATAATCGCGCAGTTGAATGTCCGCCCGCCCATCCAGACGGCAATCGGCATAGCTGTACTGGTTGCGCGAAATGGTGACGCCGGTCACATCACGCCCCTGACGTGTGGCCTGTTCGGCAAACCCGCCCCACCCGCAGCCGATTTCCAGCACCTGATCACCCGCCCCAAGACGCGACAGGGCGCGGGCGTTCTTGCGGGTCTGTGCCGCGCTCAGATCATCGCTTCCGTCAGCAAACAGTCCCGAGGAATAGGTCATCCCCTCGTCCAGCCACAGCTGATAGAACTCGTTGCCGACATCGTAATGCGACCGGATGTTCTTGCGCGACCCGCGACGGGAATTGGCGCGCAACATGGTGTCGACCAACCGAAACTTGGCCCGGTTGAAAACGCTTGCCTGATCATAGCTGCCAAGGTGGTCACGGTTTTGCATGGCGACGGTCATCAGGCCCTCGATCGACGGGGTATCCCACATGCCCTGCACATATGTCTCGCCCAGCCCGACCTGCCCATGCGCGGCCATCGCCGAGACGGCGGCCCAGTCGTTGATCTGCATCTCTGCGACCCGCCCGCCAGACCCAAAATGATAGGTCTCGCCCTCGGGTGTGCGCAGGGTCAGTTGTCCGTCCCGCAACCGTTCACAGGTGGACAGGAACTCCGACTTCAGGGCTTTGTTCGTCAAACGCAATGTCCGTTCCTTTCGGTGAATGTTGGTCGTTGATCATCTGCACGACACGCAGTGCGCTGGCGATGCCGTCCTCGTGGAAACCGTGGCGGTGATAGGCACCGGCGTACCATGTCCGGTTCATCCCCTGCATCGCGCGCAATTCCTCCTGCGCGCGCAAGGCGCCCCTGTCGAAGACCGGATGGGAAAATTCCACCTCGTCATAAATCTTGTCCGCCGCAATCGGGCGCGAGGGGTTCAGGGTCACAAACAGCGGATCATCTTCGGGGATATCTTGCAGCTTGTTCATCCAATAGGTGACGCCAATGGCCCCATCCTGCGAACGATAAGCCCAGCTGGACCATGCCGCGCGGCGCCGGGGCATCTGACCGGGGTCGCAATGAAGGACCGCCTTGTTGGGTTGATAGCGAATGCGCGCCAGCGCCGCGGCCTCGGGTTCGGTCGCCCCATCGCCCAGCATGGCCAGCGCCTGATCGGAATGGCAGGCCAGGATGATGTCGTCATATCCCTTGTCCTCGCCCTGCACGGTCTGCACGGTGACGCCATAGGGCATCCGGGCCACACGTGTGACCAGTGCGCCCAGCCGGATCGACACCCCGCGCGCGCGCAACGCGGCCTCAAGCCGGGTTACATACTCAATGCTGCCACCTTTGACGGTCCACCACTGGTGTTCGCCCAGACCCGCCAGCAGGGCGTGATTGCGAAAGAAGCGCACCAGCGACCGGGCCGGGAACTGGTCGATCTCGGCCACAGGGGTCGACCAGATCGCGCCGCACATCGGCATCAGGTAATTGTTGCGAAACCACTGCCCCAGGCGCAGCTCGTCCACCAGATCGGCGATGGTCTTGTCGTCATCGACCGCTGCGGCTTCGGCATGCTTTCCGAAACGCAGGATGTCGGCGATCATCTTGTAAAACTGCGGCCTGAGCAGGTTGCGCTTCTGCGCCGCGATACATTTCAGGTTGCTCAACCCGTATTCCAGCCAGCCGTCGTCGATACTGGCCCCGAAGCTCATCTCACTTTTCGTAACCGGAACGTCCAGTTCGCGAAACAGACGCGTCAGATAGGGGTAGGTCACGTAATTGAACACGATGAACCCGGTATCTACCGGCTGATCGCCGTTCTTGCCCGCCATCACGGTTCGGGCATGACCTCCCAGCCGGGTCGCAGCTTCGTAGATCGTGACATCATGGCGTTGCGAAAGATAGTAGGCCGCCGACAGGCCGGATATCCCCCCTCCGACAATTGCAATCTTCCTACGCGGGCCGAGCTGTTGATCGAGCATTGACGCCTCTTTTTTGCAATTCACATGAAGGGATTACGGCGTGCAGAACGACTTGGATCAGTCAGACCGCCAGAAAATCGTGTTTTTTCCCAAAGGTCCGGCAAAATTCGTGATCCAGAACCCAAAATGGTGCGTAATCAGTCCAAATGGTTGACCATGTCCAAGCCCACACGCTGCACGCACGGCGCGGCAAGCTGAAAAACGCCTTCACCTATGGCGTCGATTTTGTGCTGAGCGATCTTGAGGAGGTCCACTTTCCTGCGCTGCTGTCGCGCAATCGATTCAATCTGTGGTCCCTCTGGGACAAGCATCATGGCGGCCCGCGCGGTGACGGGCGCGGCGTGGCGTGGTTTCGTGAAGAACTCGCAGCACGCGGCCTGCCGAGAGACAATCTGCAGCTTTGGCTGCTGACCCAACCCAGCTTTCTGGGGTTCCACTTCAATCCCGTCAGCTTCTGGATCGCCACCAAAGACGGCACACCGCGCGCCTTCATCGCCGAGGTGAACAACACATTTGGACACCGGCACTGCTATTTCTGCGCCCACGACGACCTGCGCCCGATTGAAAAGCGCGATGTGATCGTGGCCGAAAAGCTGATGCATGTCTCGCCGTTCCAGAAGGTCCAGGGGCAGTATCGGTTCAACTTCGGCATGACCGATGAAAAATTCGACATCCGCATCCTCTATGAAAACGGGGATCAGGGGGTGTTGGCCACGCTGGTCGGCGACCGGCTCCCCGCCACCAACCGCTCGCTGGCATGGGCCGCGCTGCGCCGTCCGTTCGGGGCGCTGCGTGTCGTGGCGCTGATCTATTGGCAGGCTCTGATCCTGTATCTGAAACGCGCACCCTTCCTGCGCAAGCCGCCCCCGCCCGAGCCACTGATATCGGACAGCGAAACGTTTCGGGGCACGGATGGATGATTGACTTCAATGGCAAAACCTATTGGCTGATTGGCGCAAGCGAAGGTCTGGGCCGCGCCATGGCGCATGATCTGGACAAGGCCGGGGCCAGGTTGATCCTGTCAGCCCGCAGCCAGGATCGCCTGCAAGAGCTCGCCGATGAGCTTTCCGACGCCCGTGTCGTTCCGGTCGACGTGACCGACCCTGACATTGTACAGGACGCGGCCTCGCAAGCCGGCGATGTTGATGGCGTCGTCTATATCGCAGGGGCCTATGACCCGATGCAGGCGGCAGACTGGGACCGCGATGCGGCCATGCTGATGTGCAACGTCAACTTTATCGGCGCGATGCATGTGATGGGTCATGTCGTGCCAGCCATGGTCGCCAAAGGCCGGGGGGACATCACCCTGATCGGATCTCTTGCAGGCTATCGCGGCTTGCCCAAATCCATCGGATACAGCGCCAGCAAAGCCGCCATCGTCAGCCTGGCCGAGACCTTGCGGTTCGACCTGAAAGGCACGGGCGTGGTGGTCAGGATCGTCAATCCGGGTTTCATCAAGACAAGGCTGACCCAGAAAAACTCGTTCAAGATGCCGATGCTGATGTCGCCGGAAGACGCGGCGAAACACGTCGTGAAGGCGATGCGTAAAACGCGGTTCCGCACCGACTTCCCCGCCCCGTTTTCCTGGGGCATTCGCCTGTTGGACTATTTGCCCGACCTGCTGGTCTATCGCGGAAAATAGAGATCTTTCCTGCTGCCGTTGCAACAAAAATGCCGCCCGGCAGGGGCGGCATTTTCGCTGATTTGGAGACCCCGAAAGGTGTCAGTGGCAGGCAGGACGCGCGCCGGGCAAAAGCACCTTGTCGATCACATGGATTACACCGTTGTCCGCCATGATGTCGGCGATGATGACATTGGCCATGTCCCCGGTGCTGTCGGCGATCTTCACCCCATCCGTTCCTGCCGTGATGCACAGGCGCGCACTGGTCAGCGCCGGTTTGAAATAGTTTGACCCACGCGGGATCATCCCGGCGGTCAGCTTGCGATCATCCACGTGGTACAGAAGCACATCGGTCAGTTTGCCCTTATTCTCGGGTTTCAGAAGTGTCTCGACCGTGCCGTCAGGCAAAGCGTCAAACGCATCGTTCACCGGCGCATAGACAGTGAACGGACCGGGGCCGGACAATGTGTCGGCCAACCCAGCAGCCGACACAGCCGCAACCAGGGTCGAGAAACGATCATCGGCAGCCGCGATCTCGACGATATTGTCGGCATGCGCGGCATTCGCGGCAACGGTCATGGCAAGCGCGGCGGCGGTGGTCTTGAACAACGATTTCATAAGGTCTTCTCCTTGTTGGCGGGCTAAATGCCTCTTGGTCAACTCGTACTTATGAAAGGGATACGGGCGCAATTTGCCTGCGGTTCACCGTGTTTCAAAAGGTCACGCGAACGTGAGTCTTGATACAATCAAGCATTTGATAAAAATGGGAAAAACGACGCCGCAGCGCCGGTTTTCACTATCTCTGTACGGGGATTTTCAGGGGTACCTAGATCCGGAACAGCGGCTGCAACAGACGCGGCACGAGCGCATTGAACCGCAACGGTGCATCGGTGGCGGCCAGGCAGATACAGGGATCACCCGGGTCGGCAATGGGTGTATGTTCAAGATCCTCATTCGCGATCTCGATGTCACCGACACCGAAGCGCCCGGTTTCATCGCTGAAACTGCCCTGAAGGACCAGCGTCATCTCAAGCCCGTTATGCCCATGATCGGGCACGGCCTGACCGCCCGGAATATACAACAACCGCACCGAGCCGTGCTTGTCCTGCGACAGTATCGACTGGCGCACGCCCATGCCCAACGATTTCCACGCCGGGCCCTGCCCTTTCAGCGCCGCGACCACCGGACCGGGATAGATGCCCCGGCGGGAATAGACAGGCTCGGGTTTCGCCGGCGCATCAAGCTGGGCCAGCAGGTCGGCTTTCATGTTGCCCGAGACGGCCACGGCTTCGGTTGTCTCCAGCAGTGCACCGCCCATGGTCTGGTGGGCTTCCAGCGACGCGCGGCACTGTGTGCACAGCGACACGTGGCTGGCCACCGCGACGGCATAGTGATGTGGAAGACTGCCCGCAGCATAGGCCGCCAGAATGTCGTCCGGGATATGATGGGTGATTGCGGTCATTCGCGCAGTCCCTTCAACTCGTGTCTCAACCGCTCCAACCCAAGTCGGATGCGGGATTTGATGGTTCCAAGTGGCAAGCCAGTCTGGTCGCTGATCTCCTGATGGGTCAATTCGCCCAGATAGGCCTTTTCAATCATGTCTCGTTGCTCAGGCCGCAAGGACGAGAGCGCGGCTTTCAGTTTTCCGGCTTCCTGCTCGACAGCCAGAATTTGGCTGGCATCTGGCTCGGCCCCCGGATCCTCGGCCAGTTCCTCGGGCACCGGGCGGCTTTCCTTGCGCACAATGTCGATGTGCCGGTTGCGGGCGATCTGATAAATCCAGGCCGACACCTGCGCACGGTGCGGATCGAACATCGACGCTTTGCGCCACACGGTCAGCATCACGTCCTGCACGATTTCTTCGGCTTGCGGGGCCGAACAACCCGTTCGCATGATGAACCCTTTCAGCCGTGGCGCGAAGTGATCGAACAGCGCACCGAATGCCTCCCGATCCTGATTGTCCCGAACGGCGATCATCAAGACCGTCTGTTCAGAAATCTCGGACTTGTTATGCGACACCGGTTTTCCTTCAAGACAACGCACAGCTGGCGCAGCAGGCCGGGTGCTCGGGTGATCAAGGGTCAGGGTCAACATAACCTCAATACGAGGCACTTTGTAAACCGGATCACTTCCGCAGGAAAAAATGTCGCCGCGCCGCCGCCCCTATCGCGCGGACACCCGATGGAACAGGTGAGTGAATGTCGCCGCGCCCAGAATGGGGATCAGCAAATTGACCAACGGCACGGACAGCGGGATCGCCATCAGCGTGCCCGCCAGCCAGATTTGCAGGTTGTTGCGCGACCGAAGGCGACCCGCTTCCACCCGCCCCACGCGGCGCATGGCGGCCAGTTGAAAATACTCGCGTCCCAGAAGATAGCCGTTCACGGCCCAGAACAGGATCGGTGCCAGCGGGCCGACGAAGAAGAACAGGATCAGGGCGACCAAGTTTACACCCACGATCACGCCGAAGAATCCAAGGCTGTCGCGGATCGTTTCGGACATCGGCACATCTGGCGCAGGCGGCAGACTAGGATAGTGCCGTGCCTCGACCGCATCTGCCACGTCGTCCAGGAAAATGCCGGTGAACGCCCCTGCCACAGGCACCATCAAAACGACGGACAGGACAACCATCAGGATCGAGGTCATCCACCAAGCGACACCATCCATCCACGATACATCTCCGACAAACGGAAGTGTCACCGTGTCGGGCACGAAGAACCCGACCAGCCATGTCATGCCCATTGTTATGGCGATCAGAAGCCCGACCGTCAGGGCCAGACCTTTCATCAACACGCTGCGAAAGCGCGGATCTGCCATCTGCGCGACTGATCGGAAGAAATCATCAAGGATCATGTGTCCATCCACGTGGTCAGGGCCGCCAGGTCGGGGCGGGGGCGTTCGGGCGGGGCGTTTGTTTCGGTACCGATATGGATGATCCCGGCCACGGTCTCGCCGTCCGCCAGCCCCAGCCCGTCGCGCAGGAAATCGCGGTCATAGGTGGCCCACCCGGACAACCAGTTCGCCCCCCAGCCCGAGGCAAGTGCAGCGTTCAGAAGCGCTAGGCACACTGCACCCGCGGAATAGAGTTGTTCGACCTGCGGCACCTTGGGCGAATCCACGGGGGCCGAGACCACGACAACCGCGAGCGGGCTATCGGCGAAGGCGGAACGCATCTTGGCGATCTGCTCGGGTGCTTCGCCCAGATCCGCCCCACGCACATCGACCAAATCCGCCAACCGGTCCAGCGCGCCGCGCTCCAGCACAATGAACCGCCACGGCTCCAGTTTGCCGTGGTCGGGGCTGCGGGCGGCGGCGGTCAGGATCGGTTCAAGCGCCGCACGATCCGGGGCGGGTCCGGTCAGGGTCTTGGCTGGGCGCGAACGGCGTGTCAGTAGAAAATCAAGCGCAGCTTGGTTGCGGTCAGGCATGGTTTTGTCCCTGGTCTGGCAAAATTCAGGCTTGGCCGCTCAATGCGGCTGGCTTGGTGCACATGTCGTGTGTCAGAGGGTCCGCGTCAAGATGTTACATCACTTAACATCGAAAAAACCCTGCAATTCCGTGATCAAATCGGAAAAAGCACCAACCATCCGCGCGTTCGGCTGGCGCGCGGCGAAGGTTTCGGCCAGAGGGTCAGGGGCATGGATCTCCACGCCCGACATTTCCTCAAGCACCGCATGGCCGCAAAAGGGCACATAGACTTCGGAATAGCCGCCTTCATGTGCCATCATCAGGCGTCCGTCGCACAGATCGGCAGCCAGTTCCATCACCATGCGGGTCATCTGGCGGAACGTGTCTGCCGTGGCGAGCATACAGGAGAGCGGATCAATCAGCGCCGCGTCATAGCCGCAGGCGATCACGATCACCTCGGGTTCATGGGCGCGGATGGCAGGGATCACCAGACGCTCCATCGCTTCAAGATATGTGGCATGACCTGCCCCCGGTGGCAGCGGGACGTTCATGTTTGCCCCCTGCCCTGCACCTTCGCCGCGCACATCCGTATCGCCCGTATCGGTCGGATAGTTGCGTTCCTGATGCAAAGAAATCGTCAGGACATCGGGGTCTTCGATAAAAATCGCCTCGGTCCCGTTGCCGTGATGCACGTCCCAATCCAGCACGACAAACCGCTTGGCCAACCGGTTGGCCTGCGCATGACGGATCGCGATGGCGAGATTGGCCAGCAGGCAGAACCCATTGGGAAAGTCAGGCAGGCAATGATGGCCGGGCGGGCGCGAAAGGGCATAGGCGTTGTCGACCGTGCCACGCAAAACGGCCTCCAGCGCGGCAACGGACAGACCCGCCGACAGGGCCGCAATCTCATAACCCCCCTGACCAAACGGCGTGCGCAAACCCAGCTCACCCCCACCCGCGTCGGATACGCGCTTGAACTCGTCCAGAAAGTTGGCCGGATGCACCCGTGCCAGCATCTCGCGCGTCGCTTCAGGGGCGGATTGGGCGTGAAGCGCGCCGGTCAGTCCGGTCACATCCATGAGGTTTTTCAACCGCCGCTTGGTTTCGGGATTTTCGGGCAGTCCACCCGCCGCCAAGGGCTGCACCAGCCCACCCACCGGCAGGTTGCCCGCATAATTGCCGCCGGAATGCCAAAAGCACTTCTCGTCCCAGAAGAAACCCGTTTTCGTCATGTCCGCCTCCGTTCTCCCGTGCAGAGTGGCCCACAGGGCTTGCACCGTCCACCCCTGCCCGACAGGATGGCGCCATGAAGAAAGGCGAACTTTCCCATTTGGCCAAACCGGGCGCGCTTCTATCGGTGCGTGTCACGCCCAAGGCGGCGCGCAATCAGGTTGAAGAACGGGATGGCCAGTTGCGCGTCTCAGTGACAACGGTGCCGGAAGATGGCAAGGCGACGAAGGCCGTGATCAAGCTGTTGGCACAGGCGCTGGGGATCGCGAAATCGCGCCTTGTGCTGACACAGGGCGCGACGTCACGGGACAAGGTGTTTCGGGTGGATTAGACCTGATCGCCCGTACGCGGAATCGAAGAGGCGGCATAGGTTCCGTCGTTCGGATCAAAATAATCGCCACCACCGCCAAGCGGGTCAGGCCCATACTGGTTGGGTCCATCCGTGCCTTTGCTGGCATACCAGACGATCAGGATGATGATCCCGATCAGCGGGATCAGCGCCAGCCAATACCACCAGCCGCTGCGATCCGTGTCGTGCAGGCGGCGCACCGTGACCGATATTCCCGGAAGCAAGGTCGCAAGGCTGAACAGGCCGGACAGGACAGGAGTGCTTGTTTCCGCCTGAAACCCGCCCTCCATCGTCGTGACGGTGCCGAACAGGGCGCTGTCGATCATGCCAAGAACAAACTGCCCGACAAGAATGAACAGCACAAACCACCAGAATTCCGACCGCTGCGCGCGGCCCTGAAAGGTCACGTATTTCGAGAAACACGTTCTGATCGATTCCATGAAACTCATATTCTGTCCCCTGTTCAGGTTATTTTTTGCGGCCGATGCGGGGTTCTTCCCCGGCGATCAGCCGTTCAATGTTCGCGCGGTGACGCAGGAAAATCAACAATGCAAGCGCGATGGACAGAATCACATAGGCAGGCAACCCCAGTAACAGAGCCCATAGCGGCGACAGTGCCGCTGCTGCCAATGCCGCCAGCGAGGAAAAGCGGAAGATCACCGCCACCACAAGCCATGTGACACAGGCGGCCAGTCCGATCGGCCAGGCCAAGGCGAGCATGGTGCCCAGCCATGTGGCAACCCCTTTGCCACCCTTGAATCCCAGAAACACCGGGAAGCAATGACCCAGAAACGCCGCGAACCCCGCGACTTGCGCAGCGTCTTCGCCAACCAGCGCCCGCGCCAGCAGGACCGCCGCGCCCCCCTTGCCCGCGTCGCCCAGCAGGGTCAGAAGTGCTGCGGGTTTGTTCCCTGTGCGCAAGACATTGGTGGCCCCAATATTTCCCGACCCGATCTGGCGCAGATCGCCCAGCCCGAACAGGCGTGCCATGACGATGCCGAATGGCACGGACCCAAGCAGATAGCCCGCCACGGCGACCAGAGCCAGCAGGGGCAGCGCGGTGGTCAGCTCAGGCATCGTCACCCCCGAACACCCGTTCGCCACCAACCCAGGTGCCCAGCACGCGCCCCTCCATCCGTGCGCCGTCAAAGGGCGTGTTCTTGGATTTCGAGTTCAGCTTGAATCTGTCCAGCACAAAGGGGGTGTCGGGGTCGAACAGCACAAGGTCGGCGGGGGCACCTTGCACCAACTCGCCGCCCGGCAAGCCAAACCGGCGGGCGGGGTTCAGCGACAGCGCGCGCCATAGCGTCGGCAGGTCGATCAACCCGGCATGGACCAGCCGCATCGCCGCAGGCAGCAGCGTTTCCAACGCAACCGCGCCGGACGCGGCCTCCTCAAACGGCAGGCGCTTGCTTTCTTCGTCCTGCGGCGTGTGCATCGAGGAGATGATATCAATCACCCCACGCGCCACCGCATCCGCCATCGCCAGCCGGTCATCCTCGGACCGAAGCGGCGGTTTCAGCTTGAAGAAAGTGCGATAGTCGCCCACGTCCAGCTCGTTCAGGGTCAAGTGGTGGATATTTACGCCGGCGGTCACGTCCAGACCGGCAGCCTTGGCGCGCTCCAACGCAGGCAGGGCGTGGGCGGTGGACAGATTGTCGGCGTGATAGGCCACGCCCGTCATCTCGACCAAGGCCAGATCGCGTTCCAGCCCCATGCGTTCCGCCATGGGGCTGACGGCAGGCAATCCGCGCAGGCTGGCAAACTTGCCCGAGGTCACAGCCGCGCTCTTAGACATATTCGGGTCTTGTGGGTGGCCGATGATCAACGCGCCAAGGCTGCGCGCATAGGTCATGGCACGGGCGAACACCTTGTTGTCGGTGACGACATGGTCGCAATCGGTGAACGCCACCGCACCTGCGTCCAGCAGGAAACCCATCTCGACCATCTCGCGCCCCTCGCGACCTTTGGTCAGCGCGGCCATGGAATGCACATTGACGGGGGCGGCCTGGCTTGCCCGGCGTGCGACAAAAGCCAGCGTTTCCGGCGTATCGACCGAAGGCGTCGTGTCGGGGCGAATGATCATCGTGGTGACGCCACCCGCCGCCGCGGCCAGTCCTGCGCTGCGGAAGCTTTCCTTGTGACGTTCACCGGGTTCACCGATTTTCACACCTATATCGACGATGCCGGGCGCCAGACATTTGCCGCCGCAGTCGATGATAACGCCCTGCTCGTCCGCATTGACGCCGATGATCACCCCGTCTTCGATGGTCAGGCTGCCGATTTCCTCGGTCCCGGCTTCGGGGTCGATCAGGCGCGCATTGGTGAAAGTCGTTGTCATGCAGTGTCCCCCGTCACCCCACGCGCGAGATTGATCGCGGCCTGTGTGGCCTTGGTATCGGCCTGATATTTCATCATGTATTTGTCACCCGTCCGCGTCACCACCTGCGCGGCGGAAAAGATCACATTCACCTTCTCGATGTTTTCCAGAAGGATGGTCCGTCCCCCCGGCCCGATCATACGGCGATTGGTCAGATACCAGGTGAAGCCCAACTGCTCGCGCGCAACATAGACGCCCCGCACGGCAATGGCTGCCACTGACCCCACGACACCCGCCCAGGCATGGGGATTGCCCATATAGATCAGGATGCCGGACATCAGCACGGACCCAAGGGCTGCCAGCAGAACGTGTTCTTTCACATAGGTGGTCAGGTTGCCCGAGAAGCTGTCGATCAGCCGCTCGCCCGGCTCAAGATCGGGGCCGGTCTGGCTTTCCAAACGGGGTTCCAGTTCGAACTCTTGCTCAGACATAGACACCCTCGGGCTCAGCGACACGGGTGGCGCGCAGGTTGCGGGCCAGCAAGTCCATCGCCGCCATACGCACGGCGACGCCCATTTCCACCTGTTCCTGAATGACGGACCGGTTGATGTCATCTGCAATCGTTCCGTCGATCTCGACCCCCCGGTTCATCGGACCGGGGTGCATGACGATGGCGTCAGGCTTGGCGTGGGCAAGCTTGTCCGCATCCAAGCCATATCGGTGGTAATATTCGCGTTCCGAGGGGATGAAACCGCCATCCATCCGCTCGCGTTGAAGGCGCAGCATCATGACCACATCGGCGTCTTTCAGACCTTCCTCCATATCGTCGTAGACCTCGACCCCGAACTGATCGATCTGGCTGGGCATCAGGGTCGGCGGACCGACGAGGCGCACGCGATTTTCCATCTTGCCCAACAGGATCAGGTTCGACCGCGCCACGCGACTATGCGCGATATCGCCGCAGATCGCTACGGTCAAACGGTGCAACCGGCCCTTCTCGCGCCGGATGGTCAACGCATCCAGAAGCGCCTGCGTGGGGTGTTCGTGCTTGCCATCGCCCGCGTTCAGAACCGCGCAATTCACCTTCTCGGCCAGCAGGTTTACCGCGCCCGAATGCGGATGACGCACCACCAGCAAATCCGGATGCATCGCATTCAGCGTCAGCGCCGTATCGATCAGCGTTTCACCCTTTTTGATCGACGACGCCTGCATCGCCATGTTCATCACATCCGCACCCAGACGCTTGCCCGCGATCTCGAACGACGCCTGCGTGCGGGTCGAGTTTTCGAAGAACATGTTGACCTGGGTCAGCCCCGCCAGGGCATCCGACCGTTTCTGCGCGGAACGGTTCAGATCAACATAGCTGTCGGCAAGGTCCAGAACGGTTTTGATCTCTTCCGGATGAAGCTGTTCGATCCCCAGAAGATGGCGCTGGCGGAATGTCATGCGGGCCTCCGTCCTGTTTGATCCGCTTATAGGATCGGGCGTGGGGTTCGTCCATCCCCACCGCGCCTGAAAACCCAACAGATCGTTTACCTTCCCTGCCCGCGCAACTAGGCTGTGCGGCATGGAATCGGCACAAGACTGGCATGGCGCGAAGGCGCTTCTGGAATGGTATATCGAACTCGGCGCGGTGGACGCGATCGGGGACGCGCCCATTGACCGATATGCGCTGGAACCGACCCCGCCAAAACCCACGAAATCGCCACCGGCGTCAACGCTCGCGCCTGCTGCGAAAGCGCCTGCCACAGCAGCGCCGCAGCAGGATTTTGTCGCACTGGCCAAACAGGCCGCAGCCGCCGCCAAGGACCTTGACGCGTTGCGGGCAGCCATTGAGGCCTTCGAAGGCTGCGAAATGAAGCGCGGCGCGCGCAACACGGTGATCGCCGATGGCAACCCCGCCGCCCGTGTGATGATCATTGGCGAAGCACCGGGCCGGGACGAGGACATTGCCGGCAAGCCTTTCGTCGGGCGCGCCGGACAGCTGCTGGACAAGATGTTCGCCGCCATCGGCATGGGACGCGACGCGCCGCTGTCGAAGGACGCGATCTATATCACCAATGTTATGCCATGGCGCCCGCCCAACAACCGAGATCCCAGCGCCGATGAGATCGCGATGATGGTGCCGTTTCTGGAACGGCACGTGCAACTTGTTGCCCCTGATCTGATCGTCCTGATGGGCAACAGCCCGTGTCAGGCGGTCTTGGGGCGCAAAGGCATCATGCGGATGCGCGGCACGTGGGACGAGGCATGGGGCAAACCCGTCATGCCCATGACCCACCCTGCCTATCTTCTGCGCACGCCTGCCGCCAAACGCGAGGCTTGGGCAGACCTTTTATCGATACAGGCAAAACTGCGGGATCTGACATGAAAATTCTGGCCTTTTCCGACCTGCATCTCAGTAAGGTCGCAGCGCGAAAGCTGCTTGATGCGGCGCGACAGGCGGACCTGATTCTGGGCGTGGGCGACTACGCGCATCGCCGTGAAGGGCTGGCAGACTTTCTGGCCCCGTTCACGACGCTGGGCGTGCCGACCGTGATGGTGCCCGGCAACAACGAGACCGAAGGCGAGTTGCGCGCGGCCGTCGCGGGAACAGATGTCACCGTTTTACATGGCGAAACCATCGTGATCGACGGCCTGACCATCGCCGGGATCGGCGCCGCCATCCCGCCACCACCCGCCATTCCGTGGACCTCTTTCGACCTGACCGAGGGTGAAGCACAGGCGATGCTGGCAGACATCGACCGGGCTGACATCCTGATTTCGCATTCGCCGCCCAAGGGGATCGCAGATCAACATGGCGAGCTGGGGTCGCTTGGATCGCAGGCCGTGCTGGATGCGGCGCGACGTTTGTCGCCCCAATGGCTGTTATGCGGTCATATCCACGATGCGTGGGGCGAAACCGGGCTCATCGGAGACACGCAGGTTCTGAACCTCGGCCCGACCCCCAACTGGATCACGCTTACCTAGGAACGGAACATGTCCCACATCACCGCACAAGACGCCGCCAAACGAGAGTTCATTCCGGTGCGTATCGCCATCCTGACAGTCTCGGACACGCGCAGGATGGACGAAGACCGGTCCGGCGACGCCTTGGTGAACCGACTGGAACAGGCCGGGCACATCCTGGCCGACCGCACCATCTGCCCCGACGAGCGCGACCAGATCGCCGATCAGTTGCGGGCATGGTCGCTGGATCCTGGCATTGATGTGGTCATATCGACCGGCGGCACAGGTCTGACGGGGCGTGACGTGACGGTCGAGGCACATCGCGATGTCTATGAGAAAGAGATCGAAGCCTTCGGCACCGTCTTCACCATCATCTCGATGAACAAGATCGGTACATCAGCGGTGCAAAGCCGCGCCACGGGCGGCGTGGCAAATGGCACCTATCTGTTCGCCCTGCCCGGCAGCCCCGGTGCGTGCAAGGATGCGTGGGACGACATTCTGGTGCATCAGCTTGATTATCGCCACATGCCCTGCAACTTCGTCGAGATCTTTCCGCGTCTGGATGAACACAAGCGACGGAAATGATCTGCCCGCGCGTGTGTTACGTAACAGGTATGCCAACCGTCGACATGCCGAAGCTGTGACCATGCGCCGCTTGCCTGCACCGGCTAAGCAATACAGGATGTTACGGCATAAAGTGGAGTTGTGACATGCGCTTTCTGGGCCGCAGCCTGACCGGGCTTTTCCTTCTGGCGGCAACGCTTGGCTTGCTGGCGATGGCAGGCAGCATGATCAATTCGGCCATCAAGGCGCGGGCCGAACGCGACAGCGCGGACCCCGGCGCAAGCGAGCGCATCTTTTCAGCCAACGTGATGACGGTCACGGCCGGGACCCTGACCCCGGTCATGACCGCCTATGGCGAGCTGTCATCGCGGCGCGCGCTGGACGTGCGGGCGCTGACCGGCGGCACGGTGACCGAAATGGCCGAAAATTTCCAAACCGGCGGTGTGGTGCAGCAGGGCGACAAACTTCTGCGCATCGACCCGACGGATTTCGAATTCTCGCTGGAACTGGCCAAGACCGATCTGTCGCAAGCCAAGGCCGAACTGCGGGACGCACGCGCCGCGCTGGAACTGGCACGGGATGATCTGAACAATGCCACAAGGCAGGCAGACCTGCGCGAAGCGGCCCTGACCCGACAACGCGATCTGGTCACCCGAGGTGTCGGCACCGAAGCGGCGGTGGAAACAGCCGCCCTTGCAGCCTCGGCGGCGCAACAGGCGGTGCTGGGCAAACGGCAGTCCGTGATCACCGCGCAGGCGCGCGTCTCGACCGCCGAAGCGGCCTTGCGTCGCAGCCAGATTCAACTGGACGAAGCGCAGCGCAGGCTGGACGAAACGCTGATCCATGCCGGAATCGGGGGCATTCTGACCGATGTGTCCGTGTTGCGCGGTGGCGTGGTGGCGGCGAATGAAAAGATTGGCCGGATCATCGACCCATCAACGCTTGAGGTGCGGTTTCGGGTGTCCGCCGCGCAATATGCGCGTCTCTTGGACGATCAGGGCCGTCTGTCGAACACGGATATCACAGTCCGGCTGGACGCTGCGGGCCTTGACCTGATCGCAACCGGCCGGATCGACCGCGAAAGCGCGGATGTCGGCGAAGGGCAGACCGGGCGGCAGATCTTTGCAACACTCGACCCGTCGCCGGGAATGCGTCCTGGTGATTTTGTGACCGTTACAGTCGATGAACCGCAACTGGACGGCAGCGTCCTGTTGCCCGCCTCGGCGCTGAACGCACAGAACGAGGTTCTGGTGCTTGGCCCCGAAGACCGCCTGAGCAGCGCGCGGGTCGAGCTCTTGCGCCGTCAGGGCAATGACGTGATCGTGCGCGCCACCGCGCTTGAGGGGCAGGAGATCGTGACCGAACGCACCCCGGCCCTGGGCGCGGGCATCCGCATCCGTCCGGTCCGCCCCGGACAGCCCCCCGCACCCGAGTCACAGGCAGAAATGGTCACGTTGGAACCCGAACGCCTGGCCCGTCTGCGCAGTTTCGTGGAAGGCAATGACCGTATGCCGGAGGCCGCGCGCGAACGCATTCTGGCCCAGTTGGATACCGGCGCGCTGCCCGCCGATACTCTGGCACGGCTGGAACAGCGGATGGGGAACTAGCGCATGGGACGTGGCCTGAACCTTCTGTCCTATTTCACCCGCCATGCCACGGTGGCGAACCTTCTGCTGGTGGTGCTGATCGCCCTGGGCCTGTTCGCCTATCCCCGAATGCGGGCGCAGTTCTTTCCCGATGTGGTGATCGAAAGCGTCTCGGTCCAGACCACTTGGCAAGGCGCCGGGGCCGAGGACGTGGACGAGGCCATCGTGCAGGTCATGGAACCCGCCCTGTTGGCCGTCGAAGGGGTGGAAAGCGTCAGTTCCCGGTCGTTTGAAGGCCGCGCCAGCATCACGCTGGAATTTGAACCGGGCTGGGATGTCGCCCGCGCCGCCGACGATGTGCAGACCGCCGTGGACGAGATGTCGGACCTGCCTGAGGACGCCGACACCCCACAGGTCAGGCGCGGGGCCTGGCGCGACAGCGTGACCGACGTCGTGATCTCGGGCCCGGTCGGGATCGAACAGCTTGGCCGCTTCGCGGATGAAATGATCATTCGCCTGTTTGAACGCGGCGTAACACGCACCGGCATCCGGGGCTTTGAGGCACCACGCACGGTGGTCGAGGTCACATCGCTGTCGCTGATCGAACATGACGTCACCATGGCCCAGATCGCCGAAGCGATCGCCGGCGAAGTGGCCGCGGACCCGGCGGGCGAGGTCGCATCGGGTGCCGCCCGCGTGCGCACAGGGGTGGCCAAACGCAGCGCCGACCAGATCGAGGCGATTGTCCTGCGATCAAACCCGGACGGGTCGAAGCTGACCGTGGGCGATGTGGCACAGGTGAGCGTCGAAGGGGTCGATCGCAACCGGTCCTATTTCGTCGGCGACGATGCAGCGATTGCGCTGAATGTGTCACGTTCGGCGCAAGGGGATGCGATCCGGATGCAGGAAATCGTCGAAGAGGTGCGCGCCGAATTGCTGCCGACCCTGCCAGACGGGGTCAAGATCTCGCTCGTGCGCACCCGGTCCGACCTGATCACCGCGCGGATCAACATGTTGATGGAAAACGGATTACAGGGCCTGACGCTGGTGCTGCTGCTGCTGTTTCTGTTTCTGAACGCCCGCACAGCCCTGTGGGTCGCGGCGGGTATTCCGGTGGCGATGACCACCGCCATCTTCCTGATGTATATGTCGGGGCTGACCTTGAACATGATCTCGCTCTTTGCGCTGATCATCACGCTCGGGATCGTGGTCGATGACGCCATCGTGGTGGGCGAACACGCCGATTTTCGCGCCCGCAGGCTGGGGGAATCCCCAGTTGAAGCCGCCGAGAACGCCGCCAAACGCATGTTCCCCCCGGTGTTTTCCGCCACTCTGACCACGGTGATCGCCTTCTTTGGCCTGACTGCCATCGGCGGACGGTTTGGCGATATGATCGCGGATATTCCCTTTACCGTGATTGTCGTTTTGGCGGCTTCGCTGGTCGAATGCTTCCTGATCTTGCCGCACCACATGGCGCATGCGTTGACCCATACGGCCAAAGAACACTGGTATGACTGGCCGTCACGGCAGGTCAACCGAGGGTTTCGTTGGGTGCGCGACCACGCGTTTCGCCCGGCGATGGGCTGGGTGATCAAGGCCCGGTATCCGGTGATCGCCCTGACCGTGCTGATCCTGGCCAGCCAGGCGTCCATTTTCATTCGCGGCGATCTGGCCTTCCGGTTTTTCAACGCGCCGGAACGATCCTCGGTCACAGGAAATTTCGCCATGGTCTCGGGCGCCACCCGCGACGATACGCTTGAAATGATGCGCCTTGTGCAGCAAGCGGTAGAGAACACCGCCGCCGAGTTCGAGCAGAAGCACGGCCGCAACCCGGTCGTGCACGCCTTGTCGCAGATCGGGGGCAACGCGGGTCGCGGGCTGTCGGGTGTCGACGGTAAGGACAACGACCTGCTTGGGTCGGTGTCGGTCGAACTGATCGACGCGGACCTGCGCCCCTACAGCGCCTTTGCCTTTGTCGGCGCGCTTCAGGACGCTGTCGACAGCCACCCGCTGCTAGAGGTGCTGTCGTTCCGTGGCAACAGGTATGGCCCCGGCGGTGACAGTCTGGATGTGGACCTGTACGGGGCCACCTCGGAACAGTTGAAGGCGGCGTCGGAAGCCTTCAAAAGCCGCCTGTCGGCGTATCCCGAAGTCTCGGCGCTTGAGGACAGCCTGTCCTATGACAAAGAGGAGCTGATCCTTGATCTGACCGCCCAGGGCAAGGCCCTTGGTTTCACCATCGACGGGCTGGGGCGCGTGCTGCGCAACCGCCTGAACGGGATCGAAGCCGCCAGCTATCCCGATGGCACACGCTCGGCCGAAATCCGGGTGCAACTGCCCGCGACCGAGCAGACCTCGGATTTTCTGGAACGCACGCAGTTGCGCACCGAATCCGGCACCTATGTCAATCTTGCCGATCTGGTGTCGGTCCGGTCACGCACCGGGTTTGCCAGCGTGCAGCGCGAGAACGGCATACGTCTGGTCAATGTCACCGGTGATATCGACGAAAACAACGCCACCCGCGCCGAGGAAATCCAGCGCACCATCGCAACCGACATCCTGCCCGACCTGGCCGAGGAGTTTGGTATCGCCTTCAGGCTTGGCGGATTGGCTGAACAGCAAAGCGAGTTTCTGGAAGACGCCCGAACCGGTCTGATCCTTGTGCTGCTCGGAATCTTCCTGACTTTGGCCTGGATTTTCTCAAGCTGGACGCGCCCGCTGGTGGTGATGGCGATCATCCCCTTCGGACTGGTCGGCGCCATCTTCGGCCATGTGCAATGGGGAGTGCCCTTGTCGATGTTTTCGGTTGTCGGGCTGATCGGCATGACCGGGATCATCATCAACGATTCAATCGTTCTGGTCACAACCATCGACGAATACGCCCGCGAACGCGGGTTGGTGCCTGCGATCATCGACGGGTCGGCGGACCGTCTGCGCCCGGTGATGCTGACCACGATGACCACGGTGCTGGGGCTTGGGCCGCTCTTGTATGAAACATCGCGTCAGGCACAATTCCTGAAACCCACGGTGATCACCCTGACATACGGGCTGGGCTTCGGCATGGTGCTGGTGCTGCTGGTCGTGCCCGCTTTGGTGGCCATTCAGGCGGATATGGGTCGCATGGTGCATGCCCTGAAACGGGTCTGGCGCGGGCGTGGGCGCGCGGGGCTGAAACCCGCGACGTTGCTGGTCGCCGGCGCGGCCACGGCGATGTTGGCCGCCTTCGGCCTTTCGCTTGGTCTTTGGGGCCTGACCCCGCAGGCGGTGGCACGTTTCGTGCTGATCAGCGCCGCAATATCCTTACTCGTCTATCTGGCCGGGGCCATCGCCTTGCAACGGGACAAGACTTAGTCAAACGTTCCGGTTACACGACCCAGCAACATGAAAGCCCGCGCCGTCCGGGTGTCGGCCAGCGCCGCAATATCGGCGTCCGAGGCGTTCTTTTCAAACCCCGCAAAGGTCTGATCGAAGCGGCGCAGGAAATGGTGGGCAGCATCGCGAAAGATCGGGTCCTGCTTCATGCGCCCTGCCGTCAGGGCCAGCGACGAACGATCCCGCACGCCCCCCAAGGCGGCCACACCGCGCCCACGTTCACCTGCGGCAAACTTGCGCCAGATTTCCGGTCGCGCCCGGTCGGGGCGCAGATCGTCCATGTAAATGCCATCCTGCGACAACAAGGTCAGAACATCTTGCGAGGCTTGCACCAGACCCGCGACCTGACGGTCATCCAACGCCCGGCGCAGCGCGCGGAACCCGTCGGCATCATCGGCGGTTTCAGGAAAATGCAGAGCGCGGATGAAATCCTCGACCGACAGGGGCGGGTTCAGGTCTTCGACCGGGGTGCCCAGCGCAAGGCTGGTCTGATCGGCAGTGGTCTGATCCGCGCTATCGGACACGATCGCAGGGCTGGGGTTGGTAGGCGTTGGGTTGGCCAGCGTGGGCATGCCCGGCCGGATCGAGGTGAAGGTCGCCAGCGCGCTTTCGGTCTTGCGGCTGACCTGCGCGATCTCTTCCAGCTTCTGTTCCACCTTCGACGCCTGAGCGGGCGTGCCGGTGAACCCCTGCTGCTGCTGAATATAAGCCGACCGCATCGCATCAATCGCGGCGCTGAGCCGCACGCTTTCCTCGCGCATGATGCGCGCTGATCGCAGCGCGGCCACCGCCACCCAGATCACGGCCACCGGCATGATCACCGCCACAAGTGTCATCAGGAATTGCAACGGTTGGGACAGGCCTTCGCCATCGCTGCTGCCAAAGCCCAGGACCAGAAAAAAGAGGATGCAGCCCGCCAGCCAGAGACCGGAGAGAAGAAGCCCGATGACCTCGCCCCCGCTCAGTGACGGCACCTGTGCGTTCAGACCGCTCATGCGCCCTGTGCCCAGACTTGCAGATCCGCTTTTCGTCTTGTCGTTCATCCTGTTCCTCGTGTCCGCTGCGCGCGGCCTTAGATCCATTCGATCTTCAGGATCTCATAGGCCTTTTCACCGCCCGGTGTGCGCACTTCGACGCTGTCGCCTTCTTCCTTGCCAATCAGCCCGCGCGCCAGCGGGGATTTGATGTTCAGCTTGCCGTTTTCAATATCGGCCTCGGGCTCGCCCACGATCTGATAGGTCTTTTCCTCGTCCGTATCTTCATCGACAATCGTCACTGTTGCGGAAAACTTCACCGCACCCGACAAGGTTGCGGGGTCGATCACCTCGGCCAGCGACAACACGCCTTCCAGCTCCTTGATCCGGCCTTCGATGAAGCTCTGCTTTTCGCGGGCCGAGTGGTATTCCGCATTCTCGGACAAATCGCCATGCTCGCGCGCTTCGGCAATCGCGCGGATAATGGCCGGACGTTCTTCGGTCTTCAGCAGTTTCAGTTCGTCGTTCAACGCAGTGTGTCCTGCGCGTGTCAGAGGTATCTTATCCATGAGACCTATTCGTTCTTCCGTGGCCCATGCGCAACCGGCGCATCGGCGAAGTTGTTACCGTTTTATTGTGATCATGTCATGGGGCAAACACCCCGGTTACCAAGAACGTCTAACAATCCCACACGATTTGCAACGGCAATGTTGGGTCGGGGGGACATGTACGGCACGACATCGCCGAATGGCCATGTCAGCGCAAACACCCGAAAAAACCGGCCAAATCCCCGGTGGATCGTCGTTGTAACGCAGTGTCCCGATTGACCCGCCGGGTGGGTCAAGCTAACGATCTTGCGAAACGGACCATCCGGGGAAAAGAAAATGAGCGACATTGAACGCGAAAGCATGGAATACGATGTGGTCATCGTGGGCGCTGGCCCGGCTGGCCTGTCGGCCGCCATCCGACTGAAGCAACAGAACGCCGATCTGAACGTCGTTGTGCTGGAAAAAGGGTCCGAGGTGGGCGCGCATATCCTGTCCGGCGCCGTGTTGGACACCTGCGGTCTGGACAAGCTGATCCCTGACTGGAAAGACAAGGGCGCACCGATCAACGTCCCGGTGAAGAAAGACAACTTCCTTGTGCTTGGCCCGGCGGGCCATCTGCGCGTGCCGAACTGGCCGATGCCGCCCTTGATGAACAACCACGGAAAATACATCGTCTCGATGGCGAATGTGTGCCGCTGGATGGCCGAACAGGCAGAAGCACTGGGCGTCGAAATCTTCCCCGGTATGGCCTGTTCGGAACTGGTCTATGGCGACAAAGGTGAAGTCAAAGGCGTCGTGGCTGGCGTCTTCGGACTGGAACCGGACGGATCTTACGGCCCCAACACCGAACCGGGGATGGAGCTGCACGGCAAATACGTCTTCATCTCGGAAGGCGTGCGCGGATCGCTGGCCAAGGAAATCATTGCCAAATACGACCTGCAAGCGGGGCGGGATGCACCCAAATTCGGCCTTGGCATGAAAGAGATCTGGGAAATCGACCCGGAAAAGCACAGCGAAGGCACCGTGACCCACACGATGGGCTGGCCCCTGGGCAAGAACGCGGGCGGCGGGTCGTTCATCTATCACCTTGAAAACAATCAGGTGTTTGTCGGCTTCGTGGTTCACTTGAACTACAAGAACCCGCATCTGTATCCCTACATGGAATTCCAGCGGTTCAAACATCACCCCGAGATCGCATCGCTGCTGGAAGGCGGCAAACGCGTGGCCTATGGCGCGCGGGCGATTTCAGAGGGCGGTTATCAGTCGATGCCGAAAGCCTCGTTCCCCGGTGGGGCACTGTTGGGCTGCTCGGTCGGATTGGTGAACGTGCCGCGCATCAAGGGCAACCACAACGCCATGCTGTCGGGCATTGCCGCCGCAGATGCGGCGGTCAAAGCCATCGCAGCCGACCGCTCGGGCGATGAGCTAGCCGATTACGAGGAAGAACTGCGCACCGGCGACGTTGCCAAAGATCTGAAAAAAGTGCGCAATGTGAAACCGCTCTGGTCGAAGTTCGGCCTGACCGCATCGCTGATGCTGGGTGGCTTCGACATGTGGGTGCAATCGCTTCTGCGCTTTTCGCCCTTTGGCACGGTCAAACACGGCAAGACCGATGCGCAGGCGACCGGCAAGGCGGCGGACTTCCCGGTCATCGACTACCCGAAGCCCGATGGGAAACTGTCCTTTGACCGTCTGACCAACGTGTCCTTTTCGGCCACCAACCACGAAGAAAGCCAGCCCTGCCACCTGAAGCTGATCGACCCGACCGTGCCGATCAATGTGAACCTGCCGGAATATGCCGAACCCGCGCAGCGATATTGCCCGGCTGGCGTCTACGAAGTGGTCGAGGAAGACGGCAAAGACCCGCGATTTGTCATCAACTTCCAGAACTGCGTGCACTGCAAAACCTGCGACATCAAGGATCCCAGCCAGAACATCACCTGGACCGTGCCGCAGGGCGGTGACGGGCCAAATTATCCCAATATGTGACGCCGGTTCGAAAAAACGCAAATGTGAGGGGTGGCCACGTGCCGCCCCTCATTGTTTTCACCGGACGAGCCGATTAGGTTCCTGTTCAACGCTTCGATAATCGAAGCCATCCAACAAGAAAGCCGTCCGTGGTGCCCCTTAGATTCTCAACCCCTCGCCAACTTGCCCTGGCCCTTGCGACAGCAGCCAGTCTTGCCGGTGTCACCCCCCTCCAGGCGCAGGCCAATGCGGCAGGCCCCTATCTGGCCGCGCGACAGGCTGATCTGTCCGGCGATTTCGCAAGGGTGGTCGAATACGGCACGCGGGCCTTGGTCGACAACCCGGACCGTGCAGACATCCTGGAAGGGCTGGTTGTCGCACACACTGCTTTGGGCGAGGTCGGCAAAGCCCTGCCATTTGCGCAGCGCCTGACCTCCATCAACCCCGACAACCAACTGGCGGGCCTTGTCCTGCTGGGCGATGCGCTGGTCAGCAATGACTGGGATGGGGCCATTGCGCTGCTTGAAGGGGGTGTTTCGGTGGCCGGGATGGTTGATCAGATGATCACCGCATGGGCCAGCCTTGGTCAGGGCCGCATGTCGCAGGCGCTTGAGATTTTCGATGCCCTGTCGGCCGATGAAAACACCCGCGCCTTTGCCCAGTTCCAAAAGGCACTGGCGCTGGCGCATGTGGGCGATTTCGAAGGCGCGGCCAGCATTCTGAGCGGTGACGAGGGCGAGATGCAGCTGAACCGCGGCGGCATTCTGGCCTATGCGCAGGTGCTCAGCCAACTTGACCGCCACGCCGATGCGCTGGAATTGATGAACGCAAATGCCTCGCCCCGTGTCGACCCCGAGGTCGATGACATCATCGCGCGGCTGGAAGCGGGTGAGGTGTTGCCCTTTACTGGCATCACCTCTCCGAATGATGGCGTGGCCGAGCTGTTCTATGCCGTGGCCGAAAGCCGCAGCGTCGACACCGACCCGACAATTGCGTTGATCTTCAGCCGTCTCGCCGAATATCTGAACCCGAAAAGCGCCACCGCAATCCTGCTGTCCGCCCGGCTGCTGGAGCGGTTGAAGCAACACGATCTGGCGGTCGAGGCCTATGGCCGTGTGCCAGATAACAGCCTGTTGTATCAGGACGCCGCACTGGGTCGCACCGATGTGCTGCGCCGGTCCGACAGGTTCGATGACGCCATCGCGGAGCTGACCACGCTGGCCGACGCCTATCCCGACACGTTGCGGTTCCGGGTCGCGCTGGGGGATACGCTGATGCAGGTCGACCGCTTCAAGGAAGCGCGCGCGGCCTATGATCAGGCCATCGCAGGTTTTACCGAAGACCTGCCGGGCCAGTGGGCCACCTATTTCCAGCGTGCAATTGCGCTGACCAAGCTGGACGAATGGCCTGCTGCCGAGGCCGATTTCCGCAAGGCACTGGAACTGAGCCCGGATGAACCAAATGTCCTGAACTATCTGGGCTATACCTATGTCGAGCGGCAGGAAAATCTGGACGAGGCGTTGGACATGATCGAACGCGCGGTCGCCGTTCGCCCTGACAGCGGCTATATCGTTGACAGCCTTGGTTGGGTGTTTTTCCGCCTGGGGCGCTATGACGAAGCCGTCGAAACCATGGAACGTGCCGTCGAACTTGTTCCGGTGGACCCGATCCTGAACGATCATCTGGGTGACACCTATTGGGCCGTGGGTCGCAAGCGTGAAGCCTGGTTCCAGTGGAGCCGCGCCCTGAGCTTCATTTCGGACGAGACCGACCTGACCGAAATCGACCCCGACCGCATTCGGCGCAAGATGGAAGTCGGGCTGGATGTGGTGCTGGAAGAAGAAGGGGCCCCGCCCCTGCACCCGGCCGAATGAGCATCATCAAGGTCTTCGCCCCTGCAAAGGTGAACCTGACGCTGCATGTCACCGGCCAGCGCAAGGACGGGTATCACCTGCTGGACAGCCTTGTGGCCTTTGCCGATGTCGGTGATCGGGTGACAGTCATGCCCGCACCTGCCCCCCGGTTCGAGGTCACGGGGCCTCGCGCCGACGGCGTGCCGACCGATAACACGAACCTTGTTGCGCGCGCCGCCGCACTGTTCGGCATTCCGGTTCACATCCTGCTGTCCAAACACCTGCCCGCCTCGGCCGGGATTGGCGGGGGCAGTTCGGATGCCGCCGCCACGCTTTTGGCGCTATCGGATCTGACGGGCGATACAAAACTGCCCGAAGGCGCAACCGAGTTGGGGGCTGACGTACGGGTCTGCCTGATGCGACAGGCCGCCCGGATGCGCGGCATTGGCGAGGATGTGATCCCCTATCATGACCTGCCGCCGCTGTTTGCGGTTCTGGCCAACCCTGGCATTGCCGTCTCGACCCCCGCTGTCTTTGCGGCGCTTGCAACGAAAACCAATCCGCCCATGCCCAAGAAGCTGCCGAAGGGGTTGAAAACACGGGGCTTTATCGACTGGCTGGCGACTCAGCGCAACGATCTGGAAGCCCCGGCCATCGACGCCGCGCCGGTGATCGCATCGGTGCTGCAGGCATTGTCATCCCTGCCGGGTGCCCGGTTGGCACGTATGTCGGGGTCCGGCGCCACGTGTTTTGCCCTGTTTGACACGGAAAAGGCGGCACAGGATGCGGCGCGGGGGCTTTCAGCCCGACAGCCGGATTGGTGGGTTGAACCCGTCCGCCTCAGCTGATCCGCGCCACCACATAATCCGCGATGTCGTGCAGCATGTCGCGAATGGGATCATCCGGCAGCACCGCCAGCGCCGCCTTTGCCTTCCCGGCCCAGACCATGGCGTCCGCGCGCGTGTCTTCCAACGCGCCGTGGCGGTGCATCAGCGCCAGCGCGTGATCCAGATCACCATCCTGCTGGCGGCCTTTTTCGATGGTGCGGGTCCAGAATGCGCGCTCTTCGGCATCTGCCTTGGCAACGGCCTTGATCAAGGGCAGCGTCAGCTTGCGCTCGCGGAAATCATCCCCGATGTTCTTGCCAATTGCGTCCCCGCCGGTGAAATCCAACAGATCATCGACGATCTGGAACGACACACCCAGCGCATCGCCATAGTCGAACAGCGCCTTGACCTGCGCCTCGGAAGCGCCGGCAATCACGCCACCCACTTCGGTGGCCGCTGAAAACAGCGCGGCGGTCTTGCCGCGCACGACTTGCAGATACACGGCCTCGTCCGTCGCCAGATCCTGCGCGGCGGTCAGTTGCAACACTTCGCCTTCGGCAATCGTGGCCGAAGCGTTGGCCAGAATGTCCAGCACCCGCAGGTTGCCGGTTTCGACCATCAGCTGGAAACTGCGCGAAAACAGGTAATCGCCGACCAGAACGCTGGATTTGTTGTCCCACAACAGGTTGGCGGTGGGCCGCCCGCGCCGCTGGCCGCTTTCGTCCACCACATCATCATGCAACAGCGTGGCGGTGTGAATGAACTCGACCGTTGCGGCCAGATGAATGTGATACGGACCCGAATAGCCACACAGCCGCGCCGCCGCCAGTGTCAGCATCGGGCGCAGGCGCTTGCCACCGGCCTCGACCAGATGCGCTGTCACCTCGGGGATGCGCGGGGCGTTCTTCGATGCCATCCGCTCGGCGATCAGCGCGTTCACTGCCGCCATCTCGTCCTTCAGGTGTGCGCCCAAACGTTCGTGCGGTTTATGTGCAGCTTCGATCAGCATGATCACCTTCCCGTCAACTTGCCCGACATCCGGCTCGACAAAGCCGCGGCCCTGCCCTTAAGTCCATATCTATGAGAGAGCTTCTTCGGACAACAGACCCAACCCTGATCCCGTTTGTCACAGCCCTGCTTGATGGCGAGGATATAGACTGCTTTGCGATGGACGTCCATATGAGTGCGCTGGAAGGTTCGATCGGAATCCTGCCGCGCCGCCTGATGGTTCTTGAACGCGATCTGTTTCGTGCGCGCGCCATCCTGCGCGACAACGGCGTCGAATACGAAGGCTGACAGATGCGCACCACGGACCCCGCGACTGACTTGACAAATGACGCGTTTCTGGGCGGTCAACTGACCTTGACGCAGCCTGCATCCGGCTATCGCGCCGGGGTCGACCCGGTGTTTCTGGCCGCCGCCGTTCCCGCACAATCAGGGCAGGCGGTGCTGGATCTGGGGTGCGGGGCGGGCGCCGCCATCCTGTGCCTTGGTCGGCGCGTTCGCGGCTTGCGCCTGGTGGGGCTGGAGCGTCAGAGCGTCTATGCCGATCTGGCCCGCCACAATGCCCGCATGAATGCCCTGGCCATGACGGTTCACCATGGCGATTTGGAGCAGATGCCTGCCGCGCTCAGACAGGATCGGTTCGATCACGTCATCATGAACCCCCCTTACTTTCGGCGTGATCGCGGCACCCCGTCGCCCGACACCATCCGCGAGGGTGCCCTGGGCGAGGATACGCCCCTGACCGCGTGGCTGGACCAGGCCACCAGGCGGCTGCTGCCCGGTGGCCACATGACCCTGATCCAGAACGCCGAACGCCTGCCCGAAGTGCTGCGTGCGATGGATGCGCGGCTGGGATCGGTTGTGGTCAAACCCCTTTGCCCTCGGGTTGGGCGGGCCGCTTCTCTGGTGATCGTTCAGGCACGCAAAGGGGGGCGCGGGGCGTTCCGGCTGGCTGCCCCGCTGGTGCTGCACCAAGGGGATACGCACCGGACCGATTGCGACCATTACCGGCCCGAAATCACCGCGATCTTGCGCGACGCTGCGGCCTTAGCGATCGCATAAGCCAGTCTGTCTTTGTACGGAAGTGAAGCTTTTTTCGCACCGCCCCTTCACACTTAGTGACAAGCCCCCAAATATATGATGCACTGAACCAGTCCATAACATCAGAGGAGGAACGCCATGAGCATGAGTTCGCATCTTGAAGAGCTGCGGAGAAAACACGAGGTTCTCTCTGAAAAAGTCGAGGCGATCCAACGGGCGCCCAGCAGCAGCGACCACGAAATTTCGGAACTGAAGAAGCAGAAACTCCTGCTCAAGGAAGAGATCGAACGCCTCGCAAGCGCCTGAGACCCGTCAGGGCGGGTCAGGTCGCAGCCTGCCGTGCTGCACTGGCCCGCGCAGCCATCGCGGCGCCCAAGGTGATCAGCAATCCCGCAAGGATCAGCGACGGGCGCGGTGTGGCCACACCGGCCAGGATCAGGATGATCGTCGACAACAAGGGGGCGCCATAGCTGGCGACCCCCAAAAGCTGTATATCGCCCTGCTTGACCCCAATGTCCCAGACGTAAAAAGCCAACCCTACCGGCCCCAGGCCAAGCCCCAGCACCGCCGCCCAGCCCAGCGCATCCGTCGGCCAGACGGTCGTTTCCCACAGCAAATGCACCCCTGCCGACAGGATTGCCGTCAGCAGGCAGAACACCACAACCGATGCAGTCGGCGTGCTGCCAAGGCGGCGTGACAGGACGGAATAGCCCGACCAGGTCAGCGCACACAGAAAGGCCAGTCCGAAGCCCGGAAGCGCCTCGGCACCAAAGCCGGTTGCACCCCCCATCACGATGATCGCCGCCCCGGTAAACGACACCAATGCGCCGATGATATGCAGCGGTCTGAGCCGTTCGCCCGGCAACAGACCCGAGAACAGCACGATCAACAAAGGCCAAAGATAGGCGATCAGCCCCGCCTCGGCCGCGGGGGCCATGCGCAATGCCGAGAAATAAAGCGCGTGATACCCGAACAAGCCCAGCGTCCCGAACAGATAGACGCGCCACCCAACCTGCATCAGCACGCCAAAACTTCGGGCAAAGCCGATCCAGACCAGCCCGACCGCTCCGCCCACCGTGAAAGCCATCGCCGCCAGCTGAAAGGGTGGCACCGGGGCCGTGCCAACCGTGAACAGCGCCAGAAGCGACCAGAGCAGAACGGCCCCGAACCCCACCGCCGTAGCTTTGCCCCGGGTCACGCCAAACCCTCGGCCGGAACAACTTTCATATCCGTGGGACAGGACGCGGTTTTGACCATTTCGGCGGAAATCCAATCGCGAAACGCGGCGATGTCGGGTCGGTCTTCCTGCCCCAAGCGGCACAGAAACCGAAACTTGGCGGCTGTCCCCAAGGCAATCTTGAACGGTGCGATCAGACGACCATCAGAAAGGTATTTCACCACAAATGTGCGCCGCCCCAACGCCACACCCGCCCCGGACAGCGCGGCATCAAGCGCATGATCGGACTGCGAGAAACTGGCGGACACACGCGGTGCGCCATCGACTCCCGCTGCCCGGAACCAAGCTGTCCAGTCGCAAGGCGGGTCCAGAAAATCGTCGGAACTGTTGTGGATCAGCGGTGCAGTCGCCAGATCCTGCGGTGTGGGAAAGCGGCGGGCCATCTCAGGCAGCATCACCGGGGTCAGCCATTCCGGTTCAAGCGGCTGGGAATACAACCCCTCGTCATCGCCATATCCAAAGCGGATGGCGACATCGACCTCGTCCCTGTTCAAATCCATCATCCGCAGACCGGCGGTGACGCGCAGTTCGATGTCGGGATGGGCCTGCGAAAAGGCAAACATGCGCGGCGCCAGCCATTTGGCCGTAAAGGCGGGACCAGCCGTCACCGTCAGAACATTGGTGTCGACACTGCGCCGTGCCGCGCGCCAGGCCGCGGTCAGCGCCTCGAACCCTTCGGCCGCGCCGGGGGCCAGTATGCGACCGGCTTCGGTCAGTTCAACCGCACGATTCAGGCGGTTGAACAAGGGCGCGCCGAAATGCTCCTCCAACGACTTGATCTGGAAAGACAAGGCGGCGGGGGTCACGTTCAACTCGGCCGCAGCGCGTTGAAACGACACATGGCGTGCAGCAGCGTCAAAGGCGCGCAAGGCTGTCAGCGGAGGTAAGCGGTCTGTCATGCCAGTTAAATATCACTTGTGTGAAAGCGCCAAAAGCCTCGTTTATCCTGTTTCTTCAAATGCTGGATACGTGGACGCACCAGAATTACTAACGAGGTGTCGCACCATGCCAGAAACCGAAACCCCTGATGCAAACCTGCGGTGTGCCTCTGCCCGCGCCCATGCACTGCGGACCCAGTTCGTGCAAACCGTGCTGCGACGGATGACCGGCTTCCTGCGGGCGTCCACGTCAAAAAAGAACGGGGCCAGCCTGTCAGGCCAGCCCCGCGTATGTGATTGCCCGGCGTGATCAGACGAAGAACTGTGCGCCGTTGGCCGAAATGGTGGAACCATTGATGAATTGCGCGTCATCAGATGCCAGGAAGGTCACGCAGCGCGCGATTTCTTCGGGTTCGCCAAGCCGACCGGCCGGGATGCCTGCGATGATCGATTCACGCACCTTTTCCGGCACCGCCATCACCATCTCGGTCGCGATATAGCCGGGGCAGATGGCGTTGGCCGTGATCCCGGCGCGCGCGCCTTCCTGCGCCAGCGACTTGACGATCCCAAGATCGCCCGCCTTGGTCGCGGCATAATTCACCTGGCCGAACTGGCCCTTCTGGCCGTTGATCGAGCTGATCACGATGATCCGGCCGAACTTGCGTTCGCGCATGCCGGGCCAGATGGGGTGAACGGTGTTGAACACGCCGGTCAGGTTGGTGTCGATCACTTCTTGCCACTGTTCGGGCGTCATCTTGTGGAACGGCGCATCGCGGGTGATGCCCGCATTGGCCACCACAACGTCGATCGGCCCGACCTCGGCCTCGACCTTCGCCAGCCCTTCCTTCGAAGCCTCGTAGTCGCCGACATTCCACTTGTATGTCTTGATGCCGGTTTCTTCCGTAAAGGCCGCAGCCTTTTCATCATTGCCCGCATAAGTGGCAGCCACGTCGTAGCCTTCTGCTTTCAGGGCCTTGGAAATTGCCGCGCCAATGCCGCGCGACCCACCGGTGACCAATGCAACTCGAGCCATGTCGTCCTCCGTTATAGAATCTAGGTATGGAAACACTGTTACCTTTTACGCAAGAGCTGCGCAATATTATTGCGCAAACATTTTGCCGCATTGCAGATATATTTTTCTGCACGTCCACCATGGCACAAAAAAGGCGCCACGCGGGCGCCTTTTCCATCGTCTGGCAGGGTTTTACGGACGCTCAAGGCACATGGCCACACCCATGCCGCCGCCGATGCACAGGGTCGCCAGACCTTTCTTGGCATCGCGGCGCTTCATCTCGAACAACAGCGTGTTCAGGATACGGCAGCCAGAGGCGCCAATCGGGTGGCCGATGGCGATCGCGCCACCGTTCACGTTCACGATGGATGTATCCCAATCCATATCCTTGTTCACGGCGCAGGCCTGCGCGGCAAAGGCCTCGTTGGCTTCGACAAGATCAAGATCCTGCGCTTTCCAGCCGGCCTTCTCCAATGCCTTGTTCGAGGCATGGATCGGCCCTACCCCCATGATCGACGGGTCCAGCCCGGCAGTGGCATAAGATGCGATGCGTGCCAGCGGCTCCAGCCCGCGCTTTTCGGCTTCATCCGCCGTCATCAACAGAACGGCAGCCGCTCCATCGTTGATGCCCGACGCGTTTGCCGCCGTGACCGACCCGTCCTTGGTGAAGGCGGGACGCAGTTTCTGCATCGCTTCCATCGTCGCGCCGTGGCGGATGTATTCATCCTGATCAACGACATTTTCACCTTTGCGGGTCTTGACCGTGAAGGGGATGATTTCATCGGCGAACTTGCCCGCTTTCTGGGCTGCTTCCGCCTTGTTCTGCGATGCAACGGCAAACTCATCCTGCATGTCGCGGGTGATCTGCCATTGCTGGGCGACGTTCTCGGCGGTCTGCCCCATGTGATACCCGTTGAAGGCATCCCACAGGCCGTCCTTGATCATCGAATCGATGAATTTCATGTCCCCCATTTTGTGCCCGGCGCGCAGATGCGCCACGTGCGGGCTGAGCGACATATTTTCCTGACCACCCGCAGCAACGATTGCGGCATCGCCCAGCATCACGTGCTGCGCGCCCAATGCAACGGTGCGCAAGCCCGATCCACAGACCTGGTTGATCCCCCAGGCCGACGCCTCTTTGGGGAAGCCAGCGTTGATATGCGCCTGGCGTGCAGGGTTCTGCCCCTGGCCTGCCTGCAACACCTGCCCCAGGATTGTTTCGCTGACCTCGGATTTGTCGATTCCGGCGCGGGCAACGATGGCCTCAAGCACCGCCGCGCCAAGATCATGAGCGGGCGTGTTGGCGAATGAGCCCGAGAAGCTGCCGACGGCAGTCCGCGCGGCGGATACGATTACTACGTTGGTCATGATGAGTCCTTTTCCTCCGAACTGACGGGTCTGGCCTGTTCGCCGCGGAATAACGACGGTTTTCAAACCAAAAGCCGATGTTGGGCATATCCTGTGCTGCATTGCAGAGGAAATCAAGTCGCACGCACCGGTTGCGACGGTGACGGCGGGGGGGCACGACCCTGTCAGGCCAGCTTTTGCCAATAGGGGTTGATGGTCGGCGCGCCGAAATAATACCCCTGCATGCAATCGACACCGATCGTGGCAAGATAGGCGGCGTCCAGATGGTTTTCGACGCTTTCCGCAACCGTGAACATATCGAAATGCCGGGCCAGCGACAGCATGGCTTCCGTCAGGATCTGGTTATCCGCATCCTGATGAATGCCGCGAATGAATTCACCGTCAATCTTCAGGATGTCGAAGTAGAAGTCCTTGAGATACCGGAAAGAAGTGAAGCCCGCGCCAAAATCATCCAGCGCGAAGCTGATCCCTTTTTGTTGCAGTTCCGCCATGAATACCTGCACCAGATCGGGCATGGTGATCGCGGTGCGTTCCGTGATCTCAAGGATCAGGCGTTCGCCCACTGTCGGATTGTCCTGTAATCCGCGATCCAGAACCTGTTTCCAGCCCGGATAGGCGATGGAACGGGCTGACATGTTGATCGCCAGCCGCAAACCGGGTTCTGCCGCCAGAACCTCAAGCCCTTTTTCCAGCGCAAGCGCGTCCAGAATGCGCCCGTGTTCGGTGTCTTCCACCGCGTCGATGAAGCTTTTGGCGGGAATCACCCGCCCCGCGCTGTCATGCACCCGCAGCAAACCTTCGTAGAATGCCATCCGGTCGGGATTGGCGGTCTGCACCACCGGTTGATAGGCCAGCTTGACCTGCTTGTGGCGCAGCGCGTGATGCACAAGCTCCAACGCTTCGCTATCACGCAATTCGACGGCGACAGAGAGCGGGTCGCTCGTCACCGCTGGCATCGGCGTATCGTCCCGTTTCAGGTTGTGCATCATTGAATCTCCGTCGCAGCGATGGGACAGTGATGCGGCACATATGCTAACAAGCTGTAAAATCTCGAACTTGCAGAAAATTTTAAGGAAAGATCGGACAGGAACCGCCATGACCCAACGCTGCACGTGGTGCGGAGACGATCCGCTGTATGTCGCTTATCACGACACGGAATGGGGCGTGCCGGAATATGATGGTCGCGCGCTGTGGGAAAAGCTGATCCTTGACGGGTTCCAGGCCGGGTTGAGCTGGATCACCATCCTGCGCAAGCGCGACGCTTTTCGCGAGGCGTTTCAGGGGTTTGACCCTGCGGTGATCGCCGAATGGGGTGAAGACGATGTTGCCCGTTTGCTGGGCAATTCCGGCATCATTCGCCATCGCGGCAAGATCGAGGCGACCATTGGCAATGCCCGCGCCTATCTTGATCTTGGCGGCGCACGACCCTTCGCGGACTGGATTTGGGGATATGTGGATGGCAAGCCGCTGGTCAGCCGGCGGGCCAGTCTGTCGGACACTCCCGCCGCAACACAATTGTCCACCCAGATCTCGAAAGACTTGAAAAAGGCCGGGTTCAAGTTCTGTGGCCCCACCATCGTTTATGCGTGGATGCAGGCCTGTGGGTTGGTCAACGACCACGTCACCGGGTGTTTTCGATTTGATCAGGTCGCTAGCGCAGTGCCACCAGCAAGTCCCGGCTGGGAACGCCCGTAACCGGGACGCCGCGTGCGGATTCATACGACCGGATCGCGGCGCGCCCCATTTCGCCGATCACACCATCAGGGCGCCCGGCCTTGAAGCCCAGCGCGTTCAGCCGCTTTTGCAGCTCCTGCCGTTCGGCGGTGGTCATGCCCCATGGCTCTCCGGGAAACCTGGCGCGAATCGGGGCGCCGCCTGCCAGCCGGTCTGACAGATGGCCGACGCCGATCGCGTAACTGTCGGCATAGTTATAGCTTTTCAGCACGTGGAAGTTGTCGAAGATCATGAAGACGGGACCGG
Organism: Aliiroseovarius zhejiangensis; assembly: GCF_014656375.1. Lineage (GTDB taxonomy): Bacteria > Pseudomonadota > Alphaproteobacteria > Rhodobacterales > Rhodobacteraceae > Aliiroseovarius > Aliiroseovarius zhejiangensis. The sequence goes on along the minus strand of NZ_BNCH01000003.1, from coordinate 65,990 downwards.
TGGGACCGGCCGGCAGAATCAGCGCGCCCGTCTCTGCCCCGCTCAGCTTTTCGCCCGAGGCATGGGTCACGCCAAGCTGCGCCCAATCGCGCAGCCGCTGGGTATAGACCCGCCCTGTGCGGGCCAGGTCAAACCCTTTTGGAAGTTGCACCTCATATGCCCATGGCTGGCCGTATTGCCACCCCTTGGCGCGCAGAAAGGCAGCGGTCGAGGCCAGCGCATCCGTTGGATCGTCAGCCCAGATGTCGCGCCGCCCATCGCGGTTGAAATCGACCGCATATCGCAGATACGAGGTCGGCATGAACTGCGTATGACCCATCGCTCCGGCATAAGAGCCGGTCATCCGGCCAGGCGTTGTGTCGCCCGCGGCCAGGATCTGCAACGCGGCCAGAAGCTCGTTTTCAAACAGCGCACGGCGTCGACCTTCGAACGCGAGGGACGCCAGCGTCGACAACACGGGCGCCGACCCGCGCACTGCGCCAAAGCTGCTTTCCATCCCCCAGATCGCGACGATCACCTCGCGCGCCACGCCGTATTCCTGTTCAATGCGGCCCAGTAGCGTCGGATAGCGCGCCATCACGACCTGGCCGGCCTTGATCCGCTGCGGGGACGCCGCCGAGGCGATGTAATCGCCCAATGATCGCGATGTTTCAGCCGGAGCCTGATCCGAAGCGACGACTTTGGGCAGGAAACGCGCATCGTCCAGCGCCCGCAGCACGTCGGCGGGAAGTCCGGTCGCCGCCGCGCGTGCCCGAAAATCCGCGCGCCACGCATCGAACCCCGCATTTGCCATTGCGGCCCTGGGCATAATGCTGGCAGCCAGAAGCAGCCCCGCTGCCTGTCGCCGAGTAAACATTCCTGTATGCATGTCTTTCGACACCCCTGTCATCGCAGCCTCATCCGCGCGGCCTCGCACCGCGTCGGAGGCGCACAATACGCCTGTTTCAGTGCCAAACAAAGCGTGCCGATCCGGATCGGCAATCCTGTGCTGACCCCGCGGAAGCCTCACTCGCCCAGAGCCGGGCCGCCCGTCAATCTGCGCTGCCCAATTGCGCCTTTGGTCCGCGCCGCGTATAGCAAGCAAAACAAGACCCAAGTCCTGAAAGGCCGACCATGACTGACGACAGCAAATCCGCAAACGCCATGTGGGGTGGCCGTTTTTCCGCAGGCCCCGACGCGATCATGGAAGCGATCAATGCCTCGATCGGGTATGACCAGCGCATGGCACGGCAGGATATTGACGGCTCGCGCGCCCATGCCGCCATGTTGGCGGCGGTCGGGGTCATCACCGATCAGGATGCCGAAGCAATCCACGAAGGTCTGTCGCGGGTTCTGGCCGAGATCGAAGGCGGGACGTTCGCCTTTTCGACCGCGCTGGAAGACATCCACATGAATGTCGAGGCCCGGTTGAAAGAGATCGTGGGTGAACCGGCGGGGCGTCTGCACACGGCCCGGTCGCGTAACGATCAGGTGGCTACCGATTTCAAGCTTTGGGTGCGGGATCAGATGGACGCGGCGATCGACGGGCTTGAAGCGTTGATCCGCGCCCTTCTGGAACAGGCCGAGGCGGGCGCGGATTGGGTCATGCCCGGCTTCACCCACCTGCAAACCGCCCAGCCCGTCACATGGGGTCATCACATGATGGCCTATGTCGAGATGTTTGGCCGCGACAAGTCGCGCTTTCGCGATGCGCGGGCCCGCATGAACGAATGCCCGTTGGGGTCGGCCGCACTGGCGGGCACATCTTTCCCCATCGACCGCCACATGACGGCCGAGGCTCTGGGCTTTGACCGCCCCACCGCCAATTCGCTGGACGCCGTGGCCGACCGCGATTTCGCGCTGGAGTTTCTGTCATCGGCCACGATCTGCGCCATGCACTTGTCGCGTTTCGCCGAAGAGCTGGTGATCTGGTCCTCGGCCCAGTTCCGGTTTGTCCGTATGTCGGACAAGTGGTCGACGGGATCGTCCATCATGCCGCAGAAACGCAACCCGGACGCCGCCGAGCTGATCCGCGCCAAGATCGGGCGGATCATGGGGGCGAATATCGGCCTGATGACCGTGATGAAGGGTCTGCCTCTGGCCTATTCCAAGGACATGCAGGAAGACAAGGAACAGGTTTTCGACGCCGCCGACAACCTGATGCTGGCGCTGGCCGCAATGACCGGGATGGTGTCGGACATGTCCGCCAACACCGAGGCGCTGGAATCCGCGGCCTCGTCCGGCTTCTCGACCGCGACCGATTTGGCCGACTGGCTGGTGCGGGCGCTGAACATGCCGTTCCGCGATGCCCACCACGTGACCGGTTCGCTTGTGGCGATGGCCGAGGATCGCGGTTGCGACCTGCCCGACCTGACACTGGCCGACATGCAGTCGGTCCACAACGCGATCACGGACGAGGTGTTCGGCGTACTTGGTGTGCACAACTCGGTCGCCAGCCGCACATCTTACGGCGGCACCGCCCCGTCCGAAGTGCGACAGCAAGTGGCCCGCTGGAAGGAGCAACTGGCATGATCCGTCTCACCCTGATCCTTGCCCTTCTGGGCCTTGCCGCCTGCGGCGCCGATGGCGAACCCATCCGCCCCGGCAGCCCGGAAGACATCGCAGAACAACAAGCCCGCCAATAGGCGCACCTGCCCGAAAGGCCCGCCCATGGACCATTTCCTTTACCGCGACGGCATTCTGCACGCCGAAGATGTGGCCATCCCCGAGATCGCCGCGCAGGTCGGCACGCCCTTCTATGTCTATTCCGCCGCCACTCTGAAACGACATATCGGACTGTTCACGGAAGCACTGGACTGGGCCGATCACCTTGTCTGCTTCGCGGTGAAATCCAACTCGAACCTTGCCGTTCTGAAACTGCTGGGCGATCTGGGCGCGGGCATGGACGTGGTGTCGGGCGGGGAATACCGCCGTGCGCGTGCCGCCGGGGTGCCGGGCGACCGAATCGTCTTTTCCGGCGTCGGCAAGACACGCGATGAAATGCGGCTGGCTCTGTCGGAAGGCATCCGACAGTTCAATCTGGAAAGCGAACCGGAAATGCGGGTCCTGTCGCAGGTGGCGACCGAGATGGGCGTGGTTGCCCCCGTCACCGTGCGCGTGAACCCGGATGTGGATGCGAAAACACACGCCAAGATCTCGACCGGGAAGTCCGAAAACAAGTTCGGCATCCCCATTGCACGCTCCCGCGACGTTTACGCCGAAATTGCGAACCTGCCCGGCCTGAAAGCGGTCGGCATCGACGTGCATATCGGCAGCCAACTGACCGAGTTGGAACCGTTCCGCCAAGCCTATCAAAAGGTTGCAGAACTGACCGAAGCCCTGCGCGCCGACGGACATGACATCACCCGCCTTGATCTGGGCGGCGGGCTGGGCATTCCCTATGAACGGTCAAACTCCGCCCCGCCCCTGCCCCTCGAATACGGGCAGATGATACGCGAAACTGTCGGCCACCTGGGCTGCGAGATCGAGATCGAGCCAGGGCGGCTGGTTTCGGGCAATGCCGGTTTGATGGTCACCTCGGTCATCTATGTGAAAGAGGGTGAAGGACAGGACTTCCTGATCGTTGACGCCGCGATGAACGACCTCGTGCGCCCGGCCATGTATGAAGCTCATCACGACATCGTGCCGGTGGTCGAACCCTCGCCGGGGCAGGAGAAGGCACAATACGATATTGTCGGCCCGATCTGCGAAACGGGCGACACATTTGCCAAGCGCCGCGATCTGGATCGCCTGCAAGCCGATGACCTGATCGCCTTCCGCTCGGCCGGGGCTTATGGTGCTGTGATGGCGTCGGAATACAATTCCCGCCCCCTGATCCCCGAAGTTCTGGTGATGGGCGATCAATATGCCGTCATCCGGGCCCGTCCCACCTATGAAGAGATGCTGGGACGCGATACCATCCCTGCATGGTTGTGAACCTCACGCGGGTCCGATGACCCGCCCGATCCTTCCCGACGAGGTGCAGACGCACCTGAAATGGCCCTTGCGTTTGACTGGGGCTGGGATGGTTTTGGAACGCCTCTGGCGCGCGTTCTGGCCACTGGTGGCCATCGGCCTGACGGCCTTCGCGGTCTGGAGCTTCTGGACCATCGGTCCGTCACCCATCGCGACGGGCCTGTTGGCACTGGGCGTCTTTGCCGCTTTGTCTGCGCTGATCTGGGGTGCCCGCAATTTCGCCTGGCCCAGCCGTGCCGAACAACTGGCGCAACTGGACGACAGCCTGCCCGGCCACCCGATTGCCGCCCTGATGGATGATCAGGCCACCGGGCGCGATGACATGGCATCGCGCAACCTTTGGCAGGCGCATTTGGCGCGAATGGCCCAACGCCTGAAGGGCGTTCGACCCGTATCCCCTGACCTGCGTGTGGCCCGCAGCGACCCCTATGCGCTGCGCCTGATCGCCGCGACCGGCGCGGCGCTGGCCATCGGCTTCACCCCGTGGCTGGACCGCCTCGGCAGCCCCGGTGCAACCGGCGGGGACGCTGGCACCCCCCCCGTTGCCAGCGCCAGTTGGGAAGGCTGGATTGAACCGCCCGGCTATACCGGACGCCCCAGCCTCTATCTGGCCGACCAGCCGCCCGGCCCACTGGCCGTGCCGCAAGGCAGTCGCCTGACGCTGCGGCTTTATGGTGATCTGGATACGCTGGGGGTGACAGCGGACCTGTCCGACACGCCGATCACGGGACCGGCACAGCAAAGCTACCTGCTCGTAATTACCAAAAGCGGGCCGCTGGACATCGAAGGTCCGGGTGCCGCGCGCTGGCAAATCACCGCGATTGGCGACACGCCGCCGACCGTGACCACCGAGGGCGAGTTGACCCGCCGCCTTGCCGGCGATTTCTCGCTGCCCTTCACAGCAACGGATGATTATGCCGTCACCCGCGGCCACGCCGCCGCTACGCTGGGGTTGGATCGCATCGACCGTCGCCATGGCCTTGCCACCGCGCCCGAGGACCGCCCGCCGCTGGTCGTCGACCTGCCCCTTCCCTATCGCGGTTCGCGGACCCAGATCGACGGGGTGCTGGAGGAAAACCTGATCGAACATCCATGGGCCGGGCTGCCCGTCGACCTGACCCTGAAGGTCGAAGACGGGGCCGAGCAAACCGGCACCACGCCGCCCATGAACATCGTCCTGCCCGCCCGCCGCTTCCTGCATCCGGTCGCCAAGGCGCTGATCGAACAGCGCCGCGACCTTCTCTGGTCCCGTGACAATGGCCGACGGGTGGCGCAGATCACCCGCGCCGTCTTGAACCGGCCTGACGAGTTGGACCTGCCCGAAGGAATATATCTGCGGCTGCGCAGCGCGATCCGGCGGCTTGAGGCAGGGCTGGCCTTTTCGGACACGCAAGCGGGCCTGCCGGAAGACCTGCGCAACGAAGTGGCCGCCGTGTTCTGGGACGCCGCCGTTGAGCTGGACGATGGCCGTCTGGCCGATGCCCTGGCTCGGATGCAGCAGGCACAGGACCGGTTGGAACAGGCCATGCGCGACGGCGCCAGCGAAGAGGAACTGGCCGAACTGATGGACGAAATGCGCGAGGCCATGCGCGATTATCTGGAACAACTGGCCGAGAACCAGCAAAACGGCCCGCAATCCGATCAACCCCCGCCCGAAAACGGGGTCGAAATGAGCATGGCCGATCTTGAAGACATGATGGAACGCATCGAGGAGTTGATGCGCCAGGGGCGCGAGGATGAAGCGATGCAGATGCTCGACCAGTTGCGCCAGATGATGGAAAACATGCAGATGGCCCAGACCGGCCCGTCGAACCAGCCCGGCCAAAGTGCCCGCGAAGGGTTGCAGGAAACATTGCGCGAGCAACAGGGCCTGTCGGATCAGGCCTTCCGCGATCTTCAGGAACAAGGTCAGGGATCGCAGGCGGGCGAGTCGGAAGGGAACGAAGGCCGCGATGGCGGGCAAGGGCGCGGTCAAAGTCACAATGGCGCAGATGGGCAACAGGGGCAGGACGGCCAGGGCGCCGGCCCCGAACAGGGCGGCAGTCGCGAAGGCAGCGATCTGGCGCAACGGCAAAGCGACTTGCAACGGCAGTTGGAGGCCCAGCGCCGCAACCTGCCCGGTGCCGGTGACGAGGCCGGACAAGCCGCCCGGGACGCGCTGGATGACGCTGGACGCGCGATGGGCGACGCCGCCGAGGCATTGGAACAGGGTGATCTGCCCGAGGCGCTGGATCGTCAGGCCGACGCCATGGAGGCCTTGCGTGAAGGAATGCGCCAGTTCGACGAAGCGATGGCGAATCAGCAGGCCCAGCGTCAGGGCGAACAAGGCAGCAACCCCGGCGAAGGCCGCCAGTCCAGCCAGCGCGATCCGCTGGGCCGCAGCCCGGATGGCAACAACGGCGCCACAGCCACCGACAGCCCGCTTGAGGACGGGGAAGACGTCTATCGCCGCGCACAGGAGTTGATGGAGGAATTGCGCCGCCGGTCAGGCGAAGGCGACCGCCCGGATCTGGAACGCGACTATCTGAAACGTCTTTTGGATCAGTTCTGATCCGCGCAGCCTACAACCGCTTGCGCGCCGCAAGAGCGGCCGAAATCGTACCTTCATCCAGATAGTCCAACTCGCCCCCGATGGGCACACCTTGCGCCAGCGATGACACGTCGCAGCGGCCCTCCAGCTCTTCAGCGATATAATGCGCCGTGGTCTGACCATCGACAGTCGCGTTCAGGGCAAGGATCACCTCAGTGATGCCTTCGTCCCGCACGCGCTGCACCAGGCGGGGAATGCCAAGGTCATCCGGGCCAACAGCGTCCAGCGCCGACAAGGTGCCGCCCAATACGTGGTATCGCCCCTTGAACCGGCCCGCGCGTTCCATCGCCCACAGGTCGGCCACATCCTCAACCACGCAAATCTCGCCAATCGCGCGTTTCTCGGACATGCAGATGTCGCAGCGATCCGCGGTCGAGACATTGCCGCAAACCACGCATTCCCGCGCCGTTTCCGCCACCGCCTGCATCGCATCCGCCAAAGGCATCAGCACAAGCGCCCGCTTGCGGATCAGATACAGCACCGCCCGCCGGGCCGACCGCGGCCCCAACCCCGGCAGTTTCGCCATCAGGTCAATCAGGGCCTCGATATCACGCGGGGCTTCCGACATGCGCCTGCCTGCCCTAGAAGGGCAGGTTCATGTCCTTGGGCAGACCAAGCTCTTCGGTCAGTCGCGACATTTCGCTTTCGCTGCGCTCCTGCGCCTTGGATTGCGCATCCTTGATCGCGGCCAGGATCAGATCCTCGACCACTTCCTTTTCGTCCGGATTGAAAATCGAAGGGTCGATATCCAGCCCCGTCAGCACACCCTTGGCGGTCGCCGTCGCCTTGACCAGACCCGCACCGCTTTCGCCCACCACGGTCATTGTGGCCAGGCTTTCCTGCAGATCCGCCATCTTGGTCTGCATCTCTTGCGCGGCTTTCATCATCTTGGCCATGTCGCCAAGACCACCCAGTCCCTTCAGCATCTCATGCTCCTTAAAAATCTCGTGGTTCCGTCTTAGATACGGTCCGCAGGTGGGGCTTACAAGGCGCGGCTGGACCAGACAAGCTCCGCGATCGACTTGAACTGCGAAACCCCCATAGACCGGCGTTGGTTGCGCGCCTTGGACCCAGGCGCATCAAGCCGCTCGACGACATCTTCGCGAGAGGCTTCCCAGATCTCAAAGACATCATAGTTTCCATGCATTAGCACAAGCTGGACGGCGTCAAACTCCTGATCCGCGATTATTTTCGACACCCTGCCCCAGGACGTCCCGTCCTTCTTCCAGCGTCCCTTGATCTGGATTTTCTCTTTTCTGTCTTTTCTTGTGCGATACGCGTCGAAACCGGCGGTGCGCGCCGCGGCAAGATCCAGACCAAGCAAACTTGCTGCTTCCATTTCGGCGATCTCGCCCGTGACACCCAGCGGCTTGCCGGTCAGGTGATAATACTCAACGGCAAGGGATTTGACCTCTTCCAGTATCGCAATCTCGGAACGTGTCGGTGTCTGCATTATTCGTCTTCGAACGGATCCCATTCATCCTCGACCTCGGGCAACGCCTCGGCTGCGGCCACATCCGCGATGTCGTCGGCGGTGCGAATCTCGGTGATCCGTGCCTTCGGAAACTGCGCGATCACCGCCTGTACCAGCGGGTGCGCTGCGGCTTCCTCTTCCAGCGCGCGCTTTTCACCATCCCGGGTTTCTGTGATGGTCGCAGCCTCGCACCCGTTGACCAGCGTCACGCCCCAGCGCACCCCGGTCCAAACCTGCAACCGCTGGGCCAGGCGGGCGGCCAGATCGGATCGCGCGTCTTCGCTTGGCGTGAACTCAATCCGCCCCGGCGCATAGGCCGCCAGACGCACACCGCCTTCCACCTCGACCAACAACTGCACGTCGCGGTTGGCCCGGATCAACTCGATCACATCCTCAAACCTTGCATACCGCGCCAAGGCGTTTTCGGGCTGCTGCGACACGGCCAAAGCGGTCGCGCCTGATCCGGACGACCCCGCACCCGTCCCTCCCGGACTGCCCGACAACCGGGGGGCAGCAGAGCCCTGCCCCATCGGCGCCCCGTCGCCTGACGGCGCAGGCGCACCACCCGACGGCCCCGCCGGCGGTACAGGCTGATCCTTCAGCTTGCGCACCAGTTCTTCCGGCGTCGGCAGATCGGCCACATGAGTCAGCCGAATGATCGCCATTTCGGCCGCCATCATCGCGTTGGGCGCGGCAGAGACCTCTTCGATCGCTTTCAGAAGCATCTGCCACATCCGCGACAGAACCCGCATCGGCAAGGCGTCGGCCATGGTCTGGCCCCGACGTCGTTCGTCCAGGGATATGGTGGGATCTTCCACCGCCTCAGGGGTAATCTTGATCACGCTGACCCAATGCGACACCTCGGCCAGATCACGCAGGACGGCCATCGGGTCGGCCCCGTCGGCATATTGCCCGCCAAGTTCGACCAGCGCACCCGCTGCATCCCCCTTCACGATGAAATGCATCAGGTCCAGAACCCGGCCCCGATCCGCCAGACCCAGCATGGCGCGCACCTGATCGGCGGTGGTTTCTCCGGCGCCATGGCTGATCGCCTGATCCAGCAGAGACTGCGCATCGCGCGCCGACCCTTCAGCCGCCCGCGTGATCAGGGCCAGCGCATCATCGGCAATGGCCGCCCCCTCGGCATCGGCAATCCGGCGCAACATGGCCAGCATGTCCTCGGGCTCGATCCGGCGCAGGTCAAACCGCTGACACCGGCTCAGCACCGTCACCGGTACCTTGCGGATTTCGGTCGTGGCAAAGATGAATTTCACATGCGCGGGGGGTTCTTCCAGCGTCTTCAGAAGCGCGTTGAACGCGTTCTTCGACAGCATGTGAACCTCGTCGATGATATAGATCTTGTACCGCGCCGACGCAGCCCGGTAATGCACGCTGTCGATGATTTCGCGGATATCATCGACCCCCGTGCGCGAGGCGGCATCCATCTCCATCACGTCGACATGGCGCCCTTCGGCAATCGCCACGCAATGTTCGCACTGGCCGCAAGGCTCGACCGTCGGGCCACCCTGCCCGTCCGGCCCAACACAGTTCATCCCCTTGGCGATGATCCGGGCCGTGGTCGTCTTGCCCACGCCACGAATGCCCGTCATCACGAAAGCCTGGGCGATCCGGTCCGCCTCGAACGCGTTTTTCAGCGTGCGCACCATTGCCTCTTGCCCAACAAGATCGGCGAAGGTTTCAGGGCGGTATTTGCGGGCCAGAACCTGATAGGGCTTTGCCTTTGGCGTATCTGAGGAAGCTGCGTCTGACATGTGACCCTTCGGTGCCGGATTCGGTTCCGGGCCAGATTAGGCCGGGCATCACACGGCGTCCACCGAACTCTGATTTGATCGACCCTGCCCACATGATAAACGCAAACTATGCCGAACAATTTCACCATCTCAGACCTCGCCCTGGGACACGGGCATCTGGGCATTTGTCCACTTCCAGGGCGCTGGGGCAGCTATTCAGAAGACCTTGGGGTGATCCGGGACTGGCACCCATCGCTCGTCCTGTCCCTGACCACTGCTGCAGAAATGGCTGCATATGGCGCATCCAGCCTGCCGGCTGATCTGACCAAGGCCAGCATCACGTGGCACCACCTGCCGATCCCCGATTTCGGCACCCCGAAGGCGAAAACCCGCGAGTCATGGACCAATGCCTCACGCCTCGCTCATGCCAGCCTGGCCTCGGGCGGCAAAGTGCTGGCCCATTGCAAGGGCGGATGCGGACGATCAGGCATGATCCTTCTGCGCCTGATGGTCGAACATGGCGAACCACCGGACACCGCCCTGTCACGCCTGCGCCGCACGCGCCCCTGCGCCGTCGAAACGGACGCGCAAATGATCTGGGCCACCCGGCCAGGGCGCTGATCCTACCAATATCCGGCTTCTTCTGGCCAAAAATATCCTGGGGTGAATGCGCGCACGCGCAGAGGGGCAAGGCCCCTCTGCCCAAGACCCGCTACCGCCCCTTGCGTTTGCCAGACCCTTTCACAACGCCTTTCACCATTTTCGAGAATTTCCGTTCCCGCGCCCGGCTTTCCGCGATGGTCTCGGTGTTCTTGGCCTCGCCTGCCCGCAGCTTTCGCCAGCGTTGCAATCGCTCCGGATCCAACTCTCCATCCTCGATGGCCGCGCGCACGGCGCATCCCGGCTCGGTGTCATGGGCACAATCCGAGAATCTGCACCGGGCTTCCAATTCGGCCAGGTCATCGAACACACTGTCGATCCCTTCACGCGTATCCAGCAGGCGCAAGGCGCGCATCCCCGGCATGTCGATGATCCAGCCGCCGTTCCGCATGGGATGCATACTGCGCGCGGTGGTCACGTGCCGGCCCTTGGCGTCGTCTTCGCGGATGCCACCGGTGGCAGCATCCCCGCCGGTCAACGCGTTGGTCAGCGTGGTTTTCCCTACACCGGATGACCCGATGAAGGCCGCAGTCTGCGGCGGTTTGCACCAGGCCGCGACGGCCTCGGCGGCTGACGCCTCACGGGCATTCACCGTCAGGATGGTCAGCATCGGGTCCAGCGCCTGTGCCTCGGCCTCGAACGCGCGGGCATCGTCGCACAGATCGGCCTTGGTCAGGACCAATACCGGATAGCACCCGGCCTCATGTGCCAGTGCCAGAAACCGTTCGATCCGGGCAATGTTGAAATCCTCGTTGCACGAGGTCACGATGAATAACGTGTCGACATTCGACGCGATCAACTGCGTCTGTGCATCGGTCCCTGCCGCGCGCCGTTGCAGCAGAGATTTCCGCTCCAGCACCTGCTGGATCCGCATTTCTGGGTCAACCATCACCCAGTCTCCCACCGCCAGCTCTCCTGCCGCCAGTCTGGGCGAGGTCAGCGTCGCCTCGCCCGTCTCACCCAGTGCGGTCATGCGGCTGCGGTGAATTTCGGTGATCCGGTAAGGGGTCAGCTCCGGCGCGGCCTCGCGCTGGGTCTGAAAGAAGGACGACCATCCAAGGTCCGTCAATTGATATGTCATTGGTTTGCCTGTTTCAGCATGGCGTTTCACCCCGCGCGCAAAAGCGGCTTGGGATGTGCGTGCTCAGGCAGAAAGGGGATATACCCGCTTAGCAAATTCCTGCCCGAAGGGGGGTGGCGGCAATCATGATATCCCTCCGTTCGTTGACCAGCATCTTCCGCGGGCCTTTTGGCTGCACCGGCTCGGCAAAACTTCGTTTCGCCTGTCGGTGTTTCAATTGCTTAGCAATTGAAACTGGGTGAGAGGCTGAACACGACCCAAGCGGGGCTCGTTGTGGCTGCTTCCTTCCGGACCTGACCAGATTGGCGAGGCGCCTGCCCGCGCCAACCTCTCGCCTCCCATATATGAGGCCACCTTGACCGATGCAAGCCTCAGAGTTCCATCTCGTAATGTGCAAAGCCACGTTCATCGTGGGTTTGCACATTACGGATCGGCAACCACGGGAATCGCCCGGTTACATGGCGGGCATCGGGCGACGTCTTGAACCGGATGCTGGCGCCCGCAACCTCGGAGAACCGCCAGATCGGATCCTGCGCAGTCCGGACCAGCCCGACCCGCTGAACATGTGCCTTCAGGACATCCCGGATCGGCAAGGGTGGCATGGCCACGCGGCGATCTTCCGGTGCTTCGGGAAATCCGCCACCACCGCAGGCACGGAAATCACTGGTGGCCAGCAAAAACTCATCGTTGTCGCGCACCCTGCGTCCCTGGTGGCGCAGATCGACGATCCGACCGCCGCTCAGCCCCAAGGGTGCCCCCTCCGGCGTGAAGCGCGCCGGTTGGCGCAGGTCGATCCGATAGGTCAGCCCTAGGACGCTTTCCAGCAGATAGCCGGGTGTTCCGTCATCTTTCAGCCACACGGCCCGTTCCCCCGGCAACACCTGGTTGAACAGGCTGGCCGACCGCTCCAGCCAATGCCGCAGATACGCGCCGGTCGCCCGGACCAGCATCAGTTCGTTCGGAAACACATAAAGGTCGGACAAGCTTCGTAGGGTCATCTGCCCCGCGCGCACGCGCGAGTAATATTGCGGCCCCGCCAGCCCGCCGGATTTGAAGGGCGCACTGGACGCCAGAACGGGCAGATCGCTGCCCAGCCTGTCGGCTTGCACCTGTCGCGCGCAGGCCAGCATCGCCTCTTGCACAAGCCGTGTGGCGCAATCGCCGCCGACAAGCGCGAAATAATTGTCCAGATCCGTGGTGCAGCGGGCAATCGGGGTGCGCATATGGTTCAACGTGCTTTCATGCAGGTGCTGAACCCAGTTTGGAAACGGCCGCACTGTGCCAGACACGGTGTCAGCGCCCTCTGCCCCCGCAACCTTGCGCAACGCGGCGTGTCCCGCGGCCACTGTCCAACCACGGACATCCCGCGTCAGATCAAGGTCGATCACTCCAAGATGCGACCCCCAGAATCCCGGCACGATGGTCGGCACATGGTTCAACCGGTCGCACAGCCCATCTGGCCGCAAATCTGGCGCATCGGGGTCCGGAAACACCTGATGGGAATGCCCCCCGACGATGGCGTCGATCCCGGCAACACGCGACAGGGGGCGCAAGGCGTTCTCCATCCCGTCGCGATGAACGTCATCTCCCAGCCCGGAATGCGCCAGCGCCACGATGATATCCGCCCCCCGCGCTTTCAGATAAGGCACGAAACAGCGCGCGGTCTGGATGATGTCACGGGTTTGCGGCGCGGTTCCCGAGTTATGGCCAAGTTTCAACGAACCGGGTGGCAGGAACCCAATCACACCGATGCGGATATCACGCATGACGCCATCTGCGTCGGAAATCCTGCGATTCAGCAGGGCGAAGGGCGGGACCAGCGTGGCATCCTGCAAGGGCGTTGCGGCCCGGCGCAGGATGGTATTGGCCGAGACAATGGGAAACCCGGCCTGTTCGATGGCATCGAACAGCACCGCCACACCCCGGTCAAAATCATGGTTGCCCAAGGTCGCCGCATCATATCCAAGATGATCCATCGCCGCGATCATCGGATGCACCACGGGGGCATCTGCCCCGCTCGCGGCGCGATATTGCTCGACCACCAGATCGCCCATTGCCGTGCCGTGCAGAAAATCCCCGTTGTCCAACAGAATGGTGTTCGGTTCTTCCGCCCGCGCCTGTGCAATCAGATCTGCGGTGTTGGTCAGACCCCAGCCCTCCACGGGTCGGTCTGCCAGATAGTCATAGGGCAGAATGTGCATGTGCAGGTCCGTGGTTGCGAGAATACGCAACCGGGCGCGCACCGGAACGACCCGTTCGACGCACTGTTCGACACGCGTCAATGCCAATGTTCCTTTTGCCTGCTCAAGTTCGGCCCTTCTGGATTCTCGCTTCAAGCATTGAAAAACATTCTTGGGTGTTTTGAAAGATGCTTTACGCAACTTTAACGTGTTTTTCTTCCTGCAGGCGAAACCGCTTGGTCGGATCGCCCTGTTTTGCCCATGTCATATGCGACTACCTCCTGCTAGCTTGTCCGAAACGCAACGGGACCGCATCAGAGGTGAGCATGAAAATCGCCGAACAAGTGACCTTCGGCACCGGGCGTCTGGACCGCGCCACCGAGCTGCGCAATGACGCCGCAGAGCTTGCGCGGATGGCCCGCAACGCGCGTATCCTGCCGCTCTGGCGCGGCAAGCCGCTGATCGACCAGGGACCGGATCACAGGTTTGCGCTGGCCTTCCTGACCTTGGATCACCCGATACTGGCGGCACGCCAGAAGGGGCTGGTCTTTCTGGGTCGCGATCCGCAGGGCCCGCTGTTCGCGCTGGATGTCTCGGACTGGGAGGCCGAGGGCGACGCCCTCGATCCCACCGTTTTTTTCGATCAGACCTGGCAGCGGTTTCCAGACACCGCCGACACAAGCGGATTTGGCGAATTGCGCGGCGTCATGGCACACCTGACCCCGCTTGAGGCCGAGATCGCCGCCACCGCCCGCAGCATCCTGGAATGGCACCGCATTCATGGATTCTGCGCCAATTGCGGGGCGAAAAGCACACCCGTGCAAGCAGGCTGGCAACGCGATTGCCCGGACTGCGCGCGTCCCCATTTTCCGCGCACCGATCCGGTTGTCATCATGCTGATTACCCATGGCAACGCCGTCCTGATCGGGCGCAACGCCTTGTGGCCCCGGGGAATGTTCTCGCTTCTGGCCGGGTTCATGGAGCCGGGCGAGACAATCGAAGCCGCCACCCGCCGCGAGGTCTTTGAAGAAACCGGCGTGCGTGTCGGTGCGGTCGACTATCTGGCCTCGCAGCCCTGGCCCTATCCGTCATCGCTGATGATCGGCACGCGGGGGCTGGCCACCACCACGCAGATTTCGATCGACCCTGACGAGTTGGAACAGGCACGCTGGGTCACGCGCGAGGATATGCTTGAGGTGTTCGCCGGCCAAAACCCTGATATGTTGCCGGCCAGAAAAGGCTCCATAGCCCATTTTCTGCTGACAAACTGGCTTGCAGACCGGTTGGATTAGGACCAAAACCGATGCAGGATCGCCCGAAACCAATGAGACCCGCATGAAGTTCAAGACCCGCGAAGACATCGAGGCCACGTTGGAGCAGGTGTTCGAAGCCGTGTCGGATTTCGACAGTATGGAACGTGCCGCCCTGCGCCGCGGGGCCGAGGTGACGCGCACCGACACCCTGACGGCGCCGGGGCAGGGCATGACCTGGCACGCCTCGTTTCCGTATCGCAACCGGACCCGAACGGCGGATATGCTGCTGAAAACCTATGAGGCACCGCACCAGATCGAGCTGTTCTCGAAAATCTCGGGGATCGAGGCCACGGTCGAGGTCGAACTCTTGTCGCTGTCACGCAACCGCACCCGTATGATCATGAGCATCGACATGCGCCCCAGAACCATTCCGGCGCGACTGCTGTTGCAATCCATGAAACTGGCACGTGCCACGCTGGTAAAACGCTATCGCAAACGGGTGGCGAAATACGCCATGTCGATCGAAAACCGGTACCGGACCACTGCCCACCCTATTCGCTGACCCGCCACCCGGGGTCAGTCAGGCGCGAGGTCAGTCCCGGGCCGGATCGCGGGGATAGACGCCCAGAATGTCCAGCGACGAGGTGAAATAGGCCAGTTCCTCCAGCGCAAGCTGCACCGGGTGGTCGTCCGGGTGGCCCTCGATATCAGCATAAAAGCGTGTGGCGGTGAAGGATCCGTCCACCATATAGCTTTCCAGCTTGGTCATGTTCACGCCATTCGTCGCAAACCCGCCCATCGCCTTGTAAAGCGCCGCGGGGATGTTGCGCACTTCGAACACAAAGGTTGTCATCATGCCATGGTCGCCACGCCGCCTGTGATCAGCTTCACGCCCCATGATGACGAAGCGTGTCGTGTTGTGGCCATGGTCTTCCACATCTTCGGCCAGCACATCCAGCCCGTAGATTTCGGCAGCCAGGGCCGAGGCAAGAACGCCCTCGCCTTCAGCCTTTGTCCGGGCGAGCTTCGCCGCCGCCCCCGCGCTGTCAGCCGCAGAAACACCGCGTATGCCGTGGCTTTTCAGGAACGCCGCCGATTGTGGGATCAGCACCAAATGGGCGCGCACGGTCTTGATGTCGTCCACCTTCGCCCCGGGCAAACCAAGCAAGCTGATCCGCACGCGCACGAAAGCCTCGTCCAGGATGTGCAACCCGCTTTCGGGCAGCAGGCGGTGAATGTCGGCAACCCGGCCATAGGTGGTGTTTTCAATCGGCAGCATCGCCTGATCGGCTGTCCCGCCGCGCACCGCTGCGATCACCTCTTCAAAGGATTCGCAGGGCATCGGGTCCATGTCGGGGCGGGCGGCCAGGCAGGCCTCGTGCGAATAAGCGCCGGGTTCCCCCTGAAAGGCGATACGGCTGGTCATTTCGCGGCCCCCTTCTGCCGGTTAGCGTTAAAGTGCAACACATCGCGCCTCATATCGCTTGAAACATGGCAATGGAAGCGGCTAGAAGGCTTTTGACTTTGGATGAGACGGAACGCGACATGTTCGACACAATGACAATGACGAAAGCCGGGGCCGCTGTAATCGGTGCCCTCCTGTTCTTTTTGCTGGGCTCCTGGGCGGCAGACAGTCTGTATTCGACCGAGGCCGGTGGCCACGGTGGCGAAGACGGTCACACCGAGACCGGTTATATGATCGCAACCGAAACGGATGGCGATGCAGCCGAGGAAGAAGAAGAGGCCGTGCCCTTTGCCGACCTGCTGGCCGCTGCGGATCCTGCCAAGGGTGAAAAGGTCTGGGGCAAATGCCGCGCCTGTCACAAGCTGGAAGATGGCGCCAACGGCACCGGACCGCACCTGTACGGCATCGTTGATCGTCAGATCGCGAATGTCGCCGACTTCAACTATTCCGACGCTTTGGCCGGTCTTGACGGAAGCTGGACGGCTGACGAGTTGAACGAATGGCTGGCCAACCCGAAAGCCTATGCACCGGGCAACAAGATGACCTATGCCGGTTTGAAGAAAGAAGAAGATCGCGCAAATCTGATCGCATATCTGCAAACTATTGGCGGCTAACCGCTGAAGTACATGTGTTTCTGGGCCGCCCGGAACCGGGGCGGCCCTTTTTCTTTGTACGGCGTCACAGATTTCGCCCGATCACCAAATCGCGCCTTGCAGTTTATCGGGCACCCCCTTTAGCTTATTCAAAACGATTTTCGTCGATCCGCTGAAGGAGATCCCGATGAAGCCAGCCCGGCCCCGCACCATCGCCACTGTTTTCCCAACCCGCAGGCAGGCTTTGCAAGGCGCCCTTTCCGGGCTGGTGCTTCTGTTTCTGCCGTTAGGTGCCGGGGCCGAAACGACCATCAAATCACATGCCTATTCCTATTTCGGAACGCCGAAATACGGCCCGGATTTCACGCATCTTGACTATGTGAACCCCGATGCGCCGAAGGGCGGCGAGATCATCATTGCCTCGGAAAGCGGCACCTTTGACAGCTTCAACCCCTATGCCCGCAAGGGGGTTCCGGGGGCGCTCGCGTCCAGCAACGTCGAACGGCTGATGACCGGCACCGCGGACGAGATTGGAACCGTCTATGGCCTGCTCGCCGAAAGCCTGGAATACCCGGAAGATCAAAGCTGGGTGATCTTTACCCTGCGCCCCGAAGCGCGCTTTGCCGATGGCAGCCCCGTGACGGCGGAGGATGTGGTCTTTACCCACAACCTGTTCATGGAACAGGGGCTGATCAGCTTCCGCGAAGGGGTCAGCCGGATCATCTCGGGCGTTGAGGCGCTGGATGCGCAGCGTGTCAAGTTCACCTTCAATCCGGACTCGTCCGTTCGTGACCGTATCGGGCAGGCCGGGTCAACCCCGGTAATGTCGAAAGCATGGTTCGAGGAATCCGGCGCGCGGTTGGATGAAAGCCGCCTGGAACAGGCGATGGCCACCGGCCCCTATGCGCTGGACAGCTATCAGATCAATCAGCGCATCGTCTACAAGCGCAACCCCGATTACTGGGGGGCGGACCTGCCGATCAACAAGGGGCGCTGGAACTTTGATACGATCCGGGTCGAATATTTCGCCGACAGCAACGCGGCGATGGAGGGGTTTTCATCCGGCAGCTATACATTCCGCGTCGAAAACAGCTCGAAGGAATGGGCCACGTCTTATGATTTCCCGGCGGTCAAGAACGGCCATGTGATAAAGGCCGAGCTGGACGACGGCAACCAGGCCTCGGGTCAGGGCTTCGTCTTCAACCTGCGCCGCGAGAAATTTCAGGACATTCGCGTGCGCCAGGCCATCGGGTTGATGTTCAACTTCACCTGGTCGAACGAGGCGCTGTTCTATGGCCTATACGAGCGGGTAAACAGCTTTGCCGAAAACTCCTATCTCGAAGCGACGGGACTGCCATCGCCAGAAGAACTGGCCTTGCTGGACCCCTTGGCCGACAAATTGCCAGACGGTGCGTTGGGCGAAGCCATCATGGCCCCCACATCCGGCAACAAGCAGTTTGACCGGCGCAACGCCCGCGAAGCCTCGCGCCTGCTGGAGGACGCAGGCTGGACTGTCGGCAATGACGGCATGCGCCGAAACGCGGCAGGCAATACGCTGAAAGTCGAGTTTCTGACCTTCTCGCCCACTTTCGACCGGGTGATTACGCCTTACGTGGAAAACCTGCGCAAGATCGGGGTTGATGCAGTGTT
Source organism: Aliiroseovarius zhejiangensis (assembly GCF_014656375.1). Taxonomy (GTDB): domain Bacteria; phylum Pseudomonadota; class Alphaproteobacteria; order Rhodobacterales; family Rhodobacteraceae; genus Aliiroseovarius; species Aliiroseovarius zhejiangensis. The sequence continues at coordinate 47,339 of NZ_BNCH01000003.1, read as the reverse complement.
GAACCGGGTGGATACCTCGCAGTTCGTCGATCGTCGCTATGCGTTCGATTACGACATCATCACCGACCAACTGGCCTTCGGCAATGAACCCGGCAGCAATCTGGCGCAGGCTTTCGGCTCCGAGGATGCGGCTGTTTCCGTCTTCAACTCCCCCGGGGTGGCGGATCCGGCAGTGGATGCGTTGATCGAGGTCATTCGCAACGCCGACACCAAGGAAGAACTGGTCACCGCGACCAAAGCGCTGGACCGGGTGATGCGCGCGATGCGGATCGTTGTGCCGCAGTGGTACAAGAACAAGCACACGGTCGCCTATTATGACCAGTTCGAACATCCAGACCCTATGCCACCCTACGATCTGGGCTATCTGGACTTTTGGTGGTTTAACGCAGAAAAAGCAGAAAAACTGAAGGCAGACGGCGTGCTGCGCTAGGCCGCGCACGACCACGGCACGAATAAGAGAGCGAGACCCAAATGGGCGCATATATTCTGCGCAGGCTTCTTCTGATCATCCCGACCCTTTTCGGGATCATGGTGATCAACTTCACGCTGACCCAATTTGTCCCCGGTGGCCCCATCGAACAGATCATCGCCCAGATGGAGGGCGAAGGCGACGTGTTTGCCACCATCGCAGGCGGCGGTGCGGATGCAGGCGCAGGTGGCGGCGGGGATGAACGCTATCTGGGCGCGCGGGGTTTGCCGCCGGAATTCATTGCCGAACTGGAAAAGGAATTCGGCTTCGACAAACCCCCGGTCGAACGCTTCTTTTCAATGCTGTGGAACTATGTGCGGTTCGATTTCGGGGAAAGTTATTTCCGGTCCATCGGCGTCTTTGAACTGGTCGCGGAAAAGCTGCCCGTTTCGATCACGCTGGGTCTGTGGTCGACAGTCATCGCCTATATCATCTCGATCCCGCTTGGCGTGCGCAAAGCGGTGCGGGATGGGTCGAAGTTTGATACGTGGACCTCGGGTGTGATCATCGTGGCCTATGCCATCCCCGGTTTCCTGTTCGCCATCCTTCTGCTGGTGGTCTTTGCGGGCGGGTCATACCTGCAATGGTTCCCGCTGCGTGGCCTGACCTCGGACAACTGGCACGAGCTGAGCCTTTGGGGCAAGATCGTCGATTATTTCTGGCACATCACGCTGCCGGTGCTCGCATCGACCATCGCAAGTTTCGCAACCCTGACGCTGCTGACCAAGAACAGCTTTCTGGACGAGATCAAGAAGCAATACGTGGTCACCGCCCGCGCCAAGGGCCTGACCGAACACCGTGTTCTGTATGGTCACGTCTTCCGCAACGCGATGTTGATCGTAATCGCGGGCTTCCCGGCGGTGTTCCTTGGCGTCTTTTTCGGCGGCTCGGTCATTATCGAAACGCTGTTCTCGCTGGACGGGCTGGGCCGGTTGGGATTCGAGGCCGCGTTGCAGCGCGACTACCCCGTCATTTTCGGCACGCTGTTCGTCTTTGGCCTGATCGGCCTTCTGGTCGGCATCCTGTCGGACCTCATGTATGTCTTCGTCGATCCGCGCATCGACTTTGAAGGGCGCGAGGTCTGATCATGGCGCTGTCCCCCCTCAACCAACGACGCTGGCGCAATTTCCGCCGAAATGGCCGCGCGTTCTGGTCGCTGATCCTGTTCTGCATCCTGTTTGGCCTGTCGCTTCTGGCCGAGTTCCTTGCCAACGACAAGCCCATCCTCGTCAGCTATCAGGGCGAGCTTTATGCCCCGATTTTCAAATTCTACCCCGAAACCACGTTCGGTGGCGATTTCAGGACGGAAGCCAATTATGATGACATCGAGGTGCAATGCCTGATCAAATCTGGCGGGCTGGAAGATTGCTGGGACGACCCCGAGGACGTGATCGCGCAGGCCGAAACGGGCATCGTGAACGGGGTCGAGATCGACAAGGGCTGGCTGCTCTGGCCCCCGATCCCCTACAGCTATACCACCATCGTGGACACGGGCGGCGCGGTGCCATCGCCGCCCACAAGCCAGAACATCCTGGGCACAGATGACACGTCGCGCGATGTGGCGGCACGGGTGATCTATGGTTTCCGGCTGTCGGTTTTCTTCACCATCATCGTCACCGTCCTGACCTCGATCATCGGCATAGCGGCGGGCGCAATCCAAGGCTATTTCGGCGGCTGGGTGGACCTTGTTTTTCAGCGCATCCTTGAGATCTGGAGCTCGACCCCATCGCTTTACGTGATCATCATCCTGTTCGCGATCCTGGGGCGAAGTTTCTGGCTGCTGGTCTTTGTGACCGTGCTGTTCGGATGGCCCGCTTTGGTGGGCGTCGTCCGCGCCGAGTTCCTGCGCGCGCGCAACTTCGAATATGTCCGCGCCGCCCGCGCTTTGGGTGTCGCCAACCGCGTCATCATGTTCCGCCACGTGCTGCCCAACGCCATGGTCGCCACGCTGACCATGCTGCCCTTCATCATCACCGGCACGATCTCGACCCTGGCCACACTGGATTTTCTGGGGTTCGGCCTGCCCTCGTCGGCCCCGTCTCTGGGCGAGTTGACCCGGCAGGCCAAGGCCAATCTGCAAGCGCCGTGGCTGGGCTTCACCGCCTTCCTGACCTTCTCAATCCTGCTGTCGCTGCTTGTCTTCATCTTCGAAGGCGTGCGCGACGCGTTTGACCCGCGAAAGACCTTTCAATGAGCGTTCTGAACGTCAAAGACCTGCATGTAGGCTTCCGTCAGGACGGAGAGCTTCACCCCGCCGTGCGTGGTGTCAGCTTCCAGGTCAACAAAGGCGAAACCGTCGCCATCGTGGGCGAAAGCGGCTCCGGCAAATCCGTCACCGCCCTGTCGACCGTGTCGCTTCTGCCCGACAGCGCGCAGATCAGCGGGTCGATCACCTATGACGGGCGCGAGATGATCGGCGCCTCGCCCGCGACCCTGCGCGACGTGCGCGGCAACGATATCAGCTTCATCTTTCAGGAGCCGATGACATCGCTGAACCCGCTGCACACGATCGAAAAACAACTGACCGAGTCGATTGAACTGCATCAGGGCTTGAGAGGCGACGCGGTGCGCGCGCGGATTCTGGAGCTGCTGAACAAGGTCGGTATTCGTGATGCCGAAACGCGGCTGGCGCATTATCCACACCAGTTATCCGGCGGGCAACGCCAACGCGTGATGATCGCCATGGCGTTGGCAAACGGGCCGGAGCTTTTGATTGCGGACGAACCGACCACGGCGCTGGACGTGACCATTCAGGCGCAGATCCTCGACCTTCTGGCGGACCTCAAGGAAAGCGAGGGGATGAGCCTTTTGTTCATCACTCACGACCTTGGTATCGTGCGCAAGATCGCGGATCGGGTCTGCGTGATGAAGGACGGCGTGATTGTCGAGGAAGGTCCAACCGCCGAGTTGTTTGCCAATCCGCGCCATGACTACACCCGTACCCTGATCAACGCCGAGGCACAGGGCCGCCCCGACCCCGTCCCAGCGGACGCGCTCGAGATTGCCCACACCAAGGATTTGCGCATTTGGTTCCCGATCCAACGCGGCCTTCTGCGGCGCACGGTGGGGCATGTGAAGGCGGTCAACGCCGCCAGCTTCTCGGTCCGCGCGGGGGAAACCGTGGGGATTGTGGGCGAAAGCGGATCTGGCAAGACCACGCTGGCGCTGGCGGTCATGCGGCTGATCAGCTCGGACGGGCCAGTGGTGTTTCTGGGCGAGGATATACAGGGCCGCAAGTCACGCCAGTTGCAGCCCCTGCGCCGTGACATGCAGATCGTGTTTCAAGACCCCTATGGCTCGCTCTCCCCACGCATGACAGCGGAAGAAATCATCGCCGAGGGCCTGTCCGTCCATGGGCTTGAACCGGGTCGCGACCGGCGCGAGATGGTGTCCGAGATCATGCGCGAAGTCGGGTTGGACCCCGCCACCATGGACCGTTACCCGCACGAGTTTTCCGGCGGGCAACGTCAACGTATCGCGATTGCACGGGCGATGATCCTGCGCCCGAAACTGGTGGTACTGGACGAACCGACTTCGGCGCTGGACATGACCGTGCAGGTGCAGATCGTGGACTTGCTGCGCGAGCTGCAGAAGAAGCACGGGCTGGCCTATCTGTTCATCTCGCACGACCTGCGCGTGGTGCGTGCGCTGTCGCACAAGGTTCTGGTGATGCGTGCGGGCGACGTCGTGGAAAGCGGACCGGCGGACCAGATCTTTGACAATCCACAAACCGATTACACTCGCGCCCTGATGGCGGCGGCCTTCGACATCAAGGCCGTAGAAGGCGTTTCAGAGTAACCAAGGCGCCGGTTCAGGACGGCCCAAGCACTTTGCAGCGCGTGTTGCGGGCGTTCAAGCGACGGCAAGCCAGATCGGCCTGTGCTTCGGTCATTCCGACGAAATTCGCGTGCCAGCCGTTCGAGCGGCGCACAACCTTGCGCAGCGCCTCGTCCAGCGTGTCGATCTCTTTCAACGCGGTTTTCAACAGCGTCCGTTCCGCCTGATAGCGTGACCCAAGCACCCCGACATTGATCGCCCAGTGACGCCCGCCCGAGGTCGACATGCGCGTCACCACTTCGGGTTCGGCGGGTGATTCGGCCTGCGGCTGAAGCGAAGTCAGCACGATGGCTTCGGGGCGCGCTGGCGGGGCGGATACGGTCACGGGGGCTGCCACGGCAACCGGCGCTGCACTGGCCGGTGCGGCGGTCCCGGTGAAAAGTGGCTGCGCCTTGGGCATGGCGGGGCGCGCTGGTGCGGCCGAAGCGACGATCTCGGCCAAAGGCTCTTCAGCATCGATCGCAGTTTCGGTCACCGGAGGCGCAGCGGGTGCAGGTGCCGGTGCGGCTTCGGCCACAACGACCGGTTCGGGCTCGGCAATGGCCGTCACGACCGCATCCTTGATGCTTTCGGTCAGCGCCGCAAGCTGGGCCTGCGCGGCCGGATCCTGCGTGACAGGGCGCGGGGTCGGGCGCGGGCTGACCTTGACCGCCGTGATCAGGCGGATGGTCTTGCCGGCGCCGCCGGGCGCGTCCAGATCCGTGTCCATGGCGGCATAGACCGGAAGCGCGGGCTTGCGCACCGGGGCCCGGCTGGGCGCGCGGCGGAAGCCAAGGTCCATCAGCTCGGCCACCTTCGCATTGCGCGTCGCGGTCGATCGACCCCCGAACACGGTTGTGATGATCCGCTCGGACCCGCGTTCGGCCGAGGCGACAAGGTTGAACCCGGCTGCGCGGGTATATCCCGTCTTGATCCCGTCCGCCCCCTTATAGCTGCTCAGGAAACGGCGATTGGTGTTCGACACCGCCTTCATTCCAGCATCCGTGGTGATGCGTGAAAACAGGTTGTAGTATTGCGGGTGGTCATAAAACAGATGCCGGCCCAGCGTGGTCATGTCACGCGCGGTGGAAAGGTGCCCGTTTTCAGTCAGGCCATGGGCGTTCTTGAAATGCGTCCGCGTCATGCCCAGCGCCTTTGCGGTCCGGTTCATGCGCCGGGCAAAGGCCGCTTCCGAGCCGGAAATCGCGATGCCGATGGCGGTGGCGGCGTCATTTGCGGATTTCACGGCCGCGGCCCGGATCAGGTATCGGAACTTGATCTTCTGGCCCTTGCGCAGACCCAGTTTTGACGGCGGCTCGGCGGCGGCCTTGCCGGTGATCGTCACCACTGTATCAGGTGAAATCTCGCCGCGTTTGATGGCCTCGAACGCGATGTAAAGCGTCATCATCTTGGTCAGGGATGCCGGGTGAAGCTGCGTGTCGGCGTTGCGCGAATGAAGCACCTCACCGGTGCGGGCATCAATCACCATCGCCGCATAGGGCGCGGCATGCGCCTGTTTCGGCACAACCTGAACGGTACAGAGAATTACTGCAAGAACCAGCCCAAAACGGGCCCACTGCCACGGACGTAAATGCACGTCGTCCACCTTTTCTGCCTCAATCGCCTGGATCTTTGCGTCCGGCTGATTTGTTTTTTTCAGCGTAACACGAAGATTGCGCGCGAGAAAACACCTTATTTTCAATGCGCTAATTCGTGACCTGCGGGACACGGGCGGAATATGTTGTGGCGGCGCGCGATCCTAGGCCTATATCTTGGTTCCTACCCGCCCTTTTCGGGTCGAGACCTGGGAAAATTTTGGGAACACCAGTCTCAACCCCCGGCCCGTTTTGCCGTTTGAAACCAAGTGTTGAGACTTTGCGATCCATTTTGTATGTGGCTTACCCAAGACCCCGCGCCTTGCCCCTTTTCTTTGGCGGCAGCGACAATATATTCTGAGTGCATAGCGGCCCAATCACATCTATCGGAGCAATGCCAACATGGCCAAACAGCCCTTCATCATGTCACAAGGCGACGGTGCCGATGACGGAGATGCAGGCCTTGCGGTGGTCACGAAGCCGAAGACCAGGCGGCCACCGATGTACAAGGTTCTGATTTTGAACGACGACTTCACCCCGATGGAATTCGTTGTCATGGTGCTTGAACGCTTTTTCGGAATGAACCACGCGCAGGCATTCGAGCTTATGCTGACCGTGCACAAGAAGGGGCTGGCAGTGGTCGGTGTCTTCTCGCACGAAGTGGCCGAAACCAAGGTCACGCAGGTGATGCATCTGGCGCGTGAACACCAGCACCCGCTGCAATGCACCATGGAAAAGGAGTAGCCGCGCCAGCGGCCCCCGCCATGCTTCACACTCGACTGTCCCTTGCCCTGCGCGATGGCGCCTTATCATTTCCGCAGCACGGGCGTCTGTTGGTGATCGGTCCCAGTGCACAGCATGATCTGTCCGCGCTGCCCAAGGATCGCGTGACCATCTATTGCCGGCTCTTCCCCGATCATGCCCGCTGGACGGCACGCGGGTTTGACACCGTGTCCGCCCTGCCCGATCACGGATATGCCGCCGCACTGGTTTGCGCCCCACGGTCCAAATCGCAGGCACAGGCGTGGGTGGCTGCAGCCACAACGGCGACCGGAGGCGGGCTGGTGTTGCTGGACGGACAAAAGACCGACGGCATTGACAGCCTGCTGAAAGCGATCAGGAAAAAAGCAAACCTGCTTGGCACGCTGTCAAAGGCGCATGGCAAGCTGATCTGGTTTGACACCGCCGATGTATCCGACTGGAGTGCGGCCGACACGCGGCTTGAAGACGGGTTCATCACCCGCCCTGGCGTCTTTTCTGCCGACGGCATCGACAAGGGATCGGCTGTTCTGGCCGCCGCCATGCCTGATGACATCACCGGTCGGGTGGCCGATCTGGGCGCGGGCTGGGGATATCTGTCACACCACATTCTGTTGCGGCCCGGTGTCACTGCGCTGGACCTGATCGAAGCGGACCTTGTCGCTCTGGACTGCGCCCGGCTGAACCTGGACGACCCCCGCGCCCAATTCATCTGGGTGGATGCGACACAGTATCGCCCGGCACAGCCCTATGACGTTGTGATCTCGAACCCGCCGTTTCACACCGGGCGCACGGGCGATCCCGAGCTTGGGCGCGCTTTTATTCGCGCCGCCGCTGCGATGTTGACCCCGTCAGGGCGGTTCGTGATGGTCGCCAACCGCCATTTGCCATACGAGGATACGTTGACGGAACAGTTCGGCACCGTCGAAGACCTGGGCGGCACGCCCGGGTTCAAGCTGCTCAGCGGCATTAAGCCCCGTCGCACACGACGCTAGGATCAGCTAGGCTCACCGGGAATCAGGAGGCACGCATGTCCTTTTCCATCGCTGGCAAGACCGCCATCATCACAGGTGCCGCCAATGGTGTCGGCCTGTCCATCGCCCGCCATTTCGTCGACAACGGTGCCAATGTCATTTGCGCCGATATGGACGAAGCGCGGCTTCTGGATGAATGGGGTCCGAATCCCGACAGTGACGCCGACGAACCGTCCAACACGCGCATCTTCGCAGGCGACCTGCGCGAAAAGCTGACCATCGCGAACCTGCTGTCGGCCACGATCGATGCGTTCGAACGGGTCGACATATTGGTCAACGCCTCGCGGCAGGTGATGCTGACCGATCCATTGGATGCCGACAACAAGGCGGTGCAAATCCTGCTGGATCAGAACCTGATGACCAGCCTGCGGCTCAGCCAGCTGGTCGCCAAACGGATGATCCAGCAGGGCGAGGACCTTGACGATGACGATCAAAGCACACCGTTGGGTGCCATTGTGAACCTGTCCTCGATCGCGGCCAGCCGCACCCAGCCGGGGCTGATGGCCTATTCGATCGCCAGCGCGGCGCTGGATCAGATGACCCGCTCTTTGGCGGTTGCACTGGCCGCGCACCGCATTCGCGTGAACGCGGTCGCCTTCGGTTCCGTGATGAGCGCCAGCCTGCGCGACACGATCCGCGAGGCCGGTGAAACCCGCGAGGACATTCTGGAAGGCACACCTCTGGGCCGGATTGCATCCGCCAAAGAAGTGGCCGAAGCCGTGCAGTTCCTGTCATCGGAAGGGGCCGGGTTCATGACCGGGCACATCCTGACCGTCGATGGCGGGCGCAGCTTGCTGGACGCGGTGGGCAACCCGGCCCACTGACCCTGGCTTACGTGCTTACGTGGCACAGGCGGCCAGAGCCGCCTTGCGCGCCGTCAACCTGTCCAGCTCTTTTTGCATGGCCTGATGCTCCTGATAGCTCGGAAGGGTTGATTTTGGCCTGGGCGTCGGCAGGCAGACCGCGACCAGCGGCACGACCCCCGTGCACAGCTTCAGCGGGTTGGCGACCCGGACGACCGTGTTGCTGGTGCGATACCCGCGCGCTGCCTGTTTTTCCAAAATGGCAATCTTCTGGTCGATCCGCTGGTATTCCCTTGCAGCATTGGCGGAACACCCTTTCTGTGCCGCCTTCACTGGCGGCGGTGCTTCGGTCGCGCGCGGTGTTGTTGACTGGCACGCTGCGACGATCAGCAGGGTGGCGGCAGCAATGGGCAACGGGCGCATGGATCCTCCGGGCTTGCGGCAGGGGGCGGGATGGTGCCAATCATACAAAAAACGCGCCTTTGCGGCAGGGGGAAATACTGATAGCCCCTGCCCAAAAGGACGACCACCACAGCGAAAGGCCCGTGACATGACCGACACAATGGCAGATCAGAAATCCCGCGCGAGCACATGGTTTCGCGATCTGCGCGACCAGATCGTTGCCGCCTTTGAAGGGCTTGAGGATACGCAAACCACCGGCCCCTTCGCCACCCAACCCGCCGGACGGTTCGAAGTCAGCGAAACGACCCGCCGTTCTGATGACGGCACGGATGCCGGTGGCGGGCTGATGAGCGTGATGCGCGGCGGGCGTGTCTTTGAAAAGGTTGGCGTCAACATCTCGACGGTGCACGGCACCCTGGGTAAATCCGCACAAAACGCCATGGCCGCCCGCGGCGTACCGGGGATCGAGGATGATCCGCGTTTCTGGGCCTCGGGCATCAGCCTTGTGGCGCATATGCAAAACCCGCACACGCCGGCGGTGCACATGAACACCCGCATGTTCTGGACCCCGAACGCCTGGTGGTTCGGCGGCGGTGCCGACCTAAACCCTTGCATCGAGTATGCCGAAGACACGGCGCATTTCCACAGCCAGCTTGACGCCGCCTGCCAGCGCCATGACCTGAGCTATTACGACAAATTCAAGGCTTGGGCTGACGAATACTTTTTCGTGCCACACCGGGGACGGGCACGCGGGGTGGGTGGCATTTTCTATGACGACCTGAACACTGGCGACTGGGAAGCCGATTTCGCCTTCACCCAGGATGTGGGCCGCGCCTTCCTGCCCGCCTTCGTGCCGGTCACCGAAAAACGCTGCGACACGCCCTGGACGGATGCGGACAAGGACAAGCAGTTGATCCACCGCGGGCTCTATGCGGAATACAACCTTGTCTATGATCGCGGCACCAAGTTTGGCCTGGCCACCGGCCATGACGCCAATGCGGTCCTGATGAGCCTTCCGCCGATGGCCAAATGGGTCTGATCCGCGACCGCCGCGCATCTCTTGCCTTGTCGTGGAGTTAAGGGCAACCTGTTGGGAACGAAACGAAAGGTGCGCGCGTGACCTCATTCAAGCTTGATGATTTCCTGCCCTATCAGTTGGCGGTGCTGTCCAGTCGTGTCAGCGACGGCTTTTCGCGGCATTACCGGAATGCCTATGGCATTTCGGTGTCGGAATGGCGTGTCGTGGCGCATCTGAGCCAGGCCGACAGCGTCAGCGTGCGCGAGATTCATCAGCGCGTCGACATGGACAAGCCCAAGGTCAGCCGCGCCGCCTCGCGACTTGAAGCGGCAGGTTATGTCACCAAAACGGTGAATCCGCAGGACCGGCGCCTTGTCGAACTGAGCCTGACACCCAAGGGGCGCGAGATGATCGAGGCTCTGACGCCCATCGCCCACCGCTACGAAGAACACCTGTCCCAACTTCTGGGTGCCGAAGACGCGCAGTTTCGCACCCGGGTGTCACAGCTTATCGCCGCGCTCGGCCCTGAAATCCGGAACGAGGACTGACCCGTCACCATTCTGACGGAGCGTTCAGGGCGACAAGCCCCCCGGAACGTGCAATTCTTTTTCCCGAACCAAACAAACGGGGGATTCTCATGTCCGATATCGTAATTCTTGGCGGCGCGCGCACCGCCATCGGCACGTTTGGCGGCAGTCTGGCCGCCGTCCCGCCCAGCACCCTGGGCGCGCATGTCACGCGCGAAGCGATGGTGCGGGCAGGCATTGAACCCGGCCAGATCGGCCATGTGGTCTTTGGTCATGTCATCAACACAGAACCGCGGGATATGTATCTGTCACGGGTCGCGATGATCGAAGCCGGTATTCCCGATACAACCCCCGCGATGAACGTGAACCGCCTGTGCGGGTCCGGGCTCCAGGCTGTGGTGTCTGTTGCGCAATCGTTGATGCTGGGGGACGCCGATTATGGTGTGGCCGGTGGTGCTGAAAGCATGAGCCGCGCGCCCTATATCCTGCCGCAGGCCCGATGGGGCCAGAAAATGGGCGACACCGGCGCGCAGGACATGATGCTGGGCGCGCTGAACTGCCCCTTCGGCACCGGGCATATGGGCGTGACAGCTGAAAATGTCGCCGCCGAGAATGGGGTCAGCCGTGAAGATCAGGATGCCTTTGCGCTGGAAAGCCAGAAACGCGCCGCCGCCGCCATCGAAGCCGGGCATTTCGACAGCCAGATCGTGCCCGTCGAGGTCAAGCAGCGCCGCGAGACGGTCGAGTTTGCCCGCGACGAACATCCCAAACCCACCACCGCCGAGGCGCTGGCAGGTCTGCGCACCGTGTTCCAGAAAGATGGCACCGTTACGGCGGGCAACGCATCGGGCATCAATGACGGCGCGGCGGCGTTGGTGCTGGCGCGCGCCGACACGGCAGAAAGCGCGGGGTTGAAACCCATGGCGCGCATCATCGGCTATGGCCATGCCGGCGTGCGGCCCGAGGTGATGGGCATCGGCCCCGTGCCTGCGGTTGAAAACCTGCTGGCGAAAACCGGACTGAGTGTCGCCGATTTCGACGTGATTGAATCAAACGAAGCCTTCGCCGCCCAGGCCATTGCGGTGAACAAGGGCTTGGGGCTGGACCCGGCCCGCGTGAACCCCAATGGCGGCGCGATTGCTCTTGGGCACCCGGTGGGCGCGACCGGCGCGATCATCACAATCAAGGCGCTGTATGAATTGGAGCGAATCGGCGGTTCAAAAGCCCTGATCACCATGTGCATCGGCGGCGGTCAGGGAATCGCACTGGCGATCGAACGCCTGTAAGACGTCCCGCGAAGCAGAAAGGCCCGGTCGTTGTGCCGGGCCTGTTCTTACTTCCAGTCAAAAAAATCGTCATCGACGCGGGACAGAAGCTCGCGCGCCAACGCCCGACCCATCTCGGGCCCATCGGCAATGGGGCCAGAGACCTGCCCGGCTTCCGATTGTGACCCATCGGTGCGCAAGATTTCACCGCGCAGGGTCAGCGTGCCGCCGTCCAGTGTCGCAAGGGCCGCGATGGGCGTTTCACACGACCCGTCAAGTGCCGCAAGAAAGGCGCGTTCGGCCGCCAGACGCTGCCCGGTCGGGGTGTCGTGGATCGCATCCAGCATCTCTTTTGCGCGCATGTCGTCGGCGCGCCGTTCGATCCCGATGGCGCCTTGGGCAACGGCGTTCAACATATCCTCGGTCGGGATGGGGGTCTTGGGCACGTCGTCCATGCCCAGCCGGTTCAGGCCGGCCATGGCAAGGAATGTGGCTTCGGCCACGCCATCATGCAGCTTCTTCAAACGGGTCTGAACGTTGCCGCGAAACTCGACCACCTGAAGATCAGGGCGGCGGTTCAGAAGCTGCGATTTGCGGCGCAGCGACGAGGTGCCGACCACCGCGCCCTTGGGCAGTTCGGCAATCGAAGAGTATTTGACCGACACGAACGCGTCGCGCGTATCTTCACGCGGCAGGTTGCAATCCAGCACAAGCCCGTCAGGCTGTGCGGTCGGCATGTCCTTCATCGAATGCACCGCGATGTCGATGCGACCGTCCAGCATCGCCTCTTCAATTTCTTTGGTGAACAGGCCCTTGTTGCCGATTTCCTTCAACGCGCGGTCGGCGGCGATCATCGCGCGGTCGTCGCCCGTGGTGTGGATGACCACCACCTCGAACGCCGCTTCAGGCAGATCGAAGGCAGCCATCAGGCGGCGGCGCGTTTCATGCGCCTGCGCCAGAGCCAGCGGGCTGCCACGGGTGCCGATTTTCAAGGGGGCGTCGGGGGTCGGATATGCATGTGTCATGCCACTCGTTTACGCCGGAAGATCGGGGCTGTCCATGCCTGCGGCACCCCGTGCGCTTGACATCCTGTCGCGTGTGAGGGACGACGCTTGAAACGCCGACAGGAAAGGCCCGCCATCATGACCCAGCAAAAGACAATCCTACGCGCACTTGCGGGCGAAACGCTGCCCACCCCTCCGATCTGGATGATGCGTCAAGCCGGGCGCTATCTGCCTGAATATCGCGCCACGCGGGCCGAGGCCGGGGATTTCCTGAAGCTGTGCTACAACCCTGAATTGGCCGCCGAGGTGACATTGCAGCCGATCCGCCGTTATGGGTTTGATGCGGCGATCCTGTTTGCTGACATTCTGCTTGTGCCGCAGGCGTTGGGGTCTGATCTGTGGTTCGTCACCGGCGAGGGCCCGCGCCTGTCCACGATCACCGAGCAATCGGATTTCGACAAGCTGGTCGGCAAGGATGACATTCACGAAACGCTGAACCCGATCTATGAAACGGTCCGTATCCTGCGCCGCGAACTGCCGGACGAGACCACGCTGATCGGATTTGCAGGGATGCCGTGGACCGTCGCGACCTATATGATCGCGGGACAGGGCACCAAGGATCAGGGACCAGCCCACGCGCTGAAGGCCGAGAACCGGCCGTTGTTCGAGGCTGTGATGGATCGCCTGACCGAGGCGACCATCGAATACCTCTCCAAGCAGATCGAGGCCGGGGCCGAGGTGGTGAAGCTGTTCGACAGTTGGGCCGGGTCGCTGAACGGCGAGGATTTCCAGAAATATGCGGTTGAGCCAGCCCGCGTCATCACGCAGGCCCTGAAAGAGCGGCATCCCGGCATCCCGGTGATCGGCTTCCCACGTGAGGCCGGCGACGGTTACATCGGTTTTGCCAAGGCCACCGGGGTTGATTGCGTGGCACTGGACAATTCGGTCAGCCCGGACTGGGCGGCCAAGCATGTGCAGGTTGATGGCTGTGTGCAGGGCAACCTTGCCTCAAGCCATATGGTGACGGGTGGTCAGGCGCTGGTGGACGAGACACGCAAGGTTGTCGAGGCGTTCAAAAACGGCCCGCATATCTTCAATCTGGGTCACGGGATCACGCCGGATGCGGACCCCGACAATGTGCAGTTGATGATCGACACGGTGCGGGGCGGCTGACGCCGCTGGGGGCGTTGCCCCCGTGTGAAAGCCTTGCGGCTTCCCCCCTCCCCCAGGATATTTTGGGCCAGAAGAAGCGGGCGGGCTTGTCAAGTTGGGCAGGCTCGTGTCTTCTGCGCGGGTTGTTGAAAGGAGCCGGGAATGCGGCTGGGGATTGCCACGCTGATCATCGCCTATGTGCTGAGCCAGTTTTATCGCGCTTTCCTGGCGGTGATGACGCCTGCGTTGAAGGCTGACTTGGGCGCAACGCCGGAGGATTTGGCGCAAGCATCCGGGGCGTGGTTTCTGGTGTTTGCGCTGATGCAGATCCCGGTGGGTTGGGGGTTGGACAATATCGGGCCACGCAAGGTGGCCGCGGCGCTTTTGGCGCTTGGCGGGGCGGGCGGGGCGGCGGTGTTTGCCATGGCCTCGACCCCGGATCACGTTCTTTATGCGATGGTGCTGATTGGTATCGGCTGTTCGCCGGTCTTGATGGCCAGCTATTTCATCTTTGCGCGCATGTATTCGCCTGCGGTGTTTGGCACGCTGGCGGGCATGGTGATTGGCATCGGCTCGCTTGGCAACTTGGCGGGGGCGTTGCCGCTTGCGCTGGCGGTTGAGCAGTTCGGCTGGCGGGCGTGTCTTTGGGTGCTGTCGGTGGTGACGCTGGTGGTGGCGGCCCTGATCATGTTGGCGGTGGACAATCCCCCCCGGCTGGAACGCCAGGCCGATGCGCCCAAAGGGTCGGTTCTGGACCTTTTGAAGATCCCCGCATTATGGGCGATCTTTCCCATCATGTTTGTGAACTACGCCGCAGCGGCAGGGTTGCGCGGCAGTTGGGCTGGCCCTTATCTGCGCGATGTCTATGGGTTGGACACCACCGGCATTGGCTGGGCCACCATGGCGATTGCGCTGGCGATGGTGATTGGCAGTTTCGCCTACGGCCCGATGGACCGGATCTTTGGCACCCGCAAATGGGTGGTGTTTTCCGGCAACCTTCTGGCGACCGGGCTGGTATTTCTGCTTTGGGCAGCCCCTGATGCGGGCGTCTGGCCGGTGTCGCTGACGATGGCCGCAATCGGGTTGCTGGGGGCAAGCTATCCCCTGATCATGGCGCACGCGCGCAGTTTCTTCCCGCCGCATTTGATCGGGCGAGGCGTCACGTTGATGAATATGTTCGGGATCGGCGGGGTCGGGTTGTTTCAATATGCTTCAGCCAGCGTGTTTCGCGCCGCGCAAGGGCCTAGTGTGGCGGTCACGGCCCCGTATCAGGCCGTGTTCCTGTTTTTCGCGATACCGGGATTGATCGGCTGCCTGCTGTATCTGCTAAGCACCGACCGCACGGATTAGGCGCTTTTGCGGCGACGGCGGCGGCGTCTGGCCGGGGCTGCGTCTGCACGCGGTTTCGGCGCAGCCGCCCCGCCTGCGCGCGGCTTGCGCCCTGCACCACCACGACGACCACCGCCGCCACCCTGATTGCGGGTGGGACGCTTTTCTTCTGCGGGACGGGTGCCGCCAAGGATCGGGATCTCGATCTTCATGACTTTTTCAATGTCGCGCAGAAGGCCAAGCTCGACCCCCGAGACGAAGGAAATCGCATCGCCATCAGCGCCTGCCCGTGCCGTGCGGCCGATACGGTGCACGTAGTTGTCGGCCACTTCCGGCAGGTCGAAATTATAGACGTGGCTGACGCCCGGAATGTCGATACCACGCGCGGCAACATCGGTCGCGACCAGCACGCGGGCTTCACCCGACCGGAACGCCGCCAACGCGCGGTCACGTTGGCCCTGGCTCTTGTTTCCGTGGATGGACACCGCCTTGAACCCTTCGGCCACCAGTTGCTTCATCAGCTTTTCGGCCCCGTGTTTGGTGCGTGAAAACACCAGCGACAGTGCGTCTTTGTCATGTCCAAGGAGATCAATCAGCAGCATAATTTTCTCGTTCCGGCCGGGAACATAGTAAAGCCCCTGCGTCACCTTGTCGGCGGCCTTGCCCGGAGGTGTCACCTGCACCTTAGCCGGGTCGGTCAGATAGGCGCGGGACAATTCCTCCATCTGTTTCGGCATGGTGGCCGAGAACAGCATGGTCTGGCGCGGGGTGCCCAGTTCTGGCGCGATCCGACGCAGGGCATGGATGAACCCCATGTCGAGCATCTGATCCGCCTCGTCCAGCACAAGGAAGGTCGCGGTATCAAGGCGGATGGCTTTGCGGTCCAACAGGTCAATCAGACGGCCCGGCGTGGCAACAAGAATGTCGATGCCCGGGGCCAGCATGCTGATCTGCTTGTTGATCGACATGCCGCCGACCACGGTGCGCACTTTCAGATGCGTGCCCTGCACATAGGCGCGCAGGTTCTCGGCGATCTGGTTCACCAGCTCACGGGTCGGCGCGAGGATCAGCGCCTTCACCGATTTCGGCTGACGTTTGTCATGGTTGCGCAAAAGTTGGTGGATCAGGGGCAGGCCAAAGGCCGCCGTCTTGCCCGTGCCGGTCTGGGCCAGACCCATCACATCGCGACCGTCCAGTACCAGCGGAATGGCTTTGATTTGGATCGGGGTCGGCGTTTCATATCCGGCTTCGGTCACGGTCGTGACCAGCTTCGGGTCAAGCCCGAGCTCTGCAAATTGTGTCATAGTCGTCTTTCTGGCATGCACATCGGCACGCCGCTGTCACACGGGTGGGGCTTTATGCCCATCGCATCGGTTGCGGCCAATACTCGCGCCGGGCCGAGTGCCCTGAGCGCCGAATGGCCGTCAGAACCCCGCGTGATTTGGGAACTTGTTGAAAAGGGCGCATTGCCCGACCTCTGTCTGCCTCGTGTATTTGGGCGGGTCGCTCACGCGTCGACCGGACAGATTGCGCCCGTATCACAGCGAAAAGCACACAAGTCAACGACAAAACATGGCAGATCGCGCGTATGACGCTTTCGCAGGCGCGGCAATTGCGCTATGGACGCCCTCGGTCTGACCAGATTCACAAGGGGTCTGGCGCGACTGAGAGACATATAGGAGGCCGTGATGGGCTATAAAATCGCTGTCGTTGGCGCCACGGGGAACGTGGGCCGCGAGATGCTGAACATTCTGGCAGAACGCCAGTTTCCCGTGGACGAGATTGTCGCGCTTGCGTCGCGCCGTTCCCTCGGCACCGAGGTCAGCTTTGGCGATACCACCCTGACCACCAAGGATCTGGATGCGTTTGACTTTACCGGTTGGGACATGGCGCTGTTCGCCGTCGGGTCCGAGGCTACCAAGCAATACGCGCCCAAAGCGGCCGCGGCTGGCTGTGTCGTGATCGACAACTCGTCGCTTTATCGATACGACGCGGATATTCCGCTGATCGTGCCCGAGGTGAACCCGCAGGCGATCCACGATTACGCAAAGAAGAACATCATCGCCAACCCCAACTGTTCAACCGCGCAAATGGTTGTGGCGCTGAAGCCTTTGCATGACCGCGCGAAAATCAAGCGCGTCGTGGTGTCGACCTATCAGTCGGTGTCGGGCTCGGGCAAAGACGCGATTGATGAGCTGTGGAATCAGACCAAGGGCATGTATGTGCCGGGTCAGGAAGTCGACCCGAAGGTCTATACCAAGCAGATCGCCTTCAACGTCATTCCGCATATCGACGTGTTCATGGATTCAGGCGACACCAAGGAAGAGTGGAAGATGATCGCCGAGACGAAAAAGATCGTCGATCCGTCGATCAAGGTCACGGCAACCTGCGTGCGCGTGCCGGTGTTCGTGGGCCACTCGGAATCGGTGAACATCGAGACCGAAGAGTTTCTGGACGAGGACGAAGCCCGCGACATTCTGCGCCAAGCCCCCGGTATTCTGGTCGTCGACAAGCGCGAGGATGGCGGATACGTCACTCCGGTGGAATGCGTGGGCGATTTCGCCACCTTTATCAGTCGGATCCGTCAGGACGTGACCGTCGACAACGGCCTGAACTTCTGGTGCGTGTCCGACAACCTGCGCAAGGGGGCGGCCCTGAACGCGGTGCAGATCGCCGAGCTTCTGGGTCGTGAGGTTCTGAAAAAGGGCTGATCCCGTGTCACCCTAATGCAAAGCCCCCGCATTGCCGGGGGCTTTGTCGTCTGCCGGGGCAGTCAGCCTGAAAGCGCGGCCAGCCAGCTGTCCACCTCGGCACCCAGGGCGGCCCAGTCCGTATATTCGTGGTCGAAGCTCAGATCCTTGTCGGGATCCTTCTGCGCAATGACACGCCGCATGACAAAGCGTTGAAACATATCGTATTTCGATGGCTTATATGCCCCGGCCACATGCACCAGCCGGTCGGGGGACCAGCCGGTCGCCGCCTGAAACACTTCGGTGGTCCGTTCCAGTCCGCCCCAGTCTTCGGCGTCATGACCCGCCGCGGCCAGCGACACGGACAGAAACAACGTGGGCTGTTTCGACAACCGCATTGCCGACCGGTGCGCGAATTCGGTAAGTTCCGACTGGTAATTGCCCAGATGGATCGAGGCGGCCAGAATGACTCCGTCAAATCGCGCCAGCTTGATGCCCTCCAGCTCTGACAGCGGTGCAAGCTCTACGGTATGGCCCTGATCAAAGATGCGATCCGCGACCCATCGGGCGATCTTTCTGGTTTGGCCTTCCGTGGTTGCGTAAGCGATCAGGATTTTCATGGCGACCTCCGTTTTCCAGCATCAGCACAAGGCAGGTGGCATCTGTCAACATGAGGCATTGGCACCCACCTGCCCGATTTGCACAAGCAAGCCATGCCAAGTCCGGTCGCGCCATGACGCGCATCAACTCCCGGACCGTTTCGCAACAGACCTGACGCTAACCGCCTTCGACCAGTGCCTTCAAATTCGCCAAACCCTTTTCGTAATCCGCACCGATCCAGCCATCGAACATCAGACCCATCCAGCGCGCAATCGGATTCATGCCCAGATCGGTTTCAAACCCCCAGGCCACCAATGTACCACCGTCCGCCGGGGCAAGATCGAAATAGGCATTGGCAAGCCCCTGCGGCCCGAAATCCAGCGCGGTGTCCACCCGTTCGTTTGGCGTGCTGGCGATGATCACCTGAATGCCGGTGCCCACACTTGGGTCGTCCGACGTCCAGCGCAATGTGTTGCCGACACCTTCCTCGGGCCCTTCGTAGGTCAAGACCACATCAGGATCGCGCGACAGCCAGGGCGACCATGCTTCGGTCGCCTGCATCGAATTCACATATGGAAAGATCTCTTCGGTCGGAGCGGCAATCAGCGTGGATCGGCTGACAGACACATCGGATGGCAAAAGGAAAGCAATGGCGATCATGGCAACCACCACGATCGCAAACCCTTTCAGCAAGCCAAAAATCAATTTCATGCAAAAACCCTTCGTTCAATGAACGCAGGATAGCACAAATCAGAACCAAACGCGATTTCAGCCGCGCGATGGCGCAAAAGCCCAACGGAACCGATCAGACAGGCCGGAATGCTTTGCTCTTTGCGTCGTAGTATTCCAATCCACCTTCGCCGATGTCGTTCCAGACACCGTGCAGGGTCAGCTTGTCCTGATCTACCGCTTCCTGAACGAAGGGAAAGGTCAACAGATTTTCAAGCGAGACCTTCACCGCCTCTTTCTCAAGCGTGGCGCTGTCGATATCGGCGTCGTTGCCGCCAAGGCGCTCATATCCCGGTTTCAAGAGGTCGATCCAGCGCCCGACAAACGAGGTTTTTTCAGCCAGCTCTGGCGCGCGACCGAGGCAGCGTTCGTGAAACCCTTTCACGCCGCCGCAACTGGAATGGCCCAGCACGATCAGATGCGCAACCTTCAGGGCGGTCACCGCATACTCGATCGCTGCCGAGGTGCCGTGATAATCGCCATCCGGTGCGAAGGGGGGAACAAGGTTTGCAATGTTGCGGTGGATAAAGAATTCGCCCTGATCCGCACCGAAAATTGAAGTGACATGCACTCGCGAATCGCAACAGGAAATCACCATGGCACGCGGATGCTGACCCAATTCGGCCAGGCGCCGATACCACGATTGATTGTCCGCGTATCCGGTGGCTTTCCAGCCCTGATAGCGATGCACAAGATAAGATGGCAGCGGTTGCGCTCGTTCCATGGAATCCTCCCGTTCAGCTTCCTTCGTATGTAGGTCGCAATCGCATGAAATTCGAGGAAATTTTGCCGTATCGGTATACGATTTCTTGAGGTCGTTACGTCACGATCACCACGAGAGGGAAAATATCTAGGGGTGAACAGGTGACTGTCGTTGTTAAGTTGAGCCACAGGGAAACCGTGCGGCTAGATCGCGCACAGCTGGAACGCATGTATGTCCAATGGGGGCCGGTGCGCGCCGATAAAGAGGTCAATCAGGCGCTGGAGGATCTGGCGATCGGAATGGCCGAGGTTCAGAAATCTCACCGTCAGCGGCGAAGCGACGATCTGCGCGAGCAGGTGCGAAACCTGATCGCGATTGCCAACAAGATCGGCATGACCAGCCTGGGGCGGGTAGCCCGCGATGTGCTGGATTTGTCTGACGGCACGGACGAACCGGCCTTCCACGCGACCGTTGCGCGGCTGGGGCGGATTGGTGAACGCAGCCTGATCGCGGTGTGGGATATTCAGGATATGTCGATCTGATCAGGGGGAAGGCGGGCTTCGGCGAAACCAGGCCGGCCCGCGCCTTTGCCTTGCGGCGCGGCGCTGTGGCGTTAAGTTGTGATCGACTCACTATAGCCGAGGCCAAGATGACCCTGACATTCGCCACCGAAACCCCAGACGCCATCCCGCTGATCGTCATCGAAAAAGGTGATGAAACGGTGATGGAAGCCCTGCCGGAGCCAGCACGTGCCTGGGCGCGCGCCAATGGTTTTCAAGGCACGCTTGGCGAGGTTCTGGTAGTCCCGGACGAAGGCGGGATGCCTGCGTTGGCGTTGGTCGGCAATGGCGACGATACCGCCCGCGCCCGCAACCGCTTTGGCATGGCGGCGGCGCGCATGAAGCTGCCCAAGGGCACCTATCGCCTGCAACACGCGCTGGAGCCGACCGCATTGGAAGAAGCGGCGCTTGGCTGGTTGCTGGAAGGCTATCGGTTCGACCGCTACGCTGATCAGAAGCGGCCTGAAGCGATGATCGTCGCGCCTGACGGCATTGATGCGGGGCGTCTTGAGGTCATTGCGGCGGGCGAAGCCCTGACCCGCGACCTGATCAACACCCCGACCGAGGATATGGGGCCGGACCAACTGGAACAGGCGATTGCCAAGCTGGCCGAAGATCACGGTGCCAAAATCTCGGTCACCAAGGGCGATGCGCTGCTCACGGACAGTTTTCCGATGATCCACGCCGTCGGTCGCGCGGCGGACCGTGCGCCCCGACTGATCGACCTGCGTTGGGGCGATGCCGGTCCAAAACTGACGCTGGTTGGCAAGGGCGTGTGCTTTGACACCGGCGGGCTGAACCTGAAACCGGGCGCTTCGATGGGCCTGATGAAAAAGGACATGGGCGGGGCGGCCACCGTGCTCGGGCTTGCGCAGATGATCATGGCGCTTGGGGTGAAGGTGCAACTGCGGGTTCTGATCCCGGCGGTGGAAAATGCCGTGTCTGGCAATGCCTTTCGCCCCGGCGACATCCTGACCTCGCGCAAGGGGCTGACGGTCGAGGTGAACAACACCGACGCCGAAGGACGCCTTGTGCTGGCCGATGCGCTGGCTTTGGCGGACGAGGATACGCCTGACCTGATCGTTTCGATGGCCACGTTGACCGGGGCTGCGCGGGTGGCGGTCGGCCCGGACCTGTCGCCGTTCTATGCGACCATGCCCAGCGATGCCGACGCCCTGCGCAAAGGGGCGAACTCCGCCGCTGATCCGGTTTGGGAACTGCCGCTATGGGCGCCCTATGAAACCATGATCGAACCGGGCATTGCCGATCTGGACAACGCGCCCAAGGGGGGCTTTGCCGGCTCGATCACGGCCGCGCTGTTCCTCAAGCGGTTTGTCACCGACACGCCGCGATATATGCATTTCGACATCTATGGCTGGAACCCCAACGCCGCTCCGGCCCGTCCGAAAGGCGGCGTCGGCATGGGTGCACGGGCGCTGCTGGCCGCCCTGCCCGAGATGCTGAACCTGTGATGGACCCGCGCCTGACTCCCGCCAACACCCGCATCGCGCATGACAGCCTGCGCGGCAAGGTCGATGCGCCCGCCTTCACGCGCGGTACATGGCGTCGCGTCGCCGACGGCGTTGTCGACATCCTCAAATTCCCCGATGGTCCCCGCAACCGACAAGCCCTGATGGGCGAACGTGTGCTGCAACTTGAGGATCACGAGGGTTTTGCCTTTGTGCAGGCGGGAAAGGATGGCTATGTGGGTTATATCGCTTCGGCGCAGCTGACGGACGATGCGCAGGCGACTCATTGGGTTTGCACACCGGGCACCCATCTTTACCCCGCCCCCGACATGAAACAACGTGAACTTGCCGCATTGTCCTTCGGCGCGCGCGTGACGGTTGTGGGCACGGTCAACCAGTATTCGGAAACCGATACCGGAGGCTTCGTGCCGACCGTTCATCTTGCCCCCGTCGGGGCGACAAATGACGATGTGGTTGCCAATGCCGCGCTGTTTCTGGGCACGCCGTATCTTTGGGGCGGCAACTCGCGCGCGGGCATCGACTGTTCAGGGCTGGTGCAGGCGGCGCTTCTGGCTGCTGGCCACGACTGCCCCGGCGACAGCGACATGCAGGAAACCCTGGGACACGCGCTTGATGACACAGCACCGCTGGAGCGTGGCGACCTTCTGTTCTGGAAGGGGCATGTGGCGCTGGTGGTGGACCCGACGCAGATGATCCACGCCAACGCCTTTCACATGGCGGTCGCCTATGAAGGGATCAATGAAGCGATCACCCGAATCGAGGCCCAGGGCGATGGGCCTGTTGTCGCGCGCCGTCGGCTTTAAGGCCTATTCGACCGCGCGGATCAGCTTGCGTTCCAGCACACGCAGCACCGCGCGCAGGTCACTGCCGCGCTTCAAAATGCGTCCGTCCATGCCGATCACTGCGTATTGCCCCTGCCGATTGCGCAGCTTGGGGCGCTTTTCGATCCGGTACAGCGGCGTTTCCGCGGTGCGCCGAAAGACCGAAAAAACCGCAACCTCGCGCAGGAAACTCATGCCGTAGTCGCGCCATTCACCGGCGGCAACCATGCGACCGTAAAGACCCATGATGGTGCCTAACTCTCTGCGATCAAAGACAACTTGATCGACGGGCTGGCCTTGCCCCGGAAAGGGCGTCAGGTTTGGCATGTTCATGACCTCAGCTTGCCGTTCAATGGCAAACAAATCAATCCCTGCCCAGAATTGGTCGCGATATCGTGCAGAAGTTACCACAACGCTTCCTTGTTGACGCCCCGTTAACCCCGCATGGATAGGGGCGTAGAGAGAGCGAAAGCTCATCCCGGTGCCGCGGAAACAGCCCCCACCCAGTTTGCGGCATCGGGCCTACGTCTTCGGTATCTTCTGATCATTTGCCTCTGCCGTGGGGTTCGTGCGCCTGCGCCGTGGGGTCCTGCTCTGTCAGCGCAAAACACTATTGACCGCACGGTCAGCTTTGTGCATCCTCAAACAAATACGTTGGGGGGACCATGACGCCACAGGACCGTGCCGAGCGCGCAGCGCAAATGATGTGGGACGACGATCCGGCCTCGCAAGGGCTGGGCATGTCGCTGGACATGATCGGGCCGGGACAGGCCGTCATGTCGATGACGGTGCGCCCCGATATGTCCAACGGGCATGGCATCTGTCACGGCGGTTTCATCTTCACCCTTGCCGACAGCGCCTTTGCCTTTGCCTGCAACAGCTACAACCACCGCGTGGTGGCCCAGCATAATTCGATCACCTATCTGGCACCCGGCAAGCTGGGGGAACGGCTGGTGGCCACAGCGTCCGAGGCCAGCCGCACCGGACGATCCGGCATTTACGACGTGACCGTCACCGGCGAAGACGGGCGCAGGGTCGCCCTGTTTCGTGGGCATTCACGCCAGATTTCCGGCACGCATTTCGACGAAACCGACTGAACCCGACTGACATGGGGCGGGGCTTATCCCCGCCGGAGGAGAGACATGAAAGACCTGACGCCCCGCAAGGAAGATCTGGACCCGATCGAAATTGCATCCCGCGACGAAATTGCCGCGACCCAGTTTGAGCGCATGAAATGGTCGCTGAAACACGCCTATGACAACGTGCCGTTCTATCGCAAAAGCTTCGATGACGCGGGCGTTCACCCGGATGATCTGCACAGCCTGTCCGATCTGGCAAAGTTTCCGTTTACCGTAAAGCAGGACTTGCGCGACAATTATCCGTTCGGCCTGTTTGCCGTCCCGCGCGACCAGATCGCCCGCGTCCATGCAAGCTCGGGCACGACCGGACAGCCGACCGTGGTCGGATACACGAAGAACGATCTGAAAATGTGGTCGACCGTGGTGGCGCGGTGCATGCGCGCATCCGGCTTGCGGCGCGGGGACGTGCTGCACAACGCCTATGGCTACGGGCTGTTCACCGGCGGGCTCGGTGTGCATGGCGGGGCCGAGGAACTGGGCCTGACCGTGGTGCCCGTTTCGGGTGGTATGACCCAGCGCCAGGTGCGGTTGATCGAGGATTTCCGCGCCGACGGCATCACCGTGACGCCCTCATATGCGCTGTCCATTCTGGATGAATACGCCAAACAGGGCCGCGACCCGCGCAAAAGCCCCCTGAAGGTCGGGATTTTCGGGGCCGAGCCATGGACCAACAACATGCGCCGCGAAATCGAAGAGGCGTTCGACATGCATGCGGTCGACATCTATGGCCTGTCCGAAGTGATCGGGCCGGGGGTTGCCAATGAATGCGTTGAAACCAAGGACGGGCTGCATATCTGGGAGGATCACTTCTATCCCGAGATCATCAACCCCGACACCGGCGAGGTGGTCGAAGATGGAGAACTGGGCGAGTTGGTCTTTACCTCGCTGACCAAAGAAGGGTTCCCGATCATCCGCTATCGCACCCGCGACCTGACCCGCCTTTTGCCCGGCACCGCCCGGTCCATGCGGCGAATGGAAAAGATCACCGGGCGGTCGGATGACATGATCATCCTGCGCGGCGTGAATGTGTTCCCCACCCAGATCGAGGAACAGTTGATGGATGTCCCCGCGCTGTCCCCGCATTTCCAGATCGAATTGACCCGCCCCGCCCGAATGGACGAGATGCATGTGCATGTGGAAATGGCCGAAGGCTTGCCACAGGACGGTGCCGAAGCCGCCGCCCGCGCCCTGTCCGCCAAGATCAAGTCAAATGTCGGCATCAGTGCCAAGGTGCATGTGGCTCCGACCGGCAAGGTTGCGCGCAGCGAGGGGAAAGCGGTAAGGGTCGTGGACAAACGCCCGAAGGAGTGACCCATGCCGCGAGGGATCGCCCGCGACCACGAAGAAAAACGTGCCGCCATCCGCAAGGGGGCGGCCAGCTATTTCGCTGAACACGGCTTCGATCGTGCCTCGATGACGGCAGCGGCAAAGCATTGCGGCGTGTCCAAGGCGCTGATCTATCACTATTACGATAGCAAAGAGGCGCTGTTGTTCGACATTCTGGACACCCATCTGTCCGGTCTGGTGGCCGAAGTCGAAGCCGCCCCCCGCACCGACGGATTGCGCGGCTTGGTGCGTGCCATTCTTCAGGCCTATCGCGGGGCCGATGCCGAACACAAACTGCAACTGGACAGCCTGGGCGTGCTGGAGGCTGAACAGCAAGCGCCGTTGATCGACCTTCAGCGCCGCTTGATCGACATGATGGGAAAGGCCTTGCAGAACGAGGCACCCGAAGCCTTCGACGGCAACCGCAACCTGCGCGCCGTGACCATGTCGGTCTTCGGCATCCTGAACTGGTATTACATGTGGAACCGCCCCGGTAAGGGGCTGGATCGCGATGAATACGCAGATCTTGTCACCGATCTGGTTCTGGGCGGGCTTCGCGCCCTTTGACTCGCGATCTGTGGCCCGGCGCCCTCACCATCCTGTCATTTTCCTTTTGCGCGTCTGTGGCTAAAATCACGCCACCATTGTTCAAAAGGATGACCCATGTCAGTATTCAAACCCGCCCTGTTTGCCCTGCCGCTGAGCGTATTGATTGCCGCTCCGGCCCTTGCCCATTCCGATGTGAAGAACCCCGTCGTGATGGACCGCATGATGACCATGAAGGCGATCCAGGGCAGCATGAAAACGCTTGGGGACATGGCAAAGGGAAAAATCCCGTTTGACGCAGAAAAAGCAACTGCTGCCGCTGCGGCCATGGCTCATGACGGCAAGAAGGTTCCTGAAAAGTTCAGAGCCAACGAAACAGACCCGAAATCCGAGGCATTGCCCGCCATTTGGGATAATTTCGACGATTTCGTGCAGAAATCCGAAGCAATGGTCGCTGCCGCCGCCAGTGTCGGAACGATTGGCGATGAGTCGGCCCTTGGCGCGGCGCTGGGAAAGATTGGCGGGACGTGCAAGGCCTGCCACCGCGACTATCGCGAATAAGCCCGGCGCGGCAGGATTTCATCCTTTCGGTGATCGTCAGGAACACCAGACCCGGTTGATCAGGCCATCCTCGTCAATCGAGATGTTCAGCCGGTCCGGGCGATAATCCTGCGTCAGCGCCATACCGGGTTTCACCACGCGCGTCGTCCCGGGCAGGTCAAGTTCACGCAGGATTGCCGCGTCCTGCCCCACCAGCCCGCGAAACCTGTCCTGCCCGCAATTGGGCACGAATGTATCAGGCGCGGGCACAGGGGGGCTGGCGGCCAGGCATCCGGTCAGGGCGACGGTGATGATCAGGGTCGTGATAGCTCTCATGCAGTCAATTTGCGCTGCAATCTCGTGTCGTGGCAAGAGGGGGGGTGCAGCAAGGTTGAAAAAGGCGCGTCGATCCCGCAACCTGACACTATCACAGAACAGGAGAAAGCCGATGCGCACCCGTGCCGCCGTTGCCCTTGAAGCCGGCAAACCGCTCGAGATCATGGAGGTGAACCTGGAAGGCCCGAAAGCGGGCGAGGTTCTGGTCGAAATCAAAGCCACCGGCATTTGCCATACGGACGAGTTCACCCTGTCGGGTGCCGATCCCGAAGGCTTGTTCCCGGCGATTCTGGGCCATGAAGGCGCGGGGGTGGTGGTCGAAGTCGGGCCGGGTGTGACCTCGCTTGAGGTTGGCGATCACGTGATCCCGCTTTACACGCCGGAATGCCGGGAATGCGAATACTGCCTGAACCCCAAAACCAACCTGTGTCAGTCAATCCGTGCCACGCAGGGTCAGGGTCTGATGCCGGATGGCACCAGCCGCTTTTCGATGCTCGATGGTACGCCGATCCTGCATTACATGGGGTGTTCGACATTCGCCAATCACACGGTTCTGCCGGAAATCGCGCTGGCAAAGGTCCGCAAGGACGCACCGTTTGAGAAGATCTGCTATATCGGCTGCGGCGTGACCACCGGCGTCGGCGCCGTGATCAACACCGCCAAGGTCGAAATCGGATCAACAGCGATCGTGTTTGGTCTGGGCGGCATTGGCCTGAATGTTCTGCAAGGGCTGCGCCTTGCGGGTGCGGATCAGATTGTCGGTGTCGATCTGAATGATTCCAAGGTCGAGATGGCCAAACGGTTCGGCATGACCCATTTCGTGAACCCGTCAAAGGTTGACAGCGACCTGGTTGCCCATCTGGTCGACCTGACCGGCGGCGGCGCGGATTACACATTTGATGCCACCGGCAATGTCGGCGTGATGCGCACCGCGCTGGAAAGCGCGCATAAGGGCTGGGGCGAAAGCGTCATCATCGGCGTGGCGCCGGCTGGCGCCGAGATTTCGACCCGCCCGTTCCAACTTGTCACAGGCCGCGTCTGGCGCGGCACCGCGTTCGGCGGCGCGCGCGGGCGCACAGATGTGCCGCAGATCGTCGACTGGTACATGGATGGCAAGATCGAGATCGACCCGATGATCACCCACACGATGGGGCTGGACGACATCAACAAGGGGTTCGATCTGATGCATGAAGGCAAAAGCATCCGCAGCGTGGTGATCTACTGACCCGCAGAGTGCACGAATGAACCGGACACGGGGCGGGCGAAAACTCCCCTGCCCCGCGTCAAATTGCAGACTTGTGCTGCGTCGGAAAATCCATAAATTAGAACCATTCTAAGTTAGGAGCCTTCCATGCTGTCCGGCACTCTCAATCGTCGTCGTTTCTCGGATCTGTCAGAGCAGGAAATCCTGGCCCTTGCGATTTCCAACGAAGAAGACGACGCCCGCATCTATCGCCAATATGCCGAACTTCTGCGCGCCGATTTTCCGGCCTCGGCCAAAGTGTTCGATGGCATGGCCGAAGAAGAGGACGAACACCGCCGCCTGCTGATCGACGCGCACAAGGCGCGGTTCGGTGACATGATCCCGCTGATCCGCCGCGAACACGTGGCCGGGTTCTATGCCCGCCGCCCGGTCTGGCTGGTCGAGAATCTGGGGCTGGAGACGATCCGTGGCGAGGCCCGCGAAATGGAGCGTCAGGCGGAACAGTTCTATCGCAAGGCCGCAGACCGCACATCGGACGCCAATATCCGCAAGCTCCTGGGTGATCTGGCCGCCGCCGAGGCGGATCACGGCAATGTCGCCGGGCAACTGGAAGCCGATCATCTGAGCGGCGATGCCCGGTCTGAAGAAGACGCCGACGCGCATCGTCAATTCATCCTGACCTGGGTGCAGCCGGGGCTTGCCGGGCTAATGGATGGCTCGGTCTCGACCCTTGCGCCGATCTTCGCCACGGCTTTTGCCACCCACGATACACACACGACTTTCCTTGTCGGGCTGGCGGCCAGTGTCGGGGCGGGGATTTCGATGGGGTTCACCGAAGCGGCGTCTGACGATGGCGAATTGTCGGGGCGTGGCAGCCCGGTGAAACGCGGTTTTGCCTCGGGCATCATGACGATGCTGGGCGGGCTGGGGCACGCCCTGCCCTATCTGATCACCGATTTCTGGACCGCCACGACCATTGCCATTCTGGTCGTCTTCGTCGAGTTGTGGGCCATCGTCTGGATCCAGAACCGCTTCATGCAAACGCCCTTCATGCGCGCCACGTTGCAGGTGGTGGTGGGGGGCGCGCTGGTCTTTGCCGCAGGCGCGTTGATCGGGGGCGGTTGATGCCTGCGCAACCCGCGCCTGTCGCGCGCTGAACTCGCATCTCGTCAATCCCCATTCCCCATGCTAAAGCGTTTCGAGTTAAACTTGAGGCACGAGCTTAACTCGAAACGCGTGCCACGTTCATACGTCGTGGGCGTTTCGACAAAAGGTGATGTCTCAGGTTTTTGTCGAAACGCTTTAGGGCTGGGAAATGATCGACATCCTGTTGCAAACACTTCCCTTCTTTGCCGTCATCGGATTGGGATACGGCGCCGCAGCGCGCGGGTTTTTCCCACCCGAGGCCACGGCCTATCTGACAAGGTTCGTGTTCTACTTCGCCCTGTCAGCGATGCTTTTTCGGTTTTCCGCCAATCTGGGTCTGGACGAGGTGATCAGCTGGCCGTTCATCTGGGCTTATGCGCTGGGGGCGGGCGCGGTTTATATTCTGGCAACCGTGGTCGCATTGATCCGCAAACGCGGGGTCGAAGAGGCGGCGGTCGAGGCGCAATGCGCCGTGGTCGGCAATGTGGGTTTCCTCGGCGTGCCCATGCTGGCGCTTTTGATGGGAGAGGCGGCGGTCGGGCCGGTCATGATGGTGCTGGCGGTTGACCTTTTTCTGTTCAGCAGTCTCATCGTGATCCTGATCACCGGGTCACGCGACGGACGGGTCAGCCCGGTGGTCCTGCGCACGGTCGGCAAGGGCTTGCTGAACAATCCGATGATTGTCTCGATGGCGCTTGGTTTTGCATGGGCCGCGACCGGCTGGCCATTGCCCGAAACAGTTGACCGTTTCATGGATTTGCTGGGCGGCGCATCAACCCCGGGGGCCTTGTTTGCCATCGGCGCTTCGCTGGCTGCCAAATCCGCAGAACGGCTGAGCGTCGCCGTCTGGCTTTCCTTCGCCAAACTCGTCCTGCATCCGCTGGCCGTTGCGATCACCGCCCTTCTGATCTTTGACGTGGAGCCCTTCGCGGCCAGCGTGATGATAGCAACCGCCGCCCTGCCTGTCGCTGGAAACGTCTATATTCTGGCCCAGCATTACGGCGTTGCGCCGCAGCGTGCATCGGCGGCAATTCTGGTATCGACAAGCGCATCGATTCTGACCGTGTCCGCCATTCTTGCCTGGGTCACTCCATGATTGTTCTGTCCGGCGCCTATCGCCTGTTCTTTTCCTTCGCAGCCCTGTTTGCGGGAACCGCCATTCCGATCTGGCTGATCTATCACGCCGGGCTGGTCGAGCGTATGAACGACCCCCTGCTGTGGCACCAGCACGAGATGCTGTGGGGCTATGTTCCCGCTGCCATCGCCGGATTTCTGTTCACCGCCATCCCGAACTGGACAGGCCGCCCGGCCCTGGGGCCGAAGATGGTGGCCGCGTTGTTTGGTCTGTGGCTGACCGCCCGGATTGCCATGTTTGCGGCGCCCGAAGGGGCGTTGTCGCACACCGTGACCTTGGCCTTTCTGCCCATCGTTGCCCTTCTAGCGCTGCGCGAGTTGGTCGCCGCAGGCAATCGGCGCAACTATGTGGTTGCTGGCGTAGTGCTGGCCCTTGGGCTGGCACAGGCCGTGTTTTTGTTGTCAGACGCCCTGTTGGGGCTGACCTTGGGTTTTTCGCTGGTGTTTGTGCTGATGATGCATATCGGCGGACGCATCACCCCTGCCTTCAGCCGGAACTGGCTGAAAAAGCGTGGTGAAACACACCTGCCCGCCGCGTTTGGTCTGGTCGATCAAGCCGCCATCGGGCTCAGCGTGGCCAGCGTGGCAAGCTGGATCGTGTTCGACACCAGTGCGGTCACCGGCCTCTTGGCCGCATCCGCCGCCATCGCCCTGATCCTGCGCCTGTCGCGCTGGCGCGGCTTTGCCGTCACGCAAGAGCCGCTGCTGTTTGCGCAACACGCCGGTTATGCCTGGCTGCCCCTGTCCATGGCGCTTCTGGCGCTGGCATCGCTGACGGATGTTGCCAATATCGGGCAGGTCCATCATGCCATCGGCGCGGGGGCGATCGGCTCGATCACCATGATCACCATGCTGCGCGCCCTTCTGGGCCATTCGGGCCGCCCGATCGAAGGCACACGGTTCGACCGCGTCTATATGAATTTCGTGCATATCGGCGCCGGTCTGCGCGTCACCGCCGACTGGACGGGCGATCCCACACATTTCTATCATCTGGGCGGGGCTTTCTGGTCGGTCGCGATGATCTGCTTTTTCATTCGCGTCTTCCCCATTGCACTGTCACCTCGGGTCTAGTTAGCTCGGTCCAGTCAACATGAAGGAGCCGCAGATGGAAACGCTATCGGAAAACGCTTGTTTCGGGGGCACGCAAGGTGTCTATAAACACGCCTCGCGCGCAACCGGCACCGACATGACCTTCGGGCTGTTCACCCCGGTCGAGGCGCAGGATGGCCCCGTTCCCGTGCTGTGGTATCTGTCGGGTCTGACCTGCACCCATGAAAACGCGATGACCAAGGCAGGCGCGCAATGCTGGGCGGCGGAACACGGGATCGCGCTGATCTTTCCCGACACCAGCCCGCGTGGCGACGGTGTGGCGGATGATGACGCCTATGACCTGGGGCAAGGGGCGGGTTTCTATGTGAACGCCACACAGGATCCGTGGGCTGCGAATTTCCAGATGTGGGATTACATCACCGAAGACCTGCCGGGTCTGGTGTTCGATCACTTTGCGCTGGACCCGGAACGGCAAGGCATTACCGGGCATTCGATGGGGGGGCATGGGGCTTTGACCATCGCGATGACCCTGCCCGAACAGTTCCGGTCCGTGTCCGCCTTTTCGCCGATCTGCAACCCGACCGCCTCCGATTGGGGCCGCAAACAGCTTGAGGCCTATCTGGGCGATGAAGAGGACGCCGATTGGCAGGCCCATGACGCCAGCCACCTGATGACAACGCGCGGCTTCGACGGGCCGATGCTGATCGACACTGGCACCAGGGATCAGTTCATCGACCTTCTGCGCCCTGAAACCCTGGCCCAGGCCATCGCCGCGCGTCGCCAACAGGCGACATTCCGCATGCAACCGGGCTATGATCACAGCTATTTTTTCGTGTCCTCGTTCATGGAAGAGCATATCGGCTTCCACGCCGAGGCCCTGTGGGCCTGAACGGTCATGGTCGTCTATGTCGATGCCGATGCCTGCCCGGTCAAGGCCGAAGCCGAAGCGGTCGCAACAAGGCACAAGACGCGCATCCTGTTTGTGTCCAATGGCGGGCTGCGCCCGTCGCAAAACCCGCTGGTCGAGATGATCTATGTCCCGGACGGCCCCGACGTGGCCGATATGTGGATCGCCGATCGCGCCGGGCCGTCAGACGTGGTGATCACGGGAGACATCCCGTTGGCGGCCAAATGCGTCGAGGCCGGGGCACAGGTTCTGCGCCATACCGGCGAGCGCTTCACTCAGGCCAATGTGCGTGAACAACTTGCGATGCGCGATCTGATGACCGACCTGCGCGCCGCCGATCCGTTTCGGCAGGGTGGCGGCAAGGCGTTCTCAAAATCGGACCGCGCACGGTTTCGCGAAGCACTGGATCTGGCGTTGCGCCGCGCGCCCTCCTCCACCTGAGCAAGAATGGGGCCGCAGGCGCATCACCTGACAGGTCGGCGAGCCCCCTTCAACCATTCCCCTTACGACACCCTGTCCTGTCTGGCAGTCTGAAACCAGATTGGCAGCAAGTGATTTGATAACCAGTGGAAGGGAAGGCTTCGGCCTTCCCTTTTTTCCAGCGCCCATCCGATGTTTGCGCGCGCAGTCTTGCGTAATTGCGCCCTGCACACTAGGCAGTTATGCAAACTGACCGGAGGGAAAGTCATGCCGCATAGCGACCCGAGAACGCTGGTTTCAACCGACTGGCTTGCCAAGCATCTGAAAGACCCGGACCTGCGCATCATCGACGCCAGTTGGTATATGCCGGACATGGATCGCGATGCGCGGGCTGAATACGACGCAGCCCATATTCCCGGTGCGCGGTATTTTGACATTGACGAGATTGCAGACCTGCGGTCGGACCTTCCCCACATGATGCCCCCGGTTGAAAAGTTCATGTCGCGTGTGCGGACGATGGGTATCGGCGATGGGCATCAGATCGTTGTCTATGACGGGATGGGCCTGTTTTCCGCGGCGCGCGTGTGGTGGATGTTCCGGCTGATGGGTCACAAGGACATCGCGGTGCTGGATGGCGGTTTTCCGAAATGGCAGGCCGAAGGGCACCCGGTCGAAGACCTGCCCCCGGTTGTGCGTGACCGGCATATGACCGTCGCAAGGCAAGCGCATATGGTCAAGGATGTCACGCAGGTCGCGGCGGCATCGAAGCTGGGCGATCACCAGATCATTGACGCCCGCTCCGCCGAGCGGTTTCGCGGTGAAGCCCCCGAACCGCGCGAAGGTCTGCGCACGGGTCACATTCCGAACTCTAAGAACGTGCCCTTTGCCACCTTGCTGAACGATGACGGTACGATGAAATCGACGGACGAGTTGCGCACCATCTTTGAAAGCAGCAGGGTGGACCTTCGCAAACCCGCAATCCTGACCTGCGGATCGGGCGTCACCGCTGCGATCCTTGCCCTGGCGCTTGAGCGGCTTGGCCATGATCGCCACGCCGTCTATGACGGAAGCTGGGCCGAGTGGGGCATGTATAACGACCTGAAAGTCGAAACCGGAGAATGACGATGTTCACGAACCTCAAAGAACAGCCCAAAGACAAGATCATGGCGCTGATGAGCCAGTATCGCGAAGACCCGCGCGAGGGGAAGATCGACCTGGGTGTTGGTGTTTACAAGAACCCGCAAGGCGTAACCCCCGTGATGCGCGCCGTGAAAGCGGCGGAAAAGGTGCTGTGGGAACTTGAAAGCACAAAGTCCTATACCGGGCTGGCGGGCGATCCGGCCTTCGGGCACGCCCTGTCCGACCTTGTTCTGGCTGACAGCGTTCCGGCTGACCGCCTGTCGATGGCGGCCCAACCGGGTGGCACGGGGGCCATCCACCAGGCGGTCGAGCTGATCAAGATGGCCTCGCCCGACGCCACGATCTGGCTGTCGGCACCGACATGGCCCAACCACCCCTCGATCATCAAGCATCTTGGCGTGAACATGACCGAGTACCGCTATTTCGACAATGAAAGCCGCGCGGTTGATTTCGATGGGATGATGGAAGACCTGAAGGGCGTGAAGGCCGGTGACGCGGTGCTGTTGCACGGCTGCTGCCACAACCCGACCGGCGCCAACCTGACCCTGCCCCAGTGGAAAGAGGTCGCCGCGCTGATCGTCGAGAAGGGTGCAACGCCCCTGATCGACATCGCCTATCAGGGCTTCGGTGACGGTCTGGAAGAAGACGCCGCTGGCGTGCGCCTGATCGCGCAGACGGTGCCGGAAGCGTTGATCGCAGCAAGCTGTTCGAAAAACTTCGGCATCTACCGCGAACGCACCGGGCTTCTGGTGGGCATCTCGGACAACGCCCAGCAGGCCGGGATCACCCAGCAGAACCTGACCCACCTGAACCGCCAGAACTTCAGCTTCCCCCCCGATCACGGCGCCCGTCTGGTGACCATGATCCTTGAAGATGAAGGGTTGAAGGCGGACTGGATGGCAGAGTTGGAAGAAGTCCGCACAGGTATGCTGAAACTGCGCGAGCAACTGGCAGGCGAACTGCGCGCCCGGACCGGGTCAGACCGCTTCGGCTTCATCGCCGACCACCGCGGCATGTTCTCGCGCCTCGGCGCCACACCCGAACAGGTCGAGGCGCTGCGCGTCGATCACGGCATCTATATGGTGGGCGACTCTCGGATGAATATCGCGGGGCTGAATGAGGAAACCGTGCCGATCTTGGCAGAAGCGATTGTGAAGGTTGGGGTTTAGGCCCCAGCCTTATCCCTCTGTGTGCCTGTTAGTCTGCTATGCGGGACAAACCGGACTTCTGCACTTGCAGCTATTTCTGGCGCAGCATTCGATCGCAGCTGCTGAGCATTGCTAGCCGTATAGCAGCTGATGTCATCCGAACTGTCATTCAGAAGTAGCGATTTCTTTCGACAGAATGACCGCACATTTGCAGCAACCCAATCAGGTTTTCAAATATCGCGGATACTCAAGACTTCTAAGCGAACTACCTAGGCTCGCGGCGAACCGACATTGGTGTATCGTCGCTGATGCCATTCAAATAGTACCGCTAGCTGACTAAAGCTCTCCCGCCCAAGGAGGATTGGCGCCAGAGCGAGTTACGGTCACGGCTGCGACTTTGGCGCCGTGCTCCATGGCTTGCTTCAGGTCTTCGCGCTTTAAGTCCGCTAATCTGGGCTTTGTGAGCCTTCCGAGTTCCGACAGCTTAGCTAGAAAGCCAGCATTGAAGGTATCACCGGCGCCAACGGTATCGGTGACATCCGCACGCACTGCGTCGACGTGAACCTCGTCGCCACTTGAAAGGAACCCGGTCGCGCCGTCGCCACCACGGGTCAGGATCACAACCGATGGTCCATTGCCGAGAAGCGTAGATACCTTTGCTGACAGGGGCAGCGGGGTGGGTAGCAGCCAATTCAGGTCTTCGTCAGAGACCTTTACAATATCCGCCCGCGCGACCATGCGGCCCAGCCGGGTGCGGTAGCGGTCGATATCCTTGATGAAACCGGGGCGAATATTAGGGTCGATCATGACCGCGCGCCCTTGCGCTTCGCGCTCTAGCAACGCGGCATAGGTGTCGGCTGCGGGCTCGCAAGCAAGGCTGATCCCGCCGAAAAACAGAGCCGAGATCTCGTGCGGCAGATTTGGCATATCATCGGGCTGCAACATACGGCCAGCCGAGCTTTCGTCAAAGAAGCTATAGGTGGCGTGGCCGTCCACAAGGCGCACAAAGGCCAAGGTTGAAGGTCTGTCAGATCGGATAGCCAGCGAGGTGTCCACATGGCTGGCCGCAAGTGAATCCTTCAGTTGTTGCCCAAACATATCCGTCGACAACCCCGTCAGCATCCCGGTCTGTGCCCCCAACCGTCCCAACGCAATCGCCGTGTTGAAGACTGCCCCGCCGGAATGAGGTACAAACCCGTCCGGGCCCGCCGCTGTCGGGGTCGGGATCATATCGATCAGGGCTTCGCCGCAGCAAAGGATCATGGTGGAGCCTTTCTTGTTATATCGTGATTGATGCAGGCAGCATGTGCTCTTCAAGCAGCCTTGCGTTCGGGATATCATTTTCCATGGCCCGTCTTTCTGCCTGATCAGGCGATAGGCCGAAATCAAGCCACCGTTGGACCAGTCGGCGCTGCAAGATCTCAAAGGGAACCTGCAATCGAACCGAGACGTCCCAGTATTTAGGCAGCTCTTTCCAAATGGGTGCGTCAAACAGCAGATAGTTCCCTTCGACAATGACGCATTCGCACGTGCTGTCGATCATACCGGCCCCTGCCCTTGCAAAATCTTCGTCGCGGTCAAAGGTGGGATAGAACAGCTGTTTTGCATCAGGCAGCGCGTTCACCATCCGAAGCATTCCTCCGGCGTCGAAAGTATCAGGTGACCCTTTTCGTGCCAGCAATCCCAAGGACGACAGCACTTGATTATCAAGGTGAAAGCCGTCCATCGGGACAACCGCCGAAGCGCATCCTTTGGCCGTTAATCGTTTGGCCAGCACCTTGGATAGGGTTGATTTTCCCGACGCAGGCGGACCCACGATGGCGACGACTTTACGCCGACCCGAAGAAGGCGCTGCTAGGATCTTGTCCAGCAGCGTCTCGGCGATTTCGTTCGGGTCGTTCATAGGGTGACTTGAACTGGGGAAATCAGCACCCCTTTCTTGCTGGCGCCCGCGCGCGCGCGTCTGGGCCAACTGATTAGGCTGCGGCACTTTGGTCATAATTCAAGCTCCAGAAGCGCATTGCGCATTACGTCGGCGTCAGCATCAATACCGGTCCAGTATTTCAGGCCGATCACCCCCTGCCCGACCAACATGCTAAGACCGTCCACGGTCTGGCAACCCCGCGCGCTCGCAGCCTTGAGCAGCTTTGTCATAGGTGGATTGTGGATACCGTCCGCAACAACCATGTCCGAGGTCAGGCTTCCGTATTCAATATCCGGTTCAGCATCGACATCCGGGTAAAGTCCAATCGATGTTGCATTGACCACGATGTCGGTGTCCGCCGGTATTGAAAAGGTACTGTCCCAAGGCTGAAGATCGGCGTTGGCAGGGGTTTGGGTGTCAATCAAACGGGTCACTTCCTCGCCTCGATTGCGGCTTCGGTTGACCACGGTGATATGAGAAACACCAGCCAACGCCATTTCGACCGCGACCGCACGCGCGGCTCCTCCTGCCCCAAGCAAAACAACGCGCTTTCCGCGTGGTTCTATAACGGCAGACAATGCACGGACGAACCCCTTCCCATCCGTATTCTCACCGATCAACCGACCATCAGGCTGCCGAACCACGGTATTGACTGCACCGATGATTTCGGCCGACTGGCCCAACCCGTCAAGGTGCTCAATCACAGCCACTTTGTGCGGGATAGAGCAATTGAAGCCGCGCCAGCCCATTGCCCGCGCGCCTTTGACCGCATTGCCAAGATCCTCTGGGGCGACCTCGCAATTCATATATCGCCAGTCCAATCCATGATGATGAAATGCTGCTTCGATCATGGCCACCGTTGGGTTTTCACCCGCGGGCTTCGCAAAAGAGCCCGTAAGTGGTTGTAGAAAGTTTTGAGCCATGGCTGGTCTCCAAAGTCACAAGGACTGTTCTGCGGACGAAGTCCTTACAAAGGAACGAAATGCACAAGGCGCTGCCAGCACACGGTCCAGCAACGCCTTGGTCATTATTTCAGGTGCTCATGCCACGTCCTGAGCGGGCGGCTCCTTGGCACCGGTCATGAAGGCAACCGCGTCGGACATGGTATAGTCCTTGGGATCAATCGTGCACAGTCGCTTGCCCAGACGATGGATGTGGATACGGTCCGCAACCTCGAACACATGGGGCATGTTGTGACTGATCAGGATGATCGGGATGCCACGCGCACGCACGTCTTGGATCAGTTCCAACACCTTGCGGCTTTCCTTGACCCCCAAGGCCGCCGTCGGTTCATCCATGATGATGAACTTGGTGGCGAAGGCTGCGGCGCGGGCCACAGCGACACCTTGGCGTTGACCACCCGACAGCGTCTCGACCGGCTGCTTGATGGACTGGACCGTCATCAGGCCCAGCTCGGTCAGCTTGTCACGCGCGAACTGCTCCATCGCGGGTTTGTCAAGCATTCGCAGATACTTGCCCATCCAGCCTTCCTTGCGGATTTCGCGACCGGTGAACATGTTGTCGGCAATTGACAGCGCCGGCGACAGGGCGAGGTTCTGATAAACGATCTCGATCCCCATTTCCCGCGCTTCGATGGGCGAGTTAAACTTGACCGGTTTCCCCTCGATCAGGATTTCACCTTCGTCGGGGATGGTGGCACCGCAGATCGCCTTGACGATCGAGGATTTACCGGCCCCGTTGTCTCCGATCACCGCCAGGACTTCACCCGGGCGCAGTTCGAAATCTGAGTGGTCGATCGCGGTCACGTGGCCATAGCGCTTCACGATTCCGCGGGCTTGAACAACAGGAGTAGTCATTATGCCGATACCCTTCTGATCCATTGGTCGATAGCGACCGCGATGATGATGAGCCAACCGATGGCGAAGACCTGCCACAGCACGTCAACACCCGATAGGCGAAGGCCCGAGCGGAAGACGCCCACGATCAAAGCGCCAAACAAGGCACCCATGATCGACCCGCGTCCACCGAAAAGCGAGATGCCTCCGATAACCACAGCAGTGATCGAGTCCAGGTTGCCTTCGTAAAAGGACTGCGGCGAGATCGAACCAACACGGCCAATCGAAGCCCAACCTGCAAGCGCACAGACGAACCCGGCCAAACCATAAACGGACAGCAGCGTGCGATCCGTACGGATACCGGACATATCCGCGGCCTCTTTGTCGTCGCCAATCGCATAGACATGACGCCCCCAAGCGGTCTTGTTCAGCATGTACCAAAGCACCACGAAAACAACGATCATCAAAAGCGCACTCAGCGTGATCCGCGCCCCGCCAAGGTTGAAGGTCGCGCCGAAGAACTTCAGGAACGGTGCCTCGGCGTCGATATCCTGTCCACGGATGGACTGCGCACCTGAAAGCCACAGAAGCAGCGCATAGAAGATGGACCACGTCCCCAGCGTGGTGATGAATGGGGGCAATTTGACTTTGGTGATGAACCAACCGTTCATCACACCCGCGCCAACGCCGCCAGCAAGGCCGATGATGATGGCAATGCCGGACGGCACGCCAGAGAATACGGCCAGATTACCCATCACAACCGACATCAAAACCATGATTGCAGCAACCGAAAGGTCGATGCCTGCGGTTAGGATGATCAGCGATTGCGCGGCTGCCAGGATGCCAATGATCGACACCTGTTGCAGGATCAGGCTGAGGTTGAAGGCCGAAAAGAACTTACCGCCTGCGATCAGTCCAAAGGCAATCAGGCTGATGATCAGAACGATCACAGGAACCAACGTTGGGTTGTTATGAAGTAGATGCTGAATGCGCTCCAGCAGGGTGTGGTGTTTGACTTCAAATGACGCAACCTTGGTATCGCTTTGATCCAAGGTCTTTTCGAAGTCTTGCCCTTTTTGGGCTGATGTCGATGTATTGGACATGACTCTCTCCCTTGCCAGCGAGCGTAGCGGTGGCTGCAGATTTCGTCAAAGAAACGGGGAATAACGGCAGGGCGCACACGCGCCCCGCCACAGAAGCTAGGTGAGGATCAGCCCCAGCACTTTTCCAGGCCTTCGGCCGATGTGATCGAAGGTACACCTTCGACAGGTGTGTCGGTGATCAGCTCGACGCCCGTGTTGTAGAAGTCCAGACCTTCGCTGTTTTGCGGCTTCTCACCGGTTTCAGCGAAGTTCTTGATTGCCTCGATACCTTTGGACGCCATCAGCAGCGGGAACTGCATCGAAGTGGCGCCAATCACGCCGCCCGCGATGTCCCGAACGCCGGGGCAACCACCGTCAACCGAAACGATCAGAACGCCTTCTTCCTTACCGAAGGATTTCAACGCTTCGTATGCGCCTGCGGCGGCGGGCTCGTTGATGGTGTAGACAAGGTTGATGTCAGGATCGACCTGCAGAAGGTTCTCCATTGCGGTGCGGCCACCATCAGGCGATCCATCCGTCACGTCATTGCCAACGATGCGGGGATCGTCTTCGTCACCAATGTCGGTCGGGTCTTTGATGTCGATGCCAAAGCCATGCAGGAAGCCATTGTCGCGCTGGTAATCAACCGAAATTTCCGAGGCATTCAGGTCCAGCAAAGCAATCTTGGCGTCCGCAGCTGCGTCGCCCATTTTCGCCTTGGCCCACTCGCCAATCAAAACACCAGCCTTGAAGTTGTCGGTGGCAAAGGTCGCATCGGCCGCATCGGCGGGTTCAAACTGGGTGTCCAGCGCGATGACAAGAGCACCAGCTTCACGCGCCTGAGTGATGACCGGAACCAGCGCACGGCTGTCGGTCGGGGTGATCAGGATGCCCTTTGCACCAGAAGCGATACAGGTCTCAACCGCAGCAACTTGGGTTTCAACGTCGCCATCATATTTACCGGCAAAGGTCGACAGGTTGATACCGTTCGCCTCGGCAGCTTCAGACGCGCCTTCTTTCATTTTCACAAAGAACGGGTTGGTGTCGGTCTTGGTGATCAAACAAGCGTTGGTTTCAGCATGTGCAGCACCCGCCATTACAGTCATGGCCAGCGCTGAAGTGGTCATCAGGGTTTTCATGTTTTCCTCCCACGAGAATCTACTTGGGTTCTGGACAGGGCTCCTCCCGCAATCCAGGCCTGCTTGTTCAGAACTGCAGGTCTGACCCTAGGAAGCCCGATTCTGTTGGCCGTGTCAATTAGTTTGTAAACTTTACTAACTAATAAATTTGGTTTACCTTTAAATTCAGAAGGTAGGCGACTATGGTCCGCAGCATGGATGGAAACAGCATTAAAGGGCAAAGCGCCGGTGTGAACCAACGCGGCATCCGCGATCACAACGAGCGTCTGATCCTTACGGTTCTTCAGCGTCATCGCGCCGTACCCGCCGCCGATCTGGCGCGGCGCACTGGGCTGTCCAAACCAACCGTGTCGACCATCCTGCGCAACCTTGAAGAAGATGGTCTGGTGCGGCGGGGTGATCCTGTCAGAGGGAAGGTTGGTAAGCCGTCCATCCCGATTGAACTGGATCCCGACGGTGTATTGTCCATTGGCCTCAAAATCGGACGCAGAAGTGCAGATCTTCTTTTGCTGGATTTCTCAGGGAATGTGCGTGGACAGCTTCATACCTCGTATGACTATCCCATGCCGGATGCGGTATTCGGCTTTCTAAATGAGGGGCTGGAAACGCTTCTGGGCACCCTTCCTTCGGCATTACGGCACCGCGTCTGCGGCATTGGTATTGGCACACCTTTCGAACTGTGGAAGTGGCACGATCTTGCCGGTCTGGCAGCCGAGAAGTTCCGCTCGTGGAAAGACATTGATTTCGTGGCCAAGGTTGGGGCGTTCAGCAGTCTTCCCGTATTTGTTGTCAACGACGCCACGGCTGCCTGCCACGCAGAGCACCTGTATGGAGGTGGGCGGGAGTTTCGTGACTATGCCTATTTCTTCATCGGATCTTTCATCGGAGGAGGTGTTGTCCTGAACGGAACTGTCTTTGAAGGCAACCGAGGCAACGCCGGTGCGTTAGGATCTATGCGGAGTACAGGCCCCCTTGGCGAGGCGCAGCAACTGATCGATGTCGCCTCAATACATCTTTTGGAAGCGCGCCTAATAGAAGCCGGTGTTGATCCAACTGCACTTTGGCAACAGCCACAGGACTGGAGCGGCTTGTCGCGGCATGTCGAACCATGGATTGGCCAGACGGCGCAAGAACTAGCAAAAGCCTCGTTGTCGATTTGCTCGGTTGTTGATTTTGAAACCATCCTTATTGATGGGGCTTTCCCTTCCGAAGTGCGGAAGGAATTGGTTGAACGAACCCGACGCTATTTGGTCAATCAGGACAAGCGCGGTCTGATTGAACCCCAGATCGAAGCTGGAAATGTTGGACATAATGCTCGAGAAATCGGGGCAGCCAGCAGCCCAATATTCTCGCAGTTCCTGCTGAACACAAACGCTGGCCTTTCCAGAATTTGATGTAGCGGACGGCTATTGATTGAATTTCGGGAGCGGTCGAAATGGGCTCAAAGCAAACATTGCCCCTCAAAAGAAAAAGCCCCCACCTTTCGGCAGGGGCTTTCAATGTCTCACGTCTGCCTAGCAATCAGAGACCAGTGGTCACGTCGATCGTGTTGCCCTCTTCCAGGGTCACATAGGCTTTCTTGACGTCCTTGCGCTTGCCCAACTGGCCGCGGAAGCGTTTGACTTTACCCTTGGTGATCGACGTGTTGACGGCTTTCACCTTCACACCGAACAGGGTTTCGACAGCTTCCTTGATCTGCGGCTTGTTGGCGTCCATCGACACTTCGAACACAACCGCACCGTTTTCGGATGCCATGGTTGCTTTCTCGGTGATGAGCGGCTTGCGGATCACGTCGTAGAGTGCAGCTTTATCGGTCATTTCAGGCGAGCCTCCAGAGCTTCGACACCTGCTTTGGTGAGCACAAGCGTGTCACGTTTCAGGATGTCATAGACGTTGGCGCCCATGGTCGGCAGGATGTCCAGGCCTTCGATGTTCTTTGCAGCACGTGCAAAGTTCTCGTTCACCTCGGCACCGTCGATGACCAGAGCACGTTTCCAGCCCAGGTCCTTGACCTGCTTGGCCAGAGCGGCGGTTTTACCTTCCGAAGCGGCGTCCTCGATCACGACCAGTTCGCCGGCTTTCGCCTTGGCGGACAGGGCATGTTTCAGACCCAGCTTGCGGAATTTCTTGGTCAGGTCGTGGCCGTGCGAACGCGGGGTCGGACCCTTATAGATACCACCTTTACGGAAGATCGGTGCGTTACGGTCACCGTGGCGTGCGCCGCCGGTGCCCTTCTGGCG
The DNA here is from genome assembly GCF_014656375.1 of Aliiroseovarius zhejiangensis. Classification (GTDB taxonomy): domain Bacteria; phylum Pseudomonadota; class Alphaproteobacteria; order Rhodobacterales; family Rhodobacteraceae; genus Aliiroseovarius; species Aliiroseovarius zhejiangensis. Next base: position 4,356 of record NZ_BNCH01000003.1, on the reverse strand, counting down.
ATAGATCTTCTTGGTCGAATAGCTGGTTTCCGAACGCGTCTTGACCTTGTGGGTACCGGCTTGCGCGTTGTTGCGCTGCCAGCGGACCACACGGTGCAGAATGTCGGCGCGCGGCTCAAGACCGAACAGGGCCTCGTCCAGCTCGACCGAACCGGCTTTCTTGCCGTCCAGTTTGATTACATCAAGTTTCATGCTTCACCACCTTCCGCGGGTGCTTCTTCCGCAGGAACTTCTGTTGCAGCGGTTGCAGCCGATTTCAGCGCCGCCGGGAACGGAACGTTCTCGGGCAGCTTCTTCTTCACGGCGTCCTTCACGGTGACCCAGCCACCTTTCGAGCCGGGAACAGCGCCCTTGATGAACACCAGGCCGCGTTCGGCATCGGTCTTCACGACTTCCAGGTTCTGCGTGGTCACGCGGACCGAGCCCATGTGGCCGGCCATTTTCTTGCCTTTGAACACGCGGCCGGGGTCTTGACACTGACCGGTCGAGCCGTGCGAACGGTGGCTGATCGACACACCGTGCGAGGCACGCAGACCGCCGAAGTTGTGACGCTTCATGGCACCGGCAAAGCCTTTACCAATCGACGTGCCTGCGACATCGACCTTCTGACCTTCCACATAGTGCTCGGCCGAGATCTCTTCGCCCACGGCGATCAGGTTGTCGGCGTCGACGCGGAACTCCACCAGCTTGCGCTTCGGAGCCACGCCCGCCTTGGCGAAATAGCCGCGCATCGGTTTCGAGGTGCGTTTTGCCTTGGCGTCACCTGCACCCAGCTGAACAGCGGTGTAACCGTCCTGTTCCGCGGTGCGGTTGGCCACAACTTGCAGATTGTCCAGTTGAAGAACGGTCACAGGGATCTGCTTGCCGTCTTCCATGAAAAGCCGGGTCATGCCGACTTTCTTCGCGATAATTCCAGAGCGCATCTTCGATACCCTCCTCAGACCGAGATCTGAACGTCGACACCGGCAGCCAGGTCGAGCTTCATCAGCGCGTCCACGGTCTGCGGGGTCGGGTCAACGATGTCGAGCAGCCGCTTATGCGTGCGGATCTCGAACTGGTCGCGGGATTTCTTGTCAACGTGAGGTCCACGCAGAACCGTGAACTTCTCGATCTTGTTCGGCAGCGGGATGGGGCCGCGAACGTTTGCACCGGTCCGTTTGGCAGTGTTGACGATCTCTTGTGTGGAGGCATCCAGCACGCGATAGTCAAACGCCTTCAGACGGATACGAATGTTTTGACTTGTCATAGCATTCGCCCTTTCAGGCAGAGAGTTGATAGGACGACAGGTGGCTCATTCCCCCTGCCCTCGTCGAACCCCGGGAAAAAACGAAAAGCGGGACCGAATCCCGCCAACGCCGCTTTCCCCAGCGAACTCGCGCGTCTTACAGGGGTTGGCTGTGTGTGACAAGGGGCAATGTGGCCCGGTGCCTCAAGTTTACCTGACCGTGGCATAGCCTGTCAGGCATAGGCGGGTTGCATGGCTGCTTCGTCAAGCCGCAGCCCGTGCGCGCCGTATCTGCCCTTCAACAGAAAGCCCTGCTGTGTGACCTCTGGATACTGATCGGCCCAATCACGATATCGGTCGTTGGTCACGACAACGGCATTCAGTTTGCGCGCGGCACCAAGAATAGCCTGGTCCGCCACAGTGCCCTTGGAAACGACCGTGACCTTGCCCCGACGCAGGTTCAGCATCTTTTCAAAATCCCGGTCATGCAGATAGCGATCTGCCAGAATATACCCTGCGTTCGCGTCAAAAAAGAAATGCGGAGAATACCCGCCCGCGACAAGGCGCGCTGCAACGTCACGCAACGGTTGAAAGCTGGGATCACCATCCTGCCAGTGCATGACGTTCGACCCGTCAACGATAACCCACTTACGCGTGGCAGAAGCGCGTGTCAGGCGACGCTCCGTCACGGCTGGGCTGCGTGTTTGACCACGCTTTTTCAATGATGCCCCGCGACGCCGCTTTTTCGGGGCAGGCGCATCCACGACCGGCCTGCGCGGTCGTGACAAAAACCGTTTCAGCAGCAAGAAGATGCTCGCCCCCGCGATTGGCCCCGCCAGCAACAGGATATCCGCCCATTCAGGCACCAGCAGCGCTGCAATCGAATAGACTGTTGAAAGAATGGCGATGGAAACAAGAAAGACCAAAACTGTCATCCCTATGGCGATCAATCAGGGCAGTTTGCAACGTGCAATACACGCCCATCTCAGGTCGTTACTGCGCCTATCAGGCACAAACAAGGCAAATTCTTGCCTATGTGGTGCAGCGGAAGATGGAACCATCTCTCGGGGTCCGCGTTGGGTGGTCGACTGGCGCAACACAGCGCCGCGTTACAACAAAGGAGAAATCCGATGATGACATACAAGACCCTTACCGCCGGCCTGCTGGCTGCCTCGATGCTGACAGCACCCGCTTTTGCTGACGACATGACCATGGTGAAAGAGGTCGATGTCGACGTCGAGCTGGAAGACCTGGCCAACGCCAATGCCGCCGCGCATTGGACCATGATCGAGGATGATCTTGAAAACGCCATTGTCGAACGCCTTGTGGGCCGCACTGATGATGAAGGTGTGCGCATCAGCATCGATATTGATGAAATTGAACTGGCGAACACCCTGCAAAACGCAGCCGGCGTTGCCGATTCATCCCTGTCAGGCCGTGTGAAGATCCTCAGCCCGAACGATAACTCCAAGTTCGAGACCTATGACCTGTCGGTGGCGTTCGATCAGGCGATCCTGTTCCTGCCCGAAGGGTTCGACGTGACAGCACTGACCACGGACAGCAAGGAATATTATGACGGAATGATCGCGGCCTTTGCCGATCACGTCGTCAAACGTCTGGATGGGTAACGACATCATCCATCACCACACCAATCAACACAAAAAAGGGCGTCCCGAGGGACGCCCTTTCCGTTGGCACATACATGAAGTTGATTAAGCTGTGGTCGGCTCAGATTTCCGCCCCCCGCGCGATCAGCAGGTCGGTGGGTGGGGTCCGCAGAAGCTCGGCTGTGAAAGAACCCAGACCGGTGAAAGACAGACTGCGCGTGTTCGCGCCAACCGCGATCAGGTCAGGCTTGTAGGCGCTGATCTCTTTTTGGCACCCTGAACCATACCCGTCATGCACAAGTTCGGTCTTGGGGAGCGCGGCAGGAAGCCCTTCAGCCCAGGCCTCAGCCTGTGCCTCGGTTTCGCGTTGCACCTCGCGCGCGAAATCCGACGATCTCCCGCCGGTCAGACCCTGGAACGGTGCCATCCAGAGATGGAAAAGCCGAAACGCCGCGTCGGGCGCGATGCAGTGCGCGGTCCGAACCGCGCGGTGACAGGCGGCAGAGAATGCCACCGGCGAAAGCACCCGGCCATAGCTGCCATGAACCGGATCCGTGACCAGCAGCACCGGCGTAAAGGATTTCGCGACCACGCTCTCGACCGTGGTCTGCCGAAACCCGTCCAGAATGCCCCGGTCGCGGTGCCGACCGGCAACCACGAGATCGACGTCTGCAGAATTTACGGCTTCGATCAGGCGCGGGATCGGATCGCCGATCTCGACCTGAACCTCGAATGGCACATCCCCGGCGAGGCTTTTTGCCGACGCCTCCAGATGGACGCGGCACCTTTCAACCAGTTCTGCGGCCAGATTTTCAGGAATACTGTCATCGATGACCGACACCACTTTGACCCGAGCGCCGAGCTCCTTGGCCAGAAGGAAACCACGTTGAAGTGCCCGGTCCGACCGTGCTGACAGATCCGAAGCAATGAGAATCGACTTGATATGCATGTGTTCTTTTCCTTTCGCTTGAGCGACAAGACTGGCTTTGTGTGGCGGTGGTATCTGCCTCAACATTCACGCGGCACGGACAATGCGACACGTATTGCCGCCCCCCTGCGCGCTTTAGATGGCGACCTCATCAAATCAGGTTCGACACGGGCAATGATTGATCTGAATCAATCAAAATGCACAACTCATTCGTGTTTCCCCTTTGGCACACTCTGACTGGCACCTGGGATATCTCGCGACCATGAACGGACGATGAGGAAATCCGGCGAAACGTTGGATCAGGGCTGGATCACGGACGCTGACTGCTCGATGATCCTGGTCACCTGTTTGTTTGTGCGTCTCAGATCATCTTTCGGCGTGGCATACAAAAAAGGGCGTCCCTGGGGACGCCCTTTCCGGTCAAGAACGTGAGGCGTTCTTATTCGATGATTTTCGACACAACGCCCGAACCGACGGTGCGGCCGCCTTCGCGGATGGCGAAGCGCAGTTTTTCTTCCATCGCGATCGGTGCAATCAGTTCGACGTTGAACTTCAGGTTGTCGCCCGGCATCACCATCTCGGTGCCCGACGGCAGT
>NZ_BNCH01000002.1 GCF_014656375.1 Aliiroseovarius zhejiangensis | reverse complement strand
CTTCGGACGGGAGAGTGACATTCCTGAATTGCTCATGGGTGACATTTTAGCTTTGCGGCTACACGCCCTTATCACGCATAATCGGTATTATGTGTTATTAAACCCAATTTTCGAGAACCTGTCGCCAAACACTGTTCCCGCTCGACTTTTCTTGTGTTTCCGGCAAATAATGCGCCGAGAAGAAGGAAATTTCTATGACGTCCCTGCTAATCCTGAACGGCCCCAACCTGAACCTGTTGGGGAAACGTCAGCCCGAGGTCTATGGACACACCAGCTTGGCGGATATCGAGGATCTGTGCCGTAGGCATGCCAAAATCTGCGATATCAGCTGTGACGTCTTTCAAAGCAATCACGAAGGTGCGCTGATTGATCGGATCCATGCAGCCCGCGATGCGTATGACGGGATCATTCTGAACGCGGGCGCCTATACACACACTTCCGTCGCGATCATGGATGCCGTGGCCTCGGTCGATGTCCCCACCGTCGAAGTGCACCTGTCGAACATCCACGCCCGGGAAGCGTTTCGCCATCAAAGCTATCTGGCCCGTGTCGCCATCGGTCAGATTTGCGGCTTCGGCGCGCAGGGTTATCTTCTGGCGATCGACGCGCTTGTTGCGCATCTTGATCGCAAGGCCTGATCTGGATGGATCATCTGCTCGATTACGTGTCCAGAGTGTGTGAAAGCACATCCATTGCCGAATTGTGGGACATCCATTGCGCCGCAATGAAAGAGTTTGGCTTTGACCGACTGGTTTATGGCTGCACGCATTTCACCACACCAACCTCGTTGGGCCCGCGCGAAGATGCGTTGATCCTGTCGTCGCATCCGCCCGAATATGTCAAGCTGCTGTATTCCGAAGACGAGCTGTACCGCCATTCGCCGATGATCGAATGGGCCTCGAACAACAGCGGCGCATGCAGTTGGTCCTGGGTCCACCAGAACGCCCACAGGCTGTCGGAAAAAGGCTTGAAAGTGCGCGAAATCAATCGCCAGATGAATGTCACTGCCGGTTATACCATTTCGTTCCCGGTGTCGGCGAAACAGGCGCGCGCAGTGATGGCGTTGACCGCCCAAGCCGGGCTGAGTCAGGACGAGGTCGATCGGATCTGGGTCAGTGATGGCAAAGAGATCGAGATGATGAACCATGTGGCACATCTGAAGATCATGTCCCTGCCCCATGAAACCGCCCGCGCCAGATTGTCGAGCCGCCAACGCGAGGTGCTGGAATGGGTCGGCACGGGCAAGACCAATCAGGACATCGCGACCATCATGGGCGTGTCGCCCGCCACGGTCGAAAAACACCTGCGAATCGCCCGCGAGAAGTTGGGTGTCAACACCACGGCGCAGGCGATTCTAAAGATCGCTTACCTGAATCAGATTCGCTCGCCTCACAGTTGAGCAATTCTAGGTGTGCGAACCTATCAGCAACAAAATTGCGAGATTGTCGACCGCTTGCGAACAAAAGATCACAAGATATTGACCATACGGTAGGGAAACCCTGACTTCCCTTCGGCGGATTTTTGCGGCATGATGTAACTGTTCCGTGAGTGGTGGCTTTGAAGCCGTTGGAACTTGAAGGGGTGGACGTACTGCGATTTCAGACAACGTCTCATTCTTCCGGGAAACCGGGAGCTGGTGCTGATGGAGTATTCATACCAAAGGCACCAGCAACCTAATCACCGGAACTCCTAGAAAGAAAAGCACTTGTCCCGTGCGGTTCTTTGCGGCGTCAACCTTCCCGTTGGCGCCGCATCTCGTTTTCGCCCGCCTGCCGCGACATGATGAGAAATCAAATCGCTTCACGAAAAAAGGACCGGTTGCCCGGCCCTTTCTTGATCTCGTTTGTGACCAGATCAGCCTTGAACGGCGGCGGCCACTTCTGCGGCGAAATCGGCTTCTTCTTTCTCGATCCCCTCGCCCACTTCCATGCGGACATAACCGACAATCTCGGCGCCGGCCTCTTTGGCGGCGGCTTCGACGGTCAGGTCGGGGTTGATCACGAAGTCCTGCCCCAGAAGGGTGACTTCGGCCAGGAATTTCTTCATCCGACCCTTGATCATGTTCTCGATGATGTTTTCGGGCTTGCCGCTTTCGCGGGCTTGCTCGGTCAGGATGGTGCGCTCTTTCTCGACGACCGCTGCATCCAGCTCGGCTTCGTTCAGTGCCTGCGGGTTGGCGGCGGCAATGTGCATTGCGACCTGACGGCCAAACTCTTCCGAGCCACCGTTCATCGCAACCAGAACGCCGATTTTGCCCATGCCGTCGGCAGCGGCGTTGTGGACATAGGTCACAACGCTGTCACCCTCGACCGATGCCATGCGGCGCAGCGACATGTTTTCGCCGATGGTGGCGATCTTGTTGGTGATCGTGTCCGCAACAGACTTGCCATCCAGATCGGCGGCGTTCAGCGCGTCCAGATCGTCCACATGCAGGGCCGCATTCGCGATACCCGAAACCATCTTCTGGAACTCAGCGTTTTTCGCGACAAAGTCGGTTTCCGAGTTCACTTCGACAGCCACGCCCTTGCCACCGGCCACGGCCACGGCGACCAGACCCTCGGCAGCGGTGCGACCGGCCTTCTTGGCGGCTTTGGCCAGACCTTTGGTGCGCAGCCAGTCGACGGCCGCGTCCATGTCGCCATCATTTTCGACCAGTGCCTTTTTCGCGTCCATCATGCCGACGCCGGTGGATTCGCGCAGTTCTTTGACGAGTGCAGCAGTGATTGCCATATCTCAGCTCCTTGGTGTGTCGGGGCGGGGCGCGCGCGGAACGATTCGGCCGCCACCTTGCCCGGATCAATTCTGTGACAAGACGCGGGGCAAATCACCCTGCCCCGCTCGTGCACGACGCTTATTCGGCCGTGGCAGCTTCCTGGGCGGGCTCGGCAACAGCTTCTTCTGCCGGCGCCTCTTCCATCGCGCCGATGTCGACGCCGGCGGCGCCAAGCTGGGCCGACATTCCGTCAAGGGCCGCGCGCGACGCCAGATCGCAGTAAAGCGCGATGGCGCGGGCTGCGTCGTCATTGCCCGGAATGATGTAATCCACGCCTTCCGGCGGGCAGTTGGTGTCGACCACGGCCACAACCGGGATGCCCAGCTTGTTGGCTTCGGCGATGGCCAGGGCTTCTTTTTTCACGTCGATGACGAACAGAAGGTCCGGCACGCCACCCATTTCGCGAATGCCGCCCAGCGACGCTTGCAGTTTTGCCTGCTCGCGTTCCATGCCCAGACGCTCTTTTTTGGTCAGGCCTTCGGCACCATTCGCCAGCTTGTCGTCATAATCCTTCAGACGATTGATCGACTGCGACACGGTCTGCCAGTTGGTCAGCGTGCCACCCAGCCAGCGGTGGTTCATGTAATACTGGGCCGATTTCTCGGCAGCTTCGGCAATTGCGCCAGCGGCCTGGCGTTTAGTGCCGACGAACAGAACGCGGCCACCCTTGGCGACAGTCTCGCGCACGGCATTCAGCGCGGCGTCCAGCATCGGCAGGGTTTGCGTCAGGTCGAAAATGTGGATCCCGTTGCGTTCACCATAGATGAACGGTGCCATACGGGGGTTCCAGCGTTGGGTCTGGTGACCAAAGTGAACGCCAGCTTCAAGCAGCTGACGCAGCGAAAAATCAGGCAGCGCCATGTTCTTTTCCTTTCCGGTTTCTACCTTGACGGGGCCTAACGAGCGGTTCATGTCCCTGTAATCGCGCCACTTTTGACGGCATCAACACATGGTCATTCCCCGGCTCAACCGGCGGACGTCCGAGGATGTCTCCCTCATCAGCCCAACCCCGCCTGTGGATTGATGGGGGGCGTATAGACCCCCGCCCGCCCCCTGACAAGCCCAAAACGCAGGGTATTTGCCATATTCCGTTGGTTTCAACCGCGTGACAAGCGGGCGACAGATCGGCTCTTGTGTCGCGGCGTGTTCCTCGGCAAAGAGGAAGCATGACGATGACGCATGACATTCTTTGCATCGGGTCCGTGTTGTGGGACGTGATCGGGCGCACGCAGCATGCGATGCGGATCGGGTCGGATGAACCGGGCCGGATCACGCGCCTGCCGGGGGGCGTTGCGATGAACATCGCGATGACGGCGCAGCGGTTTGACCTGCGCCCCGCCCTTCTGACCGCCATCGGGCGCGATGCGGAAGGCGAAGAGCTTCTGGCCGAGTGCGGCGCGCGCGGTATGGTGACACGCTATGTTCACCGCCCTTCAGGCCTGCCCACTGATGTCTATATGGCGATCGAAGGCCCCCAGGGCCTGGTCGCAGCGATCGCGGATGCCCATTCGCTCGAAGCAGCCGGTGACGCGATCCTGACACCGCTGGAGGACGGCACGCTCGGGTCGTCCAAGGCGCCATATACCGGGGTGATTGCGTTGGATGGAAACCTGACGCTGGCGTTGCTGACTGACATTGCCCGGCGACCCAGCTTTGCCGCTGCCGATCTGCGCGTGGCGCCCGCCAGCCCCGGCAAGGCGCGACGCCTGGCCCCATTGATGGCCCACCCGGGCGCCACGCTTTATGTCAACCGGGAAGAAGCCGGATACCTGGCCAATCAGTCTTTCGACAACGCGCTTGAAGCGGCCGAAGGGCTGCTGGCAGCGGGGGCCAACCGAGTGCTTGTCACCGATGGGGGCAGTTTCGCGGCCGATGGAAGCAAGACGCACGGCGTGATCCAGACCCCCTGCCCCGCGGTCCGCGTCCGTCGCATTACCGGGGCGGGAGACACCTTCATGGCCGCACATATTGCGGCTGAAATCGCGGGCAAGGCGCCAGCCGATGCCCTGTCACATGCCCAACATACCGCCGCCCATTATGTTTCGGGAGAAGACGACACATGACCCTACCCCTTCATTTCTCGGACGAGGTCGCCAATGCCCGCGCCCACGGCCAGCCCATCGTTGCGTTGGAAAGCACGATCATCACACATGGCATGCCGTGGCCCCAGAATGTCGACACGGCCCGCGAAGTTGAAATGCTGATCCGCGACAACGGCGCGATTCCGGCAACCATCGCGGTGCTTGATGGCAGGTTGCATATCGGCCTGTCCGATGACGAACTGGAGACTCTGGGTCAGGCGCAGGACGTGGCCAAACTGTCACGCGCCGACCTGGCCGCTTGCATTGCCACCGGCGGCACCGGGGCGACGACGGTTGCGGCCACGATGATCGCGGCCCACCTGGCCGGGATCGAGGTCTTTGCCACTGGTGGTATCGGCGGGGTCCATCGCGGCGCGGAAGACAGTTTCGACATCTCCGCCGACTTGCAGGAACTGGCAAAGACCCCGGTGACCGTGGTGGCGGCCGGTGCCAAGGCCATTCTGGACATTCCCAAGACTCTCGAAGTGCTCGAAACGCTGGGCGTGCCGGTGATCGCTTTCGGTCAGGCAGAGTTCCCGGCGTTCTGGTCTCGCTCGTCCGGCTTGCCCGCGCCCTTGTCGATGGAGGATCCGGTCCAGATCGCGCAGGCCATGAAAACACGTACGGCGATGGGCCTGGCCGGAGGGCATCTGGTGGCAAACCCGATCCCGGCGGCAGATGAAATCCCCACCGAGGTGATCACCCCGGTGATCGAGGACGCCCTTGCCGCCGCCCACGACAAGGGTATCGCGGCCAAGTCGGTGACACCCTTTCTGCTGGATCGCATCTTTCACGCGACCGAGGGCGCGTCGCTTGTCGCCAATGTCGCGCTGGTCAAGAACAATGCGCGCCTTGCCGCGCGCATCGCCCGGGCCTTGGTCCGCTGAAACAGCTTTTCGACCGCGGCGGCGTGGCGGTTCAGGCCCCCATCGCGATCTTGGCATCCAGTTCAGCCGGCTCGGGGTCGCGCAAGACATATCCACGCCCCCAGACGGTTTCGATATGGCTGTCGCCGCCCGTCGCCGTGGCCAGTTTCTTGCGCAGCTTGCAGATGAACACGTCGATGATTTTCAGTTCCGGTTCGTCCATGCCGCCATACAGGTGATTCAGGAACATTTCTTTCGTCAGGGTTGTGCCCTTGCGCAGGGAAAGCAGCTCCAGCATCTGGTATTCCTTGCCGGTCAGGTGCACCGTGCGCCCGTCCACATCGACGGTCTTGGCATCCAGATTCACGGCGATCTGCCCGGTCTTGATTACCGATTGCGAATGGCCTTTCGACCGGCGGATGATCGCGTGAATGCGGGCAATCAGCTCCTCCCGGTGAAACGGCTTCGTCATGTAGTCGTCAGCACCGAACCCGAATCCCTTGATCTTGTTTTCGGTGTCATCGGCTCCGGAGAGGATCAGGATCGGCGTTTCCACCCGTGACATGCGCAGCTGGCGCAGAACCTCATGCCCGTTCATGTCAGGCAGGTTCAGGTCCAGGAGGATCAGGTCGTAATCATAGAGCTTGGCCAGATCGACCCCTTCTTCGCCCAGATCGGTTGCATAGACATTCAGATTGGCATGGGTCAGCATCAATTCGATGCTGCGCGATGTTGTCGGGTCGTCTTCCACCAAAAGGATACGCATGTTTCGGGTTCTCCGCTTAAAAGTCCTGGTATTCGCACTCAGCATCTCGTGAAATGGTTAACCACACGTTACCCATGCAGAACTTTTAGCGAAAACAATCTATGGTTGTCTATACCTTTGTAGCGATGTCGCCTTCAGCGCGGCTTCGCCGTGGGTGGACACGGCCCTGACCCATTCGTCCAGTTCTTCGGGCGACAAGGCATAGAGCTCCTGCGCATCTTTTTCCGAGATCAGTCCCGACAGCACGCCGCGCACCACCGCAGCCTTGCGGCTGGCCACCCAACGGCGGGTGGTCCTGGGGGGCAGATCAGCGCGCGTCATGATCGACCCGTCCGGCAGGGTCACAGCCCGTGGCCCTTCAACTTTTTTCAGATACATATCCAGCCCTCACGTCTTGGTCTGGCACGATTTTCGGCGCTTAGGCTTAAAGAGAGGTGAAGCTGCCCCTTGTTGTTCATTCGAATTTTCATATATTCCGACCTTCTTCTGGAAAGGATCTGGTCATGTCCACGACCGTGAAAATGCAAGACACCCCGGTGTTGAACTCGCTCGGCTTCGCCAAACCACCGGCCGAGACCCGTGTCGTTGTGGCGATGTCAGGCGGTGTGGACAGCTCGGTCGTGGCCGCGATGTTGGCCGAAGAAGGTTATGACGTGATCGGCGTCACATTGCAGCTTTATGACCACGGCGCAGCCCTGGCCAAGAAGGGCGCCTGTTGCGCCGGCATCGACATTCACGACGCCCGCCATGTTGCTGAAAGTATGGGATTTCCGCATTACGTGCTGGATTATGAAAACATCTTTCAGGACGCCGTGATTGAAGAGTTCGCCGACAGCTATCTTGGGGGCGCCACCCCCGTGCCCTGCATCCGTTGTAACGAGCGGGTGAAGTTCAAGGACTTGCTGGAAACCGCGCGCGATCTGGGGGCCGATTGCATGGCCACCGGGCATTACATCCAACGCGCCATTGGGCCTGCCGGGCCTGAATTGCACCGGGCCGCCGACCCTGCGCGTGATCAAAGCTATTTCCTGTTTTCGACCACACCGGAGCAGTTGGAATACCTACGTTTCCCATTGGGCCATCTGAAAACCAAGGATGAAACCCGTGCGCTGGCGCGCAAATACGGGCTTGAGGTCGCGGACAAACCCGACAGTCAGGACATCTGCTTCGTGCCGGACGGCAACTATGCGGGCGTGATCGAAAAACTGCGCCCCGGTGCGGCTGAGCCGGGCGAGATCGTCCATGCCGACGGGCGCGTGCTGGGCCAGCACGAGGGCGTCATTCACTACACGATCGGACAACGGCGCGGCCTTGGGATTGGCGGCCTGTCCGAGCCGCTTTACGTGGTGAAACTGGACGTGGACGCAAAGCAGGTCGTCGTCGGCCCGAAGGAAATGCTGGCCACCCGCACCGTGCCTGTGCGCGAGATCAACTGGCTGGGGGACGAGCCGTTCACCGCCCGCAAGGAATGGCATATGGGTGTCAAGATCCGCTCAACCCGCCCTGCGCGCGAGGCGATCATTCGCCCGATTTCAGAGACCGAGGCAGAGGTCGAACTGTTGACCCCGGAAGAAGGTGTCAGCCCCGGGCAGGCCTGCGTCTTCTATGCCCCCGACGGGCCGCGCGTCTTCGGAGGGGGCTGGATCTGGCGTGGCTAAGCGCCGATTTGGTGCGATGACTTGACCAAAGCCATTGTGTCCCGGACCGCGCGTTGGGAAGATCGTGGCACATACAGACCGAAAGGATCATTCCATGCGCCATCTCCTCTCTGCCATCGCCGTATCGGCGGCCCTTGTCACGCCTGTTCAGGCTGAAGAAACCTATGAACAACGGTTGGCGTTGGCCACGGGCTATATTGACGCCACGCTGGAAGACATCGACATGGCGGCGATGATCAAGACCATGTGGCAGCCGATTGTCAATGACATCAAAAGCAAGGGCATCCCCCTGAACGACGACCAGATTGCGCGCATCAACCAGTTGTATCAGGACGAGATGACCGGCCCGATGTACGAGATCATGCGCGATCAGGCCGCCGTGATGGCCGAACTGTTCACCTTTGACGAGATCAAGGCGATCCGCGATTTCTATGCCACCGATCTGGGGCGTTCGGCGATGAGCAAACTGCCGCAGGTGACAGAGCGCCAGACCCCGATTGTGTTGAAGCTGATGCAAGAGAAGATGCCCGAAATCATCCCGAAGGTTCAGGCGATCCTGAGCGAAGGGGCCACGGCGCAGTAAGCACGCATGTCTGTGGCGGGGTGCGTCCGTCAGGTCGTGCGCGCCCGCGCCACCGCGTCCAGAACCGAGCGCGCCGCCCGAAGCCCCGGCGCCTCGCCCCCCCGGCCCAAACGATCCATGGTCAGGGCCATCGCCTCATTCTGGGCCGCAGGGTCAGCCAGCGTCGCCAAAAGAGCGGGCGCGATCCGGTCGGGTGTGCACTCTGCACCTAAAAACTCGGGCACGGTCCGTGTCTCAGAGACAAGATTGACCAGCGTCACTGTGTCCACCCGCAGCAACCGCCCGATCAGAACCCGGCTGAGCCAGTTCATGTCATAGGCGATCACCATCGGGGTCGCGGCGGCTGCCAGCTCCAGCGAGACCGTGCCTGACGCGGCCAGCGCCACGTCCGCCGCCCGGAAGGCCGCGCGTTTCAGGTCGGGCTGATCGGCTGGAATCAGGATCGGCTTAACCAGCCAGTTGGCCGTCAGATCGCGTACCAGAGCCTCGACACCCTGCGCCACGGGCAACGCGACCGACATCTCGGGATGCGCGCGTGCCACACGTCCCAGTGTGTCGCCAAAGCGGTCGGCCAGCCGTGTCACCTCGCCCTTGCGCGATCCGGGCAGCGCAAGCACCAGCGGCCCGGTGCCGATCTGGTGATGATCGCGGAACGCCTGTGCTTCGGCCTCGGTCGCGATGGGATCGGCCACAACCGGATGGCCCACGAAATCGCAGCTCATCCCGGCGGCTTCCATATAGGGAGGCTCGAACGGCAACAGCGCCAGCACATGGTCGATCCATTGCGCCATCTTCTCGGCCCGCTTGGGACGCCACGCCCAGACCGAAGGTGCCACGTAATGCACCGTGGGTATGTCACGCCCGAAGGTCAGCCCCTCGACCTCGCTTTCCTTGACGATGCGTGCGACGCGCAGGCAGAAATCGGGGCTGTCGATGGTGATCAGCACGTCAGGGTTGGCTTCTATCACCGCCTGCGCGGTTTCACGGATGCGGCGTTTCAGGTGGAAATATTTCGGCGCAACTTCGGCGATGCCCATGATCGACAGCTCTGACATGGGAAATAGCGACCGCAGCCCCTGCCCCTGCATCTCAGAGCCTCCGATGCCCAGAAATTCGACCGGATCGACGAGGGTTTTCAGGCCCGCCATCAGGGCCGCGCCCAGCCGGTCGCCGGAAGGTTCGCCCGCGATCAGGAACACTTTCACGGCGCATCCCCCCGCACGTCCAGAAACAGATCGAACTCATGCACAAGCCGTTCGACCTCGTCCTGATCCATCACAATCACACCGCCTGCGGGAATGACGATGCCCCCCAGCCCCGCCTGCGCGACCGCCGTGATCGTCGCCGGGCCGATGGTGGGAATGTCCATGCGCCCATCCTGTCCTGGTTTGGGGCGTTTCACGAACACGCCACGCGCGCCTTGCTTTAGGTGTTCCGGTGTTTCGCCCACGAACCGCAGCAAGGCGTCGGTGCCCTGGATGGTCTCGATCCCCAGACATTGTCCACCCGCGACCACCGCGCCTTGCGCCAGATCTTCGCTGACCAGCGTGTCCAAAATGGACCAGCCGCGATCGGCATCATACCGGTCCTGATCGCTTGGTGTGCGTCCGATGATGGTCGCATCAAGGCTGAGCCCCTGCGTCACATCGGTCGCGGCCACAACATCGAAGCCTTGTTCTTCGAACACCTCGGCGACCAGACGCAAAAGCGCGTCGTCGCCCTTGCCCAGCACCGCCTTGACCCGTGGAAACAGGCCCAGCGTCACGCGGTCCATCCGCAACGGGTTCAGCTTGGGCCGATCGACCTTGCCGGCAAACACCACCCGCCCGACCCCTGCCCCACGCATCGCCTTGAACAGCGCGCCCAGCTTTTCATAACTCGCCTCGACCAGATCGTGACCCTCGGGCGCATCCACCTCAACGCCCTTGATGGTCACGAACAGCGCGCCGGGATTGCTGGCAGCAATGCGGTGCGGCAGGTCTCCGGTTCCGGCGATGATGGCAAGGCGGTCGGTCATCGCGGCACGCTATTTCGGGGTCAGAAAGCCACGGTCGCTGTCGCCGGTGACAAAGGCGATCAACTCGCGGACATAATCGCTGTCGGCCCCATCAGCCAAACCCGCCGCGCGGTCGCGAAACGATCCTTCGCCGGTCCTGAGCGTCTGAAATGCTGCCCGCAACGCCGCAATGTCCGCCCGCGCAACACCACGCCGCTTCAGCCCCACAAGGTTCAGCCCGTCCAGTTCGCCGCGCGGGCCTTGCACCAAACCGTGCGGCACCACATCCGCCGTGACCATCGACAAGGCGCCGATGATGGCGCCACGGCCAATGCGAATCCATTGGTGCAGACCGGACAAGCCGCCGACGATCACATCATCTTCAATGACCACATGACCGGCCACGGCGACATTGTTGACCAAAATGACATTGTTGCCGATCTGCGCGTCATGGGCGACGTGACAGCCCGCCATGAACAGCCCGTCATCCCCGATCCGCGTGACATAGCCACCGCCCGCCGTGCCGGTGTTCATCGTCACATGCTCGCGGATGCGGTTGCGTTTGCCGATGATCAGGCGCGTATCCTCGCCCGAGAATTTCAGATCC
The DNA here is from genome assembly GCF_014656375.1 of Aliiroseovarius zhejiangensis. Lineage (GTDB taxonomy): Bacteria > Pseudomonadota > Alphaproteobacteria > Rhodobacterales > Rhodobacteraceae > Aliiroseovarius > Aliiroseovarius zhejiangensis. The sequence continues at coordinate 630,083 of NZ_BNCH01000002.1, read as the reverse complement.
TGCGGGATCTCGCCGATCACCGAGAACGGAAAGATCACGGTGTCGTCGCCCACCTCGGTGTCGCCAGTGATCACCACATGGGATTTCACCTCGACCCCCGCGCCCAGTCGAACCTGTGCCCCGATCACGCAGAACGGACCGATCCGGCAATCGGGTCCGATCCTGGCCCCATCTTCGATGATCGCGCTGGCATGCACCAGAGCCGTCGGGTCAACGCCCCCATTGTCGGCCATCGGTCAGCCTTTCCCGCCGGTCACATCAATCATCGCCATGAAGGTTGCCTCGCAGGCCAGTTCATCGCCAACCATCGCGCGCCCGTCGAATTTCCAGACCTTCGCGCCGCCGCGAAGGGTGGTCACATGCAGCTCCAGCACATCGCCCGGCACCACCTTGCGGCGGAACTTGGCGCTGTCGATGCCCATGAAATAGACCACCGCCCCCGAGCCGACCAGCCCCAACGACAAGGACACCATGACCGCAGAGGTCTGCGCCATCGCCTCGATGATCGTGACCCCCGGCATGATCGGCAGACCGGGAAAATGGCCTTGAAAATGAGGCTCGTTCATCGTGACCATCTTGATGCCCTTGGCAAATTCCTTGGCGCGGATATCTTCGACCCGGTCCACCAGCAAGAACGGATAGCGGTGGGGAATGCAGTCCTGGATCAGTTGGATATCGGCGGTGCTGGGCACGTCTGATGTCATGGTCACGTCCTTCACATAAAGGGCTCTTGGCGGCCCGGCTCTTTCTGACTAGCAGTCTGGTGGGGCTGAAACAATTGCAATCAGTTGTCGGTGGATGTCCCATCCGGGGTCGCATCGCCCAACGGAAACGCGGGCATTTCTGGCGTTGGCTGATCCGGGCGCGCGGCCTCTCCCGCAGGGGTTGAAGGCGCATTGTCCGGCAGATCGCTGCCATCCCCCAGCACCTGGTCGATGCGTTCCACGGCCAGTTTGGTGATGTCGATGTTGCGCGTGGTCAACAGGATGGCCCGCCGGTCCAGGATCACCACCGCCCCCAGTTCCCGCACCAATTGCCCGAGGATCGGGCCGATCCGGTCAAAAAACGCAGCCTGTTCACGCTCCAGTGTGCCGACGAATTCCTGCTCGCGCTCGGTGCCTTCCGTGCGCAAGGCCTGAACTTTCGCGTCAAATGCCTTGGCAAGTTTGCGGAAATCTTCGGGCGACATGCTGTCCCGCTTTTCGGTCAACTCGCGTTCTTCCTTGACCAACGCCTCTTCGACCTTGCGCGTCTCGTTGGCCAGCCGCACCCGTTCGGCTTCGACCGTTTCGACCACTCGGCGCCCATATTGCGTGTCAGAGAACAGACTTTGCCGGTCAATCGTAACGATCTGGGACACGACGCCGCCAGCCTGCTGCTGGGCATTGCCCGGTGCGGGCAGCACGCCAATCCCGACCATCACGATCAGGACCAGCGCGCCCATACGCCCGGTGAAATGGCGCCGCAAACCGCGCTTTGCACGTTGCGGCGCCATCCAGGACAATGGATCAGAACTGGGCCGAGATCGTAAGTTCGAAGTTGTTTTCTTCGTCATATTCTTCCTTGGCCAGCACGTGCGAGAAGTTGAACCGAAGCGGGCCAATCGGCGTGTCCCAGAAAATCGACGCCCCGATCGAAGAGCGCAGATGCGCGCTGTCATCAATCGCACCGCCCAACGTGTCGTCCAGCCCCCACAGCGAGCCTGCATCCACGAACACACCACCGGTGATGCCGTATTCTTCGGGCAGACCCAGCGGGAACTGCGCCTCAAGCCGGGCAACCGCGAACATATTGCCGCCAAGCGTGTCCTGATTGGCTGCATCAAGATCGCGTGGGCCAATGCCGTTGGTGGAAAAACCGCGCAGCTTGGACGGGCCAAGCCGGAACCGGTCGGTCACACGGGACGACCCGCCATCAAGACCGTGCAGGATCCCGCCTTCGACCGTTGCCGTCAGTGTCACCTGATCGTTCCAGACCTTGGTCTGGGCCTGCGCAAGGGCGGTGGCACGTGCATACTGGTAATCCGCGCCAAATCCGCCGATGTCACCGTCGAACTGAAGCAGATAGCCCCGGTTCGGGTCCAACCCGGTGCGCCGGGTATCGTAGCTCCAGGTAAATCCGACGCCCGCGCCAACCTGCCGCCCGCGCGCGCTTTCGTTCTTCAGGATTTGCGAACTGCCTGCATCCACATCAGTGATTTCCGCCCCATCGCCATAGACGCGCAGTCCGATCCGGGAATACTCGCTGATCGGAAAAGCGATCGACGGCCGCAGCGCGAGCGAGCGTGTGTTGTAGAAAGACGACGCAAAGGCCGTTTCCTGATAGTAAGCCTCGAATCCAAGCTCCAGATCGCGGTCCAGGAAATTCGGTTCGGCAAACTTGAACGAGAAGCTGGACGAATCTTCGCCGCTGGAATAACTGGCGCTGATGAACTGGCCACGACCAAGGAAGTTGCGTTCGCGGAAGGCAACGCTCAGGCCGAACCCGTTCTCAAGGCTATAGACACCGCCAAAGCTGAGCGATCCGGTTGGCGCCTCTTCGACGTCCACGTCGATCACCACCTGATCGGGCGCCGACCCCTCGCGCGCCTCGACATTCGAGTTCGAGAAATAGCCAAGCGCGCGCACGCGTTCAGCAGCTTCGCGGATTTCGCGCGGGTTGAACGGGTCGCCTTCGACGACACGGAACTGGTTGCGCACCACCCGGTCCAGCGTGGTGGCGTTGCCTTCAATGTCGATCCGTTCGACGATGATGCGCGGCCCGCGCACCAGAACCAGGTCGATGTCCAGCGTGCGCGCGCGTTCGTTGCGAGTCACACGCGGTTCGACCCGGACAAAATCCAGCCCGTTTCGAATGGCCAGCCGCTCCATCCGCGCAATGGCGTTTTCCATCAGCGCCGGGCTATAGACCACGCCCGACCGAAGCTTGTGCACACCCTGATATTCGGCGGCGTTCACATTGTTCACCTCGGACGAGGTGGTGATCTTGCCAAAGCGGAATTGCTGGCCTTCCTGCACCGAGAAGGTGATGAAGAACGCATCCCGCTCGCGCGAAAACTCACTGGTCACGCCGGTCGTCTTGAAGTCGATGTAACCGCGCGACAGGTAGAAATCGCGCAACACCTGCTTGTCGAACTCGATCCGTTCGGGCGCATAGCTGTCCGCCCGAATGAGCGCGCGCAGGATGCCGGCCTGTTTGGTTTCCAGCACACGACGCAGGCGGCTGTCGGAAAACTGGCGGTTGCCGACGAAAGACAGGCGCTCGACCTCGACATTCTTGCCTTCAACCACTTCGAACACCACGTCGACACGGTTGTTCGAGCGACGGATGATCTTCGGCGTGACCGTGGCGGCCAGACGACCTTGGGCCTGATATAGCTCGGTGATGGTCTGAACGTCCATTTCGGCGTTTGATGGGCTAAAGACCTGCCGCGGTTGCGATTTCAGCAGCGGCGTGAACACGTCGTCCTTGACCTTGCGGTTGCCTTCAACCGAAACCACGTTGATCGTGGGATATTCGCGCACCTTGACGACCAGTGTGTTGCCGCGCGGCAGGATCTGCACGTCCTCGAACAGGCCGGAGCCGACAAGACGCTGGTAACCGTCGTTCAGCTGGGCGGCCGACACGGCCTCGCCCTGGGCGATTCCCAGATAGGACAGGATGGTGGCGGCTTCAATCCGCTGGGTGCCTTCGATCTCGATCCGCTGAAAGGCATAGGTCTGGGCAACTGCAACCTGCGGCACCGTGACCGTAAACCCCGAAAATGCCAGAAAAAATGCAACGCCGCCACTGGTCAACAGACCTTTTGCCCCGCGTCCGGTTGTTTTGAAATGGTTGCTGCTCAACCTCGTGTCAAATGCCATCGCTTATTCTTTCCCCAGACATCCCAGTGCCAATGTGGATAAGCGGTTGCGGCGGTCTTGTCAAAGCGCGAAACCAGACTTTCGAAGGGGGGCGAAGTGGTGCCAATGCGTCGGGGATCTGCCCCCATCCGGCACGGGGCAGGATTGCCCCTGTTTTCTGTCGGGCAGGCAAAACAAAACCCGCGCGTAGACAGGCCACGGCGGGTCAGGAAAGTCACGTACCGGATCATCCACCCGGGCCGGTACGCGAACATCTGTGCAAAGCTTACATCACGCTGTGAAGGGCCGCGCTCAGCCCCAGAGCGGCGGCGATGGCGGCGGCAAAAAAGAAGCGGTCCCAGTTCAGGTCAACCAGAACAGCAAAGGCGTTCGTTCCGTGGTTTGTCCGGCCCATGCCGATCCCTTTCTTGTCGAGTCACTGTTACGATCGCGTTAAGGATAGAAAGGGATTGCGGCGTTTCCACTTCAGAAATGTGGCAAGAATGTGGCGTTCGCGGATCGCGACCCCCGTCTAGGGGCAGAACAGGTCATTGGTGACCCCGAACACCATCAGCGACAACACCAAAGACAAGCCGATCGCCAGAAGAACGTTCAGCACCTTGTCGGATGGTGGTTTGCCGGTCACCGCCTCCCAGGCGTGAAAGACCAGATGTCCCCCATCCAGAACCGGAATGGGAAACAGGTTCAGAAGCCCGATCGCGGTGGACAGCATGGCGATGAAGCTGATGAAGCTCGTTGCGCCCAACGACGCCGCCTGCCCCGACACCTGCGCGATGCCAATCGGCCCGGACAGGTTGCAGCTTGAGATCGCGCCGGTGATCATGTGCCACAGCCCCGACAGGCTGGCCCGAATGATATAGACCACCCGTTCGGCGCCGGACACGACGCTTTCCCAGACTCCGGGGGTGCGCGTTGCCGGTTCGAACACCATGCCCGAAGTGATGCCGATCAACCACCGGGTTTCAAACCCGCCATCGGCGCTGGGAATGTCCTGTCGGCGCGGGGTCAGCGTGACCTCCATCGGGGTGCCATCGCGCACGATCCCCAAGGTCAGAGGCGATCCGTCCCCATTCACCACGATCTCGCGCAGGGTGTTGAAGGTCGGTACTGTGACCCCGTCCACCGTGGCGATGAAGTCGCCTTCCTTCAGCCCGGCATCAATGGCCGCGGATTTCGGGCTGACCGATCCGACAAGCGCGGGGAACGGATGGGTTGCGACCAGGTCGATCACCCGCCCGTCACGCCGGACACGATAGTCAATCATGGCGGTGTCCGGCAGCTTTTCCACCAGCGTGCCGAACTCGGCCAGCGGGGGTGTTTCGATCCCGGCAATCGACAGGATCTCGTCCCCCGGCTTCAACCCGTCTTCCATACCCGGCACGTTCAGTGGGGTGGCCACCGACAACGGGTCGCGCGCCACGCCCGTGGCCAGCGCCAGACCCGCAAAGATCAGAATCGACAGGATGAAATTGAACACCGGACCCGCTGCCACCGTGGCCGCCCGCGCCCACAGGGGCGCACCATGCATGGTATGGCGACGTTCCTCGTCGCTCATCGCGGCCATCGCATCCTCATCCGCACTGCCCGAGGCGACATTGGCATCGCCACGAAATTTCACATATCCACCAATGGGAAAGGCCGCGATCTGCCAGCGCGTTCCGTGCCGGTCCATCTTTGACGCCAGCACCGGCCCCATCCCGATCGAGAACACATCCGCCTTGATGCCGGACCAGCGCCCGACGATGTAATGACCGTATTCATGCACCGCGACGATCACCGTCAGGGCTGCCAGGAACGCCAGGATCGTGAAGGCAAGGTTTCCGAAATCGGGAAGCAACCCGGTCAGTTCCATGGAAGGTCTCTCCTGCTCTTGTTTGGCCGGCCGCTCAGGCAGCGGTGCGCGTGTCGATGATCTGGCGGGCGGTTCTGCGTCCCATTTGGTCGGCGGCACGGACATTATCAAGGGTCATCGCGCCTTGCATCAGGGTCACATCCGCGTCAAGGCGATGAAGGACCTGTTCGACAACTCGCGCCATGTCCATGAACCCGATGGTCCCGGCGATGAACGCGTCAAGGGCTTCTTCTTTCGCGGCATTGAAAATCGCGCCGCACAACCCGCCGGTCTCCATCACCTCGCGCGCAAGGCGCAGGGCGGGGTATCGGGCTTCGTCGGGGGCGCGAAATTCCAGCGTGGCGATCCGGGCAAGGTCCAGCCGCTCCACCGGCAGATCGCGCCGGTCGGGCCAGTGCAACGCGTAGCCGATGGCATGGCGCATATCGGCTGCCCCCAGATGCGCCATCAGCGCCCCGTCGTTGAAACCGACCAGCGCGTGAACAAGGCTTTGCGGATGGACGACGACCTCGATCTGAACGGGGTCAAAGCCAAAATATTCTTTTGTCTCTATGACTTCCAGCGCCTTGTTGAACATCGACGCGCTGTCGATCGTGATACGCTGCCCCATGTCCCAGTTTGGATGCGCGCTGGCCTGTTCCAACGTGGCCTGTGCAAGCCTGTCCAACGGCCAGTCGCGAAACGCCCCGCCCGAAGCGGTGATGATCACCCGTTCGACCGCGCCCATATCCTCGCCCACCAACCCCTGGAACAACGCCGAGTGTTCGCTGTCCACCGGCAGGATGCGTGCGCCATGGGCCTTGGCGGTCGACATGATCAATGGCCCCGCCGTCACCAGGCTTTCCTTGTTTGCCAGCGCCAGCGTGGCCCCGGCCTCAAGCGCGCGCAACCCGGGCACAAGCCCCGCAGCCCCGACAATCGCTGACATCACCCAATCGGCGGGACGGGTGGCAGCCTCGGCGATGGCGGTTTCTCCGGCAGCGGCTTCGATTCCGGTGCCGGACAAGGCGTCACGCAGGGCGGGCAGATTGTCCTCATACGCAGTGATGGCGATCTCGGCGTCCAGACGGATCGCATCATGCGCCAGACGCGCCACGTTATGCCCGCCGGTCAGCGCCACCACGTCATACGCGTCGGGGTCGCGGGCGATCAAATCCATCGTCGATTGCCCGATCGACCCGGTTGCCCCGAAGATCGAGACCCTGCGCTGTGCTGTCGCTGTCATTTGCCCTGCCTCGTTATCCGGCCTGCACCACAAGCGATGATACCCCGATCAGAACGAGCAACACCGCCGCCGCACCAATCATCGCGTCGAACCGGTCCAGCACCCCGCCGTGACCGGGGATAAGGTTCGAACTGTCCTTCACGTTCATCTTCCGCTTGATCGCGCTTTCCGCGATGTCGCCCATCTGCCCGGCAAAAGCAATCAGCGGGGCAAACATGGCTTCGGTCGGCGTGAACACCCCGAACCCTGCCCCGGCCAGACCGATCAACATCGCCCCGACCCAACCGGCCACCGTGCCGGACCATGTTTTCTTGGGGCTGATCCGCGGCCAGAACTTTGGCCCGCCCACCATCCGCCCGACAAAGTACCCCGCAACGTCGGACATGATGATGATCAGAAGGAACCAGATCAGCACCTCGCCCGGTCCCATCGAGATGAAGCCCAGCCCGGCCAGCATGATCACGCCACCATAACCCAGAAACAGCAAACGCCGGGTCTTGATCAGCACGCCCCCCACGATCAGCGGCAGGAAGAGAAGCAGAGTTTTCAAAGACAAAAGCTGCCCTTCCGGATCCGACGCATCGAAGCCGAAACTAGCGATGAAAACGGCCATTGCCGCCAGCGCGCCCAACAGAACGAACACCCAGACGGGTGCGGGTTGCAAAAGACGCGCAAATTCGGCGATGCACAGGCCGATCACCACGGCGATCAGGGTCAGAAAGACCGGATCCCCCAACGCGATGGCCCCGATCGCAATGGCAGCCATGGCGATGGCAGACAGGACGCGCGGTGCCAGATCAGACCATTTCGATGAGGGTTTTTCATGTGTCATGCGGGGTTTATGACATTGGTGCGGGGCGCCCTCAAGCGGTTGATCGGGTCAGACGGCCGGAACAGGCCCGCGTGGCTGAAATGCCGCGCCAAAAGCGATCTGCAGGGAATACGGGCGAAAGATCAGGACGCAGCGATCATTCGGCGGCGGTTTCGACCGCCCCAAAACGCCGCTCGCGCCCGGCAAAACGATCCACCACATCGGCAAAGACCTCGGCCGAGAAGTCGGGCCAGAGCGTGTCGATGAACTCATACTCCGCATAGGCGGATTGCCACAGAAGAAAGTTCGAAATCCGCGCCTCGCCCGACGTGCGGATCACAAGATCAGGATCGGGTAAAACGCAAGTATCCAAATAACTTGCAAGCGTTTGTTCATTCACGCTTTCGGGGTCCAGCTGCCCGGCCGCTACATCCAGCGCCATGCGGCGCGTGGCGCGTGCCACCTCGTCCCGGCCACCATAGTTCAGCGCGATGGTCAGGTGCACGCGGTCATTGCCCCCGGTCATCTCTTCAAGTTCGTTCATCAGGGCGATCAGCTTCTTGTCCAGCCGGTCGCGATCCCCAATGAACCGCACCCGCACCCCTTCGGCCAGCAGCGCGCGCGCCTCTTTCTGGATATAGCGGCGAAACAGGCTCATCAAACCGGCAACCTCGGTCTGGGTCCGCTTCCAGTTCTCGGTTGAGAAGGCAAAGATCGTGATGTATTTCACACCCAGATCCGGGCAGGCTTCGACAATCTCGCGCACCCGCTTGGCGCCCGCATGATGGCCGAACAGCCGGGGCTTGCCACGGCGTTGCGCCCAACGGCCATTGCCATCCATGATGATGGCAACGTGATCCGGCGACTTATGCGCCTTCTCGTCCTTGTCCGCGGCTTTTCTGCCCATCGACACGCCCAATTCTGCTTGTTCGATCACTTATCGCCCGGTTGGGTCAGACCTGCATGATCTCTTCTTGTTTTACCTCAAGAGCCTTGTCGACGTTACCAACAAATTTATCTGTCAGGCTCTGCACTTCATCATGCCAGAATTTGTGATCATCTTCACTCATTCCGTCATTTTTTGCCTTTTTAAGCTGTTCCATGCCATCGCGGCGCACGTTGCGGATCGAAACACGCGCATGTTCGGCATATTGCGCGGCGACACGGGTCAGTTCGCGGCGACGTTCTTCGTTCAATTCCGGGATCGGCAGCATGATGATCGTGCCATTCAGCTGCGGATTGATCCCCAGCCCGCTTTCCCGGATCGCTTTTTCAACCGCGTTGACCAGCCCCTTGTCCCACACGTTGATCGTGACCATGCGCGGCTCCGGCACGTTCACCGTGCCCACCTGGTTGATCGGCGTGCGCTGCCCATAGGCGTCAACCATGATCGGTTCCAGCATCGAGGCCGAGGCCCGGCCCGTCCTGAGCGACGCAAACTCCGTCCTGAGCGCGGCGATTGCCCCTTCCATCCGGCGTTCCAGATCACCCATATCCAGTTCAAATTCTTCGTTTGCCATCGTCTGGCTTCCCCTTGTCTTCGTCTCGGACGTCAAACCGAGCGTCTTTCGCCCGGTATAACGCCACCGCCCATAGGATGTATAGGTCCGGTTCGCCGGACCTTGCACGGTGTTTCAATCATTGGCGAAAAATCGCCCCGACAATCTCGCCCCCCACTGGCGCTTGCAATACATGCAATGGGTCAGTTGCCCACGCGGGTATAGGTGCCTTTGCCGGATAGGATCCCCCGGAAGCCCCCCGGTTCATCCAGCGAAAAGACGATGATCGGCAGGTTGTTGTCACGCGCCAGCGCGATCGCCGAGGCGTCCATCACCCCCAACCGGTTGGCCAGCACATCATCATAGGACACGTTGTCAAAGCGCACCGCATCGGCGTTCTTGACCGGATCCTTGTCATAGACACCATCGACCTTCGTTCCCTTGAAGATCGCCTCGCAAGCCATTTCATTTGCACGCAAAGTTGCCGCTGTATCCGTGGTGAAATACGGGTTGCCGGTGCCGGCGGCAAAGATGCAGACCCGTCCTTTTTCAAGGTGACGCACGGCGCGGCGGCGGATGTAGGGTTCGCATACCTGATCCATCGGAATGGCCGAGATCACACGCGTGAACACCCCCAGGCTTTCCAGTGCCGACTGCATCGCAAGGGCGTTCATCACCGTCGCCAGCATCCCCATGTAATCGGCCGTGGTCCGCTCCATCCCCTGGGCCGAGCCTTGCAGCCCGCGGAAAATGTTGCCGCCACCGATCACCATGCAGATCTCGACCCCCATGTCGTGGACCGACTTGACCTCTTGCGCGATGCGTTCAACGGTAGGCGGGTTCAGGCCAAATCCCTGATCCCCCATCAGGGCCTCGCCCGAGATTTTCAACATGACACGGTTATAGGTCGGTTGCGGGGCGTCTGCGTCCGTTTCTGACGCCGTCTTGCCCGAAACCCCTGAGGCCTGATCACTCATCGGTTGCCACTTTCTGGTTGTCGTGATTGTTTTGGGCAAAATGACCGATCAAGGCACATTATTCAATGCGCGATCCGCGTCGTTCTTTAAAAAAGCCCGTTCCAGGGCGCCATCCGGATGAAAGCCGACCGACCCATGCCTGTGCCCCATGCCCAGACCCGTATTGACATCGACCGCCTGGCCCGCGCGGTCCCTCGTGACCAGCCGGTGTTGATCGCCGGGCCGACCGCATCCGGGAAATCCGCGCTGGCCATGGCAATTGCCGAGGCCTCGGGCGGGGTCATCGTGAATGCCGACGCGCTTCAGGTGTTTGACAATTGGCGGGTGTTGACGGCCCGCCCCTCGGCGCAGGATGAGGCCCGCGTGCCGCATCGGCTTTATGGCTATGTGCCGCGCAATTATCCGTTTTCGGCGGGTCATTGGCTCAGGGATCTGCGGCCGATCCTGTCCGGCCCGGATCGCCCGATCATCGTCGGCGGCACCGGCCTGAACCTGAGCGCCCTGACCGAAGGGCTAGCCGACATCCCGCTGACCCCGCCCGAAATCCGTGTCGAGGGCGCGCATCGAATGGCCCAGGGCGGTTTGCCCGCGCTTCTGGCCGATCTGGACCCCGCGACACGCGAGCGGATCGACCCGCAAAACCCCGCCCGCGTTGCCCGCGCGTGGGAGGTGCAGCGCACCACCGGTCGCGGCCTGGCCAGTTGGCAGGACGACACGCCGCCGCCCCTGCTGCCGCTGGCCGAGACCTGCCCGTTTGTGATGCATGCTGATCGCGACTGGCTGCGCGACCGCATCGCGCAGCGGTTCGATGTGATGCTGGAACAGGGCGCGCTGGAGGAAGCACGCGCCAATCTCGACACCTGGAACCCCCGCGATCCAAGCGCGAAGGCCATCGGCGCCGCCGAACTGATCGCGCATGTGAAGGGCGACCTCTCTCTGGACGAGGCACGCGTTCGCGCCATCATCGCCTCGCAGCAATATGCCAAGCGGCAACGAACGTGGTTTCGCAAACGCATGGGCAACTGGAGGGTGATTCCCCTGCCCTGACTGGAATGCAGCGGCCGGAACGCCGTTAACCGTCACCATATCCGCACCAATCCGCGGAAAACCACGCATTTGTCGCGCAAACCCTGTGGACAAGCTGTGGATAACACAGGTGCAGAAAAAACAATGCGACAGCGGTGCGATTTTGAGATACCCATGTTACGTTGCCGCTGGTTGCCTGCATTATTCGTCTGACGCTGAACTCATGACCACATCGAAATCTTTTTCGTCCCCTTTCCGTGTCTTGCCCCTTGCCCGGCTGGGCAGTGGTGGTCGTTGGCGCACCGAGGCGATGCGCTCATACGGGGCACCGGTCCTTCTGTGGTTCACACGCGGTCAGGGCCGCATCACGGTCAACGGTGTGACGGCGGGATATGGGCCACATAACTGCCTGTTCCTGCCCGCCGGCACGATGCACGGGTTCGAAATGTCCAATCAGGTCAACGGCACCATCGTCGTGTTCCCTCAGGGCAGCGAGGACGAGCTGGCCCTGCCGGACGAGGCCGTGCACATGCGCCTGCGCGAGGCCGACAAGCAGATGGTGCTGAGCGGGCTGGTCGATGACCTGCAACGCGAAATGGAGAAAGGCCACGACACCTCGCACCGGGCCATGATGTGCCACGCAGGGCTGTTGTCGGTCTGGCTGGAACGCCAACTGTCCGACACCCGGGTCGAACAGTCGGACATCGGGGCGACCGGGCGGTTGGTCAATGCCTTTACCGCACTGGTTGAACAGGAGTTTCACACGGATAAGACGGTACGCGACTATGCCGCCGAACTGGGTGTGACCCCCACCCATCTGAGCCGTGTGTGCAACAAGACTTGCGGGCGTCCGGCATCCGCCATCCTGCAAGACCGCATCCATTACGAAGCGCGCCGCCTGCTGACCGAAACGCATATCCCGATCAAGGACATCGCGGCTTCGCTGGGCTTTGCCTCGGCGGCCTATTTCACCCGCGCCTTTCAAAAGCAAACCGGCACCACGCCGTCCGCTTTCCGCAAAGGGGGATAGGCGTGGCTAGCATGGCCGCTACCTATGGGGCCTCATGCAATCCTGCCCCCGAATTGCCCCATCATCAATCACAGACGCGCTTTGACGATCGCACTGATCCCTCTGTCCGCCGCGGCCAGTGCGGCCATCCCTGAGGTGCTATCGGGAACGGATTCGCAACTCGTGTCCAGCTTCCCAGCGCGCCAAAGTACCCTTCGCCCATACACACGCTCCGGCATAGGCGCGTCCTTTCACTCCATTCCAATGCGTCCCCCACACAGAGTGGTCCTTCATTTTCGTTGCATATGCAATGAAATCATGTTACTTAACGTGTGAAATAGGAGAATTCACATGAAGATCGAACAGATTCACCACGTCGCCTATCGCTGTAAGGATGCAAAGGAAACCGTTGAATGGTATGGGAAAATGCTGAACATGGACTTTGTTCTGGCAATCGCGGAAAACCATGTGCCGTCGACCCATGAGCCGGACCCGTATATGCACGTCTTTCTGGATGCCGGGAATGGCAATGTGCTCGCCTTTTTCGAGCTTCCGACCAAACCGGACATGGGCCGTGACGAAAACACGCCAATCTGGGTGCAGCATATTGCCTTCAAGGTCAAAGACCGCGCGGAACTGTTTGAATTCAAAGAGCATCTTGAGAAAGAAGGGGTCGAGGTTCTCGGGGTGACCGACCATTCGATCTTCCATTCGATCTATTTCTTCGATCCCAACGGACACCGCGTGGAACTGGCCTGCCCCGACCCCGAGGAGGAAAAAATGCTGGCCCGCATGGACGCCGTCAAATGGGACATGCTGAACGAATGGTCCGAGACCAAGCGCGCGCCCAAACATGCGGAATGGCTGCACAAGAAAGAACTGTCGGGCGTCGAATAGGTCGCTTGGCTGGAATATCCTGAGCCACCACTCTAGTCTGGGCGTAACCAGACTGAGAAACGCGTCCAGATGACCCAACCCCGCTTCGCCCCTTTGCCTGCTCTGCCCTATTACGCCGTGATCTTCACCAATCAACTGGCGGACCCCGCACTGGGATATGCGGCGATGGCGGACAGGATTTTCGCGCTTGCGCAGGCGCAGCCCGGATATCTGGGGGCGGAAACCACCCGCGATGCCTCCGGGCTTGGAATCACCGTGTCCTATTGGTCGGACGAGGCCTCAATTCTGGCATGGAAACAGGTGTCCGAGCATCTGATCGCACAGAAAATGGGGATCGAAAGCTGGTATGCGCACTACGCGTTGCGGGTGGCGAAGGTCGAACGCGCCTATTCCGGGCCTCAGGAACGATCGCTCTGAACGGGCGCGCTAGCTGCCCAGAATGGCCCGTACATAGCCGCGCGTTTCCTTGTAAGGCGGCACACCTGAGTATTTCTGCACCGCCTCCGGCCCGGCATTATAGGCTGCAAGCGCCAGCCTCCACGACCGGAACCGGTCATATTGCTGGCGCAGGTAACGCGCACCGCCTTCCAAATTTTGCACCGGGTTATGCGGGTCAACCCCCAGCTTGCGTGCAGTGAAGGGCATCAACTGCGCAAGCCCAATCGCCCCGGCATGGCTGCGTGCACGCGGGTTCCAGCCGCTTTCCTGCTGCACCAACCGCAGGAACAGGTCTTGAGGAATACCGTGCCGTTGGGCCGCGGCTTTGGCGAGTGCCAGGTATTCGCCTTTGTATTTTCCGGTGAAGGAGGGAATGCCATAGGTCGGCACGGCGCCCTTGTTGGGGGTCAGCCGGGTGCTGGAGGCATATTGCTGCGCGGCGCGGGTGTCCAACACGCGGGTCTGCGCCGCAAAGGCGGACCGTCCACCCGAGCTTGAAAACAGGTTCTCGGCAAAAGCGGCCTGACCGATTGGGGCTAGCCCCGTTGCAACGACCAAAACGGCCCCGTATCCACGACGAAATATGCTGCGTGACATGCCTGTCCCCTGCCTGTCCCCTGAAATCAATGACGGCAATATACGCAAGTTCGGCTTTCTGGGGAAGAGGGTGCGGCATTTTGCGAAGGCGAGCTTGATATGCGGATATAGACCCGGCTTCATTACCCGTCATTTGCCACGCTCACACGGGATTTCGGTATCCCCATGCCCCCCCGGATGGTGTAACGATGAAGTCGAATTACAGAATCGAAAGGACGACGGATGGCGGGTTCGCTTAACAAGGTCATGCTGATCGGAAATCTGGGCGCCGACCCGGAAGTGCGTACATTCCAGAACGGCGGAAAGGTCTGCAACCTGCGCATTGCGACGTCAGAGACCTGGAAAGACCGCAACACCGGCGAGCGGCGGGAAAGAACCGAATGGCATTCGGTCGCCATCTTCTCGGAGGGGCTGGTGCGCGTCTGCGAACAGTTCCTGCGCAAAGGCTCCAAGGTTTATATCGAAGGCAAGCTGCAAACCCGCAAGTGGCAGGACCAGTCCGGGCAGGATCGCTACTCGACCGAAGTCGTGCTGCAGGGGTATGGCGGCACTTTAACCATGCTGGACGGACGCGGTGAAGGCGGCGGCCAGGGTGGCGGCGGCGGTTACGGCGGGGGCAGCCAGGGCGGTTATGGCGGTGGCGCTGGCGACAGCGGCCCGGCACCTGCAGGCGGCGGGTTCGACGACGAAATCCCATTCTGATCCCGTCGGATACAAGCGACGCAGCCGCCCCTTTGGGCGGCTGTTTTCATATCAGCGCCCGGCCAGCGCGTCGTCCAACACCGCGCGCACCACATCCATATCCACATCATCTGCCACGAAAGCGTCGCCTATGGCGCGGGCCAGCACGAATCGCAGCTTGCCTTGTTCGACCTTCTTGTCCTGCCCCATCAGGGTGATCAGCCCCGTGCTATCCGGCAGATCACCCGGAATGTCCGACAGGTCTTTCTTCATCCCCATCGCCGCTAGATGCGCGCGGAAGCGTGACGGGCTTTCCTGACTGATCAGCCCCAGCCGTGCCGAGGTTTCAAACGCCAGCGCGCACCCGATGGCGACGCCTTCGCCGTGCAGCAGCCGGTCGGAATAGCCCGTAGCCGCCTCCAGCGCGTGACCGAAGGTGTGGCCGAGGTTCAGAAGCGCACGATCGCCCTGCTCGGTTTCGTCCCGCACCACGATATCGGCCTTCATCTGGACAGAGCGGCGCACGGCCTCTTCGCGCAGATCCATGTCACCGGCGGCCAGGGCGGGGCCGTTGATCTCGAGCCATTCGAAGAACGCCCCATCCCCCAGCCCGCCATATTTGACGACTTCGCCGTAACCCGCCAGAAAATCGCGCGGAGTCAGCGTGCCCAACACCTCGATATCCGCCAGAACAAGGGACGGCTGATGAAATGCGCCGATCAGGTTCTTGCCTTGCGGGGCATTGATCCCCGTCTTGCCGCCGACCGAACTGTCCACCTGTGCCAGAAGCGATGTCGGCACCTGCACGAACCGCACCCCCCGGCGCAAAATCGCGGCGGCAAAGCCCACCAGGTCGCCGATCACACCGCCACCAAAGGCGACCACCACGTCCTTGCGTTCGACCCGCTGATCCAGCAGCCATTCGACCGTATGCGTCAGATGCGGCCAGCTTTTCGTCCCTTCCCCGGGCGGAAGGATCAAAGCGTCCGAGGCAACCCCGCTGGCAGCAAGCCCTTTCTGAAGCGACGCAAGATGCAACCCCGCAACAGTCTGTTCCGTCACGATCCAGACCTTCGGGCGGGGCAACAGGGGGGCGATTTCTGCCCCCGCGCGCCCGATCAGGCCCGGCGCAATCCGCACATCATAGGCACGATCGCCCAGCGGCACATGAACGGTGGTCATGTCAGGTTTCCTCCAGCACATCAGGGCGGGTCAGAAGCGCCGCCACAACCGCATCCGCCATATCGGCAATCGAATAGTCGCGCTGCGCCTCGACCGCCAGGTCGGCCTTGGCATAGACCGGCACGCGGGTGTTGTAGATATCGGTCAGCGTGGCCTTCGGGTCGGGCGTGCGCAAAAGGGGCCGTGTGTCCTTGTGGCGCACCCGCGCCCACAAAAGGTCAAGATCGGCTTTCAGCCAGACGGCAACCCCGCGCTGGGCAATCATCTGGCGATTGCGTTCCGACATGAACGCCCCGCCGCCGGTGGACAGAACCGCGCGCTGAGTGTCCAGAAGGCGCCCGATCACCTCGGATTCGCGATCTCGAAAAAACGCCTCGCCGTCGCGTTCGAAAATCTCGGCGATGGACATATTTGCGGCGCGCACGATCTCTTCGTCGCTGTCCAGAAACGGCACGCGCAACCGGTTCGCAACCGCCTGCCCGACCGCCGTCTTTCCGGCCCCCATCATGCCCACCATGACGATGGATTTTTTCAGTTTGAATGCCAAAACGGCGCTCACTTGCCCAAATTCGGATTTCTTTCCTGAATGGCGTGATCTTGCCGAAAATGCCATATATAAAATCAGACAAAACACCACTTGAGGCAGAAAATGGGTGGAACAACATGCTGATCCGTTTGATCAAGCTTATTCTTTTCCTGGCAATCGTCGGCTTTATCGGGCTGACCGGGTTTGCGTTCTTCGGTGACATGGCGCCGAGAACCGCCCCACAAAGCAGCACAGTGACGTTGAATGGGGACTGAACAGGTCAGGGACAGACGACATGGGCGCGCCGCTTGTCTGGGCGGCGCGTTATTGTGTGTTCTGACCGGGCTGGCACTGCCCGCCACGGCGCAGGCACCTCAGGGCACCGCCCCCTTGTCGGCCATCGACTGGTTGTCGGACAGCATCGCACTGCCGCCGCCATCGTCTGACAGTGCCATCTTGCCTCCGTCTTTTGATGAACCGGCAACCAGTACGGGCGCGTCGGTAGCCGAAGTCACCATGACGCTGCTGGAAACCCCGGTGCTGGATGCGGTCGGGCTGTTGCCCCATGCGGTGACGGGCCTGCCGCGCGACCTGTGGGGCATGTCACGGCCCGACGACCTGTCCCGCCGCATCACCGCGCTTGATCTGGATCTGCTGCCCGCCCTGCAAAGCCTGCTGCAACGTCTGATGCTGGCCGAACTTGATCCCCCCAAAGGGGCCAGCGCGGGCGAAGATCGCCTGTTTCTGGCGCGGGTCGACCGCCTGTTGACCCAGGGCGCGCTGGATCAGGCCGAGGCGCTTCTGGCGCGGGCCGGTTCGGTCAATCCGCGTGTCTTTCGCCGCGCCTTCGACACCGCGCTTCTGTTGGGCAACGAGGATGAGCATTGCACCACCTTGCGCGCCACGCCCGAACTCAGCCCCACCTTCCCCGCCCGCGTCTTCTGCCTGGCGCGCAGCGGCGATTGGGACGCGGCGGTCCTGACCTTGGAAACGGGGCGGGCGCTGGGCTATATCAGCGACGAGGACGACGCCCTGCTGGCACGGTTTCTTGACCCCGAACTGTTCGAGGACGAACCGGACTTGCCGCGGCCCGATCACCCCTCGCCCCTCACCTTCCGCATGTTCGAGGCGATCGGTCTGCATATCAACACGACCTCGCTGCCGCTGGCCTTCGCGCAATCCGATCTGCGCGCCAATATCGGCTGGAAAGCGCGGGCCGAAGCCGGGGAACGTCTGGCACGGGTCGGGGCCGTGACGGAAAACCAGCTTTTGGGTCTCTATTCCGAACGCCGACCCGCGGCATCGGGCGGCATCTGGGACCGGATGAGCGCCGTGAACGCCGTGGAAACCGCGCTGGCCTCAGAGGATGACGACGACCTTGCCCGCGCCGTGCTGGCGCTGTGGCCCCATCTGGAAGAAAGCGGGCTGGAGGTGCCGTTTGCGCAGGTATTCGGGGCGGACCTGGCCAAACGAAACCTGTCCGGCCGCGCAGGCGACCTTGCCCTTCGCCTTGGGCTTCTTTCCGACCAGTATGACACCGTCGCGGCCCTTGGGCATGCTGCCCCCCGCGACCCGCTCGCGCCGATCCTTCTGGGTATCGCACGTGGCGAGACCGCCGATCTGACACCGATCGACGACCGCAGCCGCGCCGTGCTTGACGGGTTCGCCGCCACCGATCTGCCCATCCGCCTGCGCTCGCTTGTTGAACAGGACCGGCTGGGTGAAGCCATCCTGCGCGCCATCGAGTTGTTTTCAACAGGCCTGAATGGCGATCTGGACGAGTTGACCGACGCGCTGGCCTTCTTCCGGCATGTGGGGCTGGAACAGGTCGCCCGGCAGGCCGCCCTTCAGTTCCTGATCCTGGAGCGGCGCGGATGAACGCCGACCACGCCCGCTGGATTTCCACCTTTCTGGAAGCGCAGGCGGCCGAACTGGATGCGTCTGAAAACACGCTGTTGGCCTATGGGCGCGACCTGAAAGGCTTTGCCGAATTTGCGGATGACAAGGGTCTGGATTTCGCGGATGTCAGCCGCGCCGATATCGAAGCCTTCATGGTCGATTGCGATACGATGGGGCTGGCGCAATCCACCCGCGCGCGCCGTCTGTCGGCGATCAAGCAGCTTTACCGCTTTGCCTATGAAGAAGGGTGGCGCCCGGACAACCCGGCGATCAAGATCAAGGGGCCGGGCCGGTCGAAATCCCTGCCCAAGATCCTGAGCGAAGATCAGGTCGAGGCGCTTTTGACCACCGCGCGCAATCATGGCCGCAGCCCGTTGGACAAACTGCGCAACACCTGCCTGATGGAACTGCTCTATGCCACCGGAATGCGGGTGAGCGAGCTTGTCACCCTGCCCGCCTCGGCCGCCCGTGGCGACCCGCATATACTGCTGGTGAAGGGCAAAGGCGGGAAAGAACGGATGGTGCCCCTGTCGCCCCTCGCCCGCGATGCGCTGGCCGCCTGGCTTGAGGCGCGCGATGAGGCCGAGGACACGGCGCGGGTCAACAAGGGCACCAAGCCCTCGCCTTTTTTGTTTCCGTCCAGCGGCAAATCCGGCCATCTGACGCGGCATCGTTTCTATGGCCTGATCAAAGAGATCGCCGTGGCCGCCGGTGTGTCGCCCGACGCGGTGACCCCGCACCGTCTGCGCCACGCCTTTGCCACGCATCTGCTGGCGCATGGGGCCGATCTGCGCTCGATCCAGACGTTGTTGGGACATGCCGATATCTCGACCACCGAGATTTATACCCATGTGCTGGAGGAACGGCTGAAAGACCTTGTCCTGACCCACCATCCGCTGGCCGACACCGACTAGCGCGTTATTCCGCTATACATTCCCGTGCGAACAGGCTATCAGCCCGCTTTCGCCCCTGCGACGCAGCCCACCATGGCAAGACGCCCCACTTGTTCCTCAGACACAACAGAATCGACCGCCCGTGAAACAGACCATCTCTGCCGCGCTTGCCGAGCGTGGATATGACACCCTGACCCAAGTCCAGACCGCCGTGTCCGACCCTGCGCTGGAAGGCGCGGACCTTCTGGTTTCGGCCCAGACCGGGTCAGGCAAAACCGTCGGCTTCGGCCTGGCCATTGCGCCGGTGCTGTTGGGTGACGCAGATCAGTTCGGCCCCGCCGCCAGCCCGTTGGGACTGGTTATCGCCCCCACGCGCGAATTGGCGATGCAGGTGAAACGCGAGTTGATGTGGCTGTTTGCCAAGACCGGGGCGGTCGTCGCCTCCTGCGTGGGCGGAATGGACATGCGGGATGAACGCCGTGCCTTGGCGCGTGGCGCGCACATCGTTGTTGCCACACCGGGGCGTCTGCGCGACCACGTCATGCGCGGGTCAATCGACCTGTCGGCGCTCCGCAGCGTGGTGCTGGACGAGGCCGACGAAATGCTGGACCTGGGCTTTCGCGAAGACCTTGAGTTCATTCTGGATGAAACCCCCGAAGATCGCCAAACCCTGCTGTTTTCCGCCACGGTCCCGAAAAGCATCGCCACGCTGGCCGCGCGCTATCAGAAGGACGCTCAGCGGATCTCTACGGTGGCCGAGAAAAGTCAGCACACGGATATTGACTACCGCGCCATGCTTGTCGCCCCGCGTGACGGGGAAAACGCGATCATCAATGTGCTCAGGTTCTTCGAGGCGCCGAACGCGATCATTTTCTGCAACACGCGGGCCATGGTCAGCCGCTTGGCGACGCGTCTGTCAAACCGTGGGTTCAATGTGGTCGCCCTGTCCGGAGAGCTGACACAGAACGAACGGTCAAATGCCTTGCAATCCATGCGCGACGGGCGGGCGCGGATTTGTGTGGCGACGGATGTGGCGGCGCGCGGGATCGACTTGCCGAAGCTCGATCTGGTGATCCATGCCGAACTGCCCAACAATCACGAAACGCTGTTGCACCGGTCGGGCCGCACAGGGCGCGCGGGACGCAAGGGCGTCAGTACTCTGATCGTGCCGCCCGCAGCCCGCAAAAAGGCAGAACGCCTGTTGCGCTTTGCCAAGCTAAATGCAGGTTGGGGCCCGGCCCCTTCGGCGCAAGAGGTGCAGGCGGAGGATCAGAAACGCATTCTGGCCGATGATGTCTGGATACAGGAGCCCACCGCGAACGAGGCGGCGCTGGCCGAAGAACTGGTGGCGACATTCACCCCCGCGCAACTCGCCGCGGCCTATCTGAAACTTTACCACACGGCCCACGCTGCGCCCGAGGAACTGTCCGACGTCAACACCAAGCCGGAAAAGCACGAACCCTTCGGGCCAAGCGTCTGGTTCAGCCTTGCCAAAGGGCGCAAGCAAGGCGCCGACCCCCGTCACCTGCTGCCCATGCTGTGCAAGGCCGGCGGGATCTCGCGTGGTGATATCGGCGCGATCCGGCTGCAAGATGACCAGTCGTTTTTCGAGGTGAAGGCAGACAAGGTTCCTGGCTTCCTGTCCTCGATCGCCCCTGCCATGTCGGTCGAGGGCTTTGCCGTCGAACAGTTGGACGCTGCCCCTGATCTTGGGCGCACCGGGAAGCCGGCCCCGCGTGGTAAGACACGCAAGTTTGACAGGAAACCGCCAAAGCCGCATCGCAAAGGCGACCGCACGTCAAACACCAAGCACAAAGGGAAAGACGAGTTCGGCGACGATCGTCCCATCAAAGCCCCCGTCCCTGCCAGGACAAAGGACGCGGACGCCAAACCGCGCAAGCCGTTCAAACCCGAGGCTGACACGCCCAAAGGCAAGCGCCCCGCCGACCGCAAGAAAGGTCCGCCCCCGCCAAAGGGCAAGCCCAACAGCAAGAAAAACCGGGCCCGGGCTGCCGCCAAGGCCATCGCAAAGGCCAAAGGCGGTGACAGCACGCCAAAACGGCGCAAAAGCTGACCAAGGGGTGCGGGTTTACGCGCGCGGAGGCTGATCCTTCGGTGTATAAAGCTCTGCAGCGCGGGCCTCAAACGCGGCGACGATGCGGTGCATCGCTTCGTTGAAGACCAGCCCGATCACTTTTTGCAAGATTGCACTCTTGAACTCGAAATCCACGAAAAACTCCACCTCGCACCCGTCCGGGTGCGGGTGAAATATCCAGTGCGATTTCAGGTATTTGAAGGGACCGTCCAGATATTCGGTGTCGATCCGACGCCCGCCTTCATCCAGAAAGACACGGCTGGCAAAGCGTTCGCGAAACACCTTGAAACTGATGACAAGATCCGCCTCCATCAGGTCACGCCCATCGGGCTGCGGCGTCACGCGGCGCACACGTGCAGCAGAATTCCACGGCAGAAATTCGGGATACCGCCCCACATCCGCCACCAGATCATACATCTGTTCCGACGTGTATGGCAGGACGCGTTTTTCCCCATGTGTCGGCATGGTCAGGTTTCCCCTTCTCACTTCGCTGCGTATGTCTTAGGAATACGACCGGAAATCAAGGGGGAACACATGGCACAGCGTCCATATGTCATAGACACGATGATCTCGGCCAAGCAGATCGCGGCGCGGGTCGAAGAGCTGTCGCAGGAAATTCATGACGAATTCAACGGCACCGACAAGCTGGTCGTCGTCGGCCTGTTGCGCGGATCGTTCGTGTTCATCGCCGATGTTGTGCGCGAGCTGGACCTGCCGGTCGAGGTCGATTTTCTGGAAGCATCCTCGTACGGCGATTCGACCGAAAGCAGTCGGGAAGTGCGTATTCTCAAGGACTTGCGCGGCGAGATTGCGGGGCGCGACGTGCTGGTGGTCGAAGATATTGTCGACACCGGTTTCACGCTGAAACACGTGGTCGGTCTGTTGAAGGCCAAATCGCCGCGCAAGCTGAAAACCATCGCGCTGCTTGACAAACCGTCCCGGCGCGAGGTCGACATCCGCGCCGACTGGATCGGGTTCGAAATCCCGGACGAATTCGTCGTGGGCTATGGCATCGACTTTGCACAGCGCGACCGCAACCTGCCCCATATCGGCAAGGTGCGGTTTCTGGACGACGACTGACCCATGAACCCGCGCTGGTTCATGCGGATGGCCAAATGGGCGCGGCATCCGCCTTCGGCCAAACGTGTGAAGTTGGTTTTTGCGGTCGTCGCGATCTGCGCGGCGCTCGTGATTTACGAAATGCTGTTCGGAACACCGGACTGGATGCAGATGGAGCCTCTGCGCCTCAGGCCTTAAAGTTTTTCCTGTCAGCCTCTTGCAAGCTGTTCTTCACGCGCCGCACGCAGCCGTGCGAAATCGTCACCCGCGTGATAGGACGAGCGTGTCAAAGGCGTGGCCGACACCATCAGGAACCCCTTGCCGTAAGCGGCGGTCTCGTAATCCTTGAACTCATCCGGGTGCACGAACCGCGCGACTGCATGGTGTTTTGGGGTCGGTTGCAGATATTGCCCGATGGTCAGGAAGTCGATCCCCGCCGCGCGCATGTCATCCATGACCTGCAACACGCCCTGACGATCCTCGCCCAGCCCGACCATGATCCCGGATTTGGTGAACATCGACGGGTCCAGCTCTTTCACCCGCTGCAACAGGCGCAGCGAATGGAAATACCGTGCGCCGGGGCGCACCTGCGGATAAAGGCCCGGCACGGTTTCAAGATTGTGGTTGAACACATCCGGCCGCGCCTCGACCACGGTTTCCAGAACGGACGGATCGCATTTCAGAAAATCCGGGGTCAGAATCTCGATGGTGGTGTCGGGTGACTGGTGGCGAATGGCGCGGATGGTCTGCGCAAAATGGTCTGCCCCACCGTCTTTCAGATCGTCGCGGTCGACCGAGGTGATCACCACGTGGTTCAGCCCCAGTTTCTTCACCGCATGGGCCACACGGCCCGGTTCGAACGCGTCCAGATCGTCGGGACGACCGGTGGCGACGTTGCAGAAGGTGCAGCCGCGGGTGCAGATCTCGCCCATGATCATCATGGTGGCGTGGCCCTGGCTCCAGCATTCGCCGGCATTGGGGCACGCAGCTTCTTCACAGACCGTGGCAAGGTTGTTTTCACGCATGATCCTGTGCGTTTCCGCATAGCCTTTGCCGCCAGGCGCCTTCACGCGAATCCAGCTGGGCTTCTTGGGCTGTGCATTGTCCGGGCGATGCGCCTTTTCAGGGTGGCGACTTTCCGGGATTTTCAGATCACGCATGGCATTCCTCCGCGCCAAAATCGGCTTTGCGACATATAACGGTATCGTGCCGCCGAGTCACCTTGAAAGCCGCATGGCTGTTATGTGCCTGGCGCATGACCTGCATCCCGAACCACCTGCGTTCCCGCCTGTTGCAGCAGACCCGCCAGCGTATCGAACCAATCGGTATGCACCGACAGGTTGCGGCGCACCAAACCGATGGTGCGACATGGTTCGGGCTGGGCGAACCGGGCGACGGCAAGGTCAGGCGTGGCCTTCTGTTCGTCGCCCCGCGCCAGTTCCGGCAGGAAGGTCACACCCAGCCCCCCCGCTGCCAACCGGCACAGCGTGCCCAGCGACGCCGCCCCAAGGTCAACCCGCCGGTCGCGCCGACGCAGGCCGCAAACCTCAAGCGCCTGATCGGCAAGGCAATGCCCTTCTTCCAGCAACAGCAGCAGTTCCGGGTCGATCATCGCCGGATGCAGTGCAGCACGGCCGCCGGAGATACGTGCGATCTGGGCAGATGTACCGGCCAGCAGGAAGCGGTCGGTGAACAGGGGAGCTTCGACCAGCCCGGTGACACCCGAGGGCAGCGCGATGATCGCGGCATCCAAACGCCCCTCTTCCAAATCTGCCAGCAGATCGGCGGTCTGGGCTTCGCGCAGGCGCAGGTCAAGCCCGGTCGTGCGCGCCCGGATCAAGGGCAACGCGATAGGCAGCAGATACGGCGCAACGGTGGGGATAACCCCCAACCGAAGCCGTCCGGTCAGCCCTTTCTGCCAATGCACCGCATCTTCCATCCGCTCAAGCTCGGCCATGATCCGCTTTGCGGTGGCCAGCACGTCCTGCCCGGCCGAGGTCAGTGACACCCCTTTCCGGTCGCGCAGGAACAAAGGCGTTTGCAGACGATCTTCCAGTTCCTTGATCTGATTGGAAAGGGCTGGTTGCGTCACATGACACCGCGCCGCCGCTTGGCCGAAATGACGGGTTTCGGCCAGGGCAATCACATAGGTCAGTTGCCGAAGGGTGATATTCATAATCTCTGATTATCAAACGCGGTGTTGCGTTGGAATGCCGTTCCTACGCTTTTTCGACGCCCCTCTTCGACACAGCACATTGCGGATGCAGAATCTGCCCATGCTGCACTTGCAAAATCCGCGTTGAGACCTATCTGGAATCGTTCTAAGACTTGAGCAACCCGCGCCGCGCGATTCTGCGCGCGCCTCAGACAGAAGGATTTTGACATGCAAGCTGGCGTTCGCGTTCCCAACATCACCTTCCGTACCCGTGTCCGGGATGACAGCATCGAAGGCCCCAACCCCTTCCGCTGGCAGGACATGACGTCGGACGATTATTTCAAAGGCAAGCGTGTCGTTCTGTTCTCGCTGCCCGGTGCGTTCACGCCGACCTGCTCGACCTATCAACTGCCGGGATTCGAAAAAGGTGCCGACGAGTTCCGCGCCCAAGGCATCGACGAAATTTATTGCATGTCGGTCAATGACAGCTTCGTCATGAACGCCTGGGCCCGCAACCAGGAGTTGGAAAACGTCAAGGTCATCCCCGACGGCTCGGGCGAGTTCACCCGCGGCATGGGCATGCTGGTCAACAAGGACAACCTTGGTTTCGGTGCCCGCTCGTGGCGCTATGCCGCCGTCATCAATGACGGTGTGGTCGAAGCCTGGTTCGAAGAGCCGGGTCGCTGCGACAACCACGGCGAAGACCCTTACGGCGAAAGCGCGCCGGAAAACGTGCTGGCTTGGTTGAAAGAGGCTGGCGAGAAAGTAGCGTAAAGCGTTTCAGATCGCATTACAGGAAAGGCCGCTGGTTTCAGCGGCCTTTTTTTTAAAGCACCAATCCGCAGGATATGCGGTTCTTTCATCTCGCTGCAGATTGAAGCGCCCATTCGCGTCTGTATCGGCTATTGCTGCTATCAAGGCAGACCTCTGCGCTTTAGGACAGTCGCTCCAGCCGACCTTTTCGCCTGTAGATGTTCTTGTAATCCCACTGCACCTGTCGACTCTTTACAAGCCAGCGTTTCAAGTCGTCATATCTGATTTCTTCCACATCCGTGTATCGGATTGACGCATCCATGAACTTGCCGGTTCCCGGCTGCAAATCCAGCTCGTCAAAATCCGCCCCGCTCCAGAACATCAGACGGATACAGTTTTTGAGCTTGCTGTACCCGACGATGGGAGTTTCTTTGAGAAACCAGACAGGATGGGCATGCCAGATCTTGCTTTCAGCGTCTGGAAGCATCTCATCAATCACTGCACGCAGAGCCTCACATATCGCCCTGTCATCAGTTGTCTGCGCATCGTGAAACTCTTGAATAGTGGATGGTTTCATAACTAAAACATAGCATAGACCGGGCCAGTCCCGAAGCCATGCCGAAGTTCGAGCGATCCGGTATCCGAGGCGATCGGCTCGCTGCAGCCGAGGCCCTTTATCCACCAACCCCCTTCAACCCCGTCAAAAACCGTGCCGCATTCTGCTGATAATGCACCGCAGACGCCTCGATCCCTTTGATCGCCGCAGCATCCAGCTCGCGCACAACTTTACCCGGCGCGCCCAGAACCATGGATCCGTCGGGGATTTCCTTGCCTTCCGTCACCAAGGCCCCTGCCCCGATCAGGCAGTTCTTGCCGATCACCGCGCCGTTCATCACGGTGGCATTCATGCCGATCAAGGTGTTGTCTCCGATGGTGCAGCCATGCAGCAGCACTTTGTGGCCGACGGTCACATTCGCGCCGATGGTCAGCGGGAAGCCCAGATCGGTGTGAAAGACGCTGTTTTCCTGCACATTCGTGCCCGCTCCGATGGAGATTTGTTCGTTGTCACCACGAATCGTTGTCCCGAACCAGACCGAGGCCTTGGCCCCAATTTCCACCCTTCCGATGACATTGGCATCGGCGGCAACAAAGACATCCTCGGCAATCTCGGGGGCGATCCCGTCCAGTTCATAGATCATTGGTTTCCCTCTTCAAATTCGGCCTGCAACTTACGGACATGGTTCAACAATCCCGGTTGCTGATTGCGGCGCTGACGGGTGGCTTCGACGATGGTGATCAGGCGTTCGGCGGTTTGGTCCAGATCGTCATTGATCAGCACATAGTCATAGCTGCCCCAGTGGCTGATCTCGTCCCAGCTTTTCTGCATCCGCTTTGCGATTGTGGCTTCGTCGTCCTGCCCGCGCCCCACCAGCCGCGCGCGCAATTCCTTGATCGAGGGCGGCAAGATGAAGATCGACAGCGAGTGCGAGGCGAGCGAAGAGTTCCGTATCTGCACCTCGCCCTGCCAATCCACGTCGAACAGCACGTCGCGTCCGGCCTCGATCGCGCGGCGCACGGGCTCGGACGGCGAGCCATAGAAATTGCCGAAAACGTGGGCGTGTTCCAGCATCTCGCCCTGTATCACCATCTCTTTGAACCTGGGCTCGTCCACGAAATGGTAATGCTGGCCGTCCACCTCGCCCTCACGCGGCGCGCGGGTGGTGGCCGAAACGGAAAAGCTGAGCGTCGGATCCCATTCCATCAACCGCCGCGCCAGTGTCGATTTTCCCGCGCCCGAGGGCGACGACAGGATGATAAGTAGGCCGCGCCTGTCGGACATATTGTTACTCCACGTTCTGAACCTGTTCGCGCATCTGATCTATGACGTGCTTCAGGTCAAGGCCGATGGTGGTCAATTCCTTGAACTGCGCCTTGGAGCACAGGGTGTTGGCCTCGCGGTTGAACTCCTGCATCAGAAAGTCCAGCTTTCGGCCCACCGGTTGCTCCGACGTCAGGTGGCTTCGCGCGGCGTCGATATGGGCTTTCAGGCGGTCGATTTCCTCGCGCACATCGGTTTTGACGGCCAGAATGGCAAGTTCTTGCTGAACACGATCGGGGTCGGCGCCGTCGCTGTTGTCTAGCACGCGGGCAAGAGCCGCCTGCAACCCCGCGACCTGTGCGTCCTGACGGGCGGGAAGTACGCCTTCGGCAGCGGTGACAAGCTGCGCGACATTGTCGATCTGTTGGGACAGAAGGTGCGTCAATGCCGCCCCTTCCTGCGCGCGCGAGGCCTGAAACTGGCTGATCAATGGGGGAATGTCCTTCGCCAGCCGGGTCAACAGCGGGGCGGTGTCTTCGTCGGTCATGGCCCGTTGTTCCAGAACACCACGCATCCCTGCAATATCAGAGGGTTGCACGGGTGCGACCCTAAGGCCACGGGCTTCTGCCTCGGCGGCGATGGCCGTCAACTGAGCTAGGGCGCGTTCCAACCCGTCGGGGTTGATCGCGGACTGTCCGGCCTCGTCGCGGCGGGTGATTTTCAGGCTGACTGATACATTGCCACGTGCCACCGACGCCTTCAGCGCCTTGCGGAGCGGCTCCTCCAACCCGCCCAGCCAGTCGGGCAGCCGTATCTTGATATCCAGCCCCCGCGCATTGACCGATCGAAGATCCCAGACCCAGTTGCAGCCTTCGTCTTCGGCTGCGATGCTTGCGAAGCCTGTCATGGAATGTGGCATGTAGCATTAACCATTCGTTAAGTTTTTATGCCAATTTCGAGAGGAATGTGACATATTAAGACATCGGTAAGGATTATCCTTCCAATCGTTAACAAACGGTCACAATTTGAACAAGCTCGCTGGTTACGACACATTTTATTAAAATCGTTTCAACTCCTGGGACGCGAAGATGAAGATTGAATACCTCAAAGATGGCAATGTGATCGCGCTGGCAGCCGCCCGGCGCACGATCAAATTTCCCGCCATCGCTCAGATTGAAGCATACTGGCACGCCTTGCGAAACGGTCGACTGATGCCCACGCGTGGCGACGTGGACCCCCGCGGCATCGGAGAGAACCTGGCCCATGCCATGATCCTGGAACGGATCGCGCCGGGCCATGCGCGCATCCGGCTGGCGGGCCAGCATATCAGCGACACCCTGTCGATGGAGGTGCGCGGGATGCCCCTGAGCGCCCTGTTCACGCCAGATGCCCGCGATGAGGTGCAGGAGGCGCTGGAAAGCGTATTCACCACCCCTGCCGAGGTCAGCCTGACCCTGCAAAGCGAAAGCAAGCTGTTTCACAAGACGCTGGACGCCCAGTTGATCCTGTTGCCGCTGAAGGACATTCACAGCAACGTCACCCGTGTTCTTGGCGGGTTTCAGGTCGATGGCGCGCAGGGTCGCGGTCCGCAGCGCTTCCGCGTGCGCAATCTTGACATCCGCCCTCTGACGATGCCCGGCCCCCACGGCCAAGCCCGCAGGTCGCGCCCGCGGCAAGACACTCTGTCCCGCCCCGGATACTGGGATATTCGCGGCGCTGATGCGGCGGTCCCGGCGGGTGACGAAAAGCCGGATGTGACCCGCGTCGATATCCGACCGACGCGGGACCGCAAAAGCGAAGGGCATATCATGCGCCCCTCGGACGCGCGCGGCATTCCGGTGCCCGGTCTGGCCGAACTGGCGGCAAGTTTTCACGGTGCATCATCTTCGATGCAGATCGAACCACCGATGCGCCCGGGGGGGCATTTGCGGCTGGTCAAACAGGACTGAGGCCCCGCGCCAAAAGACACGAAAAACCCCGGCCGTCTGGACCGGGGTTTTCTGTTTGATCTGGCTTTGATTGATCCGGTTGCGATGATCCGGCCAAGACGGTCAGCCCGCTTTGATGGCGGCGGCATCCTCGCTGCGCATGGAGGAAAGTTCCTCGGCCACCAGAAACGCCAGTTCCAGAGACTGGCTGGCATTGAGGCGCGGATCGCAGGCGGTGTGATAGCGGTCCGACAGATCCTCGTCCGTGACGGCGCGCACGCCGCCGGTGCATTCCGTCACATCGGCGCCTGTCATTTCGAAATGCACGCCACCGGGGATGGTGCCCTCGGCTTTGTGGACAGCAAAGAACTCCTGCACTTCTTTCAGCACGGAATCGAAGGGCCGGGTCTTGTAGCCGGTTGCCGACTTGATCGTGTTGCCATGCATCGGATCGCAGGACCAGACGACATTGGCGCCTTCGTCTTTCACGGTCTGAATCAGGCGCGGCAAATGCTCGGCCACTTTCCCTGCCCCGAAACGTGCGATCAGGGTCAGACGACCGGCATCGTTGTTCGGGTTCAGCTTGGCCATCAGAATCTTCAGATCCTCAGCCGTTGTGGTCGGTCCGCATTTCAGTCCGATGGGGTTCACCACGCCGCGGCAGAACTCCACATGCGCGCCATCGGGCTGGCGGGTGCGATCGCCGATCCACAGCATGTGGCCCGAGCCTGCCACCGTCTTGCCGGTAGTGGAATCCAGACGGGTCAACGCTTCTTCGTATTCCAGCAGCAGCCCTTCATGCGAGGTATAGAAATCGACCGTCTGCAACGTGTGCGCCCGGTCGCTGTCGACGCCGGCGGCGCGCATGAAATCCAGCGTGTCCTGAATACGCTCGGCCATTTCGCGGTATTTCTCGGCCTCGTCGCTTTCAGTGAAGCCAAGCGTCCAGCTGTGCACCTTATGCACATCCGCCAGACCGCCGGTCGAAAAGGCACGCAGCAGGTTCAGGGTCGCGGCGGCTTGCGTATAAGCCTGCAGCATCTTCTGCGGGTCGGGAATGCGCGCTGCCTCAGAGAAATCAAGCTCGTTGATGATGTCACCGCGATAGCTGGGCAGTTCAACCCCGCCGACGGTTTCGGTCGGGGCCGAGCGCGGCTTGGCGAACTGTCCGGCCATGCGGCCAACCTTGATGACCGGCACTTTCGCCCCATAGGTCAGCACCATCGCCATTTGCAGCATCACCTTGAACGTATCGCGGATCGCGTCGGCCGAGAAATCCGAGAAACTTTCGGCACAATCCCCACCCTGCAACAGAAACGCTTCCCCGCGAGAGGCCCGGCCAAGCTGGGCGCGCAGGCGCATTGCTTCGCCCGCAAAGACCAGCGGAGGATATTTCGCAAGCTGTGCCTCGACCTCGGCCAGTTTGGCCGCATCGGTATAGTCAGGCATCTGCACCCGTGGCTTCTTGCGCCAGGCCGACTTGTCCCACTGCGTCATGTCATTGCTCCGTCTTGCATGGTTTCCCGCAGTTGCGGGGTGAAGCCCATCTTCTAACGCGGTCGGCGGTCACGTGCAATTACCGTTATGGAATACGCGCGGGTCGGTTTACTGTTCTGGCAGACCGCTCTGCCCCGATGGCCCCCCTCAGGACAGACGCCGCGCGTTTTCGCCCTGTTGTTTCACCCTTGTCGCAGGCGCGCAAACCTGATGTGGTCCCCCGCAACCACATTGAAACCCCTCTTGGACGAGGTGACTCGGATGACGAAAGACCCAACACCCGCAACGACGGCCCCGCGCCGTTTCGTCTTCGTGTTGGTCGAAGGCTTCACCCTGCTCAGCTTCGCGGGCGCCATAGATGCGCTGCGCATCGCCAACCGGGCTGCCGGGCGGCGGTTGTACGAATGGGTTCTGATGGGTGAAGGCGGCCAGACGATCACGTCATCGGCGGGCACCTCGTTCAACCTGGACAGTGACCTGGTAGAGCTGAAGCGTGAAGACTGCGTGGTCATCTGCTCGGGCGTCGATGTGCAGAGCCATTGCACGACGAAACTTCTGAACTGGTTGCGCCGCGAGGCCCGGCGCGGGGTCAAGATCGCGGGCCTGTGCACCGCGGCCCATGTGATCGCCAAGGCCGGGCTTCTGAACGACAAGCGCGCGACGATCCATTGGGAAAACCATGACAGCTTCGCCGAAGCCTTTGACGAGGTCGACCTGACCAAGCGGGTCTTCGTGATTGACGGCAACATCATGACGGCGGCGGGCGGCACATCGTCGATTGACCTGATGTTGAAACTGATCGCGGATGAACATGGCGAGGACATCGCCAACATCGTCGCGGATCAACAGATCTATACCTCGATCCGCACCGATCGCGACACCCAGCGCCTGTCGGTGCCCACCCGGATCGGCGTGCGGCATCCGAAGCTCAGCGAAGTGATCCAGAAGATGGAAGCCAATATCGAAGAGCCGATTTCACCTTCGATCCTGGCCGCTGATGTGGGCCTGTCCACACGGCAGCTGGAACGCCTGTTTCGCCGCTATCTGAACCGCTCGCCCAAGCGGTATTACATGGAGTTGCGCCTGCAAAAGGCGCGCAACCTGCTGATGCAGACGGATATGAGCGTGATCAACGTGGCGCTGGCCTGCGGCTTCTCAAGCCCCTCGCATTTCTCGAAATGCTATCGGTCGCATTACGATACGACACCGTATCGTGAACGCGGCAGCCACGCCACGCGCGTGGCACCATGATCCGCACCGACCGGCTGTGCCTGCGCGCTCCGCGACAGGACGATCTGGACGATCTGCACGCGGTCTTCGCCCACCCCGACGCCATGCGTTACTGGAGCCACCCGGCCCATACCCAACATTCCCGAACGCAGCAGGTGCTGGACGGCATGATCCGCTCGCACAGGGCCACCGGGCTGGAATATGTCGTCGCGCATGAAGGCCGGGTGATCGGCAAGGCGGGTCTGTGGCGGATTGCCGAGTTGGGATACATCCTGCATCCCGATCACTGGGGCAAGGGGTTGGGGCGCGAAGCCCTTCTGGCCGTCTTGGGTGCCGCCTGGGACCGGCATCCGGGGATCGACAGGATCACCGCCGAAATCGACCCGCGCAACATCGCCTCGGCCCGGCTGCTGGACGGGTTGGGGTTTCAGGTGACGGGGCACGCCGAAAACACGTTGCAGGTCAACGGGGAATGGTGCGACAGCATCTATTATGCCCTGCCCCGTCCGGAGGCTGCCGCTTGACGTGGCGCCTTTTTGTGCGTGGGTCACGCTTGGGCCTTTTCTTTTCCGGTGGGCTTGCCTAGGCTCGGCTTCGGAATTTTCCAACTGGGAGAAAAAACATGAAAAAGATTCTTATGGCCACCGCCGCCAGCGCATTGATGAGCGGCGCGGCCTTTGCAGACGACATCAAGGTGGGTGTGCTTCTGGGCTTCACCGGCCCGCTTGAATCGCTGGCCCCGCATATCGCGGGCGGCGCGGAACTGGCGATCGCCGAAATCAACGATTCGGGCCTATTCATGGAAGGGTCCACCGTGACCGCCGTGCGCGGTGATTCAACCTGTGTCGATGCTGCCGCTGCCACCGCCGCCGCTGAACGTCTGGTCACCGGTGACGGCGTTGCCGGCATCGTGGGCGCGATGTGTTCGGGTGCGACCGGCGCGGTTCTGACCAGCGTGGCGCTGCCCAACGGCATCGTGCAGATCTCGCCCTCGGCCACGTCGCCGGGCCTGTCGACCATCGAGGACAACGGGCTGTTCTTCCGCATGGCCCCGTCGGATGCGCGTCAGGGTGAAATCATGGCCGACATCATCACCAGCCGCGGCATCAACGAAGTGGCCGTGACCTATACCAACAACGACTATGGCAAAGGTCTGGCCGACAGCTTCGCGGCGGCGTTTGAAGCGGCCGGTGGCACCGTGACCATCAATGCCGCCCACGAGGAAGGCAAGGCCGACTATTCCGCCGAGGTGGGCGCGCTGGCCTCTGCCGGTGGCCAGGCGCTTGTCGTCGCCGGGTATTCGGACCAGGGCGGTTCGGGCATCATCCAGGGCGCGCTGGACACTGGTGCGTTTGACACTTTCGTCCTGCCCGACGGCATGGTCTCGGACATCCTGACCCAGAAATTCGGCGACTCGATCGACGGCAGCTTCGGTCAGCACCCCAGCTCGGCCAATGACGGCGCGGGCAAGCTGGAAGAAATGCTGGCAGCCGCCGGGATCGACGGCACTTCGCCCTATGCCAAGGAAGGCTATGACAGCGCCGCAGTGCTGCTTCTGGCCATGCAGGCGGCCGGATCGACCGACGGCGCGGCTGTCGCGGAAGCCGTGACCATGGTGGCCAACGCCCCCGGTGAACCCATCGGTCCGGGCGAACTGGGCAAGGCGCTTGAGATCCTCGCCGGTGGCGGTGACATCGACTATGTCGGCGGTTCCGACGTGGAACTGATCGGCCCCGGTGAAAGCGGCGGCAGCTATCGCGAGATCGAGATCAAGGGCGGCGCCATCGAGGCGGTGAAATTCCACTAATCGACCTTGCATGAACAACGAAACAGCCCGGATCACGTCCGGGCTGTTTTGGTAAGAAAAGCGGCCTACTTCCGGTTGCGAGAGGGGACAGACATGATCGTCATCGAAGACGTTCACAAGCATTTTGGCGGTTTTCACGCGGTGGACGGCGCGACGATGCGGATCGAGGAACGCTCGATCACGGGATTAATCGGCCCGAACGGCGCGGGTAAAACGACATTGTTCAACGTGATTGCCGGGGTGCTGCCCCCGACCTCGGGCCGCATCACCATGGCGGGCGAGGACATCACAGGCCTGCCGCCGCACGAGCTGTTTCACAAGGGGCTTCTGCGCACTTTCCAGATCGCACATGAATTCGGGTCGATGACCTGTCGCGAAAACCTGATGATGGTGCCGGGCGGTCAGTCGGGCGAACAGCTCTGGAACACGTGGTTTGGCCGCAAACGGATCGCCGACGAAGAACGCGCCCTGCGTGCCAAGGCCGATGAAGTGCTTGAATTTCTGACCATTTCCCATATCGCGGACCTGCGGGCGGGCGAGATTTCGGGCGGTCAGAAAAAGCTGCTGGAACTGGGCCGCACGATGATGGTCGATGCGCGGATCGTCTTTCTGGACGAGGTCGGCGCAGGCGTGAACCGCACCCTGCTTTACACCATCGCCGACGCCATCAAACGCCTGAACCAAGAACGCGGCTATACATTCGTCGTGATCGAACATGACATGGATTTCATCGAGAAGATCTGTGATCCGGTGATCTGCATGGCCGAAGGCAAGGTGCTGGCCGAGGGCACATTGGACGAGATCAAGGCCAACGAACACGTGATCGAGGCCTATCTGGGCACCGGATTGAAAAACAAGGACAAAGTGGGCGCATGAGCGGGAACCCCTATCAGGACGAGCGTGGCAACAAGGATGCCTCGATCGTCAATCCCAAGGGTCAGGGCACGCTGACCCCAAGCTCGGGCACCGGGCACCAGATGCACACGGGCGATGCCTTTCTGATCGGTGACAGCATGACCGGCGGCTATGGGAAGAACGGCCCCGATATCCTGCATGACTGCACCATTGCCGTGGACAAGGGCGAGATTGCGGTGATCGTCGGCCCAAATGGCGCGGGCAAATCCACCGGCATGAAGGCCGTCTTCGGGATGCTGAACCTGCGCCAGGGCTCGGTCCGGCTGGATGGTGAAGACATCACCGACCTGTCGCCTCAGGCGCGTGTCCATAAGGGCATGGGGTTTGTGCCGCAGACGCAGAATATCTTCACCTCTATGACGGTGAAGGAAAACCTCGAAATGGGGGCCTTCATCCGCGAGGACGACATTTCCGGCACCATGGATCAGGTCTATGAGCTGTTCCCGATCCTGCATGAAAAGCGCAATCAGGCGGCGGGCGAGCTGTCGGGTGGTCAGCGGCAGCAGGTGGCGGTGGGGCGCGCCCTGATGACCAAGCCCAAGGTTCTGATGCTGGATGAACCCACCGCGGGCGTCAGCCCCATCGTGATGGACGAGCTTTTCGACCGGATCATCGAAGTCGCGCGCACCGGCATTTCCATCCTGATGGTCGAACAAAACGCCCGACAAGCGCTTGAGATTGCGGATAAAGGCTATGTTCTGGTGCAGGGCGCCAACGCGCATACCGGATCGGGCAAAGAGCTGCTGGCCGACCCCGACGTGCGCCGGTCGTTCCTGGGGGGATGAGGATGCTGAAACATATTTGCGCGGCTCTTATGGCCAGCGGGATCGCCCTGCCCGCCCTCGCGCAGACCTGCACGTTCACCACGGAATGCTATGAAACCGAGGCCTGTCAGGACACCAGCTTCACGCTGACAGCGGAGCTGGACGGGGCGAAAATCGTCACCGATTTCGGCGATCTGACCGTGGTGGGCGTGAAACGGGATGCCCCGCTGACCACCGTTTTCGCCACCGGCGAAGGTGCGGAATACCTGTTGTCGCGCGCGGGTGACGTCGCTCGCTTCACCGCCCATTCGAATGACGGGCCAACGGCCATCACCTATATCGGCACCTGCGAAGGAGAGTTTTGATGGATATCCTGAACGCGCTGGTGACGTTGCTGAATTTCGTCGTGATCCCTGCGATGGCCTATGGCAGCCAGTTGGCGTTGGGGGCGCTGGGGGTCACGCTGATTTACGGCATCCTGCGATTCTCGAACTTCGCGCATGGTGACAGCATGGCGTTCGGCGCGATGGTGACGATCCTTGTGACATGGTGGTTCCAGTCGATGGGCGTGTCAATCGACCCACTGCCCACCGCCCTTCTGGCCCTGCCCTTCGGCATTGTCGGCACCGCGCTGATGTTGCTGGCCACCGACCGCGTGGTCTATCGCTTCTATCGGCGGGTCAAAGCCAAACCGATCGTCTTTGTCATGGCCTCGATGGGGGTGATGTTCATCATGAACGGCGTGGTCCGCTTCATCATCGGCCCCGATGACCAGCAATTCGGCGACGGCGCGCGGTTCATCATCAGCGCGCGGGACTTCAAGGCCTGGACAGGGCTGGATGAAGGGCTGGCCTTCAAAACCAGCCAGGGGTTGACCATCGTCACCGCCGTCATCGTCGTGGCCGCGCTGTTTTGGTTTCTGAACAGGACGCGCACCGGAAAATCCATGCGCGCCTTTTCAGACAACGAAGATCTGGCGCTGCTGTCAGGCATCAACCCGGAACGGGTGGTGATGATCACATGGATCATCGTGGCTGGCCTGATCACCATCGCAGGCACGCTTTATGGTCTAGACAAGACCTTCAAACCGTTCACCTATTTCCAGCTTCTGTTGCCGATCTTCGCCTCGGCCATCGTCGGCGGGCTGGGCAGCCCGCTGGGGGCCATCGCCGGCGGTTTCGTCATCGCCTTTTCCGAGGTCACCGTGACCTATGCCTGGAAGAAGGTCGCCACCTATCTGCTGCCGGACAGCCTTGAGCCCTCGGGCCTCGTGCAGTTGATGTCCACAGATTACAAATTCGCGGTCAGCTTCGTGATCCTGATCATCGTCCTGCTGTTCAAACCCACCGGTCTTTTCAAGGGGCAATCGGTATGAGCCAATCGCTTCGCACTCCGCTTATGTTCGCGCTGGTGGCGCTTCTGTTCATTTTAGAAGGGTCGACACAGGTCTGGATCTTTTCAGGCAGTTGGAACTCGTCCATCACCATCCTGAACATGGCGCTGATTTCCGCCGTGATGGCCCTGGGCGTGAACCTGCAATGGGGCTATGCGGGTCTGTTCAACGTCGGGATCATGGGCTTTGTGGCCCTGGGTGGGCTGGCCACGGTGCTGGTGTCCATGCCACCCACACCGGGGGCCTGGGGTGCGGGCGGGTTTCGCATCGTCGCGGGGCTTGTGATGGGGGCTGCGACCATCCTGCTGATGGTCTGGCAATACAAAACCATGGCGCAGGGGCGCCTGCGTGGCCTGACCATGTTTGCGACACTCGTCGTCGGCTTTTTCGTGTTCCGCTGGATCTTCGACGCGGGCGTTGCCGGGGTCGAAGCGATCAATCCGGCCCAGACCGGGTATCTGGGTGGCCTGAATCCCGGCGGGCCCGACAATTACCGCGCGCATGGCTATATGACGCTGCTGGCCTGGCCGGTGGGCGGGCTTCTGGCGGCGGGCGCCGCATGGCTTGTGGGCAAGACCGCATTGGGCCTGCGCTCGGACTATCTGGCGATTGCCACGCTGGGCATCGCCGAGATCATTCTGGCGGTGGTGAAAAACGAGGACTGGCTGGCGCGCGGCGTGAAGAACGTGATCGGCCTGCCCCGCCCCGTCCCATATGAGGTCGACCTGCAACAAAGTGCGGGCTTTGCAGAGCGGGCAACAACCCTTGGGCTGGACACCACGACGGCCTCGACGCTGGCGGTGAAACTGTCCTATTCAATGCTGTTTACGGCTGTTCTGCTGGTTCTGGTGATCCTGGCGCAACTGTCGCTGAAATCCCCGTGGGGGCGCATGATGCGCGCCATTCGCGACAACGAGGTCGCGGCACAGGCGATGGGCAAGGACGTGACCCGCCGCCATTTGCAGATCTTCGTGCTCGGCTCGGCCCTGTGCGGATTGGCAGGCGCGATGATGACCACGCTGGACGGGCAGTTGACGCCCGGCACCTATCAGCCGCTGCGCTATACATTCCTGATCTGGGTGATGGTCATTGTCGGCGGGTCTGGCAACAACCTGGGATCCGTGCTGGGGGCGTTCGTGATCTGGTTCTTCTGGATCCAGGTCGAACCGATTGGCAACTGGCTGATGTCGATGGTGACAGCCGGCATGGCGGATGGGTCGGCGTTGAAAACGCATCTGCTGGATTCGGCGGCCCATATGCGCCTGTTCTCGATGGGGATCATTCTGCTTCTGGTCCTGCGTTTCAGTCCACAGGGCCTGATCCCCGAGAAGTAAGGTCATGTCCCGCGCCCCATCCCTTGCCATTCTGATCCTGGCCGCGGGCCGGTCACGGCGGATGGGGCGGGACAAGCTGATGCTGCGCAGGCATGACGGGGTGCCGCTGCTTGCCAACAGGATCAGCACGGCCCTTGCCACGGGCCATGGGGTATTCGTCGCCCTGCCCGCGCGATCGCCTACCCGTCTGACCCTGGTACGGCAGAGCCTTGCCACGCCACTGCCCTGCCCGGATGCGGGTCGGGGAATGGGCCACAGTCTGGCGCACGCCATCGGGTCTTTGCCAAAGGGGCTGGACGGCGTGTTGGTGCTGCTGGCAGATATGCCCGCCCTGACACTTGATGATCTGATGAGCCTGTCTGACGGGTTCGACCCTGACAGGATCCTGCGCGGCGCCACGCAGGACAACGCACCCGGGCATCCCGTGTTGATCCCGGCACGGTTTTTGAGTCGTTTATCCGCGTTGGAAGGGGATCAGGGCGCACACCATGTCATCGCAGATTTGCCGACCCGCCTCATCCCCCTGCCCGCCGACCACGCGCGGTTTGATGTCGATACACCTGCCGATTGGCAGGAATGGCTGGATCGTTCAGCACCGTCGTGACGACCAGTCCGGCTGCTGCCGTCACGCGAACAGAAGCGAAACCTCGCGTTCATCGAGGATGGGGCGCGTGCGCACATAGGCCGCGCGCGCCTGATGGCTGGCCAGCTTGGGCAGGTGGGTCAGGATCTCATCCGCCGTGTCCGTGTCAGCGATCCGGATCCGATCCATGTCGGGCCGCAGGCTTTCAACCCAGTCATCACCGCAATG
This sequence comes from Aliiroseovarius zhejiangensis, assembly GCF_014656375.1. Taxonomy (GTDB): domain Bacteria; phylum Pseudomonadota; class Alphaproteobacteria; order Rhodobacterales; family Rhodobacteraceae; genus Aliiroseovarius; species Aliiroseovarius zhejiangensis. The sequence goes on along the minus strand of NZ_BNCH01000002.1, from coordinate 591,148 downwards.
CAGCAGTTCATAGGTGTCGAACAGCACATGCACGAAGGTCGGATTTACCGTTTCATCCGGTGTGAACAGCCCAACCGCCGCAAGGTCGCGCGCGCTGCACAGCACTTCGGCCGCGCCAAACATGAGTTCATTTTGCTGGTGCGTGATCAGCACCAGTTGATCCGGCGTCACAAGGGTCGTGCTTTCGCGGCCATCAAACGAGGTGCGGCGCATCGGGGGTTCGCCCTGATCAGACAGCCGCGATGTGCCAACCCAGCGCAGGGTCGCATAGCCGCCCCGATGTGTCTTGACCTGATCGCCGATCTGCAGGTCACGGGCATGCACAGGCCCGCGCAGGGTTTCAACCCGCGTGTGGGCTGACACACCCGAGGACGCAATGCCCCCGCGCGAATGACGCCCCCGCATCGGATCATGTGTCGGTGAAATTGGTGACAACCCGCTCCAATGGATCGGTGTGTTTTCCTGCACCCTGATATCACGCAAGCTCAACTTTGAAACCTTTACATACGCGTCGGACACCCCTCCGACATGACTTTATTACTAGCAATTTGCGCCCAAAATATGAAGATATCCTCGATTTTTTCCAATGTTTTCATCCATTACGGGTAAAATCTGCGGTATCGTGCCATTACCCTGCCACACTTCTCTATCTGGGGTTGTCGGGCCGATGTCGCTGCGCGTTTTCCGGTTGTCCAATGATTCCATCGGGGGACTTTCCCCGCGAAAGGCCACGCATCAGGCCAGATTGTCCAGTGACGACAACAGGTCATCCAGAAGCGGGTCAACCGGCTCGCAGCCAACCGACAGCCGCACGAACCCCTCGGCCACATCATCGCCCCACCGGATCCGACGCTCGGCTGAACTGTGCACGCCGCCGAATGACGTCGCGGGACGCAGATAGCGGCTGGCGGTGATGAACGCCTCGGCCTGATCCTTGTCGGCCAGCGTCAGGCCGATCAGAAAGCCGAACCGCAGCATCTGCCGCTTGGCTAGATCATGCGCGGGGTCACTGGCCAGCCCCGGATAACGGATCGCTTGCACAGCCTTGTGCCCCTCTAGCGTCTGGGCAATGGTCTGAGCCGATTGGCACATGCGATCAAACCGCACCTCAAGCGTTTCCAACCCACGATGCAGCAGCCACGCCGCTTGGGCAGACGGGATCGCGCCCGAGATCTTGCGCCAGTCCAGCACCGCTTCGAGCAATGCGGCATCACGCGTGGCGACATGCCCCATCAACACATCCGAATGTCCGCCGGGTGCCTTGGTGTCAGAGGACACCACCAGATCAGCCCCCAGTGCCAGCGGGCGCTGGCCGAAAGGTGTCATGGTGGTGTTGTCAACGATGGTGATCCCCCCTTCCGCGCGCACCATCGCCGCAATCGCAGCGATGTCGCACAGGTCCAGACCCGGGTTGGAGGGGCTTTCGATGAACACCACATCGATGCCGTCAAACCCGCCCTCGGCAAAGCCAAGCGTCGGGCGCTGGATCACCCGGACTCCCAGTTGCGACAGGAACCGCGTCGACAACAGGCGGGTGACGTAATACCCGTCCGATGGGATTAGCAGCGTTTGCCCGGCCGTCAGCGTGGCAAACAGGGCGGCTGAAATCGCCGCCATACCCGACGGAAAAGCCACACAGGGCGCGTCTTCCAATACGGCAAGGCTGTGCTCCAGCGCCTGCCAGGTCGGATTATCGACCCGCCCATAAGACGCCGCCGCGTCCGGGTCTCCGGGCAGGTGGAACATCGAACTGGACACAAGCGGCAGTGCCACCGGATCCCCTTTCGACAACCCCTGCCCGCGCAGATGCAGAAGGTCGGCGGCACGCTTTCGGGGGTCTTTTTCCATGGGTCCGTCCTTTGCGACAGATCGCCAAACCACGCGCCATTTGGCGACGGTTCAAACTGACGTCGGAGTGGTGCCCAAGGAGAGACTCGAACTCTCACGCCCGTGAAGGCGGGGGATTTTGAATCCCCTGCGTCTACCATTCCGCCACTTGGGCACTGGGTTGGAATTACCCAAGCGCCGGGGCAAGGTCAACGAGGATTTGCCCCAACCGTGGCGATTTTATCCGCCTAGAACATCACCCCGACCAGCCACAGCGTGATGCCCGGAAAAGCCACCAGGATCACGACGCGGATCAGGTCGGACACCACGAAGGGCGCCACCCCGCGATAGGTGGCGGACATCGGAATGTCGCGCGCCATCGAGTTGATGATGAACAGGTTCATACCCACCGGCGGCGTGATCAACCCGACCTCGACCACGATCAGGGCCAGGATGCCGAACCAGATGCCCGCCTCTTCCGGGGTCAGACCGAAATCCAGAACTTCGATGATCGGATAGAAGATCGGGATCGTCAGAAGGATCATCGACAGACTGTCCATCACGCAGCCGAAGATCAGATAGGCGACAAGCATCATCGCCAGCACCACCAGTGGCGCATATCCCTGTGTCGAAACCCATTCGGCCAGCATTTGCGGGGCTTGCGTAAAGGCAAGGAACGAGTTGAAAATCTGCGCGCCCAGCACGATGAAAAAGATCATCGCGGTGGCCTGCGCGGTCGACAGGATGCTGTCCAGAAACCCTTTCCAGGTCAGCCCGCCGGTCATCACGCCATAAAGCCCGGTCGCCACCGCACCGACAGCAGCGCCTTCGGTTGGCGTGAACAGCGCCTGAACCCCGGGTTTCACCCAGTTCCAGTCGGCGGCGATCCCACCCATCACTAGCCCAAAAATCACAACAACCGGCCAGATCGACAGCAACGTCCGGAACCGATGCGCGTAAGGCATACGCTCTGCGGTCGTGGCGCTGTCGGGATTGATGCGCACCATGACCGCAACGGTCAGCATGTAACCCAGCGCCGCAAGGATGCCGGGCACCAGCGCGGCGATGAACATCTTTACGATGTTCTGCTCGGTCAGGATCGCATAGATCACGAGAATGACGGATGGCGGGATCAGGATGCCCAGCGTGCCGCCGGCGGCCAGCACCCCGGTCGACAAGGCGTCGGAATAGCCCCGCTTTCGCATCTCGGGCAAGGCCACCTGCCCCATCGTGGACGCCGTCGCCAGCGACGACCCGCACACCGCGCCAAAGCCTGCACAAGCCCCGACGGCGGCCATGGCGACGCCACCTTTGCGGTGTCCCAGCCAATCGCTTGCCGCTTCGAACAGCGCGCCGGACATGCCGGACTTGGTGGCAAACTGCCCCATCAGCAAAAACAGCGGCACAATGGACAGCGAATAGCTTGAGAACGTGTCGTATGACAGCGTCTTGAGCTGGCTCAGCGTCACCGACGGATGCCCCATCAGATACCAGATGCCGAAAAACCCGGTCAGACCCATCGCCAATCCGATCGGCAGGCGCAGGAAGATCGCAAGCAGCATCAGCGCAAAGGCGACGATCGCCAGTTCTATTCCGGTCATACCCGCTGCTCCTTGCCGTCAAGCACCCAGTTGAACGATCGCCAGACCGAATAGGCCGCAACGATCAGGAAAAAGGCCGCGCCGATCAGACACAGGCCGAAGGGGATCCAAAGCGGGATCTCAAGCTCATAGGTGCTTTCCGGAAAGAAGGGTTTGTCGCCCATACCAAGTGCTGCGCGCAGCCCTTCCGAGCCGAAGGGAAACTTCTCGCCAAACCCCAGCCACAACCGCCACAGAATGATAAACGCCGCGCCAGTCAGGAACAGATCACCAATCAGGCCGAGGATCGCCTGCATCCTGTCCGGCAGCTTGGAAATGAATATATCAACGGTCACATGACCGCGTTTGAGCTGACACCATGGCATGAAGGCGAAAACCGCGACGGCACATCCCATTTCAACAATCTCATAATCGCCTTTGACAGGGCCAAGGCCCAAGCCCGAAAGCGTCCGACCGATGATCGAGACCACCGTTGTCAATGCGATCGCGACCAGGATTGCCCCACCGGAATACGCCATCCAGCGGCTGGCAAATTCCATCATGCGACCCACCCGCATCTGTGCTGTCCTTGCGATTGCCACAACTGCCCCCTTCATCCGGTGATGCGCAGCTGAACATTGCCTGCGCACAGAAAAAGGCTTCGGGCACGCCTGGTTGCCCGAAGCCACGTCCCTCAACGATCAGTTGTCGGAATATTTCGCGACCAGCTCTTTGGCCATGGCCACCATGCCTTCACCGTCCAGACCCTTAGACGTCATGTCCGCGGCCCAGGCTTCCGTTTGCTTGTCCCCCAGAGCACGGATTTCGGCAACGACAGCAGGATCGAGCTGGTGAATGTTGTTGCCCGATTCCGCCACGATTTCGCGCCCGATCACGTCACCTTTGTCAAAAGAGGCACCGGCCCAGCCCGAGGTCTCAAGCCCCGAGTTCGCATCGATCACCGCCTTCAGGTCATCCGGCAGGTTTGCATAGGTGTCCTTGTTCATCGCCCAGATGAAGAACGTGTTATAAAGCGAACGATCACCGGGGAATTCTGTGTGGCTGTCAGCCAGTTCATGCAGCTTCAGCGGCGGCACGATTTCCCAGGGTGTCACGCCCCCGTCCACAACGCCTTTGGACAGAGATTCAGGGAACGTCGGCATGGGCATGCCGACAGGCGATGCGCCGAGTGTCTCAAGCAATGCATTGGCCTGACGCGACGGGCCGCGCAGTTTCAAGCCCTGGAAATCCTCCAGCGCCATGACAGGTTCGCCCTTCTTATGGACAATCCCGGGGCCATGAACATGGGTTGCCAGCAGTTTGACGTCTCCCATACGTTCCATCAGGTATTTTTCCGAAAACTCCCACGCAGCTTTCGACGATGCTTCGGCATCGCGGCTGGTCATGAAGGGCAGTTCAAAGGCTTCGGCTTCGGGGAACCGGCCCGGCGTGTAGGCGGGCAGCGCCCAGCCGCAATCAATCACGCCGTCGCGGATCTGGTCGTAAAGCGCCTGAGGCTTGCCGCCCAGTTGCATCGCCGGATACAGCTCGACCTTGATCCGTCCGCCGGAGTCTTTCTCTACCTTCTCGGCCCAGGGCGTCATGAAATAGAGCGGCGTCGACCCTTTCGGCGGCAGGAAATGCTGGCAGCGCAGCGTGACCTCTTGCGCCATGCTGGCCCCGGCGGTCAGCCCCAGCGCAACAACGCCGACAAAAGCAGTTTTCAGTGTGAATTTCATGTTGCTTCCTCCCAAACGCGATCTGTGTCTGATCTGTGCCGGACGTGTCCCGCCCGACCGATGATCAATTAAAAACAGGCTCTTTGCCGTCACGCAAGAATTATCGACTGCGCGGTCGGGTTTGTTTGTGATCCTGTCGCTGCAAGATTCGTAAACAAAACTCGTTGCGGTCGCAACAACCTTATAAACACGTAGGTTTTTCCGTTACTTAACGTATGAAATAAGGGACACTCCCAGCATCCCGACCGGCTCTGTGGTTCAGAGTCTGAACCGGACAAAAAAGAATCACTGCCTTACAGCCGGTCGGCCGAGAACGTATCGCAACTGCGCATGTCACCACTTTCATAGCCACGCAAGAACCAGTTTTGGCGCTGTTCGGACGTGCCATGGGTGAACGTGTGCGGCATCGGTACGCGACCTGCGCTGGCTTGCAGGGTGTCGTCGCCAATCTGGCGGGCGGCGTTGATCGCCTCGGCGATGTCGCCCCGCTCCAACGTGCCGAACCGCGCCTGCGCCTCGCGTGCCCATATGCCGGAATAGCAATCGGCCTGAAGCTCGATCCGCACCGAAATCGCGTTGGATTCGGCCTCGCTGACCTGTTGGCGGATCGAATTGGCCTGGCCCAGAATGCCCAGTTCGTTCTGAACGTGATGTGCCACCTCATGCGCCACGACATAGGCCGCGGCGAAATCGCCATGCGCGCCCAACTGACGTGACAGAGTCGTGAAAAACGCCGTGTCCAGATAGACCTTGCTATCCCCGGGGCAATAGAACGGCCCGGTCGCGCCTGACGCCCCGCCACAGGGGCTTTGCGTCACCCCTTTGTACAGCACGAGCGTCACAGGATTATAGCGTTCGCCCACTTGTGTGCGGAACAGATCGTCCCAAACCTCTTCAGTGTCGGCCAGTGTGACCGAGACAAACTCGCCTTCCTGCCGGTCGGCTTCGGTGATTTCACCGCCCCCGGTCGGCGCCAGCGTGCCACCGCCTTGCAGAAACGGCGTCAGATCAACCCCAAGGAAATATCCAATGGCAACCACCGCCAGCAGACCCAGCCCGCCGACCTGCGCCGTGCCGCCCATGCCGCGACGATCTTCAATGTTTCGGCTTCCGCGCCGGCCACGCCATTTCATGAGTATATCCCTCCGTCCACTCGTTACGTAAAACGCCCAAAAGACACATAGGTTCCACAAGGAGTTTACCGGTCATTCGGCGTGTATCAAGACAAGATAGCATACACGTGCCTTGACCTTGACCACGCCGCATGTTTCGTGAACGAAAACACGGGACAAGAAGATGATCAGGCGCCTTTACGACTGGACGATGGGACTGGCCGACACACGCCACGCGCTTTGGGCGCTGGCGGTGGTGTCGTTTCTGGAAAGCTCGGTCTTTCCGATCCCCCCCGATGTCCTGATGATCCCCATGATCATCGCCCGCCCCTCACGCGCCTTTTCCATTGCCGGGATCGCTCTGATTGCGTCGGTGATCGGCGGCGCATTCGGCTATTTCATCGGCTGGGGCCTTTACGAAAGCGTGGGTCATCCGGTGCTGGAGTTTTATGGCAAAACGGATGAATTCGGCCATTTCGCGGACACCTACAACCAGTGGGGCGCCTGGGCGGTGCTGATCGCCGGAGTGACGCCCTTCCCGTACAAGGTGATCACGATCCTGTCCGGGTCGACGGGACTGAACTTCGGCGTCTTCATGGTGGCCAGCTTCATCGCGCGGGGCCTGCGGTTTTTCATCGTGGCCGCGCTTTTGTGGAAATTCGGCGCCCCCATTCGTGACTTCATCGAACGCCGATTGGGCCTGATGTTCATCCTGTTCGTCGTAATCCTGCTTGGCGGCTTCTATATGGTGAAATACCTATGAAACTTCTCGACCGGTTCTCAACCACACAGCTTATCGCCCTTGCCGCCGTATCGTCGGCGCTGATCCTTGGCGGTGCGTTTGTCTTTCAGGCGCTTGGCTATGCACCGTGCAAACTGTGCCTATGGCAACGCTGGCCCCACGCCGCCGCCATCGTGATCGGGGGCGCGGCACTGGCCAGCAAACAACGGGCGCTGGCCTGGCTGGGCGCTTTGGCCGCCGCGACCACCTCGGCGCTGGGGTTTTATCACTCAGGCATTGAACGCAAGCTGTGGGAAGGTCCGGCGGCCTGTTCCGGCGGCGGTGTCGCGGATCTGTCGGTCGAAGACCTGTTGTCGAAGATCAACGACGCCCCCCTGATCCGCTGCGACGAGATTCCGTGGGAGATGTTCGGCCTGACCATGGCCAACCTGAATGCCGTCGGTTCGCTGGGTCTGGCGGTCATCTGGGTTGTGGCCGCCACGCGAAAGGCCTGATCACTCCTGTTTGCCGCGCAAAAGCTGGCGCAGAATGCCGTGGAAGATCTGCACATCCGCGCGGGTCATCGGCATTCGGCTCCACATATTCCTGAGCGTCGTTTTCATCACCGGCGCTTTGGTGGGCGGAAAGAAGAACCCGGCTTCATCCAGCCGCACCTCATAATGCTGGGCCAGTTTCTCGATCTCGATGGCCTGCGCGCGGTCCGATCCTGCCCATTCCATCATTTCGTGGTTCACCTCGGTGGTCTGGCGACGCCATTCATAGGCCGTCAGCAACACGCATTGCGCCAGGTTGAGCGACGCAAACCCAGGATTGACCGGCACCGAGATGATCGCGTTGGCGCGCGCCACCTCGTCATTTTCCAGCCCGGTGCGCTCTGGCCCGAACAGCACCGCAACCTTCTTGCCCGCCGCCTGCATTGCGCGCGCCTCTTCCATCGCGCGTTCGGGGCTGAGGATCGGTTTTGCCAGATCGCGCGACCGCGCAGTGGTCGCATAGACATAGTCGCAATCGCCCACCCCTTCGGCCAGCGTGTCGTACACCCCGGCGGCATCCAGCACACGGCCCGCGCCTGACGCCATCGCCACCGCCGACGGGTTCGGCCACCCATCGCGCGGGGAAATGATCCGCATCCGCTCCAGCCCGAAATTCAGCATCGCACGCGCCGCCGCCCCGATGTTTTCCCCCATCTGCGGGCGCACCAGCACGATCTCTGGTTGCGGGCCCGAATTGTCCGTCCTCTGATCCGCCAAGACCGATCCTTTCCTTTGTCTGGCGGCGTGATACGCTGACCGCAGGATCAGGGCAAGAAGGGGGCGTTGGAATGGCGTATGACGAAGGAACCCTGGAGCTTCTCAGGAACGATCTGCAAGATCTGGACGGGCTTGCCGAAAAGCGCATGTTCGGCGGGATCGCCTTCATGCTGAATGGCAACATGCTGTGCGGGGTGCACAAGGACGGCGCGATGTATCGCGTCGGAAAAGAGAACGAAGCGGCGGCGCTGGCCCTGCCGGGTGCCCAGCCGATGGCCTTCACCGGACGCCGGATGGGCGGCTTCATCGACGCAGGCCCCGCGGCGGTGGCAGATGACGGCACCCGTACGACACTGCTTGAACTCGCCCTTGCCTATGTGACCACCCTGCCCCCGAAATAACCCGGTCCAACCGCGTGCCACCCTGATGCTTGCAAAGACGCGCAGGTCGTCTATGAAGCTGCAAACACCCGATGAAGAGGACCACACGCGATGGCCGAAACCGAATTGGAACTTCCCCAACTTTATCTGGTGACACCGCCCGATTTCGAATTGTCTCGCTTTCCCGACCAGCTGGCGCGGGTTCTGGATGCGCACGCGACAGCTTGCCTGCGGCTGACGCTGGCGACCGCGGACGAAGATCGCATCACCCGCGCCGCCGACGCCTGCCGCGAAGTCGCCCATGCCCGCGACGTGCCCATCGTGATCGCCGACCATGTGTTGATGGTTGAACGGTTGGGGCTGGACGGGGTGCATCTGGGCGATGGCGCACGCCGGATGCGTAAAACCCGCGAAGACCTGGGCACGGATGCCATCGTCGGCGCCTTTTGCGGGGCCTCGCGTCATGACGGGATGTCGGCGGGTGAAATGGGCGCGGATTATGTCAGCTTCGGCCCGGCCGGTGCCACACCGCTGGGCGATGGCAGCCGCGCCGATCGCGATCTTTTCGGATGGTGGAGCGAGATGATCGAAGTGCCGGTGGTGGCTGAAGGCGCCCTGGACGAGGACACGATCCGCGCATTGACCCCCGTCACCGATTTCTTCGCCATTGGTGAAGAGATCTGGCGCACCGACGACCCCTCGGCCACGCTGGGGCGTCTGGTGGACGCGATGCGCGGCTAAGACGTCTCGACATCAAGATCGCCCAGACCCGCACGCACCGCCGCCTCGCAATGGGCGGCCAGCGCCTTGCGGCTGTCGAAATCCGACACCTTGACCGGCGGGTGATAGACCAGTTCGACCCGCCCTTGGCGGGGTGCGGCCAGCGTCTGTATCAGATGTGGCGCAAACTCCATATCGCCCCACCAGCCGTAAAAGCGCGGATCGGCACCGGCGGGGGGGATATAGCGCAATGTCACCGGTTGCACCCACATGAATTCGCGCAGCTCGTCTGCGAAGAACGCCGCGAAAAGCGTTGATTTGAAGGGCAAAACGCGGCGCGAGTCGCTGGATGTACCTTCGGGAAAGAACAACAGCTTGTGCCCGGCAGACAGACGATCCCGAAACACCTCGATCTGCCCTTTGGCCTCGCGCCGGTCGCGATTGATGAACACCGTTCCGGTCGCGCGGGCGAGCCAGCCGATACCCGGCCAGCTGGCCACTTCGGATTTCGAGACGAAATAAACGCGTTTTCGGGCGTTCAGCGCAAAGATGTCCAGCCAACCGGCGTGGTTCGACACCACCGCCCCGTTTTCGCGCATCGGGGTGCCGGTCGTCGCATAGGGAATGCCCAGGACCACGAATGCCGTGCGGCAGACGATCTGGGTGATATGCGGTGTCAGGGGGCGCTGGACGCCGAACAACGGACGCTCGACCAGTCGCACCAGAAGCAGGACGGCCAGCCCGCCAAAGACCAAAATGGCCAGCGGCAGACCGCGCAGAACGACCCTGACCCAGTCCAGACCGCGCGGGTGAGACACCTGCGGCTCTGGTTCATCCTGCCACAGGGCCGTCATCTGCGCCTGCCCCCGGCATAGATCGCCTTGTGCGTCTGGCTCATTCGTTTGGTGTCCATGATCAGGCAGACATCGGTGGTGTTGAAGGCGTGGTCGACATAGGCCCCGTCGCCGACGACCCCTCCCAGTCTCAGATAGGCCTTGATCAGGGCTGGCACAGCCCGCATCGCGGCGGGGCGGTCGATCTGATCCTCGTCCATCAAATCCATGGGCTGGTAATGTGCCGGTCGCGCCCGCACCCGCAACTCTGGCGGTGCAAGATGACGATGGTGCAGCAGGGATAACGGGGCTTTCAATGCGTCAATATCGGTCCCGTGGAACGAGGCCACACCGAACATGATGTCGATCTGGTGCAGGTCGACATAGTCGGCAAGACCTGCCCACATGACCATCATCGCGCTGCCCCCGCGATAATCGCGATGCAGACACGAGCGGCCCAGTTCCAGCAATCTGCGGCGCGAGTGTTTCAGCACGCTCAGATCATATTCGTCTTCCGAATAGAACCGGTCCACTCCGCCGGGCGCGTCCGACAGCATGTCGCTGCGCAACAACCGATAGACCCCCACGGCGGGACAGCCTGCCCGTGCCTGATCGAACAGGATCAGGTGATCGAAATGGGGGTCGAAAGCATCCCGTTCCAGCCGCGCGTCGTGGTCCACCAAAGCGCCATCGCCGCCCAATTCATCAACAAACACATCATAGCGCAGGCGTTGGGCGGCAATCAGATCGGCCTCGTCCCGGGCCAGTCGCAAAAGAAAATCGGGCTGGGGCATCGTCTTTAACACTTTGCTAACCTCGCTGGGCTTCTATGGCGATGGTTTCGGGTTTGCAACCGGGCTGGATACCTCCTATGGTTGCAGAAACAGAAATCTAGTTTCTTCTGGTTGAATGCGGAGGTTCAAACACAGGCATGAGATCTACCAGATCCGACAGGATAACCTGTTTTCCGGCATGTTCGAAATTCACCGTGATCTTGCCCCCGATATTGGACTGCACCTGTCCCAGACCCCAATCGGGTTTCTCGGGGTGACGCACCAGCATGCCCGGCTCCAGCAATGATCCCATTCCCATCCTGCCCTCCTATTCAAGGCGACCCCATGACACAACATAACCGCGACCTGACGGCGCTTATCGGTTCCCGCATCTGCCACGACCTTATCAGCCCTTTGGGGGCGATCGGCAATGGTGTTGAGCTTTTGCAGCTTTCCGGAATGGCTGACAGCCCGGAAATGGCGCTGATTGCGGAAAGCGTGACCAATGCCAACCTGCGCATCCGATATTTCCGCGTGGCCTTCGGGGCGGCGCCAGATGATCAGATGATCGCGGACGGCGAAATTCGCAGCATCCTCGCCCCCGGTGTCGATGGCCGCAAGATCGAGGTGGACTGGACACCGGAAGGCAGCCAGCCCCGCGCCTGTGTCAAACTGGCTTTCCTGATCCTGCAATGCTTTGAAAGCGCGATGCCCTGGGGGGGGCCGGATCAGCGTCCGGCGTGACGGGGATCATTGGACGATCCGGGGTGTGGCCGACAAGCTGAAGCTGGATCCGGACCTTTGGGCCTTGTTAAGCACCCCGCAGGGCGACACCGATGTGCCCCCGGCCCAGGTCCATTTTGCCCTGATCGCACCGGAACTGGCGCGCCAGAACCGAACCGCCGGGGTGACGCTGTCGGATCATTCGATCAACGTCGAGTTTTGAATACCATCACGCGCGGGTCGTCCCGTCGCCTTCGACCAGATACTTGAACGAAGTGAGCTGAGCCGCCCCCACCGGCCCGCGCGCATGCATCTTGCCGGTGGCGATGCCGATCTCGGCCCCCATGCCGAACTCGCCCCCATCGGCGAACTGGGTCGAGGCATTGCGCATCAGAATCGCGCTGTCCAGCCGGGTAAAGAACCGCTCGGCGGTCGCGTCATTTTCCGTCAGGATCGCGTCGGTGTGCGAGGATGAATAGCGGTTGATGTGGTCAATCGCCCCGTCCACGTCATCAACCACCCGCGCGGCGATGATGCTGTCCAGAAATTCCTTGCCCCAGTCATCCTCGGTGGCGGCGATGGTGCCGGTCAACCCCTCGCCCGCGTGAACCTGAACCCCGGCGTCCATCAGGTCATCCAGGATTGTTTGCCCAAGGGCCACCGCGTCGCGGTGCACCAACAGACATTCCGCCGCGCCGCAAATGCCGGTGCGGCGCGTCTTGGCGTTCATCACCACCCGGCGGGCCTTGTCGGGGTCGGCATCCTTGTCGATGAAGATATGCACGATCCCTTCAAGATGGGCGAAAACCGGCACGCGGGCTTCGCGCTGCACCAGGCCCACCAGCCCCTTGCCGCCGCGCGGCACGATCACGTCGATATAATCCGTCATGGTCAGCATCGCGCTGACCGCCGCACGGTCACGGGTCGGCACGCGCTGGATTGCGTCTTCGGGAAGTCCCGCGGCACGCAAACCGTCTTGCAGGCAGGCATGGATCAACCCGGCGGAATGGAAGCTTTCGGACCCACCGCGCAGGATCACGGCATTGCCCGCCTTCAGGCAAAGCGCGCCCGCATCCGCCGTCACATTGGGGCGACTTTCATAGATCACGCCGATCACGCCCAAGGGGGTGCGCACCCGCTTGATATGCAAGCCCGAGGGACGATCCCATTCCGCCAGCACCTCGCCCACCGGATCGGCTTGCCCTGCCACGGCGCGCAGACCGTCGCACATGCCCTTGATACGATCCTCGTCCAGCATCAGCCGGTCCAACATCGCGGGCGACAGGCCCTTGTCGCGGCCAAACGCCATGTCCTTTTCGTTGGCGGCAATGATCTCGGCCCGGCGCGCCCAACAGGCGTCGGCCGCGGCGATCAACGCCTTTTCCTTGGCCGCAGCCGGAGCGAAGGCAAGCACCTTGGCCGCATCGCGGGCGCGGCGTCCGATGTCGGCCATCATGGATGTGATGTCTTCGCTCATGGTTGATCTCCGTTCCCTTGGTCGTTGTTCTTACAGGGCCATGTCGTCGCGATGGATCAGGGCGGCGCGGCCCGGATAGCCCAGAATGGCCTCGATCCGGTCCGACCGCTGGCCTTTGATCGCCCGGGCCTCGTCCGCCGTGTAGCGGCTCAGCCCCGCGCCCAGATGGGTGCCCCCCGTGCTGTGGATCTCCACCGGATCGCCGCGCTGAAATTCACCGCGCACCGCCGCCACCCCGGCGGGCAGCAGCGATTTCCCGGATCGCAGCGCGCGTTCCGCCCCCTGATCCACCACCACCGCGCCGCGTGATTTCATCGAAGCGATCCAGTGCTTGCGCGCCGCCTTCGGATCGGTGCGCGCGGCAAACAGGGTCGCCGCAGCACCTTCGGCCAGGGCGCTGAGCGGGTTCATCCGCGACCCCAGTGTGATCGTCATGTCGCACCCTGCCCCGGTTGCCGTTTTCGCGGCCATCACCTTGGTTTTCATGCCGCCCTTGGACAACCCCGTGCCCGCGTCGCCCGCCATCGCCTCGATCTCGGGCGTGATGGTGTCGATCACATCATAGCGGGTGGCGGCGGGATCATCCTTGGGGTTGCCCGAATAGAAGCCGTCCACATCGGACAGAAGCACCAGATGATCAGCGCCCACCGTGACGGCCACTTGCGCGGCCAGCCGGTCATTGTCACCAAAGCGGATTTCATCCGTGGCGACCGTATCATTTTCGTTCACGATGGGCACGACGCCCAGCGACAGAAGGGTCTCAAGCGTTGCGCGTGTGTTCAGATAGCGGCGGCGATCCGCGCTGTCCTCCAGCGTGACCAGAACTTGCGCGGTGGTTGCGCCCAACGGCGCCAATGCTTCTTCATAGGCCCGCGCCAGCCGGATCTGACCGACAGCGGCAGCGGCCTGCGATTGTTCCAGCGACAAGGTGCCTGCGGGCAGACCCAACACACCGCGCCCCAGCGCGATCGAGCCAGACGAGACCAGAACGACATCCGCCCCGCGCGCCTTGAAGACAGCAACATCGGCGGCCAGAGACTGCAACCAATCAGATTTCAGCGCCCCCGTCGCAACGTCGACCAGAAGCGCCGAGCCGATCTTGACAACGATGCGGTCAGCCTGGGTCAGGGTTGCCACGTCTGCTTCTCCTCTTGGGGTTTCTGACGGATGCGGTCGTCCGAAATTTCCTTGCGCAACGCCCGCAGCACCTCGGTCGTGCCCTCATGTGCAACGCCCGACATCAGCATCACGGGACCCGCGACAGCCTCAAGCGTCTTGCGCTTCTCTTCGCGTTCTTCATCATCCAGCGCGTCGATCTTGTTCAAAACCGTAACGCGCGGTTTGCCGCCCAGGATGTCGCCATAGGCTTCGATCTCGGTGATGATCGTCTGCCAGTCCCCGACCACATCCTCGGATGTGCCGTCAACCAGGTGCAGCAGGACGGAGCACCGCTCTACGTGCCCAAGGAACAAATCGCCCAGGCCACGTCCTTCGGACGCACCTTCGATCAAACCGGGAATGTCGGCCACCACGAACTCGGCCCCATCCACACCGACCACGCCCAGATTGGGGTGCAGCGTGGTGAAGGGGTAATCCGCGATCTTCGGCCGCGCGTTCGAGGTCGCCGCCAGAAAGGTCGACTTGCCGGCATTGGGCAATCCCAGCAGGCCAACATCGGCGATCAGCTTCAGGCGCAGCCAGATCGTGCGCTCAACCCCCTCCTGCCCCGGATTGGCGCGGCGCGGGGCGCGGTTGGTGGAACTGGTGAAGTGCAGGTTGCCGAAGCCGCCATTACCGCCCTTGGCCAGCACGAACCGCTGTCCAACCTCGGTCATGTCGGCGATCACGGTTTCCTGATCTTCGTCCAGAATTTCGGTCCCGACGGGCACGCGCAGCACGATATCGTCGCCATCTGCGCCGGTGCGCTGCTGCCCCATGCCGGGGCGTCCATTGCCCGCGAAAAAGTGCTGCTGATAGCGAAAGTCGATCAGCGTGTTCAGCCCGTCGACGACCTCGACCACCACGTTGCCGCCACGCCCGCCATCGCCGCCATCGGGACCGCCGTATTCAATATACTTTTCGCGCCGGAACGACACGCAGCCCCCGCCACCGGACCCGGACCGGATATAGACCTTGGCTAGATCGAGGAATTTCATGGGGCACACGCCTTTTCTGGTTACGGTATTGGCGATAGAGGGAAATGCGCCGAGGCTCAAGAGTTCAAGCGGTTTGACGCGCAATCCGCTCAGAATCCTGCAGGGCGCGGCAGGATGAAGCTGCGCAGCGGAAAATCCCCCCCGCGCGCAACGCACCGGCCTGATGTCGGTTCGGTTTCGACAAAGCCCAGCTTGGTCAGAACCCGCGCGGATGCCGGGTTGTCGAAAAACGCCGTGGCGCGGACCACGTCCCAGTCATACTGCGCCCAGACATGCGTGATCAGTTTTTGCCCCATTTCGGTGGCAAACCCCCGGCCCCAATGTTCCGGCGCAAACATATAGCCCATTTCGGGGCCTGCTTCGTCGCGGGACATGATGCCCATGGCGCCGACCAACTGGCCGCGATGAAACACCGGCCCGGCCATGCCCGTCACCGGGTCACAAGGATGACAGCGCGACCGGGTGAAGGCAGGATCGGCGGGCCAGGGCCAACTGGACGTCATGCGCACCACGTCGAAATGCGACACGAGCGCATGAAATGCCTCGGCATCCGACGGCTGAAGGCGGCGCATCATCAACCGGTCGGTGACGAGCCGGGTCATCATTGGGAACGCTGCCAGCCGTCGCGGGACAAATCGAGCTTTATCAGTTCCACAACAGTGCCTTGCGCAACACAGTTCACCCGTTCGATCACGCCAGTTTCGCGAAAACCGAGCTTTGTCAGCACGGCCCGCGAGGCGGCGTTGCCGCGAAAATAACCCGATCCGATCCGGTCGATTTCAAGGTTTTCGAAGGCCCAATCGACCAACGCCGTCGCCGCCTCGGTCATCACGCCGCGCCCCTGATGGACACGCCCCAGCCAATAGCCCAGCGTCGGGTCCAGCCCGATCACGCCCATGACCTGCCCATTTTGCTCGATCGCCAACCCGCCCAATGGCGAGGTGTCGGCCAGATGAGTCAGAAAGCCGTTGAAATCGGACAAGCGATAGGGATGCGGCACGACCGTCAGCCAGCGCGAAACCTCGTAATCGTTCAGCAAGTCAACCACCTGCTCGCCATCCGCAGCCCCAAGCGGGCGAAGCGTCAGCCGCCCCGCCCTGATCACAAACTTATCTGCCATGACAACAGCTTACGAGATCTTATTGATATAGGTCCAGGTCGGCACATTGGCATTGCGGGACACGCAATGGCTTTCGGCATCCCCGATATATTCAAAACCGGCATGGGTCAGCACACGGGCCGAGGCCGGGTTGTCCTGAAACACCTCGGCAAAGATCGAGGTGTTGTTCTGGGGGTTCGCCGCGACAAGCGCCTGCACCGCTTCGGATGCAATCCCGGTGTTCCAGAACCCCGGCGCAACCCAATAGCCTAGCTGCGATTGCGCCCGGTCCAGCTGGGTCAGGCTGATCACGCCCAGAACCTCGCGCCCGTCATCACGCGCGCCATCCATCACCCAGACATCTTCCCGGCGCCCATCCTGCAATGATCGTTCGATGAACGCCTCGGTCGTGCCGGGCGGCAGAGGGTGCGGGATCGACCGCGTGCCCGAGGCCACACGTTCATCCGCCGTATACATGGACAGCATCCCCACATCCGAACGGCGGACAGGGCGGAGCACAAAGCGGTCCGCTTCAATCAGCGGCTGGCGTGTGATCTCAACATGCTTCATGGCTTTCCCTCCTCTGAAAAGCGCAGAACGCACCGGGGTGGTCAGGTCTGTCTATGCGGCATATCGCAGGATATGGCGGGCATTAAGACCAAATTGTGAAATCCCGATGAATGGCAGATAGGTGTTTGATACAAAAAGAAAAGGGGCCGGCTTTCACAGCCGGCCCCTGGTTTTTCACAACCTTGTCAGGTTCGGCTTACTCGGCGGCCTCCGCCACCGGGAGAACCGAAATAAAGGTGCGGCCTTTCAGGCCCTTATGGAATTTGACGGCGCCTTCGGCGGTCGCGAAGATGGTGTGATCCTTGCCCATGCCGACATTTTCGCCCGGCCACATTTTGGTGCCGCGCTGACGCACGATGATGTTGCCGGGAATCACGGCTTCGCCGCCATATTTCTTGACGCCAAGGCGACGACCGGCCGAGTCGCGGCCGTTACGGGATGAACCGCCTGCTTTTTTATGTGCCATGTTCTCTCTCCTTAGCTCAGATTAGGCCAGCGTTTTGGCCTGCTCAACCCACTCGGGCTTAACCTTGACGGCGTCGAAGCTGTCAACGTCAACCGCCGCAAGCTGGGCGAATGTGGTGATGCCGGCATCGGCCAGCTTCTTGGCGGCGGCCGGGCCGACACCGGTGATGGCGGTCAGGTCATCCGCAGCAGCGGCTGCTTCTGCCTTCTCGGCCGTCTTGGGGGCCGCCTTTTTCGGCGCAGCTTTCTTGGCCGGCGCAGCAGCAACGCCACCCGATACCGAGCCTGCGCCAATCGCAGCTTTCACGCCCGATTTGTCCGCGCCCTTTTCAAGGATGTCGGTCACGCGGATCAGCGTCAGTTGCTGACGGTGGCCCTTGGTGCGCTTCGAGCTGTGCTTGCGGCGACGCTTCACGAAGTGAATGACTTTTTCGCCTTTGATCTGGTCGATGACCTCGGCCTGCACGCCTGCACCGGATACGGTGGGGGTGCCGACGGTTGCACCAACCATCAGAATCTCGTTGAACTGGACTTTGTCGCCCGCAGCCGCAGCCAGCTTTTCGACGCGCAGCACGTCGCCAGCCTGAACTTTATACTGCTTGCCGCCGGTTTTCAGAACCGCAAACATTTGATCTTCCTTCATATTCCGCGTTCTGTGGTCCCGGGTGATCCGGTGTTTGTCGAAGGGGTGATCCCTTCACTTACCGCGAACAGCGCGCCCCGATGGGCAAAGTTAAACGCCCCCACGCGGGATAATCCCGGCAGGAGTGGCGGCTTATCGGGTGAAAACGCCCGTAAGTCAAGACGATTTCCGGGGAAAATCGCATCCCGCGCACGCCAGTGCCCGCACCGCCCCTTGCGACCCTTCGCATGACATATTAGGCCATGAAAGGAAACCCTGCGGCGGTGCAGCCCCCTGCCCAACCCCGCCGACCCAAGCGCAAGGAGCCCGCGATGCTGCCGCTGAATGCCAACCAGATCCCGGTCATGTTCAATCGCGCGATGGGGCTGGCGCGCAGCGGCAAACCGCGCGAGGCGCTGGATCTGCTGGCGCAGATGGCCAAACTCGCCCCGACCCGCGCCGAGATCCCGTTTCACATGGGGCAGATCCACATGCAGGCCGGGCGTCCGAAGGACGCTAGCCACTTTCTGGCCCGCGCGGCCGAGCTGGCACCGGGCGAGATGAAGGTGTGGCAGGCTTACGCTGCCGCCATTGCCGCCCATGGCGATGACGCGGCGCTGAAGGCTGCGAAGGCGCGTTTGAAGGCCGCCAAGCTGGGCGCGCGTGACCGCAAGGCCATCGCCAAGGCAATGCAGGCGGTCCAGACCAGCACCGCGCGCGTGACCACGAACGTGTCGAAGGATGAAATCAACGCCCTGGTGGGTCTCGTCAATGCCGGTCACATGGCCCAAGCCGAAGCACAGGCGCGCCAGTTGATCGCGACCCGCGGCGGCAGTGAAATACTGTCCACCATCCACGGGGCCGCCCTTGCCAGTCTTGGCCGCACCGACGAGGCAGAGGCCGGCTTTCGCCATGCCTTGTCCATTGATCCCGATTATGGCGAGGCCGCCGCACAGCTGGGCCAACTGCTGCTGGCCGAAGGGCGTCATCAGGAGGCCAGGCCCTTTCTGTTGCACGCAAGGCGGCTGATTCCGCACAACCCGATCGTTCTGGGCAATCTGGGCAAGCTCTATCAGGATCTGGGGTCGCCGACCGAGGCGGTGGAGTGTCTGGATCGCCTTTTGAAACAGGATCCCGATAATCGCCTGGCCCTGATGACGCGCGCGCAGGCTCATCTGACGCTGGAAAACGCGGCCGCCGCACGGGCCGATCTGGATCATCTGGAACGGCTTGCGTCCCCCACCGGCGAAACGCTTGCCCTTGGCGCGGTGGCGCGCAAACTGGCCGGCGATGCCGACGGTGCGCATACGCAGATCAAGGCGGCACTTGAGGCAGATCCCAACAGCCTGCGCGTGATCACTATTGCCGCCAACATGCTGCAGCAGGAAGGCGCGATGGACGAAGCCGACGCCCTGCTGCGCGACGCGCTGACCCGCGGTGTCCGCTCGGGCGCGATTTACCGGATGATCGCTCATGGCAAGAAACTTGCCGCCGATGATCCGGTGGTCACCGAAATGCAGGATTTGTGGCAGCGCGATGACCTGCCCGACGAAGGCCGGATGGATCTGGGCTATGGTCTTCTGAAGGTGATGGAAGACACGGGCGATTACGATCAGGCCTGGCACTACCTGTCGCGCGCGAACGAAATCATGGCCAGGCGCCACCCCTATGGACGCGCCAAGGCCCAACGGGATTTCGACAAGCTGCGCGCGTTTCTGGACGGGTTCGACCCCGACCGGATCGGCACGGTCGGGTTTCAGGACAACCAGACCATCTTTGTCACCGGCTTGCCCCGGTCCGGGACCACGCTGGTCGAACAGATCCTGGCCAGCCACTCGACCATCACCGGCGGGGACGAGTTGAGTATCCTGCATCCTCTGGCGTTCGAGGCGGTGGCGAAAACCGACCGCGACGGGGGCACTATTGCCGACATGACCCCGGCCCAGCTTGAGGGCATCGGTCGCGCCTATCAGGCCGCCATCGACATTCGTCTGCCGGGGGCCGAACGGATCACCGACAAAACGATCTCGACCTATCAGATCGCGCCGCTTTCGTGGCTGGCGCTGCCCAACGCCAAGATCGTCGCGCTGCGCCGCGATCCGCGTGACAACCTGTGGTCGATGTTCAAGAACCGCTTTGTCACGGGGCTGCATCTTTACACATACACCCAATCCGATCTTGTCGAGACCTATCGCCTGTTCACCGAATACCTTGCCCTGTGGCGCGAGATGGCACCTGACCGGATATACGAGCTGGAATACGAATCCCTCGTCGCCAACCCCGAACACGAAGTGCGCAAGCTGCTGGAGTTCTGTGAGTTGGACTGGGAGGACGCCTGCCTGGATTTCCACAAGACCGACCGGGATGTGAAAACGCTGTCACTGGCGCAGGTGCGTCAACCGCTCTACAGCTCGTCCATCGGCAAATGGCGCCGGTACGAGGCGCATCTGGGCGAGATGCTGGACGGGCTGAAAGGACTGGACGGGGTGCCCGACGACTGAGCGCGCGCCCTGCCCGGATCACCACCCGCCGTGATCCGGCATCACAGGTCTTGCTGCGCCCCAAACTCGCCCACGGCGCGGCCAAGATCCGAGGACAACCGGATATAGATCTGGTCCAGCGCCTCGAACATCGCATGGTTCAGCGCGTGACCCGCCGGGGTGGCCGAAAAGGAAACGTAGTCGTCCAGCACCTTTTGTGACACCGGGCCATAGGCCGTCGACAGGAAGGCAAACAGCCATTCGGACGTGTCACGCCGGATTTCCGTCTCCTGCGACCAGACTTCGAACAGGATTTCCTGCTCGGTCAGTTTCTCGGCCGCCACTGGATGGGCATCGGTCATCGCCCGCAAAAAGGCATAGTTCGAATTCAGCGCCCCCATGACATTGCGTTCGACCAGGTCATTGACCTCGACAAAACGCAGAATGGCGTCTTCATGCGGCGTCAACGCGCGCCCGCTCAGCCAGGCGGTGCGGGCGCGGTCTTCGACCTCGGGTTCCAGAAAGGCGCGGCGCGCCGAGATCTCAAGTTCAACCACGCGCTGCATGTTTTCGGAGGCATAGAAGCTGTTCAGCGCCTCAAGATGCGCTGGGTCCAGCGCCGCCTCCATCGCGCTTTCGGCATCGGCTTTCAGCCGGTCGATGTCATAAATGGCCTGAACCCGCCGCTCCCACGCCGTCCCGCCGGGATGTCCCAAAAGGTCGACATCTGACTCAAGCGCCATGGTGGCGCCTTCCACCTGCATGATGTCCAGCAGATCATTCAGCCGCAAAAGCGACCACAGCGTGTCATAGGCTTGCGCTTGCGCCGTGTCGTGTGCCGTCGGCGACTGATCGCGCACCTCTGCCCACCCCTCTGCCGCACCACCGCCGATCGCCAGCGCAACAAGCACAGCCGCGACGCGCAGAAAAGGGCGCAGGCGATGGGGCATCACAACTCCTGTTCGGGTTGCAGATCGACCAGACGGCTGGCCAGGGTTTCATAGCGTTCCGCCATGATCTGATACTGGACCGCGTTCAGAATTTCATAAACCTGACCCATCTTCGGATCCTGAAGCGCCGCCAGATAATCGATCAGCTCTTCGTCCGACAGATCACGATAGGCATAGGCATTGGCCACAAGGCTGTTGACCTCAATGTTCTTGCGCATCTCGTCGCTCTGCTCCATCAGCATCAGGCGCAGGTCCTCCTCCGAGATGTCGAAATCACTGACCCCGGCCGCAACGGCGGCCATCAGGTATCGCACCTGGATTTCGACAATCGACCGGATCGCCGTTTCCGTGGACCCGATCGCCGTGCCCATTTCCCGAAACAGCTCAATGCGAATGCTGTTCTGCTTCAGCAACTCGCCGGTCAGCCGTTCGCCCTCGGCGTATTTCACGGTGTCATCGGCCATGTGGCTTTCGTTTTCCACCTCGACCAGGCGTTGACCCAGCGGGCTGCCATAGAAGGCCGCGCCATGGTCCAACAACTCGTCCGGCATCACAGCCGCGATCATCTCAACGGCTTCCGAGATCATCTCGTCAGGGTCGAACACCTCTTCGGCCAGCTTGACCCATTGGCGACCGAACACATCGGGATCTTCGCCGGTCAACGCCGGGCCTGCCATCGCGCCTTGCTGGATCGACGCAATCGCCACGTCAAACCCCGTGACCTTCAGAAATTCGCGGATCTCCTGTTCCTCGGCCGCCTGTGCTGCGGACACCGCCCCCAGCACCAACAGAACAAAGGCCATCATTGTCGGACCCAGCCGCGGCAACATGGGCGCCAATCTGTCGAGTTTCATTGCAACATCTGCCTTTTCGACTGCTTCGATCCCCCGCAGCCTAGCCCCCCACCGGGCGGGTGCCAAGCTCTGCCCGATCACGAAACCGCTGTTCGGCGATGAATTGTTCAAAAAATGGCTTGCACATGCCGCGCGGTCGAATTATGCCCCCCAAGACCCCCGCGGAGAGGTGCCGGAGTGGTCGAACGGGGCGGTCTCGAAAACCGTTGTGGGTGCAAGCCCACCCAGGGTTCGAATCCCTGTCTCTCCGCCACTTACATCCGTAAGTAATTGTTAGTAAATGAAATTTTAGCTTACCTAAATCCATATCCCCCACACCATCCCCCTAGGCAGTCTTGTGCATTTGATGATTTTGGTTTGGGAATGCAGCCTGTAAAACTCGGTGCGACAGTATATCCCGGCCCTTTGCGGTCACTCGTCAGATGCCGAGGTGCTGCGATGCAGCCCGTCGAAGCCGCCGTTCGTTGCGGAAGCATTATCTCGGTGCCGCCGAATGATCATTCAGCGGGCATCATGGAACTGCAGCGCCGTCTGTGGCACTGTCCAGAAATGATCGAATTTCGCACTCTCGCCGATGACCACCCCGACCTCGCGCAATCTCCGCTGCTGCGGGGCGCTCTCCTGACCCTGAAATATGCGCGGGAGCACGGATCAATCGGTCTGACTAAAACCAAGGCATTCAAGCGCGTCTTCGTCCATTGGGCCGTCGAGAATTTCGACTGGCCGGGTAAAACCGCAGAAGAGATGTTCCGCTACAACAAAGTGGTCAACGAATATGAGTTTCCGCCGCTCGAGGTTCTGCATTTCCTGCTGATTTCGCTGCGCATGGGGCGTCACTTCAAAGGTGAATTTCGGCTCACCAAACGTGGCGCAGAACTGGCGGGTGCGCCTGGACGCCTTTTTGCCGAACTGATCCCGTACTTCCTGTTTCAGATCGATCACGCTTCCTATGCGCGCTTCGACGGCCGTCCTTTCGGAAAATGGGACATCTGGATGAATGTGATCAATGTAGAAGCCGATCCTGGTACGACCGAGGCCGCCTTGTTCGAAACCTTCTACGGTGAACCACAGGACTGGCACACCGCGGGGTGGCGGGAGATGGCCGTCTTCTCATCTTGTGTGCTGCGACCGCTCGAATGGGCGGGACTGTTGACCGAGACCCGCGAGGAAGCCGCCGGCAAGCACGTGTGTCATGTGTTCAAGACCTCGCTCTGGCGCAGCGCGCTCAACCTTGACACCGACGACATGCTGCGACCGATGTCAGTTCAGTGAGAGCGTTTTTCCCTGCTTCCAAAACTCGACGTTGCTTGCGTTTGCGGCCCATTGCAGACATTGGTCATGGGTAGCTGTCGCTGCGGTGCGGCCCGTCAGACCGGCCATTCGCTGCGCGCGCAAGATCTTGGATGCTGCGGACCGGTAGTGTGCGGGACTTTTCTGCTATTCGCTGTGCGTGCGTGAATTACGTAACGATCATTAGTTCCCCTACAAGGAGTGCGGAAACCAGACAGTCGTACACGCCACTATGCCGTTACACAGGACATCTGCTTGGCAAACCCCAGTTATGCACCGTCAAACCCTGCAACTTATTTTTATAACGAGAGACAACTTGTTCTGGGAAATCGGGTGACTGGGTTTGCTAACTGACTGGCTATGTTGTCATGCTGGCAGTAATTATGCCCTTTTCAGGCTGTCACCATGGGGGCCGCTCGACCGCGCCGAGCGCTTCAGCATGTGCGTTTTCGGCGGTCGTCGCCGGTGCAGGAACCGGCTCCAACTGCAGAGTCGCCCCGCTCATAGTATTGCCCGAGAGCAATCCGAAGATCAGTTTATGGTCTTCCTCGGACCCTGAGCCAGGGCGATAAGGTCCGGTCGAAACCTTATGCATCAGCGCATCCAACAAGGCGGCGCGCCGTTCCCGTAGATGGCGCCAGATGGCATCCTGCGCCACCGGTATTTGACCAACGTATTTTTCCCGCAAGGTGCCGTATGTTTCCGTCCCAAAGGCAGTGCCTAGTTGAGCCGAGTCCGGTAAAAGTCGCGCGAGATCCAATACGCCATCAGGTCGCCCCGCTCCGGCATCGCAGCGATCTTGGTAGATAGCTGTCAGGTCCTCGATCAGCGAAAGGCCCGGGTTTAGCTTCCAGTACCAGCCTTCGGCGTCCTGAACCCGCAACAGCGTGCCGTCAGGAAAAACGATCGCGCCAGCCACCAGTACCGCAAGTTCCGCCAGTGGATCGCTTCGGTTGGGATTCGGCGAATGGCGGGCTACCATTAGCGCTTCGGCGACACGCGCGCCCATTTCGGCGTTCGACTCGCGCAGCCGCTCGGTCATTCTGGTGACCGTTTCGCGCACCTCGTCCAAAACCTCGTCAAGCTGACGCTCTACCATGTCTAGTTCAAGCGCTGCCTGGCTTGGATCGGGCAAGTATCGGCGTAGGTCAGTGGCATCCCGAACAAGCCTATCCAGTGCCACATCAGCTGCGGTTAGTCGCTCGACCAGCGAAGTTGGGACGGTATCCGGGGCAAGCGAGCCCGAGAGCGTTTCAATCTCCTGCATCACAGCATTAGCCTGTGCCGAGAGGGCCATGACTTTGCCCTGACTGTCCAAGACTTGGTCGATCACGCCGCGGGCATCGGCAAGATCGGCATCGACGCGCTTCTGAACGTGGTTGGGACCACGCGTCACCTCGTCGGTCAGCTCGCCCATTTCCTCCGCCATTTTCTCGGCGGCTTGATCGCAGGCTACAGCCCAGATGATTGTCATCAAATTGCTGGCGACAACCGGAGTCATGGGCGTTCCCAACACGGACAGAGTGGATGGAGTTACGCTATGTCCGCGCGCCCCTCCCATTCCGAACAGCCCGACCGCGGCCGACAGGCGTTCCAGATGCAGAGGGTGCTCCTCCGACCGCTGCAACCACAAAGCGTCAAGCGATAGATCACGACTATTCGTTTCGCAGGCGCGGTGCAGGTTTTCCCAGAAATGCTTGTGTGCGGTTATCAGCGGCCCCGTACAGCGATAAACATCAAAGGCTGGAAGGTCGCCTTTGTGATCTAGGGGTACCGACAGCAGACGCCGAATATCCTCGCTCACGAATTCGACCACGGTTTCCGCCGCAGTAAAGACCGCGCGGGTGGCGTCAGACAATTCGGCATGGCGCTGGATATCATGGCGCAACTGGACAGATCGCCTCTCCAACGACTCGCGCCGGGCGGCATCGTCGCGGGCAATTTCAGCCGACCGTTGCGCATTGACAGCAGAATTCTGCGCTTTCAGTGCGGAATAGGCAACAACGGTGGAAGCCAGCGCACCTGCCAAAGCAAAGGCAAGCCCTAACGCTTGAGCGGACAGGCCAAGGCCAGGTTCAAGTGTCATAGGGTCGAGCACGCCTTCACCAAGCATCGACACCACCACTACGGAGATGGCGAAGATGACAAGCCCCAGTGCCGTCATCGCTAAAACCAGCCCGGCTGCCCCTAAAACATCACCCCTTCTAAAGCCCGCCCGCAGAGCCGGCCCTTGTTTCATTTCATTTTCTTCGTCACTCATCGAACCTGTAGTCCTACTGTCTTGAATTACACAGATGGCGTTCCATCTGCCCCAATGTCTCGGGAATTTAACCGCCAAGCAAGGTTCTTTGACTTCGAACGGCATCTACTGTTTCGCGCAAGAGTTGAGCTGGAGCGAATGTGTATGCTGACTCACCATTGGGCGTCCTCAGTGCGAACAGAGCAGTTTGTGCAGCCTTATCTCGTCTATTCCATTTGGTCGAAACCTGCCTCGACCGCGAAAAAAGATAAACGTGTCTCAATTTCGGATATCGGCGCCATTATGTGGCTCCATCAGATAATGACGCCTTGTTGCTGCGCCTATCGAACAACTGCGTTGAAGTAAGGGTTCAGAAGCACCCGGACGTGTTGACCGACTGCTAAGGGCCGTCAGCGAGGATGCAGTTTTTCTGCGCAGGCAACATTCTGCAGCTGCGAACTTGGTAGGTTTGGGCTCCAAGCCGACCTCGGATGCGACGCAGCATCCTGTGATATGGTGGCATCGTCAACGTCGGGTTGTCGTTGTGGGAGGGCATGGCGGATCGGAGGATCAGTCATGGAAACACCAAACTTACCGGCCATTCGTGCGCTTCGCCCCGCATGGAACAAGGGTCGCATCGTTGGTCAGAAGCGGCCTTTGAAACCCAAACACGTTTGGGCAATCCGCGTTCGACTTGAACTGGCCGAGAACCATCGCGACCTTGCGCTGTTCAATATGGCAATCGACAGCAAACTGCGCGGCTGCGACCTGGTGAAGATGAAAGTCGTCGACGTCATGGCGTCTGGTCAGATCAAAGAACGGGCATCGGTCCTTCAAAGCAAAACCCAGAAACCTGTGCGATTTGAGATATCCGAGGGCACACGCGCCTCTGTCGAAAAGTGGATGGAAGATGAGCTCATGGTCGGCTCGGAGTACCTTTGGCCGGGTCGGTTCCATGAACGTCTGCACATCTCGACACGCCAGTACGCCCGGATCGTCCGAGATTGGGTCACGTCGATCGGTCTGGAGGCCAGCGCATACGGAACGCATTCGATGAGGCGAACAAAGGTGACCCAGATCTACAAGAAGACGGGCAACCTGAGGGCGGTCCAGCTGCTACTTGGGCACACCAAAATGGACAGCACCGTCCGGTATCTCGGCGTGGAACTGGAAGATGCCCTTGCGATTGCAGAGGCCATTGAAATCTAGCAACTTGGGCCGTCTTCGCGGGCGGCCCAGAGCCGTCACTCGACACTATGTCGCAATGCTGCGTTTGCAGCGCGGTTTGCAGACATTCGCAGGCCGAGCCGTATTCTGGTGGAACCGCAAGTTGTCATCCAAGAGGCATCTTTCCCCCTTGGTTTTGCGCGAGTGCTTAATTTGTGCCAATAAGAAACAATAGATCCGCCGAGGCATGTTATGCACATCCCAAAACTGAAGCGAGTAAAGGTCTCTAGCGAGGATGAACTGCGGAACTGGCTAGCCAAGAACGCCGAGCTTCGGCAGGACGTCATGATCGTCACGTGCAACAAGAAGTCTCGTGACAAACACCTCAGCAGCAATCGAGTACGGGAGTTGGTGAGGGAGAAAGGCTGGAACGTTGGGCGAAGCTATACGCTCGTCGGAAATCTCGAAGGGCACGTTGTCGGCCATTCCTGACCGAGTCTCCGCATTGAAAACGGTGATTTCTATCTGCTGCCGGTCCACCTTGTATCAAATGACCTACGCCGCCATACGATTTGATCAGATTGAGAACGTGCTTGGGCGACCAGTACGTCTATTCGTCAATTGACTGCCAGAGCTGCACGACGTTTCCTTCCGGATCTACAATATCCTGTACGAGGTTACCCTGAAATTCCCATTGGGGCGACCCAGGGCGCACAGTTCCACCCAAGGTATCCAAAGCGCCCAGGGCGTCTTGGAGAGATGAGACGCGCACAATGGGCTTAAGAGGTGTGGATGCGCGTAACTGAGGCGGCCGCTCTATCTTAATCTGAGTAGAGAGAGGTTCAGGTATCTGAAGGACGATCATCTGACTTTTGCCAGATATCAGGGCAGCATAGTCGTCATGCATTTCGGCAGTGCACTCATCAGCCAGTGACGCATAGAATGAGGCTAACACCCTAAAGTCTTTTGCATAGAGGATCGAACCTACAAACATCTTCTATTTCTTTCTCGTCCGGATTTGACATCGGCGACGCAGCAATGGGAAGAATCTACCACGCGGAGGAACGCATGCCGACATCAATAAGTTGTTCTGCCGTCTACCCGACCCTTGCGGTGCCGAGCGTTACGGCCACATGCAACTGGTACGTAGACCGCCTAGGGTTCACGCTCAGATTTCTTTGGGGCGATCCACCGACCCACGGCGCCATTCTCCTGGACGCGGCATGCGTACATTTCTGGGCGGGCAAACCACAGCTCGGTGCCAACTGGCTTTACTTCGACATCGATGGCGTGGACGAAATGTACCATCGCGCAACTTCCAACGGTGTGAAAGTTACACGGGAGCCAGAGACATATCCTTGGGGAATGCGCGAGTTCAACGCGCTAGATCTGAATGGTTACAACATCCGATTTGGACAAAACGTCGGATCGTCCGGCTAATCCCCTAGAAGCGTTCGAGGAGCGCGAAGAAACCGTTCTCGACAATAGCCATCGGCAGAGACGGAAGCGGCCCATTAAGGACCTTGGCCGTGTCTTCGCGATGCTGCAGTCGCAACCCACATTGTAGACATTCGCTGCATGTGCGTATTCGGGGGGCGCGTAGTAGTGCACGTGAATGTCAAACTAGTTGAGGCTATGAAAATGCGGCCCCTACAAATCCGAGCTGTCTCTGGGTTGAAGCAATCAAATTGAGATCGGATTCGATAGCTCGGTTACAAGTTTGCAGCAAACTTGATAAACGATCTAGTTTTCCAATGTTGTTTGCAATGATATCCGCCTCTGCGTCATCGAGAACTGTTCCACTTTTTACTTCATTAGCCCAATTCTGTAACCCTTTGCATACTGCGCTAACAACCTCTTTTGTTTGGATGTTTAAGTTAACCAATTCGAAGCCGAGAGCCGCGACGTTCAAGCTGTCTCTTGGGCGTTCAATTGACATTTTTTGGTGCTTAAGAGCCAATCCAGCCAGACGGTTCTGATCTTGCACCAGGCTGTCAAAAAATGCAGGAAGAAGGTAGCTGTTTTGTACTTTCTCTGAAATCTTTCTAACGCCATCCATCGCGTGTTTCGACGCTTCGAAATGACTGCCTCTTTCAGCAGCTAGGGCAACAAGTTTGAAAACAGCAAATAGGTATGAATCCAACCCCGGATCTTTATTTCTTGACTTGAAGCGTTTCCCATCAGCATAAGATTTCAAACCTTGCCAATCTCCAATACCCTTTTTGGATTCCACCACATAATCGAAAAGCTCTGTGCGAGTGCAGGAGTACCTTATGGCGTTTGAACAGGCATCATCAGCTTTTCGGTATTCTTTCGGGTTTACACTTAGGTGAGCCCGCGCAAGGATACACCACGTGTCTCCGTTTTGCGGATTGCGTTTAGACAGATCGGTGGCCAAAATCAGCGCCTGCTTTGTTTCGCCTTCTTCCAGACACCGTAAGATTTTCCGAATACCCCGCCCAACTTCGCGCGACTGATCGCCTTGATTCTTGCGTATGATTGCGCATCGGCGTTCAACCTCTTGCGCCCTCTGTCCGAGTTTTTTCTTCAGAATTCCCGCAGAAACAATTAGTTCTTTTGAAGTGGAAAGAACAACGTCCCCTTGGTTGTTTTCTTTTTTGCCGAGTAGATGAAATGATTGCAGCTCATTTATGTGTTCAAAGAGTGATTTTCTTGTTACTTCGATTGCCTCGAGCAGCTCGTCCAAGCTTACTTCACCTAGCTTAACTACCGCTAAAAGCACCGAAGCGCTCCCGACAGAGAGCCTGTCTAGCTCTCTCTTGAACGCAAACTCTCTCACATCTTCACCGTCATGAGATGCCCATGTATCACAGACATCTTTTGGCCTTTCGCCCATACTGGCCATTC
This sequence comes from Aliiroseovarius zhejiangensis, assembly GCF_014656375.1. Lineage (GTDB taxonomy): Bacteria > Pseudomonadota > Alphaproteobacteria > Rhodobacterales > Rhodobacteraceae > Aliiroseovarius > Aliiroseovarius zhejiangensis. Next base: position 561,232 of record NZ_BNCH01000002.1, on the reverse strand, counting down.
TGACAATTGCACTTGCGAACAATGGGGATCCCGACGACGTGCTATAAATTTGCTTTTTAAGTCGTGGCACAAACCTATTCAGCTCGAATTGGTCACAAAGATTGTCAACATGAAGGTTAAATGCTTCTTCATCCAATCCCGAAATCTTGACGACGGAGGTGGGAGAGAGCCCTTGATCAAGTCGTGATGTCAAAAGGAATTTGCTAGCAGCGTGCTCTCTATCCACCGTTCGGAAGCCGATTTCCTGCATAACCGTCGCACATTTTCGCTGTTCTTCAGGCGATAGACTATCAAGATCATCAACAACGATAAATGATGGCGTGTAAGTTAACGCATCAACAATAATGTCTGCATACTCGTCTTCATCCGTATCAACTTCGATCGAACTTTGCCCCGCTAACAGAGCGGCTAGACTTTGAAGAAGTTCCTTGACAGTAGAGAAGTCATGACGCGTCGTTCTGACCATGCTGCCGCGTAAAGCCGCGTAGGTTGTTTTTTTAGCTGAAACCCAAGCTAAGTATTCAAAGTCTCCAGCTCCTACCGACGCCAACTCTTCGCAAAAATGATATGCGACTGAGGTTTTGCCCAAGCCTCCAATTCCTGAAATCAGCTTCACCGGGCTACGTTTGTCCAGAACCCAAGACCTAAGTGCCGATAATTCCTTTTGCCTGCCTACAAACTGAACCATGTCAGGATCTCTTGGCGGGAGATTTGACGGAATAACTTCTTTCGCTGGATTTTCACTTGTTAAAGAAAAAATTCTGTCCGAAAATAAAAACGCCCAGTCTTCAGCAGAGTTTTCTGCTGGCCGACACTCATCTAGCTTGCGAATGTAGATTGAACCCTTTTGGTAAGCGGGTTTATTTGTCGGTGTACTAGGCCCTTGCTTGATGAATTTCACAGGTTCTTCCGACCTCCGCCTTCTTGGAACCAGCAAAACTAGGATACTTCGTTCTCCAACCTTCAAATTATTTTGAAATAGCTCTATGTCTTGACCTGTGTGAGACTTTATTCTTTTGGAAATGTCCCCCAGGTCCAATGTTTGGTCCCATCCAACAACTCGGTCTTTTCCGGCATCCTCAATGCCAAAAATTATGTATCCGCCATAGGAATTGTGAAATGCCACAATATCTTTAATGAGCTCGTGCGTCTCTAGTTTGTGAGTTTCTCTAGCCGCCGTATCTGGCTTGTCTCCCAAGGCAGGAGCTTTTCTTTTGAAATCCCAGAGTTCCGTTTCGAATGAAATCGGCTTTCCTTCCGGAATGAGTGATTTTGTGACCTCAGCACCTATCTCTGTGTTTCTAATAAGTTGAAATAGCTCAAACTTTATGGCCTCGGTCTGCATAGCGGGATACCAATACTTGTTTCGGAAAGGTCTAGATGGATAGCTTAAGAGAGATGTACTGCCACGCAAATCTACCGTTGGGTGCGTGAAATTTGCAATATCGAATGTCGGCTTTGGTGTGTTGTTCCGAATTGTTAGCACCCGCAGCGAATGACTGCTCTCCGCCCATGCCCCCTGACAAAACCGACTAAACCGACACAACCCCGTTCTGGCGGGCTACACACCCGGTTTTGTCAGTTAAGTCAGTTCTGTCAGGGCGGGTGTTGATGCAACCCGCCCCAACAGGACTTAGCCGTTGAACACCGCCGGATTGACCAGGAAGGCCCGCGAGGGTCGCCCGCCGCGTGGGTTTTTCTGCACCTCCACGCTGCGCAAAAGATGATTCTCTTCAAGCGCTTGCAAGGCGGGGTTCACCTCGGCAGCGGTGCCAAGCCCCGCGCGATCCAGGCGCAAGACGTCGCGCGATGTAAAGCGCTGCCAAGCGTGCTCACGGATGATTTCGACCAGGCGCATGGCGGCCCGTTCCACCTTTGAGACAGACGCCTCCGCATAGGCGCGGCGCGCCATCGGAAGCGCGTAATGCTCCACCAGGTCGGCTGCCCGGCTGAAGGTCTGCGCGTCAATCTCATGCGGCTGATCACAGGTCATGGCAACCCAATCCAGATGCGCCAGGATCAAGGCAATCCGTGCTGTCAGCCCTGGCAATTTGCCTATGTAAGATAACATTAGGCCTTCGGCGCCGCTCTCCCAGTCCCTTACGTCATGGCGAAACGCATCCAACCGGTCTTTGGCCCCCTCATCAAACGGCAAGACCCAGGGTCGCTGTTGGTCGTATTCATCGGTCATAAGCTGAAGGTCGTGAAGCCGCCCCAAAGCGCGATTGATGAACGCGTCATCGGGTGCCGAACGCGGGCGCATGATCGGCACCGGATCGGGCCAGATCGGCAGGAAACGCGCAAGCAACCCGTCATCATCGGACTTCATCAACAGGCTGCGCAACCGGTCGGGCTGGATTGATCCGGTGACCCCCACCGACAGCCGGTCGATATAGAGCGGCTCACGGCCCATGCGCTCAACCCGGTAGCCCCGCCCGCCATAGGCTTCCAGCCAGAACGGGCGGTCAGACCCACCGCCCGCATAGCGTGTCATGCCCATCAGCCACCCGGCCAGTTCATCACGTGCCATCAACGTGCCACGTGGCTGGTTTGCCAGGATCACGCCCAACCGCTCGACCGTGCTGTCCGTCACCGACAGGCAGGGCAAATGGCGTTCCTGCCCAGGATCGGCTTCGTCGGGCTTGGGCGGCAGGTCTTCCCCGGCCTTGAGCGCGGCCTTGGTTGCTTCTTTCCAGGCGCTTTGCGCGATCTTTGCCACCTCAACCCGTTCAGACCATTCCGCAAGATCAGCCTCAGCCTGTTTGCGCATATCGCGCTCAAGCTCTTTCAACGGGCTCAGCACCGCATCAAGCCCCGGTGATTTGTTCGAGGATGGCGCACCGATCAGCATGGTCCAGAGGATCGGCGGCTCGGACCAACCCGCCCAAGGCGAGACCCACCGTGTGTTGCCAATCGCCGCGCCCGCCGTGGCAAGTAGACCCGCCATAACGTAATCCGGCGGGGCAGACTTGGCCTCGGCGGCATCCCTGATCCATGTCGCCCATTGCGGGGCAAAGATACGCTCGAGCGGCAATTCAGGCGCGGGCGGCAATCCCTTACGTAAGAAACGCGGCGAGGGTTCGGCCCAATCCTCTACGTAAGGTATGGGCTTCAGATGTACGGTCATGCAGCCACCGCCTTTCCCGTTAAGACATCGTTCCAATCAAACCCGTCGGGCGCGGGCAGCATCATTACTTGCCAGCCCAGGGCGTGCGCGCGGCGCGCAAGTGTTTGCGCCGCGTCCCGCCCTGGCGCATCCCCATCGGGAGCGATGATCAGATCACCGGCGCACGCGGGGAGCGTTACGTTAGCTAATCCGCCCACGCTCAACGCGGCCCAGACCTCGGCGGGGCGGTTCATCAATCCGCTGGGCAAGGACAGGGCTGTCTCAATCCCCTCGGCAATCACCAGGTTAGATGTGTGTGAGGCAGGCGTCAGACGCACCGCACCACCGCGCACCGACCCCAACATCGCCTTGGGGCTGTCAATCTCGGCCTTGGTGGTGCCATCGTGACCAAGATATGTGCGATGGACGGCAAAGCGTTCGACCCCATCGACACGCGACACAATGGCGGGCCATCGTTGGGCGCTCTTATGCCAGCAATCCTCTACGTATCGTAACGTAAGCGGCAAGTCGCAGGTGATCCCCCGGTTACGTAGGTAACGCTCCCCTAACGTATTGGTAATGGGTCGCGCACTATCCCATAACGCGCGGGCTTGGTGGGCGCGCTTCTCCGCCTCGGCCTGTTTTGCTTTGTGGTTCGCCGCGATCTCGACCCGGCTTGCCAACATACCACCCAGGGTGGCGCGGGTTGTGTGATCGACAAGCCCGCGCGCCTTGAGCGCGTCCATCACGGCCCCATAAGAGCAGCCCGCATGGCAATGTACGAGCAGTCTGCCATCCACCCCCACGCCCAGGCTGAGACTGGGCGTGCGGTCTTCATGGGCGGGACAACAGGCAAGCCCGTTTTGTCCGCGCCAGGTTCCTCTAAGCGTGCGGGTAATGTGTTCGGCCAAGATCATTGCCGCACCTCGCAGGCAAACCGTGCGGGCAAGGCGTCCATGAATGGATGCTGAGGGGCGTTATACGCCTGTTGAAGCCGGATCAGGGCCTCTTTGGTGGTGCAGTAGCCAATATTGCGCCAAGCCGCCCCCAACACGGATGTTTTGAAGCGCTGCTTTTGCAAGACCCATTGCAGCCCTTGGCGACAGACGATGACCCGATACTTCCCCATGCGGAACAGCTCGGCGCGGTAAGTGTCTGAGGTCTCGCGCACGCTCAGATCAACGGCGCGCGCGGTATTACGCGTGTGTATGGTCATTGAAACACCCCGCCCAGGCTGCGGGCTTCAAACCAGGCCTCAATGTCGATGGCCCGCCAGCCCACCGCGCGCTTGCCCAGCTTGATCGGCTTGGGGAATGTCCCCTCCGCCATCATCGCGTAAAGCGTCGAGCGTGACAGCCCGACCAATTGTTCCACATCCGGGCGTCGATAGATTTTGTTCTGCGTCATATGTGACCGCCTCCCATTTGCCCCAGGTCGATCCTGCTTTGACCTGGGCCCCTTTGGACAGTATGGAGAGGTCAGGGAGTGCCGTTTTGCGCGTCCTGAAGTCTCGTTGGTTCCGGTGTTGCAGCACCGCGTCCGACACGCGACAACAACTGCCCATTAGCGCCGCGTGAGACCCAATTAGGGTCGCAAATTCCGCGCGTCAAATGACCCTGCAGAGGGTCGTAATTATCTAATTATGACATATAGTTGTCAGTCTTTCGGGGGGATTACATATACGTAGGCGAAAAATAATTTGAAAAACCGCCAAAAAAGTTTCCTTTTGGCCCGCGCGCGCTCAATTTGAGGGGCTTGATTGGCCGTTCAACACCTCTGACCAGTCTTCAAGCATCGCGCGGCGGCGACTCAGCATATCTGTCCGGCGATAGGCGCGCTCTACCTCGCTGCCGACCGTATGCGCCAGCGCGAGCTCGGCCAAAACATGGTCATAGCCGTTCTCAGCCGCCCAATCGCGAAAGGTGGACCGTAACCCGTGCGGCACCGCTGGACGGCCCGAGCGGGCGTCGAGATAGCCAACACCGCCCGTCTGTTCCTCGGATTTCTGCATCTTGCGCATAACGGCAGATAGCGACATGTCAGACAGCATTCCGCCTTGAGGCGCAAAAAACACAAACGCGCTGCCTTCCAGACGCGGCAAGTCACGCAACAGCTTAACCGCCTGATCCGGCAACGGCACGCGATGTTCACGCCCTGCCTTCATCCGATCCGCAGGGATGACCCACAGCGCTTCATCCAAATCCACCTCATCCCAGGTCATGCCGCGCACCTCACCCGAGCGCGCGGCGGTCAGGCAAAGAAACTGCAAGGCACGGGCCGAATTGCCGCCGCGCCTGGCAAGGGCGTCCCACCAGCGCGGCGCGTCCTTGAGCGTGAGCGCGGCATGGTGGCGGGTCTTGGTGATCTTCTCGGGCTTAGGCAAAAGCTCGGACAGAAACCCTTTGTAACGCGCCGGGTTGTCGCTCTTGCGATGGTTGGCAACAATGGCCCAATCAAAGACTTTCTCAATCCGTCCTCGCAAGCGCTTGGCCGTTTCCGTTTTGGTCAACCAGATCGGCTCCAGGATGCGCAACACGTCCTGCACCATCACCGCTTCCATCGACAAATGTCCAATCACCGGCATCGCATAGTTATCCAGGGTCGAACGCCATTGCTTGCGGTGCTTGTCGTTGCGAAACTCTTTCAACTTGATCTCAAGATAGCGATCCACAGCATTGGCAAAGGTCATGTTACCCTTGTGCTTGTTGCGCTCGACGCGCGGGTCTTTGCCATTGCGCACCATACGCTTGTTCTCAAGCGCATCCTCGCGCGCCATCGCCAAGGTGCAAATCGGATAGCTGCCAAGTCCAAGCTCAACACGCTTGCCGCCGACAACCACGCGCTGCACCCATTGCTTGCGCCCCGCCTTGTCGATCCGTAGGTAAAGCCCCGTGCCTTTGCCATCGTGATACTTGCCAGGCTCCCGCGCCTTGCTGACAAAAGCGGCTGTTAAACCTGAATTTGGCTTTGGCTTAGTTGAAGCGGTCACAAATATATCCCCCATATTATCCCCCAGTGAATGCCGGATACTGTGGGAATATGCAAGACGTTAGTGGAACTCGATTATGCTTAAAACACTATGTATAAAAGGATTTTAGTGAACGTAGTAGGATCGGTTCGGACCGGAATATGGCTGCCTGTCTCTCCGCCATTTACACCCTTATCTCAGGCGTGGGCTGCGTGTCTGTCAGCCATGATTAAGGGTGAATTGCGCGTTCCTACGTGGCGTTACTCTGCTCGAAAAACACGTGAAACCCGGGGCGGGCCGCGATCTCCACATCCCTGCAGCTGTTGACGCCCTTCCCGTTGAGAAATAACTGTATTGTGGAACGGGTTTTGCACGATTGGGTCCAATGAAACGTCCGAGGTCTCTTGAGGATATCCGTTCTCTCACACGTTTAGAGGTACTGGAAAAGATCGGGGCGCGGCTGCGCCTGAAACCACTGTCGCAGTTGAAATCACGCGTCAGATTTCGCAGATATGCCAGCGCATGGAACGTGCCTGTCGATGAGAAATACTATGCCCGGCACAACAGGGATGCGCTTGTCGGCGGTGGAAGCGGGCATGAGCATTTCAACACAATAGGCTATCGCGAACTGCGCAACCCGCGCGCGGATTTTGACATTTGGTGGTACACGCAGAACTATCTGCTGGGGACCGCCGATCAGGACGCCAACCCCCTGTGGCATTACAACAAGGTCGGTCAAGCGCGCGGTCATCTGGCTCGTCCCCCGCAGAAGGTGGAGTTCCGGCCGGAGTTTTCAAAACCCCTCGTCCCGTCGCCCCGGCGGATCTGCCTGTTTGCCGGGACCGATCCGGATGGGCGGGTCGACGATACGGTTGTGACCTATCTGCGCGAGGTGTCGCGCCATGCGGATGTGTTCTTCCTTGCCGATGGTCCCACCGTCGATACCGAGCTCGCTAAGCTAGACGGAGTGGTTGAACAGGCCTGGGCAAGACGCCACGGCATGTTCGAATTCGGGGCCTACTCGATCCTGGCGCGCGAACTGGTCGGGTGGAACCGGATCGAGACATATGACGAACTGATCCTTGCCCATGACGGCTGCTATCTGGTGCACTCTTTGAAGGATACGCTGGATGCGATGGCCGAAAAGCCCTGTGCGTGGTGGGGGTTGGTGGCCGGCAAGGGGTTCATCCCCGACACCCCGCGCGATGGCACACCATATGACACGCCGATCCCCCTGCCCGACATCAAGGCGCAGCATCTGACCGCATATGAAGCGGATGACATTTATGATTTCCATGTCGGCGCGGGGATGCTTGGTTTAAGGTCGGCCATCCTGCGCGACCCGAAGTTCCGGCGCGTTCTAGATCACGTCACCCGCGAAGATGACCCCCGTCTAAGGGCCCGCAAATACGATATCGGACTGACCCGTTTCCTGATCGGGCATGGCTACGCGTTCGAAACACTTGTCGAGGACGTCGCCGCCGACCTTCCGACCCTGACAACCAAGGCTTTCACCTTGATTGACGGCGGATTTCCCCTGCTCGATTGCGCGCTGCTGGGTGCCAACCCGTTTCGGCAGCCCGGCCTGCATCATTGGAAGGCTCGGATCGCACGGGCCAACCCCGATCTGGACACAAACGCGATCGAGCGTGACCTTCTGCGCCGCTCCGATGCCGGGCGCCTGCACGCTGCCTTCCGCGTAGCCAAGACCCCCGGTCTTTCCCCCGCTCCACGATCTGCGGCGGGGATGTTCTATGAGGATCGCATCACCCCGAAATACGATCATTGGTGGGCGTTCCCGGTCTGTGCCTATAGCCACCAGTTTTCCGACAACACCCGCGCGGTGTTTGAACGCGTAAAAAATGACCCGTCGATCAAGAAAATCGTTCTGACCCGAAGCGTGCCGATAGAAGCGGAAGGGGTGAACGTGGTCGTGGCCCCGCTCGACAGTCATGAAGGGCAGACCTATCTTCTGCGCGCGCGGCAGGTGTTCCTGAGACATGGCGTCCAGTCCAATATCGGCTATCCGTTATCGGGTGATCTGCACAAGTTCCACAATCTGTGGCACGGTATTCCACTAAAGCGCATCGGTTACACTTCGCTGGATACCCAGCATGCGCTGGATGATGTTGCCCGTGAGAACGGGCGCCTGACATCGGTCATCGCCTCGTCGGATGTCGACCGTCTTGCCATGACAGCAGCCTATTGGCCGCTCTCCTATCACGACATCTGGGTCACGGGCTTGCCGCGACACGATTATATCCTGACGGACGAGACCCTGCTGCCCCCAGACTTCCAACCCCGGCTTGACCATCTGCGCAAGACCCTGAACGGCCGAAAATTTGTTCTGTTCGCGCCGACCTTTCGTGCGGATCAGGAAACGGGATATTACAGGTTCTCCGAGCAAGAGGTCAGCGACCTGACCCAATGGCTGACCCGGCACGGCATGGTGATGGGGGTGCGCGAACACATGGCCGACCAGGCGCGCCTTTACAGTTCGCAACTTCAGGGGGACTGCTTCTTTGACGCCTCCGAACGCCATTTCCCGGATATCGAGCTGTTGTATCGCGAGGCCGACATCTTGCTGACGGATTACTCCAGCTGCTTCATCGACTTCATGCTGACCGGGCGACCGGTGATCAGCTTTGCCTTCGACATGGAGCATTACGAACAGAACGAACGTGGTCTTTATTATGATATGAAGCTCGTTTTTCCGGGACCGATCTGCACGGATTTCAAAGGGTTGATGCAGGCGTTAGAGGGCTCTGTCCGCCCTATATCAGACCTGGACCGCGCGGCCTATGACTGGAAGGTCAACTTCTTCCACCGTTTCCGCGACGCGGACAGCAGCAAGCGTGTGGTGGACAGGGTCCGAGACACCTATGCCGGATCAAAACTGCTTTGGGCGTCGCGACCGGGACAGACCACGCCGGACCGAACGGTGACGTTTGTCACAGCATCGGACCCGGCAGGTGGCACAACTTCACACCGTTTGCTTGCGCTGCTTGACCCGTTGCGCAAACAGGGCTGGAGGTGCACCGTCGTGCAAGACGAGCAGCTGCGCCCGAAACATCTGCGCCAGACCCGGACATTGGTCCTGTGCGGGGGGCAAATGACCGAAAACCTTCTGGATCTCTGCGAAACCTTCAAGGCACATGGTGGCAAGGTCATCTTTGACCTGGCCAATGCAACACATGATTTTGGCGCGGTCAGCGAAACTGATCTGTTTCTTGGCGATCCCGATGCTTCGGGTGATTTTCTGATACAGGCTGAGCGCACCCAAAGCATGATTGAAACGGCCGATTACGTTACGGTTTCAACGCCCGGTCTCGCCCGGATGCTTGAGCAGGTCGGAACATCCGGCACCGTTGTACCCAGTGTTTTGACACCTGATGACATGAGCCATCCGACCGATCTGCCCGCCATCAGCCGCGATGACGGGGTGATCCGGCTGTGCCTGATCCCGGACCGTTTCACACCGCTCGCTGATTTTTCCCTCTGCCGTGTTGCCGTCTCCGAACTGCTGACACACCACCCTTCCCTGGAGCTTCACCTGATCGGGGGGCCGGATATTGACGCGTTTGGGATGGCAGGTCACAGGGATCAGGTTAGGCGCCATCCGGAGCCGAATGGTGCGGACCTTCACCACCTTCTGGGCCGCATGGACATCAACCTGACCCCCGTTGCCCCGCTTGCGTTCAGCCGGTCCAGGGACGATACGCGCTTGATCATAACGGCACAGCACCGGATCCCGACGATCTTGTCCCCCTCTCATCCCTTTGCAGATGTGGTAGACGACCAGAAAACGGCCATTCTGGCACAGACGAAAGAGGATTGGACCCGGTCCATCGGGACCTTGATCAGCGACCCCGACCTGCGACACCGCATCGGCGTCGCAGCATTTCAGGACCTGCTGCCACTGTTTGCCGCGTCACGATCCGCCAAAATACTGGCAGAAGTTATGGACGCCGCTCACCGAAACGGCTAACCGTGCAGTCACCTTTCATGGCAACAAAGGAAATGGACCTTGCGAGTCATCACCTATGGAACCTTCGACACCCTGCATTATGGGCATATCCTGCTGCTGGAACGCGCAAAGGCGATGGGCGATTTTCTGATCGTCGGGTTGTCAACGGACACCTTTAACGCCACCAAGGGGAAAAAAGCACATCTCAGCTATGAGATGCGGCGGGATCTTTTGCTCAGCCTGCGCTGTGTTGACCTGATCATTCCGGAAAACACCTGGGAACAGAAACCCGATGACATCCGCACCCACAAGGCCGACATCTTCACGATGGGCAGTGATTGGGAAGGCAAGTTCGACGAGTTGAAAGAGTTCTGCGAGGTACGCTATCTGCCGCGCACCCCGCGCGTGTCCAGCACTGCGATCCGTAACGCATCGGTCAAGGCCTGACCCCAGCCAGACATTCAGAACGGCGCTTCCAGATCGCTCAGCCGGACATAGACGGTTTTCAGCTCGGAATAATGTTCGATCGCTGCTTTCGAGTTTTCGCGCCCGACGCCTGACGCCTTGGTGCCGCCAAACGGCGCTTCGACCGGCGCGTCATTATAGGTGTTGATGTAGCACGTACCGGCCTCAAATCCGGCCACCACGCGATGCGCGCGGGTCAGGTCATTGGTGAACACCCCGGCGGCCAGCCCGAACTCGGTTGCGTTGGCGCGGGCCATCACCTCGTCTTCCGTCTCGAAATCCAAGACTGACATGACGGGGCCGAAAATCTCTTCCCGCGCGATGGTCATGTCATCGGTCACATCGGCAAAGACGGTGGGTTGCAGGAAGAACCCGTCCCCGTCAATCCGACGACCGCCATAGAGCAGACGCGCGCCCTCTTCTTCACCCTTCTCGATGTAGTTCAGGACGATGGTCAACTGGCCTTCGCTGACCATCGGACCGAAACTTGTTTCCGGGTCAAGCGGGTCGCCGATAATGGCGTTGTCCAGCCGTTCTGCCAACCGCGTCAGAAACGCCTCTTTGATGCCCTTTTGCACGAAGACCCGCGTGCCGTTGGAACAGACCTGCCCGGACGAATAGAAATTGCCCAGAATAGCTCCTGAAACAGCGTTTTCTACATTGGCATCGTCAAAGACGATCAACGGAGATTTGCCGCCCAGTTCCATGGTGACATGCTTCATTTCGGCCGCCGCCGCGGCATAGACCTTCTTGCCGGTGGGCACGGATCCGGTCAGCGATACCTTGGCCACACGCGGATCGGTGACGAGCGCCGCGCCGACCTCGCCCATGCCCTGCACCACGTTGAACACGCCCGCAGGCGCGCCCGCTTCCATCAGGATCTCCGCGACCTTCAACGCTGACAGCGGGGTGGTCTCGGATGGTTTGAAGATGGAGGTGTTCCCGCAGGCCAGCGCCGGCGCGGCTTTCCAGCACGCAATCTGGGTCGGATAGTTCCACGCGCCGATGCCGACGCAGACGCCCAAGGCCTCGCGCCGTGTATAGACGAAATCGCCGTTGGCCAGCTGGATATGCTCGCCGGTCAGGCTGCCCGCGATCCCCCCGAAATACTCCAACGCATCCGCGCCCGAGGTCGCATCGGCCACGCTGGTTTCCTGATAGGGCTTGCCGGTGTCCAGCGTCTCCAACACCGACAAGTCGTGGTTGCGCTCGCGCATGATATCGGCGGCGCGGCGCAGGATACGGCCGCGTTCAGTGCCTGTCATCGCCGCCCAATCGGCCTGCGCCGCTTTTGCGGCATTCAGCGCCTTGTCGATGATGGCGGGAGTGGCCGAATGAAGCTGCGCGATCACTTCGCCGGTGGCCGGAAAGATCACGTCGAACGGCGTGCCGTCGGTATCCTCGACATACTCACCGCCGATGAAATGGCTTGCTTTGGGTTGCGCTCTCATGCCGTTGCCTCTCTGCATCGTGCGGTCTCAGCCGCCGGGCGGCGGGATTCGCACCTATCAATGGATTTGACCAAGTCTTTCAGGATGGGCTGGGAAGAACCATCCAAAAGGCGACGGACCAAGGCGCGCTTTCGACCCCTGCCCAAACGGCCCTGTGCGTGCCTAGCCCTTGAACCCCATCGCGACCACGAATTTCTCGGAACTGTCCGACCGGCTGGACGGCGGCTTCACGTTCATCACCTTCTCGAACTTCTGCTTGAGCAGCTTCTGCAACTCGCCCTCGGCCCCACCTGCCAGAACCTTGGCGACGAAGGTGCCGCCCTCGTCCAGCACGTCAAAGGCGAAATATGCCGCGGCCTCGCACAGCGCGATGATGCGCAGGTGGTCGGTTTGCTTGTGGCCGGAACTTGAAGCGGCCATGTCCGACATGACCACATCCGCCTTGCCGCCCAACAGATCTTTCACGACCACATCCGCATCGTCTTCCATGAAATCGAGCTGGTGGAAGGTGGCGCCTGCCAGCGGTTCAACCTCTTGCAGGTCAATACCCAGAAACGTGCCGATCTTCTTGCCGCTTTTTTCGCCAAGCGCATTGATGCGCGGCACGGCGACCTGCGCCCAGCCCCCCGGCGCACAGCCCAGATCAACCACGCGAGCACCATTCACCAGAAACCGGAACTTGTCGTCCAACTCCATGATCTTGTAGGCCGCGCGCCCGCGATACCCTTCGGCCTTGGCGCGTTGCACGTAAGGATCGTTCAACTGGCGTTGCAACCACCGGGTCGAACTGTTGCGCCGCCCGCGCGCGGTTTTCACCTTCACGGTCAAATCCCGCTGCCCGCGACCCGAGCTTTTGCGCACCCGTCCGCCTTTTTTGCCACCTGTGCCTGTCATCAGAATGGTCCGCCTTCCAAAACACCGTCCGCAGACATCTGCGAATACAGGATGCCCTCGCGCAACCCCCGATCCGCGACACTCAGCCGATCCGTGGGCCAGACCCGCAATAACGCCTGCAGGATCGCAGCGCCAGACATGATCAGCGATTGCCGGTCACGCCCGATATGCGAGTTCATCCGCCGCCCCTGTGGCCCCAGCGCCAGATACCCCTGGATCACACGCTCGATCTGGTCCGAGGTCATGCGCAGCCCGTCCACCTTGGTCCGGTCATAGCGGCGCAGCCCCAGATGGGTCGCGGCCACGGTCGTCACGGTGCCGGATGTGCCGATGATCTGGAACCCGGCGCGCGGGGGTTCGTGGTGGAACGGGCTGAAGCCCGCCAGTTGTTCTTCAAAATGCACCGACATCAGGGCATAGCGCCCGGCATCGTCTTCGACATCATCAAACATCTCGCGCAATGTGGCCACACCCAACGGGACCGAAATCCAGTCCACCACGCTGGCGGCCGGAAACTCGCTGGCGCTGCCGACAAAACCACGCCCCATCCGCATGATCGAGCGCGCGCGCTCCATCGGTGGCACTTTGGACAGGTCAATCCAGACCAGCTCGGTCGAGCCGCCGCCGATATCGACGACAAGCAATTGTTCGGTCTTGGTGGACACCAGCGGCGCGCAGGAGACCACGGCAAGGCGCGCTTCTTCCTCGGGCTTGATGATCTCAAGCTCAAGGCCCGTTTCGCGCCGGATATAATTCATGAAGCTCTTGCCGTTCGAGGCACGCCGACAGGCTTCGGTCGCCACAAGGCGCATCCGTTTCACGTCATGCTTGATCAGCTTCTTGCGGCAGATGCGCAGTGCCTGAACGGTGCGCGACATGGACGACCGGCTCAGCCGGCCCGATGCCTCCAACCCGTTTCCAAGCTGCACCGATTTCGAAAAGCTGTCCACGACGTGAAACTGGCTTCCCTTCGGTTGGGCAACCAGCATTCGACAACTGTTGGTTCCAAGGTCCAGAGCCGCATAGAGGCTGGCTGGATCCACGGGTGACGGCGCGGGGGTATCGACCGCTTTCGGGAACGCGCCCGCACCTTCGGGACGCTTGGGCGCCATAGCTTACGCCCTCCATTTCAAGTTGGATTAAAGATAGGGCTGCACCGGGGGTCTGGCAATCCCCTCACGCGATCCGAGATGCAGAATTTCGTTGTCGCACATAATCATGTTGAGAAGTTTTCAGCCCTACCCCCATGGCCCGACGCGCTGCTCTGGCGTATCCCCATTGGGTCAATCAAAGTCGCGCGGGGTCGCTTGTGGCCCGTGTGACGTCGAAAAACGACGCAGGAAACGCCCCACCCACGCGTAGGTAAGGGACAGCGGAGGAGGAAGATTCGCATGCCAGACGTAACCATCGTGTATTGGAGGGACATTCCCGCCCAGGTGATCGTTGGCAAAGGGCGTCGCGGGGCCAAGGCACCGCTGCCCGAGCGGTTCGAACAGGCCATTGACCGGGCCGCCATGAAGGTGAACGCAAAAGACAGCGACGCCTATCTGGCGGAATGGCGCAAGGCTGCCCCCTATACCGTGGACGGAGACCCGCACGAGGTTGCAGCGGCCGAGGCCGCCCGGATCGACGCGGAATATGACAAAGAGCGCCTGATCGCTCTGATTGGCAACGACGGATGGGCGTAAGCCTGTCCCGTATAAAGGAGGCAGCCATGGCGCTGTTGAACTTCCGCAAGAAGCCGACCGATGGTCAGGCGACGCCCGCGTCCCCTGCCCTTCAGGACTTCCTAAAAGGCTATTCGATCGAGGTGATGCCGCGCACCGCCGAGAAGGTCGAGGATTTCCGCGATCTGCTTCCCGAAGGCACCCGCGTCTATATCGCCCATATCGACGGCACGCCGATCGAAGACATGGTCGCCACCGCCAAACGCATCAATGCCGAAGGGTTCGAGGTCATGCCGCACTTCCCTGCGCGCATCATCAAGGACGAAACCACGCTGGCAGACTGGATTGCCCGCTATCAGGGTGAAGCGAACGTGAAACAGGCGCTGCTGCTGGCCGGTGGGGTGGAAAAACCCCATGGTGACTTCCACTGCTCGATGCAGTTGTTGGAAACCGGGCTGTTCGACAAGGCCGGGTTCACCCAGTTGAACGTGGCCGGCCACCCGGAAGGGAACAAGGATATCGACCCGGACGGGTCACGCAAGAACGTCATGGAAGCCCTTCTTTGGAAACAGAAATTCTCGGAGCGCACCGATGCGCAGATGGCAATTGCCACGCAATTCGCGTTCGAGGCCGGGCCAATCATCAAATGGGCCAACGACCTGAAAGATGCAGGCGTCGATCTGCCCATCCACATCGGCATCGCTGGCCCTGCCAAGCTGCAAACGCTAATCAAGTTTGCCATTGCCTGCGGCGTCGGTCCATCGCTGAAAGTGCTGCAAAAACGCGCGATGGACGTGACCAAGCTGCTCTTGCCCTATGAGCCCACCGACGTTCTGAACGACCTGGCCAACCACAAGGCGGCCAACCCCGACTTCAACATCACTCAGGTGCATTTCTTCCCGCTGGGCGGGATCAAGACCAATGCGAACTGGGCCATCGAAAACGGCGGCGAAAACACCGCCCCAGTCAACATGACCAAAGGATAAAGAATGACCCGTACCATCGTTGAATCTGAAACGAAAACCGCGATCATCGGCTTTGACCAACCGTTCTGCGTGATCGGTGAACGCATCAACCCGACCGGGCGCAAGGTGCTGAACGCCGAACTGGAAGCGGGCGATTTCAGCCGCGTGGAAAGCGATGCGCTGGCGCAGGTCGCGGCAGGGGCGACGGTGCTGGACATCAACTCGGGCGCGGTGTTTTCCAATAAGATGGCGGAAGACCCGCGTTATGCCGACAACAACTTCGTCGAACCGGACCTGATGCGGCAACTGGTGGAAACCGTGCAGGCGGTGACGGATTGCCCGCTGTGCATCGATTCGTCCGTTCCCGGCGCGCTTGAAGCCGGGCTGAAAGCCGCCAAGGGCCGCCCGCTTCTGAACTCGGTCACGGGCGAGGAAGAGCGGCTGGAAATGGTTCTGCCGCTGGTCAAGAAATACAACGTGCCAGTGGTGGCGATTTCAAACGATGATACGGGGATTTCCGAAGACCCGGATGTGCGTTTTGCGGTTGCCAAGAAAATTGTCGAACGCGCCGCCGATTTCGGCATCCCCGCCCATGACATCGTCGTGGATCCGCTGGTCATGCCCATCGGAGCCATGGGAACGGCGGGCCTTCAGGTCTTTACCCTCGTGCGTCGGTTGCGTGAAGAACTGGGCGTGAACACGACCTGCGGCGCCTCGAATATCTCGTTCGGGCTGCCCAACCGGCACGGCATCAATAACGCATTCCTGCCGATGGCAATGGGCGCTGGCATGACGTCCGCGATCATGAACCCGGTCGCCTTGCCTGTTGGCCCGACAAAACTGGCTGAAAAGAAGGCCGAAGTGGAAGCCAAGGGCATCGTGATCCCCGCCGACATGGATGACGAGACCTTCTGCCAATTGTTTGGGCTTGGTTCGACCAAACCCAAGGCCGGCAAGGAAATGGAGGCAATTCGCGCCGCCAATTTCCTGACCAACAACGACGATGGCGGGGCTGAATGGATCAAGTTCAACTCGGTCAATGCAGGGGCTGCCGGGGCCGCAGGTGGTCGTCGTGGCGGACGCCGCCGCCGGGGCTGACCTCACCCACGATGCAAAAGATCAAGGCTCGCCCTGCGCGGGCCTTTTTTATTGGTGAAATCACTTCCCGTCGCTGACCCGAACAGTATTCTGTGCTAGAATACCGAGGTTGAGAAGGTCTTGCATTCAGGCGTCACACCAAAGGAGGGTGAACCCATGATTGTGAGGATATTTCAAGTCGTTACACGACCCGGCAAGGAAGCGGCGTTCAGCGCATTCTTCCACGACACCGCAATTCCGTTGATGAAAAGAACCAAGGGACTGGTCCATGTGATCCCGGGCGCACCGCTGCCCGACAGGCCCAGAGAATTCTGTTTCGTCATGGTTTGGGAAAACATCGACGCGCTGAAAGCCTTTGTCGGTGAGGACATTTCCAGCCCCCATATCGACCCGGCGGAAGCAGAACTGGTTGAATCACGGTCCATCAAACACTATCAGTTCGTTGAATCACATTTGCTATTATAGCAATATTATCTATGCCTTATGTAACTTTATTAATTCTTCCACTGCGCATTGTACGACGCAAGTCGGTGTCAAACGCGGCTTACGAGGTGCAGAAATCCTCCTCCTTCCCTTCGGTCAATCGCTGGATTTGACACATCTCAAAGTCACCGGGGTGCGTGATCTCTACCCAGTGCCTGTGCGTAACAGGAAAGGACCGGCCGATGAGCGCCCCCCTCGACGACATCACCATACTCGATCTGACCCATGTGCTGGCAGGCCCCTATTGTTCGATGATCCTGTCGGATCTGGGCGCCAGGGTGATCAAGGTGGAACAACCTGAAACCGGCGATGACACCCGCCACTTCCCGCCGTTTCGCGATGGGTTCAGCGCTTATTTCGCCACCATCAATCGCAACAAGAAATCCATCGCCCTGAACCTGAAGAGCGACGCGGATCGCGCTGTTTTCGAACGGCTTTTGGGTCAGGTCGACGTCGTGATGGAAAACTATCGTCCCGGCGTGATGGAGCGTCTGGGCTATGGCTGGGACAGCCTCTCGGCCAAGCACCCCCACCTGATCTACGGCGCAGTCTCGGGCTTCGGTCATACCGGACCGGACGCCGAGCGTCCCGCTTATGACATGGTGGTGCAGGCCCGTGGTGGCGTGATGTCGATCACCGGCGAGAAGAACCGCGAACCGGTGCGTGTGGGCGCCTCGGTCGGGGATATCGTGGCGGGGATGTTCCTGGGGCATGGCCTTTTGGCCGCGCTGTATCAACGGCAGAAAACCGGCAAGGGGCAGAAGATCGACGTGGCGATGCTGGACAGCCAGTTGGCCATTCTGGAACATGCCGTCGCGATCACCAGCGAAACCGGCATTCCGCCGGGTCCGTCCGGGGCGCGCCATCCGTCCATCGCACCGTTCGAGACCTATCACACCAAGGATGGCCTGATGGTCATCGCCTGCGGTAATGACGCGCTGTTTCGGAAGTTCTGCGAGGTGATCGGCAAGCCGAAATGGGCCAAACGCGATGCGTTCTCCACCAATCTTGCCCGCTGCGAGAATGTCATGTTGCTCAGACGCAAGATCGAGACGGTGACTCTGGCCCATCCGCGCGCCTATTGGATCAAGCTCTTTACCGCCTCCGGCATCCCCTGTGCGCCCATTCAGGACGTGGCCGAAGCGATGCGGGATCCGCAGATCCTGGCGCGTAACATGGTCGTGGACATGCCCGCGCCGGGGCCCGCGCCGGGGGATGACCAACCGTTCAAGGCGGCGGGCAACCCGATCAAGATGTCAGACATGCCCGACATGACCGTGGCCGGGCCAGCGCCCCTACTGGATGGGGACCGCGCCGAAATACTGGCGTGGCTTGAGCAATGTGAAACCGGCACGCCCCTTGCCCGGTGATGCAATGGGTCTGCTAAGCGTCTGATTTCCCCGGTTCCGACGAAAAAGACGTTTCCTTCCCGAAGATGCCGCTGGCAGGCATTGCACCTGCTGGCGGCATCCGTAGATTGGGCGAAACTTTGCAGGGAACGCGCGCGCATGTCACAGGATCCTTTGGTCGTTTTCACCCCCTCCGGCAAACGGGGCCGATTTGCCGTCGGCACCCCCATTCTGACCGCTGCGCGCCAGTTGGGCGTCGATCTGGACAGCGTCTGTGGCGGGCGCGGCATTTGTTCGAAATGTCAGATCACACCTGCCTATGGCGAGTTTCCGAAACATGGGGTCACGGTGCACGAGGATGCCCTGTCGGACTGGAACAAGGTCGAACAACGCTATGACGACATTCGCGGCCTGCCCAAGGGGCGTCGACTGGGCTGTCAGGCGACCGTTCAGGGGGATGTGGTGATCGACGTGCCCCCCGAAAGCCAGGTGCACAAACAGGTCGTGCGCAAACGGGCCGAGGCGCGGGACATCACGCTGGACCCGCTGGTCAAGCTGTTCTACGTCGCCGTGGAAGAGCCCGATATGCATGAACCGTCCGGCGATCTGGAGCGGCTGGTTCTGGCTTTGAAAGAGCAGTGGGATCTGGACGATGTGAAAGCGGACCTGCATATCCTGCAATCCATGCAGCCGATCCTGCGCAAAGGCGACTGGAAGGTCACGGTGGCGGTGCATCTGGGCGATGTCGAAAACCCGCCCCGCATCATGCACCTGTGGCCCGGATATTACGAGGGCGCCGTTTACGGCGTGGCGATCGACCTGGGTTCGACCACCATCGCCGGCCATCTGTGCGATCTGGCCACGGGCGAGGTCGTGGCCTCGTCAGGCTTGATGAACCCGCAGATCCGTTTTGGCGAAGACCTGATGAGCCGGGTCAGCTATTCGATGATGAACCCCACCGGCGCGCAGGAAATGACCGATGCGGTGCGCGAGGGGCTGAACACCCTGTTTGCGCAAATCGCGTCCGAGGCCGAGATCGACACCTCGCTGATCATGGATGTGGTCGTGGTCTGCAACCCGGTGATGCATCACCTGCTGTTGGGCATTGACCCGTTCGAACTGGGTCAGGCGCCGTTTGCGCTGGCCACCTCCGATGCGCTCAGGCTCCGGGCGGATGATCTGAACCTGTCCGTTCACCATTCGGCCCGCGTCTATCTTTTGCCGTGCATCGCGGGCCATGTGGGCGCGGATGCCGCGGCGGTGGCCCTGTCCGAAGCCCCTGACAAGTCCGACGACCTTGTGCTGGTGGTCGATGTGGGCACCAATGCCGAGATTTTGCTGGGCGACAAGACCGGTGTGCTGGCGTGTTCCTCGCCCACTGGTCCCGCCTTTGAAGGCGCGCAGATCAGCGCGGGCCAACGCGCCGCTCCCGGCGCAATCGAACGGGTCGAGATCGACCCCGCGACCAAGGAACCGCGCTTCAAGGTCATCGGGTCGGACTTGTGGTCCACCGATCCCGGCTTTGACCTGGCCATCGCCACCACCGGCGTCACTGGCATTTGCGGGTCCGGCATCATCGAGGTGATCGCCGAAATGCGGATGGCCGGGCTGGTCGATGCGGGCGGACTGATCGGATCGCCTGAACAGACCGGCACCGACCGGTGTTTCGCAGACGGGCGTACCTATTCCTATCGCCTGTGGGACGGTGACGACGCCAATGGACCGATTGCCGTCACCAATGCCGATATCCGCGCAATTCAGATGGCGAAGGCGGCGCTTTATTCCGGGGCGCGCCTGTTGATGGACAAGCGCGGTGTCGATCAGGTGGATCGCGTGGTGCTGGCCGGCGCGTTTGGCGCGCATATCTCGGCCAAGCACGCGATGGTACTGGGCATGATCCCGGATTGCCCGCTGGACAAGGTCAGTTCGGCCGGGAACGCCGCGGGCACCGGCGCGCGCATCGCGCTTCTGAACCGGGCCGCACGGGCCGAGATCGAAGACACCGTGCGCAAGATCCAGAAGATCGAAACCGCGGTCGAACCACGCTTTCAGGAGCATTTCGTCAATGCCTCGGCCATGCCCAACGCGGTGGATCCGTTCCCCATCCTGCGCGGGATCGTCACCCTGCCCGACCTCAGCTTCAATGCTGGCGGCGGCGAGGGCGATACGGGCCGACAACGCCGCAGACGCAGGCGCGGCTGACCGCGCACAGGGCCACTTGACGGCCCGGCGCCGGTGGCATAACCAAAGCCAAAGGCGGGTGTAGCTCAATGGTAGAGCAGCAGCTTCCCAAGCTGACGACGAGGGTTCGATTCCCTTCACCCGCTCCAGTTTTCCACTCCCCGCCGGATGCCGATACCAGCGCAGCTGGCCGACCGCATGGTGTCCTGATGTCTGATCCCTTCGCCCATATCCCGCTTGTCACCCCCCTGAACGCCGCACAGTTGCAAAGCGTGGGTGTGCCGGAAGGCTGGCATTATGGACTGGCTGACCGGGTCCGGTTTCACGAGTTGGACGCCCTGAACCACGTGAACAACGTCGCCTATTTCCGCTGGTTCGAGTCCATCCGCATCCCCTATTTCGCGCATGTTCACGTGACGAGCTATCAGGACGGCGATCCGCAGGTGGTGCTCGCCACGAACTATGCACGCTATTTCAAACCCCTGCATCTGGGCGACAATTACGTGATCACCACGCGCACCAAAAGCTTTCGCACCAGTTCCTTCGTGATGGAATACGGCACGTTTGTGGATGGCGAGCTGATGTGCGGCTCGGAAAGCGTGATCGTGACGCTGGAACAGGACGGCGTGACAAAGCGACCACTGCGGCCTGAGACCATCGCGGCCTTCCGGGCCGAAGGGGCCGAAGGGCCGGCGTAACAGCTATCCCAGCAGCGCCTTGCGCAGCATGTTCAGCGCCACCAGCGTCAGGAACGCCGCGAAGACCCGCTTCAGCGGCTTGGAGTCCATCGCGTGGGCGATCTTGACGCCATAAGGCGTGGTGATCATCGTCATCGCCACCACCAAGGCAAAGGCGGGCAGGTTGACGGCCCCGACGGTGAAAGGTGGCCGGGCATCCGCCGCGATGGTCACCATCAGAAAGCCCAGCACCGACGGCACCGCAATCAGCACGCCGAACCCGGCCGCCGTGGCCACCGCGTTGTGAATGGGCCGCCCGTGCAGGGTCATCAAGGGCACCCCGAAACTGCCGCCGCCAATGCCCATCAATACGGAAAGGAACCCAAGCATCGGTGACAAAACCGCGCGGCGCAGTCCTGTCGGCATCGCTTCGGCCAACCGCCAATCGGCACGCCCAAACCCCAGATAGGCGCCGATCACCAATCCCAGCCCGCCAAAGATCGCCTGCAACACGGTCGAGCGCAGTCCCGAAGCCACCAGCACCCCGATCACAGCGCCCACCGCGATCCCCGGTGCCCATGTTTTCAGGATGTCCCATTCCACCGCGCCCTTGCGATTGTGCGAATGGACCGAGCGCAGCGAGGTCACAATGATCGTCGCCAGCGAGGTCGCCAGGCAGACCTGCATCAACTGATCCGACGCGTAACCCAACGCGGTGAAGGCATAGAAAAATGCAGGCACCAGCACGATCCCGCCGCCAACGCCCAAAAGTCCCGCCAGAACGCCGGCGAAAGCACCGATTACAAGCAAAAGCCCGGCCATCGGCAGAAGGATTGAAAGATCAGGCATGGATGGTCTCAGCTTGCAGGGACGTGGTCTGGCACATGTGACAGCGCCTCGGCCAGCAAGGCAACCCCTGCCCCGTCCTGTGACGCCCCCTCGGACAGGATACGCCGCCATTTGCGCGCACCGGGACGCCCGGTGAAAACACCCAGCATGTGCCGGGTGATCGAATGCAGACGCACACCCTGAGCGAGTTGCGCCTCGATATAGGGATACATCGCCTCGACCACCTCATGCGCCGAGCGCGCAGGTGCAGGATCACCGAAAATCGCCTGATCGGCCTCCAAAAGCACAGACGCCGGGTCGTGATAGGCCGCCCGCCCGATCATCACCCCGTCCATCACATCCAGATGCGCGCGGGCGTCATCAAGCTTCGTAATGCCCCCGTTGATCGACAGATGCAGATCAGGGAACGCCTCTTTCATCCGATGCACCAACGGGTAGTCCAAGGGGGGAATATCCCGGTTCTCCTTCGGGCTGAGGCCCTGAAGCCAGGCCTTGCGGGCATGAATCGTGAACCGTGTGACACCTGCCGCGGCGACGGTTTCGATGAACGCTGGCAACACATCGTCGGGCGCTTGATCATCAACACCGATCCGACATTTTACTGTCACTTCAATATCTTGCGCCGCATCTTTCATCGCCGCCATGCAGTCGGCCACCAATGGCGCATCCCGCATCAACACCGCCCCGAACGTGCCCGACTGCACCCGATCCGAGGGACAGCCGACATTCAGGTTCACCTCGTCATACCCCCGTTCGACACACAATTTGGTGGCCGCGGCCAGTTCCCTGGGGTCCGACCCACCAAGCTGCACGGCCACGGGATGTTCTTCGATATTGTAGTCCAGCAAATGCACCGCACCGCCCCGCACCAAGGCAGGGGCCGTGACCATCTCGGTATACAAAAGCGCGCGGCGGCTCATCAGCCGATGAAAGTATCGGCAATGGCGGTCTGACCAATCCATCATAGGGGCGACGGACAGGCGGGCGGCGGCGCGTATGTCGTGACGGGTGCTCATCGCGCGCTTCTTAAGCGATGGCGGGGCGCAAGGCCAGAGCCTCGCGCATCGGGGCGGTTTTGCCGTTACCGCGGCGCCATGCGGATCGCGCCGTCCAACCGGATCACCTCGCCGTTCAACATGCTGTTTTCCACGATGTGGCGTGCCATGGCGGCATATTCCGCCGGGTCGCCAAGGCGCGAGGGGAACGGGACTTGTGCGCCAAGGCTGTCCTGCACCTCTCGCGGCAAGCCTGCGACCATGGGGGTCTTGAAGATACCCGGTGCGATGGTCATCACGCGAATGCCGTCGCGCATCAAGTCGCGCGCCATGGGCAGGGTCATGCCCACCACGCCGCCCTTGGATGCGGCATAGGCCAACTGCCCGATCTGCCCATCAAAGGCTGCAATCGACGCGGTGTTGATGATCACGCCGCGTTCACCGTCCTCCGTCACCGGGTCCGCCAGCGCCATGCCCGCCGCCGATTGGCTGGCACAATTGAACGTGCCGATCAGGTTCACACCGATGGTTTTCGCGAACACACTCGGATCATGCGGCTCGCCCTTTGACTGAGTTTTCGATGCAGGCGCGATGCCCGCGCAGTTCACCATGATGCGTTCCTGCCCAAGCGCCGCGCGCAGGGTCTTGAAGCCTTCAGCCACTGACGCCGGATCGGACACGTCCACCTTGGCAAATGCGCCGCCGATTTTCTCCGCCATCGCCTGCCCGGCATCCTCGTTCAGGTCAAAAATGCCGACCTTGGCACCTGCGTCCGCCAGTGTCTGGGCCACGGCGCCGCCAAGCCCGGATGCGCCGCCGGTGACGATGGCAACGGTGTTGTTGGTGATCTGCATGGGGAACCCTCCGTGAAGTCTGTGCTTGGCCTAGCAAGAATTGCACAAGCGTTCAATAAATCACGATAGGCCGCCCAAAGTTACGCAGCGTCGCCCTGCTCCGCGCAAACCGGCACCGATCCATCCACCGGCCCCAGCGCCTGCATTGCGGCAAATTGGGTCAGATAGACACAGCCGGTCAGGTTCTGAATGAAATCAGTGCGCTTCAGGCGGTCCATGACCGGGCCCTTGACCTCGGACAGGCTGAGCGTGATGCCCGCCTCGCCCAAACGGCGGTTCAGTTCCTCAAGCGTTTCCAGCGCGGACAGGTCGATCTCGTTCACCGCCGAGCACATCAGAACCACATGCTTGATGCCGCCTTTTGCGACACGGGCCAGCAGGTAATCCTCGATGAAGCGTGCGTTGGCGAAGTACAGGTTTTCATCCAGCCGCAGCGTTACCAGTTCGGGATGGGTCAGCACCGCGTGGCGGTTGATGTTGCGGAAGTGTTGCGTGCCGGGGATCAGGCCGACCTCGGCGATATGCGGGCGTGAGGTTTTGTAAAGATACAGCACAATGGACAGGACGACACCCGCGGACACGCCGATTTCGACCCCGAAACCAAGGGTCAGCAAAATGGTCGCCAGAACGGCGGTGAAATCGGCGCGGTGATACGCCCAGGTGGCGCGCAGGATATGGAAGTCCACAAGACTCAGCACGGCGACAATGATGGTCGCAGCCAGCGTGGCTTTGGGCAGGAAGAACAGAAGCGGTGTCAGGAACAGGGCGGCCGCGGCGATACCGATGGCGGTGAAGGCCCCGGCGGCGGGCGTTTCTGCACCGGCGTCGAAATTGACGACCGAGCGTGCAAACCCGCCTGTCACCGGATAGCCGCCCGACATGGCGGCCGCAATGTTGGAGGCCCCCAGACCCACAAGCTCTTGATCCGGGACAATGCGCTGGCGCTTCTTGGCGGCCAGCGTCTGCGCGACCGAGATACTTTCGACGAACCCGATGATCGAGATCAGAAGCGCCGAACCAAACAGGCTGGTCCAGAGGTCAGCGTCAAAACTGGGGAAGGTCAGCGGTGGCAAACCCTGCGGCACGTCGCCCACGATGGCGACCCCCTTCGATTGCAGGTCAAACCCCCAGGTGATCAGCGTGGTGACGGCAACCGCCCCGACAGGCCCGGCTTTCGCCAGAATATCGGCCATGCGCGGGCCAAGCCCCCAGGACAACAGCAGCGGCTTCAACCCCTTGCGCACCCAGAACAGGAACGCGACCGAGCCCGCGCCGATGGCCAGCGTGATCAGGTTGGTCTGCGTAATATGGGACAGCAGCGAGCCCACGAGGTCAAACAGCGAATGCCCGTGCGCTTCAATGCCAAGGATGTGTTTCAACTGGCTGGTGGCGATCAGCAGCCCCGAGGCGGTGATGAAACCCGCGATCACCGGGTGGCTCAGGAAGTTTGCCAGAAATCCCAGACGGAACACGCCCATGACCAGAAGGATCAGCCCCGACAGGAAGGCCAGCGTGATTGCAGCGGCGGCGTATTCTGCGGGCGAGGTCAGCCCCAGATTGCCCACGGCCGCTGCCGTCATCAGGCTAACCACAGCCACCGGCCCCACCGCCAGGGCCCGCGAGGTGCCGAAGATCGCGTAAGCCACCAGCGGCAGGATCGACGCATACAACCCCATTTCCGGCGGCAGGCCCGCCAGAAGCGCGTAGGCCAGCGATTGCGGGATCAGCATGATCGTCACGATCACCGCCGCCACCATGTCCGAGGTGAAAGCCGCGTTGTCATAACGCGCGCCCCAGTCCAAAATCGGCACAAAACGTCTGAGGGCAGCGCCGCGCGCCACCTTGTTCGACACCTGGCTCATGAGATTTTTCCTAGTTCATCAAGCGGCTTACCCCGCGCAGGTCACGCGTTGGCCTGTGCCGTCATCCACAAAATCTCGCAACGTGCGCCGGACCGGCAATAGGCCAAGACCGGTCCCGATGCATCCTCGACCACGCGCTTGAACGCGTCCATCACGGCGAAGGCATCGTCCCGGTTCGACATCGGCAGGAATGATGTGCCCAGCCCGGCCGCCTTGGCTGCCGCGCTGATCTCGGCCCAGGCCGGCTGCCCTGGCTCTTCGCCATCGGGTCGGTTGCACATCACCACGGTGAACCCTGCCGCCTTGATGGCGGGGATGTCATCCACGGTGATCTGCGGCGCGACCGTCACCTTGTCATCGAGTTTCTTCATCTGCATCTGGTCTGCCTTTCCAAGCAACAATTCACAACGTGTTCACGGGCACTTTCAGGAAGGTCCTGCCATCCTCGTCCGCAGGCGGCATGTCGCCCGCGCGCATATTGACCTGAAGCGACGGGATGATCAGCCGCGGCATGTCCAGTTGCGCGTCACGCTCGGTGCGGAACTTCACGAATTCCTCTTTTGTCTTGCCGCCGCCCACGTGGATATTGTGCGCCTTTTCGTCCGCCACCGTGGTTTCCCACTGAATGTCGCGCCCATTCGGCCCGTAATCGTGGCACATGAATAGCCGCGTTTCATCGGGCAGCGCCAGCACCTTCTGGATCGAGTCGTAAAGCTCGCCCGCATCGCCGCCCGGGAAATCGGCCCGTGCCGATCCGCCATCGGGCATGAACAGCGTGTCACCCACAAAGGCCGCGTCCCCGATCACATGCACCATGCAGGCAGGCGTGTGGCCCGGCGTGTGCATCACGAAGGCGTCCATCGTGCCGATCTTGTAAGTATCGCCATCCTCGAACAGCCGGTCGAACTGACTGCCGTCGCGCTGAAACTCGGTGCCTTCGTTGAAAACCTTGCCGAAGACCTCTTGCACCACGGTGATCTTCGATCCGATACCGATCTTGCCGCCCAGTTTGTCCTGAATATAAGGCGCGGCGGACAGGTGGTCGGCATGGACATGGGTTTCGATCAGCCATTCAAGCTCCAACCCTTCGGCTTTGATATAGGCGATGATTTCGTCCGCATGGTCATGGGTGATCCGCCCGGCCGCATAGTCGATGTCCATCACGCTGTCGATCACGGCGCATGATTTCGACGCCGGGTCTTTGACCACATAGGAAATCGTGTTTGAATCTTCCTCGAAAAAGGCTTTCACCTCGGGTTTGAGGGACGTGTTGACGGGATAGTTTTTCATGTCATGTCCTTTCCTGTCTGTGCGGGTGCGATTGTCGCCCCGATGTCAGTTGGCCTGCGCCGCATCTTGGCGTCGGGCGGTGGTCGCAATCATCCAGCGGGCCAGAAACAGGCCCACGATCATCGAGGCCGTGAAGGTCAGAACCGATGGGTTGCCGGTCGAAATCACCGGCAGCGCCGCACCGGGGCAAAACCCGGCCAGTCCCCATCCCAGCCCGAAAGTGAACGACCCCAGCACCAGTTTGCGGTCGATCAGTTTTGTGCCGGGCAGCTTGAAGGACTGGGCAAAGATCGGTTTCGGGCGCTTGAACACCAGCGCATAGCCCGGTGCCGCGACCAGAAGCGCCGCGCCCATCACGAAGGCCAGGCTGGGATCCCACGCGCCGAACACATCAAAGAAATTCAGCACCTTCGCCGGGTTTGCCATGCCCGAGATCGCAATCCCCAGCCCAAACACGACGCCCGTCAGATATATCAGAAGAAGTTTCATCGCCAATCCTCCTAAAGGCCGAACACGTGACGGGTCAGAAACACCATCACCGCCGTGCCCGCCATGAAGGTCAGCGTGGCAACGATCGAACGTGGCGAGAACCGCGCCATGCCGCAGACCCCATGCCCGGACGTGCAGCCCGAGCCATAGGTGACGCCAACCCCGACGATCAGCCCGCCGATGATCATCGACAGGGTCGAGACCGGCACCTGAATCGTCGGAAAACCGCCCGTTGCCGCCAGAAAGACCAGCGGACCGGTCAGCATCCCCGCAAGGATCGCGGCCCGCCACGACCAGTCGGTCGAACTGTCAGGTTGCAAAAAGCCTGCCAGAATGCCGGTGGCCCCCAGCACATTGCCGCGCAGCCACATCAACAGCACCGAGGCCAAGCCAATCAGCGCGCCTCCAAGAGCAGAGGCCCAGGGTGTGAAATCCGTTTCAATCATGTTTGCCTCACCATTCATCCAGTTCGCACGTTAAGTTAATGGCGGCCCACGCCGGGAACAAGGGTTACATTCATTTTTTTGAATGTTTTTATTCCTGCCGTGGCGTCATGCAAAACCCCGCCTGCCATTCGGACATGCGGGGTCTGTTTTTACAAGGGTTTTGGCACGGGTCAGTTTGCAACGGCCTCTTGCGCAATCTCGTCCAGCAACGCCTGCACCTTCTGCATGTCGCCCTCGGGATACTTGCTGTATCCAACACGCACCTCGCCGTCCTTGTCGGTGACGAAGATACCATAGGGGCAGAAGCTGATATTCATCGGATCAGCTTCCATCACTTCGCGGCTGATCTGGGCCGAACAGAACAGGAAAATATCCGCGGCGTCATAGATTTTGACGTCGGAGCCGACATCGGCCTTGGTGCGTTCCAACATCGCGCCGGTGTGGCTGACATAGTCGATCACCAGCCCCTTGCCGACGA
Organism: Aliiroseovarius zhejiangensis; assembly: GCF_014656375.1. Lineage (GTDB taxonomy): Bacteria > Pseudomonadota > Alphaproteobacteria > Rhodobacterales > Rhodobacteraceae > Aliiroseovarius > Aliiroseovarius zhejiangensis. The sequence goes on along the minus strand of NZ_BNCH01000002.1, from coordinate 532,698 downwards.
TGGCTGTCTCCACCGCGAAAGTGGCGTCGTCGAAATCGCCTTCAAACGCATAGGTGATCGCGTGGTCGGTTTCCTGCATGGCATGATTGTCCGCCAAGGCCGGGGTGGCCAGAAGCGCGGCGGTCAGGGTGAGGGTCAGAAACGGTTTCATGAAGACTTCCCTTGCGGTTTTTGGCCAAGGCCCCTGCCTCGTCCTTTGGTTTTGCAGGGGCCGGATCGGTGACCCCCGCCTTTGCCTGAAACATATTCGGTCAGGCGAATATTAGCAACAGGATCAGCCGAACATGTCAGCAGTGATCCCCGCATACCAACCAATGCTTTCCTCATAGGTGGTCTTGCGCAGCGCGGCGTCCTCTCCGGTCTGGCTGATGAAGCCGTCAACCTTGGCGATCTTCTCGTCCGTCGCCTCGTAACTTGCGCCCACCTTCACGCCGTCATCGGTGTCGATCAGCGACCAGCAAGTGTTGGTGAACTTCGCCGGGAACTGCTTTGACCCGGTCAGCGCGGCGCGCACCGCCATCGCGGCCACCTTGGCCTGGCTGTTGGCGGCAAAGCCCGACTTGGGCATGTCGCCCTGGTGGCTGGCATCGCCCAGAACATGGATGTTCTCGTCCGCGCGCGATTGCATCGTATGCGGGTTGACCGGGGCCCAGTTGCCATCGTTGACGCCCGCAATCTCGCAGATCCGTCCGGCCTTCATCGCCGGGATCACGTTGCAGACATCGACCTTGGTTTCCTCGCCATCAATCGTCACCGTCATCGCTTCGGGGTTGACCGAGACATTGCCGCCCCCGAACTCCGGCCCGATCCAGTCGATCATCCCGTCATAATGATCCGCCCAGCCTTCCTGAAACAGGGCCATTTTCGAAAACTTCTCTTTCGGGTCGGCGATGATGATCTTCGCGGTCGGGTTCCGGTCCTTCAGCACATGCGCCACCATCGAAATCCGCTCATACGGCCCGGGTGGGCAGCGGAACGGGTTTGGGGGCGCGATCATGGCGAAGGTGCCGCCGTCGGGCATGGCCTCGATCTGCGCCTTCAGAAGCTCGGACTGCGACCCGGCCTTATAGGCATGGGGCATTGCGTTCTGGTGGGACACATCCCAGCCATCAACCGCGCCATCGACGAAATCAATGCCGGGGGACAGGATCAAACGATCATAGGGCAGCACAGCCCCCCCGGCCAGGGTGACGGTGCGCGCGTCGCGGTCAATCCCGACGGCCCAGTCATGTACCACGTTGATGCCATATTCCGCGGCCAGCGTGCCATAGCTGTGCGCGATCGAGTTGAGCTCGCGAAAGCCGCCAATATAGAGGTTCGAGAAGAAACAGGTGTAATAGCTGCGCGAGGGTTCGATCAACGTCACATCAATCTCGCCCTTGCTGTCCTTGGCGATATAGCGTGCGGCGGTCGCCCCGCCTGCCCCGCCGCCAATCACAACCACCTTGGGTTTGCCATGGTTAGAGGCCTGCGCCATCGGGGCCGCCAACGTGGCCACAGCCGCCCCTGCCGCAGCACCGCCCATGAAAAGACGTCTGTTCAGTTTCATCTGGTTTCCTCCCGGTTTGGTGCGAAAACCGCGCGCACCTGTCGCGTTGGGCGGGCCCGTCCCGGCCCCCCTGCCTATGACCCGGCCGCCGCGAAATAGGCGGCCAGGGCGGCAATCTCTTCGTTGGACAGGCGGCCTGCCATCATCTGCATCACGGGATGCGGGCGGAACTTGTCCTTGTAGGCATGCATGGCGACCACGAAATCCTCGGCCGGCCAGCCGATGATGGGTGGAATGCCGTCATTGTCTCCGCTGAGCTGGTGGCAGGATGTGCATTCCGAGGACAGGTATTCGCCGTAGTCCGGGTCGCCCTGAATGGCCAGGATCGTCGGATCGACCGAATGGTCGGTGCCCGAGGCGGTCGGAGCGGCCTCGGGGATATTCGCGGGGTCGTCCGAAAAACGGCGTAAATACGCAAGTAAATCAGCCCTTTGCCCCGCGTCCTTCAACCCTTTGTAAGCCATGCGCGTGTCCGAGGTAAAGGCCTTCGGGTTTTCGACATAGCGATCCAGCAGGTCAAAATTCCAGACCAGCCCATCCTTGCCCATGCGCGTCAGTCCGGCCGAATACCTGAATCCCTCGATCCCGGCGGCACGGCGCCCGAACAGACCGTTCAGATGCGGCCCGACGCGGTTTTTTGCCCCTTGCCCAACGGAATGGCAGCTTGCGCATTCATCAAACACCTCGACCCCTTTGTCGGCATCACCGAGTTCGTTGGAGGACGCGGGGCTTGCCCAGACCAAAGTTGCAACCAAGCCCAATATAATGTGTCGATTCCACCCCATGACCGAAGGCTAACCTGTTAAGTTAACCCACTCAATAAATTTCATATATTGATGCGTGCATTCGGGCGTCACCTACCAGACATCCGGCGTTTCGCCGTTTTCCTCCATCTTCTGGAACACGTCTTGCAGATAACGCTGAAACACCTGATCGCGATAGGCGTCCGTGGTGACGTATTCCAGCGATTTCAGGAAATGAAACGGCTTGAAATAACCGGGCATACGGAATGCTTCGGCCGCCCGGGCGGTGCTGGTATCGGGCGCATCAGAGGGAAAGATCACCACGGTCGGCGTGAAATTCACACCCCATTTCACCGCAAGATCACGTTCCTCCAGTGCTTCGCCATCGAAATCCACCACTTCGCGCGCGCCGAACATGTTCAACTGCACGACCATGAAGCTTTCGGTCAGGTGATCGACGATCTGCTGGCGTGCGAAATTCACCTCGTGCAGCTCACGGCAATAGGGGCAGCCCTGCTGTTCAATGAGGATCAGAAGATCTTTGCCCTCCGCCCCCGCCTCGGCCAGATCATCGGGCATTTCAAGGAAACTGTCGGTGAACCACGGCTGCTTGTGCAACCCGTCATCGCCCAGTTCAGCCGCGTTTGCGGGGAAGCCGAGCACCAAGGCAAGAATGCCAAGACATAGAGCGAGAACACGCATTTGACCCTCCTGTATGTAGCTGTGAAAAACTAGCACAGACGCCGTCATTCGCCAAACCAACGAAAAAGGGCGCCGTTGTCATTCAACGGCGCCCAGTCAGAGTATGAACCGCTTGCCGAACTACTGGCTGTGAGATTTCAGAAACTCAAGCACGGCCTCGATATCCGCGTCCTTCTTCAGACCTGCAAAAGACATCTTGTTGCCTTTCAGATAGCTGCGTGGGTCGGCCAGATAGCCTGACAGGGTTTCAGCATTCCACACCAACCCGTCTTCGCCCGCCGCCATCATCGGCTTGGAGTATTTGAAGCCGTCAACCGTGCCCGCAGCCCGTTCCCAGACGCCATTCAACATCGGGCCAACACCGTTCTTCGCGCCCTCGCCCACCTTGTGGCAGGCTTTACATTTCTTGAACACCTTCTCGCCCTTCTCGGCCAGTTCAGCGTCGAATGCCACGGTCACGGGGGCCGCGTCTTCGACAGCCGGTGCAGCGGCTTCGTCCGATGCAGCGGGGGCGGACGTTTCAACTTCGTCCGCGCTCGCGCCTGCGTTGGGATCGCCTTTGAATACCACAGTCTTGGTGATCTCGACCGCACCGGGCTTGCAGTTTTCCATGCAGCGTTCGGTGAACACCGGGTATTCCGTTTCCGGGCGGTCATCGACGAAGAACCCGTCCGCGTTCGGCATATCAACATCCAGGAACGTTTCTTTCGACAAGGTGAAATCGTCATCCACAAGATAGTTCGAATAAAGGATATAGGCCACGATCGCGTACACGTCGTCGTTGGACAGGCTTTGCGCGTTTCCAAACGGCATCGACCGGCGCACATAATCGAATGTGGTCGACAGATAAGGCCAGTATGACCCGACGGTTTTCAGCGGATCATCGTCCGCCAGCGTATCTTCACCGCCCGCCAGTTTCGGCCAATTGCCCACACCTTCGGCGAAATCACCATGGCAAACGGCGCAATGCTCGGCAAACACCTCTTCGCCCGTGAACACGTCGCCCGACCCTTCGGGCAGATTTGAGCCATCGGGGAACACATCCAGATCCCACGCGGCCACTTCGGCCTCGGTCGCGGCGCGACCAAGACCAAGCTTTTCGGCCAAAGCGGGTGCGGCTGTCAGGGTGGCAAGCGCGGTTGCCATCAAGACCTTAGGAAACTTCGACATTGTTTGCCTCCCCTTCAGCATTCACGTGCCATGTCTGGATGCCGTTGTTGTGATAGATCGAGTTCAACCCGCGCACCTCGCGCAGTTGCGCCTTGGTGGGCTGGACATAGCCGGTGTCGTCCATCGCGCGTGATTGCAGGAACATCTCGGACCCGTCCCAGTCGATATCCAGATAGAAGCGGCTCAGCGCCATGGGTTTGCCGGGTTCGGCCAATCGCGCCTCTTGCCAGGTCACACCGCCATCCAGCGACACATCGACCGCCGTGATTGCGCCATTGCCGGACCAGGCAAGCCCGGTGATGACCAAAGGCCCCTTGCCATGGGTGATCGGCATTTGCGGGCTGGGGCTGGTGATGATCGACTTGGCGTCCATCGTCCAGGTCCATTTGCGCGACGTGCCATCGGCCATCGTGTCTGTGTATTTCGAGGTCTCTTCCCGGCTTTCGACCGGTTTGTCCATCACCTCGATCCGGCGGAGCCATTTGACCCACATATTGCCTTCCCAACCAGGCACCACAAGGCGCACCGGATAGCCGTGCTCCATGCGCAGCGCCTCGCCGTTGGCCTTGAAGGCGATCATGCAGTCGTCCAGTGCCTTTTCCATCGGGATCGACCGCCCGTTCGAGGACGCATCCGCCCCTTCGACATAGACCCATTTGCCCGCCAGATCGCCCGCCGCGTCCAGCCCGGCCTCTTCCAGCAAAGTGCGCAGGGTCACGCCGGTATATTCCATGTTGTGGATCATACCGTGGGTGTATTGCGCGCCATTGAGTTGCGCGCCCGCCCATTCCATGCCGGTGTTGGCGGCGCATTCCAGAAAGAAGGTGCGTGTGACGCGCGGGAAGCGTTCCAGGTCTTCATAGGTAAAGACCAATGGCGTATCGACCATGCCGTTGATCATCAGCCGGTAATCTTCCTTGCGCAGCGTGATTGCGCCTGAATGGTGGCGCTCGAACGCGCAGCCCTGCGGGGTGATCGTGCCGTCCAGTGCGTGAATGGGCGTGAAGTTGATCGACGAAATCGTATCTGCCGTCAGCCATTCGACCGTGCGCCGGATCACGTGATCCTCAAATTCAATCGGCATCCCATAGGGCGTGGCGTCCACCCCGTCGCCCAGGCCCGCGGCCCAGTCCTGCACCTCGGTGATCAACGGATCACCCTCGGCATGCGCGGCCCCGGCGGCACCAAGTGCTGCCCCGGTGGCGGCGGCCCCTTTCAGGAACGCGCGGCGTGACGCCCCGGATTTTGCAGAGCTGTCAGTCATTTGGCATCTCTCCTTTAACATCTCAACATTCGCCTATGTGCATGGATAGGCTTGGAAAAATGGCCCGCCCCAAAAAAGGGTCGGGCCGTGTCAGGTCAGGCGCCGACCACTGTGACCGAGTTGTTCGGGTCCAGTTTGACGGTGCCTTGTTTCTTGATGTGGCTTTCCACCACGTCCCAGATTTGCGGCCCTTCGGTGCCTTCGTTCACACTGGCCCAGCCTGCGACCACATAGTTTTTGGCCGGATCAATCGCCTCGCCGGTTTTCAAAAGCGTCATCTCGGTGATCCGGCTGCCCTGCGGCTTGGTGATGTCGATCCGGTAGCCCATGCCACCGATGCGCACCATGTCGCCGCCCTGCTGGTAATAGGGGTCAGGGTTGAACAGGTTGTCGGCCACGTCCTCAAGGATCGTGTGGATGAACTCGCCGGTCATCTCGGTTCGATAGGCCTGCCCGTAGGACATCGAGGTCACGTTCCAGATATCCTCGCGCGTGATCTCCTGCCCCGGCAGGATCGACGGCCCCCAGCGCACGCCGGGCGACATGGCGATGTCGGCCTCGCGTTCGTTGATCAGCGCGTCGCAGATCAGGTCATCCCACGATCCGTTGAAATTGCCGCGACGATAGAGAAGCGTGTCGGTGGTGCCGATCACCTCTTCCAACTCGGCCTTATAGGGCGCGCGCTGTTCGTCGATCAGTTGGGTGATCGTGGCGTCCGGCGTGATCACATCTGCGAAAATCGGGATCAGCTTGTGGCGGATGCCCATCATTTTGCCGTCGCGCACGTCCAGATCGACGCGGCTGACGAATTTCGAGTTCGATCCGGAGGCAATGATGAAGGTCTGCTCCACCTGCACCGGTTCGGGCAGAGCGTCATGCGTGTGACCCGACAGGATCACGTCGATCCCCGTGACCTTGCCCGCCATCTTCTTGTCGACATCAAAGCCGTTGTGGCTCAGCACGACGACAAGCTCGGCCCCCGCCGCGCGCACTTCGTCCACCATCGCCTGCATGTTCTCGTCACGAATGCCGAACGAGTATTCGGGGAACATCCAGCCGGGGTTGGCAATCGGCATATAGGGGAAGGCCTGCCCGATCACCGCAATCTTCACCCCGCCGCGTTCGAAGAACTTGTAGGGTTTGAAGAGCTCGGCGGGCTCGTCCCACTCGGCATCGAAGATGTTCTGACCAAGCGCGGCAAAGGGCAGATTTTCAACGATCTCGTTCACCCGGTCCGACCCCAGCGTGAATTCCCAGTGGAAGGTCATCGCATCGGGTTTCAGCGCGTTCATCACGTTGACCACGTCCTGCCCTTCGGTGTGATAGCAGGTGTAGGATCCGTGCCAGGTGTCGCCCCCGTCCAGAAGCAGCGCATCGGGGCGGTCGGCCCGGATGGCATTGACCACGGTCGCAACGCGATCCATCCCGCCCACACGCCCATATTCGCGCGCCAAGGCGGTAAAGTCATTATACGTCAGCGCATAGGCCGAGGGCGACCCATCCTTGATACCGTAAAATTCGCGATAGGCCGCCCCGGTGATGTGCGGCATCTGCCCCTTGGCGGGCCCGACGCCCAGATTGATCTCGGGCTCGCGGAAATAGATTGGTTTCAGCTGCGCGTGAATGTCGGTGATGTGGATCAGGCTGACATTGCCGAACGTGTCGAACTTCAAAAGGTCATCCTGCGTCAGCGCCTGCTGCGCGGCCAGACGCGCCCAGTTTCCAAAGCCCGACGCGCCATACAGCGCCGATGCGGCCATCGAGACCTGAAGAAAATCACGACGAGAGATCATGTGCGGTTTCCCTTTGTTCGTCAGCGCAGGGACCAACACGATCCATGCAGTGCTTTGAATGTATACGCGTAAAGAAACCCCGCCCGGCACAACCCGGACGGGGTGAATGGCTTAGTTGCGGACCGAGGGTCCTTCGACCGACAGGCCGTTACCGCGCGAAGCGACGTAAAGCTCCAATGCCACGAATTCAGGCGACCCGGGGCTGAATGTCTCGGCGCGGGTGTCACGAATGCAGCCTTTGAAACGCGAATGCGCCCCGTTCAGCTTGGTGTTCTTCAGGCGATAGGTCGGAAACCCGTTGATCTGGCCCTGGCTCAGATGGTCGGCGCGGATCATGTTGCCATAATTGTCTTCATGGCAGTTCGCGCAGCTCAGCTCCAGCTGGCCAAAGCGGGTGTAATAGATTTCCTTGCCCTTTTCCCAAGCCTCCTGCGCGGGACCGTCAATGGCGACATTGACCGGCATCCCCCGCGACACCGAGGCCAGCAGCGCCTCGACGTCGATGGCGTCGGACTTGTCATAGCCCCACGGCTCGGCCCCCATGCGGTTTTCGCGGCAATCATTGACCTGCATCTGAAGCGTGCGCACCTCGCCCGCCTCTTCGTTCCACTTGGGATAGACCGCTTTCACACCGGCCATTTCTTCCGGCGCACCGTGACAATCGGCACAGGATTTGCCTTCGGTCCCATCCGCCGTGGCCCAGATCTCGGCCCCGTTTTCGGCCCCCAGCATACCGGGGTTGTCGAAATCATCCATCTGCATGGATTGGGTCTGATCCGACCGGAACCGCCAGCCGGACATGACCTCGTCCAGCGCGTCCGACAAATGCGCCGGCGCGGCGGTCTTGGTGACGATCTCGATGTCGCCATTGATGACCAGTTCAGCGTTTTCATCGGCTGTGGCAATCGCCGCCCCGGTGAACGAGGCAGCGACCAGGGCTGCAATGCCGTGAAATTTTTTCATTATTATGTCTCCTCCCTTGCGCCAGGCTCAGCTGACCGCGATCGGCTTGGATTCTTCGTAGACCGAGCCGTCATCGTCGTACCAGGTGAACTTGAACTCGCCGCCCTCGTCGACGCGGGCATCGAACTCAAGATACGGGTTGGTCGAGATCGCCGGCTCCAGCGTCACGTCGATGACCATCTTGCCGTTCAGCTCGCAGGTGAACCGGTTGATGATCGAGCGCGGGATCAGGTTGCCGTCGCCATCCTTGCGCTGGCCCGATTCCATCTTGTGGCTGATCAGGGTCTTCAGGGTCACCACTTCACCGGCACTTGCCGATTTCGGGACTTTCACGCGGGGTTTTACACCTTTTGCCATGTCTTCAAGCTCCTCTGATTAGCCGCCGCAGCCGCCGATGGTGACTTTTACCGTGGATGACGCTTTCACGAAGCTGCCATCGGGCATCTTTGCAATGGCGATCACGTCCTGCGTGCCGGCCAGCCGCATCCGGGTCGAGGCTGCCTGGCTGCCTGCCGCTTCGCCAAAGTTGAACTGGGCCACGCCCGGGGTCGGGTTGCCCGCGGCCAGCACGATGATGCTTTCCGCACCGGGCGCGTCGACCGAAATCGGAACCGTGTTACCGTTCTCGGCAATCTCGGGCGCGGTCAGGGTGATCCCGCCCTCGCCCATGTCAGCGCCGCCGGTAAAGGCGGCAATCGCGTCATCCGCAGCCGCGGCGGCGCGCATCGGCAACATCGCAACGGCAGTCGCGCCGAGGCCAAGTGCCAGAGCTTCACGTCGTGTGAACTTCATCTGAGTCTCCTGTAGATAGGGTTTGCCGATCCGTGCGCTTATTGCAGCGTCATCAGATAGGCGACAACATCTTCGATCTGCTGCGCTGTCAGCAGCGGCTCAACCTCGCCCTCATGGGCCTTGCCTGTATAGGCATTGCCCAGGCGTATGAATCCATCGGTCTTGTAAAATGACGGCATCATCGACCCTTCGAACATCATCTTGGCATTTGCCACGATGCCGCGCAGTTCGGCTTCGCTCCAGCGGTCGCCCGCGCCATCCAGCAGCGGCCCCACTTCACCGTGGAACGGCACATCCGCCAGATCGGTGATTTCGTGACAGGCAACGCAGTTGCCCAGCGACTTCGTCGATATGACCTTGGCGCCCTCTGTCGGGTTGCCCGCGACACCTGTCAGCGACTGGGCGATCGCCCCGTCCTCGTATGTGACATCCGCAGGCGCTACCGTTTCTGCATTTGCCATCCCAAGCCCCGCAAGCAGAGCGAAAAGCGTGATCGTTGTCCGCTTCATGATACCTCCCATGACCGTTGTGTGCACAACTGTGTGCTAACGTAACATGCTAAGTAATTTCCGCAACATCAAATTCTAATTTTTGAATTTCTATTTGCGCCAATCGGGGCTAAGCCCGCCCGGCCCTGCGCAAGGCCTTTCTGGCAAGCGTCAACCCGATGCCAGGACCGCGCCGTCGGTCAGCCGATATTGCCAAACCAGGGCATCCATTCCAACATGAATTGCCCGATGGCGTTCACGCTGTTGGTGGCGATCAGAATCGCAAAGACCACCAGCATCACCCCCATCGTGCGTTCGACCCATGGCAGATATTTTCGATTGCGCCCGGCCCAGGCCAGAAACGGACGCGCAAACAGCGCCGCGATCACAAAGGGCGTGGTCATGGCCAACCCGTACACCGCCAACAGCAGCGCCCCGCGCCACAGATCCCCCATCCCCGAGGCGATCATCAGGATCGACGCCAGCGCGGGCCCGACACAGGGCGTCCAGCCAAACCCGAAGGCCAGCCCCATCAGATAGGCCCCGATCAGGGTGCTGGGGGCGGCGCTGCTGTCCAGCCGCGCCTCGCGATACAGAAGCGGGATCTTCACGATGCCCAGAAAATGCAGGCCGAACGCCAGAAGCAACGCCGCCCCCAGATAGCTCAGCGGCTCCTTGTAACGTGCAAAGGCAGACCCCAGCGCCGTCGCCCCCAGCCCCAGCAGAATGAAAATCGTCGTCACCCCCAGGGCAAACGCGATGGCCGAGATCACCAGCCGCCGCTGCGCCCCAGGGCTGATCCGCCCCTCGCCCGTCAGCTCACTCATCGAAATGCCCGCCATATAGCACAGATAGAACGGCACCATCGGCAGGATGCAGGGTGTGAAGAAAGACAGCAGCCCCGCAAGGGCTGCACCGGCGAATGAGATGTCGAGCATGACCATTCCTTGAACTCAGGACATATTCAAATTAGATGTTGTATCGAAACAAGGTCAACCACTTCCCGAAATCGGCTCAACCACAGGATTACATCATGTCGCCTTTCCGTGCCGTTCTGGCCGCCGTCTTTCTGGGGGTCTTCACCCTGCCCGCCCTGGCGGTGGAATTGGTCATGGTTGAAGAACCCGGCTGCCCCTGGTGCGCCAAGTGGGAGCGTGAACTGGGCGCGATCTATCCCAAGACCGCCGAGGGTCAGGCCGCGCCGCTGCGCAAAGTGCAACTGCATGATCTGCGCCGCAAGGGCGGACCTGACAGCCTTGGCATCGCGCTGGAGCGTCCGGTGATGTTCACCCCGACCTTTCTGCTGATCGAAAACGGCGGTGAACTGGCGCGGATCGAAGGCTATCCGGGCGAGGATTTCTTCTGGGGTCTTCTGAAGGTGATGCTGGTCGAGAAAACCGGGTTTACACCCGACGCCACGCCGCCGGCCGGGGCCACCGACCAGACGCCCGACTAAGCCGCGTGCCATCCGGGCGGTGCGGCTGTGCCTGCCGGACCACGCCGCGGGGGCGCGACACCGCGCCCAGATTGCAAAAACCGCAATGCGTCTATATGACAAGACAAAGCGGTATCAACGAAAAGGACACCACTATGGCACTGCCTGTCATCCGCGAGGATATGACGAGCGACGATCTGGACAAGATGATGACCAGCGCCTGCGACGCCTCGACTCTTCTGAAGGCAATCAGCCACGAAGGGCGGCTGATGATCCTGTGCCACCTTGTCACCGGCGAGAAATCGGTGACCGAGCTGGAGCATCTGTTGCACGCCCGTCAGGCTGCCGTGTCCCAGCAACTGGCGCGCCTGAGGCTTGAGGGCCTCGTGACCCCGCGCCGTGAGGGCAAGACGATCTACTACTCGCTGACGGATGAACGTCCGCGCCGCATTCTGGAAGTGATCTACGAACTTTTTTGTTCGACCGGTGACACGGAAGGCATGAAGAAGGCGGCCGAATAACCTCCGTCCTGCCACGCCCCGCACCCACCCCGTCCATGACGACGGCAGACAAACGGTTTTCGCCGCTGACCGAAAAGCTGGCGGCTCACCTCCCGGTTCGGGATACAGGAGCATTCACCCATGTTCGACTGGATCAGCGACGCCAACCTTACCGCCCTGATCGGGCTTGTGGGCGGCGTGATGCTGGGCCTGTCGGCCCGGCTGGGGCGGTTCTGCACCTTGGGGGCCATCGAAGACGCGCTTTATGCCGGGTCGTCGCTTCGGATGCGGATGTGGGGCATCGCCATCGGCGTGGCGATGATCGGGACGCATCTTCTGATCGGAACGGGCATTCTTCCCGCGGCCGAGGCGATCTATCTGCGGCTCGGATGGAGCCCGCTGGCCTCGATCCTCGGCGGTCTCATGTTCGGTTATGGCATGGCCTTGTCGGGGAATTGCGGCTTCGGCGCGCTGGCACGGCTGGGCGGCGGCGATCTGCTCGCCTTCGTGATCGTGGTGGTGATGGGGCTGTCCGCCTATGTCGCCATATCCGGTCCGCTGGCCCATCTGCGGGTGCTGGCCTTCCCTGAAACGCTGGCCGACCCCGCCGCGCTGCCGTCGCTTTCGGTCAAGCTGGAAAGCCTGACGGGACTGCCGGCCCCTGCCATCGGCATCGGGGCCGGGATCATTCTGATCCTCGCCATGTTCACCACGAAAGAGATGCGCCACAGCCCCCTGGCCGCGTTCTGGGCGGCCATTGCCGGGCTTGCGGTGGTGATCGGCTGGGGCGGCACAGCCTGGGTCTTTGGCAACGGGTTTGCACCCACTCCGGTGGAAAGCCACACATTCTCGGCCCCCCTGGGGGATACGATGATCTATCTGATGACCTCGTCGGGATCATCGCTGAACTTCGGTGTGGGCAGCGTCGCGGGCGTGCTGATCGGGGCATTCACCGGCAGCCTGTTCAAGGGGCATTTCCGATGGGAAGCCTGCGAGGACCCGCGCGAGTTGAAACGGCAGATTGGCGGCGCGGCAATCATGGGGCTGGGCGCGGTCATTGCCTTCGGCTGTTCCATCGGGCAAGGCCTGTCTGCATTCGCCATCCTGTACTACGGCGCGCCGGTGACATTCCTGGCGATCGTCGCCGGGGCCGCGCTTGGATTGCGGCAGTTGATTTCCGGCTTTGCCGTCGCCGAATGACGCCTACCTTGCCAAACCGCCCCGAAATTGCAACGCCACGCCGCGTCAGGGTGCATTCGCCCTTTTCACGCATGTTTCCACAAGCTAGGGTCCGCCCCTGAACCGTCCCGGTTGCCCGCAATCGGACGAACAGGAAGACAGGACACCGCTGGGTCATGACGAATTTCACCCCAAGCCCGGATCACGCCGCCGCGTTTCGCGCAGCCCTTGGCCTGTTCACCACAGGCGTCACCATCGTGACGGCCAAATCCGCGCGCGGCCCGCTGGCGATGACGGTGAACAGCTTCACCTCGGTCTCGCTGGACCCGCCCTTGATTCTGTGGTGCCCGGCCAAGGTCTCGGCCCGCCACGATGCGTTTGTCACCGCCGAACATTTCGCGATCCATCTGCTGTGCGATGACCAGGTCGATATCGCCCGCCGCTTTGCCCATCAGGGCGAGGATTTCTCGGGCCTGTCCTGCCGCGAGGATTTTCACGGCGTGCCGGTGATCGAGCCATGTCTGGCACGCTTCGACTGCACAACCGAACGGATTGTCGATGCCGGGGATCATTCGATCGTGTTGGGGCACGTGCATCGGGTCACAGCGCATGAAGGCCGCCCGTTGACCTTTCATGCCGGCCGTTTCGGCGGGTTTGGCGACGCGCCATGACCGCCGCCCGCGCCCATCAGGGCGTCATGATCTGCGCACGTTCATAGCTGGTCACCGCCTCGGTCCCGTCATCATAGACCAGCCGCACCGACACCAAGTCGATCGACTTCAGGTCGAATGCGACATAGGGCAGTTTGTCTTCCGCCTTGATCGCATTGGGCTGCGGCTCGTCCTCATAGCACGGTTCAGCGTCGAACTGCCGTTCACTCCCGCCATTCAGCGCATAATGGATCTGGTCCAGCCCGCAGCGCCATGCCAGCAGATGCGTGAAATACAACAGATCCTTGCCGTCATATTCGCGCACGGCGACCCAACTGCCCTTGGTGGCGTCGAGAATGGGTCGCACCTCGTTCGCCGTGGTGAAGTTCTGTGCCTGTGCCGGCACCGCAAATCCCACAAGAAAGGCCGTTGTGGTCAGTGTTCTCAGCATACTCAACTCCTTCAAGGGCACAGTGACACGCCAATGTTTACAATGTGATGCACGGTCGCTGCCCCGCGCCGCCAGCCCGACAGACCTGCGCCCGGTCTGAAACGCTTTCAGACTCGCACCCATGGTGCCTATACTGCCCCAAACACCAAGAGCAGGCAAAGCACAGATGACCACCGCCCCCGAAAAATCGGCGAAAACATGCCCTGATTTCAACATCGTGATCGTCGCTCAGGCGGGGCGCTTGTCCTATGAAGCGCTGCTGTTTGCCGCGTCCCTGCGCCTGTCGGATCCGGGTTTTCGTGGGGAGTTGCTGGTGGCCGAACCGCAACCATCGGACCTCTGGCCGAACGATCCGCGTCTTAAACTCCATATCCGCGAGGCGCTGGAAGCGCTGGGTGCCCGGATCATTCCCTTCAAGAACCATCATTTCGGACATGACTACCCCAATGGCAACAAGATCGAGGCGCTTTCTGCAATGCCCGAAGGGGTGCCGTTCGTGTTTTTCGATACCGACACAGTGATCACCGGTCCGTTGTCACAGGTGCCGTTCGATTTTGCCCACCCATCCGCTTCGATGAAGCGCGAGGGGACATGGCCTAAGGTGGAGCTTTACGGGCCGGGCTATGGCGAGACGTGGAAATCGCTGTATGACAAGTTCGGGCTGGATTATGCTGCGTCGCTGGACCTGAGCCAGCCGGACGAATACTGGCAACGCTATCTTTATTTCAACGCGGGCTGGTTCTTTGGCCCCTGCCCGCAGGCATTCGGGCAGAGATTTCTGGACTATGCGTGTGCGATCCGCGATGACCGGCCCGACGCGCTGGTCTGTCAAGAACTGTTTCCGTGGCTCGATCAGATCGCCCTGCCCCTCGTCGTGTCAAGTTTCGGAGGGGGTCGTCCGGGGCCGGAACTGGATGGGCTGGACGGCGACATCACCTGTCACTGGCGCATCCTGCCCCTGGCCTATGCGCGCGAAAGCGACCGGGTGATTGATGTGATCGAAACCGCGTCTGCGCCCAACAAGATCAAGAAGATCCTGAAGGAATACGAGCCGATGAAGCGGATGATCTATCAGGGGCGTGGCCAGAAAGTGCGTGCCATGTTTGATCGCGACGCCCTGCCCCGGCGCGAACAGAAGATCCGCAACATGATCAAGCGCGAAGGGTTCTGGATGCGGTGACCGGGCTGCCCGCGCAAACGAAAAAGGCGCATCGTTTCCGATACGCCTTCTTTGTCTGCAAAGGACTGGCTCAAGGGCCGGTCCTTATGCCAGAGCGATATTCGTCGCGCTTTCGCGGCCGTCACGGCCGGGCTCGATGTCGAAAGTCACTTTCTGGTCGTCTGCCAGACCGGTCAGGCCTGCGCGCTCGACAGCAGAAATGTGCACAAATACGTCTTTGCCACCTGTTTCGGGTGCAATAAAGCCAAAACCTTTGGTTGCGTTAAACCATTTGACGGTTCCAGTAGCCATAGTTCTTCTCCTAGTTAGTCTGCCCACGTTATGCGGCAGGTCGGCAAAGTCAGTACAAGATCGAGAGACTGAGCCTTCAGGAGCAGTGTAGTCGATAGTGGTAACGTCGCAGGCCCTACATGGGGCTCTTGCGTCTGGAATACAAGTGTTTTTCTTGTACGGCGATTGATCGGAAGATTTCTGCGCAGTCGCCCACGCGCATCACCTGTGAAAGACCTGTTCAAGATCGCGAAAGCCTTTCACCTCGATCGGGTTGCCGGACGGGTCGCGAAAGAACATGGTCCATTGTTCCCCCGCCTCGCCTTCAAACCGGACGGTCGGCGGGATCACCCATTCGGTGCCATTTGCCTCAAGCCGATCTGCCAGCGCGCGCCAGTCATCATACGCCAGCACCACGCCGAAATGCGGCATCGCAACCATATGCGCGCCGACCTTACCGGTGTCCGCCGTCACAAATGGCGTGCCCAGATGCAGGCTGAGTTGATGACCGGAAAAACTGAAATCGACCCAGGAATCGGTCGATCGTCCCTCCTCGCACCCCAGCAAATCGCGATAAAAGGCACGCGCGGCATCCAGATCGGTGACATTGATGGCAAGGTGGAACGGGGTCAGCATGGAAGGCTCCGAAAAAAGGTTCTGAAAATCATAGCAGGGCGCGAAAAAAGGACCACCCGAAAGCGCAGGGCCGGACATGGTTCCGATGCGCAAATTGGACCATTCCTGCGTCTTTGACCCGTTGAAGCCCCGCGCCCTTTGCCCTAGCCTGCGCGCAACAAAACAAGGGAGACATCCATGTCCGACGACCGCCAACTGGGCTTTGACACACTGCAAATCCACGCAGGGACCGAGCCTGACCCCGCGACGGGTGCCCGTCAGGTGCCGATTTACCAGACCACCGCCTATGTGTTCAAAGACGCCGAACACGCCGCGCGTTTGTTCAATCTGGAAGAGGTCGGATACATCTATTCCCGCCTGACCAACCCCACTGTCGGCGCGCTGCAGAACCGCATCGCAGCCCTTGAAGGCGGCGCAGGCGCTGTTTGCTGTTCCTCGGGTCACGCCGCGCAGATCATGGCACTGTTTCCCCTGATGGGGCCGGGCAAGAACCTGGTCGCCTCGACCCGTCTTTACGGCGGCACGGTCACGCAGTTCAGCCAGACGATCAAACGTTTCGGCTGGGAAACCAAATTCGTCGATTTCGATGACGAGGCTGCGGTGGCCGCCGCCATCGACGACAACACCCGCGCGGTGTTCTGTGAATCCATCGCCAACCCCGGCGGTTACATCACCGACATTCCAGCGATTGCCGCGATTGCCGACAAGGCCGGCGTGCCGCTGGTCGTCGACAACACATCGGCCACACCTTACCTGTGCAATCCGATCTCGCTGGGGGCGACGCTGGTCGTGCATTCGACCACCAAATACCTGACCGGCAACGGCACCGTCATGGGCGGCTGCGTGGTGGATTCGGGTAAGTTCGACTGGATGGCGTCGGACAAGTTCCCGTCGCTCAGCCAGCCAGAGCCGGCCTATCACGGCTTGGTTTTCGCCGAGGCACTAGGCCCGATGGCCTTCACCTTCCACTCCATCGCCATCGGCCTGCGCGATCTGGGCATGACGATGAACCCGCAAGCGGCGCATTACACGCTGATGGGGATCGAAACCCTGTCGCTGCGCATGGAAAAACACGTCGCCAACGCCGAGAAAGTCGCCAAATGGCTTGAGGCTGACCCGCGCGTGGATGCCGTGACCTATGCCGGGCTGGACAGCTCGCCCTACAAACACCGCGTGGCGACCGTCTGCCCGAAAGGCGCGGGTGCGCTGTTCACGGTTGCTGTGAAAGGTGGCTATGACGCTTGCGTCAAACTGGTGGACAGTCTGGAACTGTTCAGCCATGTGGCCAACCTTGGCGACACGCGGTCCTTGATCATCCACTCGGCGTCCACCACCCACCGGCAGTTGTCGCCCGAGCAGCAAGAGGCCGCAGGCGCAGCCCCCAACGTTGTGCGCATTTCCATCGGGACCGAGGATGCCGAAGACATCATCGCCGATCTGGATCAGGCGCTGGCGAAGGCCACGGCGTAAACCGAACCTTCATACGGGAAAAGGCCGCATAGGATGCGGCCTTTTCTGTTTTACTATCAGTCTGTTGCACGTCATTCCTGATCCAGCTCAAACACCATGGTCACGCTTGATCCGATCTCAAGCTCACCCGCCGCAATCGGCATATCCGATTGCGCGGCTTCCATCGCCATACGGCCAAAGGCGGGCGCAGGGGAATATCCGCCGCCTTCCTGGATCGACACGACTGACCCCAGCTTCACACCTGCCGCCTCCGCCAGCACCTTCGCCCGCGCCATTGCATCGTTGACGGCGTTCGTGCGCGCCATATCCTCGGCTGGACCACGATCCTGAAGATCGAACTGCAACCCATTGAGTTGATTGGCCCCATCCGCCGTCACCGCCGACATGATTGACCCCAACTTGTCCAAATCGCGCACCCGCACCGACACCATCGTGTTGGCGGTGAACCCCACCAGTTTCGGTGGGCCGTCCGCGTTGCGGTTGTAGTCATATTTCGGTGACAGGTTGATCTGCGAACTTTGCATATCACGCGGCTCGATCCCCTGTTCGGTCAGCCGCGCAAAGATATCCTGTGCGACCTGCGCGACCTGATCCAGCGCAGCGCCTGCCTCGGTCGCTTCTTTCGTCACGCCAAGGCTGATCCGCGCCATGTCGGGCTGAACCTCGGCGATGCCCTGCCCGGTAACGGTCAACCGCGCGCCCGCGTCATCCGCCCAGACTGGCGATGCCGTCGTCATCATCAGACCCAAAACCGCTATCATTTTCCGCATCTTGCTCTCCTGTTTTGGGCCACTCTGCGCCGATCTTTGCCGGGTGCAAGACAGGAATACCGGCTGCCCTTTTCATGAGCGAAAAGCTGCTATAGTTTCAAAGAGGTGCGCCCAGCCAGTGGGTTTTATCTGCACGTTCGGGGGGTCCGGCATTTTCCGGACGGGTGTTAGCAGGACGACAAACGACATGAAGCCCAATTTTGCGCTTGATCTCAGCCATGACGGCATCGGCCTTGTCCATCGCGGCAAGGGCGGCTGGGTCTTGGTGGGCGAGGTGTCGCTGGATCATCCCGACCTGTCCAGCGGGCTGGACCTGTTGCGCCGCAAGGCGGCTGATCTGGAAAGCGGCGGGTTTTCCTGCAAGCTGATCATCCCGCCCTCGCAGCTTTTGTTCACCAGCATGACCGCGCCCGGCCCCGACGATGCGACCCGTGTGGCGCGCATTCGCGAAGGGCTTGAGGGTCTGACCCCCTATGAAGTTGACGATCTGGTCTTTGACTGGCGCGCCGATCCGCAGGAAGACGGAATGGTTCACGTGGCCGTCGTGGCGCGCGAAACACTGGACGAGGCGGAAACCTTTGCCAATGACCACAAGCTGAACCCGCTCAGCTTCGTGGCCCGTCCGTCGGGCAGTTTCGAGGGCGAGGCGTTCTTTGGCCCCACAAACAGCGCCGTGGCAAAGGGGCGCGCCACGGTTGAACCCGACAACGCGCCGGTGCCCGCCGTTCTGGGCGGTCTGGCTGACAACCGGCAGGCAAAGCTGTCAGCCCGGGATGCGGCGCAGACGGACCAGCCCGCGACGACCGGTACGGACGCCAAAAGCTCTGCCGGGGGGACTCCCTTGCCCGAGCTTGCACCCTTTCCGCCAACCCCCGACGTGCCCGCGCCCAGCGGACCGTCCGCGCCGCCCGCGTCTGCGCCTGCCGGCTCATCGACACCCGCGCCAACGCCTGTATCCGAGCCTTTTCCCGAGCCTTCGCCCGAGCCTGTGTCCAAGTCCGAACCGCAGGCCGGAGGTGTTGGAAAGAGTGAACCCGCCCCGGTCCGTCCTCCGGCAGTCGATGCACCGGCGAAACCCGTCCCGACCGCGTCACCCGCCACACCCGATGCCGGAACAGACGCGCCGTCGTCTGAAGACACCGCATCGCTGCCTGCCGCGAAAGACGCCCGGACAAAAATATCGGGCATCGTACCCCCACCCCCGCCGCCATTGGCGCCGGACAATGCGTCCGAAGCCGTCGCCCCCGACACGTCCGACGCCCCGACCTTCTCGTCCCGCCGGACAGATGACTATGAGCCGGGCAAGGCGGCGGTTGCCGCAGACCGCTCCAGCCCCCCTGCGCCCGAACCCACCGGGATCGAAGTCAAACCCCGTCTGTCCTTTGGGGTCGACCGTACGGCACCGGATGGCAAGGCGCCGCCGCCGCCCACCCCCGCCGAACCGCCGGTTCAAACACCCGTCCATGTGCCTGTGACTGCGCCCGTCGCGTTTGGTGATGATCCTGCACTGACCCCTTCGCCTGCATCTGGCAAACGCGGGCGGAAGGAACCCGGCGCGGGCGACCGCAAGGGGGCCGAAAAACTGACCGCTGCGGCCCGCAAGGGGGCGTCAGGTCTGGCCAGTGCGGCGGATGCTGCGGGCAAGTTCGGGCGCAAGGCGGCGCAGAAATTCGATGACCGCCGGCGCGAAAAATCCGACGCGGGTCCGGCGGACAGGCCCAAAGTATCGTTTGCCAAATTGCGTAAACGCGACACGGGCCAGAGCGACGACAGCACCCACCCCAGCGACACCGCCGTCGCGCCGCCTCCGCCGCGTATGGGTGACGGCCCGGCTACGCCCCACGCGCGCGGGCCGAAGCCTGCCAGAGCCCCCTCGCCACGCGCCCGCGAAGCCGAAACAATGACCGTTTTTGGTGCCAGGCAGACGCAGGCGGTCGGCGGCAAGCCCAGATATCTGGGCCTGTTTCTGGTTCTGGGCCTTCTGCTTCTCATGGCCATCGTGGCGATCTGGTCGATGTTCTTCCTGAACGACAGCACCACCTGGCTGTTTCCCGAACGTGATGATCCGTTCGAGGCCGCGATCTCGGTCGAACCGGATGCCAGCCTACCGGATGACGCACAGGACGGTATCGCCACCGCCCCGGATGGCGACGCCGATCCGGCCCCCGCGTCGTCGGGCGTATCTGGCGCACATGATCCGCTGACGCCAGAGGCCGCTCAGGCCCGATACGCGGCGACCGGCATCTGGCAACGCGCGCCCGAACCACTGACCAGCCCTGAAACCACCGATCTGGATGACCTCTATATCGCGTCGATCGACCCGGCCACAACGGCGCAGGATGCCGTGGCCCTGCCTGACGCGACCCTGCCCGCAGGGGCGGCGGCAGAGATCAATACCGCCCCGCCTCCGCCATTGGGGACCACTTTCGCGCTGGACGAAAACGGTCTCGTCATCGCCACGCCTGATGGTGCGCTGACGCCAGAGGGGATCATGGTCTTTGCCGGCAAGCCCGCGCTTGTGCCTGCGCCACGCCCCGGCAGCGCGGTCACCGCCCCTGCCACCGAAGCCACTGTGGATGCCACCACCACCCTTCCGCGTGTGCGCCCGCGCGCCCGGCCCGAGGGGCTGATCGAAGGCAACGAACGTCTGCTGCTGGGTGGTCGGACCCGAACCGAACTGGCCGTTTTGCGTCCCCGCGCGCGCCCGACCACACCGCAGGCCGCGGTTCAGGCCGCCGCCATCACCGCCGCGCTGCAAGCCGCGGGCGAACCTTCCGCCAATCAGGAAGCGGGCAACCCATCCACGGCCGGGATCATCGCCCCGACCGAACAGGCCATCGCCACATCGCTTGAGCCGCGCCACCGCCCGTCAGGGTTCAACCGCATCGTCGCCCGCAGCAACGCCGCCCGCGACGATGCGTCGGACGGATCGGTTGCCGTGGCCGCCGCGTCGGCACAACAAAGCGTGACGCCCAGCATCCCGACGCGCACATCGGTTGCCAAGCAGGCCACGATCAAGAATGCGATCAACCTGCGCAAGATCAGCCTGATCGGCATTTATGGATCGTCCTCTTCCCGCCGGGCGCTCGTCCGCCTGCCCTCCGGCCGCTATCAGAAAGTGGGCGTCGGCAGCCGATTGGACGGCGGCAAGGTCGTGTCGATCTCGGCCACGGCGCTGGTCTACAAGAAAGGGTCGCGGTCCATCACGTTAGAGGTGCTGCCTTTCGGTTGAACGATAAAACGCCCGGCAGATGGACCACCGGGCGCTTCAATTCGATTATGCAGATTGGGGGTCAGGCCACGTCGCCCAACTCTCCGTTCTCGATCTGCTCGCGTTCGATGGATTCGAACAGGGCTTTGAAGTTGCCTTCGCCAAACCCGTCATCGCCTTTACGCTGAATGAACTCGAAGAAAATCGGCCCAATCACGGTTTTCGAGAAGATTTGCAGCAGGATGCGCGTCTCGCCCCCTCCGACCACGCCTTCGCCGTCGATCAGGATGCCGTGCTTCATCATCTTGTCCTTGGGTTCCTCGTGATCTTTCACCCGGTCATAGGACATGTCGTAATAGGTCTCGTTCGGGCCGGGCATGAACTTCAGACCACGCGATGCGATCTCATCGACCGAGGCATAGATGTCTTCGGTCCCGACCGCGATGTGCTGAATGCCTTCGCCTTTATATTTTTCAAGATAGGCGACGATCTGCCCCTTTTCGCCCCGGTCTTCGTTGATCGGGATGCGGATCTTGCCACAGGGCGAGGTCAGCGCGCGGCTGTAAAGCCCGCTATGCTTGCCCTGAATGTCAAAGAACCGGATTTCACGGAAGCTGAACAGATCACCATAGAATTTGAACCAAACATCCATGTTCCCCTTGAACACGTTGTGGGTCAGGTGGTCGAGGTAATAGAAACCGACGCCTTTGGGATGGGCGTTCGAAATCCAGTCGAATTCCTCATTATAGGCACTGGTGTCGAAATACTGGTCGATGAAATAGATCAGCGACCCACCAATGCCATAGATCGCAGGCACGTCCATGGCCTTGCCGTCGCCTTCATAGGGCTTGGCGCCCATCTTGACCGCGTGATCGAAGGCGTGCTGGGCATCGACAACCCGCCAGCCCATCGACGGCGCGCAGGGGCCGTGTTTGGCGATGAACTCTGCAGCGTGGCTGCCGGGCTCCATGTTGATCAGATAGCTGACATCGCCCTGCTGCCACAGCTCGATCTTGCGCGCTTTGTGGTTGGCGGTGTGTTCAAACCCCATCTTGGCGAACAGATCGCGCAGCTCTTGCGGTTCGGGATGGGCAAATTCGACAAACTCGAACCCGTCTGTCCCGGCGGGGTTTTCGGCATTGATTTCGGCGCGTGGCGCGTCATGTGGAAACGGACCCATTGGCTCACTCCTGTTCGTTAACACGTTATGGAGTGACTATCCTGCATTATGCTTGAATTTTCCGCGCATTCTTTGCATGATTTCATGGGTATTTTGCGCACTTTACGCACACTAGACCAGATATTGCGGGATATACGCGTATGGATGAAACGGATCGCAAACTGCTCAAGACGTTGCAGCGCAACGCGCAGATGACAGCGCAGGATCTGGGCGAGCATCTGAACCTGTCAGCCAGCCAAGCCGGGCGCAGACGGCAGCGGCTTGAGGAGCAAGGCTATATCCGCGCCTATGCCGCGCGGCTTGACCCGGCGCGGCTGGGGCTGCAGGTGCAGGCCTTCGTGCAAGTGCAGATGGAAAGCCAATCACCCGAGTCCGCGCGCGCCTTTCTGCGACTGGTCAACCTGCGCAGCGAGATCACATCGGTCTGGACCCTGACCGGAAACTCCGACTATCTGATGCGGGTTTATTGCACCGACCTTGGCGCGCTGAACGTGCTGATTCACGAGGTGCTGCTGCCGCACCCGTCGGTGGCGCGGGTGCAAAGCCAGATCGTGCTGGATCACGTCAAACAGGACACGCCCCTGCCCACGGATCACGGATAGGCATCAACCGTCCGAAACGCCCGCCTCGGCAAAGGTCGCCATGCCGGAATGACAAGCCACCGCACCTTGCAGGATGGAGATGGCCAAAGCCGCCCCCGACCCTTCGCCCAGACGCATACCCAGCGACAGCAGGGGCTCTTTCCCAAGGGCCTTCAGTACCGCGCCATGCGCGCCTTCCGCCGAAACATGCCCAGCCACGGCGTGATCAAGCGCCGAAGCTGAAATCTGCTGCAAGCACGCTGCCGCCGCCGAGCAAATGA
The DNA here is from genome assembly GCF_014656375.1 of Aliiroseovarius zhejiangensis. Taxonomy (GTDB): domain Bacteria; phylum Pseudomonadota; class Alphaproteobacteria; order Rhodobacterales; family Rhodobacteraceae; genus Aliiroseovarius; species Aliiroseovarius zhejiangensis. The sequence continues at coordinate 509,440 of NZ_BNCH01000002.1, read as the reverse complement.
ACCCGTCCAGGATCACCGGAATGCGCTCGACCCGCGCGCGTGCCATGGCGCCGGCCATTGCGGCCAGTTCTCGTCCGCCAAGGCAGCGCAGCGCCTCGACGCCGTCCCCTTTGGCCGTCGGGTTCTGCGCCAGACCCGCTTCCACGACCCGCGCCTTCAACGCAACGCCCGCGTCATCGACACCCGTGCCACGCCCGGCCCAATCGGCGCCCGTGCCGCCGAAAAGCGCATGCGCGATCGCCGCGGCGGCGGTGGTGTTGCCGATCCCCATATCGCCGACCACGAGCAAGTCGGTGGACGCGTCCACTGCGGTCCACCCCGTCGCCAGGGCCGCAAGCAGGTCCGCCTCGCTCATCGCGGGGCCTTGGGTGAAATCGGCAGTTGGGTGGTCCAGCGCCAATGCATGAACATCCATCTTCGCCCCGAAGGTTCTGGACAACTGGTTGATCGCCGCGCCGCCGTGTTGGAAGTTCAGAACCATCTGCTCGGTCACCTCTGCCGGGAAGGCCGAGACCCCCTGTGCCGTGACACCGTGGTTTCCTGCAAACACAATGACTTGCGGCGCGTTGATCACAGGCCGCCCGGTGCCGCGCCAGCTTCCGTACCAGATCGCCAGATCCTCTAGCCGCCCCAGCGCGCCGGGGGGCTTGGTCAACTGGCCATTGCGCGCCTCTGCCGCTGCCCGTGCCGCTGTGTCGGGGCCGGGTGCCCCTGTCAGCAAGGCTTTGAAATCGGCAAGCGTGGCGAACGGTGCGGTGCTCATGTCGTGGTTCCTGATTGATTCCCGTTGCCACCCTCTTTACCCATGGCGGTGATGCACAACCAGACCGCAACAGACCAAAAATGACCAAAGACGACATTCGCCCCCAGGATGACGAGGCGCTGGCGACGCGCGTGGATCTTCCCGCCGCCATTGGGCTGCTGACGCGGTTGCCGGTGCGGCTGGATACGGGTGCGGCGGTCAAGCGCGGCGCCCGGTCGGCCTGGGCCTGGCCGCTTGTCGGGCTGATCCCGGCCGGGCTGGGCGCGGCGGTCGGGCTGGTTGCCCTCGGGCTGGACTTGCCACCGCTTTGGGCGGCGCTGGCGGCGCTGGTGGTGCAGATCATGATGACCGGGGCCATGCATGAGGACGGTCTGGCCGATACCGCCGACGGGTTGTGGGGGGGCGCCACGCGCGCACGGCGGCTTGAGATCATGAAAGACAGCCGCATCGGCGCCTATGGCGTGATTGCGCTGGTCCTGTCGCTTGGGTTGCGCGCCGCGGCGCTGGCCGTGATCCTGCCGTCCGAGGGCGCGTTCTGGGCGCTTCTGACCGTCGGAGCTGTCAGCCGGACGCCAATGGTGGCACTGTTGGCCATGCTGCCCAACGCGCGTTCCGGGGGCCTGTCGCAGACTGTCGGGCGGGTGCCTCGGCAGACGTTGCTGCTGGCGCTTGGCTGCACCCTGCTGGTTGCGCTGATCCTGACACCCTATGCGCTGGTTGCGCTGTTTTTCTGGACGGGGCTCAGCAGCCTTCTGCTGGCCGCCTTGGCCCGCCAGAAGATCGGAGGCCAGACCGGTGACATATTGGGTGCCAGCCAGCAGATTGCTGAAATTGCGGCGCTGGCGGTCTTCGCGGCCCTTTTGACCTGACCGTAAATGAAAACCGCCGCCTGACAGGTGCAGACGGCGGTCCTTGGGCTTGCGACGTAGGGTTTAGGCGGCGCGCGATTGCAGCACGTCGCCAATCTTTTTCTGTGCCGCCAGATCGTCGCCACCCGCAACGGCCGACACTTCGCGCGTCAGACGTTCCAGCGCCGCTTCGTATAGCTGACGCTCGGAATAGCTTTGTTCGCGCTGGTCATCCGTGCGGTGCAGGTCGCGCACCACTTCGGCAATGGCGATCAAGTCGCCCGAGTTGATCTTCTGTTCGTATTCCTGTGCCCGGCGCGACCACATCGCGCGCTTGACCCGCGCCTTGCCTTTCAGGGTTTTCATCGCATCCGACACCTCGTCCGGGCTGGCCAGATTGCGCATCCCCACCTCGGTCGCCTTGTTGGTCGGCACCCGTAGTGTCATCTTGTCTTTTTCGAACGAAATGACGAAAAGCTCCAGCTTGATCCCGGCGACTTCCTGTTCCTCGATCGAAACGATCTGTCCAACCCCATGGGCCGGATAGACGACATATTCGTTCGGGCGGAAATCCAGCTTTTTCTTACTCATACGGCGCATCCTTCGCGTAAATGTTGCTTGGCTTGTCAGGCTGGCACGATCTGTCCGGTCGACAAAAAACCGCAGGGTATGAAAATACCCGTCGGCTGACTGTCATTTTCGGTACGTTTCACCGGCATCCGGTGGTGCTTGCCCCAACAAAATCACCCCTATCATATCACAAAAAACGACATAGCGAAAGCGCCGCAGTGCGGCAGGTGGTATTTTCGCTTGTTCCCCAAGGGATTAGCCAACTGACCGTTGGTCAAATACCCACCCGATCGGTGCCGATCCGCGACACAGGCGAATCACTGCTCTGCCGGCGCTTCGGAGAAGTATTTCTGCAACTTCCCTTCTTCCCCGTCGCGTTCTTCCGCATCGGGCAAAGGGTCCTTGCGTTCGATGATCACCGGCCAAAGTTCCGAGTATTTCCGGTTGAACTCGACCCAGCTTTCCGTGCCCGGTTCGGTGTCGGCCCGAATGGCATCGGCGGGGCATTCCGGTTCGCACACGCCACAGTCGATGCATTCATCAGGGTGGATCACCAGCATATTCTCGCCTTCGTAGAAGCAATCTACGGGGCAGACTTCCACACAATCGGTGTATTTGCAGGCGATACAATTGTCTAAGACGACATAGGTCATGATGACACCTCACTTTGGCATACAGCCCCCAATATTGCAGCCCGCGCCATCATTCAAGGGATCGCTTGCGCGAAAGGTCCAGGCTGCGACGATCTTTCTTGGTCGGGCGGCCTTTCCGGTCAGACCGGTTTGCTGGCGCCGACGAGCCGGGAACAGTGTCCTTGCCCGTGGCGGGCGGATCGAGGTCATCATACAGCGCCTGTGCCTCGGGGGCCGGTCCGCGCCGCGTCGACAGCGCAAGGATTCGGATTACCCGCACCTGGCGGCCCTGCGGAAAGGTCAGCACATCCCCTGCCCCGATCCCAAAGGACGGTTTGGACACCTTGTCGCTGTTGACCCGCAAATGACCTGCCGCGACCATCTTGGTGGCCAGCCCGCGCGTCTTGAAAAAACGCGCGTGCCACAACCATTTGTCGGCGCGCATCCTAGGCCCCGTCCGGTCGAAGCCCTGCGCGGATGGGTCTGTTCCGGTTGCGCGGGTCAGTTCTTTTCCTTCAGGGCCAGAAGGGCGGCAAAAGGGTTGTCCGGGTCGATGGCTTTTTCCTTTTTCGGACCGGACTGGTAGCTTTTGGGCTTGTTGTCACGCGGCCCCTTGCGCGGTCCGCCACGCCCCGGCTTGCCACCCTTCCTGCCGTCCGGTTTCGCCCCTTGCTTGCCGCGCGGGCGATCCCCGCCAGCGCGGTCCCCTCGGGGCTTGCCGCCACGGGCACGGGCAAACCCACCCCAGGTGAAGGTATAGAAGACCTCCTGTTCGGGTGTTTCTTCGCCTGTCTGCGCGTCGGCACTGTCTGTCGGGGTCTCCGGCACTTCCGCCGGGGGGTCTGACGGGGTTTCGCCCGGTTGTTCGACCGGCACTTCGGCAGGTGGCGGGGTCGGGGTTTCGGAAGGGGTCTGAACCGGCGTTTCCGCGGGTGTCTGGCCGGGCACCTCGTCCGGTGTTCCGCCATCGGCCTTCGCCTGTGCCTCTGTCTGGGCTACCGGCGCCTTGACCTTCACCCGCTCGCCCTTTTCGGCCTTGTAGCCAAGCCCCTGCATCAGGTCGGCGAATTGCTCCAGCGTCATGCCGGTGATCGACAACATATCGGCCTTGGCTTCGAACCCGCCGCGGCTGTCCTCGGCCCGCAACTGGTCGGCCAGCCGTTCCAGCATGTCGATACGGATCGCGCGCGCACCAGCGGGACGGTAGCCTGCCAGCATATACGCAGACGGGTCCACGCCTTCGACCACCGGGATGGTGACAAGACCGGGCGGGGGCGATTCCGGAAACTCGGCCAGATCCTTGAACAGGCTGTCCAGCACCAGTCGCAGACGGGTCGGCGCGGGTTTCAAAAGCAGCGGCATGAAGATGGTGAACTGACCAAAACGAACACCGTGCTTGCGCAGCGCGGCGCGGGCGTCCTGATCCAACTCCTTGACCTCTTGCGCGACCTGATCGCGGGGGATGATCCCCAGTGCCTCGATCATGCGGAAGCCGAAGCCGCGGGCCAGACCGGTCAGGCTTTCGTCCTTTTCGATCGCGGACAGCGGCTCGAACAGGGCCTGCACCTTGCGGTCGATGAAATGCTGCAAGCGGCGCGTGACCTTTTCAGCCACATCCGTTCCGGCTTCTTCATCCACAAACGCTTGAACGCGAGGCTTGCGCAGCTCGTCGCCCTTGACCAGCTTGCCCACGGCCAGCTCGCCCCACATCAGGCCACCCTGTTCGGTGAAGTCCAGTTCGGTATCCGGGGCGTTATAGAACCGGTCGGCGCGCAGGTGAAATTCCGGCGCCAGCGCCTTCAGACTGGCTGCGCGAAGGGTTTTCGCCTCTTCCGGGCTTTGGGCGGTGTCCTGGCTGAACCGGAACCCCTCCAGCCGGCCAACATGCTGGCCTTCCACGGTCACTTCACCTTTGTCATTCACGTCAGCCACGAGGCTCTCCTTCTGTTTCAACCGCCGCAGCAAAACGGATGTGCGGCGATCTACAAATCTTTTGGTCAATGCGCTGTGCAACGCATCCGACAGGCGGTCTTCTACAGCACGAGTCTCTCCGCGCCAATGGGCAACATCATCCAGCCAATCGCCCCGTTGTGCAACATATGTCCATGTACGAATATATGCCAAACGCTTGGAAAGGGTATCAATATCGCCATCCATGCGGTCAATACGCTTCACCTGACGCGCGAACCAGTCGGCGCGCACCCGCCCATGTTGATGCAGATCGCTGAACAGGTTGGTGATCAGCGTAGCGTGCTCGGCGTGGCTGATGCCGCGAAAATCAGGCAGGCGGCACACGTCCCACAGCAACCTGACCGAGCGGGCGTCGGTCGTGCGCGCGACCACCTCGGCATCCTCGGCCAGCATCTTCAGCGCCACCAGATCATCGGCGTCGCGCGCCCGTGTCAGGCGGTCATTCGTGGTCGGCATTTCAAGCGAGCGGATAAGCGCCGGAACGCTGCCAAAGGACAGGTCTGCATTGCGCCAGCACAGTTTGCGGATGGGTGTAAAGCTGTGCGATGTGATCGCCTCGGCCATCTCGTCAGACAGTGGCGCGGCTTCGCCCGTTACCCCGAACGAGCCATGTTTCATATAGCGCCCTGCCCGCCCTGCGATCTGCGCCAGTTCGTTAGGCGCAAGATCACGCATCCGGTGTCCGTCAAATTTCGACAGGGCCGAGAAGGCTACATGGTCGATATCAAGGTTCAGCCCCATGCCGATGGCATCGGTGGCGATCAGGTAATCAACCTCGCCGCTTTGATACATCTCGACCTGCGCATTGCGTGTCCGCGGCGACAGGGCGCCCATCACCACGGCGACGCCCCCCTTCTGGCGGCGCATCAACTCGGCGATGGCATAGAGGTTGTCGACAGAAAATCCGACAATCGCAGATCGTCCCGGCATCCGGCTTAGTTTTTTGGACCCGGCGTGGACCAGTTCGGAAAACCGTTCGCGATAGAGGAACTGCACCTCGGGCACCAAGGCCGCAATCGCGCCGCGCATCGTGTCGGACCCCATGAACAGCGTTTCCTGCGTGCCGCGCATATGCAGCAGGCGGTCGGTGAACACATGGCCGCGTTCCGGGTCGGCGCAAAGTTGGATCTCATCAATGGCCACAAAATCGGCCCCAAGACCCAGCGGCATCGCCTCGACCGTCGCGACCCAGTATTGCGCACGTTCCGGCACGATGCGTTCTTCGCCCGTGACCAGCGCGACCGCGTTGGGGCCACGCAAGGCCACCAGCTTGTCATAGACCTCGCGCGCCAGGAGGCGCAGCGGCAGGCCGATGACGCCGGTGCGATAGCCCAGCATCCGATCCAGAGCATAGTGGGTTTTGCCGGTGTTGGTGGGGCCAAGCACGGCAGTGATCCGCGGGCCACCCCGCGCGCTGTCCGAGACCATGTTCTGCCCTTCCGTCCGTGTCGGTGGGCGCGATTGCCCGCGCCCGCCCCTCAGATATCCCGCCCCTCGGCGGTTTCAAGTCGTTCGACGGCCTCTTTTATGCGCGGATTGCGGGGATGTATAGCAAGTGAATGCCGATAGGCTTCAAGCGCGGCTTGAGGGTCGCCCAACTCCTCCATGATCATGCCAAGGCCGGACAAGGCCGAGAAGTGACGCGGCTCAAGCGTCAGGACACGCGCGATATCGTCCAGCGACAGACCCAACCGCCCCGACAGGTAAAAGGCAGTGGCACGGGCGTTCCACCCTTCCGCAAAGCCGGGGGCGTGATCGGTCAGCGCGGTCAGATGCTCGATGGCGACATCGAAGTCACCGGCCTCCATCGCATCGCGCCCGCGTTCCAGCAGAAGGTCGAACGCATCCGACCCGGACCGCGACCAGAGATCCCAGATTTCGTCTTCCAACGCCTTCCAGTTGCTGTCATCTGCCTCGGCCAACAGCGCGAACAAATGTTCCAGCTGATCTGCCGCGGGCTGCGTGATGTTTTGCGTGGCGCGCGGCGCATCCGGCGACGGCGCGGCCGTCTGGGCGGCTGCCGAGATCGGCAGACCAGCGGCAAGCGCAAGAATCGACGCGGCAATGAGACATGAGCGGGCCATGCCGCAATCCTAGCAGAACCCCGCCCCAACGGCAGACACTTTTGCGTGCGGAACCGACCCTGATCGCCGGCGAAACATCGCACCCGGGCGAATTTCCCGAACGTCACTTTACCGAAAAGCGATTTACGCCCGCGTCAACACTGCGTTAGCATCCCTGCGATACTGACGCCCAAGCGGGCAGCAAACGAAAGGATATGACGTGAGCGACGTGATCAATGCGGCAGTGGCCGCCCTGAACGAAAAGATGGATGGCGGCTTTGACGGCGGAACGGCGAAATTCGTGCTGAACGGTGAAGGCGCGATCATGGTCGACAGCAACGGCGCCCGCCCCGGCGATGAAGAAGCCGACGTCACCCTGACCGCCGACACCGATGTGTTTCAAAAGATGCTGTCGGGCGAGACAAACCCGACCACGGCCTTCATGACCGGCAAATTGTCGGTGGATGGCAATATGGGGCTGGCGATGCAGCTTGGCGCGGCGCTGGCCTGACGCCACCGGAAGGACACAAAATGTCAGACGCCCCGCTGTTCAACGAGATCGCGAAAGGGCCGCCCAATGGGCGCGCCTTCTGGCGTATGGCATCGGACGGGGTGCGGGTGCGTCTGGCGCATTGGCCCAAGCACGAGGGCACGACCGGGCGTGGGACGGTCCTTCTGCTTCCCGGCCGCACCGAATATATCGAAAAATACGGCCTGACAGCGGCTGAGCTGGCCGAACGCGGATTTGACACGCTGATCATCGACTGGCGCGGACAGGGGCTGGCCGATCGGCCTGATGAGGAACGCGCACTGGGGCATGTCGATGACTTCGATGAATACCAGCTTGACCTGACCCAGATGCTGGCGCTGGCGGGCGACCTTGACCTGCCGCGCCCCTTCACGCTTCTGGCCCATTCGATGGGCGGTTGCATCGGGCTGCGCGCGCTGCACAACGGGCTGGACGTGGTCGGGGCCTGTTTCAGTGCGCCGATGTGGGGCATCGTGATGTCCAAACCCGTTCGCCCGCTGGCATGGGGCTTTTCCTGGGCCTTGCATCGCAGCCCGTGGAAGCTGGCCCTGTCCCCCGGCACCGCGCGCCAGACCTATGTGCTGGCCGAAGCCTTTGACGACAATATGCTGACCACCAATCGCGAGATGTGGGACATGATGCGCGCGCAGGCCAAGGCGCATCCCGAACTGACGCTGGGCGGGCCGACAGCAGGCTGGCTGTTTGCGGCTCTGTCCGAAATGCAGGCGTTGTCCCGCCTGCCCGCCCCGAACCTGCCAGCGGTCACCTGGCTGGGCACGCGTGAACGCATCGTCGAACCCGCCCCCATTCATTCGCTGATGGCGCGCTGGCCGAAGGGGCGATTGGAAATCCTGCAAGGGCTTGAACACGAAGTGATCATGGAAGCGCCAGAGGTGCGCGGTCGGGTTTACGATTCGATTGAAGAACTCGCCGAAGGGCGCATGGCCACGACAGCCGCCTGATCCCGACCCGCGTTCTCTGCCCGGCGGACCCGGGGCGGTTTATGTCACGGTGCGGCTTTTCTTCATCGCCTGAAGATGCGCGACCAGGGCACGGGTGGATCCGTCCAACTCCGCCCCCTCTGCGACGCCGGATACGACCGGTTCCAGCGCCACCGCCAGTTCCTTGCCCAGTTCGACCCCCCATTGATCGAAAGAGTTGATGCCAAGGATCACCCCTTCGACAAACACCCGGTGTTCATACAGCGCGATGATCTGGCCCAGCACCTCGGGCGTCAGCTTGGGATACAAGAGCGTGGTTGACGGCCGGTTGCCCGGAAACACCCGATGCGCGGCCTGACGTTCCAGCTCATCCCCTTCGAAATCCTGCGCGGCCATCATCTGCCGCGCCTCCTCTAGCGACCGACCTTGCATCAACGCCTGAGACTGCGCCAGACAATTGGCCATCAACAGCCGGTGTTGATGGTCCAGTTCCGGCTCGTGCCCCGAGGCGCCGACCATGAACTCGCACGGGATGATATCCGTTCCCTGATGGATCAGCTGATAAAATGCATGCTGCCCGTTGGTGCCGGGTTCGCCCCAGACCACGGGGCCTGACACCTCGTCCAGCAGACTGCCATCCAGTGCAACGCGCTTGCCGTTGCTCTCCATCTCCAACTGCTGAAGATAGGCCGGAAGCCGCGCCAGCCGTTGTTCATAGGGCAAGACCGCGCGTGTCGGATAGCCACAAACCTGCCGGTGCCAGATCCCCACCAGTGCCAGCATCAGGGGCATGTTTCCACGACCCTCTGCCTGGCAGAAATGCTCGTCCATCGCCCGTGCGCCTTCGAGCATCTGGTCAAACCGGTCCGGGCCAATCGCGATCATCAGTGACAGGCCAATCGGCCCCCACATGGAGTAACGTCCACCAACCCAGTCCTCAAATCCGAAGACACGCTCATCCGCGATGCCCCATTCGGTCGTCTTTTCCAGATTTGACGACAGTGCGGCGAAATGCAGCCCCACCGCGCCCTGCCCCACCTCGCGCGCTAGCCAGTCGCGCGCGGTGGCGGCGTTGGTCATGGTTTCAATGGTGGTGAAGGTCTTGGACGCCACGATCACCAGCGTTTCCGCCGGGTTGAGCGGAGCCAGCACATCCGCGATCTGCGCCCCATCGACGTTCGAGACGAAATGCACACGCGGTCCATCATGGTAAGGCGAAAGGGCAAGTGTTGCCATCGCCGGGCCAAGGTCCGACCCGCCGATGCCGATGTTCACCACATCACGAAACCGCCCACCCCCCGGCGCACGGATCTGGCCCGACCGCAGGCGCGATGCAAAATCCCGCATCCGCGCCAGGGTCTCATGCACTGCGGGGATCACATCGGTCCCGTCCACCTCGATCCGGGTGTCGCCACCGGCGCGCAGGGCCACGTGCAAGACCGCGCGATCCTCGGTCAGATTGATCTTCTCGCCCGAAAACATAGCCGACCGCCGCGCGGCCACCTGCGCTTCGTCTGCCAACGCCAGCAGAAGCTCGACCCCCTGATCATCCAGCGCGGTCTTGGACCAGTCGAAAACAAGCCCCAAAGCCCGTGTTGAAAACGTCCTTGCCCGATTTTCATCGTCAAACAGATCCGCGATCCGGCGCGTCTGACCGGCCGCGTGATAGGCTTTCAAATCGCTGAAACTCATGCTTTTCCTCAAAAAACTGTTGGCCCGGGATCAGGCCGCCCAATGAACCGTCATATCGGCCAGAACCGCCTTGACCGGGGCGTCAAGGGCATCGGCTGCATCCAACGCCGCCGCCAATGCGGCGCGCTTGCCTTCGCCCATGATCAGCAGATGCTTGGACATGGCGCCGTTCAATACCGGTGCGGTCAGGGTGATACGCGGTTCATCCGCACCGGGCGCGCGCATGGGCAGAAGCACCGGGGCCTTCGCCGACAAAGCATCGGACAGACGATAGGCGCCGGGAAACAGGCTGGCGGTGTGCATGTCTTCGCCCATGCCCAGTAACACGACCGCCAGCGGCAGGGCGTCCTCGACATCTTTTGTCAGCGTGTTCAGGCAGTCTTCCGGCGCTGCCGAGCCACCGTAAAGCGGGATCAAGCGCGCCGCAGCGGCCTTGTCGACCAGCAGGCGGGATTTCAGAAGCGCGGTGTTCGACCGGGGATGATCCTCGGCCACCCAGCGTTCATCGGTCAGCATCACATCCACCCGTTCCCAGTCCAGATCGACGCCCGACAAGGCGTCAAAAACCGGGCCGGGCGAAGAACCGCCGGGCACCGCCAGCGCGGCGCGGTCCCCGTGGTCCAATGCCATCGCCAGTTCGGACGCGATCTTGTCGGCAAGGTCCAGCATCATCATGTCGCGATCGGCATATTCGACCAGTTTCATTCGCGGATCTCCCTCCAGCGGCGTCCATCCTTGTGCAGCAGCATAAGCGCCTCTTCCGGCCCCGTCGAGAACGGGTCATAGGGCTTGGGCCTGTCGCCCCGATCCTCCCACCCGGCGATGATCGGATCGGTCCAGGCCCAGGCGGCTTCGACCTCGTCACCGCGCATGAACAGGGTCTGGTTGCCGCGGATCACATCCATGATCAGTCGCTCATAGGCGTCCGGGGCATCGGCGGCCTCTTCCCCCAAGGCGTCGGCGAAGGTCATGTCCAGCGGCACATCAATCAGGCGCATCCCGCCCAATCCCGGCTCCTTGATCGTGACCTTCAGGTCCATGCCTTCATTTGGTTGCAGGCGGATCGACAATTCGTTGGCGGACTGGCCAGTGTCTTCTTCGAAAATCGAATGCGGTGGCTCCTTGAAGCGCACGACAATCTCCGACATTCGCCCCCGCATCCGTTTGCCGGTGCGCAGATAGAACGGCGTGCCATTCCAGCGCCAGTTCGAGATATGCACCTTCATTGCCACGAAACTTTCGGTCGTGCTGGCATCGGTTTCGGCATCTTCCAGATACGAGGCCACAGTGTTGCTGCCGCGATACTGCCCGCGCACGATGTCATCGGTGGCGACCGGGTCCAGCGCGCGGATGATCTTGAGCTTTTCGTCGCGCACCGCGTTGGGTTCAAACTTCGACGGCGGCTCCATCGCGGTCAGGCACAGTAGTTGCATCAGGTGGTTCTGCACCATGTCGCGCATCGCGCCCGACCTGTCATAATAACTGCCGCGCCCTTCGACGCCCACGGTTTCGGCCACGGTGATCTGGATGTGATCCACATATTGCGCGTTCCAGAGCGGTTCAAACAGCATGTTGCCAAAGCGCAGCGCCATCAGGTTCTGCACGGTTTCCTTGCCCAGATAATGGTCGATGCGATAGATCTGATGTTCGGCGAAATGCTGCGCCAAAGTATCATTCAGCGCCTGCGCGCTGGCCTGATCATGGCCGAAAGGTTTTTCGACGACGATCCGCGCCTCGGGCCCGGCGATGCCATGGGTGTGTAGCCGTTCGGCTATGGCCCCGAACAGGCTCGGCCCAACCGAGAAATAGAAGGCCTGCACAACATCCTGTCGCACAACAGCTTTCAGATCTGACCAGCCCTGCGTCCCCGTCGCATCCAGTTGAACAAAGCTCAAACGTGCAAGAAACCCTTTCAAATCCTTGGGATCACATTTCTTTTTGGGCACAAATTCGCGCACGGCATTTTCGACAAAAACGCGATAACCTTCGGCGTCCATTTCCCCCCGTGCAGCCCCGATAATCCGCGCATCGTCGGGCATCTGGCCATCCTGATGCCGCCGGTAGAGGCCCGGCAAGATCTTCCGGCGGGCAAGATCACCCGTGCCCCCAAAAATCACAAGATCGAACGGATCGACGGGAATGACGCGCGAGACCATGGGCTGCTCCATTTGCTGTTAGCGCTAACGGGTTCTGTCACGGCTTCTAAACATCCCGTGCCGCGAAGTCTAGCATTCATCCGCCCCACCTCAAGCGAAAGTGGTGGCCGTGAGCGGTCAGCCTGTCATTACGCACAGAAGTTCGAACATGATCGACGCCCCCAGATAGGCGGTCGCACCTGTGGCATCGAAGGGGGGCGAGACCTCGACCAGATCGGCCCCGACGATCGTCACCCCTTGCAACTCGCGCACCACCTCGATCGCCTGATATGAATTTGGGCCACCCACTTCGGGCGTGCCGGTGCCGGGGGCGAAGGCGGGGTCCACGAAATCGATATCATAGCTGACATAGGTGTCACCTGCCCCAGCAATATCGCGCGCCTCGCTCATCACATCGGCAACGCCGCGCGTGTGAAACTCTTCGATCGGGATCACCCGAATACCGACACTATCGGCGAAATCCCGATCCTCGTTGTCATAGGCGGTGCCGCGAATGCCGATCATCACCACGCGCTGCGGATCCAGCAACCCCTCCTCCACCGCGCGGCGGAAAGGGGTTCCATGCGTGTACATGGTGCCGTCGAAATAGGAATGATACAGGTCTGTGTGGCTGTCGAAGTGGATCATGCCAAGGGGGCGATCCTTGGCCAATGCTCGCAGAATCGGCAGGGTGCACAGGTGGTCACCCCCGGCGGTCAACGGGCGGACATTTGCCGCCCTCACCCGCGCATAGAACGTCTCCATCCGTTGCAAACTGTCCATCAGATCGGCAGGGTTCGGGGCCACATCACCCAGATCGGCGCAGTTCGCGGCCTCGAACGGTCGCGCGCCGGTCGCCCCGTTCTGCGCGCGGATCATGGTGGACATATCGCGCAATTGTCGCGGGCCGTGGCGCGGGCCGGGCCGGTTTGTCGTGCCCCCATCCCACGGCGCGCCAATCAGCCCGATCTGCACCTCGGGAAATCGGGGATGGTCAAATTCGACGTGTGGCAGACGCATGAAGGTCGGCACACCTGCAAAGCGCGGCAGATCGAATCCAGAAATCGGCGTGAAGAATGGATCAGGCATGGCGAAGCTCCCTTTTCATGAAGGCAGGCTAGCGCCTTGCGCAGTCACCGTCACGCCTCCAGTTCGGCATCCCAATAGAGGAAATCCATCCAGCTTTCATGCAAGTGGCCGGGCGGAAACTTGCGCCCGATGTTGCGCAATTCTCCCGCGGCAGGCTGGCGCGGCGGTTTGCGCAGGTTCAGCCCGGAAAATCGCAGGGGCTTTGACCCTTTGCGCAGGTTGCATTTCTGGCAGGCGGCCACGACATTTTCCCAACTGGTCACGCCACCTGCGGCCCGTGGCACCACATGATCAAAGGTCAGATCCCCCTTGGCCCCGCAATACTGGCAACAAAATTCGTCCCTCAGAAAAAGATTAAAGCGCGTGAAGGCCACGCGCTTTTGAGGTTTCACATAGTCTTTCAGGACAACCACCGAGGGGATCCGTATCTCCAGCGACGGGCTTCGGACCACCTCGTCATATTCGGCCAATATGTTGACCCGGTCCAGCACCGCGGCCTTCACCGCCTCCTGCCAGGGCCACAGGGACAAGGGGTAGTATGACAGGGGCCGGTAATCGGCATTGAGCACAAGGGCTGCATTGGTTCTGGCCCCGCCGCCTTCGCGCACAAACTCTGTCCTGAAATCGCCATCCATCTCGCGTCAATCCTCGCCCGTATTGGCCCTTGGTCAGGCCACCGGGGCGGGGACGCCCGCCCCATGCTCTAAGGTTGACTATATATAGGATGATCAACCTGACAAGCCCCATCATGTTGGGGTAACATGAGTATGAAGTCGCGGCATGACAACAGCATGACAACGATGTGACGGGAAAGGCTATTCCTTCGCGGCCGATTTGATGCCCAGCTTGTCCTGTATAAAGCTCAGCGCAACCGACAAGCCGTCCATCGCGATGCCGTGGCCTGTGCCCTTCATGATGAAACCATAGGTCTCGAACCCGTTGGCCTGAAGGATTTCGCCGCTTTCCGAGAAATGGCCCGGCGGCACCATGTCGTCCTGATCGCCATGCACCAAAAGCACGGGCGGCTTGGACTTGATGTGATCGGCAAACTGGTCAGGCTCCAGCATCCGTCCCGAAAACGCGACGATCCCGGCAATCGGTTCGTCCCGGCGCGGGATCACACGCAACGCCATCATGGTGCCTTGCGAGAAGCCGAAAACGATGAGTTGTTCAGGGCTTATCCCCTCATCCTCAAGCACCTGATCCAGAAAGGCGTCGATATCCTGCGCGGCCTGATTGGCGCCTTTCATGCTGTCTTCTTCCGACGAGCCGTCAAGCCAAGGAATGGGAAACCACTGAAAGCCGAACGGATTGCCCGCGCATTTCTCGGGCGCGTCGGGGGCGATGAACACCGTATCCGGCAGATGTTCCGACAACGGGTCGGCAAGGCCCAGAAGGTCAGCCCCGTCCGCGCCATAGCCATGCAGGAACACCACCACCGATTTGGTGTTGCCCGAGGCCGCCGGGCGGCGTTTCACATCCAGTATTCGGTTCATCAGCGGATCCCTTCGCGTTGCTTTTCCAGCCGGTAATAGGCCCAGAGCAGCCGGGCCGCAACGCCTCTCCACGGAGACCACGCGAAGGCAAGGGACCGCATCTCTTTTTCCGCCGGGCGCGCGGGCAGGTTGAACAGCAGCCTTGCGGCTTCCTGCAGGGCCAGATCACCCGCCGGAAACACATCCGCCCGCGCCAGCGCGAACAGCGCATAGATCTCGGCCGTCCATGTCCCGATCCCCGGCACGGCCGTCAGCGTGGTGATCACCTGATCCGACGGCATCCTGCGCAAAGCGGGATAGTCGATCCCTGCCCGCGCCAACGCATGGGCATAGCGGATCTTGGGGCGTGACAAGCCCAAGGCGGCCAGATCATCAGGGCTTGCGCAGGCAACCGCGTCCGGCGTCACCATGCCCGCGCCTTCGACCCGTGCCCAGATCGCAGCGGCTGAGGCGGTCGAGACCTGTTGCCCCACGATGGCAAACATCAGGGCCCCGAACCCGTCATCGCGCAGGCGCAGGGGAATGTCGTCGATTTGATCGTGGACAGTTTGGAAGGCAGGCTCTGCCGCACAGAGCCATTTCGCCCCTTCGCGCAGGCAATCCGGTCCGTGGATCAGGCGGTCTGTTTGGTCAGCCACGCCAGCGCCTCGTCGGGTGTTGAAACGTGGTCACAATCCATCATCGCGGGCCGGTCCAGAAGCGCGACGGGACGCCCAAGCGCGCGCGCAGCATCCAGTTTCGCACGTGTCGGTCCGCCTGAATTTCGCGCCACAACCCAATCAATTGCATAGGTTTTCAGAAGCCGCATCTCATAGGCCAGTACGAAGGGCGGCTGCCCGATGATCCAGCTGCCGTCATAGGGGAACGGATCATCGGTCCGATCCACGCGCCTGCAGAACAGCGTTCTGCCCTTGGCAAATTCGGACCATTCATCAATGGATTGCGCGCCGGTCGCCAGAAAAACACGGGCACCCTTGGGAACCAGTCTTTCCACGTCTTCCCTGGTCGTCGCCGCGTGCCACAGATCGCCGTCCTGCGCCCGCCAGGCTGGGCGCAAAACGCGAAGATAGCGCAGCCCGTGTCTCCGCGCGATGGTCAGCGTCCGACTGGAAATACGGGTCGCGAACGGGTGGGTTGCGTCAATCACCGTGTCGAATTTGCCGTCTTTCAGATAGCGCTCCTGCGCCTCTTCACCTCCGAATCCGCCCCTGCGCGTCCGAATGGGGAACAATCTGGGTTCGTCCGTGACCCCGGCCAATGACGCCATGGCATCAATCCCTTCGGCGGCCAATCGGTCCGCGATGGCGCGCGCTTCCTGCGTCCCTGCCAGCAGAAGGAGCTTCACGACGCCCGTCCGATCACGGTGCCGTTTCGGTCAATCATCACGACATCAAGTCTTATATCAGCCTCCCGCAGCATCTTGGCAGCCTCGTCCCGGGCCTTCTCCACGACCACATCAGCCATTCTTTTTCCATGCTTTTCATATGCTTCCAGGGCAGTATTCATGCCCCGGACCTCTGGATCCCCCATCCAGTCAGAAAGCTGGTGGAAATCCACCTGACTGCGGCCTGAATGAAGATCGCGCGCGCCTTGGGCCAGTTTCGTCAATTTGCCAATGCCTCCACCGATGGTTGCGCGCCGGATCGGATGGCGCGCGAGGTATTTCAACATTCCCCCAACAAAATCCCCCATATCAAGCATGGCCCCATCCGGTAGGCCATAAAGCGCCTGCACGACCCGTTCCGAGGTCGCGCCAGTGCAGCCCGCCACATGGGTCAGCCCCTCGGCGCGGGCCACGTCGATGCCCCGATGGATCGAGGCGATCCACGCCGCACAGGAAAACGGGCGCACGATGCCCGTGGTGCCCAGGATCGACAGGCCGCCCTTGATCCCCAAACGCGGATTCCAGGTCTTTTCAGCCAGTTGCGCGCCATTCCTCACGGAAATCGTTACATTCAGATCGGGGCTTTTCCCGAACGTCTCTGCCGCTTCATGGATAACCCCCTTCATCATCTGGCGCGGCACGGGGTTGATGGCAGGTTCGCCCGGCGGGATCGGCAGGCCGGGCTTGGTCACGATGCCCACGCCATCGCCTGCCAGAAAGCGGATACCCTGCCCGGCCCGGCCGGTGGCGACCCGCGCGCGGATCAGGGCGCCATGGGTCACGTCCGGGTCATCGCCTGCGTCCTTGATGATCGCGGCCTCGGCCCAGCTGTCTGCCTGCCCAGCCTCTTCGACGACAAATGTCGGTGTTTCGCCTCTGGGTAGGGTGATCGTCACGCGATCCGGCACACCGCCCCCCCACAGCCCCTCAAGCGTGGCTTTCACCGCTGCGGTCGCGCAAGCGCCCGTGGTCCAGCCGCGTCTGAGTTTGGGGGGCAAATCACTGGTCATCGCGCCGACTATAGGCCGAGGCCGCAGCGCCGCCAATCCACCGATTGAGGTCGCATCGGCGCTTTTCGTCCCCCGCGCCCCGGTGCATAAGAAGCGCATGACCGACTCGCATGAATACACCCTGCCCCGCCTGCCGGGCACAGACTGGCCCCAGATGCAGCCCGGTTGGGTGTGGCTGGTGGGGGCCGGTCCCGGCGATCCCGGGCTGTTGACCATCCATGCGGTCAACGCCCTGTCGCAAGCTGACGTGATCGTGCATGACGCATTGGTCGCCCCTGAAATCCTGTCCTGGGCACAGCCTGGGACCGAGATAATTTATGCAGGTAAGCGCGGCGGGAAACCGTCGGCCAAACAGCGCGACATCTCGTTGCAACTGGTTGATCTGGCGCGTGCGGGCAAGAAAGTTCTGCGCCTGAAGGGCGGCGATCCCTTTGTGTTTGGGCGCGGCGGTGAAGAAGGCCAGACACTTGTGCAACATGGCGTCCCGATCCGCATCATTCCCGGCATTTCGGCGGGGATCGGCGGGCTGGCCTATGCGGGCATTCCCGTCACCCATCGCGATGTGAACCAATCCGTGACCTTCGTGACCGGCCATGACCAGTCGGGCGACACGCCCGGATCGCTGGATTGGGCCGCGATTGCCCGCGGCTCGCAGGTGATCGTGATCTATATGGGTATGAAGCATCTGGACCGGATTCGTGCCGCGCTGATGGAGGCAGGGCGCCCCGCGGATGAACCCGTCGCCATCACCTCAAACGCGACCACGCCCGATCAACGCGTTCTGGAAACCACCCTTGGCACCTGTCTCGAGGACGCCGCGCGCGATGGCATCGAAGCCCCTGCGATCATCTGCGTCGGCCGTGCCGTTCTGATGCGTCAGGCGCTGGACTGGCAGGCGCTGGCGGCCGGAATGGCCCCGCGCAACACCGACCCGCTGGGCCGTGGCCGTCCGGCCGAGGATCGCTGATGACCCGCTTGGGTCAGAATGGTCTGATCCTTTCCGCGCCATCCTCGGGCAGCGGCAAGACCACGCTGACGCTTGGCCTTTTGCGCGCCTTGTCGCGCCGGGGTGTGGACGTGAGCGGCGCGAAATCCGGCCCCGATTATATCGACCCACGCTTCCACGCCGCCGCCTGCAGGCGGGACTGCCCCAATCTGGACGCCTGGGCGATGCAACCCGCACGGATAAACGCCCTTGCCGCCACCGGCGCAGATCTTTTGTTGATCGAAGGCGCGATGGGGTTGTTCGATGGTGCGCCGCCGGACGGGCGTGGGGCGACAGCGGATCTGGCGCGCCAGCTGGGCGTACCCGTCGTGATGGTTGTCGACTGCGCGCGGCTGGCCCATTCGGTTGCGCCGCTGGTCGCAGGCTTCGCTGCCCATGACAGAGATGTGTGCGTGGCTGGTGTGATCCTGAACAATGTCGGCAGCCCGCGCCATGAAACGATGCTGCGTTCTGCCTTGAAAGACAACCGGATCCCGGTGCTGGGCGCCGTGCATCGGCAAGCGGGGATGGAGCATCCGTCGCGCCATCTGGGGCTGGTGCAGGCGGGCGAACACCCTGACCTGCAGGCCTATCTGAACCGCGTGGCCGACGCGGTCGAGGTTGCGATCGACCTTGACGCTATGACAGAATTGGCGGAACCGATCCCGGCGCTGGCACAAACCGGCCCGCAAATATCCGCGCCCGGAAAGCGGATCGCCATCGCGTCGGACCGCGCCTTCGCCTTCGCCTATCCGCATATTCTGGCCGACTGGCAGGCAGAGGGTGCGGTGATCCTGCCGTTTTCGCCGCTTTCCGATGAAACCCCGGACCCAACCGCGGATTTCATCTTCCTGCCCGGCGGCTATCCCGAACTGCACGCCGAAACACTCGCCACAGCCCGGACGTTCAGGGCCGGCATGCGCGCCGCGACCTGCCCGATCTATGGCGAATGCGGGGGCTACATGGTGCTGGGCCACGCGATCACCGACAAGGACGGCATCAGACACGCGATGCTGGGGTTGCTGGACCTGGAAACCAGCTTTGCGACGCGTAAACTGCATCTGGGGTATCGGTCGCTGACCGCCACGCACGGCCCGTTCGCGGGCGATTGGACGGCGCATGAGTTTCATTACGCCACCACTCTGCGGGCCGAGGGAACGCCGTTGTTCACCGCCTATGACGCCGAAGGCAACGCCCTGCCCCCCATGGGGCTGATCCGGGGCCATGTCTCCGGCAGTTTTGCCCATTTGATTGACCGCGCCTGACCAAGGGCGATCAAATGCCGCGTCCGGCGCGGTTTTTTCCGTCTGGTCAAATCTCCTGCTCACAGATACGCATATGCGCATGAGTGACGCGACCCTGACCCCGACCGACGACGCCCGCGCCAAGCGCAACGTGACCATCCTGGTGCTGGCGCAAGCCATCCTTGGGTCGCAAATGCCGATGATCTTCACCATGGCGGGGCTGGCCGGGCAATCGCTTGCGTCGAACCCCTGCTGGGCGACGCTGCCGATTTCGCTGATGGTGGGCGGCTCGATGGTGTTTGCCAACCCGGTCGCCTGGGTGATGCAGACCTTCGGGCGGCGCGTGGGCTTCTGGCTGGGCACGCTGGGCGGATCGCTGGGCGCCGCGATCAGCGCCTATGCCCTGACGCAAGCGGATTTCACCATCTTCCTGATCGGGTCCTTCCTGATGGGGCTGTATCAGTCGGCGCAGGGGTTCTATCGCTTCGCCGCCGCCGACACGGCCTCGCCCGCCTTTCGGCCCAAGGCGATTTCCTATGTGATGGCGGGGGGGCTGGCCTCGGCGATCATCGGCCCGCAATTGTTCAATGCCACCAATGACATGCTGGTTGTGCCATTTCTGGGCGCCTATCTGACCATTATCGCGATCAACATTCTGGGCGCGTTTCTGTTCCTTGGGCTGGACATTCCCAAACCGCCCAAACCCACGGCTGACGATCCCAAGGGCCGCACAAGGCGCGAGCTTCTGCGCGACCCGGTGATTGCGGTGGCGATCATCTGCGGCATGGTCTCTTACGCGCTGATGAACCTTGTCATGACCTCGACGCCCTTGGCGGTGGTCGGCTGCGGGTTTGAAACCGACATGGCGGGCAATGTCGTCACCGCCCACGTGCTGGCGATGTTCGTGCCCAGCTTCTTCACCGGCCACCTGATCGCGCGCTTCGGCACCCGCAAGGTGATCGCCACCGGCCTGGCCATCCTTGGCCTTGCCGGCGTCGTCGCGCTGCAAGGGGTCGAGCTGGAGAACTTCTTCGTCGCCCTGATCCTGCTGGGCGTCGGCTGGAACTTTGGCTTCATCGGTGCGACCTCGATGCTGGCCGGTGCCCACGCGCCCGAGGAGCGCGGCCGCGTACAAGGCATGAACGACATGATCGTCTTTGGCTGCGTGACCATTGCGTCACTGGCCTCGGGCGGGCTGATGAACTGCTCGGGCGGCTCGACGGTCGAGGGCTGGAACGCCGTCAACCTCGCCATGGTGCCGTTCCTTGCGCTGGCAGGAGCATCGCTGATCTGGCTGATGCTGCGGCCGCAGGAGGATGAGGTGTGAGGGGGATAAAGTTGACTTGAAGGTCTACTTTGAGCCCGCAGTGCTAAATTTCTGCAAAGTAGCGAATGGCCGCTTGCGGTGCCGGTGTTGATGGAAATCAATCATGTCGATCATTTCGACTGATAGCATTTTAGTGTCTCGAATCCAGACTACAACGCGTTTGCTATGAGGAAAAGGAATACCGATGGCTGGAAAACTTGGACTAACGGGCAAGTGCCTGTGTGGTGCTGTGAGGGTCTCTGGAGAGGCAACCAAGCCGGACGTCACGGTTTGCCATTGTGAAATGTGCCGCCGCTGGTCCGCAGGGCCGTTCATGGAAGTTACCTGCGATCAAGTGAACTTTGAAGGTGAAGAAAACATCGGTCGTGTTCGTTCGTCCGAATGGGCCGAGCGCGGCTTTTGCAAGGCATGCGGCTCCAACCTGTTTTACCACATTATTGGGGCAGATGAGTATCAGTTGTCCGTTGGGTTGCTTGATGATCAATCAAAACTGCAATTATCCTTGCAGGTGTTCACTGATAGCAAGCCGTCGTTTTATGAATTCGCAAACAAAACCAAGATGATGACGGGCGAACAGGTCGTTGCTGCGTTCGCGCCGCCGCCCGAGTAGCGCGGCATTGTCGTCGTTGCCCCTGAAGGAGGCCTCTTGAATGGACTTAAAGCCTGAAATCAACGCGTTGATTGCCCGCCAGCATGAAAACGGAGGTCCTTTCTGGTCTCGTCTCGATGGCAATATCCATGCACCAGCCGGGTTCTGCACCATAGATGTTTTGCATGCGATTGGTCAGCTGGGAGGGTCTGCCGCCGGCAATCCTGTTTTGAAGGATGCCCTGAGCTTCCTTGAAACATATCAGAACGATGACGGTTCCTTTCGATACACAGACAAGCAATCAAAACTGCCTTGCATCACAGCCAACGTCTTATGCGTATTTGGTCGCCTCGGTGCTTCTGACTGGCCAGGTCTGGACGCGGCATATGAATGGTTGCGGTCTAATCAAGCGAGCGACGGCGGCTGGCGCTGTGCCACTACGAAGCTTGGCAAGTCTCCTGAAACGGATGCCAGCAATCCAGGAACAACACTCTGGGTCCTCGACGCGTGTCTCTTCAGGAAACACAGCAAGAAGGTGAAAGCACAGCTCAATCAGGGTGTCGATTTCCTGTTGGACCATTGGGACAGCCGCAAGCCGCTGGGACCCTGCACGTTCGGGATCGGCAGTCGGTTCCTGAAAACAGAATTCCCATTTCGCAGGTATAACCTCTTCTACTATGTCTTCGTGTTATCGCAGTATGATCGCGCAATCCGAGACCATCGGTTTAGACAGGCATTTGCAGCTCTGAAGCGGCAAGCCAAGGGCAATGGTCTTCGCATCACGGCCCCACACAAGGCTTGGAAAGACTCGATACTTGCCCCAGAGACGGGCCCCAGCCGTCCGGCAACGAAGTATTGGGAAGACATCTGCAAACGCATTGAAGCAGCGGAGTAGGATCATTCCAAAGCTGCCATTGGCGCAACCGCAGCGAATGCTAACTATGTCCCGCAACGCCGACATTTACTCACCCCACCCGTCCCTTGCGCCCCCCACGCCGCTTGGGCGCCGCAGCGTCGTCCAGCGCCAGTTTCATCACCTCGGTCATCGGGTGCTCCGGCGCGTCGGCACCAAAATGGGTCAGCAGGGTCTTGATCCGCTCAGCCTGCGGCATCTCGTGATCGTCGAACAGCGCCCAGTCCAGGAAGATGGATCGGCATTCCTCGATCCGGATCCCGTCGATGCGATAGCTTTCGCGGATCAGGCCGCGCGGGTCGATGGCTTTGATGAGGTCTGTCATGTTGCCCCCCGGTGTGGCGACCCGAAATCAGTTCGGGGGTGATGCCAGCACCTCGTCTATGGCGCGGGCGGCGGCCCTTGCCCTGGTCTCCAGTTCCTTGACCAGCGCCGCCTCACTTTCGGCACCGGTCTCGCGCATAAGCAAGTCCTGACCGCCCTTCCCCAGCGCGTCAAGGTCCAATGGATCATCGGACAACAGTTTCGACACCGCCTGAAGCCGCCACATCAAATCGTGGCTGTCGGCCATCGCCTGCCCCTGTGCGGGCGTGAACCAGCCAAGCGCCACGCCCTGTTCGATCTGCGCGGCCGGGTCGCGCGCGGTGTCGTGAGACAGAAGGGCCGCCGCCTGCGCGACCAGTTCCACGTCCTGCAAATGCCCGACGCCCAGCTTGGCATCCAGCGCGCCACCGCCGGTTTTCGCCTCGGCAATGCGGCCCCGCATGTCGATCACGTCCGCCACCACCTTTGCCGGGTCGCGGTCAAAGGCCATCACCTCGGCGCGGGCCGCGTCATAGGCCTGGGCCACGCTGTCCGGTCCGGTCACGACGCGCGCGCGGGTCAGCGCCAGATGTTCCCATGTCCAGGCCTCGTCCCGCTGATACGCACGGAAGCTGTCGATCGAGGTTGCGACCGGCCCCTGACGGCCCGAGGGGCGCAGGCGCATGTCGACCTCGTAAAGCCGCCCCTCGGCCATGGGCGCGGACAGGGCGGTCAGGAAGGCTTGCGTCAGGCGCGCGTAGTAGGTGCGGGTGGCCAGGGGGCGCCGGCCGTCGGACATCTCTTCACCCTGGGGGTCGTAGATCATGATCAGGTCAAGGTCCGAGGTTGCCGTCAGGCTGCGCGCGCCCAGTGATCCCATGCCGATGATCGCCGCCCCCGCGCCCGGCGGGTCGCCGTGTTTGGCCGCGAAATTCCCGACCACCACCGGCCAGATCGCGCGGATCACCGCATCCGCCAGATCGCTGTATTGCGTGCCTGACTCGCGTGCCGTGATCAGGCCGCGCAGAAGATGCACACCCACGCGGAAATGCCATTCCTTCATCCAACGCCGGGTGCCATCCAATCGTGCTTCGTAATCCGGCCAGTCCTGCAATCGGTCTTCCAGTTGCGCCTGAAGCGCCTCGGCCCCCGGCCAGTCTTCGAAAAATCCGCCGCCGATCACCGCATCCAACACCTGTGCATTGTGCCCCAGATACGCCGCCAGGGCTGGTGCCGTGGCGGCGATATCGATGATCAAGTCTACCAATGTCGGGTTGGCTTCGAACAGGGAAAACAGTTGCACACCGGCGGGCAGACGCGACAGGAAACCGTCGAAATGGATCAGCGCGTCATGCGGCCGCGGAGCTTCGGCAAGTCGCGCCAGAAGGTCCGGTTTCAGCCGGTTGAAGATCTCGACCGCGCGGGCTGAGCGCAGGCAGGGATAGCTTTCCCAGCGGCGCACAATCTCGGCTTCGGTTTCGTCCAGCTCGCGCGTGTCGGCGGCAGAGCCGTCGGGGGCAAAGAAGCTTTCCGTGACCGTATGCACTTCGGACAGGGCGTCATGGATGCGCGCTTTCAGCGCGTCGGTATCGCCTTCCCCCATCATCCGCGCCAGCCGGTCGAACCCCTCGTCAGTCGACGGCAGCTTGTGCGTTTGCGCGTCCCGCATCATCTGCACCCGGTGTTCGACCTCGCGGTGGAAGCGGTAGTGATCGGTCAGGGTCTCGGCCACATCGGTGGGGATCCACCCTTTGTCCGCCAACGCCGCCAACCCATCCACAGTGCCACGAACGCGCAGGTCTTCGTCGCGCCCACCCGCGATGATCTGGCGGGTCTGGGTGAAGAACTCGATCTCGCGGATGCCGCCGCGCCCCAGCTTCATATCGTGGCTTGGCAAGGTGATGTCACCATACAGGCCTTTGTGTTCGCGGATCCGCAGGCGCATATCATGGGCGTCCTGAATGGCGGCAAAATCCAGATGCTTGCGCCAGATGAACGGGCGCAAACGGGTCAGATAAGCCTCGCCCGCGGCAATGTCACCGCCACACGGGCGGGCTTTGATGTGGGCGGCGCGCTCCCACGTGCGGCCAAGGCTTTCATAATATCGCTCGGCGGCCTCCATCGAGACGCAGACCGGCGTCACCGCCGGATCGGGGCGCAGGCGCAGGTCTGTGCGGAACACATAGCCATCGGCGGTGAGCTCTGAGAGCATCGCGCTCATCTTTCGTGTGGCACGGATGTGGCTGGCGCGGGCATCGTGAAAATCCGCCCCCTCGAATTTGCTGTCATCAAACAGCATGATCAGGTCGATATCCGAGCTGTAATTCAGCTCAAACGCGCCCATCTTGCCCATCGCCAGCGCCACCATGCCACCGGCGGTGGCGATGTCGTCCTCGGTCATGCCCGGCAGCTTGCCGCGACGGATTTCCTGCGCCACCTGAAACTGCATGGCGGTGTTGGTGGCCATGTCCGCCAGATCGGTCAGCGCCCCTGTCACCTGTTCAAGCGTGAACACCCCGGCCAGATCGGCCAGCCCCGCCAAGAGCGCGATGCGCTGCTTGGCAACGCGCAAGCTGGCCCGCAAGGCGCTATCATTGTCCGCAAAAGGTGACAGCTCCACCAGAACCTCAGCGATCGCATCCTCGGGCGCGCCGGACAAGGCGTCGCGCAGCCAGTCGGCCTGCTTCTCCACCAACCCTTTCAGATACGGCGCACAGCCTGCCGCGCCAGACAGCACCGCCCGTATGTCTGAAGGCTGGTCGGCAAACAGGGTGTCGATCTCGTCTGCCGGTTCGACCTCGAACGGAATCGGACAACGGGTGATGCGGGTGGCAAAGGGCGAATGCGTCATGGCCGCAAATTGCGCTGCCGACCGGGGCGGGTCAACTGGACTCGATCCCGGTGCGGCAACAATACCCCGGCTTGTGCTGATCGTGCATTTGGATAACGTGGCCAGACAACGCATCAACACGAGGTCCGGTCACATGTCAAAAAGCCTGAAGCGCGTGAAACAGGCGCTTGTCGAGCTTGGGATCGACACGAATGTGCGCGAGATGTCGGACGGCACCCGCACCGCAGCCGATGCCGCCCGCGCGGTTGGCTGCGAGCTTGACCAGATTGCCAAGTCGATCATCTTTCGCGGCGAAGACAGCGGCCATGTGGTCCTGTTTCTGACCGCGGGCGGCAATCGAGTGGATGCGGCGAAAGCCTCGGCGCTGGCGGGCGAGCCATTGGGCAAGGCGGATGCCCGACTGATCCGCGCCGAGACCGGCTTTGCGATCGGGGGCGTGTCGCCTGTCGGGCTGACGCAGGCCGTACGGGCGTTTTATGACCCGCGACTGTTGGCCTTTGACACGGTCTGGGCGGCGGCCGGCACCCCGCGCCATGTCTTTCCCGCCCCGCCCCTTGCGCTGATCGCGGCTGCCTCTGCCATCAAGGGCGATTTCGTCGCGGACCGGGACTGACCCTCTGCCCGTCCTGCGGCGGCAAATACCGTTACTTGCATTTGCAAGTTTTGCTTGCCCATCGTGCACCTGCATCTATGATACGCCGCATACCTTTATGAATCGGAGGCCATCATGACCCGCTATCACCCCCTACTGGTTGCCCTGCACTGGATCCTTGCCGGGCTTGTCATCGGTGCCCTGATCATGGGCAGTCAGGTGCTGGCCGCCCTGCCCAATGACAACCCCGACAAAATGTTCAGCCTGCGCGCCCATATGACGGTCGGGCTGGTGATCGGCGCGCTGATGCTGGTGCGGTTGGTTACGCGGTTGAAAACGCCGCACCCGCCCAAGGCGGACGCAGGCAACGCCCTTCTGAACACCGGCGCACGCGCAGCGCATTGGGGGCTGTATGTGCTGGTATTGCTGATGGTGGCCAGCGGGATCGGGATCTCGATCACCGCCGGGCTGCCCGCCATCGTGTTCGGCGGATCGGGCGACCCCCTGCCCGAGACCTTCAATGACCTGGCCCCGCGCGCGGCGCACGGGATCATTGCCACCTTGCTGGCCCTGACGATCCTGGCCCATATCGCAGGCTGGCTGTATCATCAGTTTGTGCTGAAAGACGGGCTGATCCGTCGCATGTGGTTCGGTCCGCGCGGCTAATCCGCTTGAAACCCCTGCAAGAGCCGTCGATTTTCGGCGGCTTTTTTCGTTTCACCTCAATGCTTTGGCCAAATAATGTAAAAAAGTTTTACATTACCCCTTGATGGCGGGACAGAAATACCCACATCCTAGTCATGTGAAAGACATTCACATTCAACGCCAACAACGGAGACCTGACATGAACACCGCCGCTCAAACCGACTTCCCCGCCGCCCCGCGCGGCTGGTTTTCGCGAAGCGAAGCATGGCTGGATGAGCGCGGCAAAGGCGCTTGGATCGCGGTCATGGTCATCAGCTTCATCTTCTTCTGGCCCATCGGGCTGGCCCTTCTTGCCTATATGATCTGGAGCAAACGCATGTTTTCGAAATGCAGCCACAGCCGTTCCACCGACTCGACCGCCTGGAAAGATGCACGCTATGCACGCCGCCACGGTTTCTCGTCCTCGGGCAACACCGCGTTCGATGCCTACAAGGCGGAAACCCTGCGCCGGTTGATGAGCGAGCAGGAGGCATTCGAAGCCTTCCTGGAACGCCTGCGCGCGGCCAAGGACAAGTCCGAGTTCGACCAGTTCATGGAAGAACGGGCAAATGCCGCCAAGGCTGCCCGCGACGAGGCATATGACGACGACTTCGCCGACGACTATGCCGACGCCGAAATGGACGATGTCGAGGTGCTGGACGAACCCGCCCGCGACAAGAAGAAGAAAAAGTCGTAAATCGACCGCTGACACTTACATAGGTGACAGCCCCGCCCGGCCCCTGAATTTGGGCCGGGTGTCTGCCGACAAACGCAAGCACACAGGACCGACCATGTCTGACTATTCTCATGCCGACCATCGCAATGACCACGGTCGCCGTCCCTATTGGGGTCTGCCCGATCCCGTCACTCAGGCCGAGTTCTACGCCGATGTCACCCTGAAGCGCCTGTTTGCCTGGCTGATCGACGTGGTGCTGATTGCCGCAATCTGCGTGCTGATCAGCCTTCTGACCTTCGGCATCGGCTTCTTCCTCTGGGGGCTGATCTATCTGGCGGTCAGCTTCGTCTATCGCGTGACGACCTTGTCGAACGCGTCGGCGACGCTGGGCATGCGCCTGACCGCGATCGAGCTGCGCACCCATCGCGGCGAACGGTTCGACCGCACCACGGCCGCGCTGCACACGCTGGGCTATTTCGTGTCGATGTCGACTTTTGTCGTGCAACTGATTTCCATCGTGATGATGTGCACCACACCGCGCGGACAAAGCCTGGTCGACATGATGCTGGGCACCGCAGCCGTCAACCGCGCCGCCGGACGCTGACTCCGGGTCAGTTTATCTGAGGCGCCCCGGCGCGTTCCATTTACCTTATGCGCGCCGGGGACTTGCCGGATCAGGTTCTCCGGGCTAACTTTTGAACACTTGAACAATCTTGAAAGTGTCATGCGACATACTTTACCGCTCGCACCCCAGTTCTACGTCACCGCGCCGCAGGAATGTCCCTACCTGGATGGCCGGATGGAACGCAAGTTGTTCACCGCCCTGCAGGGCGAACATGCAAATACCCTGAATGACACCCTGTCCAAGCAAGGCTTTCGCCGGTCGCAGAACGTGCTCTATCGCCCGTCTTGCGCCGAATGTTCGGCCTGCCTGTCGGCACGTATCCGGGTGTCGGATTTCGTGCCCACAAAAGGCCAGCGCCGCACGATGAAGCGCAATGACGATCTGGAACGCCGTGCCCGCGCGCCCTGGGCCAGCGAAGACCAGTACGAGCTGTTCCGCCGCTATCTGGACACGCGCCATGCCGATGGCGGCATGGCCGATATGGATGTGTTCGAATTTGCCGCAATGATCGAGGAAACGCCGATCAAAAGCCGGGTGATCGAATATGCCGAGCGTGGCGCCGATCAGACCCCGGGCGACGAACCCACCGGCCCCCTGCGCGCCGTCTGCCTGACTGATGTGCTGGATGACGGCTTGTCGATGGTTTATTCCTTTTACGACCCCGATCGCACCAGAACCTCGCTTGGTACGCATATGATCCTGGATCACATCCAGATCGCACGCGAGGCTGGCCTGCCCTATGTCTATCTGGGCTATTGGGTACCAGGTAGCCCCAAGATGGATTACAAGGCCCGCTTTTCGGCGCTGGAGATATACCGCCGCGGCCAATGGACGCCGCTCAGGGGGGACGAGGATTACAGCGCAGAGCTGCATCCGCTCTCAACCGACCCGATCGCCGAACAGGTGGCCGGGATCACCCTGCCCGACACCGCAAAATCCGGCGGCAGCTGACGGACAGCCCCACGCGCGTCCATGCGCACCGCCATATCCGCGAACCAACTGCAAACCCCGTCCGACCCCAACCAGACGACCGCTGCGCCATGCGTCGGACCGACCCCGAATTTCCATAAGTTGCGCCACCTTCGTCAAAAACGTCCTAAAATTACAATTTTTTCCAACCTGCGACACTTTATTCGTCCTTTTCACGGTTGACGCCCCTCACCCCCCCTCATAATGTCGCGCCCATATTGTCAAACCGCCCCACCGCGCAACCGGGGGGCACAGCCAGGGAATATGTTGCGATGCGCAGCGTCCTCGTCCTTGTAAGAAAATGGCGCATGGGCCGGTAACGGAACCATATTGGATCCCCATGCGCCCCCGAAAATCGGGGGCTTTTTTGTGAAGAACGCACGTGGAACGGAGAGAGTGATGACACGTCAGATGAACGGAGCGAAAATGGTGGTGCAAGCCCTGAAGGATCAGGGTGTCGACACGGTATTCGGCTATCCGGGGGGCGCGGTCCTGCCGATCTATGACGAGATTTTCCAGCAAAACGACATCCGTCACATTCTGGTGCGTCACGAACAAGGCGCGGTGCACGCCGCCGAAGGCTATGCGCGGTCAACCGGCAAGCCGGGCGTGGTCCTTGTGACCTCCGGCCCCGGCGCGACCAACGCGGTGACGGGTCTGACCGATGCGCTGCTGGATTCCATTCCCATCGTCGTCCTGACCGGGCAGGTGCCGACCTTCATGATCGGCACCGACGGGTTTCAGGAGGCGGACACGGTCGGCATCACCCGCCCCTGCACCAAACACAACTGGCTGGTGAAAGAAACGGACAAACTGTCTGCCGTCATCCACGAGGCGTTCCACGTGGCAACAGCCGGTCGTCCGGGGCCGACGCTGGTGGATATTCCAAAAGACGTGCAGTTTGCGACAGGGGACTACACCCCGCCCGCGAAGGTCGAAACAAGTCACTATACACCGCAACTGCGTGGGGACATTGACGCGATCACCGATCTGGTGGCCGCGATGGAAACCGCCAAACGGCCGATTTTCTATACCGGTGGCGGTGTCATCAACTCGGGGCCCGAGGCCTGCCAATTGCTGCGCGAACTTGTGGATGCCACCGGGTTTCCCATCACCTCGACCCTGATGGGGTTGGGTGCCTATCCCGCAGGTGGCGAACACTGGCTGGGCATGTTGGGCATGCACGGTCTTTATGAGGCCAACATGGCCATGCATGACTGCGACCTGATGATCTGCGTCGGCGCGCGGTTTGACGACCGGATCACCGGGCGGATCGACGCCTTCAGCCCGGGGTCGAAAAAGGCCCATATCGACATTGATCCCAGCTCGATCAACAAGGTGATCCACGTGGACATCCCGATCATTGGTGATGTGGGCCATGTGCTTGAAGACATGCTGAAAATCTGGAAAGCGCGCGGCCGCAAGACCAATGGCGAGGCGCTGAAAAACTGGACCGCCAAGATCGAGGAATGGCGCGGGCGCGATTGCCTGGCCTATCAGCCGGACGACAAGGTCATCCAGCCGCAATACGCGATGGAACGGCTTGAGGCGCTGACCCGCGACAAGGATCGCTATGTCGCCACCGAAGTGGGCCAGCACCAGATGTGGGCCGCGCAGTTCCTGGGTTTCAACGACCCCAACCGCTGGCTGACCTCGGGTGGGCTTGGCACGATGGGCTATGGCCTGCCCGCATCGCTGGGCGCACAAATTGCGCATCCGGATGCGCTGGTGATCAACGTGGCGGGGGATGCAAGCTGGTTGATGAACATGCAGGAAATGGGCACCGCCGTTCAGTTCCGCGCACCGATCAAGCAGTTCATCCTGAACAATGAACGGCTGGGCATGGTGCGCCAGTGGCAGGAGCTTCTGCACGGCGAACGCTACAGCCACAGCTGGTCGGAAAGCCTGCCCGATTTCGTGAAACTGGCCGAAGCGTTTGGCTGCAAGGGCCGGCAGGTGTCCGATCCGGCCGAACTGGATGACGCCATTCAGGAAATGATCGACTATGACGGTCCTTACATTCTGGATGTTCTGGTCGAAAAACACGCCAACTGCTTCCCGATGATCCCGTCGGGCGAGCCGCATAACAAGATGCTTCTGGGCGAAGCCGAGACGCAGGGCGTCATCGGCTCCTCGGGCGCAACGCTGGTTTAAGGAGGGTCTGTAAATGTCTGCACTGAAGATCAAAAAAGGCTCGTCACGCAAATCGGCTTATGACCTGCGCGATCCCAATTCCGATGTGATCGAACGCCACACGCTGGCCATCGTGGTCGACAACGAGGCAGGTGTTCTGGCCCGCGTCATCGGGTTGTTTTCCGGCCGGGGGTACAACATCGAAAGCCTGACCGTGGCCGAAGTCGATCATCTGGGCCACCTGTCACGCATCACCATCGTAACCACCGGCACGCCCGCCGTGATCGAGCAGATCAAGGCGCAACTGGGCCGGATCGTGCCCGTTCACGACGTGCATGACCTGACCGTCGAAGGCCCCGCCGTGGAGCGTGAACTGGCTTTGTTCAAGGTGGAAGGCGCGGGCGACAAGCGGGTCGAGGCACTGCGCCTCGCCGACATTTTCCGCGCCAATGTGGTGGATTCGACGCTGGACAGCTTCGTGTTTGAAATCACCGGCACGACCGAGAAAATCTCGGCCTTTGCCGAGCTGATGCGCCCTCTGGGCCTGATCGAGGTGGCCCGTACCGGCGTGGCCGCCCTGTCGCGCGGCGCAACCGGATAAACGCGGGCGCCACGCCCCCACCGCCCGCCATGTCGAATGGCGGGCGTTTTGTTTATTCATCAGTAAACCGGCAGGATCTGCCCTTCCCGTGCCTGATCAGGCGACGACGCGCAGGGCGGGCCGCGTGTCTGCCCCGTCGAACTCTACCCGGTCCGGATCCTGCCCGTCTTGTTCCGACCTGCCGAAACTGCTTAGCACTTGGGCCGGGTCGATCCCGCCCATGATCACGCCGACCGCTTCGATGCGGCTGACCATACGAAAGCCGTTCGCCTCGTCAAAATCGAACCAGATCTGCGAACCGCGTTGCAGTTTGCCAACGCCCTCTGGCGCGACAATCTCGGGACCGATGAACGCCAGCGGTCCCTGATCCTCGCACCAGACCATGCCAACGCTCTTATCGGCGTTGTACCATAGGATTATCCCCAACATATTTCTTCTCCACTTCTGGTGGATATTTTACCGGCTGGATATGGCAGGAACAGGGCAAATCTTCGCCCATGACAAGAAAGCCTTAACTATTTTTCATTTTTTGGTTTTTTTGGCCCCAATCCCGGTGCTTGGCGCCGATTGGTGCCGTAACGTCAACTTTTGCACCCCCACGCCTGGACCGGGCCGGGAATCAATGGGGCAATGCCCGGTCTTTTCAGACCCGGCACAGACCGAACCACAAAGAAAAAGGGGCGCCCAAGGGCACCCCAGTTTCGCTGATAAGGCTCTTGATTAATACCGCCCGGTAGTTTTTGCCTGCGGCCTTATCCGCGTCAGGGGGCGAGCGCACCCGCCCCGTGTCCGTTTGGGCTGGCGGTCGCGACCACCCTGCCCGGTATGGTCTCAGCTACAGCCCGTGGTCGACCCGCAGGTGTTGCATTTCATGCAGGTGCCGTTGCGCACCAGCGTGTAGTTTCCGCATTCACCACAGGGATCGCCCTCGTAGCCCTGCATCTTGGCCTTGGTGCGCGCGTCGATCTTGTTGATCGTTCCCGCCGACACTGCGGTTTCGCTGACCAGCGTTTCGGTGACGGTGGTTTTCACCCCTGTCGTTTCAGGCACCAGTGTGTTCAGCACCCCGACCGGATCGGTTCCGGTCAACACCGACCCACCGGCCTCGGCCCCGCCTTGCAGCACCACCAGCTCTTGCGGCAGGCGCTTGCGCAGATAGCCGGTCGAGCTGATTTGCTTCAACACTTCCAATGATTTGGAGGCCGCCGTTTCGGTGATTTCCTGCACGTTCGACACGCCTTCTTCCTCGCCGCGCCCCAGATCATCGAAGCTCGCGCCTTCGGGCTTCACATGCGCCAGGTCGGTGCGGTCCAGATAGGACACCGCCAGTTCGCGGAAGATATAGTCAAGGATCGAGGTCGCATTTTTGATCGAATCGTTGCCCTGCACCATGCCCGCCGGTTCGAACTTGGTGAAGGTGAAGGCATCCACGAACTCCTCCAGCGGCACACCGTATTGCAGGCCCACGGACACCGCGATGGCGAAATTGTTCATCATCGCGCGGAAGCCCGCGCCTTCCTTGTGCATGTCGATGAAGATCTCGCCCAGATTACCGTCTTCATATTCGCCGGTGCGCAGGTAAACCTTGTGACCGCCGACGATGGCTTTCTGCGTATAGCCCTTGCGGCGTTCGGGCAGCTTCTCGCGGCCGCGCGCCACCTCTTTGATCACCACTTTTTCGATGATCTTCTCGGCCAGCGTCACCGCCTTTTCGTGGGTCGACCCCGAGGCGAGGATTTCCTCGGCCTCTTCGTCATCTTCAACCAATGCAGCGGCCAAAGGCTGGCTGAGTTTCGAGCCGTCGCGGTAAAGCGCGTTGGCCTTGATGCCCAGCGACCAGCTGAGTTCGTAGGCCTTCTGGCAGTCCTCGATCGTCGCGTCATTCGCCATGTTGATGGTTTTCGAAATCGCGCCGGAAATGAAGCTCTGCGCCGCGGCCATCATGTAGATATGGCTGTCAACACTCAGGAAACGCTTGCCTTTCTTGCCGCACGGGTTGGCACAGTCGAAGACGTTGTAATGCTCTTCTTTCAGATGCGGCGCACCTTCCAGGGTCATTGTGCCGCAAACGTGATCGTTCGCCGCGTCGATATCCTTGCGGGTGAAGCCCAGATGGCTGAGCAGGCTGAAATCGGGGTTGTTCAGCTTTTCCGCCGGAATGCCCAGAACATTGGTGCAGAACTCCTCGCCCAGCGTCCACTGGTTGAACACGAACCGGATGTCGAAGGCCGATGGCAGTGCTGCTTCGATCTTGTCGATCTCGCTTTCGCCGAAACCATGGCCGATCAGGGTCGTGTGGTTGATGCCCGGTGCATTGCCAAGGGTGCCGTGACCGACGGCGTAGCTGATGATTTCCTCGATCTCGGACGAGGCATAGCCCAGTTTTTCAAGGGCTGCGGGAACCGAGCGGTTGATGATCTTGAAATACCCGCCCCCGGCCAGCTTCTTGAACTTCACCAGCGCGAAATCGGGTTCGATCCCCGTGGTGTCGCAATCCATCACCAGACCGATGGTGCCGGTGGGTGCAATCACGGACACCTGCGCGTTGCGATATCCGTGCTTTTCACCCAGCGCCAAGGCTTCGTCCCATGCGCCCATCGCCAGATCGACCAGCTTGGCGTCCGGGCAATTGGCGTGATCCAGCGCCAGCGGTTTGATCTCAAGGTTCTCATAGCCCTCGGTCGCGCCATACGCCGCCGTCCGGTGGTTGCGGATGACCCGCAGCATGTGATCCTTGTTGCGCTCAAATCCTTCGAATGCGCCCAATTCGCCCGCCATTTCCGCAGACGTGGCATAGGACACGCCCGACAGGATCGCGGTCAGCGCGCCACACATCGCCCGGCCTTCGGGCGAGTCGTAGCCGTAGCCCATGTTCATCAGCAGACCGCCGATATTGGCATAGCCCAGACCCAGCGTGCGGAAGACATAGCTGCGCTCGGCAATCTCTTTCGACGGGAACTGCGCCATCATCACCGAGATTTCCAGCGTGATGGTCCACAGGCGCGTGGCGTGCATGTAATCCTCGGCCTGAAACACGCCGTCTTCCAAGAAGGTCAGCAGGTTCATCGAGGCCAGGTTGCAGGCGGTGTCATCCAGGAACATATATTCCGAACACGGGTTCGAACCGCGAATCTCGCCGTCTTCCGGGCAAGTGTGCCAGGCGTTGACCGTGTCGTGATACTGAATGCCGGGGTCGGCACAGGCCCATGCGGCGTGACCGATCTGGTCCCACAAATCGCGCGCCTTGATGGTCTTGGCGACCGAACCATCGGTGCGGCGGATCAGTTCCCAATCGGCATCAGCTTCGACGGCTTTCAGATACGCATCGGTCACACGCACCGAGTTGTTCGAGTTCTGGCCCGATACGGTCGCGTAGGCCTCTGAATCCCAATCCGTGTCATAGGTCGGGAACTCGATCGAGCCGTAGCCCTGCTTGGCGTAGTCCAGCACGCGCTTGACGTAAACCTCAGGGATTGCAACCTTTTTCGCGGCACGAATGGCGTCTTTCAGGGTGTCGTTGACCTTGGGGTCAAAGGCATCTTCCTCGGCGCCATCCCATGCGCGGATCGCGGCGAAGATGTGGTTCAGATGCTCTTCGTGCATCTTCGAACCTGCCACCAGCGACGCGACCTTCTGTTCCTCTTTGACCTTCCAGTTGATGTATTCCTCGATATCCGGGTGGTCGCTGTCCACAATCACCATCTTGGCCGCACGGCGCGTCGTGCCGCCCGACTTGATCGCACCGGCAGCCCGGTCGCCGATCTTCAGAAAGCCCATCAGGCCCGAGGATTTGCCACCGCCGGACAGCGGCTCGTTTGCGGCACGAAGCGACGAGAAGTTAGTGCCGGTGCCCGAGCCGTATTTGAACAGACGTGCCTCACGCACCCACAGATCCATGATGCCGCCATCGCCCACCAGATCGTCACCGATCGACTGGATGAAACACGCATGGGGCTGCGGGTGTTCATAGCTCGACTTGGATTTGGTCAGCTTGCGGGTCTTGTGATCGACGTAATAATGACCCTGGGCCGGGCCGTCGATGCCGTAAGCCCAATGCAGACCGGTGTTGAACCACTGGGGCGAGTTGGGCGCGGCGCGCTGGCTGGCTAGCATATGGCGCATTTCGTCGAAATAGGCCTTGGCGTCGGCTTCAGTGGTAAAATAGCCACCCTTCCAGCCCCAATATGTCCACGCGCCTGCCAAACGGTCGAACACCTGCTTGGCCGATGTTTCACCGCCGAAGCGGTCCTTTTGCGGCAGTTCCGCCAGCGCCTTGTCGTCAGGGACCGAGCGCCACAAGAACTCCGGCACGCCTTTTTCTTTCACGCGTTTCAGGGCGGCGGGCACACCGGCCTTGCGGAAATATTTCTGCGCAATCACGTCCGAGGCGACCTGGCTCCATTCTGCGGGCACTTCGCACGCGTCCAGTTTGAACACAACAGTGCCGTCCGGGTTGCGGATTTCGGATGTTGTGGTGACAAAATCCAGATCGGAATAAGCGTCCTTGCCTGCCTTGGTAAATTTGCGTTCGATTTTCATTGTGCCCCGTCGGTCCTTCGTGCGCTGTGGTGGTGCGTGTCTGGGCACGCCTTCACCCTTTCAAATTCCGCTGACCACAAAGGACAATCAAAGGCACAGACCCCCTGTCCCCGGGCTCACATGTAATGGCCCCGGTTTGGTGCGACCGGTCGGTCAAGGTTTGGTGTTTCACTGTCCTGCTGTAACCTGCCGCCACTATATGTTGTGGCTTGTTGATCAGCACGCACAAGGTGGCGTATCGAACCCCAATAGGTCAACAGAAACTTACCGACTATCCACAACTCTTTTGCGTTGACCTTGATCGGCGATTGAGACAGCGCAGATTAACCACTTGATTCCTCGCAGGCCACGCCCTGTGGATGGTTTCCGATTTTTGCAACGGGGCGGCGGACTTAAAGCCAAAACGCAAAGCATCACCTGAATGCAGCTGGCAAATCGACCCTCGAACCGGCCCGCATATGTGCGCAACCCGACGCCCCTTTTCTCCGACATCTCGGATGACCACGACACGGGGGCTGACGACCCCGAACAGAATCACGATGAGATCATTCGAAAGGAAAAATGGTCGGGACGGCAAGATTCGAACTTGCGACCTACGGTACCCAAAACCGTCGCGCTACCAGGCTGCGCTACGCCCCGAACGCCCCTTCCTTAACGGGGGTTCAGGACGATGAAAAGGGCAAATTGACAGCAGGAGCGATCTTCGCGCCCCGTCCGGTCAATCAGTCGGGGGACAAGGCCATGCTGCAATCGACTGGTCCAGATCGGGATGGCGCAGCACGGTGCCTTCGCCGATGCCAAATCGTTGTGCAAGACCGCCATTGATCTCAAGCACGGCCTGAATGTCCGGCCCGCCGGGGATGGGGGTCAGATCATGTGGAATGGCATTCGAATGCACGCGCGCCACCGTGCCGTCAGCCTGCAAAAACAGCATGTCCAGCGGGATCAACGTGTTTTTCATCCAGAAACTGACCGATTGGGGCGTTTCGAACAGAAACAACATGCCATGCGACACTGGCAGGCTGTCACGATTCATCAGACCAAGGGCGCGTTCACCGGGGTCGTCGGCCACCTCGACCGAGAAGCGCGCCTGCCCCCAGTCGCCGCGCAGGTCCACATGGCCCGGATCGCAGGTCTGGGCCTGGACCGGGGCGCACAGAAGAAGGGCGCCCATCACGGACGCCCCGAATGTCAAAAACCGCTTCCACATGGCGCGACCGTCAGTCCCTGTCAGATGGCGTGTGATCGGTCGCCGCATCCCAGGACGAGACACTGACCGCCATGCAGCCCCGCTTGCCCGCCGCCGAGCGCAGGCCGATCGCTTCGCCTGGTTGCAAATCGGCAAGACCCGACCGCCGCAACACTTCGACATGGATGAACACGTCTTCCGAGCGCCCGAACACATTGGCAAAGCCGAACCCCTTGGCCTTGTCGAACCATTTGACCCGCGCAGGCTCCAGCGGGCCGACGCTGTCGGGATCGACGGCACCTTCGGCAAATTCCTCAAGCTGGTGTTCGGACCCGCCTGCGGGCGGTTCGATGGACAACACGTTGACGGCCTGGCGCCCGCGTTCGGTGGATTGCACCGAAATCTCGATCACCGATCCGTCCGCGACAGAGCTTTGGCCGAAATTGCGCAACACATTGGCATGAAGCAGAATATCTGCCCCACCTTCATCCGCGATCACGAACCCAAACCCTTTGCTTGGATCAAACCATTTAACCTGGCCACGCAGCACGACGGGATCATGCGCGTCATTTCCTTGCGCCATAATTGTCCTCAAATCATTCTCATCCCCGCCCATACTATTGAGGCCTTTGATTTCCGGGTGCAAGTGTTTAACACTTATACTTTTAGGCAGGTATAGCACGAAAACCCAATTTTTCTAAGGGTTTAATCTTTCCACTGACCACGAGTCATTTTTTTGATTCCGGCGCCAGCGGAACCGGTCGTGAAGGCGAAACGCGCCGTCGGCCCAGAACTCGATTTCGACGGGACGGATGCGATATCCTCCCCAGAACGGGGGGCGCGGCGGGTTGGGGCCATGGGTCGCGGTCACCTTCGCCACCTCGGCCATCAGGGCGGCACGTGATGCCAGTGGCTGACTTTGATGTGACGCCCAGGCGCCCAGCCGGCTTTTCAGCGATCGGGACGCGTAATAGGCATCCGCCTGCGGTCCCTCTTCGCGTTCAATCACACCGCGCACGCGGATTTGCCGACGCAGGCTTTTCCAATGCATGACGAAGGCGGCCTTGCCGGCACCGTCAAGCTCCTGCGCCTTGGCGGATCCGTAGTTCGTGTAAAAGACAAAAGCATCGTCTTCGATGTCCTTCAACAGCACCATGCGCGTGTTCGGAAGCCCGTCGGCATCAACCGTGGCCAGCGCGATGGCATTGGGGTCGTTGGGTTCGGTTTTCTCGGCCTCGGCCAGCCAGTTGCGCGCGATCACGAAAGGGTCGTCGCCTGCAAATATCCCGCCACGTTCCGCCATTCCGGCCTCCTTTTCGTTCACGATCAACGATATGGCCAAACATATGACCTGCGCGGTTCCGTGCCAACTGTGTTACAAACCCCGAAAGGTGGCACAGCCACAGACTTGAAGAGACAGGACCAATCGCCTAAACGGGCATAACGGAGTATCTCGGGACGGGGAACCAGAATGTCGACCGAATTGATGAAGGGCAAACGCGGCCTGATTATGGGACTTGCAAATGACAAGTCCATCGCCTGGGGGATCGCGAAAGCCTGTGCCGACGCAGGGGCCGAACTGGCGTTCTCGTATCAGGGCGCAGCATTGAAGAAACGCGTCGATCCTCTGGCAGCCCAATTGGGGTCGGATCTTGTGCTGGAATGCGACGTGGCCGATCAGGGTTCCATCGACAGGTTGTTCAACGCACTGAAGGACAAATGGGGCAAGCTGGACTTTGTTGTCCATGCCATCGGTTTCTCGGACAAGAACGAGCTTCGCGGGCGGTATGTCGATACCAGCCCTGAAAACTTCCGCGTCACGATGGATATTTCGGTCTATTCCTTCACCGCCGTCGCCCGTCGCGCAGCGGATATGATGCCGGATGGCGGATCGCTTTTGACACTGACCTATTACGGCGCCGAACAGGTCATGCCGCATTACAACGTGATGGGCGTGGCCAAGGCTGCACTTGAAGCCTCGGTGCGTTACATGGCCGAGGATCTGGGCAAGGACGGCATTCGCGTGAACTCGATTTCTGCTGGACCGATCAAGACGCTCGCGGCTTCGGGCATCGGTGATTTCCGTTATATCCTGAAATGGAACGAGCTGAACTCGCCCCTGCGCCGCAACGTGACCATTCAGGATGTCGGCAACTCGGCCCTGTATCTTCTGTCCGACCTCGGCTCGGGCGTCACGGGTGAAACGCATCATGTGGACAGCGGCTATCACGTCGTCGGCATGAAGGCGGTTGACGCCCCCGATATCGACGTGGCCACGGGTCGCAAGTAAGGAGCATCCGACATGAGCGACCGCCTGCCCCACGAAAAAGGTTTTCATATCAGCTGGGACCAGATCCATCGCGACAGCCGGGCACTGGCCTGGCGGTTGGACGGTCAGGGCCCAAAAGACACCGGCTGGCGCGCGGTGGTTGCGATCACCCGCGGCGGTCTGGCCCCGGCAATGATCGTCGCGCGCGAGCTGGATATCCGCACCGTCGACACCGTTTCGGTCAAATCCTATCACCATCAGTCACAGGGCGAAGCCGAGCTTCTGAAAGCCCCGGATGCCGAGATGATGGGCGATGGCGAAGGCATTCTGATCATCGACGATCTGGTCGACACCGGCAAGACACTGGAACTGGTGCGCAAAATGTATCCCAAAGCGCATTTCGCCACCGTCTATGCCAAACCCAAAGGCCGCCCGCTGGTGGACACCTTCATCACCGAGGTCAGCCAGGACACCTGGATTTTCTTCCCGTGGGACATGGCGCTGCAATATGTCGAACCGTATCGCGGCACGGATTAAGCGGCACCGCCCAAGCGACCCGATGCAACAGACAATTAAAGCCTCGCCATTTGGCGGGGTTTTTCTTTTGCGACACGCGCACCAAAAACAAGAAAAAACCCGGCGCTGGGTCACAGGCCGGGCCTTTTATCGGTGCAACTAAGCCGGATTGGCCTGCTTTATTCGGCCGCCTCGGGCGCATCCGGGGTGCCGCCGCTTTCACCACCGCTGGTGCCTTGCGCTTCAGATTTGGCAGGCTTGCGGGGTTTGCGGGTCCGGGTGGGCGCCTTCTTGGGCTTGCTTTCGGGGGTATCGACCAGCCCGCTTTCTGCAGTGTCATCCACCACATCCGGCTGTGACACGATATCGGGCTGATCGCCCTCGCCTGCCGCTGCCTGAGCAGATTTGCGTTCGGCACGTGCTTCACGCTCTTCTTTCTCGCGTTGCTGGCGTTCACGGTTTTGCTGCTCGGATTGCTGCCGGCGGGCTTCCATTTCGCGCTGCGCTTCGCTCAGAAGGCGGGTGTAATGTTCGGCATGCTGCTGAAAATTCTCACCTGCCACCCGGTCGTTCGACAAAAAGGCGTCGCGCGCCAACTGGGTGTATTTGTCGATGATCTGCTGAGGCGTCCCGCGCACTTTGCCTTCGGGGCCCGAACTGTCATAGACGCGGTTGATGATGTTACCCGGATTGTTCCGGTTTCGGTTCGACTTGTTATTCCGCGAACGTGATTTCGGCGATCTCATCAGCTTGTTTTTCCAGCTTTGGCTTCCATCGCACGGAAAGATCCCGTGCTGTGTTTTCGAACCAGACACCAATCTGCGTCCCATCGTTCGAATTGTAGGGCTTACCAGCAGCGGCTGTCACAAGGACTGCAACACTGCTAGGACCTGATTGTCACGTGGACCGTCGAAACACAAGCCTTATCTGGCAAAAACTGATCGAAACGGGGAAATTTGCCGGATTTCAGCAGGTTTACCGGCTGAAGCACCCTGCTCACGCCGGTCTGCCGGGCTTTTGGGGCCGCCTTCCGGTCACCACGCGGTCATGGCCGGACAGGTCTTTCAGAACCTCAACCTTGGTAAAGCCGTCCTGCTGAAACAGGTCCCGCACCGCCGCGCCTTGCCCCGCGCCGATCTCGACCATCAGATGGCCGCCTTCGGTCAAGTGCTCCGGCGCGCGGGCGATGATCTGACGATAGGCCCCAAGCCCGTCACCACCGGGGGTCAGAGCCAGATGCGGCTCCCAGTGTCGGACCTCAGGGGCCAGTTCCGCCATCTCGGATTCCGAGATATAGGGCGGGTTCGATACGATCAGGTCAAAACGTGCACCATTCGGCAGCGGGTCGAACCACGACCCTTGGTGAAACGTCGTTCGGTCCATGACCCCCAGTGCGCGTGCATTGTCTTTTGCCACCGCAAGAGCTGCGGCCGAAAGATCGCCCCCCTGCCCCAGCGCATCCGGCCGTTCTGCCAGCAATGTCAACAGGATACATCCGGATCCGGTGCCAAGATCCAGAACGGTTGCAAACGGCACCGTAAGGGCAGCATCGACCAGAAGCTCGGTGTCCGGGCGCGGGTCCAGCACATCGCCCGTCACGGTGAAGTCCCGTCCGTAAAACGCGCGCGTGCCGATGATCTGGGCGACCGGCTGGCGATGACTGCGGGCGGCAATGGCACGTTCATAGGTCGAGGCGTCATCCGGCGACACCTCGTCCGGCAACACCAGCGTCAGGCGGCTGCGATCAATGCGCAGAACATGGGCCAGCAACACGCGCGCATCGCGGGCCGGGTCTTCGACGCCAGCTGACCTCAGCCGGTGCGTTGCCGTGACCAGTAACGCGGTGCCGGTGGTCATGCGTCCATATCGGCCAGTTGCGCGGCCTGATCTTCGGCAATCAGGGCGTCGATCACCTCGTCCAGATCGCCCGCGATGATCTGGTCCAGCTTGTAGAGCGTCAGGTTGATCCGGTGATCCGTCATGCGCCCCTGCGGAAAATTATAGGTGCGGATCCGCTCTGATCGGTCGCCCGACCCCACCTGCGCCTTTCGATCCGCGGCGCGCGCGTCATCGACCCGCTGGCGTTCCAGATCAAACAGCCGCGTTTTCAGAACCTGCATTGCGATCTCGCGGTTGCGGTGCTGGGATTTTTCCGAACTCGTTACGACGATCCCGGTCGGCAGGTGTGTGATCCGCACGGCACTGTCGGTGGTGTTCACATGCTGCCCGCCCGCACCGGATGAACGCATCGTGTCAATGCGCAGATCGTTCGGATTGATCTGGATGTCCACGTCCTCGGCCTCGGGCAGGACCGCGACCGTTGCTGCCGACGTGTGAATGCGCCCGCCGCTTTCGGTTTCCGGCACCCGTTGCACCCGGTGTACCCCGCTTTCGTATTTCAGACGGGCAAACACGCCCTCGCCCTTCACATGGGCCACGACCTCCTTGATGCCGCCCAGTTCGGAAAGGGATTGCTCCATGATCTCGAACTTCCAGCCGCGTGCTTCGGCATAGCGTTGATACATCCGCAGAAGATCGGCGGCGAACAGCGATGCCTCGTCGCCGCCGGTGCCGGGACGGATTTCGATCATCGCGGGGCGGGCGTCGGCGGCGTCCTTGGGCAGCAGGACCAACCGCATCGCCTGTTCGACCTCGGGCAGCCGTTCTTTCAATGCGGGCAGTTCTTCCTCGGCCAGTTCGCGCATCTCCGGGTCGTCCAGCATCGCTTCGGCCTCGGCGATGTCATCCAGAAGGCGGCGATAGGCGGCGATTTCCTCGACCACCGGCTTCAGTTCGGCATATTCACGCCCGACCTGCGCAATCTCATCCCCCGACAGGCCTTGGGCCATGCGGGCTTCCAGTAACTCGAACCGTTCCGTGATCGCAGAGAGTTTTTCCAAAGGAACCATGCTGGCGGTGTCCCTTATCACAGGGGTTTGGTCAAGAGCCGCGTTTGTGCTAACCTTGGGTATGTTCAGGATATTGCCCCTAATCTTCGTCGCGGGCGGACTGTTCGCAGACCCGGTGATGGCGGATGTCACCACATCGGGGGGCAAGGTCATTGACTGCTATTGCACCGACACCT
The DNA here is from genome assembly GCF_014656375.1 of Aliiroseovarius zhejiangensis. GTDB lineage: Bacteria > Pseudomonadota > Alphaproteobacteria > Rhodobacterales > Rhodobacteraceae > Aliiroseovarius > Aliiroseovarius zhejiangensis. The sequence continues at coordinate 466,227 of NZ_BNCH01000002.1, read as the reverse complement.
CCGGCAGCCGGGTCGAGCTGGGCGAGAGCATCTGCCTGTTCGTGGGGGGCCGTGCCTTCATGGCCCGGTGCGAGATGAGCCTGAATGTGCCGATCTGGCGTGACACGGGCAAAGGCTGTGTCTCGGCAGAGGTGGCGAGTCCGTCGGCATTGCCCAACACCGATGCCCCCATCAACCTGCCCGCGCTTTAGAACTCGTCGTCGATATTGTCGTCGTCAAGATGCCGTAGCTGATCAAGCCATGCGTCCACACGGGCCTCGTTCACGCCCATATCGCTTTTGCCATAGACCAGATGGGCATGAATATGCAGAGCGTCCCCGGCGACCCAGGCGACCGTGATGTCGGGAAAGCCGATCCGGCGCGACCGGGTCACAACGGCGAACAGGTCGTCTTCCTGATACTTCATGTGAGTGCGCGGGGTTTCCAGCGCAATCCAGGCCAGGTGATCCAGCGCCCCCTCTGGCAAGATGCTGAGCGGGATCACATACTTGACGCCACCCGGCATCCGGTGCGTGCCGGGATTGTCCGGACCGGGGCGGGCCGAGAACCTTTCGGATGGCAGCGGGGCAAGACGCACCCAGCCAAGCGCGAGAACGGCCAGAAACAGGACACCCAGAAATGCAGAAACGAAATAATTCACACACGCCCCCGAACCCTCCGCCCCCCAGCGGATCGTGACAAAGCAACTGACGCTAGCGATAGATCAGCGGGGCAAGGGCCGCAACCCTTATCCTGCCATGGGCTTTGCGGCGGGTGGTGAACATGGTCATGTGGCAACGCAATCGGGTGTGACGCGCGGCAAGTGTGACAGAGGTGCGCAGCGACACATAGCGGCGGTCAGCCGCGCCGTGTTGTCGCCCACAGGTTCAGAATTTCCATCGCCACATGCGCCCCCGCGATGGCGGTGGCGCCCGTCGTGTCAAAGGGTGGCGAAACTTCGACCACGTCGCCGCCCACAATGCTGATCCCCGCAAGATCGCGCAGGATGATCGACGCTTGTGCCGAGGTCAGCCCCCCCCAAACCGGCGTCCCCGTGCCCGGTGCAAAGGCCGGGTCCAGCGCGTCGATGTCGAAGGTCAGATAGGTCTTGCGGTCGCCCAGGATCGACTTGATCTTGTCCACAACGGCGGCGGGGCCGGTTTCATGCACCTCGCGCGCGTCAATGATGTTCACGCCCATCGTATCGGCGTTATGGGTGCGGATGCCCACCTGAACCGAGCGGGCCGGGTCGATCAGCCCCTCTTTCACCGCCTTATAGAACATCGTGCCGTGATCCACGCGCGTTATGTCGTCATCGGCCCATGTGTCCGTGTGTGCATCAAACTGCAACAGGCTCAGCGGCCCGTGTTTTTTCACATGCGCGCGCAGGATCGGGAAGGTGATATAGTGGTCTCCGCCCAACGTCAGACAGGCGGCACCCTGATCCAGAATACCCGTGATATGCGCTTCCAGAGCGGCGGGAAACTGGTCGATATGCGCATAGTCAAACGGCATGTCGCCGTAGTCGGCAATCGCAAATTCGCTCATCACATCGAAATCCCAGCCATAGGCCTGATCGGGTGATTGCAGGCAAGATGCCTCGCGGATCGCGCGTGGGCCAAGGCGGGTGCCGGGCCGGTTTGTGACCGCTTGGTCAAAAGGAATACCCGTGACCGCGATGTCGACGCCTGTCAGGTCTTTGGTATAAGTGCGGCGCAGAAACGACATGGCCCCGCCAAAGGTGTTTTCAAAGGCCAAGCCCTTGAACCCGTCCCGCGTGAACGCGGTATCAACCTGAGTTTTTGCGTCTTCCAAAGCCATGGCAGCCTCCCCTGTTTGTGATCGGTTAGCACAGGTTTTCCGCTCTGGCCAGATAATTTGATCAAATTGCGCTATATGCTGTCAGACCGGGTTCAACCGCTCGACCAGGCGGGCGAAGAAGCTGGCCCCATAAGGCGCGGCATCGTCATTGAAATCATAGGCCGGGTGATGGACGCCAGCCCCGTCTTCTCCCTGCCCCAGAAACAGATAGGCACCGGGGCGTTCTTCCAGCATATAGGCAAAATCCTCGGCCCCCATCTCGCGCCCTTCATTGGCCCGCACACGATCGGCCCCACTGATCTCGCGTGCCACGTCGGCGGCCTTGGCCACGGCGTCCGGGTCGTTGATTGTGGGCGGGTAGCCCAGTTCATAGTCAATCTCGGCCGTCACACCGAAACTGGCCGCCTGCCCCCCGATCACTTCGCGCAGGCGGCGCTGCACCATCTGGCGCACCTCGGGGGTGAAGGACCGGATGGTGGCGGCAAACCACGCGTCCTCGGGAATGATATTGTCCGCCGTCCCGCCGCCGATCATCGTGACCGAGACCACCAGATTGTCCATTGGTGACAGATTGCGGCTGACGATGGATTGCACCGCCTGCACCATCGACACGACCGCCATGATCGGATCGACCGTGTCCTGCGGATAGGCCGCGTGCCCTCCCCGCCCTGTCACCTTGACCCGCAGCGTGTCGACCGCAGCCATGATCGGGCCGGGCGTGGTATAGAACTTGCCCACCTCATGCCCCGGCATATTGTGCAGGGCATAGACCTCGGCAATGTCGAACCGCTCCATCATCCCTTCGTCACACATATATTTCGCACCACCGTCGATTTCCTCGGCCGGTTGGAAGATCAGCGCGACGCGGCCCCGAAAGTTCCGCGTTTCCGCCAGATAGCGCGCGGCCCCCAGCAACATGGTGGTGTGCCCGTCATGGCCACAGGCATGCATCCGCCCCGGCACGGTCGAGGCATAGTCAAGCCCCGTCGCCTCGTCCATCGGCAGGGCGTCCATGTCGGCGCGCAAGCCGATGGTCGGACCGTCCCCCTGCCCGTTGATGATCCCCACAACGCCCGAGACACCGATTTTTTCGTGGATCTCGTCCACGCCAAACCTGCGCAGGTGTTCGACGACATAAGCCGCGGTTTCATGGCATTCCAGCCCCAGTTCGGGGTGGGCATGGATATGCCTCCGCCATGTTTTCATGTCGTCCGCAAATTCGCCAATGCGGTTGATGATCGCCATGACTTCCTCCTATCAAGGGTGCGATGAAACAATCCTGATTTGGACCCTGATGCAATGAGCAAAACGCGCGATCTTTCCCCGTCTGACAAATTGGTGCACGACCCGCAAGGGGGGATGGATCGGTTGCGCGAGATCATGCGCCGCCTGCGCGATCCACAGACCGGGTGTCCTTGGGATATTGAACAGAGTTTCGCCACCATCGCCCCCTATACGATCGAAGAAGCCTATGAAGTGGCCGATGCGATCGAGCGTCAGGCCTGGGACGAGTTGAAGGGCGAATTGGGCGATCTGCTGTTCCAATCGGTCTTTCACGCCCAAATGGCGGAAGAGGCCGGGATGTTCACATTTGACGAGGTGGCCGACACCATGTCCGACAAGATGGTCGCCCGCCACCCGCATGTGTTCGGCGACGAATCGCGCGATAAATCCGCCGAACAGCAGACCCGCGATTGGGAGACCATAAAGGCGGCGGAACGTGCGGGCAAAGCTCAGAAGGGGATACTGGACGGTGTCGCGATCGGCCTGCCTGCCCTTCTGCGCGCGGTGAAGTTGCAAAAACGCGCGGCCCGCGTCGGGTTTGACTGGCCCGATATCGGCCCCGTTCTGGACAAGATTACCGAGGAAGCGCACGAGGTGGCCGAGGCCCGCGACACGCTGGGACCAGAAGAATTGCGAGACGAAATCGGGGATTTGCTGTTCGTGGTCGCCAACCTGGCACGTCACCTGAATGTCGAACCGGAAGAGGCCCTGCGCCATGCCAATGCGAAGTTTGAACGCCGCTTTCGCGGGATTGAACGGCGCCTGGCCGCCGAAGGGCGTAGTCCTGAACAGGCCACGCTGGACGAAATGGACGCCCATTGGGAGGCCGAGAAACGGGCAGAGCGGGCGGGCAGCAATTAATTTCCGATTGATTTAATCAGGTATTGACCCAAGCAAAAGACTCAGGTTTAAGCGCGTCAACGAAATGAAGGAGACTCGCGTGATGAACACAGTTCGCACACTCGCCTCGGCCTCGATCCTGGCCGCAACCCTGATCCCCGCCGCTGCCAGCGCCGATGAGGTCAATGTTTATTCCTATCGTCAGCCCGAGCTGATCCAGCCGCTGACCGATGCCTTTACCGAAGAAACCGGGATTGCTGTCAATGTCGCCTTCCTGAACAAGGGCATGATCGAACGTCTGGAGGCCGAGGGCCAACGCAGCCCCGCCGACCTGATTTTCACCGTCGACATTTCGCGTCTTGCCGGTGTGGTGGATGCCGGTCTGACCCAGCCGGTGGAAAGCGAAACGCTGAACGCCAATATCCCTGCCGAATACCGCGATCCCGGCAACCAGTGGTTCGGCCTGACCACCCGCGCCCGCATCGTCTATGCCTCGAAAGAGCGCGTGGCCGAGGGCGAAGTGACCACCTATGAGGATCTGGCCGATCCCAAGTGGAAAGGCCGCATCTGCACCCGCTCAGGCACCCACGCCTATACGCTGGCGCTTGTGTCGGCCTATATCCAGCACCACGGCGCGGAAGAGGCCAAGACATGGCTGGAAGGCGTGAAAGCCAACCTTGCCCGCAAACCGCAAGGCAACGACCGCGCACAGGTCAAAGCGATCTGGGCCGGCGAGTGCGACATCGCGATCGGCAACACCTATTACATGGGCAAGATGCTCAGCGATCCCGAACAGAAGGCTTGGGCTGAAAGCGTGAACGTGACATTCCCTGTCTTTGAAGGCGCAGGCACCCATGTGAACGTGTCGGGTGTTGCATTGGCAAAACACGCGCCAAACAAGGACGCCGCCATCAAGCTGATGGAATTCCTGTCCTCGCCCAAAGCGCAGGAAATTTATGCCGCCGACAACTTCGAATACCCGATTGCGCCGGGCACGGAAGCGGTGGACCTGGTCAAAAGCTGGGGCAGCTTCACACCGGATGGCGTCAACCTGATGGAAGTGGCCAGTCACCGCGCCGACGCGCTGAAGCTGGTGCAAGAGGTTGATTTTGACGGCTGATCGTCATCACGGATAAAAACGTCAAAGCCCGGCTGTTCAGCCGGGCTTTTTCGTGGCTCATTCCCCCGCCTTGCGCATCGGCGTCAGCATTTGCGCCAGATAGTGTCCTGTATAGCTTTCCGCCACCTGTGCGACCTCTTCCGGGGTGCCGGAGGCCACGATGCGCCCGCCTCCGTCGCCGCCTTCCGGGCCAATATCAATCAGATGATCGGCGGTCTTGATCACATCCAGATTGTGTTCGATCACGATGACCGTATTGCCCTGATCGACCAGTTCATGCAGCACCTCAAGCAGCTTGCGCACATCCTCGAAATGCAGGCCGGTGGTCGGTTCGTCGAGGATATAGAGCGTGCGCCCGGTCGAGCGTTTGGACAGCTCTTTCGACAGTTTCACCCGCTGCGCCTCGCCCCCTGACAGGGTCGTCGCCTGCTGGCCCACCTTGATATAGCCCAGACCCACCCGCATCAGCGCATCCATCTTGTCGCGGATCGAGGGCACGGCCTGAAAGAAGGTCTGTGCATCCTCGACCGTCATGTCCAGCACATCGGCGATGGACTTGCCCTTGAACTGCACCTCAAGCGTTTCGCGGTTATAGCGTTTGCCCTTGCAGGTTTCGCAGGTGACATAGACGTCGGGCAGAAAATGCATCTCGATCTTGATGACACCGTCACCCTGACAGGCCTCGCACCGCCCGCCTTTGACGTTGAAGCTGAAGCGACCGGGCTTGTAGCCGCGCGTCTTGGCTTCGGGCAGCCCGGCGAACCATTCGCGAATGGGGGTAAACGCCCCCGTATAGGTCGCCGGGTTCGACCGCGGCGTGCGCCCGATGGGACGCTGGTCGATGTCGATGACCTTGTCCAGATGCTCCAGCCCCTTGATGGTCTCGCAGGGCGCGGGCGTCTGGCGCGCACCGTTCAGGCGCATGGACGCCGTCTTGAACAGCGTTTCAATCGTGAGCGTGGATTTGCCCCCGCCCGACACGCCGGTGACGCAAACGAACTTGCCCAGCGGGAAGGTGGCGGTCACGTTTTGCAGGTTGTTGCCCGTCGCTTTCACCACTTTCACCGCTTTGCCGTTGCCCTTGCGCCGCCGGGCGGGCACCGCGATTTCGCGGGTGCCGGTCAGGTATTGCCCGGTGATCGACGCCTCGCAGGCGGCAATATCGGCGGGCGTGCCGTGGGCGATCACATCGCCCCCATGCACCCCGGCCCCCGGCCCCATGTCAAAGACATAATCGGCCTCGCGGATGGCCTCTTCGTCGTGTTCAACGACAATCACGGTGTTGCCCTGATCGCGCAGGTTTTTCAGCGTGGTCAGAAGCCGCCCGTTGTCGCGCTGATGTAACCCGATGGAGGGTTCGTCCAGCACATAAAGTACCCCGGTCAGCCCCGACCCGATCTGGCTGGCCAGACGGATGCGCTGGCTTTCGCCACCCGACAAGGTGCCGGAGTTGCGGCTGAGCGTCAGGTATTCCAGACCCACATTGTTCAAAAACCCCAGACGTTCGCGGATTTCCTTCAGGATGGCGCGGGCAATCTCGTTTTTCTGGGCGGACAGATGATTGGGCGCATCCTCGACCCAGGCCAGCGCCTCGCGGATCGACATTTCGACCACCTGCCCCACATGCAACAGCGCCTTCCCGGACCCGATTTTCACGGCCAAGGCTTCGTCGCGCAGCCGATACCCACCACAGGCGCCGCAAGGGCGGTTGTTCTGATAGCGTTCAAACTCCTCGCGGATCCAGTTCGAATCCGTTTCGCGATAGCGGCGTTCCATATTGGGGATCACACCTTCGAAGGGCCGCGTTACCTCATAGACCCGTCCGCCCTCGTCAAAGCGAAACTTGATCTCTTCCTCGCCCGATCCATACAGGAACACCTGCTGTACATGTTTGGGCAGGTCTTTCCATGGCGTGTTCTTGTCGAACTCGAAATGGCGCGCAATCGACTCGATGGTTTGGAGGAAATAGGGCGACTTGCCCTTGCGCCACGGGGCCAGCGCCCCGTCATAGATTTGCAGCGTGGCATCGGGCACTACGAGTCGTTCGTCAAAGAACAGCTCCTTGCCCAAACCGTCGCAGACCGGGCACGCCCCGAACGGTGCGTTGAAGGAAAACAGGCGTGGTTCGATCTCGGGGATGGTAAAGCCCGAAACCGGACAGGCGAAATTTTCCGAGAAGGTGATGATCTCGCCCTCGCCTTCTTTCGGGGCGGTCTCGAACAGGGCGATCCCGTCGGCCAGATCAAGGGCCGTGCGGAAGCTGTCGGCCAGCCGTTGCTCCATCCCTTCGCGCACAACGATCCGGTCGACCACCACGTCGATATTGTGGCGAAACTTCTTGTCCAGCGTGGGTGGGGCGTCCAGCTCATACATCTCGCCATTGACCTTGACGCGCTGGAAGCCTTTTTTCTGAAGCTCTTGAAATTCCTTGCGATATTCGCCCTTACGGTCGCGTACGATGGGGGCGAGCAGATAGGCGCGCGTGCCGTCCTCCATCTGCATCACGCGGTCGACCATATCCTGAACCTGCTGGGCTTCGATGGGCAGACCCGTTGCGGGGGAATAGGGCGTGCCCGCGCGGGCAAACAGCAGGCGCAGATAGTCGTAAATCTCGGTCACGGTGCCCACGGTCGAGCGCGGGTTCTTCGAGGTCGTCTTTTGCTCAATCGAAATCGCCGGCGACAGCCCTGCAATGTGATCCACATCGGGCTTTTCCATCATGTCCAGAAACTGCCGCGCATAGGCCGACAGGCTTTCGACATAACGCCGCTGCCCTTCCGCATAGATCGTGTCAAACGCCAGCGAAGACTTGCCAGACCCGGACAGCCCGGTGATCACCACAAGCTGGTCGCGCGGAATATCCACGTCGATGGATTTCAGGTTGTGCTCGCGCGCACCGCGGACCTGTATTTCTTTCAACTCGGCCATTCTGACCCCCAGTTCACAATTCTTTAACGGTTAGGCCAAACCGCGTGGCGGGACAATCGAAAAGTTAGAACATTTGCGGAACATGCGCAAACCTGCCGCCTCCCCCGGTCGGTTATATTCACTTTTGTGAATTATTTATCACAACCCATTGACCCGAATACGCACCCAACTATATCCCGGATCAAACCCGACCGGGACAGGAGCGACACATGTTTGGTTTCATGATGGGCGGTGCAAAGATGGACCCGCGCGAAGCGGTTGCCAAGGCGCGCGCCGGTGACATCACCGTGATCGACGTGCGTGATCATGGCGAGGTTCAGATGACCGGCAAGGCCAAGGGCGCAATCGTCGTACCGCTGACCGTGATGCCGTTTCAATGCGACCCCAAGGGGCCGGATTTCAACGCGCATCTTGACCCGGCAAAACCCGTCGCTTTGTACTGCGCTTCGGGTGCCCGCTCGGCCCAAGGGGCGCAGGTTTTGAAGCGTCTGGGCTATGCCGAGGTCTATAACATCGGCGGACTGGACCATTGGCACCGCGCGGGCGGCGAGATCGAGCGGTAAACGTCCTCAGAACACCCGCGCAGAAAGAAAGGCCGGGGGACCGGCCTTCTTTGCAGCTTACATATGGATCACGCGGTCATAGGCGTCCAGCACCGCCTCGTGCATGGATTCGCTGATCGTCGGGTGCGGGAAGACCGTGTGCATCAGCTCTTCTTCGGTGGTTTCCAGCGTCTTGCCGACCACATAACCCTGGATCATCTCGGTCACTTCGGGACCAACCATATGGGCGCCCAGCAACTCGCCGGTTTTCGCGTCGAAAATGGTTTTGACCATGCCCTCGGGGTCGCCCATCGCGATGGCCTTGCCATTGCCGATAAAAGGAAAGCGACCGACCTTGATGTCGTAGCCCTGCTCTTTCGCCTTTGCTTCCGACAGGCCGACGCTGGCCACCTGAGGGTGGCAATAGGTACAGCCGGGGATGCTTTCGGGCTTCACGGGATGGGCGTGCAGACCGGCGATCAATTCCGCCACCATCACGCCTTCATGGCTGGCCTTGTGGGCAAGCCACGGCGCGCCGGCGATGTCTCCGATCGCATAAAGGCCGTCGACGCCGGTGCGGCAGTGGGCGTCCGTCACCACATGGGTGCGGTCGATTTTCACGCCAAGCTCTTCCAGTCCCAGCCCTTCGACATTGCCGACAATGCCGACCGCTGAAATCACCGTGTCAAATTCCTGTTTCTCAACCTTGCCGCCCTCTTCGATATGCGCGGTGACCTTGCCTTTGGCGCGATCAAGCTGTTTGACCATGGCTTTTTCCATGATCTTCATGCCCTGTTTCACAAAGGACTTCTTGGCGAAGGCCGAAATCTCGGCGTCCTCGACGGGCAACACGCGGTCCATCACTTCAACCACCGTGGTGTCTGCACCCAAAGTGTTGAAGAAGCTGGCAAATTCGATCCCGATGGCACCGGATCCGATCACCAGAAGTTTCTTAGGCATCCGCGGTGGATTCAGCGCGTGTTTGTAAGTCCAGACCAGATCCCCATCGGCCTCCAGCCCCGGCAATTCGCGAGCGCGCGCGCCGGTGGCCAGAACGATGTTCTTGGCGGTCAGATCCTCGGTCCCCTTGTCGGTCTTGACCGAGACCTTGCCCTTGGCTGGAATCGTTGCCTCACCCATCACCACGGTGACTTTGTTCTTCTTCATCAGATGCCCGATGCCGCCCGAAAGTTGCGCGGCCACCCCGCGTGAGCGTTTCACGATGGCGGGCAGGTCATAGTCGACCTTGCCTGCGGACAGACCAAATTCCTTGGCGCGGTGCATCAGGTGAAACACCTCGGCCGAGCGCAGAAGCGCCTTGGTCGGGATACAGCCCCAGTTCAGGCAGATACCGCCCAGGTGTTCGCGTTCGACAATCGCCACTTTCTGGCCCAGTTGTGCCGCGCGGATGGCGGCAACATACCCGCCGGGACCGGCGCCGATGACCACGGTATCAAAAGCGTTTCCCGCCATGGGGTCTCCTCCTCGTTCTAAGATAGTTTGGCATTAAACTATTTTGCTCAACGGATCAATGACGTCAGGGAAACCCTGCCAGTCGCTCTGCGAAACCCTGCAACACGCAAGATTATGGGAGCACAGTTGCCACGGGCAGGCAACACCGCACTAGGCCCCCTGCGCCTCGAACTGCTTGCGCAGTGCGGTATAGCCGCCGTCCTTTATGAACGCGATTTCCTCGGGTGTGCTGTCGCGGCCCAGGGCTTCGTTTCGATAGGGGAAGCGGCCGAAACGGCGTATGATCTCGCGGTGGACGCGGGCGTGCAGCGTGTCGCCCTGCCCCGGCGTCTCGGCCATGCGTTCGGCCATCAGGGCGATGCAGCGGTCCTGATCTTCCATCGCCTCGCTGTGCATGAAGGGCAGATAGAAGAACTGCCGGTCCGGCAACGGGATCTGCATATCCAGATTGCGCGCAATGGCGTGGTCCGCGCAGGCACGCGCTGCGGGGTCGGTGGCAAACGACCGGGCGTCGCCGCGGAACATGTTGCGCGGGAACTGGTCGGTCAGGATCAGAAAGGCCAGCGCCCCGTCCGGGCTGTCACGCCAGGCATCGCGCGCACCGTCGCGAGCGGATTCATAATCGGCCATGAACCGGTCGCGGATCGTCTGATCCAGCTTGTCCGAGGCGTCATACCAGCCCTTCGGTCCGACCTCGTCGATCCAGAAATTGATGATCTCACTTGGTTCGCTCATGCGGGCACCTCCTCAGCCACTCACTCTAGCGGGTCGGGGGAGCGGTGCAAGCGGGCGCTATTCGTCCTCTTCCGCCTCGTCGGCCCAGACCTCCTGCGCCATATCAACGGCAACCGGCGAGGCCGCGGGCGACATTGTCATATAGGCCCCGGTGTCCTTGGGTGCCGGGCCGGACCGCTGCGTCATGCGCCACAGGCCATAGGCCAGGAACCCGACCAGCAGCAGCGCCATATACCCAAAGAACCCCAGGGGTCCCATGATGCCCATCACCCAGCCTGTTACCACCGGGCCGGCAATTGCCCCCATCCCGTTGATGAAGATCAACCCGGCCGAGGCCGCCGGCATGTCGTCGGGTTCCAGAAAGTCGTTCACATAGGCCAGAAGCAGCGCGTAAAGCGGGTTGGTCATCCCCCCCAGAAGAAAGGCTGCCAGAAGCAACAGCTCGTACCGGACGCCGAACAGGACCGGCAGGATCGCCCCGATGGCGGCAATCGCCGTGACGATCAGGATCAGGATACGCCGGTCCATCCGGTCCGAGATCCAGCCAATGGGGTATTGCAGGACCAGCCCCCCGATATAAAGCGCCGACACAAAGGCCGAGATCTGCCCCACCGTCAGCCCGATCTGCTGCCCGAAAACCGAGGCCATGCCGAACTGCGCGGCAAACACGCCACCCAGCAACATGAACCCGACACAGCCCATCGGCGAAATATGGAACAGCTCGCGCAGGCTCAGACCTTTCGTCGTCTCAAACGCCGGGGTTGGGTTGACGGACAAAAGAATGGGGGCAAAGGCAATCGACACCAGCACAGAGGGCAGGATGAACAGGATGAACCCGCCGGGATCCCCGATCACCAGAAGCCCCTGGGCGGCGATGATGCCAACCATCTGCACGAACATGTAAAGCGACAGGGCCTTGCCACGGTTTTCATTGTCGGCCGCGTTGTTCAGCCAGCTTTCCGCCGTGACATACACCCCAGAAAAGCAGAAGCCGACGATCACGCGCAGCGCAGTCCACGCCCATGGATCGGTGAACGTCGGATACAGGATCAGCACCGCCGAAATGAACGAGCCGAGCGCCGCAAACACCCGCACATGCCCCACACGCCGGATCATGATCGGCGCCATGCGCGACCCGAACAGGAAACCTGCGAAATAGCCCGACATGACCATTGACAGCTGGAAGGTGGAAAACCCTTCCAACCCGCCCCTGATCCCCAACAGCGTGCCCTGCACACCGTTGCCGACCATCAACAGCATCATACCCAGAAGCAGCGCCCAGGAGCTTGACAAGACTTGCAGCATGGAGGTCTCCTGTTTGCATCCCGGTCAGTTTAGCAGACCCAGCCCCGGGACCGATGACAATTCACGACATTTCAGCGCCCGGCACCGGCCCGGACCCGCGTTTCCGGTTTTAGGTCCGATCCGGCAGAAGCAGGGAACTGTCACCATAGGAAAAGAAGCGATAGCGATGCGCGATGGCGTGGTCATAGACCGCGCGCATCCGGTCCGTGCCCATCAGGGCCGACACCAGCATCATCAAGGTGGATTTCGGCAGGTGGAAATTGGTCATCAGCCCATCGGTGATGTTGAACCGGAACCCGGGGGTGATGAAAATATCCGTCTCGCCCTGCCAAGGCGCGATCCGACCCGGTGCCGTGGCCGCACTTTCGATCAGCCGCAACGCCGTGGTGCCGACCGGAATGATGCGCCCGCCAGCGGCGATGGTCGCCTCGATCTCGGCGGCGGCTTCGGCGCTGACATGGCCCCATTCGGCGTGCATCTTGTGTTGTGCAATGTCGACGACCTTGACCGGCAGAAAGGTGCCTGCCCCCACATGAAGGGTGACATGGGTCAGCCCCACCCCCATCGCGGCGATCCGATCAAGCAGCGCATCGTCAAAATGCAGCGACGCCGTGGGCGCTGCCACCGCACCGGAGTGGCGGGCAAAGACGGTTTGGTAATCTTCGTTGTCCTGCGCATCCGCCGCGCGTTTGGCGGCGATATAGGGTGGCAGAGGCATCTTGCCCGCCTCAGCCAGCGCCGCGTCGAAATCATCGCCCTCAATGTTGAAGCAAATCAGCGCCTGATCATCGTCGCGCCCCAGATAGGTCGCCCAGAGCTTTTCCGAAAAGGTGATGACATCCCCGTCGCGCAATTTGCGCAAAGGCTTGGCCATCACGTGCCACTGCCCTGCCCCGTTGGGGGACAAAAGCGTGACCTCGATCTTCGCCACACCTTCGCCGGGGGCTTGTCCGGGTCGCGTGCGGGTGCCGAACAGGCGGCCGGGAATGACCCTGGTGTCATTCAGCACCAGCCGGTCGCCGGGACGCAGCCAGTTGGTCAGGTCGCTGACCTGTGCGTCCACCATCCGATGCGGTGTCGCCACCAGCAGGCGGCTGGCCGTGCGTGGGCGCGCCGGTCGCGTAGCAATCAGGTCGTCCGGCAGGTTAAAATCGAAATCACTCAGCTTCATGGCGGCGCGTTTAGGGGGCTTGGCGTCCGGCGTCAACGGGTTCGTTCTGGCGCATGTGGCCGGTCACTCCGGCTGGGGTCGCGTGGGCGGGTTTCGGCGGAAGATGTCACGGAAAAAGCCCGGCGTGAACAGTGACAGGGGATTGACCCCGACCTTGGGATCTGCGGCGGTGCCTTTGAGCGTATAGTTGAACCCGACCAGCCCTTCGCCCTTGCGGGCAAAGATGCGCCCGGCCGAGTTCACGACATAGAAAGGCGAGATCACCCCCTGCATGTCCATTTGACCCGAGCCGAGGAAATAGTAGCCATCCATCGAGATCCCTATGGAATGCCCCGTCGCGGCCCCCTCGTAAATCGTGATCTTGTCGGGATCCAACCGAAAGCGCGCATCCACATCGGTAAACGGAATGCCCTGCCCACCCAGTTGTTGCAGCAGGCCAACGACCGATATGGCGGACAGCAGTTCGGCCATCGCGGGGGCATCATGCACGTCGATATTCTGGATCTTCAGATTGCCGTCGTAAACGCCCTTCCCTCCGCCCGGAGCCAGGATCAGCTCCATCGTGCCGTTGCGGGCGTTTTTCAGCACACCCGCCGCGCGCAGCACGCCCCCGGCATTCTGGCTGGTCAGCCGAAAAGCCGTGCCCTTGGGCTGCGGGGCGGCGGTGCCACGAATGGCCGGGCCGCCGTTGATCTGACCGCGGAACGTGCCGTTCAACCCGCCACGCGCGCGGGTGAAGTCCCCATCGAAGCCGTTGATCGTGATCCCTTTCGAAATCACCAGCCGGTCCAGCAGAAGCGAGATCGGCACGGGCGCCCCGGTCTGACCACCGCCCCGGCCCGACCCAAGCGTGGCCTTGCGCATGTCGACCGTGCCGCCCTTGACCGTGACCGCAACCGGCTGTCCCGCGCCGCGTCCCGTCAACGTCACTGGCGCGTCCAGCCACCCGCCCAGAGTGACCCTGTCGAACTGGGCCGCGACCAGCCCACCGCCCTCGGCCATGATCACGCTGCCCTTGGCGTCCAGGTCCGGGGCGCGCAGCGTCAGATCGTCGATCACCGGGGCCGATCCCAGCCTGCCCGACAGGCTGAGCGACCCCGCGCGGCCCGCAGGTTTCGACCAGCCCAGCGGCGCGATGTTCAGCCCGACCCCGGCCAGCGGTGCCTCAAGCGTGATGCGCGGGGCTTCGCCGCGCTGCAATGCGATTTCATAACTGCCCTTGGTCGCGCCGGACACGCTGCCGGCGGGCAGGCCGATGGAAAACGCATCCAGAAAGGCCTGATTCAGCGTCACCTCGCCCGATACCGTGGACGTCCCGGTCGATCTTCCATCGTCGAAAACCTGTGACCACGTGCCCGACACCGGCACGCCCGACAACCGCCCCTGCCCTGCGATGCGGACGCCCTCGGTGCTGACAGACAGATCGGCGCGCGGAAGCTCCAGCAAACGCCCTTTCACGATGGTGTCGCTTTTCACCGCACTCAGCGTCCCGGCCAGGCGATAGTCGATGGCGCTGCGCGGCACTTTTGGCTGCATGGCAATGTCGATCCGACCACCAAGCGACACGCGCCCGCGGGCCATATCGGGGCCAAGCGCCCCTTCGGGTGCGTCGCGAAAAATGCGAAACGGCTTGTCGTCCAGAAGGTTCAGCGCCGCTTTCATCGGGCCGGAAACCGCCAGATCCACCCAGGCCGGCACCGGCGGGCGCGGCTCATCGGGATCGTCCGGCCGGCGTGCCATCTGGGGAATGATGAAGCTCGTTCCCGAGGCGTCCAGCACCCCCGCCACCCGGCCTGCACGATCCTTCGGACGCAAGACGCCCTGATCCGCCGTGACCACCAGCCGCCGCCCGTCGATCGTGAACTGGCCCGAGGCATTTTCGATCGGCACCATCTCTTTCACCGCGCGCACGGTCACGCCCTCGAACCCCGCGCTCAGCGCGGTGTGGGCGGGCTGGCCCTGCTGTTTGCGCCAGGCGACGGTCACATTGGTGAACCGTCCCTCTGTCACATTATCGCGCGCCCACAGACGGGTGCGCTGCCCGTTGGTCAGGGGCCAGAATGCCGTGACCTGTTCGGGGCTGACGTGACCCGCGGCGGCATCAATGGCGACCGACCAGCCATCGTCGCCAATCCCGATCCGAGCCGTGCCCGTGGCAAGGGCGTCGTCATGGGTGATGGCAAACTGCCCGACATCGACACGAAACGGGGCAAGGCCGAGCCGGAAATCCGCCGATCCCTGCCCCAGCACCAGCGGCGCTTCGAAGACATCGGGCGGGCTGATCCGTGCATGGGTCACGTTCAACTGGCCCAGCAACTCGGTCGGCCAACCGCCGGACCACCCGCGCAAATAGGAATGCCCGTCCGCCTGAACCTCGCCCCAGTCCGATTGCAGCGTCGCCTGCGCAAAATTCATCCGTTCGCGTTCGGGGTCATAGTCCAGATAGACCTTGCCACCGGTGAACTTGACCGGCCTGGCGGCGGGGTCCGGAGACAGGCTGCCAGCCCCGAATTCCAGCGTCCCCGCCAAGCCCGAGACCTGTCCGGTCTCGTCAATCACCGTGCGCAGCGCCCCGGAAATCGGCGCATCCACCAGACCCAGAAAGGTCAGAAGCGGCGTCTGCGCGGCAATGTCGCTCGCACGCGCATTCTTGAAGGTTGCGGTCAGCCGTGCCGACGAACTGCCCTTGACCGAGCGAAAGCCCAGCACTGTTTCCGCCAGCTCTTCGGTCTGGTTGAACACGTCAAAGGACAGCGTCATGTCGACCGCCTGCGCGGTTTGGCTGATCTTCAATGCCCCATCGGTCACCTGCCACAGACGCCCGGTGCGCGCGTCTTCCAGCGTGATGGTCAGGTTGGTGGCGGAAATGCTGTCCGTGTGTGCCAGGATGCCCGTCGTAAACACCGCGTCGATGCGATCAAGCACGGACGCCAGGTCACCGCTGGCCCCGATGCCTTGCCCCAGACTCAAATCAAACGACCCGTCCCGGCTGCGGCGGATGGTGATCTGCGCGCCGCGCAGCGACAGGCTGGCCGGTTCCACCCGCCCCGACAGGACCGGGCGCAGCAAAAGCGAGCCTTCGACGGCGTTCAGCCGGCCGATCTCAAGCCCGGTTTCATCGCGCACCCCCAGATCGACCAGCCGCAACCGGGGCAGACCCAGCCGCGTCACGCCCAGCTCAACCTGGGACAGCGACAGTTTCACCCGGTTGGTCTGGCTGTTGATCTTCTGCTCGATCCGCTCGGTCGCCCATTTCGGCAACACAAACACATGCCCTGTGACCGACATGGACAAAAGCGCCAGGAACAGCGCCGCAAGGGCGATCATCACGAAGGACCAGATGCCGAAATGCCATTTCAGACGCCTGCGACGGCGCGCCCGCTGCTCGGGCGGAATTTCGTGGCCCTTCAACCCCCTGGCTTTCTTCCGGCGCGAGGGTCGCGCCGTGGCGACCAGGGCGGCGGTTTCTTCTGTCGCATCATCTTCTGACGAGGTCGTGGCGTCATCGTTCCTGGCATCGGCGTCCGAAAGGTCCGCGTCATCCTGCTGCTCATCTTGCCCGGTCTTCTCTGGGACCGGCTCAGCCTCTTCCCCCGACACCGAGCACACGTCGTCACCACGATCAGGGCCATCGCAATCGGGGCGCCGGTCTTTTGCGTCCTCGTGTTCCGTTGGGGTGTCGTCTTTGGTCATGCAGATCGTCCAGATGCCCGTTTGGCCCTGCGGCCGCGTGCCTTTCATCCTGATACGAAACGGCATAGAAGGAAAGTTCGGGAAACACTAGTGACAGAGCACAGGGAAAGCCAAGACCATGACCGATAACATGCTGAAGACAGGCGATATTGCGCCGGATTTCACCCTGCCGCAGGACGGCGGCGCGCCCGTGACCTTGTCCGACCTGACCCCGGCGCCGGTGGTGTTGTATTTCTATCCCAAGGACAACACGCCCGGCTGCACCACCGAGGCGCTGGATTTCTCGGCCTTGTTGCCGGAGTTTCGCGCGCTGGGGGCGCATGTGTTCGGTGTCTCGAAGGACAGCCTGAAAAAGCACGAGAACTTCCGCACGAAACAAGACCTGAGCGTGCCGCTTCTGTCAGATGCGGATGGGGATGTCTGCGAACGCTACGGCGTGTGGGGCGAGAAAAAGAACTATGGACGCACCTATATGGGCATCACGCGCACGACCTTCCTGATCGGGTCGGATGGCAAGGTTGCGCAGGTCTGGCCCAAGGTGAAGGTGAAAGGCCATGCGGACGAGGTTTTGGCTGCCACCCGTGCATTGGTCGGCGCATGAACGGTGAAGGTATGACGGGCCTGTCGCGCCCGCTTGCAGAAATGGCCGATGCGGTCTTGCGCACCGCCGACGGGCGCGAGAAGACCGCCTTGGCCCGCGAATATGCCGCCGAGTGGTTTGCAGCACGCGAAAGCGGCGCGATCATTGCGCCGCTCAACGATCGCGAACAGATCATAGGTCATGCCACCCCGCCCGATTTCCCCGCCCGCCCGGATCGGCCCGCGTTGAAGCACCCGCGCGATGTGCCGCGCCGCCGCCCCGGCAGTCGCGAAGGGCAGATCGCGCTTCTGCACGCTGTGGCGCATATCGAACTGAATGCGGTGGATCTGCACTGGGACATCATCGCACGGTTCACCGATACGCCAATGCCGCTGGGATTTTATGATGACTGGGTCAAGGCGGCAGACGAAGAAGCCAAACATTTCAATCTGGTAAGCGACTGTCTTGAAGCATTGGGAAGCCATTATGGCGCCCTCGCCGCCCATGCGGGTATGTGGCGTGCCGCCGAGGATACGGCGCAAGATATTTTGGGGCGTCTGGCGGTGGTGCCAATGGTGCTGGAGGCGCGCGGGCTAGACGTGACCCCCGGTATGATCGAGGTGTTCCGCAAGGCGAAACTGGACGACACGGTGACCGCGCTTGAGGTGATCTATGCCGAAGAGGTCGGGCATGTTGCCTATGGCTCGAAGTGGTTTCATTTCCTGTGCGGGCGTCACGAACTGGACCCGAAAGACACTTTTCATAACCTCGTGCGCAGGTATTTCCACGGTGCCCTGAAGCCCCCGTTCAACGAAGAAAAACGCGCCGAAGCCGGACTGCCCCCGGATTTCTATTGGCCCCTGGCCGGTGAAACCCCGCCACAAAGCCGCGGCACACCGGATTGACCTGCGGCGCCCCTCCCGGCGGCGCGTCGGCAGATTCTCGCTTGAAACCCTGACAATTGTTAAGGAAATTCAAAATCCCTTGCGTGAATGTGTCACCCACGTTAAGGACCACGGGTCTGCGGGGATCACGATCAGAAGCTGGATATCCCAAGGACACGGGATCAAAGGGATGAATTCGGGGCTTCGGACTTGCATATCAGCTGGATGAACAAGGTTAACCACCTGCTTGAACGCGTCTTTCCGGAACAGCGGCTTTTTCTGCGTTCTGAAACCGGCACGCGGTTCATCCGACTCTCTCCGCTGACGCAGGCCCTTGGCTGGACGGGCTCGGCCGCTTTCATCGCCTGGTCGATCATCGCCACCGCCGTTCTGTTGATGGATTCCATCGGCTCCGGCAACATGCGCGATCAGGCGCAGCGTGACAAACGCCTGTATGAACAGCGCCTGCAAACCCTGTCCGAAGAACGCGACGCCCGCGCCGCCGAAGCCGCCGCCGCGCAGGAGCGGTTCAACCTGGCGCTCAGCGAAATTTCCGAGATGCAAAGCGAGTTGCTGGCCTCCGAGGAACGGCGCAAGGAGTTCGAGACCGGAATCGGCGTGATCCAGGCCACGTTGCGCCGCACCATGGGCGAACGGGACAAGGCGAAAGACAGTCTTGAGACCATGTTGGCCGCCGCACAGGAAGATCAGAACGCCAGCGGACCGGGGGCGGCCCCTGCCCAGACCAACGCGACCCTGGCCTTTTTGACATCGGAACTGTCGCGCACCGCCGCCGAACGCGACCTTGTCGCGCAAAACGCGGTTGAAGCTGAACGGTTCGCACAGGACATGCTGTATGAAGCCCGCCTGCGCGACGAACGCAACGATCAGATTTTCCGCCAGCTTGAAGACGCCGTGACGATCTCGCTGGAGCCGCTGGACAAGATGTTCGCCAAATCCGGCATGTCGGTGGATCACATTCTGGATCAGGTGCGGCGCGGCTATTCAGGTCAGGGCGGCCCGTTGACTCCGCTGATCCTTTCGACGCGCGGCCAGGGGCCCGACCCCGACGCCGAACGCGCCAACAACATTCTGAGCGAGCTGGACAGGATGAACCTGTATCGCATCGCCGCACAGAAGATGCCCTTCGGAATGCCGGTGAAATCCGGTTTCCGCTTCACCTCGGGCTTCGGCTCGCGCTGGGGCCGGATGCACAACGGCACCGATTTCGCCGCCCCGATCGGCACCCCGGTCTATGCCCCCGCCGATGGCGTCGTGATCAGCGCCTCGTGGAGCTCGGGCTATGGGCGGCTTATCAAGATCCAGCACGAATTCGGTATCGAGACGCGATACGCCCATCTTTCGCGCATGAATGTGCAAAAAGGACAAAGGGTCTCGCGCGGGGATAGAATTGGTGATATTGGAAACTCCGGGCGGTCGACCGGACCGCATCTTCACTATGAAGTGCGCGTCGGTGGCAAGCCCATCAACCCGATGGTCTATATCAAGGCAGCAAAAGATGTTCTCTAAAAGCAGGATCAATGAACCCGGCCCCAAAGCCGGTGACAAGGAAACCACAACCGAGGCAAAGTCGGACAAGCCCGCATCCTCTGCCCCGGCTGTTCCGCCCGCACCGTCGTCGGCTGCTCCGAAGGTCAAGCCGCCCGCATCCACCCTGTCGTCGGACCTTGTGATCAAGGGTGACGTCAAGTCGACCGGTGATATTCTGGTCGAAGGCACGGTGGAAGGCGACATTCGCGCCCATCAGTTGACGATTGGTGAAACCGCCACCGTCAAGGGCGAGGTCGTCGGCGATGACGTGGTGATCAATGGCCGCATCATTGGCCGCCTGCGGGGCCTGAAAGTACGCCTGACCTCGTCCGCGCGCGTCGAAGGTGACATCATCCACAAAACCATCGCCATCGAAAGCGGCGCCCATTTCGAAGGCTCGGTACAGCGTCAGGACGACCCATTGGGCGGGGCCAAACCGGCACCGCAAGCCCCTGCGGGTGCGAAACCCGACAACGGCTGATCCGATTTACAATTCCAACTGCACAAGGCCGCCCGGTGGGCGGCCTTCTATCATTTGCGGCTCCGGGTGCCTTGTCCCGCGCCGTCCGGACGCGTTCGCCTATTCCTCGAAGCTCATCACACGGCGATACAGGTGCCAGGTGGCGTGACCCAGAATCGGCAAGACCACGAACAGCCCCAGGAAAAAGGGCAGCATCCCGATCAGCATCAGCACCGAAATGATGATCCCCCAGCCCAGCATCGGCACAAGGTTCTGCAAGACCGACTGGAACGAATAGATCATCGCGGTGATGAAATCCAACTCGCGGTCCAGAAGCAGCGGCAAGCTGGTCACGGTCAGCGAAAACAGGCAAAATGACAGAACCGCCCCGACCGCCGTGCCCACCGCCAGCATCGTGATGCCATTGCGGTTCAGAATCGCGTCCTGCCAGTTTGATGTGATATTGGTCAGCGGCTCAAGCCCCATGAAGATCGCAAAGACAAGATGGGCGACAAAGACCCAGAACATGAAGATCATGATGATCACCATGGCGATGGAGGGAAACTGCCGATCCTTCTGGTTGAACACGACCCCCAGCACCTGCGCCCAGTCCAGGGGCTCGCCGGCCTCAAGCCGTCGGCTCACCTCGTAAAGCCCGACCGCCAGGAACGGCGCCAGCAGCGGAAACCCCAGCGCGACGGGAATGATCCAATAGCTTTGGTCCAGCACATCGAGCTGAAGATAGATCACGATGCCCATGATCACATAGAACCCGGCAAAGAACAGGCCAAAGGCGGGCGCGCGTGTGAAATCACGCAGCCCCGCCTTCAACGCCGCGATGATGTCCTCAAAGCCGATTTGTTCGATATTTGGCGGCACCGAGGCCACGGGATGGGAAGAGTCAGACATTGCACCTCCTGGGGCGTGGGTTCATCCACTGTCGCGCGTGGCACAAGTTTTGCGGCTTCGGCACGATCCGTCAAGATTCTGAATGTGTTAATGTGTTTCACGGCGCGTTCGCGGCACGGGATCGCCGCGTTTCGTGTTGTGATGGTGAACGCAAAGCCTTTACCCAAACTTCAAATGTCATACACTCGGCCAAGCCGAACGAAGGATTGAATTTATGTCTGTTTTCAAAACTCTCATTATTGCGGGCTCTGCGCTGACACTCAGCGCCGCGATGGCCGCAGGCGCCCCCTGCGGAAACAACGCCAGCGGGTTTGAACGCTGGAAGGCCGATTTTGCCAAAGACGCCAAGGCCGCCGGTGTTGGACAGCGCGGGTTGCAGGCGCTGGCCTCGGCGCAATATTCCACCGCGACGATCCGCGCCGACCGCAACCAGAAGTCGTTCAAGTATTCCCTGTCCAAGTTCATGTCGGTGCGCGGGGCCGACACGATCGTCGCGCAGGGCCGCAAGCGAAAGGCCGGCAATCCGGGCTTCTATCAGTCGCTGGAAAAACACTTCGGTGTGCCTGCCGGGGTGCTTCTGGCCATTCACGGGATGGAAACGGGGTTTGGCGGCTTCATGGGCGACACGCCCGTGGTCTCGGCGATCACCACGCTGGCCTATGATTGCCGCCGACCGCAGTTTTTCATTCCCCATGCCATCGGGGCGCTGAAGCTGGTTGACCGGGGCACGATCACCGCCAATACGCGCGGCGCAAAGCATGGAGAGCTGGGCCATACGCAGTTCCTGCCGGGCAATGCCTATTCCTATGGCATCGACGCATCGGGGGATGGGCGCGTGGACCTTTACAACCTTGCCGATGCGTTGGCCTCGACCGCAAATTTCCTGCGCAAGAAGGGCTGGAAACCCGGTAAGGGGTATCAACAGGGCCAACCCAATTTTCGCGTGATCAAGGAATGGAACGCGGCCAGCGTCTATCAGCAGGCCATCGCGATCATGGCGGCGCGGATCGACGGCTGATCCATCACCGGCATTCGCCTTATATCAGTCGTCCAAATTCGCCTCGGCCCGCGATTTCCCGGCCACATCCTGCGCCAGAACGGCGGCCATGAACGCATCCAGATCGCCGTCCAGCACACCTTTGGTGTCCGAGGTTTCGTGCCCCGTGCGCAGGTCTTTCACCATCTGGTAAGGTTGCAGCACATAGGACCGGATCTGGTTGCCCCAGCCCGCATCACCCTTGTTTTCATGCGCTTCGTTGATCGCGGCGTTGCGGCGATCCAGTTCCATCTGATAGAGCCGCGATTTCAGCGCCTTCATGGCGATGTCGCGGTTCTGGTGCTGGGATTTTTCCGAACTGGTGGTGACGATCCCGGTGGGCAGGTGGGTGATCCGCACAGCGGAATCGGTCGTGTTCACGTGCTGCCCGCCCGCGCCGGATGACCGGTAGGTGTCGATGCGGATGTCGGACGGGTTCACCTCGATCTCGATATTGTCGTCCACCACCGGATAGACCCAGACCGAGCTGAACGACGTGTGCCGCTTGGCCGCTGAATCATAGGGCGAGATGCGCACCAGCCGGTGCACGCCGCTTTCCGATTTCAGCCAGCCATAGGCATTGTGCCCGGAAATCTTGTAGGCGGCGGATTTGATCCCCGCTTCGTCCCCTGCGCTTTCCGATTGCAGCTCGACCTTATAGCCGTGCTTTTCGGCCCAACGGACATACATCCGCGCCAGCATCGACGCCCAGTCGCAGCTTTCCGTGCCACCGGCACCCGCGTTGATTTCCAGAAACGTGTCATTGCTGTCGGCTTCGCCGTCCAGAAGCGCCTCCAGCTCGGCGGCGGCGGCTTTTTCGACCAGCTTGGCCAGAGCGGCTTCGGCATCCGCCACGACCTCGGTGTCCTCTTCCATTTCGCCCAGTTCGATCAGGTCGATATTGTCCTGAAGATCCTGTGCCATGACCTTGTAACTGTTGACGGAATCCAGAAGCGCCTGCCGTTCGCGCATGAGCTTCTGCGCGCGGTCGGGGTCGTTCCACAGATCCGGGTCTTCGGTCATCGCGTTGAATTCCTCCAACCGATGTTCGGCCGTGTCCCAACCGATCCGCTGGCGCAACAGCGCCAGGGATTTTTCGATGGCTTCTACGTTGTTCTGAGCCTCTGCCCGCATGGGTGCGTCCCTTGTCCGAAAACCTGTCCCCCGCAATATCAACAGGGGCGCGGATGGGCAAGATGCGCGCGCAGGCCGCGGGTGCAAAACTCAACCGCGCATCGTCACCCCGTCATGGAAAATCTGCAGCTTCGAGGGGTCCGCCGTCAGGCTCACGGTCTGACCTTTCAACTGCTCGTGAATCCCCGGCAATTTGGCAAGCAGGTGGGTCTGATTGGCGCTGTCCGCGCCCTCGCCCACCGACATTTTCGCGGGCAGGTACAACAGCGTGACCTCGCCCAGGGCTTCGACAATTTCGACCTTCCCGGTGAAAATCGCGTCGCCATCGGTCTGCACCAGGTCTTCAGGCCGGACGCCCAGATTGACCTGTTTGCCCATGTCGGCTTCGGTGGTGGCAATATCCGCCCTGCCCACGCCGCCCGCGTCCAGCGTGACCTCGGTCTGCGGGCCGGTGGCGGTGATCGTGCCGGGCAAAAGGTTCATGGCGGGCGATCCGATGAACTGGGCAACAAATTCTGTGCGGGGACGTTCGTAAAGCTCCAGCGGGCTGCCCACCTGCGCGATGCCCTTGTTGGCCAGCACCACGATCCGGTCAGCCAGGGTCATCGCCTCGACCTGATCATGGGTCACATATATCATCGTGCTTTCGGGCATCGCCTCTTTCAGTTGCGAGATCTCGATCCGGGTCGCCACCCGCAAAGCGGCGTCGAGATTCGAAAGCGGTTCGTCGAACAGATAGACCTTCGGGTCACGCACGATGGCCCGCCCGATGGCAACCCGTTGCCGTTGCCCGCCGGACAACGCCTTGGGCAGGCGGTCCAGATACGGGTCAAGTTGCAGCGCCTTTGCCGCGCGATCGACCGCCGCGTCGATCTCGGCCTTCGGTTTCTTGGCGATGTTCAGCGCAAAAGCCATGTTGTCGCGCACGGTCATATGCGGATACAGCGCATAGGACTGGAACACCATCGCAATGCCGCGCTGGCTGGGGGGCACGTCGTTGACCACCTCGCCGTCGATCTGCAGCGTGCCATCGGTGATCTTCTCAAGCCCCGCGATCATCCGCAGCAGGGTGGACTTGCCGCAACCCGAGGGGCCGACGAACACGATCAACTCTCCGGTCGAGATGTCCAGGTTGATGTCGCGAAGGACATTCACCTTGCCATAGGTCTTGACGACATTGGTCAGTGTCAGATTGGCCATTTACTTGTCTCCCTCGGGTTTCATCACCAGCGACTGCCAGGCACCCAGCGTCACAGGCGCGCGCGCCGTCAGCGTGGTCTGCGTTCCATCCACCGCCGCCCATGCGCCTTCGGGCGGGGTCACGGTCTGATCCGTGTCGCCAAGGTTGAACGCGCACCAAAGCACCTGATCCCCTGCCCGTCGCAGGAAGCTCAGCGCCGTGCCTTCCACGCGCATCGCCTCCATGGCGCCCTTTGCCAGCGCGGGATGCGCCCGCCTGAGCGCAATCGCGCGGCGGTAGTGATGTAGAAGCGATCCGGGGGTTTCGTCTGCAACAGCCACCGCGCGGCGCAGATGGTCCGACGCGACCGGAAGCCATGGTCTGACCGACGTGGTGAAGCCGCCCTGACTGTTCGACGCCTCCCACACCATCGGGGTGCGGCAGCCATCGCGGCCCTTGAATTCGGGCCAGAACTCGATCCCATAGGGGTCTTGCAGGTCGTCAAAGGACAGTTCGGCCTCGGTCAGACCCAGTTCCTCGCCCTGATACAGACACGCCGACCCGCGCAGGCACATCAAAAGCGTTGCAAAGAGTTTTTGCGCCTCTTCCGTCAGGTTCCAGCGCGTCGCGTGGCGCACCACATCGTGATTGGAATAGGCCCAGCAGGCCCAGCCGTCCCGCGCCACCTCTGCCACCCGATCCATCAAAGCGGCGATGCTGGTGGCATCCGGCCGGTCACCCGACAATAGCTCGAACGCATAACACATCTGAACAAGGTCGTCGCCCGCGGTGTATTTGCCCATGATCTCCAGCCCGCGTTGGGCATCGCCCACCTCGCCAACGGCGGCGGCGCCATAAGGGTCCATCACGGCGCGCAGCTTGCGCAGGAACTCCAGTGTTTCCGGGCGGTTCTTGTCGTAGATATGTTCCTGATGATTGTAAGGGTTCACCGCTGGCGCAATCGAGCTGTTGCGGCGTTCGGGCGGCAAGGGTGGATTGTCGCGCAACTGGGCGTCGTGCGTATAGAAGTTGATCGTGTCCAGCCGGAACCCATCCACACCACGTTCCAGCCAGAACCGGGCGACATCCAGCAACGCCTCTTGCACCGCCGGTTCGTGGAAATTCAGGTCCGGTTGCGACACAAGGAAATTGTGCAGGTAATACTGGCAGCGCCGCGTGTCCCACGTCCAGGCCGGGCCGCCGAAGATCGACAGCCAGTTGTTTGGCGGGGTGCCGTCCGGCCTGGCATCCGCCCAGACATACCAGTTCGCCTTGTCGTTATCGCGATCCGCGCGGCTTTCGGCAAACCATGGGTGCTGATCCGAACTGTGGCTCAGCACCAGGTCGATCATCACTTTCAAACCCAGCCCATGGGCCGATTGCACCAAGGTCTCGAGATCCGCGAGCGTGCCGAACATCGGGTCCACATCACAATAGTCGGACACGTCATATCCGAAATCCTTCATCGGCGAGGTAAAGAAGGGCGAAATCCAGATCGCATCCACCCCCAACGACGCGATATAGGGCAAGCGGCGCGTGATGCCCTTCAGATCGCCAACGCCATCGCCGCTGTCATCCTGAAAGCTGCGCGGATAGATCTGATAGATCACCGCCCCGCGCCACCAGTCTGGCGATTTTTCAAGATGGACCAGATCGCATTTCGCGACGTTTGCATTCATGTCTCAGCCCCCTTTGACCGAGCCGGCCAACAGACCGCGCACAAGATAGCGTTGCAGTGAGAAAAAGACCGCGATCGGCACCGCGATCGACACAAAGGCCGAGGCCGCCAGGATTTCCCAATCCCCCCCGCGTGACCCCAGCAGATCGACAATGCGCCCGGTCATCACGACCTGATCCTCGCCGGTGCCCAGGAACACCTTGGCCACCAGCAGGTCGTTCCAGACCCACAGGAACTGAAAGATCGCAAAGGACGCCAGCGCCGGGAAGCTGAGCGGCAGGATGATCTTGCGGAAGATCGCGAAATCCGACGCGCCGTCGACGCGCGCGCTTTCGATGATTTCACCCGGCAACCCGGCCATGTAGTTTCGAAGCAAAAACACCGCAAGCGGCAAGCCAAACCCGGTATGGGCCAGCCAGATGCCCAGATATCCCTTGCCGATCCCGATATTGTTGTGAAGTTTCAGAAGCGGGATGAACGCCACCTGTAGCGGCACCACCAGAAGCCCCACGATCGCGGCAATCAACAGCGCCCGGCCCGGCATTTCCATCCACGCCAGCGCGTAAGCCGCGAAGGCAGCGACCAGAATGGGGATGATGGTCGCGGGAATGGTCACCGTCAGCGTGTTCAACAGCGCCTTGCCCATGCCTTCGGCAAACATCACCTCGCGGTAATTGTCCAGGGTGAAGCTGGGCGGACTTTCTGCACGTACGAACAGACGTTGGCCGCGATTGCCGGACGGCTCTTCGGGATAGGTGATGCGGTAATCGCCATTGGCCTCGACGGTGATCTGATGGCCGCGGGCATGGGTCGCAACCTCGCCGGGGGCGAAAGCTTCCGGTTCGCGCGATGTGATGCCGAATGCGGTGACATTGCCGCTGCCACTGTCGAAAACATTGCCGGTCAGAACCCAGACCGCGCCGTCCGGCCTGGCATTGTCGGGCGCATCCGCCCGCACGATGACGTTTTGCTCGGACGCCGACAGCGCCGTCCACCAGCCCGAGGTCGAAATCGCATCACGGTCGCGAAACGAACTTACCAGAAGGCCGAAGGTGGGAATGATCCACAAAAGGACCAGAAACCCGACGGCCAGGTTGACCGCCCATGTCAGGCGGGATTTAGTGCCAGCCATTTCCATCAGCGGTTCTCCTTATGTGCGTTCGAGATGTTCCAGATCATCACCGGCGTCACCAACACCATGATCACCATGACAATGGCTGACCCGCGCCCGAAATCGGGCGAGCCACGGAACATCCAGTCATACATGAGGTTGGCCAGAACCTGCGTGCCCCATTGGCCGTTGGTCATGGCAAACACGATGTCGAACACTTTCAACACGGTGACGGTGATCGTGGTCCAGACCACCGCGATGGTGCCCCAGATCTGCGGGATCTTGATCTTGAAGAAAATCTGCAAGGGCGAGGCCCCGTCCAGATAGGCTGCTTCGATGGTTTCTTCGCTGATCCCCTTCAGCGCGGCGGACAGGATCACCATGGCGAACCCCGTCTGGATCCAGATCAGGATGATCATCAGGAAAATGTTGTTCCAAAACGGCATGGTGATCCAGGTTTGCGCGGTGCCGCCCAGCCCTTCGACAATCGCATTCAAAAGGCCGATCTGTTCGCCCTGATTGTCTCCGCGATAGTCATAGATGAATTTCCAGATGACCGAGGCGCCGACGAAGCTGATCGCCATCGGCATGAAGATCAGACTTTGCGCGACCGACCCCCACTTGATCCGGTCTGTGAGCCCGGCCGCAACCAGCCCGAAGAAGGTCGATGCCGCCGGCACGATCACCAGCCACAGAAGGTTGTTCCCTAGGCTTTCGCGAAACTTGTCGTCGCCGGCCAGCCAGACATAATTGTCTACGCCGACGAACTCCCCCCGCGTATCCCGCATCGACAGAAAGAACGTCGAAAACACCGGATAGACAAGATACAGCGACAGAACCAGCAGAGCGGGCAACACGAACAACCAGGGCCGGATGGCATTGGCCTTGTTGATATTTGCCCCTGCATTCGGCCCTTTGGCGGGATAGATCCGGTCCAGCAAAATGTTCGAGAAATAGAAATAGGCGACGCAACCGAAGACGCCCACGATGATGGTTGAAACCGCGAAAAGCAACTGGTCCATAGTCCCCCCTGTCACCGCCCGGCGGTGCGAAACCTAGTGATCCCCGGCACCAGTTCAGGCGCCGGGGATATGCGTTTGAAAGGTTACTTGATCGACTCCCAGGTTGACTGGATCGACGCGGCCACCTCGGCTGCGTCCTTGCCACCGGCGTAATCCACCATACCCGTCCAGAACACACCGGCGCCAATGGCCCCCGGCATCAGGTCGGACCCATCAAACCGGAATGTGTCGGCGTTCAGCAGGATGCCATTCATCTTGGCCACCGTCGGGTCGGTATAGACCTCGGTGTTGACGCCGGTATGCGGGGTCAGGAAGCCCTTTTGCGCCATCCATACTTCATGCGCGATGGGGGATTTCAGGAACTCCATGAAGGCCTGCGCACCCTTGGAATCGTTGGTGATCGCCCAGACGGTGCCCGCGCCCAGAACGGGCTTGCCCAGATCTTTTTCCGCATAGGCCGGGAAATAGAAGAAATCGGCATCCACACCCACTTCGGTGCCTTCCGGGAAGAAGGTCGGGATGAAGCTGGCCTGACGGTGCATGTAGCACTGCGGCGGCGAGGCAAAGAGGCCCTGCGGGCTGTCACGGAAATCGGTCGTCGCCACGGCACCCGCCCCGCCCGACACGTAATCGTCATTGCGGGCAAAGGCGCCGAACTCTTCGATCGCGGCGATCACCTTGGGGTCATCGAAGGGCAGTTCGTTCGTCGTCCAGGCGTCATAGTCCTCGGGCGTGTTGATGCGCAGCATCATATCCTCGACCCAGTCGGTCGCGGGCCAGCCCGTGGCGCCGCCTGACCCCAGCCCGATGCACCAGGGCGTTTCGCCATCGGCAACGATCTGATCAGTCAGCGCCTTCAGCTCTTCCATCGTCTGCGGCACGTCATAGCCTGCATCCTCGAAGTTTTCGGGCACATACCAAACCAAAGACTTCACATCGACCTTGTAGAAGAAGCCGTACAGCGCCTCGGCCCCGTCGGCCCCCGCATAGGTGCCCAGATCGACCCAGCTTTGCCCGGCGGCATAATTGTCGCGAATCCAGTCGGCGGTTTCTGCGGGCAACGGCGCCAACAGGCCTTTCGAGGCCAGATCCGCCGCCAGACCGGGCTGCGGGAAGATCGCGATATTGGGCGGGCTGCCCGCCTCGGCATCAATCACAATCTGCTGCTCGAAACTGTCCGAACCGGAATATTCCACATCCGCGCCGGTGGCCTCTTCAAAATAGTGAACGACGCTTTCAATCAGCTCCTTGTCCGGCCCCAGCCAAGGACCAAGGATCGAGATTTCTTCACCTGAAAGATCCATGGATTTCAGGGCTTCGAAACTGTCCCAACTGAACGCCCCTTCACCGGGTGCGAATTTCAGATGCTGGTCAGCCTGCGCCATGCCTGCCGACAGCGCCAACGCTGCCGCGCTTGCGTAGAATACGTGTTTCATTTGTCCTCCCAATGGTCCGACCGGACCTGCCAGGTTTTTGAGACCGCCCCGCGGCCCCGGCGCCTGCTGCGCCTGGTGAATTCACCAAACCGGACGGAAAGCAGATTCGCAATCTTTCCAAACCGCTTTGAATATCCCAAGGTTGCGCAGAACCCCCCAACCTGTCAACATTGATGTTAGCGCAAACGAACTCCCAGAAGAAATTGCTTGTTTTAATGTCAGTTCGTCAAACTTTCTTTGACCGCTGTCCTTCGGCTCGCTAACCTGACGGGTACTCAAACCGCTTTGGAGCGTCGCGCCCGACCCATGACCCTGAAAGAACTGTCCGATCTTCTGGGCTTGTCCCCGACCACCGTCAGCCGCGCGCTGAACGGCTATCCTGAAGTGTCGGAAGCCACGCGCAAACGGGTCGCCGCCGCGGCGCGCGAACATGGTTATGCGCCCAACACGCGGGCAAGGTCTCTGGCCACCGGGCGCGCCATGGCGATCGGGCACGTGATCCCGATCAGCGCCAAGCACGAAATGGTGAATCCCGTTTTCGGTGACTTCATCGCGGGCGCGGGCGAGGTTTATTCCCGCAACGGCTATGACATGCTGCTATCCGTCGTCCCCGATGCCGACGAAGAAGCCGCCTATCGCAGTTTTCTGACCAAGCGAAACGTGGATGGCATCATCCTGCATGCCCCCACCCTGACCGATCCGCGCATCCCTCTTCTGAATGCGCTTGGCCTGCCTTTCGTCGTCCACGGGCGCAGTTCAGAGATGGATGCGCCCTATGCCTGGGTGGACGTGAACAACACACGCGCCTTTCAGCGGGCCACCGAGTTTTTGCTGGATCTGGGGCATCGGCGCATCGCGCTGGTCAACGGGCTGGAACATATGGATTTCGCCATCCGCCGCCGCGCGGGATACGAGGCGGCGCTGACCGCACGCGGCATCGCCCCTGACGCAGACCTGATGTTTGCAGGCGAAATGACCGAGGCACAGGGCCATGATATCACCCGCGGGCTTCTGGCTCAGCCGCACCCGCCGACCGCCATTCTGGTCAGTTCGATGATCTCCGCCATTGGTGTGCGGCGCGGGATCGAGGAGATGGGGTTGCGCATGGGGCGCGACGTGTCGCTGATCACCCATGATGATGAACTCAGCTATTTTCGGAACGGGGCCGACATTCCTGTCTATACCGCCACACGGTCCTCGGTGCGCGAGGCCGGGCGCAAGGCGGCGCGCATGCTGGTCGATATCATCGAAGGGAAGGACACCCCCCGCGACATCCTGCTTGAGGCCGACCTGACCCTGGGGCGGTCGACCGGCCCCGCCGCGCCGCTTCGGATGGAAACCGGCTGACCACAAGGCCATATACCCCAGAAAGACATGAAGATGCTGCCACATCGCACTGATTTTCCAAGTGACTTCCTGTTTGGCACCGCCACCTCGGCCTATCAGATCGAAGGCCATGCCAAGGGCGGTGCCGGGCGCACCCATTGGGATGATTTCGCCGCCACACCCGGCAATGTCGCCGGGGCTGAAAACGGGGCCGTGGCCTGTGGACATCTGGACCTGTGGGCCAAGGATCTGGATCTTGTGAAGGGCGCCGGGTTCGACGTTTACCGCTTCTCGACCTCCTGGGCGCGGGTGCTGCCCGAGGGGCGTGGCACCCCCAACCCGGCAGGGCTGGATTTCTATGACCGGCTGGTGGACGGGATGTTGGAACGTGGCATCAAACCCGCCGTGACGCTGTATCACTGGGAACTGCCCTCGCCGCTGTCTGATCTGGGCGGCTGGCGCAATCGCGATATTGCAAGTTGGTTTGCCGATTTCACCGAAATTATCATGTCGCGCATCGGAGATCGGGTCTGGTCCGCCGCGCCCATCAACGAACCTTGGTGCGTGTCATGGCTCAGCCATTTTGAGGGCCACCATGCCCCCGGCCTGCGCGATATCCGCGCCACCGCCCGCGCCATGCACCATGTTCTTCTGGCCCATGGCCGCGCGATCGAGGTGATGCGCGGGTTGGGCATGTCCAACCTGGGCGCGGTCTGCAACATGGAATTTGCCGCCCCTGTCGATGACAGCGCGGGCGCGCAGCGCGCCGCACTGGTGCAGGACGCGATCTACAACCGGTTCTTCCTGTCGGGCATCACAAAAGGCACCTATCCGACCGAGGTGCTGGAGGGGATCGAACCGTATCTTCCCCCCGGCTGGCAGGATGATTTCGCCTCTATCACGGCGCCCATCGACTGGATTGGCGTGAACTACTACACCCGCAAGATCTATGGCCCGGTGGATGACCCCTCTGCCCCTTGGCCCGCAACGCGCGAGCATGACGGCCCCCTGCCCAAGACCGCCATGGGGTGGGAGGTTTATCCGGACGGGCTGGCCCATTTCCTTAAAACGGTGCCGGAGTACACCGGATCCCTGCCCATCTATGTCACCGAAAACGGGATGGCCGGGCTGGTGGAGCGCCAAGGCGATCCGACCCATGACCCCGACCGCATCGCCTATCTGGCCGATCATATGCGTGTGGTGCAGGATGCCATCGCAGGAGGCGTCCCGGTCAAAGGCTACTTTACCTGGTCGCTTCTGGACAATTATGAATGGGCCTTGGGCTATGCGCCGCGTTTCGGGCTGGTCCATGTTGATTTCGAGACCCTGACACGCACGCCCAAGGCGTCCTATCATGCACTCAGAAAGGCCCTGACGCGCCCATGACTTCCCTTTCGCTTGTCGCCGATGTGGGTGGCACCAATACCCGCGTCGCCCTTGCCCGTGGCAAAGACCTGTTGACCGACAGCATCGTCAAGCACCGCAACGCCGATCATGACGGATTGCCGCAATTGCTGGCGGCCTATCTGGACGGTCAAGGCCACCCCGCTTGCAAGCGGGCGGCGGTGGCCATCGCTGGCCCTGTCAAGGACGGCGCGGGGCGTCTGACCAACCTGAATTGGGACATCGACAAGGACCGGTTGGCGCTTGTCGCAGGGGCGGATCGCGGCGCGGTGATGAATGATCTGCAGGCACAGGGCCATGCGCTGGGGCATATCGACCCGAACAATCTGGTGACGTTGAAACAAGGCGCGGACGAGAACCCCAACGCTGCCATGCTGGTCATTGGCGTGGGCACCGGGTTCAACTGCGCCCCGGTGTTTCAGACCGCCAAGGGCCGGTTCGTGCCGCCGTCCGAGGCCGGGCACCTGACCTTCGCCGCGCGCGGGGCAGACCAGTGGGACCTGTCGCAATTCCTCGAGGCCAGGCTGGGCCATGTCGGGGTCGAAGACATCCTGTCCGGGCGCGGGATGGAGCGGTGCTATGCCTGGGCTTCGGACCGGGCGGGCGACGGCAAAACCGCCATCACGGCCGAGATATTCGCCCAGGCCGATGCGGGCGACCCCGTGGCCTTGCGCGCGATTGGGGCCTTCGTCACCGCCCTGGGCAATGTAACCGGTGATCTGGCGCTGACGCTTCTGCCCTTTGGCGGCATCTATCTGATCGGCGGCATGTCCCGCGCGGTGGCCCCGTGGTTTGACCGCTGCGGGTTTGACGCGGCAATGACTGACAAAGGGCGGTTTGGCGAATTTCTGAACGCCTTTTCCGTCCGTCTGGTCGAGGACGATTATGCCGCACTGTCCGGCTGCGCACATTTTCTGGCACGCACCGACAATCAGTAATAGAAGACCCTCGGCAAACAGCATCAATCGGAGGCCACCATGATCGGATGGGGCGCGTATTTCCTGGCGTTTCTTGTGTTTTTCCTGACCCATTCCATTCCCGTCCGCCCAGCGGTGAAATCGCGGCTGGTCTCCTTGCTGGGCGCGCGGGGCTTCACCTTCGCTTACTCGCTTCTGTCGATTGCCGTCTTGGCGTTGGTGATCGTGGCCGCCGGGCGCGCGCCCTTTGTAGGGCTCTGGGATTGGGAGCCGTGGCAAAACCACGTGACGCTGACCGTGATGTTTCTGGTCTGCGTGATCGCGGCACTGGCGCTTGGCCGCCCCAATCCACTGTCTTTCGGGGGGTCGAACAATGATCGCTTCGACCCCGACAATCCCGGCCTGATCGGCTGGATGCGCCATCCTCTGTTGGTCGCGCTGTTTCTGTGGGCGTTCGGGCATATGGTTCCCAATGGCAACTTGGCCCACGTGATCCTGTTCGTGGTGTTTGCAGGTTTTGCCCTTCTGGGAATGTGGATCATCGACCGGCGCAAGAAGCGCATTCTGGGTGCGGATGAATGGTCACGGCTGGCCGATACGCGGCGCGAGATCACGATCACGCAAAGCGGCCTGATCCGCGTCGGCATTGCCGTGGCGCTCTATGCCCTTCTGCTGTGGCTGCACGGCCCGGTCATCGGCGTCGAGCCGCTGTTGTAACCGGGGCATCGCGCGCGGCGTCGCGCGGGGTCAGGCCAAACTCAGCACG
Organism: Aliiroseovarius zhejiangensis; assembly: GCF_014656375.1. Classification (GTDB taxonomy): domain Bacteria; phylum Pseudomonadota; class Alphaproteobacteria; order Rhodobacterales; family Rhodobacteraceae; genus Aliiroseovarius; species Aliiroseovarius zhejiangensis. The sequence continues at coordinate 431,942 of NZ_BNCH01000002.1, read as the reverse complement.
AAAGGCGCGGGCAAAGGCGCTCGCATCGCCATAGCCTGCACGCAGCGCCACCTCGGCAATCGAGGTGCCGCCGTCTGCCAGCATCCGTTTCGCCGCATTCAGCCGCAACCGGCGATAGACCTGCCGGGGCGTGGCCCCGAAGTGACGCGCGAATCGCTGTTCCAGATCGCGCAACCGGCAGCCCGAGCGGCGGGCCAGATCCGGGATGGTCAGGGGCGTTTCGATATGCGCCTCCATCTCGCGCAGGCAGACCTCGACCCGGCGGTCACCGCGCACCCGGGTCAGGGCATGGGGCGTGGTCATGCTGTCGGACATGAACAGCTGCGTGACTTCTAACAGAAGCGCTGCGCCGTGATCGTCCTTGATCAGGTCACAGGCCAGCTCATAGGCCGCCATTCCGCCACTGCACGTGATCCGGTCGCGATCCTTGACCCAACGGGCGCGCTCCACCTCGATTGTCGGGAACCGTTCGGCAAACGCGTCCAACAGGTCATAGTGGATGGTGGCCCGCCCGCCGTCCAGCAGCCCCGCCGCCGCCAAAAGCCAGCCCCCTGTATCAACCCCGGCCATGGTCTGAAACCGCCCGGCCAGCACGCGCAGGGTCTTGGCATTGCCCGGCGTGGCATGGGCCTGATAATCATAGCTCGCCACAGCAAACAGAGTATCCCCCGGCCCCAGATCCGACAGCCGCACCGTCGGCATCACCGGCAAGCCGCTGGAGCTGTGAACCACACCGTTCTCCGGCGCACCGATCTGCCATTCATAGGCCTGCCGACCCAGAAGCATGTTGGCCGCCCGCAACGGCTCCAACAGGTTGGCAAGCGCCAGATTCGAGAAGCGATCGAACAGCAAAAAGCCGATACGGCGTGGTTTTTGAGTGGATTTCGACCAAACCTGCATAATTTTGATTAATTCTGCATAACACGCCCGTCAATCCCGGACATCATAAATGAACACGCGAACCAGATGCCGAGGACACCATGCCGCTCTCCATGAACACCGACGTTTTCATCACCTGTGCCGTGACGGGGTCGGGCAGCACGCAGGACCGATCCCCCCATGTGCCGCGCAGCCCCAAACAGATTGCCGACAGCGCGATTGCTGCTGCGAAGGCGGGTGCCGCCATCGTGCATTGCCATGTGCGCGACCCCGAGACAGGCATCCCCTCGCGCGATCTGAAGCTCTATCGCGAAGTCACGGACCGCATCCGCGATGCCGATGTGGACGTGGTCCTGAACCTGACCGCCGGCATGGGCGGCGACATCACCTTCGGCCCAACCGATGCGCCGATGCCGGTGAACGACGCGGGCACCGACATGATCGGCGCGGCCGAACGTGTGGCCCATGTGGCCGAATGCCTGCCCGAAATCTGCACGCTGGATTGCGGCACGATGAATTTTGCCGAGGCCGATTATGTCATGACCAACACCCCCGGCATGTTGCGCGCCATGGGGCAGATGATGACCGACCTTGGCGTGAAACCCGAGATCGAGGCATTCGACACCGGCCATCTGTGGTTCGCCAAGGAATTGGTGAAAGAAGGCGTGCTGGACGCCCCTGCCCTTGTGCAGCTGTGCATGGGTGTGCCGTGGGGCGCGCCCGACGATCTGAACACCTTCATGGCGATGGTGAACAATGTGCCGGACGACTGGACGTTCTCGGCCTTTTCGCTGGGGCGCAACCAGATGGCCTATGCCGCCGCCGCCGTGCTGGCGGGCGGCAACGTGCGCGTGGGGCTTGAGGATAACCTGTGGCTGGGCAAGGGCGAGCTTGCGACCAACGAACAGCTTGTCACCCGTGCGCGCGGTATCATCGAAGCCATGGGTGCGCGCGTGATTGGCCCTGGCGAAGTGCGCGAAAAGCTGGGGCTGGTGAAAAGGGCACCCAAATGAAGGCGGCCATTATCGGCGGCGGCGTGATCGGCGGCGGCTGGGCCGCGCGGTTTTTGCTGAACGGATGGGACGTCGCCGTGTTCGACCCCGACCCCGAGGCCGAACGCAAGATCAGCGAAGTTCTGATGAACGCCCGCCGCGCCCTGCCCGGGCTTTACGACACCGCGCTTCCGCCGGAAGGCAGGCTGACCTATCACAGCGATCTGGCCCAATCTGTTGCAGGTGCCGACTGGGTGCAGGAAAGCGTGCCGGAGCGGCTGGAGTTGAAGCACAAGGTTCTGGCCGACCTGATGCAATACGCCCCCGACGAGGCGATCATCGGATCGTCAACATCAGGCTTCAAACCCTCGGAACTGAACGAAAAAGGCGCGCGTGCGATTGTCGCGCATCCGTTCAACCCGGTCTATCTTCTGCCATTGATCGAGCTTGTAGGCGACGCCGACACCTGCGCCCGCGCCGCCGACATCCTAAGCGGTATCGGCATGTTCCCCTTGAAGGTCCGCAAGGAAATCGACGCCCATATCGCCGACCGTTTCCTGGAAGCCGTCTGGCGCGAGGCGCTCTGGCTGGTCAAGGACGGCATCGCCAACACCGAGGAAATCGACGAGGCAATCCGCATGGGTTTCGGCCTTCGCTGGGCGCAGATGGGCCTGTTTGAAACCTACCGCGTCGCGGGTGGCGAAGCGGGGATGAAACATTTCATGGCGCAGTTCGGCCCCTGCCTGTCCTGGCCGTGGACCAAACTGATGGACGTGCCGGAGTTCACCGACGAATTGGTCGACCTGATCGCAGACCAATCCGACGCGCAATCCGGCCATATGTCGATCCGCGAATTGGAGCGGCTTCGCGATGACAACCTCGTGTCGATCCTGCGCGCCTTGAAGGCGCGCGGTCCGGGGTCTGGCGCGGGCCGCGTGGTCCGCGACCACGAAGCGGACCTGTGGCACGCCATGACCGATACCACCCCCCTGCGCACCGTCGCCCGTGACGTGCCCATCGACTGGACCGACTATAATGGCCACATGAACGAAGGGCGCTATGGGCAGGTGTTTTCCGACGCCGCCGACCGCGTGATGGCGCATGTGGGCGCGGATGCGGATTACATCGGCTCAGGCCTCAGCTTTTTCACCGCCGAGACCAACATCAAGTATCTGGATGAATGCCACGCGGGCGAAGCGGTTTACGTCGACAGCACAGTGACGCTTGGCGAGGGCAAGAAACTGCGCCTGTGGCACGAGATGCGCCGCAAAGCTGACGACAGCCTTCTGGCCACCTGCGACCAGTTCCTTCTGCATGTGGACCTGACCACGCGCAAATCCTGCCCGCCCCGCGCCGATGTGGAAGCCCGCGTCGAAACACTAGCGACCCTGCACGCGAGAGGAACTACCTGATGCATTTCGGATTGTCGGAAGAACAGGACATGATCGTCTCGACCGTGCGCAGCTTTGTCGAGAACGAGATTTACCCGCACGAAGAACTCGTCGAACGCACCGGCCAGGTGCCGCACGAGCTGGGGCAAGAGATCAAGCAAAAATGCATCGAACTGGGCTTCTATGCCTGCAACTTCCCTGAAGAGGTGGGCGGCGCGGGGCTCAGCCACCTCGACTTCACGCTTGTGGAACGCGAACTTGGGCGCGGGTCAATGGCGCTGACCCATTTCTTCGGGCGACCGCAGAACATCCTGATGGCCTGCACAGGCGATCAGCGTGACCGCTACCTGCTGCCCGCCGTGCGGGGCGAGAGGATGGACGCGCTGGCGATGACCGAACCGGACGCCGGATCGGACGTGCGGGGCATGAAATGCTCGGCTGTACGGGATGGCGGCGATTGGGTGCTGAACGGGTCAAAACACTTCATCTCTGGCGCAGATCATGCTGATTTCTTTATTGTTTTCGTTGCGACAGGTGTCGATGACACCCCGAAAGTGCCAAAGAAGCGCATCACCTGCTTTCTGGTCGACCGCAGCACAAACGGGTTTGAGGTGCGCGACGGCTATGCCTCGGTCAGCCATAAAGGTTACAAGAATTGCATCCTTGATTTCGACAATTGCCGCCTGCCCGATACGCAGGTTCTGGGCGAGGTCGATGGCGGCTTTGCGGTGATGAATGAATGGCTCTATGCCACGCGCCTGACGGTGGCGGCCTTCTGCGTGGGCCGTGCGCGACGCTGCTTTGACATGGCGCTAGAGTACGCCGCCGAGCGTAAGCAGTTCGGCCAACCCATCGCCAAGTTCCAAGGCGTCAGTTTTCAGGTCGCCGACATGATCACTGAAATCGACGCTGCCGATTGGCTGACCCTCTCCGGCGCGTGGCGACTGGACCAGAACCTGCCCGCCAACCGCGAAATCGCCTCCGCCAAGCTCTACGCCTCCGAAATGCTGGCCCGCGTGACGGACACCACGCTACAGATCTTTGGTGGTATGGGCCTAATGAACGACTTCCCGATCGAACGGTTCTGGCGCGACGCCCGCGTCGAGCGCATCTGGGACGGCACATCTGAAATCCAGCGCCACATCATCAGTCGCGACCTGTTTCGCCCCCTGGGAGCATGAGATTCAATGCCTTCGGCGAGGATATTTGAAGCCAGAAGAAACGCAGGAGGACCCATCGGATCCCCCCGCGCGTTGAAACACCTGATCGTGCTTCTCCTGGCGCGGTCATCGGCGTCCCCGCCTGTACCGCTCGTTCCTTATGCGCGGACAAGGTTAATAAATCGTTGCTTCTTCTGTCCAGAAATATCCCGGGGGGAATTGGCCAACGGCCAAGGGGGGCAGCGCCCCCGCACCATCCACCCATTCGCCCGTGGATGCGATCATGCAACCTGATCTCTCACGTCTGCTGCGACCCAGGTCGATTGCCGTCATTGGTGGCGGCGCTTGGTGTGCAAATGTGATTGAACAATGCCGCAAGGTCGGTTTCAAGGGCGATATCTGGCCGGTGCACCCCACACATGAAACGGTGGGCAACCTGCCGGCATACCCGACAGTTGATGCCTTGCCTTCCGCGCCGGACGCGTGCTTCATCGGCGTCAATCGGCACGCGACGATCGAGGTGGTCCGCGCCCTATCCGACCGCACGGCAGGTGGTGCGGTCTGCTTTGCCTCGGGCTTTGCCGAAGCCAGCAGCGAATGTGCCGCAGGGGCGTCGCTTGCGGCGGAATTGCTGGGCGCGGCAGGCGAAATGCCGATCCTCGGGCCGAATTGCTATGGGTTTCTGAATTATCTGGACGGTGTGGCCCTGTGGCCGGATCAGCATGGCGGCATCCCCTGTCAGAGCGGCGTGGCGCTGATCACCCAGAGCTCGAACATCGCGATCAATTTGACCATGCAAACGCGTGGTCTGCCCGTGGCCTATGTGGTCACGGCGGGCAATCAGGCGCAGGTCGGGTTGGCACAGATCGGTGCGGCCCTGCTGGATGACCCTCGTGTCACCGCGCTGGGTTTGCATATCGAAGGGATCGGCGACATCCGCGCGCTCGAGGATCTGGCGGCGCGGGCACGCAAGCTGGGCAAGCCGATTATCGCGCTGAAGGTCGGGCAGTCCGATCACGCGCGGGCAGCGACGATTTCGCACACGGCATCGCTTGCGGGAAGTGACGCGGGCGCGCGGGCCCTGTTTTCGCGCCTTGGCATTGGGCAGGTCACATCTCTGCCCGCCTTTCTTGAGGCATTGAAGCTCGTCCATGTGGCCGGGCCGCTTGCATCAAATCGTGTGGCCTCGATGTCATGCTCGGGGGGGGAGGCGAGCCTTGTCGCAGATGCGGCCCACGGTAAAGGCATCTGCTTTCCACCGCTGGATACCGACCGCGCCGCCCGCTTGCGCGCCGCTTTGGGGCCGATGGTCGCGCTGGCCAACCCTTTGGATTACCACACGTATATCTGGGGCAACGCCCCTGCCATGGCCGAGACATTCACCGCCATGATGGCCCCGGACTTGGGATTTGGGTTTGTGGTGCTCGACTTTCCGCGTGGTGATCGCTGCTCGGCGGCGGCTTGGGATGTGGTGATTGACACTGTCAAACAGGCCCACGCAGCAAGCGGGGTGCCGATGGGCATCGTTGCCACGTTGTCCGAGAACATGCCCGAGCGGATTGCGCAGCGGCTTGTGGCTGAGGGGATCGTGCCCCAGTGCGGTCTTGACCATGCGATGGACGCGATCGAGGTCGCCGCTGCCCTTGGCCGTCCGCACACCCGGCCCGAACCAGTGTTTCTGGCCGAACCACGGTGCACCGGCGCGCTGAGCGAGGCGCAGGCCAAGGTGGCTCTGTCCCGCCACGGCGTGACCATTCCGCGCGCCCATCGTGCCGAGAGCCCTGACAAGATTGCCCGGCTGGCCAGCGACATCGGCTTTCCGGTCGTTTTGAAGGGCGAAGGGCTGGCCCACAAGACCGAAGCAGGTGCGGTCAAGCTGAACCTGACGGACAAAGATGCAGTGCGCGCGGCCGCCACGTCGATGACCTGCGACAGCTTTCTGGTTGAGGAAATGATCACCGGCGCCATTGCCGAGCTGTTGGTCGGCGTCACCCGCGACCCGGCGCATGGGTTTGTGCTGACCGTCGCGGCGGGTGGTATCCTGACCGAGCTGTTGCAGGACAGCCAGTCGCTTCTTGTGCCCGCAACCCGAGCCGAGGTGCGCGACGCCCTGATGCGGCTGAAGATTGCACCTCTGCTCAAGGGTTATCGCGGGACCGCGCCCGCCGCTCTGGAGGCGGTGCTTGACACCGTGATGGCCGTTCAGGCTTTTGTCATGGCATCACCCGCGCATGAGATCGAGATTAACCCCCTGATCGTCACCGCGGACCGCGCGGTGGCCGCCGACGCCCTTATCCGAACAGGAGACAGTTGAATGACCGACACCCCCATCAAGACCCACCGCGACGGCCATGTGCTTGAGGTCACGCTGGACCGCCCCAAGGCCAATGCCATCGATCTGGCCACCAGCCGCATCATGGGCGAGGTATTCACCGCGTTTCGCGATGACCCCGACCTGCGCGTGGCGATCATCACCGGCGCGGGCGAAAAATTCTTCTGCCCCGGCTGGGATCTGAAGGCGGCGGCGGACGGCGACGCGGTTGATGGTGATTACGGGTTGGGTGGGTTTGGCGGCTTGCAGGAGCTGCGCGGGCTGAATAAACCGGTGATTGCTGCGGTAAATGGCATCTGCTGCGGCGGCGGGTTGGAGCTTGCCCTGTCCGCCGACATCATCTTGGCCGCCGATCACGCCAGTTTCGCCCTGCCTGAAATCCGATCCGGCACCGTGGCCGATGCCGCCAGCATCAAGCTGCCCAAGCGCATCCCCTATCACATCGCGATGGAGATGCTGTTCACCGGCCGTTGGCTGGACGCGGACGAGGCCGCGCGCTGGGGCTTGATCAACCACATCCACCCCGCCGCCGACCTGATGGCCGAGGCACGCAGGATGGCCGCGCTCATCGCGTCTGGCCCGCCGCTCGTCAACGCCGCAATCAAGGAGATTGTGCGCGAGGCTGAGGATATGAAGTTTCAGGACGCGATGAACCGGATCACAAAAAGCCAGTTTGCAACCGTGGAACGGCTTTATCGGTCTGAAGATCAGCTGGAAGGCGCCCGCGCGTTTGCCGAAAAACGCGATCCGGTCTGGAAGGGCAAGTGACGGCTTAGAACACCACGTTCAACATGACCAGCGACACGATCAGAAAGATCACCGTCATCACGCCGCCACTTTTGACGAAATCTTTCACTTTGTAGCCTGCCGGCCCCATGATCAGCGCGTTCACCTGATGGGTCGGGATGATGAAGGAATTTGACGTGGAGATCGCCACCGTCAGGGCAAACAGCGCCGGATCCCCCCCGGCGGCGACCGCGATGGACACCGCCAGCGGCACCAGAAGCACCGTCGCCCCGACATTCGACATCACCAGCGAAAACGCGGTGGCCAGGATCGCAATCCCGGTCTGCAAAGACCAAAGCGGCCAGCCGTCAAGAAGCGTCAGGATCTGCTGCGCGATCCATTCCGCCGTGCCGGTGTTATGCACCGCCTGCCCCAGTGGAATAAGGCTTGCCAGCAGAAAAACCGTGTTCCAGCCGACCGCCTGATAGGCCTCGTCGATCGAGATCACGCGCGACAGCAGAATCCCGACCGCGCCGGTCAACAGGCAAAGAGACAGGCGAATATCGGTGAACAGGATCATCGAGATCGAGATGGCGAAGAACAGAAGCGCCCAACCGACCTTGTGGGGGCGCAATTCCTCTTGCGGGAAGTCCGATGTGATGATCACGAAATCCCGGTTTTCCTTCAATCTTGTCAGGTTGTCCCAGCGGGTATGGGCCACCAGCATGTCACCCACCTGAAACTTCACCAGTCCTATCGCGGTGGGCTTGTGATCTTCGGTTTCCACATGGCTCAGCGTTTCCTCGCCCCGGTGAATTGCCAAAAGCGACAGGCCATAGGTCTTGCGCAGCAAAAGTTCACGCGGGGATTTGCCGATCAGCTTGCTTTCAGGGGGGATGACGATCTCGGCGATGCCTGCATTGGTGGGGGCAAACTCTTCTGCGAACACATCGAGTTCCGGAAAGATCGACAGTCCGTATCTTTTGGCAAATGTCTCGACCACCGACTTTTTCCCGATGATCGCCAACCGGCACGGGGCGGCGATCTCGGCCGTCAGCACCTGCACCATCGAGGTTTTGCCGCGATAGAAGGTCGAGATGATGTATAGGTTGTTTTCAAGGTTCACATCCGCAAGGATTTGCCCAACCAGCGGGCTATTGGCAGGCACGTCAACCTCGTACACATTGGCTTTGATGCCATAGACCCGCTTCAGATAGGCCGACATGCCCTGCCCCACGGACGCCCGGTCGGCCGAGGCCTGCTCGGGCAGCACCCAGCGCCCCAGCAGCAGGAAATAGAGAATACCGCTCAGGATCAGAACCGCGCCGATGGGGGTGACGGAAAACAGCCCGAAGGCCGGAATTTGCTGCGCGTCAGGCAAGCTGGTGTTCGCGGTTTCGATCAGATCGTTCAGCAGGATCAAGGGGGACGAGCCGACCATCGTCATGGTGCCGCCAAGGATCGCGCAGAAGCCCATCGGCATCGCCAGTCGGTTCAGCGGAATGCCCGAGCGGGTCGAGATGCGGCTGATCACCGGCAGAAACAGCGCCGCCGCGCCCACATTCTGCATGAAGCTGGAAATCACGCCCACGGTGGCCGCAACGATGGGCTGAATGCGCGCCTCGGTCGCGCCGCCGCGCTTCATGATCGTTGCGGCGACCTTGTTCATCAACCCGGTCTTGTCCAGCCCCGCGCCCACGATCATCACGGCAATGATCGAAATCACGGCGTTCGAGGCAAACCCGTCAAACAGGTGACTGACCTCGGCCAGATTGGACATGGCGGGGATATAGCTCAGGATGCCCAGGATCACGAGGATCAGGATGGCGGCCAGATCGATCCGTACGACTTCGGTCACGAACAGGAAAACGGTGAAGGCCAGCATTGCGCAGACGACACCCATCTCAAGCGAAAAGGTCAATGTTTCCATGCTGTCCCCCCATGGTGTGCCACGATCCTTGCGCCGTGATCATCACCCGTATCTTAACTTAGGGGGAACGTCCGCCTGAAATCAAACTCTAAGGATTTCAACGCTGGTTGCCCAAGGTTCAGGCTTGGGTTCATCGCGCCCCGCGCAGACGCGCACGCGCCTGCGGATCGGTGTCGTTTCGATCCGGGAACTTTTTAACAAGAGCCGCGTTGACCCCCCATGAAACAGAAACGAGCTAAAAAACTGTTCCCGATCGCCCTTGCGATCACCGCCGCCTCGGCCCTGTCGGCAATGGCCTTGCAGACCCTGCCTGATACGGGGCCCAATACGGGGCCAAACTCGGGCCTGCGCCCTGAACTTGCCCTGCCTGCCGCCTTTGACCCCGTTCTTGTGGGTCGGAGCGCGGGTCGGTTGAACATCTATGAACACGACCTCAACCCGATCCTGGGTGCCCCGGTCTATGACACGGCACGCAATTTCGCCGGGCACGTGGCCGAACTGATGGTCAGCGCCGAGGGCGACGTTCGCGGAATGGTCCTGTCCGTGCCGACAGCGGATGGCGTCGCAGTCAAGCGCGTCGCCGCGCAGTCATCGGAGTTTTCAGTGATCGACCCGACTGTGGGCAAGGTCGTCGTGCTGACCAAGATCGCGCGGGCCGACCTGCAGGACCGGCCGGAGTTTGCACCCGATTACGCCACTGATTTTCATTAACCCATCAAAGTCTTTTCATTGACCAATTTATCAAAAGAGAAACCCGGCAGCATGTCCCAGCTGCCGGGTTTCGTTCCGCGAGAGGGTTCGCTTACTTGGGCATGATCACCGCGTCGATCACGTGGATCACGCCGTTCGAGGCCTCGATGTCTGCCTGAACGACATTCGCGCCGTCGATCTTCACGCCGTCGGTTGCGTCGACCATGGCCTTGGCGCCATTCACGGTTTCGACATCCATGCTCTTGCCTGCGATGTCACCGGACATGACCTTGCCGGGCACCACGTGGTACGTGAGGATCGCGGTCAGCTGATCCTTGTTTTCAGGCATAAGCAGCGTTTCGACCGTGCCTTCGGGCAAAGCTGCGAAGGCGTCGTCCGTTGGGGCGAATACGGTGAACGGACCTTCGCCTTTCAGGGTGTCGACCAGGCCTGCGGCCTCAACCGCGGCGACCAGCGTGGTGAAGCTGCCGGCACCGACTGCGGTGTCCACGATGTCCATGGAGTGGTTGTCGGCCATGGCCGGGGTGGCCAGAAGCGCGGCGGTGGTGATCGAAAGAAAGGTTCTGCGAAGCATGTTGTTTCCTTTTCTGTATCCCAGTTGGAAGTTGTATCGAGGATACGGAAAGGGGCGCGAGGTGGATCACTCTGCGCTGAATTATTTTTTCTGAAAGGCGTCCAAACCCAGGATTTTCACGGGAATGTTTCGCATTCAAACGCGGTCAGCCAGCAGCCGTCACATGCTTCAGATCGCCAAGAACTGCCGCAAGATCGCCGGTCAGATACAGGTCATCATCCAGCAGGATCACATCTTCGACGGGCCGTCCCACAAGCCGCCCGATGTCAGGCTGACCGATGCAATCGGCCGGGACCGAGGTCGCCATCCGCAACGCCTGCGTCAATGACGTGCCGGTGCGATCCACCAACCGCTTGACCCCTTCGGCCTGTGTGACATGCGCGCCGGCCAGACTGCCTTCGGCATTGATCAAGCGGCCCTCTTTCAAAGCAATGTGTTGCCCATAGAGGTTGAAATGTTCCGGCCCCCCGACGGTCGCCATGGCGTCAGACACCAGAAACATGCGGTCTGGCACCGGGCGGGCACGGATGGCGAGCCCCACCATTTCATCCGCCACGTGATGACCGTCGCAGATGATCCCACTGTAATGGGTCGAGTTGATCACCGCCCCCACCGCTCCGGGCGCACGCCCCACCATCGGCGACATGGCGTTGAACAGGTGGGTGGCACAACTTGCCCCGGCCTTGAAGGCGGCCCTCATCACCTCGGCCGTCGCGTCCGTATGACCCAGCGAGACAACCGCGCACATCCTGACAAGTTGGGCAATCTGGTCGGCTGTGGCCGCTTCGGGAGCCAGCGTGATCATCACGGACACACCCGCATCGCGCAAGCGGCCCACGGTGTTGATGGTGCGCGCATCCATCGGGCGCACCAGATCGGGCGAATGCGTGCCGCGTCGTGCCATGGCGATATGCGGGCCTTCGATGTGCAGACCGATGATCCCCGGCTGCCCCTTCGCCGCGATCGTCGCGTCGGCTGCGCTGTCCAGAACTTCGGGCAGGTCGGTGATCACCGTGGGCAGGACCGCGACCGTTCCGAAAGTCCGATGCGCATCCGCGATGATCTGCATCCCCTCGGGCGTCGGGGTCGAGTTCAACTGCACGCCCCCCCCGCCATTGACCTGCAGATCCACGAAGCCGGGGGTCAAGAGGCCGGGCACACGCACGGCATCCTTGCGAGCATCGGACAATTCCACGACCCGGCCATCCCGGATCAGAACAGCCTTTCCGCTGTGCAGGTCGCGGCCATCAAACAGGCGGTCGGGGGTGATCCAAAGCTCCATCATGTCGCCTCATCAAAGAAATACGGATCGAGCGCAAGCTGTATCTGCGCGTCTATCAGTCGCTGTACGTGGTCGCCCGTCAGGTGCTCGGCGCGGGTCAGCACATCTTCACTGAACACCTCGCGCAGCTTTATGTCTGCAATCGGGCCGTCAAACCCGTCGCGCAACGCCGCCACTGCCGCTTGCGCCGCCGGATCGGGCCAATAGTACCGGATGCGGTCGGCCAGCCCGAAATGGCGCTGGTGAGACAGCGCGTCGGCATCCCCGTGATAATGCCCCTGCCAATAGGTGGGGTTATCCGTCATCACCCGCTCCATCACCGCCTGAAGCGCGCCGGGCGATGTGCTAATCTGATCCAGCGCATAAAGCGCCTGACGATAGGCGAAGGTCAATGCGGGGCCGATTTTCTGAAAAGCAAAGCCAAGCTCGGCAAGTCGCGGAAAGACGGCAGGGTGTTGATAGTCGGTCGAATGCGCCTCCAGGCAGACACCCGGCCAGCCGTCCAGTGCGGCCAGAAGGCCCGGATCACGGTCCAGCGGCATGTGATGCACGGCGGTGGGGCTGAATTCGACACCGGGTTGTACGACCAATCCACCGATCATCGACGCCATATCTCCGAACCTGTCGCCATGCGCGGCCAGCGTGGCCTTGGCGGCAGCCGGGTCGGTCGGCGGGATGTCCCCGTCTTCGTCCACGCGCGCGCCACCCGGTGGGGGTACTTCGGTGCCGACCACGAACAACAGCCCGGTGGTGTCGCCGTCGCACGCCGAAACACAGACCCGCGCGAGGTCGGCGGAACGGGCGGCGGTCTCTGCGTCGCCCAACTGCGCGGCCTCGCCCGCACACCCTTCCGAACAATCCAGATGGATCTTGCGAAACCCGGCTTTGACGTAGTCACGCACCAGGGCGCGCGCTTTCTCCATCGCGGCATCGGCGGGCAATGACCGCCACGCTTGCGGGCCAAGGTGGTCGCCGCCGAAGATGATGCGGTCGCGGTCCACACCGGCCTTGTCGGCAATCTCGTGCACATACCCGATGAACCCATCCGGAGTGATCCCGGTATAGCCACCATCCTGATTGACCTGATTGCTCGTCGCCTCGATCAACAAGGGGCGATCAAGGGTCTGCGCCCGCATCAGCGAGGCGCGCAGCACATCGGGTTGCGCCGAACACACGGACGGGATGGCGGCCCGCCTGCCCGCCCTGTTGCGGGCAATGATGTCACGCAGCGCGTCAGCCATCTTGCGACCCCTCCGCCTGCCATGCGGCATAGGCCGCCCCGCGGGCACCGCTGGTGTCGCCACCCTGCGCCAGAACCAGTTTCGCGGTGCCGAAATCACCGATCTGTGTCCGCGCGGCGGCGGCGGTCAGGTCATCGACCACACCGTCAATCTGGCTCAGCCCGCCGCCCAGAACGATCAGATCGGGATCGACCATCATGGTCAGCGTGTGCAGAAGTTCGGCGGCCATTTCGCACCAGACCGTCCAGACCTGCGCCATGTCGCCTGTGCGGCGTGCGGCGATCTGGGGCGGGTCGATGTCTTCGCCGGTCAGGGCCTTGGCCAGTCGGCTCATCCCCGGACCGGCAATGTATGTCTCGGTGCAGCCGGGGCGACCGCACCCACAGGTCACGATCGGCAGGTTGTATTTGGCAACAAGATGCGCGGGCGCAGCGGTGTGGCCGAACTCGCCCCCGGTCATGGTCGGGCCTTGCAGGATGGTGCCGTCCACGGCGATGCCGCCCCCGATGCCGGTGCCAAGGATCAGGGCCACGACCGTGCGCCGCCCCTGCCCGACGCCGAACACCGCCTCGGACAGGGCCATGGCGCGGCAGTCGTTGACATAGGTGATTGGGCGTCCGATCGCGGCCTCGATGTCACGCTGAAACGGCTTGCCAGATGCGGGAAGGTTTGCGGTCAGCGCAAGACCGGTCACAGGGTGCAAAAGCCCGGCAGCCCCCACGCCGACGGGAACGTACCGGCCCGCAATCTCATCCGCCCAACGGATCTGCTCGGCAATGGACGTGACCAGATCACCATAATCAGAGGGCGTCGGCACCCGATGGCGATGGGCCACCGCCCAGTCATCGCCGAACAGCTGCACCTCGATCTTGGTGCCGCCCAGATCAATGCCGGTCGCGATCATGACGCCACCGGATAGAGCTTCACGCCCGACACCACGCGGCTGAGCGTCCCCTGACCCGAAAACGGATCATCCACGTTCAACCCCAGCGCGCCCGCCCATTCCACGCCCGTCACCTGCGCCAGTGCGACGCATAGCGGCGCCGCCCAGGTGGGGCCGAAGGGCATGGGAATGTCGATATCCCCACCCGGACCGACCGCCATCACCCGCGCCTGCGGGAACTGCGCGCGCAGCTCGGCCACCAGATCGGAATCATAGTCGCGCGTGGGGGCATCGGGGCTGGTGAACACCGTGATCGCGGTGTCGTCACTCACAAAGGATTTCGGGCCGTGGCGGAAGCCCAATGTGCTGTCCCACAGCGCCGGGATTTGTCCGGCGGACAGTTCCATCACCTTCAACGCCGCCTCGCGGGCGGCAAAGGCCAAAGGGCCAGCGCCAACATAGACAGCCCGTTCAGGGCGCGGCATCCCGCGAAACTGCGGCAGAAGGGTGGATAAATGCCCCGCCAGCGCGTCCAGCCGCGACGGTACATTGCATGGCGCGTCAAACAGGGCCAGCGCGGTCAACAGCATGGTTGAAAAGCTGCTGGTCATCGCAAAGCCCGCGTCATGCGTGGCCTCGGGCAACACGATCACTTTCATCGGCCCTTGCGCGCCGCGCGTCGCCAGCGCGCCATCCTTGTTGCAGGTGATATGCAGCCGCGGCGCATCCGGCGCCAGCGCGTCCAACGCATCCAGCGTGCCGATGCTTTCGGTGCTGTTGCCCGACCGACCAAAGCTGACCACCAAGGGCTTCACGCCGTTCAGGAACGCCTTTGGCGCAGCCACAAGATCGGTGCTGGGCACGGCCCGCAGCCCCGGCACACCTGCCGCGATGATGTCACCGATATAGGCCGAAGTGCCAGCCCCGCAGAACCAGACCTCGTCATGGTCGACGCTTTTGATCCAGGCGCGCAGCCCGTCCACGTCCAGCGCCTTGCCCCAAGCCGACCAGATGGCAGGTTGGCGATGGATCTCGGCCCATGTGGCCCAATTGTCCAGAGCAGTCGTCATGTCGTTTGCGTCACTTTCGAAAGGGTTTCGGGGGTGTCAGGATCCAGACCCAGCGCCAGCGCGGTGTTCAGGATCACCGGATACATCACCGCCAGCAGAACCGCTGCCGCCGCAGCAGGCGTCAGGTCCGATACGCCAATATCTGCCGGCGAGATGCGATGCACATCGCAGCCAACCGCGCGGAACCGGGCCTCGGCCTTGTCCAGGCTCTCCTGAATGTGATCTGATCCCGTATCGAGGATCAGCACCATCAGCGGATTGGTCGCCAGTTGGAGCGGGCCATGCAGCACCTCGGAGGCAGAATAGTCCTCGGCATGCAGCGCGCAGCATTCCTTGAGCTTCAACGCCACCTCGATTGCCGCACCGTGGCCCGTGTCGCGTCCGATCACATAGACATTGCGCGCCCGCAAAAGGGCCGCTTGCAAGGCTTTGGCGCGGGGATGATGGGTCGTGATCCCCCTGAGTGCCTCTGCCGAGGCCTCGGCGCGCAGTTTATACTCAGGTTTGATCCCGCCCAGCAGCGCCATCCCGGCGGCAACCGACCCGATCACCGTTTTGGTGGCGGGCACCGCCAGTTCCGGTCCTGCCCCGATGGGCACAGTGGTTTCCGATGCGGCTTCGACCGGGCTGTCCGGCTGGTTGGTGATTGCCACCACGTCGGCCCCATTGCTGCGCGCACCTTTGGCGGCCCGGACAAGATCGTCGCTGGCCCCCGATTGGCTGATCACCAGCGCGCCCGCGCCGTCCATGTTGACCCCCGCTCCCAGTGAAAACACCGACGGCGGCAGAGAGGTGACAGGCACAGACAGCTCGCGCATGAGCTCGTAGGACAGGATATTGGCCGCCGCATCCGACGATCCGCGCGCGATGGTGTATATCGCCTTCGCATCCGCCAGCCTGCCTGCATCCACCGTTTGCGTGGCGGCTTGGCAGAACACCTTCAGCGCCTCGGCGCTTTCGCTGGCCATCAGATGGCCGTGGGTTTTCGTCTCAATGCTCATGCGCGTAGTCCATAGCTGTCAAATTCTTCCCAAGTGCCGCGCAGGTCGACCACGCCGCCATTGATCCGGGCCTCGTCCAGCGCCATGGCGACCAGTCCGGCCTCAAGCGCATCGACCACGCCGACGGGCAGGCTGTCAGTCTTGCCGCGCAGAAAATCGGCAATATCCGCGACCATCATGTGATCCGCCCCGTAATGCGCCGAGGCATGTTTCTGTTCCATCGTCGTATAGTCATGGTCGGCAATCACCGACCCATCGCGCGCCGTGGCCTTCAGATAGCCACGCACAAAGTCACCTTCGGCCATCCCCAAGGCCCCGAAGATGCAGAACCGCCGGTGATCGTCGGGCGCGTTCAGATTGGTGTGAAATGCCATCGACGCCCCGCTTTCATAGCGCAGGATCGCGGTCTGAAAGTCGATGATATCGCCATCCGAGTTGTAGGGGTCCGGGGCGCTTTTCCATACGCTTGACTTGCGCTGCGCGATCTCGGTCTCGGTGTTGGTGGTGGGGGCGAACTCCGGCAGAAAGGATTTCTTGCCGCCAAAGCTCGCCACCTGCATGGGCCGTGAGCGTGTGACCATGTTGTAGATATCCAGATCGTGGCAGCATTTTTCCAGCATGAAGCCACCGGACAGCGCGCTTTTACGCCGCCAGTCGCGCATGAAGAACGCACCGTGATAGGGCGGGATATGTTCGTTCGCTTCCAGCGAGGCGATGGGGCCAAGCCGGTCCAGCACCGCGCGCAGATCGACCATGTGCTGCGAATAGCGCAACACCAGCCCCACCATCACCTGATCGGTACCATGTTCGGCCAGTAGCCGGGCCAGTTCGAACGTGTCCGCGCGCGTCGTCACCACCGGCTTCTCGGTGAATATCCGCACCCCAGCTTCCAGCCCCAGCCTGATATGTTCAAGGTGATAGACATTGGGCGAGCCGACGAAGAACAGGTCCGGCTGCGTGTCCGAAAGCATCAAAGCCACATCGTCAAACCGCGGAACGTCCGTGCCGATCATCTCCAGATGCGACGGCTGCGGGTCGTAATACCCAACGAACTCCACCTCGGGCATCGCCTCTTTCAGGATCGACAGGACATAGCCTGCACGCAGACCAATTCCGGCAGTGACGACTTTCATGCCACCATCTCCGGTGCGGCCTGACGGCGCAACACGTCGCCATTGGCATCAAAGACATGGCAGTTCTCCGGCGCCACACTCAGCGTCAGGTTGCGCCCCTCTTCGATCGGCGCGTCGCCGGGCAATGCGGCGCAGAAGCGTGTGCCGTTGCCAATGGTGCCATAGGTGATCGAGGTGCCGCCCAGACGCTCCAGCACGTTGACCGAGATATCCAGACCGCTATCGCCCATACTGACATGCTCGGGGCGAATGCCGACCTCGACCTTGTCGCCCTTGTTCACTGTGGTTGACGCGACGGGCAATGCCATGCGGTGGCCACCATCAAGTTCAACCATGACGCCGGAGCCGTCCACACCTGCCACGCGGGCCGGGATCAGGTTCATGTTGGGCTGGCCGATGAACGAGGCCACGAATTTCGTTGCCGGGTGGTGATACAGCTCCATCGGGCTGCCGAATTGCTCGACGCGGCCCGCATTCAGGACAACGATCCGGTCGGCCATGGTCATCGCCTCGACCTGATCGTGGGTCACATAGACCATGGTGGCGTCCAGATTGCGGTGCAGCTGGCTGAGTTCCACGCGCATGTCACCACGCAGGGCGGCATCGAGGTTCGACAGCGGCTCGTCAAACAGGAATACCTTGGGATTGCGCACAATCGACCGCCCGATGGCGACCCGCTGGCGTTGACCACCCGACAACTGCCCCGGTTTCAGATGCAGCTTGTCGGTCAGTTGCAGAATACCTGCGGCTTTCTGCACGCGGCTGTCCAGCTCGGCGGAGTCCATCTTCTGCACGCGCAGGGGAAAGGCGATGTTCTCGTAAACGCTCAGATGCGGATACAGCGCATAGGACTGGAACACCATCGAGATACCGCGATCCACCGGGTTGGCGGTGCTGACATCCGTGCCGCCGATGACGATCTGTCCCGATGTCGCTTCCTCGAGCCCGGCGATGATGCGCAGCAAGGTGGATTTACCGCAGCCCGACGGGCCGACGAACACCACGAACTCCTTGTCCTTGATCGCAAGGCTGATGTCGTGCAGCACCTTCGCCGCGCCGAAGGATTTGTTGATCGCGTTCAGGTCAAGCGTAGCCATGGTCAAACCGTCCTTTTTCTAAAGATCCGAAGGCGGCCTGGGCGACGTTGGACGCCGCCCAAACCAGCGGGGATGAGATCAAAGCGCCTCGTCCAACTCTTCCCCCGCGATGGTCACCAGGTTGTCCACGGTGTCATCCTTCAGGATGATCCCCTGCACCATGTTGGTGAACACCGATTGCAGCGATTTGAAGTCTTCAACCAGCGGCTCGGGGCCACCTGTCGAAATCGTTGCGGTGAAATTCGGCCAGATGCCGCTTTCATAATACAGATCGGTCCTGCCCAGCGCGGCATAATCAAGGATCGGCGTCAGACCCCAACTGCTGTCCAGATCATACTGGCTGTCGCCCGAGGTGATCATCTGCGCCAGTTCATGCGCCAGATCCTCGTGGCCCGTGCCCTTGAACACGACGATGCTGTCCGTGATCAGGATCGTGCCGCTTTCCCCCGACGGGCCGGCCGGCACCGGGGCCACCAACTGGTTGATGTCTTCGTTATGTTGGCCATAACCCCACGGGCCTTGCACATACATGGCGATCTTGCCGTCATTGAACAGGTCGCGCAGCTGGTCCCGCTCCCACGCGGTCGGGCCTTCCTGGGCGACATCGACCAGCTTGCCGTAAAATTCCAGCGTTTCGCGGGTCTCCTTGCTGTCCAGCTTGTTCTCGCCAGTGGCCGGGTCGATCACAACGCCGCCATTGGAATAGAGGTAGTTCAGGAACTGGTGCATCGTGTTGTCGAAATCCTTACCGGCCAGACCGACGCCCGCCACGTCGGTGTTGTCAACAACCCCTTTGGCCATGGCATACATCTCGTCCCAGGTTTTGGGCGCGACGCATTCCTGACCACTTTCTTCGATGATGCCGCAATTGATATACAGCGCCTTGGTCGAGAACGCGTGCGGATAGCCCCAGGCCTGCCCTTCGATGGTGACGGTGTTCAACACACCTTCCTGATACGGGGCGTCTGCAGGGATTTGCGCCGGTACGATCAGGTCGTTATTGGCCATCTGGCGCAGTGTGCGCGAGCCCATATAGGCGATCGACGGCGGATCACCGGCTGCCGCCAACGTCAGCGACTTGTCCTGGCAGGTGCCCCACGGCACGGCCTCCAGATTGACGGTAACGCCTTCGTGCTTGGCGATAAACTCATCCACGGTTTTTTGATCCGCTTCGCGCACTTCGCCGCCGCACATGATGAAGTGCAGTTCGGTCGTATCAGCCGTGGCGGTCAGCGCCGAGCCGGTCAGCAAGAGCGCCGCCAGTGACAGTTTGGTTCCATTCATTTTATCTCTCCCTTGGTTGGATCATTCCTTGACCGCACCGGCCGTCAGGCCCGCGACAAGGTATTTTTGCAGGAACAGGAAGATGACCATGACCGGCAGAACCCCCACCAGGGCCGCGGCCATCATCTCGTTCCAGGTCACCGACTGATAGCCGATGAATTCGTAAAGACCGGCGGGCAGCGGTTGCAGCTCGCGGGTCTGGTTGAAGGTGATGGCGAACAGGAATTGCTGCGCATAGGCGCCGATGAACACGGCGACACCGACCACGATCAGGCCCGGCACCGCCAGGGGCAGCACCACGCGGCGCAGGGTGTACAGGCGCGACGCCCCGTCAACAAAGGCTGCTTCCTCAAGCTCGCGCGGGATCTTTTCAAGATAGGACCGCAGCAGCCAGATGCCGGTGGGGATCAGGAAGGCCACGCCCGGCACGATCATCGCCCAATAGGTGTTCAAAAGCCCCATGGTCCGCAACACGCGATAAAGCGGGATCAGAAGCACCGCACCGGTGAACATGTTGACACCCAGAAAGAGGCCCAAGGACAGGTTTTTGAATGGAAACTGCAACCGCGCATAGGCATAGGCGGCGGGCACCACGAAGATCATCGTCAGCCCCGTCACCATGAACGAGATATAGATCGAGTTGAAGATGTAGCGGCCCAAGAGCGGCACCGTAACCCACATCTGCTTGTAGGCATCGAAACTGAAATCGTCTGACCAGAACTGATAGGGGCTGCGGAACAGGTGTTCGAGCGGGCGCAGCGACGCCATGAACATCTCGAAAAACGGCAGCAGGATGAAGGTCAGGAAAACGGCGATACAGACATAGATACCGACCATCTGCAGCTTGGTGTAGCGGTCCATCATCTTACTTCACTCCGTATTTCTTGTTCACCTTGTTCAGGAAGAACAGATAGGCGAGTGAGAACAGACCAAGCAGCAGCACGATGATCACGGCACGCGCAGAGCCTTCTCCGAACTTGTAATTGCCGATGGCGGTCTTGTAGGTATCCACGATCAGCGTGGTGGTCGCGCCGCGCGGGCCGCCTTCGGTCAGGATCCATATGATCTCGAAACTGTTGAAGGTGAAAATGGCGGACAGAAGCGACATCGACACGATCACCGGCATGATCTGCGGGATTGTGATGCGGCGGAACCGATACCAGCGCCCTGCCCCGTCGACCCAGGCGGCCTCGTACAAGTCGCGGCTGACACCCTGCATCGCGGCCAGAAAGAACAGTGTGACCATTGGCACCCCGACCCAGACATCGGTGACGATGGCGGAATAGAAGGCCGATTGCTTGTGGGCCAGAAATTCGAACGGCGCATCGGTGATGCCAAGGTGCATCATGACACCGGACAGCACGCCGAAATAGCCGTTATAAAGCCACAGCCAGCCGATACAGCCGATAGCGATGGGAATGACCCAGGGCGGCATGACCAGCACCCGAAACAGCGCCCGCCCCGGAATGGCGGCGTTCAGAAGCGTCGCACCGATCAGGCCCAGCACCAGCTTCAGCGCAACCGACAGGAACATCCAGTAGAAGGTGCGCACGATGGTCTGGTGAAACTTCCGGCTCTCAACCAGCTCTTCGTAATTTGCAAGGCCGACGAATGTCTCGCCCCCCAGCCCGGCCTCCATGAAGGACAGGCGGATGGTTTCGGCCAGGGGCCAGGCGACGATGACAGCGATGAAGATCATGGCGGGTCCGACCAGAAGCCAGGCGAACACGCTTTCAGGCAAGGCTTTGCGTACGCCCTTTGCCGTTGACGACTCTTCTGCGTGCATCACGTCTGCCATCTATGTCCCCCCATGGCGCCCCGGCGAATCGAGGCGTGTACCAATTCATACCATTATAGGCTTATTTTGACTACCATTATAATACCAATAAATGCACCTCTGTGAATATACTGGCCATTTCAGTGCGTTAACTACCAGATAAGTAGCTGCATCGAACTAATGTCTTGCCAAGCGAGTTTCTTTGGTATTATTTTTTGATACCAAACAGGATCGGACACAAGATGCAGACGCAGACTGAATGGCTTTCACCGAAGGCATGGTATCAGCAGGGGCGCGGGCCGCGTTACCTGCAACTGCACCGCCATATCAGGGCGACGATCCAGTCGGGCGATCTTGGCCCGGACGATCAGCTTCCGCCCGAACGCGACCTGGCCGAGGCCGCCGATGTCAGCCGCGTCACCGTGCGCAAGGCCATCGCAAAACTGGTCGAGGACGGGTTGATCGAACAGCGTCAGGGGGCCGGGTCATTCGTGCGCGCCGCCGCACCCAAGCTGGAACAATCCCTGTCCTCGCTCGTGTCCTTCACCGAGAATATGCAGGCGCGTGGCATGACCTCGACCAGTGAAACACTGTTGCTGGGTCTGTTTCGCCCCACCAGCGAAGAGATGATGTCGCTGGGCCTGTCCGCCAATGATCGCGTGGCGCGGATCGAACGATTGCGCAGCGCCAGCGGCACACCGATGGCGCTGGAACGCTCGTCCTTGCCCGGTGTTATTCTGCCCCACCCCGAACAGATCGACGTCTCGCTTTATGCGCTTCTGCGCAAGACGGGTCAGGCCCCCACCCGCGCCATTCAGCGGGTCACCGCAACCAACCTGACCGCCGCGGACGCCCAGATGTTCAACCTGCCCGAAGGCGCGGCGGTGTTGAAGATCGAGCGCACCGGATATCTGAGCACCGGCCGCCCGATCGAGTTCACGAGCGGCCTCTATCGCTCTGATATCTATGACTTCGTGTCAGAACTGAGGCTGGACTGAGATGGACTATACCTGCCGCCTCGACGGTGCGAAAATGATCTGTACCATCACCTCGGATCGGGACCTTGCAGCCCCGGTTTTCTGCTTTTCCGGCATGGCGCCGATGACGGCCACGAAAGGCGGTGAACGGCTGCGCGGGATGGGGAGTTTCACCGAAGTGGCCCTGCCCGACCTGAAAGCAGGCCACCCGCACGAGGTGGTGGTGGAATACACCGACGGCCACCGCGCGGCCAACCGGGCGTGGTTGCCGCTTGGCCCCTATCTGCGCATTCGTGGCGAGGTAATTGCCCTGCCATACCGACCCAAAGGCTGCGTGCCGCCCGCCCTGCCCGACCTTGGCCCCTTTGACGGTCTGCCCCTTGTGCCGCAACCGGTAAATTGGACGCCCAGCGATGGCACGGTTGCGGTGACCGGGGTGCAGTGTGGTGACGACGCCCTGACAGCCGTTGCCGATCTGGCCGCCCGGCGAGGGTGGCGGTTTGATGGCGGTTTCCCCGTCAGGATCACGACCGCCGATATGGCCGCAGATGCCTATCGGTTGGAGATCACACCAAAATCCATTCACATCACGGCGGGTGACTACGGCGGGCGGTTTTATGCAGGGGTCACTCTTCTGACGCTGATGCGGGCCGGGCCGCTGCCCTGTGGCGTGATCACCGACGCCCCGCGATTTGGCTGGCGCGGGCAGCATCTGGACACCGCACGCCATTATTACCAACCGCAGACCATTCTGGATCTTCTGGACCTGATGGCGCTGTTGAAACTGAACCGCTTCCACTGGCATTTCGCGGATGACGAGGCGTTCCGGCTGGAAATCGACAGCTTCCCCGCGCTTTGGCAGAAGACGGCGTTCTGCGGCGAAGGTCATCTGCTGCCCGCCCTGTTCGCGGGCGCTATCGAGGCGGGCGGCAGTTATTCCAAGGCGACGGCCCGCCAGATCATCGCCCGTGCTGCGACCCTGAACATCGAAGTGCTGCCGGAAATCGAAGCCCCGGCCCACGCGCTTGCCATGACCCATGTGTTCCCCGACATGCGCGACCCGGCCGATAACGGTCCCGAGACCTCGGTGCAGGGGTACCAGGGCAATTGCGTGAACCCGGCAATGCCCAGAACATGGGACGTCCTTGACGCCATTGCGAAAGAGGTCGGCGACCTGTTTCCCTTCGGCCTCTTGCATCTGGGCTGTGACGAATTGCCCAAGGACACATGGATGGGTTCGCCCAAGGCGCGTGCCTTGATGAAGGAACAGGGCTTGGAGACAACGCAAGATCTGCAAGGTTGGACCATCGCAAAACTCGCTGAAACGGTCGTTCAGAATGGCCAGCGCCCCGCCGCCTGGGAAGAGGCCGCGCAAGGGGCCAACGGCGGTATCGGACATGACGCCATCCTGTTCAGCTGGACCGGACAAGGGCCGGGGCTGGAGGCTGCCCGCGCGGGTTATGACGTGGTGATGTCGCCCGCCCAGCATGTCTATCTGGACATGGCGCACAGCGCCGATCCCGACGACTGGGGCGCAAGCTGGGCGGCGTTTATATCGCTCGCCGACACGATCAACTGGGATCCGGTTCCCGACCCTGCACTGGCTGACAGGATCATCGGGGTGCAAGGCACCTTCTGGTCCGAGTTCACGACCGAAGACAGCCAGCTCTGGCCGATGCTGATGCCCCGGATGTTGGGTGTGGCCGTCAAGGCATGGCAGGTGGATCCGATCAGCGCCGACGACCTGACGCGCCTTGCGGTCAGCTATCAACGCATATGGCCGGTCGACCGGGCCGGGTGATACATGGCTGCTTTGCCCACCTGACAGATCAATCCGGTTCGGATCCCGCGATCTGCTCTCGCAGCCAGCGGGCGCGGTCCAGTTGTTCGTTCACAAGGTCAATCTTCTGCTGCAACCGCTGTTTTTTGGGTTCTTTCGTGGTCTCTTCAAGATCGGATCGAAGCGCGGCAGCTTTGGACTCCAGCTTCTGCATGATCTTCTCGACATGGGTCGGCTTGATCTTCTGCGCTTTCCCCTGTTCCAGACGCGCGAAATAGCTGTCCAGTTTTTCGGTCGTGCTTTCAAGTCCCATCATGGTCTCCTTTTCGGTGTCGGGCCGTTCAGGCCCCCGGGGCGACGACAGCATGGGCGGCTGCCCTTATCGGGTGCCCCCCTTTTCCTTGTCACGAAGCGCCTCCATGACGATGGCCATCAACTCGTCATCATCCAGCGCCAGAATGCGTTCGACTTCGGCCATTGCGTCCTCTTGTGCGATGTAATACGCCCGCGCAGCCCCAAGCAGATCGCGCATCGCGGAATAGGCATAGCTGGAATCGTTCAGAAACGACGTTGCAACCGCGGCATCCAGTTCGCGCTGGCGGATCAGGGCCTCGATCCGCGTGTTTGCCTCGCGTTCATCTGTTTCCACCTGCATGCGTTCCTGATCCAGCCACAGGCTGGAACGGTCATCGGGGTCGGCCATGTCAAGGTTGCGGATTTCGACCAGAATGCGCGCGATCTCGATGCGCAACTGGTCATAGATATCGGTGACGGCCCCCTGCCGACGCGTGGTATAGCGGGTGACGTTGCGCCGCAAATGCTTGACCGCCTTCACTGCGCGCACGATCCGCCCGGCCACGTCACGCAACGTGTAAATGTCGTCCATCACATCGGCGGGCATATCCTTGGCCCCGATCCGCGTGGCAAATTCGACGATGGCGGAATAGAGCGTCTTGATCCGCACCTCGTAGCGTTCGTCGATGTCAAATTCGAACGGTTTCCGGCTGGCCCGGACGGTCGCGGCAATGTCGGTTGACGAAAACACCGCGTCCCGGTGCAGGTTCAGCCCGTGCAGGATCAGCTCGACCGCGTTGTCATAAAGGTGTTTGACCTCGTGCCGCATGGCCACGGCGATGGTCTGCGGAAACTCGTCGACCGCTTCGGTCAGGTATTTCGGCTGGCTCAGATCTTCGACCGGGGACGGGATGGTCTGTTCCAGAAAGCCGATCAGACGGGGCAGAAGCGGCAGCATCAGCACCACTCCGAGCGTGTTGAAGATGGTGTGAAACACGGCGAGCTTCAGGGCGTAATCCGTGCCCGGGATCCCGACACCGGCGGCAACCAGATCGACGCCATCACGGATCGGCGCAAGGAAAACCAGCGCAACACCGGCGGTCACCAGGTTGAAGATCAGATGCGCCAGCGCCAGCCGCTTGCCCTGATAATTGGACGTCATCGCCCCGATGATCGCGGTGATCGTGGTGCCGATATTCGCCCCGATCGCCAGCGCCAGTGCGTTTTCATAGGATATCTGCCCAGCCGCCAGCGCGGTGATGATCAGGGTCATCGTGGCATGGCTGGATTGCATGACCACCGTGGCCGCCGCCCCGACAAGCGTATAGACCACAAGCCCGGCCAGCCCGGTCATCGCGAACCGGGTCAGATCGAACTGGCCCTTGAAGGCGTCGAACCCCTCTTTCATGTGGTGGATGCCCAGAAACAGAAAACCCAGCCCGGCCAGAACCAAACCCGCCCCGCGCAGGTATTTGTTCTTTTGAAACACCAGCACGATGGCCACCGCCAGCATCGGCAGCGCGAAAGAGGCGATGTTGACCTTCAACCCGAACCCCGCCACCAGCCACGCCCCCGTGGTGGTGCCGATATTGGCGCCAAAGATGATCCCGACCCCCGCCATCAGCGTGATCAGCCCTGCCGAGAGGAAGGATATGGTGATCACCGACACCAGCGAACTGGACTGCATGATTGTGGTCGACAGGATCCCGAATCCCATAGACCGGGGGACCGAGGCCGTGGCTTTTTCCAACAGGCTTTCAAGGAACCCGCCACTGAACAGCTTGAACCCGTCTTCCAGCATCAGCATGCCAAACAGGAATATGGCGACGCCGGCCGCGATTTCCTGAAAATCACGGCTGAGCCAGAAGCCAAGGCCAAGCGCCAGAAGGATCACCGGCAACAGAAGTTTCTTCATCATGGCGGCATGATCGCGCGCCCGCGTGGCCTCTGCCTTGTCGCAGGTCAATTCACTGAAACATTGCGCCCGGGGGAAATTTATCGTTCCCTGTGGCCCAATTGGGGGCGCGCATTGGAACGACTGAAATCAGCCACGATGAAGATACTGGCGGTTGCGCTGATCGCGATGATGTGCGCGATCGTGGTGCAGGTCGTGTGCAGCGCGTTCGACATCAATCCTATCCTGAGCATCACATCGCCTCTGCCCCTGTTGGGCAAGGCCGTCACGTTGAACTCGCTGCTTGATCTGCAATGGCATCTTCTGGTCATCACCGGCTTGATTCCGGCCGGGATAGTCTGGCTGGCAAACAAACATGTGCGGGTGGATTTCCTGTATCAAAACCGAAGCGACCGGACGCGCGCGCGCATTGATCTTCTGGGCAACTTGCTGTTCGCGGCTCCGTTCTTTGCCTTGGGGCTGCCCGCGGCGTGGTCTTTCATGATGCGCGCCTGGTCCTCGGACGAAGGCGGACGCAATGGCGGGTTGAACGACCTGTGGCTGATCAAGGCGGTGCTGCCGCTGGGGCTGGCGCTGCTGGCCGTCGCGATCCTGATCGAGACCCTCCGCCTGATCCGGGCCAGCCGATGAGCGACAGTTTGCTGCCCCTCGCGATGGCGGGACTGACCCTGACCGCGATTTTCGCCGGCTATCGCGTGGGTATGGTGCTGGCGGGGTCCGCGGCGCTGTTTATCCTGATCTCGGACCTGCCGATTGCCTATTTCAACCTGCTGATCAGCCGCATCTACGCCAATGTCCTGTCCAACTGGCTGTTGGTCGCGGTGCCGATGTTCATCTTCATGGGGCTGATCTTGGAAATCTCGGGCGCGGCAGAACGGTCCTTAAAAGCCGCCCAACGCGCCCTGGGCGGCAGTGCGGCGGGGATGGGGTTTTCGGTTCTGGTGATCGGGGTCTTGCTGGCGGCCTCCTCGGGCATCGTCGGCGCGTCGGTCGTACTGCTGGCCCTGCTGGCCCTGCCCCGGTTGGAAGAGGTCGGCTATGACAAGCAAACCTCGGCAGGGCTGGTCGCGGCATCCGGCACGCTGGCCATCCTGATCCCGCCCTCGGTCATGCTGATCGTCTTGGGCGATCAGTTGCAAACCCCGGTTCCCGACATGTTTGCGGGCGCCATCGGGCCGGGGCTTTTGCTGGTGCTGGCTTATGGCGCCTTCATCATCTGGCGCGCGCGCGGGTTGCCCGCGCAACCCCGCCACGACCGCATCTCACTGCCACGCCTGATCTTCGACCTCGCCCCGCTGTTGGCGCTGGTCATCTCGGTCCTTGGCTCGATCATTGCCGGGCTCGCCACCCCAACCGAAGCCAGCGGCCTTGGCGCGTTCGGCGCTGTTCTGATCACCCTGCTCTATCGCAGATTCAGCTTTGCCATGTTGATGGAGGCCGCCACCCGCACCGTCACCACCACATCGGTCGTGTTGTTCGTGATGATCGGCGCCACCTGCTTTTCCGCCGTCTTCAAAGGCGTCGGCGGCGATGATCTGGTCGAGGCCGGCATCACCGCCTTCGGCACCGGCCCCTATACGGTGCTGGCCGTGGTCATGGGCGCGATATTCATTCTGGGCTTCGTGCTGGACTGGCTGGAAATTACGCTTATCCTCATGCCCATCTTTGCGCCCATCGTGGCGGGATTGGATTTCGGCAATGGGCTGACGGGTGACACTCTTCTGATCTGGTTCGGCATTCTTGTGGCCGTGAACCTGCAAACCTCGTTCCTGACCCCGCCCTTCGGCTTTTCGCTGTTCTATCTGCGTGGTGCGGCGGGCAACAGCCTGACGACACCGCAAATCTATCGCGGCGTGTTGCCCTTCATCGCGCTTCAGGTGCTGGTGCTTGTGCTCTTGATCCTGTTTCCCGGTTTGATCACCGGGCTTACGTCATCTTAATGGGAGGACCCTTATGAAAACGACCTACATGCTGGCCACTGTCGCCACCCTTGCCGCGTCAAGCGCAACGGCCGAGACCTTCAACCTGCAAAGCGCCTTTGGCGGTCTGCCGGTGCTGGATCCCACCGCCAAACGTTTCGTGGCAAACGTCTCTGCCCTGACCGGGGGCGAGGTGGAGTTCAAATACCTGCTGGCCGGTGAAATGTCGCCACCATTTGAGATTTTCGACAATGTCAGCGTCGGCGCGATTGATGCAGGCTGGTCCTTTGCCGCCTATGCCAGTGGCAAGGAACCCGCTGCCGCCCTGTTCGGATCGGTGCCGTTCGGGGGCGACCCTCTGTCCTATGTCAGCTGGTTGCACCATGGCGGCGGCTTGGAGCTGTGGCGCGAGATTTATGCCCCCTACAACCTTGTGCCCATGGCCTGTGGCGTGATCCTGTCCGAAGCGGGTGGCTGGTATACCAAAGAAATCAACGCCCCCAAGGACCTGCAAGGGCTGAACATCCGCATCGGCGGACTGGGGGGAGATATCCTTGCCAAGCTGGGCGCGAACGCCATGTCCCTGCCCACGGGCGAGATTTCCACATCACTGGAAACCGGACGGCTGGACGCGACCGAACTCAGCTTCCCGCTGGTCGACAAGCTCTTGGGTTTCGACAAGGTGGCCAAGAATTACTATTTCCCCGGCTGGCACCAACCAGCGGGCTTTATCGAGTTCTATATGAACAAGGACAAATGGGATGGCCTGACCGACAGCCAGCGCACCGCGATCGAAGTTTCGTGCAATGACGCGAACCTTTACGCGCTGGGGTCTGCGGCTGGCGCGCAAAGCGAGGTGCTGGAAGGGTTCCGCGTCAATGGCGTGAACGTCGCCCGCCTGCCCGACAGCGTTATGGAGGCGTTGCGCGCCGCCGCTGACGAGGTCTATGCCGAAAAATCCGCCGAGGACGAGATGTTCAAGCGCGTGATCGACAGCTACCGCGCCTATGCCGCGAATTATCGCGAATATCAGAACCTTACCGACCTGAATTGATCCTATGCGCCGCGTCCCGATCCGAGGCGCGGCCAATTGGGACGAAGGAGGCCGGGTGAGCTATGCTCTGAAAGATTTCGGATCCTACACCGTGGGCGGACGGCTTCTGCATGTGTCCGAGGGCATCCCGCGCAAGGTGCAGTTCACCCGCAGCGTGTCCTTCACCGTCGATCCGCGCGGCCATTTCGCCGTCGAACATGCCTATGTGCAATATTTCGTGCCGCAAGACCGGCGCCCCGGCCCGCCCGCGGTGCTGGTCCATGGTGGTGGGATGTCCGGCAGTTGTTGGGAGACGACGCCGGACGGGCGGCCCGGCTGGCTGCATCTTCTGCTCACGCGCGGATACGAGGTGCATGTGATCGATAATGTCGAACGGGGCCGCGCAGGGTTTGCGCCGGGTCAGTGGGACGGCGACCCCATCCTGCGCAGCCTTGAAGAAGCGTGGACGCTGTTCCGCATCGGCCCCGCCAACGGCTTTGCCACGCGCACGCCCTTCCCCGGCCAGCTTTTTCCCGTGGACCACTTCGAAACCCTTGCGCGCCAGTTTGTGCCGCGCTGGTTGAGCACGACGCCGCTTCAATCCGCAGCTTTGCAAGCGGTGTTGGAGCGGACCGGACCGGCCTTGGTGATCTGTCACAGCCAAGGGGCCGAGGTGACCTTTGACGCATTGTCCTGCGCCCCGGAACGGTTCATGGGGATCATTGCCCTTGAACCCTCTGGCCTGCCTGATGAGGCAAACCACGCGCCCAATCCGCCCATCGTGATCTGCGCTGGTGATTTCCTTGACTCCGACCCCGACTGGCAGGCCCGCGCTCTGGGGTGGGATCGGTTTGCAAAGCAGAAGAATGCCTCGCGCGTCCTTGGGACTTCCGCATTCAGACCCGGCAACAGTCATATGATGATGATGGATGCCAACAACGCCGAGGTGTTGGATATTGCGTTGGACACGTTGGCGACGATCAGCCTCTAAACCCGACTGCCCGTCTTCAGTTCGAACCGCCGGAACAGAAGCGCGATGATGCCCGCGATGATCATGTAAAACAGGGCCAGCAGCAGCAGCGGTTCATAGACGATGAACAGGTCAGACCGAACGCGGGAAGAGACCGCATAAATCTCGACCACCGTGATCGTTGCCACCAGTGGCGTGGCCTTGAGTTGCAGGATCGTCTCCCCCCCCAGCGTCGGCAGGACATTGCGGATCGCCTGCGGCAGCCAGATGCGGCGAAACATGGTGAAACGGGGCATGCCGAAAGCGTTGGCGGCCTCCAACTGCCCCTTGTTGACGCCTGCGAATGCACCGCGCATCACCTCACCCTCATAGCCCGCATAGGACAGGGTCAGTGCCAGCACCGCATAGGGCCAGGCCTGCCGCAGATAGGGCCACAGCTCGCTGCCACGGATCCACGGGATTTGCGGGAACAGCGAGCCCAGCCCATAGTAAAGCAACCAGATTTGCAGCAAAAGCGGCGTGCCGCGAATGATCGTGCAGAACGTTTTGGCCGGGACCGACAGATACCACGGCCCAATGGCTTGGGCGAGGCCAAGGGGGATGGCCAGAAGAAACCCGGCCACCGTGGTCACGACCAAAATCCAGATCGTCCGCCAAGCGCCTTCAATCGCCAGCGGTGTGTATTGCGGTATCCAGTCCCAGCGCAGCGAGACTGCGCACCAGACCACCAGCCCGGCAAACAGCGCCATCAGCACGATGCGGTGCGGTTGCAGAAGGCTGCGCCATCCGGTCATTTGCCCGCCTCCCGCAAGGATGGTTGCCCCCGGCGCGCCCATTTTTCGATCCGCGCAAAGATCGCGCCGGAAAACAGCGTGACGATCATGTAAAGCGCGCCGGCTGCCAGAAAGAAGGTGAAATAAGCTCGGGTGCTGGACGCCGCCTGCCGGGTTTCAAGCGTCAGTTCGCTGAAGCCCACGATGGCCAGAAGGGCGGTGTCCTTGGTGGCAATCAGCCAAAGATTTGCCAAACCCGGCGTTGCATAGGACATCATCGCCGGGATCGTCACCCGGCGCATCAGCATCAGGGGCGGCATGCCGAAGGCGCGCGCGGCCTCGATCTGGCCTTGCGGGATCGCTTGAATGGCGCCGCGCAGCACCTCGGTGGCGTAAGCACCTTGCACGATGCCCAAGACCCAGATCCCGGCCACCACGCCGCTGATCTCCACGCGGCCATATCCCAACGCGCTTGCCGCCTGATTGATAAGATCGGTGCCGACGTAATAGAGGATCAGGATCAACACCAGTTCCGGCACCGCCCGGATCACCGTTGTATAAATGGCGAGAAGGTCACGGACGACCACCCCGCCATGCAGTTTTCCCGACGCGCCGAACAGCCCGATCACCAACCCGAACCCGAAGGCCCCCAAGGCAATCTGAAGCGAATTGGCGAGGCCGCGCAGAAGGTTGCCGCCCCACCCCGGAGGGCTGAGCGACAGAAGCTCTGCGCTTTTGGCCAGGCCAAGCGTGTCGAGGATCAGCTCCAAACCGAGGATTACTCGCTATAGATGCTGGTCGTGAAGTAGCGCGACGTGATCTCGGCATGGGTGCCGTCGGCCAGAATTGCGGCGATCCCCTTGTTCAGGCTTTCGCGCAGCGCATCATCGCCCTTGCGCACACCGGCCCCGACGCCCTTGCCCAAAATAGCTTCGTCATTGGCGACGGCGCCCTTGATTTCGCAGCACTGGCCCGCGTCCGAGTTGACGAAATCCGCCATCGCGATGCTGTCAGCCTGGGTGGCGTCGATGCGGCCCGCAACAAGGTCCTGATTGGCTTCATCCTGGGTCTGGTAGACGCGGATCTCGGCGGCATCCCCGAAATAGGTGTTGGCATAGGTCTGGTGGATGGTCGATGCCTGAATGCCGACGATCTTGCCTGCAAGCGATTCCGGTGTCGGCTCAATATCCATTGACTTGTCGGCCACGATCACGGCGGGCGTGTTGTAGTAAGGATCGCTGAAATCAATGGTTTTCATGCGTTCTTCGGTGATCGACATAGACGCCATGATCGCGTCGATCTGCTGGCCAGTCAGCGACGGGATGATCCCGTCCCACGCCACCGGCGTGATCACGCAGTCCAGTTCCGCCGCCGCGCAGATGGCGTCGATCACCTCGACTTCCCAGCCAACCCAGTTGCCCGAGGCATCAAGCGAAGCAAAGGGCGGATAGGGTTCGGCGGCGATACCGATCTTGACCTCGTCTGCCGATGCAGCCCCGGCGGTCAGCGCGGATGCGGTCAGACCTGCAGCCAGTAATGTCTTGAGTTTCATTGGTAATCTCCCGTTGGTAGGTTTCATTGGTCTTAGCCGACTGTCTTCAGAAATTGTTGCAGTCGTGCGGATTTCGGATTGCCGAACACTTCGGCCGGTGGGCCTTGTTCTTCGATCCGTCCTTCAAAAAGATACACCACATGGGTTGCCACTTCGCGGGCAAACTTCATCTCGTGCGTGACCAGAAGCATGGTGCGCCCCTCCGCCGCCAGATCGCGGATCACGGTCAGCACCTCGCCCACAAGTTCCGGGTCCAGTGCGCTGGTCGGTTCGTCAAACAGCATCACGCTGGGGTCAACCGCCAACGCGCGCGCAATCGCCGCCCGCTGCTGCTGCCCGCCGGACAGGTAGGACGGGAACGTATCGGCCTTGTCGCCCAGCCCGACCCGCTCCAACAGCTCTTTCGCGCGTTCAATCGCCTTGTCGCGCGGCACTTTCAACACATGCACCGGCACTTCGATCACGTTTTCCAGAAGCGTGCGGTGGGTCCAAAGGTTGAAGGCCTGAAACACCATGCCCAGCCGCGTGCGGATGCGTTCGATCTGACGGCGCTTGACGGGGCTTCCGTCGGGGCGCATCAGCACCTCTTCGCCATTGATGACGATCTGGCCAGAGCTGGGCGTTTCAAGGAAATTGATGCAGCGCAGAAAGGTCGATTTGCCCGACCCGCTGCCCCCGATGATCGCCACGACATCGCCCTTGTGCGCCGTCAGCGAGACCCCTTTCAGCACCTCGAGCGTGCCAAAGGACTTGTGCAGATCCGTTACCCGAATGGCTTCGGTTTCTTCGGCTTGCACCGGTGTTTCGCTGGCCGTCACGTCCGGCGTTGCCATCATTACCCCCCGATTTCCGGCTTGTAGTAAGCCGCGATTTCCGCAATTATGCAAGCGTATAATTAGACTGTCGAGAGATGCGGTGACACAGACCCCTCGCAAATTCAGGCGCGAACCTGCCGAACAACGCAAGGACGCGTTGATCCAGGCCGCGCTTGCGCTGATTGCCGAACACGGGGTGCGGGGTGCCACCGTGCGCGCCATCGCCGAACGCGCCAATGTCACGCAAGGCTTGATTCGACATTATTTCACATCAAAGGAAGACCTGATTTCAGCGGCCTATGCGTTTCACATGGGGCGCATGACCGATTTGACCACGGCGCCCGATGTATCCCAGGGCACCACGGCCCGGGCGCGTCTGGCTGCGTTCGTGACGGCAGGTCTGCGCCCGCCGGTGGTCGATCCGGCGTCGGTCTCGCTTTGGGCCAGCTTTTTGAACAAGGTGCGCGAAGATGCGCGGATGTGCGCCATCCACGAACAGACCTACCACGATTTTCGCGACCGTCTGGAAGGGTTGATTGCCATGGCCCTGGCCGAGGCAGACATCACCACGACCCCCACGCATCTGAGACATCTGGCGATCGCCTGCAATGCGGTGATCGACGGGTTGTGGATGGAGGGCGGCGCGTTGCCCGATGCGTTTGAACCGGGAGAGCTGCCCCGGATCGGATTGCGCTCGATCAGCGCGATCATCGGCTTGGATTTGCAGGAAACAGGACATCCATCATGAGATACGCAGAGATTACCCGCCGCCTTGCCGGTCTGGGCGGTGCGAAATGGGACGTTCACGTCAGGGCACGAGCCTTGCGCGCCAAGGGGCGTGACGTGATCGAGCTGACGATTGGCGAACCTGATGTGCCCACTCCGCCGGCCCTGATCGACGCGGCAGCCGCGGCCATGCAGGCCGGGCGCACCGGCTATTCCAACGGGCGCGGCGAGCCCGGGCTGCGCAGCGCATTGGCAGAACGCTATACACACCGGACGGGGCGTGCGATCAGCGCCGATCAGGTGATGTGCTTTCCCGGCACGCAAACTGCGTTGTTCACCGTCTTGATGGGGTTGGCCGAACCGGGGTGCGAGGTCTTGGTGGGTGATCCGATGTATGCGACCTATGAAGGCGTGATCCGCGCCAGCGGGGCCGACATGGTTCCTGTGCCGCTGCGCCCGGAAAACGGCTTTCGGCTGGCCGCAGACGACATCGCCGCCCGGATCACGCCCAAAACCCGCGCGATCCTGCTGACCACGCCGCACAATCCCACCGGGTCCATTCTGACAGCTTCTGACATCGACGCCATTGGCGCGCTGGCATTGCAGCATGATCTGTGGATCATCTCGGACGAGGTCTATGAGGACCTGGTGTTTGACGGCGAAACCTTCACCTCTCCCCTGTCGCGCGCGCAGCTTGCGGATCGGGTGGTTGTGGTCTCGTCGATCTCGAAATCACATGCCGCACCCGGCTTTCGCAGCGGTTGGTGCGTCGGTCCCGAGGCGTTCACCGATGCGCTGCTGACGCTGGCCGAGACCATGTTGTTCGGCAACCAGCCCTTTATCGCGGACATGACCGAACAGGCCGTGCGCGAGGGGTCCGAGGTGGCCCCGGGCATGGCTCGCCGGTTTGCCGCCCGCGCGCGTCACCTTGCCGACCGGTTGGGCGGGGGAAGCGATCTGGTGGTGCACACGCCGCAGGCCGGGATGTTTGCCATGATCGACGTGTCCTCGACCGGGATGAGCGGCCACGCCTATGCCTTGCATCTGTTGGAGCACGCCCATGTCGCGGTGATGCCGGGGGCGTCTTTCGGCACCACGCTGGACGGATGGGTGCGCGTCGCCCTGACCGTCGATGACGACGCCTTTGATACCGCGTGTACCCGGATCATCGACCACGCCGCCCATCTGCACCGCGAGACAGCATGAAGACCGCCGGACAAGCCCTTGTTGCTGAATTGGAAAACCGCGATGTGACCTGCGTGTTCGGCATTCCCGGCGTCCACACGATCGAGCTGTATCGCGGGCTGGCGGCATCGTCGATCCGCCATGTCACGCCCCGGCATGAACAGGGCGCCGGGTTTATGGCCGATGGCTATGCGCGGGTGTCCGGCAAGCCCGGCGTGGCCTTCGTGATCACCGGGCCGGGCCTGACCAACACGCTGACCGCAATGGGCCAGGCCCGCGCGGACAGCGTGCCGATGCTGGTGGTGTCGGGTATGAACGCCCTGCCCGATCTTGGCAAGGGTCTGGGTCATTTGCACGAATTGCCCGACCAGCAGGCATTGGCGCGCCGCGTCGCCCTGGTGTCGGAACGGGTGAGCAGCCCTGACAGCCTTGCGCCCGCACTAGATGCCGCATTCGCCGCCATGCAGGCCGGACGACCCGGCCCAGCCCATATCGACATTCCGCTGGATGTGGCGGGACAACAGGTGACGCAGGATGTGCCGCCCCCTGCCCCCCTACTTGATCGCGAGTTGGATACAGCCAAAATCGCTCGCGCGGTGGATCTGCTGGCCAAGGCACGCACGCCCGTCATTCTGGCAGGCGGTGGCGCGCGCGCGGCGGCCCTCGCGTTGCGCGAGCTGGCCGAACGGCTGGATGCACCTGTCGTGCAGACCGTAAATGCGCGTGGTGTCATGTATGCCCACCCGCTGGGTGTCCCGGCCAGCCCCAGCCTTCCGGCGGTGCGCGACCTGATCGGCGCGGCTGACGTGGTGCTGGCGGTCGGGACCGAGCTTGGGCCGACGGATTACGATATGTATGCCACCGGAAAGATGCCGGTGCTGAAAAACCTGATCCGCATCGATCTGTGCCCCGATCAACTGGCCCGCCACTCCGCCGAGGTTCCGATCCTTGGCGATGCTACGCAGGTGCTGACGACGCTGGGCGACCACGTAACCGATCTGGACGCAATCCGGAACGGGGCCCAGCGTGCCGAAGAAACCCGACGCGCCGCCTATGACGAGATCGGCCCCGAGATGCAGGCGCTGACCCGTGTTCTGAACGTGGTCCGAGACACCGTTTCCAATGCCATCATCGTCGGGGATTCTGCGCAGCCGATCTATGCCGGAAACCTCTATTACGACCACGACCGGCCCGGCGGCTGGTTCAATGCCGCAACCGGGTTCGGGGCGCTGGGATACGGCATTCCGGCGGCGATTGGCGCAGCGATTGCGGACCCGAGCGCGCCGGTGATCTGCCTGACCGGCGATGGAGGAGCGCAGTTCAGCCTGCCCGAACTGATGTGTGCCGTGGATGAAAACCTGCCGATCACCTTCGTGATCTGGAACAATCATGGCTATCAGGAAATCGCGACCTCGATGCAGGCGGCGGGGGTGGCCGTCGTGGGCTGCGACCCGACGCCACCCGATTTCGAGCATGTGGCCCGGTCCTGCGGGATCCCGTTCTGGCGCTGCGAGGCGGATGGGATTGCCGCAGCACTCGGCGCGGCACGTGCTGTATCCGGCCCGACCCTGATCGACATCCGCGCCCCCAATCTTGCGCATTCCAATTAGAAATCGAGGCCCCGATGACCGACCCGACCTATGAGTTCACCCGCGCCATCACCCGCCGCCCCTCGGCCAGCATCACCGACGGGTTGCGCGCCGAAGACACCGGCACGCCGGACCTTGACCAGATGCTGAGGGATCACGCGCATTATGTCGCGACCTTGAAAAAGACCGGGGCCGAGGTGGTCGAACTGCCCCCGCTGGAGGACTTTCCCGACGCGGTCTTCGTCGAAGACACAGCACTGTGTCTGCCCCGGGGCGCGGTTCTGATGCGACCGGGAGCCCCCAGCCGCATGGGGGAAGTGGCGCATATGGCCCCTGCCCTGCGCGACTTTTATGACGACGTGCGGGAAATTGTCGGACCGGGTCATATTGAAGGGGGCGACATTCTGGTCACGGGGCGCGAAATCCTTGTCGGACGCTCCGACCGGACCGATGCGGCTGGCGTTGCCGAACTGACCCGGATCGTCAGCGATTGGGGGCACAACCTGCGCGAGGTTTTTACCCCGCCGGGCGTTTTGCATTTCAAGACCGATTGTTCGCTGCTGGATGGGGACACCATCCTGGCCACCCAGCGGCTGGATGCGTCGGGCTGCTTTGACGGCTACCGTGTTCTGCATGTGGCGGACGGGGAAGAGGCCGCGGCCAACAGCATCCGCTTCAACCAGTTTGTGCTGATGCCCGCGGGCTTTCCCCGCACGGCTGAGATGCTGGACAAAGCCGGGTTCGAGGTTGTGGAAATCAACAATTCGGAATGCGCCAAACTGGATGGCGGCATGTCCTGCCTGTCGCTCAGGTTCTGAGGTGGCGGGGACGGATATGGACCGCCCCGATGCAGGGCGGTCCACATAGGTGCCTTATGCGGCGTCTTTGACTGAACGCCGCTCGGACGACAGCCCCTTGCCGATGGCGACGCACATCAAAAGCAGCACCACCGTGAACGGCAACCCGGTGGAAATCACCATGGATTGCAATGATTGCAACCCGCCTGCGCTGAGCAGAAGCACGATGGCCACCGCCCCTTCAAAGATGCACCAGAAGGCGCGCTGCGGCACCGGGGCGTCGATCTTGCCCCCTGCCGTGATCGTGTCGATCACCAGCGAACCGGAGTCCGACGAGGTGACGAAGAACACGACCACCAGCATGATCCCGACCAGCGATGTGATCCCGGCCAGCGGCATCACGTCCAGCATCTTGAACAGTTTCAGTTCCAGCGCCGCTTCCTGCGCCAGTGTATAGCCGTCATTGATGACCTGATGCAGCGCCGTGCCGCCAAAAACGGTCATCCACAACACACAGACCATCGACGGGATCAGAAGAACGCAGATGATGAACTCGCGCACCGTCCGGCCCCGGCTGACGCGGGCGATGAACATGCCCACGAAGGGGGACCAGCTGATCCACCACGCCCAATAGAACGAGGTCCAGCCCTGCATGAAGTTCACGTCTTCACGTCCGACCGGATTGGACAGCGCCGGCAGGTATTGCAGATATGCCCCCAGCGAGCTGAAGAACAGCTTCACCAGATAGACCGTAGGGCCGACCAACAACACGAACAAGAGCAGCAGGAAAGCAAGACCCATGTTGATTTCCGACAGCACCTTCACGCCGCCATCAAGACCGCGCAGCACCGAGACCAGCGCAATCGCGGTGATGACCGAGATCAGAACCACCTCGGTTGTTGATCCGACCGGCAACCCAAACAGCTCGTTCAGACCCGCATTCGCCTGCGTGGCCCCAAAGCCCAGCGAGGTCGCCAAACCAAAGAGCGTGGCAAACACCGCCAGCGTGTCGATGATGTGACCGACCCAGCCCCAGACCGCATCGCCAAATATCGGATAGAAGGCCGAACGGATCGTCAGCGGCAGACCCTTGTTATAGGAAAACAAGGCCAGCGACAGCGCCACGATGGCATAGATCGCCCAGGGGTGCAGACCCCAATGGAAGATCGTCGCGGCCATACCAAGGCGTACGGCTGCATCCGTATCTCCGGCAGCGGCCCCAAGCGGGGCCCAGTCGGTGCGCACGCCATCCTCTGCCGCGGTGCCGCCCAATGAGGACGAGAAGTGGCTCATCGGTTCGGACACGCCATAAAACATCAGCCCGATGCCCATGCCCGCGGCAAACAGCATCGCGAACCACCCGATATAGCTGTAATCGGGTGTCGCCTCGGTCCCGCCAAGACGCACATTGCCCCACGGGGTGACGATCAGCACAAGGCAGAACAGGACAAAGATGTTGGCAGCGCCAAGAAAGAACCAGTCAAAGCCCTTGGTCACGGCGCCGAACAGCCAGCTGAACAGCGCGTTTGATTGCTCGGGCAGCGCCAGCGTGTAGAACACGAAGGCGACGATCGAAAGACCCGAGATCAGAAAGACTGGGTTGTGAATGTCAAAGCCGAAGGGGCCAAGACTGCCTTCGACGTTGTCCTCTCCTATTTCATATTCAGTTTCAATAAGTTGGGTGGTGCCATCCGGGCTGGGAATGCCCTCAAGCTCCTCCGTGTCGGGTGATTGGTCGACCATACGGCGTCCTTTCTGTTTTTTGTGTGCGCGTGGAATGCGCGCGATCAGCCACGGATCAGCATGACCGAGGCTGCGCTGTGCGCGGCCAGATGTGCCCCGTGACCAGACCAAAAATAGTCGCTCACGCCGGGGGGGTGTGTCGCCATAACGACCAAATCGGCCCCGATTTCGGTCACCGCGTCCTCAAGCTCCTGGTTCATTTGCACCGCCGGATCGTGGCTGACGATCGCGTGGCTTGATGTCGGCACCCCCAGAGTCGTGCGCTGTTCAGCGGCAAAACTCTCAAGTTGCTTGCGATACTCTTCTGGAGTGCGGGCCAGTTCGCTGGGCGTGGACCCTGTGACACCGACAAAGCAGACCTCGGCCCCGTAGGTCCGGGCCAATTCGCCCGTGACGGCCAGCGCCTTGTTAAGTTTGTCGACATGGGCAAGATCGACCGGTGATAAGATTTTCTTGAACATTGTCCCTCCTGTATCCGACGGCGATGGAACGCCGCTTGTTGCCGGGTGCCGTGACGGTCGCGTCACGACAATGCAAACCGGCCGCATCTGTTGCCGGCGCGAATGCCGGGCAGACGACCCGTCTGTCGGCGCCAGTCTTGCACTCAAACCATTGACAATCAACCCAATGTCTAAACCTGCATGGTTTCGCCCCTGCATTGGCAATACCCAAGGGCTGACAATGCGCAACCGTATGGTTACACACACCCGATCCGCCGTGCCAGATGTCTGGTCGCAGAGCAACCAAGGATCACAGGCCGTTCAGGGGCTGAAACGGGGCCAACTCAGCCCGACCGACAACCCGCCAAATGGGCTTCGTGACAGGTCCAGCGTGCATCCGGCCGTCTTTGCCATGTCGTGAACGATCGTCAAGCCAAGCCCGGCCCCCAGCTCTGACCCTGCTTGCGCGTCAGCCTCCGTGGCGGCGCGGGTCTGATCGTCTGACAATTGCTTTCCGCGCTCCAGCACCAGCCCCCGAAGGCTTTCTGAAATTCCCGGACCGTTGTCGTCGATGCGCAGCACGTCCCGATCCCCGTCATGCGTTGCGGACACGCGGATGTGATCCCGCGTCCACTTCATTGCATTGTCCATCAGGTTGCCCAGCAACTCGGTCAGGTCGTGCGGGTCGAACGGCGCCAGAACGTCGTCCACCAGGTCGAGCTCCCAGGTGATATGCGCGGCGTTGGGTTGTTGTTTCAGAACATTCACCAACCGCTGGGCAGACGGTTTCACGCGGCTGTACCGGCGCGCCGTCGCGCTGTTGCGCACCGAGGCAAGCTCGCGCTCGACAATGTGGCGCATATTCTCAAGCTCGGTCTCGATATGGGTCGCAATCTGCGCCTCTCCGTTTCCGCGCAGGGTGTGCGCGGCGTTCTGCAGGATGGTCAGAGGGGTTTTCAACCCGTGCGCCAGATTGCCGGAATGGGTGCGCGCCTTTTCCAACGCGGTCTCGTTGGCATCCAGCAGGTTGTTGACCTCGCGGGCAAGCGGCTGAACCTCGCGCGGATAGTCGTGTGACAGGCGGGAGTTAGACGAGGTCATGATCTGGGTGACCTCGGCACGGATCTTTTCAAGCGGCTTTAGCCCCAGCCGCACCTGCACCCACGCCGCAAGGATCAGAACCGCCCCCATGATCGCAAGCCACAATGCGGAACTGCGGAAAAATCCTGCCGCCGACAGATCAATGTCAGAGCGGTCCATCGCCACCATCACGAACACGTCCTGCGCATGTGTCGGATCGCCCATCGACAATCGCCAACTGGCCAGCGACAGCGGGGTTTCGGCATCGACCTCGACCCGGTCATATTGCACCTGACCCTGGGCTTGCGGGCGCGGCACGTCGAGCGGCGCGGCCCAGAACGAGGGCGACAGCATCGGTGGATCGTCGTTGATCTGGATCTGCCAGTAATAGCCGGACAAGGGCTGATCGAAGCGTGGATCGGCTATCGGCGCCAAAGCCACTGCGCCCGTGTCGTCGATGCCAAGGTGGCCCGTGATCATGAACAGGTGGGTGTCCAGTTCCTGCGCGATCCGGTCCTCGAAATACTCCTGAAACAGCAGGTTCAGGAACAGCGCGGTCGAGACAAGGGCCACGCTTGTGGACACCATGGCCAGAAGCAACAGGCGAAGGCTGAGCGACGAGGTCATGGCTCAGACCTGGTGAACACATATCCAAATCCACGCCGGGTTTGGATGATGTCCTCGCCCAGCTTGCGCCGCAACCGGCCCACCAGCACCTCAAGCGCGTTGCTGTCCGGTTCCTGGTCTCGGGAATAGATGCTTTCGGCCAGTTCCGACTGGCTGATCACGCGGTCCGGATTGTGCATGACATAGGCCAGCAGGCGGTATTCCAGCGGGGTCAGCTTGACCGGTCGCCCTGCCCGCGTGACCTGCATGCGTTTCATGTCCAGCCGCACATCCCCGGTTTCCAGCACGGTGGATTTCTGCGCCCCGCTGCGCCGCAAAAGCGCGCGCAGGCGGGCGACAAGCTCTTCCATCTGGAACGGCTTGCCCAGATAGTCGTCGGCCCCCGCATCAATGCCCGCGACGCGTTCGTTCCAGCTGCTGCGCGCTGTCAGCAGGATCACCGGCATGTCGACCCCTTCGGACCGCCAGTTCCTGAGCACCGACAGCCCGTCCAACTCGGGCAGGCCGATATCCAGTATCGCCGCCACATAGGATTCGGTGCTGCCCAGAAACCAGCCTTGCTTGCCATCCTGCGCCACTTCGGCAATGAACCCTTCGCTTTCCAGCACCGCCGCAATCAGGTCGGATATCTTTGCTTCGTCTTCTACGATCAAGACCCTCATTCAGCATCTCCGCGCCTTGAGTATGGTGCCGGATCGCGCGGAAATCGTTACGGCGATCACTTCGCCCGATCCGGTGACGATCTGGATGTGGTACTGCGGCTCGCCCCGGTTTGTCGAAAACCCGACGCGCACAGGCTGGCCAGGATAGCGGCGTTGGGCGATCCGCACGATCTCGCCCAGGGGCCGTGCCTGACCTTGCCGGATTGCCGCCTGCGCCTGCCGGTATTCCTGCCTAGAAATCGTCATCTGCCCACCCGACCGGGAGAGCCGACAATCGTCACGGCTTCCCGACGGACCGGACACGGATGAGGGGGCGTCAGATCCGCCCCCGCCCCCGCCATTGCCCGCGCCGGGTTCGTCATTGCCCGATGGTCCCGTCGGCGCGGTGGGGCGCGAGGCCTTGCTGGGCGGCGACGCACGGCTGGGGGCCGAGGCCGGGCTTGGGGGTGTGGCGCGGCTGGCGGGCGACGCGGTTGAGGCGCGCGCCTGGCTCAGCCCCAGCACTGCCGGGGCCACATAGGCCGTCGCAGCCCCCAGCCCGATGCGGGCCAGCGCCTGACGACGGGATATGAGGTCTTTGCGCGTCATCCGCGCCCGCTGTGTTGGGCGTTCTGGTCGATCTGGGACGCTGCCATGCGATTCCCTGCCATTTCAATCAGCCGTGCCTGTGCAAACAGTTGCAAACACTGGGTTGCATCAATCCGGATCTGGTCCGGGTCGATCTGCGGAAAGGCCGCGCACATGACCTCGACCACCTCGTCCAGGCTGGCCGGTTCGTCCAGGATTCGCCAGATGGCCAGCGACCCCTGGTTCAGTTGGTGGATCGCCTGCCCATTGGCATCGGCCAGAAAGAACGTGTCCTCGACCTGGGTTTCGACCAGACCGGGCGCCCGAGCATAGATCGCCAAAGGATCGAAGGGCTGTCCCGGAGCCGCGTCCCGGTCATAGGACTGCACGAGCTCATCCGAAACCCCGTGCGCGATCCGCGCTTCGGGCAGATCGCGCAGCTTCTCAGACCGGGCAAGCCAGTCTGCGGCTTCCTCGGCGCTGGAATATTCCAGGCGAAACAGGGGCGCCGTTTGCGTCACCGCCTCGACCGCTGTCAGGATCCGCCCCGCGTGCTGATCGCGCGAGAAATTCTGCCGGATCATCACCTGCATCACATCGGCAGGTGAAGCGGACACCAGACGGGGTGCGGTGGGGCTGTCCTGCCGGTCCAGCACAACAACCGCCCCGATAGGAAGGCGGCGCTGGCCCTCGGCGATCGGCACATCGGTCATGTATTTATAGCGCGCATTCGCCGGGCCGGGATCACGTGCGACCCAGGTCTGGAAGGCTTCGGAAAACCCGTCAGGCAAAGGCAAGCGCAGGCGGGGCGCTATTCCGTTGGCGATTCCAAGCAGGCGACCGTCCTCGGCCTCGATCTCAACCGGCAGGAAGTCATCGGTGAACACGGTCAGTCCCAAATGTGCCAGTGCCATGGTCAGGGTGGATTTGCCCGCCCGTCTTGCGTTGGGAAACACCACCAGACGCGGGCCAAAGGCGACCGCAGCGCAGTGCAGGCATAAAAGCTCCGGGGCAGCGCGCAGTCGTTGCCAGGCCATTTCCGATATCAGGTCGCACAGCGCGTCCACATCATCCCAGATGCGCGTGCCATCAG
Source organism: Aliiroseovarius zhejiangensis (assembly GCF_014656375.1). Classification (GTDB taxonomy): domain Bacteria; phylum Pseudomonadota; class Alphaproteobacteria; order Rhodobacterales; family Rhodobacteraceae; genus Aliiroseovarius; species Aliiroseovarius zhejiangensis. The sequence goes on along the minus strand of NZ_BNCH01000002.1, from coordinate 387,942 downwards.
GATCGGCGGCGATATCGACCTGCCATTTGTCGTTCCCAGCTGGCGACAGGCGCGCAAAGGGTGCGTCCGGGGCGCCACCGGGTGCCGCTTCCCTTGGCCAGGACGGGATAATGTCCTGCGCCAGTCGCTCAAGCGATACGGCATCCTGAAAGGCGATCGGGGCCTGCAAACCTTCAAATGTGACAAGATTGGTTCGCGCCACGTGGGATTTCCTTTCTGCTTGCGCCCCGACCCGCCAAATCGACCGCCCTTGATCCAAGGGCGGTCGCGGTCTGGCCGGGTCGGTGTTGGCACCGGGGCCGATTATCGTGTGCGCACCGTACAGGTATTTGCACCGGCATCAAAGCGTCCACCGGCCGCTTCGCAGCTGTCGCGGTCGACGATCTTTGAATAGTCGGGACGGCTTGGCCCGCTGACCGGAGACGGGCCAGTTGGCGTGGTCGGACCGCTCGGTGTGCTGGGGGTGCTGGCGGGGCTGGGCTTCGACGTCGGGCTGGGGCTGGACGTCGGGCTGGGCTTGGATGTCGGGCTGGGCTTGGATGTCGGGCTCGGACGCGTGGCTTTACTGGCCGGGCTGGCGCTGCTGGCATGGGCTGCGGACAGAACGGTCATCGAGGGCACGACATAGGCCGCCACGGCGACGCCCCCCAACCGCAGCATCGCCGCGCGCCGGGACAGGGGTTTCTTGACTTGGGGGGTGGACGCGTTCCGGGTCATGATCTTCTCCTTTACTTTGCGTGGTCGGGCTGTTTTTTGCCCTGACACGGGCGTCATATCATGGGCGACTTCAAGAACTGCTGACCCCGCGCTTCAGCAAGTTGTCAGGTAGGCCCAAGACCTGACAGGCCCGTGAGCGGCGTTTGCGCTCTGCCGTCCGGCTCAGATCCGACCGATGATGAAATCAGGGGTGATCGCCGCGCGCTGAATGGCGTCACTTGCGTCCATACCCGCCAGCAATCCGTGATCCATCACCAACGCCGTGGCAAACCCCATATGCCGCCCGCCCAGCACATCGGTGTGCAATGTGTCACCCACCATCAACACGCGGGACGGGTGCGGGGTGGGTGTATGGCGCGCCAGCGCCAGGTCGAAAATCTCGGGAAAGGGTTTGCCCAGAAATCGCGGCGTGATGCCGGTGGCGTCGGCCAGATGGTGCGCAAAAAAGCCCGGTTCACGCGACAACCCGCCTTCGCGGGGGGCGACGATGTCGGGGTTGCCGACGACGACCGGGCGCGGACGGGCGCGCAGGCTGGCCGTCAGCATCGCTTGCCTTGTATCGGTCCAACCATCCGCGCCGATCAGCAGAAAGCCGTCGACCGCGTCATAGGCCATGGGGTCGTCGCCCAGTTCGTGGGCGTCGATGCCCGTCAGGTCGTCCGTCCCGTTGGTGATGTTCAGCATCATGCCCCATGTCAGAGGCGGTTGTCCGGCCAGATGGGCCAGCAGGGTTTCGCGGCTGGTGACGACCTCGGTGGGCGTGAAATCAAAGCCAAGGCGCGCATATCGCTCCATCATCCGCGCCTTGGGGTATCCGGCGGAATTGGACACCACCATGACGCGCTTGCCCGCTGCGCGCAGGGCGGCGATTCGGTCGGCGGCCCCGGCGATCGGGGTCTCGCCCACATTCAGCACACCATAGGCATCGAACAGGATCAGGTCGTATGGGTCCGCAATGCCCTCGAGCGTGAATGCCGTTTGGGGTTGCGTATCGAACCCGGCGTCGGGCAGACGGTGACGCACCGACAGATAGGCGTCGAACGCGGTCGCGGCGTCTGTGGTTGTCATCCGGTTCACAACCTGTGCCCTACAGGATGCGACGGCGCAGGAAGGCCGACACGACTTCGCCCAGCACCACAAGGGCCAGGATCGCAAGCAGAACCATCGCCGCTTCGGGCCAGTTGAACGTATCAATCGCGCCTTGCAGGATGATGCCGATCCCCCCTGCCCCGACCAGACCCAGCACGGTGGATTCGCGCAGGTTGATGTCCCAGCGCAGGATCGCCACGGCCCAGAAGGTGGGCATGACCTGCGGGATGATCGCATAGACGATCACCTTGAAGCGGGATGCGCCGGTGGCCTCCAGCGCCTCGACGGGGCGTTTGTCGATCTCTTCGATCGCCTCGCCCAGCAGCTTGCCGATAAAGCCGATGGACCGGAACATGATGGCGAGGATCCCGGCCACCACACCGGGGCCGAAGATCGCCACGAACAACAGCGCCCAGATGATCGTGTTGACTGACCGCGAGGTGACAAGGATCAGCCGTCCCAGCCACAGGGTTGCGCGGTTGGGTGTGGTGTTCTGCGCCGCCAGATAGGCAACCGGCAGCGACACCACGACGCCAAGCGCCGTCGCAAAGGTGGCGATGTTCACCGTTTCCAGCAGCACGCGCAGGATGTCGCCCAGATTGCTGGGGTCGGGCGGATACATGCGGCCGAACAGATCGCCCATTTGCTCGGGTGCATCCCAGACCCAGGCCCAGATCACGTCAATCGACCCCAAGGCCCAGCCCAGCACCAGCGCGCTGAATGCGAAGATCGCATAGCGTTGCATTCGCTGCTTGAAGGTAAAACGCGACCAGTCCTCGCGCCCGAATTTCTCGGCAATCGTGCTCATGAAATGCGTTTCCTGATCATGCCGCTGACCCCTTCCGAGATCAGGATCGCGCCTACGATCACAATGGTGATGGCCAGCGCGAAGTCATAGTCATAGCGCCCGAAGGCATTGGCCAGCGTGGCCCCGATGCCGCCAGCACCAACGATGCCGACGACGGCGGAGGCGCGCAGGTTGGAATCAAGCTGATAGATCGACAGGCCGATCTGACGCGGCATAATCTGCGGCATGATGGCATAGACCAGCGTCGACAGGTACGGCGCCCCGGCGGCGCGCATCGCCTCGACCTGACCAAAGTCGATCTCTTCGATCCGTTCAGCCAGCATCTTGGCGACGAAACCGATGGAGTAGACGATCAGCGTCAACACCCCTGCAAAGGGGCCAAAGCCCACCGCCTTCACGAAGATGATCGCGACGATCACCGGATGAAAGCTGCGCGCGATGATGATGATCGCCCGTCCGAGGTAATAGATCGGCAAAGGCGCGATATTGCGCGCGGCCATGAAGGCAATCGGGACCGACAGGGCGACCCCGCCTGCGGTCGCCAGAAGCGCGATCTTCAGGCTTTCCAGAAAACCGTCGATCAACAAGCCGCTGCGGTCGAAACTAGGCGGGAACGCCCCGCCGAAAATCCGTTTGGCGCGGCCAAGGCCGTCTGCGACCCGCTCCCAGTCGATGGGCATGCTGGCGCCCACCCAAAGGATATAGGTGATGATCCCCAGATAAACCGCCCAACGCAGCCAGCGATTGGCGATGAAGGGGGGCTTGCGCCAGGTATCGGGCGTGTCCGGCGTGCTGCTCATGACGCTTCTTTCATGTCGGTCTTGCGGTCGGCATGGGGGCTGCCGGAGTAGATCTGATCCATCGCCTCCTGATCCAGACTGTCCGGTGTGTCGTCAAAGATGATACGGCCATAGCGCATCCCGACGATACGGTCGGTGTAAATCTTGGCCTCGGTCACGTTGTGGATATTGATCAGGACCGGCAGTTTCAGCTCGCCCGCCAGATCGCGCAGCAACCCCATGATTTGTTCAGAAGTCTTGGGGTCCAGCGACGCGGTGGGTTCGTCCGCCAGCAGGATTTCAGGGTCTTGCATCAGGGCGCGCACCACGCCGACACGCTGCCGTTCGCCGCCGGACAACTCATCCGCGCGTTTGTCGGCATAATGGGCGATGCCCACCCGCTCCATCAACTCATAGGCGCGGCGGATATCCTTTTTCGGATAGCGGCGCATCACGGCCGCCCAGGTCGAGATATAGCCCAGCCGCCCGGACTGCACGTTTTCCATCACCGTCAGGCGATCCACAAGGTTGAAGCTTTGAAACACCATCCCGATCTTGCGCCGCGCGGCGCGCAGCTCGCGCCCGTGCAGGGTCGTCAGTTCGGTTCCGTTCAGCTCGATACTGCCCGACGTGGGCTCCACCAGTCGGTTGATGCAGCGCAGAAGCGTCGATTTCCCCGCCCCGGACGATCCGATGATGGACACGACGCTTTCGCCCTCGATCGTCAGGTCGAGGTTTTTCAGAACCGGGTCGCCCTTGCCGTAGCGTTTGACCAGGTCGGTGATCTTCAACATATGCTGGCTCCTTTAAGGGGGCCGGTGGCATGGCACCGGCCCCGAACGCGCAGGTCTTATTCCGCCGCAAGGCCTTCGGGCGTGTATTCCACACCGTTTGCCTTCTGAATCTGGCGGATCACTTTCCACTGATCCTTATAGGTGATCGGGATGAATTTGCTGACCCCCGTGAACTCGTCGCCCAGTGCGGTGCCGGCGAATTCGAAAGTGAAGAAGGCTTCTTCGATCTTCTCTTTCAACTCCGGCGTTAGGTCGTGGGCATAGGCATAGGACGTGGTCGGAAACGGATCGCTTTCCCACACGATGCGCACATCGGCCGGGTCATAAAGCCCGCGTTCGGCCATCCGGTCGACCACTTCGGAGGCCACCGGGGCCGCGTCATAGTCACCCGCGACGACGCCCAGCATCGACTGGTCATGTGATCCGGAATAGCTGACCTCGTAATCCTGATCCGGCACGACGCCCAGATCGGGGAACAGCGCGCGCGGCGCAAGATTGCCCGAGTTCGAGGTGGGCGAGGTATGCGCGATGCGCTTGCCCGCCATATCCGGCACCTCTTTGATGTCGCTGTCGGCTTGGGTATAGATTTGCAGCTTGTAGCCAAACTGCCCGTCATCCCCGCCCATGATCGCAAAGGGCACCGCACCGGCCAGGTTCACCGCAAAGGGGGTGGGGCCGGTCGAGAAGCCCGCGATGTGCAGACGGCCCGAGCGCATCGCCTCGACCTCGGCCGAGTTGGATTGCACGGCGAAGAACTGCACGTCCTTGCCGGTCACCTCTTCCAGATGTTCGATGAACGGGTTCCAGATGTCTTCGTAAATCGCCGGGTCTTCCACCGGTGTATAGGCGAAGACGAGCGTATCGGGGTCTTTCAGCAGGCTGGGATCGGTTGGCGCATCGGCCACCAGATCACCATCGGCATCAGTGTATTGACTGTCCAGCGCGGCGGTTTCGTCCTGCGCCATGGCCGCGCCTGCGGCAAAGGCAATCACCGCCAGCAACGTCGTTCCATATGCGGTCTGTTTGTGCATGTCTTGATCCTCCCAGATTGTTCTGTCTGCGCCCGGCACGCCGGGCTCAGTTGTGGGGATGACACCACCGATATTTGCGATATGCAAGATAAATCATGTGCAAATTTTGGAAAGCCAAAGTAAATTGACCCCGAACGGGCCGAAACAGCATCAGCGTAAAGGCGGACACCCCTTGAGCAACCGACGCTACAAAAAGCAGGAACGGCACGACCAGATCCTGCTGGAGCTGAAGCTGAAGCCCCATGTCCGGGTTGCCGATCTGGCCCGGCAGTTTGGTGTGACCACCGAAACCGTGCGCCGCGATATCGAAGACCTTGGCCGCGACGGCCTGTTGCAACGCGCCCATGGCGGGGCGTCGGCACGCCACGCAGGGTCGCATCGTGACCTGGACGAACGCCGCCACGAACGCGTGGCTGAACGCGAGCGTCTTGGCCGATTTGCCGCCTCGCTTGTGACCGAGGGCACCTCGATCATGGTGGATGCGGGCGCGACCACCATGGAATTTGCGCGGGCGCTGGCCTTTCAGCAAACGCGGGTAACGGTGATCACCAACAGCGTGCAAGTGGCGATGATCCTGGGCCAGAGCCCCGCGACCTCCGTGCGCCTGACCCCCGGAGATTACCTGCCTCGCGAGGCCGCAGTGATCGGCACCGAAACCTGTGACTATCTGGCGGGGTATAATGTCGATGCCTGTTTCATCGGCGCCGCCGGTTTAAGCGACACGGGCGTCAGCGAAGCGGTGGCCGGGTTTGCTTCTGTCAAACGTGCCATGATGCGTCAAAGTGCGAACCACCATTTCCTGATGGATGCCAGCAAGTTCGGCCGCACCCATTTGGAGCAGGTGGTCCGGCTTGACGACATCGGCACGCTGATCAGCGATCAACGGCCCGAAAAACCCCTGTCAGACGCGCTGCGGGCGCGAAAGGTGCGTGTTCTGGTCGCCTGAGACGAACCGCCGTCCCCGCCCCCCCAAGGTCCGGCGTGTCCGGCGCATCGGAGGATCGGCGCGCCGACATGAAGGCAGATGCGGATTGTGCGGAACAGAATCCGATCCAACCGCCCTGCCCCCGCGTAACATCAACAGCACCGGACGAGAGATGGGAGCCACCGCATGAAGCTGCGCTTGATCCTGGGCGACCAGTTGAGCAAAAACCTGTCCAGCCTGAACGACGTCACCGCAGACGATATCATCTTGATGTGTGAAGTCCGCGCCGAAGCCACCTATGTCAAACATCACAAGAAAAAGATCGCGTTCCTGTTTTCTGCCATGCGCCATTTCGCGCATGATTTGCGAAGCGACGGCCTGACGGTTCACTACACCACATATGACGATCCCGCGAACGCAGGATCACTGCTGGACGAGGTGCAGCGGGCGCTTGATCGGTTCGACATCACCGAAATCATCGTCACCGAACCGGGCGAGTACCGCCTGCTGTCCCAGATGCGTGCTTGGTCGGATACGCTTGGCGTGCCTGTCGACATCCGGCCCGATGACCGCTTTCTGGCCACTCACACGGAGTTTGAAAACTGGGCCGCAGGGCGCAAACAACTGCGGATGGAGTATTTCTATCGCGAGATGCGCCGAAAACACGACATCCTGATGGACGGCGAAAAACCAATCGGCGGTCAATGGAATTTTGACGACGAAAACCTCGCGCCGCCTACGCAGGGGTTGAACATTCCCGACCCCTATGAACAGCCCGCCGATGATATCACCCGCGAGGTGATGGCGCTGGTTGACGCGAGCTTTTCGGATCATTTCGGCGATCTTACCCCCTTCCATTATGCGGTGACCCGCGAAGGCGCGCTGGATGCGCTTGACCTGTTCATCAACACGCGATTGGCGCAGTTCGGCACTTTTCAGGACGCGATGATACAGGGGCAGCCCTGGATGTTTCATAGCCACATCGCCCTCTATCTGAACTGCGGACTGCTGACGCCGTCGGAATGCATTCGTGCGGCGGAACGGGCCTATCATTCCGGCGATGCGCCCCTGAACGCGGTCGAGGGGTTTGTTCGGCAGATCCTGGGCTGGCGCGAATATGTGCGCGGTGTCTATTGGCTCAGGATGCCCGATTACAGAAACGCCAATTTCTTCGAGGCCACGCGGGATCTGCCGCACTTTTACTGGGACGCCCAAACGCGGATGAACTGCCTGCGCCAATGCGTGACCGAGACCCGGCAGAACGCCTATGCGCATCATATCCAGCGGCTCATGGTGCTGGGCAATTTTGCCCTTCTGGCCGCACTCGATCCGGCGCAGGTCAATGACTGGTACCTGCTGGTCTATGCCGATGCCTATGAATGGGTGGAACTGCCCAATGTGCATGGCATGGTGCTGTTCGCCGACGGCGGTGTTCTGGCTTCCAAACCCTATGCAGCAAGTGGCGCCTATATCAAGCGAATGTCGAATTACTGTGACGGGTGTTCATACAATGTCGGCCAGAAAAACGGCCCGAAGGCCTGCCCGTTCAACTATCTCTATTGGGACTTCATCGACCGAAACGCTGACAAACTGCGGGGCAATCCGCGGATGGGTCTTGCCTACAACTCCCTCGATCGCATGACGGATCAGAAACGAAAGGCGATCCGCGACGACAGTGTCCGATTCTTCAAGGCGTTGGACAATGGTGAAAACGTCTGAACCGGACTGGAAAACATGCCCGACCTGCCAGCGCCCGTTTGCCGGGCGCAGGACATGGGCAAAGGTCAGGACGCAGATCCGATATCGCGCGCTCCGCTGCCGGTGTTGTCGCGGTTCACGCCCTCTCCGGCATCGTCCCCACTACCCATGAGAAAAACCGACCGCAGCCGCATGACAAGATCGCAGGTTTGGGAAAAGTGGCGGACAGGAAGGGATTCGAACCCTCGAGACGGTTTCCCGCCTACGCACTTTCCAGGCGCGCGCCTTCGACCACTCGGCCACCTGTCCGAGGGCGTTGCTACAGCAAAAACCCAAGCGGGTTCAAGCGGTCATTGTGTTTTTCCGTATGGATTGTCGTACCACGGCCCGGACGGGCCTGTATGGCGAAGGCGTTGGCGGATTTGGCTCGAATCAGTCCGCCAGGTGGATGCTGAATCGCCGGTTCAGGCGGCTTTTCTTTTCGACCTTGCCGAACCGCACCGGCCCGATCACGGACGTGCGGCGCACATGGGTGCCACCGCAGGGTTGCAGGTCGGTCTGCTCCTCAGCCGTGCCGATCCGCACCAGACGCACGCGCCCTGCCCCTTTCGGGGGTTGAACGGACATGGTTTTTACCAGACCGGGATTGGCATCCAGTTCGGCGTCGGTGATCCAACGCTCGCTGACCTCAAGATCACGGGCGATCAGCGCGTTCAGCGCATCCTCCAGCGCCTGCTTGTCCTCGGGCGGCTCTTCCATGGCGAAATCCAGACGCGATTTCACCGACCCGATCTGGCCACCGGTCACGGGCAAGGGAATGACCACGGACAGCAAATGCAACGCGGTGTGCATCCGCATGTGACGCAGGCGCAGTTCCCAGTCGAGCGATTGCATGACCTGCGTGCCCACAGGGGGCAGGTCCGCACCGTCTTGCGGGACAAGAGCAATGTCTTCGCCGTCACCTTTCAGCGTGTCGACCACCTCCATCGCCCCGCCCTCCCAGCGCAGGCTGCCGCGATCCCCCGGCTGCCCGCCGCCATTCGGATAGAACAGCGACCGGTCCAGAACCACGCCCCGCGCCGCGTGCGCAACGACATGGGCCGAGGCCTGCTGCAGATAAGCGTCCTGACGAAACAGGGCCTCAGTCATCGCCGTCCTCGCCGCTGGCGTCATCCATGTCTTCGCTGGTCAGCATCTCGGTGGATGCGGCGGGCGTTGCCGCCTCTGGTCTGGGGGCGACTTCCGTGTCCTTGGCCTCGGCCGGTTTGGCCGGGGCGGCGCCGGTCAGCGCCTCGGGGTTGCGCAGCCAGATGTCGCGCTGTGCAAACGGGATCTCGATCCCTTCCTCGGCGAAGCGGTGGGCGATTTCGTGGTTGATCTCGCTCTTCACGCTCAACATGAAATTGACATCGCTCAGGATCGCACGGATTTCGAAATTCAGGCTATCGGCGCCAAAGCCCTGAAACACCACGGACGGGGGCGGATCCACCGTGACCATCGGGTGGTTTTCGGCAATCTCGTGCAATATGGCTTCGATGCGCCGCGTATCGGACCCATAGGCCACACCGACCGGAATGATCACCCGCCCGATCGAATTGCCGCGCGTGAAGTTCGTCACCACCCCTGACACAAGGTCACTGTTGGGCAGGATCACGTCGGTGCGGTCGAAGGTTTCGATCCGGGTCGCGCGCACGGATATGTCGCGCACATAACCCATCTGTCCGCCGACCTCGATCCAGTCGCCTTCGGAAATCGGGCGTTCTATCAGCAGGATGATGCCCGACACGAAATTGGACACGATGGTCTGCAGGCCGAATCCGATGCCGACTGACAAGGCACCGGCGATGATCGCGATCGAGCTAAGGTCGATGCCCGCCGTCGTAATGGCGATCACCGCGGCAAGGAAAATCCCCAGATACCCAACGCCGACCGCGATGGCGTTCTGACCGCCCTTGTCCAGCCGCGTTTTCGGCAGGATCGAACTGCGCAGGGCCGATTGCATCACCCGCGTGGCCACGTAGCCAATGCCGAAGATCAGTGCGAAGACCATGAACGTGCGAGGCGTCACGCGCGCTTCGCCCAGTTGGAAGCCTTGCTGGAAGGTGGCCCAGAGCTCCGACAACTCGGTCGGCCGCACCCCCCAGATCAGCGCCAGGATCGGCAGCGACAACAACACCAGTACCGATGTCATCAGCACCGGCAGAAGGGCCTGATCGGCCTCGGTTTCGTCGATCTTGCGCACGGTGCCATAGAGGCTGATCAAGAACACATGCACCAACGCCAGCACCGAAATCATGCCCATGGTCAGGACCATCGGAAACAGCAGCGATGTGGCCAGCGTCGTATAGCCGATGGCCGCCAGCACCGGGGTGACGATCCCAACCAGCGCACAGGCGCGGCCCATCAGCAGAACGGCACGCTCCCGGAAGGTTCGGCTGTCCCCTTCGGCGTGCAGCTTGATGTGATTGTTCAGGGTCCGGCCCACCCGCATCAGCAGATATCCGGTGGCAAGGATGGCGGGGAAGGCCAGCACCGAAAACGTGCCAGCGGAATAGCCTTCTTGTGCCGACAGGTCAGTCAGGATCGGCCAGAAGCCCAGAAGCATCCCCAGAAGCGCCACGTTGACACGCGCCTCCGTGCGCAGCGCGGCGCGCGGCATGTCGATCAAAGGCGTGCCACCGCCTTCCGTGGCAAACAGGCGGGTGCCGATCCAAAGACTGCTGAACAGGCTGAACCCGAACCAGGGCAGCACATCCGCAATCACCTGCCCACGCAGGCCCAGAACGCCCGCAAGGTTCAGCGCCACCATCAGGACGAATATCCCGACCATCGGCGCAAGCACCTGCCCGATTGAAACGATAAAGCCGATCACACCTCGCGCCGATCCACGCCGCCGGGCGCGCGCCATGTCGCCAAGCTGCATGATCCAGACCCGACTGCGCACCAGAAGCAGGATGGCAATCACCAGAAACAGCAAGGTCAGCGGCAGGTCCGAGCGAAGATCCTGCCGTTGCGCATCGCTGCCCCAGCTTTCGCGTATCTCGGAGACGGCAAGACCGAGGGTCGTTTTCAGATCGTTATACGCCTGCGGCCAAAGCGCCGGGTTGATCGGACTTGGACCCAGCGCCAACATCTGATCGGTCTGGCGCGACCGCATCAGCGCGTCAATCTCGCGGATCAGCACATCCGCGCGCGAATGGGCTTCTTCCGCCTCCTGCACGGGCAAGCGCGCGGCGTTCAGCTTGGTCGTCAACTCGCTGCGTCTTTGGGTCAGGACCGCTGGTTCCGATCCGGGGGTTTCCGGTTCCGGTCCCAGGGTCGACAATTGCGTCTTCAGCGTGTCGATGCGGAGCGAGTTTTCCTTCTGCGCATCGCTGAACAGGTTGCGCCAGTCGGTCAGTTCCTGCCGCAGATCATCCAGAACCTTGTCCGAGACGCGGTCTTGCTCGATGGCCTGTTCGGCACGGTCCGCGACTCGATCCCATGCTGCGTAATCCGGGGATCCGTCATCGCGAACCACATAGGCCGGGGGGCGCTCGGCCTCCGGCTCGGCCCCGTCCTGAGCCAGCACCCCAAACGCGGTGACAATCAGCAGAAAGGCCGCCAATACGGCCGTCAGAAGGCGGGTCATTCGACCTCCTCAAACACCTCGGGCAGCAACACGGGGCCACGATCCAGCCAACCCGGCACCGGCAGTTCCTTTTCCCGCAGGAAATCGGGGTTGAACAGTTTCGACTGATAGCGGGTGCCATAGTCGCACAGGATGGTGACAATCGTATGCCCCGGCCCCATCTCTTTCGCCATGCGGATGGCGCCGGCCACGTTGATCCCGGATGACCCGCCAAGGCACAGCCCCTCGTCCTGCAACAGGTCAAAGACGATGGGCAGCGCCTCTTCGTCGGGCACCTGCCAGGCCATGTCGGGGGTGAACCCTTCAAGGTTCCTGGTGATCCGCACCTGCCCGATCCCCTCGGCGATCGAACTGCCCTCCATCGCGATCTCACCGGTGGTGTAATAGCTGTAAAGACCCGCGCCCATCGGATCGGCGATGCCAATCTTGACGCCTTTGGGCTGCAAGGCCATGCCGACACCCGCCAGTGTGCCGCCCGACCCGACTGCGCAGACGAACCCGTCGACCTTGCCGTCGGTTTGCTGCCAGATTTCGGGACCGGTCGTTTCAATATGCGCGTCGCGGTTGGCGGTATTGTCGAACTGATTGGCCCAGATCACGCCGTTGGGTTCGGTCTTGGCCAGCTTCTCGGCCAGACGACGCGAGTAATGCACGAAGTTGTTCGGGTTGCGATAGGGGGCGGCGGGCACCTGCACCAGTTCGGCACCAGCCAGCCTGAGCATGTCCTTCTTTTCCTCGGACTGGGTTTCGGGGATGACAATCACTGTCTTGAACCCCATCGAGGCACCGACCAGCGCCAGGCCGATGCCCGTATTACCCGCCGTGCCTTCGACAATCGTGCCGCCCGGCTTCAATTCGCCCCGCGCCACCGCATCCTTGATGATAAAGAGCGCCGCGCGGTCCTTGACCGACTGACCGGGGTTCATGAATTCGGCTTTGCCCAGAATCTCGCAGCCCGTTTCCTCGGACGCTTTTTTCAGACGAATCAACGGCGTGTTGCCGACGGTCGCTTCCAGGTCCTGCTTGATATCCATTCTCTGCCCCATGTGTCGCGTTTCCCTACAATCTGTAGGGGTTGGCAGATTGGGGTTCAAGGGGGCGCAGGTCAGCTTCGCCTGCGAACCGCCTCACGGTTCAGTGACAGCCAAAGCGCGCAAAGGACCAACGGACCGCAGGCCGCTTCGCCGCTGGCCACCAGCGCCATCAGGTGATCGAAGGGGATCACATGGCTGCGAATATCTTCGGCCTCGGCTTCGGCGCCACCGACCCCCGCAGCGTCGTCTGGCAAATCACACAGGGCGACGAAGGTATAGAAATACTCGGTGTTCGATCCGGGGCTGGGATAGTGGTGCGGCAGGGCGATCAGACGATCAAGCGTAAGACCGGCCTCTTCGTGTGCTTCGCGGTGCGCCGTGTCTTCCGGTGCTTCGTCCGCATCAATGCGCCCCGCGATGGGTTCCAGCGTCCAGGGGTGCGGATCGCCGCGCATATGCGGTCCCATGCGGAACTGTTCGACCAGCATCACCCTGTCACGGACGGGATCATAGGGCAGGACGATCACCGCATCGCCCCCGACAAAGGCCGCGCGGTGGACCACCTCGCTCATCTCGCCGGAATAGCGGCGAAAGGCGAGGTCCTGCTCCTCCATCGTGAAGAACCCAGCATAGGGGCGCGCGCTGGCGTGGACGTCGATATCACCTGCCCCGAAATCCGCGCGCAGGGTGGTGGGCGTGGTGCTGGCACGCGCCCGCACGCGGCTGGCTGCACGGGTGCGGATCATCGGAAACCGCTGGGCAACCACTTGCGCCGAGATCTTGCCGAAATAGGACATCACCTCGTCCGCCGCTTCCAACGTCATCTCGCCCCATTCCGCGACCCAATCGTCCAAAGACCACGGCGCACCGGGCGTCCACAGGCCTGGCGCGGGGAAATAGACTTCGGCGGTCACGGGTTCGGTTGTGCCGTCGGGCTTCACCGCAACCTTTTTCAGCGCGTAATCGAACCCGCCCTCATAGAAATCAAGCCGGGCGCGGGCGGTGTCGCTGAGCCCTTCGACCAGCAGACCGTGGGCGGTCGCGTCCGCATCTTCCTGAATGGTGGGAAAGGGTTGGTCCCTGACCCAACTGATCCGGTGACGGGGCAGAGTTGCGGGGCGCGTGCGATAGCGTTCACCGGCCAGCACAAGGTCAAGCAGCGGCAGATGGCACAGCGTGCCATAGAAAAACATCGTCGTCACCGGGTCAGCCCCATTTGCGCGCAGCGTTGAAGGCGCACCACGACGCCAGCCCCCCACCAAGCAGAACCGCGACCATGACCTCTCCCGTCGCGTATTTCTGATAAAAATCCACGCTGATCATGAAAATATCCTGCACTGCCTCGATCGGCCCGTCATAGGCCTTGCGCAGACTTTGCTGGATCATGATGGCAAAGGCAAAGATAAAGAACGTAACGCCGGCCTGCACCAAAGCGGTGGTGAAGGCGTTGGCCCCCACGCTGCCCAGCCGCCGATCCGCCCGCGGACCAAGGAATTTCCACCCGACAAACAACCCCACCAAAGCAAAAATCGGTGACAGTTTCGACAGATCGCGGCCTTCTTCCATCAGGGGTTTGATCAGTTCGGCACAGAACCACCCTGTCGCGGACAGGATCAGGGCAGCAACCAGTTTCGCGGCTGTGGGCATCAAGACCTCCTGCAGTATCGGCCGTTCAGCCGGTGTTTTCACAGGTTGTTATGGCCATTTTAAGGCAAATTTGACGGCGAATGTCGCGCAGTAACACGTGAACCACGCCCGTTGATGCACCTGTGCCCGTGCCACCTGCGTCACTCGGGGTTTTTCAGCGTGACCTGCACCACGTCGCAATTGCCGGAATGAAAGGCCGCCGCGCAGGAGGTCAGATAGAAGTTCCACATCCGTTTGAAACGGTCATCAAAGCCAAGGGCCGCGACCTGCCCCCATTTCGCGTTGAACACCTCGTGCCACCGCCTGAGCGTCGCCGAATAGCTTTCCCCGAATGCGATCTGGTTGCGAAACGCAAGCCCGGCTTTTTCGACCTCAGCACGTAGCACGGTCTTGGACGGCAGCATCCCACCGGGAAAAATATATTTCTGTATGAAATCAACGCCCTTCCGATAGACGTCAAACCGTTTTTCGGTGATCGTGATGATCTGCAACACGGCCTGCGCGCCGGGGCGCAGGCATTTGCGCACGGTGCCGAAATAGATCGGCCAGTATTTCTCGCCCACCGCCTCGAACATCTCGATCGAGGCGATGCCGTCATACTGGCCTTTTTCGTCGCGATAGTCCTGCATCTTGATCGTCACCAGATCGGACAGTCCGGCTTTCCGGATACGCTCGACCGCGAAGTCATGTTGTTCCTGGCTGATGGTCAGGCCCGTGACGCGGATACCTTTCCTTGCCGCATGCTCGGCAAAGCCGCCCCAGCCACAGCCGATTTCCAGCACATGATCGCCCGGCCCCACCCCCATCTGGTCAATCATCGAGGCGTATTTCTGCTCCTGCGCCTTTTCCAGACTGTCCTGCCCGCTGCGAAACAGCGCCGAGGAATAGGTCATTGTGTCATCCAGCCACAGCGCATAGAAATCGTTGCCCAGATCATAGTGATAGCTGATGTTCTTCTTCGCCCGGCTTTTGGTGTTGGACTTCATCAGGTGGCGCATACGTTCATAGGCGCGCAGGAAAATCTGGCCGGGAAACCCGTCATACAGAACGTCATTGTCGTCCTGCAAAAGGTCCAGAAACGCCTGCAAATCCGGTGTGGACCAGCCGCCGTCGATATAAGCATCGCAAAAGCCCAGATCGCCTTCGCGGATCAGGCGGGCGAACACATCCGCGTCATGCACACACAATTCGGCAACAAAGCCCGGATGCGCCCCTTCGGCACGAAACCGGCGCCCGTCCGGCATCACGAAATCCAGCCGCCCGCGATTCATCCGGCATGCGATCTCGAACACATTGCTGAAATAGCGTGGCAAATGCGTCTGCCCCGCCGTGCTGGTCAGGATCATATCACCCCCCAATGTTCGCGATCCGTCCTGCTCAAGGCTAGGACGGAGGGGGCGTGGCTGACAAGATGGTTGCTTTGCAGCTGCAACAACACCTGCTGCGACTGCAAAAACCTATGACGGGGGATGGAGGGCGCCCGCTACATACATTAAGTTCTCTGCTCAACTCTTTGATATTAGTTACTATCAAAGAACGCGATCGAGCGCATCCATCAACTTAGCCACATCGCTTTCAGACGTATAATGGGTGAAGCTGACCCTCAGCACGCCCAGCGCCGGGTCGATGCCCAGCGCCGTCAGCGCCCGCACGGCATAGAAGTCGCCGCCCCCGGCCATGATCCCCAGCGGCGCCAGACGTTCGGCCAGCCCGGCCGCCGGGCGTTGCGTGGCAATCGCGATCGTCGGGGCGCGGCCTTCTGCCCGCGACGGCCCCAGCAAGCGCACCGAGTTTTTCGAGGTCAGATAATCCAGCAAGGGCTGCAACAGCCGCCCCTCATGCGCGCGCATCAGGTCGTGCACCCCGGCCGCCCGCGCCGACGCTTCGCCGGTTATCCCGTGATGTGCCGCCATCGCATCGAAGTAATCCGCCATCCCGGCGGACGCCGCGATCTGCGCGTGATCGGGTCCGGCAGGGGTGAATCGTTTGTAGAGCACGTCCCCGTTGAAGAAATGCCCCTGATTGGGCAGTGCCGTGCCCAGCGCACGGCGGATCACCATGATCCCCTGATGCGGCCCATAGGTCTTGTAGGCGGAAAACAGATAGATATCAGCGCCCAACGCGTCGACATTCACAAACCCATGGGGGGCGTAGCTGACGCCATCGACACAGGTGAACGCCCCCGCTGCACGCGCCTTGGCGCAGATGGCGGTGACGTCATTGACCTCGCCCACCACGTTCGAGCAATGGGGGAAGCAGACAAGTTTGACCTTTCCGTCGTCCAGAAGCGTGTCCAGCGCCGTCGGGTCCAGATGGCCCGTGTCGGGGTCAATCTGCCACTCTCGAACCTCGACCCCGTCCTCCGCAAGCCGTCGCCACGGACCAGAGTTCGCTTCATGATCCTGATTGGTCACCACTATGGCCGAACCTTCGGGCAGATACCGGCGAAACGCCTGCGCCAGCACATAGGTGTTTTGCGTGGTTGACGGGCCAAAGCTCAGCTCATCCGTATCGACCCCCATCATAGCGGCCAGACGTGTCCGGGCCTCGTCCATCTCGTCCCCTGCCAGACGCGAGGCGTCATAGGGGCCGTAGGGCTGCACTTTGCGCTGGTGGTAATACCGGGTCAGCCGGTCGATCACCGGCTTGCAGGTATACGACCCGCCAGCATTTTCAAAGAACGCCAGCCCTTGCAGCGTCGGCTCCGAGAAAGCCGGAAACTGGGCGCGCACCCAAGTGATGTCCAACTCGCTCATGGCGGCTCCTTCGCATCAGATCTGGTGGGGTTCCTGACGGAACAGGGCGCGCTTGCAGGCGCGCGGTCGCCCCGGACGCTTTCTGGCTATCTGCCATATGAGAACGGGTCAAGCGTCGCGGCTTCGCACGACACCGGGGCGCCAGGGCGCAGAGGGGCAAGGTGATGCCCTGCCCCAATGGCTGTGTGACGTGAGCTTAAAGGCTCATCAACGTGTCGGCGTCCAGCATCGCGGCTGCCATCGCATCTGGCGCGGCAACGCTCACGCCGTCCAGCAGCACGTCTTTTTCGGCCCCTTTGTTAGGCAGATAGATCGCGCAGACCTCGACCTTTGCGCCCGGCATCCCCATGATTTTCTGCATCAACTGCTGCGGTCCAACGCCCAGCGGCTTTTGCGGGGCGGTCGCGCTTTCGGGGGCGTCTTTCAGCGCCAGATCGGCGGCGGGTCCGCACAACATCACATGCGGCGCAGCACCTTGTTCGGCGGATTTCATCGTCAGCACCATCGCCATCATCTGGGTCTGTGCTTCAGGCGCGGTCAGGATGGTGACAAGGGTATCGTCGTCATCCGCATGGGCGGTGCCGGCCAGCCCGGCCAGCCCGATTGCGGCGGCGGTCAGGGTCGTCTTGAGCGAAAACTTGGTCATGTGATCTGTCCTTGAATAACGGGTGAGCCCGCACACGGCAGAGGGATTGCCATCCACGCGTCAGCGGGCGGGGCGACATGCCCCGCCGCAAGGGCTACGCGATATATTCAAGACAAGGAATGCGTCAATTCGCGCCGCGACGAACCGTCTCATACCGGGGCGTGAACGATCAGCCGTTCACGTCCACAACAACGCGCCCCTTGACCTGCCCTTTCAGGATATCAGCGCCCAGAGCGGGAAGGTCTTCCAAAGTCGCGGGGTTTATCATGGCCTCAAGCTTGTCCATCGGCAGGTCCCTGGCAATACGCTGCCACGCTCGCAGACGGTTGTCATAAGGCTGCATGACACTGTCGATCCCCAAAAGGTTCACCCCGCGCAGCAGGAACGGAATGACCGTCGCGGGCAAGGCTGCCCCCCCGGCAAGCCCCACGGCGGCGACACTGGCGCCATATTTCATCTGCCCCAGCACGCGGGCTAGCATGTCGCCGCCCACGGCATCCACACAGCCCGCCCAGGTCTCGGCCTCAAGTGGGCGCTTGGTGGTCTCGTTCAGCTCTTCACGCGGCACGATGGACGACGCCCCGAGCCCCTTCAGATACGCCGCCTGATCGGGTCGCCCAGTGACGGCGGCCACGTCATAGCCAAGATTGGCAAGGATCGCGGTGGCGACCGATCCCACGCCGCCGGCTGCGCCGGTGACAAGGACCGGCCCCTGCCCCGGTTTCATCCCGTGATCTTCCAGCGCCATCACGGCGAGCATTGCGGTAAACCCCGCCGTCCCCACAGCCATCGCCTGCCGGGTGGTCAGACCGTCGGGCAGCGGCACCAGCTTGTCCGCGTCAATGCGCGCCTTCTGGGCATAGCCGCCCCATGTGACCTCGCCCACGCGCCAGCCGGTCAGAACCACCTTGTCGCCGGGCTTGTATCGGTCGTCATCCGACGCTTCCACGGTGCCTGCATAGTCGATGCCCGGCACATGGGGATAATGACGCACCAGCCCCCCGCCCTTGGGCGACAGGCACAATCCGTCCTTGTAGTTCACGGTGGAATATTCGACCGCGACGGTCACATTGCCGTCGGGCAACTGATCCTCGGATATCTCTTTGAGAGAGGCTTGGGCCAGCCCCGCCTCGTCCTGCTCCATCACAAGTGCTTTGAACATAATCTCTCTCCTTCAGCAGAGTTCAGCGCCCCGGGCCTTTCCAGTCGATCTGGCAGATCTCGGCGGATCGCCCGTCGAAATCCCAGACCCGTCCATGCGCGCGCAGCTTGCCCTTGGTGGCGGTGGCGACGGTGATGTCCGGCCCCATCCAGTATTGCGTGTTGCGGATCACGATATCCTCGTCCGGGTTGGCCCCGTCCACGGGATGCACCACGCCGGCAATCTTGCGCCCCACGGTGATGTGGCGGGTTTTGCCTTCGGTCTCATAGGTGACAGGCTGGCGTTCGGCGCCCAGAAACTCGCCCACCAGCATCTGGAACAGACCTGTTGTGCCCTTGGCCGCCCCGGAAAAGATCGTCACCAACGCCTCATAGGCGTCGTCACTGGCGCGATCATCGACGAACAGCGCCACTTTCCAGTTCCCGCGCCCCATATTGCCGGGGATCTCGATCATCAGGCCAAGGTTCAGGCCAGACAGGTCGATGTCTCCATATTGCCCACTGTCGATCCGCACCCCGCCCCATGTCTGGCAGTGCCCTTCCGTGGGCGGGTGCTTGCCAAGGCTGACCACACAGGGGCAGAAGACCGTGCAGTTGCAGTTCAGAATCAGCTCTCCCTTGATGGTCCATTCCACTTGTCCAACTTGCGTTCCGTCCATATCAACCTCCCGGGAACAAGGCCCAGATCCCGCCCGCGATCAGCGCCCATCCCAGGGGGCGGGTCAGATAGCGGCCCAGATCGGGCAGTTTTTCAAAAATCATGATCAGGGTGGCCAGCCCCATGAAGGCCAGGTTCATCACACCACCCACGAAGCCCAACAGCATCAGCGCCCAGCAACAGCCCAGACAAAGTGCCCCCAGGCGCACGCCCAGCGCGGCGGCGTTCCAACGGGTCGCACGCCAGTATTGCATGAAGAAGGTCATCGGCTGGCGGCATTTGGACAGGCAGGCGTCCTTCAGCGACGAGAATTGATACACCCCCGCCCCGATCAGTAATCCCCCCGTCAGCCACGGCGATACGCTCTGGCCCAGCGGCGACAGAAGCCCTGCGCGAAACAGCAGCAACTGCCCGACCGCCGCAATGGCGGCAAAGCCCAGCCAGACCGCCAGATAGCCTGCGACCAATTGCACAAATCCCTGCCGTGTTCCTGCGCCTGAGGCGATCAGATCGTCATAGGTCGCAAAGCTGGGCAACGCCGTCGGGGCCATCATCGCGGCAGACATCACCGCCCACATTGCAAAAAGCCCGGCAAACCCGGCCTGATCCGGCGCCACGATGCAAATTGACCGCCAGAAGTCGGCACCATAGATACGTGACAGCTCCAACGCGTCGGGTGGCAGCGCCATCGCATAGAGCAGCCCCCAGCCCACAAGGATCAGCCCGAACAGCGCCAGCCAATGCGGCGCCTGCATGGTTCTTATCCTTGACGAAACGGACATGGTTCCCCCATCTTTCGAGTCGGAATGATAATGTCTGACAATTGACCACAGGGCAAGCAATTGTCAGACAATTAAGGAGTGACGCTGCGTGAAAACCGATCTGGACGACAATCAGGACCTGTCAAAGCAGATCGCCGAGGCCATTCGTGACGCTATCATCGAGGGTGATTTGATCGTCGATCAACGCCTGCCGTCCGAGGCCGAGCTGTGCGACAAATTCAGCGTCGGGCGCTCGACCGTGCGCGAAGCGTTAAAGCGGTTGGCCGCCCAGAACCTCATTCGCACCCAGCGCGGCGCGTCTGGCGGGGCCTTCGTGAACCGGATGTCGTTTGAAGAGGCATATGGCCAGCAGATCACCACCTCGACCCTGCTTCTGTCGATGAACAGCGTGGACTTTGAGACGGCGTGCGAGGCGCGCTATGCGCTGGAACGGGCCTGCGCGCCCCTGTCCGCCCGGCGCCGCACCCCCGACCACGTGGCCACCATGCGCGCCGAGATCCACCGCCAATCGCAGCCCGGCCTGACCGACGAGGCGTTCTGTGCCTCGGACGTGGCGTTTCACCGCGCACTGGTGGATGGGGCGGGCAATCCGGTGCTGTCCTATCAACTGGCGGGCGCCGTTGAAGCCATGCAGCCCCTGATGAACATGATCACCTACACGCAGCGGGATCGGGACCGGATCGTGGCACTGCATACACGGCTGGCGGATGCGATTGAGGGGGCGGATGGGTCGCGGGCGGACCTCATCTTGTCCGAGCTGGCTGAGTATACGGTTGAGTTGGGGCAAAGTCGCATGTCGACGCGGTGACGTTAGTTTATCTTTTCACAGCATCAACATTTTCAATGGTTTTCGTCGGAATCTCAACAGACCGAGAATACGCGATGGCCATCGCAGAGGCCAAAAACCAAATAACAACAAGTGAGGCGAGAACCGAGGAAACACTCGAAGCCATATTGATCGCGAAAACAGGCATATGACCGTGCGCTAGTTGCGCTAAGCTCGTTTGGAAGGTCGCATTTCCTGCGTAAAGCAAAGACACCACAGCGCCGAGTTGAATAGACAAGATCACGATATCACGTCGAAACGAGCGTGTCCCTTCCCACGAAGCTAAGACCGAAAGCGTTGATCGCCCAATTGATATCGAGACAATCCCCAAACAAACACGTGACAGTAGATAGGTGCCAACCGAATAGATCACAAAGCTAACGCCGGAATAGTAAATCAAATACTGAGATCCGCTGAGCACATTCTGTAGTGTCTGTTGGATCATGCGAAAGCTCAGATAGTAGGTCGCCTGCGCAAAGAATGTAGCGATCGTTGCGATGAGCAACACGCGCCAAAAAACAGCAAGAAACACCTTTGGAATTACGCGCAGTCCCTTTAGTCGTGGTTCTTCACCCAGAAACAGTGCGCGCCAGTAAGCAATGATCAACAGAACCAACAGTACAAGTTTGACAATAGTCCACAACGCGGTGGCAAACTGCATCGCGGGCAACACCCAGGGGTCGGGGTTTACGTGGCTACTGAGCCAAACAAAGAGAGCTGAGAAGACGAACCCGGCGGCAATGTAAGGTATCCAGAGCGCAAAAAGCAGCGCCACTCTGTCGCAAAGTAGTCGAATAAAAGCGGGCAACGTATCTCTCTTAATGTGCTGGTTGAAAATCTTCAGCTACTTAGGGCGAGCATACTGTACAGCCCCCCCTTTTCAATCCCTCTCCAAGCCCTTACATATGATCTGTCCTTCGGGACTATGGACATAAACGCGCTCGTAATAAGCGGATCGGACCCGGGGGCGGTACCCGGCGCCTCCACCAATATGCTTCGTTTGGGCATTCTGGGGGCGAAACAGGATCGACGGACGTCTAAAGGGGTTTGCTTTGTCTCGGTGAGATACCACCGTTATCGGTTCACTTAAGCTAGTTGCAAACGACAACAAAGCTCCGGCAATGGCTCTGGCTGCGTAAGCAGTTCGGGTCGCCGAAACCTAAGTCCTTAGGCCTAGCAGCGTAAGGCGGGGTTCGCAGGCACCTGGCAACAGAAGCCTGCACCTTCCCCCAGGTACCCCAGACATGCGCCAAGCCTGACCCATGTCCAGCCTGACCGGGTTGCCCGGATTGCCGGTTACACCTCCTTAATGCTTTTGGCCTAGATTCGGAGGTCTGAAAACCGAAACACATGAACTTGGAAGGAACAGCACGTGGCCCATCTGGAGCTTCTGAAACAATGGTATGACCGTGTCTGGGTACAGCAGGATCTGGATGCAATCGGGCGTTTCTTTGCCCCCGACTTCGAAGCGCAGGGGGTGATGGATTTCGGTGTCGGGCCCGAAGATTTTCATGCCCTGGGTGCCGCCGTTCTGGCACAGGTCGAAATCAGCGAAGTCCGTTTTGATCGCGAGGTTGAGCTGGGCGACTGGGTCTGGGCGACCTTCACCGTCCTAGCGGTGACGCTGGCGGACCAGAAGCCTGTGCAGACCACCGGCCAGATCATGGCGCGTATGTCGGATGGCAAGATTGTCGAAGCCTATAACCAGATCGACTTTCTGACCTTTTTCGAACAGTTGGGATATCTGCCGCCGGACAGCCTGGCCCTGTGCCTGTCAGGCGAAGGGATCGCAGCCTGACGCTGCGCCTGACCCACACCAGCGAAGGGTGACGCGCCTGTGCGCCCGTATCGTGGGCAGATAACTGCGCGGGTGGTGCCGCCGGGCTTGGATGTGGTCCGGGTGGTCACCTTCAAGGCCTTGGGCATGCAGGGCTGCGTTGCCTTGGTGTTCCCCTCTGGTCGCGTATGGCACCGGGCGGTTTTCCCTTGCCAATGGGTGCGGATCAGGGCCCTATCCGGTCATGCCGCCTTGCCCGCCCTTGTCCCCTCCTCCACCCTCGCCTCCACCACCCGTGTCTCCTCCTCCCGAACCGCATATGTCGCCCGGCCTGCCCGAGCTCACCCGCATCTTTGCACGTATCGGATTGATGTCCTTCGGTGGTCCGGCGGCGCAAATCGCGGTGATGCACCGCGAACTTGTGCAGGACCGCCCGTGGCTGACCGAGCGGCAGTTCCTGAATGCCCTGTCCTTCTGCATGTTGCTGCCCGGCCCGGAGGCCATGCAGTTGTGCACCTATGCCGGGTGGCGGCTGCGCGGAGTGCCGGGCGGGTTGATCGCGGGGTTGCTGTTCGTCTTGCCGGGCGCGTTGGTCATGCTGGTCTTGGCGGCGGCATATGCCCGTTGGGGGCAACTGCCCTTGGCCGAAGCCCTGTTTCTGGGCGTCAAGGCCACGGTGGTGATCGTGGTCTTGCAAGCTCTGTTCAGACTGGCCCGCAAAACCCTGCGCCACTGGTCACACGGGACCATCGCGATGGCGTCGTTCATCGCGCTCTATGCCTTCGACGCGCCGTTTCCGCTGGTGATCCTGGTTGCCGGCGCGATCGGGATTGGTTTCGCGGGCGGATCTACGGGCCAACTGCCCGCCACGCCAAGACCGGCACAGCCGACGACGTTGGGTCGCACACTGAAACAAGCAGCCCTCTGGCTGGCGTTGTGGTTTGCCCCCCTTTTGCTGGCACACGGATTTGGCGCGGACAGCCTGACCGCTATCGGGCTGTTCTTCTCGAAACTCGCCGTGGTCAGCTTTGGCGGTGCCTACGCGGTGCTGGCCTATATGGCGCAAGAGGCCGTGACCACCCATGGCTGGCTGAGCCCCGCGCAGATGATGGAAGGGCTTGGGCTGGCCGAAACCACGCCCGGCCCGCTGATTCTGGTGACGGAGTTCGTGGGCTATATGGCCGGTCATGGCCTGTCCGGCCCGGTTCTTGCACTGTTGGCGGCGGCGATGACACTTTGGGTCACCTTCATCCCCTGTTTCCTGTGGATCTTCGTCGCGGCCCCCCATCTGGACTGGCTGACCACCCGACCCCGGCTGACCGCGGCGCTGGACGCCATCACCGCTGCGGTTGTCGGCGTCATCGCCAACTTGTCTCTGTGGTTTGCCTTGCATGTCTTTTTCGATCATGTGACGCGCGCGGACAATGTGTTCGCCCCCACCCTGCCTGAGCCGGGCAGCCTGAATGCGACCGCCCTGGGCCTGGCTGGCACCGCCGCTCTGCTATTGCTTGCCCTGCGCGTCTCGCTGCCGCTGACACTGGCGATCATGGCGACCCTTGGCGCGGGGTTGTTCGTGCTGACCGCGTGATCATCTTGCGCCTTTTCATCGCCACCGAATCCCGTATTCTGGACCCAGACAGCAGAAAGACCGCTCATGTCCGACACCATCGACTATGGAAACCTGATGCATGACGCCATGCGCGACCTGATCCGCAAGGTTTTGGGGGATGTCGCGGCGTCTGGCCTGCCGGGTGAACATCATTTCTTCATCAATTTCGACACCCGCCATGACGGGGTCGAGATTGCGAACTGGATGCATGATCGGTTTCCCGACGACATGACGATCGTTTTGCAGCACTGGTTCGAAAACCTGGCCGTCAGCGAGGACGGGTTTTCCGTCACGCTGAATTTTGGCGACACGCCCGAGACGCTGTTCATTCCGTTCGATGCGATCAACACCTTCGTTGATCCGTCGGTGGAATTCGGATTGCGGTTCGAAATGCAGGACGACCACCACCCCGACCTGCATCTTGCCGGAGATCAGGACGCGATCGCGGAAGAGGCCGCGCCCGTCGCCGACCCGGAACGCGATGCGCCCGACACGGACGCTGACGCCCAGGACCCATCCCACAAAGAGGCCGAGATCGTTCGGCTGGACAGCTTTCGCAAATAGCGGACCGCCCCGCCTGCCCCTGTCGACACGGTCCAATCTCCGACAGCATTGCCACACCACGCGGTTCGGGCGCTACCAGCATTGAATTTGGTGTGCAGTCGTGTACAACGGCCTCGGTTTTGCAAATAAAGGCGCCCTGACATGACCCAGACCCGCACAGAATCCGACAGCTTTGGCCCTCTTGAAGTTCCTGCCGACAAATACTGGGGCGCACAGACGCAGCGCTCTTTGATGAACTTTCCGATTGGCTGGGAAAAGCAACCCACCGCCATCGTGCGTGCCCTTGGTGTCATCAAACAGGCCTGCGCAGAAGCCAACAAAGCCGCGGGCGCGATGGATGGCAAGATTGCCGATGCCGTCATTCAGGCCGCATCGGAAGTCGTGGCTGGCAAGTTCGACGACAACTTCCCGCTGGTCGTGTGGCAAACCGGGTCCGGCACCCAATCGAATATGAACGCCAACGAGGTGATCGCCAACCGCGCCATTGAAATCATGGGCGGCGTGATCGGATCGAAAGACCCGGTGCACCCGAACGATCACTGCAATATGGGCCAATCCTCGAACGACACGTTCCCGACCGCGATGCACATCGCCACCGCGATGAGCGTGCGTGACGTGCTGCTGCCCGGTCTGGAAAAACTGCTGGCCGGGCTTGAAGCCAAGGAAAACGAGTTCAAGGACATCATCAAGATCGGCCGCACCCATACGCAGGACGCCACCCCGCTGACGCTTGGGCAGGAGTTCTCGGGCTATGCCCATATGATCCGTCAGGGCATCGAACGGGTGAAGCTGGCCCTGCCCGGCATTTATGAACTGGCACAGGGTGGCACGGCTGTCGGCACCGGTTTGAACACACGCAAGGGCTGGGGCGAGGAAGTCGCCGCGAATATGGCTCGCATCACCGGCCTGCCCTTTGTTACCGCCCCCAACAAGTTCGAGGCTCTGGCTGCCCATGACGCGATAGTGTTCATGTCGGGCGCTTTGGCGACCGTGGCGGGTTCGTGCTACAAAATTGCCAATGACATCCGTTTTCTCGGCTCCGGCCCGCGCTCGGGTCTGGGCGAGTTGATCCTGCCGGAAAATGAACCCGGCTCGTCCATCATGCCCGGCAAGGTCAATCCGACCCAGGCCGAGGCGCTGACGCAAGTGGCCGCGCATGTGATGGGCAACGATGCCGCGATCAAGTTTGCAGGCAGCCAGGGGCATTTCGAACTGAACGTCTATAACCCGATGATGAGCTACAACCTGCTGCAATCCATCCAGCTTCTGGGCGATGCGGCCGACAGCTTCACCGAGCGGATGCTGAACGGCATCCAGGCCAACGAGCCGCGCATCGACAAGCTGATGAAGGAAAGCCTGATGCTGGTGACGGCGCTGGCCCCGACCATCGGCTATGACAACGCCACCAAGGTGGCCAAGACGGCGCACAAAAACGGCACGACCCTGAAGGAAGAGGCGATTGCGCTTGGGTTCGTGGATGAGGCGACCTTTGACGCGGTTGTGCGCCCCGAACAGATGATCGGCCCGAAGGACTGATGGCGGAACCGGTCAATCTGAACCGGTTTCGGAAAGAAAAGGCGCGGGCCGCGCGAAAGGCCCGCGCTGATGAAAACGCCGTCAAACATGGGCGCAGCAAGGCGCAGAAAGCCATGGAGCGCGCGGAGAAGACCCGAATGCAGCGACAGTTGGACGGTCACAGAAAAGACCCGGACACAGTATGAGTTCGCGCCCCGAAAAACACTCGCTGACCCTGCGCGGGCATCGCACGTCGGTTTCGCTGGAGCCGGAGTTTTGGCAGGCATTTCGCGAGATTGCGAAGGCACGCGGACTGCCCCTGAACGCGCTCGCTGCCGAAGTGGATGAGAAACGCGGCGTGGACAGGGGGCTGGCTTCGGCGATTCGAGTGTATGTGCTCGATCACTACAGACGACCGTCCGAGGGCTGAGGTTCACTCGCGCGGCGTCAGGGACAGCCAGATCCCGTCCCTGCCCCGCACCGTCAGATGCGCCACAGGCATCGCGGGCCGGTCTTGAACCAGTTCAAACCGAAAGGCCCGCACCAGCATCGACAGAATCAACGGTCCTTCGATCATCGCAAAGCCGGCCCCGGGGCACACCCTTTGCCCGCTGGAAAACGGGATGAAGGCGTTGCGCAGGCAGGATTTTCCATTCGCCGTCTGGAACCGGGCGGGGTTGAAGGCATCGGGATCCTCCCACAGCCGTTCATGCCGGTGCAAATGCCAGGGGCTCAGCACGATCTGGCTGCCCTTCGGCACGTCACGTCCCCGGAACTGTTCGGGGCAGCTTGCCTCGCGCACCATCATCGGCACCGGGGGATAGAGGCGCAGCGCCTCGCGAAACACGTCCCGCGACAGGCGCAGCCGCGACATGACCGAGAAATAGATCTTTTCAGGATCAATTTCATGCGCTGCTTCGCTTGCCACCCGATCCTGCCAATCAGGATTGAGGGCCAACAGATACAGCGTCCACGCCAAGGCCGAGGCACTGGTCTCGTGCCCTGCAAGAAAGAAGATCGCCACCTGATCGACCATCTCGTCGGTATCGAACCGGCCGCCGGTTTCGGGGTCGGTCGTCGTCATGATCTTGGTGGCCAGATCGTCGGGCGCCGTGCCTGCTTTGATCTCGGCCATGCGGTCGGCGGTCAGGTCGTGGATCAGACCCCTGATCTGGCGCGCGGTCTGTTTGGCCCGTGCGCGGTGAAACCGGGGCATCCAGCGCGGCAAGGGCAACAGCGCCCCAAGATTGATCACAGGTTGCGCGCGCTGGTGGTCGCGGAATTTCGTGAACACCTGCCCCGCGACCTCATGCTCGATCGGGATCGAAAACAGCGTGCGAAAAATTACGTCAGCAGCGGCGTGGCTGGCATGGCTTTCCATCTCGACGGGGGAGCCGTCCGCCACAGGGCGCAGGCGGTCCACGGCAGACACGGCAGCATCCCACATGGCCGGGAACACCTCTTTCAACCGCCCACCGTCGAACGCGGGGTCTATGATGCGGCGCTGCCGCTTCCAGACCTCGCCATTGGTGACGAAGACGGACTGGCCCAACAGCGGTGCCAGCCCCTCGCGGATGCGGTCGGATTTCGGGAAATCGTCGGGGCGTTTCTTCAGCACCAGTTCGACCAGCGTCGGGTCGTTGCACAGGAAACTGCGGAAGAACGGCGTACGAAACTCGGCCATCCAGGCGCGATAGAGCCGCGCCGGTTGGGCCGACAGGATATCACGGCGAAACAGTTTCGCGTAACGCCAAAGCGACACCCGCCCGGCACGCGAGGGCGGTTTGGGGGGCAAGGGCGTCGTCATGCCGCCATGCTCGTGTATTTTGACACCGGGTTCTCGATCCGGCTGGCCGACGGGCGGCGCTTGCGATAGCGGTCTGCAAGGGTCATCGGGCCAGCGGTAATTTGAAAATAATCGTAATCTCCAGGACGATCAAAGGCGCAAAGATATTGAAAATGCAGCCGAAAAAAGCGCCAGCGCAGAGCCTTCCAGCGTTCGGGGCTGAGCGTTTTTGTGAACGCTGCAGAAACCACCAGCGGCCAGCGTTTGCCCTGATCGGGCGCCACCCCTGTCACCGCCACCGGATCACACAGCGCAAAGGCACAGCCATCCCCCGGCGCAGTCACGTCCACCCATGCGACACGGGTCTGCATGCTCAACTCATGCAGGTCGCGCCTGAGCCTGTGCGCATCGGGCAGGAAGCTGACCATCGGCATGACTTGCCCAAGGCTCAGAAACGCCAGCGCGGGGCCATCCTGCGGCACCCGACCCGCCCGTAGCAGGTCGGCCAGCACGGATACGGCCAGATGCGCGCCGGAACTGTGGCCCACCACCAAAACCTCATCCACATCCGTGTGCAGCGCCCGTTCGATCTGGTCGGCAAATAGCGCCATCCGCGCCTCCAACTCTGGCGGGTTGGCCCCTTTCGAGCGCGCGGAATAGGCATAATCGTGCATCAGGTAGTAAACATATAGCTTGTTATCTACCGCGCGAAACCAGCGCAGCAGAACCGCGACGGTCACGGCAAACCCGATCCAGTAACCGGCGACCATCGCAATGGCGCTAAATGTGACATGGACCGCGAAAAACGCGGCGACATGACCAAGAATATGCCCAAGAAGCAGGGCCAGAACCAGTTGCAGCATTAACATGCCCACCGGGTAAAGCGCGGCAATCACCGGCCCCTTGCGCAACCGCATCAAGCGCCACAACGCGCCGGTCGCGATATAGGTCCACGCCGTGCGCGCCATCAGAAGGTAGGTCTGTGCGATGTTCAACTTCATGCTGTCACGAACGATGTCGGCCCAGACCAGCACGTCGAATTCGGCCTCGGTTTCAACCCCGTCGATCCGGCCGGTCACCTGCCAACCGTAGCTGCCTGAACGCTGCCGCCCGATCAGGTCAATCTGATAACCCGAAATCGCCGCCTGCGCCGCCCCCTCCTTGCGATACAACTCGCGATATCGGCGCGGGTGAATCGGGTCATAGCCGGGAATGTAAAACACCTGGCGACGCCGCACCTGGGCGGGTTTTCCGGGCGGTCGGTCGTCGGTGGCATGCATGGTTCCGGCCTGTCTGTTTCAGCGCAAGGCTATCCGGAAAAACAGTCGAAATTAAGCCCTTGCGTGGACTTCCTGCTCAGCCAAGTGCGGAAAGTGCCGGGAATGTCTCAAGCAGCCAATAGGAGAATCGCGAAAACCCCCCGGTCAGCATCATCAACCCGATAGTCCACAGAAGCAGCCCCATGATCCGCTCGATCCGCTCCATATGCCGTTTCATGAAATTCATCATCCCGGTCATGCGCGGGAAGAATGCCGCGACCAGCAGAAACGGAATGCCCAGCCCGGCAGCATAGATCGCCAGAAGCGTGGTGCCCCGCGCAACCGATCCTTCCGACGCGGCAAGCGACAGGATCGCACCCAGTTGCGGCCCGATGCACGGGGTCCAGCCAAAGGCGAAGGCCAGCCCGAGCAGATAGGCTCCGAACGCGCTTCCACCCTGGTCGCCCGCATCAAGCCGCGCCTCGCGATTGAGGAAGGGGATATTGATCACGCCCAGAAAATGCGCCCCGAACACCATCACGACGATTCCGGCGAACGTGGCGAAAAGCTGTTGGTTTTGCAGGAAAAACGCCCCGAAGGCCGATGCCGCGAAGCCAAGAAACAGAAACACCGTCGACAGGCCCATGACGAAGAACAAAGCGGCCAGTGTGGCCTTGCGGGCGGCTTGCCGCCCCTCGGTCATCTCGCCCATGCTGACGCCGGACATATAGGCCAGATAGGGCGGCACGATGGGCAGCACGCAGGGGCTGAGGAAACTCAGGATCCCGGCCACGAAGGCGATGATCAAGGCCGGCAGCAGGCTGGCGTCGATAAGGTCAAATCCAAACATACCCTCACATAGCGCGGGAAGGCCGCGTCGTCACCTGCCCCTTTGTCACAACTGCGCGACAAATTGGTTCACCTGCCCGATGGACAGGTCCACCCCGACGGCCTATGGGAAGATATGGAGTTTGACGACGATCTTGATGCGCTGGGGTTGCTGTGCCCCCTGCCTGTGCTGAAGGCCCGCAAGCGTCTGAAATCGCTTGAAACGGGGCAGGTTTTGCGCCTGCAAACCACCGATCCGGCGGCGGTGATCGACGTGCCGCATTTCTGCGCCGAACAGGGGCACGACCTTCTGGGGCAGGAAGAACACGGCAACGCCACCCATTACTTCATCCGCAAGGGATGACGGAAACGAAAAGGCCGGACAAGTTGCCCGGCCTTTCCCTGTCTATCGGCATGGCTGCTTAGCTGCCCAGCGACCACCAGCCCTTGCGCTTGGGCTTGGGCGGCTCGTCGGCTTTCACCTCGGGCTCGGCAGGGGTCGCCGGAGCGGCGTTTGCCATTGCGGGTTCCGGCGCTTTCTCGGCAGTGGTCGCGTCAACTGCCGCGTCGTCTTCGTTGTTTCGTGACGTGGTCGCCCGATTGCGTGGTGCTTTCTTGGGCTTTACTTCGGCTTCCGGCGCTGACTTCTCAGCCGACGTAGCCTCTGCGGGAGCGTCCTCTTTGGGCTTCTTGGCCCGTGACTTGCGCGCGGGTTTCTTCGGTGCCTCTTCCACCTCAACTTCTGCCGTGGCATCGGTCGCCGCTTCTTCCGCCTTCGGTTTCGCTGCCCGTTTACGGGGTGCGCGCTTGGGCTTCGGCTTTTCTTCCGCCTCAACCTCAGCCGTCGCTTGCGCGTCTTCGCTGGATGCGTCCGCAGCTCCTGTTTCACCGGCCGCTTCATCATCGGCTTTCTTCGACCGGCGACGCGGGGCGCGTTTGCGCTTGGGCTTGTCGTCGCTGTCTTCGGCAGGGGTCTCGGCGTCGGCATCCGTTGCCGCGGTGTCCTTGACCTCGTCCGATGGGTCATTGTCCTCGGACGCGTCGCCGTTCTGGTTGTCCTGCCGCGCGTCATCCCCGTTGGACGACCGACGACGGCGACGGCGGCGGCGACGTTTCTTGGGCTTCTGTTCGTCCTCGCTCGTGTCCTCCGAAATCACTTCGGCGTCTTCGACCTCGTCAATATCCTCCATCAGCGAGGCATCGACGGACACCACCGTTGCCGAGGCGTCCGGCACGGCGCGGGTGGCTGTCTTGAACTTCTCGATCGAGTAATCGGGCGAGATCAGGAACGGATCGGCTTCGATCCGCACCGCCATGCCATAGCGCGCTTCAATTTGCGCAATATGCTCGCGCTTGTTGTTCATCAGGAAGTTCACGATGCCGACCGGAGCCTTCACCAGAACCTCGCGCGAGCGACGGCGCACGCCTTCCTCTTCCAACTGGCGCAGGATCGACAAGGCAAGGTTGTCGTCCGAGCGGATCAGGCCCGTACCATGGCAATGGTTGCAAGGCTGGGTCGTCGCCTCGATCATGCCGGGGCGCAGACGCTGGCGCGACATTTCCGCCAGACCAAAGCCCGAGATACGGCCCACCTGGATGCGCGCACGGTCGGTTTTCAGCTTGTCTTTCAGACGCTTTTCAACCGCGTTGTTGTTGCGGCGTTCTTCCATGTCGATGAAGTCGATCACGATCAGACCGGCCAGGTCGCGCAGACGCAGTTGGCGCGCGACTTCCTCGGCGGCCTCAAGGTTGGTTTTCAGCGCCGTTTCCTCGATCGAGCCTTCTTTCGTTGCTCGGCCCGAGTTCACGTCAATCGCCACCAGAGCTTCGGTCACACCAATGACGATATAGCCACCGGATTTCAGCTGCACCGTGGGGCTGAACATCCCCGACAGGTAGCTTTCAACCTGATAGCGCGCGAACAGTGGCATCTGGTCCTGATACAGCTTCACGTTCTTGGCGTGGGACGGCATGATCATCTTCATGAAGTCCTTGGCGGTGCGATAGCCTGCCTCGCCCTCCACGAACACTTCGTCGATCTCGCGCGAATACAGATCGCGGATCGAGCGTTTGATCAGGTTGCCTTCTTCATAGATTTTCGCAGGTGCGGTGGAGTTCAGCGTCAGCTCGCGAATCTGTTCCCACAGGCGTTGCAGATATTCGTAGTCACGCTTGATTTCCGACTTGGTGCGCTTGGCCCCCGCCGTGCGCACGATCAGACCCGCCCCCTTGGGCACGTCGATCTCGGCGGCGATTTCCTTCAACTTCTTGCGGTCGGCGGCATTGGTGATCTTGCGGCTGATCCCGCCGCCGCGCGCCGTGTTGGGCATCAAGACGCAATAGCGCCCGGCCAGCGACAGATAGGTGGTCAGCGCCGCGCCCTTGTTGCCGCGTTCTTCCTTCACGACCTGCACCAGAAGGATCTGGCGCACCTTGATCACTTCCTGGATCTTGTAGCGTTTCGGGCGCGGTTTGCGGCGCGGGCGGATATCCTCGACGGCGTCATCATCGGCGACGCTTTCGATCTGGTCGTCTTTTTCCGAGGCATCCAGCGGTGCGTCGTCGTCATCATCGTCGTCGTCGTCGCTGTCGTCGCTGTCGTCCGACGTGTCCGATGCCTGGTCTTTGACCTTGGGGCTGTCGCTGGCCGCATCTGTCAGGACTGCATCGTCATCCGAGCCATCGGTAGGTTCTTCGACAGGGGTGTCGCCAACCAGTTCCATCGGCGAGCGGCCTTCTTCGGGGTCGCCTTCACCATTGTCCAGGTCAATGACATCCATACCGGAGCCGGTGGAGTCGACCTCTTTGGTGGCCACGGCATCATCGGATTTGACCTCTTCCGCCTTCGCGCGGGATCGGCCGCGCGACCGGCGGCGGCGCGATTTGGGTTTTTCCTCTTCCTCGGCCATGGCTTCGGCATAGGCGCGTTCTTCTTCCAAGAGCGCCTCGCGGTCCGCGACCGGGATCTGATAATAATCAGGGTGGATTTCGGAAAAGGCCAAAAAGCCGTGGCGGTTGCCGCCATAATCCACAAAGGCTGCCTGCAACGACGGTTCGACCCGCGTCACCTTGGCCAGATAGATATTGCCAGCTAGCTGGCGTTTGTTTTCTGATTCAAAGTCAAATTCCTCGACCTTGTTTCCGTCCACCACCACAACGCGGGTTTCTTCCGCATGGGTGGCGTCGATAAGCATCTTCTTGGGCATATGTTCTTTCCGCACCCCCGACGCGCGCCCTTCCAGGCGGAAGCGCACGGTTTTGGGGGTGTCTTGTCAGGGCGAAGCGATGCGTGGGATACGGCAACAAGGTCAGGGGCTTGCGCCCTGCCTTCTGAGTTTGCTCGATCCTCTCGCGCATCATCGCGTTTCTTCTCCGGTCACGCTTGCGGTGGGCTGGAGTGGCCAGACCCCGTGCGCGACCCATTCTTTTGCCCGGTCTGGTGTCAGACGTCGGGCGGATTTTCGGACCCGGAACAACGGCCTTGCGGGCGCTTACCTCCGTGATCGTCAATTTCGCGCTCTGGCAGCCAGCCCATTTCCGGGCGCGTTCCAGAGCATTCTCGGTTTGTTTTGCCCCGGCCTGCGGCCTTGGCCAACATTCGGTCAGCAAAACAACGAAACTCTCGTCAGCGGTCGGGTGCAAAGACGCGATCCGCCATGAAAGGACCATACGTGGTCAGGGGTCGGAATGACAATGGGCAAAATGCATCTCCGTGCAGATGATTGCGCCACACGGGGCCATAGGCGCGAACGGCACCGAAGGCGCATCGCCTGTAACTCCCTGCCTAGTATAGCCCGCCCGACGACAGAGACCCGAAATCAGCCTTGCCCGGCACCACCACTGTTTTGCCGGTCGAGGTCTGAACCTTCGTCGCGCCATCATCCGTTTCACCACGGTTGAACATGGGCAGGTTGGCCCCCATCGCAAAGCCACCGTCGAACATCACGCCAAACAGCGGCTCTTCACCATCGCGGAAATACTCGGCCACAACATGATCACCTGACGCATCCGGCGGCAGGCGCGCGCCGGTGAAGCGGTCGATCTTGATGAAATGCCCGCCCGGCGGCACCTTGAACTCACCCCCGCCATATTCCTTGATTGCCTCAAGCATGAAGCGTTGGAACACCGGGCCGCACATCCCGCCGCCGGAGGTGCCGGGCATGGTGCGTGGACGGTCATAGCCGATATAGCAGCCCGCCACGATGTTCGAGGTAAAGCCGACAAACCACACGTCGCGCTCATCATTGGTCGTGCCGGTCTTGCCAGCCGTCGGCACCGGCAGGTTCACCGTGCCACGCGCCGTGCCGCGTTCTACTACGCCCCGCAGCATCGAGGTCAGTTGATAGGCGGTGATCGCATTCATCACCCGTTCGCGGTCCGACACGATCGCAGGCGCCTGACCACTGGCAAGCGTCGGATCGCTGCAATCGGTGCATTGGCGATCGTCATGGCGATAGATCGTCTTGCCCCAACGGTCCTGCACCCGGTCGACCAGCGTGGGTTCCACCCGCTCGCCGCCATTGGCGAACATCGCGTAAGCCGCGACCATGCGGAAAAGCGTCGTCTCTTCGGCCCCCAGAGAGTTCGCCAGAAACTGGTTCATCCGGTCATAGACACCGAACCGCTCGGCATAACCCGCCACGGTATCCATGCCGATTTCCTGCGCCAGACGAACCGTCATCAGGTTGCGCGACTGTTCGATCCCGGTGCGCAAGGGCGTCGGTCCATAAAACCGGTTGGAGTAGTTCTTGGGCCGCCAGATCTGCCCCCCCGCGACCACCTCGATCGGGGCGTCAATGACGATGGTGGCAGGCGAAAATCCACTGTCCAGCGCGGCGGCATAGACGAAGGGCTTGAAACTCGACCCCGGCTGGCGTGTCGCTTGCGTCGCCCGGTTGAAGACCGAGTGCTGATAGCTGAAGCCGCCCTGCATCGCGATCACCCGGCCGGTGTTCACGTCCATTGCCATGAATCCGCCCTGCACCTCGGGCACCTGTCGCAAGGTCCAGCGGATGAAGCTGCCGTCATCATCGCTGGTCATCTGGCGCACATGCACGACCTCGCCGACCTTCAGCAGATCACCAGCAACCTGTGCGCGGGGGCCAAGGCTTCCGTCTTCATTGCGGCGGCGCGCCCATGTCACATCCTTGGCCGGGATCCAGTGGCCGTCTTCGTCCTCGTCCACGCCTTCGATGCCGATGCGCGCATCGCTGCTGCCGACCTCAAGCACCACCGCCGGTGACCAGCCTTCGATGTCCCGCGGGAACCGGGTATCGGCCAGGGCTGCACGCCAGGACGCCTCGTCGCCCAGCACTTCGGCGGGCAACGTCACGCCGGACGGGCGCCAGACGCCCCGGCTGCGGTCGTAATCCTCAAGCGCGATGCGCAGGCTTTTGGCGGCCACCTGCTGCAAGTCCGGGTCGACGGTGGCCCGCACGGTCATGCCGCCGGTAAAGAACTCCTCTTCCCCGAAATCGCGGCTCAACTGACGCCGAATCTCGTCCGTGAAGTAGTCACGCGGCGGCAGCGCCTCGCGGAAGGCCGGGAAGTCGCCGTTCTGAACCGACCGCAGAGGCTTGGCGGCCTCGGCATCATAGGTCGCCTTGTCCAGATAGCCGTTCTGGAACATCTCGCGCAGGACATAGTTGCGCCGCGCCATCAGGCGTTCTTTCGCGCGCACCGGGTGAAAGTTGCTGGGCGCCTGCGGCATCGAGGCCAGCGTTGCGGCCTCATGCGGCTCCAATTCGTCCAGCGTCTTGTTGAAATAGGTCTGCGCCGCCGCCGTCACACCGTATGAGTTCTGGCCCAGAAAAATCTCGTTCAGATACAGCGCCAGAATTTCGTCCTTGGACAAGGTGCTTTCCAGCCGCACCGACAGGATCAGTTCCTTGATCTTGCGCTCCGCCGACCGTTCAGAGCTGAGCAGGAAGTTCTTCACCACCTGCTGCGGAATGGTGGACGCGCCGCGCAGCTTTCCCCCGCGCGCCGCTTCGACGGCGGCGGCGGCGATCCCGCGGGGGTCGAACCCGGCATGGGTATAGAAATTCTTGTCCTCGGCCGAGATAAAGGCGTGCTTCACCAGCGCCGGAATCTCGTCCGCCGGGGTGAACAGGCGGCGTTCGCGGGCAAATTCGTCCATCAACTGCCCTTCGCCGGAATAGACCCGGCTGATGGTGGCAGGCGTATAGGTGGCAAGCTGTTCGTGACTGGGCAAGTCTCTGGAATACATCCAGAAAACGCCGCCGATCACCAGTGCGGCCATGAAGACAGCCAGCGTGATGCCGGTAAAGACGGCACCGAATATGCCAAGAATGAATCTGATCACGCGCGCGTCCTTTGAAAAGTGCTTCCTTCCTATAAAGGGACCGCAGGGCCGGGTCAAAACCCCTTGGCGGGGAAAATCGGCCATTTTGCGCCCTTTGTCGCGGCAAACGCCACGTACGGCGGGGGCGGATTGCAACTGCCCGGCCTGCGTCCTATGTCTTGACCCAGACACAAAACCGGAGGTCCGATGCTTACCACCCTTCCCTTCCCCGTCCGCGATGCCAATGCACAATCCGGTGATATCCCGCTTGAAGGCTTGCCCGAGTGGGATCTGAGCGACCTCTATGCGTCGCAGGACGCCCCGGAACTGTCGCGCGACATGGAGTGGTTGGAGAAAGCCTGCGCCGATTTCGCCGCGACCTATCAGGGCAAACTGGCCGGGCTGGACGCCGCTGGCATGTTGGCCTGCATCGAGGCCTATGAACAGATCGACCTGATCGGCGGGCGCATCATGTCGTTTGCGGGACTGCGGTATTACCAGAAAACCACCGATGCCGACCGCGCGCAGTTTTTGCAAAACTGCCAGGAAAAGATCACCGTCTTTACCGCGCCGCTTGTGTTTTTCTCTTTGGAAGTGAACCGCATCGACGACACCGTGCTGGACGGCTGGTTTGCCGACAACGCGGCACTGGCCCGTTACAAGCCCATCTTCGACCGGCTGCGCGCCATGCGCCCTTATCAGCTGTCCGATGAGTTGGAGCAGTTTCTGCACGACAAATCCGCGGTCGGGGCATCTGCCTGGAACACGCTCTTTGACGAAACCGTGGCGGGGCTCGTGTTCACCGTCAACGGCGAGGACCGCGGGCTGGAAGCCACAACCACCCTGTTGAGCGACAAGGACCGCGCCACACGCGAAGCAGCGGCGAAGGAAATCGCCCGCGTGCTGGGCGAAAACGTCAAGCTGTTCGCGCGCATTCACAACACGCTCGCCAAGGAAAAAGAGATCGAAGATACGTGGCGCAAAATGCCCACCCCGCAGACCGGGCGCCACCTTGCCAACCATGTCGAACCCGAGGTGGTCGAGGCGCTGCGCAATGCCGTGGTCGCCGCCTATCCGCGCCTGTCACACCGCTATTACGAGTTGAAGCGCAAGTGGCTGGGGTTGGACGTGATGCAGGTCTGGGACCGCAACGCGCCGCTTCCGATGGAAGATGACAAGCTGGTCGATTGGCCGGATGCCGAAAAGATCGTGATGGACGCCTATGCCGATTTCGACCCGCGCATGGCCGAGATCGCCAAGCCATTTTTCACCGATGGCTGGATCGATGCGGGCGTGAAGCCGGGCAAAGCACCCGGCGCGTTCGCCCACCCCACCGTCACCAACGTGCACCCCTATGTCATGCTGAACTATCTGGGCAAACCGCGTGACGTGATGACCCTAGCGCATGAATTGGGCCACGGCGTCCACCAGGTGCTGGCCGCGGATCAGGGTGAAATGCTGTCATCGACCCCCCTGACGCTGGCCGAAACCGCCAGCGTGTTCGGCGAAATGCTGACCTTCCGCAAACTCTTGAGCAAGGCCAAGACCACTGCCGAGAAGAAGGTGCTTCTGGCCGGCAAGGTCGAG
This sequence comes from Aliiroseovarius zhejiangensis, assembly GCF_014656375.1. Lineage (GTDB taxonomy): Bacteria > Pseudomonadota > Alphaproteobacteria > Rhodobacterales > Rhodobacteraceae > Aliiroseovarius > Aliiroseovarius zhejiangensis. Next base: position 349,731 of record NZ_BNCH01000002.1, on the reverse strand, counting down.
GACATGATCAACACGGTCGTGCGTCAGATCGCGTTCTATGACTTCGAATGCAAGCTGCACGCCGCCCGCGCCGAAGGTGAATTGACCCCTGACCAGATCAACGACATCTGGATGAGCGTTCAGGGCGAAAGCCTTGGCCCGGCATTCGAATTCATGGACGGGTACGAAACCTTCTGGGCCTATATCCCGCATTTCGTCCATTCCCCCTTCTATGTCTATGCCTATGCCTTTGGCGACGGTCTGGTGAATGCGCTTTACGCGGCATATGAAGAAGGCTACGCGGCGTTTCAGGACAAGTATTTCGAGATGCTGAAAGCCGGAGGGTCGAAACACCACAAAGAGCTTCTGGCCCCGTTCGGCCTAGATGCCTCGGACCCGGATTTCTGGGCCAAGGGGCTGTCGATGATCGAAGGGTTCATCGACGAGTTGGAAGCGATGGAGGACTGAGCGCGGGCATCAGCGCCCCTGAAGGGTTGGAATGGCGGGATTGCGGATTCTGCCGCCGTTCACAGCTCCGCGTTTAAGGCCTGGCCAGCATCGGTAGTATGCGACCCCATTGCGTCTCTTGAGGTTGCCCTGACGGTTCAAACCCCAGCTTCTTGTAAACCGCAATCGCCCGTTCATTGTCCGGGTGAGGATCGGTCGCGATCACCGGCGCACCGCTGTCAAAGAGAACGCCCATTCTCTCGCCGATAAAAGCCGTCCCATGCCCAACTCCAATCATCTTGGAATCGCCGATGTATTGGTCGATCCCTCGCGTGCCTTTTGGAAGATGTGCAAAGTGATGCTCTTCCCACTCATGGACGGAGTAATCCTGCATGAAGGCAAATGGACGTCCATCAACCGAGACGATGCAACGAGACACACGAGGATCGCTTATTTCTTCCTCATCATACGGTTCGTCTGAATGCCACCACTCGCGAACATGTGGCTGCGCCTGCCACTCCAACAGCATAGGCAGATCGCCCATCGTCACTTTGCGGAATTCGTACTTGCTGGCGACTGTCATTCTGACACTCTAACACAGCGTTTCACGGGAGGTATGGGCCCACCGCCACCGTTGCCAACACCACTCCCTTACTTCAACTGACTGTCTTTCGATCCGCGTCGGTTGAACCCCGGACGCGCTTTGAAAGAGGCATCCCGTTCCTGCATGCAGTCGATGCACAGTTTCACACCGGGAATGGCGCGGCGGCGGGCTTCGGGGATTTCTTCCTCGCATTCCGCGCAATGGGTCAGGCTGTCGCCCACCGGGCCTGACCGGGTTTTCATCCGGGCCAGTTCATCCTGGATCGAGGCGTCAATCTGGTCCTGTACCGCACCGTCGCGTGCCCAACCTCCTGCCATGTCACCCTCCGTCAGCCTATGTCCACAGCCACATCGAACACGCGGTCGATCATCGCCTGCGTGCCGCGCGAAAACTCCAACGGGCACGGATAGTCCGCGCCCTTTTGCACCGTGCGTCCAAAGTTTTCGATCTGCAGAATATATTGGTTGTCCTGCGGCCAGTTTTCAATGGTGCGGGTGCCGTCAGGGCGCCGCAGGTCAAGTTCCGCCGGGCCGAAGATGCCGGGATTGAACGGCGCGGTCAGACGCATCTGGCCGCGATCGCCCTGGATCACGACCTCTTGCCGGGGGGACAGGCGCATCGACGTCATGGCCGAATAGGTAAACCGCCCCGATGGCCCATCCATCTGCCCGACCACCTGCGCCCAGGTGTCGACGCCGTTTTCCGTCCTGATCCGCGCCAACAGGTCAATCGGCTCGGCCCCGGTCGCAAAGCGCACCGAGGAATAGGTGTAAACGCCGATGTCGCGAATGCCGCCGCCGCCCAGTGCCGGGTCGTTGCGCACATTGGCCCGGTCGGCACGGTTGTCATAGCAAAACACCGCTTCGGCATGTTCCACCGTGCCAATTGCGCCTGATTGCACCAGTTCGCGGGCGCGGATCCATTGCGGGTGATGCACGATCATATAGGCTTCGGCGATCAACAGCCCGGTGTCGTCCCGCAGCGCGATCAGATCGTCGATTTCGGCGGCCGTCATGGCAATGGGCTTCTCTACCAGCACATGCTTGCCCGCGCGCACCGCTTTCTGCGCCCATTCCACATGCAACGCGTTCGGCAAGGGAATATAGACAGCGTCCACACCCGGGTCCTCCAGCAACGCCTGATAGCTGTCATGGACCCTGAGATCCGGGCAGAACGCCGTGAACCCCCGCGCCTTCCCCGCATCCGACGTGGCAAGCGCCACCAGTCGCGCCCCGCGCGCGGCATGAATGGCCGGGGCCATCTGCTTTCGTGCAAAATTCGATGCGCCCAGAACGCCCCAGTTCAGAACCTTGACCATGTGATGCCCCTGCGACGTGATGCCCTGACAAAAAAGATGACCGACCCAGCCTATCGCGGGTCGGTCCGGTGGTAAACATTGCGGCAGACACCGCACGGGCGCAGTCAGGGCCGGATCAGGCCTCTTCCAGCAGTCCTTTTTCCGCTGCCAGTTCCTGCATCCGTTTTTGCAGCTTTTCGAATGCCCGCACTTCGATCTGGCGGATGCGTTCGCGGCTGACGTCATAGACGCCGGACAGTTCTTCCAGCGTCACCGGCTTGTCCTGCAGACGGCGCTGGGTCAGGATGTCTTTTTCGCGCTCGTTCAGCACGTCCATGGCTTTCGCCAGCAATTCGCGCCGGACCTGCAATTCATCCTGTTCGGCATAGTCGCTGGCCTGATCGGCGTCTTCGTCTTCCAGCCAATCCTGCCACTGCATCGACCCTTCGCCATCGGCAGACACGGTGGCGTTCAGTGACGCATCCCCGCCCGACAGCCGCCGGTTCATCGAGATCACCTCGTCTTCAGTGACATTCAGGTCATTGGCGATCCGTGCCACGTTTTCCGGGCGCAGATCGCCCTCTTCCAGCGCACCGATGCGCGCCTTGGCCTTGCGCAGGTTGAAAAACAGCTTCTTCTGCGCCGAGGTTGTGCCCAGTTTCACCAAAGACCACGACCGCAGGATATATTCTTGGATCGAGGCACGGATCCACCACATGGCATAGGTCGCCAGGCGGAACCCTTTTTCCGGGTCGAAGCGTTTCACCGCCTGCATCAGGCCGACATTCGCCTCGGAAATCACCTCGGCCTGCGGCAAACCATAGCCGCGATAGCCCATGGCGATCTTGGCTGCCAGCCGCAGGTGGGAATTGACCATCTGGTGCGCCGCTTCGCGATCCTGATGATCCACCCAGCGTTTGGCCAGCATGTATTCTTCTTCCGGCTCGAGCATCGGAAACTTCCGAATTTCCTGAAGATAGCGGTTCAAGCCACCTTCCGGCGTCGGGGCCGGCAAGTTTTTATAGTTGCTCATCTAGACCTACTCTCCCTCACTTTCCCGCAATGTTGCGAGGCTTAACATCAAGATAAGCCCGAACCCCGCGAAATCAAGCGAGCTATCAACATATTTCTTAATCCAGATATGATCCCCCGCCGGCAAAAAGGAAAGGGGATGACATGAAACCTCACAACCTCGTGCAGTAAGTTGCAGACAACTCAAAGAAGCGGAGACAACATGCCGATGCTGTTGATCAGGATGCGCCGTGGCACCGACCAGTTCACAACCGTATCCGCCTGCACCTGCAAGGACACATTGATGAAGGCTTCCTGCTTCTGGCATAGTTCGGACACCACATCAGGATCGACCAGCATCATACTGTTTTCATAGTTCAAATCAAAGCTTCGCTGGTCAAGGTTCGGCGACCCGACAAGGGCGGCGGTGCCATCGATGCTCAGGATCTTGGCATGCAACAGACCGGGTTGAAATTCATGGACCTCGACCCCGGATTTCAGCAGAGACCGATAGAAACTGCGCGAGGCAAAGGCAACGATCAGGCTGTCATTTGTGGCAGGCACATTCAACCGCACCCGCACCCCGCGCAGGGCGGCAGCACAGATCTGTTGGTGCAGCGCCTCGGACGGCACGTAATAGGGAGTGGTGATGATCACCTCGTGCTGGGCCGCGGCCAGCAGCATCTGCATCATGTCCGGCACCGCCTGAACGCTTTCGGTCGGTCCCGTGCCAGCCATCACCGCCGGGAAGCCCTCTTTCGGCACTTCGGGCACATGGTCAAGATACCGGGCAATGTCGTCACCGCCATTGACCATCCAGTCCGACACGAACAGCCGCTGTGCCTGCCAGGCCACCGGGCCGGTCACACGCAACATGACATCGACCCAGGGCGCGTATTTGGCCTTCACCCGAAACGCCGCATCCGCGCAGTTCTGGCTGCCCACATAGGTGGTGGCATGGTCGATCACCACGATCTTGCGGTGGTTGCGGATATCCAGCCTGCGGATAAACGCCGAAATCAGCGGAAACCGGAAGGCAAAGGCAACCACGGTATCAACGCCGCCCTCTTTCATCCGCGCCCATAGCGGATCGGACAACAACCGCCGCGATCCTAGCCCGTCGACGATCACCCGCACCTTGACCCCACGCCCCGCCGCGCGGATCAGCGCCTCGGCCACGCGGGTGCCATTGCCGTCCGCCAGCCAGATATAGAACAGGATATGCACATGATCCGTGGCGGCCTCGATATCGTCCACCAGCCAGTCCATGCTTTCGTTGCTGTCGGTCGTCACCCGCGCCCGATTGCCCGAAACCGGCTGAAACCCGTTCACCGACGCCGCGCGCGCAAACGCCTGTCGATACAAAAGGGGCAGGTTGGCCTGCGGCATATCCGCATCGGGCCGCCGGCGAAGCTCACGCCGTAAATCCTTGAGCTTCTTGTCTGATTTTCGATCGGCGCTGGTGTCGCCAAGAAAGAAATAGGCAATCACCCCCACCAGCGGCAGGGTCATGATCACCACGCTCCAGGCCAGCCGCGACGCGGGCGAGCGATGTTCTCGCGTGACCGCCCGCGCGATGGTCGCAAGGTCCACCGCGAACAGCAGGACAGCCCAGATGGCACCCCAGGATGCCCAGGAAAGGTTGGTCATGCTCGCCTCTTGCATCGCGACTGTCAGTGGGTCTGTGCACCCGCTCGCAGCGTATCGATCAGGGCCACCATATCTGCGGGCATCGGTGCGTCAAAGCGCAAGTTTTCACCGGTGACGGGATGGATGAACCCCAGCGTTGCCGCATGAAGTGCCTGGCGCGGGAAGGCGCGCGCCGCCTCGACCGCCTCTGCACCGATCGCCTTGACGTTCAACTTCCGCCGCCCGCCATAAATGGGATCACCGATCAACCCATGCCCCGCATGGGCCATATGCACTCGGATCTGATGGGTGCGCCCGGTTTCCAGCCAGCATTCTATCAGTGCCGCCTGCGCCGGGTCGCCGAATACCTCGACCGTGCGGACCCGCGTCACCGCGTGGCGCCCACCCGAGAACAGCACCGCCTGCTTCTGCCGATCCGTCTTGTGCCGCGCCAGTTGCGTGGTGATTTTCAGGATGTTGCCCGGCTCGAAACTGGTGCCCTTGATGCCGCCCAGACGCGGGTCGCCCTTGTCAGGCGCGCCATGGGTCACGGCATGATACCGACGCTCGACGCTGTGCGCCTCGAACTGCTTGGCCAGCCCGTGATGGGCCGCATCCGACTTGGCCACCACCAACAAACCCGAAGTATCCTTGTCGATGCGATGCACGATGCCCGGGCGTTTTTCCCCGCCAACACCGGACAATTCCCTCCCGAAATGATGCAAAAGCGCATTGACCAACGTGCCCGTCGGCGTGCCCGGTGCCGGATGAACCACCATGCCCGCCGGTTTGTTCACCACGATCAAATCAGCATCCTCATGGACAATCTCAAGCGGAATGTCTTCCGGCCCGATATGGCTTTCCTCGGCCTCGGGCACGTGAATTTCGAACACATCGCCCTCGGCCACCTTCGCGCGCGGGTCGTCCATCACCTTACCATCGCGCTGCACGGCCCCGTCAGCAATCAAGCGCGCCAGCCGCGACCGCGACAGGTTCGCTGCCTCTGGCACATCGCGCGCAATCGCCTTATCAAGACGCTTGGGCGGGTTCTCCGCGATGATCACCTCAATGATACGGTGCGAGGACGACATGAACGACACTCCTGAACAGGATCTGGACGCAGCCCTTGAAGGCAGCATCGGCACAGGCACCGTGCGATACCTGAAGACGCTGGTGACGGCAATGACGATTACGACGATCGTGGCGCTCGTCGTGCTGGTCACGGTCGTGGTGATGCGGTTCTCGCAAACCGCGCCCGAAACAAGCACATTACCCACCCTGCCCGACCAGATCACCCTGCCCGATGGCGCAACCGCCCAGGCCGTGACCTTCGGCCCGGACTGGATCGCGGTGGTGTCGGATGGCGACATCCTTATCTTTGACCGCACCAACGGCCAACTGACCAAGCGGGTCAAGATCAGGTAAAGCCTCGGCTTCATGCAGTCAGGCGTTGATTTCCCTGCGCTTATTCAACGATAGTGACTGCGCCCGCTCGCGCGCAGACCCGACATGAAAGACGCCACATCCACGCCATGACCACCGAAATCCTTCCAACAAACCCGCGCGTTTGGCGTTTCTTCGGCATTCCGCGATCTGGCAACCACGCTATAATCGAATGGTTCATGGGAAACATCGATATCGAGACAACCATCTTCCTGAACAATTGCCGCGAGGGCGATCCATTCACGGGGTTTTCGTATTGCAACTTCGTCCACAACGGCCATCTGCGCAAACATCGCGCCAATATCCATCGCGAAAAGAACCATCATTTCCACCGGCTGCTTGACAAGAGATCCTCCGCAACGGACCTGATCATCTCTTATGAGATCATGTCACCGCGACCCGAAGAACGGGCCCGGCTGCACGCTGAAAGCGGCATCAATGCTCAACCGACAGCCGATTTTCTGATCATAAGAAGCCCGCTCAATCTGATCGCTTCCAGTCTGACGAAACTGCGGAATGAAATCACGAGACCCCCAAGATTGAGAAAGTCGCTTGAACATCTGGAAGCCTGGCTGCCAGGCACCTATCAAGCCTATCTGCAAACGGCATCCGAAGATGATGTGCACCCGGTAATCTATGATCAATGGGGCGCCGATCAAACCTATCGCAAAGACATTCTGGAAAGCGTCGGGCTTGACCCAAAAAGACTGGATCTGGGCGCCATGACAACTGCCGGTGGCGGAAGTTCGTTTGATCGACAACAGGATGTCGACACCATTTCCAAATCGAAACGGTGGCCACGATACGTGGAAGACCCGGATTTTCGGCGCCTGGTTGCCGCGCTGCTCAATGCCGATACGGACGGCCTGATCAAAGCCTGGTTTCCCGACGACTGGACCGAAGCGCAAGACCTATGACGCCTTGATGCGCCTCTGCCAACGGCATTTCGCCAAGGACACTGGCAAGCAGATGCATGCTTCGGGTTGTCGCGAAAGAATGGTACCGACACCCCGGCTCGAACGGGGGACCTCTTGATCCACAATCAAGCGCTCTAACCTACTGAGCTATGTCGGCACGCAGGACGCATTTACCCGCCACGCGCGGGCATTGCAAGAGGTCGCCGCTTGAAAAATGCACGAAACGCCTCTAACCCCAAGGAGAGTTTTTCAGGAGAGAAGACATGGGCATCAACGACGAAAGCGACATCGACGCCAACCTTCAGATCGGCCCAACGTCGCTTGGGATGGTGCGGCTCTACGTCGAAGGCGGCGGGGTCGAACTGCCGATGGATTTCGAACCGGAAGAGGCCGAGGAAATCGCCGAAGAATTGCGCGTCGCCGCCCAGCAGGCCCGCGCCCTGGCCGACAGCGCCAAATCAAAAAAGAAATAACCGGCTTCTTCTGGCCAGAAATATCCTGGGGTAGCGTGAAATCCCGAAGGATTTCGCGCGCAGGGGCAACGCCCCTGTTACGTCAGATATTCACAAGCGCCGCGACGCCGGGGTCGCGAAACCCCTGCAGCCGGCGCGCCGCATGGGTGGCAAATTTCTGCACCATCACCTTGCGGCGGGCGGGCGGCAGTTTGTCCTCCGGCCCCATGCGCAGGATCTCGGCATCATACCCATCCGCGATGATCAGACCGGTCTCTTCGGGCAGAAGCTCGGTCGGGAAATCGGCGTCCACCGCCCAGAAATAGCGGTCACACCATTCCAAATAACCCTGCCATTTCTGATCCGACAGGAAATCCATCCGAGAGGACTTGCATTCGATCACCCAGATCTCGCCCTTGGGACCAAGCGCCATCACGTCCACCCGCAGCCCCCGCGTCGGCACCAGCTCTTCGACAGTGACGAACCCATGGCTTAGCATGTGGCGGCACACACCGCGCGCCAGCACCTGGCCGGGCATCAGGGTTTGATGTGGTAATTCCATGCGACAAGCATGAACATTTCGTGAACATTTTGTCAACCGCTTCACCAATCCTTCCGAACTCTCCCCTTGTAACGCCATTACGTGCCGCCTATCTAGGTCGAGGCGGCTTCTGCCCTTCTCGTCTCACGTGGGTACAATTCCAGTGGCCTTAAGCAATTCCGAGGGAGCTGGCTCTGTCCGGATCCTGGTCCGGTTACCCGGCGCCCACCTGTAAATACAGGTCCTCGGGAATTCAGACCCCGACGGATGCGTGCGGTTCCGCCACCTTTCCCCGCCTTTCTTTCCCGGTTTGTCGCACCGTCCCGGCGGCTCACATGGTTGTGTTCGCGGCATCATCTCCGTTTGTCCTAGACTGCCTGCACACCTGCAACCACGCCCGCCGGAGGTCCCATGAAACGCCTGACCCTTGCCCTGTTCCTGAACCTGTCCGCCCTGATCGCCCTGGCAACAACCGCCGTGGCCTTCACCACCGAAGGCAGCGCCGGCAGCACACTGACTGCGACCAAGATTGCCCAGTTCGATCGCCCCTGGGCGATGAGCTTCATCAGCAATTCAGAGCTTCTGGTCACCACCCGGCCAGGCAAACTGTTCCTGGTGACAACCGATGGCACACGGCGCGCCGTCCGCGGCGTGCCGCGCGTTGTCGTCGGGGGGCAGGGCGGGATGGGGGACGTCGTGCCACACCCCGATTTTGCCAAGAACGGGCTGATCTACCTGTCCTTTGTGGAAAGCCGGGATGGCGGGGTGACGCGCGGGGCCGCTGTGGTGCGCGGCACGCTTGTCCGGGGAAACCGCCCTGCCCTGACCAACCTGCAACGGATCTGGAGCCAGCATCCCCATCGGCCGGGGTCCGGCCATTTTTCCCACAAGATCGCTTTTGGCCCGAAAGGCTCAGCGCAGGCGGGCAAGCTGTTCATCACCTCGGGCGACCGGCAGGAGCAGACCCCGGCGCAGCGTTGGGACATGGCGCTTGGCAAGATCATCCGGCTGAACGATGATGGCTCAGTGCCGGGCAACAACCCGTTTCAAAACAAGGGCGACCTGGCAAAAAGCTTCTGGACCCTTGGCCACCGCAACCTTCTTGGCATTGCCTTTGACGCGAAGGGCCGCCTTTGGACGCACGAGATGGGGCCGCGCCATGGGGACGAATTGAACCTGATCAAGAAGGGCCGGAACTATGGCTGGCCTGTTGTGTCGATGGGCGACCATTACAGCGGAAAAGCGATCCCCGACCACGACACGCGCCCCGAGTTTGCCGCGCCAGCCGCCTTCTGGGTGCCCAGTATCGCACCATCCGGGCTGGCGATCTATGACGGCGATATGTTTCCTGACTGGCGGGGGGATGCCTTGATCGGAGGTCTGGTCAGCCGCGCGCTGATCCGCGTCAAGATAAATGGTGACACCGCGCGCGAGGTCGAACGCTTCAGCTGGGACCGCCGCCTGCGCGACGTCGAACAAGGTCCGGACGGGGCGCTTTGGGTCCTGGAGGACAGAAAAGGCGGACGGCTCCTGCGCCTGACGGCACCTTGAACGGCCCTTGCCCCGGTCTCAACCTTGCAACTCGCAACGATAGGGCACCCGTTCACCCGCCTTTGAGAACCAGGTTGCATCGCCCGTGCGGCGGTCGAGCGTGAATTTCCATTCATAGCTCAGATTGCTGCCTGTGCCCACGCCATGTTGCGCATTGAACCGCACCGCCTTGGGACCAGCAATCGCGGTCAGTTTGCCCAGTTGATGCTCATGCGCGGTTTTCCAATCCATGGTGACCGACACAAGCGCCGGAACCCCGGCATCATTCAACAGCCCCCATCCGCCATTCGGAGCACAAAAGGCCTCGCTTGGCAGCCGCTCGGACTGGATGCAGTGCATCGGGTCACCCAACGGATGTGGTGTCCATAATTGAATCACCAGTTCCTGACCCGTTTCTGTCCTGCAGGTGATCTCCTGTGCCTCTCCAACCGTTTGGCCAAGAACCGGAAAGGCAAGAATGAACGCCACCAGTTGAACCAAATATTTCATGACCTGTTGCCCGTTTCACGTAACTTTTTGCCTATCAGCTTTAAGTCTAAGGCAGATCTCTCCTCTCTTCCATGAGCCAGATCATGGTGAAAACACGGCGAGAGCTGCACAATCAATTCGTTCACCTGAAAGCGTATCGATCCGGGTGACACGATTTCTTCCTGGTCGGTTCTTTCAGACCAATCAAGGCCTTGTTACCGGGTTCAGGTGCAGGTCGATTATGATGGAGGTAATCCAATGTTTGAAAAAAAGTGTTTCAAGACACCGTTCAGAATGCTCGCATTTGTGAGTGGGCTGCTGGCCACGTCCAGCGTTTCGGCGGCCTTGGCTGAAGAGACTGCAATCGGGCTGAAAGAGTACACAAACTCCTGCATGGTATGTCACGGCGAAGATGGGACAGGCAACGGCGCAATGGCCGAAACCCTGACGGTGAAGCCAGCGGATCTGACCGTGATCGCCAAAAACAATGACGGGGTTTTCCCATTGCTGGAGGTGTTCCAGATTGTCGATGGCCGCACGCAGGTGCGCGGTCATGGCACAGATGCGATGCCGATCTGGGGATCGCGCTATTCAGAAGATATCGGCGACACCTATGGGCCATACGGGGCTGAGCAGGTCATTCGCGCGCGCCTGCTGGAGCTGGTGTTCTACATCCAGTCAATTCAGATGATGTAGCCAACCCTGCCCACAAGGCAGGGGCATGACAGTCGAGCTGGCACAATCACCGAAACCGGTCGTGCCAGTTCGCATCGCTGCAAGGATAGCGCTCGCCCCCCGGCATGATGCACAACTTCTTCAGAAAATCGTCTGGAAGCGTGGCGTAGCTGGGCAAAAGATGTCCGTCGTCTTGGCGATCCAGATAATCGCTGCAACTTGAGACATAGTAGCTGTTCCAGCGACCATCGGCGCGATACCATTGGGCAAAGGCTGCGGACACGGCATCGACGGGATCCAGGGTCGCAGACAAGCGCTGCTCGAAGATCGTGGCGATGTCACGCTGCATCGGCCAGGCCGCAAGAGCCGCCCAAGTGTCAGGTCGTCCCAACTTGGACAACCGCCACGCCGCCAATAGGCTGATCGCACTGGCATCAGCTTCGATCGCGGCAACGGCGCGCGCGTTTTCCTGCATAGAAACATCATTCGATGGGCAAAAGCCCCGCAGATATTGGTCCGCGTGGCGCAGTTCGTGCAACATGATACCCTGCATCAGCGGCGCGGGCATGTCACGGCGCAAATATATCGTGTTCGGCGCGCTGAGATATTCACCGATCGCGGCACTGGAATGGTCGACCAGACACAGGCTGGGTCTTAGCTGTGGTTGTGATGTCCATTGTGTGAACACAAGCTCGATCACCGGCTCAAGTTGCGAGATCATGCCCGCGATTACCATCTGATCCTTGGTTTCCGCCTGCATCTGGGTCGGTGCAAAGCAAGAGCGAGCGGGTTGAATGCCTTGGGCATGGCCCAAGGTGGGTACGACCACCAACATGGCGGCCAGAAATATCCGGAGTCCCGTCACGAAGCCCGTCCATCCTTCCTCCGGCCATTCAAGCAGGATCGACCGGATTGGACCAGCGTGATTGCGCGCCGGAATATGGTCAGCTGTTCCGCGACGTCGCTTCCACCGGCACCGGAATGGTGGTGGCGATCGGCTCGCGCTTGCCGCCTTTCGGTGTGTCGTCCTGCCCTATGCGCATGATGACGATGGCGAACTGGACGCCGGCGAACACGATGCCGTTGAACATGAACAGCATCAGGACCGCGATCCAGCCGATATCCGAGGTCGACACGAGGTGCCACAGGTTCCCGACATTGGTGTAAAGAAGCAGGGCGACGAAGGTTGCGGACAAGCCAAATCCGATCAGCACTTGCTTGATGTAAAGGCGGACGAGTCTTGGCATGGCGTTTCCTTTCCTGCTGCCCTTTCAATCTAGCGCAATCGGACGGAATTTAAAGGGGCAGACAGTCGCAGGTCACGGGTTGGCGTGCGCAGGTCTGGCAAGGCGCTGCCTCGGGGCGATGGAGCACAGAACCATCCTCAGCAGCGTCAAAACGCTTCGGGCTTCGCCTCGCGGGCCATGTGATCCAGAACCGCGTTGGCGAACTTGCCTTCGTCGCTTTCAGGGAAGAAGGCCTTGGTGATGTCGACAAATTCGGTGATCACCACCTTGGGCGGCGTGTCACCCTGGGTCAGCTCGGCCCCTGCTGCGCGAAACAGGGCGCGCAGGGTCGGGTCGATGCGCCCCAGGGGCCATTTGGCGACCAGCGCCCGGTCGGTCATCTGGTCGATCCTGGCCTGATGGTTCACCGCGTCCTCGACCAGCTTGCGAAACAGGCGGCTGTCACCTTCCGCCATGGTATAGGCATCGAACACCTCGCCAAAGCGGTGGTCCTCGAACTCGACCATCACGCGGTCCGCCGTCTGCCCCGCGGCTTCCATCTGAAACAAAGCCTGCACGGCGAACAGCCGGGCGGCGGATTTCATCTTTCGTTGCTGGTTGCCGGAAAGCGTCATGCTGTCGGGGTATCCTTCGTCTTGCCCGCAAGTTTTATGGAATCCGAGATCGACTTGAACCCGACACCTTTGCTTGCGCCGGCCCATTTGCGCGAAAGTGCGACCAGATGCAAGGCCGCAGCCGCCGCCCCACCGCCTTTATTTTGATCTTTCGTGTCTGCGCGCACCTCGGCCTGCTTGCGGTTTTCGACGGTCAGGATGCCGTTGCCGATGCACAACCCCTGCAGCCCCATCATCTGGATCGCGCGCGAGCTGTCGTTGCAGACAGTTTCATAATGCGTCGTCTCGCCCCGGATCACGCAGCCCAGCGCCACATAGCCGTCGAAATTCGACAGCCGGTCGGCCATGGCAATTGCCGTGGGCACTTCCAGCGCGCCGGGCACCTCGACCAGATCCCAGGTGCCGCCAGCCGCCTCGATCTCGGCCTTGGCCCCGGCGACCAGTTCGTCGGCGATGTCCTTGTAGTACGGCGCGACCACGATCAACAGCTTCACCGGTTTATCAAAATTCGGGCGGTCGAGCACGTAGTGCTGTTCGGCTTTGGCCATGGTTCAATCCTTCTGAATGGGGCGTGTGCCGGTGATGGACAGCCCATAGGCGTCCAGACCCACATAGCGGGTGTCGGGGCTGTCGGTCAAAAGCACCATATCGTGCAAGCCAAGCGCGGACAGGATCTGCGAGCCCAGCCCGATCTGGCGCACGGTACGCGGGCCATCGTCATCGTCGTTGGCGTGCAGCGTCTTGCGCGGCTCACGGAACAGGCAGACGACGCCCCGGCCTTCATCGGCGATGATCTGCATGGCGCGGGGCAACTCGTCGGCCGGGCGTGGGCCAAGACCCAGCACGTCCTGCGCTTCTTGCAGCGCATGGGTGCGCACCAAAACCGGGTCGGGCGTGGTGATATCGCCCTTGATCAGGACGACATGTTCGATTTCGTGGGTCAGGTCGGTGAAAATCCGCATCTCCCAATCGCCGCCATATTGCGAGGTGACACGCTCGCGCGAGGTTTCACGCACAAGATTGTCGTGGCGGCGACGATAGGCGATCAGATCGGAAATGGTCCCGATTTTGATGTTGTGTTTCCTGGCGATCTCGACCAGTTCCGGCAGCCGCGCCATGGTGCCGTCTTCGTTCATGATCTCGCAGATCACACCCGCAGGTGTACGTCCCGCAAGGCGCGAGATATCGACCGCAGCCTCTGTATGCCCCGCCCGCACCAACACGCCGCCATTGCGGGCGCGCAGGGGGAAGACGTGGCCGGGGGTGGCGATGTCCGCGGGGCCGTTCTCTGGGTCGATCGCAACCGCCACGGTCAGGGCGCGATCCGCGGCGGAAATCCCTGTGCTGACGCCTTCGCGTGCCTCGATCGAGGTGGTGAACGCGGTTTCATGGCGCGACGAGTTGTGCATCGACATCATCGGCAGGCCCAGCGCCTCGATCCGCGCAGCCTCCATCGGCAGGCAGATCAGGCCGCGTCCGTGGGTGGCCATGAAGTTAATCGCCTCGGCGGTACAGGCATCGGCGGGAATGACGAAATCGCCCTCGTTCTCGCGATCTTCGTGATCGACGAGGATATACATCCGCCCCGCGCGGGCTTCTTCGATGATCTCCTCGGCCGAGGCGATGGCATCGGACAGGCTGGCCTCGACCGGGCCGGGCGTTTCATATGTGCTGCGATCAGGCATGGCGCATTCCCCTCAGGTTCGCGCCCGTGACTAGCGCAGGCGGGATGCGTTTGCCAGTGCAAAGGCGGCGCCGGACGGTGCTAACGCGCCGTAATCCGGGTCTGCTGCGCCTCGCCGGTGATCTTGAACGTGTCGGGACGTTTTTCGAAATACTTGCGCCAGGTCTTTTCTTCCAGATCGGACAGGGTGACACCCAAAGCTGCACGCAAGGTGGGGCTGACGCGGCCAATCAGAAGCCCGTCTTTCTGCTTGCGCATTTCGGCCAGGATTTTCTGATCCATATCTTTCGGGTTAGAGTCGAGTGTCAGCCAACTGGAGCACGATTTGCGATAATTCACCGGCGCCTTCCCTTCGCCCATCCCGGCGACCACATGACCGCGTTCGCGCAGAAAGGTTGCAAGGTGTGAGAAATCACCATCCGAGCTGACCAGAACAATGGTGCGCACCTTTGCCTCAAAGCTCAACTCGGCAGCATCCAGCGCCAGCGCGATGTCGGCGGCGTTCTTGCCCAGCCCGGTGTGCACCAGCTTGATGCCCGGGGCCTCGTCCCAACCACGGATGCGGGCCGCGTTGCCATAGACACGCTTGACCAGCAATTCGCCAAACTTGCCCGCCTCGACAATGATCTTACCCGCCAGCGCGCTGGAGATGTTTTCGCCATCAATCAGCAGTGCGACCCTGTCGTCATCGGCAGGCGACCCTAAACCGTTATTGTACATACGCAATCCCTCTTTGCTTCATCATTGAAGCTAAGCATTGCTGTCCACCGATCAACCTCGGGTGTTAGAATTGCCACAACGCAGGCACGAACTCGAACGCCTCGCCCATGCGGCGCACATGGCCCACGCCGGGGAAGGGAAAGTGATAGCCCAGCATCGCGATCCGGTCGGATGCCGCCATGTCCAGTAGCTTGCGGCGGCTGGCAACTGTCATCTCGCCGTCGGTGTCGGTATCGTTGAACCAGTCGGGATGGGCAAAGTTGGTATAGGCATGGGTCAGCGCGTCACCCGTGGCGATCAGCTGCTGCCCGCCGCTGTCGATCATAACCGACAAATGACCCGGCGTGTGGCCGGGACTGTCAAGCAGGGTCACACCCGGCACGACCTCGGCCCCGCCACCCACCAGCGTCCAGTCCAGCCCATCGGCGTTGATCGCATTCACGGCCCCCACGACGAATTGCTGACGTTCCGGTGTCACCTGATCCACCAGCCCGTCTTGCAACCAATAAGCCTGTTCGGCCTCGCCCATGATGTATTCCGCATCCGGGATGAGCGGTTCGTCAAAGTCGTCGCGGATGCCCCAGATATGATCCGGGTGCGCGTGGGTGATGACCACATGGGTGATGCCCATCGGGTCGATGCCGGCGGCCTCAAGATTGCCCATCAGACGCCCGGTCGTGTCCAGCCAACGTGTCCCCGACCCCACGTCGATCAGAACCCGTGCCTCTCCGATCTCGATATAAAGGTGGTTGGTGTGGGAATAGCCGCGCTCGGGATCAAGGAAGTGATCTTTCAGAAAGGCGATCTTCTCGTCCTCGGGCGCGTTCACCGCGAGCCCGCTGCCGGGCAGCGAGAAATAGCCGTCCGACACCACGGTCAGGCGCGCGTCGCCCAGCGTGAAGCTGAAATGCGCCGGGTTGCCAGCCGTCGGCGCCCCCAGCATGGCGCGCGCGGTGGCGGGCATGGCGAAGGCCGGTGCGATGGCGGCCAGACGCAGAAGGTCACGGCGGGTCGGGCGGATCAGGGTCATTGGTTGCTCCGTCTTGGGTCAGGCGTTCAGACGATCATATGCCCGCATCCGAATATGTCAAAGGGAACCCGCCGGGATGCTCACCCGTATTCCGCCAGCCGCGCCACATAGCGTGCCAGCGTGTCAATTTCCAGATTGACGCGGTCGCCCACTTTCGCGTGCCCCCAGTTCGTCACCTCTTTCGTGTGCGAGATCAGGTTGACGCCGAACACGTCGCCCTCCACCTCGTTCACGGTCAGGGATGTGCCGTTCAGCGCAACGGACCCCTTGGGCGCGATGAACCGCGCCAGATCAGCGGGCGCGCGGAACCGCACGCGCGTGCTGTCGCCCTCCTCCGTCATCGCGATGATCTCGGCCACACCATCCACATGACCCGACACGATATGTCCGCCCAGCTCGTCGCCGACCTTCAACGCCCGCTCAAGGTTGACCGTGTGACCGACCGTCCAAGCGCTAAGATTGGTTTTCGATACGGTTTCCGCCGAGATATCAACATCATACCAATCATCACCCAACGCCACCACGGTCAGGCACACGCCATCGGACGCGATCGAGGCGCCGATGTCGATGCTGCCCGTGTCATAGCCCGTCTTGATCCGCGCGTGCATGTCGCCCGACTGGCTCAGCGCCTCAATCCGGCCGATATCTGTGATGATCCCGGTGAACATGCTGGTTTCCTCCCGCTCATGTGGTGCCTCAGCCCTAGCGTGCGACAAAGGTATTGCCAAGATGTGACGACGCCTGACTGCCCAATCCGGTACAGCTTCAGGCCACACTTTTGCCCAAAGGCGAGGGTAACAGAATGGAAAGGTTCCCCTTCCCATATTAAACGGACCGGGGCAAAAGGGATTGAACCTCGCTTCACCCGCTACGCAGCGACGGAAAAAGATAGACAGGCAGTTCATGATGACCGGCCAGGACCGACATTTTCTGTTTCTACAAGGACCGCATGGCCCGTTCTTCTGGCAGTTGGGCCGGATGCTGCGGGCGGCCGGTGTGAAGGTCTGGCGCGTTGGGTTCAACATGGGCGACCAGGTGTTCTGGCGCGATCCCGCGAGCTTCATCCCTTTCACTGAACCGCACGAAGCATGGCCCGACCGGTTCACCCGCCTGCTGGACGACCACGCCATCACCGATATTGTGCTCTATGGCGACACCCGGTCGATCCATGCCAACGCGGTCAGGATCGCCAAAGCGCGCGGGTTGTGCATCCACGTGTTTGAAGAAGGCTATCTGCGCCCCTATTGGGTGACGTATGAACGGGACGGCTCGAATGGTAACTCACGTCTGATGCAAACCAGCGTCGCACAGATGCGCGATACCCTTGCCCATGCCGAGCTTGATATCCCCGAAGCACCCGCCCATTGGGGCGATATGCGTCACCATGTATTCTATGGTGCCCTGTATCATTGGTTCGTGATGTTCACCAACCGCCGTTATCCCCACTTCCGGCCGCATCGGGCGGTGAGTGTGGGGCACGAGTTGAACCTCTATCTGAAGCGGCTTCTGCTGATGCCGTTTCTCGCCGCTGATCGCATTGCCGCGACCCTGCGGATCAAGTATGGCGGCTTCCCCTATCATCTGGCGCTGCTTCAGCTTGAGCATGACTCGAGCTTCCAAAATCACAGCCCTTTCAATACGATGACTGAGTTTCTTGAGGTGGTGATCAAAGGGTTCGCCACCGGTGCGCCGCGCCATCACCATCTTGTTTTCAAAGCCCACCCGCTGGAGGACGGGCGTGTGCCGCAGCGCCGCGAAATCCGGCGGCTGGCGCAAATCCATGGCGTCGCCGACCGGGTGCATTATGTGCGCGGTGGCAAGCTGGCCCGGCTTCTGGACCACGCCCGATCCGCGATGACCGTAAACTCCACCGCTGCCCAGCAGGTCTTGTGGCGCGGATTGCCGCTAAGGGTGTTCGGCACGGCAGTTTTTGACAAACCCGAATTTACCTCGACCCAGTCGGTCGAAGAGTTTTTTGCCCTGCCAACCCGCCCCGACAGCCGTGCCTATCGCGACTATCGCCACTATCTGCTGGAAACAAGCCAGGTCACCGGCAGCTTCTACGCAGCACGGGGGCGACGGCAGCTTTTGCGGCAAGTGGTGGACATGATGCTGGCCGCCGATGACCCCTATCAGGCGCTGGAGCGTGGGACAGCGGCACCAAGGCAACAGTTGCGGGTTGTAAAATAGCGCGACACGGGCGAAACGCTGGATAAAACACGCGCGCCCGACTAGGGTCGCGCCAAATCCCTATCGGCCAACGCCCAGAAGGAGCACGCAGAGTGTCAGTCACCGGAAAGAAATGGGTCCGCGCCGCGGCCCTTTGTGCATTGGTTCTGTCCGTTGGCGCCTGTGGATTGCCGCGCAGCGGCCCGAACAAATCCGAACTGCTTGCCAAGACTGACCAGCCGTTGAATGACTCCATTGTCGTTCTGGTCAACGATCACGTGAACCGGGCCACCGCCGTCACGCCGCCGCTGGGGTTCAGCAAGGCCTTTGCCAATGCCCCGCTTGTCGGGTCAGACACCATTCAGCCAGGTGACACGCTGGGCATCTCAATCTGGGAAAATGTCGACACCGGCATCCTGACCACCGCTGGCGCCCCCGCTTCTCTGGAGGAAGTGCAAGTGGATGGGTCGGGCTTCATCTTCATTCCCTATGCAGGCCGTATCAAGGCCGCAGGCAACTCGCCCGAGGCGATCCGCCGAATCATCACCCGCAAACTGGCCGAACAGACCCCGGACCCGCAGGTGCTGGTGCGGCGTCTGGCCGGTGACGGGTCCACCGTCACGATCACGGGCGCGGTCGGCGGTCAGGGCGTCTATCCCATCGAGCGGCCCACGCGGACGCTGAACGCCATGCTGGCGCGCGCCGGTGGCATCGCCATTTCGCCCGAGATTGCCAAGATCCGGGTCAACCGTGGCAACCAGACCGGCGAAGTCTGGTTCCAGGATCTTTTTGAACATCCCGAAACCAACATCGCCCTGCGCGGCGGCGACCGCATTCTGGTCGAAGAGGACACAAGGTCCTACACCGCCATCGGCGCCACCGGCGGCCAAAGCCGTGTCCGGTTCGAGACGCAAAACCTGTCGGCGATGGAAGCTCTGGCGCAGGTTGGTGGCCTGTCGGGGTCGTCCGCCGACCCCAAGGGGATCTTCATCCTGCGCGATGAAACCGCCGAAATTGCCAACAAGGTGCTTGGCCGGTCCGACATACGCGGATCGCAGCGCATGGTCTATGTGCTGAACCTGACCGAGCCCAATGGCATGTTCAAGGCGCGTGATTTCGTGATCCGCGATGGCGACACAATCTACGTGACCGAAGCGCCTTATGTCCAGTGGACCAAGCTTTTGTCCGCTCTGACCGGGTCGCTGGCCACGGCCGGGTCGATTTCGTCGCTGAACCAATCGCTGTCCGACAGTTGAACCAGAGGGCATGATGGCCCGATCATCAGACCACCAAAAAGCCGCCGGGGATCATCCTTCCCGGCGGCTTTATGTTTATAATGGCGGCTTCCTGACCCAACCGCGCATCCGTCGCATTCTGGCGCTGGCAGGGTGGGAGGTGCGGCTGGGTCTGCCGGGCGATGGCGACTGTATCGGCATCTGGGGCAAAAGCCCCACCGCACCGCGCGGCGAAGCGGTGGCCGCGCGCCGGGACACCCCGCTGATCCGGGTCGAGGATGCGTTTCTGCGTTCGGTCCTGACGGGGCGGTCGGGCGAGGCGCCATTGGGTCTTCTGATCGACGATATGGGCGTGCATTTCGACAGCGCGCAGCCCTCGCGGCTGGAACATATCCTGGCCTCGGACCCGCTGGATCACAGCGACACCCTGCGCCGGGCGCGCGACGCGATGGACCGGATGCGGCAAGCGCATCTGTCGAAGTACAACGCCTTCGATCCCGCCCTTCCCGTGCCGGACGCGCCCTATGTGCTGGTGATCGACCAGACGCGCGGCGATGCCTCGATTACCCATGCGGGCGCGTCTGAAAACACGTTTCGCGACATGTTGGTTGCCGCCCGGCTGAACCACCCCGACGCGCGAATCTTTGTCAAAACCCATCCAGAAACCTCGCTGGGCCATCGTCCCGGCCACTACGGCCCCGAGGATGAAAACGATCAGGTCCGCCTGATCACTGCCCCGGTCAGCCCCTGGGCACTGCTGGAAGGGGCGCAGGCGGTCTATACCGTCAGCTCCGGCATGGGGTTCGAGGCGATCGTGGCAGGCCACAAGCCGCATGTGTTCGGCCAGCCTTTCTATGCCGGCTGGGGGCTGACCTTCGACGACCGCCCGGTGGATCGGCGCACGCGCACCCTGACACGCACACAGCTTTTCATGGGGGCGATGATCCTCTACCCCACCTGGTATGACCCCTATCGCGATGAGCTGTGCGAGATCGAAACCGTGCTGGACACGCTGGAAGCCCGCGCCCGCGCCTGGCGCGAGGATCACAACGGCTATGTCGCCAGTGGCATGCGCCTGTGGAAACGCCGCCCACTGACGCGGTTCTTCGCCAGTGGCCCGGCAATGATTTTCGATGACAATCCCGCCCGCGCAGCCAAGGGTGCAGACGATGTGGACCGTCCGTTGATGGTCTGGGCCGGGAAGGAACAGCCGGAACACCAAACCCACGCCCCCCTTCTGCGGATCGAGGACGGGTTTCTGCGCTCGCGCGGGCTGGGCGCGGACCTCGTGCCACCGATGTCACTGGTGCGCGATGATCTGGGCATCTACTACGACCCCACCCGGGAAAGTCGTTTGGAACACCTGATCGCCGCCTCACCCACCCTGCCCGACCACGCCCGTGACCGGGCCGAACGGCTGATCGCGCGGCTGACGGCAACCGGGCTTGGCAAATACAACCTCGACCGCCCCCTGCCCGATGGGCTTGCAGACCTGCCGGATGGGCGGCGCATTCTGGTGCCGGGTCAGGTTGAAGATGACGCCTCGATCCGGTTGGGCACGGATGCCGTCGCCACCAATCTGGCGCTGCTGGAACGGACCCGCGCGGAGAATCCCGATGCCGTTATCATCTATAAGCCCCACCCGGATGTGGAAGCCGGGCTGCGTGCAGGTGCTGTTCCGCCCGACCAGACCCGCGCCCTTGCCAATCTGGTAGCTGACAACGCCGACCCTATCGGCCTGATCAACGCGGTGGACGAGGTGTGGACCATGACCTCGACATTAGGGTTCGAGGCGCTTATCCGCGGTCGCTGCGTCACCTGCCTTGGCGCGCCCTTCTATGCCGGTTGGGGGCTGACCCGCGACCTGGGAGACATCCCCGACCGCCGCACCGCGCGACCCGACCTGATTGCCCTGACCCATGCTGTGTTGATAGACTACCCGCGCTACCACGACCCCGTGACCGGCACCGCCTGCCCGGTCGAGGTTGTGGTGGAGCGTCTTGCCAACGGTGTCGCGCCGAAGATGGCACCCGGCACGCGCATCCTGTCGAAATTGCAGGGGCTGTTTGCCAGCTACGCCTATCTTTGGCGTTGACGCCAACGATGCAGGATATCGCCGCCAATCACCCGCGCCTCGACCAGATCGAAACGCGGCGCCTCGGCCAACCGTCCCAGTCCCATGGCGGCGAGGGACGGTCGCCCCTCGGCCCCAAGAGCAACCCCGGCGGTATAGCCCACAAGCTCGTCCACCAGCCCCGCCACCAGAAGCGAGGCCGCAAGGCCGCCACCCCCTTCGCAATAGACGCGGGTCAGGCCACGGTCGCCCAAGGCGTGCAACACCGCCGCCGGGTCCAGCGCGCCTTGCATGTCATCCACCGCAATCATCTCGGCCCCGACGCCTGCCCAGGCTGACACGAGTTCAGGCGCGGCACGGTGGCCGTGACAAATCCAGACCGGGATATCGCGCGCGGTGCGGGCCAATTGACTGTCTAGCGGCAGGTCCAGATGGCGCGACAGGATCACGCGGATCGGTTGGTGTTCGACGCCCAGCCCGCGCACGGTCAGCGACGGGTCATCGGCCCGCGCGGTGCCCGCCCCGATCATCACCGCATCATGGGTGGCGCGCATTGCGTGAACATGACGGCGCGCCTCGGCCCCGGTGATCCACTGGCTGTCGCCCGAGGCCGTGGCGATCCGCCCGTCAAACGAACTGGCCAGCTTCAGCGTGACCATCGGCCGGCCGCGCGTGACCCGCGACAGAAAGCCCGCCAGATCGGCGCGCGCCTCGTCGGCGCACAGGCCGGTGTCAACAACAATCCCGGCAGCGTGCAGCATGGCAATGCCGCCGCCATCCACGCGCGGGTCCGGGTCACCAAGGGCGATCACCACCCTTGCGATGCCCGCATTAATCAACGCGGCGGCACAGGGGGGCGTATGTCCGTGATGGGCGCAAGGCTCCAACGTGACGTAAGCGGTCGCGCCGCGCGATGCCGCGCCGGCCTGCGCCAGCGCCACGGTTTCCGCATGAGGGCGTCCGCCCGGCTGGGTCCAGCCCCGCCCAACAATCCGACCATCCCGCACGATCACGCAGCCCACCGCTGGGTTCGGCGCACATCGCCCCAGCCCCCGCCGCCCAAGCGACAGGGCCAGACGCATGAAGCGTGTATCAGATTGGGTCACTCGTCCTCTGGTGCCACGTCCGGACGCAGCTCGCTGACGAATTTGTCGAAATCATCCGCCGCCTGGAAGTTCTTGTAAACACTGGCAAAACGCACATAAGCCACGGTGTCGATCCGGGCCAGGCTTTCCATCACGATCTCGCCGATCGTCTTGGATGGAATATCCGTCTCGCCCATGCTCTCCAACCGCCGCACGATGCCCGAGATCATCTGGTCGATGCGTTCGGGCTCCACCGGGCGCTTCTGCATCGAAATGCGGATTGAACGTTCCAGCTTCTCGCGGTCGAAATCCTCGCGCCGCCCATTGGATTTCACCACGACAAGATCGCGCAACTGCACCCGTTCATAGGTGGTGAACCGCCCCCCACAGGCCGGGCAAAACCGACGCCTGCGAATGGCAACGTGGTCTTCGGCCGGGCGGCTGTCTTTTACCTGAGTATCAATATTTCCGCAAAACGGGCAGCGCATCGGCCTTCCTCTTCTCTCAATCACCTCGGTTATTTGGGTCTTTCGCCCAGTTATCCACAGGCACTATAGGGCAGCCTCTAGGTCTTGTGTAGTGGGAAATAGACGCCCCAAGATGCGCGATACCCCACTGTCACGGGGAAAGATTGCTTTCCCTTCCCCTGCACGATGGGCGTAGACTTGACCACTCTGCCCACCATTCATCCAAAAGGGAGACACAACATGACCATCGCACGCGTGACAGAAATTTCCGCCACCTCGCCGAAAAGCTTTGACGACGCCGTGGAACAAGGGGTGAAACGCGCCGCAGACACCCTGCGCAACGTCGTCAGCGCCTGGGTCAAGGAACAGTCCGTGAAGGTCGAAAATGGGAAGGTTGCCCATTATCAGGTCAACCTGATGGTGACATTCGTCCTGGACGACTAAGCGTCAAATGACATTCAACGGTCGCAGCGCCCCGCGGCAAAACACGGGGCGCTGAAACTGGTTTGTGCAACGGCAGGCTATTCCTGGATGGTTTGCAAGTAATAAACCAAGCTCAGGATGCGGCCATGCGCGATCTCTTCGGGGCTGAGGCCGGGGTGGATGGCCCGCGGCATGGCTTCTGCCGTGAAGATCGGGCCCCAGATCGGCATATTGCTGTCGCCATGGCCCTGAATTTCCCGCTTGCCGCTGATCGAGTCATAGACACGCTCTAATGGAAATACTCCATCGTTGTCCTTGGCGAGCGTCGTCAGATTGCGCGGTCGCTTGGCGAACAATTCGCCGACAGGTCCGCCCCCGCCACCCATTTCTCCGTGACAAACAGCGCAGCTCGTCATGAATACCGTCTTTCCAAAATCGGCATCCTGAGCAAGCGCCACACCTCCTCCGGCCAAATTGGCCGTAAGGAACGCCACGCTGCACATCAGTGTTTGAATGCTTTTCGTCATGTTAAATCCTCCCAACAAGTTTCTGTCAGGGGGCAATTGCTTTGGAGGCCACTCGCCCCCCGGACAACTCATCCCTGAGTGGCTAATTCGAAGATAGAACACTCTTACGCTGGCCGATTGCGCTGGATCAATCGCCTAGAAGATGCACCGCCACGTGCCGGGTGTGCGGCGCGTTCCGGTGTTCAAACAGGTATATCCCCTGCCATGTGCCCAGCACCATCCGCCCGCTCTGCACCGGGATGGACAGGCTGACCGGCAGAAGGGCCGCCTTGATATGAGCGGGCATGTCATCGGGGCCTTCATAGGTATGGGTCAGATAGGACATGGACGGATCAGATGTGGGCGGGACCAACCGATGCAGGAAGTTTTGCAGGTCGGTCCGGACTTCGGGATCCGCGTTTTCCTGGATCAGCAGCGAACAGGAGGTGTGGCGCACAAACAGCGTCAGCAACCCGTGACCCGCCCCCTGATCGGACAGCCACCCGGCCACATCGGCGGTGAAGTCATAAAGGCCGGGGCCTTGCGTTCGGATCGTGAAGCCATGTCTCATGGCGGTGATACAATGTCACCCGACCGATCTGCGCAAGGCCCGTCGTTCGTTTTTCCGGCACGTCAAGGCAATTGAAGTCAGGTCAGCAGGGCCGGCACCCTTTCTGCCTTTGGTCGCGTGAGTGGCTTGCCTTGATGTGCCGGAAAACACAGCGGAAACCCTAGAGCGGGACCAGGGCGGGGCGTCGTGAGACATGCCCATCCTGCCGCCGGGTTTCCAGTTTCATAAGCGCTCTCAGCCGCCCGGACCTGACATCCGGTCGCCCGTCGTGCTGTGCCAGTTCTTCCTGCAAGTTCGTGATTGGCCCCTTCAGGCCGGTTGCGTATGTCTGCGCGCCCACCGTCTTACGCATCATAATCCCCAGTCTCAAAAAGTATCGTGTCAAACAAAGCGATCGTCCAATGTGTTCACATTATCGCCACATTTCCGCCCTAATTCAAAGAAAACAGATTCATCGCCCTTGAAAACATGAAAAAACAAACTGTTTCCAGGTCGGAATTCAGGCTCGGAGAGAACCCAGTTCAGGAAATTCGTGAATAAATAGACGCCCACCCACCTTATCATCATAACGGGCCGGTGTAACTGACCGAGATTCGTTTACCCGTGGGTCAGTCGAAAATCCGCTCGCCCATCTGGTCAATATAGATCCGCGCCTTGCGCAGGCTTTCAGATGACGCCGCCTCTTGCGACCCCAACACATCCGCCCGGATCATCATGTGCGATTTCAGTTCCCCGTCGATCTGTTTCTCGATCCGTGCCCCGATGCGATAGCCGCCCGTATCCTTGGCCGGTTCGGGATAGATGGCAAAACCGTCATGCATGACCGGATCGGGTCGAGCCGTCGCCGACCCGGCCTGTGCCGATGCGGATCCAACGCCGAAAAGTTTTGAAAGAAGGGACATGAGTGATCCTTTCTGCCGGGGGCGTGTGAGCGACGAAAAACGCCCCCTTCCGGGGGCGCTTACAGTTATTGATCCAGGAACGACCGCAGCTTGCGTGACCGGCTGGGATGCTTCAGCTTCCTCAGCGCCTTGGCTTCGATCTGGCGGATCCGTTCGCGGGTCACGCTGAACTGTTGACCCACCTCTTCCAGCGTGTGGTCAGTGTTCATGCCGATACCAAAACGCATGCGCAGCACGCGTTCCTCACGCGGGGTAAGGGACGCCAGCACGCGGGTCGTTGTTTCCTTAAGGTTTTCCTGAATGGCGCTGTCCAAAGGCAGCACGGCATTCTTGTCCTCGATGAAATCACCCAACTGGCTGTCTTCTTCGTCGCCGATGGGTGTTTCAAGGCTGATCGGCTCTTTGGCGATTTTCATCACCTTGCGCACCTTCTCAAGCGGCATTTGCAGCTTTTCGGCCAGCTCTTCGGGCGTCGGTTCGCGGCCGATTTCGTGCAGCATCTGGCGACCCGTCCGCACCAGCTTGTTGATCGTTTCGATCATGTGCACCGGAATACGGATTGTGCGGGCTTGGTCGGCGATCGAACGCGTGATCGCCTGCCGGATCCA
Organism: Aliiroseovarius zhejiangensis; assembly: GCF_014656375.1. Taxonomy (GTDB): domain Bacteria; phylum Pseudomonadota; class Alphaproteobacteria; order Rhodobacterales; family Rhodobacteraceae; genus Aliiroseovarius; species Aliiroseovarius zhejiangensis. The sequence continues at coordinate 323,382 of NZ_BNCH01000002.1, read as the reverse complement.
CCACGTCGCATAGGTCGAGAATTTGTAGCCGCGGCGGTATTCGAACTTGTCCACGGCCTTCATCAGACCGATATTGCCTTCTTGAATAAGATCAAGGAATTGCAACCCGCGGTTGGTGTATTTCTTGGCGATCGAGATCACCAGACGCAGGTTCGCCTCGACCATTTCCTTCTTGGCCTGACGCGCTTCCTTCTCGCCTTTCTGCACCTGCTGCACGATGCGGCGGAACTCGGGAATGTCGACGCCGACATACTGACCGACCTGCGCCATGTCACCGCGCAACTGTTCGACCTTGTCCGAAGACCGTTCGATGAATCCCTGCCAGGCACGGCCCGACTGGTTCGCCATATCCTCAAGCCAGGTGGGGTCCAGTTCGCGCCCCCGATAGGCGTCGATGAACTCGCGACGGTTGATCCGGGCCTGATCGGCCAGTTTCACCATCGCCGAGTCGATTGACATGATGCGGCGGTTGATGCCGTAAAGCTGATCGACCAGCGCCTCGATCCGGTTGTTGTGCAGGTGAAGCTCGTTCACCAAAAGCACGATTTCCGAGCGCAGCTTCTGATATTCAACCTCGGCCTTCTTCGAGAAACTGTCATCCTCGTTCAGGGTCGCGGACATTCGCAGGTCCTGCATCTCGGACAGCTTGTTGTAGTCGCGCGCAATCAGTTCCAGCGTTTCCAGAACGCGGGGTTTCAGCGCAGCCTCCATTGCCGCAAGCGACATGTTGGCGGCTTCATCCTCGTCGTCGTCATCGTCATCGTCGGACGCGATCGGATTGCCGTCTGCGTCCAGTTCGGGGCCGGTGTCCTTTTTCTCTTTCTCACCGGAAGCGGCAACGCCGTCGACACCGGGGGCGCTGGCGACGCTTTCGCTTTCGTCGTCGTCCTCCATCGCGTTGCCGAAGGTGGCGTCCAGGTCGATGACATCCCGCAGAAGGATGTCCTCGCTCAGAAGTTCGTCGCGCCAGATGGTGATCGCCTGAAAGGTCAGCGGGCTTTCGCAAAGACCCGCAATCATCGTGTTGCGCCCGGCCTCGATCCGCTTGGCGATCGCAATCTCGCCTTCGCGGCTCAACAGTTCGACCGACCCCATTTCGCGCAGATACATGCGCACGGGGTCATCGGTGCGATCCAGCTTCTCGGTCTCGGCGGTGGCGACGGTGACTTCGCGGGCGCCGGCCTGCGTCACCAGTTCGGTCGAGCCCTTCTCTTCCTCTTCCGCCTCTTCATCCTCGATGATGTTGATGCCCATTTCCGAGAGCAGCGACATCACGTCTTCGATCTGTTCCGAACTTACCTGATCGGGGGGCAGAACCTGGTTCAGCTGATCATAGGTGATATAGCCCTTCTCCCGCGCCTCGGCGATCATCTTCTTGATCGCTTTTTGGCTGACGTCGCCCATCGCTTCGTCGTCCTGGTCGTCATCCTTGCGGTCGTTGGCGGTGTCCTTGGCGGCCATGGGCCCTCCTTGCACTTGGCTTGGCGGATATGGGGCATCGGGCGTCTGCCGGTGTGATGCCCCACCTCATAGGTGATTCGCGTTGGCCGAATCATCACCTCGAATCAGTGATTCGCCAACCCGTCTATCGCGTATTCTTTGCGTGATCATCCGGAAAAGACCAGAGATCACGGCACTGTTGCTATTTCCCCTTGGTCTTGATGGGGTCGATCTGCGCCAACAGCTTGTCCAGCGCATCGCGTTCATCGCGGTTCAGAAGCGTCCCGTTATCGGCAACGTCATAGGTGGCTTTGTCCTCGGTCTGGCTGCGAAGCGCCTTGTTGCGCGCTTCCGCCGCCTGCCCCAAGCGCCATGTCACGCCCTCGTCCGGCAGCGTGTCCATGTCCTGTGCGGCATCTGCAATCTCGCGTCTCAGCCCGCGCGCCGCTTCGAGTTTCATGAGCTCTTCGTTCAGGCTGGCCTGCACGATCTCGTCATCATCGGGGTGTCGCAGGGCGGGCGTGATTCGCACATGGTTCAGCGCATAGAGCTTTTCAAGGGCCGTCGCCCCAATTCGTTCGACAATGGTGCGTTCCAACACCTCGGCGCCTTCATGGGCGTGGCGCAACAGCACACGTTGAAGCGCGCCGTGATCCGGGCCGATCATATCCAGACGCTCCATCCGGCTTTCGACCTGTTCCAGCATGTCGGGCCGACGGATCAGGATGGCCAGGATCACCGCCTCGCGCAGCACCTCTTGCGCCTGATCGTCGGCGGTCGCCAGAAGCGATGTCTTGGTCGATTGCAGCACCGGTGGCGTTGGCGCCCAACCGCGCCCCTGCCCCTTTTTCCACGGGCCGGGGCTCCACGATGCGCGCCCAGTTCCCTGCGCTTTGGGCCGCGACCGGAACAGTTCCCACCGCTTGTCCTTGATGGCCTGCCCGTAATGCGACCGGATCGAAGGATCCTTGATACGCGCAATGACCGCGCGCAGATCCTTGTCCAGCGCGGCTTTGCGTTCGGGGCTGTCAAAGACCTTGCCCTCGGTTTCACGCCGCCACAGCAGGTCGACCATCGGGATCGCCGCGTCGATCAGCGCCTGCATGGCCTCGGCCCCGCTTTCCTTCAACAGATCGTCAGGGTCCTTCCCTTCGGGCATCAGGGCAAAGCGCAGGCTCTGACCCGCCTCAAGCAAGGGCAGCGCCGTGTCGATCACCCGCATCGCGGCCTTCAGCCCGGCACTGTCACCATCCAGCGCGATGATTGGCTCGGGCGCGATGCGCCACAGAAGGCGCAACTGATCTTCGGTGATCGCCGTGCCAAGGGGGGCGACGGTCGCGCCGAACCCCGCTTCGGACAGCGCGATCACATCCATATAGCCTTCGGCCACGATCAGCGGTTGCCCTTTGCCCGCTGCTTCCCGCGCGGGGCCGTGGTTGTAGAGGCTGCGCCCCTTGTCGAACAGCGCGGTTTCTGGCGAGTTCAGGTATTTCGCGCTTTCCTCGGGGTCCATCGCGCGACCGCCAAAGGCAATCGCCCGCCCACGCGCGTCGCGAATGGGGAACAGGATGCGATTTCGGAATGTATCATAGGGCTTGCCACCCTTCGTGCTGGGCTTGGCCAGCCCCGCGCCAAGGATCAGGTCATCCTCGACCCCCTTGCCCTTCAGATGATCCCACAACCCCTGCCACGCATCCTGTGCGAAACCAACTTCCCAACGCTCCAAAGCCGCTTCATTCAGTCCACGACGGGCCAGATACTCACGCGCCGCGCTGCCCGCGCCGGTCTTCAACATCAGGCGAAAATGGCTGACCGCCATCTCCATCACCTCGACCAGTTGCGTGCGGTGATCGGCTTTTTCCTGCGCCTTGGGGTCGCGCGCGGGCATTTGCATCCCGGCCTCGCCCGCCAGGATCTCGACCGCTTCCATAAAGCCGACATTCTCGGTCTCGCGCACAAAGGAAATCGCGTCGCCTTTCTGGTGGCACCCGAAGCAATAATAATAACCCTTGCGGTCATCCACATGAAAAGACGCGGTTTTTTCCTGATGGAACGGGCATGGCGCCCACATGTCGCCCTTGGCCTGATTGGATTTGCGCTGGTCCCACATCACCTTGCGCCCGACGACCTGTGACAGGCTCAGACGGTTGCGCAATTCATCAAGGAAACCGGGTGGCAGGGACATGGGTTATATATTGGCGCGACGGACGTCAGAGTCCAGTAGCGTTCATGCCTTACGCCCCAACCGCGCCGCGCACCATGTCCCAATAGATATCCGCCACCGCATCGCGCGACAGCCGCCCGCCTTCGCGATACCAGGTGTTCACGCCGGTCAGCATGGCGATCAGGGCCATCGTAGTCAGGCGGATATCGGGGGCGGTGATCACGCCCTCGGCCTGACCGGCGCGCAGGATCGCCTCAAGCTCGCCTTCATAACGGCGGCGCAGGGCTTCGATGGCCGCGAAGTTTTCGTCCGACAGGTTGCGCAGCTCCATGTAGGCGATGAACACGGCGTCGGGGCGTTCCAGGTGGAAGCGAATGTGAAACCGCGCGAAGGCTTCCAGATGGGCCAACGCGCCGTCCCCTTTCGGCTCCACTTCCCACGCCGCCAGCAGGTCATCCATATGCGCCTGCATCAGATCATAGAGCAGGCTTTGCTTGTCCTTTGTGTAAAGATAAAGCGCGCCCGCCTGCACACCGACCTCGGCCGCGATCTGGCGCATGGAAACGGCCGCAAACCCATGCTGTGCAAACAAGGCCAGCGCCGCTTCGCGCACCTTGGGGCCGGTGATGTCGCTGTGTGATCCGGTTTTTCGTGCCATGGCCCCTTGATAACTGAACGCTTGTTCAAATCAAACCTATTCGCGCCTCAGCGATCTTGCGACACCCGAGCCACGCAGATAAGGTCACGCCAGCCCGTGCGGCACCTTACAGGAGACGCAGATGACCCCGCGCACCTTCATCCTTGCGGCATTTTTGCCCGGCACCGTCGCCGCCTGTGCCAGTGCGCCGGATTTTCCTGCGGGCGACGCGGCCAACGCGCCTTTCCCCAAGATCGTGCCGATCAGCGAGATACAGGCACAGGTCGTCGTGCCACCCGGGGACGAAGGCATTGCCGAATTGGCTGCACGCGCCGCCGACCTGCGCGCGCGGGCTGACGCGCTGCGCGGCACCACGGTGGTTGACGAGGCGACCGAAGAACAGATGCAGGATGCGCTGTCCTCGTCCTGAACCGACACACCCCTTTCAGAAATTTCCCCGTTCCCACACCCTGCGGATTGCACCCTTCGCGGCCATTGGCTACACGTCGCTGAACCAAATGACAGCCGACGGAGAGCGACATGACCGACATCCCCCCCCTGCGCCTTGGGATTGCAGGTCTTGGCACCGTCGGCATCGGCGTGATCAAAATCATTCGCCGTCAGGCCACTCTGCTGCAAGACCGCGCCGGACGCCCGGTCACGATCACCGCCGTATCCGCCCGCTCGCGCGACAAGGATCGCGGCGTTGATCTGTCGGATTACGCATGGGAAGACGACCCGGTCGCGCTGGCACAGCGGGATGACATCGACGTGTTTGTCGAGTTGATGGGTGGTCATGACGGCCCCGCCAAGGACGCCTGCGAAGCCGCGATTGCCGCCGGCAAGGACATCGTCACCGCCAACAAGGCGCTGCTGGCTCATCACGGGCAGGCATTGGCGCTGGCCGCCGAAGACGCGGGCGTGCGCTTGCGGTACGAAGCCGCCGTGGCAGGTGGCATCCCGATCATCAAGGCCCTGACCGAAGGTCTGGCAGGCAACGAAATCACCCGCGTCATGGGCGTGATGAACGGCACCTGCAACTACATCCTGACCCAGATGCAGGCCACCGGGCGCGGCTATAACGCCCTGTTCGAGGAATGCGCCGACCTTGGCTATCTTGAGGCCGATCCCAACCTTGACGTGGGCGGCATCGACGCGGGCCACAAGCTGGCGATCCTGTCGTCAATCGCTTTCGGCACGCAGGTCAATTTCGACGCGGTCGAGCTTGAAGGCATCCAGCGCATCCAGTTGGAAGATATCGAACACGCCGCCGAGATGGGCTATCGCATCAAGCTTCTGGGCGTGGCGCAGATGACGGGGCGCGGGCTGGAACAACGCATGACGCCCTGCCTTGTGCCCGATGGCTCGCCCCTGGGGCAGTTGGAAGGTGGCACCAATATGGTCGTGGTCGAAGGTGACGCCATTGAACAGGTTGTCCTGCGCGGCCCCGGCGCGGGCGAAGGCCCGACCGCCAGCGCCGTAATGGGCGACGTGATGGACATTGCGCGCGGCCTGCGCATTCCGACCTTCGGGCAACCGGCAACCACGCTGCGCCCGGTGACGGGGGTGAAAGCGATGAAGCCTGCGCCCTTCTATCTGCGCATGGTGCTTTTGGACAAGCCCGGCGCGCTGGCCAAGGTCGCGGCGGTGCTGGGGGATGCAGGTATCTCGATCGACCGGATGCGCCAGGTCAGCCATGACCAGAAGCTCGCCCCGGTGCTGATCGTCACCCACAAATGCACCCGCGACGCGCTGGACACGGCGTTGACCGGGCTGACCAAGACCAAGGTGGTCGAAGGCGACCCGGTCGCCATTCGCATCGAAAACGTCTAGCCGCGCCGTGGACTGGTTCGCCGCCGTCGACATCTATTGCGAACGCACCGGGCCGGACTTCTGGTCCGAGCCGCTGAACGCCCTGTCGAACCTGTCCTTCATCCTCGCCGCCCTCTGGGGCTGGGCCGAGGCGCGAAAGCGTGGCCGCACCGACCCCATGACGGTGATCCTGATCGTGCTTGCTGCCCTGATCGGGTTGGGTAGTTTCCTGTTTCACACCTTCGCCAATGCGTGGTCCGGACTGGCCGATGTGATCCCCATCTGGACCTTCGTCGCCCTGTTCGCGCTGGTCGCCCTGCACCGGATCGGCGGCGTCCGCCCCGGTCGCATCGCGGTCGGTCTTGCCGTTGCGACGGGCCTTGTCGCCATCCTGTTCGCGTTCGGCGGCGATGGCAGCGGCAGCCAGACCAGTGCCACACCTGCCGCGCATGATCACACCCGGACGAACACGCTTCTGAACGGGTCCGAGCAATACCTGCCTGCCGTGCTGGCGCTTATGGCCTTTGCCGCGCTCAGCCGCCGCAAAGGCCACGCGATTGCCCCGTGGATCGCCGCCGCCATCGCCATCTTCATGCTGTCCCTAACCTTGCGCACGCTGGACATGCACCTGTGCGAAATCTGGCCGCTTGGCACACATTTCATCTGGCACATCCTGAACGGGGTGATGATCGCGCTTCTGTTCCAGGGTCTTGTTCGCAGCCCCGTTGCAAAGCCGGCATGAAAGACAAAACGACAAGCAGTCTCTTGCCCCTGCCCCGTGCGGGCACTAAACCCGACATCGAAGATTGAAAACAAGGATTGCCCCCATGGCCGATAAAGTCGTTTTTCTGGACCGCATGCTCTCGCTCGGTCTGGCCCGTGTCTCCGAAGCCGCCGCCATGGCCAGCGCCAATCTTGTCGGGCGCGGCGATGAAAAAGCCGCCGACCAGGCCGCCGTGAACGCGATGCGCGACCAGCTGAACCTGCTGGACATCCAGGGCACCGTGGTGATTGGCGAAGGGGAACGGGATGAAGCGCCCATGCTCTATATCGGGGAAGAGGTCGGCACCGGCGACGGCCCCGCCGTCGACATCGCGCTGGACCCGCTGGAAGGCACAACGCTGACCGCCAAGGACATGCCCAACGCCCTGACCGTGATCGCCATGGCCCCCCGCGGCACCCTGTTGCACGCCCCGGACGTTTACATGGACAAACTGGCCATCGGGCCGGGCTATCCAAAAGACGTGGTCAGCCTTGACATGAGCCCCGCAGAACGCGTCAAGGCACTGGCCAAGGCACGCGGCTGCGCCATGTCGGACATCACCGTCTGCGTACTGGAACGTCCCCGTCACGAAGACATGATCGAGGGCATCCGGTCGACCGGCGCCGCGATCCGCCTGATCACCGATGGTGACGTGGCCGGTGTGATTCACTGTGCCGAAGCCGACATCACCGGCATCGACATGTATATGGGCAGCGGCGGCGCCCCCGAAGGCGTGCTGGCGGCCTCGGCCCTGAAATGCATGGGCGGGCAGATGTGGGGGCAGCTGACTTTCCGCAATGACGACGAACGTGGCCGCGCCGCCAAGGCGGGCATCACCGATCTGGACCGCGTCTACAACCGCGACGAGATGGTCACAGCAGACGTAATCTTTGCCGCGACAGGCGTCACCGACGGGTCGGTCGTGTCCGGCATCAAGCGTGAGCCGGGGTTCCTGACCACTGAAACCATCCTGATGCGGTCGAAAACCGGATCGGTGCGCCGGATGATCTATCGCAACCCGGTCGCCGCGAAGTAACGCGGGTTGGCGCGGGTTTCCGCATCAAACGAGGTGCAGCGTCAGGGGCGCATATGAGCAGTTTTCTGGGGGTGGACAAGTCGATTACAGGTCGCCGATGGATCGGCCCTTCGCCCGATATCGGCCGCCAGGCGGAAGCACTGCAACAGCAATCCGACCTGCCCGCCCCGCTCTGCACCGTTCTGGCCCGACGCGGCGTCGCACCCGCTGATGCCGCCGGATTTCTGGACCCGACCCTGCGAGACCTGCTGCCGGACCCGCGCAAGCTGAAGGATATGGACGCCGCTGCCGACCGCGTGCTGCAGGCGCTGGATCAAAACGAGCGGGTTGCGATCTTTGCCGATTACGACGTCGACGGGGCGACCTCGGCCACATTGCTGATCGACTGGTTTCGGTTCTTCGGGCGGGAAGTCACGCTTTATATCCCCGACCGGATCGACGAGGGTTATGGCCCGAACGTGCCCGCGATGGAAGGTTTGGCGAAGGATCACAGCCTGATCATCTGCGTCGATTGCGGCACGCTGAGCTACGAACCGATCGCCGCCGCCCGCGCTGCTGGCGCGGATGTGCTCGTGCTGGACCACCATTTGGGCGCAGAGCCCCTGCCCGATGCCAATGCCGTCGTGAACCCCAACCGGCAAGACGAAGCCGACGCACCCGGATATCTGTGCGCCGCGGGTGTAGTGTTCCTGCTGCTGGTCGAGTTGGGGCGCCGTCTGCGCGACGCCGGTCGCCCCGGACCCGACCTGATTTCGATGCTGGATCTTGTGGCGCTGGGAACGGTGGCGGATGTGGCACCGCTGACCGATGCGAATAGGGCCTTTGTGCGGCAAGGATTGAAGATCATGGCCCGCCGTGCGCGGCCCGGCATGGTGGCGCTGGCGGATGTGGCGGGGCTGAACGAGGCTCCGCGCGCCTATCATCTGGGCTATCTGATGGGGCCGCGGGTGAATGCGGGCGGACGGATCGGCAAGGCGGATCTTGGGGCGCGACTTCTGTCCACCACGGACATGAACGAAGCCCGCGCAATTGCAGATAAACTGAATGATCTCAACGCTGAACGCCGCGAGATTGAAGCGCGGGTTCAGGATGCGGCGATGGTGCAGGCGGAAGAACGTGGGCTGGACGCCCCGCTGGTCTGGGCCGCGGCCGAGGGTTGGCACCCGGGGGTCGTGGGCATCGTCGCCAGCCGCCTGAAAGAGGCCACCAACCGCCCCGCCATCGTGATCGGGTTTGACGGGGACGAGGGTAAGGGATCTGGCCGCTCGGTTGCGGGCATCGACCTGGGCGCCGCCATCCAACGGCTGGCAGCCGATGGGTTCATCGCCAAAGGTGGAGGGCATAAGATGGCCGCCGGACTTAGCCTGACGCGCGATCAGTTGCACCCGGCGATGGAGCGCCTGTCAGCCCTGCTTGCCAAACAGGGGGCAAGCGATCTTGGCGCGGCCGATCTGAAGATCGACGGGGTGCTGATGCCTTCGGGCGCAACGGTCGACATGATCGAACTGCTGGAAAAGGCGGGTCCCTTTGGCGCCTCGGCCCCCGCCCCGCGCTTTGCCTTCCCGGACGTGAGCATCCTGTTTGCCAAACGGGTCGGGCAGTCGCACCTGAAGATCAGCTTCGGCGACGGGCTGGGCACCCGTCTTGATGCCATCGCCTTCGGCGCATTCGACGGCCCACTTGGCCCGCTTCTGGAACAACATGGCGGCCAGCGGTTCCATCTGGCAGGGCGACTCGAACTTAACCAATGGCAGGGCCGAACCAGCCCCCAATTGCGCCTGGAAGACGCCGCAAAAGCCTGATTTTCATGGGCCTTCCAGTTTTTTCAAAAAAGCTGAAAAACCCTCTTGCACGGCCCCGACCTTTCTCTTAGAACCCCCTCACCGACAGAGTGGCCCGTTCGTCTATCGGTTAGGACGCCAGGTTTTCAACCTGGAAAGAGGGGTTCGATTCCCCTACGGGCTGCCACTTCTTCCTGCGATGATTGTAATCGCCGCCTTGGCCCAGGCGTTTCCGTGACGCGTGTAACCCATTCGTTTCCTGTTGCCGGAAGGCTGCTCACCGCGCCACCATCAGTCCCCTCGGCCCAATGCTGTGGACGGTTGGGGAGGCGCTTGAAACAAAGTCGCACATGCCCGGCCCTTGTTCTTCGACATGTACAATGCTTCATCAGCATCCGCGGTCATCTGTGCGGCCGAGACCGTGTCGTAATCCACGCTTCTGGCAATCCCGATACTGGCCGAGATGCGGCAGGCCTTTCCGTCAAACGGGATCGGCCGTTCAAGCTGCGCGATGATGCGCGTTGCAATGCTGTTCAGCATATCTGCATCGGACAACCTGTTGAACATGATGACAAATTCATCCCCGCCGACCCGCGCGACCATATCGGTATCGCGCGTTTCCTCCTGCAACACCCGTGCCACCTCACGCAGCACCGCGTCACCCGCCGCATGACCTTGCGTGTCATTGACCGCCTTGAAGAAATCCAGATCGATATGCATCAGTGAAAACATACCGCCCCGGGCAATCTGACGATCGAGCTGGATGTCGAAGGCGCGTCGATTGTGCAGCCCGGTCAACCCGTCTGTCATCGCTTCGACCTGTGCTTCGGCCTTTTCGTCATGCAGACGATGGGCAAGCTGTGTGGTCGCCTCCATCGCGGCGGTCTTGGCCTCCATCAGATACAGCATCTCGACCGTCAGGTCGGTGGGCGCGAAGTCGGACCCGGCCAGTTTGTAGCGTGCGACGGCATCCACCACGGAATAGCCGAAGGACAGGTTCATCAAGACCTGATTGCCCCCCGACAGAACCGAAACCGCCCCCACCATCGTGGTCCCCGACCCGTCCTTCAGACGCAAATAGACCTTTGCATCCCCCATCGCGCGCACGTCATCCATCGACCGCACCACGCGGGGGCGCCGCAATTCGAACAGAGAAAACGCGCTGCGCCCGACCAGCGGCCCGCCAAACACCTTTTCGATGGTCGGGCCTGCATGGCTGATCCGGGCAGCACCGTCCAGAACCAGATGCATCGGCATCATCTGGTCCAGCGTGTGCAAGGCGATCGGGATGGTGCGTGGGATGGTCAAGATGCCCCTCCCGCTGCAAGGTGAAACGCCCGGCCGGTGCCATGGCGCATTTCCAGCAGACGAACGGAAATGCTTTCATCCTGTCCGTCGCGCCCCAGATGTTCCAGAAACGCAAGTGCGCCGTAATCATCTGCCAACGCCCGCAACACCCCCAACAGGATGAAGCCGACCCCCGGCGCCACGCTGCAGCATGTGATCTGAAACTCGTCGGCCGACACCGCGTCAAGCTGGATCACCGGCAGGTCCAGCTCTGGCACGGCGAGTTGTGCCCGGCCGCGCAGATCTTCGAGAGAATGCAGGAAATCCGTGTAATCCACACCGCCGAAGCGCAACAGACGGCGCACCCGCTCGACCCGTTCATCCGTCACCAGAAAGGTGCCGAAATCTTCCAGCAGCATATCCGACGGCTTGTCCAGTTGGCGCGCGGCTTCGGTGACCAGACGGTTCGCCAGATCCACGTCATATCGAAACAGGGGTTCGAAACTGTCATACCCCAATTCCAGTTCACCCATGATCGAACGCCAGCGGCCGATCCCATAGGTGAAGATCAGGAACCCTTCGAAGCACCAGAATATCAATCCATGAATCGTCATATCACACTCGTTTCCGGCCTGAGCCTAGCAGCCGAGTGTAAACAAATCGGAAACAGCCGATCAGGTCGGGACGCCGCAGTGTTCAGGTCTGCCCATTGTCCAGCCAGTCCGGGATATGGCTGATATCATCCAGTACGATGTCGGCAAACGGGGCAAGCTCGTCGGCGCCTGCGATCCCGGTCAGAACCGCGATGGTCCGCATGCCCGCGGCACGTCCGGCGCGCAGGTCGTGCAGGCTGTCGCCCACCATCGCCACGCGCTCTGGGGCAAGACCTGTCGCAGCGGCAAAGGCCAGGCACGGCCCCGGCGCGGGCTTCACACCATGCCCGCTGTCATAGCCTGAAATGAAGTCGAACAGCCCCGTCACGCCTGCCGCATCCAGATGCGCCCGCGCCGGGCGTTCAGCGTCATTGGTCGCCACACCGATCTTCAGCCCGCGCCGGCGCAGATCGGTCAGAAACGGCGCAAGGGCGACGGCCTCGACCTGCGGGGCGATGGCGGCTTCTTCGTTAAGAATTGTTTCCAGCGCCGCGTCGGTATAGGCGACATGCCGCCGAAGCTGCGCCACGACCTCACCCGGCGTGCCGGCGATCACCACGCTGGCGGGGTGGAACTGTCTGGAATCGATGTCGAATCCGATATCCGCACCGATCACGCGGGCGCGCTCCGGATCATCATCGGTCAGCCGCATCAGCACCGCATGCGCCCAGGATTCCCACGTTGCCTCGAACAGAAACAAGGTGCCATCCTTGTCGAAAAGCAGTGCGTCGATGCTCATATCGGCCCTTTCCGGTTAGATCACAATATACTGTAATGATTCATTTTTTCAGTCAGGTCCAATGTATCTGCGCCCCACCGGGAAGCATCTGCCGAGCCATTGCCAACTGGTCATAAGGCAGGCTCAATGCATCACTGGCACGGATCACCCAGGCATCATCCATCAAGAGGAAATCCAGCACCGAACCAAGAAAACCCGGATCCCCCGCGCTGGCGCGCAGCGCATCCTGGTCCACGCCCGTCGCCCCCATGAACACCGGCAACAATTCGTCATCCGCGACCAACCATGCCAGCGCCTTTAGCGCGGTTGTTTCGGCGTTTTCCGGCGTCATCCCTGATCTCCTTAACGATTGGAAAGGTTTTCTTAACCAATCTGGCAGCAATATGAACAGACCTTAAACCTGAGCACAATGACAAGGGCGAGTTGACGATATGAGTGAGAGAATCCTGATCGCGGATGACCTTGCGACCAATCGCATCGTGTTGAAGGTCAAGCTGACCGTCGCCTGTTATGAGGTCATTCAGACCGATCGGTGCGACGAGGTGCCCAAACTGGCGCGCGACACCCAGCCGGACCTGATCATACTGGGGCGTGGGGCGTCGGATTGCAGCCTGGCCACCTGTCGGACGCTCAAGGCGGATCCGGTGCTGGGGATGATCCCGATCATCATCGTGTCGGATCAGGACGACCAGCGCGCCCGGCTGGAAGCAATCACCGCAGGTGCCGATGACGTCTTTTCCAAACCGCTGAACGAAGCCACCCTGATGGCGATGGTGCGCAACCTGATCCGCGCGCGGGGGGCCGAGAACGAGGTGCTCAGGCGGCGCGAACTGTCGCGTGATTTCGGACTGGCCGAAGCCCCTGCCCTGTTCGCCCGCCACGCGCGTATCGCGCTGATCGCCCCGGACGCCGAGACGGGGATCTATTGGCGGATGCATCTGGCGACCGAGATCCGCCACCGCATTGATATCATGACGCATTCCCAGGCGTTGGAGGAGGTCGGCGCGATGAAGGCCGTGCCGGATGCCTTCGTGATTGCCTCGACCCTCAAGGACACATCGGACGGGTTGCGTCTGGTCAGCGAGTTGAGATCGCGCCAGACCACGCGCCATTCCGTCATCGTGGTGCAGGATTGCGGAGAAACGCCGTCGCCCAGTTCGATGGCATTGGATCTGGGGGCAAATGCCGTGTTGCGACCCGGCTTCGACGCGCGGGAACTGGCGTTGCGCCTGACACGCTTGCTGGCCCGGAAATTCGAAGGCGACGACCTGCGTAAAAACTTCGACACCAACCTGGCGCTGGCACTGCGTGACCCGCTGACCGGTTTGCACAACCGCCGGTTCGCCCAAAGCTATTTGGACCGGCTTGAACGGGAAGCGGGCGCGAAAGGTCAGCCCTATGCGATCATGGTGCTGGATCTGGACCGGTTCAAATCCATCAATGACACCTACGGCCATCCCGTCGGTGACGAGGTTCTTGTCGAAGTGGCGAAACGGTTGAAGGGCAAACTGCGCGATATGGACCTGTTGGCGCGATATGGGGGCGAAGAGTTTCTGATCGCCCTGCCCGGCGTCACGCACACTCAGGCACAAGCCATGGCCGAACGGCTGCGGCGGGCAGTCAGCGACCAACCCGTGGCTGCGGGCAAGGTCGCGGGTGGCATCGCGGTCACCCTGTCAATCGGCGTGGCGGTGTCCAGCGACATGACACAGGCTGCCGGGTCAGCCCATGACCTTTTGCAATTCGCCGATCAGGCGCTGTACCGGGCGAAATCTGACGGTCGCAATCAGGTGATGTTCGTTTCCGACGCGGCCTGACGCCTTTCGACGCCACGGCTGGTTGCCTTGGCTGTTCCGGCGGGTCTATGGCGCACGCTTGCGCACGGATTTCTCCACCCGATCCGCAAAGGCGCGTCGTTCCTCGGCGCTCATCCTTTCAATCCGGTCCACAAGGGCTGTGCGGGCAAGATCACCGCGTTGACGCAACCGTTCCGCCTGACCGTCCATGACCGCCAGCAGCGCGCCCGCATCGAAGGGGTCTGCCCGCAGGGCGGACAACATGCTCTGAAACTCGGCCTCGAGCGCCCGCCGGTTCTCGGCGAACGAACCGCTCTGCGCGCGCAGGGCCTTGCCGATCTCGCGCCTGTCTTTGCGGTCCAGCGCCCCGGCCATCGGGGCAAACCCCAGATCACGGATCGCACCGCGGTTGGGGCCGTGCGCATCGAATCCGTGATCACGATGGCCGCCCCATTTGGCACCGATCACCAGCCCAAGAACCAAAAGGTTCAGGGTCAGTGACACGACCAGAAGGATACGCCAACCCATCCGGCGCCGCGCACCGGGTTGATCTGTCGGGGGGGTGGTCGGGGCTGTGCTCATCCCTCGTCCTCCATCAAAAGACCTGTGCCCAGATAGCTGGGGGCCATATCTTCCAGCGCAAAGGTCGCTTCGGTCGTCGTGTAATCGCCGCTCAGGATCAGCCCGCCAGACCATTGCTCAAGCTGGATCGGGGCGGAAAACCCGATCCAGACGCCGGCAAGGGTCGCCGTGGCCATGCCTGCCAGCGCGGGCCAGCCGCCAATCATCGCCTTCAGATCAGCCCAGACCCCCCGCGCCCGGCGCAGGTCACGCGCGGTGGCAAGGGCCAGATCCGGCGGAGGCGCCACCGCCGACATGGCGGGCTGCGGCTGCTCAGCCGCCGCATCGTCCAGGATGGCTGTCATCAGCGCGTCCGAGGGTGTGATCGTGTCATCCCTGGCCGCGTCAAAGAACGCCTGCAAGGCGCGATCATCCAGCATGTCGTTTTGCTTGATCCCGTCTGTCTTCTTCCTGTCAGTCTTCGCCATATCCCAACTCCTCTCGCTTCCCGGCCAGGGCTGCGGCCAGCGCCTTTTTGCCCCTTGCGGTCAGACTTTCCACCGCCTCGACGCTGATCTGCATGATCTGCGCGATGTCGGGGTTTGTTTCCCCCTCGATATGGCGCAGCGTGACCGCGATCCTTTGCCGGTCGGGCAAGCCCATCAGCGCGGCCTGCAAAGCCGCGGCGCGATCCGCCTGGATCAATGTCTCGACAGCCCCGGGCGCCTGATCGGCGGGGTCGTCGATCAGGTCGATATCGACCGTCCGACGCTTGCGCAGCCGGTCGGTGCACAGATTGGTCACGACCCGAAACAGCCAGGTGGTCACCTTGGCCTCGCCACTGCGCCAATCCGGGGCAATCTTCCACAGGCGCAGCATTGCCTCTTGCGTGACGTCTTCGGCTTCAGCACGATCACCGCCCAGCAGGCGCGCGGCAAACCCCAGCACCCGGGGCGCGAGCCTGCGGGTCAGCAACTCGGCCGCCATCGGGTCGCCGTTGCCGTAAAGAACAAGCAGCGCGTCATCCGAGGCGTCTGAATACGCATCCAAGGCCATCTTCATCCGTCCTGCCTAGCCCCTCTGCCGACAAGTGGCAACGGCTGGCCCGCCCCCGCAGAACACGGGGGCGGTGCCGTCTTTTATCCGCCGTTGCGCGCGCCTTTGCCCCCATGACCATGGCCATGACCGTGACCCTGCTTGCCCTGCCCGCGCATGAAGGCTTCTTTCTGTGCGGTATCGAACTCGGCCTGGGAAATGGCATTGTCATCGTCGGTGTCGAACCGGTCGATTATGCGTTCCAGCCGGGCCTGGTCAGGGGCCATTTCGTCCACGCTCAGCGTGCCATTGCCATTGGTGTCACGCTTGGCGATCATCTTCTCGACCATCCAGCCCATCCGCTTTTCCGCCATCGGACCCGCGTTTTGCCCCTGTTCACCGGCATTGGATTGCCGCGCAGCCATCTTCGCGGCGCGATGGGCTTGCGCCTCGTCCACCGTCAATTCTCCGTTCCCGTCCGCATCCGCAGCCGAAAACCGCGCCTGTGCGCTGGCCTGCAGGTCTTCAACGGTGATCTGTCCATTTGCATCAAGGTCCAGATCGGCAAATTCCATCTGCATGAAACCGCCCCGCGGGCCACCCATTGCCCGGCCGTCCTTGCCACCAAAGGCCACGGCGGAGGTCGCCCCCAGTGTCAGCGCCGCCCCAAGGGTCAATGCGATGGCTGTTGCAGCGTGTTTTTTCGTCATTCTCATGTCGTGTTCCTTCATCTTTTGCCTGTACGCGCCGGGCGGGTTTCTGTCCGGCGTCATAGTCCTTGAACGCGACAGGGTTGCGTTTCCGTCGCGCTCCGGCGAA
Source organism: Aliiroseovarius zhejiangensis (assembly GCF_014656375.1). Classification (GTDB taxonomy): domain Bacteria; phylum Pseudomonadota; class Alphaproteobacteria; order Rhodobacterales; family Rhodobacteraceae; genus Aliiroseovarius; species Aliiroseovarius zhejiangensis. The sequence goes on along the minus strand of NZ_BNCH01000002.1, from coordinate 306,859 downwards.
ATAAATCGCGACATCCCGCCGCAAGTCTGAAATCGTGGCATGATTTTCCGCAGGCCATCACCTAGTATATGTGGATGCGCGACAGAGGAATTTTGAATGACCGACACGATATCCATGACACCAGACCTGACCACCCTAGATGACGGGCAGGAACGCGAGTTGAAGCCCGCGATCCGGAAAGGCTGGAGCAAACGCTGCCCAAGCTGCGGCACAGGCAAGATGTTTCAGGGCTATCTGAAGGTCCATGACAGCTGCACGGTGTGCGGGGAAGAACTGTATCACCACCGCGCCGATGATGGTCCGGCCTATCTGACCATTCTGGTGGTCGGGCACCTGATGGCACCGCTTTTGCACATCACCTATGTGAACTTCGTGCAGGAACCGATGGTGCTGGCCTCGATCTTCACGGTTGGAACTGTGGCGGCCTCGCTCTATCTGCTGCCGCGATTCAAGGGGTTCATGGTCGGCTTTCAGTGGGCCAAGCGCATGCACGGTTTCGCGGTGAAGAACAGAACCGAGGGATAAGAAATGGACAAACCCATGGACAAGGCGGCGAACGGCGGTGCAGTGGACAAGTCGAAGGTCGTCCGGGATGCGGCAACCGTCATCCTGATCCGTGACAAGACCACACGGCCGCAGGTTCTGATGGGGCAACGCGGGGCCAAGGCAGCCTTCATGCCCAACAAGTTCGTCTTTCCCGGTGGGGCGGTCGACCCCAGTGACGGGCTCGTCCCGCTGGCGGAAGGGGGGGCGGAACCGTGCCTGACGCGACTGGGCGAACAGGCTGATCCGGCGCTGTCCTCGGCGCTGTTGGTGGCGGCCATTCGTGAGCTTTGGGAAGAAACCGGACAGATGCTGGCGGCCCCCGGGGATTGGGACGGACCCGTTCCCAAGGGGTGGGAAGCCTTTGCGACTGAAGGCCTGATCCCGTCAGCGCGCGGCATGGCCTTTGTCTTTCGCGCGATCACGCCCAAGGGGCGCACGCGCCGGTTCGACGCCCGGTTCTTTGCCGTGGATGCGGACGAGCTGCGCACCGATATCGACGATTTCTCGCGCGCTTCGGATGAACTCAGCCACCTGCAATGGATCGCGCTGGACGATGTGCGCCGCTTCGACCTGCCCTTCATCACCGAGGTGGTGCTGGCCGAGATTGTCGGCAACCTGCCGGATCTGGGCGCGCCGGCACAGGTGCCGTTTTTCAACAACTCGGACGAGGAAAGCCTGTTTGAACGGCTGGGCGGTGTCGGACCACTGAGCGCGATGGGCTGAACGCTAGTTCAGGAACAGAACCAGCACCAGCACCGAAATCAGGATCAGCGCAGTCCCGGCATATTCGCGCCCTGTGACCTTTTCACGAAACACAAACAGCGTGGCGGCGTAAGAGAACAGAAGCTCCACCTGCCCCAGCGCCTTGACCAGCGCCGCGTTTTGCAAGGCAAAGGCAGTGAACCAGCAGAAACTGCCGATCATCGAACTCAGCCCCACGAGGGCGCCGACCCGCCACGCCGCAAAGACGCGCGTGATTTCACCTTTTTCCCGCAGGGACATCCAGACGATCATGATCCCGGACTGGAAGGCCGTGACCACCGCAAGCGTGAAGCCCGCCCGCGCGATCACATCCTGTGCGGGCAACGACAAGGCCGCGCCGCGATAGCCAATGGCCGAGACCGAGAACAACAGGCCCGCCCCCAGCCCCAGGGCGGCAGCCCGGTTGAAAAAGCGCCTCCATCCGGACTTGCCGCCCTCGGGCGGGTCGGACAGCAGGATCAGGCCCAGGAAGCCCACACCAATCGCCAACGCGCCAGCCAGCCCCACCCCTTCGCCCAGAACAACCAGGCCTACAAGCGCGGTCAGCACGACCTCGGTTTTCTTGAAGGTGATGCCGACGGCGAAATTGCGTTCGGCAAACAGAGCGACCACGCAGACCGTGGCGAGGATCTGGGCGACACCGCCGGTCAGGGCAAACAGAAAGAACCGTCCTCCGGGCACCGGTGCCGCCTGATCGGTCGCGGACAGATAGATCACAAGGATCAGCGCCACCAGCGGCGCGGAATAAACGAACCGTGCCAGCGTGGCCCCGGTCGCGGACAGCCGCGTATCCTTCAGCCGTTTTTGCAGCATGAACCGCAGGTTTTGCGAAAACGCCGCGGCGATGGTGATGGGGATCCAGGCTTGCATGATGTCCCTTTGGCACGGCCATGGCGAAAACGCCAGCGGCCCTAGCGTATTTGCAGCCGCGACAGGTTATAGCCGTTGAAGCCCAGCACATCACGTGCTGCCTTGATCCGATCCTCGCCGCCCGAACGGGACCGGTCGATGATCCAGCCGAAACTGCCCGATGGGGTGCCGATGGCCGCGGTGCGATAATCGGCGTCCACCCACAGCACCCAGTATTGCGTGTCAAAGGGCGGCGTGCCGACGGTGATCCGCCCGGGCGCGGGCTGCTTGGTTGGATACCGTTCAAGCAACCCCGATGGGCCATAAACGTCCATCGCTGTAATCTTTCCATTGCTGTGGGTCAGGTTCACCGCCCCGTATGACGGCTTTTCACCGGGATAGACGAACTCCCCGCGAATTTCCCAACGTCCGGCAAAGCGCGACGCATCGAACCGTGTGGTCGAGCTGAGCGGCCGGGACTTGCCGCGATGAAACTCGACACCCGCGCCGCCGCCCACGCAGGCGGTCAGGCTCGCCGTAAGGGCAGCCGCCCCTGCCATGGTCAGTATCTGACGTCGCCTCATGGCCTTATCCCCTTTGTCCTGGTGGTCGACACCCATCCCTCTTCAAAATGGCATTGGATGGGCGCGATGGGTCTGGTCGATGTCTTTCATCACGTCATCTGACAGGACCAGATCCTTGCCGTCCAGAATGCGGCCAAGCTGTTCCATCGACGACGCGCCAAAAATGGTCGACCCCATGAAGGGACGCGACACCGAAAACGCCAGCGCCATATGCACCGGGTCCAACCCGTGTTTCTTGGCCACCGCAAGATAGGCGTCCACGGCTTCGAAGGCCCGTGGCGTGGCCCGCCCGCCCAGACCCGGCGACAGGTCCAGCCGCGATCCCTTGGGCACCGCGCCTTTCTGGTATTTGCCGGTCAGAAGCCCGGTGGCCAGCGGCGAATAGGCCAGCACCCGCACGCCTTCGTTCATGCAAAGCTCGGCCAAATCTGTATCGGCCAAGCGGTGCATCAGGCTGTATTCATTCTGGATCGAGATGACTTCCGGCGCGCCCATTTCACGCGCGATGCCCAACCACTGGGCCGTGCCCCATGCGCTTTCATTGGACAGGCCGAAATGGCGCACCTTGCCCGCCGCCACGACCTCGGCCATCGCCTGCAAGACATCGCGCATATGCGCCTCGACCTCGTCCTTGTTCTGGCCAGAGGGGTCAAACGTCCAGTTCTGCCGAAACGCATAGCTGCCGCGAATGGGCCAGTGGGTTTGGTAGATGTCGATATAGTCGGTGTTCAGCTTCACAAGGCTTTCGTCCACCGCCTCGCGGATGATCGCGCCGTCATAGCCCTTGCCACCGCGCTTCCAGCCCGGGTTGTCGCCAGAGACTTTGGTGGCAATCACCACGTCATTCCGCCGCCCGCTTTTGGCAATCCAGCTTCCGATCACTTCTTCGGATCGGCCACAGCGTTCCGCCTTGATCGGATTGACCGGATACATCTCGGCGGTGTCAATGAAGTTGATCCCGTGATCCAGTGACATGTCGATCTGGGCGTGCCCCTCGGTCTCGGTGTTTGTTGACCCCCAGAGCATCGAGCCAAGGCACAGCGCGCTGACCTCGATCTTGCCACCTGCCAGTTTGTTCATCCGCATCGGTTCATCCTTATTTCATCTGCTCGCGCGGCAGGGTTGCGCATCGCATTCGGCAGAACAACCCCAAAACGCCGCGCCTAGAACGTCGCGTTCACCGCACCGCCATCCAGAAGCACATTCTGCCCCACCATGAACCCCGCATGTTGCGAACACAGGAAAGCGCAGGTCGCGCCGAATTCTTCAATCGTGCCATATCGCCCCGCCGGGATGGTCGCCTGCCGCGCCGCGCGCGCTTCGTCAACCGTGCCGCCTTGTGCGTCGACCACACCCTTGTCCAGCGCGGTAGCCCGATCCGTGTCGTGGATGCCAGGCAACAGGTTGTTGATGATCACACCCTGCCCTGCCACCTGCCGCGCGGTGCCCGCGACAAACCCGGTCAGCCCGGTGCGCGCGGTGTTGGACAGACCCAGCACCGGGATCGGGGCCTTCACCGAAAAACTGGTGATGTTCACCACCCGCCCCCAGCCGCGATCCGCCATGCCGGGGATCAGCGCCTGCATCAGCGCAATCGGGGCCAGCAGGTTCGCATCAAACGCCGCGATGAAATCATCACGGTCCCAGTCCGGCCACATGCCGGGCGGTGGTCCACCGGCATTGGTGACAAGGATGTCCACTTCGCCTGCCACCTCAAGCAACGCCGCGCGCCCCTCCTCGGTTGTCACATCGGCGGCGACGGTCACGACCTCGACCCCGGTTTCGGCGCGTATGGCCTCGGCGGCGTCTTCCAGTGGTCCGCCACTGCGCGCGTTCATCACCAGCGCCACACCCTCGCGCGCCAGCGCCTGCGCACAGCCCAGCCCCAAGCCCTTTGACGATGCGCAGACCAAAGCGCGTTTACCGGCAATTCCCAGATCCATCTTGTCCTCCCTACATCCAGCCCAAGACCTAGCAGGCCCACCTTTGTGATGGAAGAACCATCCATATTGCGCCGCCCCGCGCCCATCGCTATATGCCACCCCATGTTGGACACCGCATCAAACCGCCCCGAACTGCCGCCCGAAATTGCGCGCCGTCGCACCTTCGCGATCATCAGCCACCCGGACGCCGGCAAGACGACCCTGACCGAAAAGTTCCTTCTGTATGGTGGTGCCATCCAGATGGCCGGACAGGTGCGCGCCAAGGGCGAAGCGCGGCGCACACGCTCGGACTTCATGAAGATGGAGCAGGACCGGGGCATCTCGGTCTCGGCCTCGGCCATGTCGTTCGATTTCGGCAAGTACCGGTTCAATCTGGTGGACACGCCCGGCCACTCGGACTTTTCCGAAGACACCTATCGCACGCTGACGGCCGTGGACGCCGCCGTGATGGTGATCGACGGGGCGAAAGGCGTGGAAAGCCAGACGCAGAAACTCTTTGAAGTCTGCCGCCTACGCGATCTGCCGATCCTGACCTTCTGTAACAAGATGGACCGCGAAAGCCGGGATACGTTTGATATCATTGATGAAATACAGGAAAACCTTGCCATCGACGTGACGCCTGCAAGCTGGCCGATCGGCATGGGGCGAGATTTTCTTGGCTGTTACGACCTGTTGAACGACCGGCTGGAGCTGATGGACCGCGCCGACCGGAACGTGGTCGCCGAAACCATCGAGATCAACGGGCTGAACGACCCCAAACTGGCCGAACACGTCCCCGCCCTCTTGCTGGACACCTTCCTGGAAGAGGTCGAAATAGCGCGCGAATTGCTGCCCAAACTTGACCCGAAATCGGTGCTGGAAGGCCACATGACGCCGATTTGGTTCGGCTCGGCGATCAACTCGTTCGGGGTGCAGGAACTGATGCAGGGCATCGCCACCTATGGGCCTGAGCCACAGCCTCAACAGGCCAGCCCCCGCGCCATCGCGCCCGAAGAAACCAAGGTCGCGGGCTTCGTGTTCAAGGTGCAGGCCAATATGGACCCAAAACACCGCGACCGCGTGGCGTTCATGCGGCTGGCCTCGGGCCACTTCAAACGCGGCATGAAACTGACCCATGTGCGCACGAAAAAGCCGATGGCCGTGTCAAACCCGGTTCTGTTCCTGGCCTCTGACCGTGAACTGGCGGAAGAAGCCTGGGCGGGCGACATCATCGGCATCCCGAACCACGGGCAGTTGCGCATCGGTGACACGCTGACCGAGGGCGAGATGATCCGCGCCACCGGTATCCCCTCCTTCGCGCCCGAGCTTTTGCAAGGCGTGCGCGCGGGCGACCCGATGAAGGCCAAGCACCTTGAAAAGGCGCTGATGCAGTTTGCCGAAGAAGGCGCGGCCAAGGTGTTCAAACCCAATATCGGGTCAGGCTTCATCGTCGGCGTCGTCGGCGCACTTCAGTTTGAAGTGCTCGCCAGTCGGATTGAACAGGAATACGGGTTGCCCGTGCGCTTTGAAGCCTCGCAGTTCACCTCGGCCCGCTGGGTTCTGGGCGACAAAGACGAGGTCGAAAAACTGGTCGAAGCCAACAAACAGCACATCGCCTATGACAACGACGGAGACCCGGTGTTTCTGACGCGTCTTCAATGGGATATCGACCGTGTTGAACGTGACTATCCCGCCTTGAAACTGTCGGCGACGAAGGAAATGATGGTATAGGTGGCTCTCTTCGGCACATTGGTGGCTTTTCGCCGATGTGACAACCTTGGCTTTCATTGAACCACAAACAACGTCACTATGCCTCAACACAACTATGAGCACTGATATGAAAACAAGTTCCCTTGCCTTCGCTGCCGTGCTCGGCACCCAGATCGCACCCGCATTTGCGACGACCAGCAACGCCCAACAGGAAGATGTATGGCAGCTGCTGTCCCAGATCGAGGTGCAGGAAGTCATCTCGGGCGACACCTATCGCGTCGACAAGTCCTGGCCGGATGGCATTCCCGCGACCCCCAGAATGGTCGAGATCACGGGATTTGCCGTTCCGCTCTATCCGGGTGACGAGGTTCGGGAACTGTTGCTGTCCTCGGACACCGGATTCTGCCCCTTGTGCGGGTCGCCAGATCACGGGGCAACGCTGCAGGTCACCCTGGATGAGCCCCTGACAGGGTTCGAAGAAGGCAGCCGCATTTCGGTGCAAGGCACCTTGGCGCGCGTCACCGACACCGAAACCTGGCAGGCCGCGCGCATGACCGGTGCAAAGGTGGTGCGGAACTGACGGCGGCCGTGCAGCGCCCGCTTCAAAATCGAGTTCTGCCCACGGGCGAAATCGTTGCCGATCCCGCGCGGGGGATGTTTACAGGGAACCGGGGAAACCTGCCCTTCAAAGACGGTCGTCTTGGCACCTCGCGATGGAAACATCACCACTGGATCATCTGTGACCTGACACATCCCAAGGGCCGGTATCACGGCCCCATGCCAGCACGCGCATGGACACCCCTGTTTTTTCTGGACGAAGCCGTCGGTCTGGCCGCAGGGCATCGCCCTTGCGCCTATTGTCGCCCAGACGCCTATCGCGCATTTAAATCGGCTTGGAACGAAGCCCGGCACAGCACAGATTACCATAACGAGATTGATCGCGCGCTGCACCAAAGTCGGGTCGATCGCACCCGGGCGCAAATCCGCTACACCGCTAACGGCGCGTCATTACCAGATGGCAGCTTTATCTTGTACAATGGCACCCCGCATCTGGTCTTGGAGAGCCACATTCTTCCCTTTTTGAAAGACGGATATGGCCTAAAACTCCGCAGGCCAACCGGGCCGCAGACCGTCTTGACCCCGGCCCCCATCATCGACGTGCTGCATGCTGGGTACACGCCCGTTCTGCATACGACCGCTGAAAAATGTGGCAACAATCGCAACGCCTGACACTGATTGTCCACATTCCCACCCATGTGATTGACCACGCCCCGGTTTTTCTTTACCCAGATGGCATATCGAAGGGGCGCTGTTCAGCGCACCGGCCATCCGGGCCTTTCCTTCTCATCCGCACGGGCCAGTGATGTCCGTGAAACAGGACATACATGACCAAATTTTCTGACTTGAAACTCAGCCCTAAAGTGCTGAAAGCAATCGACGAAGCGGGTTACGAGACCCCGACCCCCATTCAGGAAGGCGCCATCCCGCACGCGCTGGAAGGCCGTGATGTGCTGGGCATAGCCCAGACCGGCACCGGCAAGACCGCCAGCTTTACCTTGCCGATGATCACCGCCCTGGCTCGTGGCCGGGCGCGCGCGCGCATGCCGCGCTCATTGGTCTTGTGCCCCACACGCGAACTGGCCGCGCAGGTGGCGGAAAACTTCGACACCTATGCCAAACACGTGAAACTGACCAAGGCGCTTCTGATCGGCGGCGTCAGCTTCAAGGAACAGGATCAGGCCATCGACCGTGGCGTCGATGTGCTGATTGCCACGCCGGGCCGTCTGCTTGACCATTTCGAACGCGGCAAACTGCTCTTGACTGGCGTGCAGATCATGGTGGTGGACGAAGCCGACCGGATGCTCGACATGGGCTTCATCCCGGATATCGAGAAAATCTTCTCGTTGACCCCATTCACCCGCCAGACCCTGTTCTTCTCGGCCACCATGGCGCCCGAGATTGAGCGGATCACCAATACTTTCCTGTCCAACCCTGCCCGGATCGAGGTCGCTCGCCAAGCGACCGCATCCGAGACCATCACACAGGAACTGTGCATGTTCAAAGCCTCGCGCCGCGACCGTGCCGCCAGCGAAAAACGCAAACTCCTGCGCGCGCTGATCGACCGCGAAGGGGACGCCTGCACCAACGCCATCATCTTCTGCAACCGCAAGACCGATGTGGACATCACCGCCAAGAGCCTGAAGAAATACGGCTATGATGCGGCGCCCATTCATGGCGATCTGGAGCAGTCCAAACGGATGGAGGTGCTGGACGGTTTCCGCTCTGGCACGCTCAAATTCCTGTGCGCCTCGGACGTGGCGGCGCGTGGGCTGGACATCCCGAATGTCAGCCACGTGTTCAACTATGACGTTCCCGGCCATGCCGAAGACTATGTGCACCGGATCGGACGCACGGGGCGCGCCGGGCGCGACGGCAAGGCCATCATGATCTGCGAACCGCGCGATGAAAAAAATCTCGATGCGGTCGAACGGCTGATCGAAACCAAGATCCCCCGCGTCGACAACCCCCTGGGCGAAAAACCCGCGCCGCGCCGTGAACAAGACGAAAAGGCGAAGGACAGCGCCCCGCCAAAACGCGCGCGCCGTGACAAGGGCGACGCCAAGGGCGATGCCAAGGCAAAAGACACCTCCCCCAATGATGCCGCGCCGCAACCTGCGAAAGACAAGAAGCAGCCCCGCGCCCGCGGCGATCGTCGCGCCGCGAAAAACGACAGCAAATCCGTTGGCATGGGCGACCACCTGCCGGATTTCATCGCCAAGAGCTTCGACGAACGCCGCACCGGGTGACATGGCCCGCCGCATCGCCGTTCCCAACGACTTATCCGTGGACGCGCGCAAGGCGACGCTCAAGGTATCTGGGGCTGCCGCGCCCTTCCCCCAGACGGAACTCTGGCGGCTGGACAAACGCCGCTACATCCTTGAAACGCTGGCAAAAGGATCCGTTGGCGCCGAAATCGGTGTGTTTCGCGGCCATTTCGCCGACGTGATCCTGGACACGGTCAAACCGTCGCATTTCTATATGATCGATCCGTGGACCTTGCTGGGCGACTGGTTTGGTTGGGGCAATGGCAAATATGTCAGCAACGGCGCCCTGACCACCCGAATGGCCAAGGACGAAGCCTGCCTCAGGGCCGCAAATCACCCCGGCACCCAAACCACCGTGATTGAAGGCTTCTTCCCGGATTGCGCGCCCCTGATCGACCACAAACTGGACTGGGCCTATCTCGATGCCAGCCACGGCTTTCAGGAAACCCTTGCCGAATTGCGCGCCCTGGCCCGACTGGTCAAACGCGATGGCGCCATCCTGGGCGACGACTGGCGCCCAGACCCAACCAGTCACCAGCACGGTGTGTTCCGGGCCGTCCAGAAGTTCGTGGCTGAAACAAACTGGCAGATCGTCACCTGCGGACCGGCAGGGCAATGGATGATCAAACGCAAGGCCAGACGCGGCTGACCCGCTCATCCATGACGACCCCCGCCTTCTTCTGGCTCAAAATATCCCCGCCGGAGGCCGCCGCGCACCGCGCGGCACCCGATCCTATTCCAGGCGACTGACCACCACGGTCACCTCGGGCTTGCGCCCGATCTCGTCACTGGCGGTCTTGCGGGCCAGGCGCTTCAGCTCTTCCCCCAGCTTGTCGTCATCCCGCAAAGTCTTGCGTCCGGCGCGCATCAGGAACTGACCCAGATCTTCCTCCAGCACATCGACCAGAGGCGCTTTGGATGATCCGATCTCGGGCAGGCCCATGATCTCGACCCAGGGATCGCCAAGTGGCTCATCCCCTTCCACGATCACATTCACGATGACATGACCGTTCAGCGCCAGCCGGATGCGATCGCGCACCACGCCGTCCAGCGACCCGATCAGGATGTCGCCATCCAGATAGATCCGGTCCGTATCCACATGCTCGACCACATGCGGCGCATCGCCGGTCAGATCACACACCGCGCCGTTCACCACGACCAACGCCTCGCGCCCGCCCTCTGCCGCCAGTTTGGCATGTTCACGCAGATGCCGGTGTTCGCCATGCATCGGGATCACCATCTGTGGATCCAGAATGTCGTGCACCCGTTGCAGGTCAGGGCGATTGGCATGGCCCGAGACGTGGTAACGGTCGCTTTCCGCCACCAGGTCGACACCCATTTCCGAGAACGCATTCATGATGCGGATCACGCCGCGCTCATTGCCGGGAATGGTCTTGGATGAGAACAGGAACATGTCCCCTTCCGCCATCGACAGGCCCATGTATTTGCCGCGCGCCAGTTGCGCCGACGCCGCGCGCCGTTCGCCCTGACTTCCGGTAACGATCAGCATCAGGTTTTCGCGCGGCACGTCACGTGCATCTTCGACCGTGATCGTCGCGGGAAAGTCGCCCAGCACGCCGGTTTCCACACCCGCCTGAATCATGCGCCGCATCGCACGACCCAACAAACAGACCGAGCGGCCCGCCGCCTTACCAGCCTCGGCCAGTTGTTTCACCCGCGCCACGTTCGAGGCAAAAGTGGTCGCCACCACCATATGCGGCGCCTCGCTGATCAGCTTGACCAGTTCGGGGCCGACCTCGGCCTCGGACCGGCCGGGATGGGTCGAAAACACGTTCGTGGAATCGCAGACCAGCACCTTGACGCCCGGCTTCGCAATCTCGCGCCACAGCGCCTCGTCAAACGGATCGCCCAGCACCGGGGTTTCATCCAGTTTGAAGTCGCCCGTATGCACGATCCGGCCTGCGGGCGTATCAATCACCAGACCCGCGCTTTCCGGGATCGAGTGGCTGAGCGGCAGGAAGCTGACCTTGAACGGCCCTGCCTCGATCACTTGCGGATAGCTGTCTGCCGCGATCACGACTTCGGGCACCTGCCCCGCTTCCTCCATCTTGCGTTGCGCGTGATAGCGGGTAAAGGGGCGCGCGTGGATCGGTGCTTTCAGACGCGAATAGAGCCGCCCCACGGCGCCCACGTGATCCTCGTGCGCGTGGGTGATGAAGATCGCCTCAAGCCGGTCGGCATTTTCGGCCAGCCAACTGACGTCAGGCATGATCAGGTTCACACCCGGCGTGGTGTCCATATCGGGAAAGGTCACACCCAGATCGACAAGGATCAGACGTTCCTTGCCCGGTTTGCCATAGCCATAGACATAGGCGTTCATGCCGATCTCGCCGGCGCCCCCCAGCGGGAGGTAAATCAGACGGTCAGCGGTCATAAATTGCCCTGTTCCTCGTTATAATTGTAAATACGAACCAACCCGTGAAGGGTCAGGTCGTGGTCGATCTCGTCATACAGATGGGCGCCCTGCTCGAACAGCGGAGCCAGCCCGCCGGTGCCAATCACTTTCATCGGCAGACCGTATTCGTCTTTCACCTTCTGCACCAGCCCTTGAACAAGGCCGACATAACCCCAGAAAATACCGGACTGAATACATTCGACCGTGTTGGTGCCGATCACCTTGTCGGGCTGGGTCACATCCACATGCGGCAGCGCGGCAGCTCCTTGGTGCAGGGCCTCAAGCGACAGGTTCACCCCCGGCGCGATCACGCCTCCGATATAGGCCCCATCATGCGCCACCACATCGATATTGGTGGCGGTGCCGAAATCAACCACCATGCAGTCGCCGCCATAGCTTTCAAATGCGGCAACCGCATTGGCCAAGCGGTCCGGGCCGGGGTTAGCGCCCTGATCGACGCGCGGCGCCACCGGCAGAAGGCAATCCGGCTTGCCGACCACCAGCGGGCGGCAGCCAAAGAAGCGGTCGGCAAAGACGCGCAGGTTCCACACGACGCGCGGCACCGTTGAACTGACCACAACCCCGGTGATGTCGGGTTTGATCCGGTAATGGTTCAACAAGGTCGAAAACCAGGTGAAATAGGCATCCGCCGTGCGCGAATGATGGGTCGAGGTGCGCATCGTGCACAAGAACTTGTCGCCATCCCAGATCGAAAAGACCGTGTTCGTGTTGCCGCAGTCGATGGCCAGAAGCATATGTGCCCCCCTTAGAAAAAAATCTCGGCCGCGGGGATCACCACGCGGGATGTGGCTGTTGATAAGACAAGGTTGCCGTCGGCGTCCACCGTGTCAAACCGACCCGCATGTTCGGTCCGCGTGGTGCGGGCGGTGATCACCTCGCCCAGACGGGCCGCGCGCGCCAGCCAGGCTTCGCGGATCGGAGCAAAGCCATAGGTGGTGAAGGTCGCCTCGTGCCGGGCATAGGCCGGGGCCAGAAGGTCCAGAAATGCCTCCGGCGTCAGGTGCACGCCGGTTTCCCCCGCCAGACTGACCGGCGCGACAGCCCGCCCCTCGATGGCAGCCCCTTCCGGCACGTCGATCAGGTTTACGCCGATGCCGATGGCAAAATGCCCGACCTGCGCTCCCAATCCGGCACTTTCCAGCAGGATCCCCGCCACCTTGCCACCGTTCAGAAGCACGTCATTGGGCCATTTCAGCGAAAACGCATCGGTCCGCCCCGTGGCCATGACGAACGCGTCGTAAAGCGCCAGCGACGCCACGAAACTTCTGAGCGCGACTTTGGCAGGCGGCTCGGACGGGCGCATGACAAGCGTGGCGGAAAAATGCCCTTTGGGGTCGGCCCATGCCCTGCCCCTGCGCCCGCGGCCTGCGGTTTGCCGATGGGCCAGGATCCATGTCGGACCCAAAAGACCCGGCGCGATGCGCCGGGCCTCTTCATTGGTGCTGTCGACCTGATCCAGAACACGTTTTCCAACGCCTTCGGGCCAGGCCGTGCCCGCCTTAGTTGACAAGGGCTTCGGCCGCAGCCGCAGCGGCGGTTTCGATGCCAAAGAAGTTCACGACGCCCAGAACGACGATCGCAGCCGACCCGACCAGCGCCACCCAGGCCGCAGGCGACATCTTCAGTTCCAGCCCTTCGCCTTCTTCGCCGAAATACATGTAATAGACGATGCGCAGATAATAGAACGCCCCGATGACCGAAGCGACCACACCGGCCACGGCCAGCCAGGTCAGCCCCGCCTGCACCGCGGCGATCAGCACGCCGTATTTGGCAAAGAAGCCCAGCATTGGCGGCACACCGGCCAGCGAGAACAAGAGGATCAGCATTGCCAGCCCCCTGAGCTTGTCCTTCACCGCAAACTGGTTCAGGGCCGAGATGTCGGCAATCGGACGCCCGTCACGCTCCATCGACATGATGAAGGCAAAGGTGCCGATGTTCATCGTCAGGTAAACCGCCATATACAGCAGCATCGCCTGCACGCCATAGGCGCTGCCCGCCGCCAGGCCCAGCAACGCAAATCCCATATGCGCGATCGACGAATAGGCCATCAGGCGCTTGATGTTGGTCTGTCCGATGGCGGCAATCGCACCAAGGAACATCGACAACACTGCCAGCAGCGCGATGATCTGTTGCCAGTCGCCCACGGCTTGACCGAATGCATCAAACAACACGCGCGCAAACAGGCCCATTGCGGCCAGCTTCGGCGCGGTGGCAAAGAAGGCGGTGACCGGGGTCGGCGCGCCTTCGTACACATCCGGCGTCCACATGTGGAACGGCACGGCCGAGACCTTGAAGGCCATACCAGCCGTCACGAAGACCAGACCGATCAGCAGGCCAAGCCCGACGTGACCGTCGCTGGCGGCCTGGATGATGCCCGAGAACAGCGTCGTCCCGGCATAGCCATAGGTCAGCGAGGCACCGTAAAGAAGCAGACCGGATGACAAGGCGCCCAGCACAAAGTACTTCAGACCGGCTTCGGTCGATTTCACGCTGTCGCGGTTCAACGACGCCACCACATAAAGCGACAGGGATTGAAGCTCCAACCCCATGTAAAGCGCCATCAGGTCGCCCGCCGACACCATCATCATCATGCCGACCGTGCCCAGTGTCACGAGGATGGGGTATTCGAACCGCAAAAGGCCACGGCGCGACATCGTCGCCTCGCCCATCACCAGAACGGCGGCGGCGGCAAGCAAAATGGCGACCTTGGCAAAGCGGGCATAGGCATCGTCCAGGAACATGCCGCCAAAAGCAGCCCGTGCCCCGTCGCCCCCGGCGACCAGCAGCGCGACCACGACCATCACGGCCCCGGTCAGCCAGGTCAGCGGTTTGGCCAGCCCATCCTTGCTGGTATAGACCGCCGCCAACAGGGCGATCATCGCATAGACCGACAGGATCAGCTCGGGCAGAACCGTTTGAATATCAACAGAGCTCATATCTCGCTCTCCTTAATGCGATGCGGTCTGCGCCATCTCTGCGACTTCGGCAGGGATGGCAGCGTGGAAGTTGGTCAGAAGCGCCTCGACCGAGGGGCCGATCAGGTCGGTCACAAGGCTGGGATAGACGCCCAGAAGCAAGGTCATGAACACGAGCGGTGCGAAGATCATCTTCTCGCGACGGTCCATGTCGGTGATCGACTTCAGGCTTTCCTTGATCAGATCGCCAAAGACGACGCGGCGATAGAGATACAGCGCATAGGCCGCCGAGAAGATCACGCCTGACGCAGCAATCAGTGCGACCCAGGTGTTGGCCTGGAACATGCCGACCAGCGTCAGGAATTCACCGACAAAGCCCGAAGTTCCCGGAAGGCCAACATTGGCCATGGTGAAGAACATGAAGATCAACGCATAGGCCGGCATCCGGTTCACAAGGCCACCATAAGCGTCGATCTCGCGCGTGTGCATCCGGTCATAGATGACGCCAACACAAAGGAAGAGCGCGCCCGAGATGAAGCCGTGGCTCAGCATCTGGAAGATCGCGCCGTCGACGCCTTGTTGGTTGAGCGAAAAGATACCGGCGGTCACATAGCCCATATGCGCGACCGAGGAATAAGCGATCAGCTTTTTCATGTCCTCCTGCACCAGCGCCACCAGCGAGGTATAGACAATCGCGATCACCGACAGCCACAGCACAAAAGTTGCCATCACATCCGCGCCGATGGGGAACATCGGCAGGCTGAACCGCAGGAAGCCATAGCCCCCCATTTTCAGAAGGATCGCAGCCAGCACGACAGACCCCGCCGTGGGGGCTTGAACGTGGGCGTCGGGCAACCAGGTGTGCACCGGCCACATCGGCATTTTCACCGCGAAGCTGGCGAAGAAGGCCAAGAACAGCAGGGTCTGCGCGCCGCCCACGATCTGAATGCCCAACAGGCTGAACGTATCCGACCCGAACTTGTGGCTCATCAGTGTCGGAATGTCGGTCGTACCTGCGTCCACATACATATAGACCATCGCGACCAGCATCAGAACCGACCCAAGGAAGGTATAGAGGAAGAATTTGAACGCGGCATAGATGCGTTCCTTGCCGCCCCAGATGCCGATGATCAGGAACATCGGGATCAGGCCTGCCTCGAAGAACAGATAGAACAGCACCAGATCCAGCGCCATGAACACGCCCAGCATGAGCGTTTCCAAAAGCAGGAAGGCGATCATGTATTCCTTAACGCGCGACGTGACACCCCAACTGGCATAAATCGTCAGGGGCATCATGAAGGTGGTGAGCAAGACGAACAGGACCGAGATCCCGTCGACACCCATCTTGTATTTCAGGCCCATGATCCAGCTGCCCTCTTCCACGAACTGAAAGCCCGTGTCGGCAGGGTCGAACCCGGTCAGCAGCAGAAGCGAGAACAGGAAGGTCGCCACGGTTGCCGCAAGCGCAAGCCACTTGGCATTGCGCGCAGCCGCTTCGTCATCGCCGCGCAGAAACAGCGCAAGAATGACGGCTGCGACCAGCGGCAGGAAGGTGATGATGGAAAGCAGGTTGTTCATTAGTGCGCTCCACCGCTGAAGAGGATCATGATTGTCACCAGCGCGACGATGCCAAGGACCATCGCGAAGGCATATGTGAAGACGTAACCGGACTGTGCCCGGCCAGCCTGTTTGGTGAACCACGGCACGACGCCCATTGCGACCCCGTTCAGGAAGCCGTCAATGACATTGCCGTCGCCGCGTTTCCACAGGAACCGACCGATCGCAAAGGCGGGCTTCACGAAGATCACGTCATAGATCTCGTCGAAGTACCATTTGTTCAGAAGGAACTGATAGACATGCGGGAACGTCTCGGCCAACCGTTTCGGCAGGCTCGTGTTCACGATGTAGAACCAGAAGGCCACGACAAAGCCGATCAGCATCGCGATGAAGGGCGACACCTTGACCCATGCGGGCGCATGGTGCGCGTCGTCAATCACGTGGTTGTCCGGGGCCATGAAGATCGCGCCTTTCGGGGCCTCGCCGTGATGGGCGGCGGCCACCGGGGCGTGGTCCGGATCAGCCATGGTTTCGGCGTGATCCTCGTCCGTGGCGTGGTCTGCATCTGCAGGTGCGGCTTCGGTGTGAGTCTCAGCGGCAACTTCGGTGCTGTCGCCGTGATCGTCAGCCGCCTCGGCATGTTCCCCGGCTTCGGCATGAGCCTCGATCCCGAAGAAGTGGTTTACCTTGTGGTGATCGCCGAAGAACGAGCCATACCAGATCATCCCGGCAAAGATCGACCCCAGCGCCAGAACGCCCAGCGGCACCAGCATGACCATCGGGCTTTCATGCGCGTGCTCATGCGTGTGCTTGTCGCCGCGCGCCTTGCCATAGAAGGTCATGAACATCAGGCGCCAGCTGTAAAAACTGGTGAACAGCGCCGCGATGACCAGCATCCAGAACGCATAGCCCCCGTTTGTGCCGGCATAGGCGCTTTCGATGATCGCGTCTTTTGACAGGAAGCCTGCAAAGCCGATCGTGGTCAGCGGAATGCCGACCCCGGTGATCGCCAGCGTGCCGATCATCATTGCCCAGAAGGTCACGGGCAGTTTCTTGCGCAGATCGCCATAGTTCCGCATGTCCTGCTCGTGGTGCATGCCGTGGATCACGGAACCTGCGCCAAGGAACAGCATCGCCTTGAAGAAAGCGTGTGTCAGCAGGTGGAACATCGCGACCGAATAGACGCCGACGCCTGCGGCCACGAACATATAGCCCAGCTGCGAACAGGTCGAATAGGCGATCACGCGTTTGATGTCGTTTTGCACCAGACCCACCGTGGCCGCGAAAAACGCGGTGGTGGCACCCAGGAACACAATGAAATTGGTGGCCTCGGGCGCGTATTCCATCAGCGGAGACATCCGGCAGACCAGGAAAACACCCGCCGTCACCATGGTCGCGGCGTGGATCAGGGCCGATACCGGGGTCGGGCCTTCCATCGCATCCGGCAACCAGGTGTGCAGGAACAGCTGCGCCGATTTACCCATTGCGCCGACAAACAATAGGAAGGCCAGAAGATTGGCCGCGTTCCACTCGGTCCAGAGGAAGTGCAACTGCGTTTCCGCCAGCGCGGGGGCTGCGGCGAACACGTCGTCCAGACGGATGCTGTCGGTCAGGTAGAACAGCCCGAAGATGCCCAAGATAAAACCAAAGTCACCGACCCGGTTTACCACGAAGGCCTTGATCGCGGCGGCGTTTGCGGACGGTTTCTTGTAGTAAAACCCGATCAGCAGATAGGACGCCACGCCCACGCCTTCCCAGCCGAAGAACATTTGCAGCAGGTTATCCGCCGTCACCAGCATCAGCATCGTGAAGGTAAAGAAGCTGAGATAGGCGAAGAAACGGGGGCGATAGCTTTCGCCTTCGAACTGCGGGTCATGGGCCATATAGCCCATGGAATACAGGTGCACGAGCGACGACACCGTGGTGACGACGATCAGCATGATCGCGGTCAGACGATCCAGACGGATCGACCAGTCAACCGACAATGTGCCCGACTGAACCCAGTCCATCAGGTGGATATGCTGTGTCTCGGTGCCCAGGCCCAGGAACACGACCCAGGACAGAAGCGCGGACAGGAACAACAGCGCAGTGGTCAACACCTGTGCGCCCTTATCGCCAATGATCCGATGGCCGAAGCCCGCAATCAGCGCACCGATGAGCGGGGCAAAAAGGATGATCTGTACCATTTGCCGTTAGCCTTTCATCACGTTGACGTCTTCGACATCAATCGTGCCACGGTTGCGGAAGAAGCTGACCAGGATCGCAAGGCCGATGGCGGCCTCGGCGGCGGCCACGGTCAGGACGAACAGGGTGAACACCTGCCCAGCCAGATCACCCAGATAGGACGAGAAGGCGACAAGGTTGATATTCACCGCCAGCAGCATCAATTCGATCGACATCAGCAAAATGATGACGTTCTTGCGGTTCAGGAACAGCCCGAAAATGCCGATGACGAACAGGGCCGCCCCGACCGCGAGATAATGTTCAAGTCCTACCATGTGCGTGCGTCCCTTCGTTCCGGGCTTGGCTGCCGGTGCAGCGCGCCCAAGTCTTGTTATGCGTATTCATCACAGTTCTGCTTTCTGACCCGATCAAAGCCCCTGCCCCGGTTTCACGTCGATCACTTCCATCGCCTTCGCGGGGTCACGGTGCATCTGGGAAATCACGTTCTGACGTTTCACATTCGTGCGGTGGCGCAGCGTCAGCACGATCGCACCGATCATGGCCACCAGCAGGATCAGACCCGCCAACTGGAACAGCAGAATGTAGTCGGTATAGAGGATCTGCCCCAACGCCTGGGTGTTGTGGGCCACGTCCAGAGCGGGCGCAACAGCCGCCCGCGCGGCGTCCGCGCCATCGGCAAACTGCCAAGTGCCGAAGATGGTCGCCAGTTCCATCAACAGGATCACACCGATCAGAAGCGCCAGTGGCAGCGATTTTGCCATCTCGGCCTTCAGCTCGGCAAAGTCCACGTCCAGCATCATCACGACAAACAGGAACAGAACCGCAACCGCGCCCACATAGACGATCATCAGAAGCATCGCCACGAACTCGGCCCCCAGCAGGACAAACAGCCCGGTGGCGCCGACGAAAGCGGTGATCAGCCACAGGACCGAATGCACGGGGTTTCTTGCCATAACGGTAAAGAACCCGCCCACCACGGTGGTCAGGGCAAAGAGGTAAAATGCGAAATCGGCAACGCTCATGCGTCCCCCTCCTCGTTGTCGTCAAACACGGCTTGCGCCAGTTCCAATGCACGGGTCATGGCCGGCAGGCCGCCCAGCATCGACATTTGATAGATCACCTCGGCGATCTCTTTCTCGGTCGCGCCCGCTTCCAAAGCATGGCGCACGGTCAGCTTGATCTGCGTATCAGCCTGCGCGCCCAAGACGGTCAGCCCGGCCAGCGTGATCAACATTCGCGTCTTGGCATCCAGACCATCCTTGTTGAAGGCGTTGCCAAACATCATGTCCATCATGTCCTTCGGCATGGTGGGCAACAGCTTGTCAAACCCCTGGGGCTTGAACGTCTCCAGGGCAGGATTGAAGTTGCGGAGCATTTCCTGCCCCTGCTCCATCATCTGAGCGTATAGTTTGGAGAAATCGTTCATCGGTTTTCCTTAGCGATCACTTAGCGATACGGCGCATCAAGTTCGATGTTGCGGGCAATCTCGGCTTCCCAGCGTTCGCCGTTCTCAAGCAGTTTGGCCTTGTCGTAAAACAACTCTTCGCGGGTTTCGGTCGCAAACTCGAAGTTCGGGCCTTCGACAATCGCATCCACCGGGCAGGCTTCCTGACAGAAGCCGCAATAGATGCATTTGGTCATGTCAATGTCATAGCGCGTGGTGCGGCGCGAGCCGTCCTCGCGCGGTTCCGCGTCGATGGTGATGGCCTGCGCGGGGCAGATCGCCTCGCAGAGTTTACAGGCGATGCACCGCTCTTCCCCGTTGGGATAGCGGCGCAGCGCGTGCTCACCCCGGAAGCGGGGCGACAGCGGCCCCTTTTCATGCGGATAGTTCAGCGTCGCCTTGGGCGAGAAGAAGTATTTCAGCCCCAGCCCGAACCCTTTGATGAAGTCGCTCAGCAGGAAGTATTTTGTTGCGCGTGCGTAATCGAATGCCATTGATCAGCCCCCCACTGTCCAGCGGGCGTAGGTGCCCCAGAATGCCCCGTATTGGGCGAAGAATGCGACCAGAACAACCCATGCCAGCGACAAGGGCAGGAAGACTTTCCAACCAATGCGCATCAACTGGTCATAGCGATAACGCGGCGTGATCGCCTTGATCATCGAGAAGACGAAGAAGAAGAAGAAGATCTTCGCAAACAGCCACAGGATACCATCCGGCAGCGCCTCGACCGGCGACAGCCAGCCACCGAAGAACAGGATCGAAATCAGCGTGCACATCAGAACGATGGCCACATATTCACCGATCATGAACAGAAGGAAGGGCGTCGAGGAGTATTCCACCTGATACCCCGCCACCAGTTCCGATTCAGCCTCGGGCAGGTCAAACGGCGGGCGGTTGGTTTCGGCCAGCGCCGAGATCAGGAACAGGAAGACCATCGGGAAATGCGGCAACCAATACCAGCTCAGCAGCCCTTTGCCGTCCTGCGCGTTCACGATGTCGCCAAAGTTCATCGACCCGGTGGACAGGATCACGCCGATGATGATCAGACCGATCGACACCTCATAGGAAATCATCTGTGCGGCAGACCGCAGCGAGCCTAGGAATGGGTATTTCGAGTTCGAGGCCCAGCCGCCCATGATCACGCCGTAAACCTCAAGCGAGGAGACCGCGAAGACAAACAGGATCGCCACGTTCACATCGGCCAGAACCCAGCCATCGTTGAACGGGATCACCGACCAGGCGACCATGGCCAGCACAAAGCTCATCATTGGGGCCAGGAAGAAGACGAACCGATCCGCGCCCGCGGGCACCACGATTTCCTTCAACACGTATTTGATGAAGTCGGCAAAGCTCTGCAGCACGCCAAACGCGCCCACAACGTTGGGGCCCTTGCGCATCTGCACCGCCGCCCAGACCTTGCGGTCGAAATACAAAAGGAACGCCAGCGCCACCAAAAGCGGAACCACGATCAACAGACATTGTCCGATGATCAGAAGGGCGATGCCCAGATTTGTTGTCGTGAAGAATTCAACCATGTCGCGTCATGCCCTCGGACCGTCGGTATTCATTTTCTGTTGCAGAACCAATGGGATGGGCAAAACCGCAGACACCGCCCGCACAGAGCGCCACCCCCGGTTTGTTGCCGTTTTCCTGATCAAACACGTCCCGGTCCTGCCCTTGTTCCTATTCCGCCGCCAGCTTCGACGACGCGCGTGCGCGCGCCTGAGCGGACAGCTCTGCCATCACTTCCGACGCCCGTGCAATCGGGTTGGTCAGATAGAAATCGCCAATCACGTAACGGAAGCTGGCCGCTCCCATTTTCTCGACCGGCAGCGGTTGCCATTCATTCTCAGCCACCTGATCGACCCCGGCCAGAACCGGTACGGCCTCGACCATGGCGCGGCGGAGGCCCGCCTGGCTGTCCCATGGCAGCGTCGCGCCCAGTTCCGCCGACAATGCCCGCAGGATCGCCCAGTTTTCCTTGGCCTCACCCGGTGCGAAGTTCGCACGCAGCGCCAGTTGCGGGCGCCCTTCGGTGTTGACGAACAGCCCGCCCTCTTCGGTATAGGCCGCGCCCGGCAGGATCACGTCGGCGCGCATTGCGCCCCGGTCGCCATGGCTGCCCTGATAGATCACGAAGGGACCGGCATCTATGTCGATCTCGTCCGCACCCATGTTGAAGATCACATCGGCGCCCGTCGTCGCGGCCTCCATGCCACCTTCGGTCACAGCACCCACGTCCATCGCACCCACGCGGCCAGCAGCCGTGTGCAGGATCATCAGCTTGGAGCCGGTATCCTCGGCCAGCTTCATCGCGTTGGACAGAACCGCCAGACCATCGGCTTCACGCAAAGCGCCCATGCCGACGATCACGACCGACGGCGCATCCTTCACCGCGCTGTATTCCTTGCCTACGATGCTTTCCAGCGCCGCACGGTCATTGCCGACATGCGCGTAGTCATAGGTCAGATCGACCGGTTCGCCGACCAGACCGACCTGCGCCCCCTTCAGCCACGCCTTGCGGATGCGGGCATTCAGAACCGGCGCTTCAACGCGCGGGTTGGTGCCGATCAATTGGATGAACTTGGCGTTGTCGATGTCCTCGACCCGCGCCGTGCCGACATAGCCCGAGCGGTTGCCGATTGGCAGGCGCGCATTGTCCGTGCGGCATTCAACATTGCCACCCAGCCCTTCGATCAGCATTTTCAGGCTGAACGCGGCTTCGGTCGAGGCCAGATCGCCGACCAGACCGGCAACCTTCTTGGCACCCTTCATGGCCTCGGCAGCCTTGGCCAGCGCCTCGCCCCACGTGGCTTTGCGCAGCTTGCCGCCCTCACGCACATAAGGCACGTCCAGCCGCTGGCGGCGCAGACCATCCCAGATGAAGCGCGTCTTGTCGGAAATCCATTCCTCGTTCACGCCATCATGGTTGCGCGGCAGGATGCGCATCACTTCGCGACCCTTGGTGTCCACGCGGATGTTCGACCCAAGCGCGTCCATCACGTCGATGGTTTCGGTCTTGGTCAGCTCCCACGGGCGGGCGGTGAACGCATAGGGTTTCGAGGTCAGCGCGCCGACCGGGCAGAGGTCAATGATGTTGCCCTGAAGGTTCGAATCCAGCGTCTGGTTCAGATAGCTGGTGATCTCGGCATCCTCACCGCGACCGGTCTGGCCCATCTGGGTGATCCCGGCGATCTCGGTGGTGAAGCGCACGCAACGGGTGCAGCTGATGCAGCGCGTCATCGCGGTGCCCACAAGCGGCCCCAGATCCAGATCATCCACCGCGCGTTTCTGTTCCCTGAACCGCGACCCGGACATGCCATAGGCCATTGCCTGATCCTGCAAGTCACACTCGCCGCCCTGATCGCAAATCGGGCAATCCAGCGGGTGGTTGATCAGCATGAACTCCATCACGCCTTCGCGGGCCTTCTTGACCATCGGCGAGTTGGTTTTCACGACCGGCGGTTCCCCTTCGGGACCGGGGCGCAGGTCACGCACCTGCATCGCACAGGACGCCGCGGGCTTGGGCGGGCCGCCAACGACCTCGACCAGACACATGCGGCAGTTGCCGGCAATCGACAGGCGTTCGTGATAGCAGAAACGCGGCACCTCGATCCCGGCCACTTCACAGGCCTGAATCAGCGTCATCGCGCCATCAACTTCAACTTCCATGTCGTCAATGACGATCTTTTTCAAGTCGCTCATCACGGTCCCTTTTCAATTCGCGAAGCGGGGTTTTCCCCGTCTCCGCACCTGTCAGCCCCTAGCGTTTGGTCAGCAATGACCCTGCGAAGGTGCCTTTTTCCATTTCTTCGCGCCCGATGGCGCAATAGCTTTCTTCGTCGCCTGCCGTTGCGCCACGCTTGGCCAGCATGGGCTCGGCGATGGCGCGAAAGCGGTCCTGTTCAGCCTTGCTGTCCACATAGGCCATGACTTCTTTCGTCGTGAATCCCAGTGACACAGCGTGTTTGCGCAGCGAAAACGCCTTGTTCAGCAGGCGCAACTTGCGCAACCGCAGGGTCGGACAGTTCTCGTCGATCAGATAGGCGATCGACGCACTCAACAATTCGGCGTGCATCCGGTCGTCTTTGCGTAACACCGAGTAATCGGTGGCCGAAGCTGATCCGGCCGTCGCAGTTGCGGCAAGGACCGAGGCAAGCACAAAGGGGCGAAGTTTCATCATTCCATATCTCCTTTTCTTGAAAAGGAGATGGGGAGCGCGGGTGTTGTCATGCAATAACAACGCGCGAAAACGGACGGAAAACCGCCTGTTTTCAGTATGTTGATCTGCATGTTCATCATCATTTCCTTTGCTCGCCACGGGTCGGCATCATTCTGCCGCGATGCTGGCCTTACCCTGTTTGTTCACACGGATGCGATCCTCGATTTCGTCGCGGAAGTTGCGGATCAGACCCTGGATCGGCCAGGCGGCCGCGTCGCCAAGGGCGCAGATCGTGTGACCTTCGACCTGTTTGGTCACGTCCCACAGCATGTCGATTTCCTCGACCTCGGCTTCGCCGCGCATCAGGCGATCCATCACGCGCATCATCCAGCCGGTGCCTTCCCGGCACGGCGTGCACTGACCACAGCTTTCGTGCTTATAGAATTTCGCCAGACGCCAGATCGCCTTGATGATGTCGGTCTGCTTGTCCATCACGATCACCGCCGCGGTGCCAAGACCCGAGCCAAGCTCGCCGCGCAGATAGTCGAAATCCATGATCGCGTCGCGCATGTTTTCACCGCGCACGCACGGCACCGACGAGCCGCCGGGGATCACGGCTTTCAGGTTGTCCCAGCCACCGCGAATGCCGCCGCAATGCTTGTCGATCAGTTCCTCAAAGGAAATCGACATTGCCTCTTCGACAACGCAGGGGTTGTTCACATGGCCCGAGATGCCAAACAGCTTGGTGCCGGAGTTGTTGGGGCGGCCAAAGCCTGCAAACCATTCCGGCCCGCGGCGCAGAATGGTCGGCACGACGGCGATGCTTTCCACGTTGTTCACGGTGGTCGGGCAGCCATACAGACCCGCCCCCGCCGGGAAGGGCGGCTTCATGCGTGGCATGCCTTTCTTGCCCTCAAGGCTCTCCAGAAGCGCGGTTTCCTCGCCACAGATATATGCGCCTGCCCCGTGATGCAGGAACAGGTCGAAATCCCAGCCGGATTTCGCGGCGTTCTTGCCCAGCAGCCCCGCATCATAGCATTCGTCAATCGCCGCCTGAAGCGCCTCGCGCTCGCGGATATATTCGCCGCGCAGATAGATATAGCAGGTGTTCGCATTCATCGCGAAAGACGCGATCAGCGCGCCCTCGATCAGCGTGTGCGGATCGTGGCGCATGATCTCACGGTCTTTACAGGTGCCGGGTTCGGATTCGTCCGCGTTGATCACCAGATAGGCCGGACGGCCGTCGCTTTCCTTGGGCATGAAGGACCATTTCAGACCGGTCGGGAAGCCCGCACCACCACGACCCCGCAGGCCCGAGGCTTTCATCTGCTCGATGATCCACTCGCGCCCATTCTTGATGATCCCGGCGGTGCCATCCCAATGGCCACGCTGTTTGGCGCCCGCAAGGGTGCGGTCGTGCATGCCATAAAGGTTGGTAAAGATCCGGTCTTTATCCTGCAGCATTCGTTCTTATCCTTCATCCGCCCGGCGCTTGCGCCAGATCCGATACGTTACCACCAGGCCAAACACGAACCCGGCCAAAGCGCACAAGTCCAACAAACCTCTGATTGATTGAGACCAACCAAAGTGGTTTCCCGCCCAGGTGCCACCGACCCACAGCGCACCGGTGAAGGCGATGACAAGACCCGCCAGGCGCCCTTCCCGCTGTAAGCTGTTTTTCGGATCGGTGTGCATGATCTGTGTCATCCTTTAATAAACATCGCCCTTTTTGACCTTCTTCGAGAACGCGGTTTCCCCGCCTTCGGCCAGGGTCTTGGCTTGTTCCACCCAACCGTCCCGTTCGATCCGACCTTTGAAGCTCAGGTTGTCGTCAACCCAGGCGATCTCGTCCGGGCCCCATTGGGCGATCTGGTCGAAATGCCAGAAGCCAAGCGCGTTCAACGTCTGCTCCAGTTTCGGCCCGACGCCTTTGAGTTGCTTTAGATCATCGGCGCCCGAGGCGCGCGGTGCATCCATGGTGTGTGGCTTGTTGGGCTGGCCGGTCGGTGCGGCTGCGGCCGGTTTGGCTGCTTTGGCGGCAGAGCCTTTCGGCGTGGCTTTCTTGGCCACTGGTGTATCCGAGACTGTCTTTTTCGCAGCAGGCTTTTTCACAGCAGGCTTGGCGTCCGTCTTCTCGGCGGGGGCCTGAGGGGCGGTCGCGGCCTCGACCGGGACGGGTGCCCCATCCATCGCCGCAGCCGGAATGCTGGCCGCCGAGGCCGCAACCTCGTCCGACCCACGCTCATCCGGCGCGACGTCATCGCCTGCCTGTGCGATCTCTCCGACCGCAGTGCTGGTCACATCGCTGCAAAAGACCTTCTGCAAGAAAATCGCCAAGCCAATGGCCACGGCGATCCCGATGATCAGGCCGATGATGCCCGAGATCATCAGAAACAGCGCAAAACCAAGCAGCGCGCCGATGATCCAGCAGATATTCTTGCAGGTGAAAAACCCGGTATCTTTAGTCATTGTCCCTATCCCTGTTGTTGATGGTGGACACAAAAACAGGTCGCACGGATGCGTTGGCATTTTTCTGCCTTGTCAGACGCTTATGTTCCATTCGACCCGTCAACATACCTGGTTCCAGTCAGACCTCGCCCTTCTTGTTCTTGCGCGAAAACGCGGTGTCACCGCCTTCTGCAAGGATTTTGGCTTGCTCGACCCAGCCGTCGCGTTCAATCCGGCCCTTGAAGGACAGTTGATCGTCAACCCAGGCAATCTCTTCCGCATTCCATTTGGCGATCTGGTCGAAATGCCAGAAGCCAAGCCCGTTCAGGACACCTTCCAGCTTGGGGCCAACGCCCTTCAGCAGTTTCAGGTCGTCCGCGCCTGACTTGCGGGGGGCTTTCATCGTGCGGGGTTTCTTGGTGTTCTCAGGGGCAACCGGTTCGGCTGCCGGTTTGACCGGGGGCTTGGCAATTTTCTTGCTGTCATCCTCGGGCACCTTGCGCACAGGCTTTTGCTTGTTGGCAGGCTTGGGGTCCACGGCGGGTTTTGGCGGTTGCGCCTTGCCGCTGGTGGCGTTCTTGCCAAGCCACGGCGTCAGCAGGGGCACTTCGGTGCCGTCAATCCGCTTGATCGTGTCACCAAGATCGGTCGCCAGTTGGACGCTTGCGTTATACTGCGTCTTGCCGCTTTCATATTCGGTCAGCGAGGTCAGCCCGCCCAGCGGCTCGGATGCATAGCGCCCGTTTTGCGGGCCCGGCACAGGCACCTTGCCTGCAGCCAGGTCATCCAGCAGCTTGCCAAGGCTTTCTGCGGTCAGGTCTTCGTAATAGTCCTTGCCAATCTGGGCCATGGGCGCGTTGGTGCAGGCGCCCAGGCATTCAACCTCTTCCCAGCTGAACTTGCCATCGGTCGACACGACATGCGGCTTGTCGGCGATCTTTTCGCGACAGACTGCGATCAGGTCCTCCGCGCCGCAAATCATGCAGGACGTGGTGCCACAAATCTGGATATGCGCAACAGACCCAACAGGTTGCAGCTGGAACATGAAGTAAAACGAGGCGACTTCCAGCACGCGAATATCGGCCATGCCCAACATATCCGCCACATGCTCGATCGCGGGCTTGGTCAGCCAGCCTTCCTGTTCCTGCGCCCGCCACAACAGCGGGATCACAGCCGAGGCCTGACGCCCTTCGGGATATTTCGTGATCTGCGCTTCGGCCCAGGCCTGGTTGGCCGGGGTGAAGGCAAAACTTTCGGGTTGTTCATGATGCAAACGGCGAAGCATTAGCGGTCGATCTCCCCAAACACGACGTCCATGGTGCCGATGATGGCGGCGACGTCGGCCAGTTGGTGGCCACCGGCCACATGGTCCATAGCTTGCAGGTGCAGGTATCCCGGCGCGCGGATCTTGGCGCGGTAGGGGCGGTTGGTCCCGTCAGCCACCAGATAGACGCCGAACTCGCCCTTGGGCGCTTCCACGGCGGCATACACTTCGCCTGCAGGCACCTTGAAGCCTTCGGTGTACAGCTTGAAGTGGTGGATCAACGCTTCCATCGAGCGTTTCATCTCGCCCCGTGGCGGCGGCGACAGCTTGCCACGTGCCATCACGTCGCCCTGCCCGTCCGGCGCGCGCAGTTTCGCGATCGCCTGGTGCATGATCTTCAGCGACTGGCGCATCTCTTCCATGCGGACAAGATAGCGGTCATAGCAATCACCGTTCTTGCCGACAGGGATCTGGAACTCGAACTCGTCATAGCATTCATAGGGCTGCGCGCGGCGCAGGTCCCAGGCCAAGCCCGACCCACGCACCATCACGCCCGAAAAGCCCCAGTTCAGGATGTCTTCTTCAGTCACGATGCCGATATCGGCGTTGCGTTGTTTGAAGATGCGGTTTTCGGTCAACAGCCCGTCAATATCGTCGATCTTGGCGGGAAACTCGTTGGCCCATGTCTCGATATCGTCGATCAGTTCGGGCGGCAGGTCCTGATGGACACCGCCGGGGCGGAAATAGTTGGCGTGCAGGCGCGCGCCGCAAGCGCGTTCATAGAAGATCATCAGCTTCTCACGCTCTTCGAAGCCCCAGAGCGGCGGCGTCAGCGCGCCCACATCCATCGCCTGCGTGGTGATGTTCAGAAGGTGGTTCAGAATGCGGCCGATTTCCGAAAACAGCACGCGGATCAGCGAACCGCGACGCGGAACCTCGACGCCACACAGCTTTTCAATCGCCAGACACCAGGCATGTTCCTGGTTCATCGGGGCCACATAATCCAACCGGTCAAAATACGGCAGGTTTTGCAGATAGGTGCGGCTTTCCATCAGCTTTTCGGTGCCACGGTGCAACAGGCCGATATGCGGGTCGGCCCGTTCGACAATCTCGCCGTCCAGCTCCAGCACCATGCGCAGCACGCCGTGGGCGGCCGGGTGTTGCGGGCCGAAGTTGATGTTGAAGTTGCGGATCTTCTGTTCGCCGGTCAGGGCGTCGTTGAAATCCTTGGATCCGTCCATCATGCGCTCACCATCTTCTGGGTCCATTCCGGCGGAAGCTCACCCATGAACTTCTCGACGAAATTGTATTGCGGTTTAAGGGCTGCCTGAAGTTGGGCGCGTTGGCCCATGGGCAGGTCGGCTTTCACGCTTTCATGCACCACACGGTCGAACGATGCGGGCTGGGGGGCGATCCCCAGAAACGCGCACAGACGTTCGATGGCGGCGGGCGTGAACAGCCGTTCGTAAAATTCGATATGCAGAGCCTCGCGCGGGATCGCGCGGGTCAACCGGTTCAGCGTGCGACGATAGTTCGACCGATCAAGGATATTCTCTGCCGTGCCGTTCAGCACGCCATCCACCTTCGCATCCAGCGTCGCCCCGTCACCGCCCGCCATCATGCGGATGTTTGACCAGATCCGATCCACCGGATCGCGCATCAGATAGACAAACCGCACCTTGTCGGTCAGCGCCGCCATGGTTTTCAGCGTTTTTTCTTTCAGCAAGCCATATGCAGGGGTGAAGTCACCAACTACACGCGCCTTGGCACCGCCATCCTGCACATAGCGCAGATAGGCCGCGTCATTGCGCGTCTTCCCGTCAAACACCGCCAGCCAGCGTTCCAGATCAGAAATCAGCCGTTTCTGCCATGCGGTCGGCTTGTCTTTTCGGGCGGCCTCAAGCCGCGCTTGCGCCTGCTTGCGATAGAAATCGCCCGTGCCATGCTCCAACGCGTCGAAGTAATGCAATTCCTTCATCGCCGGAAGATGACACTCCCGGTGGCCAGACAGGTAATCGAACAGCCAGCTAGTGCCAGCTTTCGTTGCCCCAAGGCAGAATATGAAGGTTTGCCCGCTCATCTGGTTCAGCCCTTGGCCTCGTCAGATTTTTCATCACCGGGCAGGATATAGTTGGCCCCTTCCCACGGCGACATGAAGTCGAACTGGCGATATTCCTGGGTCAGCGATACGGGCTCATAGACCACGCGTTTCTCGACCTCGTCATAGCGCACTTCGGTATAACCCGTGGTCGGGAAATCCTTGCGCAGCGGATGACCGCGGAAACCGTAGTCGGTCAGGATCCGGCGCAGATCCGGGTGACCCGAAAACAGGATGCCGAACATATCGAACACTTCGCGTTCGAACCAACCAGCCGAGGGGTGAACCTCGGTGATCGACGGCACCATGTCGTCTTCGCGGATCGCGACTTTCACACGGATGCGCAGGTTCGTGTACATCGACAGGAAGTGATAAACCACGTCGAAGCGATCTTCGCGCGACGGGTAATCCACAGCGGTGATGTCCACCAGCGTCGAGAATTTGCAGGCGGTGTCGGTCTTCAGAAACTCGATGAAAGACGGAATGGCCGACAGCGGCACGGTGACGGTCAACTCGCCAAAGGCAATGTCCCAGCCCAGCACGCAATCGGGGCGTTTGGCTTCCAGCAGGGCGCCAAGTTCGTTCAGGGCGTCACTCATCGCTTACCTCACAATCGTGCCGGTGCGGCGGATTTTGCGTTGCAGTTGCAGGATGCCATAGACCAGCGCCTCGGCGGTCGGGGGGCAGCCGGGCACGTAAATGTCCACGGGCACGATCCGGTCACAGCCGCGCACCACGGAATAGGAATAGTGGTAATAGCCGCCGCCATTGGCACACGACCCCATCGAGATCACATAGCGCGGATCGGGCATCTGGTCGTAAACCTTGCGCAGGGCCGGTGCCATCTTGTTGGTCAGCGTGCCCGCCACGATCATCACATCCGACTGACGCGGAGAGGCGCGCGGCGCAACGCCATAGCGTTCAAGGTCATAACGCGGCATGGATGCGTGCATCATCTCGACCGCGCAGCAGGCCAAACCGAAGGTCATCCAGTGCAAGCTGCCGGTGCGCGCCCAGTTGATGATGTCATCGGTGGTAGTCAGCAGAAAACCCTTGTCGGCCAGCTGATCGTTCAGAAGCCGCGTGGCGTGTTCGCGATCGCCTTCGGCGGTGTTTGGTCCGGTCATCACTCCCATTCCAGCGCCCCTTTCTTCCACTCATAGGCAAAGCCGATCGTCAGGACGGCCAGGAACACCATCATCGACCAGAACCCGACCATGCCCACATCCTTGAAGGCCACGGCCCACGGGAACAGGAAGGCGATTTCGAGGTCGAAAATGATGAACAGGATCGACACCAGATAGAACCGGACGTCGAACTTCATCCGCGCATCGTCAAAGGCGTTGAAGCCACATTCATAGGCGCTGAGTTTTTCGGGATCGGGATTGCGGACCGCCAACACAACGGCGGCAAGGATCAGAACAAGACCGATAACAATCGCTAATCCGAGGAAAATGATGATGGGGAGATATTCTCTGAGAAGGTCTTCCACGTGTGGCTCCTTTGAACGGTTTACCCGCCTGTCGCTAGCTCATTGCGGTTTACCGTCAGGGGGGGGCAGGGTCAACCGAGTGCATATCGCATTCGAGTTTATGAATGCGAGCGCAAAACCCAGGGCTGGCCTTTCAGTATACCGTTGTTTGCAAGGGGTTCGGGCACAGGTTAAGCATTTTGCGCGTGCAGAAATTCGTCACCTGTTAACCAAAATTCCAGCAAGTTTCGCCGTCGCGCAGCAAATGGCGGGCTGAACCGGGTTGGGAAAAGAGACTCACCAGCTTGAAAATCTGTTGAGCTAACCCCAGGCAAGTCGCAGTGCGCACAAGGTCAGCACAACCGTCACCGGGCCCCAGAGCATCCGCTCGGGCCGCGACGGGGTGGCAAGGTTTGCCACACAGGTCAGCACCGTCACCGCGAAGGCCGCCCAGAAGGTCCAGACGGGCAGCGCGGTGACCAGACCGGCCCGCGCGGCCATCGCCCACCCCATCAGACCCAGGATCGCCCCCTGCCCCACGGCCGCAAACCGCATGTAGACCGGCAGCCGACCGGGCCACTTGCCACCATTTGCCAGATGCCCCCACGGCGCGCCAGCCGCCATGCAGGCCTGAAACAGCATGAGCACGACAATCAGCGCGACATAGATATATCCGGCCACGACCACGACGAACCGCCTCGCGTTACGCCCAGCTTGGTTTGCGCTTGTCGAAGAAGGCTGCGATGCCCTCCTGCGCCTCGGCGCTTTCCCAGCGGGCGACCAGACCGGCAATGGTCTCGTCGATGATGTCTTCGGTGATGGGTGGGCCAAGTCTGCGTGCCAGTGCCTTGGCCTCGGCCACCGCGCCGGGGGCCACGGAAAGGTAGGGTTTCACCTCGGCTTCCACGGCGGCGTCCAGATCCTTGGGCGCAACGGCTTTGGCCAGAAGGCCCAGCGTCACTGCTTCGTCCGCGTCAAAGATGCGCGCCGACATGAACACGCGGCGCGCCATGGCTTCGCCCAGACGGGCAAGCACATAGGGGCCGATAGTGGCCGGGATCAGACCCAAGCGGGTTTCGGTCAGGCCGAATTTTGCCCCCGTCACACCGATGGAGACATCCGAAACGGACGCCATCCCGACACCCCCGCCAAAGGCTTGACCCTGCACACGGGCAATCAGAGGTTTCGGCATTTCATTCAATGCATTCAGCATCATCGCCAGTTTCTTGGCCTCGACACCGCGCGTCACGGGGTCCGCCGCCATCTGATCCTGCATCCAACGCAGATCACCGCCAGCGCAGAAACTTTTGCCCGCGCCGGTCAGGATCACGACGCGAACACCGTCATCGCCTCCCAGCGCGTGGGCCGCGTGGGTCAGTTCCTCGATCATCTTGGCAGACATGGCATTGTGCTTCTCGGCACGGTTCAGAAGCAGGGTGGCCACGCCGCGTTCGTCCGTCGAAATCGAGATGGTCTCATAGGTCATGGCTCACTCCCCTGCCCGCATCTGCCGCGCCATATCGGCGGCCTTTTCCAGAATGTCGCGATCCAGCCCGGTCGCATAGCCCAGCGCCGTCACGCGGTCATGCACCGCCTCGGTCGCCACGTTGCCCTGCGCGCCGGGCGCATAGGGGCAACCGCCCAGTCCGCCCACAGCGGCGTCAAACACACGCAGCCCTTTCTTCAACGACGCTTCGATGTTGTCACACGCGCGGCCCGCCGTGTCGTGGTAATGGCCCGCGAACATATCCGGCCCCGCCACACCCAGCACTGCATCCAGCATCGCGTCGATCGTGTCAGGGGTTGCCTGCCCGATCGTGTCGCCCAGCGAGATTTCATAGCAGCCCATCGCGATCAGTTGCTCGGCCACCCACGCCACCTTGTCGGGAGGCGTCGGCCCGTCGAACGGGCAATCCGTCACGCAGGAGATATAGCCGCGCATCATGATCCCGGCCTCGTTTGCCGCATCCGCCACGGGCTGGAACCGTTCCAGGCTTTCGGCGATGGTGCAATTGATATTGCCCTTGGAAAACCCTTCAGATGCCGAGCCGAATATCGCGATCTCGTCCGCCTTGGCCGCCATCGCGCCTTCAAAACCCCGCAGGTTCGGGGTCAGGGCGGCATAGGACACGTCCTTGGCGCGCGTGATGCCTGCCAGCACCTCGGCTGAATCCGCCATTTGCGGCACCCATTTCGGGCTGACGAAGCTGGCGACCTCGATGCGTTTGAACCCTGCACCGGACAGAAGATCGACCAGCGCGATCTTGTCCTCGGTCGGGATCTGGCGCTTTTCGTTTTGCAGCCCGTCGCGTGGGCCGACCTCGAAAATCTCGACGTAATCCATCGGGGTTACTCCTGTGGAACGGGATAGAACGCACGGTCATAGAAGCGTTGTTCGCCCTCGCGGTCTATCACACGCTGGTAAGACGGCATTGCCTCGATCCGTGCCTTGTAGGCCAGAATATTGGGAAACTCGTCCAGTTTCACATAGTAAGGCGCGGCAAACAGGTTGAAGCCCAGCATGATATCGGCACCGGAAAACCCGCGAGCCAGCAGCCAGTCGCGCCCCTCAAGCCGCGCCTCGAGCCCCAGAAGCGTATGGCGCAGCCGCGCCACGTTCAGCTTGATCACGATGGGGCTGGGTTTGGCGGGCGGGCGCAGAAAGACCATTTGCAGGTTCAATTGCTCAATCAGGCTGGCCATGGTTTCCGAGTAGTGAATCCATTGCAGGTAATCGGTCCGTTCGGCTTCACCGGGGTTCACACCCAGTTCGGGGGCAAACTCCTCGATCAGAAATTGCACGATGGCGCCGCTTTCGCTGATCCGTTTGGAACCGATTTCCAAGGCAGGCACCCGCGATGCGGGGGACACTTCAGGCAAATCACCCTCGTACATCTGTTTCGAGCCGATCTGGTATTCCACAACCTCAAGCGTGCGGCCCAGCTTGTCCTCCAGCCCGATTTCCTCGATCAGCCAGAGCACCCGGATGGACCGGGCGTATTGAACGTGGTGAAGCCGGAAGGTCATCAGCTTTCCTCTTCTTCCTCAAGCTGCACGAGGGGCGCGCCCGCTTCCACCTGATCGCCCTCAGCGCAGAGCACTTCGGCCACGACGCCGTCCCGCGCGGCGGTCAGGCTGTGTTCCATTTTCATGGCTTCCAATACGGCAAGCCGGTCGCCCTGCTTGACCTCTTGCCCGGACTTGGCAAAGACGGCCTTGACCAGACCCGGCATCGGCGCCTCGACCACGCCCGCCCCTGCGCCTGCGCCCGCATCCTGATCCAAGGGGTCGGCGACGTGGAACTCCAGCCCCGATTGGGCAAAGACGGTCACCACATTGCCCGCCTTGGTCACGCGCGGGCCACGGTCGCCGCCCATTTTCCACTGGCCGTGAATGCAGGTGGCTTCGATGCTGTCCTCGCCAATGGTGATCACGTGCCGATCCGCGCCGTAAGAGGTCACGACGACCTCGTAAGTGTCCTCGCCATGCGTGAGCGTGACAAAGTGGTTCAGCCCGCCCCAAAGCGTAAAGCCCGAGCCTTCGCGTTTCAAAAGCCCCAGTGCACACAGCGCCGCCGCCCCCACATCGGCCATCGTTGGGCCGGGGTCGGCGGTCAGCGCCGCAAGATCGCGTTCTATCAACCCGGTGTCCACATCACCGGCGGCAAACCCGTCGTGCCGCGTCAGCGCGCCAAGGAAAGCAAGGTTGGTCACGGACCCCGCAACCTCGGTATGGGTCAGCGCCGAGGACAACTGACGCAAGGCGGCGGCCCGCGATCCCGCATGGACGGTGATCTTCGCGATCATCGGGTCATAGAACGGGCTGATCGTGTCACCCGCCCGCACGCCGGTATCGGCCCGCGCGCCGTCGGGGAATTTCAGGTGGGTCAGCGTGCCGGTGGCGGGCAAGAAGCCCTTGGGCACGTCTTCCGCATAAAGTCGTGCCTCAAACGAATGTCCGTTGATGGTCAACTCGTCCTGTTGCTTGGGCAGCCCTTCTCCGCTGGCGACGCGCAACTGCCATTCGACCAGATCGACGCCCGTGATGGCTTCGGTGACGGGATGTTCCACCTGCAGGCGTGTGTTCATTTCCATGAACCAGAACCCGTCGGTGCGTAGCCCGTCCGAGCCGTCCACGATGAACTCCACCGTGCCGGCGCCCTTGTAGCCGATGGCTTCGGCCGCGCGCACGCCCGCCTGCCCCATCGCTTCGCGCACCTCGGCTGTCATGCCGGGGGCCGGGGCTTCCTCGATAACCTTCTGGTGCCGCCGTTGCAACGAACAGTCGCGTTCAAAGAGATGGACCGCTTTCGAGCCGTCGCCAAACACCTGTACTTCGATATGGCGGGGGCTGAGGACGTATTTCTCGATCAGTACATCGGGGTTGCCGAAGGCCGTCTGCGCCTCGCCCTGCGCGCTGGCCAGAGCATCGGCGAAATCCTTGGGGTTATCAACGCGGCGCATCCCCTTGCCACCACCGCCCGCGACGGCCTTGATCAGAACGGGATAGCCGATCTGTTCAGCCTGTTCAGCCAGAAATGCGGCGTCCTGATTGTCCCCGTGATAGCCAGGGACGACCGGCACGCCGGCCTCCTCCATCAGCTTCTTGGCGGCGTCTTTCAGACCCATGGCGCGGATCGCTTCGGCCGAGGGGCCGATGAAGGTCAGCCCGGCCTTTTCCACAGCCTCTACGAAATCCGGGTTTTCCGACAGGAACCCATAGCCCGGATGGATCGCCTGTGCGCCGGTGTCCTGCGCCGCCTGGATGATCACGTCGCCCTTCAGATAGGACTGTGCGGGCTGCGGCGGGCCGATATGCACGGCTTCATCGGCCATTTTCACATGCCGCGCGGCGGCGTCGGCGTCGGAATAGACCGCAACGGTCGCCACGCCCAGATTGCGGGCTGTGTCGATCACGCGGCAGGCAATTTCGCCGCGGTTGGCAATCAGGATTTTCGTGAACATAGGTCTGTTCCTTTTGTCGGGCGGCGGAACCGGGGGCTATCCGCCCCGTCGCCATTGTTTCTCGGACCAATGGCGCCACAATGGCGACCCCCGAGGATATTTCGAGCCAGAAGAAGCAACGGGTGGGCTACATCCGGAACACGCCGAACTTCGTCGGCTCGATCGGGGCGTTCAGGGCAGCCAGCAGCGATAGATAGAGCACCTCGCGCGATTTGCGCGGGTCGATCACGCCATCATCCCACAAACGCGCCGAGGCGTAGAGCGGGTGGCTCTGTTCCTCAAACATATCAATGGTGGGTTGCTTGAAAGCGGCTTCCTCCTCGGCTGACCATTCCCCACCTTGCCGTTCGATGGCGTCACGTTTCACGGTCGCCAGCACACCGGCGGCCTGTTCGCCACCCATCACGGAGATCCGCGAATTGGGCCAGGACCACATGAAGCGCGGTTGATAGGCGCGCCCGGCCATGCCGTAGTTCCCGGCGCCGTAAGAGCCACCAACAACCATCGTCACCTTCGGCACGTTGGTGGTGGCCACAGCCGTCACCATCTTGGCACCATGACGGGCGATGCCTTCGTTCTCGTACTTCCGGCCCACCATGAAGCCGGTGATGTTTTGCAGGAACACCAAGGGGATGTTGCGCTGGCTGCACAGTTCGACGAAATGCGCGCCTTTCTGGGCGGCTTCCGAGAAAATCACGCCGTTGTTGGCGATGATCCCGATGGGGCAACCTTTCAGATGCGCAAAACCCGTGACCAGCGTTTCGCCAAAGCGGGGCTTGAACTCATCAAAGCGCGAGCCGTCCACGATGCGCATGATCACTTCGCGGATGTCATAAGGCGTTTTCAGGTCGGCAGGCACCACACTCAGCAATTCTTCAGGGTCATAGGCGGGGTCTTCCGGTTCCTGCCACTTCACTGTCATTGGTTTCTTACGGTTCAGGCTTTCCACCGCGCGACGGGCCAGCGCCAGTGCGTGGGCGTCATCCTCGGCCAGGTAATCGGCCACACCGGACAGACGCGTGTGCACGTCCCCGCCGCCAAGGTCTTCGGCTGATACAACTTCGCCGGTTGCGGCCTTCACCAAGGGGGGACCGGCAAGGAAGATGGTGCCTTGTTCTTTCACGATGATGGTCACGTCCGACATGGCGGGCACGTAGGCGCCGCCTGCTGTGCAGGATCCCATCACGACCGCGATCTGCGGGATGCCCTTGGCGCTCATCCGCGCCTGATTGTAGAAGATGCGGCCAAAGTGGTCACGATCCGGGAACACCTCGTCCTGATTGGGCAGGTTCGCGCCGCCGCTGTCCACCAGATAGATGCAGGGCAGATTGCATTCTTCCGCAATCTCCTGCGCGCGCAGGTGCTTCTTGACGGTCATCGGGTAATAGGTGCCGCCTTTGACGGTGGCGTCATTACACACAACCATCACCTCTTGCCCGTGCACCTGACCGATACCGGCAATCACGCCCGCCGCCGGGGCCGCACCATCATACATGCCATGCGCCGCTGTTGCGCCGATTTCCAGGAAAGGCGAGCCGGGGTCCAGCAAGTTCGACACCCGGTCGCGCGGCAGCATCTTGCCGCGCGACAGGTGACGTTCGCGCGATTTCTGCCCGCCGCCCATCATCGCGGCTTCGGCAGCCTCCTGCACGATTTTCAACGCCTCAAGATGGCCCTCACGGTTGGCTTTATACGCCTCGGAACCAGGCGTGGCTTGGGAATTCAATTTCATCTCAGCATCCTTCGTGGTTGCAGATCGTGTCGCCATACCGGTTCAGGTCGGCCTCCAGCACAAGGGACTGGCGGGCGGTCAGGTGCAGCATGCAGGCGATGGACGCAGGGCCACCGCCCGTACCCCCGCCCCATTTCGTACGTTCATAGTCGCAAGACGCGTCACGGAACGTGATCCACGCGCGCTGCATGTCCAGAAGCGCTGGTGCCTGCCTGGGCGCTGCAGAGCCCAGCGTCGCCAGTTCTTCATCCTCGGCCTTCAACCGGGTCATCAACAGACCATAGGCGCGGTTCATGCGGCGATCCCAGTCTTCGTATTCCAACCCAAGGCAAGACGCCATGCCGGCGGTACTTGACCCGCCCTCGGTCGCCTCCATGCAATAATTTGCCGCCGATCCAACGCAGCGCATCGGGTCGCCATCTTCCCCCATCGCAGACAGACAATCGGTGGTGGGGTGGAAGCTGTAGGTCATGTCCTGCGCCGTGGCCGGAGGTGCCAAAACCACCAACACAGCGAAGAGTGCGCCCCGGAAGCTCATCACTGCGCCCCCATCAACTCACGCCCGATCAGCATCCGGCGGATTTCCGACGTGCCCGCGCCGATCTCCATCAGCTTGGCGTCGCGGAAGATGCGGCTGACGGGCGTTTCATTCATGTAACCCGATCCGCCCATCGCCTGCACCGCCTGATGGGCCTGTTTCATCGCTTCCTCAGACGCATAAAGCACGCAGGCGGCGGCGTCCTGACG
Organism: Aliiroseovarius zhejiangensis; assembly: GCF_014656375.1. Lineage (GTDB taxonomy): Bacteria > Pseudomonadota > Alphaproteobacteria > Rhodobacterales > Rhodobacteraceae > Aliiroseovarius > Aliiroseovarius zhejiangensis. Next base: position 268,238 of record NZ_BNCH01000002.1, on the reverse strand, counting down.
GGTTACCTCGCCCCGGTCACAGGCCTTGGCGACCTCGTACACATAAGCGCGGGCCGAGTTCATTGCGGTATACATATCCGCGATCTTCGCCTGCATCAGTTGGAAATCGCCGATGGGGCGGCCAAACTGTTTGCGCTCTTTCATATACGGCATGATCTCGTCCATGCAGGCGGCCATGATGCCGGTGCCGATACCAGACAGCACGACGCGCTCGTAATCCAGACCCGACATCAAAACGGCGACGCCCTTGCCTTCTTGGCCCAACACGTTTTCGAACGGCACTTCGACGTCTTCAAAGATCAACTCGGCGGTGTTCGACCCACGCATCCCCAGCTTGTCGAAATGGGGCGAAGTCGAGAACCCCTTCATGTCTTTCTCGATGATGAAGGTGGTAATTCCCTTGGGGCCTGCCTCGGGGTCGGTCTTGGCATAAACGACCAGCGTATCCGCATCCGGGCCGTTGGTGATCCAGAACTTGGTGCCGTTCAACACGTAGTAGCCGTTGCGCTTCTCGGCCCGCAGCTTCATCGAAACCACGTCCGACCCCGCGCCTGCCTCGGACATGGCCAAAGCACCGATATGTTCGCCCGAAATCAGCTTGGGCAGATATTTCTGCTTCTGCTCTTCCGTGGCGTTGCGGCGGATCTGGTTCACACACAGGTTCGAATGCGCGCCGTATGACAGCGAGACCGAGGCCGACGCCCGCGCGATTTCCTCAACGATCACCACATGCGCCAGATACGACATGCCCGCCCCGCCATATTCTTCGGGGGTGGTTACGCCCAGCAGTCCAAGTTCGCCAAACTCGCGCCACAGCTCGTTGGGAAATTCGTTCTTCTGATCCACCTCGGCCGCGATGGGCTTGATGCGGTCCTGCGCGAACCGATGTACCATCTCGCGCAGCGCGTTGACGTCCTCGCCAAGATCAAAATTCATGCTGTGGTTGAACATCCGAAATCCTCCATTTGGCCGGCCCGGCCGCCGCCGTTATTGAACGCTTGTTCAGTTAATCGCAAATGCTCCGATTCGGGTCAATACGCACCCAAACTCACGCAGCGTCACGATGTTATACGCCCGGCTTCTTCTGGCCCAAAATATCCTGGGGTGAATGCGCGTCCGCGCAGAGGGGCAAGGCCCCTACTCCACCCGTTGATACAGCTTCAATACGACATCCCGAATGATCCGGGCGATCAGGGCACAATCGTCCAGGCTGAAGGTCAGCGGCAGGCGCAGGTCAAGGATCCCGCACAACACGCGATCCGTCGCGGGCATTGCAGGTGCATCGACATAGCGCCAACTGTCATAGCGGCTGGTGAAACCCTGAGGTTCCGCGCCACCAAACCACTTCAACTCCACTCCCCGATCCGCACAGCGGCGCACCACGTTCAGCACATCCTCCTCGGCCCAATCCAGAAGCAGAAACTGGAAGGATGACATGACATACTCTTCCTTTGCGGGGCGTTCGATAATCGTTAAACCGGGCGTCTCGCGCAAACCGTCTTCAACCACGCGATAACGCGCGTTCCACGCAGCACAGTTCTCGAACAGGTTCGCCAGTTGCGGCCGCAGGATCGCGGCACGCAGATTGTCCATCCGGCCCGAGATGTTGGGGGTGACGAACTTCACCCGTTCAAACGCCTCGGGCGGCGGTCCTGCCAGATGCCGGTCATAGAGCATATAGCTGCCCGACAACACAATCGCCCGCGCCATCAGGTCGGGATCGTCCGAGATCAGAAGCCCCCCCTCGCCGGAATTTGCGTGCTTGTAAGTCTGGGTTGAATAGGCCGCCATCGCGCCGTGCCGTCCTGACAGGGTGCCATTCCAGCGCGCGCCCATCGTATGCGCGCAATCCTCGATCACCGTGACACCGGCCGCATCCGTGATCGCCATCAGCCGGTCCATGTCGCAGATATGCCCCCGCATATGGCTGAGCAGTAGCACTTTGGGCGCATCCGGCGCGGCGAGCTTCTGTTCCAGATCCGCAAGATCAATGGTCAGCGCCTCGGTTACGCCAACGAACACCGGCACGGCCCCCACCGACGCAATTGCGCCCGGCACAGGAGCCAGGGTGAAGGCGTTGGTCAACACCCGATCCCCCGGCCCGACCCCCACCGCGCGAAGTGCAGTGGCTATCGCATAGCCGCCCGACGCCACCGCCAGCGCGTATTTCGCCCCCATCAGCGCGGCGAATTCCTGCTCCAGCAGCGCGGTTTTTGACACCTCGCCCTCGGCCACGTTATAGCGATGCAAACGCCCGTGGCGTAGCACGTCCAGCGCGGCCTTAATCCCCTCGTCCGGGATGGGTTCCTGCTGCGTGAAATTGCCGGTGAATCGCTCGGTCATGGTCCGAGCCTGCGCTGGCTTGGGCGCGGCGTCAACGTATCACCCGATCAGGTCAGCAACAACTTGATCCAGATCGTCGAAATGATCCAGCATCGCTTCGGGGACCAACCGCGCCACCCCCGGGCCTTCCGGCCCAAATCCCACAAGGATGCACGGCACGCCCGCCGCCCGCGCCGTCAGCCTGTCGGTTTCGGTGTCGCCCACCAGCAGCGCGCGGGCCGGATCACCGCCCGCCTCCCGCGCGGCTGCCATAAAGGGCGCGGGGTCCGGCTTGCGGGTCGGCAGGGTATCGGCTCCGATGATCGACGTGAACCGGTCCAGAATGCCCAATCGCGTCAGCAAGAGCCGCGCCAGCCCCTCGGGCTTGTTGGTGCAGATGCCCACCGCGTATCCCGCCGTATGCAGCCGGGCCACCGCCTCCAACGCGCCCGGATACAAGCGGGTGTGCCGGTCGATATCATCCTCGTAGGCGATCAGCAGGTTGGGAAATTCGCGCTCCACGTCCGCCTCGTTGACCGTTCCGCCATTGACCCGCGAAAACCCCAGGCGCAGCATCGCGCGGCCACCGTGAAAGGCGGTCAGTTGGTCAGCGCCCGCATCCAGCACCTCGCCATGTCCCAACGCGGTGAAACAGGCGTTCGCCGCCGCGATCAAGTCGCCCGACGTATCCGCCAAGGTGCCGTCCAGATCGAAAATCACCGTGCGCCGCCCCGGCGCTGCGTTCTGTGCCATGTCGTTTTCTGCCTTTGGATTTCCCACGCAAAGCCTGTAACCTCGCGTAAGGTTAATTGAACAGCTTTCGCTTGCGAGCCGCGCCCCAAGGGGTAAAACGGGCGAAAAGAAATTGAAAGAGCAGATAGACATGGCGACCGCCCTGATTGTCCTTGCCGCTGGCAAGGGAACACGGATGAATTCAGACCTGCCGAAAGTGATGCACGAGATTGCGGGCGCACCGCTGTTTGCCCATGCGCTGGCCTCGGGCGCGGCCTTGTCGCCCGAACGCACGGTGCTGGTCGTGGGCCACGGGGGCGAGATGGTCGAAGCCGCCGCGCAGGACCTCGACCCCGACATCGCCGTCGCCGTGCAGGAAGAGCAACTGGGCACCGGCCACGCCGTGCAACAGGCGCGCGCCGCATTAGACGGGTTCACGGGTGACGCCATTGTGCTTTACGGTGACACGCCCTTCATTCGACCCGAGACTTTGGACGCGATGGCCGCTGCACGGGTGCAAGGCGCCGATGTGGTCGTGCTGGGGTTCGAGGCCGCAGACCCTGGCCGCTATGGTCGGCTGGTGGTCAAGGGGGATGCGCTGGACCGGATCGTGGAATACAAGGACGCATCGGATGAAGAACGCGCCATAACCCTTTGCAACAGCGGCGTTATCGCGGCAGACGCCACGCTCTTGTTCGACCTGCTGGACGCGGTTGGCAATGACAATGCGGCGGGCGAATACTATCTGCCTGACATCGTGGAAGTCGCCCGCGCCCGAGGCCTGAGTGCGACCGTCGTCACCTGCGACGAGGCCGAAACCCTTGGCATCAACTCGCGTGCGGAACTGGCCGCAGCCGAGCAGGTGTTTCAGACCCGCGCCCGCGACGCTGCTCTGGAAGATGGCGTCACGCTGATTGCCCGCGACACGGTCTATTTCGCTCATGACACGGTGATCGGGCGCGACACGGTGATTGAACCCAACGTGGTGTTTGGCCCGGGCGTGACGGTCGAAAGCGGGGCGCGCATCCGGGCGTTTTCGCATCTGGAAGGCTGTCACGTGTCACGCGGCTGTATCGTCGGCCCCTATGCCCGCCTGCGTCCCGGTGCCGAACTGGCCAATGACGCACGGGTCGGGAACTTCGTGGAAATCAAGAATGCCCAGATCGAAGATGGCGCGAAAGTCAACCACCTGTCTTATGTGGGCGACGCGCGCGTGGGCGAACATGCCAATATCGGCGCGGGCACCATCACCTGCAATTATGACGGGGTATCCAAGCACCATACGGACATCGGCGCGCGCAGCTTCATCGGTTCGAACACTTGCCTGGTCGCGCCTGTTTCCGTCGGGGACGAGGCCATGACCGCGACCGGCACCGTGGTCACCAAAGATGTGCCGGCAGGTGCCATGGCCGTGGGCCGCGCCAAGATGGAGGTCAAACCCGGCCTTGCCGTCAAACTGTTTTCAAAACTCAAGGCTGCCAAGGCCAAGCGCCAGGAAGGATCCTGATCATGTGTGGTATCGTAGGCGTTCTGGGCAATCACGAAGCCGCGCCCATTCTGGTCGAGGCGCTGAAGCGGCTGGAATATCGCGGATATGACAGCGCAGGGATTGCAACGATCAACGATGCGGGCCAATTGGACCGCCGCCGCGCGGTCGGCAAACTGGTGAACCTGTCTGATCTGCTGGTCCACAACCCGCTGGCGGGCAAATCCGGCATCGGCCACACCCGCTGGGCCACTCATGGCGCACCCACGACGGAAAACGCCCATCCGCATCAGGCGGGGCCGGTCGCGGTGGTGCATAACGGAATTATCGAGAATTTCCGCGATTTGCGCACGAAGCTCGCCGAAGAAGGTATTGAATTCTCGACCGAAACCGACACCGAAACGGTGGCCTTGCTGGCCCAAAGCCATGTTGCACGCGGCAAATCCCCACAAGAGGCCGTCGCCGCCACGCTGGCCGAACTGGACGGCGCCTTTGCGCTGTGTTTCCTGTTTCATGGGGACGACGACCTGATGATCGCGGCCCGCAAAGGTAGCCCGCTTGCCATCGGTCACGGGGATGGCGAGATGTTCGTCGGCTCCGACGCCATCGCCCTGGCCCCGATGACCGACAAGATCACCTATCTTGAAGAAGGCGACTGGGCCGTGATCACCCGCGCGGGGGCCGAGATTTACGACGCCGAAGGTCGTCGTGCCAACCGACCGATGAAGCGCGTGCAGCTGGACGCAGCGCGGATCGAGAAAGGCGGATACAAGCATTACATGGCGAAGGAAATCGCCCAGCAACCCACCGTGGTGGGCGAGGTGCTGAACGCCTATGTCAAAGGCGATCAGATCGCCATGGACCTGGGCGGCATCGACTTTACCGGTGTGGATCGCCTGTCCATCGTCGCCTGCGGCACCGCCTATTACGCCGGGCTGGTCGCAAAATACTGGTTCGAACGCTATGCCCGGCTGCCCGTCGACATCGACGTGGCGTCGGAATTTCGCTATCGCGAAGCGCCCTTCGCGCCCAAAACCTTGGGCGTCTTTGTCAGCCAGTCGGGCGAAACCGCCGACACGCTGGCAGCCCTGCGCTACTCGGCGGGCAAGGTCGACAAGATCGTCAGCCTGATCAACGTCCCCGAAAGCTCGATCGCGCGCGAAAGCGATGTGGCGGTGGAAATTCATGCCGGGCCGGAAGTGTCGGTCGCCTCGACCAAAGCGTTCACCTGCCAGTTGACCTGCTTTGCCATCATGGCACTGAAAGCGGCCCATGACCGTGGGCATCTGGACGACGACGCACTTGCCGCGCATTTGGCCGACCTGCGCCAGTTGCCGGGCTTGATGAGCCACGCGCTGACCATCGACACCGCCACGAAAGAGATTGCCTCCAAGCTGGCTGAGGCACGCGACGTGCTGTTTCTGGGCCGTGGGCAGATGTTCCCGCTGGCACTGGAAGGTGCATTAAAATTGAAAGAAATTAGCTACATACATGCCGAAGGTTATGCGTCAGGTGAATTGAAGCACGGCCCCATCGCGTTGGTCGACAAGGCCACGCCAACCGTGGTGATGGCCCCGCATGACGGGCTGTTCGACAAGACCGTGTCAAACATGCAAGAGGTCATGGCCCGCGGCGGGCGCGTTGTGCTGGTATCGGACGCACGCGCAGCGAAAGAGGCCGGCGACGGCGTCTGGCAGACACTGGCCCTGCCCGAAGCACCCGAGCTTGTGCAACCGATCCTCTATGCCATCCCCGCGCAACTGTTGGCCTATCATACCGCGATTGCCAAAGGCACCGATGTGGACCAGCCGCGCAATCTGGCCAAGTCGGTCACGGTCGAATGACGTTGGACGAGGCGCTCTCTGCCCTACGCGGTTGCACCGAAGACGGCCGCGCCGAGGGCATGACCGCCTATCACAAACAAACACGCGAGGTGCTGGGCATCCCGAACCCGGCGCTGAATGATCTGACCAGAAGCTGGCGACAAAGCCTGTCGGTCGTGGAGCGCGTGGCGCTGGCCGATCAACTCTGGCAGACCGACATTTTTGAAGCCCGCATCGCCGCCGCCAAACTTCTGACCCAAGCCCGCCTGCGCCCGGATGACACCACCTGGACACTGATTCAAAGCTGGGTGCCCGATTTCGACAGTTGGGCGATTGCCGATCATGCCTGCATGGCCGGGCAGAAGCGGCTGCTCGCCGACCCGACCCGCATCGACACGGTCGAGGCCTGGACCCGATCCGACCATATGTGGACCCGCCGCGCCGCACTGGTCATCACCCTGCCCTGGACCAAACAGAACAACCCGAAGCCCGACGAACTTGCCGTGCGCGATCGCGTCCTTGGCTGGGCGGCGGGTTACGTCGAGGATCCCGAGTGGTTCATCCAGAAAGCCATCGCCTGGTGGCTGCGCGATCTGTCCAAACACGACCCCGACCGCACCCGCGCTTTCCTTGAGGCACATGGCGAGAAGATGAAAGCCTTTGCCCGGAAAGAAGCGGGGAAATACCTAGCCTAACGGGTCGCCCGCAGCACGAAAGACAGGACAAGGCAGATCAACCCGACAATGCCCAGGAGCACCGACAAGGGCAGAAAGAAGCTTTCCTGAAGCACGCCACTGTCATCCAGGTCGCCGTAAAACGTCCGCTCGGCCAACCCTGAGGCGACCGCAAAAACCAGGGCCACCAGACCGACTGTGCGCAAGAGTTTTTTCATCCTTCTTCCCTTTCCGAAGTGGCTGGCACAGGCATTCGAGCGGCAGATTGCTCGGTCCGATGGTCTTCCTCAGAGGACCTGTCGCTCATGTCCATTTGAACCATCTCGTCAGCTTTGATGGTCGGTCGCGCTTTGGCGCTTTCGGTTCTTCATCTGCCTTCGCGCCCCTCATTTCAGCCTTTAACTCTTTGATTGACGTGCGAATGGCATCGCTCAGATGTGAAACATGCATGCCACGTATGGGCGCGTCCTGTAACAGCAGCTCGGTCTTGTGCAGGGGCCACCCAATCAACGCGGCAAGGTCCGTGGCGTAACCACTGGGCATCATTTCGTGGTCACCTGCCTGCCGCTCTGTCCAATCATCGGTGGTCTGAAGCGCGGGCGCCAGGCTGTCGCGGACCTTTTGTGCCAGATCGTGACTCATACCGGCCGCGTTCAGAAGTCGAAAGATCTCGACGTCCACGGCATCCACGGATTTCGTGTTGAAGCGTTTGTCCGGCAAAGCAATGCCGTCAAACAAACTCGCACCAACAATGTCTCTGAACGCGCGGACGCTGTCCGTTTCTTCATGCGCCAACACCTGCAACTTGACACCAAACAGCGCGCGGTAGAATCGGACGAGAAACTGATAGTCAAAAAGACCGAGCCGCCCGGATATATACGTGTTGTAAGAAAGTTTGTTTCGCTGGTTGCACGTCATCTCGCGATAGAAACTGACGCGATAATCAGCGATGTTGCGCAGATACAGGACACCAAGCGCGTCACCATAGCCCATTGCCTTGAGGTCATTCACCACGCGCATCAAATGTCGAAGCGAAAAAGGTGAGCTCCAGACTTCGGATGACAGGATCAAGATATCGGCGTCTAAGGCTTCGATCTCATCAATCAGTCGCTGCGGTGTGGCGTCGTCTTTCAAAGATCGGAAATTCAAGAACATCTCGGAATGGCGATGACCGGTCTTTCGTTGAGCGCTCGTCACGGAGGCCGGATAGAGGATACCACGCTCAAGCAGTTGTGAGCGATGGTCAAACAGGTGATTCTGGATCGATGACGTTCCGGTTTTGTAAGTTCCGAGGTGAAAGATTACCTTTTTCATATCACCCAGACCGTTTCTGGCGTGCTTTCGGTTGTCTTGCACCTTTGCCGACTCAAATGTGGTGGCTGATCATTCTTGGGTCCAAGGTCGTTCATTCACGCAACGTCCTTCGCATGATCTTGCCGGTCGCCGTCATGGGCAGTTCGGCGACGAACTCTACATAGCGAGGGGCGACGTGAGGGCTGATCCGGTCGCGCACCAGTTGGATCAGCGCGTCGGCCAAGCCCGCCTGTTTCGCCCCGTCACGCAGCACGACGACGGCTTTCACCGCTTCGGTGCGCACCGGGTCGGGCACGCCGATGACCGCCGCCATGGCCACATCGGGATGGGTTTGCAGGCAGTTTTCGACCTCGCTTGGCCCGATACGATAGCCGGCCGAGGTGATCACGTCGTCGTCCCGGCTGGCAAAGGTGAAATAGCCATCTGCGTCACATACCCCCAGATCACCGGTACGCATCCAGTCGCCATCGAATTTTGCCGCGGTCTTGTCAGGCAGGTTCCAGTAGCGCAGGAACATCACTGGATCGCCCGCGCGCACGGCAATTTCGCCCATCCTGCCGGGGGGGCACGGTGTGCCATCCGCGTCGATCACGGCCACCTCATGACCGGGAACCGGCTGGCCCATGCTGCCCGGTTTGACCGCCATCGCACCCGCCACCGAGGACAGTACCAAATTGCATTCGGTCTGGCCGTAAAATTCGTTCACAGGGGCACCCAGCACATCACGCGACCAGTCCAGAAGCCCGGCCCCAAGGCTTTCGCCGCCGGACCCGATTGATCGAATATCAATACCCGCCGGGGGCGCATCTGACTGGCGCATGAGTTTTAGCGCGGTGGGCGGCAGGAACAGGTTACGGATCTTCTGGTCTGCTATCAGCGCATAGGCGGCAGCGGCGTCAAACTTGCGCATCCGGTGGCTGACGATGGGCACGCCGAAATACAGAAATGGCAGGGCCAGATCCATCAGTCCGCCGATCCAAGCCCAGTCCGCTGGTGTCCACCCCTTGTCGCCGGACTGGGGGAAATCCTCGTTATAGGTCTCGACACAGGGCAGATGACCCAACAGGAACCGATGTGCATGCAGCACCCCCTTGGGCGGCCCGGTGGTGCCCGAGGTATAGATCATCACCGCCGGATCCTCGGCCAGGGTGTTGACGGGCGTGGGCAAGGGGTCGGCAGCCGCGATGTCGGCCCAGAAATCACGCGCACCGGGTGACGTGGTCGTGGTGAAAACGTCGGCCAAGTTCGGCAGGTCGTTTCGAATCTCGTCCAGCTTCGGCAGGCTGTCAGCCTCTGTGACCACGATCCGCGCGCCACTGTCGGACAGACGATAGGCCAGCGCATCCGCGCCGAACAGGGTGAACAAGGGCAGCACCACCGCGCCTAGCTTGTAGGCCGCGAAATGAGAGATCAGAACCTCTGGCCCCTGCCCCAGCAGCACCGCAATCCGGTCGCCTTTCTGCACTCCACGGGCACGCAGCACCGTCGCCAGTCGGTCCGAGGCATCTTTCAACGCACCGAAGCTCCAGTCATGCGCGGTGCCGTCAGGCGCCACATGGGTCAGGGCAACGCGGGTTGGATCCAGCGCCGCCCAACTGTCACAGCAGCGTTCGGCGATGTTGAACGCCTTGGGGATGTCCCAGACGAACCTGTCCCGCATCTCGTGCCAGTCGCCCCAATGCGCGATCAGCTTGCGGGCCCGTCCGTGGGCCAGCCAGTCCGCATCAGACGGGGGCGATAGGGTCACGAGCCAAAGACAACCAGTTCATGCAGGCCCGAGATGTCGAGGTCCAGCAACTGAAGCGTCGACAGCGATACGCGGCTGCCGCCACCCGTGGCAGGCCGCAAGGTGACTTTCACCGTCCGGCCCGTCGCTTTCGACTGCACGCGGCCCTGCATTTCAGACGAGACCAGGGGCGTTTCAACCCAAAACCCCGGCGATGTGGGGTCGCCCAGACTGGCCACGGTGACCCCCAGTGATCCAGCGGCCACATTCGGCGCAGTGGTCGCGGCGGCCATCCGGTCTTCGTCCGTGGCGGTGTCCAGCTCGTCCACCGTGATCGCGTCGTCCGGCGGCGGTGGCGGCAGGTCGTCACGAAAGGTGGGCTGGGTCTGCAAATGCGGTGGGCGGGGCATGATATTGTTCATATCCAGACCGGAACACCCGGCCAGGGTCAGACAAATCGCAGGCACAAGAATGACATGTTTCATATCCGCAGCGTGGCGCAATTCTTGCGCCGTTTCAACGGCAGAATTTACCTTGCCGCGACTTGCGCGCCGGTTCGCCCGCGCTTAGGTTCAGGCCATGAACACCTCTCGTCTTGTCGATCCGTTCCAGCGGCCTGTCACCTATCTGCGTTTGTCCGTTACGGACCGGTGCGATTTCCGCTGCACTTATTGCATGTCCGAGAACATGACCTTCCTGCCGAAGAAAGACCTGCTGACCCTGGAGGAACTGGACCGCGTCTGTTCCGCCTTCATCGGCCTTGGTGTGCGCAAGCTGCGCATCACCGGGGGCGAACCACTGGTGCGCAAGGGAATCATGGGCTTTTTCGAAGGCATGGGTCGCCATCTGGACAGCGGCGCGCTGGACGAGTTGACCTTGACCACCAACGGGTCGCAACTGCATCGCTTTGCCGATGACCTTTACGCGGCAGGGGTGCGGCGGGTGAACATCTCGCTCGATACGCTGGACGCAGACAAGTTTGCGCGCATCACGCGGTGGGGTCGCCTGCCGCAGGTCATGCGCGGCATTGACGCGGCCTTGGCGGCGGGTCTGAAGGTCAAGATCAACGCCGTCGCGCTGAAAGGCTTCAATGACAGCGAGTTGTTCGATCTTGTCGACTGGTGTGCGCAAAAAGGCCTGGATCTGACCTTTATCGAGGTCATGCCCATGGGCGATATGGGCGAGGAAGACCGCCTGGATCAATACTGGCCCCTGTCCGACCTGCGCGCACAACTGGCCGAACGTCTGACCTTGACCGAACTGGACGAGACGACGGGCGGTCCAGCGCGTTACCTGCGGGTCAAGGAAACCGGACAGAAAATCGGCCTGATCACGCCGCTGACCCATAATTTCTGCGAAAGCTGCAACCGTGTGCGGATGAGCTGCACCGGCCAGCTTTACACCTGCCTTGGCCATGACGGCATGTCAGACCTGCGCGCGCCCCTACGCGCCTCGGAAAGCGATGCGGTGCTGATCGACGCCATCCATGCCGCCATCGGACGCAAGCCCAAGGGCCATGATTTCGATTATTCCCGGCAGGGGGTGCAGGGGCAGACGATCCGGCACATGAACCATACGGGCGGCTGATCGCCACGCGCGTCAGGTCAGGGGCATTCGCTGCTCGACCACCTCGACCCACCACGAACAGCCCTGCGGGATGATCTCGTCGTTGAAATTGTATTCGGGGTGGTGAACCATCGCCGTGTCGCCGTTGCCGACAAGGATATAGGCGCCGGGTCGTTCTTCCAGCATATAGGCGAAATCCTCGCCGCCCATGATCAGGGGCGCGTCCTCGCAATTGCCCGCAACTGCCCGAGCGGCCTCTGCGGCGAACGCGGTTTCCCGGTCATGGTTCACCATCACCGGATAGTTTCGTTCGTATCGCACTGTGACCGTGCCACCAAACGCCGCCGCGATGCCGTTGCAGATCGCATAAACCCGGTCTTCGGCCAGATCCCGAACATCATTTGACAGCGTGCGCACCGTACCGAGAAGATGAGCTTCTTGCGGTATCACATTGAATGTATTCGAACTTGTCTGGAACGATGTGACAGAGACAACCACCTGATCGGTGGGGTCGGCACTGCGCGAGGCGATGGTCTGCAAGGCCTGCACCGCCTGCGACGCCATCACCACCGGGTCAATCGTTTCATGCGGCTTGGCGGCGTGCCCCCCGCGCCCTTCGAATCGGATATCCAGCAGGTCTGTCGCCGCGAAAAACGGGCCGGGACGGATCGCAAACGTGCCTGCGTCATGGCCCGGCCAATTGTGCATGCCATAAACTTCCTGAATGCCGAACCGGTCCATCAACCCGTCCTCGCACATCACACGCCCGCCACCACCGCCTTCTTCGGCGGGTTGGAAGATCACGATGCAGGTGCCATCGAAATTGCGCGTCTCGGCCAGGTATTGCGCCGCCCCCAGCAACATCGCGGTATGCCCGTCATGGCCGCAGGCATGCATCTTGCCGGGAGTGGTCGAAGCATAGTCCAGCCCCGTCGCCTCGTCGATCGGCAGAGCGTCCATATCAGCGCGCAAGCCGACCACCCGCCCCGCGCTGTCACTGCGCCCCTTGATGACGCCGACCACACCCGTGCGCCCGATGCCTTCCACCACCTCGTCACAGCCGAAGGCGCGCAACTTATCAGCCACGATCCCGGCGGTGCGGTGCGTGTCGAAAATCAGTTCCGGGTGGGCGTGAAAATCGCGCCGCCAGGCGGTGATGTCATCTTTCAACTCGTGAAATCGGTTCCTGATCGGCACGACGCGCCCTTTCTGCTGATCGTAACATTCGGGTTTGGCTGAAGGCATTCGAATCCCTGCCGCCTGTCTGACAATGCGAGGGTTCCCGATCCGGTTCAACTGTCCAGCCCATTCGGACGGGATATTTCGGGCATATCCGTGCGCGATGACGTGACTTTACTATGCGGCGGCGGTATGGGTTTTCGCCAAGGGGGTGACAGAGATGACCAACAACAAAGGGTTTTCCCGGGGATGGGCGGCGGCGTTCGTCATGACACTGTTGCCGGTCGCCGCCAGCGCCGAACGCGGGGCCTCGGGTCATCTGGACATCCTGTATTGGCAAGCGCCAACCATCCTGAACCCGTATCTGTCCAGTGGCCCGAAAGACATCGAACCCGCCTCGCTGGTCTTGGAACCGTTGGCGCGTTACGATGAAACAGGTGCCATGGTGCCCTGGCTGGCCGCAGAGATGCCGACCCGCGCCAATGGCGGCATTTCCGAGGATCTGACGACGATCACCTGGACGCTGCGCCCTGACCTATACTGGTCAGATGGCACAAAGGTCACCGCAGATGATGTTGTTTTCACGGCAAAATACTGCATGACACAGGAAGGTGGCTGCCAACAGGCGGGCAAGTTTTCCGACGTGACCGCGGTCGAGGCACTGGACGCCCTGACCGTGCGCCTGACCTTCGCCGCACCGAAACCCTTTCCCTATGGCCCGCTGGTCGGGGTTGAAACACCGATCCTGCAAAAGGCGCAATTCCTGCCCTGTCTGGGGGGCGCCGCGCAAAGCTGCACCACCCAGAATACCGCGCCCATCGGCACCGGACCCTATCGGGTCACGGAATTTCGGGCCGGCGATGTCGTCGCCTTTGCCGCCAACCCTCATTATCGCGACCCTGACAAACCGGGCTTTGCAACTGTCACGATCAAGGGCGGCGGCGACGCGATCAGCGCGGCGCGGGCCGTGCTGGAGACAGGCGAGGCAGATTATGCCTGGAACCTTCAGGTGGACCCCTCTGTTCTTGACGCCATGGCAGATGGTGGCATGGGTCAGATCATCCGGTCCTTTGGCACGCCGGTGGAGCGGCTGATGATCAACCGCACCGATCCGTCGCCCACGCTTGGCGCGCGGCGCTCGACCCGCGAAGGCGGAGCGCACCCGTTTCTGACCGACCCTGCCGTTCTGAAGGCCATGTCGCTTGCCATCGACCGCGCGGCGGTTGCCGCGTTGGGCTATGGCGCGGCGGGCAAGCCGACGTGCGATATTCTGCCCGCGCCTGCGATCTATGCCTCAAGCGCCAATGACGACTGCCTGACGCAAGACCTTGAACAGGCGCGCCAGATTCTGGAAAACGCCGGTTGGGTCGACGCCGATGGCGATGGCGTGCGCGAGAAGAACGGCATCCGCCTGTCAGTGCTGTTCCAGACCTCGATCAACCCGGTGCGGCAGGACACGCAGGCGCTGTTGAAATCGTGGTGGGCCGATATCGGCATCGAGACCGAGTTGCGCCAGATCGACCCGTCGGTGTTTTTTGGCGGCGACCCGGCCAGCCCGGATACGTTCCAGAAATTCTATGCCGACATCCAGATGTTCACCAATTTCTTCCCCGGCACCGACCCCGAGGCGTATCTGAACAACTGGACCTGCAAGGGTATCCCCGAACCCGCCAATTCATGGCTGGGGTTCAACATCCCGCGGTATTGCAACCCAACCTATGACGCGCTGGCGGCGGAGTTGGCGAAAACCTCGGCCCTGGAAGACCGGGCGGCGATCGCGCGGCAAATGAACGATATGCTGATGCAAGCCGGAGCGCTGATCCCGCTGGTGCATCGCGGCGATGTCTCGGCAATCTCGAACACGCTTCTGGGGGTGAAAATGAACTCCTGGGACAGCGAGCTTTGGAACATCGCGGACTGGACCCGCGCCAGATAAGACCGCTAGACTGAACGCGACACCCGTCCCATGGACGCAGACATCAAAAGAGCGCAGGTCGTGCCATGTTTACCTATACGCTGCGACGACTTGCCTTTTCCGTTCCGCTGCTGATCGCGATCAGCCTTGTGATTTTCCTGCTGATCGACCTGGCCCCCAACGATCCCACCGCCAGCCTGCCCCTGACCATCCCGGACGAGGTTCGTGACCAGATCCGCACCGGGCTTGGCCTGGATGCGCCGACCCATGTGCGCTATCTTCTGTGGTGCAAACAGTTTTTTGTGAACGAACCCCTGAACCTTCTGGATGGCCTGATCGGGCGGGACAGCGACAGGATGCGACTTTTGAGCTGGTCGACCCATGCCCCGGTGGCGGACCTGATCGCCCAGCGCCTGCCCCAGACCCTTTGGGTGGTCGGGTTGTCGCTGGTGATCGGTCTGTTGATCGCGCTGCCGGTGGGCATCTTGTCGGCCCGCAGGCCCTATGGCTGGGTGGATCAACTGGGCACTTTCGCGGCGATGGTCGGCTTTTCGGTGCCCAGCTTCTTTCTGGGCGTGCTGCTGATCCTGCTTTTTTCCGTGCATCTTGGGTGGCTTCCGTCGATTTATGACACCACGCTTCGGGTTGCGGACTGGCACAGCTTCACACTCCAACTGCGCCAGATGGTCATGCCTGTCACCGTGCTGGCCCTGTTCAACGCCGCCCAGTTCAGCCGCTATCTGCGCGCGTCGATGCTGGACACATTGCATCGCGATTTCATCCGCACCGCACGCGCCAAGGGGATGAGCGAGCCGCGGGTGCTGCTGGGTCATGCGCTGCGCCACGCGATGGGGCCGGTCATCACCGTGCTGGCGCTGACCATTCCGCAGGTCTTTGCCGGCGCGATCGTGACCGAGCAGGTGTTTCGCGTGAACGGATTGGGGCAGCTTCTGATTTCGGCCATCCATGGCGGCGACCTGCCACTGGTGCAGACGCTGACCTTCCTGTTTGCCGTGCTGATCGTTGCGTTCAACCTGTTGGCCGACATCGCGCATGGGCTGCTGGATCCCCGGCTCCGCTATGACTAGGGTCGCCGCCCCCCTTCCTGCCAAAGCGCGCCGGTCGCGGTTCTGGCGGCGCTTCGTCGCCCATCGTGGTGCGGTGGCGGGACTGGTTCTGCTATCTGCCATTGTCGGCGGGGTGCTGATCGGGCCGTGGCTGTGGCCACTGGACCCGGCACAGATCGACATTGCGGCGCGCTCACAACCTCCCAGCCTGGCCCATCCGCTTGGAACCGACCAGCTGGGGCGCGACCTGCTGGCGGGGCTGATGGCCGGGGGGCGGGTGTCGCTGCTGGTCGGGCTGGTCGCCATGGGGCTGGCGGTCGGGCTTGGCACGCTGGTCGGGGTGCTGGCGGGCGTTCTGCGCCGCTGGGATGCGCCGCTGATGCGTCTGACCGACCTGTTCCTGTCCCTGCCGCTTCTGCCCCTGCTACTGGCCGCCATCATGCTGTGGCGCGACAGCCTTCGGGCGCTACTGGGTCCGGAGATCGGCATTTTCCTGTTGATCGTGGGCGCGATCGGGCTGACCAGTTGGATGCAGACCGCCCGGATCGTCCGCGCCGAGGTTCTGACCCTGCGCGAGCGCGAGTTTATCCTTGCCGCCACCGCCCTTGGCACGCGCCCGTTTGCGATGATCCGCCGCCATGTCCTGCCCAACATTCTTGGCCCGATCCTTGTCTCGGCCACATTGGGCGTGGGCCATGCCATCCTGACCGAAAGCGCGCTGAGCTTTCTGGGGCTGGGCCTTCCGTCCGATGTGCCAAGCTGGGGACGGATGCTGTATGACGGAACCAATTACATGACCGTGACACCTACACGGGCCATCTGGCCCGGACTGGCGATCACCCTGACCGTGCTTGGCGTAAATTATCTGGGCGATGGTCTGCGCGACGCGCTTGATCCGCGTTGGATCCGTCCTGTCAGGCGTTAAAAAGAACGCCGATACGGTTCGTTCACCTGTGAAGCAACGCCCGTTTGACTGCCCCGTCACATCGCCGCATATCGTTCGCTGCGCCCCGCCAAAGGCAGGAAAATTTCCTTGGAATATACACCAAACACCCAGACACGCCCCTTGCCAGAGCCGAAATCACTTGCCAGATGGAACACATTCCCAAATGCGGAGACATGAAGATGTTTGAGACCCTTGGCTTCGAGACCCTGACCCCGCGCACCGCCTCGATCCTGTTCGGATTGGGGCTGGGCGTGGCCTTCGGCGGGCTGGCGGAAATCACGCGTTTCTGTCTGCGGCGTGGCCTGATCGGTGGCGGACAGGACAACCGGTCCGCGCTTGCGATCTGGGTGACGGCCCTGGCTGTGGCCGTTCTGGGCACCCAGGGCGTCGTACAGGCGGGATGGATCGAGTTCTCGGCCCATCGGTTCCTCGCCGCGGACCTGCCCTATCTGTCGATCGTTATCGGCGGGCTGTTGTTTGGCATCGGCATGGTCCTGACCCGGGGCTGTCTGTCACGTTTGGCGGTGCTTGGAGCCTCGGGCAACCTGCGCGCACTGGTGGTGCTGTTCGTGGCCGCCCTTGCGGCATTGGCGACGCTGAAGGGGCTGCTTGCCCCGGTCCGCGTCGCGCTTGAGGGGGTGACGATCCCTGCCCCGACCCTGCCGCTCTGGACCGCGATCCTGCCGGTTCTGCTGTCGGGCTTCCTGATCCGTCAGGCGCGCCCACGCGCCGGTGTGCTGCTCCTGGCGGCCCTTCTGGGCGTTTTGATCCCGCTGGGCTGGGTCGGCACCGGTCTGGTGCTGCAAGACGAGTTCGACCCGATCACCTTTGAAAGCCTGTCCTTCACCGCACCGCTGGCAGACACGCTGTTCTGGACCGGCGCATCTTCGGCCATCGGGGCCAACTTCGGCACCGGGTTGATCGGTGGCGTGGTATTGGGTGCGCTGGCATCGGCGCTGATTGCGGGACGGTTCCAATGGCAGGGTTTCGACGGTCCGGGCCAAATGGGCCGTTACCTGACCGGCGGCGCGCTGATGGGTTTCGGCGGGGTTCTGGCTGGCGGCTGCACCGTTGGTGCCGGCATCTCGGGTGTGGCGACCCTATCGGTGGCCGCGGTGCTCGCATTGATCGCCATCTCGGCTGGCGCGTGGGCGGCAGGGCGCGTGGATGCGCGCTTTACGTCCCGATCGAATGACGGATCCGCCGCACGCCCCACCACACAAGCGCAACCACAGGCAGCGTAAGCGCGGCGGTCAGCATCCCTTTCGAAATACCCAGCAGTTCGGTCAGGGGATAGGCCAGATAGCCCGCCAGTGACACCGCGTAGTAGCTGATCGCGACGACCGACAGACCTTCGACGGTTTCCTGCAAGCGCAGTTGCATGTCGGCGCGGCGGTTCATCCCCTCCAGCAGCGCCTGGTTCTGTTCGGACCGCTGCACATCGACGCGGGTTCTGAGCAGATCGCCCGCCCGCATCGCCCGTTGAGCCATACTGCCCAACAGCCGTTCGGCGCTTTTGATCGTGCGCATCGCGGGGTCATAGCGACGCATCATGAACTCGCTCATCGTCTGGCGCCCCATGAACCGTTCCTCGCGCAGCGCCTGAATGCGCTGATTCACCAATGCCTCATAGGCTTTGGTCGCGCTGAGCCGGAACGACGTCGCGGCGGTCAGATCCTCAAGCTCGGACGAGATTTGCAGAAGTTCGTCCAATGTCGCCTCGGGCGCTTCGTCATCGCGTGACATGGCGCCCACCAGCTTGGTCAGTTCACCATCCAGATGGCCCAGCCTGGCTTGCAGGTGGCGCGCGGGGGGCAGGCCCAGCATCGACATGGACTTGTAGGTTTCGATCTCGCACAGGCGCTGCACGATCCGGCCGATGCGGCGCGGCCCGGCGGTCTTGTCGACAAAGGCGGTAAAGCGGATATGTCCGGCCGTGTCGATGCGGAAATCACCGGCCACCATCGCGGCCCGGTCCAGCACCCACGTCGCCGCCACGCTTTCGGCCACAAACCAGTTCCTGAGCACATCGTTCATCTCGGCTTCGGTGTCGGGCATGAGGTCGACCCGAAGATGGATCGATGTCACACGCTTGCCCGGTGCCTGTTGCAGCCAGTCTTCGGGAAACACGTCGAAAGCTGCCGGCTCGAAGGCCCGCGAGGCGACGCCGTCGGCAAAGACTGTATAGGTCACGAACTCGGTATGTTGTTCCCATTTCAGGTGATGGCGCCCGATCGTGCCGAAATAGTGGTTTGCATCGGGGCTGGGATGGGGCGCGCCGAACCGGTCCAGAAGGTCGATCAGATGCGCGCGGTCCTGATCCCGGTCCCGGCTGGCCGCATGGTCGGGGCATTTGACGGCAAGATAAACGGCCGTGACAGGCGCCGACAATGCAGGCGAAGGTCGGGCGTGCAATTCGTTCGCCAACTCATAGCGCTGCGGGTAATCTTCCAGTGACAACATGCGGGTTTGCTCCTTCTGCGACACAGGTAGCAGAGGCAAGACCCCTTGCAAACCCTTAATAACAAGGGGTTTTCATCATGTTTCGTATGCCGCGGAATACTGGCAACCTAACGACCGGACATGAGCGACGCGACCTGTCGTGCGAAATCCTCACCGCGCTTTTCGAAGTCCGGATACTGATCGAAACTGGCCGCCGCCGGGGCCAGAAGAACCGTGTCACCGGGCTGGGCCTCTCCGGCTGCCCGCGCCACGGCCTGCGCCATGGTTTCGCATATCTCATACGGCACATCGCCCAGTTGAAGCGCGAACTCCCGCGCTGAATGGCCGATCAGATAAGCCTTTGTGACACCAGAGAGATCCTTGGCCGACAGGCTTTCGATGCCCCCCTCTTTCCCCAAACCACCCGCGATCCAGCGGATGTGGCGGAACGCAGACAGGGCGGCGCGGGCGCTGTCCACATTGGTGGCCTTGCTGTCATTGACAAAGGCCACCCCGTCCTGTTCGCCCACCAACTGCGAACGGTGTGGCAGGCCTTTGAAGGCATGAAACGCAGCCTCGATTTGCTTGGGGGCAAGACCCAAGGTGCGGCAGGCCGCATAGGCCGCGCAGGCATTCTGGTGATTATGTGTGCCGGGCAAGCCCTTGATCCGGCGCAGGTCGATCGACCCCACCTGCCGCCCCTTGCGGTATTCCGACAAGAACCCCTTACGGGCATAGACCTGCCAGCCCGGCCCGGTCAGCTTGCGGTCGACCGAGATGCGGATCACCCGATCATCCGCCGGCCCTTCTGCCATCTGTCCCGCCAGATAGACGCCTTCGGCTTCGTCCACACCGATCACCGCGCGGTCCGGACCGCCCTCAGCAAAGAGGCGCCGTTTCGCCGCGAAATAGCCCCCTATGCCGCCATGCCGATCCAGGTGATCGGGCGACAGGTTGGTGAACACCGCCACATCCGGCGTCAGCGCGCGGGCAAGCTCGGTCTGATAGCTGGACAGTTCCAGCACCACGACCTCGCCGTCATGGGCAGGGTCGATGTCCAGCACCCCACGCCCGATATTGCCCGCCAGTTGCGCAGGACGCCCGGCATGTTCCAGCGCATGATGGATCAGGGCCGAGGTGGTGGACTTGCCGTTCGACCCGGTGACCGCGACCACCTTGGGCATGATGTCGAAGCTGTCCCAGTCCCCGTCGGCAAAGCTGCGGAAAAACAGGCCGATGTCGTTGTCGACGGGCACGCCCGCCTCCATCGCGGCGGCGACGATCCTGTTCGGTTCGGGGTAAAGATGCGGGATACCGGGGCTGACGATCAGGGCGGCGACGTCCTGCCACGCGTCCGCGCGGGTTAGGTCGTGCAGGATCAAAGCCTGCCCTTCGGCGCGCTCGCGGGCCTCACGGCTGTCGTCCCAGCAAAGCGCCTCGGCCCCGCCCTCTTCCAGAGCATGGGCCGTGGCAAGGCCGGACCGTCCCAGTCCCAAAACCGCAACCTTCTGACCTTCATAGCCTTTGACAGGGATCATCCACGCCTCCTGTTTCGTTTCATTATGGCTAGACCACGGCGCGTGGAAACGAAAGCCCCTGCCTGATGTTGCGAGGCAGGAAAGGGGCGCTGCCCCTTCGAGTGAAACCGTTGGTTTCACTCTACCCCGGGATATTTTTGGCCAGAAGAAACAGTTGGATCAGCGGACTTTCAGCGTTGCCAATCCGATCAGGGCGAGGATCAGCGAGATGATCCAGAAGCGAATGACGATCTGCGGCTCCTGCCAGCCCTTGTGTTCGAAATGGTGGTGGATCGGCGCCATCAGGAACACGCGGCGTCCGGTGCGTTTGTAGTAAAGCACCTGAATGATGACCGACAGCGCCTCGACCACGAACAACCCTCCGACGATGGCGAGCACGATCTCGTGCTTGGTGGCAACCGCGATGGCACCCAGTGCGCCGCCCAGCGCCAGTGACCCGGTATCGCCCATGAACACGGCAGCGGGTGGGGCGTTGTACCACAGAAAGCCCAAGCCTCCACCGATCAGGGCCGAGGTGAAGATGAACAGCTCGCCCGTGCCGGGGACGTAATGGACATCGAGGTATTCGGTGAAGTCGACACGGCCCACCGCGTAGGCGATGACGCCCAGCGTGCCGGCGGCGATCATCACCGGCATGATGGCCAGCCCGTCCAAACCGTCCGTCAGGTTCACCGCATTGGCCGCGCCCACGATCACGATCATCACGAAGGGGATGAAGAACAGGCCCATGTTCAGAAGCGTGTCCTTGAAGAAGGGCAGCGCCAGTTTGAATTGCAACCCTTCGGGGTGGCAGACCGACGCGAGATAGCCCGCGATGGCAGCGATCAGAAGGCCCAGCGCCATGCGCAGCTTGCCAGACACTCCGGCGGTCGTGGCTTTGGACACCTTGGCATAGTCGTCGGCAAAGCCGATCAGCCCGAAGCCGTAGGTGACGAACAGCGTGATCCAGATATAGGGATTGTCGAGCCGCGCCCAAAGCAGCGTGGACACCAGAAGTGCCGACAGGATCAACAGCCCGCCCATCGTCGGTGTGCCCTGTTTTTCCTTGTGGCTTTCGGGGCCGTCATCGCGGATCGGCTGACCCTTGCCCTGTTTTCGCCGCAGGATGTTGATCAGCGGCTGACCGAACATAAAGCCGAAGAGAAGCGCGGTGAAGAAGGCGCCGCCCGACCGGAAGGTGATATAGCGAAACAGGTTGAAAACATCGCCACCGTCCGAAAACTCGGTCAACCAATACAACATAAAGCGGGCCCTTTTTTGGAATTAACGAAGCGATTGACCCATTTTGCGGATCGCGTCAACAGTCTGAGACACCAACGAGCCTTTCGACCCTTTCACAAGCACCACATCGCCTGCGTCGATCAGCCGGTGCACCTGCGCTGACATCTCGGCGGCGGTCGCGACCCAAAGCCCCTGCTGATCGCCATCCAGCCGCGACCAGAGCGCCTGCATTCGCGGTCCGACACAATGCACCTGGTCGATGGCACGCAAGAACGGCAGATCGGCCAGCGCGGCGTGCAGGGCGACCTCGTCCGGGCCAAGTTCCAGCATGTCGCCCAGGATCGCAATGCGGCGGCCTTTCTGGATGCGGCCCACCCCGTCCGTGGGCTGCATCGCGCCCAGCACCTCCAGCGCCGCCGCCATCGAGGTCGGGTTGGCGTTGAAGGCGTCGTCGATCAGGGTCATGGTCAGGCCCTCGGGGGCATCCAGTGTGACGCTTTCACGCGTGCCGCGTCCGGTGGGGGGCTGCCAAGTGTTCATCGCGCGGGCGGCAAGCGTCACGTCTGCGCCCAGCGCGTGTGCCGCGACCAGAGCCGCCAGCGCATTCATCGCGAAATGGCGCCCGGGCGAGGCGATTTTGAACATCTGCTCCACCCCCGCGACCGTAGCCTTGCAGATCGTGGCATCCGGCGTCAGCGAAACATGGGTCAGCCGGTGATCGTTGCCATCGCCTTCGCCGAAGCTCTCGACATGATGGCCGTCGGCGGCGCGGGTCAGAACCGGCGTGGTCTCAAGGTCGCCATTGATGAGGGCGACGCCCCCCTCTTCCAGCCCTTCGAAAATCGCGCCTTTTTCACGCGCGATTCCGGCAAGATCCTCGAAGGCTTCCAGATGCGCGGCGGCGACGGTTGTGACCATTGCCACATGGGGCCGCGCCAAGCGGGCCAGCGGGCCGATTTCGCCGGGATGGTTCATGCCGATTTCGATCACGGCAAATTCTGTGTCTTTGGGCATCCGCGCCAGAGTCAGCGGCACGCCCCAATGGTTGTTGTAACTGGCCTCGGCGGCATGGGTGCGGCCCTGAGCGGACAAGACCGCGCGCAGCATCTCCTTGGTCGAGGTCTTGCCGACTGATCCCGTCACGGCCACCACGCGCGCATCCGTACGGGCGCGACCAGCACGGCCCAGCGCCGCGAGCGCGGTCAGGACATCATCGACGACCAGAAGCGGTGTGTCGGCGGTGACGCCATCGGGAATGTGGCTGACCATCGCTGCGCCCGCGCATTTTTCCAAAGCCTGCGCGACGAAGTCATGCCCATCGCGCACGTCTTTCAGGGCAACAAACAGATCGCCCGGCTGGATGGTGCGCGTATCAATCGACACGCCATCGACCGACCAGTCGCCCTGCGCCTTGCCACCCGTAGCCTTCGCGGCGTCGTCGGCCGTCCACAAGCTCATGCGAGGCGTCCATCCAGCGCGGCGACCGCGATCGAGGCCTGTTCGGCATCATCAAACGGCAACACCTGATCGCCAACGGTCTGGCCTGCTTCGTGCCCCTTGCCCGCGATCAGAAGGGCATCGCCGGGGCCAAGCGCATCGACGCCCCGCAGGATCGCCTCGGCCCGGTCACCGACATTCACTGCCTCAGGGCAACCCGCCATCACCATGGCACGGATCGCGGCGGGGTCTTCGGAGCGTGGGTTGTCATCGGTGACAAAGACGACATCGGCGTTTTCCGCCGCCGCCTGCCCCATTAACGCACGTTTGGAGGTATCGCGATCACCGCCCGCGCCGAATACAAGGACAAGGCGCCCCAACACGTGCGGGCGCATGGCACGCAGCGCAGTTTTCAAGGCATCGGGCGTATGGGCATAATCAACGAACACCGCCGCTCCATTGTCACGGGTGGCGGCCAGTTGCATCCGCCCGCGCACGGTTTCCAGATCTCTGAACGTGTCAAACACGTGCTGAGGCTCTGCCCCGCAGCCGATGGCCAGCCCTGCGGCAACCAGCACGTTTTCCGCCTGGAACCCGCCAATCAGGTTCAGGCGCGCGGTGTGCGCCGCGCCGTTCCAGGTGAACATCAACTCTTGCCCGGTGGCGTCAAAACGGCGGGCCTTGATGCGCAGCTCGTTCTCGTCGCCCTGCCCCACACGGATCAGCGTCTGACCGCGCGCCTCGGCGATGGTGGCGATCTGGGCCCCTTTGGGATCGTCCATGTTGACCACGGCGGTGCCCCCTTCAGGCAGCACACGGGCAAACAGCCCGGCCTTGGCGGCGAAGTATTCGTCAAAACTCGCGTGGTAATCCAGATGGTCCTGGGTGAAATTGGTGAACGCGGCCGCCGACAGACGCACGCCGTCCAGACGGCGTTGGGCAAGCCCGTGGCTGGACGCTTCCATCGCCGCGTGGGTGACACCGGCGCCCGCCATCTCGGCCAGCAATTTGTGCAGGGTAATCGGTTCGGGCGTGGTGTGGGCCAACGGGGCGGAGAATGCGCCTTCGACCCCGGTGGTGCCCAGATTGGCGGCCTCGATCCCCAGAAGCGTCCAGATTTGCCGGGTGAAGTTGGCGACCGAGGTCTTGCCGTTGGTGCCGGTTGCGGCAACCATGTGTTCGGGCTGCGCGCCAAACCAAAGGGCCGCAGCATAGGCCAGCGCCATGCGCGGGTCTTCGGTGACGACAAGCGCAGCATCCGAAGCGTCCAATTCCGCCTTCGCGATCCTCGCCCCCTCCGGGTCGGTCAGGATCGCCCCCGCCTTCATGCGCAGCGCGTATTGAATGAACTCGCCGCCATGGACCTTCGTTCCCGGCAAAGCGGCGAACAGATGTCCCGGCTTCACATTGCGGCTGTCCACCGACAGGCCGGTAATGCGCGCCTCTTTGCCACCTCGGGCGCTCAGCCCCAGTTCCGCCAGGGATTTGGTGTTCGTCTCAGCGCCCATACATGCAACCCATCCAGATCAGTTCGAAGCGAGTGTTACCCCAGTTGCCGCAAGAGATTCAACGATGGGTTCCGGTTCCGGCTTCATTCCCAGAAGGGGCGCGACCCGGCGCACGATCTCGGACGCCACGGGAACGGCGGTCCAGCCAGCGGTGCGTCGCGGCTTCGGGCCGGATGTTTCGACCGGTTCGTCCAGCGTGACCACCAGAACATATTTCGGCTTGTCCGCCGGAAACAGGCTGGCAAACGTGTTGATCACCTTGTCGTCGTAATAGCCGCCCTGCGGGCGCGGCTTGTCGGCGGTGCCGGTCTTGCCCGCCACTTTGTAACCTTTCACCTCGCCGAACGAGGCGGTGCCTTCGGTCACGACCTTGCGCAGCATATCGCGCGCCGCCGCGGCAGACGCCGCCGACATGATCCGCGGACCGCGTGCGATGCGGTCCTGTTTCAGCACGGTCGGCTTCACCGCGAACCCGCCATTGGCAATCGCGGCATAACCCGCTGCCAGGTGCATCGGCGTCGAAGACAAGCCATGCCCATAGGAAATCGTGACCGAGCTGAGCTTGCCCCAGTTCTTCGGCAGAAGCGGTTGCGAGCCGCGCGCCTCGACAATCTCGAACGGGGTGCGATCAAACATGCCAAGCGCGCGCAGGAAGGTCTGCTGACGTTCCGGTCCGATCTCAAGCGCCATCCGCCCGGTGCCCCGGTTCGAGGATTTGACGATGATGTCCGACACGCTCAGCTTGCCATAGTTCTTGTTCTTGAACTCGCCGATCCGGTAGCCCGCGATCTTCATCGGGATGCCGGTGTCGATGATCGTGTTGGCGTTCACCAAGCCAAGATCCATCGCCTGAATTGCTGTGAAAATCTTGAAGGTCGACCCAAGCTCGTAAACCCCCTGCACCGCGCGGTTGAACAACGGGCTGTCGGACTGATCGCCCTTGGTCAGAACGCGTGGGCGCTTGTTAGGGTCGAAATCGGGCAAGGACACGACCGACACCACCTCGCCGGTATGTACATCCATCAGGATCGCGGCGGCACCCTTGGCGTTCATCAGTTTCATGCCGCCGTAAAGCACACGTTCCACGGCGCTTTGGATGGTCAGGTCAATCGAAAGCGCCAGCGGTTTGTCGCCATTGGCCGGGTCACGCAGATAGTCGTCGAACTGCTTTTCAACGCCCGCCACGCCGATCACTTCGGCGGCGCTGACACCCTCGCGCCCGAAACTGGCCCCGCCCAACACATGCGCCGCCAGCTTGCCATTGGGGTAAAGCCGCATCTCGCGCGGGCCGAACAACAGGCCCGGCTCGCCAATGTCGAACACGGCCTGCTTTTGCTCTGGGCTGAGTTTTTTCTTGATCCACAGGAACTTGCGCGTGCCGGTGAAATCCTTGATCAACCGCTCGCGCTTAAGATCGGGAAAGATTTTCACCAACTCGTCCGCCGCGCGCAGCGGATCCACCATCAGGGGCGGCTGGGCGTACAGCGCGTGGGTCACAAGATTTGTGGCCAGGATACGCCCCTGCCGGTCAACGATATCGGCCCGTGCGGTGGCAATCGCCGATCCTGGCGCTTGCGCGCGCGGCTCCTGCGGTTCGGTCGAGGACAGCATTGCCATCCGCCCGCCCACCACCAGAAAGGCACACAGAAACAGCCCCGCCATCACCAACAGCCGCCCTTCCGAGCGCAAGCGCGACCGATCACGGATTTCTTCATGCCGGTGGCGCAGGTTCTCGCGTTCGATCGCATCGGGGTTTTCGCCCTTGGCACGAGCATCCAGAATACGGGCCAGCGGGCGCAGGGGGACGCGGGTCATTGGTCAATCTCCCCAAAAACATCAAAGGTTTCGGTGATCTCCGGCAAATCTTCGTCTGGAAAGACCACCTGCTCCACCCGGCCGAACTGCTCGGGCGCCAGCGGCAGAAGACCCAGACGATCATAATTCAACTCGGCCAGATCGCGCAGCCGGTCCGGGCGGTTCAAATAGGCCCATTCGGCGCGCAGCACGGCAAGTTGCTCCTGCATCTGCCCGATTTCGCGTTGCAACGCCTCGACCCGATCCAACGACGCCTGCGTCTTGTAGTTCTCCGAGTAAGCCCAATAGGCCAGCGCCATGACGACCAGGGCGGAAGTGATGTAAAGCAAGCTACGCATTATGATTTATCCTTGAAAACAAGGGGAGGAAGACCAAGTTTGCGCCGGTCTGACGGGCCGGCAGGGGCATCGGTGCGGGTGGCGACACGCAGGCGCGACGACCGGGCGCGGGGGTTTTCGGCAAGTTCGTCGGCGTCGGGCGCAATGGCTTTGCGCGGTGTTAACTTGAAACGCGGCGTTTCCGCGGCCTCTTGCGGGGCATAACGCGACCCGCCTCCGCCTTCCGATGCGCGCGCTTGCAGGAAACGTTTCACCACGCGGTCTTCCATCGAATGAAAGGTGACGACCGCCAGCTTTCCGCCGGGTTTCAGCGCGCGCTCTGCGGCCTCAAGCCCGTCGATCAGTTGCCCGAACTCGTCATTCACTGCGATGCGGATGGCCTGAAATGACCGTGTGGCCGGATGACTTTGACCGGGTTTCGACCGCGGCAGGCATTTTTCCACCACTGATGCCAGTTGCAGAGTGGTTTCAAACGGCGCCTCCGCCCGTGCTTTCACAATGGCACGCGCAATCCGGCGCGATGCGCGTTCTTCGCCATAATGATAGAGGATGTCGGCCAGCGTTTCCTCATCCGCCTGATTGACGATGTCAGCCGCCGTGGGGCCGGATTGGCTCATCCGCATGTCCAGCGGTCCGTCGCGCATGAAAGAAAAACCGCGATCCGCCAGGTCCAACTGCATCGAACTGACACCAAGGTCCAGCACGACGCCGTCCAGCGGTCGCCCCGCAAGCGTGTCCAGCTTGGAAAACGTGCCCTCGCACAAGGTCAGCCGTTCGCCGTAATCCGCCGCCCATTCGGCGGCCATGTCGAACACCATCGGATCACGGTCGATCCCGCAGACCCAGCCTGCCCCGGCCTCCAGCAATCCACGGGTATAGCCCCCCGCCCCGAACGTGCCATCGGCCCAGTCGCCAGAAACAGGCGCGACCGCTTGTAAAAGCGGCCGTAGCAAAACTGGGATATGAGGACGTTTTTCGGTGGCAGCCGGGTCGGTCATGTCATCCATCCCCTCCGGATTTCGACGCGCCGCCCAAAAGCGTGAGCGGGTCGAAATCTTCAGG
Source organism: Aliiroseovarius zhejiangensis (assembly GCF_014656375.1). Classification (GTDB taxonomy): domain Bacteria; phylum Pseudomonadota; class Alphaproteobacteria; order Rhodobacterales; family Rhodobacteraceae; genus Aliiroseovarius; species Aliiroseovarius zhejiangensis. Next base: position 240,127 of record NZ_BNCH01000002.1, on the reverse strand, counting down.
CAGGCTGTCCAGCCATGCCTCGGCCTTGGCCATTTCGACGTTTTCGTAGGTCTCGGGCTTCCAGATCTGAAACGTGTCGCCGGTTGCGATGAAGAACGCCTCGTTCTCAAGCCCGATTTTCTGGCGCAGCTTGGCAGGCAGAACCAGTCGACCGGTTTCATCTACCGTTGTCGGCAGCGATTGACCGTTGAACATACGCTCCAACGCGCGACGTTCGACCGAACCGCGCGGCAAATCGGCGATCTGCTGATCGACCTCGTCAATCGCTTCGATCGTGTAACATTCAAGGAAGTTGCGGCGCTTGTCGCCATAGACAATGACGAGATTGGGGTTCAGGCCTTCGGTCCAGTCGGGGTCGCCCGCCTCAAGCACACGGCGAAACAGGGCCGGGATCGAGACCCTGCCCTTTGCATCCACCTTGTGGTGGCTTTCACCTCTGAACCTGCGTGCCACTTGCGCGGCTCCTTCACTGTCCCACTTCACTGCCCTGCCCCAGATTCGGGGGGCTGGAATAGAAACGGCGGATTGAGCTGCTGCCACTGCCCAATCCGCCGCCTGTCCCGTTTCCGGGTGTCCAGCTGCGCGCGCCACCTGGGGGGATGTCTGCTCGCGTTCGCGCCGGATCTCTTTCGTTGCGATGAAGCGGGTGCCTGTATGAAACCTGACTTGGGAGTGTCATGAGGTCTTGTTGCCTCTTATGTCCCGTCCTCATCTTGTATTTAGGGATAGCTTGGGAATTTATGGGACGCAATAGTTTTTTACGGGACAAACTGGGCATATCTTGTTCTGCAGGGGTATGAAAAACAAGATATTGTAGGGATTTCGCCCCCATCGGAACGAAACTTAGCGGAAGCTGACCAGATCAGACACCAAATATAGTGCTGCAAGCGCAGCACAAAAAAATCCCTCGATTTCCCATATTTTTTTGAAATCAGGGACGGATATGCCGCAAAATAGGGACGAACCAGCACAGAGAATCCGAAATTGATGGCTGGTTTTAGAGAGATTCCACGGGTTCGCGACCCGATCCCCATGATTTCCCATCCGGTGATTCAAAAGGTGAATCAAAACGGCCCATGATTTCCCACGGGCCGTTCAACTCGGTTTGACAAGCACCTTCAGGCGATGCCGCGCGCCACCAGATCTCGGGCCAGCGCGGCATAAGCGTCGGCCACCGGCCCGTCCCCCAGGGCGGCAGGCGATCCGCTGTCACCCGCCAGACGCACCTCCAGCGACAGGGGAATTTCACCAAGGAAGGGCGCGCCCAGTTCGGCAGCTTCATCGCGGACACCGCCGTGACCGAACAAATGCGCCTCGTGCCCGCAGTTGGGGCAGACATAGGTCGACATGTTTTCGACCAGGCCAAGGATCGGCACCTTCACCTTGTCGAACATGTCAATCGCCTTGCGCGCATCCAGAAGCGCCACATCCTGCGGGGTCGACACGATGATTGCGCCGGTGATCTGCGATTTCTGCGCCAGGGTGAGTTGCACGTCGCCTGTGCCCGGCGGCAGGTCGATGATCAGCACGTCCAGCGGGGCCCAGTCGACCTGAAACATCATTTGCTGAAGCGCCCCCATCAGCATCGGGCCGCGCCAGACCACGGCTTCACGATCGGATTTCAGCATCAAGCCAATGGACATCATCTTGACGCCATGCGCTTCGACCGGAACCAGTTGTTCACCATCGGGCGAGGACGGGCGCTGGCTGGTTCCCATCATCCGCGGCTGGCTTGGGCCCAGAATGTCGGCGTCCAGCAGGCCCACCTTGCGCCCCTGTCGCGCCAACGCCACGGCCAGGTTCGAGCTGAGCGTGGATTTCCCCACCCCGCCCTTGCCCGAGGCAATGGCGATCACACTCGCCACGCCCGGCACCGGCAACGGCCCGGCCTGCGGTTTGGGATGCCCCCCGATCTTGAGGTTCGGGGCCTGTGGCGCGGGCTTGGCAGGCCCGTGTGCGGTCAGGATGACCGAAACGCGCTCAACCCCGTCAAGGGCGGCCACAGCGGCCTCTGCCGCGCGGCGCTGCGTTTCCATGCCAGCCGCCTGTTCCGGTGTCGGGGCCTCGATCACGAAACTGACAGCGCCGCCATCAACACTGAGCGCACGCACCATATCGCGCGAGGCCAGATCCCCCCCGTCCGGCAGGGCAATTGTGGACAAGGTGCCCATGATCTTTTCGCGCATTTCCGACATTCGTGCCTCCTTCGATTTCGACCATTACTTGGCAGCTTTGCCGACAGGTGCAAGGGGCATACGCGGCAAAGACGGTCGGTCACGCGGTCGCGGGGCAAGAGGATCACGGCGTATATCCCGGCTTTCACACCCGACACCCCGTCAGATCGCGACACGGTTTCGGGCGCAGGACGAGTCCCGTCGCCGCCCTGCAAGTTGACCCAAAGTTAACGCCAACATTCCAACTTCTGCGCCGCAGCAATTTACCTTGCGTCACCGCGCAAAACTCCACCAAACACTTAAAAACATGGAGTTTTTAAGTATGCATTCGCCGCATACCGGCTTTGCGGAAGCGGGGTATTGTGCAATTGCAGCATTATGCCCATCTTGGGGTCACGGCGACGATGTGAGCGCCAACAGAACATTTGGCGGCCCAACACGGTCCGGCTGCCCCGCGCCCCGCAAGGGCCCGCGGAAACGACGCAAGAGAGTACGAAGATGACATATGCAACTGAAATCCTTTCTGCCCCCGTCGGCATTGCCGATCGTCTGGCACTCCGGTTCGCAGACTGGAAAGATAAAATGGCGCAGCGCGCCCAATATCGTGAAACCGTTCGCGAGCTGAGCGCGTTGAGCGACCGCGAACTGAACGACCTGGGCCTTGGCCGCGCGTCGATCCGCACGGTCGCCCGCATGGCCGTCTACGGCAACTGAGTTTCCGGGCCACCACCTACCCTCCTCCCGGGTGGTGGCTTTGATTGGCGGCGGGACCGACCTCCTCCCCGGTTCCGCCGCACAATCTGAAAGTTTCGGGCCTTCCTCCTCCTCCCGGAAGGTTCGCGGGTCGCGGCGGCGCCTACCTCCTCCCAGGTGTCGCCGCCCCCCCAAAGATCCGGTTCTTCCTCACCTCCTCCCGAGGCGGAACCGATACGGTGACGGGTCTACCTCCTCCCAGACCCCGAACCACATGACGTCGGGTCTCTACCTCCTCCCGGAGCCCCGCATCACAATAGAACGGCGGCGCTCACCTCCTCCCGGGCGTCGCCGTTTCTTTTTGGGGGCAGTCGGCAGCGGCCGTGATGCCCGGCCCCGGACATACCGGGATTGCAGATTTATCGGTTGATTTTCGGCCGCCGCGCAGCCTAAAGCGTTTCGACAAAAACCCGAGATATCAGCTTTTGTCGAAACGCCCACGACGTATGAACGTGGCACGCGTTTCGAGTTAAGCTCGTGCCTCAAGTTTAACTCGAAACGCTTTAGCTCATCCCATGCAACCCAAAATCCTGACCACGCTGCGCGACTATGATCGCGGCCAGTTCACCAGCGATCTGATCGCGGGTGTGACGGTGGCCATGGTCGCCCTGCCGCTGAGCCTCGCCATTGCCATCGCCTCCGGCGCGGGGCCGGAAAAGGGCCTGGTAACGGCCATTGTGGCCGGGTTTCTGATTTCATTACTTGGTGGCAGCCGGTTGCAGATCGGCGGGCCGACCGGCGCGTTCATCGTTGTCGTTTATGGCGTGATTTCCGATCACGGCTATGACGGGCTGGTGCTGGCAACGCTGATGGCCGGGGTCATCATGTTGGTCGCGGGGTATCTGCGCGCGGGCAATCTGGTCGCCTATGTGCCTGAACCGGTCATCAATGGCTTCACCATCGGCATTGGCATCATCATCGCCACCAGTCAGATCAAGGACCTGTTCGGCCTGTCCATCGCAGACGTGCCCGCCGAGTTCATCGCGAAGATGGGTGCCCTTTGGGCCGCGCGCGACACTGTCAGCGGTGCGGCCTTGGCGATTGGTCTGGCCACAATGATTCTGATCGCCGGGCTGCGGCGGCTTGCGCCGAAATTTCCGGGGCTGATCGTTGCCGTGGGTTTGACCTCGGCCCTGGTCGCGCTGGCGGCCTTGCCGGTTGACACAATCTTCTCGCGCTTCGGTGCGCTGCCCAGCACCCTGCCCGCCCCCGCCCTGCCCGAGATCAGCATCGCGCGGATCACCGAGCTTTTACCATCCGCATTTGTCATCGCCTTTCTGGCCAGCATCGAATCACTTCTGTCTGCGATGGTCGCCGACCGGATGATTGGCGGCAAACACCGCCCGAATGCCGAGGTTCTGGCACAGGGCTTTGCCAATATCGGCTCGGCGCTGTTTGCAGGTCTGCCTGCGACCGGAGCAATCGCGCGCACCGCCACCAACGTGCGGGCTGGTGGCAAGACGCCGGTTGCGGGCATCGTCCATGCGCTGACCATCCTCTTGGTCATGCTGCTGGCCGCGCCGCTGGCAGGTTACCTTGCGATGCCCGCGCTGGCCGGGCTGCTGATGCTGACCGCCTGGAACATGAGCGAGCCGCAGAACTGGCGCGGCTATATGCAGGGGCGCGTGTCGGACCGCGTGCTGTTGTTGCTAACGCTGGTGCTGACGGTGTTTGCGGACCTGACGATCGCCATTGGCGTCGGTGTTTCGGTCGGGTTGGCCCTGCGCCTGCGCCGCAGCGATGCTGTGCCCGAAAAAGACTGGACCCCGCCAGACCGGTAACGCCGCCCAGTCAGAACGGCACGTCACCCGCCTGCGCGGCGGGCACGATGAATTTCGACACGACTTTCTTGGCGCCCGCCTTGTCAAACTCGATATCCAGCTTGTCGCCTTCGATGCCCATCACGGTGCCATAGCCAAACTTGGTGTGAAACACGCGGTCGCCTTGGGTAAAGGACGACACGGCGGTCGCGTCGATAACCAATCCGCGCGCCTCGTTCGGGCTGGGCTTGGCGCGCAGGTTCCCCTGCGCCTGCATCCGCTTCCATCCCGGCGAGTTATAGGCATCCGCCCGGCTGGCTTTATCCTCAAGCGGTGACGCGCCGAAATCGCCCGCGGTGCCGCCATAGCCACCACCGTAAAGGCCGGGCGCGGTCAGCACCTCGACATGGTCCGCGGGCAATTCATCAACGAAACGGGACGGCAGTTGCGATTGCCACTGACCATAGACCCGACGGTTGGCGGCAAAGGATATCGTGCAAATCTCCTCGGCGCGGGTGATGCCGACATAGGCCAGCCGCCGCTCTTCTTCGAGGCCCTTCAGCCCGCTTTCATCCATCGACCGTTGCGAGGGGAACAGGCCATCCTCCCACCCCGGCAGGAACACGGCGGGGTATTCCAGCCCCTTTGCCGCGTGCAGGGTCATGATGGTGACTTTTTCCTCGGCGTCGTCCGTGTCATTGTCCATGATCAGGCTGACATGTTCCAAAAACCCTTGCAGGTTTTCGAAACTTTCCAACGCCTTGACCAGTTCCTTCAGGTTTTCCAGCCGCCCCGGGGCTTCGGGCGTTTTGTCGTTCAGCCACATCTCGGTATAACCGGATTCTTCCAGGATCACCTCGGCCATTTCGACATGGGTGTCGTCCTCGGCGCGCAGTTGGGTGAACCAGCGATCTAGCCCCGCGACCAACTCTGCCAGCCCCTTGCCGCCCTTGCCCTTGATCGCGCCGCTTTCCACCGCGATGCGCGCACCTTCCACCAGCGACACGCCGTTTTGCCGTGCGAGCGTCTGTATGGTCTGCACCGCCTTGTCGCCCAACCCGCGCCGGGGCGTGTTGACGATCCGTTCAAAGGCCAGATCGTCGTTCTGCGACACGGTCAGCCGGAAATAAGCCATGGCGTCGCGGATCTCCATCCGTTCATAGAAGCGCGGGCCGCCGATGACGCGATAGGGCAGACCGATGGTCAGGAAGCGATCTTCAAACGCGCGCATCTGGTGTGAGGCGCGGACGAGGATGGCCATGTCATCCAGCGACATCCCCGCCCGCCCCCGTGTGCCCGATTGCATCGCTTCGATCTCTTCCCCGACCCAGCGGGCTTCTTCGTCGCCGTCCCAATGGCCGATCAGACGCACCTTTTCGCCGCCGTCGGCCTCGGTCCACAATTCCTTGCCCAAACGCCCCTCATTGCCCGCAATAACGCCGGAGGCCGCGGCAAGGATATGCGCGGTCGAGCGGTAGTTCTGCTCCAGCCGCACGACCTTGGCGCCGGGAAAATCCTTTTCAAACCGCAAGATATTGCCCACCTCGGCCCCGCGCCAGCCATAGATCGACTGGTCGTCATCACCGACGCAGCAGATATTCCTGTGACCCGCTGCCAGCAGGCGCAGCCACAGATATTGGGCGACGTTGGTGTCCTGATACTCGTCGACGAGGATGTATTTGAACCAAGTCTGGTATTTCGTCAGAATGTCGTCGTGTTTCTGGAAAATCGTGACCATATGCAGCAGCAGGTCGCCGAAATCGCAGGCGTTCAGCGTTTTCAACCGCTCCTGATACTGGGCATATAATTCTGGTCCGCGCCCGTTGAAGGCGTTGGCTTCGGATGACGGCAAGGTTTCCGGCGTCCAGGCCCGGTTTTTCCAATTGTCGATCACGCCAGAAAGCAGCCGCGCAGGCCAGCGTTTCTCGTCAATATTTGCCGCTGCAATCAACTGTTTCAGCAGCCGGATCTGATCGTCCGTATCCAGAATCGTGAAATTCGTTTTCAGCCCCACAAGCTCGGCATGACGCCTGAGCAGTTTCACGCAGATCGAATGAAACGTGCCCATCCACGGCATCCCCTCGACCGTCTGGCCCAGCAGTCCCGCGACACGCTCCTTCATCTCGCGCGCAGCCTTGTTGGTGAAGGTCACGGCCAAAATCTCGTTCGTGCGCGCCTGTCCGGTGTTCAGCAGATGCGCAATCCGCGTGGTCAGCGCCTTTGTCTTGCCGGTGCCGGCGCCGGCCAGCATCAACACAGGGCCGTCCAATGCCTCGACCGCTTCGCGCTGCGCCGGGTTCAACCCATCCAGATAGGGCATCGGGCGCGCGGCCATCGCCTGCTCGGACAGGCGGGGGCGGGCGGCGGCCTCGAACGCGTCGTTTTCGTCGAAATCACTCATATGCGCTCTTTATCAACGGGAAGGCGGGGTGGGAAGAGTGTTCCATGAATGTTCTGCCCGCGCAAACCGATTGTCAGCGAAACCCCGAAATTTCCCGCCCCCTAAAGGGGGCGCGGCGAAAGGCCCGCCTATATATAAAGCCTGCCCATTGACAAGCTGCCCCTTCGCAACACATCTAACGCCTCCAGTAAGACCGCCATTCAATAATGGTCGCCTGAGTCGAGAGGAAGTTCATGCCCGTTGTCGTCGTTGAAAGCCCGGCCAAAGCCAAGACCATCAACAAGTATCTTGGGTCGGATTACACGGTTCTTGCCTCTTACGGCCACGTGCGCGACCTGCCGCCCAAGGATGGATCGGTCGACACCGACAACGAATTTGCCATGAAATGGGAGGTCGGCCGTGACAGCGCCAAGCATGTGCGCGCCATTGCCGAGGCGTTGAAAGACGACAACAACCTGATCCTCGCCACCGACCCCGATCGCGAGGGCGAGGCGATTTCCTGGCATCTTGAGGAAGCCCTGCGCAAGCGGCGGGCAATCAAGAAGGACACACCGGTCAGCCGCGTGGTGTTCAACGCGATCACGAAATCCGCCGTCACCGAAGCGATGGAACAGCCCCGCGATGTCGACACTGATCTGGTCGAAGCGTATCTGGCCCGCCGGGCGCTGGATTATCTGGTGGGCTTCAACCTGTCCCCCGTCCTGTGGCGCAAGCTGCCGGGCGCGCGGTCGGCGGGGCGTGTGCAATCGGTCTGCCTGCGCCTGATCGTCGAGCGCGAGGAAGAGATCGAGGCGTTCAAGGCGCGTGAATACTGGTCGGTGAAGGCGCTGCTGACCACCCCGCGCGGGCAGGAGTATGAGGCGCGTTTGACGGTCTTGGGCGGTCAGAAGCTGGACCGCTATGACCTTGAAAACGAAACCGCCGCGGAAATGGCGGTGCAGGCCATCACCTCGCGGGATTTGACCGTGCAGTCGGTGGAAGCCAAGCCCGCCACCCGCAACCCCTCGCCGCCCTTCATGACCTCGACCCTACAACAGGAAGCCAGTCGCAAGTTCGGCTTTGGCGCGCGCCAGACCATGTCGACCGCCCAGCGTCTCTATGAAGCCGGTTACATCACCTATATGCGAACCGACGGGATCGACATGGCGCCCGAGGCCGTGTCGGCCGCCCGCGACGCCATTGCCGACCGCTATGGCAAGGATTTCGTCCCGCAAAGCCCGCGCATCTACAAGAACAAGGCCAAGAACGCGCAGGAAGCCCACGAATGTATCCGCCCGACGGATATGACCGTGGATGCGGGCCAGTTGGCCAAGCTGGAACCCGATCAGCGCAAGCTTTACGACCTGATCTGGAAACGCACGCTGGCCAGCCAGATGGAAAGCGCCAAGTTCGAACGCACCACCGTCGATGTCGGGTCCAGCGACGGGCAGGTGGTGCTGCGCGCGACCGGGCAGGTTGTCGTTTTCGAAGGCTTCCTGAAGGTCTATGAAGAAGGGCGCGACGATCAGGTGGTCGATGACGACGACAAGCGCCTGCCGCAGATCATGGAAGGCGAGAAAGCCGACAAGAAATCCATCACGCCAGAGCAGCACTTCACCCAGCCCCCGCCGCGTTACACCGAGGCGACGCTGGTGAAACGGATGGAAGAACTGGGCATCGGGCGCCCGTCGACCTATGCGTCGGTGATCACCACGATTCAGGATCGCGAGTATGTGCGCAAGGACAAGAACCGCCTGTTCCCCGAGGACAAGGGCCGGATCGTGACCATCTTCCTGATGAATTTCTTCCGCAAGTACGTGGGCTATGAATTCACGGCGAATTTGGAAGAGGAACTTGACGAAATTTCGGCTGGTGATGCGGATTACAAAGAAGTTCTTGCCCGCTTCTGGCGCGATTTCTCGGCGGCGATTGCCGAAACATCCGAATTGCGGATATCGGAGGTGCTGGACAAGCTGGATGCCGCCCTTGCGCCCCAACTTTATCCGCCGCGCGAAGACGGGTCGGACCCGCGGATTTGCCCGAAATGCGGCACCGGCAAACTGCACCTGAAAACCTCGCGGACCGGCGGGTTTGTGGGCTGTGGCAACTATCCCGAATGCACCTATACGCGGCCCATCGCGGGCGAAGGGGCCGAAGGGGATGAGCGTCTGCTGGGCGAAGACAATGGCGACGAGATTTGGCTGAAATCCGGTCGGTTCGGGCCTTACGTGCAGCGCGGTGAGCCGACACCCGAGAACAAGAAGCCGCCTCGTGCGTCGCTGCCCAAGGGCTGGTCCAAGGACGACATCACGCTGGAAAAGGCGCTGGTGCTTCTGTCCCTGCCCCGCGTTGTGGGCGAACACCCCGACGGCGGTGAGATCAAATCTAATTTCGGACGCTTTGGCCCCTATATCATGCATCAGGCAGACGGCGAGGCGAAGCCGGTTTACGTCAACCTGAAAGACCCGGCGGACGTGTTCGAGATCGGCATGAACCGCGCGGTCGAGATGCTGGCCGAAAAACGCGCCAATCCCGGCGGACGGGGACGTGCGGCGGCCAAGCCATTGAAAGAGCTGGGGGAACACCCCGAAGACGGCGGGCCGGTGAACGTGATGGATGGGCGCTATGGTCCTTATGTGAAATGGGAAAAGGTCAATGCGACCTTGCCCAAGGACGTGGATGCCGCCGATGTGACGATGGAGATGGCGGTGGCGCTGATCGCCGAGAAAGCCGCCAAGAAGAAGCCTGCGAAAAAGAAGGCAGCGGCCAAGAAGAAGCCCGCTGCGAAGAAGAAGACAGCCAGCAAGAAAGCGTGAGCGGACGGGCTGCCGTGCCTGGCCCGGATATCTCCTATCCGGGCCATTAATGTGACGGGTTGGCCAGTAACATTCCAACTCTCGAATTTGTGATTTGAACCTCGCCCCGGCGCGGGTTTCAGTGCGGCAAAACGCAATCGAACAGTGAGCCTTACCATGTCACGCCTTCTTTCGCGCCGCGCGGTCATCGCGGGCGCAACCGCTTCCTTCGTCCTGCCGCAAACCGGCCTTGCCACCCCCGTCATCGAAACCGCCAAACGCAACGCGTCCAGCTTCGCCAACCAGGATTGGCGCGACCATTTCGACACGCTGGACCGGGTGACGATCGTCTGCGACACGGTATCCCGCGCCCTGCATTACTGGAGCGCGGATGGCAGCGATTATCGCATCTATCCAACCTCGGTCCCGATGACGGACGAGTTGACCAAGACCGGCTACACCAAGATCGTGCGCAAGAAGGTCGGTCCGGACTGGACCCCCACCCCCAGCATGCTGGAACGCAACCCGGAACTGAAATACACCCCGCCTGGCCCGGACAACCCGCTGGGCACCCATGCGATGTATCTGGACTGGCCCGCGTATCTGATCCACGGCACCCATGACACGCGCAAGATCGGACGCCGCAGCTCGGACGGCTGCATCGGTCTTTACAACAACGCGATTGCCGAGCTGTTCGCCATCACGCCGGTGGGTGCCCAGGTGCGGATCATCTGATCGGTTTGCACCGGTTCCGCCCCCCTGCGCGCGCAACGGATCGGGGCTTAGGTAGAAATACCTGAAGCCCCGCCCAGCCTTCGGGTTTCGTTGACTTTGCCCCCTCCTCACGCCAGAACAGTCGCAAAACTGACGAGAGGTAACTTTCATGAAAAAGGTATATGGCAGCGCCGCCGAGGCCCTGGACGGGCTTTTGTCGGACGGGATGCTGATTGCCGCCGGGGGGTTTGGCCTGTGCGGTATTCCGGAGCTTCTGATCGACGCGCTGGTGGAAAGCGGCGTCAAGGACATCACTGTCGCGTCGAACAATTGCGGCGTTGACGGGTTCGGTCTGGGCAAATTGCTAGACACCAAGCAGATCAAGAAAATGATGTCGTCCTATGTGGGCGAAAACGCCGAGTTCATGCGCCAATACCTGTCAGGCGAGCTGGAGCTGGAGTTCAACCCACAAGGCACCTTGGCCGAACGGATGCGCGCCGCGGGTCACGGCATCCCCGGGTTTTACACCAAGACCGGCGTCGGCACTGTGATTGCCGAGGGCAAGGATGTGAAAGTCTTCAACGGCGAAGAATACATTCTTGAGGAAGGCATTTTTGCCGACCTGTCCATCGTCAAGGCCTGGAAAGCCGATGAAACCGGCAACCTGATCTTCCGTAAGACCGCCCGCAACTTCAACCCGCCCGCCGCCATGTGCGGCAAGGTCTGCGTGGCCGAGGTCGAGGAAATCGTGCCGACCGGGTCGCTGGACCCCGACGCCATCCATCTGCCGGGTATCTATGTGCATCGCATCATTCAGGGCGAACACGAAAAGCGCATCGAACAACGCACCATTCGGGAGGCATAAGCAATGGCTTGGAACCGCAATCAAATGGCCGCCCGCGCTGCGCAAGAGCTGCAGGACGGCTGGTATGTAAACCTTGGCATCGGCATTCCAACGCTTGTGTCGAACTATATCCCTGACGGAATCGAGGTCACGCTGCAATCGGAAAACGGGATGCTTGGCATGGGCCCCTTCCCGACCGAGGACGAGATCGACGCCGACCTGATCAACGCGGGCAAGCAGACCATCACCGAACTGCCGCAGACCGCCTATTTCGACAGCTCGATGAGCTTCGGCATGATCCGGGGCGGCAAGATCGCAATGGCGATCCTGGGCGCGATGGAGGTGGCTGAAAACGGCGACCTTGCCAACTGGATGATCCCGGGCAAGCTGGTCAAGGGCATGGGCGGCGCGATGGATCTTGTGGCCGGAGTGGGCCGTGTTGTGGTCGTGATGGATCACACCAACAAGCACGGCGACTCGAAGGTGCTGAAGGAATGCACCCTGCCGCTGACCGGCAAAGGTGTCGTGGATCGCATCATCACAAACCTGGGTGTCATGGACGTGGTCGAGGGCGGTCTGAAAATCGTCGAGACCGCCGATGGCGTCACCGAAGACGAACTGCGCGCCGCGACCGAGGCGACGATCGTCAACTGAACGCGCGCCAGAGTATGGCATGAAGGGCTCCCGCGTGGGGGCCCTTTTTCGTGGCGGGATCGTTTGCGCCTTATTCCCCCTCGCTTTTGCTTGGCTGCTTTCATATTCTCGCCGTAATCCCCCGCCATAAGCCGGGAAATGACAATGAGCAGCACCAACCCAATACCGTCCACCGCTGGGAAACAGTCGGCAAGCACACCCGCGCCCCGGCGGCTGCGAGACACGCTTGTGTTGCTGGGACTGTTCTTGCTGGTGCTGGTTGGGCTGATCGGACTGGCCGCCGCAACGGGGTGGGAAGAGACCCGCGCACAACTGGCGCGGCTGTCGGTCGGGCAGTTTGCCGCTCTCTTGGCGCTCAGCCTTGTAAACTATGTCTTTCGTGGGCTGCGCTGGCACATCTTCGCCCGCAAGCTGGGCTTGCCCACAGGGCTGGTGCAAGACCTGCGCCATTTTCTGGGCGGGTTTGCCATGTCGGTCACGCCGGGCCGGGTCGGAGAGCTTGTGCGGATGCGCTGGCTGAAACGCGAAACCGGCTGGGCGTTTGAGCGCACCGCGCCGCTTGTGCTGGTGGATCGGGCCTCGGACCTGTCGGCCATGGCGCTGATCCTCGGGCTTGCGCTGGCCTTCTCAGCCACCGGCATCGCGGGCGGCCTGCCTGTGACCCTTCTTGCCCTGATCGCCGCCTTCGCCGCCACCCGCCCCCGCCTTCTGGCCGGGCTTGCCACGATGGGGCACAGGATCACCGGGCGGTTTGCGCGGCTCTGGGCCAAGCTGCGCCGCGCCGCAGTGTCGCTGTCGGCCTTCACCTCGCCCACGCTGATGGCCGTTGCCGCGCTGATCGGCGTCGTCGGCTGGATTGCCGAAGGCTATGCCTTTCACCTGCTTCTGATGTGGATGGGGGCCGATATCGGCTTTGCCAAAGCGGTCGCGATCTTCGTCTTTTCCACCCTTGCCGGTGGTCTGACCGGTGCCCCCGGCGGTGTCGGCGGGGCCGAGGCCGCGATGGTCGCCCTGCTGGCGATGGAAGGCGTGCCGCTTGAGGTCAGCATCCCCGCCACCGCCATCATCCGCGTCACCACGCTCTGGTTTGCCATCGGGATCGGCCTTCTGGTCTTTCCCCTCGCCGAACGAATTTCATTGAGACATACACATGGTTTGGAAAACGACTGACTATACCGGCTGGGGCCGGGTTCACCACGCCACCGCCGAACTGGCACGGCCCGAACGCGCCCGCAGCCTGAAAGCCGTGGTCGCAGGGCATTCCTGCCCGGCCATCGGCAATTGCCGGTCCTATGGCGATGCGGCACTGAATGATGGGGGCCGCGCCATCGACATGACGCGGATGAACCGCATCATCGGTTTTGACGCGGATACCGGCGTTGTAACGGTGGAATCGGGCATCACCATCGGCGATCTGGCCCATGTCTTTGCCCCGCGCGGCTGGCTGCCCGCCGTCATGCCCGGCACCGGCTTTGCCACCGTGGGCGGCTGCATCGCGCAGGACGTACATGGCAAGAACCACCACAACGCGGGCAGCTTCGGCCAGCATGTGCTGTCCGTTACGCTGCTGAATGGCGACAAGCGCACCGTCGCCACCCCCACCCGCAACGCCGCTTTGTTCCGCGCCACGATGGGCGGCATCGGCCAGACGGGCGTGATCGCCGAGGCGAAATTGCAACTTAAACCCTGCCCCGGCGACGTGATGATGGTCACCGAACGAAGGGCCGAGGATTGGGACGCGCATATCGCCCTGTTGGATGGCAGCCAGGCGACCTATTGCGTCGGCTGGATCGACACGACCGCCAAGGGCGACGCCCTTGGGCGCGGCATCATCGAAGAGGCGGAACTGGCCGCTGGGCTTTTGCCCAAAGCGAAGCCGTCGAAGAAAATCCCGATGGACGCGCCGGGCTTTGCCCTGTCCGCGCCCATCGTGCGGGCATTCAACAACGCCTATTACAGGCGGGTACCAACCTCTGGCCGGTCATCCGTCAAGCGGATCGACGAGTTCTTCTTTCCACTCGACAAAATCCACGACTGGAACCGACTTTATGGCAAGCGCGGTTTTTACCAGTTCCAGAACGTCGTGCCGTTGGATCAGGTGGGCGCGTTGAAAGCGATGCTGGAGTTGATTGCAGGCGCGGGCTTGTCCTCGCCCTTGGCCGTGCTCAAACGCATGGGACCGGGGCGCGCGGGGCATATGAGCTTCCCGATGGAGGGCTACACGCTGGCTGTCGACTTCCCGGCCCGTGAGACGGCCGTGGACCTGATCGCAATGCTTGAAGATATGACCGTGGATGCAGGCGGGCGGCTCTATCTTGCCAAGGACGCGCTGGCCAGTGGCCCGGCGATCAAGGCGATGTATCCAGACCATGGCGACTGGGTGAAACAGGTCAACAAGGCCGACCCGGATCACGCGCTGGAAACCGATATGGTGCGCCGCCTGAACCTTCGCGAGGCTGGGTGAGAACATGACAAAGACCAAACAAAATCAATGCTGGATCATCCTTGGCGCGACATCGTCCATGGCGCGCGCCTTTGCGCAGGCCGTGGCCGACCAAGGCGCGAGCGTCATTCTGGCGGGCCGCGATATGGACGACCTGAAACGCTCAGCCACCGACCTGTCAGCCCGTGGTGTCACCGCAGAGGCGGTCAAGTTCGACGCCCGTGACATCGCCACCTTCCAACCCATAATCGACCGTGCCACGCGTCAGGATGGCGTGATCAATGCCGCCGTGTTCGTCGGCTCCATGCCCCCGCAGGACGAGATTGACACCAACCCGTCCCTGATCGACGGCGTGGTGAAAGACAGTCATACCGGCCCGGCGGCGTTCCTGACCATGCTGGCCCCAATCATCGAGGACCGGGGTGCAGGCACAGTGGTCGGTGTCTGCTCGGTCGCGGGGGACCGTGGGCGTATTGGCAACTATGTCTATGGCTCGGCCAAGGCAGGATTTGCCACCTATCTGTCGGGCCTGCGCAACCGCCTGACCCGCGCGGGTGGCCATGTTGTAACGGTCAAGCCCGGCTTTGTGGACACCGCAATGACGTGGGGGATCGAAGGCATGTTCCTTGTCGCCTCACCCCAGAAGGTCGCTGCCGATATCCTGAAAGCGGTCGAGAAGCAGCGCAACGTGATCTATACGCCGTTCTTCTGGCGTTACATCATGCTGATCATCCGCAGCATCCCCGAGTTCATCTTCAAGAAAATGTCGATCTGAACGGGTGCGCGTCAGCCCACCCCGAACCACTCCTGCCACAGTCCGGCGGCATAGAACATGATCGAGATGGTCATCAGCATCAGCCCGATGCCGCGCTTGTCCTTCATGGCAAAAACGATCGGATCGTAATCCTGCTTGCCATACCAGCCAAGCCGCACCATGCGGATCATCCACCAGGCCAGTGGCAGGCCTGCCACCCACATCAGCCATTGCGTCTTGTAAAGCGATAGCGCCTGTTCGGTGAAGGAATAGAGAAAGAACGCGACCAAGGACGCCACGACGCCCAGTGAGGCGACGTTCAAAAGGTCGGGCCGGTCCGGGCGACCGTAACCCCGCCCCGGCAGACGTTCATCCGATGTGGCAAGGGTTAGTTCGGTCAGGCGCTTCACGCAGCCCAAGGCCAGGAAGACCGGGAAGATGAACACCAGCAGATAGCCCGACACGGGAATGTCGGTCGCCGCAGCCCCTGCCACGACGCGCAAGGTATAGAGCGACGCCAGCACCGCGATATCCACCCAGCGCATCCGTTTCAGTTTCAGCGAATAGGCCAGCGACAGCGCCATGTAAAAACTGACGACACCAAAAAACGCCCATCCCAGATAGGCTGCAATACCCAGCGCGATCGCCGCCAGGACAAGGAATGACACCATCCCCACCTGGATCGGCACCGCGCCCGAGGCGAAGGGGCGTTTGCATTTCTTCACATGCAGCCGGTCGGCCTCAAGATCCAGCAGGTCATTCACCAGATAGATCGAGGACGCCGCCGCCGAAAAGCTGATCACGCCAAGGATGGCAAGGATGAACGTGTTCAGGTCAAATGCGTGTCCGGCAATCATCGGCACGAACAGAAGCACGTTCTTGACCCATTGATGCGGGCGGAAGCTTTTCAGAACGTCTTTCATGCGCCAGCCGCCCGCGATCTGGGTGACGGGCTTGCCCTGCGCCTGCAACGCCTTGGCGGAACGCGGATCGCCCACGACCAAAGCCGCATCGGCATGATCCCACACCGCGCGGTCCACCGGGGCGTTGCCGGCATAGTGGAACCCGCCCTCGCCGAAGGCAGCCACCAGCGCCGCGGCCTTGCGCGCGCCTTTCAGGTTGGTCTGCCCGTCCGAGGCAAAGACATGATCCGACAGGTCGTGATCGGCGGCAAGTTGCGCCACAAGGCTGTGATCCGACGCCGAGGCAAGCACCACTTCGCGCCCTTCGGCCTGCGCGGCGCGGGCAACCTCCAGCACGTCAGGATCAACCGGCAGAAGGTCGGTGCGCAGGGCGGCTATGCGGGCCAGCTCCGCCTTCAGACGGGCCGGATCGCGAAAATGTGTCAGGCTGGTTTGCAGCGTGTGAATCGGATCGCGGCCCAGCCCCGCCCAGAAACACTCGAACAGCAGATCCGTGCGCAGGAATGTTCCGTCCACGTCCAGCACGAACGGTTTCTTGGTCAACTCTTCGGCCATCACATCACGATCCATTCACCGCAAACACACATCCATCCGACAAAAGCTCGGGCGGGGTCAGGCACAGCCCGCGCGCCACCTTCCATGCAGCCAATACCTTGGGCACATAGGCGCGGGTTTCGGCATAGGGGGGCACACCGCCATTGTCTTTCACCGCGTTCTCGCCCGCATTGTAACCAGCAAGGGCGAGGATCGGATCACCGTCGAAGTGATTTATCAGCCAGTTCAGATAAGCAACGCCCCCCTTGATGTTCTGAGTGGGGTTGGTGCTGTCCTCGACACCAAACCGGGCGGCGGTGTCGGGGATCAACTGCATCAGCCCCTGTGCGCCTGCATGGCTTTCCACATCCACGCGCCCGCCGCTTTCCACCGAGATCAGGGCCAGCACCAAGGCAGGCGAGACCGGCGTGCCGATCGTGGCGTTCAGGATGTCGCTGCCATGTGCACGGGCGATGGTTTGCAGGTGTTGCAAGCGGGGTTGCGCCATGCCCTCTTGTGTTTCCAGCAGATCAAGAGCGGTGCGCACATTGCCGGGGCCGGCCTTGTCCAGCCGCGGCGACACGGTGGTCCAGAACCAGTCCCATTCTGTCGGCTGAGGTGTCGGGACGCCTGCCGCCACCTCTTCGATGTGATCGGGCGAAGGGGTCTTGGACGCTGGTGTCCTGGGCGCCAGGGCGGCCGCTTGGGCGGCGGGGTCGATCTGGATGGTCAGACGTTTTGCCCCGGCCTGGGGCACCGACACGCGCTTGAAGGTAAAGTCGGGAAAGGGCGCGGGCTGCGTGTCGGCCTGCGCCTGGACCCCCATCGCAAGGATCAGGAATATGCTTATGTTCACGAAGCGCCGCATTTTGCGGTTCACTGCTCTGCCTCGAATTGTTTTCCTGTTTGTTGCAGATTTCGCCTGTCAGGGCCAGATTTACCTGATATTGTTCACAAGATTTGCGCCATTCCGCGCAGGAAAACCACAGATGCAAGAATTTTATCAATTTTATTTTCACGCATATTCAGACAGTTAACCGATCAAATCCTTAAAAAATGGTTAAACCAGAAAAGGTACGAAACCTGCCCAACTCTCGCCCCAATCAGGGGGCTAATTAGGGTCATGCCAAGCAGCGCAGAGGACAGCAAGGTTCAGGCGCCAAGGTGAAGTAGTAAAGTTGAACACGACAAACCAAGTAAGTAATGGAGCGATAAAATGAAACTTTTTGACCTGATCAAGACCTTCCAAGCCGACGAAGACGGTGCTGTCACCGTGGACTGGGTTGTGCTGACCGCCGCCATCGTGGGCCTCGGCATTGCAGTTCTGACCTCGGTTTCGGGCGGCACCAAGTCGCTGGCCGGCAAGATCTCGAGCTCGCTGAGCAACATGTCGGTCCCGACCTACACCAACTAATAGGTCCTATGCGCCTGCCGGATCATCTGGCAATGACAAGAATGAAAACCGCGTCCCCGACGCGGTTTTCGGTTTTCAGGCTGCACCACAGAAGCGTGCTGAACAATCGGGACTGGAAATTGTTGACGTTTCCTGTGAAGTTCACCCTAAATTCACGCTTTATACTTCAAATTGCCTCAATTCACATTGACATGTAGATGAGGGAGTTGGTGTGTGATGCCTCTGGCGTCCTGTTGTGGGAAAGGAACTTAAATGCGTTTGCTCTTTGGACTGGTCCTGATCGTTGGCGTCGGCCTGGCCGGGTTCGCAGTGTACATGGCCAAGGATTATATTGGCGGCTACCAGGCCCAGCTTGAAGCCGAACGCGCAGCACGCGCAGCCATTGTTCCCACGGTTGATGTGTTCGTCGTGAACCGCCCGCTGCGCTATGGCGAACAAATGACAGCCGACGACATCCGGTCGGTGAAGTGGCCGGAGAATGCCATTCCCGCAGGCACATTTTCCAAGATTGAAGACGTGTTCCCGGATGGGGAAAAGAAATTCCGCACCGTCCTGCGCGCCATGGAAAAGGACGAAGCCCTGCTTCAGGTCAAGGTGACAAAACCCGGCGCGGATGCCGGTGTGTCCTCGCGCCTGGCAACGGGAATGCGCGCCTATGCCATCAATGTCGATGTCAGCTCGGGCGTGTCCGGCTTTCTGCGGCCTGAAGACCGGATCGACGTCTACTGGACCGGGCGCGGCTTTGATGAACTTGGTGATGGCCAGGCCGTCACCAAGCTGATCCTGGCGAATGTGCATATCATCGCGGTCGACCAGATCGCCGACACCGACCGCACCGGGCCGACGATCGCGCGCACCATCACCGTCGAAGTGACCCCCCGCCAGGTGGCCGCCCTGGCCCAGGCCCAGTCCAGCGGACGCCTGTCTCTGGCGCTTGTGGGCACGCAGGACGAAACCGTCACCTCGAAGGTCGAGGTGGGACAGGGTGAAATCATGGGCGAAGTCGTTGGTGTGCAGGAAGAAGTCTGCACCGTCCGCACCCGTCGCGGCGGCGAGATCATCGAGACCAAGATCACCTGCCCCGAGTGATCCCGATCAGATTTTAGCGCGATTTCAGGGCAAACTGACACCGCCAAGGCCATGTCGCAGCAGTTGAACTGTTGCGACATGTCCACATGAAGCTACCCAAGCAACCTATTGATTCTTGCATTAATTCGATTTCTGCCGCAGTCTGCCACGCAATCGGGTCTCAAGACCCATCAAATCGGGCAAAAGACCCGGAGCAGTCAAGTGGGCAACACCCACGCTATCCACACGTGGTCAGAGAGGCAGGATCACATGAAAGTTGATCATTTTATCAAGGCAGCCCTATTGGGTCTGACGCTCGGGGTCGGCGTACCGACAGCATCGTCGGGCGAAACGCTGCGCGTCATGAGCGGCGCCCCATCCGGCGCGCTTAAAGTTCCCATGAATCGGGCTGTGGTCGTCGAAAGCGACGCCCCCTTCGCCGAACTTTCCATCGCCAATCCCGGCATCGCGGATATTTCGACCCTGTCGGACCGCACCATTTATGTGCTGGGCAAGACACCGGGGCGCACCACTTTGACGCTTCTGGGGGCTGATGGCAAACTTATCACCAATGTCGATGTGCATGTCGCACCGGATATCGCAGAGTTCAAGGAACGCCTGCGCCAGATCCTGCCCGGTGAGCAAATCGAAGTGCGGACCGCCAATGACGGGATCGTCCTGTCCGGCATGGTCAGCTCGATCCAGCGACTTGATCGCGCGCTTGACCTGGCCCAACGCTACGCGCCCGATCGGGTGTCGAACCTGATGACGGTCGGTGGCACGCAGCAAGTCATGCTGAAGGTGCGGTTCGCCGAAATGGGTCGCTCGGTCAGCAAATCGCTGTCCGGCTCGCTGGCCTTCGGCAATCCCTTCACGGACAACACCATCGGTGAAACGGGCACGTTTCTGACCGGCGGCAACTCCATCAACGGACCATATAATGTCTCGCCGGGGTCGCAAGGCGCCACGAAGATCGGTTTCAATGTTGGTGGGCTGCAGATGGCAGTCTTGCTGGAAGCCCTTGAAACCAAGGGCGTTGTGCGCACTTTGGCTGAACCGAACCTGACGGCCTTGTCCGGGCAGGAAGCCTCGTTCCTGGCCGGTGGCGAATATCCCCTGCCCGTGTCCAATGGTGACAACGAGATCGCCGTGACCTATAAGCCGTTTGGTGTCGAACTGACCTTCACGCCCACGGTGCTTGCCGATGACGTGATCAACCTGCAACTGAACGCGGCCGTGTCGGGGCTGGACGAATCCGTCAGCTATAACAATGGCGGCTTCAGCATCAATGCCTTCCGCCGCCGCGAAACCTCGACCACGGTCGAAATGCGGGACGGCGAGAGCTTCGCAATTGCCGGTCTGATCGAGGATGATTTCCAGGACAATATCGGCGCCGTGCCATGGCTGGGCGACATCCCGGTTCTGGGCGCGCTGTTCCGGTCAACCGAATACCAGCGGTCGCAATCGGAGCTGGTGATCATCGTGACCGCGCATCTTGTCACTCCGACACGCGGCGAGGCGCTGGCCGTACCGACCGATCGGATCCGCCCGCCATCCGAGCAGGATCTGTTCCTGTTCGGCAATACGACCGCCAAGAACCGGCCCAAATCCGGGGCGGCAGGCGAAGTGGCGCAACAGGACTTTTCCGGGTCCTATGGCTATGTGATGGAGGACTGAGATGCCGATGAAACGTATCAAACCAGTGCTCGCGGCCACCTCGGCGATTGCCATTCTGACGGCATGTTCAGGGGCGGATGTGGCGTCGAAATCCTGGTTCTTTGAGGCAGGATCGCAGATTGACGAGGGCGGGCTGGGGCAACCCACCGCCTATAACACCGGGGTCCAGACCGGTCAGATCAACCCGGCCGTTGCCATGGCAAACCGGTTTAATCAGGAATCGCAGGACACGGTGAATTTCGCCTTCAACAGCTACGCGCTGGACGACACGGCGCGCGCCATCCTCAGCCAGCAGGCCCACTGGATCGCCCAGTTCCCCGAACTGCGCTTCCGCGTCTATGGTCACACCGACCTGGTCGGCTCGCACGCGTATAACCAGCGGCTCGGGCTGCGCCGCGCCCATGCGGTCGTGAACTATCTGGTCGCCAGCGGTATCAGCCGGTCACGGCTTGAGGCGGTGGTCAGCTATGGCGAGACCCGCCCGATCGTCGTGACGCGCGCGCCCGAGATGCGCAACCGTCGTACCGTGACCGAAGTCACCGGGTTCGTGGGCGGCCGCAAGCCCACCGTGCTGGATGGCAAATATGCAGAAGTCATCTATCGCGAGTACATCCGCAGCGCCGTGCCGCCCCCCATCATCTCGGCAGGGACCGCGGGCTCAGTCGGTGGCGGCGGTTGATCAGGACCAACAGAATAAAGGCGCGACAAGGTCGCGCCTTTTTTTCATGTGACCCACCCCGGCCCGCCACATTGTTGCCGCAATTCGAGCCAGTACACAGGGACGCTACAGGGCAGCTCTTGCCGTGAACCTCTTCATTTCATGAGATTTCCCTACGGAATCGAGATGCGATTTCCCGTTAAGGGTGAAGAGTTCTGCCGTTCTTCACTGGGAAACAGATCCATCATTTCCCCGGTGATCGTCCCAAATGAACGAATAATTTGGCGGTTTCAGCCGCAATGTTGCCCAGATTGACTGGCATTTCTTGTCCATTGGGAGCAGTCCGCGTGCAATTTTCGACTCACGCACGCCTTTGCGGGCAAAGGACCGATGGCAGAATGCCTGGGAGCGGGCTCTAACAGGAGGGATTTTACGATGAGTAGCAGTGTTGCGCTACACGCCGATCCGGAACCGATCGTTGCTTGCACGATCGCGCGGGACGTACAGAACTTCGATCTTCTGATCGAAGATATGGAAGCTGAGCTCGGCGAGGCATGGGGCGACCTGTCGCTTGAAGACGCGTTGGCGTTTTTTGCCCAACCGGATGCCGATGCGCTGGAGTTTGTCGCGATCGCGATGGACGATCAGGACGAGGCCGATCTGTCAAAAGTGGCCAGTGTCATCCGTGCCGCCGGCGAAAAGGGCATCAAAGTCATCGTGATCGCGGAAGAGGTCAGCCCGATCGCGCTGCACCAGCTTCTGAAAATGGGCGCTGAAGAGTTCGTCCCCTACCCGCTTCCCGAAGGTGCGTTGCACGACGCCATTGAACGGTTGCGCGCCCCTGAACCGGAAGCTCCGGTCCGCCTTGACCCCGCAAACCAGTCGCCTCAACTGAAGGCTGACGGCGGGCACGAGGCGGTCATCCTGGTCGTTCAAGGGCTGGCCGGTGGCACCGGCGCGACCACGCTTGCGGTGAACCTGGCCTGGGAACTGAGCCAGATGGACCGCTCGAAAAAAGACAAGAAGGCGGGAAAAACCCCGCCACGTGTCTGCTTGCTGGATTTCGGACTTCAGTTCGGGTCGGTGGCCACCTATCTGGACCTGCCGCGCCGCGACGCGGTCTATGAGCTGCTCTCCGACACCGAGGTCATGGATCACGAGATTTTCGCGCAGGCCCTTGTCAGTTTCGACGACGAAATGCAGGTGCTGACCGCGCCGCCCGACATGCTGCCCCTGGACATCGTCAGTGCCGAGGACATCCAGCGGATCATCGAAATGGCCCGCAGCAATTTCGACTATGTCGTGATCGACATGCCCAACACCGTCGCGCAATGGACCGAAACGGTCCTGCATGCGGCGCATGTCTATTTTGCGACGCTCGAACTTGACCTGCGCTCGGCCCAGAACACGCTGCGCATGATCAAGGCCCTGAAATCCGAGGAACTGCCGGTGGAAAAACTGCGCTATGTGCTGAACCGGGCGCCGAAATTCACGGATATGTCGGGCAAGTCGCGCGTCAAACGGCTGGCCGAAAGCCTTGATATCTCGATCGAGCTGCACCTTCCGGATGGGGGCAAGCCTGTCACGCAATCCTGCGATCACGGCATCCCCCTGGCCACCGGGGCACACAAGAACCCGTTGCGCAAGGAAATCCAGAAACTGGCGCAGTCGGTTCACGATCTGAACCAGGCTGAAGCCACGGCCAACTGACCCAGGAGGCGCCATGTTTTCCCGCTATAAAAAGCCCACGAAACCGGCCACGGGGACACCCGACCTGAAAGCCGTCGACGGCGGGCGGGCAGACGCCGCGCCGAAAGCCAACCCCGCCCCCAATGGGGCAGCCGCGGCCCGGCCTCCGGTCTCGCGCCGGCAGGCCCCGGTTCAGGAAGCCCGCGCGCCGCAGGCGGACAAGGAACGCAAGCGCAAGGAACGGTTGTCCGAGATCAAGACCGAGCTTCACAAAGAGCTTCTGGACAACCTGAACCTTGGTGCATTGGAAACCGCCGCCGAAAAAGACCTGCGCGCGGAAATCACTGATATTACGTCAGAATTTCTGAGCACCCGCGATGTCGTTCTGACCCGCGATGAACGGCTTTTGCTGAACCAGGAACTGTATGACGAAGTGAAGGGTCTTGGCCCGCTTGAGCCGCTTTTGCAGGATGACACGGTCAACGATATTCTGGTCAACGGCCCCCAGCAGGTGTTCGTCGAACGCGCGGGCAAACTGCAACTGACCGATGTGACCTTCAAGGATGAGCGCCACCTTCTGCGGATCATCGACAAGATCGTGTCCGCCGTGGGACGCCGTGTGGACGAATCAAACCCGCATGTCGACGCCCGTCTGGCCGACGGCTCACGCTTCAACGCGATGGTGCCTCCGATTGCGGTTGACGGGTCGCTGGTGTCGATCCGGAAATTCAAGAAGGACAAGTTGGGCATTGACGAGTTGGTCAATTTCGGCGCCTTCTCCGAAGAGATGGCCGCCTATCTGCAAGCCGCCGTTGCCACACGACTGAACGTGATCGTATCGGGCGGGACAGGTTCCGGTAAGACGACCACGCTGAACGCGCTGTCATCGTTCATCGACAACTCGGAACGGATCCTGACGATCGAGGATACGGCAGAACTTCAACTGCAACAGACCCATGTGGGCCGGATGGAAAGCCGCCCAGCCAATGTCGAAGGCAAGGGTGCGGTCAGCCAGCGCGACTGTCTGAAAAACGCCCTTCGGATGCGTCCGGACCGCATCATCGTCGGTGAGACGCGCGGCGAGGAAGTCATCGACATGTTGCAAGCCATGAACACCGGTCACGATGGGTCGATGACCACAATCCACGCCAACTCGGCCCGTGATGCGGTGTCACGTCTGGAAAACATGATCGCCATGGCCGGGATCGAAATGCCGATCAAGGCCGTGCGCAGCCAGATCGCGTCGGCTGTGAACCTGATCGTGCAGGCCAGCCGCCTGCAGGACGGGTCGCGCCGCATGGTGTCGATCACCGAAATCACCGGGATGGAAGGCGACGTGATCTCGATGCAGGAAGTGTTCCGCTATGAACGTCTGGGGCTTGCACCCGATGGCAAGATCATCGGTCGCTTCAACGCCACCGGCGTGCGGTCGCACTATTCCGACCGGTTCCGCCAGTGGGGCTATGACCTGCCCGCATCCATCTATGAACCCTGGAGCGACTGAGAATGTCCATTTCCATCGAGCCAATCCTCTACGGCCTGATCTTCCTGGCAGTTCTTCTGCTGGTCGAAGGCATTTACCTGACCGTGTTCGGCAAGTCGATCAGCCTGAACAACCGCATCAATCGCCGGTTGGACATGCTGGAAAAAGGGGCCGCGCGCGAAGAGGTTCTGGAAAAGCTGCGCAAGGAGATGAGCCAGCACGTCAAGGCGCAGGGCATCCCCTTCTATTCGCTGCTGGCCACCAAGGCACAGAAAGCCGCGATTGCCTTTACGCCCACCCAGCTTGTGCTGATCATGGTCCTGTTGACGGTGTTCGCCTTTGTCGGGTTGGGGGTCGCCACCGCCGCGTCGCTGCCGGTGCGCGCCGGGATATCCGTCGTAATGGGGGTGGGCGGTGTTTATATCTGGATCAACAACAAGGCCAAGAAACGCACCGCGATGATCGAAGAGCAACTGCCTGACGCGGTTGAACTGATGGTGCGCAGCCTGCGGGTGGGGCATCCCTTCTCGTCCGCCGTGCAGATCGTTGCCAAGGAAGTGCCCGATCCGCTGGGCACCGAGATGGGCCTGATCGCAGATGAAAGCGCCTATGGCCGCGATGTGGGCGAGGCTTTGGCCAGCATGGCCGAGCGTCTGGACAACCAGGACATGCGCTTCCTGGCCGTTGCCGTGATCATCCAGCAAACATCGGGCGGCAACCTGGCCGAGATCCTGGACGGTCTGGCCAAGGTGATCCGGTCGCGCTTCAAGCTGTTTCGCCGCGTCCGCGCCATCACCGCCGAGGCGAAGTGGTCAGGCAACTTCCTGTCGGGCTTCCCGATCCTGGCGCTGGTCATGATCAACCTGATCCAGCCCAACTATTATGACAAGGTGCGCGACACGCCCTATTTCATTCCCGCCTGCCTGATCGTGGCGGGGTTCCTTGTGGCAAACATCTTTGTCATGCGGGCACTGGTGAACATCAAGGTCTGACCGAGGATTAGAAGATGGAACAGTTCAACACCCTTCTGACAGACCTGCTTGGCCCCGCCGGCCCCTTACTGGCGGTGGGCGCACTGGGGATTGTGCTGATCGTGGTCACCGTGCCATTTCTGCTGCGCAAGACCGAAGACCCGATCGAGAAACTGCGTAAGGCCCGCGAAAGCGGCAGCAAGAGCGGGCAGAAGGTCGATCTGCGCGTCGCCACAGGGTCGAACAAGCTTGAGAAATATTCCGCCTTTCTGGAACCGCAGGACGCCGAAGAATACTCGGCCGTTCAACTGAAACTGCTGCAAGCGGGTTATCCCGGCAAGAACGCGGTGCGGACCTTTCACTTTGCGCAGTTCGCGCTGGGGATCGGGTTGCTGGTGTTCGGGGTCTTTCTGACCATTCTGAAGACCGCGAATGGTCAGGAAATGACGACAACAGCGCGCATCCTGTGGATCCTGATCCCCGGCGTATGCGGATATATGTTGCCGAAATACTGGGTCACGCGCCGGGTCGAGACCCGCAAGGAAGAGATCACCAACGGCTTCCCCGACGCGCTGGACATGATGCTGACCTGCGTCGAAGCTGGCCAGTCGCTGGATCAGTCGATCTTGCGGGTGTCCAAGGAAATTCGCGCCTCATACCCGGCGCTGGCCGACGAGTTTTCGATTGTCTCGAATGAGATGAAAGCCGGTAAGGATCGGGTGCAGGTGCTGCGTGACCTGTCCGAACGGTCGGGCGTGCCGGATGTGGCCAGCTTTGTCACCGTGATGATCCAATCGGCCACGTTTGGCACTTCCATCGCCGATGCCCTGCGCGTCTATGCCGCCGAGATGCGTGATAAACGGGTCATGCGCGCCGAAGAAAAGGCAAACACCTTGCCCACCAAGATGACACTTGCCACTATGATGCTGACGGTGCCGCCGCTTCTGATCATTCTGATCGGCCCATCGATCTATGACATTTATCTGACCCTCAAATCGGTCCGTTTCTGACGCATATCCACGGGCCGCGCGAAGGAGCCACCGTTGACCACGCGCCGCCTGCCCTGCCCAAAGCCGCATCGGTTCACCCGCCTGCTTTCCGTGACATGCGCAATGCTGGCCAGTGTCGTCCTGGCAGGTTGTGCATCGGGCACCAACCCGTTTGACAAATCTCCCCCCAACCCCTATGCGCCCACCGCCCTGAAGCGCGGCGAAGAGGCTGTGGACGGGCTGACCGTCGGCCATCGGCTGACCGCGGCAGGTGAACACGAGCTGGCCCTAAAAGCCTATTTGCGCGCGGCCAGCGAACAGGGCGTCACCGTCGACGTGCTGTCGGCCATCGGGTCGGCGAACCTGCAACTGGGCCGGTTGGGCCAGGCCGAACGCATCCTCAGAAAAGCCACCGAAATGGATGGCAGTTTCGTTCCCGCCTGGAACAATCTGGGGGTCGTCCTGATGGAAACCGGCCAGATCGCCGAAGCAGCCCGTGTCTTTCAGATCGCATTTGGCGTGGATCGTGGCCAATCTGCCCAAATTCGCGAAAATTTGCGCTTGGCGCTCGCAAAGTCCGAAAATCCGGATTATGATCAGACGCATAATGATGCATTCGCGCTGGTGCGGCGGGGGACGGGGGATTACCTACTTCTGTCGCAAATCTAGGCGAAGACACGAGCAGTAAAAAGGACGCAAAAATGCGCCACACTATCTTTTTGACGCTCTGCCTTGGCAGCGCGGTTGCCCTGTCCGCTTGCAAAAAACCGAAATCGGGCGGCGAAGATGTCGAACGTGCCATCGCAGATGTGAACGTCATCGACGAAAGCAATCTCAATGACATCATGTTGACGGTGGGCGACCCTGACGAAGCGGTCGCCTATTTCAAACGCACAGCCAAGAGCCAGCCAAACCGCATTGATCTGAAGCGCGGGCTGGCGCAATCGCTGATCCGTGCCAAGCGCCCGGTCGAGGCGGTGCCGGTCTGGAAGGCCATCGCGGCCAGTCCCGAAGGCACATCGGAGGACCGGGTCAGCCTGGCGGACGCCCTGATCCGTGCCGGTGACTGGAAAGAGGCCGAGGCCGTTCTGGACAAGGTGCCCCCCACCCACGAGACCTATCGCCGCTACCGGCTTGAGGCGATGATCGCCGACAGCAATAAGGAATGGAAAAAGGCTGACAGTTTCTATGAAACCGCGGTTGGCCTGACCACCAATCCCGGTTCGGTCATGAACAACTGGGGCTATTCCAAGCTGACCCGCGCCGATTTCAAGGGGGCAGAGCAGCTGTTTTCGCAAGCCCTGAGCTATGACAGCAAGATGTTCACGGCCAAGAACAACCTGGTTCTGGCGCGCGGCGCACAGCGTAAATATGACCTGCCGGTCATCCCGATGACCCAGGTCGAACGCGCCCAGCTTCTGCACACGCTGGCCCTGTCGGCAATCAAGCAGGGGGATGTGGCGACCGGCAAAGGTCTGTTGCAGGAAGCGATCGACACCCACCCGCAGCATTTCGAAGCAGCGACCCGCGCGCTTGAGGCGCTGGAAAACAACGTCTCCAACGGGTGAACCGGGCATGAGCACCGCCATGACAAGCTGGGCAGCCCTTC
Organism: Aliiroseovarius zhejiangensis; assembly: GCF_014656375.1. Lineage (GTDB taxonomy): Bacteria > Pseudomonadota > Alphaproteobacteria > Rhodobacterales > Rhodobacteraceae > Aliiroseovarius > Aliiroseovarius zhejiangensis. Next base: position 211,841 of record NZ_BNCH01000002.1, on the reverse strand, counting down.
TGTTTCTGCCCTTCGCGGTGCCGATTGCCCTGTGGGCAGTCTGGTCCGACCTATCGCGCATGAAAATCCCCAACAAGGCCGTTATGGCACTGACCATCGTCTTTGCGGTGGTCGGCCTGTTCGCGTTCGAGCTGGACGAGTATCTGTGGCGCTGGGTGCATCTGGTCGTGGTGCTGGTCATCGGCTTCGTGATGAACATGTTGCGCATGATGGGCGCGGGAGACGCCAAATTCGCCGCCGCGATGGCCCCCTTTGTCGCTCTGCCCGATGCGTTTCTGTTTCTGACATTGCTGGCGGTGATGACGGTGGCCGGGTTCATCCTGCACCGCATTGCGCGCAGCACGGACGCGGTCAAGGCCGCCACGCCCAACTGGGAAAGCTGGCAGCGGCGCGATTACCCCATGGGGCTGAGCCTTGGGACCACGCTAATCACCTATCTGCTGCTGGCCGCCGTGACCGGCGCCTGACGCGCCGGTTTGTGGCAACACATGCGCGCGGCGGCTATTCCGTGTCCTCATCCACTTCGACGGGCGGGACGACCCGTTTGGGCATCTTCCCCGGCAGACTGTAGAGCGTGTAGTAAGGCGTGCGCCGCGCCTCTTTGACCTCGTCAATCCAATCCTGACCCGAGACCTCGTCCAGGATCTTCTTGCGCGTATCGGCTGACAACGGGCAGGCTGGTACCAACAGATAGTCGGCGTTCTGGATCCCGCTCAACTCGCCATAATACCAAGGGGCGCCGCCCTTCAACGGCTCCAGATCGGCATAAAGCCAATAGCTGGACAAAAGGTCCGCAGAAAACAGCGACACGCCGCCGCCGGACCAATCCGCAATTTCCCGCGACACGGCGCGGAACCAGACCACCATTCCCAGTTCAAGCGAGCAATATTCCAGATCACGGCCCTTGAAGGTGACATCCGTGTCCTCGCGCGCGTCGTCGTCATATAGATCGGCGAAAAGGCTGTCCGGCCCGTCATAGGCGCTGCGCACATCCACCCGGGCAGCGCGTGGCGCATAGGTTTGCAGGTCCTCGTGCAGACCGCTGTCGGGCATCAGAGGCGCGTATTTCTCGACATCCGTTGAAAAGTGACGGACAGGGCTTGCCGCAAGGTTCAGAAACCCGGGCGTCGCAAAGGCCAGCGCCGCCACGGCAGAGATCGTTATGGCCTTCTGCAGATCCCATCCAAATCCGTTGAACACCGGCCCGGTCGGACGCAACGCCACCAAAATCAACCCCAGCAGCCAAAGCCAGTGCGGATCGTTGCCGTAATTCTGAAAGGTGACATAGAAAAACCCGGGCAACAGCAGAAGCAGCACCAGCCCCTCGGTCATCCGCCCGGCCTGACGCAGGAAGATCACCGCGCCGATCGCCACCAGCGATCCGCCAAGATAGGCCGGGGCGCTGACAATATAGCTCAGATTATGGCCAGGCTGCGGGCGCACGTCAGATGCAGCCACGTTCAGCAGGTCTTTCAGATAGGCCAGCCAGATAAGGGGCGTCCCGACCCACAAGGTGACCAGCAGCACGGCGACACATCCCGTCGCCAGCGCCCACAACAGCGCCCGGCCCTGACCGCGTGCCAGCAGCGCGACGATGACGGGGACAAGGAACGCGACGAAATAGGTGATCTTGATCATCGCCATCACCGCCATGGCCAGACCGATCACCATCCCGTCGGCGCGCGCAGAGCCACGCCCACGCGCAGGCAGCATCGCCGCCGTGATCGCCAGAAAGGCTGCGGCCCAGGCCCAGCGATTATAGTGCATGGAGACCGAAACCACATCGTCATCGGCCCCATAAACCAAGGCCACCGAGTAGATCAGGATAGTCGCACCAAACAGGTAGGACCAGATGCCATCGAACCGCGTCTTGGCCACCCACCAGGCGGGCAGAAAAAACACCGACGCCACAAGCAGTTGACCTGCATGAAACGCATGTCCGACCCCATATCCCGCCTTCAGGAACACGGTGATGGGGGCGAAAGCAAGAACACCGATGGGGGTGACGAAATCAAGATGCGGCCAATCCCCGTCCGCCATGCGCAGCAGCATCTGCAGCAGGTGCAACGCATCGCCTTCGTGCTTCGAGATGAACAGCCCGCCCTTGCCGAAGAACGTCACGGCATACAGACCGATCAGGCCCGCCATGAAGGCTGCCAAAAACTTGCCTTTATTTGCGCTCATACCTGCCCTCATTCTTTTGTAGCTAAAATAGCGCCAATAAGGCGTATCGCAATGCTTTGTAATTTTCTGGTCAATTTATTGACCTGATGGATCAAATCGCAACATAAGATCGGGCATGACAATGAATGTACACAGCACGGACATGATGGCCCCCCCAGTGGCAATGACCCTGTCCGAAACCGGGCTGTCCCTGGTGATGATGCGGGATATCCTGCTGAAAACCATGTTCCGCACCAATCTGGAACTGATCTCTGATCTGGAGCGGACGCTCTGCCTGCCGGCCCGCGTGGTGCAGGAATTGATCGACATGTGCCGCGATGGCGGGCTGGTCGAGGCGATGGGCACACTGCACGCAGGCTCCAAATCGTCGGAAATGGGCTATCGACTTTCCGACACCGGCAAGGCACGCGCGCTGGATGCGCTGTCGCAGTCCGAATATTTCGGCGCCATGCCGGTGCCGATGCAGGTCTATGCCAAGCAGGTGAAACGCCAGTCGATCCGCAACATTCACATGTCGCGCGAACAGTTGACCGGTGCCATGGGCCACCTGATCCTGCCGCCTGACCTGCTGGACCAGTTGGGGCCAGCAGTTGGTTCGGGCCGCTCGATCCTGATGTATGGCCCGCCGGGCAACGGGAAATCCTCGATCTCGAACGGGATTCGCGACGCGTTGGGCGACAAGATTTTCGTGCCGCGCGCCATCGAATATTCCGGGCAGGTGATCACCGTCTATGACCCCATCGTGCACACGCTGGCCGAAGAAGAAGACGGCGACCCCAACGCCCTGCGCCGCGTGTCCAAGAAATACGACCGCCGCTATGTGCTGTGCGAACGGCCCACGGTGATCACCGGGGGTGAATTGACGCTGGACATGCTGGACCTGGTCTATAACCCGACCGCGCGGACCTATACGGCCTCGCTTCAATTGAAATCGACCGGCGGCGTCTTCATCGTGGACGACCTTGGCCGTCAGGCCGATCCGCCCCAGGCGCTGATCAACCGCTGGATTGTGCCGCTGGAAGAAAACAAGGACATCCTGGCCCTGCAATCGGGCGAAAAGTTCGAGGTGCCGTTCGACACGCTCGTCATCTTCTCGACCAACTTCCACCCCAACAAGATCTTCGACAAGGCAGCCCTGCGTCGGATCTTCTACAAGATCAAGATCGACGGGCCGGATCAGGAAGGGTTCCTGAAAATCTTTGCCATGGTTGCCAAGAAAAAAGGCATGCCACTGAACCAGGAGGCATTGGTTCATCTTTTGAAAACCAAATATCCGACGATCGACAATATCTATGCCAACTATCAGCCGGTCTTTCTGATCGACCAGATGCTGTCGATTTGCTCGTTCGAGGGCATCTCGCCGCAAATGTCGCCGGAGCTGATCGACCGGGCTTGGGAAAACATGTTCGTAAAAGAAGAGGAGATCGTGCACTAACGCGATCTGACCGAGCAGCAAAGGGCGATCCGACGTGCACCCGGGTCGCCCTTTTTTGTGAGCGGTGCAATTGCGGCATGTTCACGGCGCACCACTTTGCCTATCCTGCCCGCATGACCGCCCTGCCCCCGCATTTCGACAACTGGTTCGCCCAACGCGGCTGGTCGCCGCATCCGCATCAGGTGGAGATGCTGGCGCACGCCGATGCCCCGGCCGTGATGCTGATTGCCCCCACTGGCGGCGGCAAGACCATGGCGGGCTTTTTACCCACGTTGGTCGAGTTGGGCGCGTCCCCCGGTCCGGGGTTGCACACGCTCTATATCTCGCCTTTGAAGGCGTTGGCCGCTGACATGCGCCGCAATCTGACCGCGCCGATTGATGAGATGGGGCTGGCGATCCGGGTCGAGGATCGGTCCGGCGACACCACCCCGACCCGCAAGAAAGCCCAGCGCGCCGACCCGCCGCATATATTGTTGACCACGCCCGAGAGTCTTGCGCTCTTGCTCAGCTACCCGGATGCGCCGCGCATCTTCGCCGGGCTGAAACGCGTGGTGGTGGACGAGTTGCATGCGCTCTCTGAAAGCAAACGTGGCGATCAGTTGATGCTGTGCCTGTCGCGCCTGCAGGCGCTGTGCCCTGATCTGCGGCGCGTCGGCTTGTCGGCGACGGTCGAAGACCCGCCTGCGCTGGCCCGTTTCCTCGCCCCACACCCGACCCCCTGCAAGATCATCGAAGCCGACCCCGGTCCCGACCCGGACATCGCGATGCTGACCACCGACACCCCGCCTCCCTGGTCGGGTGGGGGCGGACGCTATGCCATCCGCGAGGTGCTGGCCGAGGTGGCAAAGCACAAGACCACGCTGATTTTTCACAACACCCGCGCGCAGGCCGAGATCTTTTTTCACGAGCTCTGGATGGCCAATGACGCGGCCCTGCCCATCGGCATTCACCACGGGTCGCTTGCGCTTGAACAGCGCAAGAAGGTCGAAGCCGCGATGGTGGCCGGACGCCTGCGCGCCGTGGTCTGCACCGGATCACTGGACCTTGGGCTGGACTGGGGCGATGTCGATCTGGTCATTCAGGTGGGCGCGCCCAAGAACGTCAAACGGCTTGTGCAGCGGATCGGGCGGGCCAATCACCGCTATAACGCGCCATCAAAGGCGCTGATCCTGCCCGCCAACAGGTGGGAGGTCATCGAATGTCACGCCGCGATCGAGGCGGTTCTGGCTCATGACCTTGACGGCGATCCGCGCGGCCCCGGCCCGCGCGACGTGCTGTGCCAACACATTCTGATCACCGCCTGCGCGGCACCCTTTGACGCCGACGCCCTTTTTGCCGAGGTCACAACGGCTGGCCCTTATGCCGACCTGACCCGCGCCGAATTTGACGAATGCCTCGATTTCGTGGCAACCGGGGGGTATGCCCTGCGCGCCTATGACCGCTGGCAACGGCTGATGCAGCGCGCCGATGGGCTGTGGCAGTTGCGCGACCCCCGGCTGGCCCAGCAGGTGCGGATGAACGTGGGCACGATCATCGACACCGACACGCTGAAGGTGCGGATGAAGGGGCGGTCGCGGGCGTCTGTGGGCAAGCCCCTGGGCGAGGTCGAGGAAAGCTTCGCCGCCTCGCTGGTGCCCGGTGACACTTTCCTGATGGGCGGCCAGATCGTCCGGTTTGAAAGCTTGCGCGAGATGGAAGTGCAGGTCAGCCGCGACCGGGGGCGCAAACCGAAACTTGCCGTGTTTTCAGGCACCAAATTTTCGACCTCGACCCAATTGTCCACCCGCATTCTGGATCTTCTGCACCGTTCCCCCCTGCCTGACCTACCGCGCCATACGCTGGATTGGATCGCGTTGCAGCGTGAGGTCAGCCAGTTGCCACGCGCGGGACGCATCCTGGTGGAAAGTTTCGATCACGAAGACCGCCCGCACACCTGCATCTATGGGTTCGCGGGCAAAAACGCACAGCAGACGCTGGGCCTGATGGTCACCCGCCGGATGGAGGAGATGGGCCTTGGCCCGCTGGGTTTTGTTGCCACCGACTATGCCACGCTGATCTGGTCGCTGTCGCATCTAGACACACCGGCACAAGTGCTGGACGCCGCGGGCTTGCGCGATGGGCTGGACGGGTGGTTGGCGGAAAACGCATTGATGAAACGCAGCTTCAAGGGCGCGGCCACCATCGCGGGGTTGATCACCCGCAACCTGCCGGGCAAACGCTCGACCGGGCGGCAGGCGACCTTTTCCGCCGACATCCTTTACGACACGCTGCGCAAATACGACCCCGATCACCTGCTGCTGTCCATCACCCGCATTGAGGCGATGCGCGGGTTGATCGGCTTTGGCCGGATTGACGAGATGCTAGCGCGCACCGGCGGGCGGATCGACCATGTTCGCCCGGACCATGTCACCCCCTTCGCCGCCCCCCTGTTCCTTGAGGTCGGCAAAGTGCCGGTGGACGGCGCCGGGCAAGAGGCATTGATGCGCGCCGAGTCAGATCGCCTTATGATGGAAGCCGGACTGCAATAGCCGGCAGGTCGGTGTAAAAACTTGCAAACGCGCGGAAAATCGACTTGGTAGATTGCATGAAGGGGTATGAGTTTATTTTCACGGGGGTGAAGCTGACCTTGCTGCCGTCGGGGGCGTTGTGGTGGCCCGACAAAGCCCTTCTGTGCGTCTCGGACCTGCATCTTGGCAAATCCGAACGCATGGCGCGAAATGGCGGCGCGATCCTACCGCCCTATGAAACGCGCGACACGCTGCACAAGCTGGAACGCGATATCGAGGCGACGGGCGCACGCACGGTCGTTTGTCTGGGCGACAGTTTCGACGATCTTGAAGCCTCGGAAAACCTGCCTGAAGAGGAAGCCCTGTGGCTGACCCGTCTGATGGCGGGCCGCCGCTGGGTCTGGATCGAAGGCAACCATGACCCGGGCCCCATCGAGTTTGCCGGCACCCATCTGGCCGAGTTGCTGCAACCGCCCTTGCACTTTCGCCATATCGCGCGGGTTGGTGCCGCGGGCGAGATCACGGGCCATTTCCACCCCAAGGCGCAGCTTCATTTTAAGGGCCGCTCGGTCAGTCGTCGGTGCCTGTTGTTCGATGGCGACCGGGTGATCATGCCGTCCTATGGCACCTATACCGGCGGGCTGCGCACCGACAATTCCGTCCTGTCGCGCCTGATGCGGCAAGAGGCGATTGCCGTCCTGCTAGGCGATCCCCCCCAGCCAATTCCGATGCCACGATAACGTTTTGTGACGTGGCGTTTTGATTGCGCAGCCCGCGTCTGTGCTAGCCTTTCGGTGAAGAAAGGAAATCATATGCCCGACCTCCCACCCGACATCGCCGCCAAAGTCCGGCAGAGTTTCGCGTCGCAGAACCTGATGACAATGATCGGGGCCGAGATGACCGGCCTGTCGCATGGGTCATGCGAGCTCAGCGCGCCGATCCCGGACACCATGCGCCAGCAACACGGGTTTGGTCATGCCGCGCTGACCTTTGGACTTGGCGATACGGCTGCGGGCTATGCGGCCCTGTCGGTCATGCCTGACGATCACGAAGTCCTGACCTCGGAAATCAAGATCAACCTGCTGGCGCCTGCCGCGGGCGACCGGCTGGTGGCCGAAGGGCGCGTGCTAAGGGTTGGTCGTCGCTTGATCCCGGTCGAGGCGGATGTTTGGGCCGAACAGGATGGCCAACGTATCCTGATCGCCAAGCTGCTGGGCACCATGGTGCCGGTTCCGATCCGACCTGCCGCAACGTGACGGTTGGCCTTCGCGGCGTAACCCCGCACAGTCGCGCCAACCCATTGAAGGAGAGCCCCATGTCAGACCGCGTTCGCATCACCGAAAACAATCAGGTCGCCACCGTGACCCTGACCCGCGCCGACAAGCGCAACGCGCTGGATCTTGCGATGATCCGCGCCATCGTGGACGCAGGCGAGACGCTGGCCGCGCGCAAGGATATTCGCGCCGTGGTGTTGGCGGGCGATGGCCCCGCCTTTTCGGCCGGGCTGGACCTGGCGGCAATGCCCGAGATTGCGCAATTCGCCATGCAGGGCGGTGTGTTCATGGAGCGCACTCACGGCAATGCGAATCTGTTTCAGGCCGCCGCGATGGTCTGGGCCGAGATGCCGCAGCCGGTGATCGCCGCCGTGCATGGCTATGCTTTTGGTGGCGCGTTCCAGATCATGCTGGGGGCAGACATGCGGATTGCCGCGCCTGACACTCGGTTTTCGATCATGGAGGGCCGCTGGGGCATCATTCCCGACATGGGCGGCATGGTTCTGATGCGGCGCTTGGCACGCGGCGATGTGATCCGCAAACTGACCTACTCGGCCGAGCAATTCGAGGCACAAGAAGCCTTGGACTGGGGTTTTGTGACCGAGCTTTCGGAAACGCCGCTGGAACGCGCGCAGGCGCTTGCCGCCGAGATTGCGCAGAAATCCCCCGATGCGATCCGGGCCGCGAAAGCCCTGATCCGTGACACCGAACTGATGGGGGTGAGGGACACGCTGATTTCTGAGAGCCGCGCGCAAGAGGCGCTGATGGGCAAACCAAACCAGATGGAGGCCGTGGTGGCCGGGATGCAGAAACGCGCGCCGAAGTTCACCGACTGACAAAAACCCGCGCAGTCACTGCATCGCCAAAAGCGGCTTGCGGTTGCTGACATGACGACGCACCAGCGTTTTCATGTGCTTGCCCTTGGGCGGGCAGAACCGCGCCATCCGGGGCAGGTAATCCGCCGCCGACAGTTCGGGAAACAGCGCCATGATCTCGTCATAAGCCGCGTCACCAACGGCCTTCAAAGCCTCTTTGCCGGTGAACAGGCTTTCGGTGGGGGCGCCTTCGGACAACACGATCTCGTGGCTGTCAAACAGCATGTGCAGATAGGTTACCGGCGCCTTCACGGTGTCAACAAAGATGCCGGGAATGTCGATCAGTTTGCGGGCGGGGATCAACGCCTCCTCCGCGCCAAACATCCGTTTCGCGATGGGCGAACGCACCAGCACGCGATGCTGCGGTGACACGCACAGATCGCGCAGGGGCAGGTTCGCCCCCAGCGCACCCGCCGTGATGCGGATCGGGGCAAGTTTCGGTTTCTTCGAAAGCTCCCGCAGACAGAGTTCCTGCCGACCGATCCAGCGGATCGTCTGCGGCCCGTTGTCCAGGGTCAGAACCGCGTCGCCAACACCCAGGGTCTCGATCTTTCGGGGGCCATCGGGCGTGTCGATCAACGAACCGGACACGAAACACGGCACCACCGACGATACAGGAATAGAAGCGCCGTTATCGGTGATCGCCTGAATGGTCAGGGTGGTGTTCAAGGGCGGAATGTTACCGTCGAGGAATGCAATGAAATACCCGGGCTCGGTGCCAAAACCGTCGATGATTCCGTCGTCATTCTGATCGTAATCCATGATCCCGATTTCATAGGTATTTGTCCCATCTGAAATCTGCACCGTGAAATCCCAGAATATCGGGTTCCCGTTCAGCGTCTGGGTCGGATCATTGGGGAATTCGTTCAGGGTGCTGTCGCCCGAAATGATCGTGGGGTCGGCACCATCACTGATCGTGATCTTGCTGTAGTCACTGATCTGGAAAGATTGCCCAACGCCCCCGAACCGAACGGCATCCAACGAAAGCGTCGAGTCGGTGCGCAACGCACCATAGATCGAAACGGTCATGCTATACCCATCCACCTGACATGGGACATCGAACGATATCTCAAGTCCCTTGCTAACAATTCATTCGTCCAACACACCGTCACCCTGAGGCGGCTGGCATGTGAAACAGGTAGCTCAAACGACCGCAAAATTCAATTGCGGCCGTCTGAATGGTATCCTTTTCATAAGTGGTGTGGCGGCTTTACGCCGTCAACCCCTCGGGTTCGACCAGCCCGTTTGCCCGGCAACAGGCGGTCAGGGTGTTGGCCAACAGGCAGGCAATCGTCATCGGGCCAACGCCACCGGGAACGGGCGTGATGGCGCCGGCCACTTTGACGGCGCTGTCGAACTGGACATCGCCCACCAGGCGGGTCTTGCCCTCGCCTTTTTCGAGGGCGTCAATGCGGTTGATGCCCACGTCGATCACGGTCGCCCCCGGTTTGATCCAGTCGCCCGGCACCATTTCCGCGCGCCCCACGGCGGCCACAACGATATCGGCGCGGCGTACCACATCAGGCAGATCTTTTGTGCGACTGTGTGCGATCGTCACCGTGCAGCTGTCGCCCAGCAAAAGCTGCGCCATCGGCTTGCCCACGATGTTCGACCGGCCAATGACCACCGCATCCAGCCCGGACAGCGACCCGTGATGGTCGCGCAGCATCATCAGACAGCCCAGCGGCGTGCAGGGCACCATGGATTTTTGCCCCGTTCCCAACAGGCCCACATTCGAGATATGGAACCCGTCCACATCCTTGGACGGATCAATCGCATTGATCACCAAGTCTTCGTTCAGGTGGCCCGGCAACGGCAATTGCACAAGAATACCATGCACTTGCGGGTCATTGTTCAACTTGTCGATCAGGGCCAGCAGATCCTTTTCCGACGTATCGGCGTCCAGCTTGTGTTCAAAGCTGTTCATCCCGACCTCGACGGTCTGTTTGCCCTTCGAGCGGACATAGACCTGACTGGCTGGGTCCTCGCCCACCAGCACCACGGCCAAGCCCGGCGTGATGCCATGTTCGTCCTTCAGTCGCGCCACATGGCCCGCGACCTTCTCGCGCACCGTGGCCGCGAAGGCTTTGCCATCAATGATCTGTGCTGTCATGGCGCTCTCCTTACATGTCCGTCCGGGCATAGGCATCCCGGTAGTGATTCATCTGCATTTCCGTGGCCTGCACGGCATTTGCCATCAGTGTCGCGACCGTGACCGGACCAACGCCACCCGGCACCGGGGTGATCCAGCCCGCAACCTCGGCGCAGCTGTCAAACTCCACATCGCCGACAGTCTTTCCTTCAACCCGGTTGATGCCGATGTCAATGACCACGCAGCCGGGTTTCAGCATGTCGCCGGTCACAAGACCGGGCTTTCCGACCGCCACAAACACCGCATCCGCCGCACGGCTATGCATTGCGACCGAGCGGGTCATGTGGTGGCAGACCGTCACCGTGGCCCCCAACCCCATCAAGAGGAAGGCGATGGGTTTGCCGACAATCTCGGAATGACCGATCACGGTCACGTTCAGCCCTTCGATATCCAGTGGCAAGGTCTTCAGGATCTCGACCGCAGCCACCGCCGTGCACGGCCCCAGCGCCAGATCGTTATAGACGATGTTCCCGATCGAGGCCGGGTGCATCCCCTCGACATCCTTCAGGGGATGGACGAGCTTTTGCAATGTCTTGACCGGGATATGGTCGGGCAATGGGCGCTGGATGATGATCCCGTTGACGCGCGGATCGGCGTTCAGGCCCTGAATGATGCCGGACAGTTGCTCCAGCGAGGTGTCATAGGGATAATCACGGGCCTCGAACGCAACGCCTGCGCTTTCCGCGCTTTTCTGCTGGTTGCGCACATAAAGCCGCGCGGCCGAGGTATCGCCCACCGACAGCGACACAAGGCGCGGCTGCCAGCCCTCATCGGCCAGATGAGCCGCGCGGGCGGCGACCTCTTCTCTCATCTTTGCGGCAATGGCCTTGCCGTCGATCAATGTGGCGCTCATGGCCCCCTCTCCTTCTTGGCGGGATGTTGGGTGAGGTCTTGCAGGAAAAAGGGCGGGATGCGGCCCCGCCCTTCGTGATGTCCGGATCAGAACAGGCCTTCCACCTCGCCTTCGTCATTCAGGCCGATGGTTAGCGCCGCGGGTTTGCGCGGCAGGCCGGGCATGGTCATGATCTCGCCGCAGACAACGACGATGAAGCCCGCGCCCGCCGACAGGCGCACCTCGCGCACCGGTACCGAATGGCCCGTGGGGGCCCCGCGCAGGTTCGGATCGGTCGAGAAGCTGTATTGCGTTTTCGCCATACAGACCGGCAGTTTGCCATACCCGGCGTCTTCCCAGTCGCGCAACTGCTGGCGGATTTTCTTGTCGGCCAACACCTCGTCGGCGCGATAGATTCGTTTGGCGATGGTTTCGATCTTTTCAAACAACGTCATCTCATCTGGGTAGATGGGTGCAAAGCTCGCCACATCGGCATCCGCCACCTCGGCCACGCGGCGGGCCAGCGCCTCGGAGCCTTCCGACCCCAGTTCCCAGTGGCGCGAGACAATGGCTTCCGAGCCATGGCTGTCGACGTAATCCTTGACCGCCTGCACCTCGGCATCCGTGTCGGTGACGAAATGGTTGATCGCCACAACGACCGGCACGCCGAAGGATTTCAGATTCTCGATATGGCGCCCAAGGTTCGGGCAGCCGGCCTTCACGGCGTCCACGTTTTCTTCGCCAAGATCAGCCTTGGCGACCCCGCCATTCATCTTCATCGCCCGCACGGTGGCCACCAGAACCACCACACTGGGGGCGATACCGGCCTTGCGGCACTTGATGTTCATGAACTTCTCGGCACCCAGATCAGCCCCGAAGCCGGCTTCGGTCACGACATAGTCGGTCAGCTTCATCGCGGTCGTCGTCGCGATGACCGAGTTGCAGCCATGCGCGATATTGGCAAACGGGCCGCCATGCACGAAGGCCGGGTTGTTTTCCAGCGTCTGCACCAGGTTGGGCTGCATCGCGTCTTTCAAAAGCACGGTCATGGCCCCGTCCGCGCCGATGTCGCGGCAATAGATCGCCTTGCGTTCGCGGGTGTAGGCCACGATGATATCGCCAAGACGCTTTTGCAGGTCCGCCAGATTGTTCGACAGGCACAGGATCGCCATCACTTCGGACGCCACTGTGATGTCATACCCGGTCTGGCGTGCAAACCCGTTGGTCACACCGCCCAGCGACACCACGATATCACGCAGCGCGCGGTCGTTCATGTCGACCACCCGACGCCACGCAATACGGCGTTCGTCAATCTCAAGCTCGTTGCCCCAATAGATGTGGTTGTCGATCATGGCCGCCAAAAGCGAATGCGCCGAGGTGATGGCATGGAAATCGCCGGTGAAGTGAAGGTTCATATCCTCCATCGGCACGACCTGCGCATAGCCCCCCCCGGCCGCGCCGCCCTTCATCCCGAAGTTCGGCCCAAGCGAGGCTTCGCGGATGCAGACCATCGCCTTCTTGCCGATGCGGTTCAGACCATCGCCCAGACCAACGGTGGTGGTGGTTTTGCCTTCGCCCGCGGGTGTCGGGTTGATCGCGGTCACCAGGATCAGCTTGCCATCTTCACGGTCCTGCACCGAATTGATGAACTCCTGACTGACCTTGGCCTTGTCATGGCCGAAGGGAAGCAGGTGTTCGTTCGGAATGCCCAGCTTGTCGCCGATTTCCTGGATCGGACGTTTCTTGGCTTCGCGGGCGATTTCGATGTCGGATTTATAGCTCATGGCAGATCCTTTAGATTCGTGCGCTCTTGTTCAGGTCAGATCGCAGCCCTGTTGATCCTGCGACCATTTTCTGTCTGAAACTTATCTGCCCGAATACCATGCCATAGGGTGGAATCCGACATGTTTGCCGTGAATATCGTCGAAAAGCGATCTGGCCCGGTCAATCGGTCCCGCTATACCTGACCGCGTATGGGTCACGGGGTCGGTGATGCCGCCGGTTCGGGTTGCCACGCGCGCTGCAACGGCACGTGAAGTCGCAATCTGTCACCAATCTGCAAGCTGCCCTCGCGTTCGACCCAGGCGGTGACACCGCGACGATCCTGAGCGGCGGCCTTGAACGCGGTGCCTTTTCCCGGCAGGTGGCGTTCGATTTCCTGCCCCGGAAAGTGGCAGGGCCGGTTTTCCATATCAATGGTCAGCGCCGTGCCGTTTTCGGCCACCAACCGGGAGGACGGGGGAACATGTGTGAAATCCGGCAGCCCGGACAGAACCATTGAGGCCCCCACCCATTCAGGGTTCAGATCATCCAGCCCCATCGCCTGGGCAATTCCGGCAAGTTCCTCGGCCGACAGGATGGACAACTGGCGCACGTTGCGAATGTCCGTGCCCACCGGATACTGGTTGCGCATACGGGCGCAGGACGGGCGGGTCAGACCAGATCGCGCCTCGCCCGTGATCCCGGCATAGGTCAGGTCAACACGGGCACAGGCAACCGAGGCCAGCGTGTCGGCGCGACTGCGGGTCCTGCCCAGCCAGGTGATACGACCGTAATAGTCTGTGGGGACAAGCGCGGGCATGGGACCTCCTGTGATTCAGGGCGAGCGTGGCGCAAAGCCTGCGCAAACTCAATCCTTCTGCGGCGGCGGGGGTGTCGGGACGGCCGCGCCTGCCAGCTCCACTGTGGCAAAAACATGATGGTTTTCCGGGCGGCGAAAAAAATGTCCGGCACCGTTCGATTTTATCTTGAACCGAATCCGGTTTGGGTCCATCTGCCGCGACAAAGACGCCAACGCACGCGCCTCTGGCCGGAAGCATCAACGCCCACGTGTTTACGTAGCGACGGTAACGTCTCCCTTGGAACTGAGCGGTCTTCGACGTTTTATCGTTATGGCCGGGTCTTATGGAGATGACCATGATGCATTTCGTTGGCGCTGGTGCGCCTTCCCCTGTTGCTGTCCCCTCTCGTCTGGACGCCTTTATTGCCAGCCGGCAGTTTGACAAGCCCACATTGGTCATGGACCTTGACCGGGTCGAACAGCAATACACCGCGCTGAAAGCGGGGTTGGGACACGCCCATATCCACTTTGCCGTAAAAGCCAACCCGGCCCGCCCGATCATTGCCCGTCTGGTCCGGCTGGGCAGCCATTTCGATGCCGCCTCGAAGGGCGAGATCTTGGTGTGCTTGGAAGAGGGCGCACGTCCGCAGGATATTTCCTTCGGCAACACGATCAAACGCGCCTCGGACATCGCCTGGGCACATCAGCAAGGCATCACGCTTTTTGCCGCAGATGCCGAAGAAGAGCTGGAAAAGATCGCCCGGAACGCCCCCGGCGCATCGGTCTATATCCGTCTGATCGTCGAGAACTCGCAAGCTGACTGGCCATTGTCGCGCAAGTTCGGCTGTGATCGCAATATGGCGATTGCGCTTTTGGGACGCGCGAAAGAGCTGGGGCTGACCCCAGTCGGCTTTTCGTTCCATGTCGGGTCGCAGACGCGTCAGGCCAAGATGTGGGCCCCCACCCTGAACGTGATGGCCGAGATCTGGCGCTCGGCCCGTGCGGCGGGTCACGATCTTTCGGTCCTGAACATCGGGGGCGGCTTCCCCGCCTTCTATGGCGACGCGATCGACACGCCCGAGATCTATGCCCGCCAGGTGATGGACCTTGTGACCGAACGCTTCGGCGACAAGGTGCAGGTCATGGCCGAGCCGGGGCGCGGCATGGTTGCCGAGGCCGGTGTCATCGTGGCCGAGGTCATGCTGGTCAGCCGCAAATCGGACCGTGACCTGCACCGCTGGGTCTATCTGGACATCGGCCGGTTCTCGGGTCTGGCCGAAACCGAGGGTGAAGCGATCCGTTATCAGTTCGAAACCCCGCGCGATGGTGACCCGATGGGACCGTGCGTCATGGCCGGACCAAGCTGCGACAGCGCGGACGTGCTTTACGAAAAACGCCCGGTGAACCTGCCGATGACGCTGACCGCGGGCGACCGTGTGCTGATCCGCAACACCGGGGCCTATACCTCGACCTATTCCAGCGTCAGCTTCAACGGCTTCCCGCCGCTGGATGTGGTGGTGATCTGAGCCACAAATTGCGAAGAATCGTTTGCTGACGGTCCGGAATACGCCGCCCTGATTTCCAAGTCGGGGCGGCAATTGTCAGACCGCCGCGCGTCCTGCAACAAACAGCCAGACCGCGACAAGACCCAGTATCGCGGCGAATGCCCCGTTCAACAGGCGCGCATGATCGCGGTGTCTGAAGCGGGCCAGAAGTCCATCACCAACGATCGTCCAGAACAGGAACGCAACAAGGTTGTTCAGCGTGAAGATGGTCGTGATCCACAGCACGGCAGCAAGATGGGGGATTGGAAATGCGGTCAGGAACTGGCTGAACATCAGCGCAATGATCACATAGGCTTTCGGGTTCAAAACCAACAGCATGATACCATCCAGAACGCCGATGACGCCCCTGTCCTGATCCGCCCCCGACAGTCCGGCACGAAGAAATGTCCACGCCAGCCACGCCACATAGATCGCCCCCGCCCACCGGATCACCTCAAACAAGGTTGGTGCCTTGGCAATCAACGCCGAGAACCCCAGCCCAAGGCCGAAAGTCACCAGCCACGTCGCGACGTTATAGCCAAAATTCGCAGGCAAGGTGGCCCGCAGACCAAACCGCGCACCCATCGCAGCAAAAACCATATTTCCCGGTCCCGGGCTGTAGGCCAGCGGTGCCAGAAACAGAATCAATGCCAGTGTTGTTGGGACCATGATCGCGCCCTCCTATCCAGAAGGTGCGCATTTGCCGTGAACATATCGACCCGTTTCCTGCGCAAACACGGCCCATTCCCCGAACAACGAAAAACCCCCGACGCGGCTGCATCGGGGGCTGTTCTGTTTTGATCCGGGATCAGGCGGTGGGTTCCGGCTCCAGATCGCCGTCGCCTGCCGGTTTCGACCGTGGCTTGGTTTTCGGGATCGCGGTAACGGACGGCGCGCTGCCTTCGTCCGGCGTGTCGTCATCCTCGCTTTTCGTGGGCGGCTCACCGCGCATGACGCGTTGGATTTCCTCGCCGGTCAGGGTTTCGTATTCCAAAAGCCCCTGGGCCAGGTTTTCCCATTCTTCCTTTTTCTCGGTCAAGATCTTGAACGCGGTTTCATAACCTTCCTGGATGAAGCGTTTTACCTCTTCCTCGATCAGTTCCTTGGTGTGCGCCGAGACCGAGAAGCCCGCCGTGTTGCCCGAATAGCCTTCGGCGGCTTCGGCATAGTCGATATTGCCGACCTTGTCCGACATGCCCCACCGCATCACCATGGCGCGTGCCAGACCGGACGCCTGCTGGATATCACCCGCTGGCCCGTTCGAGACGTTTTCTTCGCCATATTTGATGATCTCGGCCGCCTTGCCCGCCATGGTCATGGCCAGCTTTTCCTCGCATTCCGACTTGTGCCAGTTCAGACGGTCAATCTCGGGCAGCGACACAACCATACCCAGCGCACCACCGCGCGGAATGATCGTGGCCTTGTAGACCGGGTCACATTGCGGCAGCGACAGGCCGACCACGGCGTGGCCTGCCTCGTGATAGGCGGTCTTTTCCTTCTGATCGTCGGTCAGCACCATCGAGCGGCGTTCGGCCCCCATCATCACCTTGTCTTTCGCGTTCTCGAAATCTTCCATGGTGACGAACCGGCGCCCCACACGGGCGGCCATCAGGGCGGCTTCGTTCACAAGGTTTGCCAGATCGGCGCCCGAAAACCCAGGTGTGCCGCGCGCAATGATGCGCATGTCGGCGTCCGGGCCAAGCGGCACCTTGCGGGCGTGAACGGCAAGGATCTTCTCGCGGCCTTTGATGTCTGGGTTTGGCACAGTGACCTGACGGTCAAACCGGCCCGGACGCAACAGCGCAGGGTCCAGCACGTCTCGACGGTTGGTCGCGGCCAGGATGATCACACCCTCGTTCGCCTCGAACCCGTCCATCTCGACCAGAAGCTGGTTCAACGTCTGTTCGCGCTCGTCATTGCCGCCGCCATAGCCTGCGCCACGCGACCGGCCCACGGCGTCGATCTCGTCGATAAAGACGATGCAGGGCGCGTTTTTCTTGGCCTGTTCGAACATGTCGCGCACGCGGCTGGCACCGACACCCACAAACATTTCAACAAAATCGGAACCCGAGATGGTGAAGAACGGCACACCCGCTTCGCCTGCAATGGCACGCGCCAGCAGCGTCTTACCTGTGCCCGGAGGGCCAACCAAAAGCGCCCCTTTGGGGATCTGCCCGCCCAAGCGGCTGAACTTCTGCGGGTTGCGCAGAAATTCCACGATCTCTTCCAGCTCTTCCTTGGCCTCGTCAATACCGGCCACGTCATCGAAGGTCACGCGACCCTCACGTTCGGTCAGCATCTTGGCTTTGGACTTGCCAAAGCCCATGGCACCGCCGCCCCCGCGCCCCTGCATCCGGTTCATCATGAAGAACCAGAACCCGATCAGCAGGATCACCGGCAACAGCAGGGTCAGAAGGCTCATGAAGCCCGATTGCTGCTGTGGCTCGGCCTTCAGTTCGACCCCCTTGTCCAGAAGCATGTTCGACACTTCGGCGTCACGCGGCACGATGGTCTGGTACATCTTGCCGTCTGCGGCCTGATAGATGACCTTTTCACCGTCGATGGTTGCGGTCTTGACCTCGTCCCCTTCGACAGAGGTTACAAATTCCGAATAGCTGACCTGTGATGCTGCCAGCCCTGCCTGCCCGTTCGAAAACAGGTTGAACAAAGCCAGGATCAACAGGAACAGAACGATCCAGAAAGCGAAATTTCTCGCGTTGCCCAAGGGTCTCTCCTTTGAATGCCATGGCGACAGGGCGCAGGACCGATGATCCGCACGCTGCCACTCTAAAATAGGGATGAATGACGTATGTTCAATGCGATAAAACGGCTGATCGGAATTCTTCCACATTCGGCGCGCGCGTCAGCAGGGAAATATCGCCAACCCCCGCCAGCGGCGCTGCCAGAAGCGTGCCCTGCGACCAGAGCGCGGGCGTGGTCATCAGCGTGGTGCGGGAAAGCCCGGTGGCCCGCCAGGTTGCGCAATGAAGAATGCCGTCACCCAGGGCCTTGACCTGCATGTCAGGCGCATTGCGCCCGTCAGGGGCCGTCAAGATCCAACGCCCATCCCACAGCGCACCGGGTGGGGCGGTCAGCCCGTCGACCGCGCGCTGCTCGCGCCCGATCACAAGCCGGTCAGAGGCGCGTGAAACCAGGCAACCCTGCAGGTTGCGGGTCTGGCCGTCCAGCACCTCGGCCTCCAACGTGCGCAACGCGTCATATCGCGGGCGATAGGGTGTGGACGAGATATAAGTAATGGCATGGGCCAGCAGACGGTGGCGGGTTTCATCCGGCAGGTTGGCAAACTCCGGCAACCGAAACCGGACATCCCCGGCCTGCATATCCGACAACCGGACTGCCGCGTCGTGAGCCAGCCATGACAGCGCGTCACGGGCCAGCGTCATGCGCCGTGCGGTGCCGGTCAGGCGGTCCCGATCCAGCCCGATCTGCGCCAGATCCGGCATTGCGTCACGCACCCGGACACGGTCGAATGCCCGGTCCTCGTTTGACGGATCCTCGACCCAGTCCTGCCCGCGCGTCTTCAGAACGTCACGCAAGGACGCCCGATCCACCCGCAACACGGGCCGCAGCCAGCGCATCCCCCGGTCGTGCCAATCCTCCCGCATCGCGGCAAGCCCATCGACGCCCGACCCCCGTGCCAGTCGCATCACGAAGGTCTCGGCCTGGTCATCGGCGGTGTGACCCAGCAATACCGCATCAAGCCCCACCCCCCGCGCCCAATCGGCCAACAGGTCATAGCGCGCGCGGCGGGCAGCATCCTGCAAATTGCCTGCGGGGCGATCCGACCAGCGCAAAACCGTGTGCGGCACGGTCAGCGACGCGCAGCTTTCCCGCACGAACCGCGCCTCGTCCGCCGCACCGGCACGCAACCCGTGATCGACGGTTGCGGCGTGAAGCTCCGCCCTCTGCGCCGCACACCAATCCCGCGCCAGCAGCAGCAGCGCCATACTGTCCCCACCGCCCGACACCGCCACACCCAAACGCAAAACGGGCCCGCCAGTGCGGGCCCGGTTCAGGGCATCGGCAAGGGCAGTTGCTGGCGTCATTGGCACCCAAGGCTTGCGCGGGCCGCGGTGGCGTCTTCGACCGCCGGGGTGCCGGGGAAGCGTTTGCCCACCTCGGCCAGTGTCGCGCAGGCTTCGGAAATCTGACCCAACCCGCCCAGCGCATTGCCCAGCCGGAACAGCGCATCCGGGGCGCGGTCGCTGTTCGGCGCGCCGGAAAAGGCGTTCAGATAGGCCCGCGCGGCGGATTTGATGTCGCCCAGCCCGGTCAGCGCCTCGCCCCGCTGAAAATGCGCCTCGGCGGTCAGAGGGCCACCGGGATAGGTTTCGATAAACGTCGCATAAAGGGTCGCGGCTTCTTCGAACTCGCCGGCTTCAAGCGCGGCGCCTGCGGCGTCGAAATCCTGCTTTTCGCCCACCGCCAACTCGGTTGCCAGCGGTTGCGCCGGGGCTGGTGCAGGGGCCGGAGCGGTCGGCACCTCGCCGCCGCCAAGGGTCGAGGTCTCGCCCAGCTTCGTCACATCGCCACCTTCCAGTTCAACCAGCCGAAACTCCAGATCGCCGATCCGGTTGGTGCCGTCCTTGACGATCGAATCGATGCGGAACTGAAGCTGTTCGGTCTGTCCGGTCAGGCGCGACAGCTCGCTTTCGATGGTCGCCACACGCTCGGTCAGACTGCCGGTGCCGGTGGCAATACTGCCCGCCCCTGTGGTCGACAGCTCGGTTTTCAGCTTCTGGATCTCGACATAGAGCATCGACAGCTCTTGCCGGATATCGGCAAGCGATTGCGCCCGGTCCTGTGCGATGGTCGGGGTGACCAACGCCACGGACAGCGATATGGCAACGGCAGTCAGCCGGGAAAAACGCAGCATCTGACTCTCCTTACCCGGTCAAGGTTCAGCTTGTGGCGGCGCCGGCGGCCAGAACGGTCACGGCGCGACGGTTCTTGGCATAGCACAGCTCGTCCGAGCAGATTTCAAGCGGGCGTTCCTTGCCGTAGCTGACCGTTTGCAGCCGGTTTGGCGCAACGCCACGTTCGATCAGGAAGTTCTGCACCGCAGACGCGCGACGTGCACCCAGCGCAAGGTTGTATTCCCGCGTGCCCTGTTCATCCGCATGGCCTTCGATCACGGCGGTATAGGCGGTGTTTTCCATCAGCCACGCGGCCTGTTTGGTCAGAAGGTCGATGCCTTCGGGGCTCAGCGAAGACTGGTCAATCGCAAACAGCACGCGGTCCCCGATGGTCTGCTGGAAATAGGCGGGCGAACGCGGGTCGGACGGGCTGCCCGCGACGAAATCACCCGACGCGCCTGCCGCCCCATACTGATCGCCAAGACGGTTTTTCGAACAAGCCGAAAGCGCCAGCGCGCCCACAACCAGCGTAGCAATTGCAATTCGTTTCATGGTCGTTCCTGTGTCCATTCTGTTGCCCGCCCTTCCTGTCGCAGCGGGCATATTGTTGCTCGTTGCTGCAATCCTAGCAGCAAAAAAGCGGTTTGGGAACGGATCGGCGTTTGCCCGTTGGCGCGCGCCGATCCCTGCGCAGATTTGCGCTTACTTCAACAACGGCGACCAGGCCGGGTCCGAGGCCGCCCCTTCCGTCACCACCCGGCGCAGGTTGCGGCCCGAAATGTCGACGGAGTACAGCGACGGCGCCCCGGTTGCCCCCTGGCTTTCGCGGGCGAACATGATCACCCGCCCGTTCGGCGCCCAGGTGGGGCCTTCGTCCAGGAAGGACGCGGTCAGCAGGCGTTCTTCCGACCCGTCGGTGCGCATGACGCCGATATGGAAGCGGCCCGCGTTTTGCTTGGTAAAGGCAATCAGATCACCGCGCGGCGACCAGACAGGCGTGCCATAGCGGCCCTGTCCGAAGCTTATCCGCGTCGCCTCGCCCCCGCCTGCGGGCATGACATAAAGCTGCGGCGTGCCGGACCGGTCGCTTTCAAACACGATCTGGCTGCCATCGGGCGAATAGCTGGGCGCGGTCTCGATCGACGGTGTGGTGGTCAGGCGGCGTGGGTTGCCGCCGTTGATGTCCATCGCATAGATATCCGTGTTACCACCCGCCGACAGCGAATAGACGATGGTGCGGCCATCCGGCGAGAAACGCGGCGCGAAGGTCATCGTGCCTGGCTGTTGCGACAAGGCCTGACGACCGACCGTGGCCACATCCAGCACATAGACCTGCGGGAAGCCGGTCTCGTAGCTGGTGTAAAGCACCTTGTCGCCGGTGGGCGAGAAGCGCGGCGCCAGCACCAGCGCCGAACTGTCGGTCAGATACTGGACATTCGCCCCGTCGTAATCCATCACCGCCAGCCGCTTGCGCTTGGCGTTCTTGGGGCCGGTTTCGGCCACAAAGACCACGCGGCTGTCGAAATAGCCGCTCTCGCCGGTGATCCGGCTATAGACGATATCGGCCACTTTATGCGCCACCCGGCGCCACGAGCCGATCGCGCCCGAAAACTGAAGACCCTCGCCCAGCGGCTGGCCGGAGAACACATCGTACACCCGGAATTTCACGTTCAGACTGTCGCCCGAGGCCGACACGGCCCCGGTGATCAGGGCCTGCGCATTGATGGCCTTCCAATCCGCATAGGCAATCGGGCTGGCAAAGCTGGTGATGCCGGATACGAACGCGTCTGCCGGGATTTCCCGAAACAGCCCGGTCCCGGACAAGTCCGCCGCCACCACCCGCGCTATGGAGCGGGCATATTCCGCCGCCGCCCCGTTCTCGGCCTGGAAATCCGGCACCGCGAAGGGCAAGGGCTCGATCACACCATCAGTAATCTCGATCCGCAACGGACCTTGTGCCACCGCCGGGCGGGGTTGCACCACCAAAGCGGCCGTGGCCAACAGCAGCAGGGCCATCATCGTCCCCGTCGCTTGTTCGAGGATCAGTTTCTTGAGTTTCGCGCTCATCCGACCAATTCCCTCTTCATTTGTTTCACCCGGTTCTTACACGTTTCCTTGCGGCCACCGGCAGGGGAGAGATTGGAAAAACTCTCCTCTCCCGCCACAACCGCTGCGCAGGAGGCATGAACCTCACGAACACCTGTCTGCGCCACAAAATCAGATATGTTGCCGTCTGTCAGCCCGCTTCCGGGCATGATAGCGATGCGTCCGGCGGCATGGCGGATCATCGCTTGGATCCTGTCTGCCCCCTCGACCGCGGTCGCTGCCCCGCCCGAGGTCAGCACACGCTCAAACCCCAGCGCGATGGCCTGATCCAGCGCCGCCAGCGGGTCCGGCACCACGTCGATCACCCGGTGCAGCGTTGCCCCCAACCCTTCGGCTGCGGCTAAAAGCAGGCCAAGCACAGCGGTGTCCAAGGTGCCATCGGGCTTTTGCGCGCCAAGCACGACACCGGCCAAATCAGCTTCTTTCACCGCAGCGAGGTCGTCCAGCATCAACTGC
Organism: Aliiroseovarius zhejiangensis; assembly: GCF_014656375.1. Taxonomy (GTDB): domain Bacteria; phylum Pseudomonadota; class Alphaproteobacteria; order Rhodobacterales; family Rhodobacteraceae; genus Aliiroseovarius; species Aliiroseovarius zhejiangensis. Next base: position 189,039 of record NZ_BNCH01000002.1, on the reverse strand, counting down.
ACGTCCGCATCCGAATAGACAAACAAGCCAGAGCGGGGACGGATCATCGCATAGCAGGGTATATCCAGCCGCGATGCGGCCACCATCAACCCCGCGCTGGGTGTCAGCCCGCCTTCCGAGAGCGCCGCGCACAGCTCGATCCGGTCCGCACCTCCCGCTTGGGCGGCGATGGCCCCGTCGATCGTGTCGACACATATTTCGAGCGTCCGAGGCGTCATTTGATCCTCATATTCTCGGGATTGAACGTCATCTCGATTTCGCGCCACTGGCCGTATTTCTCGGCGGGCAGGTCAAAACCACTTGCGCCACAGCGGATGATGGCGCGACGCGCTGCCTGAAACGCGGTGTTCGCGGCCCCTTCGGACGGACCATCCCATGACGCCAGGCGGATGCCTTCGGGTTTGCCGTCGCGACTCATCGACACCATCACGACCACGGTGGTGGACATCGCATCGGTCGAGCTTGAGCCAAGGTTCCAGCATCGGCTGACTGCCACGCGCAACCCGTCCTTTTCGCCGCGCGTCAGCGGCGGGCCCTCGGGCACATCCTGAGCGGGCGTGTCGGTTTCGCCCCCCGCCACCTGTTCCGCCACCGCAGCGGCCACGGCGGCGGCGTTGTTGGCGGGCGCGGGGGCTTCGGTCGGGGTTTCGACCGGTGTTTGCGGCTCGGCGGTTTCCACGGGCGCGGGACGGTTCGGGCGGTTCTTCGGCCGGGCCGAGGTCGCAGGGGCCAAGGATGGATCCTCCACCGGCTCTTCGGCTTCGGTCACGATCTCGGACGCGGCTTCGGGCGGCGCGGTGGGCGTCACCTCTTCCGGCAGGGGGTCCGGTGTCGGTTCGGGCGAAGGTTCGGGGGCTTCGACCACCTCTGGCGCCTCCTCGACCGGCGTTTCCGGCGCGGGCGCAGGGGTCGGGGCCACGCGCGGCGCGGGCGCGGGCGGCGCGGTTTCGGGTTCAACGACAGGTTCGGGTTCCGGCTCTGGTGTCGGTTCCGGTTCCGGGGCTGGTGCGGGCTCTGGCTCAGGTTCCGGCTCGGGTGCGGGTTCTGGCTCGGGCGCAGGCTCCGGTTCAGGCGCAGGCGCGGGCGCGGGTTCTGGCTCGGGTGTCGGACGTGGCGCAGGCGGCGTGTCGCCTCCGACATCAGCTTCACCCTTCGGCGCGCTGAGCGCGGCAAATTCGTCTTCCGAGATGATCGACACATCGGACACCTGCACAAGCTGCTCGTCGCTGGACCAATTGAAGGCCCCGCCGAACAGCACCCACAGGATCAGGATCCCGTGGACAGATGCCGAGATGTAAAGACCTCTGCGCATATGCCTGCCCTAGTTGTCCGTGCCAGTCAGACTTGGCCCGCCACCTTCGGTCACAAACCCGATCGAGGTGAAGCCAGCCGCATTCAGCGCGCCCATTACCTTGGCGATCGCGTCCCATTCAACCTGACCATCCGCGCGCAGGAACACCTTGTTGTCCGAGCGTTCAGCGGCCACGGCGCGCAGCTTGGTGATCAGCTCGTCACGCGCAATCTCGGTCGTTTGCAGAAAGATCTGGCCTTCTTCGGTGATGGTGATCGCCAACGGCTCTTCTTCTGGCGCGTCCAGTGATTTGGCGGCGGTCTTGGACAGCTCGACCGGCACGCCGACAACCATTAGGGGGGCTGCAACCATGAAGATGATCAGCAGCACCAGCATCACGTCCACGAAGGGGGTAATGTTGATCTCGGCCATCACGCGGCGATGTTTGCCGCGACGCCGCCCGCGACGGGCGCGGCGATCCGCCCCCCCGCTTTGTTGCACACCCGCGCCCATATCAGCTGTCCAACTGACGGCTGAGGATGGTGGCGAACTCGTCGGCGAAGGCCTCATAGCTTGCAAGGATATTGTCGCTGTCCACGCTCAGCTTGTTGTAGAACACCGCCGCGGGAATGGCGGCGAGCAGCCCCAGACCCGTCGCCAGAAGCGCCTCGGCAATGCCGGGGGCGACAACGGCCAGGTTGGTGTTCTGCTGCTGCGCGATTTCGACAAAGGCGTGCATGATGCCCCAGACGGTGCCGAACAGACCCACGAAGGGCGCGGTTGAAGCCACGGTTGCCAGAAAGCTCAGCCCCTTGTTCAGTTCCTCGCCTTCCTTGGCGATCGCCACATCCATCGACCGGTCGATGCGGGACTGCGCGTTGGCAATCAGCCCGCCATCGGGGCGGTGCGAGCGGCGCCATTCCAGCATGCCCGAGGCAAAGACCTTTTCCGCCGACCCGCCGGGATTGGGGCCGATCTGGTCAAAAAGCTCGTCCAGCGGCTCGCCCGACCAGAACTTGCGGTCGAAGTCCTCGGCATCCGCGCGGGCGCGCCGATAGGCCATGTGTTTCGTGATGATGATCGCCCACGACCAGATCGACGCCGCGATCAACAACAGCATGACCAATTTGACCGTGAAAGTTGCGCGAAGAAATAGGGCGAAAAAGGAGAAGTCGATCTCCGCCGCCGCCTGAAGCGTTTCCGTTTCCATATGTCTGCCTCTGTACCGCCACCTCTCTGGGCAGCTTTTCTGCATGTTTCATAGCGGATTGCCACGGGGAATGCCATCAAAACCGCGTCATCGGCAGTAAAGTCGTGGGGTCAGTGGACCAAACGGCGGATATTTGCCGGAAGCCGGGCGGGTTGGCCGGTGTCAGACACGCAGACAACGGTGACGACGGCTTCAAACAAACGCTCTTGCCCGCGTTTCACCACCTGTTCCATCACCAACCGCGCGCCGGTGACCTGCTGAACAGATGTTTCAACCTGCAACTCTTCGTCAAAATGCGCCGGGGACAGGTAGTCGGCTTCGATGCGCCGAACGGCGAACACCAACCCGTCCTCACGCATCGCGTTCTGATCGATCCCGATCTCGCGCACCCAGTCTGACCGCGCCCGTTCGATATAGCGCAGGTAGTTGGCGTAATAGACGATCCCGGCCATGTCGGTGTCTTCATAATAAACGCGGATGGGAAAACGGTGCATCGGGGCCTCGTGGTTCTGCTTTGCCCGACCCTAGCCGCGCAGGGGATAGTCTGCCAACCGCTCATATCGCGCGCCATCCGGGCGCAGGTCGGAACGATAGAGCGACAGCGTGTCGAGCGTGACGGTCGGGTAGCGGATGGCGCCATGGGCTTCCAGCGCGCGGCCCAATGCAGACAGATCGTCAGCCGTGGGCGTGCGCGGCAGGCGTGCCAGCGTCACATGCCCACGAAACCGCCGATAAGGCAGCGTGATACCCGCGCGGCGCACCGCTTGTGCAATCTGTTTGTGCAGCGCGTCCACGCCTTCGGCACGGATCGCCAGAACAGAAGGCACAGCCCCACCCATGGTCGTCAGACCGGCCAGATCAACCGGAATGGAAGGGGCACGCAGCACCTCCAGTTCAGTGTTCAGGTCTTCAAGCGCCTCGACGGGCTGTTCCTCAAGAAACGCAAGTGTCAGGTGGATGTTTTCCTCGGGCACCGGGCGCCCGACACGCAGCCGGGCGGCAAAACCGGCAAGCTGTGCGGCCAGATCATCCGGCAGGGGAAGGGCCAGAAAACAGCGCATTCAGTGTGGCGTCGTGTCCGAAGTCGCGTGCACCTGCATTCGCGCGAATATCCTGAGCGCATGGGACGCATCATCTGCTGCCACCGGCAAGACCGGATCATAGGCCGCCTTGATCAGCCCCGCGATTTCCGGGCGCAGGATGGTCTGCCCCTCGGGCAGAAGCGCCAGCGGGCTTTTGGTGGCGAAAGCCGTATCGCTCCACAACAGGATCGCCTGAACAGCCTGCGTCAGGGCAATCGTTTCCGCCGGTTGATCCACCATCGCGCCCTGCATGCACACAAAGGTGAAACAGGCCTGGATGGCGTTCTGATCATCAAACCGAAAGGCACGGTAGTTCGTCGCACCACCTGCTTTCAGGCGGGCGACCAACGGGTCCAGATCGGGGATCATTTCGCCCAGCTTCGGCACGCCCAGAAGCTCGTCCCAATCGCGGAAGAAAAAAACCATCAGATTGGCACCCAGTTCCGGGTCGGTCTCGGCCATCTTGTGACCGGCCAGCGACACCACCGCCTCGATCGCACCTTTCACGATTTCAAGCGTGGCGTCATCCACCCCGAACACCACCGGCACGATCGGGCGGCCCCAGCGGGCAAAGGTGAAGTCACCGCTTGCACGGGTGAAATGAGCGGTCACGTCTTCCGGGGTCATAAGGGGGGCGGTCATCTGGCGTCTCCTGATCTGCGGGGTGATGTCCCGCAAACGGGCGCGCGTTTCAAGGGTCAACCGTCGAAAAGTTGCCCTTGCGCCGTGCCATCCGAGGGCGAGATCGGCGCGGTCAGGCCCAGATGCCGCCACGCAATCTGCCCCAGCATCCGCCCGCGCGGGGTGCGTTGGATCAGACCTTGTTGCAGCAGAAACGGCTCGATCACCTCTTCCAGCGCATCGCGGCTTTCGGACAGGGCGGCGGACAGGGTTTCAATGCCCACCGGGCCGCCGCCATAGTGTTCCGCCATCAGGCCCAGATAGCGCCGGTCGGCCCCGTCCAGCCCCAGATGATCAACGCCCAGCCGGGTCAGCGCATTGTCGGCCAAATTGCGGGTGATGCGCCCGTCGCCTTCGACCACCGCGAAATCAACCACGCGCCGCAACAGCCTCCCGGCGATGCGCGGTGTGCCACGGGCGCGGCGGGCAATCTCGCGCGCGCCATCCTCATCAGCCGGTGCGCCAAGTTTGACAGCGTTGCGGGTGACGATCTCGTGCAGTTCGTCGACGGAATAGAATTGCAGCCGCACCGGAATGCCGAACCGGTCGCGCAATGGCGTGGTCAAAAGACCCAAACGGGTCGTCGCGCCCACCAGCGTGAAGGGTTGTAATTCGATCCGCACGGTGCGGGCCGCAGGCCCTTCGCCGATCACCAGATCCAGTTCGAAATCTTCCAGCGCGGGATAGAGCACTTCTTCGACCACCGGGTTCAGCCTGTGAATCTCGTCAATGAACAACACGTCATTGGCTTCCAGATTGGTCAGGATCGCCGCCAGATCACCGGCCTTCGCCAGCACGGGGCCGGATGTCATGCGGAAGTTCACGCCCAATTCACGCGCCATGATCTGCGCAAGCGTCGTCTTGCCCAGCCCCGGCGGGCCATGGAACAGCACATGATCCATCGCCTCGCCGCGTTTGCGTGCGCTTTCGATGAAGATACGAAGGTTCGCCCGCGCCTCGGCCTGCCCGATGAAATCGCCCAGTGTTTGCGGGCGCAGGGCGCGGTCGGCCTCGGTTGCGTCTTCCGGGCGCGGTGCGGGGCGCAGCGTGGGATCAGGAGCATTGAGCGGGTCAGAGGCGGTCATGGGTTCTTTCTAGCCCCCTACCCTTTCGGCGCAAGAAGTTTCAGCGCCGCGCGGATCAGGCCGGACGTGTCAAGCGATGGATCGTTGCCCAAAGCCTGCGCGACTGCGGACGCTGCTTCGCCAGGAGCATAACCCAGATTGGTCAGCGCCGACAGCGCCTCGGACTGGGCGGCGGCGTTGCCCGTTGGCGCGGGCGGGGCAACAGGGGCGGCGGGAGCTGCCGGTTCAATCACGTCATCCGGCATCGCATCAACTGACGCTGCCCCGACCTGACCCGACAGCGCCATGACCGACGCCGCCTTGTCCTTGAGTTCGTTCACAACGCGCTGCGCCGTTTTAGGCCCCAATCCCTTTGCAGCCTTCACCGCGTTCCAGTCCCCCAGCGCAATCGCGCGGCTGACCCCGTCGGGTCCCAGCGTGCTCAGGATCGACATCGACGCTTTTGCGCCAATGCCCTGAACGCTCGTCAACAACCTATGCCATTCTTTCTCGACCAACGTGGTGAAGCCAAAGAGTTGCAGATTATCCTCGCGCACCAAAAGCTCGGTATAAAGTGCCACCGCCTCGCCCGAACCCGGCAGGCTGGCCATGGTCCGATCCGAGACATAGACCAGATAGCCCACCCCGCGCACGTCGATCAGCACGTGGTCTTCGGCGCGATAGTCGATCCGTCCCGCGATTTTCCCAATCATGCGCTGGCCTTTCTGAGCGCCGCATCCAGCCGTCCTGCATTCTGCGCGTGGAACGCATGACAGATCGCGATGGCCAGCGCATCAGCGGCGTCCGCGCCCGTGATCTTCACGCCGGGCAGTTGCATCTTGACCATATGTTCCACCTGCACCTTGTCGGCATGTCCCACCCCCACCACAGCTTTCTTGACTGCGTTGGGCGCGTATTCCCCGATGGGCAACCCGGCCTTTGCAGGCACCAGAAGGGCGATCCCGCGCGCCTGCCCCAGTTTCAGCGTGGCGACAGCATCCTTGTTCACGAAGGTCTGCTCAACAGCGGCCGTATCGGGCGCAAATTCTGTCAGCACATCCGACAACTGGTCGTAAAGCGACAAGAGCCGCGCCGCCAATTCGCCGGTGCGTGAATGGCAGATCCCATTGGCCACATGCGACATCCGCGTGCCATCCGTGTCGATCACACCCCAACCAAGGTTGCGAAGTCCCGGATCAATCCCGATTACACGCATGTTGTGTCCTGCCCTGCTCGTTGCCCGCACGCCTGTGCGGTGCTTTTGTTGCCAACCGGACTAGCACGAAACAAGAACATGCACCAGAATCTTTTGCGCAGCCTAACGTTTCTTATCCATCGGACGAGGAGCAATAAACTGCGGCTTTCATGCCACAGCGTGGGTCACCGGACAGAATGTCGCGGGTCGGAAAGCGACCAACCCGGCCTGTTTTCGACCCCGCATATCCCGATTGCGACCCGTTGCAGAAAACGCATAGGAGTCATGCAATTTGTGGGCTTGCTGCCCCGAAAAATCGGGCCTAGATGCCCGCCGAAGCAATCAGGCGAACCGCCGCAATCCAACCAATGAAGGAGCAGAAAAATGGCTGCTTTCGAAACGACATATATCCCTGTGAACGGTGCGTCCTTCGGCGGCCGTTTGACCGCTGTGTTCCACAAGCTGGTGGCCACCGTCACCGCCTGGAACGACGCGCGCATGACCCGGAATGCGCTGAACAAGCTCAGCGACCGCGAACTGGACGATATCGGGCTGTGCCGCGCGGATATTTATTCGCTGTAGGCCACCACTCAAACGAAAAGCCCGCACCTATCGGCTGCGGGCTTTCTGCCCCGCCCGGCCTTGGCCGCGCGGGGTTTTCTTTTATGGGGTGCCTAGTCCAGCGTCAGCGCAACGAAACGCGGATTGTCATCGCGGCGCACCAAAAGCAGCACCGATTTGCGACCCCCGTCCTTTGCGGCCTCCAGCCGGTCTTCCAGCGCCTCGATCGAGGTCACGGCCTCCTGCCCGGCTTCGGCCACCACATCGCCCGCCCGAATGCCCTTTTCAAAGGCTTCGCTGTCTTCGTCGATGTCCAGCACCACAAGACCTTCGGCTGCCGGGGGCAGATTAAGGTCCATGCGGCGGGTGTCGTCCAGCTCGCCCAAAGTCATGCCCAGCACCTTGCCTTCTGCGGGCGCTTCAGGCGTGGGCGCGTCAGGAGCATCCCCGGACGCGGTGCTGGCGTCTTCGCGACGACCCAATGTGATCTTCAGGGTCTCGGTCTGACCATCGCGCAGGATCACCACGCGCACGGCTTTGCCCACGGGTGCATTGCCGACGATGCGCACAAGCTCGCGCGTGTCCGTCACCTCGGTCCCGTCAAAGGACAGGATGATGTCGTTGGGCAGAATGCCGGCTTCTTTCGCCGGTCCTTCCGGCACGTCGGTGATCAGCGCGCCGTTGGTGCTGTCCAGGCCCATCGCCTCGGCGATGTCATCGGTGATGTCCTGGATGCGCACACCCAGCCAGCCGCGACGGGTTTCGCCAAATTCCTTCAGTTGGTCCACCACACGTTTCACAACCGCAGACGACATCGCGAATCCGATCCCGATCGAACCGCCATTGGGGCTGAGGATCGCCGTATTCACGCCGACCACTTCACCATCCATGTTGAACAGCGGCCCGCCCGAGTTGCCCCGGTTGATCGCCGCATCGGTCTGGATATAGTCGTCATAAGCGCCCGACAATTCGCGGTTGCGCTGAGACACAATCCCGGCCGACACCGAAAAACCCTGCCCCAGCGGATTGCCGACCGCCATCACCCAATCGCCGACACGCATGATGTCGCTGTCGCCGAAGCTGACGAAGGGCAGCGGCTTGTCGCTTTCCACTTTCAGAACCGCAATGTCCGTGTTCGGGTCAGTCCCGATCACGGTGGCAGGCAGTTCGCCCCTGTCCCCAAAGAACTCGATCATGATCTCGTCCGCGCCTTCGATGACATGGTTGTTGGTCACGATGAACCCGTCTTCGGAAATCACGAACCCCGACCCCAGCGCCTGACTGCGGCGCTGGCGGGGCGCGTTGTCATTCGGCCCGCCCGGGTGGTTGCGATCCAGGAAATCGCGGAAGAAATCCTCGAACGGGCTGCCTTCGGGGATCATCGGCTGATTGCCGGTCCGTTGGGCGATGATGGTTGATGTGGTGATGTTCACCACCGCCGGGCTGACCTGTTCGGCCAGATCGGCAAAGCTGTCGGGGGCGCCGCGCGCCTCGGCCCGCAGACCGGATGCCAGGACCACGGCCAGCGCCATGATCAGCCCGACAAAAGCGCGCATGCCCCACATCTGGTTTTGGGTGGGGGAAATTGCCTGCACTTTCACACCTCTCTCCTTTCAAGAAACTGTTTCGGACCTTCGCCCGACAAAGAATAGTGTCTAGATAGGAACCCTAAAGCGCAACGCAAAGTTCCTGAACTGTATTCACTGCCATGTGAACGCCTGTAATGCGGCGTGACGCGCGGCAACGCGCGCACCGGCCATGCAGCCGGACCTAGCCATAGAGCGCGCGGGCCTGGGCAAAGGACATAAGCTGTTGGCGCTGCGTGTCCCACAGGTGCAGCCGCGCGCAGGACAGGCTTTCAGGGATGGTCATGCGGTTGGCCTGGGCCAGTTCTGCATGATCGCGCAGGACTTCGGTCAGGCGATAGAAGGGGATGCGGCTATAAAGGTGATGCACGTGGTGAATGCCGATATTGGCGCTGAACCATTGCAGGATCGGCGGCATGATGTAATGCGAACTGCCCTCAAGCGCCGCATCATGCAAGTGCCAGTCCGCCTCAACGCTCCAATGCGTGTCTTCAAACTGATGCTGCACATAGAACAGCCACATGCCAGCCGTGGCCGCCAGTATTGTGGTCGGCAGGAAAATAAGCAGAAGCGCCGCGAAACCGCCGAAATACCAGATCGCGCCCAGCGCCGCGACGATGGCAAGGTTGGTGCCCATCGCGCTGGCCCAGTATCGGGCACTGTTCATCAGGCCAAACGGCAGGCGGTTTTGCAGAAGGAACAGATAGCCCGGCCCAAACCCGAACAGGATCAGCGGATTGCGATAGAAACGGTATCTGAGGCGCTCGAACCGCGACAGCGCGTTGTATTCGTCCACCGTCAGGGTCACGATATCGCCGATCCCCCGCTTGCCCAGATTGCCCGCCGAGCTGTGATGGATCGAATGGGTGCGCCGCCACACCGCATAGGGCGTCAGGGTCAGAACGCCGATTACCCGCCCGACCCAGTCGCTCAGCGCGCGCTGCCGGAAAAACGACCCGTGACCGCAATCGTGCTGGATGGTGAACAGGCGCAGCAGAAACAGGGCGTTCACGGCAGCAAGGGCAAGGGTCAGCCAGGGACTGATTGACATCGACATCCAGGCCAGCCCCCACAACAGAAGGAAGGGTCCGATGCTGACGGCAAGCTCGAAACTGCTGCGCCAGGTGCTTGGCTCGCGATAGGCGGCCAGGGTCTTGACCCAGTCTTTCGCGGTTTTCGTGTCGTCGGTGGCGTGCGGAAAGTCCGGGATATGTTTCATGGGCCTGCTTTGCTAAGAACTCGGGCAGCGATATACGACCTGCCCGGCATGGCAAGCGAATTGTGCAAAACACCGCAAAGTGACACGTAAAGCGGGAAACCCGGCCCTGTGCGCGATTACATCCGCGACAGCCAGACCAGCACGACGCCCAGCGCCAACGCAAGCAGCCCGATCAACCGGCGCTGATCGCGCGACATGGCGGCCATCATCGCGACCAGATCGTCCAGACGCGAAGGGGCCAGTGCGAACACCAGCCCCTCGATCACGAGCACAAGCCCGATCCCCAACACAATGGTCGAGATCACCGACCCGTGTCCGATTTCAGATAGTCGAAGAACTCGCTGTCTGGTGACAGGACCATCGACGAGTTGCCCCCGACCAACGAATTTTCATACGCCTCAAGCGAGCGCAGGAAGGCGAAGAACTCGGCATCGCGGCCCAGCGCCTCGGCCAGGATGGCGTTGCGGCGGGCATCGGCTTCACCACGGATGATCTGTGCCTGCTTGCGCGCTTCGGACACGGTTTCCACAACGGTCCGGTCGGCGGTGGCCCGCAGCCGCTGCGCGGCCTCGTTACCGCGGGCGATTTCATCCGCCGCAAGACGCTGGCGTTCGGCGCGCATCCGCTCGAACGTGGCTTCAAGGTTCTGCTTGGGCAGGTCGGCGCGTTTGATGCGCACGTCGATGATTTCGACGCCCAGCGATGCCGCCTGAGTGCGGGCCTGATCACGGATCTGGTTCATCAGCAGAACCCGGTCCGCCGACAGCACCGCATCGCTGTCCACCTTACCCAGAACCTCACGCAGTTCGGCGTTCAGGATCCGCTCAAGGCGCGGCTGCGCCCCGGCGATCGAGCTTGCGCCCACCGCGCGGCGGAACTGCTTGGCGTCCGAGATGCGCCAGCGGGCGAAGGCGTCAACCTCAAGCCGTCGGCTGTCGGCCGGAGTGACCTCGAGCTTGCTGGTTTCCAGGGGCAGGATGCGCCCGTCATACTTGACGATTTCGTGCAGCACCGGGATCTTGAAATACAGACCCGGATCGGTGATCTCGGCCTGCACCTCACCGAACCAGAGCCGCAGCGCGACCTCGCGCTCGTCGACGATATAGACCGCCTGCAACGCGCCAAACAGCAGCGCAACAACGGCCACAAGGATGATCTGAGTGCGTTTCATCAGTTCGCCCCCCCGTCTGTGGTCTGGTTCGTGGTCTGCGCCGGTTTGCGCGACAGTTCATTCAGCGGCAGATAGGGCACGACACCCGAGCCTTCACCGCTGACGCTTTCGTCAAGGATGACCTTATCCACACCGCGCATCACCTTCTCGATCGTCTCAAGATACAGGCGCTTGCGGGTGATGTCGGGGGCTTTGGCAAATTCATCATAGACCGCGATGAAACGGGCGGCTTCACCTTCGGCTTCGTTCACCACGCGGGCGCGATAACCTTCGGCCTGTTCCAGAAGTTGCGCCGCTTCACCACGGGCTGCGGCAACCACGCGGTTGACATAGGCATCGGCCTGCTTTTGCAGCGTGTCGCGAGTCTGTTCGGCGGCCTGCACTTCTCGGAAGCTGTCGATCACGTCTTCGGGCGGGTCGGCCTTGTCAAAGTTAACACGAACAATGTTCACGCCGGACTGATAGGCATCCAGCGTCGATTGGATCAGGGCTTCCAGATCCTGTTGGATGATGCCCCGATCCGAGGTCAGGATCGGTGCCAGCCGCGAGCGCGCCACAATCTCGCGCATGGCGGATTCGGACACGGCGCGGATGGTGTTTTCCGGGTCGGCCAGGTTGAACACGAATTTCTCGACATCCGAGATGTTCCAGACCACCTGATAATCGATATCAACGATGTTTTCATCCCCGGTCAGCATCAGCCCTTCGTTCGGGCCGTCACCGATGTTGATGATGTTCTCGCGCGTCACCGGATAGATTTCCTTGGTGACGATCGGCCATGGGGCGAAGTTCAGACCTTCCTGCCCAACGCCATAGCGTTCCCCGAACAGCAGTTCGACCGATTGTTCCGAGGTGTCGACGCGATAGAAGCTGGCAAACACCCAGACTGCAACGGCAACCAGCGCGACCAGCAGCACCGACCCGCGCCCGAAGCTGGGGCCACCGGCATCGCCGCCTGCCCCACCGCCACGGCGTCTGTCGCCACGGCCACCCATCAGGACGCGCAACTGCTCTTGTCCCTTTTTCATCAACTCGTCAATTTCGGGCATTTGCGGCTGATCCTTGCCGCCACGGTTGCCGCCACCGTTCGAGGGGGGACGCCCGCCAGAGCCGCCACGGTTTCCACCGCCGCCCCAGGGGCCGCCATTATCGCTGGCCATCTGGTCCTGTTCCTTCCACGTTAATGGTTTCGTCGTCATACCTGACCCTTTAAGGGCCGGATTTCAAGGCAAAGGGCGCGCGATCTGTCCCCTTTTGAGTTGAATTTCCTGTGCTTTCACATTTCGCCCCCCAATCGGGGCTTAGTCGCTGCGGGTTGGCGACTTCATCAGCACGATTTCTTCGGACATCGTGGGGTGAACGGCGACGGTGCGGTCGAAATCGGCCTTGGTCGCCCCCATCTTGATCGCGACTGCCGCCAACTGGATCATCTCGCCGGCCCCTTCACCCACGATGTGACAGCCCAGCACCTTCTGCGTTTTCTGGCTGACCACCAGCTTGAACAGCACCCGTTCATGCGCGTCGATGAAACTTTTCTGCATCGGGCGGAAAACGGCGCTGTAGACGTCGATCTTTTCGCGCGCGCGGGCGTCTTCCTCGGACAGGCCCACGGTGCCGTATTCGGGCTGCGTGAACACGGCCGAGGCGACGTTGTCGTGATCGGGTTTGGTGGGGTTGCCCTTGAAAACGGTTTCGACGAAAGCCATGCCTTCACGGATCGCCACGGGGGTCAGCGCGATGCGATCGGTCACATCGCCCACCGCATAGATCGACGGCACTGCGGTTTGGCTGTAGTCGTCCACCACGACCGCACCATTTTGCGACAGCTCGACACCCAGATCTTCCAGCCCCAGCCCTTCGGTGTTCGGATCACGCCCGGTGGCAAACAGAACCTGATCGAACATCTGCTCGCGCCCGTCCGTGCCTTTGACCCAGATCGCGCCGTCCCGGCGTTCCATGCGCTCGATTTCAAGACCAACATGCAGGTCAACACCGTTTTCGCGGATCTGCTCGGCCAGCAGGCCGCGCACCTCATCATCGAAGCCGCGCAGGATTTGTGCGCCGCGATACCACAGCGTTGCCTGACTGCCCAACCCGTTGAAGATGCAGGCGAACTCCATCGCGATATAGCCACCACCGATGATCAGGATACGCGCGGGAAACTCGTCCAGATCGAAAATCTCGTTCGACGTGATGCCCAGATCGGCCCCCGGCAGATCCGGCACGAAGGGACGCCCACCAGTGGCGATCAGGATGTGTTTTGCGGAAAATGTCTCGCCCGTCGACAGTTCAACCGTATGCGCATCGGTCAGCTTGGCGCGGGCGTGAAAGATATCGGCCCCCGAATTGCCAAGGTTCTTGGTATAGACCCCCTCCAGCCGCTCAAGCTCGGCGTGAAGGGCCGGGCGGAAGGTGCCGGCCCAGTCGAACTCACCCCGCGCATTGCCCTGCCAGCCATAGGCACGGGCTGCATCGGCAGCGGGACCGTATTGCGAGGCGAACACCATCAGCTTCTTCGGCACACAGCCCCGGATGACACAGGTGCCGCCCATGCGAAACTCTTCGGCCAGCGCGACCTTGGCCCCGCCTTCCGCCGCCAAACGGCCCGCGCGTACACCGCCCGATCCGCCACCAATCACGAAGAGGTCATAGTCAAATCCGCTCATATCCATTCACCTTTCCTGCCCCGACCATATCGTCAGGGTGCAAATCACATTGCGGCAGAAGCTATGGGCAACGCCGCCGGGTTTCCAGAGCCGGAAATGTCACATGGTTCACGTTTGCGCGTGTCGAAGCCGTGTAGAAGTGTCAGATATCTGCAAAAATGTTTGCACTGTCAGCAAACTCGATCCGCTCTTCCTCGTGGGTGCCTTCGTTGATGTCGATCACCTCGACCCGGCCATCGCCATGGCCGATGACAACCGCATCGCAAATGTCGATGAACAACCCGTTCTCGACCACCCCCGGCACCTGGTTCAACACCATCGAGAGCTTGCGCGGATCCTGAATGCGCTTCAGATGCAGGTCGATGATGTGGTTGCCCTCGTCGGTGACAAAGGGCACGCCGCCCTTTTCGCGCAGCACCGCCTTGCTGTCCAGAACGTCCATCGCGGCCAGCAGTTCCTCGACCAGTCCCTTGGTGGCTTGCAGGCCGAAAGGGATGACCTCGATCGGCAAGGGGAAGGCGCCCAGCACGTCAACGCCCTTGGTCGGGTCCGCGATCACCACCATCCGGTCGGACGCGGTGGCAACGATCTTTTCCTGCAAATGCGCCCCGCCGCCGCCTTTGATCAGGCACAGGTCGGGGTCGTATTCGTCGGTGCCGTCAATGGTCAGGTCCAGCCACTTGGCCTCGTCCAGCGTGGTGACGGTGATCCCCACCTGCTGCGCCAGCTCGGCGGTGCGGGTGCTGGTCGGCACGCCGGTGATCTTCAGGCCCTCGCTGCGCACCCGTTCGCCCAGGCAGCGCACCATCCAGGCGGCGGTGGACCCGGTGCCCAGCCCCACGCGCATCCCGTCTTCGACATATTGAACCGCCCGCTTGGCTGCGACGAATTTGGCGGTGTCGATGGGTGAGAGTTCTCCGGACATGGCAGCGATTCCCCTTGTGGCGCATGTTTCGAGTTGTCAGCGTTATAAAACGCATGGTCCGGACTGGCGAGAGGGGAACACAGCACATCGCCAATTTTTGCCGCCTGGAGACCGCCGGCGCCACCGGGTGGACATTCCCCCCCTCATCGCCCAATGCTGGCGCAACGATTTCCGGCAAGGGCTGCATGCATCGGATGAGCAGATATGTCTATATGGCGCTGGGGTGGTGCGCGGTGGCGCTGGGGCTGATCGGAGTGATCCTGCCCGTCTTGCCCACCACGCCTTTCCTGCTGGTGGCGGCCTTTGCCTTCGGCAAGGGCAGTCCAAAGGCGCGCGCCTGGTTGATTGACCACGCCCATTTCGGCCCGGCGATCAAGGATTGGGAGGAGCGCGGCGCGATCTCGCGCCGGGCGAAAATGCTGGCGGTCTTCATGATGACGCTGGTTTTTGTCGTGTCTCTGATCCTTGGCGCGCCGCCTCTGGTCTTGCTGGCACAGGCGGTTCTGATGGGCGCGGGGGCGGCTTTCGTGCTGACCCGGCCGGACTGACGCAAAAAGCGTCGTTTTTGCGCGGACATGCGCGCGCGAATTGATCAACCTGATCCAACCTGCAAATGCACGAGGTCGCCATGTTCCTGTCTGTCTTCGATATGTTCAAAATCGGGGTTGGCCCCAGTTCGTCCCATACGATGGGTCCGATGGTGGCGGGCGGACGGTTTCTGGACCATCTGCGGGCGCAGCCCTTCAAGGTGCATGGGTTGCGCGCCTCTCTGCATGGGTCGCTCGCGTTTACCGGTGTGGGACATGCCACCGACAGGGCTACTATCCTGGGATTGGCCGGGTTCCTGCCCGACACCTACGACCACGCGCGCGCCGAAACCACCCTGGCCGAAATCGCGCGCACCGGAACCGTGCATCCCGAAGGGTTGGACCCGCTGGCATTCGCACCCAAGACGGATCTTTTGTTTGACTATGAAACACCCCTGCCCGGCCATGCCAACGGGATGCAACTGATGGCCACCGACGCGCAGGGCGATGTGGTGGTGCGCGAGACCTATTATTCCATCGGTGGCGGCTTCGTCGTGACCGAAGCGGAACAGGCGCGCGAGGCCGTGATGGACGCGCGCGATGCAAAACGGCATCCCTATCCGTTCGATACCGCCGCCCAGATGCTTGAGATGGCGCGCGAGTCGGGCAAAACAATCGCCGAGATGAAGCGCGCTAACGAACTGGAGCATATGGGACCCGCCGAACTGGCCGAAGGGCTGGACCGGATCTGGGAGGTGATGAATGCCTGTATCGAGCGGGGGCTGTCCACCGATGGCACCTTGCCCGGAGGTCTTCTGGTGCGCCGCCGCGCGAAGGCGATCCATGACAGCCTGATGGCCGAACAGGGGATGAACCTGTCCGCCCCGCACATCATCAACGATTGGATGAGCGTCTATGCCATGGCGGTGAACGAGGAAAACGCCGCGGGCGGTCAGGTCGTGACCAGCCCGACCAATGGCGCGGCGGGCGTTCTGCCGGCGGTGGTGCGATACTGGCTGAACCACGTGCCCGGCGCGGTGCCGTCACGGGTGCACGAGTTTCTGCTGACCGCTTCGGCCATCGGCGGGATCGTGAAGCACAACGCCTCGATCTCGGGCGCTGAAGCGGGGTGCCAGGCCGAGGTCGGATCGGCCAGTGCGATGGCTGCAGCCGGGCTGTGCGCCGTGATGGGCGGCAGCCCCATGCAGATCGAGAACGCGGCCGAGATCGCGTTGGAACACCACCTTGGCCTGACCTGCGACCCGGTGCGGGGACTGGTGCAGGTGCCCTGCATCGAACGCAACGGGCTGGGCGCGATCAAGGCGGTGTCCGCGGCCTCGCTGGCGTTGCGCGGCGACGGCACCCATCTTGTACCGCTGGACGCCTGCATCAAGACGATGTTCGAGACCGGGCAGGATATGTCGGAAAAGTATAAAGAGACCTCGCTGGGCGGTTTGGCCGTGAATGTCCCGAACTGTTAGGCTTCGGTCGCGTCACCGCCGGTGGTCAACGCCGCAATGGCATCCTTCAGATGGGCGCGCGGCAGGATCACCAGAAGCCCCGGACCATCCGCCGCAACCGTGACCCCGGGCGCGTTGGTTTCGTTTGACGTGCCGATCATGCCCCAGGGCGACATCTGAAGGTCCTCGACCGGCCAGACCAGCCCGGTCGCCTGCACCGTCACCTGCGCCATGGGAAACAGCGAAAACCGCGTGCCAACCGGCAGGGACATTTTCAGCGGGCGGGACAGGTGAAAACAGATATCCACCTCGCCCACCAGAATCACACGCTTTTCCGGCAGCCGCACAAGGGTGTTGTAGCAGGCCAGTTCATGATCCAGCCGCTTGCCCATGAACCCCACGCCCAGGACCAGCGGCGCGTCGATCAGGTCCAGCGTCTTGTGAAAGTCGGTGCGATTCTGGTCCGGGGTCTCGATGAACCGGTCTGCGCCAATGGTCTTGCGCGCCCGGTCGGACACACTGTCCATATCACCCGCCACCGCCACGGGCATATGCCCCAGTTCCAGCGCCTGATCCGCCCCGCCATCGGCGGCCACCAGGTCGGGCGCAAGCTGCAAACACTGCGCAAGCGTCTGTGGTGTGACCGCCCCGCCACCCAACATGGTCACATTGTGAGAAAATTGGCGAAAATATCTCATTATGGACACAATTGTCTCCCAATCTGGGCTTAGGAACGGTTTTATCCGGTTAAAAATGCTGTGTTTTGCACAGTTTTGTTTAAGCTCCCGGAACGATGTAGGCTGTGTATACCTGCGCAGTTTCGGAGGAGAAAGTGAGTTATCAATGGTGAGCAACAGCAAAATCCTCACTGTATCCTATGGCACCTTTTCGTGCACGCTTGAGGGATTCGACGAACCATTCGGCACCATGAAGTCGATCGCGGAGTATTTTCGCGACCTTGCGGCGGATGACCGCTATTTCGGAGCGGAACCCCCGACCCCCGATGCCGAAGTTCTGCATCGCATTGCCGAACGCGAGATTCAGAAACGCGTTCAGGCCCGTGTGGAAGACGATGGCGTGGTGTTGCGTCAGGAAGGCACGGCCCTGCCCGCAGTTACAAAAACCGGCGCCACGCTGGTGGCCGGTCAGGCGCTGCTGGACGAGGACAGTGAAGGTCAGGCCGAAGACGAAGATCAGGCCGATGCCCCGACGGGCGAACACGCCGCAACGGATGCGCCCGAGGCCGTGAAAGGTGAAGCTGCGCCAGACACGAGCGACGCCGCGCCGGCAGAAGACACACCCGCCGAAGCCGACCCCGTGAAGGCTGAGCAAGAGGACAAGCAAGAAGAAGGGCCGGGTGCCGAGGATCAGCCCGTCGCCACCGATCCCCACGCGCATGACAATTTCGAACATATGGCAGAAGAAGCCGCCACCCACGACCCGGCACAGCTGGATGCAGCCTCGGATGACACGGTTGATGGCGACAGTGCCGAGGCCAAGCTGGAACGGATCCGCGCGGTGGCCAACGACACCGATCAGGACGGCTATGCCGATGATCCGGATGCCGAACCGTTCTATGGTGCCGACGCATCGGATGATGCCAAGGACGCCACGCCCGCCGCGTCTGACGATGATGCCGAAGCGAACGGCCCGCTGGTTTTGTCTGACGAGGCAAAGGCACCTGCGGACACGGATGAAGACGTGGATGCCATCCTGTCACAGTTGAACGCCCAGGGCGATGCCGCGGACAACGACGGTGCCCAACAGGCCGCGGACTATGACGACGAAGGCGATGCCGATCTGGACATCGAAGATGGTGTCACCAACCTTCTGGAACACAGTTTCGACGACGAACCCGAACCGCTGCGTCCCGTGAACCGCGTTGTGCGCGTGAAGCGGATGCGCCGCGAAGACGGGGTCGAAGAACTGGCCGTCACGCCCAAGGATGTGGAAGACGCGACCATTCTGGATGACGACGAAGCGGATCGGGACGACACAAGCGCCTCGGACGAGGATCAGGACGATCCGTCGGCCCTGAAACTGCTGAACATGATCGACCACGAGGTAAAGACCGAAGCACGCCGGGAACGCCGCGAACAGGTCTTCGACAACGGCGCCGCCGATCAAAGCGACGAGACGCTGAACCGCATCCTGGCCGAAACCAACGACAAGATGGACAGCCAGGAAGCGTCGCGCCGCCGCAACTCGATCGAGCATCTGAAAGCCGCGGTGCAAGCCAAGCGCGCCGATGAGGACGCAGGCGAACTTGACGACGGCGATCACGAAGAAGATCCGTACCGCGAAGATCTGGCCCGCGCCGTGCGCCCGAAACGCCCGGAACCGACCGAAGCGAAAGGCAGCAGTCTGCGGATGGCCCCGCTGGTTCTGGTGTCCGAACAGCGGGTCGATGCCCCGGTGGAAGACGAAGATGATGATACGGCCGATGCCAAGGGCAACAAGGCGGTGCGGATCGTGCGCCCACGCCGCGTCAGCCGCAAACCCGGCAGCAAGGCCGAAACCGTTGCCGGTCAGGGCTCCGCCGACATTGCCGGCAAGACCATTGGCGCGGTATCCGCCGACCCGTCGCAGGACGGGTTTGCCGCCTATGTCAACGGGGCGGATGCGTCGGACATGACCGGATTGATGGAAGCCGCCGCGACCTATGCCACGAAAGTTCAGGGCCTGCCGCAATTCAGCCGCCCGCATGTGATGCGGTTGGTGGTCGGGCTGAATGTGAGTGGCGGCATCTCGCGCGAGGAAGCCTTGCGCGCCTTTGGCCGTCTGCTGCGCGAAGGCCGGATCAACAAGATCGCACCGGGCCGCTTTGCCCTGGCGGAAGGCGAAGACACCGACGAAAGCGGACGTCAGACAGCCTAACCTGCTAAAATTTAACTAAAAAAGCACGGCCATTTTCGGGCCGTGCTTTTTGTTTTGGCGGTCAGGCTGAAGGGGCTCAGCGTTTCGGGCCGCGCGATTTCGTGTCGGGGTCCACCGGATCACGCGGATAGCTGTCCGGGTCGGCATCCGGGTCGGGCTTGCCCACGCCCAGGAACACCTTGCGCAGCGGGATCATCCAAAGAAACCCCAGCACCACATACACCAAAAGCTCCACAAGGATCGGCGGGCGATCAAACAGGCTGACCACTTTCACGGCCACAAGGATATAAAGCGGAAGCCCGACCACCAAAACCAGCAGCGACAGCCGCTTGCGTGCTTTGTAACTGAGTGCCATGGCCTGCCCCCGATCAATCCGCGAACGGGTCGGTGACAAGGATCGTGTCATCGCGTTCGGGGCTGGTGGACAGAAGGGCGACGGGGCACTCGATCAGCTCTTCCACGCGTTTCACGTATTTGATCGCGTTGGCAGGCAGATCGTTCCAACTGCGCGCGCCTTCGGTGGTTTCCGACCAGCCGGGCATTTCTTCATAGATCGGGGTGCAGCGGGCCTGTTCGTTCTCGGCGGTGGGCAGGTAATCCAACTGCTTGCCGTCCAGCTCGTAGCCAACGCAGATCTTCAGGGTTTCAAACCCGTCCAGCACGTCGAGCTTGGTCAGCGAAATGCCCGACACGCCCGAGGTCGCGCAGGTCTGACGCACAAGGGCTGCATCGAACCAGCCACAGCGGCGCTTGCGCCCGGTGGTGGTGCCAAACTCGTGTCCACGCTCGCCCAGACGCTGACCATCTGCATCGTCCAACTCGGTCGGGAACGGACCTTCGCCCACGCGGGTCGTATAGGCCTTCACGATCCCCAGCACATAGTCGATCGAGCCGGGGCCGATCCCCACGCCCGTCGCCGCCTGACCGGCAATCACGTTCGAGGATGTGACGAAGGGGTAGGTGCCGAAATCAATGTCCAGAAGCGCGCCTTGTGCCCCTTCAAACAGAATGCGTTTACCGGCCTTGCGCTTTTCGTTCAGGACCTTCCAGACGGGGGCGGCGAAGCGCAGGATTTTCGGGGCGACCTCTTTCAGTTGCGCAATCAGGGCGTCGCGGTCGATCGGGTCGATCCCCAACCCCTTGCGCAGCGGGTCATGGTGTTGAAGCGCGCGATCCACCCGGGTTTCAAGCGTGACCGGATCGGCCAGATCGGCCACGCGGATGGCGCGACGCCCCACCTTGTCTTCGTAACACGGGCCAATGCCGCGCCCGGTGGTGCCGATCTTGGTGCCTTTCGATGCGGCCTCTTCCCGCGCGCGGTCAAGTTCACCGTGGAACGGCAGGATCAGCGGCGTGTTTTCGGCAATCATCAGCGTGTCGGGCGAAATCTCGACCCCTTGTCCGGTGATCGTCTCGATCTCTTTCAGCAGGTGCCACGGGTCCAGCACGACGCCATTGCCGATCACCGACAGCTTGCCACCGCGCACCACGCCCGAGGGCAGCGCGTGCAGCTTGTAAACCTTGCCGTCCACGACCAGTGTATGGCCCGCATTGTGCCCCCCTTGAAAACGCGCGATCACATCGGCACGTTCGCTGAGCCAGTCAACGATCTTGCCCTTTCCCTCATCGCCCCACTGGGCACCTACGACGACTACATTGGCCATGATCTTTTTCCTGTCTCAAAGAAAACCCGCTAGGGTCATAGCGGCACTTACCCGCGTGTGAAACCCGTAATTCGCATGAGATCGGGGAAACGCGGACAGAAATGCAGATTGGAGCTCCGCGCTGCTTGCACCCCTTCTGCTTTTCCCCTACATAGCCCCGCAGATCGAACGAACCCCAGCCACGGAAGCGTCCCTTATGGAAAACGTCATCCTCGTCATTCACCTGATCCTGGCCCTTGGGCTGATCGGGATCGTGCTGTTGCAGCGGTCCGAAGGTGGCGGACTTGGCATTGGTGGTGGCGGCGGTGGTGGCGTGATGTCGTCGCGCGGGGCGGCCACGGCCCTTGGCAAGCTGACCTGGATCTTCGCCATCGCGTTTCTGTGCACCTCGATCACCCTGACAGTGATTGCCGCGAAAAACTCGGCCGACAGTTCGGTGGTTGATACGCTGGGGATCGAAGCGCCTGTGGCAGATGACGCCGCCGCCCCCGACGCGCCGGTGACACCGGATGTTTCGGACCTTCTGCCGCCCACCAGCGCAGATGACAGCCTGACCCCGCCGCGCGCGGACTGACACCCACAACACCTTGAGGACGGGCGGATTTCCCGCCCCATCATCTTGCGATCCGGTTGCGCGGGGGACCGGAATCGGTTATATCTTTAATCCCGTGGACAGCGGATTCGCCGGGGCCTTTTTCATGGCCGTGTGCAGGGTTCGAAAGCCAATATTCAAAGGCGCGATGGCGCCGGTTTCACGGGGGCAGCCTGACGCATGGCACGTTACATTTTCATCACCGGCGGTGTGGTTTCTTCTTTGGGCAAGGGGCTGACGGCGGCGGCCTTGGGTGCGCTGTTGCAGGCGCGCGGCTATTCGGTGCGGATGCGCAAACTTGACCCTTACCTGAACGTCGATCCCGGCACGATGAGCCCGTTTGAACATGGCGAGGTGTTCGTCACCGACGATGGCGCGGAAACCGATCTGGATCTCGGCCACTATGAACGCTTCACCGGGGTGGCAGCACGCGCGACCGATTCCGTTTCCTCGGGGCGCATCTATACCAATGTGCTGGAGAAAGAGCGCCGCGGCGATTACCTGGGCAAAACCATTCAGGTGATCCCGCATGTCACCAACGAAATCAAGGACTTCATCGAGATCGGCGACGACGAGGTTGATTTCATGCTCTGTGAAATCGGCGGCACCGTCGGTGACATCGAAGCCCTGCCCTTCTTTGAAGCGATCCGCCAGTTCAGCCAGGAACGCCCGCGCGGTCAGTGTATCTTCATGCATCTCACACTGCTGCCGTTTCTTGCCGCCTCGGGCGAATTGAAGACCAAGCCGACCCAGCACTCGGTCAAGGAATTGCGCTCGATCGGTATCGCACCCGATGTGCTGGTCTGCCGGGCCGAGCATGAGATCCCCGAAAAGGAACGCGGCAAGATCGCGCTGTTCTGTAATGTGCGCCCCGATGCGGTCATTCCGGCCTATGACCTGAAGTCGATCTATGAAGCGCCAATGGCGTTCCACAATGTCGGGCTGGATCAGGCGGTGCTGGATGCGTTCCAGATCGCCCCTGCCCCCAAGCCTGACTTGCGCCGTTGGGAAGACGTGGAAGATCGCATTCACAACGCCGAAGGCGAGGTGCGCGTGGCCGTGGTCGGCAAGTATATCCAGCTTGAGGATGCCTATAAGTCGATCAAAGAGGCTTTGATGCATGGGGGCATGGCCAACCGGGTGCGCGTCAAACTGGAATGGGTGGATGCCGAACTGTTCGACAACGAAGACCCCGCGCCCTATCTGGCCGGGTTCCACGCGATCCTTGTGCCCGGCGGGTTCGGTGAACGCGGCACCGAGGGCAAGATCAAGGCGGCGCAGTTTGCCCGTGAACGCAAGATCCCCTATCTGGGGATCTGCCTGGGCATGCAGATGGCCGTCGTGGAAGCGGCGCGCAACGTCGCGGGGATCAAGGACGCCGGGTCCGAGGAATTTGACCACGAGGCCGGTGAAACCCGGTTTACTCCCGTGGTGTATCACCTGAAGGAATGGGTGCAGGGCAACTATCGGGTCAAGCGCAAGGTCTCCGATGACAAGGGCGGCACGATGCGGTTGGGCGCCTATACCGCGACACTGGCCGAAGGGTCCAAGGTCGCCGAGATCTATGGCACCACCACCATCGAAGAACGCCACCGTCACCGCTATGAGGTGGACACCAAGTATCGTGATCAGTTGGAAGATTGCGGCCTGCATTTTTCCGGCATGTCGCCGGACGGTCGCCTGCCCGAAATCGTCGAATGGAAGGACCATCCGTGGTTCATCGGCGTTCAGTTTCACCCGGAACTGAAATCCAAGCCCTTCGACCCGGCCCCCTTGTTTGCCGACTTCGTGCGCGCCGCGAAAGAGATCGAGCGGCTGGTGTGACCAAGGTCTGGGCCATATGTCTGGCCTTGAGCGCAACCCCGCTTTGGGGGGGTGAGGTTACATCAGTCGATTACGCGGAACTGGCCGGGCATTTGCCCGGCCTTGTCGATTTCGAGGGGTTTGCACCCCTGCCGGAACCGGGACAACCATTGCCCGGTCTGGTGCACTTTCACGGCGTGACACTTGGGTCCATGCTTGCCGGACAGACGCGACATGTTGCCGAGGGTTTCGAGATGCTGACCGGCCATCCGTCGCAACCGCTTGCCGCGCAGACGGGCAACAAAGCCGCCCCCATCGCGGTGGCATTTCATGCCGCGTTTGGATCTAACGCGGCTTTTCCGATTGGACCCGATGGGTTTGAACGCCTTTCGGGTCGCGGGGAAGGTGCGCTTGCCTTCGTGTTTGAACAGGCAACGCCAGCATTCGCCATTCGACTGCATGCAGATTATCCGGACCCGCTGGGCACCCGTCCGAAGCCGGGGCGTGTGACCTTTTCTTTTTTCGACCAAGCCGGTGACGTGATCGGGCAACACACACTTCTTCCCGACCATGGCGTGAACGAAGTTGCCGTGCTGATCACGCCTGCCGCGCAGGCCATCACCGTGACCCATCGCGACCCGGGCGGCATCGCGGTTGACGACATCCGGTTTTCCATACCCGGCCTGGTCAACTGAGGTGAGCAGTGTGTTTGGTCCTGACAGGGTTGTGACCCGAAGCAGGATTGGCAGGCTGGTATTTCCACAGAATTTCCATAAGTTGATGACATGATCCGATCCCTTCTCAGCAAACTCAGCCAACCGACCCCCAGCCCGCTGGGCGATGACGATGCGCGCCTGGCGATTGCCGCGCTTCTGGTGCGGCTGGCACGGTCAGACCACGCCTATGGCGCGACCGAGGTGGACGAAATCACCCGCATCCTGTCCCGCCGCTATGGATTGACGGGAGATGGTGCCGTCGCCCTGCGGCAGGACGCAGAGAAAATCGAGGCCGAAGCCCCCGATACCGTGCGCTTTACCAATGCCGTGAAAGACGGTGTGCCGCTGGACGACCGGATCGCGGTGATCGAAGCGGCTTGGTCCGTCGTGCTGGCCGATGGGGTGCGCACGGCGGAAGAAGATGCGTTGATGCGGATGATCCCGCGCTTTCTTGGCATCACCGACCGCGAAAGCAACGAGGCACGCCTGCGCGCCGCCCGTGCCCTGGACGGCACCGCAGACGGCGACCGCGTCTGACCATACGACAGGGCCGTCAACCACAGCGCGTATGACCGGGCGCCACCCGTGCAATCTGCCCCGCCAGACCGTCTATCCGCCCGGATTTACGCGACTTCCCCGCCTTTTCGCCGTTGCATTTCGGATAAATATGCGCCCTACTCCGATGTCACACCACTTGTTCCACAATCAGGTTTCTTGCGTGCCATTCGACACAACGTCCCCAGACCCCGCCACAGCCACGCCTGTGATCGAAATCCGTGACCTTCACAAAAGTTACGGTGCGCTTGAGGTTCTGAAAGGCGTCGATCTGGTGGCCGAACGCGGGCATGTCGTGTCGCTGATCGGGTCGTCCGGGTCAGGGAAATCGACGCTGTTGCGTTGTGCCAACCTGCTTGAGGACAGCCAGCAAGGCGAGATCCTGTTCGAAGGCGAGCCGATTGCCTGGCGCGGCCATGCGCTGCACCGGCACCCGGCAGACCGTGCCCAGGTCACGCGCATCCGCACCAACCTGTCGATGGTGTTCCAGCAGTTCAACCTTTGGTCCCACATGACCATCCTGCAAAACGTGATGGAAGCGCCCGTCACCGTGCTAGGCCGCGACAAGGCCGAGGTCGAAGAAAAGGCCCGCGCCTATCTGGCCAAGGTTGGGATCGGCGACAAATGCGATGTCTGGCCTGCGCAACTGTCGGGCGGCCAGCAGCAACGCGCCGCCATCGCGCGCGCGCTGTGCATGGAACCCAAGGCGCTGTTGTTCGACGAACCGACCTCGGCGCTGGACCCTGAACTGGAACAAGAGGTCGTGAAGGTCATCAAGGACTTGGCCGCCGAAGGGCGCACCATGGTGATCGTCACCCATGACATGCGGCTGGCCGCGGATGTGTCGGACCATGTTATCTTTCTGCATCATGGTCTGATCGAGGAAGAAGGCCCGCCGGATGCGCTCTTTGGATCGCCCAAGAGCGAGCGGCTCAAACAGTTTCTGTCAGCCACCCAACCCGGCTGATTTGAAAAACCAAGAAACCAACACCTAAAGGGAGTTAACTGATGAAAAAGCTGATCCTTTCGACCGCGGCCCTCGCGGTTTCGGCAGGCGTCGCCTTTGCCGACAATCACGGAAAAACCGTGCGGCTTGGCACCGAAGGCGCCTATGCCCCGTGGAACTTCGTGAACGATGCCGGCGAGATTGACGGCTTCGAGCGCGAACTGGGCGATGAGCTGTGCAAGCGCGCCGAACTGACCTGTGAATGGGTCAAGAACGAATGGGACACGATCATCCCGAACCTTGTGTCCGGCAACTATGACGCGATCATCGCCGGCATGTCGATCACCGACGAACGCGACGAGGTCATCGATTTCACCCAGCCCTACACCCCACCAGACCCCTCGGCCTATCTTGCCATGTCGCCGGATGTGGACCTTGAAAACGGCGTGATCGCGGCTCAGGCCACCACCATTCAGGCCGCGTTCGTGGCCGAACAAGGCTGGACCGTGGTCGAGTTTCCGACCCCCGAGGAAACCGTCGCCGCCGTGAAAAGCGGTGAAGCGGACGCGGTTCTGGCCGACAAGAGCTTCCTGGACACCATGGTCGGCTCGGACGGGCTGGTGATGCTGGAGCGGATGGAAGCCATCGGTGGCGGCGTCGGCATGGGCTTCCGCGAAAGCGACGCGGAACTGCGCGACATGTTCGACGCGGCGATCCAGTCGATGAAGGACGACGGGACGCTGAACGAGATGATTGCCAAATGGGAAGTCGCTTCGCAGTGGTAATCTGAGCCTTTGGCCCGCACTTATCTGCCGTGCGGGCCAATTCTGTGCCTGTTTGATGCGCCCAGTCCGGCGCATCCTGGCACCCCCAATCGGTAATCGCGATGTTTTCCTATTGCACTGATCCGTCCACGCTTGAGGGCCTGACCTGGCTGAGCTGCTACCTGACCACAGGCAAGCACATGGGCTTCTACCTGTCCTTCGTGACGGTGATCGTGCTCCTGCTGATCACCGCGCCCGTGGCGCTGTTGTTCGGTTTTGCCGGGGCATCCGCTGCCCGGTCGCGGTTCCTGCCGCTCAGCCTTCTGGGCAAGACCTATACGGCGATTGTGCGTGGCGTGCCCGACATAGCCTTTTTCATGTTTTTCGTCATTGCGCTGGATCAGGCGTTTGAATATCTGCGCCACAAGGTCAAATGCCCCGACTGGTCGGAACCGGTCCGGCAGGGCAATGACTTCGTAGTGTGCGCGCAGGCCAAGCTGCCCCTGTCCACAAGCCCGCAATGGGTGCATGAGACCTATGGGTTTGCGCTGGCGGTTCTGACCTTTTCGATCGTGTTCGGCGCGTTTGCGGCCAACGTGCTTTACGGCGCCATGCGGGCGGTGCCCCGCGCTCAGCTTGAAACCGCCGAGGCTTATGGCATGAGCACGCGCCAGACCTTCTGGCGTATCCTTGTGCCGCAAATGTGGATCTATGCCCTGCCCGGCCTGTCGAACCTGTGGATGATCCTTGTGAAGGCCACGCCGCTTCTGTTCCTGCTGGGGGTCGAGGATATCGTCTATTGGGCGCGCGAGCTGGGCGGCACCAAGACGGCGCGCTTTTCGGATTATCCGCATGGCAACTGGCACGCGATCTATTTCTTTGGGCTGCTGGTGTTTTACCTGATGCTGACATCGGTCAGCGAACGCATCTTCAAGCGCATCACCCGCCGATTGTCCCACGGACAGGCCACCGCCGCCGGTGAAGCGCAACGAAAGGCTGTCCAATGAGTTGCCTTCAGACCATTCAAGATTACGCCCTGCGCTCCATTGGAATTGGCGAACGACTGTTGCCGCGCACCGATTTCACCCTGTGCGAACAGGTGACGCTGATCGGGTCGGGCATGATCTGGAACATCTATTTCGGCCTGATTGCCATTGCGCTTGGCTTCTTTGCCGCCACCGGGATGGCGCTGGCGAAGAACAGCCAGAACAAATGGCTGCAAAAACCGGCCGAGTTCTTCATCTATGTCTTTCGCGGCTCGCCCCTGTTTATTCAGATGTTCTTTGCCTATGCGGTCTTTGTGGTGCTGAAACAGAACATGCCGTTCTTTGCCCCCTTCACCTCGGCGTGGCTGGGGGCGACGCTGGTTTTGTTCCTGAACACGACCGCTTACACCGCCGAGATCTTCTATGGCGCGCTGCAATCCATCCCCAAGGGCGATCTTGAGGCGGCAGATGCCTATGGCATCACGGGACGCCCGCGGTTCACACGGATCGTCTGGCCGTCGATGCTGCGTCTTGCCTGGCCCGCCTATACGAACGAGGCGATCTTTCTGTTTCACGCCACCGCCTTGGTCTTTTTCTCGGGCTTTCCCGTGTGGGGTCAACGCGGGGACGCGCTGTATTACGCCAGCTATTTCGCCGACAAGACGTTCAACCCCTTCGTGCCCTACCCCATTCTGGCGGGGTTCTTCATCCTGTTGACCCTGGTGGTGATCACGATTTTCGGTCAGATCGGAAAGCACCTGAACCGGCATTTGCCGCAAGCGGCCATCCGGCGCCCCAACTTCCTGCGCACCATCATGCGGTGACGGGGCGCGGACCTTCGATTTCCCCCCTTGCCCCGACTTGGCGGCTCGTTTAGTGTCCATCTCGTAATTTGATCAAATTCGGTGATTCATGCGGATCGGCATCCTTCAAACCGGCCACTCGCCTGACGAGGTGCGCGATGATCTGGGCGACTATGGCCAGATGTTCACGCGGCTTCTGGACGGGCATGGCTATGACTTCACGATCTACAGCGTGGTGGACAACGAGTTTCCTGATGGCCCAGAAGCTGCGGATGGCTGGCTGATCACCGGCTCCAAGCACGGCGCTTACGAAGACCACGATTGGATCGAACCGCTGGAAGATCTGATCCGCGCGATCCGCGATGCGGACCGGCCCCTTGTCGGTGTATGCTTCGGCCATCAGATCATCGCGCAAGCCCTGGGCGGCAAGGTCGAGAAATTCGACGGTGGCTGGGCGGTGGGGCGTCAGGTCTATGACATGAACGGTGATAAGATCGCCCTGAACGCATGGCATCAGGATCAGGTGACCGAGCTGCCCGAAGGGGCGCGGGTGTTTGCCTCGAACGATTTCTGCGAGAATGCCGGGCTGATGATCGGTGACAGGATCATGACGATCCAGCCTCATCCGGAGTTTACCGCCAAGATGATCGACGCTTTGATCAAATATCGCGGGCGCGGCAATATATCCGAGGACATTCTGTCCGGCGCCCAGGACGGGCTGACACAGGCCACAGACGCTGAAGCCTTCGCCAATCAGATGGCCGCAATCCTGAACAAAGGGAACAAGTGATGGACAGTTCAAACCCGGGTCCCAACGCGTGGATGCAAAACCTGCCCGAGGCGGCACAGGCTTATCTTGACGGCAAACGGCTGGACGAGGTCGAATGCATCATTTCCGACCTGCCCGGCATCGCGCGCGGCAAGGCCGTGCCAGCGGGCAAATTCGCGCGGCAGGACTATTTCCACCTGCCTGACAGCGTGTTTTACCAAACCATCACCGGCGACTGGGGCGAAGCCGCGGGTGATGAAGGGTTCATCGAACGTGACATGACGCTGGTGCCGGACATGTCCACCGCCACCGCAGCCCCTTGGACGGGCGACTGGACGCTTCAGGTGATCCATGACGCCTATGACCGCAAGAAGAACCCGATCCCGTTCAGCCCGCGCAACGTCTTGCGGCGCGTGGTCGGTCTGTATCACGCCCAGGGGTGGGAACCTATCGTCGCGCCTGAAATGGAATTCTATCTGGTCGCGCGCAACATAGACCCGGCTGAGAAGATCAAGCCGATGATGGGCCGCTCGGGCCGCCCGGCTGCGGCGCGTCAGGCCTATTCAATGACGGCGGTTGATGAGTTTGGCCCCGTCATTGACGACATCTATGATTTCGCCGAAGCGCAGGGTTTCGAGATTGACGGCATCACCCAGGAAGGCGGTGCGGGTCAGTTGGAAATCAACCTGATCCACGGCGACCCGATCAAGCTGGCGGACGAGGTGTTTTACTTCAAACGTCTGATCCGCGAAGCCGCCCTGCGCCACGATTGCTTTGCCACCTTCATGGCAAAACCGATTGCCGAGGAACCGGGATCGGCGATGCACATTCACCATTCGGTGCTGGACCGCAAGACCGGTGAAAACATCTTTGCCGGCCCACAAGGCGGCGACACGGACGCGTTCTTCCATTTCATCGCCGGAATGCAGAACCACCTGCCCAGCGCGGTCGCGGTGCTGGCGCCTTACGTGAACAGCTATCGCCGTTATGTGAAAGACAACGCCGCCCCCATCAATCTGGAATGGGGTCGCGACAACCGCACGACGGGCATCCGCGTGCCGCTGTCGTCACCCAAGGCGCGGCGGGTGGAAAACCGCATCGCAGGCATGGATTGCAACCCTTACCTTGGGATCGCGGCCAGCTTGGCTGCGGGTTACCTCGGCCTAATGGAAGAAAAACGCCCGACCCCCCAGTATCGCGGTGACGCTTATGAAGGCGAAGAGGATATTCCCCGCGATCTGGGTTACGCGCTGGAACTGTTTGACGAAGCCAAAAGCCTGCACGACGTGCTGGGGCCGGAATTCGCGCGCGTCTATTCCATTGTGAAACACACGGAATACAACGAGTTCCTGCAAGTCATCAGCCCGTGGGAACGTGAGCACCTGCTGCTGAACGTTTAGGACAACGCCACAGGGCTCTCGTCGATCTGTGGTCGGCAGAAGAATGTGCAAGCCGTCGGTCTGACAACATTCCTCTGGTTTTTTGGGGGCGGGTAATTTACGGATTCTCCGAAGAAGAGTTTCGGCAAATCGAAACGCGCCGATTCTCGCCCCTATGAGCAGGAGCCGGTTTTGACCCTTGCCCCCAACGTCTATGACGCCGAACCCATCCCCGAAACTGCCCGCGCCGAGATTGACCGGCTGTTGCAATCGGGCGACCTGTTTCGCTACACCGCGCCCGAAGATGCGCCGGTCAGCCTGCTGGAAGCCGAATTTGCCGAGATGATGGGCGCGAAATACGCGCTGGCCGTGGCCAGTTGCTCGGCGGCGCTGTTTCTGTCGCTGAAGGCGCTGGATCTGCCGCGCGACGCCAAGGTTCTGATTCCGGCCTTTACCTTCGCCGCCGTGCCAAGCGCGGTCGTACATGCGGACTGCCAGCCGGTTCTGGTCGAGGTCAAAGACAACTATCGCATCGACATGGATGATTTCGCCGCCAAGCTGACAAGCGACGTGAAGGCGGTGATCATCAGCCACATGCGCGGGCATACGTCTGACATGGACGCCATCATGGCGATGTGCGACGCCGCCGGTGTGCCGGTGATCGAGGACGCCGCCCATTCGCTGGGCACCCTGTGGCATGGGCACAAGATCGGGACGATCGGCAAGATCGGCTGTTTCTCGTTCCAGTCCTACAAGATGCTGAACGCGGGTGAAGGTGGGATTCTGATCACCGATGATGCCGATCTGATCGCCCGCGCCGTGATCATGTCGGGCGCCTATGAGCACAACTGGAAAAAGCACAAAGGCCCGCGCGGCGACAACACATCGGCGCTGCAAGATGCGTTTGCGCGCTGGCAGAACCAACTGCCGCTTTACAACACCCGGCTGTCGAACCTGTCGGCGGCGGTGATCCGGCCGCAATTGGGCGAATTGCAGCGGCGGGTCACAGACGGGTTGAGGAACCATAATTATGTGGCTGAAAAACTGAACAAAAGCCCTTGGATCGACGTGCCTGCCCCGCTGGCGCCTGAAACCCGCGCGCCCGATTCGATCCAGTTCAATCTGGTCGGGATGAGCGACGCGGACACCCGCGCCTTTCAGGACGCCGCAAAGCAACGGGGCGTCTCGGTGCAGGTCTTCGGGATGAGCACGGACAACGCGCGTGCTTTCTGGAACTGGCAGTTCATTGGCGATCAGGGGCCGCTGCCGCAGACCCGCGACATGCTGATGCGCGCCTGTGACACGCGCCTGCCCGTTCGTCTGCAAAAGCCAGAGCTGGACTTCATCGCCGATGCACTGGTTGCGGCGGCGGCGGATGTCAAAGCGCCGTCGGCGGGGACCAACGCCGCCTGAACCACGCGCTGGCGCTACATCACAACCAGCTTGTCGCGCAGCCACGGATAGGACGTCGCGGCGGGCTCCACGACCATCTCGGTCAGGATCCTGCGCGCCCGATCTGCCATGTCCTGGGGCAGCTTGCCCAACACCCCTTCGCGGGCGGTCAGGTTGATGCGGCGGCTGATCGGGGCGAAGGGCAGCTTCATCAACGTGGTCCGGGCGCGGAACCGCTGCGCATGGAAATAGCCAAGTGGCGTAATGATCGTCCAACCCGCACCTGCCGCCACCATCGCCATGATCGCGTGATAACTGTCCAGTTCGAACCGGTTGTTCAGGTGGATGTTCTGACGTGCCAGATGATCCGAAATCACCCGTCCCATGTGATGGCGTGCGGTGTATTGAACCAACGGCAGGTCCCGCAGGGTTTGGGCGGGGTCGTCTGCGCCGCTGACGCCCTTTGGCACGGCAGCGACGAACGGCTCTTCCATCAATGCGTGCACCTCCATCCAATCCGCCGACGCCCCGGTGTCGGCGGCGATGATCACGTCCAGCGCGCGGGCGTCCAACTGGTCATGCAGCCGGTGTGACGCGCCCGTTTCCAAAAGAAACCGCGTGGAGGGCATGTCGCCAGCAAGCTCGGACAGAAGGCGCGGCGTCACATCGGCGTCGAAATCTTCGATCATCCCCAGACGCAGGCGGGACAGTTGCGACATCGCCCCCAGCGCCAGTTCGGCGCGCGCCTGTTCGGCCTCGTTCAGGATGGCTTGCGCGCGTTTCAAGAACAGCGCCCCGGCGGGGGTCAGATCCATCGGACGGGCCGACCGGTCCAGCAAGGTTGCACCAAGTGCGGCTTCGAGGTTGGTCAGTTGCTGACTGACCGAGGACGGGCTCGCCCCCAGCCTGCGCGCCGCGACCGAGATCGAGCGTTCATCGGCGGCGGCGACGAAGACCTCGACCCCCCACAGGGTGATGCGCCCGGCTGTTTCGACCATTCCCAACTCCTTTGCCGGGAAAGCTATGGGCTTTGGGCGTGGCGGGCAACAGGCTTGACCTCAGCGGGTCCATAACCGGTCACCTGCACGGGCGCGCGCGGTCTGGAGGCGAAAGCCGCCCGCCGCGTCCGGCCACAAGGCCACCGCCCCCGTATCAGACAGCGTCGCGCGGTCCAGAACGGTGCAGCCGGGGGGCGGTGGCGTGGTCCGTTTGACCGACAACACCACCAGATCCGCCGCCGCACAGGCATCGGCCAATCGATCCCCTGCCCCGCGCCCGGTCAGATGGATCAGCGTGGCAACCGAAACCTCGGCCCGCATCCGGCCCTTGGCGCCGGTGAAGCCCGCACGCGCGAACGCGGTGTCCTGATCTGCCGGGTCGCCGTCGTTCTCCAGCCATGACAGCGCGGCGAAGCCTTCGCCGCGCGGCTTGGACAGGGCGCGGCCCTCGGGCGTCATCACACCGACCAGCCCGCCCGTGGCGCTGATCAGAACCGGGGGGCGCGTGACCTGTGTCCACATCAGCCCCGCCAGAACAAACGGCACCAGTGCCAGCCAACGGGCGCGCGCCCTGAGAAGCGTTGCGAAGATGCCGCCAATCGCCACCAGCGGCAGCACCATATCGGGCGGCGCGGGCACCTGCCCGGTTGCGCCGTCCAGCGACGACACCACGCGCGCCACCCCGATGATCCAGTCAATTGCTGGCCCCATCAGCTTCAAAGGCAGCCAGCCCAGCCCGATCGGGGACAACACCGCTGCCAGCACCGCCAGCGGCATGATCAAAGCCCCCATGACCGGCACGGACAGCAGGTTCGCCACAAGGCCGTAATGGCTGATCTGGTTGAAATGCGCAGCCCCGATGGGTGCGGTCGCCAGCCCTGCCACGAAGGAGGAGATGACGACCGCCAGAACCGGCCGTGCCCATTTCGGCGCGCGCCATGCGCCGTCATTGCGTGCCCTGTCGCGCAACCAGCCGAACACCGCGACCAGCGCCGTGGTCGCGGCAAAGGACATCTGGAACCCCGGCTCGACCAGCGCCTCGGGATGCAAGGTCAAGACAATCAGCGCTGCCATGGCGACCGCGCGCAAAGATAGTGCGCGGCGATCGAACAGGATGGCGACAAACATGGTGGCAACCATGATAAAGGCACGTTCTGTTGCGATATTGCCGCCTGACAGCGCCAGATAAAACGCGCCCGAGAGTATGGCTGCACAAGCCGCCAGTTTTTTGATGGGATAGCGAAGGGCGACGCTTTGCCAAAGGCTTAGCACCATGCGCATGGCCTGAAAGATGAAGCCTGTCAAAAGCCCCATATGCAGCCCGGAAATCGCAAGAAGGTGCGCAAGGTTTGAGGCCCTGAGCGCGTCGATCGTGTCGCGGCTCATCGCAGATCGGTCGCCGGTGGTGATGGCGGCAGCAAAGGCACCAGTTTCGCCCGGAAGAACCCGTTGCACCCAGGCACCGATGGCTTGTCGCATCCGCCCCACCACAAGGGCAAACCCCGGCTCGGGCGGGGCCAGCAACAGGGCGGGCACGCGGGTGTATCCCACCGCGCCGATGCCGCGA
Organism: Aliiroseovarius zhejiangensis; assembly: GCF_014656375.1. GTDB lineage: Bacteria > Pseudomonadota > Alphaproteobacteria > Rhodobacterales > Rhodobacteraceae > Aliiroseovarius > Aliiroseovarius zhejiangensis. The sequence continues at coordinate 154,590 of NZ_BNCH01000002.1, read as the reverse complement.
AACCACGCCATGCGCTGGAAATCGAAGCCCCCCGGTTCGACCGCACCGTTTGGGCCGGAAAGATGTGCGGTCAGCGCGATACGCTGACCGATGGCGGGCGCGAGAAAGCGTTGATCGCCATGCAGCGATACGCGCACAGTGGTGGCGCGGTTGCGCGGACCGACATCATCCAGCCGCACCTGATCCAGTGTCAGGCGCACCGCGTCGGATTGCGAGCGGTCGATCTTGACGATCCGCCCCTCGACCGGGCCGTAATACCGAAACCCAAGCACGGGCTGGCCCACCAGATGCGCCCGCGCCCCGGCCAGACAGACCCCGGTTGCGACCAGTGCCACGCCGATTGCCACCGGTCCGATTCCCCAGGGCCAGAGCCTTGCACTCGTCAGGCAAGCAAGGATCGCGAGTACCAAACCCGCATAGACCGTCATCGTCGGTTCGCGGCTCACGCCGAAATACAGGCCAATGCCCGTTCCCAGAAACAACGGTGCCCAGTGCAGCAGACGACCGCGTTCTTCTTCGATACGGGTCAGGAAGGTTTGGACCAGCACCCTTGTTCACGGCCTCCCTTTTGCGTAAAGCCTGTCGGGACACGCACGGGCCTGCGGTTTGACCGCACAATCAGCCCGTTCGGGGTGTCAATGCGCGCCGCGCGTGTTGAGACCTGAGTAACGCCCGTATGGTTTCCAAAAGGTTAACGTCCCATGAGCACCGATCAGATCGTCACCCGCTTCGCCCCCTCGCCCACCGGTTATCTGCATATCGGGGGCGCGCGCACCGCGCTGTTCAACTGGCTGTATGCCCGTGGCCGTGGCGGGAAATTCCTGCTGAGAATCGAGGATACCGACCGCGCCCGCTCAACCCCCGAGGCGACACAGGCGATTCTGAAAGGTCTGGACTGGCTGGGGCTGGATTACGATGGCGAGGTGATCAGCCAGTTTGATCGCGCTGACCGTCACGCCGAAGTGGCGCACCAGATGCTGACAAGCGGTCATGCCTATAAGTGTTTTGCCACGCAGGACGAGATCCAGGCCTTCCGCGATGCTGCCCGCGCCGAAGGCAAATCGACGCTGTATCAAAGCCCGTGGCGCGATGCCGACCCGGCGACCCACCCGGATGCGCCTTACGTCGTGCGCCTGAAGGCGCCGCGCGAGGGCGTGACCGTGATCCGCGATCAGGTGCAGGGTGACGTGACGATCCGCAATGACCAACTGGACGATATGATCTGTCTGCGATCTGACGGCACACCCACCTATATGCTGGCCGTGGTCGTCGACGATCACGACATGGGCGTCACACACGCGATCCGGGGCGACGATCACCTGAACAACGCCGCGCGCCAGCAGCTTGTTTACGAGGCGATGGGCTGGGACGTGCCGGTCTGGGCGCATATCCCGCTGATCCACGGCCCTGACGGCAAGAAACTGTCGAAACGCCACGGCGCGCTGGGAGTCGAGGAATATCAGGCCATGGGCTATCCCGCCCGCGCGATGCGCAACTATCTGGCGCGTCTTGGGTGGAGCCACGGGGATGATGAGTTCTTCACCGACGAACAGGCGCTGGCGTGGTTCGACCTGAAGGGAATCGGCAAAAGCCCCGCGCGGTTCGACTTCAAGAAGCTCGACAACCTATCGGGGCAACACCTGGCAGTGATGGACGATGACGAGGTGCTGGCCGAGCTGGACGCCTTTCTGGCCGCAACCGGGCAAAACCCTTTGCAGTCGCAGCAACGTCAACTTTTATCCGATGCCATGCCCGTGCTGAAGACAGGGGCGAAGACATTCCCGCAACTTCTTGAAAAGGCAACATTTGCAACCGCCAGCCGCCCCATCGAACCGGACGAAAAATCCGCGAAATCCCTTGATGAAGTATCCCGTGGTATACTGAAAGAATTGACGCCGCAGCTGCAAAATGCTAGCTGGAACCGCGACACGCTGGAAGGGATCCTGAACGGGTTGGCCGAAGCGCACGGGACAAAATTTGGCAAATTGGCTGCGCCTCTAAGGGCAGCCCTTGCCGGCCGCGCCGTAACCCCCAGCGTTTTCGACATGATGCTTGTGCTTGGACGTGACGAAACCGTTGCCCGCCTGAAGGACGCAAGCGCATAGAATAAGCAAACCGCGACCGATCCGTCCGGGATCGGCGCGACAGGATACGAACACGAAGGGATACACAAAATGGCCAAACCAACCGGAACAGCAAAGCTCACTTTTGGTGACAAAGAGCTTGAGCTACCGATCTATTCGCCCACGGCAGGGCCTGACGTGATCGACATCCGCAAGCTTTATGCAAAGGGCGACGTGTTCACCTATGACCCCGGCTTCACCTCGACCGCCAGCTGCGATTCGACCATCACCTTCATCGACGGCGACAAGGGCGAGCTGCTGTATCGCGGCTATCCCATCGACCAGTTGGCCGAGAAATCGCATTACCTCGAAGTGTGCTATCTGCTGCTTTATGGCGAATTGCCGACCGAAACCGAGCTGGTCGATTTCGAAAGCCGCGTGACCAATCACACCATGGTACACGAGCAGATGATCAAGTTCTTCTCGGGCTTCCGCCGTGATGCGCACCCGATGGCGATCATCACCGGCGTGGTGGGGGCGATGTCGGCCTTCTATCACGACTCGACCGACGTGAACGACCCGTGGCAGCGCGAAGTGGCGGCGATCCGCATGATTGCCAAGCTGCCGACGATCTGCGCCATGGCCTATAAATATTCGGTCGGTCAGCCCTTCGTCTATCCGAAGAACGATCTGGACTACGCCTCTAACTTCCTGCGCATGTGCTTTGCCGTGCCGTGTGAAGAATACGAGGTCAGCCCGATCCTGGCCAAAGCGATGGACCGCATCTTCACCCTGCATGCCGATCACGAACAGAACGCTTCGACCTCGACCGTGCGTCTGGCCGGGTCGTCGGGCGCCAACCCGTTCGCCTGTATCGCGGCCGGTATCGCCTGCCTGTGGGGTCCGGCCCATGGCGGCGCCAACCAGGCCTGCCTTGAAATGCTGCGCGAGATCGGCACCGTCGACCGTATCCCCGAATATGTCGAACGCGCGAAGGACAAGAACGATCCGTTCCGCCTGATGGGCTTTGGCCACCGCGTCTACAAGAACTTCGACCCGCGCGCCAAAGTCATGAAGGAAAGCGCCGACGAGGTGCTGGGCCTGCTGGGTATCGACAACAACGAAACCCTGAAGGTCGCCAAGGAGCTGGAGCGCATCGCGCTGGAAGATCCTTATTTCGTCGAGAAGAAGCTGTATCCGAATGTCGATTTCTATTCGGGCATCATTCTTGAGGCGATGGGCTTCCCCACCTCGATGTTCACCCCGATTTTCGCCTTGTCGCGCACCGTCGGCTGGATTTCGCAGTGGAAGGAAATGCTGGGTGATCCGGGCCAGAAAATCGGCCGTCCGCGCCAGTTGTATCTGGGCGAAACGATGCGCGATTATGTAGACGTGGAAAACCGCTAAGACCAGAGAACCAGAGAAAAGCCGCCGAAACCCGGCGGCTTTTTTTGTTTTGCTGGCGCAGGCAGAGTGACGGGCTAGTCTGCTTCCCGAAGGGGGGTGGCATGTCTCAGTATATCTCGGGAAAATGTCTGTGCGGCGCGTGTCAGTTCGACTATACCGGCGAACTCCGGTTCACCTTTCAATGCTACTGCCGTGATTGCCAGCACGTCACAGGGGCAGGCCACGCCCCGCAGCTGATTGTCGATCGCAGCAGGCTGATGACCAAGGGACCGACCAAAACCTATCGTCAGAGGGCTGATTCCGGCTCGATGCTGGAATTCATATTCTGCCGGGACTGCGGGTCACCCCTGCTCAAGGCCACAACGCGAATGCCGGACAGCATTGCTATTTACGCAGGCGCACTGGACGATCCATCCTTGTATCAACGCGGCGAAGATGTGTTCGAGAGCGGGCGGCAATCCTGGGACCACGGCTGATCCCCCCTCCGTCAAGAGATGCATCTGTGAAACTTCAGGCCTATTTTTCAAGCCCCGGCAGTGTCTGCGCACGGGTTGCTCGGGACAGCAACTAAGCGTGTATTACCGGCTGCGATGTCAAACGCTCACGCGCCGATCCCCAAGACTGTGCGTCGTTGGTGATGGGGCGTGGAAGGCGGAATTACCGCAGCCGTGAAGAGCGTTTACCGACCTTCGTATTTCGGGCTTCGTTTCTCAAGGAACGCCAGCACACCTTCCTTGAAATCACGCGAATTGCCGCATTCGCCCTGCAACTTCGCCTCAAGCGCCAGTTGCTCGTCCAGAGTGTTGCTCATCGAGGCGCGCAGGGCTTTCTTGATGTTGCGATAGGACAGGGTCGGCCCTTTCGCCAGTTGCTCGGCCCGTTTGCGCCAGGTGTCGGCAAAATCGTCATCCGCGACGCATTCCCAGATCAGCCCCAGATCGGCTGCATCGCGCGCGGACATCTTCTCTGCAAAAAGCGCCGCCCCCATCGCTTTGGCAAACCCCATCTGACGCGGCATCCAATAGGTGCCGCCGGCATCCGGAATCAGGCCGATGCGGGAAAAGGCCTGCATGAAAAACGCGCTTTCCGCAGCAATGACAACATCGGCTGCAAGCGCGATGTTCGCCCCGGCCCCAGCCGCGGCACCATTTACCGCCGAGATGGTGGGAATGGGGCAGTTATAGATTGCCTGAAGCAACGGTTCATATTCATCGCGCAAGGTGCGTTCCAGATCCACATGGGCGGCATTGGCCCGGTCGCCCAGATCCTGACCCGAACAAAACGCCCGTCCGGCCCCGGTGATGACCAGCGCCCGTGCGGTTTGGCCCGCCTCTTTCACCGCGTGGGTTATTTCGGCCCGCATCTGCGTGTTCAGGGCGTTCATCACGTCAGCGCGGTTCAGGGTCAGTACTGCCAGATCGTCGGTGACGTCCAGCGTAATCGTTTCATAGTTCATTCGGTCCTCCCGCAAATTTCGGGTAGTTTACCCGACCATACGGTCAGGTAAAGATGGACGCCCCGTCACGCCAGTGAAAAACAGTGTCTTGAAACCGGGTCAAGCGCCGGAACAGCTTTGCTTAGCTGTCTTTCAAAAGTTCTTTCAATCGCGCCTCTTCGTCCGAAGACAGGGCCACAGCCCCCTCCCGGGCCTGTGACCGGCGGCGCAGATACAGCGCACCTGATATCAGCGCGATCAGAAACAGCGCAGGGCCAGCCGCCCACAGGATCACGTTCGCCCCGCTGGTGTTAGGTTTCATCAGAACATATTCGCCATAGCGTTCGACGATGAAATCCACGACCTCTTCGTTGCTGTCTCCATCCACCAGACGTTCGCGCACCAAAAGGCGCAGGTCACGCGCAATCGCGGCGTTGCTTTCGTCGATATTCTCGCCCCGGCACACCACACATCTGAGGTCCGCCGAAATGTCGCGCGCGCGCTGTTCAAGCGCCGGATCGCTGAGCACTTCATCAGGATTGACCGCCAAAGCCGGGCTGGCGACCAATGCCAGCGACAGAAGCGCGGATAGGACTGTCTTTCTCATTCTGCGGGTACCCCCTGCATGCGCGACTTCCCTGCCCCCGCAGCCACGCGGAAGCGGCGGTCCGTCAGGCTGAGCAGCCCGCCCAGCGACATGATGATGGTACCGGCCCAGATCCAGTTCGCGAAGGGCTTGATGAAGGTCCGCACGGCCCAGGCGCCACCTTGCTGCGGATCCCCGATCACGACATAGATGTCGCGCCAGAAGCCGTTGGCAATTGCGGCCTCGGTGGTCGGCATGGCCTGCACCGGATAGACACGCTTTTCGGGGTAAAGCGTCGTAGTCGCACCGCCGTCACTCACCACGCGAATCTCGGCCATGGTGGACATATAGTTCGGCCCCTGCTCTTGCGTCACATCCATCAGCGTGACCTCGTAGTTGGCGACGGTGAAGGGTTGACCGACCTCGGCCACGCGAATGTCCTCGATGCTCCAGGCCATCAGGCCCGAGATACCCATGACGGTGATGCCGAAGCCCGCATGGGCGGCCAACTTACCCCAGTCGGATCGCGGCAAACGCGTCAGCCGGGACACCCGGTTCGACAGCGAACCACGCCCGGTGCGGCTGGCGACGTCCACCACGGCCCCGGCCACCAGCCAGGTGCCCAGGAACATGCCAATCGGGCCAAGGGCGGTCTTGCCCGTTTGCATGGCCCAGACCAGTGCGCCAACCGCCACCGCAAGGGCAAAGGCGGGTACAAGCTGCTTGATCACGCGGCCCAACTTGGCGCGTTTCCATGGCAGCATCGCGCCCACCGGCAGGATCAGCGCCAGCACCACCATGAAGGGGGTGAAGGCCGCCTCGAAAAACGGGGCGCCAACGGAAATCTTGCGCCCGAAAATCTCGCCAATCAGCGGCCAGATCGTGCCGACGAACACCACGAAGGACGACACCGCCAGCAGGATGTTGTTGGCCACCAGCGCGCTTTCGCGGCTGATGAAGCCAAAGACACCGCGCGCTTCCATCGAACTGGCGCGGGCGGCAAACAGGGTCAGCGCCCCCCCCGTAAAGACCGCCAGGATCATCAGGATGAAGACGCCGCGTTCGGGGTCGGTGGCAAAGGCATGGACCGATGTGATGACCCCCGAGCGCACGATGAACGTGCCGATCAGCGAAAAGCCGAACGCCAGGATCGCCAGAAGGATCGTCCAGCTTTTTAGGCTTTCACGCTTTTCCACCACGATCGCCGAATGCAAAAGCGCGGCGGCAAAAAGCCATGGCATGAAGGACGCGTTTTCCACCGGATCCCAGAACCAGAACCCGCCCCAGCCCAGTTCGTAATAGGCCCACCAACTGCCCAGCGCGATTCCGATGGTCAGGAAGATCCAGGCCGCCAGCGTCCAAGGCCGCACCCAGCGGCCCCAGGCTGCATCAATCCGCCCCTCGATCAGGGCCGCGACTGCGAAGGAAAATGCCATCGAAAGGCCCACATAGCCCAGATACAGGAAGGGCGGGTGGAACGCCAAACCGGGGTCTTGCAGAAGCGGGTTCAGGTCGCGCCCGTCGAACGGCGGTTGCGCGATGCGGATGAACGGGTTCGAGGTGAACAGGACAAAGCCCAGAAACGCCACCGCGATCGAGCTTTGCACCGCCAAAACGCGGGCTTTCAGGCGTTGCGGCAGGTTGCCTCCGAACCAAGCAGCCATCGCGCCAAACAGCGACACGATCAGCACCCACAGAAGCATCGAGCCCTCGTGGTTGCCCCACACACCTGACACTTTGTACAGCATCGGTTTGGCCGAATGCGAGTTCAGCGTGACCAGTTGCACCGAGAAGTCCGATGTCACGAACGCATAAGTCAGTGCCAGAAAGGACGCCAGCACCAGCAGGAACTGGATCGTCGCCGCTGGCACAGCCAGATCCATCCACCCCCGCCAGCCCTTGTGTGCCCCAACCAGCGGCACGATCATCTGTACGACCGCCACGCCCAGCGCCAGGATCAGCGCAAAATGTCCAAGTTCCGTTATCATGTTCGCGACCATTCCGTAATTATGGTGGCGACCATAAACGGAGTCGCGGGTGGGGCCTAGCCCTCTGCGGCGTCAGGTCACGCCATTGTGGTCACGATACGGCCAGAAAAATCATCGTCGAGGCGATCACCGCCGCCAGCACTGGCCACAAGAAGGTGGTGCCATGGCAGCCGAACGAGCGGTGGATGACGCTGAAGTGCAGAAGCGCGCCGGACAGATACAGGGCCAGCGGCACGAAATGCGCGCCGTTCTGCGACATGATCGCCGGCTCACCAGTCAGGGCAAAGATCCACCACCAGCCCAGCACCAGACTGGCGCCGGACCAGCTATAGGCCATGCCCAACGCCAATGGCGTTGCGCGCTGCACGTAAAGCCACAGGAATGTCAGCGAAATCATCAGCCCCATCAGGGTGATCGCGCCATATCCGATCTGGTACATCGCATCATAGCCCGCCAGCAGATAGCCAAGCTGCAACACCACGGCCAATCCCATCATCAAACCGAATGCCTGTTTCATTTCTGCAAGACCTCTCGCACGACGGCGTCCAATTCGGCCGCTGCGTGTTCATTTTGTTCAATTGACCGCTGAAACCGTGACCCCACCAGAAAGGACCACAACCGGCATCTGAGCCGCCAGAGTACCACCCTCATCCGCCCCGCCCCCCGGCGGCTGGCAGGCGCTCGCGGATAATTGTCGTGATCTCGATCAGGATCGAGGAGTTCTTGTCCAGAACCGCGCGCGTCGCCTGATCTTTCTGCAAGTCGCGGTAAAGAAGATAAAACACCAACAGCACCCATGGTCCGTGCTCAGCGACCAGGTTCAGCAGCATGTCATTGGCCACGCGACACCTCGTGCCAGTCAGCCAGCGCGGCGTTGTCCGTGGTGTCGACCCGTGAGGCATTGCGTTCGGGTTGCGAGGGACTCATTGACGCAAGCGGCGTCGGTCGGAACACAGATGCCGGTTTGTCGGTGCTGGAGCGTGTCGGGTGCTTACCGAGATCGCGCATCAGGGTCGCGGCGATGGCGCGCTGGAACTCCTGCCCTTTCACCTGGTATCGCGCGCCGAAATAGAAGCTGACGACAACCCCCATCAGCCACCAAAGCGGCTCAGGGACCACCGCGATCCCATGCATCCGGGCGGCAAACCAGTCCGGGCTGATCATCGCGGCGGCAAAGAGGGCCAGCGTCGACAGCGCCAGGGCGGGTCGCGGCACCCGGTTCACGCCATCCATGAAGCGATTGAAGCGGCCGCTATGCACGGTCAGAAACTCGGCCCGAAACGCCTCGATCGCGGCTTGTTGCAGATCATTGTCGCGGATCGCCGCCGCCTCGCTGTTCTCGCGAAACACCTCAGCGGTCTCGCGCACAATGTTGCCACCGCGCCCGAACAAAAGCGTAAAGACATTCCCAATCAGCCCCATGCGGCGGTCCTTTCACGGTGTTCCTTGTCAGAGATGTGATATCTGGCCGACAGAAATTCCTCGGCGCGAGTGATCCACCCGCCCTTTCCGCCATTCCGGCGACGGGCATATTTGCGCGAGGCCGGTCGGCGGTCCGCCAGCCGGTAGTAGTAGTTGCGCCGTTCAATCCCATAGGCATCGACCAGATGGTCGGGGGCGTGACGGATCGCGTCGCGGGCAATGCCCAACGTCTGCGGGCCAAGCACCCCGTCCACCGACAGCTCGTATCCCATCTTGCGAAACAGCTCTTGCAACAGACGCACCGCATTGCTGCCGGCATTCACATACATATCGAACACCGAGGCTTGCAGCGGCACGGGAAGGTCGTCCAGCCGGGGTTTTCGGAAATAATGCTTCAGAAAAATGTCGCGGGCCTGATCGCGGGTCAGCCGCCTGACATCGCCCGCCGTGATGCGCCCGTCCCGGTCCAGATCCAGACCTAGCCTGCGCATGGTGTGAATGGTCACACCGTATTTGGTTGCGCCGCCCGGATCATCCGGGTCGTTCACATACCCGCCCTCGCGGGCAACAATGTCGGTTGCTATCTCTTCAACGCTTTTCATCCACACCTGACCCCGCATAAGGAATACGGGGCACAGGCTGGTTAAGAAGCGTTAAGAAACCTCAAATCAAGAGGTCGGCTCGACATACACACCGCTTTCCTTGAGGCTGTCCAGAACCTCTTTTGGCATGTAGTCCTCGTCGTGTTTGGCAAGAATTTCCGTGGCTTGGAACGTGCCGTCCACGTAAGTTCCGGTGCCGATCATGCCCTGGTTTTCGCCAAACAGGTCCGGCAACACCCCGCTGTAAGCAACGGGCACGACCGCTGCACCATCGGTTACGGAAAAGGTGATCGTTTCCCCCTGACCGCGCGTCAGGGTGCCATCTGCAACCAGGCCGCCCATGCGGAACACCTCGTTCTCGCTGGGTGGTTCGGCCAGCACCTCGGTCGGGGACCGGTAATAGTTGATCCCGTCCTTCAGCGCATATCCGATCAACCCGGTCGAAATCGCAAGCGCGACGAAGGCCAGAACGATGATCTGGATCCGTCGTGTTTTCTTCAGACTTTTCAAACCAGCCATGAAAGGCTCCTTTTCAAATCCTTACGGAAAGACCGGCGGCAGCAGCAGCCCGGTCGTTTCATCCTCGCCCAGCATCAGGTTGGCGTTCTGCATCGCCTGACCGGACGATCCCTTGCACAGGTTGTCCAGCGCAGACACAACCAAAGCACGCCCCGGCACCCGATCGCCGACCACGCCAAGATGGCATTGGTTCGACCCCGTCACATGCCCCATACCCGGCAGTTGGCCTTTCGGTAGCACGGTCACGAACGGCTCGTCTTGATATTGCTCAAACAGGGCTGCATGAATTTTATCCGCATCCCCCTCCACATAGCAATCGGCCAGAATGCCACGGTTCACCGGCACAAGATGCGGCGTGAACATGATCTGCACGGGGCGCCCCGCCAGCTTCGAGAACTCCTGATCGAACTCGCCCAGATGCCGGTGTTTGCCACCCTGTGCATAGCCCTGCACATCGGTCGAACGTTCGGCAAACAGCATGTTTTCCTTCAACGACCTCCCGGCCCCCGAGATCCCGTTTTTCAGGTCGCATATGATCCGGTCAAGGTCGATCAACCCGGCCGAGATCAGAGGGCGCAGCGCATATTGCACCGTCGCCGCGTTGCAGCCCGTACCCGCCACCAGCCGTGCCGTGCGGATATCGTCGCGATAGAACTCGGTCAGGCCATAGACGGCGGTTTTCTGCAATTCGGTCGCCACATGGGGGGCGCCATACCACTTCTCATACTCTGCCGGATCGCGCAGCCGGAAATCGGCACCCAGATCGACGACCTTCACACTGTCAGGCAAATCGCGCACAAGAGCCTGGCTCAACCCGTGTGGCAGGGCGGCGAAGGCCAGATCGACATTGGCAAAGTCGATCTCGTCCATCGTCACCAGCTTGGGCAGGTCAAGGTGGCGCAGATGCGGATAGACTTCCGCCATATCCATGCCAGCCTTTCGATCGGCAGACAGGGCGACGATCTCCATCGTCGGATGGGTGGCGATCAGCCGGACAAGCTCAGCGCCGGTATAACCGGACGCGCCAAGAATAGCGATTTTGTGGGTCATTCAGACCTCCTGCGGGTTCGTCGAAAGATGTAGTATTTTTGTCAGGCAGCTTCAATCAAGCCGCGTCAAACGTGATCTTTCGTCGCAGAAACTGGGTCGCACTGTTGGACACACGCTGCGGGTCACCCGTGGTCAGGAACTTCGACCCCGTGTCCGCCCCCCGCATGTCAGGGTGACGGTCCAGATAGTGCGCCAGGCTGTCGGCAACCAGATTGGCCTGACTGTAAACCCGCACATCCTCGCCCAGCGCGCTTTGAAACACCTCGGCCATCAGGGGATAATGGGTGCAGCCCAGAATGGCCGCTTCGGGCTTGGGCATTTTACGCTTCAAGGCATCCACGTGGCTGCGCACCAGCGCCTCGGCCAAAATCATGTCACCTTCTTCGATCGCATCGACCACACCGCCGCAGGCTTGCGCCTCGACGTCCACACCGATGGCACGAAAGGCCAGTTCCCGCTGGAACGCCCGGCTCGACACGGTGGCCGGTGTGGCAAACAGCGCCACATGCTTCACCGCCACTTCGCGCGGCGGCGAATTGTCTCCCCAATCCCGTTCGGTCAGCGCCTCGATCAACGGCACGAACACGCCCAGCACCCGCTTGTCGCCCGGCACCCAGCTTTCCTGCATCCGGCGAAGGGCGGCGGCCGAGGCGGTGTTGCACGCCAGGATGACCAGATCGCATCCCTGATCCCACAGGGCTTGCACAGCCGTTGTGGTCAACTGGTAAATGTCATCGGCGTCGCGCACGCCATAGGGCGCATGGGCGCTGTCCGCGTAATAGACGAAATCCACATCCGGCAGGCGTTTTGCCACGGCGTCCAGCACCGTCAACCCACCAAGTCCTGAATCGAATACCCCAACTGCCATGTTCTATGGTCCTGTCCGTGTTGTCTGGTGCAAGCCATAGGTCCGTTTGTGGCGGAAATCCATCACCGATTGGCCGCTGCGACGATTATCCGCTGAATTGCGGCGTCGCAGCGGCAGATCCGGCTTATTCCGCCGCGTGGGCCATCGGTGTCGCGCCGCCTCCGAACTGCGCCAGCAGCTCGGCGCGACGGGCGGCGGCTTTTTCTACATTGGCCTCTTTCACCGGGCCGAAACCGCGGATCGACAGGGGCAAGGCAGCCAGTTCCTGCGCAATGGCCAGATTGTCGTTGGTCAGGCCTGCCAGGACGGTTTTCATGTCCGCCTCATATAGGGCGATCAACGCGCGTTCGGTGCGCCGCTCAGCGGCCCGTCCGAACGGATCAAACGGCGTGCCACGCAAGAACTTCATCCGGGCCAGCCAGGGTGCCGCGGTTTCAAACCACGCGCCAAACCCGCGCTTCTTCGGACGCCCGTTGGGGTCTTCACCACTCAGGATCGGCGGTGCGAGGTGATAGGTCAGCTTCAGATCGCCATCAAACTCGGCCTCGGCCTTGGCGCGAGTCTCGCACAGCATCCGCGCCACTTCGTATTCGTCCTTGTATGCCAACAGCTTGTGATAGCTTTTTGCCACCGGCTCTTTCAGTGCCTCGGGCATCTGATCGACGAAGGCGCGATAGCGTTTGGCGAGCCGCTTGTTCTGATAGGTAATCAGGTGATCGGCACGGTAGTTGATCATTTCGGTAAGCGATTTGGGTTTCTCGACCACGTCGCCCGCGACCATTTTTTCGGCCTCATCCGGGTGCAGGAACGCCCAGCGCCCCAGCTCGAACGCATGTTTGTTGCGCTCGATCGCCTGTCCGTTCAGCTCGATGGCATGCATCAGCGCGTCATGGGTCAGGGGCACGATGCCCGCCTGCCAGCTGGCCCCCAGAACCATCATGTTCGAGAAGATGTTATCCCCCATCAGCACCCGCGCCAGTTCAGTCGCGTCGAACATCGACACACGGTCGCGCAGACGCGCCGCCAGCGACAGTTGCAAACGGTCGCCGGGGATGGCGAAATCGGTGTTGCGGGTGAACTCGCCCGTCACGGTTTCATGGTTGTCCACCACCGCGCCGGTGCGCCCGGTCTTGGTCAGGCCCAACGTGGTATGGGACGCCGAGACCACCAGATCACACCCGATCAACGCATCGCATTCCCCAGTAGCCACACGAATGGCCGAGATGTCTTCCGGTGCGTTGGCAAGGCGCAAATGAACTGTGACAGCCCCGCCCTTCTGGGCAAGGCCCGCCATCTCCATCATGCCGACGCCCTTGCCGTCGATATGGGCCGCCTGCGCCATGATGGCGCCGATGGTCACGACGCCGGTGCCTCCGACGCCGGTGATCACGGTGTTGAAGGTGCCGTCGATCACGGGCAATGCGGGTGCGGGCATATCCGGCAGGTCAACCTCGGCCGTGGCGGCCTTCTTCAGCTTGGCCCCTTCAACGGTCACAAAGCTGGGACAGAAGCCGTTTACACAGCTGTAATCCTTGTTGCAGCTTGACTGGTCGATGGCGCGCTTGCGGCCCAGTTCGGTTTCGACCGGCACAATGGACACGCAGTTGGATTGCACACCGCAATCGCCACAGCCTTCACAGATATCGGTGTTGATGAACACGCGCTTGTCCGGGTCGGGATACTGCCCCCGCTTGCGACGCCGACGCTTCTCGGCGGCGCAGGTCTGGACATAAAGAATGACCGATACACCCTCGATTTCGCGGCATTTCTTCTCGACTTCCAGCAATTCGTCACGGGTATGATGCGACAAGCCCTTGGGGAAAGCCGCAAGGTCCATGTCCTCTTTGTCGTCATAGACAAGAAAGATGTGCTTCACGCCCATCGCCTGCACTTCGCGGGCGATGCGCGGGGCATCCAGATCGCCTTCGTTGGCCTGCCCGCCGGTCATGGCGACGGCGTCATTGTAAAGGATCTTGTAGGTGATGTTGGCATCGGAGGCCAATGCCGCCCGGATCGCCAGATTGCCCGAATGGTTATACGTTCCGTCGCCCAGGTTCTGGAACACATGCTTGGTTTTCGAGAACGGCGCCTCGCCGATCCAGTTCGCGCCTTCGCCCCCCATTTGGGTGAAACCGACCGTGTCGCGGTCCATCCACTGCACCATGTAATGGCAGCCAATCCCCGCATAGGCGCGCGACCCGTCCGGCAGCTTGGTCGAGGTGTTATGCGGACAGCCCGAGCAGAAGAAGGGCAGGCGCGCGGCAAGGTTCGGCGCGTTGTCGGCACCTTTCGCCTCGGCCAGCATGGCAAGCCCCGCCTTGACGGATTCGGTGCCACGCCCCTCTTCGATCAGAATGTCGCCGATCTTCTCGGCAATCATGATCGGATCCAGCGCGTACCGGGTCGGGAACAGCTCCAGCCGGCGGCCATGTTCCCACGTGTCACCCTTGTGCCAGCCATAGACACGCCGACCATCGCAATCGTCAAAGATCGCTTCCTTGATCTGCACCTCCATCAGCTTGCGCTTTTCTTCCACGACAACGATCAGGTCCAGCCCCTCGGCCCATTCATGGAAGCTGTCCATGTCCAGCGGAAAGGTCTGCCCGACCTTGTAGGTGGTCAGACCCAGCCGCTCGGCTTCGGCCTCGTCGATGCCCAAAAGGCCCATCGCGTGCACGAGGTCCAGCCAGTTCTTGCCTGCCGCCACAAATCCGATTTTCGCGCCCGGCTTGCCCCATTTGCGCTGGTCGATCCGGTTGGCGCGGGCATAGGCCTCGGCGGCGAACCGTTTATAGTCGATCATCCGTGCCTCTTGCGGCACAGGCTGGTCGCCAAGACGGATGTTCAACCCGCCCTCAGGCATGTCGAACTCGGGGGTGACAAGCTGCATCCGGTTCGGATCGCCATCGACGACCGACGTCGCCTCGACCGTGTCTTTCATCACCTTCAGACCGGCCCAGACCCCGGCAAACCGGCTGAGGCCATAGCCATAAATGCCGTAGTCCAGAATTTCCTGCACGCCCGCCGGGCTGAGCACTGGGATATAGGCATCGACCATCGCCCAGTCTGACTGGTGCAACACGGTCGAGCTTTCGCCCGTGTGGTCATCGCCCATCGCCATCAGCACACCGCCATGCGCGCTGGTGCCCGCCATGTTGGCATGGCGCATCACGTCGCCGGTGCGGTCCACGCCCGGCCCCTTGCCATACCACAGGCCAAACACGCCGTCATATGCGCCCTCGCCGCGCAGTTCGGCCTGCTGACTGCCCCACAGCGCAGTGGCCGCCAGATCTTCGTTCAGGCCGGGATGAAACTTGATGTCATTGGGCTCAAGGATCTTTTTCGACCGCCCCATCCACAGGTCGACCGCCCCCAGAGGCGAGCCGCGATAGCCGGTCACATAACCGGCGGTATTCAGCCCTGCCGCCCGGTCGCGTTCCTTCTGCATCAGCATCAGGCGGACAAGGGCTTGCGTGCCGTTCAGAAGCACCTGCTTCTTACTCAGGTCAAATCGGTCGTTCAGAGTGATGTCTGGCTTGCCCATGACGCACCTCCCAATACGTTGCAGTGAAACTGGCTTGAAACAGATTATAGGTCAAAGATTATGACCTATCAATTCATTTCACATCACAATCCGTGCTGGAAATCGTTACAATTCTGATGATAACACTGTGCAAGTTTTACGCGCTAACAGATTGTGGTTCTTTCAGTATGGATTGGGACAAGCTCAGAATATTTCACGCAGTGGCGGATGCCGGCTCGTTGACCCATGCGGGCGATGCGCTGCATTTGTCCCAATCTGCGGTGTCCCGGCAAATCCGGGCACTGGAAGAAAGCCTGAACGCCACCCTTTTCCACCGTCATGCACGCGGACTGATTCTCACCGAACAGGGCGAGCTGCTGTTCGATGCCTCGCGGTCCATCAATCAACGGATCGAAGCCGCCGTTGCACGGATACGTGACAGCAAGGAAGAAGTGTTCGGCGAACTGCGCGTCACCACCACGACCGCTTTTGGATCGCTGTGGCTGGCCCCGCGCCTGCCCAAGCTCTATGAGAAATACCCCGACCTCAAAATCGACCTGATGCTGGAAGAACATGTGCTGGACCTTCCCATGCGCGAGGCCGACGTTGCGATTCGCATGAAAGAGCCAAGCCAGGCCGACCTGATCCGCAAACGCCTGATGGACGTGCATATGCGGCTTTATGCAACGCCCGCCTATCTTGCGGAAAACGGTATTCCCGAAACGCTGGAAGACCTGTCGGAACATCGGTTGATCTGCCAAAACACTTCATCCGCGCAAGTCCGGGCTGGCGCGGACCTGGCGCGTGAATTGCTGACCTATGACGTTAAGTCCTTGCTCACCGTGAACAATTACTTCGGCGTGCTTCAGGCGGTACTGCACAATCTCGGGATCGGGATGCTGCCCGACTATGTCACGCAGGACATACCCGAGGTGCAACGCGTGCTGCCCGACGTCGAAAGCAAAGAGATCCCGGTTTTTCTGGCCTATCCCGAAGAATTGCGGGCCTCGAAGCGGATCGAAGCATTCCGGGATTTCGTGGTCGAGGAACTCATCGAGCACCGGAAGGGCCGACAGGACTGAGGTTCCGACAAACGGCACAGGGCCGAGCCAGTAGAATGTGATGCTTTTTAGCAACACCCAAAAACGAGACAACCACAATACTGTATACCAAGGTCTACCAAAACTTTGGCTTAACATGTTCTAAAGTCAGGGAATATCGGGGGCATACTCTACTTATTCGGGATTCCGTCCCACTTTGCCGGCACAGCTATGCACTTGTCGCATAGCTGCAATGCAGCAAATTCCCTTGATCCGCCCGTTCGGGGACCCTAATTCTTGTTCAAAGCCGATGGTTGAGCTTCGCTCTAGTCGGTTTTTACCTCCCTGTTGGACTTGGCCGGGCTTTGCCCGGCCTTTTTTTTGCCAATCGCGCATTTGGCCTTTGGCGCCAACGCCTTTGCTCTTTCCCATCACGCACGCTTCGCATAAAAGGCGCCAACCGAAGCCTATGGGGGAAACGGGCATGACCGAGCCGAAGATCACCGCGGACCTGATTGCAGCGCACGGGCTGAAGCCCGATGAATATGACCTTCTTCTCGAAATCATCGGACGCGAGCCGACATTCACCGAACTGGGCATCTTCTCCGCAATGTGGAACGAGCATTGCTCGTACAAATCTTCCAAGAAATGGTTGCGCACCCTGCCCACCGACGGACCGCAGGTTATCTGCGGCCCCGGCGAAAACGCGGGCATCGTGGATATTGGTGACGGTCAGGCTGTGGTCTTCAAGATGGAAAGCCACAACCACCCCTCTTACATCGAACCCTATCAGGGCGCGGCCACCGGCGTAGGCGGCATCCTGCGCGATGTGTTCACCATGGGCGCGCGCCCCATCGCCGCCATGAACTCGCTGTCTTTTGGCGCGGTCGATCACCCCAAGACCAAACAACTCGTAAACGGTGTGGTCGAAGGCATCGGTGGGTACGGCAACTGTTTCGGTGTCCCCAATGTGGGCGGCGAAGTGCGCTTTCACCCGGCCTATAATGGCAACTGCCTTGTAAACGCATTTGCGGCGGGTTTGGCGGATACCGACAAGATTTTCTACTCCGCCGCGTCCGGCGTCGGGATGCCCGTTGTTTATCTTGGGGCCAAGACGGGCCGCGATGGCGTTGGTGGGGCCACGATGGCCTCGGCCGAGTTTGACGACACCATCGAAGACAAGCGCCCAACGGTGCAGGTCGGCGATCCCTTCACCGAAAAACGCCTGATGGAAGCGACGCTCGAGCTGATGCAGACCGGCGCCGTGATCTCGATCCAGGATATGGGCGCGGCGGGCCTGACCTGTTCGGCGGTCGAGATGGGTGACAAGGGCGGGCTTGGCATCAAGCTGAACCTCGAAGACGTGCCGCAACGCGAAGAGAACATGACCGCGTATGAGATGATGCTGTCCGAAAGCCAGGAACGCATGCTCATGGTCCTGAAGCCGGAAAAAGAGGCCGACGCCCGCGCCGTGTTCGAAAAGTGGGATCTTGACTTCGCAATCGTTGGTGAAACCCTGCCCGAGGATCGCTTTCTGATCATGCACAATGGCGAAGTAAAGGCTGATCTGCCTTTGTCCCCCCTGTCAGGCCGCGCGCCGGAATATGACCGTCCCTGGGTTGAAACCCCTGCCCCGGACGCCCTGTCCGATGTGCCCGAGATTGATCCGATCGACGGGTTGCGCGCCCTGATCGGGTCGCCCAACTACGCGGCGAAGCAATGGGTCTATGAACAATATGACCACATGGTCATGGCCGACACGGTGCGCGCACCCGGCCTGGGCGCGGGGATCGTGCGCGTGCACGGCACCGACAAAGCCATCGCCTTCACGTCCGACGTGACGCCGCGCTATGTGAAGGCCAATCCGTTTGAGGGCGGCAAGCAGGCGGTGGCCGAGGCGTATCGCAACCTGACCGCAGTCGGGGCCAAGCCGCTGGCCACCACCGACAATCTGAATTTCGGGAACCCCGAAAAGCCCGAGATCATGGGCCAGTTCGTGGGCGCCATCAAAGGCATTGGCGCAGCCGTTGCCGCGCTGGATATGCCCATCGTGTCAGGCAATGTGTCGCTCTACAATGAAACCGACGGGCAAGGCATCCTTCCGACCCCAACGATTGGTGCCGTTGGACTTCTGCAAAACCTTGATGACATGATCGACGGTGTGGCCCGCGACGGCCATGTGGCCATGGTGATCGGTGAAACCACCGGACATCTGGGTCAATCCGCCCTGTTGGCCGAAGTGTTCAACCGCGAAGACGGTGACGCGCCGCATGTCGACCTTGCGGCCGAGAAAACGCATGGCGATTTCATCCGTGCCAACCGCGACTTGATCAAAGCCTGTGCGGACCTGTCCGATGGCGGCCTTGCGCTGGCGGCGTTCGAAATGGCGGAAGCCGGCGGCGTAGGCGTGACACTGGACGTCAACGACACCCCCACCCTGTTTGGCGAGGATCAGGCGCGCTATCTGGTCGCCTGCAATTTCGATCAGGCCGAGGCCCTGATGATCGAGGCCGGCAAGCTGGGCATTCCCATTGCGTCCGTTGGACGCTTTCACGGCGATACGGTCAGGATGGGCGGCTCGGAAGCCCCGCTGGACGAACTGGCAGATATCTTCCGGACCGGGTTCGATCAGGCGCATCGTTGATCCATGAGCAACGCCCCTGACCCACGGGACATGTCGGCATTGGTGGCAGATTGTGCCGCCTGCGCCGGGCTATGCTGCGTGGCGCCGGGCTTTGACGCGGGCGGCGATTTTGCCTTTGACAAACGCGCCTTGGCCCCCTGCCGCCACCTTGGCCCCGACAACCTGTGCCGCATCCATGAAACACTGGAAGACCAAGGCTTTCCGGGCTGCGCGCGGTTCGACTGCAAGGGGGCTGGCCCGTACGTCATGCGGCACGTTTTTCCGCGCAAACGGTGGCGCAAAGATCGCGAGACGCTTGAGGCCATTGCCGAGGCCTATCGTAGAATGCGCGCCATCTGCGATATGATCGAACTGTTTCGCGTGGCCGAGAAGCTGCCGCTATCACCCGCACAGGAAACGGCGCGGCAGGGCATGTTGGACCGCCTGCTGCCTGACCCGGCATGGACCGCCGACACACTGGCCCAAGCCGAGGCGACAGGTATCCTGTCGGATGCCCGCGCTGTTTTGTCCAGCTTTCGTGATGCCGCAACACGCGGCTAGCTCTTGCGACCCCCGGTGCCCGACCATAGATTGCAATCAAACAGAAACGAGGTTCTGACCATGGCCATGGAAGCATCCGAAATCGAAGCCCTCATCCGCGAGGCTTTCCCGGACGCGAAGATCACCATCACCGACCTGGCTGGTGATGGAAACCACTATGCCGCCGAAGTGGTGGATGAGAGCTTTCGCGGACAGAACCGCGTGCAGCAGCAACGCGCCGTCTATGCTGCGCTGAAAGGCAAGATGGATGGCAGCCAGGGCGAACTTCATGCGCTGGCGCTGACCACCAAAGCCCCGGAATGACCAGACGGGCACGACACGTCCCGCCGACAACAGACATCAAGGAACTGAAATGACCGACGCAAAAACCCGCATCGACGAAACCGTCAAAGCCAATGACGTTGTGCTTTACATGAAAGGCACGAAAGATATGCCGCAATGCGGGTTCTCGTCCCGCGTGGCTGGCGTTCTGAACTTCATGGGCGTCGATTTCGCCGATGTAAACGTGCTGGCGGATGAAGAAATCCGCCAGGGGATCAAGGATTACTCCGACTGGCCCACCATCCCGCAGCTTTACGTCAAAGGCGAATTTGTGGGTGGCTGCGACATCATCACCGAGATGACCCTGTCGGGCGAGCTGGACACGCTGTTTGACGAAAACGGCGTGGCCTATGACAAAGAGGCTGCCGACAAGATCCGCGAAGCCAACGGCTAAATCGCGGCCCTTTCGGATCACCGATGGCCCAAACTTTCTGACACGCGCGAACCCGAAGCGTCGTGCGTGTCAGAGATCCCCGTGCATTAGATATTTCTGGTGCGCCTCAGCGCGCTACACAGTCAGTCAGAAGCATGTCGTCCGCGCCGTTCGGGATATCTTCCCACGCCAGAAATGCTTCATCTCCCTTGGTCCACCAGACATAGCCAGACCCGTCAGGGGCTTGGGCGTATTTGGCGCCAGAGCCGGAGGGGCTGATCACCATGCCGATCTGCTGCCCCTCGACCGCCACAACCGCGTATGAAGCGCCGTCCGTGTTGATATAGGTGGCCGTAACACGCGCCCCGCGTTCGCAGTCATACTGCATGGTTTCGATCCCGTCGGCGGACCAGGCGGGCGCGACGCTTAGGGTCACCAAAAGGGTCGCCAATATTGTGACACACGAACGCATGGTCAACCGGCCTGCGATCGTCAAGACGCCCGTTCTTCGATCTCGGCAGCCACGGCTTCCGCGCGCGCCGCGATTTCGGCCAGCGTGTCCGTCACAGCATCGGGGATCAC
Source organism: Aliiroseovarius zhejiangensis (assembly GCF_014656375.1). Classification (GTDB taxonomy): domain Bacteria; phylum Pseudomonadota; class Alphaproteobacteria; order Rhodobacterales; family Rhodobacteraceae; genus Aliiroseovarius; species Aliiroseovarius zhejiangensis. The sequence continues at coordinate 133,627 of NZ_BNCH01000002.1, read as the reverse complement.
CGGAACCTCGACCTTCTGCGGGGCGGCGTTTTGCAGCGCGTAAAGCTGCGCTTCCAGATCAGCGACCTTCTTCTCTGCCAGTTTGACCTTGTCTTCCATGCCCGCCGTCTTGTCGGCCAGCATCAGACCGGCCATCAGCAACATCCGGCTTTCCGTCAGGTTGCTCATCTGGCTGACCAGGACAGATGCCTCATTGTCCAGCATCTTGGCAGCGGTCAGCAGGAAATGCTCTTCACCCTCCTGGCAGGCCACGTCAAAATTGCGACTTCCAATGGTGATATTGACATCAGGCATCTGCACCCTCCCGCCCCGTTTCGGCCGATCCCGAGGGTTTCAGCCCTTTTTCGAAGATCAGTTGCCCCAGTTCACCCAACACTGCATCCAGTTCCGCTCGGTCTGCGGATTGCGCGACGCGCAGCCCTTCCAGTTCGGTGGCCATGGCCGCGTTGACCAAACCGGCATCGGCCAGCCCGCCACCCACAGCATCTCGCAGCGCATTGCTGTTGGCGCGCAGGTCAGCGTTCACCTGACGCAGCTTTGCCAGCACGTCTTCATTTGCAGTCAGTTGCGCGGTCAGCCGCTCAACCTCGTTGCGCAGCGCAGCCACCTCTTCGGTGCGGCTTTGTTGCAAGGCTTTCACGCGTTCGGCCAACTGACGGTTCGCCGTGCGCTCTTCTTCCAGTTCCGTCGTCAGGCGCGCGATGTCGTCTGCGGCCCCCGTTGCCTGCGCAGGCAGCGCGGACAGGCCTTTGCTGATCCGTTCTAGCGCGGTGGTAATTCGGGTTTCCAGTTCGGAAATATCACTCATATTCTGCCCTGAGCCAGTTTTGTTTGCCTGATCTTGTCACATGGCTGCCGACCTGACAACGCAAGACCTGCGCGCGAATCGGCCATGCGACCTGCTGTGCCGATCTTAACCGACCCCCGGTTAAATTTCGCCCCCCGTTCAATTCCAAACACTTGGCCTGCGACGTTCAGCTTGGCTTGACCCTTGGCGAATGGCTGCTATCAGGGGGCCAACCTCAACTTTGCCAAAGGATGTTGACCGTTGGACATCGCCTCGCTTCGCAAAAATCACCCCGATCACTGGAAAAAAGCCACCGCGATCCGTTCGCTGACGCTGGATGCGGTTGCCGCCGCCAATTCGGGTCACTCGGGCATGCCGATGGGCATGGCCGATGTGGCGACGGTGCTGTTTGAAAAGCATCTGAAGTTTGATGCCTCCGCCCCGCGTTGGGCGGATCGGGACCGGTTCATCCTGTCGGCCGGCCATGGCTCGATGCTGATCTATTCGCTCTTGCACCTGACCGGCTATGAAGATGTGACGCTGGATCAGATCAAGAACTTCCGCCAGTGGGGCGCGATCACGGCGGGCCACCCGGAATACGGTCATGTCTCGGGCGTGGAAACCACCACCGGCCCGCTGGGCCAGGGCATCGCCAACGCCGTCGGCTTCGCGATGGCAGAAGAAATCCAGCGTGCGCGGTTTGGCAAGAAGATCGTCGATCACCATACCTATGTGATCGCCGGTGACGGCTGCCTGATGGAAGGCATCAGTCAGGAAGCCATCGGTCTGGCCGGGCGTCATCAACTGGGCAAGCTGATCCTGTTCTGGGACAACAACGACATCACAATCGACGGCAAGGTGTCTCTGTCGGACTGCACCAATCAGGTGCAACGCTTTAAGGCGTCGGGCTGGCATGTGCAGGAAATCGACGGCCATGATCCCGAACAGATCGACGCCGCGATTGCCAAGGCCAAGACCACGAAAAAGCCCTCGATGATTGCCTGCAAGACGCATATCGCGTTGGGCCACGCTGCGCAGGACACATCGAAAGGTCACGGTGCGCTGACCGACGCGGAACAGCTGAAAGCCGCGAAAGAGGTTTATGGCGCGCCCATCGGCGCCTTCCAGGTTGAAGACGACGTGAAGGCCGCGTGGGAAGCCATCGGGTCCAAAGGGGCCGAAGCGCGCGCCGAATGGGAAGCCCGTTTTGCCTCGATCAGCGAGCGCAAGCAGGCCGAGTTCAACCGCGCCTATGCGCTGGACGTGCCCAAGAAACTGGGCGGCGTCGTGCGCGCCTTGAAACGTCAGGTGGCCGAGGGCAAACCTACGGTCGCCACCCGCAAGTCGTCAGAAATGGCGCTTGAGGTGATCAACCCGGTGATGCCCGAAACCGTGGGCGGGTCGGCGGACCTGACCGGGTCAAACAACACCAAGACCGGCGATCTGGGCGTCTTTGACGTGGACAATCGCAAGGGCCGCTACATCTATTGGGGCATTCGCGAGCACGGCATGGCTGCTGCGATGAACGGCATGACCCTGCATGGCGGCATGCGCCCCTATGGCGGCACGTTCTTCTGCTTCACCGACTATGCCCGCCCGGCAATGCGCTTGGCATCTTTGATGAAAATCCCGACCGTGTTCGTGATGACCCACGATTCGATCGGCGTCGGCGAGGACGGACCGACCCACCAGCCGGTCGAGCATCTGGCGATCTGCCGCGCCACCCCCAACAGCCTGACCTTCCGCCCGGCCGACACCGCCGAAACGGCGGAGGCGTGGGAACTGGCACTGTCGTCAAAGGAAACGCCATCGACGCTGGTGCTGACCCGTCAGAACCTGCCCACCGTGCGGACAGAGTACAAGCAGAAGAACCTGACTGCGCAGGGCGCGTACGTGTTGGCGGATGCAGAGGCTGGAAAACGCCAGGTGATCCTGATTGCGACCGGCTCCGAAGTGTCGCTGGCAATGCAGGCGCGCGAAACGCTGGAAGCCCAGGGCATCGGTACCCGCGTCGTATCCATGCCCTGTATGGAGCTGTTTGCCGAGCAGGACGAAGCCTATCGCCGCAAGGTGCTGCCCGCAGGCCCCGTGCGCGTCGGGGTCGAGGCCGCTGTGCGCGATGGCGGCTGGGACCGCTGGCTGTTGGGCGAACGTGGTCGCGAGGCGAAAGCCGCCTTTGTTGGCATGGACAGCTTTGGCGCGTCGGCTCCGGCAGGCGTGTTGTTTGAGAAATTCGGCATCACCGCTGAAAACGTGGTTGCGAAAGCCAAGGAACTGCTGGGTTAACACCTATTTTTTCAACGCAAAACGCCCCGCAAGAGATTGCGGGGCGTTTTTCTGTGCAACACGTGTTGTCACCTCAGCAACTGCGCAATCTCGTCATACCCGCGCGCGACCGCATGTTCCAAGGGCGTCACACCATCACGGTCGGGGATCGAGGTATCCGCGCCGGCCTTTGCAAGAATGCGCACTGTCTCGATATGGTCCGGTCCGCCATCGCCCAGCACCACGGCTTCCATCACAGCCGTCCAGCCCAGGTTGTTCACGTGGTCAAGCGGGGCGCCGACCTGAACCAGACGGGCCACAACCTCGTGATGTCCCAGGTGGGCGGCGGCGATCAACGCGGTGCCATCATAGACACTGGTGATCAGATCCGGTCGATTTCCCAACTCGATTGCCAAGGATACAAGCTCCGGGTCATCGGCCACGGCCGCGATGGTGATGACGTCGTAGACGCCATGTTCAAGCGCGTTCATGTCAGCCCCCCCTTTTGCCAGGGCCTCCAGAACCGCGTCATGCGAGGCAAAGGCCGCGACATGGGCGGCGGTGCGGCCCCGCCGGTCGCGGGCGTCGGGGTCGGCACCTGCGGCAATCAACGCCGCTACATCCTTGGCGCTCCCTTCATGCGCGGCCAGATGCAGCCCGGAATACCCGGCAATGTCGGATGCCGACGGGGCGGTTTGGGCATGGACCATGGTCGAGAGCGCCAAGGTGAACACAGTGGTCAGAGCGCGAAGCATAGGTATATCTCCCTTTCGGTACGGCCCGCCACCACGGTCGGCAACAGGCCGCAGTTTGCATTACTCCGCGCCGATCGCGTCCAGGCCCGCGCGGGCGCAGGTCTCGTCAATCGCACCGGACGGGGCACCCCCGACACCGATCCCGCCAACCAGCGCGCCACCGATCTTGATCGGCAGGCCCCCTGCCTGAATGACCAGACGGCTGTCCATGTCGCGCAGACCGTCATTTTCAGGCGCAGAGCCGATGAAACCGGCAAGTCCCGCCGTGTCACGGCCCATGCTGGCCGAGGTGAACGCCTTGCCGGTGCTTGACCCGACCGTGTGCGGACCGGCGTTATCGGCGCGCAATAGGGCTTTGGTCACGCCGCTGCGCGCCACGATGGCGACGCTGACAATGTGACCTTCGCCCGCGCAGGCGTCCAGCGCGGTCTGTGCCGCTTTGGTTGCCAGATCAAGCGGCAGGTAAGGCGCGGTGGGCAGCTCTTGTGCGTTCGCCGCGGCGGGCATGGCGATTATGATAGCGAGTGCAAGTTTGCGGATCATCGGTCAGTTTCCTTTTGTTTGCGTGATGATCCATGTCTAATTTGCCCTGCCATATCGGAATATTCGTAACGCCCGCATCCCTGTCCGTAGTTTTACGGATCCCCCTGCGCCTCCAGCCAGAAGCGGGTCAGTTCCGCCGTCGATGTGGTGCCGGCCTTGGCCGCAATGGCGGCGCGATGGCTTTCGACCGTGCGCGGTGACAGCCCAAGGGCGTGCGCGATCTGCTTGGTGGTCACGCCCTTCGCGATCATCTCAAGCACCTCGCTTTCGCGCGGTGACAGGGCGCTGACAAGCGCCTGCGCCTCGGCACGTTCGGCGGCGCGCTGCTGACAGGCTTCAAGCTCTGCCTGTCCCTTCTGGATGGCGTCGATCAGATCCTGTTCGTCCACGGGTTTTCGCAGGTAATCTATCGCTCCGTTGCGGAAGGCGCGGCGGCAGGCTTCGATATCGCCGTGGCCGCTGATGATGACGGTGGGCCAGAATATTCCCTGCGCGGACAGTTTTTCCTGCAGCTTCAGACCTGAAATCGCGGGCATTCGAATATCAAGGATCAGGCATCCGGGCGGCAGGTTTGCGGCCTGTGTCAAAAACGCCTCGGGCGAGGCAAAGCTCTTGACCGTCACGCCCACGGTTTCCAGCAACAGCGTCAGCGCGCTGCGCACCGTTTCGTCGTCGTCCACAAGATAAACCGTTCTGCTCATACCCCAGTTTATGAAACAGCAATCGGCAGAGACAACCGAAACGTGGTATGCGCAGTCCCGGAAACCAGTTCCATGTCACCGCCCATTTCCTCGACAAGGCGCTGACACAGGGCCAGACCAAGCCCGGTGCCGTCTTTCTTTCCTGTCACAAAAGGTTCAAAGACCCGCTCGCGTATGTCGGCGGGCACGCCGGGACCATCATCAGATACCTCAAGCACGGCCCTGTCCCCCACCCGGCGGGCACGGAGCAGGACGCGCGCCCGGTCTGCGGCATCAAGTGCATTGCGCACAAGGTTGAAGATCACCTGTTCCAGTTCGACCGGATCGGCTTTCACCTGCAACAGCGTGTTGGGCAGGTCCAGGGTAACAACCGCCCCCTTGGCCTGCGCTTCCCTGCCCAGCAGGCGCTTCACACGTAACGCGGCATCATTCAGGGAACAGGCTTGCGCCAGATCACGGTTGGGGCGGCTCCATCGTTGCAGCCGTTCAAGGATGTCCGCGCCACGTTGCGCCTGTGCGACCGTATCATCAAGCACCCGTGCCAAACCTTCGACATCCCCACGCCGCACCAAATGGCGTCCGGCCTGTGCCTGGCTCAGGATCGCGGTCAGGGGTTGGGCAAGCTCGTGCGCCATACCGCTGGCCATTTCCCCCATCGCGTTGACCCGCGACGCGTGTGCCAGCCGGGTTTCCAGGGCGCTCAGATCGGCGCGTTGTTCAGCCTCTTTCCGGCGGGCCCGCTGTTTCAAGCCCAGCGCAACCAGCCAAAACTAAAGCATCGCCAAGGCTGTTGCCACAAGGACCGTGCCATTGGGCAACAGATCCGCTGTGCGGATGCGCAACGCCGTTTCCAGGATCAAGGGTTGCGACGCGCTTCCAATCGTCTTTGAAAAGGTCGCATCCCCTGTCGCCAACCCCCCGGTCGGCACATCCCCCTGCGGGCTCAGCAGTCGATGCGACACCGATGGACGTTGCCAGAACGGATCGTCACTGGCCACCAGTGCCGCAGCATTGATGTTCAGGGCAAGCGCATATCGCGCCGCCTGCGAGTTCGGGCTGCGCTTCACCAGCAGATACCGATCCACATCGACGGTCGATGGTGCGATCTGCAAAGCGCCCGTGGACTGAAGGGCAATGTCTCGAACCCGTGTCGCATCCTGAGCGCCAAGCGCGAACGGCGTCTGGATATCCGGTCGGGCCGGTTCCAGTGACAGGGCGTTGACCGACACGATACGCGGATAGAAGCGCGTGATCGTCGCCGCCACCTCGATCAGCAGATCCTGACGCGCCTCTTCGCTGGCCACGAGGATGGCGGACAAGGCAGTCAGATGCGCATCATGTTGATCTGCGCGCTGCGACGCGAGCCGGTGCAGTCCCTCGCTTTTGACGGTCAGTTCCCGCACCAGGCGTTGACGTTCCATAATGCCCAGCGTGGCAAGCACCATGACGATGGCGCAGGCCCACAAGGCAAGGAATCGCATGGCAGATCGGAGTGTCGACGTCGTGAACCGCATCCGCTTTCATCTCAGGAAGGTCGGACGCCGCCAATCCGTACAACTACGGTCTGCGAAGACAAGGTGTACCATCGGCAGGTATCTTACGCCTTTCCCTTGAACACGGATTGCCAGACCGGGCTGATCACCCGGGTGGCGACGGGAATGATCAGGATGCCAAGCGCCAGCCCGACAATGCCGTCCAGCGTGGCCGTCACCGCCCATTCGACGAAGCCGGGCATGCGGGGCACTGCCTGGGCTGCGGCCACTGCGATGTCGTGAATAATTTCATAGGGCTGATGCACACCCAGCTCGTGCAACCCGTGAATGATGATCGACCCGCCGACCCAGATCATTGCTGCCGTGCCGATGATGGTCAGCAGTTTCAAGAACCCCGGCATGGCGTTGACAATGCCGCGCCCGAACGCACGGGTCGCCGACAACCGGCCGCTTTGGGCCAGATACAGGCCCACGTCATCCATCTTCACGATCAGCGCCACGGACCCGTAGACGACCACCGTGATGCCGATGGCCACCACGGCCAGGGTCGCGGCCTCCATCCAGATGTTGCTTTCGGGGATGGCGGCCAGGGCAATGGTCATGATCTCGGCGGACAGGATGAAATCCGTCTTGATCGCACCCGCCACTTTCTCTTTTTCCAGATGGGCCGGATCGCCGATCTCATGTTCGGCATGATCCCAGGTGTGTTCATGTGGAAACAGCACATGCCAGACTTTCTCTGCCCCTTCGAAACACAGATATGCTCCGCCCAGCATCAGAAGCGGCGGGATCAGCCAGGGCGCGAAAGAGGACAGCAGAAGCCCGATCGGCAACAGGATGATCAGCTTGTTCTTGATCGATCCCCAGGCAATGCGCCCGATGATCGGCAACTCGCGCTTGGCTTCGAACCCCTGCACGTATTTGGGCGTGACCGCAGCGTCGTCGATCACCGCGCCAGCCGCTTTTGCCCCCGCCTTGGCCGCTTGGCCGGCCACGTCGTCCACCGATGCCGCCGCTATTTTCGCGATGCCCGCCACGTCATCCAACAGCGCAATCAAACCACTCATCAACCTGCCCCTATGCTTGTGTTGAAACGGAGACTAATCACTTTCGCGCGCGGGGTGAAGCACTTGTCGATCACGGCACGGGCACGTAAATCCCCTAGGTCGTTTGCGCTAACGACTCGTTCACCCATCATGTTTTCGCTAACAAACTGGTGTCAAACGCGTTTTGCGGGTTGGGCCACGGCGTCAGGGTCGCTATATCAGCGGAAAGTTTTCGGGCCATCGGGCCAAAACCTGAGGGGAAGACGCATGACCGTCACAGTGGGTATCAACGGATTTGGCCGCATCGGCCGCTGCACCTTGGCGCAAATCGCTGCATCGGGGCGCAATGACATCAACGTGGTGAAGGTCAATGCGACCGGCCCGCTTGAGACCGCCGCGCACCTGTTGAAATACGACAGCATCCACGGACGCTTCCCCAACCAGATCACCCTGGGCGATGGCACCATGGATGTGGGGCGTGGCCCGATGCAGATGATGTCGACCTATGACCTGGACGAACTGGACTGGTCCGGCTGTGATGTGGTTCTGGAATGCACCGGCAATTTCAATGACGGTGAAAAGGCAAAGCGCCACATCGAACGGGGTGCGCGCAAGGTTCTGATCTCGGCCCCCGCAAAAAACGTGCAGAAGACCATCGTGCTGGGCGTGAACGACAAAGAGCTTGAAGCCCATCACAACATGGTCTCGAACGGATCCTGCACCACCAACGGGCTGGCCCCGCTGGCCAAGGTGCTGCACGAGGCGCTGGGGATCGAGCGTGGTATCATGACCACCATCCATTCCTATACCGGCGACCAGCCGACGCTGGACCGCCGCCACAAGGATCTGTATCGCGCCCGCGCAGCCGCCATGGCGATCATCCCGACTTCGACCGGCGCGGCCAAAGCCTTGGGCGAAGTCATGCCGGAACTTGCCGGCAAGCTGGACGGCACCGCGATGCGTGTGCCGACCCCGAACGTCTCGGCCATCGACCTGACGTTTGAGGCCGGGCGCGACACGTCGGTGGACGAAGTGAACGAGATCGTGCGCAAAGCCGCCGAGGGCACCATGTCCCGTGTGCTGGGCTATGACGCAGAGCCCAAGGTCTCGATCGACTTCAACCATACCGAACAAAGCTCGATCTTCGCGCCGGACCAGACCAAGGTTGTGGGCGGCCGCACCGTGCGCGTGATGGGCTGGTATGACAACGAATGGGGGTTTTCGACCCGCATGGCCGATGTCGCGGTGAAAATGGGCTCGTTCTAGGCCGACGCGCCATCCGAAATTTCAACCCCGCCCCCTTTGGTGGCGGGGTTTTCTTTTGCCCTTGCCCCTGCCCGTCCGCCATTGCAACAATGCGCCAAACAGGCAGGAGCAGGCTTTGACAAACCAGATCGCGCTGAGCCTTGGCATATTGATCGTCGGGTTGATCGGGGCGGACCTGCTGCTTGCCGACGGGGCCAGCCTGTTGTTTCTGTCCAGAAAATTCCTTGAATTCACGGAATGGATTGCCTTCTGGCGCTGATCACTGCAGCGGCGCGTCAGGATCTTCTCTTGACCTTTTGAGCGAAATGTTGATGTTAGCGCTCACACATCTCGGTTGACCGCACCGGGTTTCGACCTGTGTCACCTCATGCAAGGATGAAGAACATGACAGTCAAAGTGGCCATCAACGGATTTGGACGGATCGGGCGGCTGGTGCTGCGCGCCCTGCATGAAACAGGACGCACGGATATCGAGGTGGTGGCGATCAATGACCTCGGACCGGTCGAGATGAACGCCCACCTTCTGCAATTCGACAGTGTGCATGGACGATTCCCGAACGAGGTGACCTATACCGATGACACGATAGATGCGGGCCGCGGCCCGATCCGCGTCACCGCGATCCGCAATCCCGCCGACCTGCCGTGGGGCGATATCGACATCGTGCTGGAATGCACCGGTATCTTCAAAGGCGACAAGGCCGAGGTGCATCTTGAAAACGGCGCCCGCCGGGTGCTGGTGTCAGCGCCGTCCTCGGGCGCGGACAAGACCATCGTTTATGGTGTAAACCATGACACGCTGGGCGCAGCCGATGTGCATGTCTCGTGTGCGTCGTGCACGACCAACTGTCTGGCGCCGGTTGCCAAGGTTCTGCAAGACGCCATTGGCATCAACAAGGGCTTCATGACGACCATCCACAGCTATACCGGCGACCAGCCGACGCTGGACACGCTGCACAAGGATTTCTATCGCGCCCGCGCCGCCGCGCTCAGCATGATCCCCACGACCACCGGGGCTGCCCGCGCCGTTGGCCTTGTTCTGCCTGATCTGGCAGGAAAACTGGACGGCGTGGCGATCCGGGTGCCTACCCCGAACGTGTCCTGTGTGGACCTGACATTCGAGGCTGCGCGCGACACCACGGTGGACGAAATCAACGCCGCCATCATCGCCGCCGCGACCGGCCCGATGAAGGGCATCCTGGGCGTTGTCGACCGCCCGCTGGTTTCAAGCGATTTCAACCACGACCCGCATTCGTCAAGTTTCGCGCTGGATCAGACCAAGGTGCTGGATGGCAACATGGTGCGTGTGCTCAGTTGGTATGACAACGAATGGGGCTTCAGCTGCCGCATGCTGGATACAGCAGCGGAAATGGCAAAACACCTCTGACCCACGTGCATCCAGGACGACGCCGGGGGCGCCGCCCCTGGCCCGTCGGTTCGACGCGCCGCATCCCCGTTTCGCGACTTCGCCAGAAATATTATCACACGCCGCGCCAGCCGCTCTTGCAGAGTGGATCAGCCGCTCCCTATCTAAGCGCCAAGGTTACATTTCTCGGGCAAGGATCGCTGGGTTGGACTATCTCTTTGTCGCCGCAGGTTTGCTGGCGCTGTTTTTTGGTGGCGAAGCCCTGGTGCGCGGCAGCGTTGGCTTGGCCAACCGATTGGGCATCCCGCCGCTGCTGATCGGTCTGACCGTCGTCGGGTTCGGCACGTCAACCCCGGAACTTTTGGTGTCGATGGACGCCGCGTTGCGTGGGGTGCCGGATATTGCAATCGGCAACGTGATCGGTTCGAACATCGCCAATATCCTGCTGATCCTCGGGCTGACCTGCCTGATCTGGCCGATACAGGTATCCGGCTCCACGCTGCGCCGGGACGTCACCGTCATGATGATCGCGACGCTGCTGCTGTTGCCCATCTTCGCCTTCGCCGAGATCAGCCGCGTGTCAGGCGCACTTCTCGTGACAGGCCTGATCGGCTATCTGACATGGGCCTATCTCGCTGCCGGCAAGACGCCCACCAGCCCCGATACGATGGTCACCAGCCCCACGGCTTTTGCTTCAGCGCTCTGGTTGCTGGGCGGGTTGGCCGTTTTGCTCCTGGGCGCGCGTTTTCTGGTCGATGGTGCGGCCTCGATTGCCCGTGGCTTCGGCGTGTCCGAAGCGTTCATCGGCCTCACCATCGTCGCCATCGGCACCTCTCTGCCCGAAATGACCACTTCGGTCATTGCCGCGATGCGGCGCCAGTCTGATATAGCGATCGGCAATGTGATCGGCTCGAACATCTTCAACCTATTGGGCATTTTAGGGGTGACGGCGATGATCACACCCATTCCGCTGGCCAGGCGGTTTGCAAGTTTCGACCTTCCCATCCTGATAGCCGTGACGGCATCCCTTGCTGCGGCGCTGCTTCTGCGGCCCCGGCTTGGACGCTGGCTGGGCGTGGTGATGCTGACAGGATATGCCGCCTATGTGGTCACGGCACTGGGATGACCACCTGCATCCGTCGCAGGTTCAACCTCAGTCCCGTCCGATTTTCAGATACAACTGGTCTTTCACGCTGGGCGAGACAAACTTCGACACATCCCCGCCAAGTTTGGCGATTTCCTTTACCAGTTTCGATGCAATCGCCTGATACTTGGCCTCGGCCATCAGAAACACGGTCTCGACGCTGGCATCCATCGCGCGGTTCATGCCAACCATCTGATATTCATACTCGAAATCGGTCACAGCCCGCAGGCCGCGAATGATGATCTGTGCCCCCACATCATGGGCGCAATCAATCAGCAGGTTTTCGAACGGATGCGCGATGATCTCGGTGCCGGTCTCGGCGGTCAGCTTGGCGCATTCTGCTTCGACCATTGCGACACGCTCTTCCAAGGAAAAAACCGGCCCCTTGCCTGTGTTGATCGCCACGCCGATTACCAGACGGTCCACCAGCGCACAGGCCCGCCGAATAATGTCCGTATGCCCCAACGTGATCGGGTCAAAGGTTCCGGGGTACAGTCCGACGCGCATGATCTGGCCTTTCTTAAATGCCGGCACGCAACAATATTGCGACCGGCATTGCAAGTCTTTTCCGCAGCGCGGCGCTTGACCGTGCCGTTGCTATCCCACCCGGATCAGTACCCCATGATCATGTTTTTCAACGCATCCGCCTGCTGCGACAGCTCGTCCAGCCGCGCCTTGACCACATCGCCGATGGATACAAGGCCTATCATCTCGTCCCCCTCCATCACCGGCATGTGGCGGAACCGGCGTTCGGTCATGATTTGCAGCACCTGAATGGCCCGATCGCCGGGCGCACAGGTGACCAGCTTCGACGTCATCAGATCATCCACCACCTGATCCAGACACCCTGAACCCACCTTCCCCAACGCCGACACAATGTCACGTTCGGACAGGATCCCGACCGGGCGCACACCATCCTGCGAAACAATCACCGCACCAATTTTTTTCTCGGACAACAGGTTTGCCGCGTCGGCAACTTTGCTGCCCGGCTTGACCGTCGCAACACCCGCCAGCGTTTTGTTTTTCAGGATCTGGTGAATGAGCATAGTGCCCTCCATTCTGGTGTAATTCTTGTATTTTTCTGTCCTCAGCGTCACCCCAAGCGCAACAATATGTCAAGGGCTGTTTGCAATCGCAGCAAAGGAAAAACTGCCTCACACCATTGCTTCCAGCCGGGCCACCTCGTCCCGGATCCCCCGCGTCAAGGCTTCGGCAACGCGGGCAAAGCGTTCGACCCGCACGTCGCCTTCATGTCGGATCAGATAGAAGGAACGTGTGATCGACAGCTCTTCGACCAGAACCCGCACCAGATTGGGCGCAAAGGGCAGAATGAAATCATGGGTGATCCCCACACCGCCCCCCTGCCGGACCATGCCAAGCTGAACCGACACGAGGTTCGAGGCCAAAGCCACCTTCTCGATCCCCATCCCGGTCAGAAAGTCCAGTTCCGGATAGAAGATCATGTCCTGGATATACCCCACCACGGGATGGGCGCGCAGATCCTCCAGATTTCGCAACGGCGGAGCCGCATCCAGATAATCCCGCGCCGCCGCCAGGTGCAGATGGTAATCCGTAATCTTCTGCACCGTGAACCGCCCCGCCTGCGGAGGCGAGACGGTGATCGCCATATCCGCTTCGCGCTTGGACAGGTTGATCACCCGCGGCAAGGCCACGATCTGCAATTCCAGCTCGGGATGCTGTTTCCGGATCGCGGTGCAGACCTGCGGCAGGATATAGCTTGCACACCCGTCCGTCGCCCCGATGCGCACCTGCCCCGACAATTGCCCCGACGGTCCCGCCAACTCGTCCACCCCCGACAACACCGCCTGTTCGGTCTGTTCCGCATGCGCCAAAAGCCGTGACCCGGCCTCGGTCAGCGCATAGCCCTGCGGAGATTTGGTGAACAGCGGCTGCCCCAGATCCCCCTCCAGCTTCGCCACCCGCCGCCCCACGGTCGCGGCATCCCGCCGCAGCACCTTGCCAGCGCGCGACAGGCTTTCGGCCCGCGCGACGGCCAGAAACACCTTCAAATCATCCCAGTCCATCTCTCACCTTTCGACATCAGCGCCATCGGGTTTCTTCTGGCTCCAAATATCCCCGCCGGAGGCTCCCGCCCTCTCGGTGCCGCGAGGACTTGCATTTTTGCAAAACCTTTTTGGAAAACTGCCTCTTTTCCCGGCATAAATGCAAGGCTATCTTGCCCCCGAACAGATGGGAGACAGACCATGAAGACACTGGGACACTGGATCAACGGCCAATTGGTCGACGGAACATCGGGCCGCACCGCCGACGTCTACAACCCCGCAACCGGCGAGGTTCAGGCGAAAGTGGCCCTGGCCACGAAAGACGAACTGGACGCCGCCGTCGCAAAGGCCGCCGAGGCGCAAAAGGAATGGGGTGCGACCAACCCGCAGAAACGTGGCCGCGTGATGATGGCCCTGGTTGGCCTTCTGAACCGCGACATGGACAAACTGGCCGAGGCGCTGTCGCGCGAACACGGCAAGACCATCCCGGATGCCAAGGGTGACGTTCAGCGCGGGCTTGAGGTGATCGAATACTGCATCGGTGCCGCCCAGATGATGAAGGGTGAATTCACCGACAGTGCGGGCCCCGGCATCGACATGTATTCCATGCGCCAGCCGCTGGGTGTCGTTGCGTCGATCACGCCGTTCAACTTCCCCGCCATGATCCCGCTCTGGGGCATGGGCCCGGCCTTGGCTTCGGGCAACGCGATGATCCTGAAACCGTCCGAGCGTGACCCCTCGGTCCCGCTGATGCTGGCCGAGCTGTGCAAGGAAGCCGGTCTGCCCGACGGTGTGTTGCAGGTGGTGAATGGTGACAAGGACGCCGTGGACGCGATCCTTGACAACGAGACCATCCAGGCCGTGGCTTTCGTCGGGTCGACCCCGATTGCGCATTACATCTACTCGCGCGCCACGGCAAACGGCAAACGGGCGCAGTGCTTTGGTGGTGCCAAGAACCACATGATCGTGATGCCCGATGCGGATATGGAACAGGCCGCCGATGCCCTGATCGGCGCGGGCTTTGGCGCGGCGGGCGAACGCTGCATGGCGATCTCGGTCGCCGTGCCCGTGGGCGAGGAAACCGCCGACAAGCTGCGCGACGCGCTGGTGCCGCGCATCGAGAAGCTGAAAGTCGCGCCCTATACTGCGGGCGATGATGTGGATTACGGCCCGGTCGTCACTGCGGCGGCCAAGGAAAACATCCTGCGACTGATCAACTCAGGTATCGAACAGGGCGCGGACCTTGTTGTGGACAACCGCGATTTCAGCCTGCAAGGCTATGAAGACGGCTTCTTCGTCGGGCCACATCTGTTTGACCGGGTGACCACAGACATGGACATCTACAAGACCGAGATTTTCGGCCCTGTCCTGTCCATGGTCCGTGCCGAGAATTACGAAGAAGCGATCGGCCACGCCATGAACCACGAATACGGCAACGGCACCGCGATTTTCACCCGTGACGGTGACACCGCCCGTGACTTTGCCAACCGGATCAACATCGGCATGGTTGGCATCAACGTTCCGATCCCGGTGCCGCTGGCCTATCACACCTTTGGCGGCTGGAAAAAGTCGGGCTTTGGCGATCTGAACCAGCACGGTCCGGATGCGTTCAAGTTCTACACCCGCACCAAAACCGTGACCTCGCGCTGGCCCTCGGGCATCAAGGAAGGTGGCGAGTTCAACTTCAAAGCGATGGACTAAGCGCCAGTTGGCACTCTGAACAACACAGCCCCGGTCCTTGGACCGGGGCTTTTTCAATCCAGCGGCCGCCCGTCCCCCAGGGTCTGGATGAATAGGTCCACATCATCGGCAGCAATGCCTAGATAGGACAGCGCCTCAGCCCCGCTTCGAAACACATCCATCTCGGTCGGGATCTGGCCCTGCGCGGATTGTTCGAAGATCCGTGCCAGAACGAACGCCTCGGGTTGCGGGGCCAGCAACGCCACCTTGCTGGCGAAATGATATTCACGCGACAGCTTCTTTTGCATCTGCACATATTCTACCGGCCCTTCATTCGGCCGATCAATCGTGCGCAAGTCGCGCAGATCGACAAGCACCAGTCGCCCCTTGGGGGCATCAATGGTGATGATCCACTCGGCGACCCGCGCGATCAGGCTTGCGAAATGAACATGCGCGGTGCATCGGACAAGCAAAAAGTTCTCGTTTTCAAAATAGGTGGCAGTATGCATTTTCAACCCCGGCGCGATTGCGCCACCTCAAACAAAGCGCGTGGCTTACCCAAGGTCAACCTCAGAACGCCAGAAACTTTTTCGTTTGCCGCGCCGTAAGTGATCCCGGCGCCAAATGCTTGTCGACTGCCCTCAATGATGCAAAGCTGAGACCAGCACGACCGAAAGGACAGCTCATGGCCTTGAAAGAACCGCCGTTTTCGATTGGGATCGAAGAAGAATACCTGCTGGTGGATCGTGAAAGCTATGCGCTGGCCCGCGCTCCCGATCGGTTGATGAACGATTGCAAGGCCGAGCTTGAAGGTCAGGTCAGCCCCGAATTCCTGCAATGCCAGATCGAGATCGGCACCCGCGTCTGTGCCAATGTCTCTGAGGCGCGCGAAGACCTGAAACGCCTGCGTGCGACCGTTGCCAAACATGCAAAGACCTATGGCCTGGCCCCGATTGCCGCCTCGTGCCACCCGTTTGCGGACTGGAAGGAACAGCACCATGTCGACAAAGACCGCTATAACGACCTGAAACGGGATCTGGCCGGTGTGGTGCGCCGGATGCTGATTTGCGGGATGCATGTGCATGTCGGCATTCCCGATCCCGACACGCGGATCGACCTGGTCAACCAGCTTCGTTACTTCCTGCCCCACCTGCTGGCGCTGTCGGGCAGTTCGCCGTTCTGGCAGGGCGATGATACCGGGCTGGCCTCTTATCGGCTGACGGTGTTCGACAACCTGCCGCGCACCGGCTTGCCGCCGCATCTGTCCGGCTGGTCCGAATTTGACCGCTCAGTGCAGGCGCTGGTCGATATCGGCGTGATCGAAGACAGCTCGAAAATTTGGTGGGATCTGCGCCCCTCGTCGCGCTTTCCCACGATCGAAAGCCGGATTTGCGATGTGCAACCGCGACTGGAACACACAATCGGCCTGGCCGCGCTGACCCAGTGTCTGGCCCGCATGTTGTGGCGGTTGAAAGCCAAGAACCAACGCTGGCGGCTTTATGACAATTTTCTGGTCGCAGAAAACCGCTGGCGCGCGCAGCGATATGGCATCGCGGGCGGGCTGATCGACTTCGGCATCGGCGAGATCGTGGAGTTCCCGCAACTGCTTGAGGATATGTTTCTCCTGATTGAACAAGATGCCGAGGCCCTTGGCTGCACCATCGAGGTCGAAGCCACGCGTGGCGTTCTTGAGACCGGGATTTCAGCGGATCGCCAGCGCGCCGTCTATCACGACAGCATTCAGGCGGAAAAGCCGAAAGAGTATGCGCTTCAAGACGTTGTGCGCCACCTGATCGAGGAATACCACGCCGATCTTTGACCCGCCCTTCCCGCCACATCCGCTCATCTGACGTAACGGCAGCTTGCGACGCGACGGAACTCTCCTCCGGCTTGAAAAACTCCTGTAAGGATTGCGCCATAACGTAACCGGAAAATACCTGGACGGGAGAAAGACATGGATTTCGCGCTTTCCGAGGAACAGACCCTCATCTTCGACATGGCCAAAGGGTTCGGCGAAGAAAACATCGCCCCCAATTCCGAGAAATGGGAGGCCGAGGGCACGATCCCGAAAGACCTCTGGCCGCAACTGGCCGAACTGGGTCTGGGCGGCATCTATGTCTCGGAAGAATACGGCGGGTCTGGCCTTTCCCGGCTCGACGCAACGCTGGTCTTTGAAGCTCTCGCGATGGCCGACCCCGCTGTCGGCAGCTTTCTGTCGATCCACAATATGTGCGGCGGTATGATCGACAAGTTTGGCAAGGACGAAGACAAGCAGAAATGGTTGCCTGCCCTGTGTTCGATGGAAAAGGTGTTTTCCTATTGCCTGACAGAACCGGGGTCGGGGTCCGACGCCGCCGCCCTGAAAACCCGCGCCGAAAAAACCAATGACAGCTATGTGCTGACCGGCAACAAGGCGTTCATCTCGGGCGGCAATTATTCCGACGTCTACGTCACCATGTGCCGCACCGGAGAAGACGGTCCAAAGGGGATTTCAACCGTGATCGTCGAAGCGGGCACACCGGGGCTGAGCTTCGGCGCGAATGAACGCAAGATGGGCTGGAAGGCGCAACCGACCAGCCAGGTTCAGTTCGACGATTGCGCCGTGCCGCACGAAAACCTGCTGGGCGAGGAAGGCAAGGGCTTTACCTATGCCATGGCCGGGCTGGATGGCGGCCGCCTGAACATCTCGGCAGGTGCCCTTGGTGGCGCACAGAAGGCGCTGGACCTGACGCTGCAGTATATGGGCGAACGCAAGGCGTTCGGCCGCACCATCGACCAGTTCCAGGCGCTGCAATTCCGGCTGGCTGAATATGAAACCCGCCTGCAAGCCGCCCGCACCTTCCTGCGCCAAGCGGCATGGAAGCTGGACAACAACGCGCCAGATGCCTCGAAATTCTGCGCCATGGCCAAGCTGATGGTGACAGACGCCGCCTTTGACGTGGCCAATGGCTGCCTGCAACTGCACGGCGGCTATGGCTATCTGGCCGATTATGGGATCGAAAAGATCGTGCGTGACCTGCGGGTCCACCAGATTCTGGAAGGCACGAACGAGATCATGCGCCTGATCGTTGCCCGTCAATTGCTGGCAGAACGCGACCGCGGCTGATGTCTGATATCTCGATTCGGAAAGAAGGCAAGGCCGGGCGGATCACCCTGACCCGGCCAGACGCCCTGAACGCGCTGTCCTACGACATGTGTCTGGCGATTGACGTCGCCCTGATCGACTGGATCGACGACGACGAGGTCGCGTTGATCATCATCGACGCTGAAGGCGACCGCGCTTTCTGCGCCGGCGGCGACATTCGAGAGATCTACGAGATCGGCCAGTCCGGCGATCCGACTCGCGCCCGAAACTTCTGGCGTGACGAATACCGGATGAACGCGCGCCTGTTCCAATTTCCCAAGCCCATCGTCAGCTTCATGCAAGGGTTCACCATGGGCGGCGGCGTCGGTGTGGGCTGCCATGCCTCGCACCGGATCATGGCGCGATCCTCGCGTATGGCGATGCCGGAATGCGGCATAGGGCTGGTGCCGGATGTGGGGGGGTCGCTGATCCTGGCCCATGCACCGGGACGGCTGGGCGAATATATCGGCATGACGGGTGCGCGGATGGCACCGGGCGATGCGATCCACGCAGGTTTCGCGGATTACGTGATCCGGCAGGCAGAATGGCCCGCCCTCAAAGCCGATCTGATCCGCACTGGCGACCCCAGCCACGTCAACGAAGCCGCCATCCCCGCGATTCCCGGCAACCTGTCTGCAATGCTGCCGATGATCGACGCCCATTTCGGTGGCGGTAGCCTCGGAGAAATCGTGGCCTCTCTGCGCAGCGACGATAGCGTCTTTGCATCCAATACCCTCGAAGTGCTCGGCCGCAACTCGCCCCTGTCGATGGCCTGCACCGTCGAAATGATCCACCGCCTGTCAACGACCCACGATGTCCGCAAGTCACTGGAACTGGAGTACCGCTTCGTCTATCGCGCACTTGACCAGTCAGACCTGATGGAAGGCATCCGCGCCGCCGTCATCGACAAAGACCGCAGCCCGAACTGGAAGCACGGCCTGGACGACCTGCCCGACGACGCCGTCGACAAGATGCTTGCCCCGCTGGGTGAAAACACACTGACCTTCGAAGGAGACCTGCCATGAAAATCGGATTTATCGGACTGGGCAACATGGGCGGACCGATGGCCGCGAACCTTGCCAGGGCTGGCCACGAGGTAACAGGCTTCGACATGGTGCCCGTCGACATTGACGGTGTGACCATGGCCGCCTCGGGCGCTGAAGCGGCCATGGGACGGGACGTGGTCATCACCATGCTGCCCAACGGCCAGATCCTGCGCGCGGTGGCGAATGAGATCATTCCCGCGATGGACGCCGGAACAACTTTCGTCGATTGCTCGACCGTGGATGTGGAAAGCGCCCGCGACGTCGCCAAACAAGCCGCGGACGCAGGGCTTTTGCCCGTGGATGCGCCGGTGTCAGGCGGTGTCGGCGGGGCAACAGCCGGCACACTGACCTTCATGGCCGGCGGCTCGGTGGACGCCTTTGCCAAGGCAGAACCCCTGTTTGACATCATGGGTCAGAAAGCCGTTCATTGCGGCGACAGCGGCGCGGGTCAAGCCGCCAAGATCTGCAACAACATGATCCTCGGCATTACCATGATCGGCACCTGTGAAGCCTTCGCGCTGGCCGACAAGCTGGGGCTGGACCGGCAAAAGATGTTCGATGTGGTGTCGACCTCGTCGGGCTACAGCTGGTCGATGAACGCCTATTGCCCCGCGCCCGGTGTCGGCCCGCAATCGCCCGCCGACAATGACTACAAGCCCGGCTTTGCCGCCGAACTGATGCTGAAAGACCTGCGGCTGAGCCAGCAGGCCGCTGAGGCTGCCGATGCTGACACACCGTTGGGCCAAGCCGCCACCGCGCTTTACCAGCAGTTTGTCGAATCTGAGGACGGACGGGGTATGGACTTCTCGGCCATGCTTCCGCGCTTTGAAAAACGGTCACGCAGTTGACAGGAGATCGACGGGGGCGCTGCCCCCACGGCGCGCCCCTTGCGGGGCCCGCCTCCCCCGGGATATTTGGAACAAGAAAAAGACGATCCGTGTTTTTTTCTTGTTCTAAATATCCCCGCCGGAGGCATGAAATCCAATGAACTGGGTCGACGACAACACCGAGTTTGCGGCACTTGACGCCCCGGCGCGTGCGCTTTTGGGGACGTTGGATCCGGTCGAGGTGCCAAGGGGCACTGTGCTGTTCTGTCCCGGCGAGGCGGTGAAAGGATATGTGGTCATGCTGTCCGGGCAGGTCGATGTGAACCTGATCGGCCCCAATGGACGCGACATTCTGTTGTACCGGGTAGAGCCGGGGCAAAGCTGCATCCAGTCCACTCTGGGTCTGCTGGGTGGGGACGCCTACACCGGCGAGGCGATGGCCGAAACATCGGCACGGCTGGTCTTGATCCCCCGCGATGTGTTTTTTGCGCTTCTTGACAGTTCGCCGGGGTTTCGGCGGTTGGTGTTTGCCGCATTTGCAGAGCGGATGCAGTCGATGATGCAACTGATCGAAAACGTGTCCTTCATGTCGGTGGAATCGCGCCTTGCAGCGCTGATTCTGGATCGCGCCGGCCCTGATGGCTGTTTGCACATGACACAGGCCGAGATGGCCACGGCGGTTGGCACCGCCCGCGAAGTGATCTCGCGCCGGTTGGACAAGTTGGCACAGGCGGGTGCGGTGGCGCAGGAACGCGGCAGCGTGACGATCCTGAACCGCAGCGCATTGAACGACATCGTGCGCGGCGCGGCATTTTGACCGGGTTTCTGTGTGACCACGTCACATGCTTTTTCCAGCAGCATTTTCTAGGGTCAGGCAAACAGGACAAAGAAAGGAGATCACCATGTTCAAGACCAACACCGGCAATATCGATCGCATCATCCGGATCGTCGTGGGTCTTGCCCTTCTGGGGTGGTACTTTTTCGCAGGTGGCCCTGTCTGGGCGCTGATCGGGATCGTTCCACTGGCCACTGGCGCATTGGGGTTTTGCGCGTTGTACAGCCTTTTGGGGATCAATACCTGCAAGCTGAAAAACTAAGCAATTTTCAACTTTTGATCGTTAGACCCGAGGGTGTAACGAGTGAAACGGTGAACGCCGGGCGATATCCGCCCGGCGTTGTGTTTTTGAGGGGCGGGCCGCTTATGCAGCCCGGCCTTCTTATTTGGTGATGATCTCTGGTCCCATCAGCGTGGTCGGCAACCAGGTCGACAGGAACGGGATATAGGTCACCATGATCAGGAAAACGAACAGCACGGCCAGGAAGGGCAGCGCGGCTTTCACCACCTTCATCATCGGCATACCAGCAACGCCCGATGTGACGAACAGGTTCAGGCCGACCGGTGGCGTAATCATCCCGATCTCCATGTTGACCACCATGATGATGCCCAGGTGAATGGGGTCGACACCCAGTTCGATGGCAATCGGGAACACCAGCGGCGCCACGATCACGATCAGGCCCGACGGCTCCATGAACTGCCCGCCAATCAGCAGGATGATGTTCACGATGATCAGGAACATGATCTTGCCAAAGCCGGCCGACAGCATCGCGCCGGCGATCTGCTGCGGAATCTGCTCGTCTGTCAGAACGTGTTTCAGGATCAGCGCGTTGGCGATGATGAACATCAGCGTGATCGTCAACTTGCCCGCATCGAACAGCGTCCGGCGCGTATCGGCGTGGAAGAACGCGGTGACCAGAGCCTGCGGTTTTTGCAGCAGGTTCTTCTTGCCTTCGCCCTTGTCGGCAAGCGGCCCCATGTCGCGATAGACAAATGTGGCGACGATGAACGCATAGACCGAGGCAACGGCGGCGGCTTCGGTTGGTGTAAACAGCGCACCCGTGATGCCGGGAATGCCATAGATGCCGACCATGATGATAACGATCAGAAGAAGGCCCCAGACCGCGTCGCCGAAGCTTTCCAGCACTTCACGGACGCCAGCAAATTCGCCTTTCGGCATGTCCTTGATCGTGGCGATCACGTAGATCGCAATCATCAGCATGACACCAGCAAGGATGCCGGGAATGACACCGGCTAGGAACATCCGGCCCACCGACACTTCCACAGCCGAGGCATAGACCACCATCACGATAGAGGGCGGGATCAGGATGCCCAGCGTGCCCGCGTTACAGATGACACCGGCGGCGAAATCCTTGGTGTAGCCGACCTGGCGCATCGCGGCGATCACGATTGTCCCGATGGCAACCACGGTGGCAGGCGACGAGCCGGAGAGGGCGGCGAAAAGCATACAGGCAAACACACCCGCAATCGCCAAGCCGCCCCGAAAGTGGCCCACACAGGCAATCGAGAAGCGGATGATCCGCGCCGCCACACCACCTGTTGACATGAAACTGGACGCGAGGATGAAGAACGGGATCGCCAGGAGCGTATAATGCCCGGCTTCGGCCTGATAGAAACTCTGCGCAACCGATGCCAGTGATGTGTCGGAAAACAGCAGCAGGAAGATGATCGAGCTCATGCCAAGGGCAATCGCGATCGGCACGCCGATCATCAGGAACCCGACGACCATGGCGAAAAGGAAGAGGACGTCCATGGCTTATGCCTCCTCGGACTTGTGTTGCAGTTCTTCCAGCTCGTCTTCCACCTCGTGGCTGACGATCAGGCTGTCCTGCTGGCCCCGCCAGATCCGGATGGTGGCCTGAATGAACCGAAACAGCAGCAGCGCCACGCCGACCGGCAGAACCGCATAGGGGATCACGCGCGGTAGCTTGTCATAGGTTTCGCCCTGATTGATCCAGCCTTCCAAAAACCGCAGGAAATCAAGCATTGGCACCTGATCAGTGATGTACCAGGCCTGATCGCGGGTCTGCTCGAAGCCAGTAGGGAACCACCTGCCCGACGTGCGATCGAGGGCCGCATAAGGTGCCCAGTAATCCCACGCACCTTTCAGCAGCAGGAACGAATAGACGATACAGATCGCTGCGGCCGTCAGGGCCAGAAACCGGCGTGGTCCGTCCGAAAGAAGGTTTGTCAATGCATCTACACCAAGATGCGCGGTAACTTTCACGCCATAGCTCACGCCCAGAAGCACGAGCCATGCAAACAGGATCAGCGTCACCTCAAGCCCCCAGATCAGCGAGGAGTTGAACACGTAACGCAAAACCACGTTCACGAAGGTAATCATTGTCATCAGGCCGAGGATCAGGGCGATCAACGTTTCCTCGAACCCGTTGGAATTGTTGGAATGAGTGCTCATGGCTGTCCCTTCCCATGTTGCCGGGGGCGCCGTTTACCCAAAGTCAGATTTTTATGGGGCGCAAAGTGGGATACAACAGGGGCCCGAGCATGATGCGCGGGCCCCGGATTGTCAGTTTGTCAACTGTTCGTTGATTTCCTGTGCGATGGCGATGTTTTCGGCACCGACATCGGCTTCGAACTGGCTCCAGACCGGTTTCATGACATCAACCCATGCCTGGCGCTGCTCCGGCGTCAATTCGCGGATCACACCGCCGGCATCCAGAACCGCCTGACGGGCTTCGGCGTCAACTTCGCCAACAGCCGCGTTGCGGGTTTCGGTGACTTCACGCAGGATCGTGGACAGTTGGTCGCGAATGTCTGCATCCAGACCTTCCCACCAGTCGACATTGGTCACGACCAGATAGTCCAGCACACCATGGTTGGTCTCGGTCGTGCCGTCCTGCACTTCGAAGAACTTCTTGCCATAGATGTTCGACCAGGTGTTTTCCTGGCCATCCACAACGCCCTGTTGCAACGCGCCGTAAACTTCCGAGAAGGCCATCGGCTGCGGGCTTGCACCCAGCGCCTGCATCTGGGCGACCAGCACGTCAGAGGGCTGCACGCGGAATTTCAGCCCGGCAGCGTCACCGGGTTCGATCAGCGGCTTGTTGGCCGAGAATTGCTTCATGCCGTTGTGCCAGAACTCCAGCCCCAACAGACCACGACGCGCCATGGATTCCTTCATCGCCTGCCCGGTTTCCGAGTTCTGGAACGCATCGACGGCAGCCATATCCTTGAACATGAACGGCAGGTCGAAAATGCGGAACTGCTTGGTGAAGGCCTCGAACTTCGACAGCGATGGTGCGGCCAGTTGTACGTCGCCTTGCAACATCGCCTCGAGCACCTGATCGTCATTGTAGAGGGTCGAGTTCGGATAGACCTCCATACAAGCCTTGCCGTTCATTTCTTCGTTCACACGATCTGACAACAGCGATGCTGCGATGCCCTTGGGGTGCTTGTCAGAGTTGGTGACATGGCTGAACTTGATCACAAGCTCGCCTTCGTCACAGGCAGCAGAAGCGGTGTTTACAGTTGCCGTCAGCGCGATCGCCGATACGGCCATGGTCAGGAATTTCATAAGGTGTCCTCCCAGACAGATATCCTCCGGCAGCCCGGTTGGGCGCCTGTCCGCTATTGGGGCACGGTTCGGCTGCGGCACCAAGAAAAACAGTCACACCGGCGTAATATTTGATATTATCTTTTTATAACAAAGTTCTATCGGCCATATCTCATCCCTTCCGCATGTCTCGATCGGCATAGGTGAGCGAAAGTTCGCACATCCCGCCTGCGGCATTGTGCGGAAAACCGCACAGTCAGGGCCGATAGGTTTCGGGCCGAATCTTGTGCCGTGCCAGCTTGTCATAGAAGGTCTTGCGGGGCAGGCGCAGCTCTTGCGCCGCTGCCGTCGCCCCGCCCTCATGCCGCCTGAGCGCCTCGATCAGAAGCGAGCGTTCGACTTGGGCAAGCTGCTCGGACAGTCCGGGCCGGGCGTCCTGGGCCGCCCCTTCGGCATCCGCCAGCCCCAGCCCCATGGCAAATCGCATCGCCGCGTTCATCAGGGCGCGCGCGTTGCCTGGCCAATCCTGCGCCATCAATTGCGCGATGACGTCATGTTCTATCTCGGGCGGGGTCAACGCCGCCTGTTCGCTGGCGATCGAAACATAGTGGCGGAACAATACCGGAATGTCGTCCTTGCGTTCGCGCAGCGCCGGGATGCGGATGCGCAGCACGTCGAGCTTGTAGAACAGATCGGGATTGAACCGCCCGGCGGCGACCTCGGCCTCCAGGTCACGATAGGTGCCCGCGACCACACGCGTCTTGGCAACCCGGTCCAGCAGGTCAAGCAACAGATATTGCGCGCCCGCCTCAAGCGCGGCGACCTCGTCCAGAAACAAAGTGCCGCCATCGGCGCGGTCGAACGCCGCGTCCAGCGCCGCGGCGGTCAGCCCGGCAGCGGGCAGCTTGACAAAGGGGCGCGTGGCGTCGCCGGACAAAAGATGCACCACCTCGGCCACTTTCGACGTGCCCGAGCCAGGTTCGCCGCAGATCAGCACCTCAGCCTGTGCACGGGCTGCCGCCCGCACCCGGTTGCGCAGTTCCTCGGCCAGCACGCTTTCGCCGAACAGCAGGCGCGCCGCTGCATCGCCGGTTTCTGCCCGCGCCTTCAACGCGCGGTTTTCCAGAACCAGCGCGCGGGTGCGCAAGGCCCGCCCGACCACCGCCAGCAGCGCCGCCGGTTCGCAGGGTTTCTCCAGAAAATCAAACGCCCCCTCGTTCATTCCGCGCACGGCAGTGGGAACATCCCCTTCCCCCGTCAACAGGATCACCGGTAGTTCCGGGTCAACGGATTGCGCACGGGCCAAAAGGGCGAACCCGTCCTTTCCGGGCATACGGATGTCCGACAGGATGACCCCGTCGAAACCTGCCGCGATGTGGTCCTTGGCCTCGATATAACTGCCCGCCTGGATGGTGGTCAGCCCATCCAGCTCCAGCGTCTGACCCAGAGCCTCGCGCACCATCGCGTCATCATCGACCAGAAGAACGGTGTTGGTCATGCGGCCTCCTGCACGCCTGCGCGGTCAAGTTCCACGGTGAAGATGGCCCCGCCGTCTGGATGGTTGCGCCCCCGTATCGCCCCTCCGAAACTCTGCACCAGACCATAGGAGATCGACAGCCCCAGCCCCATCCCCTCGGTCGGGCTGACCTCTTTGGTTGTATAGAACGGGTCGAAAATGCGGTCGGGTTCGTCAATGCCGGGCCCCGTGTCGCGCACCGACAGGGTCACCCGATCCGTGGACGGCTCCATCGTGATCTCGATCTTTCTGTGAACCCGCTCTGCCATCGCATCCATTGCGTTGGACATCAGGTTCATCACCACCTGCTGAAGCCGCACCTCACCGCCACGCACCTTGGGCGCAGTGGCTGGTCGCGACCAGTCCACGTGCACGCGATCGGACTGGATCCGCGGCCCAAGCATTTCCAGCGCCTGATCGACGACATGAACCAGATCCACGTCCCCGATCGGTTCGCTTTCCTGCCGCGCAAACGCCCGCAGGTTCTTGATGATACGGTCCATGCGGCCCGCCTGCTGCGAAATACGGCTCAGGTTCTGTTCGGCCTGGTCGGTCCGCCCACGTTCCAGAAACACCATCCCATTGTCCGCGAAAGACCGGATCGCCATCAGGGGCTGGTTGAGTTCGTGGCTGATGCCCGCTGACATTTGCCCCAACGCCGACAGCTTGCCTGCCTGCACAAGATCGGCCTGCGCCTTCTTCAAGGCGGCTTCGGCCTCGCGACGCTCCCTGTTTTCACGCAACAAATCGGTGTTGGCCGCCGACAGCGCCCTGGTGCGTTCGGCCACGCGTGCCTCAAGCCGGGCATTGGCGGCCGCTTTCAGGCGCAATTGATTGTTCAACGCCCTCCGCCGTTCCCCCACGGCAAGCAGCAGCGCCCCGATCCCCAGACAGATCGCGGCGGCAATTGCCGACAGCAAAACAGCTGTGCGTTCGGCAGGTGCCGTGTCCAGCAGTATCTCTCCCATCAGGCCGATGACCGGCAGGTCGCGGGTCAGGTGCAAGGCCCGGTCCGGCAGATAGGGACCGGCATCCAGCGTCCAGACCTCGTGCCCGGCCCAGCGACTGACCGTGTTTTTCAGAAAACCTTCCCGCGGACGCTCAGCCCCGGCAAGCTCCAGCCGATTGGCGGCAAACACCCGGTCGCCTTGCAGCGTGAAGAACAGCGCCGCATCGGTGGACGGCCAGTTCTCTTCAAAGTCCAGCAGGTCGGTGCGCGCCACCACCGTGCCCAGCGGTTTGCCCTGGCGGCTATGTATCGGCGCGGCGAACGAAAAGATGCGCTGCGTTGCGCCCGATGGCACTGGCTGAAACCGTGCCTCAACCCCCAGCGCACCCGTCAACGCGCGATGGATGAGAGGGGCCGCAGGATCCAGCTGTGCCTCGCCCTCGCCCGAAGCTGCCAACACCTTGCCGTCCAGCCCGACCAGCGACAGGTGGTACGCCCCCGTCATGTCCGCCATTGCCTGCAACAGGCGATCGGCCTCGCCCTCGCTGTCCACCTCGCCACCCAGGCGGTCACGCAACACCGGATGCTCGGCTAGAACCACCGCCAGCTCGCGATACCGAAACAGATGCCGCGTCAACTGGTCCGACGCCAGCGCCAGTTCGGATGCCGCCTGTTCCGACAAGGGCACCAGCGCCGCGCGCCACGCCAACGCCCCAGCCCCCGCGCTGACCGCAAGGGTGGCCAGGAGAAAGGGAAAAAACCATTTCGTGCGCAAGTATCGAAACATGACGCGAAGAATAGAAAGCCCCGCTTGCAAAGGCCAGTGGCTTTGGGGAACATGCGCCCATGTTGCGCCTGACCCAGTCCCCGACGGACCCCGACTTCATCCAGAACCCCTATGCGTTTTATGACCGCGCCCGTAAGGGTGGTGATATTGTCTGGTGGGACGATTACGACATGCCGATGGCGGTTAGCTTTCGCGCGGTGAACGCGCTGCTGCGCGATCGCAGGTTTGGGCGTGAACCGGTTGAGCCAATTGCGTTTCCCGACCACCTCGCGCCATTTTATGCGGTCGAGGCGCATTCAATGCTGGAATTGGAAGCCCCAAGGCACACGCGGTTGCGCAAGCTGGTGCTGCGCGCCTTCACAAGCCGCCGTATCGCGGGGCTTGGACCTGAAATCGACGCATTGGCCCATCAGTTGATCGACGACTTTCCCAGCGATGACTTCGACCTGCTGCCCGCCTTTGCGACCCGCATTCCCGTGATCATCATTTGCCGCCTGCTCGGGGTGCCCGAAGATATGGCGGATCACTTGCTCAGTTGGTCGAACGCCATGGTCTCGATGTATCAGGCGCGGCGCACCCGCGCGATCGAAGACGAAGCCGTCGCCGCCACAGAAGCCTTCGTCGCCTTCATGCGCGACTATGTGGACCAACGGCGAAACGACCCGCGCGATGACCTGATCACGGAACTGATCGCCGCTGAGGAAGCGGGCGAACGCCTGTCGACGGACGAGTTGATTTCGACCTGCATCCTGCTTTTGAATGCGGGGCACGAGGCCACGGTCCATGCCATGGCGATTGCCGTGAAAACCCTGTTGGAGCAGGCAGTCGACCCGTCATTCCTGACCCCTGACACCCGCGACGCCACCGTCGAAGAAACGCTGCGGTTCGACCCCCCTTTGCATATGTTCACGCGATATGTTTACGAAGATACAGTGCTTTACGGCGAAAACTTCAAGCGTGGCGACAAGATCGGCTTGCTTCTGGGTGGGGCCAATCGCGACCCGGATGTCTGGGACGACCCGAACGACTTCGACCCCGCGCGCCCGATCAAGCCCAACACCTCTTTCGGGGCGGGGGCACATTTCTGCATTGGTGCGCCGCTGGCGCGGCTTGAACTGACGCGCGCCCTGCCGATCCTGTTTGACCGCTGCCCCGATCTGCACCTTACCGCCCCGCCGCAATTCGGCAATGTTTACCACTTTCACGGGCTCAAGCGCCTCATGGTGCGATGCTGATCCGCCCTCCTGCCTGCTTCTTTTGGCCAGAAATATCCCGGGGTAGTGCAAAGCCGCAGGCTTTGCGCGGAGGGGCAGCGCCCCTCAGGCGCGCCATGCGCGCCATTGCCCGTCACATCAGATCGGCAACTCGGTCGAGAACTTGATCTCTTCCATCGACAAAAGCGCAGTGACATTGAAGATCTTCACCTCGGAAATCAGCGCCTGATAGAACGCGTCATAGGCGCGAGCGTTCTCGACGCGGACCTTCAGGATATAGTCAATCTCGCCCGCCAACCGATGCGCTTCCATCACTTCGGGACGGGCGCGCAGGGCGGCCAGGAACTTTTCCTGCCAATCCGCTTCGTGCTCCGAAGTGCGGATCAGAACGAAGAAACAAGCCTCGAACCCAAGGCTTTCGGCATCCATCACCATCGTGTTTTTGCCGATCACACCCCCTTCGCGCATCTTGCGAATCCGGTTCCAGACCGGGGTCTTGGACGACCCGACTTTCTTGGCGATCACGTCCAGTGACTGCCCCGCGTCGCGCTGAAGCTCGCGCAGGATTTTCCGGTCTATCTCGTCCAGCCGAACAGGCATTTCGATTTTTTCCTTCATTTGGTCCATACGTTCTGCGAGGGCGGAAAACCGAAACATAATTCCTTATCTACCGCGTGGTATCGCCGTTTGTTGGGAAAATGTCCTATATAGGGCGGGAACGCAACAGGAAAGGACTGGCCATGCCCCGCCCCTTCACTCCCAAAGTGGTAACCGCGAACGACCTTGTCGAAGGCGACGTGATCTATTTGGCCCGCGATGGGGCTTGGGTGCGTGATATGTGCATGGCCTGGCTGATCGAGGATGAGGCCGAAGCCACCACCCAACTTGCGCTGGCCGAAACCCAGCCCGAGATCGCCGTGGGCGCCTATCTAGCTGATGCCAAGGCTGGCCCCAATGGCCCCGTCCCCACCCATTTCCGCGAAGCGTTCCGCGCCAGAGGCCCGTCGAACCGTTTCCATGGCAAACAAACCGCCACGGCGTCGCAGGAGGGTTTCGCTCATGTATGATTACAACAATTTCGACGAAGGCTTCGTGCGCAACCGCGTCAGCCAATTCCGCGCCCAAGTCGCCCGTCGCATTTCGGGCGCGCTGACCGAGGATGAATTCCGCCCGCTGCGCTTGATGAACGGCGTCTATCTGCAACTGCATGCCTATATGTTGCGGGTGGCAATCCCCTATGGCTCGCTCAACCCGGGCCAGATGCGCCAGCTTGCGATGATCTCGGAGCGTTGGGACAAGGGCTATGGCCATTGGACCACGCGCCAGAACATCCAGTACAATTGGCCGCGCCTGGCCGACATTCCCGACATGCTGGACGCGCTGGCCGATGTGGGAATGCACGCCATCCAGACCTCGGGCAACACGATCCGCAACGTGACCGCCGACCATTTCGCCGGTGCCGCCGCGGACGAGGTTGAAGACCCCCGCCCCACCGCCGAGCTTCTGCGCCAGTGGTCCACCGACCATCCGGAATTCCAGTTCTTGCCGCGCAAGTTCAAGCTCGCCGTGACCGGATCCAAGGCCGACCGTGCCGTCACCAAGGCCCACGATATTGGCATTCGCATCGTCACGAATGACGCAGGCGAAGTTGGCTATCAGATCCTTGTCGGTGGTGGACTTGGCCGAACGCCCGTCGTCGGGCAGGTCCTGAAAGACTACCTGCCCCGTGCCGACCTGCTGCCCTATGTCGAGGCGATCGTCAGTGTCTACAACACGCTGGGTCGCCGCGACAACAAGTACAAAGCGCGCATCAAGATCACCACGATGGAGAACGGGATCGACAAGATCAGCGAGTTGGTCGAGGCACGGTTTGCCCAAATACGCCCGCTCTTTAGCGGCGTCGATCAGGCGCATTTCGCCGATATCGTCGCGAACTTCAAAGTGCCCACGTTCAAGACCGCGCCACTGGACGCCTATCACGCCGCCCGCGACGCCGACCCGGTGTTCCGGTCGTGGAGCGATACCAACGTGGACGACCACCGCGCCGACGGCTACGGGATCGTCACCATCTCGATGAAAGCACACGGCGCCACGCCGGGGGACGCAAGCGCCGACCAGATGCGCGTGATCGCCGAACTGGCCGAGCAATACGGCCATGGCGACATCCGCATCAGCCACGAACAGAACGTGATCCTGCCGCATGTGCATCGCGCCGACCTGCCTGCGCTGTTCGCCGCGCTGCGCGACCACGGGATGGCAACGGCGAATGCCGGTCTGATCTCGGACATCATCGCCTGCCCCGGCATGGATTACTGCGCGCTGGCGACAGCCCGTTCGATCCCGGTGGCGCAGGAGATTGCCGAACGGTTCGATGCGCTGAAGATCGAACATGACATCGGCCACCTTCAGATCAAGATCTCGGGCTGCATCAATGCCTGCGGGCACCACCATCTGGGCCATATCGGCATTCTTGGGCTGGATCGCGCAGGGGTCGAGAACTACCAGATCACGCTTGGCGGTGATGCTGGCCCCGACACCGTGATTGGCAAACGCGCCGGGCCGGGCTTTGCCTATGACCAGATCGTGCCTGCCATCGAGCGTCTTGTTCTGGCCTATCTGGACCTGCGCGAGGACGAGAGCGAGACCTTCATCGACGCCTTCCGCCGTCTGGGCGAAGCGCCGTTCAAGGCCGCCCTTTACCCCGAGGAGGCCAAGACCAATGCCGCTTGAAGCCCCCCTTCCCGCCCCCGCTGAGCGGGTCGAGACGCTGAATGCGCGCTATAAGCACCATTCGGCGACCTCGGTGATCGAACGCGCGTTGACCGACAGCACCATCGGCGCGCTGGCGATGGTGTCCAGCTTTGGTGCGGAAAGCGTCGTGCTGCTTCACATGGTGGCGCGCATCGACCGCTCGGTTCCGGTGATCTTTCTGGACACGCAGATGCTGTTTCAGGAAACACTCGATTATCAGGTCGAGGTGTCAGAAAAACTGGGCCTGACTGATGTGCGTGTCATTCACCCCGACGCGAACGAGCTGTTCAAACGCGACCCGGACAACATCCTGCATCTGGCTGACACGGATGCCTGCTGCGACTTGCGCAAGGTCGAACCGCTGGAAAACGCCCTAACGGGCTTTGACGGCTGGATCACCGGGCGCAAGCGGTTTCAGGGTGGCAAACGTGTCGATTTGCAGTTCTTCGAGGCCGAAGAGGGACGCCTGAAAGTCAACCCGCTGGCACATTGGGCGTCCGAGGACGTGCGCGATTATATGATCAACAACCGCCTGCCGCGCCACCCGCTGGTCGGGCGTGGGTTCCCGTCAATCGGCTGTGCGCCGTGCACATCACCGGTGAAACCGGGCGAAGACCCGCGCGCCGGGCGCTGGCGCGGGGCAGAAAAGACGGAATGCGGCATTCACTTTGTCGATGGAAAAATGCAGCGGATAGGAGCAAGCGCATGACTGTAATCGTCACCGACACGGGCTTTTCCCATGATGACTGGGACAATGGCTTTGCCACGCCGGACGAGCGCGCCGCCAACGACACGCGCGGGTTGCATCTGACGTCCGACACCGACCCCGCCGCCCTGGCGCATCTGATAGTGGGCGTTGACATGATCCGCATCGACTTTCCGTCTTTCGCCGATGGGCGCGGCTTTTCGCTGGCGCGTCAGCTGCGCTTGCTGGGCTACAAGGGTCGCTTGCGCGCCCACGGGCATGTCATCTCGGACCAATACGCCATGGCGCGCCGCTCTGGCTTTGACGAGGTTGAGATCAGTGAAGACCTGTCCCTGCGCCAGCCGGAAGCCGACTGGCTGTCCCGCGCGGACTGGCAGGCCTATGACTATAGGTCGCGGCTGACCGGCTAGACCCTGCCCCTGAACCTCCCTATATACGCAGACAGGAAAGGACGGGGCCGCGTGCCCCGTTGAAGCACATGAATGAAGTGACGCCCATTATGGATGCCGAAGCCAAAGTAAAACCCGTCCCCACCCTGCCCGACGCGCAAACCGTGACCGAGGTGGAGCACTACACCGACCGCCTGTTCCGGTTCCGTTGCACACGGCCGCAAACGCTGCGCTTCCGGTCGGGCGAATTTGTGATGATCGGGTTGATGGGCGACCCGGACCCCAAAACCGGCAAACAAAAACCGCTTCTGCGCGCTTACTCGATTGCCAGCCCGTCATGGGACGAGGAATTGGAGTTCTATTCGATCAAAG
The DNA here is from genome assembly GCF_014656375.1 of Aliiroseovarius zhejiangensis. Taxonomy (GTDB): domain Bacteria; phylum Pseudomonadota; class Alphaproteobacteria; order Rhodobacterales; family Rhodobacteraceae; genus Aliiroseovarius; species Aliiroseovarius zhejiangensis. Next base: position 100,510 of record NZ_BNCH01000002.1, on the reverse strand, counting down.
TGCCCGATGGCCCGCTGACGTCCAAGCTGCAACACATCAAGCCCGGCGACCAGATCATCCTGCGTCCCAAGCCCGTGGGCACACTGGTGCATGACGCACTGCTGCCCGGCAAACGTATCTGGTTCTTCGCCACCGGCACGGGCTTTGCGCCCTTCGCCTCGCTTCTGCGCGAGCCGCAGACCTATGAGGATTACGACGAGGTCATCATCACCCACACCTGCCGCGAAGTGGGCGAGCTAACCTATGGACGCAACCTGATCGAGGCGTTGAAAGACGACGAGCTTCTGAACGAGGTGATCGGGGATGGCTTCTGGAAAAAGATCAAATACTACCCCACAACCACGCGCGAAGAGAGCCCCAAGATGGGCCGGATCACCGACCTGATCCGCTCGGGCGAGGTGTTCGACGATCTGGGCATCGACCCGATCTGCCCGCAGAATGACCGCGCGATGATTTGCGGCAACCTGCCCTTCAACCTTGAGCTCAAGGAACTGCTGGAAGAAGCGGGGCTTGAGGAAGGCGCAAACTCGAAACCCGCGCAATACGTGGTTGAGAAGGCGTTTCTGGAATGAAGCGGCATTAATCTGGCCCGTCCAGCGTCGAAAACACAAAACGTAAAGGGTGGATGATCGATCCACCCTTTTCTCGTTCTTCTCATTGCGAGGCGTTTTGAACGTGCCGCACGCGCATAGGTCATAACCAAAGGATATGATATCCTTGCGCGGGTATTGGGCCAACGGGGGGACATCATGCACTACGCCAAACTCTATGCCGATGATGCGGGCGAAAGTCATTGGCGAGATATCGACATCACGCTTGCACCGCGCAGCTTCGCGCCACCCGCGCAAGGCATTGAGGTCTCGGACCCGGAGCCTGCGCGTCAGATGATGTTTTTGCGATTGCGCGCTGGGTGGAACGAACCAATCCATCCCACCCCAGTGCGCCAAAAGCTGATCTGTCTGGCAGGCAGCATCAAAGTCACCGCAAGCGACGGAGCAACCCGCGAGATCGCCCAGGGCGACGTCTGGCACATGGAAGACAAGCGCGGCAAAGGTCATCACACAATGGTCACGAGCGATGTCGATTTCGAAGCCGTCATCATCCAGCACGAATAGAACGTGTCACGCCATACAGCGCGGTCATGTGGCGACCCTCAGGCTTTCCATGATCCTGGTTGCAACAGCTTTGCTTCCGGGTTTCATTTTGTAAGGCGTGACACGGGCATACATGATGTGGTCCCTTTCCGCCTTCGCGATGGACAGACGCAGGGTCTGCGGGCAGACTGCCCTCATGTGTGGACGACTTATCGCAGGCAACATGACGCAGGCCCAGATGCTGGCGATCATCGAAGGCTTTGTCTATCCGACCCGCTCGGTGGTGATCGACGTGGACGCGCCGCCTGCCGAGACCGGCTACAACATCAAGCCCACGCAGCAGGTGAATATTGTCTTTCCACAGGGCGGCGCCGTGATGGCGTCGACCGCGCGCTGGTGGCTTGTGCCCAGCTGGTTCAAGGGTGCGGCGGAAGATTGGAAGCCCACGACCTTCAACGCCAAGATCGAAACCGCGTTTGAGAAACCCAGCTTCCGGCAAGCCTGGTCATCCGGGCGCTGCCTGATCCCCGCCACCGGGTATTATGAATGGAGCGGCCCGAAGACCAAACGGATGCCAAACCATGTGCGACTGTCCCAGAATCAGCCGGTAATGCTGCTGGCGGGCCTGCACAGCCAACTGTCGGATGGGCGTCGCACCTGCACGGTCCTGACCCGCCCCGCCCTGCCCGACATCGAGGCCTTGCATCCACGCATGCCGGTCATCCTGACCGCCGACGAGGCCACGGCCTGGCTGGACAAAACGGCATCGGATGACACCATTCGCGACAGCTTCGGCACCCATTGGGACGGGCGGTTTCTGGTGGATCCGGTGGCAAAGTTCGGCCTGAAGGACGATGGCCCGGAACTGATCGAACCGCTTGAGGCCAGCAAGTTCGACCTTCGCCCGCCGGGCTGACGACAAAGCGCATCGCAACGGCAGAAATGAAAAACGCCGCACGGGTGTCCTGCGCGGCGTTTTCCGTGTCATATGGCGCGGGTTTACATGCCCAGCGCAGATTTCACCTGCGCGATGGCGGCTTCCAGCAGGGCCGGATTGTTGGCGGCAGCTTCAACAGCAGCTTTTAGCCCGGCTTTCTCGGCCTCGCCCAGCGACGAGTTTTCGATCATTTCGTTCACCTTCGGGGCGTCAAACCCCTGTTTGGTCAGCGCGTCCGGCGTCGCTTCGGTCGACGTGTCAGCGGCAGCATCAGAGCCTTCGGTTGTGGCCTCTGCCGCACCTTCGGTGGTCGCCTCTGCTCCGGCCTCACCGGCGGTGGTGTCTGCGGCGTCGCTGGCGGCGCCAGTGACGGAGTCGATCGCCCCTTCGACGGCATCGGTCACGGCCTCGCCGGCCTGATTCAGCGTCTCGCCCACCGCTTCAGCGGCACCCTGAACAGCCTCTCCGGCGGCGTCGGCGGCATCCTGAACGGCGTCACCGGCTGCCTCTGCTGCGGCGGCAGCTTCATCGGCGGCCTCTTGTGCTGCTTCCTTGGCGAGGTGTTTGGCGGCGGCGGCCTGTTCGTCGGTGGCGTCAGCAGCGGCTTTCGCTTCGGCTTCAGCCTTCGCGGCAGCTTCAGCCGCAGCTTGTTCGGCGGCCTCTGCCTCGGCAGCCGCTTCGGCGGCAGCTTCTTCCGCGATCATCTTGGCCTGGTTGTTGTTGTACCAGATATAACCACCCACGGCGGCCACAACGACGATCCCAGCGGCGATAATGGTATTTTTCATGTCGACATCCTCAACTTGTCCATACATGCGCGGCGCAGAACTGCGCAGCATCCCCTAGGCATGTGAGGTCTAAACCCGCCCGGCGCAAGGGGAGATTGCGGGAATGCGCGTCAATACGCCAACGCCGCGGAAAAATTCATAAATTCCTGCGCCGCCGCCCCAGACCCGCGTCTATCCAGGTCGAATTGGCGCATGAGCCGAAACAATCCTTCGCAAAACGCTTTATCGGGTTGAAACGCGCCCGCAGGGGCCTTACCTTCCGCATCCGAAGAACCCTGAAACGTCAGAAGGAATGACACAATAGCCCGCAGACCTCACAACGCGCCGCCCACGCGCGATACCGGCCCCCGCGTGAACGAACGCATCAAAGCCCCCGAAATTCGACTGATTGGCGCCGATGGCGAAAACGTCGGCGTGGTCACGCCTGCGCAGGCCCTGGTGATGGCCGAAGACGCCGGGCTTGACCTGGTCGAGATTTCGCCCAACGCCAACCCGCCCGTGTGCAAGATCATGGATTTCGGCAAGTTCAAATATGAACAGCAGAAGCGGGAAAGCGAAGCCCGCAAGAAGCAGAAAACCATCGACGTGAAAGAGGTCAAGTTCCGCCCGAACACGGACACGCATGACTATGACGTCAAGATGCGCAACGTGTTCAAGTTCCTGGAAGGCGGCGACAAGGTCAAAGTGACCCTGCGGTTCCGTGGCCGCGAAATGGCCCACCAGAATCTTGGCCGTGAGTTGCTGGAACGGGTTGCCGAGGACGTCAAGGAGATCGGCAAGGTTGAAAACATGCCGAAGATGGAAGGCCGCCAGATGGTCATGATGATCGGACCGGTCTCGAAATAGCGACCCGGTCGCCACGTCTTCACGCACACGAAAACGCTCCGCTTCTGCGGGGCGTTTTGCGTTTGGGCGTCATGATGGCAAATGCCCTGTCAGCGCCGGGCGACAATGTAGCGGCGCAGTTCGCGGGCCGGGAAATTTCCGCTTTCCACGATCCTGAACCCTTGCGCGGTCAGCTTTGCCTCAAGCTCGTCAACGCGCATTATCGCGACATAGGGCGCTTTGCCGACCAGTTGCATCAGCGGCAGCGCCAGACGCATCGCGTAATAGAACCACGGCCCTCGGCGCACCGGTTTGCAGAAGGTTTTCGAGATGAACACACCACCTGGGGCCAACAGGTCATGGATGCGCGCCAACGCGCCAGGCAGGTCATCCACCAGATGCAGCACGTTATGGGCGAGGATTGCGTCATACGGCCCCGTCACGTCGCCCAAAGTCGCGTCCGTCACCTGAAAGGATACATTGCCGATCCCCTGCTCTTCCGCCTTGGCGTTGCCGATCCGGATCATCTCGGGCGAGATATCGGTGATCGTGACATGTCCGACAGACGGGGCCAGTTCCAGGGCGGTCGTTCCCGTGCCTGCACCGATTTCCAGCACTTTGTCCTGCGCGCCCAGATAGGCGCGTGTGCGATCCAGCGTGAACTGATACCCTTCGGGGTCCCTGATCGCCGATTTCGCATATTTCGCCGCGATGCCGTCCCAGAATTTAGCCGCTTGAATCATGTGTCATCTCCTTCAAGGACGTGTTTATCCATGCGTGCCAGCAAGGGGAATTGCCTATCTTTGCCTTAGAGCTATACATATATGCATGAATTGGGACACCATCTCGTTTGACTGGAACCAGGTTCGGGCGTTCATGGCCACGGCAGACCAAGGGTCATTGTCTGCCGCCGCCCGCGTCCTGGGACAGACCCAGCCCACCATCGGACGACAGGTCGCGGGGCTGGAAGATACGCTGGGCATCGCCCTGTTCGAGCGGATCGGGCGGGGATTGGTCCTGACGCCGTCGGGGCGCGCGGTGCTGGAACATGTTCACAAGATGGCCGAGGCAGCGGTCCAGATCTCGTTGGTGGCAGCCGGCCAGACACAGGGGATCGAGGGCAAGGTGCGCATCACCGCCTCGGACGTGTTTGCCGCCTATATCCTGCCGCCCATGCTGCAACACCTGAGGAGCCTTGCGCCGCGGCTCGAGGTCGAGATCATCGCCGCCAACGATATCCGCGACATCCAGCGGCGCGAAGCGGATATCGCGATCCGCCATGTCCGCCCCGCCCAACCCGAGCTTTATGCCCGGCTGGTCAACGAGGCCGAAGCCCATCTTTATGCCGCCACCAGCTATCTGTCGCGCCGGGGGCGTCCGCAGGACAAGGCTGATCTGTCACAGCACGATTTCATCAATTTCGGATCGACGGACGAGATGATCAGCTATCTCACGCCGCTGGGCATTCACGTGACCGCGCAGAATTTTCATCTGGGATCGAACAGCGGTGTGGTTGCGTGGGAATATGTGCAGCGTGGGCTGGGCATTGCCTTCATGTCCGCCGATATCGGCGACACCACACCGGGGATCGAGCGGGTGTTGCCCGATATGCCGCCCGTGGTCTTTCCGGTCTGGCTGATCACCCATCGCGACCTGCACACCAGCCCGCGCATCCGTCTCATTTTCGACACGCTGGCCGTGTTTCTGTCGCGCCCGCCGGAAAAATGATCGTTTTCATCATCCGTCACCCAACAGAAGTGCCATAGCACGCCATCTGATACGGATACCGCCACATCTTATCGTTCGTCCGGCCATCTGGGGGTCTTGATGGAAACACTGTCCTTTCTGTTTGTTCCGCTGTCCTTGCTGGCAACGGCCGTGATGGCAGCCTCGGCGGCTATCCAGGCGCATCGGGTGCACATGGACCCGTTTGGCGCCACCGTTCTGGCGATTGCCACCGCGATGGGGGGCGGCACGTTGCGCGATCTGTTTCTGGGGCTGACGCCCGTGTTCTGGATCACCGACAGCCGGTATCTTGCCGTCGCAGTCCCGGTGGCGCTGATCAGTTTCGCGCTGGCGACGCGTATGTCATCGGGTTACGGGCGCAGGCTCAGGGTGTTGATGCAACTGGATGCCATCGGCTTGGCCCTGTTCACGCTGACCGGGGTTCAGGTGGCGCTGGATGCGGGGATCACCCCCTTGCTGGCCATTGTGATCGGCTGTGTCACCGGAACCGCGGGCGGCATGATCCGCGACCTTTTGTGCAACATGACGCCAAGCCTGCTGAAAGAAGACCTATATGCCACACTATCGCTGTTGGGCGGAGCAGTCTATCTGGTGATGCTGACCTATCTGGGCGATGCACTGGCGGCGGGCCTTGGCTTTGCCACGATCCTAATTGCGCGCCTTTTGGTCCTGCGTATCAAACCGCCACGCGACAGCGCCTAGACTGCTTTGGTCATAACCGACCGCGCCGCGCTGCGATCAACTGCGACAGGACCGACACCGCGATCTCGGCAGGGCCTTTTGCGCCGATGTCCAGCCCAACAGGGCCATGCAGCCGTGCCAGCGCCTGATCCGTCAGACCCTGCTTGCGCAGCCGGTCCAGTCTGGCGGCATGGGTGCGTCGCGATCCCAGGCATCCGAGATAGAAAGCACCGCCCGCCAGCCCTGCCATGATCGCAGGGTCATCTATCTTGGGATCGTGGCCCAGCGTGACGATTGCGGTGTGCCGATCCACCCCGATCTGTGACAGGGCGGTGTCGCTGTCGTCGCAAATCACCTGCACACCGGGGAAGCGCGCGGGCGTAGCAAAGCTTGAGCGCGGGTCGGTTACGAGGGGCGCAAACCCTGCGGCCTGTGCCATCGGCGCCAGCACTTGCGCGATATGCACCGCGCCGACAAGGATCAGACGGGGCGGCGGGGCAAGGACAAGCGTGAACACTCCGTCCTTCACCGAGGTTTCTTGCGCAGAGCTCCGGCCCGGATCAGCGTCCGGCAGCTCGACCCGCCGCGCCCATGTGGTCAGGTCCACCCGGTACACTGCAACCGCGCGCGCGGCTTGTGCCCGGACGAGGGTTTCCAACAGGTCGACCGAAAGCGCACCCCCGGCGGGACCCGCGTTTAAAATCGGCTCGACCAGTATGCGGATGGTGCCGCCACAGGCCAACCCGGCGCTGAACGCGTCCTCATCCACCACACCATACTGCAAAAGTCGCGGCTGGCCTGTTGCGATTACCTCTTGGGCTTCGGTCACGACGGCACCTTCGACGCACCCGCCCGAAACCGACCCTTCGATGGCGCCATCGGCATCAACCACCAATTGGCTGCCCACCGGGCACGGCGCGCTGCCCCAGGTGTCCACGACCGTGGCAAGCGCCACGCGCTTGCCCGCGCGCATCCAATGCAGCGCCGCTTGCGGAATTGTGCTGACCCTTGTCACACCGGTTGACCCATACTTGCCGTTCAAAGGCGAACTGTCACCGGCACGCGGCGGCTTTGCAACCCGCATAACGTAAACGGACCGCCTGAAAGATCAGGCGGCCCATTATGGAGCATACCATTTACCATACACATCCGGTGCGCGTCGGCCCTGCAAGCAATGGCCGCCACGCCTCCTGAACCCGGCCCATGCGAGTCGCGATCGCGGCTTCAGGCAACCGACATACACAACTGATTCCACGTTACGGGCTCGAGGATAAATGACATCCAGAGATTGGTTGGGGCAAGAAAATATGGCCTTTCGTCACGTAAACTCTACCGTTGCGATAAGGCGTGGACGCAGGCGACGGCGCTACGTTGACGGGTTCTGCCACGTCTGCCAATGTCGACCGGGGCGGGTGCCGCGCCCGGCACGGCAGGAAGGGTCATCGGCCAAGCATATGTTACAGAACGAAAACCTTGTCCCACCGCCCCCCTGTTATCGCCCCGACATGGCCGCATGATGCGCGTCACTGCCGTCACCTGTGTCAAGAACGAGGCCGCATTCCTTCTGGAATGGCTTGCCCATCACACGGCGATCGGGATCACCGATTTTCTGGTCCTGTCCAATGAGTGCGATGATGGCACCGACCTGATGCTGGATCGGCTGGAACAGATGGGTCTTCTGACCCATCTGCGCAACGATGGCCCCTATGACAAGGGCGGCATCCAGTGGACCGGGTTCAAGATCGCCGACTCCCACCCGCTGGTGCGCCAGGCCGACTGGCTTATGACACTTGATATAGACGAGTTCGTAAACATTCACGTCGGGGATCACACCATCCCGGCCCTGCTTGCCGCCCTGCCCGATGCGGATGCGATCACCCTGACCTGGCGGCTTTTTGGCAATGACGGTGTCATCGAATATGAAGACCGGCCCGTCACAACACAATTCACCCGCGCCGCGCCCGACATCATGACATGGCCTTGGCGCGCCTTCATGTTCAAGACGCTCTTTCGCAATCAGGGCGCCTATCGCAAGCTGGGCGTCCATCGTCCGCGCGCGCCAGTGGATGGGCGGGTTGAGGCCACGCGCTGGTTTGACGGGTCCGGCCGGGCACTGGACCCGGCATATCAGCGCGGTCAGATCTTTTCCCCGTTCAACCGCCCGAATTACGATCTGGTGCAGTTGAACCACTATCCGCTTGGCGCGATGGAAAGTTTCATTCTGAAATGCGACCGGGGCCGCGTGAACCGGGCAGACCACCCCATCGGAATGGATTACTGGTGCGAGCGGAACTGGTGCTGCGTTGACGACGATACGATCCGCGTGACAGAGGCCCCCCGAAGGGCTGCCCTTGCGAACCTAATGTCTGACCCGACCCTGGCAAAGCTGCACCAGACGGCGGTCGAGTGGCGCAGAGAGCGGTTTCAGATATTGATGCAGGACGAAGCAAACCGCGCCTTGTTCGGTCGGCTTTTGATGACACCACCGGCGCGTCCGATTCCCCTGGACGCCGCGCAACGAATATACAAATTCGCGCAAATCCGACGCTTCTCGGAAGATTAGAATCTGCGCGGAAACAATAACCTGCGGGTGGTCAAACTCTCCCATATTTTGCCGCATTGCGCGCCTAAATCTGCCCCGTTTCACCTCGAAAAATAACGTGGGGATGGAATAAATAATACCGGGATAAGCGAGATGCAGGACGACCCGTCAACGGGCGAGACAACGACCGATTCCATCATCACTCCCGATGATCCGTGGTTGGCAGAACTGGAGGAGCTCGGCGACGAGCGAGGGTATTTCGAACAGCTTGGCAAAGAGCATTCGGCAATCCTGACCGATGAGGGACGGACGCTGCTGGTCACTTTCGAAACGGTCCGCGACATTCGCGACAACTCGCCCTTGCAGGAACCGCAGGGGTGGCGCCTTGTGCGTCAGAACGGATGGTCCAACCTGTGTCTGCTGGCCCATACGGACAGTTGGTTTCGCGACCCCGCCGTCTATGGCTATTTCGACCGCCTGATCGAAGACGGGTTCTTTGAAGAATTTGACAAGGTGGTGTTCTTGGGCGCGGGCATGTGTGGCTATGCCGCTGCGGCGTTTTCCGTCGTGGCACCCGAGGTCACGGTCATCGCCATTCAACCCCAGGCCACGCTGGATCCGGCGCAGGCGGCGTTTGACACCCGCTTTCCCAAGGCGCGACACCGTGATTTCACAGATCGGTATGCCTATGCCCCGGACATGGTCGAAATGGCGCGCGACGTGTTTTTGCTTTTTGACCCGGCAATCACAGAAGACACAACGCACGCTGCGATGTTTCACGGCGATCATATCCATCACATCTCCTGCCGCCATTTTGGGGACATGCTGGCGCGGGCGCTGTGCGACATGGGCGTCACACCCGATCTGATCACACAGGCCGCAAAGGATGCTCTGACGCCGCACAACTGCCATCGCGCATTGCGCCAGCGGCGGCGATACCGCCCCTATCTGCGTAACCTGCTGGCTTTGGCCGAGGCGCGCGGCGGCCCGTTGCTGGTCAAGCGACTGGCGACGTTCGTGTTGTCTTCCGTTGCATCCCATAAGCAAGCCCCACGTTTCCATCGGGCACTGCTCAGGGCTGAACGCGCGCTGGCACAGGGGTCGTCCTAAACCTGATCGCAACGCGAAAGGGGGGCGGGCGGGTCGTCACTAGACCCGACCATCGAACGATTTGTCCGGTGGAGCCGAATCATCTGGAACGAACCCGGTTGCTGCGCTATGCCCTGTGCCGATGACCCAGATCCTGACACTCCGCCGCCCCGATGACTGGCACCTGCATCTGCGCGACGGCGCGATGTTGCAAGCCGTCCTGCCCGAAACCGCGCGCCATTTTGCCCGCGCAATCATCATGCCGAACCTCGTGCCGCCGGTGGTCACAAGCGCCGATGCCGCCGCCTATCGCGAGCGCATTCTGGCCGCGCTGCCCGCCGACATGCAGTTTGAGCCGTTGATGACGCTTTATCTGACAGAAGACACCGACCCCGATGACGTGGCCGAAGCCGCGGCCAGCGGCTTGGTGAAAGCTGTGAAGCTCTATCCCGCAGGCGCCACAACCAACTCAGCCTCCGGCGTGCAGGATTTCGACAAGGTCCGCCCGGTGTTTGAGAAGATGGCCGAAATCGGCCTGTCGCTCTGCGTGCATGGCGAAGTCACCGACCGGGACATCGACATCTTCGACCGCGAGGCGGTGTTCATTGACCGAGTGCTGGACCCGATCCGCCGCGCGACCCCCGATCTGCGTGTGGTGATGGAACATATCACCACGAAGGACGGTGCAGACTACGTCCGGGCAAATGACACCAATATCGGCGCGACCATCACGGTGCAGCACCTGATCCTTGACCGCAACGACATGCTCGTCGGTGGGATGCGCCCGCACTATTACTGCCTGCCGATCCTGAAGCGCCGCGAACACCGCGAGGCGCTGATGACTGCGGCCACTTCAGGGGACCCGCGCTTCTTTCTTGGAACGGACAGTGCGCCACACCCCACCCACGCCAAGGAAAGCGAATGCTGCTCTGCCGGGTGTTTCACCGCACCAAACGCCCTGTCGATCCTGGCCGAAACATTCGAGGCCGCGGGGGCGCTGGACAAGCTCGAAGGCTTCACGTCGCTCCACGGCCCGGCCTTCTATGGCCTGCCCGTGAACGAGGACACGATCACGCTGACCAAGGGCGACCCGGTCAGCTACCCTGCGACCTTGCAGGCAGGCGACCATACCGTCACCACCTTTGACCCCGGCTTTCCGCTGCATTGGCGGGTGCAGGCTTAACCAGAACAAGGACGCTGCCCATGATCCCTTCGACCTTCCCCACCAAGGATGAGATTGCCCGCCTGACCGCGCGGATGCTGCTGGAAATCGAGGCCGTGAACTTCAATACGGACGAGCCGTATACGCTGGCTTCGGGTCTGCCCAGCCCGTCCTATATCGACTGCCGTAAGCTGATCAGCTTCCCGCGCATCCGCTCGACCCTGATGGATTTCATGGCGGTCGAGATCATGCGCGAAGCCGGGTTTGAAGCCTTCGACAACATCGCGGGCGGCGAAACGGCCGGCATCCCCTTTGCCGCGATGGTGGCAGAGCGCCTGGCCCTGCCCATGACCTATGTGCGGAAAAAGCCAAAGGGCTACGGTCGCAACGCACGGATTGAGGGCGCAATGTCCGAGGGGCAGCGTGTGCTGCTGGTCGAGGATCTGACCACCGATGGCGGATCCAAGCTCAGCTTCGTCGATGCGATTCGCGACACCGGGGCGACCTGCGCGGCCACCGCTGTGATCTTTTACTACGACATTTTCCCCGAGACGGAAAAAACCCTGTCCGATCATGGCGTTCAACTGATCCACCTATGCACCTGGTGGGATGTGCTGGCCGAAGCCAAGGCCCAGGGCGTGTTTTCGACCGAGACCCTGGACGAGGTAGAACGCTTTCTGAAAGACCCGCGCGCCTGGCAAAAAGCACGCATGAACGGCTGACGCACTCCACCACCTATAGGTACCATTTTGCGGGATCCCACCAAATCTGGTAGGATCCCGCGTGTTTTCGACTTATCCACACGATAGTCACAAAAACATACATTTTGCCTTGGGCCACCCCAAGGCGCTAAACATCCCCGCAAAAGGGGCAGGCAGTGATGAACGAGATCAGCAGTATTCCTCAGGGCGCAAACACGACGGGCGCGGGCAATGATGTGCAGGATGCCCTGCCGCATCACATCGAAGCCGAACAGCAGCTTCTGGGCGCGATCCTGACCAACAACGACGTCTATGACCGGGTCGCCTCGATCATCAATGCCGGTCATTTCTATGAACCCGTGCACGCGCGTATCTGGGAAATCGCTGCCAGCCGCATTTCCAAGAACGCGCTGGCCAGCCCCGTGACGCTGAAAGCATTCATGGAGGATGATGAAGGGCTGAAGGAACTCGGCGGCCCCGCCTATCTGGCGCGGCTGGCGGGCGCGGCGATCTCAAGCTTCGCGGCGCGTGACTATGCACAGATGATCTATGACCTGGCGATCCGGCGCCAGTTGATCCAACTGGGTCAGGACATCTCGACCAAGGCGCAGAAGGTCGACATTTCGTCCGAGCCCAAGGAGCAGATCGTTGAGGCCGAGCAGGCGCTTTACAAACTGGGCGAAGCGGGCCAGACCGACACCGGGTTTCAGAGCTTTCTCAAGGCCGTAACCGACGCTGTTCAAGTGGCCAACGCCGCCTATCAACGTGAAGGCGGTCTTGCCGGTGTGTCGACCGGCCTTGCCGATCTTGACACCAAGCTGGGCGGGCTGCACCCGTCCGACCTTCTGATCCTTGCGGGTCGCCCGTCGATGGGGAAAACCTCGCTGGCGACCAACATCGCGTTCAACGTGGCCAAGGCCTACAAGAAAGGCACCCGGCCTGACGGGACCGAAGGCGCGATTGACGGCGGTGTCGTCGGGTTCTTCTCGCTTGAAATGTCCGCCGAACAGCTTGCCGGTCGTATCCTGGCCGAGGCGTCCGAAATCTCGTCCCACAAGATCCGACAAGGCGACATGGATGAAGGCGAGTTTCGCCGCTTCGTCAACGCTGCCAAGGAACTGGAAAGCTGCCCGCTTTTCATCGACGACACGCCCGCGCTGCCGATCAGCCAGTTGGCCGCCCGCGCCCGGCGCCTGAAACGGACCCACGGGCTGGACCTTCTGATCATCGACTATCTGCAACTCTGCCGCGGCACGGCGGACAACCGCGTGAACGAGATTGCCGAGATTTCGATGGGCATGAAGGCCATCGCCAAGGAGTTGAACATCCCCGTCATCGCCCTGTCGCAGCTCAGCCGTCAGGTGGAAAGCCGCGACGACAAGCGCCCGCAATTGTCGGACTTGCGCGAAAGCGGCTCGATCGAGCAGGACGCCGATGTGGTCATGTTCGTGTTCCGTGAAGAATACTATAAGGAGCGCGAAAAACCCGGTGATCACGAGTTGGACAAGATGGCGGCGTGGCAGGACGAAATGTCGAACCTGCACGGCAAGGCCGAGGTGATCATCGGCAAACAGCGCCACGGCCCGATCGGCACGGTCGAGCTGTCCTTCGAAGCGCAGTTCACCCGCTTTGGCAACCTCGTCCAGAAATGGCAGCAAGGGTCCGACGGCGGCTTCTGATGACCGTCACCGGCGTGAACCACATCACCCTTGCGGTCACGGATCTGCCGCGCGCGATTACCTTCTATACTGACCTTCTGGGCGGGCGATTGCGTGCGTAATGGGACAGCGGGGCTTATCTCGAACTGGGCGCACTCTGGCTCTGCCTGACCCTGTCCGCGCACCCCATCGCACCGCGCACCGACTATTCCCACATCGCCCTGTCCTGCGTTCCCGCCGATTTTCCCACCCTCGCCACCCGGATCCGCCAGACAGCCCGACTTTGGCAGAACAACACATCCGAAGGCGCATCGGTCTATTTCCTCGACCCGGACGGCCACAAGCTGGAACTGCACCAGGGCACCCTCGACACCCGCCTGGAACATTATCGCGCGCATCCAGAAAAACCTGTGCGCCTCCACGACTGACCCATGCTTCTTCTGGCTTCAAATATCCTGGGGTGAATTGCCCCCATCGGGGGCAAGAGGGGCAAGGCCCCTTCCCGCCCCAAAGCCTTCTCTTGTTCGCTGCGGCGCAGCAGTCTATGAAAGCGGCGACTGCCACCAATTCAGGAAAGCCTGTCCGCATGATCCCACGCTATGCCCGCCCCGACATGGTCGCCATCTGGTCCCCCGAAACCAAGTTCAAGATCTGGTACGAGATCGAAGCCCATGCCTGCGATGCGATGGCCGATCTGGGTGTCATCCCGCGCGAAAATGCGGATGCGGTCTGGAAAGCAAAGGACGTGGAGTTTGACGTGGCGCGGATTGACGAGATCGAAGCCGTCACCAAGCACGACGTCATCGCCTTCCTGACCCACTTGGCTGAACACGTGGGATCGGAAGAAGCCCGCTTCGTGCATCAGGGCATGACCTCGTCCGACGTGCTTGACACCTGCCTGAACGTGCAACTGGTCCGCGCCGCCGACCTGCTGCTGGTGGGCATGGACAAGGTCCTGGCCGCCCTGAAGAAACGCGCCTTTGAACACAAAGACACCGTACGCGTGGGCCGCAGCCACGGCATCCACGCCGAACCCACCACCATGGGCCTGACCTTCGCGCGTTTTTATGCCGAAATGGACCGCAACAAGAACCGTCTTGAAAAAGCCCGCTGGGAAGTGGCGACCGGCGCGATTTCCGGCGCCGTTGGCACCTTCGCCAATATCGACCCTGCTGTCGAAGAACATGTCTGCGAGAAGCTGGGCCTGCGGCCCGAGCCGATCTCGACGCAGGTCATCCCGCGTGACCGCCATGCCATGTTCTTCGCCACATTGGGCGTCATCGCCTCGTCGATCGAAAACATCGCCGTCGAAATCCGCCACATGCAGCGCACCGAGGTTCTGGAAGGGGCCGAGTTCTTCTCGATGGGTCAAAAGGGCTCGTCCGCCATGCCGCACAAGAAAAACCCTGTGCTGACCGAGAACCTGACTGGCCTGGCCCGTCTGGTCCGCATGACCGTGATCCCGGCGATGGAGAACGTGGCGCTGTGGCATGAGCGCGACATCTCGCATTCCTCGGTCGAACGCGGCATCGGCCCGGATGCAACCGTCACGCTGGACTTTGCCTTGCACCGTCTGGCCGGCGTCATCGACAAAATGCTGATCTTCCCCGACAACATGCTGGACAACATGAACAAGTTCCCCGGCCTCGTCATGTCGCAGCGTGTGTTGCTGGCCCTGACGCAGGCTGGCGTCAGCCGCGAAGACGCCTACGCCATGGTGCAGCGCAATGCGCTCAAAGTCTGGGAAGAACGCCTTGATTTCCGCGAGTTGCTGTTGGCCGACGAAGCCGTGGTCGACGCGCTTGGCGTGGAGGCGATCAACGAGAAATTCGACATGGGCTATCACACCAAGCATGTCGATACGATCTTCAAACGCGTGTTCGGCGATAGCTGACAGAATGTGAACGCGCGAAGCAATTTGGGAAACGCACTGTTTCATGCTATCATGGGGCGTCCGAAAGGAGGCCCCAATGCAATTCAAGACCCTACTCTGCGCACTTGTGCTGACCGTATTGCCGACACTGTCCGTTGCGATGGGCTGCGAACGGGGCAAGCACACGGTGGCAAGCTGTGACGCAGGTCAAACCTGGGACGACGCCACGCAATCCTGCGTTGACGCTGTATCCAGCTAAATCGCGGTGGCGGTAAGCCCGCCTTAACCCGACCGTGGCAATCTGGCACAAACCAGAAGAAGAGGCCGCGCGTTGACCGCATTGGATACCGACCAAACCGACATCGTGCCGATGAAGGCGGCGTTGTCGTCTACTGACTTTGTTTCCTCGAAAGACATGGCTCCGCCCGGTCGCGCCGCGGCGGTCACGCGGATTTTGACACGCAAGCAGAAGGCCGCAATCATTGTGCGTCTATTGCTGGCGGAGGGGGCCGTTCTGTCCTTGCAGGACCTGCCCGAGTCGCTGCAAGCCGAGCTGATCCGCCAGATGTCGGACCTGCGCTATGTCGACCGCGCCACCCTGAAATCGGTGATCGAGGAATTTGTGCACGAGATCGAGGATATCGGCCTTGCCTTCCCCGGGGATATTGAAACCACCCTGTCGATCCTGGATGGCGCGATCAGCCCGTCAACCGCAGCGCGGATGCGCAAAATGGCCGGTGTCCGGCTGACCGGCGACCCGTGGGCCACAATCGCGGCGCTGGATCCGGCGCTTTTGCTGGAGGTTCTGGAAACGGAAAGCACGGAAATCGCGGCGGTGCTGCTGTCAAAACTGAAAGTCTCGGTCGCGGCCGATCTGCTGGGGCAACTGCCCGGACCGCGCGCGCGCAAGGTGGCTTATGCCGTGTCGCAAACCGGTGCGATTGCACCGGATGTGGTGGAACGGATCGGCCGGTCCCTGGCCGATCAACTGGGCGCGCGCCCGCCCCGGGCCTTTGATGACGGACCGGTCGAACGGGTGGGCGCGATCCTGAATGCCTCGCCCGCAGCAACGCGCGACGATGTGCTGGACGGGTTGGATCAGGATGACACTGCTTTTGCCACGGCGGTGCGCAAGGCGATCTTCACATTCGCCGACATCCCCGCGCGGATCACACCAACCGATGTCCCGAAAATCACGCGGGATGTGGATCAGGCGGTGCTGGTCACGGCGCTGGTGGCGGCCACGGACGATCTGGTAACAGTCGCCGATTTCATCCTTGGCGCCATTTCCAAACGCATGTCCGAACAAATCCGCGAGGAAATGGCGGAACGTGGTCCGGTGAAGCCCAAGGACGGCGAGGCGGCGATGTCTGCCATCGTGGCGCAGATCCGCGCCCTTGAGGCTGCTCAGGAAATCGCCCTGATCCCCGATGATGATGACGACTGACCGGCCACCTCTTGCGCGCATCAAAGTTGCAAGTGCTTGCGAGCCTGCGTCCCCGCTTGTATGTCTGAGCCCGGATAGACCCCGCGCGCGCGCATCCACGACGCCGCGCCCCAGGAGACAGGCAGAATGGTGCAAGAAAAACGGGGGATTGGCCCTTATCTGACGCATTTGGCACTGTCCGCCGTTCTGAACCTGCCGCGCCTTTTGCCCTATCGCTGGCGTCTGCCCGCTGTGGGCTGGCTGGCGGCGCATGTGGTCGGCCCGATTGCCGGCTATGACAAGCGCATCCGCAACAATCTGGCTCTGGCCTGCCCGGATATGCCACCCGCGCAAGTCGATCAGATGGTGCGCGCCGTCCTGACCAATGCCGGTCGTTTCCTGGCCGAAATGTGGTCCGGCAAAACCTTCTATGACCGCCTGACGGACACCAGACTGTCCGGCCCCGGATTGGCCGCGCTGGAACAGGCCAAGGCCGAAGGGCGGCCGATCATCGCGATTTCCGGGCATTTCGGCAATTATGACGCCGCGCGCGCGGTGACCATCCAGGCGGGGTTCAATACCGGCGCGCTGTATCGTCCGATGTCCAACGCCTATTTCAACGAAAGCTACAAGGCCCGAATGGAAGGGTTCGAAGGCAAGGCTTTTGAACAATCCCGTCGCGGCATGGCCGAGATGGTCAAACACTTGCGCAAGGGCGGGCTTCTGGCGATCCTTCTGGACCAGCGCGAAGATCAGGGCGAAAAGCTCAGCTTTTTTGGTCAACCCGCGATGACCACGCTGGCAGTGGCGGAAATGGCGCTGAAATACGACACGTTGTTCATCCCGGTCTTTGCCATCCGCAAGGAAAACGGTCTGGATTTCGACGTTGTGGTGGAAGAGCCGATCGCCCACAGCGACGCCGAGACCATGATGCAGGAATTCAACGATCGGTTCGAGGCCCGCGTGCGCCAGAACATGGACCAGTTCCTGTGGATCCATAACCGCTGGCAATTGCCCGACGACGACACAGGCACCTAGGGCAAAACACGCCGCGCAGTCAGGGTCAGTCCAGTTTGATCGCGGCCAGGATCTCGCCGGGATACCCGCCTTTGCGCGCCGCCTGCAGGATGATGGCCGCCGCCTGCCCCTCGGGGGCGATGGGATTGGGCAGGTCGAACTCGGCAGCGTCCATCCCGTTCCAGACGCCAAAGCCCTGAATATCCGTGACGACATTTGTGGATGTGATCGACAGCCCGGCATTCTCGCCCCGGCTGATATCTACTTTCGCCCGCGGCACAAATCGCACGATCTGAACCAGCATCTCGGCCGGAAGATCGCGATGCGTCATACGTTCGATCCTGATGCGCGCCACCCCATCCGTGGCTTGCGTCGTCCGGATCGCGACGCGCTGCGGCTTGGCCTTGTGCCGATGAATCACGTCCATCACTTCGACCGCGTGACTGCCAACCGCCTGATCGACCCCGCCTATCACCATCTGGGGGGTATAGATGGATCTTGTGCCAAAGCTGTAGGCATAGGCCTTTTGCCGCTTGGTATGCGCCGCCCGGGCAAACGTGTCCTTCCAGCCGATGTAATCCCAGTAATCGACATGCAGCGCCAGTGGCAGGATTTCCTCGTACTCGCCCAGCTTGCCCAGCAACGCGTCTGCGGGCGGGCAGGACGAACACCCTTGAGAGGTGAACAGCTCGACCACAGTGACCGGGCGCTCATCAGCGGTGGCGGGAACGGCACCAAACCAAACGGCGCATAACAGGATCAGGGGAAGGGCTGCTCTCATCAACATTCTTTTCCGTTGGGCTCTTTCCCTAGATAACGCGCCGCTTGGGGTGTCGCCAATCAAGGTTTTGCGAGGGGTTTGTTACAGTTTTCGCCGTTCAAGGCGGAAGGGGGTCGATTTCTGGTGTGCAATCGTATACAAAACCCCGGAATCCCCTTGCGCCGCCCCTCGTTTTCAGGGCAAATGCAAGCCAGCCCAACCCTGTATCCTGACCTAAAAGGGAGCCAATCCATGACCATTATCGTAGGTTCAGACACCGCCAAGACGCGCAAGTCGCTGACGGCAGGTGGTGCATCCGTCGCCTATTACTCGATCCCCGCTGCCGAGGCCGCCGGCCTTGGAAACTTCTCGCGCCTGCCCGCCGCGCTGAAGGTTGTGCTGGAAAACATGCTGCGGTTTGAAGATGGCGGCCGCACGGTCAGCGTGGACGACATCAAGGCGTTCAGCGAATGGGCCGACAAGGGCGGCAAGAACCCGCGTGAGATCGCCTATCGACCGGCCCGCGTTCTGATGCAGGACTTCACTGGCGTTCCCGCTGTGGTTGACCTTGCCGCAATGCGCGATGGCATCAAGGCGCTGGGGGGCGACGCCCAGATGATCAACCCGCTGAACCCGGTTGATCTGGTCATCGACCACTCGGTCATGATCGACGAATTTGGCAATCCGCGCGCGTTCCAGATGAACGTCGACCGCGAATATGAACGCAACCTTGAGCGTTACACCTTCCTGAAATGGGGACAGTCGGCGTTCAACAACTTCCGCGTTGTCCCCCCCGGCACCGGCATCTGTCACCAGGTGAACCTGGAATATCTGGCCCAGACCGTCTGGACAGACGAGGATCAGAACGGCGAGCAGGTTGCTTACCCCGACACGCTGGTCGGCACCGACAGCCACACCACCATGGTCAACGGCCTGGCCGTTCTGGGCTGGGGTGTCGGTGGGATCGAGGCCGAAGCCGCGATGCTGGGCCAACCGATTTCAATGCTGATTCCCGAGGTCGTCGGTTTCGAGCTGACCGGCGAAATGGTCGAAGGCACCACGGGCACCGACCTTGTGCTGAAAGTGGTCGAAATGCTGCGCGAAAAAGGCGTGGTCGGCAAGTTCGTCGAATTCTATGGCGAAGGTCTGGACCGTCTGCCGCTGGCCGACCGGGCCACGATCGCCAACATGGCACCGGAATACGGCGCCACCTGTGGCTTCTTCCCGATCGACAATGAAACCCTGCGCTACCTGCGCACCACCGGTCGCGACGAGGACCGCATTGCGCTGGTCGAAGCCTATGCCAAGGAAAACGGCTTCTGGCGCGACGCGGATTATGCCCCGATCTATACCGACACGCTGTCGTTGGACATGGGCACCATCGTGCCTGCCATTTCCGGCCCGAAACGTCCGCAGGATTACACCCCGCTGGATCAGGCGTCGAAAGCCTTTCTGGACGTGGTGAACGAGTATCGTGGCATTGACGATGAACCCGCCGCCGCCGAAATGGCAGCCGAGGGTCCTGCTCCGAAAGCCCCCGCCGACCCACGCAAAACGGCCGCTGTGGAAGGTGAGGATTACAAGATCCGTGACGGGTCGGTGGTGATCGCCTCGATCACCTCCTGCACCAACACGTCGAACCCCTATGTGATGATCGGCGCCGGCCTTGTGGCGCGCAAGGCCCGCGCGCTGGGTCTGAACCGCAAGCCGTGGGTGAAAACCTCGCTTGCCCCCGGTTCGCAGGTCGTATCCGCCTATCTTGAGGCTGCTGGCCTGCAAGAAGATCTGGACGCCGTCGGCTTCAACCTTGTCGGTTATGGCTGCACCACCTGTATCGGCAACTCTGGCCCGATCCAGAAAGAACTGTCCGAAGCGATTGCCGAAAACGACCTGATCGCAACCTCGGTCCTGTCGGGCAACCGCAACTTCGAAGGGCGGATTTCGCCGGATGTGCGCGCCAACTATCTGGCATCGCCGCCGCTGGTCGTCGCCTATGCGCTGGCCGGTGACATGAACATCGATATGGTCAACGACCCTATTGCACAGGACAAGGACGGCAACGATGTCTATCTGAAAGACATCTGGCCCACCACGCAAGAAGTTGCGGAACTGGTGGAGCAAACCGTCACCCGCGACGCGTTCCAGTCGAAATATGCTGACGTGTTCAAGGGCGACGAGAAGTGGCAATCGGTCGAAACGACGGACGCCGAAACCTATGACTGGCCCGCGTCGTCGACCTATATCCAGAACCCGCCCTATTTCCAGGGCATGTCCAAGGATGCAGGCGTGATCTCGGACATCGAAGGCGCGAAGGTGCTGGCGGTTCTGGGTGACATGATCACCACCGACCACATTTCGCCCGCCGGCTCGTTCCCGGTAACTTCGCCTGCCGGTCAGTATCTGACCGAACGCCAGGTCGCCCCGCGCGAGTTCAACTCCTACGGTTCGCGCCGCGGCAACCACGAGATCATGATGCGCGGCACGTTTGCCAACATTCGCATCAAGAACGAGATGCTGGAAGGCGTCGAAGGCGGCTACACCAAAGGCCCCGATGGCAAGCAGACGTCGATCTATGACGCCTCGATGGCCTATCAGGAAGCCGGCACCCCGCTGGTCGTCTTTGGCGGCGAACAATATGGCGCGGGGTCGTCACGTGACTGGGCGGCCAAAGGCACCAGCCTCTTGGGCGTCAAGGCCGTGATCGCCGAATCGTTTGAACGTATCCACCGGTCGAACCTGGTTGGCATGGGCGTGATCCCGTTCGAATTCACCGGCGGTGACACCCGCAAGACACTGGGCCTGACCGGGGATGAGACCGTGTCGATCAAGGGCCTGGCGGGTGATCTGAAACCGCTGTCGAACGTTCCGTGCGAAATCACCTATGCCGACGGCACCGTTAAAGAAATCGAGCTGAAATGCCGGATCGACACGGAAGTCGAGATTGAATACGTCGAAAACGGTGGCGTGCTGCACTACGTGCTGCGCAACCTGGCCAAGTCGTAAGGGTTCTCTGAGCCTACTTCAGCAGGCGGCCCAGCGGTCGCCTGCGAGAACGTACATTCTTCAAAATAACACATTTATAACGATTTTTCGCCCTCACCTACTCGCGTTTTTGGTGTATCACCTTGTGAGTATTAGTAGATGAGGAACAAAGATGACTCTTACCACTGAGCAGCAAATGCTCGTTGAACAACGCCTTGCCAATGACAAGAAATCCATTGTTGTCGCCTATTTGCTTTGGGGCTTTCTGGGTGGATTTGGTGCACACCGTTTTTACCTTGGAAAGACCGGAAGCGCAGTCGGTCAGATCATCTTGTTTGTCCTGGGTTGGCTGACCGTCGCTTTCGTTGTCGGGTTTGCTTTCCTGATCGCTCTGGGCATTTGGCTCTTGGTTGATGCCTTCCTGATTCCCGGAATGATCGAGACGGACGCCAAGCAGAAACGCGTTCAGATTTCGAACGAACTTGGCGTGATGAGCCACTAGCGGGAGCACCATTCCCCGGACCTGACCAGAAGACACGAATGTAAACGCGCCCGCGAATGGGCGCGTTTTTTCGTTCAAGCCGGAACCTGCTGGGCGGGTTTTCGCCGGTGACGGCAGATGTGACCAGAAGCACAGCGGGAATCGGAGAACGGCGTTAATCTTTCCCGGACGTAACTTGTAGATCGTGTCGGGAAACTTTGCTGTCCCGTTCTCGGGAGTGTTACCACCCGGCAAGGTCGGAAATTTTCTCTGGCCAGTTTGAAACGAATTTTAGATCGCTATTGGACAGGTCAATCATGCTTAATCTCTTGCGCCAAGTCCCGCTTCCGCTTCTGGAAACCCTGGCTTTTGGCGCGTTTATCCTGATGTTGAACGCCGCCGGTTGAAGCGTGTCGCCTTTAACCTGTGACATCAGATCGCTGCGACACGCGCACGACATGGATGGGTCGCGCGCGTTTCCTGAAATCGCCAGTTCTGGGTATTTCGTATAATGCTCTAGCGGCTTGCGGCGTCCGCGATTGCCGGTCGGATCACGCTTTCCAGGATGCTTTCGGTGATCGGCCCGGCAAAGCGTTTCACAACCGTCCCATCGGCAGAGATGATGAAGGTTTCCGGCACACCATACAGCCCCCATTCCAACCCCGTGCGCCCGTCATTGTCGGCCATCAACGCGGAATAGGGATCGCCAAGTTGTGCAAGAAAACGGCGCGCATTGGCCGGATCGTCCTTGTAGTTGATCCCGTTGATCACAACGCCCTCTTTGGCCAGCGTCTCTAACTGCGGGTGTTCGGCACGGCAGGGCGCACACCAGCTGGCCCAGAAATTCACCAGCTTCACGCCACCCGTGGTCAGGTCGTCATGGGTGAACCCGTCAGCCCCTTCGAACGCGGTCACTTGCAACGCCGGCACCATACCGCCCTCTCGGGTTGAGGGCAGCGTGTTGCGGTCTTCCTGCTTCATGCCCCACAGAAACATCGCCGCCAGTGCAACGAACAGGATCGGCGGCAACAGCATCAGCCACGAGATGCCTTTTTTCTTTTCCGTTACCACGTCATTGTCAGACATTTTTTGACGCCCTTTGTTCAGCTGCATGAAGTGCCTTCTTCACTTGGACCGAACGGCGCCAGGTGACAAGGACCAGAGCGATCAAAAGCGCGAGAGTGATCCCCCACGAGGACAGAATCGCATCTGCATATTTCCCCAGATCAAACATCTTTCATCCTTTCGCGAATCTCCAGCCGGTGCAGACGCACAAGGCGCAGCTCGGTCCGGGTGCGGATCAGCACAAGGGCGACAAACAACAGGATGAACCCTGCGATGCACAGAAGCAGCGGCAGGTAATAGACATCCGCCACATGCTCTTCCTTGTCCATCGACAGCGACGCGCCCTGATGCAGGCCCTGGTTCCAGAAGTTTACCGCATAGCGGCTGAGCAGCGCAAAGACCGACCCCACGATACACAGGACCGAGGTTAGGTCGGCCGCGGTATCCGGGTTCTCGATCGCTGCCCACAGCGCCATATAGCCGAGATAGAACAGAAACAGGATCAGGAAACTGGTCAGGCGCGGATCCCAGGCCCAATAGGTGCCCCACATCGGTTCGCCCCAGATCGCACCGGTGATCAGGGCAATCACCGTCATGGTGACGCCAATCAGCGCCGCTGCCTTGGCCGCGCGCACCGACACGTGGTGGCGGCGCACGATCCAGATCAGCGACGTGACCAGCATCATCACCCAGATGTTGATTGCCATCATTGCCGACGGCACATGGATATAGATGATCTTGACCGAATTTCCGAAATTGGCGGCCTCGGGCGTGAAGAAGAAGCCCCAGATCATGCCCGGCACCAGCGTCAACACGGTCAGTCCGACGACCCAGGGCAAAACCTTGCCGCTGAGCGCCATGAACTTGACCGGGTTTGCGAATTCCCAAAGTGACATTTGCTTCCTCTATTCGGTGGCTGTGATTTGCGCAAGCATAGTGGGTCTCAACTCACGGCGACTTGACCTATCTCAGATTGATCCGCAGTGCGGCGGCGGCGGCGAAGGGCAAAAGCGCGATTGATCCGGCCGTAATGCCCGCCATCATCAGAAGCGGCGTCAGCGCCGACAACCCGGCGGTGCCGCGCGTCGCGGCCTCGGCCCCGAAGATCAGCGTTGGAATGTAGAGCGGCAGGACCAGCAAGGACAACAGAAGCCCGCCCCGCTTCAGCCCCACGGTTAGCGCCGCACCAAAGGCACCGATCATCGACAGCGCGGGCGTGCCGATCAACAAAGTGACGAAGATCCAATAATGCCCCGGCGATTGCAGGTTCATCAGCGCTCCGAAGGCGGGCGCAGCCAGTGTCAGTGGCAAACCGGTGACAAGCCAATGCGCAAGCGCCTTGATCGCCACGGTTCCCTCCATCGGGATCGGGGCGGTGGCCAGAAGGTCCAGCGACCCATCCTCGAAATCCAACTGGAAAATGCGATCCAGCGACAGAAGGCAGGCCAGCAGGGCGCCCACCCACAAGATGCCTGGCGCGATACGGGACAGGATCGCGGCCTCGGGTCCGACGCCAAAGGGCACGAGGGTCGAGACGATCAGGAAAAAGGCCAGACCCAGGCCAAACCCGCCGCCGGCGCGGATTGCCAAGCGCATGTCGCGAACCAGCAGCGCAATCATGAAAACGCCTCGTCAAAGTCTGCGTAGCGGTCGCGTTGTTGAGAGGATGTCGCGCGTTCACCGTTGGCGCGGAACGGTCCGATGTCAAACGTATCCGCCTTTAAACCCAGATCGATATGGGTCGCGATCAGGGCCGCGCCCCCGCCCGCCACATGGGCGCGCACGGCGTCGGCAAACAGGCCGACCGAGGCTGCGTCTAGCGACACGGTCGGTTCGTCCAGCAGCCAGATCGGCCGCCCGGTGACCAGAAGCCGCGCCAGTCCCAGGCGACGTTTCTGACCAGCTGACAGGTTGCCCGCCGGACGATGGGTCAGACCGGTCAGGTTGAACCCCTCGACGGCAGCGTCAATACGGCCGATCCCGTGCACCGACGCCCAGAAGCGCAGGTTTTCCTCGACCGTCAGGGTGGCTTTCAACCCGTCGGCATGTGCGCCATAGGTGATGTGTTCCGGGTCTGCCGATACCTGCCCCGCAATGGGAGGCTGCAACCCGGCGAGCGTCCGCAGAAGCGTGGTTTTGCCCGACCCGTTCGGCCCACGCAGAATCAGCACATGCCCGGCAGAAAGGGTGAAATTCACACCTTCCAGAACCGGCACACCGCCACGCGCGACGGACAGGTTTTCAACCTTCATTTCCATGCCAGAAGCCTTAGACCGGAAGGGCGGCCAGCGCAATGCGCCGTCCCTCTGCGATCAGCACATTATAGGTGCGGCAGGCTGGCGCAGATGCCATCGCCTCGACCCCGATGCCTGCCTCTTCCATTGCTTCGCGAAGGGCGGCGGGTGGATGGGCCGGATCGGCGCCCGTGCCATAAAACAACACGTCGATCTTGCCCGCCAATGCCAAGAGTGGCGCCATATCCTCGGGACCCTCCCAACTGATTGCTGCATCCTCGGTCACAAGGACGGCGCCGTGGATCACCTCGCCCGCCACGCGAAAGAAGCCGGGGCCATAGCTGTCGACCGGCTGGGCGCTGTCATAGGTGACTTCGTGAAACTGCATATCGGGTCCTTCCGGTTGGGTCAGAATACGGCGGCGAAAAGCCCGGATAGGCTGGAGGCCGCGATGATCAGATAGGCCACATAACGATAGAGGGATTCGTATCTGGGATTAAAGACTGCTCCACCCACAAGATTGCCCATCAGGTTTGGCACCATGACCAGAAGCCCGAGGAACAGCGGCAAGCCTGCAAGTCTTCCGACAAAAGCAAAACCGATCAACATCATCGCGTCGAAGAAAAAGAGATAGGCGGTTGTGTTGGCGCGGATGACCCGCGCCGGATGGGACGACGCCATGTAAAGCAAGATGACAGGTGGGCCGGGAATGCCAGCCGCGCCGCCAAGCACCCCAGCGATACCGCCGGTGGTCCATACGATGGGGGGCGTGACCTTTCCCTGATATCGTTTTCCGGACATCAGGATCACAAGCATAATCAGGCTGATCACCGACACCGCCAGCTTGAACAGGTTTGAGTCGACCGCAAACAACACCGCCATCCCAAAGGGCAAGGCCAGTGCTGTCGCCGCCACCAGTCGCAGCAAATCCTTGGGGTGTCCGTCCTTGAGGGCGCGCGGAATAGCAGGCGCCGGTCCGGCCAGATCCATCACGATCAGAACGGTTACTGCCCAGACCGGATCAATGATCTGGGCGGCGACAGGCAGAAAGACAAGCGCCGTCCCAAAGCCCGCAAACCCACGCACCAGACCGGCGACAAAGGCAATGATGACCAGCCAGCCCAGCCCCGGCAGCGCCAGGGTCTGGGCCAGCAGATCAGGCATCTACATCCGCAAACTGGTTGCCCGCATTGGCATCAGGCTTCGACCAGTCGCGCTTCACGCCCAGTTTCAGCAGGATTGCGGAGGCAATGAAGATCGAGGAATAGGTTCCGACGACCACACCCCAGATCATCGCAAAGACGAAGCCACGGATCACATCGCCCCCCAGCACGTAAAGCGCGATCAGCGCGACCAGGGTTGTCAGTGACGTGATCATCGTGCGCGACAGGGTTTCGTTGATCGACAGGTTCAGAACCTCTTTCAGGTCCATCTTCTTGTAGCGGCGCAAATTCTCGCGCACCCGGTCAAAAACCACCACCGTGTCGTTCAGCGAATAGCCGACGATGGTCAGAAGGGCAGCGATGATTGCAAGGTCGAACTTGATGCCCAGCAGGCTGAATATCCCGATCGTCAACACCACGTCATGCACAAGCGAGATAACCGCGCCCAGGCTGAACTGCCATTCGAACCTGAGCCAGATATAGACCAGCACCGCCGCCAGCGCAGCGACCACCGAAAGGATGGCCGTTGTCACCAGTTCACCCGACACTTTCGGCCCGACGCTTTCCACGCTCGGGAAGGTGATCGAGGGATCGACCTGCACCAGCGCGTCTTCGATGGTCTGGATGGTTTCGGGCGTGATCGCCTCCTGCCCTTCCTGCGCTTCGATGCGAATCTGTGCCACGTGCTGATCTTCGGCGAAATTCACGTCAAACACCTGCGCAATCGAGATGTCGCCCAGCCCCAGCGGGGAAAGCGCATCGCGATACTCTCCCACATCGACGGCCTGGGTGCTTTCGGTGCGGATCGTCGTGCCACCGCGGAAGTCGATACCGAAGTTCAATCCGACGATCAGGAACAGAAGAACCGACGCGATCATCGCCAGGCCGGATGCGCCCAAGGTGGCGATGGATCGGCGGAAGAAGTCGAACACGCGTGCTTTCGGTCGCAGGCGAAGCCCCTTGATCTCAAGCGTGCGCGGGCGCTTGCGCTCGAACCACATGACCAGCATCAGCCGGGTCAGATAGATCGCCGTGAACACCGATGTCAGAATCCCCAGCGCCAGCGTGACCGAGAAGCCGCGCACCGGGCCAGAGCCCATGATGAACAGGATCACCGCCGTGATGAAGGTCGTGATGTTGGCGTCCAGAATGGCTGACAGTGCCTTTTGATAGCCAAGCTCGATGGCGCGGGCTGGCCCACGGCCGGATTTCAGCTCTTCCCTTATGCGCTCAAACACCAGCACATTGGCATCCACCGCCATACCGATTGTCAGGACGATCCCGGCGATACCGGGCAAGGTCAGGGTGGCCCCGATCATCGACAGAAGGCCGAAAATCATGCCCACGTTCAGGATCAGTGCCACATTGGCGATCAGGCCAAACCAGCCATAAGCGGCCACCATAAAGACCAGCACGCCGACAAAGGCGACGATCGAGGCGATCTTGCCTGCATCAATGCTGTCCTGCCCAAGCTCCGGGCCGATGGTGCGTTCTTCCACATAGGTCAGTTCCGCTGGAAGCGCACCGGCGCGCAGCAGCACCGCCAGGTTGGTCGATTCCTCGATGGTGAAGTTCCCGGTGATGATCCCGGATCCGCCGCAAATCTGTTCGTTGATACGCGGGGCGGAAATCACCTCCTGATCCAATACGATGGCGAAGGGGGCGCCGACATTGGCACCGGTATAATCGCAGAACTTGCGCGCGCCCGACACGTTGAAGCGGAAATTCACCGCAGGCTGGCCGTTCTGATCAAAGGCCGGTTGCGCATCATTCAACTCTTCACCCGTCACGACAGGAGTCTGTTCCAGCACGTAGAACACGCCCTCTTCGTCCAGCGACGGATAGAGCACGTTGCGCGGACCAGGCGTTGTGGTCGGGTCGGTGGACCGGCTGACCACCGGATGGAAGGTCAGCTTTGCGGTCTTGCCGATGATTTCTTTCAGTTCAGATGCACTGCCGATCCCCGGCACCTGAATCAGGATGCGCGCATCACCCTGACGCTGGATCGTGGGTTCGCGCGTGCCCACCTCGTCCACACGACGGCGAATGATTTCAAGGGTTTGCTGGATGGTCCGATCATCCGTGGCCACGCGTTCCGCCTGTGACAGGGTGACGACCAGTTCGCCTTCGCGACCGGTGGAGACCTCGATATCGGTGGACCCGACACCGGACAGGCTGACAACCGGCTGCGCGAGGGACCGCACCACCTCAATCGCGCGCGGCAAGCCTTCGGGCTGTGACACCTTCACGCGCAACTCATCGTCGGCGCTGTCCTGGCGGCGGATCGTGCCGACCGTAGCGCGTTCGTCGCGCAGCGCATCGCGCACCTCGGGCCACAGGGCATCCATCCGCGCGGCATATACATCCTCGACCTGAACCTCGGCCAGCAGATGCGCACCACCACGCAGGTCCAGCCCCAGATTGACCAGCGAATTGGGCGCCCAGTCCGGCCAGGCCGAGCGATCCGCCTCAAGCTCGGCGGTGGTGCCCGTTGTCTCGATCTTCGAGACCGCATCATTGTGCTGCTCAACCCGGGTATAGAACCCGTTCGGTGCCGCAAAATACAAGCCAAGGGCCACCAGCCCCCAGATCACAAGACGTTTCCAAGTCGCGATTTGAAGCATCAGCCCCTGCCTAACAAGCGTTTGATATATTGGCGATTTGGCGGCTCACCCGCCCCCGGTCAGCTTTCGACCGGCTCGGTCTTGCCCATCACCTTGACGATGGTCGCCCGCACAACGCGGACCTTGACGCCGGTTGCGATTTCGACCTCGACCTCGCTGTCATCCTTGACCTTCAAGACCTTGCCGATCAGACCACCCTGCGTCACCACCTGATCGCCCTTGCGCAAAGCGGCCAGCATCGCCTGATGCTCTTTCATCTTCTTTTGCTGCGGACGGATCATGAAGAAATACATGATCGCAAACACCAGCAGCATTGGCACCAGCATCGAATTCAAAAGCCCACCGGCGGGCGCACCCGCGGCCTGTGCAAAAGCAGGAGTGGCAAACATATGGATATTCCTTCTCAAGCGGGCCTTGGCCCCAAACGTTGGCGCACACTATATGCGGGTCTTGGGGTTGTCCAGCAAGCGGGTGATGATCATTCCCCCTTCCCCCTCGCGCCCGCATCTGGCATATGCCGGGCAAGAAAAACAAGGAAGACCGCCATGCATGATATTCGTCTGATCCGCGACAATCCCGAAGCCTTCGACGCCGGAATGGCCCGTCGTGGCCTGTCGCCCCTGTCAGGCGAAATCCTGGCGCTGGACGAAGCGCGGCGCGCCTCGATTCTGGCGGCCGAAACCGCACAGGCGGACGCCAACAAGGCCGCGAAATCGGTTGGTGCCGCGAAAGCCTCGGGCGACGAGGCGGAATTTGAACGCCTGCGCGCGCTGGTGGCCGACAAGAAATCTGAAATCGCCAAGCTGAATGACGAGGCCAAAGCGCTGGATGCGAAGCTGAC
The DNA here is from genome assembly GCF_014656375.1 of Aliiroseovarius zhejiangensis. Classification (GTDB taxonomy): domain Bacteria; phylum Pseudomonadota; class Alphaproteobacteria; order Rhodobacterales; family Rhodobacteraceae; genus Aliiroseovarius; species Aliiroseovarius zhejiangensis. The sequence continues at coordinate 70,821 of NZ_BNCH01000002.1, read as the reverse complement.
CGATCTTCTGATGGGCCTGCCGAACATTCCGGGCGACGATGTGCCCGACGGCGAAGACGAAAACGACAATGTCGAAATCAACCGCTGGGGTACGCCCGCGAATTTTGATTTCAAACCGCTGGAGCATTACGAACTGCCCGCCGTCACATCCGGCATGGATTTCGAGACCGCCGCCAAGCTGTCCGGCTCGCGTTTCATGGTGCTGTCGGGGGCCGTCGCGCGCGTTCACCGTGCGCTGGCCCAGTTCATGATGGACGTGCACACCGAAGAAAACGGCCTGACCGAAACCTGGACCCCGGTTCTGGTCAAGGAAGAGATGATGTATGGCACGGGCCAACTGCCCAAATTCGGCGAAGACAGCTATCAGACCACCAATGGCTGGTGGCTTGTGCCAACCGCCGAGGTCACCCTGACGAATATCGTCAACGGGGTGACAATCGACGACAACTATCTGCCCCGCCGCTACGTCGCCCATACCCAGTGTTTCCGGTCCGAGGCCGGATCGGCGGGCCGCGACACGGCGGGCATGCTGCGCCAACACCAGTTCGAAAAGGTCGAAATGGTGTCGATCACCCACCCGGAAAATTCGGTCGACGAACATCAACGCATGACCCGCTGCGCCGAGGATATTCTGGAACGCCTGGGCCTGCCCTACCGCACCGTTGTTCTGTGTACCGGCGATCTCGGCTTCGGCATGAGACGCACCCATGATATCGAGGTCTGGTTGCCCGGCCAGAACCAGTATCGCGAAATCAGCTCGGTTTCGCTGGCCGGGGATTTTCAGGCCCGCCGGATGAACGCGCGCTACAAACCCGCAGATGGTGGCAAGCCGCAGTTCGTCCATACGCTGAACGGATCAGGGCTTGCCGTGGGCCGTGCGCTGATCGCGGTTCTGGAAAACGGACAACACGCAGATGGTTCGGTCACCCTGCCCGACGCGCTGCATCCCTACCTGCGAGGCAAGACCCGGATCACCGCCGACGGTGACCTCGTCTGACTCCCGGCTTCTTCTGGCCAAAAAATATCCTGGGGTGAATGCGGCCCGACAGGGGCGCAGAGGGGCAAGGCCCCCCCCCTAGCTCAACGCCACGCCCTTGCGCCCTGCCAGATCAACAAAATACTGCCACGCCACCCGGCCTGACCGCGCGCCCCGCGTCGCCTGCCACTCGATGGCTTCCGCGCGCAGCGTGTCGTCGTCAATCGTGACCCCATAGGCGTCGCAGTAGCCCCGGATCATCGCCAGGTATTCGTCCTGATCGCAGGGGTGGAAGCCCAGCCAAAGCCCGAACCGGTCGGACAGCGATACTTTCTCTTCCACCGCCTCGGACGGGTTGATTGCGGACGAGCGTTCATTCTCGATCATGTCACGCGGCATCAGGTGGCGGCGATTTGAGGTGGCATAGAACACCACGTTGTCGGGCCGCCCCTCGATCCCGCCATCCAGCACCGCTTTCAGGCTTTTGTAATGCTGGTCGTCATGGCTGAAGCTCAGATCATCACAGAACAGCAAAAACCGCTGCGGTGCATCACGCAGAAGGCCCAGCAGACGGCTGATCGAAGGCAAATCCTCGCGCTGTACCTCGACAATCTTCAGCACCTCGCCCCGGCGCAACACCTCGGCATGCACCGCTTTCACAAGCGAGGATTTCCCCATCCCCCGCGCGCCCCACAACAGAGCGTTGTTGGCGGGCAAGCCGCGCGCGAATTGCAGAGTGTTGTCCAGGAGCGTATCGCGCGACCGGTTGACCCCGACCAGAAGCTCGATTGCAACGCGGTTGACCTTCGCGATCGGTTCCAGCCGATCCGGTGCGGTGTGCCAGACAAAAGCGTCCTCGGTCGAGAAATCCGGGGCAGACAGAGGCGCAGGCGACATCCGCTCCAGCGCATCGGCGATCCGCGTCAGAGCCTCCGCGTCGCTCACTGACCCTTCTCCACCTGGCCGGGATCGTCGTCCTCATCCGCATCGAACTCGGCCATCAACTCATCCTCGTCGGCCTCGTCTTCGTCGTCTTCAAACCACAGGCCCTGCGCGCGCAGATCGGCTTCGCGCTTGCGTTCAACCCGTTTCACAAGCTGGATCGAGATTTCATAAAGCCCGTAGACCACGACAAACAGGATCACCTGCGTGATGACATCGGGCGGCGTGACCAGCGCGGCCAGCACAAGAATGCCCACCACCGCGTATTTGCGCACCTCGGCAAGACCCTGCGCGCTGACCAGCCCCGCCTTGCCCATCAGGGTCAGCAGAACGGGCAGTTGGAAACACAGGCCGAAGGCCACGATGAACTTGATGGTCAGGCGCAGATATTCCTGCACCGACCCCTGGAAATCAATTGACGCCTCGACCCCGGTATCGGCGACATTGCCGGCCTGCTGGAAGCCCAGGAAGAAGTCGAATGCCAGCGGCATCACAACGTAGAAAGCAAAGGACGCGCCGATGAAGAACATCACCGGCGAGGCAATCATGAAGGGCAGAAAGGCGTTCTTTTCCGATTTGTAGAGCCCCGGCGCCACAAAGCGCCACAGCTGATAGCTGATAAAGGGAAACGACAACACCAGCCCGCCGAACAGCGAGATCGAGATCGCGACGAAGAAGCCTTCCTGCAGCTTGATCAGGATCAGTCCGCATTGGTCCTGGCCGCGTTCGGCCATGGTGGCGCAGAGCGGCTCAGTCAGAAAGTTGAAAATCGGGTTCCAGACGGTGAAACAGATCACCATCGCGACAACAAAGGCCAGCGCCGAATGGATCAGGCGCGTGCGCAGTTCGGTCAGATGCTCGATCAACGGGGCCGAGCTGTCTTCGATCTCGTCAGTGTCGCTCATGCGTCAGAGGTGTCCGTGGGTTTGCGCTTGGGGGCGGATTTCGGTTTCGCCCTGGATTTCGACGCCGGAGTTTTGGCCGGTTTCCTGGCAGCGGGTTTCTTGGCAGCAGGTGTCTTGGCTGCGGGTTTCGCGGCGGGCTTCGGCGCCGGGCTCGCCGGTGCGGGGTCTTCGCCGATCCGACGTTCATTGGGGCGTTTTGACGGGGGTTGCTTGACCTTCAGCATCTCGGCCTTGCGCGCCTCATCCGCGGCTTTGCGATCGGCGGCTGATGTTGCGGTGGCGTCCTGCATCTTGCGTCCAGCGACATCGCCTGCCGTGTCCGCCGCGGTTGCCCCGTCATCGTCCTTGTCATCGGATTTCTGCTTCTTGTCCGATGATTTCTGATCCCGCAGCGATTTGGTGGGATCCCATTTTTCGAACCCGTCCGCGGCCTTGTTCAATGCATCCAGCCCCATCGCCTTGGATGAAGTGGCCGATTTGAACGTGTCGGCGATATCCTTGGCCCCGGCTTCGTCCGCGGCCTCGTTCATTGCCTGGCTGAATTCCCGCCCCATCTGACGGGCGCGCGCGGTGAACCGGCCCAGCGTGCGGAACATGCCCGGCAAATCCTTTGGACCGACGACGATCAGGGCCACAACCCCGATCACCAGAAGTTCGGAAAACCCGATATCAAACATGGGCTACGCCCCCCAAAGCGGTCGGGCTTACGCCTTTTCCTTGTCTTTTTCGTCTTCCTTCGGGGTGACATCCTTGGCGACGTCGGCGGCTTGGTCTTCGATTTCTTGCTTGCCTTCGTCCACGCCCTTCTTGAACGCGGTGATGCCTTTGCCCACTTCGCCCATCAAGGACGAGATCTTGCCGCGGCCAAACAGAACCAGCACCACGACGGCGATCAGCAGAAGGCCCGGAAGGCCGATATTGTTGAGCATTGTATTCTCCCATTCGGAGGGGCGTTTGGCCCGTCCACATCAATAACGCCTGACACATTTATTGCTTTGCGGGGCAAGTTCAAAGCCCCAAAGCGCAAAACTGGCGGGAAAATGATGTGCAAAATGCGCGCAGGCGCGTTTTATCGCCCATCCGTCATGGCTCTGATCACGCGTTTTCGCCCGGCGCCAACCGGCGCGGATTGCGCGTTAATGCGGCGGGGCATCCGGCCCCGGCCTGTCGCCGTGGCGAAACACGAAACACCGGTCACGGCGAATCGCGATCCACAGCGGCGTGCCCGGCTGCGGCAGAAACACTGACGGGACCGACGCCGTCAGGATCGAGCCATCGTTCTCCATCCGGAAATCCACCAGGCTTTCCTTGCCGATGAAACGTGCCCGATCCACCAGCGCGCGCGCCCAGACTCCGTGGTCATGGGTCGGGCTTGGCCCCTTCCCACCGCGATCAAAGTCGATCTTCAGGTGCTGCGGGCGGATCACGATATCCACCTTGGCCCCGTCGGGAACGCCGGGGGCCAGGAACTGCCCGAAGGCCGTATCGGTCAACGCGCCCTCGACCACCCCGGAGATCACATTCACATCGGAAAAGAACGCCGCCGCCTTCAGGTCCACCGGCGCGTTGTAGATGTTGTAGGGTGCACCGCTTTGCACGATGCGCCCGTCGCGCATCAGGGCGATTTCATCGGCCATGCGCATCGCCTCTTCCGGCTCGTGCGTGACCAGAAGCACCGCCGCACCCTCGTCCTTCAGAATGCCCAGCGTCTCGTCCCGGATGCCGTCGCGAAGACGGTTGTCAAGGCCCGAGAACGGCTCGTCCATCAGCATGATCGACGGGCGCGGGGCCAGAGCGCGCGCCAGTGCCACCCGCTGCTGCTCACCGCCCGACAGTTCATGCGGAAAGCTGTCGATGAACCGCGCCAGCCCGACCTTCTCCAGAAGCTCGTGCACCCTGATCCGCTTTTCCGTGCGCGAGCCTTTCAGGCCAAAGGCCACATTGTCGGCCACGGACAGGTGCGGAAACAGGGCGAAATCCTGGAACATCAAGCCGATCTGGCGCCGTTCCGGCGGCACGAACACCCCCGGCCCTGCCACTTGCTGACCGTCGATCCATACCTCGCCCGAGGTTTGCTGATCCACCCCCGCGATGATCCTGAGCGTGGTGGACTTGCCGCAGCCCGACGGGCCAAGCAGCCCCGTGACCTGCCCGGCCTGAAGCGACAGGGACACGCCGCGCACCACGGGGCGCCCCCCGAATTCCCGGTGCAGATCGCGGATGTCCAGCCGTGCGGTGGTCAAATTGGTCCCGTCCATGGTTACAAGATCGTTCCTGTGCCGGTCCCGCAGATGCGGGCAGATACCCGATGAAATCCATCAGGCTTTGACTGGGCATATCAGCCCCCAATTTCACCCGCAAGCCCGTCGCCGGATTTGTCGCAGATACGACACGGCCCGCCCCCATAGGGTCGTTTTCGGCCTAGCCTTGGCCCGCAAATCCCGGATGCTGGTCAAAACCCCCGAGGCCTTGATGCGTTTTCTGATTTCCTTTGCGCCGCTTTTGCTGTCTGTCATCCTGCTGCAACTCAGTTCGGGCGGCGTGGGGCCACTGGACGCGGTGTCCGGGCTGGTGATTGGATTCACCAAGGCCGAGATCGGGCTTCTGGGGTCGGCGCATTTCGTCGGCTTCTTCGTGGGCTGCTGGTGGGCCCCGCGGCTGATGGGCAGCGTCGGCCATGCCCGCGCCTTCGCCGGGTTCACCGCGATGGGCGCCATCGGCCTTCTGGCGCATATGCTGTGGATCGCGCCCTGGCCCTGGGCGGTCATGCGGATTGCCACAGGCCTCAGCATCGCGGGGGCTTACACGGTGATCGAGGCCTGGCTGAACGCCCGCATCACCAATGAAACACGCGGTCGCGCGATGGGGGGCTATCGCCTGGTCGATCTGGGCGGGTCGTTGGCCGCCCAGCTTCTGATCGGTGTGCTGGAGCCTGCGCATTACGTGTCCTACAACGTGCTGGCGCTGACCTGCTGCGCGGCGATCCTGCCGCTTGCGCTGACCCGCACCCCGCAACCCGACACGCCCCTGGCCCCGCGCCTGCGGCCGGCACTGGCCTGGACATGCTCGCCGCTTGCTGTGGCGGGCGTGATCGTGGCGGGGATCACCTCGGCGGCATTTCGGATGGTCGGCCCGGTCTATGGGCAAGAGGTCGGGCTGGCCACCGGGCAACTGGCCTGGTTTCTGGCCAGTTTCGTGCTGGGCGGGGCACTGGCGCAACTGCCGGTGGGTTGGCTGGCAGACCGATACGACCGCCGCTGGGTGCTGATCTGGCTGTCTGCCGCCGCGGTCGCAAGCTGCGCCATCACCGTCATGGCATCTGGCATGGGGCAAGGCGTGGCCTTCCTGACGGCCGGGTTCTTCGGCTTCACCACCTTTCCGATCTTCTCGATCTCGGCGGCGCATGCCAATGACTTTGCCACCAGCGAACAACGGGTCGAGCTGTCCGCAGCCCTGATGTTCTTCTATGCGGTCGGGGCCATCGCCTCGCCCTTGATGGCATCCGGGCTGATCGAACGCTTTGGCCCCCCGGCGCTGTTTGCCTTCATTGCGGTCGGTCACCTTGGCCTGATCGTCTTCGGGGTTGCCCGCAGCCGACAGCGCCCCACCCGCGACGTTCGCACGCCCTATACCTATACGCCGCGCACCTCGTTCTCGATGGGGCGGCTGTTCGGCAAGATGCGGGATCGCGGCTGAGGCGGCCCCCTGTGGCGATCTGCGTGCCACCCTCTGGCATTGGCGAGGGGCTTGGCGTATACGGCCCGAAAACCGCAAGCAAACCGCAGAACCGGAGCTCACATGAACCGCGTCCTTATCACCTCGGCTATTCCTTATATCAACGGGATCAAGCACCTTGGCAATCTGGTCGGCTCGCAACTGCCTGCCGATCTTTACGCCCGCTATAACCGTGGCCGGGGTCGCGAGGTCATGTTCATCTGCGCAACGGACGAGCACGGCACACCCGCCGAACTGGCCGCCGCCAAAGCTGGCAAGCCTGTGGCCGAGTTCTGCGCCGAGATGCACGCGGTGCAATCAGAGATCGCTGATGGGTTCCGCCTGTCGTTTGACAATTTCGGGCGCTCCTCGTCCGCGCGGAACCACAAGCTGACCCAGCATTTCGCGGGCAAGCTGGCCGAAAACGGGCTGATCGAAGAGGTCAGCGAGAAGCAGGTCTATTCCAATGCCGACGGACGGTTCCTGCCGGACCGCTATATCGAAGGCGAATGCCCCAACTGCGGTTACGACGGCGCGCGCGGCGACCAGTGTGAAAACTGCACCAAGCAGCTTGATCCCACAGACCTGATCAACCCGCGCTCGGCAATTTCCGGGTCCACTGACCTTGAGGTGCGTGAGACCAAGCATTTGTATCTGCGCCAGTCCAAACTGAAGGACAAACTGGATCAGTGGATCGACACCAAGACTGACTGGCCGGTTTTGACCACGTCCATCGCCAAGAAATGGCTGCATGACGGCGACGGGCTGCAAGACCGCGGCATCACCCGTGATCTGGATTGGGGTGTGCCGGTCAAGAAGGGCGATGAAGACTGGCCGGGCATGGAAGGCAAGGTGTTCTATGTCTGGTTCGACGCGCCCATCGAATATATCGCCGCCACCGCCGAGCTTGCCGACAAGCTGGGCGAACCTGACGCGTTCTGGCACCGCTGGTGGCGCACTGACAAAGGGGCTGACGATGTCCGCTATGTCCAGTTCATGGGCAAAGACAATGTGCCGTTCCACACACTCAGCTTCCCCGCGACCATCATGGGGTCGGGTGAGCCGTGGAAACTGGTCGATTACATCAAGTCGTTCAACTACCTGAACTATGATGGCGGGCAGTTCTCGACCTCCAAGGGGCGCGGTGTGTTCATGGATCAGGCGCTGTCGATTCTGCCCGCGGATTACTGGCGCTGGTGGCTGCTGAGCCACGCGCCGGAAAACTCGGACAGTGAATTTACGTGGGAGAACTTCCAGGCCAGCGTCAACAAGGATCTGGCAGACGTGCTGGGCAATTTCGTCAGCCGCGTGACCAAGTTCTGCCGTTCGAAATTCTCGGAAGCCGTGCCGGAGGGTGGCAGCTATGGCGATCTGGAAAACGCTCTGATCGCCGATCTGACCGCCAAGGTCCGCGCTTATGAGGCGCATATGGAAGCGATGGATATCCGCAAAGCCGCGCAGGAATTGCGCGGCATCTGGGTTGCGGGTAACGAATATCTGCAAACGGCGGCCCCGTGGACGACCTTCAAGACAGATCCTGATCAGGCGGCGGCGCAAATCCGTCTGGCGCTGAACCTGATCCGTCTCTATGCCGTGTTGTCAGCGCCCTTCATCCCTGATGCGGCGGACACAATGCTCAAGGCGATGAACACGGAGGATGACAGTTGGCCCGACGACGTGCCCGCAGCGCTTGGCGCATTGCCCGCCGGGCACAGCTTTAGCGTGCCGGAGAACGTCTTCGCGAAGATCTCGGACGAGGATCGGGAAAGCTGGCAGGAACGTTTTGCTGGTACGCGAGACTGACCGACCCGGCATATTCATACCGGATGTGGCGGGTGCCATGCGCACCCGCACCACATATGGCTTTTCTCTTTCCTTTCCTTCCAAACGGGCTATCTTGACATTAGCAGAACAATAACCGGGTGTTTTCACCGGAAAGATGGGTATCAAGGGCAGCAATAAAGTGACGATCGCTAAGGGTAAGCCACGGCCGATACGGCTTTCGCTTGGGGACAAGCGGTCCGTGCGCACGCAGTTCGGTGCCCTTCCCTATCGCGTGAAAGACGGCAAGGTCGAAGTGCTGCTGATCACAACGCGCGGGTCGGGCCGCTGGATCCTGCCCAAGGGCTGGCCGATGGATGGGGAAACCCCTGCCGGCGCGGCGGCCAAGGAAGCCTTCGAAGAAGCGGGTGTCGAGGGCAAGTTGAGCCACGAGGTGCTGGGCTTTTACTCCTACACGAAATCGCATGAGGGCGAACGCCTGCCCTGTGTCGTCGCGGTGTTTCCGCTGAAGGTGCGCAAGCAGCACAAAACCTTCCCCGAACACGGGCAAAGGCGGCGAAAATGGGTGTCGCAGAAGAAAGCCGCTCAACTGGTGTGGGAGCCGGAACTGCGCCGGATCATCCGCAACTTTGACCCCTCCACGGGCAAGCGCGGCTTGTAAGAACAGCAGCTTCGCCTGCGATGGCTTGCACCCGCCCTTGCGCATCGCCATATATATTCGGTCAGGTAACTTCGGAAAAGACGATGATCCGCTATGCCTTGAAATGCGACCGGAACCATACATTCGAAAGCTGGTTCCAGAACGCCGCAGCCTATGACGGGTTGCGCGCGGCGGGCCATGTTATCTGCCCGGATTGCGGGTCGACCAAGGTGGAAAAAAGCCTGATGGCCCCCAAGGTGCGCCCGGCGCGAACCGCGGCCACCGCGCCCGGGTCGACAGCTCCTGACAAGCCCACCCCCCTCGCCGCCCCCAATTCCGAGATCGAGGCCGAGATCGCGCGGCTGCGCGCCAGGATCGAAGCCGAAAGCGAATATGTCGGGGGGGCATTTGCCCGCGAAGCGCGCGCGATGCATCTGGGCGATGCACCCGAACGGTCCATCTATGGCGAAGCCAAACTGGCCGACGCGCGCGAATTGCTGGAAGATGGGGTGCCGGTGATGCCCCTGCCGTTCACCCCGACCCGCAAGGCAAACTGACCCGCAGGCTGCCTGCCCTGACACGCGCAGCCTTGCGCTTTTGCGCCCCACACCCTACACACGCGCAAACACAGGAAAACGGACGGGATTTGAGGCCAAGATGCCAATTCTGGTGATGAAATTCGGCGGCACGTCGGTCGCCACGCTGGACCGGATTCACCGGGCTTCGAAACGGGTCGCGCGCGAGGTGGCGAATGGCTATGACGTGATTGTCATTGTCTCGGCCATGTCCGGGCGGACGAACGAACTGGTGGGCTGGGTCGAAGAAACCTCGCCGCTGTTCGATGCCCGTGAATATGACGCGGTGGTCAGCTCGGGCGAGAATGTGACCGCGGGTCTGATGGCCCTGCGGCTGCAGGAAATGGACGTGCCGGCCCGCAGTTGGCAAGGCTGGCAGGTGCCGGTCAAGACCACGGGCGTTCATTCCGCCGCACGTATCGAGGAAATCCCAAGCGAAAACATCATGGCGAAGTTCGGCGAAGGCATGCGCGTGGCTGTGGTCGCCGGTTTTCAGGGCATTGCCGATGATGGCCGGATCACCACGCTGGGCCGGGGCGGATCAGACACCACCGCCGTGGCCTTCGCCGCAGCCTTCGGGGCGGAACGCTGCGACATTTATACCGATGTGGACGGGGTTTACACCACCGATCCGCGCATTTCGGACAAGGCGCGCAAGCTGGATCGGATCGCGTTTGAAGAGATGCTGGAGCTTGCCTCGCTGGGGGCCAAGGTGCTGCAAACCCGCTCGGTCGAGCTGGCCATGCGCTACAAGGTAAAGCTGCGGGTGCTCTCGAGCTTCGAGGAATACGACCCCAATGCAGGCACTCTGGTCTGCGACGAGGAGGATATCATGGAAAGTAAAGTTGTTGCCGGTGTCGCCTATCAACGCGACGAAGCCAAGATGACGCTGATCTCGGTCGCCGACCGCCCCGGCATCGCCTCGGCGATTTTCACACCCTTGGCCGAAGCGGGCGTGAATGTGGACATGATCGTTCAGAACATCTCGGAAGAGGGTCGCACGGACATGACGTTTTCGTGCCCCGTCGATCAGGTCGCCCGCGCCGAAAAGGCGGTGACCGACGCCAAAGCGCGCGGTGACATCAATTTCCACGACATCGTGGCCGACAAGGATGTGGCAAAGATCTCGGTCGTCGGCATCGGGATGCGCAGCCACACAGGCATCGCCGCCAAGATGTTCGACGTGTTGTCAAAAGAAGGCATCAACATCAAGGTCATCACCACGTCCGAGATCAAGATCTCGGTCCTGATCGACCGCAAATACATGGAGCTGGCCGTGCAGGCGCTGCATGATGCGTTCGAGCTGGAAAAAGCCTGATCCGCAACGGTTTACCGTTCACGCAAGCGAACCTCGATACGTAGATTTTCCATTATAGACGGCGGTTTTCCATTTTGCTCAGGATGGAGGAGCTGCGCGACCCTAGCCGCACCGTCAGCGGTCCTTCGCGCGATGGGACGCGAAGGGCCGGATTGGAGCCCAAAACCACTGAAGCCGCGTGACGAATGTATGACTGGTTCGCGGAAATCACTGGCTTTTTTGGCAGATTAGTCACCTGCAAGCGCCGGACTTTTCCTTTCATCCGGGAACTGTATAACTTTCGAGCAAGGCACGTGGCCGAGTGGCCCGGTTTTGGGGCGTTTGGGGCGCGTGGATTTTACGAACAATACGGCGGATGGGTCCTACCTGACTGGAGCGTACGGCTGGTTATCAGCTTGTTAACCAAAGTGGAGGGAGCTTTCCTTGAATTTCTCCTACGCGCAGGCATCTTTGATTGTCGATCAACACATCTACCGAAAAGCCTTTCAGGAATATCTGAGAAAAGGCACCCCGATTCTGCGGTCGATCAAGCAAGAGCGACCAACAACACATTACATCTGGCGAACACGCCGCGATGGCAAAGTGCGCTCAGCTCATGCAGAACGCGAAGGACAGATTTTCTCATGGGGTGATCCACCTGAAGGTGGGCATCCAGGGGAAGACTATAACTGCCGTTGCACAGCAGAGCCGTATTTTCCTGATATATCTGAGTATATTGAACTATCTATAGACGGGGTTGGCACAAAGTCAGGCTGGGACAACAACGACTTCGTAAACCATTATTTCAATGGACGAGGGCGGGGCGTCACTCTCTCCGAGAGAGGGCACAGCCGTAAAATCGGGGAAGCATTTATTGATCTTCACGGCGAGCCACTTAAAAAGCAGATCGCCAACGCTGCTAGAAATTCACGCTCAGGCAGTGTATCCTACAACTTCGAGAACACTTACAGTATGAATGGTGTCGTGTTTAGTATTGGAGACACAACGATAGGTGGGGCATTTTCTGGACATGTCTCCGAGAGCAATGGAATCCTCAGCATCGAAGGCCGCTTGGACCTCTACTTAAACGACGAATTTGCTGACCCTTTGGACGTTGGCGTCGAAGTCGACGACTATAGCCCCGGCAGCATCCTGTACGACAACATTCACAAGCCACTAAATGACTACCTACGTGGGCGGGTCGGCTTGCCACCCAACGGTCGTCAGAGATTGGGCGTTCGTGAAGGTGTCCCATATTCAATAACTGGCCAGTGGTCAGGCAGTGTAAGCGGGCAAATTTACGCCGATCCAGCTAAAAGCCGATATTGAAAATGCGGCGATTTCTTGGAGGTGCACTGGTAGTAGTGCTAGGTTTATGTAGCCTGATGGGCATACCAGCACTCTCTCTATCCGGCTTATATTCCCTAAAATATGGCGATTGCGTTCGTCTGCCTAGTGGCGCTGAAATTGGATACGAGGCTAACGTCAATTTTAGAAATTCATACTTCATACCAGATGCTGTGCTCCGAACAGTGGCTGGTGACATCATTGCCAAAGAAGTTTTTCCAATTCACCTGACTGAATTCGCAGCATTTGGGTGGGCTTGGCCAGAGCATGGAAACGATTTCATGTTTATCTGGACACAAGAAACAGGCGTGGTCAAAGAAGTCGAAAACCCAGACCTGTATAACAGGCTGTCACAAGACCTAGGGGAAACCTACTTTGGTGCCTCCAAAGATATGAACGTCAATACTCTTTGGATTTTCAACCAACTAAAAGAACAAGGCCGATTTAACAGCGATCATTGCAATACAAAGCTGCTAACCTGGTGAATTGCTCGCCTTTGCGTTCTCTTTTCTGCGGATCTGTCAAGCCTCTGGTGCGCGCGCTTTGTGGTTGATGTCGACTCTGCGTGTGACAGTTCGACTTCAGGGACAAGCTGCCATTCGATTTTGAATGGCGTGCGACCGCTTCGTCCGCATACCGGCCACTTAGCCCAAAGATCATCCAGCCTGCGGACAGGCACGACCTGCCAATTCCATCGTCAAACCGCTGAAATGACAGGCATTTGCGCGATAAGTCGCCACCTGTTTCGATTTAGCGCAAACATTTCAAAGGACTTTCTGGAAAATGTGGGCTGCTGCGATTACGGTAGGGTTCGCCCAAGTGGTTCATGGTTCCGCCTTTTTTACCAGTCGGTTCCGTGACACCCGCAGGAACAGGGAAAGGTATGTATGGCAGAAAGCCAGCAAAGTGACAGTCGCAAGCTTCTAGTGAAGCTGCGCGAAACCCTTGCCTCGGCGTCCGAGGGGCAGGAGCGGCTGGACAGGATCACCTCTCTGATCGCGGAAAGTCTGGGGGTCGAGGTCTGCTCGATCTATCTGTTTCGGGACAGCGAAACTCTGGAACTGTGCGCGACCGAGGGGCTGAGAGCAGAGGCGGTTCACCAAACGCGCCTGCGCGTGGGCGAGGGTCTGGTCGGACGCGTTGCCCGCCGTGGCCGCCCGATCAATACCAAGAATGCCCCGTCTGAGCGCGGGTTCCGCTACATGCCCGAAACAGGCGAGGAAATTTACTCCAGCTTCCTGGGTGTGCCGATCCAGCGTCTGGGCGAAAACCTTGGTGTTCTGGTCATTCAGTCCAGGGATGAACGTGAGTATTCGGCCGACGAGCTCTACGGGCTGGAGGTTGTCGCCATGGTGCTGGCCGAAATGACCGAGCTGGGCGCCTTTGTCGGCGAAGGCGAGGCCATGGGGGCGCTGCACCAGCGTCCAACCACCTTTACCGGAGGTGTCGGGCAGGAAGGGGCGGCCGAAGGCCATGTCTGGCTGCATGATCCGCGCGTTGTCGTCACCAATCCCGTGGCCGATGACCCCGAGGCGGAAAAGATACGCCTGCATGAAGGAATTGAACAATTACGGGTGTCAGTGGACGAGCTTCTGGCCAACACGCTGACCAAGGACAAGGACCAGATGCAAGTCCTTGAAGCCTATCGGATGTTTGCCAATTCCAAGGGCTGGCTGCGGCGCATGGAAGAAGACATCGATCGCGGCCTGTCCGCCGAAGCCGCGGTTGAAAAAGAACAATCCGCCGCCCGCGCGCGGATGAGCCAGGTGCCCGACGCATACCTGCGCGAGCGTCTGCATGATCTGGACGACCTGTCCAACCGTCTCTTGCGGATCCTGACCGGTCAGGGCAAGGAAACCGGCGCGGAATTGCCCGAAAACCCGATCCTGATCGCCACCAATATCGGGCCAGGCGAGTTGCTGGAATATGGGCGCGGATTGCGCGGGATCGTGCTGGAAGAAGGCTCGATCGCCAGCCATGCCGCGATTGTGGCGCGCGCGCTGGCCATCCCCCTGATCGTGCAGGCCGGTCGCATCTCGACCGAGGCGCTGAATGGCGATCATATTCTGGTCGATGGCGAGCACGGCATCGTGCATCTGCGACCGGAGGAAACCATCGTCAACGCCTTCCGCGACAAGATGGCGATGGAGGCCGCGCAACAGGAACGCTATCGCAGCCTGCGCGACAAACCGGCCATGGGTCTGTGTGGCACCGAGGTAAAGCTGCATATGAACGCGGGGCTGATGGCCGACCTGCCCTCGCTTGAAAACTCAGGTGCTGCGGGGGTGGGCCTGTTCCGGACCGAGCTTCAGTTCCTGACCGTGGATCGCGTGCCACGGCGCGGAGATCTGGCGGCCACCTATGCCCGCGTCCTGGACGCCGCCAAGGGCAAGCGTGTTGTGTTTCGCACGCTGGATATCGGGTCGGACAAGGTGCTGCCCTATATGAACCCGCTGGATGAGCCGAACCCGGCGCTGGGGTGGCGTGCGATCCGGGTGGGGCTGGACAAGCCCGGCGTCATGCGGATGCAGTTGCAGGCGCTGATCCGGGCGGCCGCCGGTCGTGATCTAAGCGTGATGTTCCCGTTCATCGCCCAGACCGACGAGTTTCGGGACGCCCGTGAAATGGTGCTGGCCGAACTGGAGCGCGAACGCGCGCTGGGTCATATTCTGCCCGAGAAAACCGAGATTGGCGCGATGCTGGAAACCCCGTCCATGGTGTTTGCGCCACAGCATTTTTACGAAATGGCGGATTTCATCTCGATCGGTGGCAACGATCTGAAACAGTTCTTCTTTGCCGCCGACCGCGAAAATGAACGTGTGCGGCGGCGCTATGACACTTTGAACGTGTCCTTTCTGAACCTGATCGAAGAAATCGTGACGCGCTGCGACGCTGCGCGAACGCCGCTCAGCTTTTGCGGCGAAGATGCGGGTCGCCCCATCGAAGCGGTCTGCTTTGCGGCGCTTGGCGTGCGTCACCTGTCCATGCGGCCTGCGTCGATTGGACCGGTCAAGCATTTGATACGGCGTACAAATATTCTGGAACTGCGCGATGTCATCGACGAAGCACGGCTGTCCGGTGCCCAATCGGTTCGCCCGGCTGTGCTGGAAATGCTGACCCGCAGAAAACCCGCGCAATCGTCTGTCGCCGTGTAAGGATTGACGAAAATTTTCGGCAGTTATCACTTTGTTCACCAGTTTGGAACAAAACTGGAACGAAACAAGGAGAACCCTCATGCCGATCAGTTTCATTATCACCGGAATCTTCACGGGAACCGCCGCCGCCGCGCTGGCCCTCAGCTTTGACATCGGTGCTGTCTGGGCGTTTCTGTCCTATGCCCTGTCCGGCGCCCTCGCCGTTCTGGGCGCTGCGGCGATTACGTCGATCCGACACAATTTCTGGCCGCGCAAGGGCTGGCATGACCGGCTGAGCCGGATGGCCAGCCAGTCGGGCGGTGCACCGCAGGTCGGTCTGTTCGCGGGCGTCAAGCGGGGGCGTCAGGTGCGGATGTAACCCGTGTGACCTTGCCGGTGACACCCGCCCATCCGCCATCCTGAAGCCGATAGGCCAACACCCGGTCCGGGTTGGTGGGTGGCGGCATTTCCACGCCATCCAGCCTGGAAAACCCAAAGCGCGCATAATACGAGGCATCGCCCACCAGCATCACCCGCTGCCCGCCCAGATCCTGTGCCACCAACAGGCTTTCGCGGATCAGGTGCCCCCCAAGGCCTTCGCCCTGCCGGGTGGGGTGGACGGCAACGGGGCCAAGCAACAGCGCGTCATGTGACCCGTGCTTGCCGCAGATCACGACCGGCCAATACCGGATCGCCCCGGCCATGATCCCGGCATCGTCCCGCGCGACCAGTGACAGGCGCGCCACCGGGTCGACCCCATCGCGCAACCGATACGAAGACAGCGCCTCGCGCCCCGGTGCGAAGCACAGATCATAAAGCGCCTCGACCTCCCACCAGTCCTTTTCGGTTTCTTGTGTCAGGTGATACACCTGCCGCCCCTCGCCATTTGCCGTTCTTTGCTGCTATCACGTCAACACGCAGAAAAGAAAGCGAGAAGCAGGTGTTCTATGAACCGAAAAACGGGCACGGGCTGCCCCATAATCCGTTCAACGCGCTGATCGTCCCGCGCCCCATCGCGTGGATTTCAACGCGAGGGTCTGACGGGTCGGACAACCTTGCGCCCTATTCTTTTTTCAACGGCGCCGCCTATGAGCCGCCACAGGTGATGTTTGCCTCGACCTCTGGCAAGGGGGACCGCAAACTGGGCAAGGATACGTTGGACAACATCAACGCCAACGGGGTGTTCTGCATTCATATGGTCGGGGACACGCTGACGGATGCGATGAACCTTACCTCGGGCAGCTATCCCCGCGATGTGGACGAAATTGCCCTGGCAGATCTGGAACGGGTGGAGTGCAACACCATCGCCGCCGCGCGCCTGCCCGCCGCCCCTGCCGCGCTTGAATGCAAGCTGACCCGGATAACCCGCCTGCCCGGCGACGAAAACCTGGTCTGCTTTGGCGAGGTGACGGGCATCCACCTGCACGATGACTGCATGGTGGACGGCATGTTTGACATCACCCTCGCCCGCCCCTTGGCGCGGCTGGGCTATCGTGATTACACGGTCGTCACCGACAAGTTCACCCTGAACCGACCGGGTGAATAGACGCGGGGCCATCCGCCTGCTAATCTGGTTTCGCAACCATGGAGGGTGACATGAACAATTCGGCCTGATGTCTTCAATGCTGTTTTTTCAGGAGGTCACATGCCGTTTTCCATGCCCGACGCCACGCGCGTCCACCCCGTCACCCTGCCCGATGGTTCGATCCACGAAGGCACGGTGTTCCTGTCCAACGTCATAGATCAGCCCAATATCGAGGTGGGCGATTTCACCTATGCCTCTGATTTCGATCCACCGCCGTTTGACGGCTGGGCCGGGCAGCTGGCCCCCTATCACTTCCCCATGTCCGAGGGGCGGCTGATCATCGGCAAGTTCTGTCAGATCGCCCATGGCGTGCGCTTCATCACCGCCGCAGCAAACCATGAGTTTGCCGGGCTGACCAGCTTTCCTTTCGGCATCTTCGCCCTGGATCAAGAAGTCATGGGCCAACCCGACAGTCGCGATACGATGATTGGTCACGATGTCTGGCTGGGTTTTGGCGCGATTGTCTGCCCCGGCGTAGCCATCGGGAATGGCGCGATTATCGGCGCAGGCGCGGTGGTGCGTTCGGACGTGCCGGATTACGCCATTGTCGTGGGCAACCCGGCGCAGGTCGTCAAGATGCGCCTGCCGCCTGATGACATTGCGCGGATGAACCGGCTGGCCTGGTGGGACTGGCCTGTCGTCCTGATCGCCCGCGCGCGGGTTGCGCTGGAAACGGGCGATCTGGATGGGTTGGAGGCGCTGGCCCCCGGCGCCTAGTGGCTGCCCAGGATCCCCGTGCGAACCGAGTAATCCGCCGCGACCTCGTAATCGGGGTCGTCATCACTGTCGACCATCAGGTGGCCGGCTTTGGTCAGCAACCGGTGGCAATCGCGGCTCAGGTGGCGCAACTGGACTTTCTTGCCGACAGCCTCGTATTTGGCGGCAACGGCCTCGATCGCTTGCAGGGCCGACTGGTCGACCACGCGCGAGCGGGCAAACTCGATCACCACCAGATCGGGGTCGTTCTTCACGTCAAACAGTTCGACAAACCCGTCGGTCGAGCCAAAGAACAACGGCCCTTCGACGTCATAGACCTTGGCCCCGTTCTCTTCGCGCGTGACCGCGTGAATGCGCGCCGCCGCGTTCCACGCATAGGCCAGCGCCGAGACGATCACGCCCACGACAACCGCAACCGCAAGGTCTTCGTACACCGTCACGGCCGTGACCAGCAGGATGACGAACGCGTCGGTCTTGGGCACCCGGCGCAGGATGGTCAGCGAGTTCCATGCAAAGGTGCCGATCACGACCATGAACATAACACCGACAAGGGCCGCGAGCGGGATCATCTCGATCCACGACGAGGCTACGACGATGAACAAAAGTAAAAACAGCGCCGCCGCGATCCCCGCAATCCGCGTGCGCCCACCGGATTTCACGTTGATCATGGACTGCCCGATCATCGCGCAGCCCCCCATGCCACCGAAGAACCCGGTGACGACATTGGCCGTGCCCTGCGCGATACACTCCTGCGAGGCGCCACCGCGATGACCCGTCATCTCGCCCACAAGGTTTAGGGTCAGAAGGCTCTCAATCAGGCCGATGGCCGCGAGAATGATCGCGTAGGGCAGGATGATCCACAGGGTTTCCAGCGTGAAAGGGGCCAGCATGGCGGGGGGATAAATCCCTTCGCCCGTGCCGAAGGGGTTGTGAAAACTGGGCAGCCCGCCCTTGATCGAGGCCAGGTCCCCCACCGTGGGCACTTCGATGCCAAAGGCAATGACAATGCCCGCTACAATCCCGATTCCGGCCAGAGGGGCGGGAATGATCCGGGTCAGCTTGGGCATTCCCCAGATGATCAGCATCGTCAGCCCCACAAGGCCCAACATGCTGTAAAGCGGCAGGCCGGACAGCCATTGATCCGTATTGTCCGGGTTCTTGAACTGTGTCAGCTGCGCCAGGAAAATCACGATCGCCAGCCCATTCACGAAGCCCAGCATCACCGGATGCGGCACCAGCCGAATGAACTTGCCCCAATGCATCACGCCCGCGAACACCTGCAAAAGCCCCATCAGGATCACGGTCGCAAACAGATATTCGACGCCGTGCTTGGCCACCAGTGACACCATGACGACCGCCAGCGCCCCCGTCGCACCCGAGATCATGCCCGGTCGCCCCCCGATCACCGCCGTGATCAGACCGACCATGAACGCCGCATAAAGGCCAACCAGCGGGTGAACCCCGGCCACGAACGCAAACGCCACGGCTTCCGGCACCAACGCAAGCGCTACTGTCAGACCAGACAGAATTTCGATCTTCAGCCGGTTCGGCGTCAGCTCTTCCGATTGGGAAAGGCGCAGATCAGGGCGTTCGATACGGGCGGCATAGCGTGCCAGAAGGGCTCGGGGCATGGGGTCACCTTGCAGGAGGGGTTGTTCGCGATGGGGGTGTCTAACGGGTATCTGCACGGAATGAAAGAAGCATGCGACATGGCACACCCCGTTTTTCCGTCGCTGCTTCGTGATTGGACCGTGAGGCAAGTTGCCCGGCATGGTCAGACGATCAGCAAACCGGAGATCTCATGTTCAAACCTGTGCTGGCCGCGTTGATCATTGCCGCAAGCCCCGCCGCCGCGCAGGATGCTGACGGCAACGACCGCCCGTCAAACTGGCGCGTCACCCATCAGTCGAAATCCGGGATCTGGACAACCGCCTGTGATGAGCGCAGGGCGGGAGAGGCGTTGGAACAACGCTGTTACATCCGTTGGGTCGATGTGTTTTCGCCCAAACCCAAATTTGCCGCACTGTTCGTGTTCATCACGAATGCAGACAACCGTCCCGAAGTGGCATTCGGCACCGAGGCCGGCACGCTGTTCTCACCCGACGGTTTTCGGATCAAGGACGGTGGCAGGCGGGTCTGGAACACGCTGCGCCGGGGGTGCCTGACCGGGCTGAGGTGCACGTTTTTTGGTGACGATGCCCTGACGCTGATCGGCGTGATGCAGTCCGGAGGGGAGTTTGCCTTCGAATTCCGTGACCGGCACGGCACATCGCAATCCCTGCGGTGGCCCCTGTCGGGCTTTGCCGACGCATTGGATCGCTTCAACACCCAGTCCGGCGTGCGCGGGCTGCCCACTTTACCGATTGCGCCCTAAAACCACCTTGCCACCCGCTGATTGATTGCCCAAAGTCACCACAACTTTCACGGCAGGAGGCTTGCATGGACACGGTCATTGGCATCATCGGTGGGTCGGGTGTTTACGAGATTGACGGGTTGGAGGAGGCGCGGTGGCAAGACGTTTCCTCGCCCTGGGGCACCCCATCCGATCAGGTTTTGACCGGGCGATTGGGCGGCGTGAACATGGCGTTTCTGCCCCGCCATGGGCGCGGGCATGTGCATGCGCCCTCGGACGTGCCGTATCGCGCCAATATCGACGCGCTGAAACGCCTGGGCGTCACGGATGTGATCAGCGTGTCAGCCTGTGGGTCGTTTCGCGAGGATATGGCACCGGGCGATTTTGTCATCGTGGACCAGTTCATTGACCGCACGTTCGCCCGCGCCAAGAGCTTTTTCGGCTCGGGCTGCGTGGCGCATGTGGGCTTTGCCCACCCGACCTGCCCCCGCCTGTCCGCCGCCTGCACCGTATCGGCCCGCGCGGCGGGTGTCACGGTGCATGAGGGCGGCACCTATCTGGCGATGGAAGGCCCGCAATTTTCCACGTTGGCCGAAAGCCGGATGTACCGGGACCAATGGGGGGCGGACGTGATCGGCATGACCAACATGCCCGAAGCAAAGCTCGCCCGCGAGGCCGAGCTTTGCTATGCTTCGGTCGCAATGGTCACCGATTACGACTGCTGGCACCCCGATCATGACGAGGTCGACGTGGCACAGGTCATCGCAACGCTCACCGGCAATGGCGACAAGGCAAGACGTATGGTGGCGGGGTTGCCGGCCCTGCTGGGGGCCAACCGCGCACCCTGCCCGCATGGCTGCGACCGGGCGCTGGACATGGCGATCATGACGGCACCGGACAAGCGCGACCCCACCCTTTTGGGCAGACTGGACGCCGTGGCCGGGCGGGTGCTGTGACCACACGCCACTTGCGTCAGTGACCGGATTGCGCCACACAAATGCCGACCCATTCTGCGAAAGGCGTTCCCATGAACAAGGGCAAGACCGTCAAGGACTACATCCGCACCATCGTTGATTTTCCGCACGAAGGCATCCTGTTTCGCGATGTAACCACCCTGTTTGCCGACCCGCGCGGGTTTCGCATGGCGATCGACCAGATGCTGCATCCTTACGCGGGCGAACAGATCGACAAGGTTGTCGGGCTTGAGGCGCGCGGCTTCATACTGGGCGGCGCGATTGCCCACCAACTGACCCTTGGCTTCGTGCCGATCCGCAAGAAGGGCAAACTGCCCGGCGCCACGTTGTCACAATCCTATACGCTGGAATATGGCGAGGCCGTGGTGGAAATCCATGACGACGCGATCCAGCCCGGCGAAAAGATCTTGCTGGTCGATGACCTTCTGGCGACGGGCGGCACCGCCGAAGCGGGGATCAAGCTGATCGAACGGCTGGGCGGCGAGATCGTCGGCTGCGCCTTCATCGTTGACCTGCCGGAACTGGGCGGGCGTAAGCTGCTTGAGGAGATGGGCATGGATGTCCATGTTCTGTGCGAATTCGAAGGGCTGTGAACCTCTTGTTAACGACGTGCCGCTAAACCTGTCCCTGCCTGACGGGAGTTCAGGCGCTGCTTGCTGGCATGACATATCGTGCAACGCCCTGCCTCACCCCGGCGGGGCGTTTTATTTTTCTATTTACCAGTATCTTTTTGCAACCATTCACGCCGAGCTAAAGATCACGCCGGGATTCATGATGCCGCTAGGGTCCAGCGCATCCTTGATCGCGCGCATCGCGGCCAGTCGCGCCGGGTCGCCATAGCGGGTCAACTCCTCAGGTTTCAGGCGACCGATCCCGTGCTCTGCGCTGAACGATCCTGCATGAGATTGCACCAGATCATAGACGATGCTGCGCACCTGTTGGCGCTTGTCAGCATATGCCACCACCGTCTGCCCTTCGGGCGGAAATACGTTGTAATGCAGGTTGCCATCACCCAAATGCCCGAACGCATTGACCCGAAACGGCGCGAGCTGCGCAAGGGCTGCGTCTGCTTCATGCAGAAAATCAGCGATCACCGACAGCGGCAGGGATATATCATGCGAACTGATCGCACCGATGGCACGGTTGGCCAGCGGTATGTCCTCGCGCAGTTTCCAAAGGGCGGCGCGCTGGTCGGCGCTTTGGGCAATCACGCCATCGTCGGTTAGCCCGACCCGCTCGGCGTCTGCAAACAGGGTGGCCAGTTCGGCCTCGGGGTCTTGACCCGCACCCAGTCCCAGGTCGATCAGCACCGACCAGTCCGGGCGCGTGGCAAAGGGCTGCGCGCCGCCAAGCCCCGCAATCCGCAGGAAATCCAGCCCGGTCCCCTTGATCAGCTCAAACGCGCTGATCCCCTGCCCGAGCCGCGCTTGCGCCATCGCCAGCATATCCAGCGCCGCCGATGGATCGCGGACCGTCAAAAGTGCGGTGCCTTGCCGGGCCGGTTGCGGAAACAGTCGCAGGCTGGCGGCGGTGATCACGCCCAGTGTTCCCTCGGCCCCGCACAGAAGCGCGCGAATATCGAAACCGGTATTGTCCTTGCGCAATCGTTTCAGCCCATGATGGATTGACCCGTCAGGCAACACCGCCTCGACCCCAAGGCACAGATCACGGGCCGAGCCATAGCGCAGCACGTTCACCCCGCCCGCGTTGGTGGACAGGCATCCACCAATCCGGCACGATCCTTCGGACGCCAGCGACAGGGGAAACAGTCGATCCACCTCATCCGCGGCGGCCTGAATGTCGGCCAACACCGCTCCGGCCTCGGCGATAAGCACGTTCTCGGACGGGTGAATGGCGCGAATTTTCGTCATCCGCTCAAGGCTCAGGATCACCGGGGCAGCGTCCGGCATGACCTGCCCCCCCACCAGACCAGTGCCGCCGCCAAACGGAACCACCGGCACGCGCGCCGCAGCACATTCGCGGATGATCGTCGCAACCTCGTCGACCGAGGATGGCGCCAGCACCAGACCCCCGGTCCCATGAAACAGTCCACGCGGTTCTTCCTGATAGGCGGGCGTCAGGGGGCGAAACACCGGATCGGGCAACACAGCACGCAGCCGTGTTTCAAACGCACCGTCCACTGGTTCCAGATCGCCCATGACCGCCCCGCCTCTGACCTATCCGGCCTGCGTGCGCCCGCGCCGGTCTGATCGAAGGTTGGCATAGAGCACGTGATTGCGCCAGCGTCCGTTGATCTGCAAATAGCTTTGCGCGACGCCTTCGTATTTATAGCCGACCTTTTCCAGCACCCCGCGCGACGCGGCATTTTCGGGCAGGCATCCGGCCTCGAGCCGTGACAGGTCAAGCTCGTTGAACGCGTAATGGACCACGGCCTCCAGCCCTTCGCGCATATATCCTTGGCGCGCAAACCGTTCCCCGATCCAGTATCCAGTGGTGCCCGCCTGGGACGGGCCGCGCCTTATATGATCCAGCGTCACCGCGCCCACAAGCGCCTTGTCCGCCCGTCGAAACATGAAAAGTGGAAGCGCGGTGCCCCCTTGGATCGAACGATTGGCCCAATAGACGCGATTTGTGAAACTCTTGCGGCTCAGATGATCCTGCGCCCAGGTCGGCTCCCACGGGGTCAGGAAGTCGCGGCTGGCGGCGCGCAACGCCGCCCAGCCGCGAAAATCGCCATGGGCAGGGGGGCGCAGGGTCAGACGTTCGGTTTCGATCCTGACCTTCTTGGACCGTCCCAGCATCAGGCCACACGCCTCTCTTGCAGGGCCTCAAGGCTCAGCGCCTGCTCTGCGGGTCCATAGACCGCCATCGCCATGTCGCCCCGTATCAGCCCAGCACCGAAATCACGCAGATCGGCCAGCGTCACCGCGTCAATTTTTTCGACCGTTTCCGACAGCGGCGGCACGCGGCCCCAGATCGCAACCAGCCGCGCCATCCGTTCAGCCCGCGACGACGGGCTTTCCAGCCCCATCAGCAGCCCTGCCTTCATCTGCACCCGCGCCCGGTCCAGCTCCCGCTCCGTGATATCCGTTCCGGCGCGCTTCATCTCGTCGATGCACAGCCGCGACAGATCGGCAATATCGTCGCCTGACGTGCCGGCATAGATCGTCATCATCCCCGTGTCGTCATAGGCCCCGAGCTGCGAGAAGATCGAATAGCACAACCCCCGCTTTTCGCGCACCTCCTGAAACAGACGCGAGGACATGCCGCCGCCCAGGGCCGAACTGAACAGTTGCGCCGCATAGAACGCATCGTCACGATAGCTGGGGGCTTCAAACCCCAATGCGAAATGCACCTGCTCCAGCCCCGGCCGCTGTTCGATGCGCGACCCGCTTGCCCAGCGTGCCGGGTCGGTCACGCGGGGATTGCGGGGCTTCAGATGCCCAAAGGCTGCTTCGGCAAGGCGAAGGATCTGGTCATGATCGACCGCCCCCGCTGCCGACAGGATCAACTGCTCCGGCCCGTAATGCTGCCCCACGAACGCCGAGAGGTCGTTTTTTGAGAACGAACGCACACGCTCCACCGGCCCCAGGATCGTGCGCCCCATCGGTTGATCGGGAAACGCGGCTTCCTGCAACCAGTCGAAAATCACGTCGTCCGGCGTATCCAGCGCCTGTCCGATTTCCTGCAAGATCACGCCGCGCTCGATCTCGATCTCGCTGTCGTCGAACACCGGGTTCAGCACGATGTCCGAAATCACATCTAGCCCCAGCGCCACATCATCCTTCAGCACGCGCACGTAATAGGCCGTCACCTCGCGCGAGGTATAGGCATTGATATAGCCCCCCACATCTTCGATCGCCTCGGCGATTTCAAGGGCGGACCGTTTTTCGGTGCCTTTGAATGCCATATGCTCAAGAAAATGGGCAATGCCGTTCTGGGCGGGGGTTTCATGCCGCCCACCCGCCGTCACCCACACCCCGACCGAGGCGCTCTCCAACCCCGGCATATGCTCGGTCACGACGCTGACGCCGTTGGGCAGCCTGTCCAGACATACGCTCATGCAGAGATGACCTTTCCGGCGCGTTCGCAGATCAGGCTTTTCAGCGCCTCAAGGTCGTTGGCCACGCGGGTTACTCGCTCGTCCCGGTCAAACAGTCCTGCCATATGCTGCGGTAAGGGTGCGTCCTGCCCGCAGGCCTCCTTGACGGCGGCAGGAAACTTGGCCGGGTGTGCGGTGGCCAGCGTGATCATGGGGCTTGCGCCCAGATGCTCGTTTGCCACCTTCACGCCAACGGCGGAATGGGGGCAGAGGACTTCGCCCGTTTGCGCGAACGCGGCGCGAATCTGCGCCATGGTTTCATCCTCGGAGGCGCGTCCGCTGTCGAAGTTGTCGCGTAGGAACTCCATCGCGCCCTGGCTGATTTTGAAGCCACCATCTGACAGGTCGGCCATCTGGTCGGCCACCACCTTGCCGTCACGCCCATAGGCGTCAAACAGCACACGTTCAAAGTTGGACGAGACCTGTATATCCATCGACGGGCTGATCGAGGGCGTCACGCCCGCCTTGGTATAGGCGCCGGTCTCCATGGTGCGGTGCAAAATGTCGTTCTGGTTCGTGGCGATCACCAGTTGATCAATCGGCAGCCCCATTTTCTTGGCGATATAGCCTGCGAAAATATCACCGAAATTCCCCGTGGGCACGGTGAAGCTGACGGTGCGATGCGGCGCACCCAACGCAATCGCCGAGGTGAAATAATACACCACCTGCGCCAGCACCCGTGCCCAGTTGATCGAGTTCACGCCAGCCAGTTTCACCGCGTCGCGAAAGGCGAAATCGTTGAACATATCCTTCAGACGCGCCTGACAATCGTCGAAATCACCATCCACGGCCAGCGCGTGGACGTTTGCCTCGTCCGGCGTGGTCATTTGGCGGCGCTGTACATCGGAAACGCGACCATGCGGAAACAGGATGAACACGTCGACCGCATCCAGCCCCTTGAACGCCTCGATCGCCGCGGACCCGGTGTCGCCAGAGGTCGCGCCGACGATGGTTACATGCTCGCCGCGACGGCTCAGCGCCACCTGAAACAGTTGCCCGATCAGTTGCATGGCGAAGTCCTTGAACGCCAGCGTGGGGCCGTGGAACAGTTCCAGCAGAAAGTGGTTCGGGCCAAGCTGCACCAGCGGCGCGCGGGCGTCGTGGTTGAAGCCGGCATAGGCTTTAGCGATGATCTCGGCGAACTCTTCATCCGTGAACGTGTCGCCCACGAACGGGCGCATCACGCGAAACGCGACCTCTTCATAGGGCAGCCCGGCCAGGGCGGCGATGTCGCCCGCGCTCATGGTCGGCACGGTTTCGGGCACATAAAGGCCGCCATCACGGGCCAGACCCGTCAGCATGGCATCTTCAAAGCTCAGAACCGGGGCGTCGCCACGGGTGGAAATATAGCGCATTTCAGTCGCTCCTTGGGGCGAGGGTGTCACGTGTCCGGCGTTTCATACGCCAAAGCGCAAAGACTGTCATCACCACCCATGTCGCCGCCATCAAAAACCATGTGACGGCATATTCAAGGTGGTCGTTGGGAATGCCATCACTGGTGACGGGCATCGGCAGGATACCCGGCTCAGTGGGCGTGGTTTGCCGGGCGATGACCAGCAACGGGCGGGTGTTCAAAACATCGGCCATCTGGTCGATATCGCGGGCAAACCATGTGTTGGTGTCGATTTCATTTTCGGGTGTCGCGCTGTTTCGGTCATCCGGCCAGTGCAGGTTGCCGATGACGGTCACCGGACCATCCGGCGTCGGGGGCATGGGATCAGATACCCGGATGAACCCCCGGTCCACAAGGATCGCGCCGTCTTCCATCGTAAGCGGAGAAATCAGCCGATAGCCCGCCCCCGCGTCCCGGCTGCTGACCAGCACGCGCAGCGTTTCGGACCCCATCGTTCCCATCACCTTCACCGACAGGAACCTGTCATGGTCCGGATCGGGCTGCGCGGGCAGATCAACAGGGGCCGCCGCGATTCGGCGGTCAATCTCGTCCAGCACGCCTTCTTTCCAATGCAACCGATCCAGCTGCCATTTTCCAAGCCCCAGAAACACGCCCAGAACGGCGAAGCTGAGAATGGCGGTCAGGATCAGGCGAAAGCTCATATGCGGGTCCGGCAACTCAAGTGAAAGGGGCGCGAAGGTTTCCCCTCGCGCCCCGAATAGGACTATTTTCGGGTCAGGTTCAACTGCCCCAGATATAGATGCTGGCAAACAGGAACAGCCAGACAACGTCAACGAAGTGCCAGTACCAGGCGGCGGCTTCAAAACCGACATGGCTTTCCGGGGTGAAATGCCCGCGCATCGCACGCAGCAGGCAGACGAACAGGAAGATCGTCCCCACAATCACGTGGAAGCCGTGAAAGCCCGTCGCCATGAAGAAGTTCACACCATAGATGTTGCCTGCGAAATCGAAGGCGGCGTGGCTGTATTCATAAGCCTGGAAGATGGTGAAGAGCACACCCAGGATCACCGCCAGCGCCAGTCCGGTGACCAGATCCTTGCGGTTGTTTTCATGCGCAATCGCATGGTGGGCCCAGGTGACGGCCGCGCCCGACAGAAGCAGGATCAGCGTGTTGATCAGCGGCAGGTGCCAGGGGTCAAACGTCTCGATCCCTTCGGGCGGCCAGACGCCATCAATCGCGGGCGAGCCTTCGGTCATGGGATACAGCGCGTGTTTGAAGAAGCTCCAGAACCAGGCGACGAAGAACATGACTTCGGACATAATGAACAGGATCACGCCATAGCGCAGCCCGATCTTCACGACCGAGGTGTGATCGCCGGTTTCGCCTTCGTGCACGACATCCGCCCACCACGCGTACATGACGTAAAGCACGCCAGCCAGACCGATGAAGAAGATCCACGGAACGCCATTGGCCATCCACTGAACCGCACCGAACAACATGATGAACCCCGCCACGGCCCCAAGGAACGGGTTCACCGAGGGTGGCAGGATGTGATAGTCGTGATTTTTTGCATGTGCCATAAGCGTATAGTCCCTGTTCTTCTGGCTCAGTTTTGCACTGCCGGGGCGTCTGGCGCAAGTTGGGCGACCTCGTCCGGCAGTTCTGTTTCGTGGAATGTGTATGACAGCGTGATGGCCTTGAGATATTTCGCCTCGCGGTCGTCAAGAATGTCCGGGTCGACATAGAAGGTCACCGGCATGGTCACGCGCTCGCCCGGTTGCAGCACCTGCTGTTCAAAGCAGAAACAGTCGATCTTGGTAAAATACCCGCCCGCCGCAAACGGCGCGACATTGTAGCTGGCGGTGCCGGCGACGGGGCGGTCGGTCGGGTTGTAGGCCTCGTAAAAGGCCAGCCCGGTTTCACCCAGATTGATCTCCATCTCGTGCTGCATGGGCTTGAATTCCCACGGCATACCGCGTTCTTTCGAGGCATCAAAACGGACCAGCACCTTCTGATCCAGCACCACATCCGACCCGCGCTGCGCCACCGCGGTTTCCCCGCCGAAGCCCGTCACGCGGCAGAACCAGTCATAAAACGGCACTGCAGCCCATGACAATGACCCCATCAGGATCACCACGCCCACCATCTTGGCGGCTGTTTTCTGCGGGCGGGTCAAGCTCATTTGCTGACCTCCGACGCGGCGGGATCGGGTTGATAGATGTCGCTGACCTTGGCGACGGTCAGGCCATAAACAAGCCCGACGAACAGGATCAGCGCGACGCCGACGCCGATATTGCGGCTCAGGCGGCGTTTGTGCAGTTCGTGATCAACCTTGATCGCCATCAGCCCCAACCCCCAAGCCCAAAGGGTTTCAGCGAGGCTTCGACCAGCAGCGCGCCGTAATGCAGGAACAGATAAGCCAGCGACAGCTTGAACAGCCCGCGTTCAGCCTTGTGGCGGTCGGCGTCTGACGCCGCATCGTCGCGGCGGAACACGTCCCATGCGCCTTTGATAAACATACCGTTCAGGATCAGGGCCACCGCCAGATAGACCGGTCCGCCGATGGAGGTCAGGCCCAGCGCGATGGCCACAACAGCCAGCACCAGCGAATAGCCCAGGATATGTGCGCGGGTCGCCCGGCGCCCATGCGTCACGGTCAGCATCGGCACGCCCGCATTGGCATAGTCACCCTTGGTAAACAGCGCCAGCGCCCAGAAATGCGGCGGGGTCCATGCAAATGTCAGGGCGAACATCAAAACGCTTTCGATCGAGATGCCGCCCGTTGCCACGGCCCAGCCGATCATCGGCGGGAAGGCCCCGGCGGCGCCACCAATAACGATGTTCTGCGGCGTCCAGCGTTTCAGCCACATGGTATAGATCACCACATAGAAGAAGATGGTGAACGCCAACAGCGCCGCCGCCATCAGGTTTGCCGCCAGACCCAGCATCACCACGGCCATGGCAGACAGGGCCATGCCGATGGCGAACGCCTCGCCCTCGGTCACTTTGCCTGACGGGATGGGGCGCGACTGCGTGCGGCGCATCTTGCGGTCGATATCGGCGTCCCACCACATGTTCAACGCGCCCGAGGCACCTCCGCCGACGGCAATGAACAGGATCGAGGCCAGACCGACCACGGGATTCACGCCGACCGGGGCGACCAGCAGCCCCACCAATGCAGTGAACACGACCAGCGACATCACACGCGGCTTCAACAGCGCGAAATAGTCGCCAAACCCGGCCTCGCCGGTGTCGGTGTTGGTCTGGATGCTCGCGTCGCTCATGGGATCCTATGCGATCTGAATTTGACTGTCGGTTTCAGTTTGCGAGAGCCGCCCCGAATAGGGCGGCCTGAAAAGGGCGCAGGCACGAGGCCGCGCCCCTGACACGGTTTATTCGGCGGTGGCGACCTGCACACTCGGCAGGGAATTCACGTTGCCTGCGTATTCCTCAACCGCGCCCTTGAGCCAGGTGTCGTACTCAGCCTGGGTGACGGCTTTGACGGTGATCGGCATATAGGCGTGGTCCTTGCCGCACAGTTCAGAACACTGGCCGAAATAGATGCCTTCCTTGCCCTCGTCGACCTCGAACCACAGCTCGGCCAGACGACCGGGAACGGCGTCCTGTTTCACACCGAAGGCCGGGATGGTCCAGGAATGGATCACGTCTGCACCTGTGACCTGGATGACGACCTTCTTGCCGGTGGGCACGACAACGGCGGTGTCGGTGGCCAGCAGGTATTCGCTATCGCTATAGCCGTATTCTTCCAGCTCTTCCTTCGCCAGAAGGAAGCTGTCGAAACCAAACTCGTGCTCGGGATATTCGTATCCCCAGTACCACTGATAGCCGGTCGCCTTGATCACCACGTCGCCTTTCGGGATCACCTGCTGCTGGAACAGCACCGGCAGGGAAAACGCCCCGATGAAGACCAGGATGACCACCGGCACAAGGGTCCAGACAATCTCGATCGGGGTGTTGTGGGTGAAGGTTGCGGGCTCGGGATTCGCGCGCCGGTTGAAGCGCACGATCACGATGGCCAGCAACAGGGTCACGAAAATCGTGATGGCGATGATGATATAGTTGATCATCCCATCCAGCCCATGCGCTGCCTGTGCGACACTGGTGGCCGAGGGCTGAAACCCCATCGCGCCATCAACCGGCTTGCCGATGATTTCCAGATTTTCCTGCGCATATGCCTGACCCGCGGTCAGGATGGCAGTTGCAGTGGCGAAAAGGCTGCTGACACGCATCATGTTCGTCTTTCTCTTCCCTGTGCGGCGTGATCCGAATGCCACCCTTTCGGGCGGCGCGGCAATAGCTCGCTCATACCTCTCCCGGGCCCTTGCGCGGGATTCCTTGTTTCTCTTTGACGAGAAACCATATTACAAAGCTGGGAACAAGGAAAAACCTTCTCAGGTTAAGCAACAAATCCGCCATTCGCGCTATTTCGAGGCCCCCATGAAAGACGCCACACCGTTTCGCCCGTTTGAGACCCACCTGGATGCCGACAGCGCCCGTGCCCTTCTGGCCGAAGTGACGCATGGTGCCGATGATGGCGAGCTGTTTCTGGAGCGGATGCGGTCCGAGGCGCTGGTGTTTGACGACGGGCGGTTGCGCACCGCCAGCTATGACGCGTCCGAAGGGTTCGGGCTGCGTGCGGTCAAAGGCGAGACGACGGGCTATGCCCATTCCTCAGAAATCAGCGAGGCCGCCCTGCGCCGCGCAGCGGCCACTGCGCGCCTCGCTGTGGGCGACGGGGGCGGCACCTGGGCAGACGCCCCTGCCCGCACCAATCAGAAGCTCTATACCGATGCCGACCCGATGGCCGATGCGGGCTTTGGCCTGAAGATCGAAACCCTGCGCGACATCGACGCCTTCACCCGCGACCTTGACCCGCGCGTGGTGCAGGTATCGGCCACCTTGGCCGCCAGTTTGCAGGAGGTTCATATCCTGCGCCCGGATGGTGCTCTGGTCTCGGACACACGCCCGATGACGCGGCTGAATGTCTCGGTCATTGTCGAACAGGACGGGCGGCGCGAAAGCGGCTCGTCCGGCGGGGGTGGCCGGACGGGTCTGACCGGGTTGATGACCCCCGACACATGGCAGGCGTCGGCCCGCGAGGCCTTGCGCATCGCGCTGGTCAATCTGGACGCGGTCCCTGCCCCTGCGGGCGTGATGGACGTGGTCCTGGGCAATGGCTGGCCCGGCATCCTGTTGCACGAAGCTGTGGGGCATGGCCTGGAAGGCGATTTCAACCGCAAGGGCACCTCGGCCTTCTCGGGCCTTGTGGGCACGCAGGTCGCCGCCCGGGGCGTGACCGTGGTCGATGACGGCACCCTGCCCGACCGGCGCGGGTCGCTGTCCGTGGATGACGAGGGCACGCCCACGGGCCGCGCGGTCTTGATCGAGGACGGCGTGCTGGTCGGGTATATGCAAGACCGCCAGAACGCCCGCCTGATGGGCGTTGCCCCCACCGGCAACGGGCGGCGGCAAAGCTATGCCCACGCCCCGATGCCGCGCATGACCAACACGATCATGGAAAGCGGCACCGCCACGCCCGAAGAGGTGCTGGGCGAGTTGAAAGACGGGATCTATGCCGTAGGTTTCGGCGGTGGGCAGGTCGATATCACCAACGGCAAATTCGTGTTCTCCTGCACAGAAGCCTACCGCGTTGAAGGCGGCAAGATCGGCGCACCCGTCAAGGGGGCCACGCTGATTGGCGACGGCCCGGCCGCGATGAAACAGATCCGCGCGATTGGCAATGACATGGCGATGGATCCGGGCATCGGCACCTGCGGTAAGGCGGGCCAATCGGTGCCGGTGGGCGTGGGCCAGCCGTCGCTGCTGATCGGCGGGCTGACCGTGGGCGGATCGGCGGCGTGACCCCCCTGCGCGCGCGGATCCTGACGATTTGCGGCGCGGCTTTGATCCTGATGTTCTTTTCCGAGCTGTTCTTCGTCAACGAAGGGCCGTCGCAAATGGTTCATGACCTGTTGTCCCGGCCTGCCGAGGCTGGCCTCGAACTGCTGGAACTGACGGCATACTATGCTTTTTTTGCCTGGATTCTGCTGCTGTTGCTGCCCTATGCCGAACGGTTCGGGCTGGCGGGCTTGCTGCTGGCCGGTAGCCTGTTCGGCTGGGTGACCGAAGGCACAGTTATTCCGCTGGTTCACGAAGCGCCGCCGGTGTCCTGGGTCTGGCCCTCGATCAGTTGGCACGCGCTCATCGACGTATTGCTGGGGTTGTTTGCGCTGCGATGGGCAATGCGGCGTCTTGGCCTGACCGCGCAGAGCTGTCTGTTTGCCGGGCTGGGCCTGATCTGGGCGATCTGGGCTACATGGACATGGGGCGAGCCCGGCATGGATCGCGCCGCCCCCGGCGCGTTCGCGTTCTATGCCTTTGCCAGTTCCGCCGTGTGGCTGACGGGCCTTGTGCTTCTGGATCACGGCGGGCGTTGGACCGCGACCAAGGCGGAACACTGGGGACTGGGCGCTGCGGCCGCGGTTTTGGGCGGGGCAATGGCCACCACGGCCCTTCCCATGTCAGCGGGCATCTTGACGATTGCGGTGGCAACGTGGTGGCTGCTGATCCGCAAAGCGCCGCGCACCCCCGGCAAAAGGTGGCGCATTCCATCCGGTGGTCTGGTCGCACACCGCTATCTGGTGGTAGTGGCCACCCCGGTGACCGCCAGTCTAGGCTATTGGTTTCTATGGGAAAATGGCTGGCGCATTCCAACCGAAGAGGTCACCGCGTTCGCCCTGCTTCTGGGGGTGGCGAGTTATTTCTGGGCGATCTGGCATGTGTTCACCACCCGTTAACGATTGGTGGCGCATGGTTAACCCGCAAGAGACGGAATCAACACGCCCATGGACCTTTCAGCTTCCCTGCTTCACCCCACCCCCACCCCTCAGTCTGAGGAAGATGAACTGGCGTGGATCCGTCTCTTGCGCTCGCGCCGTGTCGGGGTTGCGACTTTCTTTCGACTGCTGACGGAACACGGCTCTGCTCAGGCCGCGCTTGAGGCGTTGCCAGATGTCGCCGCCCAAGCGGGCGTCAAGGATTACACCCCCTGCCCGCCCGAAGTGGCAGAAGCCGAACACCGCCGCGCACGCTTTGCCGGGGCCAGAATGGTCACGTGGGGCACGCCGAACTACCCTGAACTGTTGTCAGAAATCGCGGACCCGCCGCCATTTATCTGGGCCATGGGCGACATTGCGCTGCTGCACCGCCCGATGGTCGCCCTGATCGGGGCGCGCAACGCATCCTCGATCGGGCTGCGCATGACCCGCAAACTGTCCCAAGACCTGAGCGACGCGGGCTTCACCATCGTCTCCGGGCTGGCGCGTGGTGTGGACACGGTGGCGCATCAGGTGGCGCTTGAGGCCGGGCACACCATCGCGGTCATGGCCGGAGGCGTTGATGTCATCTATCCCAAGGAAAACACCGTTCTGGCCGAAGACATCGGGCGCAAGGGGTTGCGCCTGTCCGAACAACCGCCCGGCTTGACCCCGCAAGCCCGTCATTTTCCACGTCGCAATCGCCTGATCTCGGGCCTTGCCCGCGCCGTTGTCGTGGTCGAGGCGGCTGCCAAGTCCGGGTCGCTCATCACCGCGCGCAACGCGCTGGATCAGGGGCGTGATGTGCTGGCCGTGCCCGGCCATCCTTTTGACGCCCGTGCCTCGGGCTGCAATTTCCTGATCCGTGACGGGGCGGCCCTGGTGCGCGGGGCGCAAGATGTGATCGACGCCATCGGTCCGGCCATCGCGCCGGGCACGAACGAGGACGCGAACGCTTCCGCGCAAGCGACACCTCCGCAGGTCGAAGAAAATGCACGACCCAAGGACAAAAGAACGCTGGCGCAAACTGCCCAGCTGCATAGCCAGATCCTGGCGCGGCTTGGCCCCAGCCCGCTGGCCGAGGATCAGTTGATCCGCGATCTGGGTGATCATATGGGCGCGGGATCGGGTGACATCCTTCCCGAACTGGTCAATCTGGAGCTGGAGGGCCGAATCACACGCCAGCCGGGCGGATTGCTATCCCGCTCGCAATAGGTCAGTGCTGGACCTGTGAGTAATTGGTAAAGAAAAATTACCAATTTAGCCAGAATCCTTACCAAATCCTTACAAACCCTATTGCGCTGCAATGCAGCACACCCTACCACTTTTCCCAAACCGGCCTGTTGCGCCATGTTTAGGGGGAGAGTGAGATGCAGGACTTTCAGAAAATTCTGATCGCCAACCGGGGCGAGATCGCCATTCGTGTGATGCGCGCCGCCAACGAGATGGGCAAGAAAACCGTCGCCGTCTATGCCGAAGAGGACAAGCTGGGCCTGCATCGGTTCAAGGCGGACGAAGCCTATCGCATCGGCGAGGGTCTTGGCCCGGTCGCTGCCTATCTCTCGATTGACGAGATTATCCGCGTGGCGCGCGACTGTGGGGCCGATGCGATCCATCCGGGCTATGGTCTGTTGTCGGAAAACCCCGATTTCGTGGACGCCTGCACGGCCGCCGGCATCACCTTCATCGGCCCCAAGGCCGCCACCATGCGCGCGCTTGGTGACAAGGCCTCGGCCCGCAAGGTGGCCATCGAGGCGGGTGTGCCGGTCATCCCGGCGACCGAGGTGCTGGGCGATGACATGGATGCGATCCGCGCCGAGGCCGCCGAAATCGGCTATCCCCTGATGCTGAAGGCCAGCTGGGGCGGCGGCGGCCGGGGCATGCGCCCGATCCACGGCCCGGACGAGTTGGAAGAAAAAGTGCTGGAAGGCCGGCGCGAAGCGGAAGCCGCCTTCGGCAATGGCGAAGGCTATCTGGAAAAGATGATCACCCGCGCCCGCCACGTCGAGGTGCAGATCCTGGGTGATAGCCATGGCAACATCTATCACTTGTATGAGCGCGACTGCTCGGTCCAGCGCCGCAACCAAAAGGTCGTCGAACGCGCCCCTGCCCCCTATTTGTCCGAAGCCCAGCGCGAAGAACTGTGCGAACTTGGCCGCAAGATCTGCGCCCATGTGAATTACGAATGCGCGGGCACGGTCGAGTTCCTGATGGATATGGAAACCGGCAAGTTCTATTTCATCGAGGTGAACCCCCGCGTGCAGGTCGAACACACCGTGACCGAGGAAGTCACCGGGATCGACATCGTGCAGGCGCAAATCCTGATTGCCGAGGGTAAATCGCTGGCGGAAGCGACGGGCAAGGCCAGCCAGTATGACATTCGCCTGAACGGTCACGCGCTGCAAACCCGCGTGACCACGGAAGACCCGCAAAACAACTTCATCCCGGATTATGGCCGCATCACTGCCTATCGCTCGGCGACCGGTATGGGCATCCGGCTGGATGGCGGCACGGCCTATGCGGGCGGCGTCATCACGCGCTACTACGACAGTCTTTTGACGAAGGTGACAGCCTGGGCGCCGACGCCCGAAAAAGCCATCGCGCGGATGGACCGTGCACTGCGCGAGTTTCGGGTGCGCGGGGTGTCGACCAATATCGCCTTTGTCGAGAACCTGCTGAAGCACCCAACTTTTCTGAACAACCAGTATACGACCAAGTTCATCGACGAGACGCCCGAACTGTTCCAGTTCAAGAAGCGTCGCGACCGGGGCACGAAAGTTCTGACCTATATCGCGGATATCACGGTAAACGGACATCCCGAAACGCAGGGCCGCGCCGCGCCGCCCGCCGATCTGAAACCGCCCAAGCCCCCGGCATTGCGCGCAGATCTCGCCCCCGGCACCCGCCAGTTGCTGGAGGACGGCGGGCCGAACGCCGTGGCCGACTGGATGAAGGCGCAGAAGAGACTCCTGATCACCGACACCACCATGCGCGACGGACACCAGTCGCTTCTGGCGACCCGCATGCGCTCGATCGACATGATCAAGGTCGCGCCCGCTTACGCCGCCAACCTGCCGGACCTGTTCTCGGTCGAATGCTGGGGCGGGGCAACCTTCGACGTGGCCTATCGCTTCTTGCAGGAATGCCCATGGCAGCGCCTGCGCAACCTGCGCGAAGCCATGCCCAACCTGTTGACGCAGATGCTGTTGCGGGCCTCGAACGGGGTGGGATACACGAACTATCCCGACAATGTGGTGCAGGCGTTTGTCAAACAGGCCGCGCTGACCGGCGTGGACGTGTTCCGCGTGTTCGACAGCCTAAACTGGGTCGAAAACATGCGCGTTGCGATGGATGCGGTGATCGACACGGGCAAGATTTGCGAAGGCACGATCTGTTACACGGGCGACATCCTTGACCCGGATCGCGCCAAGTATGACCTGAACTATTACGTGGGCATGGCGAAAGAGCTTGAAGCCGCGGGCGCCCATATTCTGGGCCTGAAAGACATGGCGGGTCTTTTGAAACCTGCCGCCGCGCGGGTGCTTATCAAGGCACTGAAGGACGAGGTCGGGTTGCCGATCCATTTCCACACCCATGACACATCGGGCATTGCCGGGGCGACCATTCTGGCTGCGGCCGATGCGGGCGTCGATGCGGTGGACGCCGCGATGGATGCGTTCTCGGGCGGGACGTCACAGGCCTGCCTCGGCTCGATCGTCGAGGCGCTGGACAACACCGACCGCGACACTGGGCTGGATATCGGCGCAATCCGCGAGATCTCGAACTATTGGGAAGGGGTGCGGGCGCAGTATGCCGCTTTCGAAAGTGGGCTCGCCGCCCCAGCGTCAGAGGTATATCTGCACGAAATGCCCGGCGGGCAATTCACCAATCTGAAGGCCCAGGCGCGGTCGCTGGGGCTGGAAGAACGCTGGCACGAGGTGGCACAGACCTATGCCGACGTGAACCAGATGTTCGGTGATATCGTGAAGGTCACGCCGTCCTCGAAAGTTGTGGGGGATATGGCGTTGATGATGGTCAGCCAAGGCTTGACCCGCACCGAAGTCGAAGACCCCAAGACCGATGTCGTCTTTCCCGACAGTGTCATCGACATGATGCGCGGCAATCTGGGCCAGCCCCCGGGTGGCTTCCCGGCGGGGATCGTGAAGAAAGTGCTGAAGGCCGAAACGCCCAACACCGAACGCCCTGGCAAGCACCTGGAACCCGTCGATCTGGAGGCCACCCGTGCCAGCCTGTCGAAAGAGCTTGAGGGGTTGGCGATCGACGATGAGGACCTGAACGGATACCTGATGTATCCCAAGGTCTTTCTGGATTACATGGGGCGCCACCGCCAATACGGCCCGGTACGCACCCTGCCCACCAAAACGTTCTTTTATGGAATGGAACCGGGCGAGGAGATCTCGACCGAGATCGATCCGGGCAAGACACTGGAAATTCGCCTGCAAGCGGTGGGGGAAACCAACGAGGATGGCGAGGTCAAGGTGTTCTTTGAACTGAACGGCCAGCCGCGTGTCATCCGCGTGCCGAACCGGCTGGTCAAAGCAACGACCACGAAGCGCCCCAAGGCGGACGAGGGCAATCCCTATCATATCGGCGCCCCCATGCCCGGCGTGGTGGCGACCGTGGCGGTCAGCCCGGGCCAATCGGTGCGCGAAGGCGATCTTCTGTTGACCATCGAGGCGATGAAGATGGAAACCGGCATCCATGCCGAACGCGACGCCACCGTAAAGGCCGTGCATGTCCAGCCCGGCGGGCAGATCGACGCCAAGGATCTGATGATCGAACTGGAATAAGCGCCACGATAGGTGCCGACAGGGGTCGCCGGCGTGGCGGCCCTTATTCCTTGTCGCGCAACCGGGCAGCGTTTGCGTGCAGGCAAAATGCGGCAAGAACCCCCATCCGTGTCGAATTTCGCGGTTTCATGCGTTTTTCCCCTTGCAGCCCTGCGTTGGATTTCATATCTCACGGCTCACCGAAGGATGCGGGCGTAGCTCAGGGGTAGAGCATAACCTTGCCAAGGTTAGGGTCGGGCGTTCGAATCGCCTCGCCCGCTCCAATCGGTTCCCCGGTTCGGCCAATGGCTGAACATACCCATCAGGATGCGGGCGTAGCTCAGGGGTAGAGCATAACCTTGCCAAGGTTAGGGTCGGGCGTTCGAATCGCCTCGCCCGCTCCAATGGGATTTCTCGGATAGATGTGACAGCACATGGTGGCGGGTTTTCCGGCACCTGTGGCAGAAGTTTAGAAGAAAAAGGGACGCGCATTGCACGTCCCCCTTCCACCACATCCCTTCCCCCTCAGAAAGGTCGTGCTTTTGCTCAGGCGCTCAACGACTGGCGGTTGGCCAGTTCGTGGATCATGGATTGGATCTGGTTGCGCACCTTGACGTCCTGGATTGATGACAGCGCCTGCGCGGCTTTCGCCGTGCGTTCATCCATGGCTTCGTCTTCCGATGTGCCGGCCTCGGCCAGCCCTTCGAAGAAATAACCCGGCTGAACGTTCAGAAGCTGTGCAATCTCGAACATCTTGCTGGCCGAGACACGGTTGTATCCCGTTTCGTACTTTTGAAGCTGTTGGAACGAAAGCCCCAATTGCTCCGCCACTTTTACCTGAGTCAGACCGCGCAGCAGACGGACTTCTCTGATTTTCTTACCCACATGGACATCGACTGGATGGACCATTTTCTCACCACTTAATTGCTTCCCGTTAAAAGAGAATGTCAGGTTTCGACCGCGGACCCAAGTGATGAGTCATGCACGATTTGGTTATAAAAATGTAACCCGCATGGATGATTTTTTTACCCGATAGACTAAACATCTATTTCAAAACGATATTTTCTGCGATATATTGACCGGATCATGTCAAAGTCCACATCGGAAACAGTTTGGTGAAGCCGGCTCGGGTGCAAGAATGACCAATCGAAGCAGCCCCGCGCTTCTGTTCGAGATGCTGCGTTCTTTTGCATCCTTGGCGCGCACGTTGAATCTGTCCGAATCCGTGCGCGAACTGGACAGTACGCGCCAGACCATCCGCCGTCACATTGCATCGCTGGAAGCCCACAAGGGCCGGAAACTGTTCAGCTTTCACAACCGGCAATATCAGTTGACCGAAGATGGCCGAAACGCCCTTCGGGAAGCCGAGGAATTGATCGCGCGCGGCGAGGCCTGGCTGCATGGCGAAAGCAAGCATGTGAACGAGCTGTTTTATCTGGGCAAGCAGATCGGCGACGTGCCCTATTACCTGCAACAGCACCCGCTGACCGCGATCTGGGACATGGGATCGCCGCTGATCCAGTTCGGTTTTCACGCCTGGGCCAGATCCGAAGGCGCGCTGGAAAGCCCGGCCTTTGCCCCGCTGCGCCCTTATCTGATGGTGTTTCGCTTCAACGACGACACGGGGGACTGGATCTGCACCGAGGTGGGAGAGGCATCATCCTATGCCACCTGGTTCGGGTGGGAAAAGTACCGGTCCTCGGTGGGCAAGGGCATTGCCAATCTGCCAGGTGGTCCGGGCTTTGCCAACCTGCTGGCGATACCATTTCACGACGTCGCCACCACGCGCGGCATTCGTCTGGATCACATCCACACGCGCATCGGTCACGGCGATGATAACGAACTGAAGGCGATCAGCTATCAGCGGCTGGCGATGGCCTGCCGGTTTGCCGATGGCGAATTTGCCTTGGCCACCCTGATCGACCGGACCCGCAACGTGGTGATCGCCAATCTAAGTGACACGGAGCGCGACGCCATGGACGCGGAGTTCACCATGAATGTCATCCCGCCGCGGCTCGACTGATATCCGGCCCGGGCGCGGGTCGCCAAATGGCCGCGAAATGGTCCGAAAAGGGCCAGAAACCGCGCATAAATCTGCCTGATTTCCCGTTTTTCGCGAAAATACGCAAATCGATTCGTAAACTTTCCCGCATAGGTTAAGATTCCCATGAACCACGAGCATGGGAGAACCAAATGACCATTCACGACAGTTTTGAAGGGGTGCGCTTCGTGGGCTCGATCCTGGATATGGCCCGTGAACACGGAATGGAGATTGAGATCGGCTCGGATTTCGCTCTGTATGACCGCCTTATCACCACGCACCGCCCCCATCAGCCGATCGGCGCGCCTTTTGATCCCAAACGGCACCGGATGAGCGACCGGAACGGCTTCTGGATTCTGGGCTGGACCCCGCAGGGCGCGCTGGTCCACACTCAGGCCATGCGCCGGTTCGATCTGGGTGGTCTGGCGCTGTCGGACTACCTTGGACAGAATTTCAGAGATTTTCCCCCCGTCGGGCTGGATCTGGATATGGAGCGCAGTTGCTATCAGCCCGGCCCCGGGGCACGGCGCATCAGGGGCCATGTCTGTTATCACGGCGAGCTTTGGGTGAAGGGCGATGATCGCTATCGCGGCACCGGCCTGCCGGGGCTGCTGGCCCGGTTCGCACTGGCCACCTGCCTCTTGCGCTGGTCGCCCGATCACGTCTTCGGCTTCATGCCCGAACGCTATGCCTTTCGCGGGCTGGCCGAACGCGAAGGGTACATGCACACCGATCCCGGTGCGCTGGCGTGGTATCCCAAGGGCAGCAATACCCCGCTGAAAGGGTTCATGACCTATATGGGCCGCGATGATCTGAACCATCTGATCTCGCTCTGCCCACGCGATTTCATGCAGGCGCAGGCCGCCTGATTGCCACACCCGGAGAGCGACGGCATTTGACGCCTTCCCCGCGCCGCGCCTGCCCCCTATAAGGGGCGCAGACGGAAGAAGGACGACCCGATGCGGCGCGCAAAGATCACCCGCAAGACTGCGGAAACCGAGATTTCGGTCGAGGTGAACCTCGACGGAACCGGCACGTATGACAACCAGACCGGCGTGGGGTTCTTCGATCACATGCTGGACCAGTTGTCGCGCCATTCGCTGATCGACATGACGATCCGCGCCGAAGGCGATTTGCACATCGACGACCACCACACGGTCGAAGACACCGGCATCGCATTGGGGCAGGCCCTGACCGAAGCCCTTGGCGACAAGAAGGGCATCCGACGTTATGGTGAATGCCACCTGCCGATGGATGACGCGCAGGTGCGGGCCGCTTTGGACCTGTCAGGCCGCCCTTTTCTGGTGTGGAACATGGACTTTGCGGCCCCCAAAATCGGCACGTTTGACACCGAGCTGGTGCGCGAGTTCTTTCAGGCGCTGGCGACCCATGGCGGCATCACGCTGCATGTGGACCAGTTGCATGGCTTCAATGCCCACCACGTAGCGGAAGCGGGGTTCAAAGCCGTCGCCCGCGCGTTGCGCTTGGCCGTTGAGACCGACCCGCGCAAAGCCGACGCCATCCCCTCGACCAAGGGCGCGCTGTAACGCGACCCCACTCGGAGACCCTTAATGCTGACCGTGATCATCGACTATGACAGCGGCAACTTGCACTCGGCCGAAAAAGCGTTTCAGCGCATGGCGGCAGAAACCGGCGCAGGTAAGGTCATTGTCACCACAAAGCCCGAGGACGTGGCCCGTGCTGATCGCGTCGTGCTGCCCGGTGATGGTGCCTTTCCGGCATGTCGGCAGCAATTGTCAGACCATCGTGGCATCTATGAGGCGCTGGAAGAGGCCGTGATCCGGCAAGCCCGCCCGTTCATGGGGATTTGTGTGGGAATGCAGATGCTGGCCACCATGAGCCATGAATATCAGGACACCCCCGGCTTCGACTGGATCAAGGGCCATGTGCGCAAGATCACTCCGTCCGATCCCACGTTGAAAGTCCCGCATATGGGCTGGAACGATCTGGTGATCGATCACGCCCACCCGGTGCTGGACGGGGTAGCGACAGGCGATCATGCCTATTTCGTACACTCATATCACTTCGTGGTGGACGACGCTGCACAGCGGCTCGCCCATTGCGACTACGCGGGCGATATCACGGCCATTGTCGGGCGAGACAACCTGATTGGTATGCAGTTCCACCCGGAAAAAAGTCAGGCTGCGGGGCTTCGGATGATCGCCAATTTCCTGAGCTGGACGCCGTGAAAGAAAGGGCGCTGAAACAGCGCCCTCCCGATCGTCCTGTTTCATCCAGCCTATTTCACCCGTGACCACGTTTGTTTCTTGCAGAACACCGCAACGCAGCCTTCCACCTTCAAGCTGTTGCCCGAGAGCGTCATCTTGGATTTGAAGACCTTGCCGGTCGAGGGCTGCCAGATCTTGCCACCTGAATACTTGCCGCCACCATTCGGCTGCATGTCCCAGACCAGCCGCTTGCCGATATTGTCGGACTTGATCGGCCCATCTGCGTTGAAGGCCTTGGAAATCACACCACAGATCGCAGACCCGCATTTCGACATCGTGACATGGGCGTAGTTCCCGTCATCCACCTGCGTTTTCCACACGCCTTCAACAGCATCCGCGAAGGCGGGGGCTGCCATACCGACACTCAGCGCAAGCGCCATAACCAAACGTTTCATTCATTCCTCCCTGAATCTGGAAATATCCTGACCCCGAGACACCGATTATGGCAAGTGTGACGTGACGGGAGGCGTGGCTTGGCAAGCGGCAACTTCCGTGCAAAAAGCACCAAAAGCACCAAGCATCGGAGCCCGCCATGATCCTCTATCCCGCCATCGACCTGAAAGACGGCCAATGCGTGCGCCTCCTGCGCGGCGAGATGGAGGCGGCCACCGTCTTCAACGACGACCCGGCGGCTC
Source organism: Aliiroseovarius zhejiangensis (assembly GCF_014656375.1). GTDB lineage: Bacteria > Pseudomonadota > Alphaproteobacteria > Rhodobacterales > Rhodobacteraceae > Aliiroseovarius > Aliiroseovarius zhejiangensis. The sequence goes on along the minus strand of NZ_BNCH01000002.1, from coordinate 27,911 downwards.
AGGCGCGGGCGTTTCAGGATGCGGGATGTGAGTGGATTCACCTTGTCGACCTGAACGGCGCTTTTGCAGGCGAACCGGTGAACGGCGCTGCGGTCGAGGCGATCCTTGCCGCCATCGACGTTCCTGCCCAGTTGGGTGGCGGCATCCGCGACATGGCGACCATCGAAGGCTGGATCGAAAAGGGCCTGTCGCGCGTGATCCTTGGAACGGTCGCGGTCGAGAACCCGGATCTGGTTCGCGAGGCCGCCCGTGCCTTTCCCGGCAAGGTGGCCGTGGGGATCGACGCCCGCAACGGTCGCGTTGCCACCAAAGGCTGGGCCACGGAAACCGACGTGATGGTCACCGACCTTGCCAAGTCGTTTGAAGACGCTGGCGTCGCCGCCATCATCTACACCGACATCAACCGCGACGGCGCGATGCAAGGCCCGAATGTCGAAGCGACAGCCGCCCTCGCCCGTGCGGTGTCAATCCCGGTGATCGCTAGCGGAGGCGTCAGTTCGCTGGATGACCTTATTGCGCTGCGCGATTGCGGCGCATCCCTGAACGGTGCCATTTCGGGCCGCGCGCTTTATGATGGGGCGATTGATCTGAAAGCGGCGTTGGCGGCGCTTTAGCCCCCAGCCGCCGCGGCCGTCAACTTGTCCAGCGCGCCAGTCATCATGCCGACATAGGGCGCGTCATTTGCGATGCCGAACTCCCCCAACATGTCGGCGGGCGCTTCATAGGCAAGCCAGACCGCGCCATCGCCATCCTCATACACCAGCACCCGCAGCGGCAGCATCAACCCGGCCAGCGGATCATCCTGCATGGCAGGTGTGCCCAGCTTGGGGTTGCCAAAGACCAGAAGCTGCGAGGGCGCAAGCTCCATCTCCACCGACGCAGCCCCGCCTGCATGATCAACACGCGCGAACACCGTTGCGCCCGCGTTCCCAACAGCGGCCTCCAAAGCATCCATTGTGTCAGGAACGGAACCGGATGCGGGCACTTTCACTATTTCAGCCATCGCTGGCAGAGCAACCATCGACACAAGCGTTGCAAGGGTAAGTTTCATCATCAGCCCATTCCTTTTATCCAGGTTTGAATGCGACAATGCTCTGGTCAGTCACGGCTTGAACAAATAAAACAAACCGTGATCAGCCAAGGACCGCGCAGAAATGCTGAAAACCCGCATCATACCTTGCCTTGACGTGGCCGAGGGTCGCACCGTCAAAGGCGTCAACTTCGTCGACCTGATCGACGCGGGCGACCCGGTGGAACAGGCGCGCGCCTATGATGCCGCCGGCGCCGACGAGCTTTGCTTTCTCGACATCAAGGCCACGCATGAAAACCGCGGCACCATGTATGATCTGGCAACCCGCACGGCGGAACAGTGCTTCATGCCGCTGACCATCGGCGGCGGCGTACGCACGCCCGAAGACGTCCGCGACCTGCTGCTTGCAGGGGCCGACAAGGTCAGCTTCAACTCTGCCGCCGTGGCCGACCCGGACGTAATCGCGCGCTCGGCTGATCGGTTCGGCAGCCAGTGCATCGTGGTGGCGATCGACGCCAAGACCATCGCCCCCGGAAAATGGGGCATCTTCACCCATGGGGGCCGCAAACCCGCACTTGATGAAAGCGGCGATCCCATCGACGCGGTCGAATTTGCCAAACTGATAGAGAGCAAAGGGGCGGGGGAAATCCTGCTGACCTCGATGGACCGTGACGGCACCCGCGCAGGGTTCAACCTGCCCCTGACCCGCGCCATTTCGGACGCTGTGCACGTGCCAGTGATCGCAAGCGGCGGCGTCGGCACGCTCGATCATCTGGTCGAAGGCGTCATCGAAGGCGGCGCCAGTGCCGTGCTTGCCGCCTCGATCTTCCATTTCGGCGACCATACCATCCGCGAAGCCAAGGAACACATGGCCGCCGCCGGCATCCCGATGAGGCTGACATGAGCATTCTCGACCACCTCGCCGCCACCATCGACGCCCGCAAAACGGCCGATCCCGGCACTTCCTGGACCGCAAAACTCCTGTCCAAAGGCCCGGAAAAATGCGCCGAGAAATTCGGCGAAGAAGCGATCGAGGCCATCATCGCCGCCACCAAGGGCGACCGCGACAACCTGACCGCCGAAGCCGCCGATGTGATCTATCACCTGCTGGTTATGCTGGCCGCGCGCGACGTGCCACTGTCAGATGTGCTGGCCGAGCTTGAACACCGCGACGGCACCTCCGGCATCGCCGAAAAAGCCGCCCGCAAAGACTGACCTTCGTTTCTTCTGGCCGAAAATATCCCGGGGTGAGCGGCATCGCCGCGAGGGGCTGGCCCCTCAGGCTCACGACGTGAGCCTAGCCGACCAGTTGCTCCAGCGCGGCGTTGCCAAAGAGGCGCGGAAACTCGATCTTCGGGCAACGGTTCTCCACCACGGTGACACCTTTTGCCTCGGCCTGTGCGCGGGCCTCGGCATTCTCGACCCCCAGCTGCATCCAGACCGTCTTCAGATCCGGCAGCGCATTCAACGCCTCGTCCACGATGGGGGCGACAGCGTCCGAGCGGCGGAACAGGTCGATCATATCGGTTTCGGGCGGCAGATCACGGACCGAAGCGACAACGGTTTCGCCGAACATCTCCTGCCCGGCCAGTCCGGGATTGACCCCGATCACGCGGTACCCCTTCCGCTTCAGAAACCCGGCAACCTCATGGCTTGCACGTTCCGGTTTGTGGGACAGCCCGACCAGCCCGATCACGCGGGTCGAGGTCAGGATGGATGTCAGGCGGGCATCTGTATCGTCATGTGTCATACGCGACAGATAGGCTGATGCGGGTCTGTTTCCAATCCCCCAACCCTGCCCGTGCAAAGAAAAATGCGCCCGAAACCAGATGGTCGGGCGCAAGGTGGTGGAACGAGGGACAGTGAAATGAGATATCGGGCGTTCCACAGCCCGCTCTCGATCAACAAGTATGTGCAAACCCACGTAGGAAAAGGGGTTGTAAAGAACTTGTGAACACGGCGCGGCCACGTCACGGCAGCGGGCGCGCAGGGTTTTAGCCGCTCAGCACACCAGGCCAGAACCCGTCCGCCTGAGCGATATGACCATCCATATCTGCGCGCCACAGCTCGCGCACACCAAGGCTGAAGTTCAGATAAAGTCGCCCGTCATGGATCGTCCAGGCCTCGGGCACGGTCGGTGCGATCTGCCCCTTGCTCATCGCATAGGCGCAATAGCCGCCATATTGCGGTGCATAACGCATCGGATCATCGGCAAACATCGCCCGATGTTCGTCATTGGCAAACAGGACGGTCACGCCGTTGTGGTCAAAGGCAAATTCCGGCAGGCCGGGCAGAGGGCCATCGGTGGTGAAATAGGCGACGGGATCATGCCCGTCCCACGCCACGCCATCTTCGATATACACTGCCGCAGCCGCCGCAGCACGTGCACGCGGCACCACTAAGCCAACCGCCATCGGCGCAGCAAGCAGTCCCGACAGAACCTGTCGGCGTGATCGTTGTGTTGTCTTCATGTGGCCCCCCACGCCCTTATCAGACCACTATCTGCAGAAAAAGCCACCCCCCTCAAGGGGAAGTGATCAGCGGGACGCGCGTGTGCGGGAAAGCGCCACTGCAGCCGCGTTCGAGACATTGAGCGACCCGAAATCGCGCGCAAATGGGATCTTGACCAGTTGATCGCAGGTGGCTTTGGTCTTGTCACGCAGCCCCGGCCCCTCGGCCCCCAGAACCAGCGCGACAGGGCGGTCGGGATGGGCGTCCAGAGCGGCATCAAGGGTCATGTCGGCCTCGCCATCCAGCCCCAGCACGACAAATCCCATCTCGCGCAGCTCGACCATCGTGTCGGAAAGGTTGCGGATGCGCAGGTAAGGCTGACGTTCAAGCGCGCCCGAGGCGGTCTTGGCCAGCGCCCCCGTTTCCGGCGCCGACCCGCGTGCCGTCCCGATGACCGCGCTGGCCCCGAACACTTCGGCCGACCGCAGGATGGCCCCCACATTGTGCGGGTCGGTGACACGGTCCAGAAGCACCACAACGGGCAGGCCCCCCGCCCCGCCCATCACCCGGTCGGCCACACTGCCCCAAGCCAAGGGTTTCACTTCAAGCGCCGCCCCCTGATGCACCGAGTTCGGATCAAGGGGCGCGGGGAACTTGCGGGCGTCCGCGATTTCCGGCGTCATGCCGGACGCGTCAATGGCCTCGGCCAGTTTGTCCGCCGCGTTCTTTGTCACGATCAGGCGCAACCGCTCCCGATCCGGGTTCATCAGCGCATCGCGCACCGCGTGCAGCCCGAACAGCCACACGGTTTCGGCCGCAGCATCGCGCCGCGCCTTTTCCTTCTGAACCACCCATTTCGGCTTTTTCACCATGCCGCATGCCCTTCTTTTCGCAAGGCCCGGACAATGCGGCGATTGCGTGGGCGAGACAAGGGCCGATCACCGGCCAGTGGGCGAAAAATGGACGAATTTTCGTATTGACCCTTCGGCGTGGGCGGGATAATCAGCCCCACATTCGGCGCAACGCGCGCCGGGAAAGTGGGCGACAGGCCGCAAGGTGTGGCAGGGGACTGTAACTCCCTCGCGGAGACGCACGCTTGGTTCGATTCCAAGGTCGCCCACCACTTTCCCCCGGCAAGCGCCTCCCCACAAAGGATGAAGGTCTCAGACCATACGCGCCCGGATCAGGCCGCGCAGGGCGTTTCCGATGAACACCGCCTTTGCATGGCGAAGGTCATCCGCCGATATGACACGCTCCTGAACCCGCCCCTCTGCCAGCAGTTCTTCGCGCAGGATGCCGGGCAACAGGCCGCAAGAGACCGGCGGCGTGACCAGCCCCTGCCCGAAATCAGCAAAGATATTGGTGATCGTCCCTTCGCATAACTCACTTCTTTCATTCAGAAAAACGACTTCATCAACACCGCGGGGCAACGCCGCCCGGGTGTTGTCATAAAGCGCCCGGCGGGTGGATTTGACCGTCAGCCACGGGTCATCTGACAGAAGCGTCCGTGACGAAATCTGCACAGTCCAGATCGCGTCAGGAGCCAGCGGTTGATGCGGTGTCATCGCCAGATCAAGCGTGCCGTGACGGTCCAGCGTCAGCCGCAACCGGCGCGGAGATGGGGCCGCCACCCCGTCCAGCACCGCATTTGCCTTCGGCAAAACATATCCCAACCGCGCCGCCGATCGCGCCAGACGGGCCAAGTGTCGTTCCCGCCTGTGAACCCCGCCTTCGGGCGTCCACAGCATCGTTTCGATCAGCCGTGTGTCGTCATCAATTGCGTCGCGAAACGTGCTTTCCATAGGGCTTCCTCGTATTCCGACGGCGCAGTGCTGTCATAGACGACGCCGCCGCCGACATTCAGCGTCACCGCGCCATCCTCGACCATCAGGGTGCGGATGGCGACGTTGAACTCCGACCGCCCGTCCGGCGCGGCCCAACCGATGGTGCCGCAATAGATCTCGCGCGGGCTGTCCTCAAGCTCGGCGATGATCTCCATCGCGCGCAGTTTCGGCGCGCCTGTGATCGAACCACAAGGAAACAGTGCCTGGAATATGTCGCCCAGCCCGGTGCCTTGCCGCATCTGGCCGCGCACGAGCGAAACCATCTGATGCACGGTCTCATAGCTTTCAACTGTGAAAAGCTCGGGCACGCAAACGCTGCCCGCTGTGCAGATCCGAGAGATGTCATTGCGCAAGAGGTCAACGATCATCAGATTTTCCGCCAGGTTCTTTTCGTCGTTGCGCAGGAAATCGACACGGTGGGCGTCTTCAATCGGATCGGCGCTGCGTGGTTGCGTGCCTTTCATCGGGCGCGTTTCGATCTGGCCCGTGGCAGAGGTGCGGAAGAACAGTTCGGGCGAGCGGGACAGTATCGCAGGCAGCCCCTCGGCCTGCACATACACACCGAACCGCACAGGCTGGATGCGGGCCAGCGCGCTATAAAGAGCGTGATGTGATCCGGAGGCGTGCCCGCGGATCGGGAAAGTCAGGTTTACCTGATAGGTATCGCCCGCACAGATATAGTCATGCGCCTGCTGAAACGCGCGGTCATAAAGATCGCGGGTCCAATCCGGTGACAGCCCGGCCAACGCAGCGGGACCATCGGCAAGCGCCGCGGGCGTGCAGGGGGCGTCATAAACGCCGAACTGTAACAGGGGCAGGCGTCGGGTCGAAGGCATCAGGGGCACAAGGCGCGGCTCCAGCGCATATCCCAGTTCATAGCTGGCAAACCCGGCCACCCAGGCACCTTGCGCACGGGCGCGGTCCAGCTCGGCCAGCGCGGGGACAACATCCTGCACCTCGCGCGCGACGATCAGCCGCCGGGGCGCGTCGAACTGGCAGGGCGTCTGGTCTGGACCGTGATCAAAGCGCAGCTTCACGCGGGGTCTCCGTCTGGATGGACCCCGGTTCTATCAAACAGTTTGCGAAGGCGTGCAACCATTTGCGCCCAAGCGCCGCGCGATTGCGGCGCAGACCCCACGCCAAGCTTCAGGCAAAATGGATATCGACAGCGCCGAACGGGCCAAAATCGGCATGGATGTCTGTGCCGGGCGGGCACTCCACCGGGCGGATGAAACTGCCCGACAAGATGATCTGCCCAGGTTCGATGCGCTGGCCATATTGGGCCATGCGCCGGGCCAGCCAGACGACGCTTTCAACGGGATCGTTCAGAACGCCCGCCCCCAGCCCCGTTTCCTCGACCTCGCCATTGCGGAGGGTGATAGCGCCCACCCAGCGCAGATCATGCGCGTCGATGGCGTGGCGATCCATGCCCAAAACGACGCCTGCATTGGCTGCATTGTCGCTGATCGTATCAAATACGGTCCGCGTCTGCCCGGTCTCAGGGTCAACCCGGCATATGCGCGTATCGAGGATTTCAAGCGATGGGCAGACGTAGTCGGTGGCGGCGATCACATCTTCCTGCGTCACGTCACCACCGCTCAGCGAGGTTTTCATCACGAACGCTATCTCGGCCTCGATCCGGGGTTGGATAAAGCGCCCGGCGGGCACCGTCGCACCAGTGTCAAACAGCATGTCATCGAACAGGATGCCACTGTCCGGAATGTCGATGTTCAGCGCATATTGCATAGCCTTCGAGGTCAGGCCGATCTTCCAGCCAATCACGCGCCGCCCATCGGCCTGCTTCTGGTCACAGAGCGCCTTTTGCACGGCATAGGCATCGTCCATGCCCATTTCAGGGTGGCGCAGTGTAAGCAAACCGATTTGCTTGCCTGTCCGCTCGGCGTCCAGCAAATCGGCAGCCGCTGCGGTGTGATCGTCCGGGGTCATGGCGCTTCGTCATCGACGGTGTTGCGCAGGGTGCCAATGCCCACAACCGAGACCTCGACCACGTCACCGGGGACCAGATAACGTGGCGGATCGAACCGTGCGCCTGCCCCTGTGGGCGTGCCGGTGACAATGATGTCACCGGGCTGAAGCGTCATGAAGGTCGAGATATAGGCGATCTGCTCGCGGATCGGGAACATCATGTTGCGCAAGTGATCGTCCTGCCGCAGCTCACCGTTCACGCGGGTCTGGAGGCGCGCGTCATCCAGTTGCGCGGGGTCGCTGAACGGCACGAGCCATGGCCCCATCGCGCCGGAACGGTCCCAATTCTTGCCTTGCGTGACGTTGAACTTGGCGTGACGCACCCAGTCGCGGATGGTCCCTTCGTTGCAAAGCGTCAGGGCGGCGATGTGATCATAGGCATCCTTGGCCGCGATCCGGCGTCCCGCCGTGCCGATGACGATCGCAACCTCGCCTTCATAGTCCAGCGTGTGGTTTTCCGGCGGGCGGATCAGTGGTTGATCGTGCCCGGTGAATCCGCTGGCGAAGCGTGGAAACAGTGACATGTGTTTGGGTTGCGCGCTGCCATCCTTGTATTCCGCGTTCCGGTTCGGAAAGTTGACGCCGACGCACAGGATGCGCCGTGCGTCGGGCATCACCATGTCAAAGGTGAAATCCGTGTGCGTGACGCCCCGGCCCCGCCCCGCTTCGACAAGCCTGCCAAAGCCTCCCGCCGCAATGACGTCATACAGCGTGGGCCATTGGGGAAACTCTGTCGACAGGGCGACCGCCCCGGCTTCGGTGATCGCGCCATAGAGGGCCTTGCCCCCGGCCGTGAAACTGGAAATCCGCATGCAAGCCCCGTCAGACCGAGAAACTGATATTGGCCTGCCCGGTGCCGGAGCTTCCGAAATAGGGCGTGTAGATGTCGATACGGCCCTCGTACTCCTTCCAGCCCAGCGCCCCGAACAGAAGCGCGGTGTCATTCATCGCGCATTCGCCGGTGCATTTGACGGCATAGTCAGGCAGGAGGTCGAGGAACTCGGCCCATTTCCCGTTCTGCCACAGATCGAGCACGCGCAAGTCCATCTGGCGGTTGAACTCGCCATTGACCGAGTTCAGCCCGTCGACCGAGCGTTCGTTCGGCGTGAAGTCATGGCTGAGCGACCCGGATGCCAGCACCGAGACCTTGCGATCCGACCGCCGGATGCCCTCGGCAATCGCGGCGCCCCAGCGGCGGTTTTCCTCAATGGACGAGAATTGATTCACGGCGACGGGCAGGACGCGGGCATTCACGCCCTCGTTGATGAAATGCATTGGCAAAAGCGTGCCATATTCCATTCCCAGATCGGGTTGCGCGTGACCCATGGCGCGTTCGCCGCGTTCTTCAAGCACATTCAGGATGCTGTGGGCCAGAGCACTGTCGCCCCGGTAGTCAAACTCCATATCCGCCAGCATATGCGGCAGTTCATGGCTGATGAACCGGCCCTTGTGGTGGTCCTTGGCGTTCAGGTGAAACCCCTGGTTGGTGATCCAGTGGGTGTCGAATACGATGAAGGTTTCGACGCCCCTGTCAATCGCGTCCTGCCTGAGCTTCGCATAGCCATCAATGGCGGGCTGCCGGATGCCTTTGTATTTCTTCATCGTGTGCGACATCCAGATGCTGGGCACGTGGGTGATTTTCGCGGCTTGAACAATCTGTCCCATCGGATTTCCTTTGATGTCTGTCGGAACGAGGGGCCAGCCCCTCGTGCTCCCCGGGATATTTATAACAAGAAAAAGGCCTGCTACGCACCCAATCGCATGATTTTGTGTTGGCCGGTGGCAAAGCCGATATGTTTCTGCTCCATGTAGAAATCGAAAGACCAGTCACCGCCATCGCGTCCGATGCCCGAAGCTTTGGTGCCGCCAAAGGGCGTCGGCAGGTGGCGCACGTTTTCGGAGTTCACCCAGATCATCCCGGCCTCCAGCTTGTCCGTGAAGCGCAGCGCGCGGGTCAGGTCGTTGGTCCAAAGATAGCCGGTCAGGCCATAAGGGGTGTCATTGGCCATGGCGAGCGCTTCGTTTTCGGTTGTGAAGGGGATCGAGGTCAGAACGGGGCCAAAGATTTCCTCCCGCGCGATGCGCATGTCGTTGGTGGCATTGGTGAACAAGGTGGGACGGATGAAATATCCCTGGTCCCCGACCGTCACCCCGCCGGCGGCAATCGTTGCACCGTCCTGTTTCGCAATGTCAAAATACGATGTCACCTTGTTGAAATGTTCTTGCGTGACAAGCGGGCCAATTTCCGTCGCGGGGTCAAGCGGGTGGCCAACTTGGATGTTGTTCACCCGTTCGATCAGTTTCGCTTCGAACGCGTCACGGATCGTGTCCTGCACGATGAGGCGGGAGGACGAGGTGCAGCGTTCGCCGTTGATTGAGAAGATCATGAAAATTACGGCATCAAGCGCCCGGTCGAGATCGGCATCATCGAAGACGATGACCGGGTTCTTGCCGCCCAACTCCAGATGGTTGCGTTTCAGCGTGTCCGCCCCCTGTTTGATGATCCGTGACCCTGTCCGGCTTTCCCCCACGAATGCGATGGCACGAATTTTCGGGTGTTCGCAGAGCGCCTTTCCCGCGTCTTCGCCAAAGCCGTTGACGGTGTTCAGCACGCCGGGGGGCAGGCCGGCCTCTTCTGCGATCTCGACCAGGAGCCGCGCGGTCAGAGGGCTGGCTTCGGCGGGTTTGTGCACGACGGTACAACCCGCCGCCAGGGCGGGCGCAATCTTCCAGGTCGAGAGCATGAATGGCGTGTTCCAAGGCGTGATAACGCCCACCGGGCCGATCGGCACGCGGGTGGTGATGTTCATCAGGGTTGGCGATTTCAGGTGCTGTCCATCCCTTGCCTGCACCACCTGATCCGCGAAGTACCGAAAATTCTCGGCGCCGCGCAGCGCGGCCTTCGACATGAAGCGGATGGTTTGCCCGGTATCCCAGCATTCGCACAGGGCGATTTCTTCGGCCCGTGCCTCGATCGCGTTGGCAAGATGGATCAGGATCCTTCGCCGCTCGGTCGCGGCCATGTCACGCCAGTCGGCAAACGCATCATGAGCGGCTTGTGCGGCGGTGTCGATGTCTTTGGCGGTGCCGAGGGCCACGTTGCAGATCAGGCTTTTGTCGACGGGCGTGTGGTTTGCGAACACCCCCCCTGCCCCGGCCCGGTCCGTGCCCCCGATGCGGTTCGGAACACCTTTTTCGCGAAACCCTGCCAGATATCCTTCCAGTTTGGTTATGTTCTCAGTCAAACTGTTCATTCCGCCCCCCTATTGCGTTCCCGGCAAACTGTCGCTCGGATTTATTTCACTTGTTAAATAATTTCATGTGATGCTGTCAAGCTGAACGAGGCCCCATGTGGGGGGGTAACCGGCAGGTTTGAAGGATTATTATGGTGCCCGGGGGCGGAATCGAACCACCGACACGAGGATTTTCAATCCATCCAGAGGATTCGATTGGCGCAGAATCCAAACATTTACGTTGCAACTACACTAGGCCAACAATGCGCTAAGAACTGTGGGCTGCTGTTCTCGACTGGAGTGACACGCCGCGGTAAAATGCGTCGTAACCCGGTGACGGCAGACTTCAGTCACTTCGTCGCCCATTCGTTACGTGAGACGCCGATGTTCCGTTTGCATAGAAGCTTGTTGATTTGCCTTTTGCTGGGACTTGCCGGTCCGGTTTTGGCCCAGCGCGAGATACACGTCGTGGCAGTCGCCAAGGGGTACCAGACGGAGGATTACTATGCCTTGCCCGAGGCCCGGGTCTTGGTGGATCGACCAGGTCAAGAAATCGGTCTTGTGTTGCTGGACGATGGGGAACTGCACTGGAAGGTCGAGGCAACGGAAGGGACCAATATCGGCGAGATCATAAGGAGTGGTCCAAGCCCGAGAGACAGCAAGGTCACCCTCTTTGGGATTCCGATGGCTGGAGTGCAGGTCTCTGGGCTGCCCCTGGTTTTTCGCCCATTGGGGCGGAAATTCCGAACGCTCGTCGACACTTTGGCCGACAGTATGGAAACAGAGCGGATCAGCAGCTTTCGGGGGATACACAACGCCACCGACGTGCCTGTGAAGATAGATCACGTTGATACGAGAACCGCCGGTCTCGCGCGTGACTACCTTTCACAACTGGTCGTTGCGTCCGATGATCTGCCACCGAAAATCCGCGACTGGTTCGACAACAGGGGCAGCAGCTCGCAATTCACCCTGGTTTTCGATGAGAAGGGGATTGACCTTACTGGCCCAACAGGCACGCGCCGGTTTGCGGCAACACCCAATGTCCCTGATATCTTCCTGCCGGCAGCGGCCGTATATGACCCAGTCTCGCAGACGATCTATTGCATCACCTATGGCGCGGAAGGCTATCTTTACTCTATCGATGTACAGACCGGAGCGTGGGCAGTTGTGACCAGCCTGGACGAGTATGACGCAGCCGGGTTGCTCTACGATCCCGAGAGTCGTTTGCTCATTACAACTGGCGCCTTTTCCCGAACAGGCGAGATCAAGGTTTTCGGTTTGGACGGAAGCCGTTCTTCAATCTTCATCCTTACCACAGCCTTTCCCGGGCTGACCGATCTGTTCGACTATGGCAACGAACATGGGCCACCGCTGACACCCCATGTCTATAGCAACGGATGGCTGCTTCTCGAAGCTGTGGCGAGCCACGACAGCGCCCATTCAGACGCTGGGGCGTATCGTATCTATGCTGTCCAAATCACCACCGGCGAAGTGCGCCTGCTGCACTTTGGTAATGAATGAGGCCGAGAGTTTGGTTCGCGAACAACAATGAGTTTTGCGAGCGTTCCAGGTGTTTCGCACGCATCGGTTTACCACGACCCCAGAGCAGTCACTGAACAACGATCCCGAAAGACCGCGTGGTTCCAGGCGCAGCCAGTTGCCGACAGTCCTTCTCAGTCTCCGAGTTGGCGATTTCGCGCATAGTTGTCCCGCCCATCGGGTCGTCCACGCGGGACCAGATTGAGGAAATCCAAAGGCCGGATCGCTGCATATTGAACATTTGTTGACGAAGGTTCGTACGAGGGAGCATCATGTACAAATGAAAGAAGAAAGGTCTGGCGCCCCTCAGATTGTCCTTCTGCTGCATGGCATACGAACTCGTGCCTGGTGGCAGGGGCCGCTTTCGATTTTGCTGGAGGAAGAGACCGGCACGACCGTTATTCCAGTCAAATACGGACGGTTTGATCTTCTGAGGTTCCTGCTTCCATTTAGGTTTCTGAAGACACCTACAATAAGAAAGATTGAAAGACGGATTGAAGAAACACTGCATCGCTATCCGGATCACGAAGTTACTATAATCGCGCATAGCTTCGGAACCTACGCGCTCTCAAGAGTACTGCTTTCCAATCCGCGTATCCGCTTGAAGCGGATCATCTTGTGTGGCTCCATCATCGCACAAGATTTCCCCTGGGATCGTTTGGCCTCGCAATTCCCCGAGGCGGAGCAGCGCAATACGATAGTCAACGAATGCGGCATGCGTGATATCTGGCCTCTGGCGGCCAAATCCCTGACTTGGGGCTATGGCACGTCAGGCGTCGATGGCTTCGGAGCAGTCGCGGTCCGTGACCGCTTTCATGACCTCGGGCACAGCGAATTTCTATCGCTGGAGTTTGCCCGCGAGTTCTGGGTTCCACTGATCAGGGAGGACAGGTTTGTTGTCTCGAAGGTCGAAGCCTCCGGCGTAAGGCCCAACTGGGCGCTCGGAATGCTGCGGCTTCCTTATCGCTATGTGGTCATTGCAGCTTTAATCGGTGCCTTGGCGCTATCATACACATCCTGGTTCGGAACAAACCGATACGATGGTACTGAGAAATTCGGCACGATGGGCTTGGCTGGGTTTGACGCACCCACGCGATCACTCGTGATGTACGCAACTGCACCGGGAAAGGTGGCGTTCGATGTGAACACGATTGATGGAAAGACCTCTCCGTTCAGCTATGCGCTCAGTGAGGCACTTAGGGATGGCGCTACCGATGTCGACTACATCGCGCCGAAGATCAAGGCCGCCGTTTCAACGCAGACGAGTGGAGATCAGGTTCCAGATTTTCAGAATGAACTGGGTGTCAGTCTAAATCTGGCAGATCGCAGTTTTCGAAAGATCGCGCTCATTGTGGGTAATGCGGACTATATAAATGCACCCGACCTACAAACTCCGATCTCGGACGTTGTTTCAGTCTCCAGTTCCTTCCGTGACTTGGGTTTCATGACATTGATAGCGACGGATGTATCACTGGAAGAGCTAAACTATACGTTGGATGGAGTTGTTGACTTGATCGAAGCTTCCGAGGCACCGACCATTGTTGCGTTCTACTATTCCGGTCATGGAGTCCAGGTCGACAATGAGAATTACATGCTTCCTGTTGATGCAGACATACAAAACAAGCGAGACCTCGAAGCGGGCGCAATGACTATCCGCAATGTCATCCGCGCGATCCGTGAGTCGACCGTGGAATACACGTTGATCTTACTGGACGCTTGCCGTGACAATCCTTTCATTCAAACTGCTGCGCTCGATCTTCGACCGGCGCCTGTCAATCCAATTGAGAGTGGCGTCGACGGATTTACCGTTCTGATGTCAGACTCAGAGCTGGCAACCGGCGTTCACGACCTGCTGCTCGACAAGTGTGCGGGTTGCCACAACTCGTCAGGTATGAGCCCTAATCTCGAGACACTGGAGCGGATAGCGGGAAACAGCTCGCTCATCACAGCAGGCAATCCTGCGGAATCCGGTATCTTACGGGCTATGTCGACGGGTTCCGAACATGACAACATTGCGCTAAGCCAGTCCGATTTTGAGTTACTCGAGTGTTGGATATCTCGTGGGGCAATTGTACCCGATGAAGAGGGGAGCAACACAAGGGGGCTTGTTTTGGCTCCGGAGTATTCGACGTGCTGATCTCTGCATGATAATCTTGCGCAGGGCGGTATCGACCGTAAGGTGCGGTTTCTCGTGACAAATCCAATCTCTTGATCATCGATATTCTGTGAGGAATTCGTAAGAAATCTTAGCAACTCCTTCTCCGGAGGGCCGCACCGCAGAAGTCGAGGCTAGCGGGTAGCGGTAGCTCTAGGTTCAAACACCACAGACCTCATGGATTAGCTGAGAGTCTTTAAAGTGCGTCTGGTGCAAAAAGGGGGGGGCGCAGATTGCCCACAATCTTGCCGTCTGTCGCTTCTACAAAATACGCGCAAAGAAACTTGTCACACGAAGCGGGCTCAGGTTCCAACAAAGGTTCAAACTGTGTGTACAGGAGTGAAGATCTGCCTCGCGCCACCTTGGAAATTGTCGAGATGCAGCTCCCACCGGGCCTTGGGCCAATGGATGTCGAGCTTCCGTTTCCTGGGCCTGTAGACAGCCGTGTAAAGCGTGCCGAAGCCCTGAGTGAATGCAGTTGAATAGAGCGGCGGTCGCAGGAATGAGTTGATGAACTTCTCTTGCGGTTCGACATGGAGCGTCAGTCGCTGCAAAAGGAACCGTTCGCGTTCGACAGTGGCGGTAAACCTGGCGTGGCTGGCCCACTCTACACGCTCTTGGTGATTGGTGGCGACTGCCGCAGTCGTAAGTATGGTCTCGCGGTCCGGGGCCATCAGGGCGGTCAGATACTTCCGTTTGGCATCGACAACCGTCACATTGTAGCTCATATGCGTGGGCACTCGTTTCAGCACTTCGCCCGCCTCTTTCGCGGTTTCGCAGGTCTGAAGCACATAGCGCAGGATCAGCGGCACGCCAAACCCGTCACCCACCACCCTGCGGCCACCGAAGGTCAGCGACACCGCCAGCCCGGCATCGTTCATACCGTCCACAAGGCCCCACATGCCATCGCTTGTGCCCATCACCGTGCGGCCCTGCCAGGAAGTGTGCAGAATCAGGCTGTCAAAGGCGTGCGGGCTGTAATCATAATTTCGCACCAGAACCGGCTCAGCTCCGGGCCAGATCGCCTGACTGCACCCCGACAGATAGGGGGGCGGGCAATAGAGAGACAAAAACCGCGCGGCGTGATCTGACCCGCCGGCAAGCGCGCACAGCTGTTCGAAGAGCGGCACCAGTTCGGGCATATACTCTTGCAGGGCCTTTACACTGTCCAAATAACCGGGGCGCGCCTCGGCCCCATCGCGCAGCCACCAGCGGTGATAGTCCGGCCAGTATTCGCCGAATAGCTCGGCCCAAACAGGACCAGGCTCCGCCTCAGATATGGCCCGCCAGTTCAGCTGCATCCGGTCTGACACTACATGATCTTGAACGCGGGATCGGCCAAGGCAGGCCCCGCCTCGGCCATGGGCAACGGTCGCCCGGCGACACCCTGTTTGATTCCGTGAATCCAACGCTTGCCGCGCTCGTTTAGCTTGAAGCCCTGAGTCATCGATCGGCCGCGAGTGACAATTATGCCGATATCGGCCCCTTCATATCGATAGTCACCCGGCTGGAGTATGCGCAGGAAGAACGCCTCGTTCTCGCTTTCCACCGCGCGGCGGTGATAGTCGAAACGGTCAAAATTGATGCTGCCATCCTCGTTCATTTTGTAGATACCAGTTTCGGGCACCTGCGATGCGATATCAACCGTGTCTTCGGTATGCTTGATCACCATCTGCGACCAGCTGTCAATCATTGCAGGATCAGCCCAGCGTTCGTTCAACTCCTCCACATCCAGATTGAACTTCTTCCTCGAAAACTCAAGCAGGTGGAACAGAAACAGGGGCGCATCCGCATGGGCGAAAGCCGCATGGTTGGTCATGGAAGATGCACCAGTGATGCGTGGATTCAGTTCCCCCAGCCAGATCTCATTAGTTTTCTTGTCGATCAGGAAATCCAGCTCAAAATAGCCGCGATAACCTTCCTTGCGCAGCTGCTCGCCGAATTTGAAAGTCAGTTCGCGGGCTTGTTGGCGCACCTTCGGGGGAAAGGCGGTCGAGAAAATCTCGTTCCCGCACCAGCCGCCACGATAGGGGGTGAGTTCCTTGAAACCCACAAGCTCGGTCATCAGCGGGCCCACAATGGTGCCTTCCTTGGTCGCGCAGGCCTCGATCGCCGAGCCACGACAGTCGATCCGCTTCATGATCTTAATCTCGCCTTCGCCAACGATCTCGTGCTCGTGACGCCGGAAATCAGCTTCGGATTTGACAAAGAAGGTCGTGTGCCCGCTATCGCCAAAGGCCGATTGTAAAACCAGATCATGTCCGATCCCGGCTTTCTCGCAGGTCTTGCGCAAGTCCTCGTAGGATTTCACCTCGGCCAGCACATTGGGCACCGACGGCACGCCCGCCTTGTTGCCGATGCGAACGGTTTCGATCTTGTTGTCCATGCTGGTACGCAGCTTGGCCTTGGGGAACCAGACCTCGGCGCCCAGCTCCTTGCTCAGCCGCTCGGTTTCTTCGTCGAACATCAGGAAGACGAACTTCGGTTTCCCCCCGCGCCGCTTGATCAGGTCAATCACTTCCTTGTGCTGCAGAAGGTAGTTGTTGATATCCTCGATCGACTGAAACTCGGCATGGGGCTGCTCAGACGGGCAGAAGACATTGGGATGCCTGCCATCATAGCAGTCAATGTAGCATATATATTTGAAATTCTTGCACCATTCGTCCAAGCCCAGCAGATTGAAGTTGGTCGCGGAGATGAAATAAATCGGATCCTCGTTTCGGTGGAAGTGACGGCGGATTTCCGAGATGTTCTTCAAGACGGCCTTTGGCATTGGGTCCTCCCATCATTATCATTTATGGCGCGCATCGTTCAGTTTCAGCCGGGCAGCGTTGGTCTTGGCCTGTTGCTTCAGTGCCTCTTGCGTGAACACCCTCAGCCCTAGATCATCGCGATAGCCGTGGATTTCACTCACATCCAAAGCCCGCATGAAACCCAGGATTTCCTTACTCACCACCTGGCCAGGGACAAGGATCGGAAACCCTGGCGGATACGGAATAATGAACGAAGCCGAAACCAGATCCTCACCGCTTTCGAGCGCCTCGTTAATTGATCCGTCGAGTTCGAGATAATCACAATTCTTCTCATCGTAGCTCAGAAAGAAGGCTGAACGGATATCCCCCTCTCCGGTGATCTGGTCTGTTCGGAATGCATCGTGGAAACGGCTGAAATCCGGCAATGGAGGCAAATCATGCATCAGGTTTGCGACGCGCTTTTCAAACCCGCGCCGCTCCATAATCGAAGCGTCGTCAAGCAATTCATCGAGTTCCTTGGCGATCTCGACCAGCACCTCGATCAGGTAGGCCACCGACGATCGCGTCGTTCCGATATTGGTCATGAACAGCACAGTATTGCGCGAGGTTTTGTTGATCTGGATGCCGTACTTGTCCATCAGGATATCGGTTTTGAAGGTGTCGCCGTCCCAGCCCGTGCCACCGACTGCCAGCGTCACGCGCGTGGCATCCAAGACAAACTCGTCCTTCTCCCAGCAATCCCAGATATCGGTCCAGCCCTGCTCGGGGTCGTAATAGGTTTGCACCCCGCTTTCGCGGTGCTGTTCGGGAATCATGTCGCCGGCGGTCAGAACCTTAAAGTATTTCTGAAGCAAGGGATGAGTTGCGATGGCGCGGCGCATCGACATGGCCGCTTCGACCTGCCGCTGGACAAATTCGAACCCTTCCAGTTCGACCTGACGCCGCCCCACATCAAGGCTGGCGATAATCTGGTAATTGGGCGACGTTGATGTGTGCGTCATGTAGGCTTCTTGGAAACTCGCTTCGACCTCACCTTTGAAGTCCTGATCGTTCACATGGATCATCGAGCCCTGCCGAAGCGACGTCAGCGTTTTGTGGGTGGATTGCGTTGCATATATGCGCACACGTGCTGCAGGTGGCGGAAGAAGTCGCGTGTTGAGCAGTGTTTCCTCGTCAGCGCCTTCCAACTCTGTCTTCTGCTGTTCGTAAGCACGGGCATGGTCCGCGGTGCGTAACCTTTCCCGCAGGTTGTTCGCCGCGTTCATACCGGTGCGTTGCCGGTAAGTTGGGCCAAACCGGGCAAATCCGAACCATGCCTCATCCCAGAGGAATACGAGATCGGGCTTGATCGCGAGGCATTCCTCCATCACCCGCTCGACGTTGTAGACAACCCCGTCAAATGTGCAGTTAGTCAGCAGAAGCATGCGCACCCGATCAAGCTTGCCCGCTGCTTTGAGCCGCAAGAGCTGATGCTTGATTTCGCGCAGTGGAACCGCGCCATACATCGAGTATTCATTGAGTGGGTAACTGTCGAGATAGACTACCTGCGCGCCAGCCAGAACCATGCCGTAATGGTGCGACTTGTGGCAATCGCGGTCGACCAGAACGATATCGCCGGGTCGGACCAGCGCCTGCACGACGATCTTATTGCACGTCGAGGTGCCGTTGGTGGCAAAATAGGTTTGTTTCGATCCAAAGGCCCGGCTGGCCAGTTCCTGCGCTTCCTTGATGGGGCCATGCGGCTCCAGCAGGCTGTCAAGCCCGCCAGACGTGGCCGAGGTCTCCGCAAGGAAGATGTTGGGTCCATAGAACGCACCCATATCCTGAATCCAGTGGCTGCGCGAAATCGACTTGCCCCGGCTGATCGGCATGGCGTGAAAGACGCCGGTTGGTTGCTTGGAGTATTCGACGAGCGCGGTAAAGAACGGGGTCTTGTAGCGCGCCTGAACGCCGCGCAGGATATTCAAGTGAAGCTCCAGGAAGTCTTCCTGATTATAGAAAACTCGCCTGCATATCCCCAGATCAAGCCCGGCGATATCTTCAACGGAACGATCCGTCACCAGATAGGCATCCAGCTCGGGGCGCACCTTGGCGATCAAACGGCAAAGCTCGGGACCATAATCCTCGGGCAACAGCGCCTCGATTGAATCAATCCCTCCCGCACGGTTCAAGTAGCGGGTCAGAATAGACAGCTCAACCTTGGATTCCATGATCAGGCCCGGCCGAACCACGATGGCCTGAATATTGTGATTGAAGAGAATCCCGATCAGCGCGTCCTGCAGGCTGGGAACCACAACCGTTTCATAGTGGAAGGGGTCTTCAAACCGCCGCATCCTAGAAAAGTTGCTCTTCAGCCAGCGCTCCTGATGCTCGTTCACATCATCGACGATCATCACCTCGAAATACGGCTTTGCCAGAGCACGAGCTTCGATGGATTGGATCACCTCGTCTTCATGTTCCTCGGCATCTGCGCTGTCGCGTTCCAGTGGAATGTGTCGCCGTCGATATGCACCCGTCGTAAGTGCCCGGGTGATCCGCTGCACGGCGAATGCAACGTCCTCATAGTTCTTGTGTTCGAACTGCCGTCGAATGTGATCGAAGGCCTGCACGCCTGGAAAAGCCCAATACGCCTCGATCAGAGCGAGCGACTCGAACAGCTGGTTAATCTTCTCGATCTGCTTGTCGGAGCGTGTTCCACCAGGGTCGCGGGCAAGTGCTGCTGTCGCCTCGCGCATGGCGCTCCATCGATCCGATCGAAGCTGGATCGCCGAGTAGTAGTCACTCATGGACTGCATGGCAGGATCCCCGCGTTGTAAAAACGGACGAGCCTCCCATACTGACTGTTTATCGCTTCACGTCAACTACTCGAGGATTTTACCGGATCGAACAGTTCCTGATGATCCTTCGGATGGGTGCGGCGCGCGAAGGGCTTGACCGGCATGGCCGCCCTGCCCTCCTCGTCCAAAAGGATACCTGCGCGAGAGCCTTGCTTGGGCGTCTCAAGCGGCCCCAGCTGATGCAGGTAGGCGTCGGTGCCACTGCTGCGGTCATAGATCGGAAAGTCGACCGAACGGTCGCGGAAGCTCTTGAGCACCTGGCCCAGTCCCTTCATCCCGGTTTCGCGCTGTCTGCGCACCTGGTTCAGGTCCAACTCCAGCGGGAACATGTCCTCTTGCCCTGCCGATTGATGCAGAACGGTCGCCGACGGGTCAATGACGCAGGATCGGCCAACCCCGCCAGCGCCCAACCCATTGACATCAACGACATAACACTGGAACTGTGCGGCGGTGGCCCTCGCAATCGCCAGTTCGGCATCGCGATCGGTGGTGCCGGTCAGGACGGGGTGCAACAACACCTCCACGCCCTGGCTGGTCAGTTGGCGCGTGGTCTCGGGAAACCATATATCATAGCAAATCGACAAGCCGAACCGACCAACCTCAGGCACGTCGAACACGCAGAACCCGGTTCCAGCCGCCACCCCCGCTTCATACGGGCGGAAGGGGAACATCTTTCGGTAGACCGCCACCGTCTCACCCTGCGGGTTCAACACCGTAGAGGAATTGTAGATCTGTCCATCCTCAGTACGCTCGAACATCGAGCCAGGGATCAGCCAGATATTGTGCTTCACCGCAGCCTCGCGGAACCGGTCAATCGCCTCATTCTGCAATGGCAGCGCGGTTTTGGTCAACGGCCCAAAGGGCGCAAGCTCGCTGAACAGCACCATTTGCGTCCACGGAAACCGTGCCATGAGCACATCCAGTCGATGGATCATGCCGTCAACATTCGGCTGCAATGCATTCACGTACATTTGCACACCGGCAACTGCGAATGGCGTCATCTAGTCGATCTCCGTAAGAGCTCAGAAGTCGGGATGAGGCTACTCTCTTTCGAGATGGAAGAACAAGAAAGCATCTGCACACCCGGAACGTGGTACATAGAGACAGTTTAGAACCGCTGCAATCCTAAAGGAACCAATCTTTCTTTTCTGGTTCGGTCTTCGGAGCACGTCTGATGGGTGTTTAACATCAGCGCCTGCGGGACAGATTTGAGGTTTACGTAACGGAGGATTTCTGGTTCACCGCAGCGACCAAGGAGCGAAACTATTGACACCCCTCGCGCAAAGTGTGTTTCGTGATCATGACGGCGGCATTGGATGCGTGACGCATTTTTGCGCTGTATCTACGCGGCCAACAGATCTCGCTCCAGTTTCTCAAACATAGACACATCTTCTTCCGCATTCTCGAAGAGGTGCCCATAGACATCCATTGTCATGGTGATCGATGCGTGCCCAAGAAGCGTCTGGATTTTCTTCGGCGTCCAGCCTTGTTCAATGAACAGCGATGCGGCGGCATGTCGGAGTGCATGAATGCCAAACCTTGCATTTCCTTCTTGATCAACAATCTCGTTCTCAACCAACATTGGTTTAAACACGCGATTGTAAATGTTCGAGTAGTTCTGCACCTTGCCAACCGTATTTGGGAAGACCAGATTCTGATCGCTCCTCAGCTTTTGCACCTTCCAATCCCCTAGTGTGTTGAGCACCATCGGAGCCATCGGGATCTCACGGGCCCCTGCCCTGCTCTTTGGCAAGCCGATCTCGCAATACTCATCTGCGCGCTGGAATACGCGTATTACTTTACGATCGAAGTCCACAGCCTCCCAGGTCAGTCCCCTCAATTCGGAAATCCGCATACCCGTGAAGATAGCCGTGATGAACATGGCCCGATGTGTCTTTGGGGCATTGTTGATGATCTTCCGGATCTCTTCCTTGGTGGGAATGTCAGCGCGCTTCGCATCGCGACGTGAGCTTCGTTTGACTTTCACTTCAGCAGCAGCATTGTGGGTCGCCCATTCGCGTTCCACGGCTTCCGAAAGAATGGCTCGCAGGCTGACCATGATCTTCTTTACCAGCGCACGGGATACGTCTTCGTCAAGCAATTCATCCATGAATTCTCGGACTTCACCGCGCGACAGGTCATTGACCAGAAGATGCCCTATCCTCGGTTCAATATGGATCTTGGCATGACTTCGATAAGCCTTCAGCGTAGAGCGTTCGAGCTCATTACGCAGACAGGTTTTCAACCAGCTATTGCAGGCATCTGAGACGGTTTTCTTGGGCTTACCCATATGCAGTCATCCTTTTCGATTGTTCTGAACATACTATAGCAGGGGTGGATTAAGCCGTCGGGTGTTTTCCCATCAAGATTCTAAGAAATCTCATCAAATTACAGGTGGTAAGGATGATTCTCTTGCGACCACACCATCGCATCCAAATTTTACTGGATCTCCATTTGTGACGGCAGCACTCTAGCCGGAAGCACACTTGGCAGAAGGCAAGCCGTGCAGATAATTTACGTTGTGGCTACACAGATAAATTATCCGTAATGGTATCTCGTCTTGCTCTCTGATATCCCATCTGACTTATCTGCTTGTCGAAGCCACCTCAGCCATTTCCATCAAGCCTTCCAGCGCCTTCTTGAACGGCCCTTCGAGTTCGATATCGCCGCGCATGCATGCCATGCGAAACATCAGAACCACCCCCATCTCAGCGTCCGTAAGCGGCAGGCCAAGCACGTCACAAAGCACTTCGTAAACACCGGGGTGATACTCTTCAATCGCCACCAACAAGAACTGGCTCGGATCCATACCAAGCGTCTGAGCAAGCGCAGGGATGCGTTGCAGTGGAACACGTGTCACCCCTTGCTTCATCATTGACAGAACGTTTGGATGGTTGAAACCAACCCGGTCGGCAATTTCGCGTTGGGTAAGACCTGATGCGTCGATCGCGTCAGATAGATTGTTGGCTGTGGGGCTAAAGGCCATGACTACACTCCTCAAGACATTGTCGTTTCGATGTCTTGTGTTAGCGAGCGAGTTCACATCCTTGCGATGCAGTTAACCCTTCCATTCGGAGGTCGTTTGTTTCTGCAGTTTTTGAGAACTACAAAGATAGCTTTTGATCTCATGTTTCATCTGCATATGTTTACCAAACACGAAACTACAGTTCAATCAAACGGGTCGCACGTGAGCGATGCAATGTAAGCGGGACTTCAGCCCGGTCAGTTCCAAGGCAGCATCTGATCGGTGTCTTTCTGCTTAATTGCGTTCACCCCATGTGCGGCCTTAATCCACTAAAGAACTAGCTGGGACTGCACTGCCGTGACCAGACTCGTTGCCGCCACAGTCACCGCCGTTTCAACGACCAGCGGCCAGTTCTTCTTGCGCTTATAGGAACTCGATCCATAGACGGAAACACACTCGGCACAGATGAAGAAATCAACCCATAACTGTATTGACGACATTGCCCACAATTTATCATATACAGTGCGGTGAACGGAATACTGTAAACTGACGCATGAAACAGCCTCCTTGTCTGACACCATGCTCATGCAGCGACACGCCCCGCAACGTAGCAGAGCGCTGGCAGGTTGAAACCTCGGGTGTCCATATAGACCGCTGAACTCAGGAGGGCGCGAACTTGCAAATCGACATCAAACAGGAAGCTCTTGCGCCCAGCTTAGAGAACATTCTGCAGGACCGGTCAGCGGCATGAACATATCTTTGAAAACGCCATTGATCTGGTTGGCAAAGCGTATACCCAAGCGTGACTTTGTGGTGCTTGCGGACAAGCCTGGCAGTGGAAAGCGGCTCCAGAAAATCCGGTCAGAGCATCAGTTGAAAGACTTTGTCAAAGTCGGTATGGAGTTGTTGTGGCAACGGCAGGCGATGTTCGCAGGCGTTGCCCTTTTAACGGCTTACTACTTCGACTTCTTCCTTGCCTCTATATGCTATTTGTTCCTCCTGCTTGCGGAAGCGACAGACCTTTGCATTTCCAAAAAAGTGATCGTTTGGAAAGGTGGCAGCGTTCGCGAGACTAGAAAATATCTCGCTCTGGTCATCATGAGCCAAATTCTAAGTACGCTCGCAATTGCTTCATTTGCAATAGTAATGTCGTGGTCAGAGGGTCCAGCCCTTCATTTCACGCCCCTGTTCCTGTTGTTTGCCGCAGCGCTTTTTGCCGCCGTCAACAATCACCAGATTCCACAACTCCTTCTCATTAAGCTGGTGATCTACGGTCTTGCTTTCATTTTCATTCCCGCGCGCGACCTGATTGTCGTCCGACCACCAATTGACTCCTATCTTTGGCTGCAGTTCATCACGGTCGGCTTTGTTCTATATTTCATAGTGGATTGTTCGCGGATATTTGTTGATCTCTACAGGAAGAATATGCGCCAGTTCGAGAGTTTGAAGCTGGAACGCGACCGGGCCATGAGAGCGTCCGAAGCGAAGTCGCAATTTCTCTCTACCGTCAGCCATGAACTGCGTACGCCACTAACGTCGATCAAGGGGTCACTTGACCTGATGAGAAGTGGCGCGGCGAGCGAGATACCTGCTGAGTTATCACCTTTGCTGGACATGGCGCAGCGAAACACGGATCGTCTGCTTCTTCTTATCGGTGAGCTTCTGGATCTTCAAAAAATGGAAGCCAGCCAGATTGACCTGCACTTAGAAACGATGAATCTCGAAGAAATAGTGCAGGAAGCAGTTGACGCTATTTCTCATTATGCGCGGAACTCACGGATCGAGGTTGCTTTCGAAACCTCTGGTGAAGTGCTCATGATCCTTGGTGACAAATCACGCCTGCTCCAGGTGATGGCGAACTTGCTCTCGAACGCGATTAAATTCTCTGACGAAGGAGACATCATCCGCGTCTCGGCAGAGAAGGAAGGCGGAATGGCCATTATTCGCGTCGCGGACCAAGGTATAGGAATTCCTCAAGAGGCAAGGGATAAACTGTTCAAACCGTTTTCACAGCTCGACGCCTCCGATACGCGGAAGTTTGGGGGAACGGGCCTTGGGTTGCACATCACAAAACGCATCCTCGACAAACACGGTGCGAATATAGACTTTGAAAGCGTTGTTGGCGTCGGCACCACGTTTCTACTTGAGTTTGAGACACTACCCGACTGAGCGCTAACACAAACCAGGAACAACTCCGATATGACCGAGCTGCAAAGAATCCTGCACGTCGATGATGACGCGGATATTCGAACGATTGTGGAGTTGTCTCTCTGTTCCATAGGTGGGTTAACTGTGCAGTCATGTAGTTCTGGCAAAGAAGCAATAGCCAGTGCATTGGCCTTCCAGCCAGACCTTTTCCTCCTGGACATGATGATGCCAGGGATGACCGGGGAAGAAACCTGGACGGAGTTGCGTCGTTTACCGGGCCTTGAACAAGTGCCGGTGATCTTCATGACAGCTAAAGTCCAAAACGACGTTTCAGTGATGCTCAAACAACTGGGTGCGCTCGACGTAATAGCCAAACCCTTTGATCCGGTTGGGTTGCCCACCCTGTTACACGCAGCTTGGCATAGAGCTGCAGCTGAATAGCGTCAGCAATCAGGGAAATCCCACTGCTACGTCTATCGCTTTTCTGATTCCGGTTAGGGTTCTCAAAACATAGCAGCTTCAACTTCCCCCAACATTATTCACTGCCAAATTGCAGCCTCAATTCTCATCTACAACCCAACATAGAAAATCGGTAGGCTCTCTGAATACTGGGTTTAGGAATCACCTATGCGATATCGAGAGTTTCGCAGGAACGACTGGGAGACGAGAAGTTGAAGATCCTTGCCGTCGACGATGACAAATATGTGCTGGAACTGCTTGACGCAATTCTTAAGACCGACGGCTTTGTCGAGCATACTCTCGTGAACTCAGCCACGGCTGCGCTACGAGAAATCTCGAATGCAACGTCTCCATTTGACTGCATTCTGCTAGATATTCAGATGCCGGAAATGGATGGAATTGAACTCTGTGGTGTTATCAGGGCTCTGCCTCACTACAAGACATGCCCGATACTCATGATAACGGCGATGACGGACCGATCCTATATTGATCGTGCGTTTGCTGCAGGTGCAACAGACTACATCAGTAAACCATTCGATCCGTTGGAGCTTGGCACAAGAATCCGTTTGGCTGAGAAACTGGTGAAAGAGCAACGGATTGCAACCGGATCGGCACGCGAACTTCAATCGCTTAGAAACAAGGTCGGTGAGGCATTCAGCTTCTCGATTGACGACGCGGTAACCATCGACGAAGTGCCAGGGGCAATAGATAAGTTGGTCCTGGAAAACTATCTCCTACAACTGTCTCGCGGAAAAATCTTCCAATCAACGGTTATTGCGTTCGCTATACGTGATTTTGAGAAGCTTTGGTCGAGTTCCAGCTTGAGCGACACCTACATGACACTTGTAGACGTGGCAGACGCGATAGCACTCAATATGAAGAGTAGAAGCTATCTTTTGTCCTATTGTGGGCGCGGTCGATTTGTTTGCGTTACCCAGCGTATCATTTCGAGCGCACTTGATGATCTGGCGCAGCGAATACAGGCAAGTGTTGATGAGTTTGAGGCCGCAGACCACGATAAAATCCAGGTCATCATGGGAGAGCCAGTTACAATGTCGCTTTTGGCTTCCCGAAATCCCTTGCAGTTGATTGATGACGCCATTGCATCCGCAGATCAAAATGGCCGCGCTGCTCAACCAACTTCAACCAAGCCAAGTATTTGGGACCGAATTAACGGCCTGTTTACCCTAAGATAAGAGTGTCAAATATGGAGTCGACAGATCATACCGCGCTAAATGACGCAATCATCAGCATCCAAGCGAAGTATCTGCGAAGTCTCGACCAACATCTCGAGCACTTCAGCAACCTTCTTACTTGTATCGACACCGATCAAGAAGCAGCCCATGCCATCGTAAAGATAAAGGAAAGGGCACACAGGATATATGGCCTCGCTGGCACGATAGGCCTTGAGCAATTGGGCGAGAACGCAAAGCAAGTGGAGATCACGGCTGCGAAGTTGGATCAGGCGACGACAAAAAGCAGGGCGCAGTCTGAAGAGTTGGCTTCACTGGTCGAAGGATTACTTGATTACATAAAGGACCTTCAACACAGTTATCTCGGCCCCTCTGACCTCTTCCCCTGAGTAGAGGTATCACAAGATTGCACGTGCTGGTGGGACCACAAGCCGCTTTACGAGTGAACATCTATTTTACCAACTTGCTTCCAAGGTCCCGAGTCTGCGAACCCAGACATACTTCGGAACAATATGAAAACGCAAAGCGCGATTTAAGAACGCACAATCTGCCAAACAATTAACGCCTCACCCTCTCATCGTCTTATAGAAATAATCCATCAACGGCTTGGTGAGGTAACTGAGCGGGGTACGTTCATCGGTCTTAAGATAGGCTTCGATGGGCATGCCGGGCAGAAGGGTTGGTCTCTGATATCCCATCTGACTTATCTGCTTGTCGAAGCCACCTCAGCCATTTCCATCAAGCCTTCCAGCGCCTTCTTGAACGGCCCTTCGAGTTCGATATCGCCGCGCATGCATGCCATGCGAAACATCAGAACCACCCCCATCTCAGCGTCCGTAAGCGGCAGGCCAAGCACGTCACAAAGCACTTCGTAAACACCGGGGTGATACTCTTCAATCGCCACCAACAAGAACTGGCTCGGATCCATACCAAGCGTCTGAGCAAGCGCAGGGATGCGTTGCAGTGGAACACGTGTCACCCCTTGCTTCATCATTGACAGAACGTTTGGATGGTTGAACCCTACCCGGTCAGCAATTTCGCGTTGGGTAAGGCCTGATGCGTCGATCGCGTCAGAAAGATTGTTGGCTGTAGGACTATAAGGCATGACTGCTCTCCTCAAGACATTGTCGTTTCGATGTCTTGTGTTAGCGAGCGAGTTCACATCCTTGCGATGCAGTTAATCCGCCGCATGATCAAACCATCCAGATACTCCAATTGCCCAGATCGCCGACCACAAGATCACACGCCTCGAAGAGCTGTCCGTCGTCAGAGTTTTTGGGGCAGTTAGCGGCCTGATCTAAGAGAGGGTCTGGCTCAT
>NZ_BNCH01000001.1 GCF_014656375.1 Aliiroseovarius zhejiangensis | reverse complement strand
TCGCCCGCCAGGCGCTTCTTCCCAGCCTCTAGGAACTCCTTGGACCAGCTGTAATACAGGCTCAGGGCAATGCCCTCGCGCCGACACAATTCGGCAATGCTGTCTTCGCCCTTCAGGCCGTCCAGCACGATCCTGATCTTCTCTTCCGCCGAATACTGTTTGCGGGTGGCCCGGCGGATGTCCTTAACGACCTTCTCGCCGTGGCTCTGTTTGGTTCCGGGTTTCTGTCTCATCTTCACTCCTTGGTGGTTACGATGAGCCAGAAACCCTCTCTTATCAATTCAGCCTAATCTGTCCCATTGGCGCTGACGTCAGACAAGCGGTTTGCCTTCACGGTTACGCTGGCCCTTGACCGTGACGCGCACAATCCACCTTCGAGCTCCTGATGGATCGACGACAAGGTACAAACCGCTCCCGTCGCCATGGCGACCTGGGCCGAGGGTTCGCACAAGATTCTTCGTCAACTTCCCGCCTAAAGCAGCCATAAAATACCACAATTCCTACCACGCAACGAATAGAAACGAGTCTAATCGAAGAAAAACCAAAAGCAATAACGAATGCAGATAGATCAACAAAAACAGCCCCATAAGGGGTTGAATGAGTGCCAACTGAATTGAATGAAAATGGTAGGTGGCGGAGACGAAGGGATTCGAACCCTCGAGACGGTTTCCCGCCTACTCCCTTAGCAGGGGAGCGCCTTCGACCACTCGGCCACGTCTCCGTCGACGCGTATAGCCAAGCGGGTATGGGGAATACAAGGCGAAACTTGTGCACTTTCAAAAAAGTTCGGGCACCGGCATTGTTGCATGCACAGGATTGCTGGCTCAGTCTGTTAATCACGATCTTCGGCCCCGTCACGGCGCTGGCACGTGTCAGTCGCATCCACCGCTAGCGCAAGCGGGTTGGTCGTGATTGTGCTGCAATCGGACGGATGGCGGTACGATTCTGAAACGCACATAGCCCGGGAAGCCTGACGCATTCGGCAATACCTTGACCCCGTTCGGTGCACGGGGTTGACTGAGAGATGAACGGGTTAACGATGGTGTGTTTCACCCGCGCACCGCACCGTGTGCGACGCTGCACGGGCCAGCGCCTGGCCCTGTCGGCTTGCCAAACAGACAGGATGCCCGATGACCGCCGAATTCATGCTGATTACTTTCACGCTGTTTCTGGCCGGGGTTCTGGCAGTGCCGATCGCATCGCGCCTGGGGCTTGGGTCGGTGCTGGGATACCTGCTGGCCGGGATCATCATCAGCCCGTTCTTGCACGCAATGGGCGCGGATGTGGTCGCGCTGCAGCACTTCGCAGAGTTTGGCGTCGTTATGATGCTGTTCGTTGTCGGGCTTGAGATGAACCCGCGCGCCCTTTGGGACATGCGAGCGCGGATCTTCGTTCTGGGCGGGTTGCAGGTTGTCGTCACAGCAGGTCTGATCATGCTGATTGCGATGGCGTTCGGCCTGTCGCCCGCCATCGGATTGGCCATAGGGCTGGTGCTGGCCCTGTCATCGACCGCCATCGTCAACCAAACCCTGCGCGAAAAAGGGCTGTTGCGATCTGACGGGGGGCAGGCGAGCTTCTCGGTGCTGTTGATGCAGGACATCGCGGTCATTCCGATGCTGGCCCTGATCCCTTTGCTGGCGCAGCCGGACCTGGCCACCACCCTGTCGCACGGGGCGGATGATGCGGGCGATCACGGTGCCGGTGCATCCCATCTGAACCTCAGCCTGGTTGACGGTCTGAACGGGTGGCAGACGGCGCTGGTCACGCTGGGCGCCATCGCGGCGGTGGTATTCATCGGCATCTATTTGACAACGCCCGTATTTCGGTTCGTGGCCCGCGCCAAGTTGCGCGAACTGTTCATCACCGCGGCATTGATGATGGTTTTGGGCATCGCGCTGTTGATGACGCTCGTCGGCCTGTCCCCGGCGCTGGGCACTTTTCTGGCGGGGGTCGTGATGGGTGGCAGCGCCTACCGACATGAGTTGGAAAGCGACATCGACCCGTTCAAGGGCATTTTTCTTGGCGTCTTTTTCATCACCGTCGGGGCCAGTATTGATTTTGAATTACTGGGTCAGAACATCGCGCTGGTTCTGGGGTTGACGGTCGGGTTGATCGTCTTGAAATCCATCATATTGATGGTGCTGGGCAGAGCTTTTCACCTGACGGGCGGTGACAAGTGGTTGTTCGGTCTGGGCCTTGCCCAAGCGGGTGAATTCGGGTTTGTCCTTTTGTCCTTCTCGGTTGCCAATGCCGTGATCCCCAAGGAGATTGCCGACCTCTTGCTGCTGGTGGTGGCGCTGTCGATGCTGCTGACACCCGTGCTGTTCATCCTCTATGACCGGGTGATCGCACCACGATACTCGCACGAGGACCGGCGCGAGGCTGATCCGATCGAGACACCGGCCCAGATCATCATCGCCGGCCACGGCCGGTTTGGCGGCATCGTGAACCGTGGCCTGCGCGCCGCCGGGTATGACACGACGGTGCTGGACTATTCGTCGGAACAGCTTGAGATGCTGCGCCGGTTCGGGATCAGCGTACATTTCGGCGATGCCACACGTCCCGATATGCTGCACGCCGCAGGGATCGAAGACGCGAAGATCCTTGTCATCGCAATTGACGGGAAAGAGGCGATCACCGAAATGACCCGCTATGTCTGCGCGCATCATCCACATGTGCATGTCATTGCCCGCGCGGTTGACCGCGACCATGTCTATGACCTGTGGTCTGTGGGGTGCCGCGACGTGATCCGCGAAGTGTATGACAGCTCGCTGCGCATGACCCGTTCGGCGTTCGAGGCGCTTGGGCATGGTCGCGCCACGGCTGAACGTATGGTGGCCGAGTTCGACGCGTCGGATCGCGAAGTGATGCTCGACCTTGCCCAGCTGCATGACATCGACACGCCAACCGTAGAAAACGAAGCCTATATGAAGCGGGTCGATGAGATGATGAAATCCTGGGAAGAACAGCTGGCCGGACGGGTTGTCAGGGCAACCCGCTCTGGCGACTGAACCCGGGTGCACCAGATGCATTCAGATGGTGGACGCCGCCGGGTTGCGCAGATAGAAACGATGCCGAAACAGGATGGCGCGCTGCTTGCACAGTGCCGTTTACAGGGGAAACACAGTGCCACTTGAAAAGTATAAGACGATTGCGCGCAATTCTCTTTTCATGCGCGCGCTACCCGATGTGCATGTGGACGCGATCCTGTCACAAGCGACATGGCGGCATTACGAGCGTGGCGAAACACTGTTCATGCAAGAGGAGTCTGCCGATGCGATCCACATTGTCTTGGATGGCTGGGTGAAGCTCTACCGCATGACGCGCGGCGGCACCGAAGCGGTGGTGAGCGTCTTTACCCGTGGCGAAAGTTTCGGCGAGGCCGTGGCCCTGCGAAAACTGCCCTATCCGGTGTCGGGCGAAGCGGCCACCAATTGCGAGGTCATGCATATCCCGACCAATGTCATGGTTCAGCTTGTGAAACAGGATCCCGAGGTCGCCTTGTCCATCCTGTCCTCGACCTTCACACATCTGCACGGGCTGGTGACACAGCTTGAGCAGTTGAAGGCCAAGACCGCACCGCAGCGTGTGGCCGAGTTTCTGCTTGGCCTGTGCGACGGCACGCCCGACGATTGTGCGATCAAATTGCCATACGACAAGGTCCTGATCGCAGGACGTCTGGGGATGAAACCCGAAAGCCTGTCACGCGCTTTCTCGCGGCTGGGGGCGTATGGGGTGCGGATTGACAAGGCCAGCGCCATCATCAGCGATGTGCAGCAATTGCGGGATTACGCCCGCGACGACGGGTAAGGCAAGGCGACCGTGGGGACATCGCATTAATCGTCCTGTTTGCTAGCTCGGCCCATTGATCTCGTTTTTTGAGACAATCAATCCTGATCAGGTGTCACCCTATACAAAACCCCTTTGCGCCCACCAGCTCCTGAAACCGGATCAGAGAAACCCGAAAATCTGCGGCGCAGACGCAAAGGGCCAGGCACTCACAGAAGCGCATTCCAGTCGGTGAGACCAGAGACATCCAACAGTGCAATCTCTTCGCCGCTCGACAACTCGACGACCGTGTCCAAACTGGCATCACCTCCGACGTCAAGCTCGGACAATCCGGTGATGGTCACGCCGCCCTCAAGGACCAGAAGATCCTCTCCGACCGTGAAATCTTCGATGATGTCATTGCCGTCGCCGAGGCTGAAGATGAATTGGTCAGCGCCGGCTCCACCTATCATGACGTCAACACCCGCTCCCCCAGTGATGGTGTCGTTATCCGCACCGCCATCAAGATTGTCGTCGCCAACCCCACCCAGAATCGTATCGTTTCCCAAGCCGCCCTGGATCGTATCGCTGCCGTCTTGTCCGTCGATGAAGTCATCGCCAGCTTCACCAAGAAAGAAGTTATCCGCGTTGCTGCCAGTGATGGAGTCGTCGGTGCCGGTGCCGCGAATTTCCTCGACATCCTTGATCAGGTCTTTATCGCCGAAACCGTCAGTCACGGTCGCAAAACCGTTTCCATCGACCACGGACATATCGACCGAGATGCCTTCGAAACCACCGTAATTCGCATCGTCATGATAGCCCAGCATCTGTTGCCCTATCGTTCCGTCGACGATGTCATCACCCGCATATGTGCGAATGGACTGAAAACCAAAACCGCCAGTTACGTCGTCATCGAACTCGGTGCCGCGAAGGGCTTCGATCCCGGAAAAAGTGTCAGTATCTCCAAACGGGTCCTCCACAGTTCCTGACCCCTCAACTGTCGGGCTAAATGTTGCCACGATCCCCGAAACTCCACCCTCACCAGCGGATAGTTGATACATCAGATTGTCCCAACCATCGCCGCCGTGAATTTCGTCATCACCGCCATGAGGGTCGAATGCGTCGTCATCGTCGGATCCGATGAGGATGTCCGCGAAATTCGTGGCGTTGATCCGTTCGATGTTAACCAAAGTATCCGTGTCGCCGAACGTGTCCGTCGCAGTTTGGGTGCCAAGGTTGACGGTGACGCCCTGAGACCCTCCTTCAAATGTTTCCTCCATATAGTCCGCAGCGTCCCAACCAGAATCGTCGTCAACCACTCCATCGCCGCCATCAATCAAGTCATTTCCAGCGCCTCCTGTAATCCAGTCTTCTTCTCCGCGTCCGAAAATCTGGTCGTCACCTGCGCCAGCATAAATGTTGTCTCGCCCCGGTGTGCCGTTGATGGTTTCGGCGTTTGACGTGCCGAAGATGTCGAATCCATCCACGAACGTCCACAAAGCCAACGTCGTGTTGGAAAACACGAGGTCTTCGATATTGGTGATTACGTCGACACCGTCGCCATTTCCCCCGACATCCGTGACCGTGTAGGTGCCGTCGCCGTTGCTGACGACGTCATAGTCGTCGTTGGTCCCGCTCAGGACGATCTGGTTGAACCCTTCGCCACCATCGATCGTGTCATTCCCGGCGCCGCCTTCGATCGTATCGTCACCCGCACCACCATCAATGCTGTCGTTTCCGGCACCCCCAATCAAAAGGTCATTGCCCGCTAGACCCAGAAGCGTGTCATTCCCCGTGTCCGATTCATCGCCGCCTCGCAAAACATTGTCGTCGTCGTTGCCCGTGATGTGATCGCTGCCCGTCCCACCCGTGGCATTTTCAATGCTGATCAGGATATCAACTTCGACTTCGTCCTGTCCCGTCGGGGAAACATCACCAGTCGCAATGCCAACCGGCGTGGTCGCCGCATATCCATTCGAC
Organism: Aliiroseovarius zhejiangensis; assembly: GCF_014656375.1. Taxonomy (GTDB): domain Bacteria; phylum Pseudomonadota; class Alphaproteobacteria; order Rhodobacterales; family Rhodobacteraceae; genus Aliiroseovarius; species Aliiroseovarius zhejiangensis. The sequence goes on along the minus strand of NZ_BNCH01000001.1, from coordinate 927,389 downwards.
GACAGATAATCCCCTATTGTGCCGTTGTTTATTGTCATCGTGCCCGACCGATCCTCGGGGCGGAGATCAATCGTGACCCCATTTGTGACAGATGGGTAAGCCACTGTATCATTGCCTAGCCCACCGTCGATGATGTCATCACCCAAACCGGCCCCGGCAATAATCGTGTCATTTCCGGCACCGGTGCGCACGATATCGTCCCCATCGCCTATCGTGACGGTATCATCACCGGACCCCGTGGTAATGTCATCGTCGCCACTGCCTGTTGTCACGACGTTGTTGCCGTCACCCGCGTCGATTACATTGGTGCCATTGCCGGCCGTGATCGTATCATCGCCCGAGCCCGTTTGGATATTGGTGTCAGAATCATCAGATATTGTGACCGTTTCATCTTCTGTCGAATCTGACAGGTCTATCTCGGTCACGTCCGGCGGGGCAGTGGGGTCGATCTCTACACCGTCGACAAAAACCTTCAGGCATTCAAAGCTTCGCGCCGTCAGACTTAGTGAAGTGAATGTGAATGAGCGCGCGGCAGATGTGTCCGAAAGCCAGTTCAGAAAGCCCGCCACATCCTCTTTCACTGAGCACTCTGCCCATTCATCCGCCGTGAACTCGAGCCTGAGTGTGTCATGCCCCTTGCCGCCATAATATGCGTCATTGTGATATGCATTCCGAGTATTGTCCGCTGCGACAAATACAGCGGTATCATTGCCGCGACCGCCACGCAGGACGTCTGCTCCTGCGCCGCCAATCAGAAAATCATCACCGCGCTGACCGTAGATGTAGTCGCGACCATCGCCACCACTGATCCAATCATTGCCAAGCCCGCCGAAAACAAAGTCGTTCCCCGCGCGGGCATGAACTTCGTCATCGCCCCCAAATGTAAAAATCCAATCAGATGAGTCTGTGCCCCGGACGATGTCGTTCCGAGAGCTTTTGAATATGAATGCCATTGGAGCCTCCGTAATGAAAAGCGGACGAAAAGACTCACCAAATTAGATGAACGGATTTGGTCTGGCATGAACCAATTGGGCTAAGCTCCCTTGGTATCGCCGGTCATTTCATGATGGTTTGAAGCTGTCCCGGGGTCATCTGCAAACGAACTCCCGACGGTACTGATCTTGGATTTTGGGCAAGCCGGTTCGCCATAAAGCGGTAAATCTGTTATAATTTGCGCCGATAGATCAATTTCTGGTGGAGCTGTTGCCTTCGACAGAGAATTCCTATGTCTGTAAGTCAAACTGATTTTACGCGGCTGACAAACCTGATTTTCAAAGCTGAGGTTGATCCTAGGAAGTGGCAAGATTTTCTAGACGCCCTACACCAACTAACAGGCGGTGTGCGCACCCATATGTTCGGGCAAGATGTCAGGTCGAACACCCAGTTCGGAATAAAAAGCTCTGGATACGATCCAGAAGCAGTCCGCTCCTATGCCGAATATTATGGAACAATGAATGCCTGGGTTCCCGTTTTCATGAAACGCGCAGCAGGATCAGTCATGCACGCCGAGGAAATGTGTCCTGTGGAAGACCTCGCTAGAACCGAGTTTTACAATGATTGGGTGCGGCCCAATGGTGACATTCTGGGTGGTGGCGGTGCGGTTGTTTTCAATGACAGGCGGCGCAACTTCCTGCTGGGGGGCAACATTCGCCGACGGGATATTGAGGCAAAGCAGGATCAATGGATGGCGCTCGTCGCTCGACTGGTGCCCAGCATTCAACACGCAATTGAAATAAATCAGATGATCGCAGCCAAGGTCGTCGAACAGACGGCCGTCAAGGTCGGGCTTTGGCACCCACCTTCGGTTGTCGCAATTGATGGTCAACGCCGGGTCCGTTTCGCGAATGAAGAAGCTCAAACATTGATTCACGAGGGTGCCGTATTTTGCTGCGACCTCCGAGAGAGACTGTTTTTTCGAAGCCCGCGGCTCACGCGGTTGCTTGAAAGGTTGGCAGACAGACTTGCCCGGCATGAACTAACCCTTGAAACCACGTTCAGAGCCGTCGATCGGAGGAACGGGCAAGAGTTCAGGTGTCGAACAGCTAGGCTTGCACTTCGGGATGACGCCACAATGTTTTCAGATCTCGGGCTGATCGGAAGGCCGCTTCTGATGCTGTGCATGATGCGCGATCAGCATGCTACGGATGCAAAAGGGATGTTGGTCGAGCTGTTCTCGTTGACACCCTGTGAAGCAGAGGTCGCAGAGAGTATCGCAGAAGGCCGGTCGACCCGAGAGATCGCAGAATTTCGCAAGGTCAGCATTCACACAATCCGCAACCAGCTTAAATCTGCAATGTCAAAGATGGATGTCGTTCGGCGAACAGAATTGGTTCGCAAGGTGCTGACTTCAATCTAAGAAGATTGGCTGGCAGCCGGACTCCGGTTCATTTTCCGAGGGTCAGTTGGATGGCAAAGTAACGTTTGTTCTTCACTTTACTCTACAAGGATCACAATAAACCCGTTTTGGCGAACAGCGTACATCTTGGTGTGGCGCGGTGATCTAGCAAAAAACGAGGTAGCGTCCCAGTTTTCCTGTAGGTCTGATCTACCTTTGTCCTTCGCATCCCATCCGTTCCGAATGCGATCGGCTCGCGGCTGATCGACGTGACCCGGTCGCAAACAATCCGTGCGGATTGACGACACCTTAATGCCCAAAGTGCTTCATGCCACAGCAAGCACTTGTTTCCACAAACGGCCAGTCTCTGGTGTGTTTGATGAGGTGTCGAACCGCTGAACACGCTTGCCCATCAGTTAAACCGGTTGGCTAGGATTTGTTCAGTTGACGTGATGCGATCATAGCCGCTTTACAACGCCTTGCGCTGCAAGTTCCGGTCATTCGGTATCACAAAATTTGGGTGTTGCGCCAACGCCGGTCACTGCGGTTTCAATCGCGGGCGACCGGCGTCGAAGCGCTGCGTTGGCTGCGAGGTGTGTTATCCCTTTTCCGTATGCGGCTGTTCCGACAGCGCACGATCACGGCGCATTTCAAGCCACATTGCGTTCACGACCGCAAACATCGCGGCCAGAGGCAGGCCAAGGAGCCAGGCAAAATACCACATTCTGTTTTCCTTCCGGTTAAGCGAGCTAGTAGGCTGAACTGGATTCTGTCACGTCAGCTTCGGTGACTTTGCCCCAGAGCACTTTGTAAACCCACGCCGTGTAGACAAGGATCATGGGCATGAAGATGACCGTCGCGACAAGCATGACGAACAGGGTTTGGTGCGAAGACGAACTGTCCCAAACAGTCAGGGATGACCTTGGATCAATCGAGGAGGGCAGAATGAACGGGAACATTGTCAGCCCAACTGATGAGATTGCACCAAAAATGCCCAGCTTGGACCACAGAAGCGTTTTGCCTTCGCGCCCGGCGCGCATGCCCAGTACAGTCATGACCATCCCCAACAGCCCCAGAACGGGTGCAAGGGCGATCCACGGCCGCGCAGCATAGGCCGACAGCCAGCTGTCCGTCCGCAGGACCTCGGTGTAAAGAGGGTTGGACGGACCGTTTGCGGCCACGTCCGATGCGAAGGCATAGCCTTCGATGCCGAAAGCGAGCCAGATGCCAGCCAGAACATAGCCGACGATCGTCACAAGGCCCGAGACCGCGCCAACAGATCGCGCGCGCGTGGCAACAACCCCCTCGGCCTTGAAGGACAGCCAGGCCGCGCCGTGGGTCACGAGCATCGCAAGGGATACAACACCTGCCAATATCGCGAAGGGGTTCAGCAACCCGAAGAACTTCGCATAGAAGGCCCCTTCATAGCGGGCGAAAAGATCTGGCGTCAGTTCGAATGGGACACCTTGCAGCACATTGCCCACCGCAACACCAAAGAGCAGGGCGGGCACGGCCCCACCAGCAAACAGGGCCCAGTCCCAAGCCGTGCGCCAACGCGCGCTTTCGCGCTTGGAGCGGTATTTGAACGCGACGGGGCGCACGATCAGCGCGGCGAGAATGACGAACATTGCAAGGTAGAAGCCCGAGAAGCTGACCGCGTAAAGCGGCGGCCATGCGGCGAAGATCGCACCGCCTCCGAGAATGAACCACACCTGGTTTCCCTCCCAGACCGGCCCGACAGTGTTGATCACCACGCGACGTTCAATGTCGGTCTTGGCAACGAAGGGCAGCAACGCACCAACGCCCATGTCGAAGCCGTCGGTCAGCGCGAAACCGATCAGCAGCACGCCCAAAAGCGCCCACCAGATCACGCGAAGGACATCATAGCTGATAAATTCATGCAAGATCATGGCGTTTACTCCGCTGGGGTTTCGGCAAAGGGGCCTTTGCCATCGTGGGTGCGCAGGCGGTGTTCGTGCCGCGCGGTCCAGGCTTCGGTTTCCTCGACATCCTCGAACGGCCCCTTGCGGATGTATTTCAGCATCAGGCCCATCTCGACGACGAACAGCACCGTGTAGAAAATCATGAAACCGGCCAGCGTCAGCAGCAAGTCGGTGACCGACAGGTGACTGACCGAAAGCGCGGTTGGCAAGACACCGTCCACCGTCCATGGCTGGCGGCCGTATTCGGCAACGAACCAGCCAAGCTCGGCCGCGATCCATGGTGTCGGAATGATCAGCACAGCCCCCCACAGCGCCCAGTGCGGATAGTCCTGCCCACGGAAACTGGAGCGCCAGAAGAAGTAGGCCATGATCGCGATAAAGCTGAAGCCCAGCCCGACCATGATGCGGAAGGCCCAGAACAGCGGCCAGACCGTTGGCAACGTGTCGTTGGAGGCTTGCACGATCTGTGCCTCGGTGGCGTCACGCGGATCATCGACATAACGTTTGAGCAGGAAGGCATAGCCAAGATCGCCACTATGCGCCTCGAACGTGCTGCGCACATCGGGGCTGGTGGCGTCGCGTTCTTCGCGGATCGTCATAAGCGCATCATAGGCGATGATGCCCGACCGAATGCGGGTTTCGGACTCGGCAATCAACTCGTCGATGCCCGCGATCTCCCTTGTAAGCGAGCGTGTTCCGATAAGCCCCATCAAATAGGGAATATGCACCGCATATTTCGTTTCTCGCGCTTCCTGATCAGGCAGGCCGATCAGTGTGAACGACGCCGGCGCCGGTTCGGATTCCCACATACCTTCGATCGCAGCGAGCTTCATACGCTGGGAGTGCGTTGCCGAGTAACCGGATTCATCGCCCAGAACGACGACCGAAAGCGCCGAGGCCAGACCGAACGAGGCAGCGACCGTGATGGAGCGGCGCGCCAGTTCGACGTGCCGTCCCTTCAGCAGATACCACGCCGATACGCCCAGGACGAAAACTGAGGCCGTGACATACCCTGCCGAAACCGTGTGGACGAACTTTGCCTGCGCGACCTCGTTGAACATGACCTCAAAGAAGCTCGTCATCTCCATGCGCATCGTGTCGGGGTTGAACTCGGCTCCAACTGGGTTCTGCATCCAGCCGTTTGCAATCAGGATCCACAGCGCCGAGAAGTTCGAGCCAATGGCGACGAGCCACGTCACGATGAGGTGGCCGACCTTGCTCAGCTTGTCCCAGCCGAAGAAGAACAGGCCGACGAATGTGGCCTCGAGGAAGAACGCCATAAGGCCTTCAAGCGCGAGCGGCGCGCCAAAAATGTCGCCGACATAGTGGCTGAAATAAGACCAGTTCATCCCGAACTGGAATTCCATGGTGATACCCGTGGCCACGCCGATCGCGAAGTTGATGCCAAAAAGCATGCCCCAGAATTTTGTCATTTGCCGCCAGATCGGGCGATCCGTCATGACGTAAACCGTTTCCATGATCGCGACGAGAACGGCCAAGCCGAGTGTGAGCGGCACAAACAGGAAGTGATACATTGCTGTCATTGCAAACTGCAGGCGTGACAGCTCGACAATATCGAACTCCATTTCCAGTCTCCTAGATTTCTGCCCAACGTCATGCCGTTGGTGCAATTTCCGGTAGTGGGTTCTGGCCGCGCAGTGGCGGTCGTCACAATATAATGATCGGCGCTACCGTCTTATATCTATTTTTTGAGATATATTAAAAACGGGGTGATCTGCGCTGCGGTGCAGTGTCGCAAGGATCGCCGCTTCAGGTAACATCCCACGTATCCCTGTCAGGACGCGCGAAGCTGTCGCATCGTCAAGTCCCTCAATCGGTTCATCCAGAAGTAGCAGTTTCGGCTTCCGAAGCAAAGCCCGCGCAAGTGTCAGTCGGCGCGCCTGACCGCCTGAAAGACCCGTGCCGCCCTCGCCCAGCTGTGTTTCAAGCCCGTCCCGCGCGCGCACGACATCATCAAGCGCAACAGCCGCAAGTGCGCGCCACATCTCTTCATCCTTCGTCTCGCCAGAGAGTGACAGGTTCTCGCGGATCGTCCCCGCGATCAACGCACTGCGTTGCGGCACCATCGTGACGATGTTGCGCAATTCCGCGTCAGGCCATTCCGTGACCCTTGTGCCGAGAATAAAGACGCCTTCACTGGCGGCCATACCGGCAATCTGCATCAGCATGCTGGTCTTGCCGCCACCACTTGGCCCGGTCAGAACCGCCGCCTTGCCTGCCTCAAGTTGAAGCGCCAGTTCCGGGGTGTCGACCGATAGAACCGGCTCATCGGGCTTGGCGTCCGGCCTGACCGCCGTTGCGGGTATCGGTCCGGGGGCTTGCCCGATCCGTTTTGCCGCACCTGCCATCCTTCCGAAGTCGGCCACACCGCGCGCAAAAGGTGGCAGGGCTTCGGCCAGCGCCAGCGCAACAAAGACGCCAATTGCGCCGGTTGCCGGGTCGAGCGCGCCTTGCCCGACAAAGGCTGCCCCCACCAAAAGGGCCAGCCCCGTAACCGCTGCGGTCAGAACTGATAGCGCGGCGATCGCATTCCGGTCCGAAAGGTCAAGCGCCCGCATCATTTTGCGCGTCGAGGCATCAATCGCCAGCAGATCAGCCTCACGCGCGGTGATGCGGGCGCGCAAGATCAGCGCCTGACGGTCCCGGATCATGTCGATCATGCCGCGCCGCAAGGCCTGCGATTGTGTTTCGACCTGATCCGAGGGAACGATGCTTTGACGCGCCAGCCTCCAAAACACCAGAACCGCGACTGGCACATAGCCAAGCAGGACGGCAGCGGCAACTGCCCACCCGGCCAGCCATGCAAGCGCAAGAAAGACGATCAGATGCGTAACCAGAGCGGCCAGCCCGGGCAGGACAAACCTCAGAATGACACCGTCGAGCGCATCGACGTCCGAGATGATGCGGGTGAGTTCCGCCTCACCGCGCAGGCGGGCCAGTGCTCTTGCATCAAGGCCAACCTGACGGCGCAGCAATGTCACCCGCAGCGCCGCCAGCGCCCGCAGGGTCGCATCATGGGTCAGCAGCCGTTCGCCATACCGTGCAGCCGTGCGACCCAGTGCCAGAAACCGGACACCTGCCGAGGGGCGAAACACGTCAAAAGCAATGCCGATACCCGCCAGGCCAGCGATCCCCGTTGCGGTGATGAACCAGCCCGACAGACCCAGAAGTGCCGCCCCCATCAACAGAACGATCACCGACAGGGCGGCGCCACGGATCATGGATTTGGGCTCTGCCGTCAGCAGCAAGCGGATGATGGGCAAAAGCGCCTTCATGACCCCACCTCTACAGTGAGGTCCATCGCGCCAAAGACGGCCGGATCATGCGTCGCGACGATCAGACTGTGGCCTGCGTCTTTCAGTCGTTTCAGCGATGCAATGACAAGCTGTGCCGTTTCGGGGTCAAGATCTGCCGTCGGCTCGTCCGCAAGGATGAGCTCGCGCCTGCTCAGCACCGCGCGGGCAATCATCAACCGACGCGCTTCGCCACCCGATACGCCGCCACCCGTTTCACCCAGACGGGTGTCCAGTCCATCGGGCAACCGCCTGACGATCCTGTCTGCCTCTGCAAGCTCAAGGGCGATACGGAGCGCGGCTTCATCCGCGTCGGGGTCAAGCCAGTCGCGCAGTGTTTGATCGGCAAAATGTGGGGTTTGCGGCACCATTGCGATACGTGCGCGCCACGCGTCTGCCGTGTCCTCGTCCAACGTCTTGCCACATACGGTTATGCGCCCCCGAGCGAGCGGCACAAGACCTGCAATGGCCTCAAGCGTTGTGCTTTTGCCGGCACCGCTGGGGCCGACAAGCGCGAGGGATTCACCCGTGTTCAGCTTGAAGTCCGGCAATGGCAATATCCGGTCCGAATACGCGACAGCGGCTCCGCTGAGCGCGAGTGTGATCGGGCCGCGCAAAGGCGCGGTTTCGCGCGCCGTGCCCAGAAACGCCACGCGCCCGGTCGTATCAAGCTCTTCCAGTTCGGCCAACACCGACAAGCCCGCCGCGCGATCATGCCACGCTGCTGCAAGATCGCGAAAGGGCTGAAAGAACTCGGGTGCGATCAGTAAAAGAAACAGGCCTTCCCCAAGCCCAAGCTGGGTTCCCCAGCTTCCGAACGTGATTTCCCCCAACAGCGTGAAGCCCACAAAAACCGCCACCATCGCGACACCGATGGCGCTGAAAAGCTCCAGCACAGTCGATGACAGAAAGGCCACACGCAGCACTCTCATGGTCTTGACGCGCAAGGCCTCGGCCCGATCCTGAAAATCCGCCGACGCGTTCTCGACCGCGCCCAACAGGCGGATGTCGAGCATCGCCGAAAGCCGATCCATAAGCATGGCATTCATCGTGCCGACTTCGACCATCTGTCGCCGCGATGCTTCCTCGGCTGCCATACCGATCAGTGCCATGAAAACGGGGATCAACGGTCCTGCGACCAGCAACACGAGCCCTGCAACCCACGAGAACCAGAATGTCACCGCCAGCAGGACAAGAGGCAGGATCGCCACGCGCACCATGGCCACATGATACCGCGTGATCCACGGCTGCAGGAGCGGTAGCTTCTGCACGGCAAGCGCAGCGACCTCGGCCGAACTGACATCGGCGCGCGCGCGTGCCTCGCGCAAGATGAGCGCCGCACGCTCACGCGCAATGGTCCGATCTGCGGCGTCAAAAAGGCAGGCGCCGGCCGCCCGCGTCAAGAGCGCGCTCAGGACGCCGCCCAGAATGAAAAGCGCCGCTGCTATCCCGGTTCGGGTCATTTCACCCGTCACCCAGCCCGAAATGGCCCATGCCAGCGCACCCGCCTGCGCGGGCCAGATCAGACCAGACGTAACAGACAACACACCGGCAACGCGCAACTGACGCGCCACCGGCGCAATGATCCGCGCACTAGCAAGCCTGCGACTTGATTTCATGTTTTGGTGCTCCGGCCTTGCCATGGTTCTGTGCTATCCGCAGTTGCTCTGGCGTGGCGACGGGCGACTGAAACTCACACCGAAAGCATTTCCCTGACCATTTCGTATAGAGGATTGGGCGCAACCGGCACTAGCCCGTATCGCGAAAACTCTGAATTTCTCTTGTATTGAGGTTTAGTCCAGAGATCTGCACCCGTCATTGGCCCGAAGGTCGATCATGTTTTTCCGACCATGACCTGTGGCAACAAAGCGAAACCAAGCTTGCCGAGATATGGCCAAACAGCGTACTGAACCGCACCTCGTTTTCCGTATGCTCCAAATCAAGGAAAGATTGGAGCCTTGAAAAGAGAAAACAGAGTAAATCGCTATTCGACAGGGACACGAGCAAGGGCCGTGCGGATGGTGTTCGACAATAAAGGCACCTTCAAGAGTTAGGCGGCGGCGATGAAAGCGATGGCGCCGAAAATCGGCTGTGACCGGGATACGTTGCGGCGTTCGGTTCAGTAGGAAAAGGTTGACACGGGTCCGAACACGCTCTGGGTCAGTGACTGCACCTATGTTTTGACTTGACGGGTGTGTGTCTGCGTCCCTTTCGTGTTCGACACCTTCGCAAACCGCTTTATTGGCTGGCGCGTGTCACAATCCCTGCAGGCCCGGTTCGTTCAGGATGACCTTGAGCTGGCGCTCTGTGAACGGCGACCGTCTGCTGATCTCGTTCATCACAGCGACCGGGGAAGGCAATCCGCGTCGATTCGCTATATCGCGCACCTCGCCTAAGAACGGATCAAACCCACGGTCGTCGCTTGGGTTGTCGTCGCCTGTTCATTCGTTTGGTTCGTTAAAGTGAGGTGTCTGCGATGATGGCCTGGGAGTGGGGGACTGTCCGACGACACGACCCTAGCCCAAGGCGCTGATGAAACCCGTTTGCAATGCGTTCGCAGGCCGGTTCAAACCGGATTGTGACCTGTAATCGACCTGATCCTCGAAGATCGGCAAGAATGCTGATTTACTGGATAACGGGAAAGTAGTCGGCCGGGGACAGTACAACTTTGTCGATCACGTCGTCTTGACCGCTGACCAACACGATCTCCGGCCCGCCCATCGCGGCGTGCTGCCTTTTTCCCGCAACAGACAGCAATTGGCGGATCGCCAGCATGCCTTGTTGTCTGGGGTCATCAAACGGAACCGCGAGGACCCGGCCATTCGTCAAACTGCGCTTGATCGTGTGGCTGATGTAAGTCGAGGCGAGCCTGACATCACTGTTCTGGCCCGTGTTGCTGATCAGGCCGATTGCGGCCTCGACGGCGGGCGCGCTGCCGATCAGAAGGTCGATTTTCGGAATGGTGGCAAAGGCCTCTTCCACAAGCGCCAGTTGCTGACGCAGGCCGGTATCGGCACTGAAAACGGCGATGATCTCTATGCTGCTTGTCGCCAGCCCCTTGCGCAGGCCCTGTTCCAGCGGGCCGGTCCACCCTGCCTCTTCGGGGCCAGACACGAGCACCGCGCGCTGCGGGACCGTGTCCGCCGGGTGCAGATCTGCCAGATAGCTGCCAAGAACCAGGCCCATTTGCCGCCAATCGACCCAGATGCGCCCCGACAGGTCGGGGCTGCGCAGCTCATTGACCAATCCCAGAACCGGCACCCGGGACGACACGTCGCGAATGGCCGACAGCAATTCGGCATGGTCCGAGGTGACGGCACCGATCAGGATCGCGTCGACCCCACGGGCCGCACAATCGTTCAGCTGGGCGATCTGGGTGGCGAGGGCGCGGTAGCCGCCAGCCTCGTAAAAGAGCAGGTCGATGTCATGGTGCCGGGCTTCCTGCTCAAGCCCGTATCCGACGCTGAGCCAGTATTCATCTTTGAAATGTGGCACCAGCACGCAGACCTGCCGGGGGATGTTGGCAGAAACCGGCTCTGCCCGCAGACCCGTCAGCACCAGAGCGAAGACAATGGCCACGATTGCAGTCGTCCAACGCCTTGCGTAGGTTGCGGGAATGCAACGCCAGTCTTTCGACAAGAAGCTAATGCTCGTGTTCTCCCTGATGGGGTTTCTGGCTGTTATGGTGGGCGTGGCCGCGGTAGGCGTCAACCGCTATCTGATCGTCTCCAACAGCCGTCTGATCGAGCAGAACAGCCCCGCGATGACTCTGTCGGGGCGGATCGCGGTCGAGGCCAATGTGGTCCGTTCGCTTGCGGTGTCTTTCGCCCAGGCCGACACGGCCACGGCCCAGGATGATCTGTCCGCCGCGCTGAAACAGACCGTCACGGGCATTCAGGACGGCGTGCAGACCCTGGAAGGGATCAGTGAAAAACCGCCCGCCAACCCGATGCAATCCGACATTCTGGCCATTGTCGACACCATGTCGCGCCACGCCAAGGAGGCGCTGGAACTTGATGCGCGATTGCGGGAACAGACAAGGGTGGCCAACGATATCGGTCGGGAACTGGGCGCGCTGCTCGAGGCAGAGCTTGATCTGGCGCGATTGAAGATCACCGCCGGGATTGCCGACATTCACGCCAGTCCGGGCGTTGATACACGCCCCCGGCTGGATCGGCTGGCGGATCGGGATTTCTTTGCCTTTGACCGGCTGACAGAGCTGTTGCGCGCCGCCGAGGCGTTGCGCCTGGGATTGCAGCAGGTGCCGCAACTGACCCGACCCGAGCAGATTGCCGAGGCGCGCGGCCAGTTTGAGCGCAGTCACGCCCTGTTCTTGCGACGCGTGCCTTTCTTGCCGACAGAGGCGGGTCGCAACGATGCGCTCAGGCTGCTCGCGAGGCTTGAGCAGGCGCTGGGAGCCGAGGGTCTGCTTGCGCTTTCGTCGCGCGTGCTGGAGCTGAAACAAGCCGTTGCCGACGACAGCGCAGAGCTGCAACGCCGGGTGGAGTCGTTGTCGCTACATGCAGAAACGGTCCGCCAACAGGTGCAGCAGACGAGCCTGGCGCAGATCGACCGGGCCAACACCCTGACGGCGCGTCTGGCCAACGGGCTGCTGGCGCTGGTGGTGTTGTCAGGCGCGCTGGGCGCCTGGGCCTGGGTCTATGCCCGGCAGGAACTGGTCGCGCGCCTGCGTAACGTGGCGAACCGGGTGATTGCCGTGGCACAGGGGCAGTTTGGCACGTCGGTGCCCATTTCCGGGCGCGATGAGATCGGGCGCATGGAAAAGGCGCTCAACATCCTGCGCCGGCGGGCGATGCAGGCGGCGCGATTGCAGGAATCCCTTGAGCAGGCGGTTGTGGCGCGCACGGGTGAGGTGGTCGAGGAAATGCGCGCCTCGGACAAGGCCCGCGCCGAGGCCGAGGCCGCCAATCGTGGCAAGTCAGAGTTTCTGGCCCGTATGAGCCACGAAATCCGCACGCCGCTCAATGGTGTGATCGGGATGCTTGATCTGTTGCAGGCCGAGGCAACGAGCGATGCGCACCGCAAACGCATCGCAACCGCGCTGACCTCGGCCCGCGAGTTGCTGGAGCTGAGCAACGATATCATCGTCTATTCCGGAAGCGAGCCTTTGTCTGTCCGGGCCAATCCGGTGCATTTCGACACGCGCGAGTTTACCGGGCAGCTGGGCCACTACCTGTCGGCCCTGGCCCGGGAAAAGGGGCTTGAGGCCAATGTTGATCTGGCGGCGACCGTGCCGCCCGTGGTGATTGGCGATGTTGTCAAGATCCGCCAGGTCGTGACCAACCTTTTGTCCAATGCGGTGAAATACACTGACGCGGGATCGGTCACCCTGTCGGTGGATTTTGCCATGGGTCAAAGCGAAGAACAGGCCGTCTTGTCGTTCGTTGTGCAAGACACCGGCGTGGGGATGAGCCAGGCTTTCCTGATGCAAGCGTTTGACGCCTATTCCCGCGAAGATGACGTGGCACGCAGTTGGACCGAAGGCGCCGGGCTGGGCTTGCCGATCTCGCGCAATCTGACCGAAGCAATGGGTGGCGGTCTGACGGTGGAAAGCGAGCCCGGCATGGGCAGCCGCTTTACCCTGAGTGTGCCCGTCTCCATCGGCGACCCGGACCAGATCGAGCGGCATGACGTCGCCTTGCCCGAAGATATTGGCAAATCTGTGCTGGTGATCGAGGATCATGCGGTGAACCGGATGGTGGCACGGGGCTATCTTGAGCGGCTGGGATGCACAGTGCGCGAGGCCGAAACCGGGGCTGCGGGGCTGGCGGCGGCGAAGGAAGAGGTGTTTGACCTGATCCTCGTTGATCTGGGCCTTCCGGATATGTCCGGCGAAGAGGTGATCCGGCAACTGGCACCCATTCGGGGCGATGCGGTGGTGGCCGCGCTGACCGCACGCGCGATTGACGATACGCAGGCGCAACGCGACCGGCTTGGCGTCAGCCGTATACTGGCCAAGCCGATCTCGCCGCGCCGGTTGGTTGAACTGCTGGAAGGTATGCACGACACGACGCAGAAGGCGTCCAGGCCGGGCATGGGAACGCCGGGCTATGAAGCAGTGCTTCAATGCGTGCAGGGCGATATCCGCGATCTAGGCGCCGAATCCACGGCGCATGTGCTGCGCGATCTGCTGAGCGATATCCCTTCGGCACTGCGCGAGATCGAAGGGGCCGATCCCGACGCACGGCGCAGGCTCGCTCACCGGCTGAAAGGGGCGGTGTCGAATTATGGGCTGGAGGCGTTGCGCAGCCAGTTGGCGCAAATCGAAGGCGACACGGGCACCTTGACGCCCGCCCGCATAAACGCCACCCGGATGGCCGCGCAGGACGCCTGTGCGATGCTCGAAAATGCCGCTGCGCAGGCCGGGCTTCAGGATGTCTCGGCGGTCGAGGGTTGAACGAAGCGATAGCCTTCACCATGCACCGTCAGGATCCAGTCGGGGCAGGCGGGGTCATCCTCGATCTTTTTGCGCAGACGGCCGACCACCACGTCGATTGTGCGTGTGTTGGAATTCTGATGCCCCCGGCCCAGAAAGTCAGCAATCCGCGCCCTGCTGAGCGTAACGCCGGGGTAATCCATCAGGGCTTTCAGGATGCCGAACTCAATACTGGTCAGCGGTTCGACCCGTGCCTGGCTGACCAGTCGGCGGCGAATGCGATCAAAGCACCATGGCCCGAATTCGCTGATCGGGGGCGGCCCTTCGGGTGCCAGGCCGATATCGTTGATCCGGGCTAGCAAGTTCTTGACCCGCGCGGCCAGCTCGCGCTTGTCAAAGGGTTTGGTAACGTAATCATCGGCCCCCATTTCAAGCCCCACGATCTTGTCGACCTGATCGTCACGCGCGGTCAGAAGGATGATCCCGACCCGCGAATTGGCCCGCTGTTCGCGGGTGATGGTCAGCCCGTCCTTGCCGTCCAGATTGACATCCACCAGCAGAAGTTCGGGGGGGTCCATGGCGATGATATGCTCCATCGCCTCGGCATCCTCGGCCTCGCTGACGCGATGACCCTGTTCGCGCAGATAAGCGGCAAGGCGCATCCGGGTGACACGATCATCTTCGACGATGAGGATATGCTGAGACATTATGCGAAGTTACATTTCTTTACAATTTCGAACAAGCTCTTTTGCGGCGTATCAAGGTCCGTGCGAAGGCCGGGGAATAAGACTGGGGCAAGTTTCTCAGCCAAGGAGGCTCATCATGTCACTTACCACACCCACCCGTCGCGCTTTCCTTCAGGGCGGTGCTGCTTTCTTCGGAACAGCCAATCTGATGGGATCGACCGCGCTTGCCGCACTTGACCCCAACTCGTTCCGGGACCGCGCGTTCCACGCCACCCACTATGGCCCGTTCGAAGCCGTCGTGCGCGATGGCAAGCTGGTTGGCGTCAACGCGATCATGGAACTGGACGCCCGTCCGACAGAAATGCTGACCTATGGCGTCATGGACCGCACCTATGACAAATCGCGCATCAACTATCCGATGGTCCGCAAATCCTATCTGGAAGGCTGGGAAACCGGCGACACCAAACCCGAGTTGCGCGGCAAGGAAGAATATGTCCGCGTCGATTGGGACACGGCCTGGAGCCTGACCGCGAAGGCGCTGTTGGACACTGCCACCAACCACGGCAACGAAGCGATCTTCAGCTCGTCCTATGGCGGCTGGTCGAACGCTGGCTCGTTCCGCCCCAACGTGCTGCAAGGTCGCCTGATCAACCTGATCGGTGGCTGCACCAATACCGCTGGCGACTGGTCGGCCGGGGCCGGGCAGGTGCTTCTGCCGCGCGTGATCGGCGACATGGAAGTCTATTCCGGTCAGACGGCCTGGGAAGTCATCCGCGACAACACCGAGGTTTTCGTGTTGGTCGGATGTGACCCCATCAAGAACAACCGTATCGAATATCGCGTGGCTGACCACGGCATGTATGGCCCGTGGGAACAAATTCGCGACGCAGGCGTCAAGTTCATCTCGATCAACCCGCAACGCACGGCGTCGGACGAATACCTTGGCGCAGAATGGGTCAAGGTCGTCCCCAACACCGATACCGCCCTGTTCCTGGGCATGGCCTATCACGTTCTGGAAAACGGTCTGGAAGACCGTGAATACATGGACAAATACACCGTCGGCGCCGATAAGTGGATCGCTTATGTGAAGGGCGAAGACGACGGCACGCCGAAAACGCCGGCCTGGGCGTCCGCCATCACCGGCATTGACGAAGCGAAGATCAAGGAACTGGCCGAACTTCTTGCAACGTCGAACACGCAGGTTGCCGGATCGTGGGCAATCCAGCGCGCGCAGCACGGCGAAATGGCCTATTGGTCGCTTGTCAACTTCCAGGCCCTGACCGGCAAGATCGGTAAACCGGGTTCGGGCGTTGGCTTCTCGTGGCACTATGGCAACGGCGGCATGCCGCAAAGCGGCGCACGCACACCGGTCGGCATGAGCCAGGGACGCAACTTCATCAAGAAGGTTGTTCCGGCCTCGCGCATCACCGAGGCACTGGAAAATCCGGGCAAAGAGTTCTTCTATAACGGGTTCACGAACACCTATCCCGACATCAAGATGATCTTCAACGCCGGCAACAACTTCATGTCGCACCAGCAGGACACCAACCGCCTGATCCGTGCGCTTGAGAAGGTCGAGACTATTGTCTGTGTCGACGTTTGGTGGACGGCCGCAACCCGTTGGGTCGACATCGTTCTGCCCGCCGCTTCGACGCTGGAACAGGACGACATCACCTCGGGCGGGACCTATTCGAACGACAAGGTCTATGCGATGAAGAAGGTGATCGAGCCGGTGGGCGAAAGCCTGCCCGACTACGAAATCTTCGAAGGCCTGGCCGACAAGCTGGGGCTGTGGGCGCAATTCACCGACGGCGAGGACAAGATGTATCACATCAAGCTCGCCTATGAAGCCTCGGGGGCTGCCGCGGAAACACCGTTCAAAGAGTTCTGGGAAAAGGGCTATGCCCGGATGCCGGTGCCTGATGCGGCGCGCAAATGGACCCGCCACAGCGAATTCTACAACGACCCCGAAGGCAGCCCGCTGCACACGGATTCGGGCAAGATCGAGATGTTCTCGGAAAGCATTTCGGCCATGGACATCGACGACTGCCCCGGCATGCCGGTCTGGATGGAAAAACACGAATACCTCGGCAACGCCAAAGAAGGTCAGTTGCATGTCGTGTCGCCCCACCCGTGGTTCCGCCTGCACAGCCAGATGGACCAGTCCGAAAAGCTGCGCGCTCTTTACAAGGTGCAAGGCCGCGAACCGGTGCGGATCAACACGCAGGACGCTGCATCTCGTGGCATCGAAGATGGCGATCTGGTCGAGCTCTACAACGACCGTGGCACGGTGATCGTCGGGGCTGTGGTCAGCGACGACATCATGCCGGGTGTGGTTTCGCTCTATGAAGGGGCATGGCCGTCACTGGACAGCAAGGGGCGTTGCAACTCGGGTCTGGTGAACTTTCTGACCTCGACGCAGCGATCATCGGGGCTGGCACAGGCAACCACGGCCAACACCGTGCTGGTTGAGATGCGCAAATGTGAAGACCCCGAAGGTCCGAACATGGCATATGAAAAACCGGCCATCATCGAGGACATGGAAATCGCAGCGATCGACGATGAAGCGGTCGGGGCCGAGCGGCTGGAAGCTCTGACCGAAGCTCTTTACGCCGACATGTCCCCGGGCGAAAAGATGTTCTTCGAACGCTGCACCGTCTGTCATGCCCCGCGTGAGGTAACGCACTATACGCGGCAGCAGTGGAAAGGCATCGTGCCGTCCATGTTTGAACGTGCCGGTCTTGAAGAAAGCGAACGCGAGCTTGTCATGGATTACCTGATGAAGAACGCCGCCGACGCGAACTGAACGCAGGCAAAACACAGCGGGCCGGTTGACCGGCCCGCTGACCACGATGATCTCAACAAAAATTCAGGAGAGGACGATGTTGATAGCTTCTGTCACTGGTGGGTGCAGCTGCGAAAGCCTCTCTGATACCACCGATATGATGAGCGTAGCTGATGCGCTGCATCGTGCCCTGGCGCAAGTCACCCCGATCACCGATAAAGACACCGTGCCGCTGGCCGACGCGCTGGGCCGCACCACCGCCACGACCATTCGTGCCGCCCGAGCCATGCCATATTTCGACAATTCGGCGATGGACGGTTTTGCACTGCGCCTTGCCGATCTTGAGGGACGCTGCTGCCTGCCTGTCGCCGGGACCGTGGCGGCGGGTGATGCGCCCGGTGTGCTTCCCAATGGTGCGGCGATGCGCATTTATACGGGCGCCCCGCTGCCCGAAGGGGCTGATACTGTCGTCATGCGAGAGGTATGCATCGACAAGTCCCGCAAGGTTCATGTCTCGTCCCCGCCAAAGCTGGGTGACAACATTCGCCGCGCGGGCAGTGATCAGGCCAAGGGCGAGGTGCTGCTCGGCACGGGGGTGCGCATGGCATCCCGGCATATCGGCCTTCTGGCGGCCAACGGGTTGCGCCAAATCGAGGTCGTGCGCCGCCCGCGCGTTGCCGTGTTTTCCACCGGCGAAGAGGTGACAACCGGGCCCTGTGGACCGGGGCAGATTCCTGATGCCAACCGACCGCTGCTCTGTGCCCTGCTGGCGCAGCATGGCGCCGAAATCAGCGATCTGGGCATACTGCCGGACGATCCCGTCGCCTCGACCGCGCACTTCGCAGGACTTGGCACACGGTTTGATCTGATCGTGACGTCAGGTGCGGTGTCGATGGGCGGCAAGGATCACATCCGCGAGGCGCTGACTGCAGCGGGCGGTCGCATCAGCGGCTGGCGCGTGGCGATCAAACCGGGCAAGCCCGTCATGTTCGGCAGATTGGGCAATGCGGCCTTTACCGGGCTGCCGGGCAATCCCTTTGCCGTCTATGTCGGCTTTCACCTTTTCGTGTCGGCACAGCTTGCCCGCATGACGGGAGCCGAGCCCGCGCCCTTTGCCACCACACCGGCCTGCGCCGGGTTCGACTGGCAACGCAAGCCGGGCCGGGCCGAGGTCTTTCCGGTGCGTTTGGGGGGCTATGACGCGCAGGGCCTGCCTATCCTGCACCGGCTTGGCGCGGGTGTGTCCGCCACGCTTCTGCCGCTGGCCGGGGCCGACGGCCTGGCAACCGTCGCGGCGAATATTTCGACCGTCAAGCATGGCGACAGGCTGCATTGGCACCCATTCCACACCACGGGGGCGCTAGCATGAGACACCGACCGCTGGCCGCAATCCGCTTTGACCACGGGGATATCGACGGGTTTCTTGCCCGGATCGCTGCAACCCTCGCCGAACGCGGGTTAACCGTGCGCGGTGCGCTGCAAACCCGCAGGTCCGCAACCGGCGAATGTCATTGCGCGGACATGGACCTGACCACGCTGAACTCCGGCAAAGTGTTTCGCATCTCGCAGCCGCTCGGCAATGGGTCGCATGGCTGCCGCCTGCACCCCGGGGCGCTCGCGGATTGCGCTGCCTTCATCGAGGCTGAGTTGCATCAAGGGGCAGATTTGCTGATCCTCAATCGCTTCGGGCGCGGCGAAAGCGAGGGGCGCGGGTTTCGTGATCTGATCGGAGCGGCAATCACGCTGAACGTGCCGGTGCTGACCGCCGTGCGACCCACCTATGCCGAAAGCTGGGCCGCGTTCGGCGGCGACATGGCCTGCGATCTTCCGATGCGCACCGACGCCGTGCTGACCTGGCTGGACCGGATTGAAAGGAACCGTCATGCCGCTTGATACCCCCCATGCCACCCCGCCTGCGCTGACTGACAGTTTCGGCCGCGCCGTGACATATCTGCGCCTGTCCCTGACCGACCGCTGCGATCTGCGCTGCACCTATTGCATGGCCGAAAACATGGTGTTCCTGCCCAAACGCGACCTGCTGAGCATCGAGGATCTGGCGCGCCTGTCCGATCTGTTCATCCGCCGTGGCGTACGCAAACTGCGCCTGACCGGGGGCGAGCCCCTGGTGCGCAAGGGGGTCATGGATCTGTTGGCAGATCTGTCGCGCCACCTGACATCCGGTGCGCTGGACGAACTGACCCTGACCACCAACGGCACCCAGTTGGCGCGATATGCCGATGAGCTTGCCAAGAACGGTGTGCGCCGGGTCAATGTCTCGCTTGATACGCTCGACCCCGCGCGCTATCGCCAGATCACCCGGCTTGGCACGCTGGATAAGGTGCTGACCGGGCTGGATGCGGCGCACTCCGCCGGGCTGAAGATCAAGCTGAATGCGATTGCCAGCCGAGGCGCCTTCGAGCACGAGTTGGACGACATGATCCGCTTTGCTCATGGCCGTGGCATGGATCTGACCCTGATCGAGGAAATGCCGATGGGCGAGACAGGTCAGAACCGCGCCGACACACTGCTGCCACTTGATGTACTGGAGGCATCGCTGGCAAACCGGTGGACCCTGTCACCCGTTGCCCACAGCACCGGAGGTCCGGCGCGCTATCTGCGTATCGCAGAAACCGGCGGTCGGCTTGGGTTGATCTCGCCGATGTCGTGTAATTTCTGCGCGCTGTGCAACCGCGTACGGCTCAGCGCCACGGGGCGGCTTTACACCTGTATGGGCCAGGAAGGGTCTGTCGATCTTCGGCCCGCGCTTGGGGCAGGGGAACAGGCACTTGATGCTTTGCTGCGACAGGCGATTTCGGCTAAACCCAAAGGGCATGATTTTGATACCCGTACCGTCTGCCGCCCGTCTGTGAAACGCTTCATGTCTGCTCTGGGCGGCTAACCAAACCTGAAAGGACCCTTCGATGACTGATGATCTTCCCGGTGCCGCTGGCGATCTTGCCAAACAACATCCCGATGTCTGGTCGGCCTATTCCGCCCTTGGTTCCGCCATCGCCGACACCGGTGGGCTGAGCGCGCGCGAAAAACGGCTGGTCAAGCTTGCGCTAGCCATCGGGGCCGGGTCCGAAGGGGCCGTGCATTCGCATGCGCGCCGTGCATTGGAGGAAAATCTTCCGGTCGACGATCTGCACCAGACGGCGTTTCTGGCCATCGGGCCACTTGGCTTCCCGCGCGCGGTCGCAAGCTGGACGTGGATCACGGATGTAACGGATCAGTCCTGATCGACGGTTTTGAACAATATGCGGCGTCAGGAATTCTGTGATGTCGCAACGCTGAAACCCCGGTGCGGAACAGACCGGGCTTGCACTGATTGGGCGGTCTGACCGGGACGCCGTGCTGCGCCACCGAAGATAGCGCGCCGTAAGCGCATCTGGCCGCAAAAAAAGGTGAAGTGCAGCAATCAGCATGGCGGCAGGCCATGTGCAACCCCCCGTAGTTCGCTCACTTGAATGGGCTTGTTGCGATGGAAAACTCCACCGCAGGAGCCTCTATTCCGAAACGATATCTGTTACATCCACCAGATACATCTGCCGGGTGCCTTCGTGGACAGAGTCGATGCAGACCGTCTTGTTATCGTGGCTCCAGCGCGGATGAAGGTCGCAGCGGTTGTGCTTGCCCAGATCCGGCGGCGTGTAGAATGACCCAAGATCATGTCGCGTGTCGGTCTGCGTATCGAACAGAAACAGGATACGCTCGTTCGTGCTTGCATCGGGATAGGTGTCGGACAAAATCCAACGCCCGTCGCGCGAATAGGTCATGTGCCCGTTTTCGGTCAGGATGCCCGGCCCGATGACCCGCGCCGCGCCGGTCGTGTCATCATAAAGGTGATAATGGATTGCCCCATCATGCGGCCCCCAGACGATCACCTCGCTGTCTGATTTCCACATCGGGTGCGAGATCTGGTATTCCGACTTCTCATAATCGAACGTTCCCACCGCGTTCGGGTCAAAATCGTCGGCAAGTTGCGGCAGCGGGTGATCCGCGCATTCAAGCAGCCGCAAATCCGTACCGTCGCCGTTCACAGTGTAAAGCCGATGCAGGAAGCAAGTCTCATCCTCGACCCGTTCGGTCCACCGGTGGATGAACAGGAAACGCGAGCCGGATGGGTTGGCCTCCAGATGTGTGATCCAATGAATGGCCTTGCCCATCGACGGTCTTGGCTGATGCGCCTTCAACTGCGCAAGGCTGAGGATCAGACGATAGTCGCCGGTCGCCATGTCCATACGGTAGATGCCATCATCCGCAGGGGCGAGGTCCAGTTCCGGCTCGGTCTGCGTTGCCGGGTAGCCGATGGTTTTATGAGTCACCATGAAGCGCGAATAGTTCACACAAAGCGCATAGTCCCCGTTCGGGGCCAGCACATAGACCGGCAGGGGCAGGGTGCGCGTTGTTCCGCTGTCCAGATCTACCAGTTTCGAACAGAAATCCGGGTAAGGCGTATCGCGCGCCGGGCCATCCCAACGGGCGTTGTGGATGATCTGGTTCGCTTTGCCGACCCATTGCAACTGGCTGCCCATCTGCCAGTTCCATGTGGTTGTCTGTCCGACCTCGTGAAATTGGTCACTGGCGCTCAGGTCGAAATAGCCCACGATCGCAGTCTCTTGCCCAGTGATGTCCCCCGTGAAGCGATCCACCCGCTGCCCCAACAACCGCTTGTCGTCGCGATCGAAGTTCGACTTGTTGTAATAGCCAAAGAAATGGTGGGCGCTGGCGTCGCCAACGCGGCGGATGGGGGCAGACATGGACATGGTGATCTCGTGTTCAATCGGATGGGCCTGCCCGCCGGGGCGGACAGGGTGTTGTCAGGTATGGCGGATCATTCCGTGAAAGTGATTGTGGTGGTCGCCAGCTCGTTCAGGTCTTCATCCGTGGCGGCAAGGTTGAAATCACCCGGCGCCACCAGTTTTTTCGAGACGAAGCGCCCATAAGACCATGTCGTCGTCCAGTTGCCGTCCGCATCCGCAACGGGTTGCGGGTCAAGCGCATAGCCGATTTCTGCGGCCACCCCATCTGCTGTGGTGAACAGCAACAGGACAGGCGCGTCAGCTTCGAACCCCGCGCCGGAAATTTCGACCACACCTTCTTTGTCCAAGGTTGCTGGTCCTTGGATTGTCAGCTCCTGCGCGGTCAGCGCCGATGACATTGCGAGAAGGCCGGCGATGGCTGTGCAGGTCAGTTTACGGATCATTTTGAAGTCTCCCTTTGGTTATTATCAGCTGTCGAGCATGTGAGAATTGCGCCGGTGCTGCACCACGCCCTGATACAGCGCAAAGGCGCACAGGATCAGAAGCACGATGCAGATTGGGCGCGTCACAAGTTGCAGAAGGAACGCCGGAACATCGCCGCTGACCAGCGCCAGCGACCGGGCCAACTCGCCCTCGGCCAAGGTGCCAAGGACCAGTCCCAGCACCAGCGGCGCACGCGGCACGGAGAAGTAGTTGAAGCCAAAGCCGATCACGCCCACGGCCAGCATGATCAGGATGTCATCCACCGAACTGCGGATCGAATAGGCACCGATCACGGCAAAAGCCAGAATGCAGGGGGCCAGAATCTCGCGCGGCACCATGATGACCTTGGCGCAATAGCGTGCGAAGATCAGGCCGACCGGGACGAACAGGATATTGGCCAGCAAAAGGCTGAGGATGAAGCCATAGGTGATATCGGCGTTCAGTGTGAACAGGTCCGCCCCCGGACGCAGGCCGTGGATCATCAGCCCGCCCAGCAGAACCGCCGTGACCGGATTGCCCGGAATGCCCAGTGTGAGCAATGGGATCAGCGTGCCTCCGGTAACGGCGTTGTTGGCTGTTTCACTGGCGATCACCCCGTCGGGCGAGCCGTTGCCGAATTCCTCTTTCGTTTTCGAGGCACGTTTGGCGGCGTCATAGGACAGAAACCCGCCAACACTGCACCCGACACCGGGGATGATGCCCACGATAATGCCGATCAGCGACGACCGCAGCACGTTGAATTTGCGCGCCATCACCTCGCCCAGATAAGACAGCGCCCCTTTGCTGCCCGCGACATCAGCTTGCGGCATGACATTTGTGCGGTTGCTGATCATCGAGATCACTTCCGGGATCGAATACAGCCCTATCAGTGACACCACCATGGGAATACCGTCATAAAGCGACGGTTGCCCGAAGGTGAAACGAAGCTCGCCCGTCAGGGGGTGTGAGCCAATGGTGCTAAGCAACAGCCCCATCGCGCCCGCCATCAGCCCCTTGGACATGGCGCCCGCCGACAGCGATGCGATCACGGTAATGCCGAACACCGCCAACAGGAAATACTCGGGCGATCCGAACCGCAGCGAAAACTCGGCCAAGGGTGGGGCCAGCAATAGCAAGGCAATGACGCTCAGGACACCGCCAATGCTGGACCCGAACGTGGCCAGGGCGAGCGCGCGCGTCGTCTCGCCCCGTTGTGACATGGGGTGGCCGTCCAGCAGGGTCGCCACCGCAGCCGGTGTGCCGGGAATGTTCAGAATGATCGCGCTGATCGCCCCGCTATAGGTCGAGGCAAGATAGATCCCGCCCAGCATCGCCAACCCGGCCTCGGGCGGCATCGAGAATGTCAGCGGGATCAGCAGTGCTACGCCCATCGTGCTGGTCAGGCCCGGCAGCGATCCGATCACCACCCCGCCGATTACTCCGATGGTTACGGCGAACAAGGCCATCGGCGTCAAAAGCGTCTCAAGTCCAAGAAGCAGGTTTTCAAGCATGTGGAAATCTCGCCGACGGGATCAGAACGATATCATGGCCTCGGGCGGATAGACGCCGAGGAACCAGAAGAACAGGAAATAGAGCAAGCCGGTCAGGCCAAGCGCGACCGGCAGGATCAGGTGCAGGCGGCGTTCGCCCAGGGTCAACATCATCAGCGTCAGAAACAGCACCGTCGCAATTGGAAACCCGACCACCAGCATCGCGCCGGTATAGGCCAGAATGCTGATGACCACCTTTGCAAAACCAAGAAGGTCTGCGTGGTCAGGCTTCTCTACCGGCTCAGCCGGGGCTTTCAGCCTTTGAAGTCCCAACACAACAGCGAGCACCGCGATAAACACAGCCAGCAACTGCGGAAAGTAAGCCGACGCGGATTGATAGCTGAAACTGGCCACCAGTACCGAAAGGGCCGCGACTATCGCCAAAGCGCAAAACAAAAGATCCTTGTTGCGGTCGGTCATCATGATCACGGCCCCCGGTCTGGTTTATTTCAGCAGATCGACATATTTGCCGATACCTTCTTCAGCCGAAGCCAGATAGTCGGCAAACTCATCGGCGGTCATGTAAGTCAGAGGCAGGCCCAGACGTTCGATATGCGCGATGAAATCGGGGTCGTTGACCACGTTCTTGAAGGCTTCTTCCAGAACGGCTTTCTGCTCGGGCGCGACACCTTTGGGCACCGCGACACCGCGCATTGAGGCACCGATATTCTGAACCTCGGCCCCCGAAGCCTCGGCGATGGTGGGCACGTCGGGAAGATAGGGGTACCGCGCATCTGCAAACACGGCGAGCGCGCGCAGGCGGCCTTCGTTCACCTGCCCGGTGGCTGAGCTGGCAGAGGGCACCGAAGCATCGACTTGATTGCCAAGCGTCGCGGTAATCGCCGGACCCGACCCGTTGAAGGGCACGAAATTCACGTCAATGCCAAGCGCGTCTTCGGCCACGACAAGCTGCAACTGGTTGTTCGATTGCGGCCCGTCACCGCCAACGGTCAAACCGCCGGGATTGGCCTTCGCGGCTTCCGCAAAATCCGCAAATGTCTCGAACGGGCTGTCGGCAGGCACGGTCAGCACGACCGGGTCCAACTGGATGTTGCCGATGGGTTCGAAATCCGACATCTCGAATGGCACATCATCGCGTAGCATCTTCACCAGAAAGATCGACGGGATGTTGATGAACCCGATGGTGTAACCATCATTCTTCGCCCGTGCCAGCGTCGAGAACCCGACCTGACCGCCCGCACCGGGCTTGTTGCGGATAACCAGCCGCTGGCCAAGGTGCTTTTCCATGTAATTCGCGATGATCCGGGCCGCGGTATCGGTGCCGCCGCCGGGCGAATAGGCCACGATCATGCTGACCGGTTTCTTGGGATAATCCTGTGCAATGGCAAGGGTGGTGCTGGCAACTGCGATCGCAGCCCCCAAAGCAATAGATTTCATTGCGGCAAACATCGGCTTCCTCCTGTTGGTAGGCACATTTTTGATATAATGTTCTTAAATGCATACAATCAGAAACATTTTGAGAATTCAATATTTTTGTATTAACTGGTTCAAGCCCTGGTTCCTGACGGAACTGCATCAGCTCTTTGATGTGACCTAGAAAACTGGAAGGACACGGAATTTCCATTGTAGCCGACAACCGGGATGTGCCGCTGGCCGAACTGGTGTATCGCCAGCTTCTGGAAGATATCCGTGAAGGAGAATTCCATCCTGGTGAGCGAATCAAGGAAGCGTCCATCGCGAAACGACTCGGCATCAGTCGCACCCCGGTCCGCGAGGCAATTCGCCGGCTGCAGTCCGAAGGCCGCGTCACCATCGAACCGCAGCGCGGCGCGGTTGTGGCCGAGCTGGACCGTATGGAAATATCCGAACTTTACCTGCTGCGCCAACAACTGGAGGGGATCGCCGCGCGCTTTGCCGCGCAGCACGCGTCAGACATGGAAATCGAGCAGATGGAGGTCATCCTTGACCGTGTGCATGGTGAAGATGCGGATATTCGCACGCTGAACCAGGTGAACTGGGATCTGCACCATGCGATCTTCTATGCCGCCAAGAACCGCTATCTGTTGAAGGCGTTCAACGCGATCAGCGATGACCTCGCCTTGCTGCGGGGCGCGCGATATATCCCTGAAGGTCGCCCCGAAGAGCTGTATCGCGAGCACAAAGCCATCGTCGATGCCATCCGCGCCCGTGATCCCGAACGCGCCGAAAAGGCTGCGAAGGACCACATCGAAAGTTCCTACCGCATCCATCTGAACATCGCCTTCAAACCAGATCCGCTTTAGGGTGTCAGCTTCACGCCACGCAGAATGCGTGCCAGCAACAGTGTACCGCTTTGGGCCGCTGCTTCCCCATTCCGGGAATGCATCGTCCCTCCGAAGAGGCACCGGCGATAAAAAACCTACAATGAGCAACGATAGCTTTATGGGAAACCCAGGCCTTTGCGTGTGAACCCAGTTACTTTTGCGCGAGGTGATGGGCCAGATGGTCCCACACGCGCTTGACCCTCGGGGTCTTGTGCAAAGCCGAATGTGCTGCAAGCCAGACGGGCAGGCTGGGAAGCTCAGGTTGAAATTCAAGCCGTTCAACCAAGGGATCAGTGTCGCCAATAATGGTTTGCATCGCCCCCACGCCGCACCCGTTGCGCACCAGCTCCCAATAGGTGGCCTGATCATCGCACCGCACCGCGAAAAAGTTCCGATCCACGGGAAAGCCAAGGGTCCGCATCGTCCGGATGATCATGTCGGACCTGTCGAAGCCGACAAAATCCAACGCTGCCAGGTCTTCAAAGCTCTGAGGATTCCCCTGCCGGGCGATCTGCTTTTTTGACGCGTATAACGCCAGCGCGTGGTCAGAAATCTGCCGCGTCACAATGTCCAGCTGGGTTGGCCGATACATCCGGACGGCGATATCGGCCTCGCGGAACACGAGGCTCTCTGAGGTGTCAGAGGGAACCAGTTCGATGTCGATGTCCGGCTCGATCTGGCGCAGATCAGCGATAACGGCTGGCAGCAGATAATGGGACACGACGACACTGGCTGTGATACGAACGGTTCCGCTCAGACGCGCGTCGCGACCGGCTGCCAGGGTTGCGAAACGCGCAGATGCATTGCCCATGTCCCGGGCCGGGCCCAGCAGGCTCAGCCCTGCTTCGGTAAGGTGCAGTCCGCCTGTGGTCCGGACAAACAATTGCGTGCCAAGCGCCCTTTCCGCCGCCTTGATATGGCGCCCGAGTGTCGGTTGGCTCTGCCCCGTCTTTTTGGCGGCCGCGGTCAGAGAACCTGTTTCGGCAACGGCCAAAAAGGATCGGATATAGGTCCAGTCAAGATCGCCTATGATCATTCAAAAATGAATATCAAACCCCAATTTATATACAATTATAATCCATTTCTGAATTTACTACCTTCCTCCCGGTATCTTACAGGAGGTAAGGATGACGAAACGTGTATTGATCCTCGGAGCATCGGGAAAAGTGGGGCGGCACAGCGCGCGTGCGTTCGAGGCGGCGGGTTGGGATGTCAGGCGGTACAATCGGGGCCGCGACGATATGGGCCAAGCTGCGCGAGGGTGCGACGTGATTGTGAACGGGATGAACCCGCGAAATTATCACAACTGGGCGGGCACACTTCCCAGGATCACAAAACAGGTGATTGCCGCCGCAAAAAGCGCACATGCAACGGTGATCCTTCCGGGAAATGTTTATCACTTCGGTGACACGGCAGGGCTATGGTCCGAAACCATACCACCCAACCCCGTCAGCCGAAAGGGCGCCATCCGTCTGCAAATGGAGCAGGACTATGCGGCCAGTGGTGTGCAGACGATCGTCTTGCGTGCGGGAAACTTCATGGATCCTGATCACCAAGACTGTCCGATGTCCCAGGTGTTCCTGCGCAGGATAAAGCGCAACAAGGTGACTGTTCCCGGCGCAATCGACACAATGCAGGCGATGTGTTTCTTACCTGATTGGGCCCGCGCCGCGGTTGCATTGGCCGAGATGCGTGGCGAGCTTGGCGCGTTCGAAGACGTGCCGTTTGCGGGACACACACTCACCGCGCGCGACATCAGGGACGGGCTGGAACACATCCTCGAACAGAAGCTGAAATTTGCTCGCTTCCCCTGGTGGCTTTTCACGCTGACAGCGCCCGTGTGGGAATTCGCCCGTGAAATGAACGAGATGCGATATCTGTGGACCACGGATCATGCCCTGTCCGACACACGACTTCTTCAGTTGCTACCGGACTTTGCGGTAACGCCTCTGGACAGTGTTCTGCGCCAGATGCTGCCGGTGTAAGTGGATCTGGAAGTCTTGCTGGGCCATGTTCAAGCCGAGCGGAAATGATGATCGACCAAAGCCCGCTCATCGCGGTGTCAACGGGATGACCCGGGCGCGCCATATGATTTCTTTCTGGAAGGAACTGCCAGAGGCGGTGCTTTGTTGCGCCCGCAACCGCCATCACATGCGGCGGCTATTCGGGCGGCGGTTGTGGCCAAGGTACTGGAACGACACGGGGCAGGGCCTGACTGGATCGTGCCAATTCCAGCGGTCATAACCGCAGCGACCGCCGTGTAGTCCGTAACCGCTACACGCGTCGGGTCGCTGGACAGGCACGGCCCGGATCGTTTCGGTTGGCGGACATGCCTATGCATTGAACGACGGCCACGTTCGCTACGTGACGGGTTACCACATGCACGGATGTTCCCAATTGAATGCCCGCCGCTTGTGGGCCTACTATTCCCGAGCCTGTAAAACCAAGTGCGTGGAAGCAGATGTCAGATAAATCGCGAAGCCAGTCCAAAGACACCCGTGCCCAATACGATCTGTTGTTTGAACCTCTGAAGATCGGACCGGTTACCACGCCAAATCGTTTCTATCAGGTGCCTCATTGCACGGGCATGGGCCATCGCTATCCACGGTCCGAGGCACGCCTGAGGGGCATCAAAGCCGAAGGTGGTTGGGGCGTGGTGTCGACGCAGGAAACCGAAATCCACCCAACCTCGGACCTGACGCCTTCCAATCAGGCGCGGTTATGGGGGGCAGAGGACATTCCCGCCCTGCGCCTTGTGACCGACGCCATTCACGAACACGACAGCCTTGCGGCAATCCAGTTGGCCCATAACGGCTTGCATTCGGCCAATCGCTACTCGCGCGCCGCACCGCTTGCGCCGTCTGACGCCATCGTGGACGGCGACGACCCTGTGCAGGCGCGGAAGATGGACAAGTCGGATATTGCAGCCTTCAGGGCGTGGCATGTCTCAGCCGCAAAGCGTGCGAAAGAGGCCGGGTTCGACATCATCTATGCTTATGCCGGTCACGATATGACCTTGCTGCACCATTTCCTGCTGGCCCGGCACAACCATCGGACGGACGAATACGGCGGATCGCTGGAAAATCGCCTGCGTCTGTTTCGCGAGGTCATTCAGGATACCAAAGAGGCTGTGGGCGACACCTGCGCCGTCGCCGTTCGTCTGGCGGTCGATGAACTGCTCGGGGCTGATGGTATGCAGCATGACGCAGAGGCGCGCGATATTGTCGAAGCCTTGGCCGAAGAGCCTGACCTGTGGGATGTGAACCTGTCCGATTGGTCAAACGACAGTCAGACATCTCGGTTTTCCGACGAGGGGTTTCAGGAGAAATATACCGGCTTCGTGAAATCGGTCACCTCCAAACCCGTGGTGGGGGTGGGGCGGTATACGTCGCCGGATACAATGGCACGTCTGATCAGAAAGGGGCAACTGGACCTGATCGGCGCCGCGCGACCGTCGATTGCGGATCCGTTTCTGCCCAACAAGATCAGGACCGGCGATATTGAAACGATCCGCGAATGCATCGGCTGCAATATCTGCGTGATGGGCGACAATACCAGCAGCCCGATGCGCTGCACGCAAAACCCGACCGCGGCCGAGGAATGGCGGCGCGGCTGGCATCCCGAAGTCATCCCGCGGCTTGCTGACCCCGAACCTGTGCTGATTGTCGGGGGCGGCCCCGCCGGGTTGGAGGCCGCCCGCGCGCTCAGCCAACGTGGCGCGGATGTGATGCTGGCCGAGGCGGGCAATAGCTGGGGCGGGCGCGTGACCCTTGAGGCGGCGCTTCCGGGTCTGGCGGCCTGGGGGCGGGTGCGCGACACGCGGCTTTGGCAGCTTCAACAGGTCCCGAACGCCGAGCTCTATCTGGAAAGCGCCCTGACGGCGCAAGACCTGCTGGACTATCAGATGCCGCATATCGCGCTTGCCACCGGTGCAACATGGCGGCGCGATGGACTGGGCCGCGCACATCGCAAACCCATGCTGTTTCTGGATCAGAACCGGGTGCTCACACCCGATGATCTGATGACAAACGGGGCCAGCGCCGTGGCGTCGGACGGCCCGGTGGTCATCTTTGACGACGACCGTTTTTATATGGCCAGTGTCCTGGCCGAGATGTTGGCCGATGCCGGGAAAGAGGTGATCTTCGTGACACCGTCGCCCATTGTCTCGCCTTGGTCGGAAAGGACGCTGGAACAGGACCGGATTCAGCGGCGCCTGATTGAAAAGAATGTGCGGATCATGCCGCTGCTCACACTCACGGGCATGTCGGACGACGCCGTAACGCTCGCCTGCATTTACAGCGGCGAAACGCGGGAAATTGCGTGTGCGACATTGGTCCTGGTGACCTCGCGAACGCCAAATGATGCCGTCTGGAATGACCTGATCGCGATGAAAGAACAATGGCGCGACGCGGGTATCAAGACCGTGACGCGGATCGGCGATTGCCTTGCGCCGTCATTGATCGCAATGGCGGTTTACGCCGGCCATTCGTTCGCCCGAAACATCGAGTTTGAAGTGCCACCTGAACCGATGCGGGAAGATGTAGGGCAAATACCATGACCTGGAAAACGAAATGGGGGCAGGCAGAGCATCTTTATCGACGTGAATTGCTTTGGAGTCAGCCCTTTGTCCAGAACGCCGCGGGGGGCTCATGTTTCGGACATGCAGCCTGACCCAAACACCGACCTTCACAGCCGGGCAGATGCGCCTTTGTCTGCGGTCATGCCACCAAGCTGGTGATCAACGCTCCGATCTGGCCACAAGATTTCATTGCGGCCATAGGTTGTCCGCATTTCGTGACGGCGATTGCGGCCTCTGAACCCGCGTGCTTTTCACGCCTTTTGAGCCCCGGATGACTGAACAAAAGCAAAGCATCGGCAACAAGATCCGTGATCAAGGGTGGGTGGTTGCGCGAGATTTCGACTATACAGACCCGAACCGTGTTTCTAGCATTCCCCTATGAAACGTTTCATAGTTCGTGCCGCCAAGATCGTCCTTGTCCTGGGCATTGCCATCATCGTTGCGCGGCTGGTGTTTCCTTTACCGGATATCTCTGACAGACCTGTCAGCCGCGCCTTGCCGCCCGATACATCTACGGCGCTGGGTGCGCGCGTCAGCAGCGCCGGTGCGGCTCATCCCGGCAAAAGCGGCGTTCTGCCCCTTCAGAACGGACATGACGCGATCGCCAGCCGGCTTGCCCTGATCAACGCCGCCGAACAGTCGATTGATGCGCAATACTACATCTGGCATGACGACGTGTCCGGTATTCTGATGCTCGACGCGCTGCACAAGGCCGCGCAGCGCGGGGTCCGGGTGCGGTTGCTGCTGGATGACAACGGGGTGCCGGGGCTGGACGGGTTCATGGCTGCGCTGAATGCCCAGGACAATTTTCAGATTCGCCTTTTCAATCCGTCCACCATTCGAAACCCGAAGCATCTGGGGTATTCCTTTGACTTTTTTCGCATGAACCGACGGATGCACAACAAATCGCTGATCGTGGATGGGTCTGCCGCGATTATCGGCGGCCGCAATATCGGGGACGAGTATTTTCAGGTCGGTGACGACAATTTCTATATCGACATGGATGTGCTGGCGGTGGGAGCTGTGGTGGGCGATACCGCCAGCGTATTCGACGCCTATTGGAACAGCCCGTCGGTCTTCGGGGTCGAGACCATCATCGCCGGTTCGGGCAAGATCGAGGCATTCAGCGCCCGAGTTGCGGATGTTCAAGGTGGTGATGAGGCAAAGGTGTTTCAGGCGCAGACGGATGCCAGCGCCCAGAGGTTTGCGCAAGGCAACGCAGCACTGGAATGGACGGATGTGCAACTGGTGGCGGATGATCCCGTCAAGGGGCAGGGTGTGGCGACGCGCGAGCAATTGATGATCACGCGACTGGGCAGCATCATGGGGACGGTCGAGGACCGGCTTGACCTTGTATCGGCGTATTTCGTTCCGGGGCGCGAAGGTACCAAGTGGTTCACCGGGCTTTCCAACGACGGCAAGGATGTCCGCATTCTGACAAATGCGCTGAACACCACGGATGTGCTGATGGTTCATGCGGGTTATACGAAATACCGGACCAGGCTGTTGCAGGCCGGTGTCGAGCTTTATGAGCTCAAGCTGCGTGGCGGCGGGACGCAGGAGGCGGCGCTGCAGACCATGCCCTTCGGCTTGTCAGGGGCCAGCCTGCATGCCAAGACCTTTGCGCTGGACCAGCAGCGCGTTTTCATCGGGTCGTTCAACTTCGATCCACGATCTGCCATTCTGAATTGTGAAATGGGATTTCTGATCGACAGCCCGACCCTGGCGCGGCAAGTCAGTGCGGGGTTCGATGGCCCGGTGCGGGCTGTCAGCTATCAGCCCGATCTTGCCGCGGATGGCGATCTGGTCTGGGTTGAGGCATCCGAAAACGGGCAAACGATCCTGCACGACGATGAACCCGGCGCGACGCTGTTCCAGCGCATGGCGATCTTCGTTTTGGGGGTGCTGCCGATCGAGTGGCTTCTGTGACCATCAGTTCAACATGAAAGGATAAAGCTATGCGACATTGGATATTCTGGATGATCGCCGGGATCATTTCGCTTGTCGGCGGGGTTCTGGCACTGGCCAATCCGCTGGCTGCGTCGTTGACCGCCGAGATCCTTGTCGGCTGGTCTTTCGTGCTGATCGGTCTGATTGTCGCGATTTCGGCGTTTCGCGATCAGGGTTGGGGCGCGCGCCTGTCGCTGCTTCTGCTCGGGGTGCTGTTTCTTCTGCTGGGGATCAGCCTGCTGGCGAACCCGCTGCAAGGTATGCTGGCCCTGACCTATACAATAGCGATTATGTTGATGATGGCCGGATTGTTCCGGCTGATCCTGGCGTTCCGGGCCGAATTTCGCCCCTTTCGCTGGATCATGATTGCGTCCGCCGCCCTGTCCATCATTCTGGCCTTGATGATCTTCTCGAACTTCCCGCAATCGGCGGCGGTGGTGCTGGGGGTCTATCTGGCGATCGAGTTGATTTCGAACGGTGTTTCGCTGATCGTGATCGCGCTGGCACGCAAGTCGATTGTCAAGGAATTGGGGTAGCCTGGAGGTTTTTTGCCGGCAGCGTGAGCGTTTACCCGGGCGGGTCGGCCAGGAGGGGTCTGGGATGATCACCGATGTGGATGACTATTTCGTCGATGGCTGCGGGCGATGCGGGCGTTTTGCCACGCCTGACTGCTCCACCCGGATCTGGGCGGACGGATTGCACGACCTGCGCGCCATATGTCTGGGCGCCGGGCTGTCCGAGACCGTGAAATGGGGGCATCCCTGCTATATGCTTGGGGATCGCAACATCGCGTTGATCGGCGCGTTTCGCGGTGATTTCCGCCTGACATTCTTTAACGCCGCGTTGATGAAAGACCCAGAGAAACTTCTGGAAAAACCGGGGCCGAACACCCAAACCCCCTGTCTGATCCGGTTTACCGATCCGACACAGGTCACGGCCTTGGCACCGGTGATCCGATCCTATCTTGCCGAGGCGACATCATATGCCGAAGCCGGCATTCTGCCCCGAAAAACCGAAGCCAGTTTTGACCTGCCCGACGAATTGGTCGAGGTTCTGGCGGCAGATCCCGACCTGGCGTCTGCCTTCGACGCGCTGACGCCCGGACGGCAAAGGAGCTATGTGATCAATCTGACGTCGGCGAAGAAGTCAGCCACGCGTTTTGCCCGCATTGACCGGTTTCGTAACAAGATACTGGCCGGAAAGGGCGCCAATGAACGGTAACGCACCGTGGGTGCTCGTCACAGAACCGAGGCCAGGAATGCCTGCGCGCGTTTCGTTTGCGGGGCATTGAAGATCTGATCCGGGGTGCCGGTTTCGATGATCTTGCCCCCATCCAGCACACAGACCCGGTCGGCAGCTTCGCGGGCAAACCCCATCTCATGGGTGGCCAGGATCATTGTCATGTTCTGCGCCTTCAGCTTCAGGAGCGTGTCCAGCACCTCACTGACCAGTTCCGGGTCCAAGGCCGATGTCACTTCGTCAAACAGCATGATGCGGGGCCGCATTGCCAGCGCGCGCACGATGGCAACGCGTTGCTGTTGGCCGCCTGACAACTGATCCGGATAGGCCTGCATCCGGTCCTTCAGGTTGAACTGCTCAAACAGTTGCATCACCTCGGGCAGCAGGTCTTTCTTTGACCGTTTGAACACGCGCGACGGCGCGAGCAGCACGTTTTCAACGGCGGTCATATGTGGAAACAGGTTGAAGCTCTGAAACACCAGTCCGATCTTGCGCCGGATGGGTTGCGGGGCAACATCGGGCAGTGAAATGTCCTGCCCATCGAACCAGATTTCGCCTTCGTCAATCGGCTCCAGCAGGTTGATTGTGCGCAGCAGGGTGGATTTCCCGGACCCTGACGCGCCGATCAGGCAAATCATTTCACCCTCGTTGACCTCAAGATCAATGCCGCGCAACACCTGGGTCGCGCCGAAGGACTTGGTGACATTTGACAGGCGCAACACGGACATCAGCTGCGCGCCTTGTTCTGTTTGGCGATCAGGTAATCGGCAAAGCGGGTCACGGGGATCGTGACCGCCAGAAAGATGATTGCAGCCCCCACATAGGGTGTGAAGTTTGCCAGAAGGGATTTGTGCACCCCAGCCTGCCGCAGGAGTTCGACCGGGCCAATGAAGGACAGCAGTGCGACGTCTTTTTGCAATGCAACCAGCATGTTCATATTGGCCGGCACCACCCGGCGGATGGCCTGCGGCAGCACGACATAGCGCATGATGTCGGCATGTGACAGGCCCAGTGACTTGGCGGCGGCGCGCTGGCTTTCATGGATGCTTTCTATGCCTGCGCGAAAGATCTCGGCCACATAGGCGGAATAGGTCAGGATCAACGCCAGAGACCCCCAGATATAGGGGCTGTTCCACGGGCGTTGCAGGCCCAGGCCCGGCACGCCGAAACCGATCAGAAAAACGATCAGGATCACCGGCACGCCGCGAAAAATGTCGGTGTAGAGCACCCCGAAGATGCGCAGGGGAAACAGGGCGGGTGCACGGGCATCGCGACACAGCGCGATCAACAGGCCAAGGATCGCAATGGCCGGAGTACACCACAGGAAAATGGCCACATCCCAGCGAAAGGCAGACAGAAGCGACGGGAAGGTCTTGGCCAGAATCTCGCCGTCGAAGAAACTGCTGCGCACCCGGTCCCAGCCCGGTGTCATCGGCAGGAAGATGACGATCAGCCCGACCACGACAACTGTGGACAGCGTTGCGATCATCACCGACCGGCGTCGCGCCTTTCGTTCATGGATTTGGCGGGCCGTAAGGCCCGCACTTGCCGTTTTCATGGGTCGTGTCGTTACTTGATCAGCGGAACGCCGGTGGTTTCTTGCAGCCACTCGGCTTCGATCGCGGCAAGGGTGCCGTCCTCTTTCATGGCGGTCAGCGCCTCATCGACACAGGCTTTCAACGGGCTGCCTTCTTCCATCAGTATGCCGAACTGGTCCGGGTTTTCACTGCGATCGGCAGGGAATTGCCCCAGAAGCGCCCCATCATCCAAGGTCACGGCGCTAAGGTAAAGCGCAGTGGGAAGGTCAAACAAGGCCGCGTCGATCTGGTTGGCTTTCATCGCCTCGACCACGTTTACATTGTCATCATAAAGAAGCGGCGCGTCGGGCGGTGCGATCACGGCGTTCACGGTTTCCAGCGCCGTGGTGCCTGCCATCACACCCCATTTCAGGGACTTGAGCGACTCGATGTCGGCCGTGGCGCCACCGTCAATCGTTGGCTGTCGCACCAGAACCGCCATGGCGGCGGAATAGTAAGGCTCTGAGAAATCGACCACCTTTTCGCGATCTTCGGTGATCGAGAACTGTTGCAGGTTCACGTCAAATTCCTTCGCCCCCGGCTGGATGGACTGATCGAATGTCGCGCGGGTCCAGACCACGGCGTCTTTTTCAAATCCCATGCGCTTGGCCACCTCATAGGCCACGGCTGCTTCGAACCCGGCGCCGCTGGCAGGATCGTCATCCATCACCCAGGGATAATAGGCGGGATTGCCGGTGGCGATGGTCAGAACATCAGGGGTCAGGGTCTTGCCATCGGCACAATGGTTGTCGGCAAGGGCGGAGGTCGCCCCCAGCAAGCTGAACATCAGGGCGGTTGCGAAAATCGGTTTCATCGGAATCTCCAATTGGAAGGCGCCCTGTGACTTTAGGGCGGGCCGAACTTGGCTGTCTAGATGAAGTTGAGATTTGGCGACCGCGACCAAGCGGTCGCCAAACGGGGCAGGTGCGGCGGGTTTGCACCCATCCGCGCCCGCCTTCATTCCTCGCGGAACGCCAGGTCCAGATAATCCGTGAAAGGTTTCAACAGATAGGAGGCCGGGCTTTGCGCACCGGTCTGGATGAACGCCTCGACCGGCATGCCGGGGATGATCTCGTTCTCGCCCAGAAGGTCAAACGCCGCGGGGTCAATCTCGACTTCGCCTGCGAAATACCTCTGTCCGGTCTTTTCATCGGTGATCGCATCCGCCGAGATCAGGCTGACCTGTCCCGAAACCTCGGGTGTCGTGCGCGCGTTGAACGCCGGGAACTTCAACACTGCGTCCTGTCCGACCGTGATCCGGTCAATTTCGGTCGGGGCCAGTTGCACGGACACGATCAGGGGACTGTTGTCTGGCACGATCGCCGCTACCTCGCCCCCGGCAGGGACAACAGAGCCGACGGTAAAGACGGACATGCCATACACCACACCGTCGACCGGGGCCGTAAGGTTCAGACGGGACAGGCGGGTTTCGACCGCCCGCAGTTTCTCCTGCAACTCTGCCTCGCGCGGTTGCAGATTGCGGATCTCTTCCTGTGCGCTTTCCTGCCGCTCTGACCGCGCTTTCAGCCGTTCGATCTCGTATCCCGCGATCGCGTTGCGCGTGGCGGCGATTTGCGCCTCGGTTTCGCCGGTCAGGCCGTTGATCTGGGCCAGTTGCTTTTGAAGATCCAGCACTTGCGACCGTTCAGTCAGGTTCTTGTTCAACAGATCCTGAAAGGTCTTCAGGTTGTTTTTGGTCAACTCGGCCTGCTCACGGTTGGCGGCCAGTTGTTTTTCCAGCCCCACGATCGATGCTTCGGATTGCGCCCGCCGTTCGCGCAACTGGTCGTCTGTCTGGCTCAGTGTCTTGCGGCGCGTGTCAAACAGTGTCTGCTGAGTCTCCAGGATGGCGTGCAGGTCCGGCTCGCCCTTTGCATCCGCCACAAGCGCCGGGCGGAAGGTGATCTGCGCGGCTTCAACCGCTTCTGCAGACAGACGGTCGATATTGGCCTGCACTTCAAACAGGGCGTGGCGGATGATGTTCTGTTCAGACCGCAGCTCGGCGTCATCTAGAAGGATGATCGTTTCACCCGCCTTGATTGTATCACCGTTGCGCACGTTGATCTCGGCGACGACACCGCCATCGGGGTGTTGCACCACCTGCTTGCGCTGATCAACCTCGACATAGCCTGACGCCACGACGGCTGCATTGATGGTGGAATAGGTTCCCCAGGCGATCAAGCCGCCCAATCCGATGACCAATGCCCATATGCCTTGGGCGATATAGGGTTTCGCGTTCCAGTCACTGGGCATGTTCAAGCCTCCGTTCCTGTTGAACCGGCACGGCGGCCGGGCTTTTTCTGACGAATTTGTCCATGATTTCCTGACGCGGTCCGAAGGCGCGCATCTTGCCCTTGTCGATCAGCAACACACGTTCGCATTGCGCCAGCGCCGATGGCCGGTGCGAGATGATCAGAACCGCCCGGCCAGCGGCCTTGGCGTCCGAAATCGCCCGGTTCAGTGACCGGACGCCGCTGTCATCCAGGCTGGAGTTCGGTTCGTCCAGGATCAGGACCGCCGGATCGCCGAACAAGGCGCGTGCCAGCCCGACACGCTGACGCTGACCGCCGGACAGAAGGCTGCCTGCGTCGGTGATCATCGTGTCATAGCCGTTCGGAAGGCTCAGGATCAGGTCATGCGCCCCGGCGGCCTGGGCAGCTTTGACAACGTCGTCCGGGTCGGCGTCGGGATCGAACCTGGCGACATTCTGGGCCACCGTCCCCGGGAACAGAACCACGTCCTGCGGCAGATAGCCCAACAGGCGTCCCAGCCGGTCGGGGGCGTATTGGTGAAGCTCGGCCCCGCCCAGCCGGATTTCCCCGGCGCGCGTCGGCCAGACCCCGGTCAGCGCCTTGGCAAGGGTTGATTTGCCCGCAGCGCTCGGCCCGATGACTGCGACAGCTTCGCCGGGCTGGACATCGAAACTGACCCCCATCAGCAACGGTTTGGTCACACCTGCGGGGGCCACGGCCAGTCCCTTGACCTCCATCCGGCTTTGCGGCGCGGGCAGGCGCATCGGCAAAGGGCGGGGCGGGGTGGTGGACAGGATGTTGCGCAAAGACCGCCAGCCTTGTGCGGCCGCCTGAAACGCACCCCATTGTGCGACGGTCTGTTCCACCGGGGCCAGCGCCCGACCCAGAAGGATGGAGCCGGCAATCATTGCACCCGCAGTCAGTTCACCGCGCAGGACCAGCCAGGCCCCAAGGGCCAGAATGCCGGATTGCAACAGCAACCGGAACGCCTTGGTGGTTGCCGCGAGCCGTCCGCGCTTGTCGGCGGCAAGGATGCGGCTGCGCAGCGCGTTGGTGCGCACCTCGCTCCAGTCATTGGTCAGCGGCTCTTTCATGCCAAGACCCTGAATGGTCTCGATGGATTTGCGCATCTCGGCGGTGCGGCTGTCGGCGCGGGCGGCGTGCTGGCGGGCATCGGCCATGGCCGTATTCGAAGTGCGTTGGCTGGCAAATGCCAGCACGAACAGAACCGTGCCTCCGGCCAGGGCGAACCACCCCATCATCGGGTGGAAAATGAACAGAAGGGCCAGGAAAGCTGGTGCCCAGGGCAGGTCGATCAGCGCGGTAAGCGCCGGAGAGGCCAGCAGCGACTGAATGCTGCTGAGATCGCGCAGCCCCGTCGCCGGGCGCGCCCTCTGGTCGACATTTTCCGCCTGCCGCAGCACGGCATCAAATACCCGCCGGTCCAGCGCCGCCTGAAACCCCGCACCAACACGCGCCAGAACACGCCCGCGTACATGGTCCAGAAACCCCATCAACGAGTACAGAAAAACCACCAGGCCAAACAGGGCCACCAAGGTGGCTGTCGACCGGCTGGACAGAACCCGGTCATAGACTTGCAGCATGAATAGTGGGCCGGTCAGCATCAGAAGGTTGACCGCCGCACTGAAGACAGCAACGCCGATAAGGTCGGATCGAAACCCGGCCAGCCTTTGGCCAAGTTCGCGGGATTGTTGGTCAGGATCGGTCATGTCCGCTCCGTTTTGGACGAGATGGGCAGCAGGCACGACGCCGCGACTGGGCAATGCACCTTGGCCGGAATGGAAACGAATGGGGGGCTGTCGGCATTGCCCAAACAGCACACCCCAATTCGCCCGGTGGTCTCCGTGAGTGATCAGGCCAAAAAGGGTGAAAACCGAAAAAGGTGGAGTCGTCTGCTCCACCCCTGCGCGAATAGGCGATCCCATGCTTGTTTACCTGTCCGCGATCGGCAGACTTGTGCCAATCAAGGTAGCCGGGGCAGGGACTGGTCGGGTTTTCGCCCAATGATGCGACCGAAAACGGTGTGAAAACGCCGACGTGGCATGCGCATCCGGTGCAGGGCACGGACTGTACAGGCGAGTCGCCCCAAGGGGCCCCCGAGGTGCCGCGACCTTTCGGATCGGTCGCAGCAACACTGGCGTTCTGTGCCCGGGTCGTCTTATGGTCTCAGAAGCCCCGCGAACAGAGGTCGTATCGGGGAAGATCAGAAGGGGCACAGC
Organism: Aliiroseovarius zhejiangensis; assembly: GCF_014656375.1. Taxonomy (GTDB): domain Bacteria; phylum Pseudomonadota; class Alphaproteobacteria; order Rhodobacterales; family Rhodobacteraceae; genus Aliiroseovarius; species Aliiroseovarius zhejiangensis. The sequence goes on along the minus strand of NZ_BNCH01000001.1, from coordinate 887,053 downwards.
GGCGCATGCGTTGGTTCACAGCTCGAAGCAAAGCCAGACCCGCGCGGGAAGCCGTGCCCGGTTTCGATGCGCCAATCCGGCCCGACAGCCCGTTTTGCGCGGTCGGCGACATTCACGGCCGCATGGACCTGTTGTCTGATGTGCTGGGCAGATTGGCGCTGGACGGGCCGAATCTGCCGGTGGTGTTCGTGGGCGACTATATCGACCGCGGACCTGACAGCGCGGCGGTTCTGCGCCATTTGTGCGCGCTTCAGTCGACCGACCCGGAACGGATTTCCTGCCTGCTGGGCAACCACGAAGACATGCTGTTGGCGTTTCTTGATGGCAGCTTGCATGATCATCGGATCTGGTTGCGCAACGGTGGTGTCGCGACCTTGCAGAGCTTCGGGATCAGCCTGTCCGCCAATTCCCCCACACCGGACGAGGTCGCGCGGATCCGCAGAGGGCTTCAAGAAGCCATGGGGCCGAAGCTGTTGGCCTGGCTGCGTGGTCTGCCCCTGGTCTGGAACACGGGCAATGTCTGGGTGACGCATGCCGGTGCGGACCCGTTTGTCAACATGCCACGGCAAGACCGGACGGCGCTGCTTTGGGGCCACCCTGATTTTCGCCGCCACGCCCGGACCGACGGGCAATGGGTCGTCCATGGGCACACCATCGTTCCCGAAGTGGAGTGTCGGGACGGTCGTGTCGCAATCGACACCGGCGCCTTTCATACTGGCCGGTTGTCGGCCGTCCATCTTTCGAACGAAGGTGTTCGGCCGCTGGGTTAGTCCGCGCGTCCAGTGGGTTGCGACGATTTTTCCACACGGCGGGGGCGAATACGGGTTGATACGCCCGGCAGGTATGACAACATCCGGTTGAGGCGCGACACGGACATAGCGCCAAAGCAGAAGAGCGGTGGAAACCATGGGCTCTGACAACAGCGATGCCAGCCGCACTCCGATCTACCGGATGCAGGACCTGACCAAGACCTATCGGACCGAGGCCGTTGACGTCCACGCCCTGCGCGGTGTCACAGCGGAAGTGCCGGCAGGCGAGATCATCGTCTTGTTGGGGGCGTCGGGTTCGGGCAAATCGACGCTTCTGAACATTCTGGGCGGGCTGGATACGGCAACGTCGGGCAAGGCCTGGTTCCGCGACGAAGAGCTGACCGCGAAGTCCGATCGCGATCTGACGCGCTATCGCCGCGATCACGTGGGCTTCGTGTTCCAGTTCTACAACCTTGTTCCGTCCCTGACCGCGCGTGAAAACGTGGCGTTGGTGACGGAAATCTCATCCGACCCCATGACCCCGGAAGAGGCATTGGAACGTGTCGGACTTGGCCACCGCATGGATCATTTCCCAGCCGAAATGTCCGGTGGTGAACAACAGCGCGTTGCCATCGCCCGCGCGATTGCCAAACGTCCCGAGGTGCTGCTTTGCGACGAACCCACCGGCGCGCTGGACAGCAAGACCGGGGTTCAGGTGCTGGAAGCCCTGCACAAGATCAATGCCGAGCTTGGCACATCGACCCTTGTGATCACCCATAACGCGGGCATTCAGGCCATGGCACACCGGGTCGTGTTTTTTGCCGATGGCGACATTTCCGAGATCCGGGAAAACGCCAAGCGGATCGAACCCACCGAGATCGTGTGGTAGCGATGCGGGTTCTGGATCGAAAGCTACTGCGTGACCTCAGGCGGCTCTGGACCCAGAGCCTGGCGATTTCGGCGGTGCTGGCTGTGGGCGTGATGATCATGGTCATGTCCAACGGTGCCGAACGCAGCCTGCGCGAAACCCGCGATACCTTCTATGAGCGCAACCGGTTCGGCGATCTGTTTGCCACCGCCTCGCGCGCGCCTGATGCCCTGGCGGCCGAGATATTGTCCATAGATGGGATCATGCGCGTGGACACACGGATCTCGGATTTCGCCATTCTGGATGTTGCCGATATGTCCGAACCTGCCGTGGGGCAGGTTTTGTCTTTTCCCGCCTCGGGTTTGCCCGCGTTGAATATTCCGACAATCACCAAGGGGCGCATGCCCGAACCGGGGCAGCGCGGCGAGGTGTTGGTGAACCAGAACTTCGCGGACGCGCATGGGTTCACACCCGGCGACACGTTCGGCGTCACCCTGAACGGGCAGAAACGCGATCTGACGATCACCGGCACCGCCCTCAGCCCGGAGTTCATTTATACCATCGGCCCGAACTCGATCATGCCGGATGACCGACGCTTCGGCATCCTGTGGATGGCCGAGGACGTGTTGGGCGCGGCCTTCAACCTGACCGGTGCGTTCAACGCGGTGTCGGTGCAACTGTCGCGCGATGCCGACGTCGACGCGGTGACGGATGCGCTGGATGATCTGCTGAAGCCCTATGGCGGTACGGGGGCGTATCCACGCAAGGACCAGACCTCGAACGCGTTCCTTGACGCCGAGCTGACGCAGCTTGCCGTCATGGCCCAGGTGGTGCCTCCAATCTTTCTGGTCATCTCGGCCTTCCTGGTGAACATGGTTCTGGGGCGACTGATCGCACTGGAGCGAGAGCAGATCGGGCTGTTGAAGGCGCTTGGTTATCAGCAGGTCGAGATCAGCTGGCACTATATCAAGCTGGCACTTGTGATCGGCTGCCTTGGGGTGTCGCTTGGCTGGGGCTTCGGGATGTTGGCGGGCCGGGGCATGGCGCGGCTGTATTCCGAGTTCTTTCATTTTCCCTATCTGGTCTTCGTGCAATACCCGTCGATCTATGCGGTGTCCGCTGCGGCGGGGCTTCTGGCGGCGGGGCTGGGCGCGATCAGTGCGGTGCGGCGGGTGGTCGGGTTGAGCCCGGCGGTGGCCATGGCCCCCCCGGCGCCCACCCGGTTCAGGCGCGGCTTGCTGGATCATCTGATTGTCTGGCTGAAACCGCGCCAGCCCACGATGATGATCCTGCGCGCCATCGGACGCTGGCCTCTGAGGGCTGCTTTGACGACGCTGGGCATTGCCACCTCGGCGTCGGTCATGATCGCGGCCCTGTTCATGTTCGATGCGATGGACGAGTTGCTGGACGTGAGCTTTGTGCAGATCAACCGGCAGGATGCGATCGTGCAATTTGCCCTGGAACGGCCCGAAGGTGTTCTGGAAGATGTCGCCAACCTGCCCGGCGTGTTGTCCGCAGAAGGGGTGTGGACGATGCCTGTCCGACTGACCAACGGTCATTTAACCCGGCGCATTGCGGTCGAGGGCCGGCGGCCCGACGATACACTGTCGCGGGTGTTTGATGTCGAAACCCGGAACCTCGTTCAACCGGAACACGGTATCGTCCTGGCCCGGCGACTGGCAGATCACATCAACGCTTCGGTCGGCGACACGGTGACAGTCGAGTTTCTGACCATTCCCGACAGCCAGCACCGTCTGAAAGTGACGGGGTTGGCCGGGCAGTATTTCGGGCTGGGTGCCTATATGAATGCCGAGGCTCTGGCGCGGCTGCTGGATCAGCCCGTGCAGGTCACGCAGGCCAATCTGCTGATCGATCCTGCGCGCGAGCACGATCTGTTTCAGTCGATCAAGACGGCACCGGCGGTGGCGGGGCTGACATTGCTGGCGCAGGTTCGGCAGTCGTTCACCGATACGATCGCCCAGAACGCGGGTATGACGACCACGATCAATTCGTTCCTGGCGGCGCTGATTGCGATCGGCGTGGTCTATAACTCGGCCCGCATTCAGCTTTCCGAACGCGCGCGCGAGCTGGCGAGCCTGCGTATCCTGGGTTTCACCCGTGGCGAGGTCAGCTATATCCTGCTGGGCGAGCTTTTCCTGCTGACAGCCGCGGCGATCCCGCTTGGTCTGGTGATTGGTCGGCTGCTGGCCGGGGCGATGGTCGCAAGTTTTGACAGCGATCTGTATTCCATCCCCTTGGTCGTGTCGCGCGGAACCTATGGTTGGGCGGCAGGCGTTGTGGCGGTGGCATCGGTCGTATCGGCATTGATCGTGCGGCGGCGGATCGACCGGATGGACCTGGTCGCCGTGATGAAAACAAGGGAGTAACCCGATGAGCTGGAACATGCGCAAGACGATACTGGCCGGGGTCGCGGTGGTGGCCGTGGCAGGATTTGCCTATGTCGCGACCAAACCCGAACCGGTGCCCGTCGACATCACCACCATCGCGCGTGGCCCTATCGAGGTGACCGTCAACGTCGAAGGCCGCACCCGGGTGCGCGATGTCTATGACGTGTCTGCTCCCGTGGCGGGTCACCTGGCGCGCAGCCCGGTGTCGATCGGCGACATGGTGACGGCTGGCGAAACCGTCGTCGCCCGGATCGCCCCCGGAGACCCGGCTTTTCTGGATGTACGGTCACGGGCGCAGGCCGAAGCGGCGGTGGCACAGGCCACGGCGGCGGTGTCGGTGGCCGAGGCGCAGATCTTGATGGCCGAAGCGGATCTGGCCCATGCACAGACCATTCTGAACCGGCTGCACGACCTACATTCACGCGGCACCATCCCACAGGCACAGCTGGAGGATGCCGAACTGGGCGTCGATGTGGCCGCCGCGAAACTGGACAGCGCCCATGCGGCCTATGACATGCGGGTGGCGGAACTGTCCGCGCAACGGGCCACCCTGATCGAGCCGCGCGACCGCAACGACCCCGCACCGGACGACGCCTGCTGCATAGATGTGAAGGCCCCCGTTTCGGGCAAGGTGCTGAGCGTTGCCAATGAAAGCGCGCGACCGGTGTTGCCCGGAGCCCCGATCCTTTCCATCGGCGAAACCGATGATCTTGAGATCACGGCCGGAGTCCTTTCAACCGATGCGGTGCGCCTGACGCCCGGCGCGCAGGCCTATGTCGACAGGTGGGGCGGTGGTGGGTCGCTGTCGGCACGTGTGCGTGTGATCGAGCCAGCCGGGTTCACCAAGGTCTCGGCACTGGGCATCGAAGAGCAACGCGTGCGTGTGGTGCTGGACCTTTTGACGCCGAAGCAGGATCGTACGGCGCTGGGTCACGGCTTTCGCGTCTTTTTGCGCATCGTCGAATGGCAGGGCGAAGGCGTGATCGTGCCTCTGTCGGCGTTGTTTCGCGACGGTGTGGATTGGGCCGTGTTCGTGGTCGACGGCGATTACGTCACGCAGCGCAAGGTGACGCTGGGCCATCGCAACAGCGATGAAGCCGTGGTCCTGTCCGGCCTTGCAGAAGGAGAGCAGGTTGTCACCCATCCCGGCGACCGGGTCACCGATGGCGTTCTTGTGGTGGATCGCGCAACGCTGTGACGCCGCAATTTTGAAATTGACAGAATCCCGATCCTTCGCCAAAAATCGCGCCATCCGCAGCGATGGCGTCGCTGCCCTGCGCATCGGCTCCATAGCCCGCGCAAGGTCCGGAGATCAACTGCCCTGCACGCCGGGGAGTTTGGTTGGCCGGGCACATCCATCTCGGCCTCGGAATACGGAGATCTGAGATATGTCACGCACACAGTTTTTTGTTTGTGAAAATGGCGAAAAAGCCCCGCTGCCCTTCTCGAATGCGGAATACGAGCGCCGGTTGAAAACCTTGCGCGGGATCATGGCCAACCGTGGGATTGATGCGGTTCTGTTCACGTCGATGCACAACATCGCCTATTACTCGGGCTTTCTGTATTGCTCGTTCGGGCGGCCCTATGGCTGCGTTGTGACGGCGGATCGCTGCACCACTGTGTCGGCCAATATCGACGCGGGCCAGCCCTGGCGGCGCAGCTTTGGTGAAAACGTCATCTATACGGATTGGGAGCGCAACAACTACTGGCGTGCTGTCAAAGACGTCATGGGTGGGGCCAAGTCCATCGGGATCGAAGGCGATCACCTGACCTTGGCACAGCGGGCCTTGGCCGAAGAGTTCCTGGCAGGTGCCAGTTTCACCGACATCGCCCCGGACACCATGCAGGCGCGCATGGTGAAATCGGCTGAGGAGATTGCCCTGATCCGCGAGGGCGCGCGTGTTGCCGACCACGGTGGCGCGGCCATTCGTGATGCGATCCGGGTCGGCGCGCGCGAGATTGATATCGCCATGGCCGGCCGCGATGCGATGGAAGAAGAGATCGCACGCTCTTTCCCGGACAGCGAGATTCGCGACACCTGGGTCTGGTTCCAGTCTGGCATCAACACCGATGGCGCCCATAACCCGGTGACAACGCGCAAGCTGGAAGCTGGCGACATCCTGTCGCTCAACACCTTCCCGATGATTTCGGGCTATTACACGGCGCTGGAGCGTACCCTGTTCATCGGCGATCCGGACAAGGAAAGCCTGCGCATCTGGGAGGCCAATGTCGCCGCGCATGAACTGGGCATTTCGTTGATCAAACCCGGCGCGACCTGCTCGGGCATCACTGCCGAGATCAACAAATTCTTCGAAAGCGAAGGTCTGCTGCAATACCGCTCGTTCGGTTATGGGCACAGTTTCGGGGTGCTGTCGCACTATTATGGCCGCGAAGCCGGGCTGGAGCTGCGCGAAGACATCGACACGGTGCTGGAGCCCGGCATGGTCGTGTCGATGGAGCCGATGTTGTTCCTGCCTGAGGGCACACCCGGTGCCGGTGGCTATCGGGAGCACGATATTCTTGTTGTTGGCGAAACGGACGCCGAGAACATTACCGGCTTCCCGTATGGGCCCGAGCACAACATCGTGCAGGCATGACGCGAAATTCGCAAAACATGTCGCGATCGAACCCTGAAATCAGCAGATTTGGGTAGAGGCTATGGCTGTCGCGAGGTCAAACTTTCGCGACAGCCTGCGGATTTGCTGTTGAAATTCACGTTGGGTTCGTGTTGGCTTATGCCCAACAAACGAAAAGAAAAACATAGACCAGGGGGGTCACTTGGCTGATGCAGCTTCCAACGACGGCTTCGTCGTTTTTGATCGTGTCCAGAAAAGCTATGATGGGGAAACGCTGGTCGTCAAAGACCTGAACCTGTCAGTGGCAAAGGGCGAATTCCTTACCATGCTTGGGCCGTCGGGGTCTGGCAAAACAACATGTCTGATGATGCTGGCCGGTTTCGAAACCGCGACGCACGGCGACATCCGGCTTGGTGGCAAGCCGATCAACAATATCCCACCTCACAAGCGCGGCATCGGGATGGTGTTCCAGAACTACGCGCTGTTCCCTCATATGACGATTGCCGAAAACCTGTCCTTCCCGTTGGAAGTGCGCAAAATCGGCAAATCCGACCGCGAGGCGAAAGTCAAACGCGCATTGGATATGGTGGAAATGGGTGACTTCGGTGGGCGTCGCCCGGCCCAGTTGTCGGGTGGACAGCAGCAGCGCGTTGCCCTGGCGCGGGCGCTGGTGTTTGAGCCTGAACTTGTGCTGATGGATGAACCCCTGGGCGCGCTGGACAAGCAGTTGCGCGAAAAGATGCAGTTCGAAATCACCCACCTTGCGCACCAGTTGGGGATCACTACCGTTTACGTGACTCACGACCAGACCGAAGCACTGACCATGTCCGACAATGTCGCCGTGTTCGACGATGGCCGGATCCAGCAGCTTGCCCCGCCCGATCAGCTTTACGAGCGGCCGGAGAACAGCTTTGTTGCCCAGTTCATCGGTGAAAACAACACCTTGGAAGGTGTGGTGACCGAGATCACAGGTGATACCTGCATCGTCAAGCTGGATGATGGCGAGATCATTGATGCGACACCTATCAACGTCTCCAAGGTCGGGGATCGGACCACCGTGTCGATCCGCCCCGAGCGTGTGGAATACAACAAGGAACGTTTGCAGGAAGGGGTGCACACCCTGAAAGCCGAGGTGCTGGAGTTCATCTATATGGGCGACATCTTCCGCACGCGTCTTCGGGTGGCGGGAAATGACGATTTCATCATCAAGACCCGGAACGCGCCGGATGTCGAACGCCTGACCCCCGGTCAGCAGATCGAGATTGGCTGGTTGCCCACGGATTGCCGCGCGCTGGACGCCTGATTTGATTTGCTTCGGCGCCCGTCAGGGGCGCCGGGCATTTTAGCCAGAGGTTCGCAATGTTCCCGTTCATGCGAACCCGACGAATCGAACGGGGATAACTAGGGAGATTAAGTATGAAACTTGTGAAGACTCTTTTGGCCAGTTCAGCCCTGACCGCCGCCGCTGGCGCGGTTTCGGCACAGGACATGGCCAACGAGCTGACTCTCGTTTCCTGGGGTGGAGCCTATCAGGCAAGCCAGGTGAAGGCATATGTCGAGCCGTATCTGGAAATGCACCCCGAGGTCAGCGTGACCTGGGACGAAAGCTCGGCAGAAGCCGTGGCCAAGCTGCGCGCGATGAATGAAGCCGGCAACGTAACCTGGGACCTGGTCGACGCCGTGGCGTCCGACGCGATGCGTCTGTGTGACGAAGGTCTGGCAGAAGAGCTGGACCACGACGAAGTTCTGGCGGCTGCGCCCGATGGCACCTCGGCCTCGGAAGACTTCGGCGATCTGCTGGTGTCGGACTGCTTTGTCCCGCAGATCGTGTATTCGACCACGTTCGGCTATCGCACCGATTTGGTGGGTGACACCCCGCCGACCACGGTTTGCGATGTGTTCGACCTTGAGACCTATCCGGGCAAGCGTGCGCTGCAAAAGCGTCCGATCGACAATATGGAATGGGCGCTGTACTGCGATGGTGTGGAAAAGGATGCCATCTATGACACGCTGGGCACAGATGAAGGTGTCGCGCAGGCATTGGCAAAACTGGACACTATCAAGGATCAGGTCGTCTGGTGGACGGCTGGTGCCGAAACTCCGCAGCTTCTGGCTGACGGCGAAGTTGTGATGGGATCGACCTTCAACGGTCGCCTGTTCTCGGCCATTGCCGAACAGAACCAGCCGATCGGCATGCTGTGGGACATGCAGTCCTTCGACCTTGACGGTTGGGTTGTTCCCGCCGGTCTGCCGGAAGATCGCAAGGCGCGTGTCATGGACTTCCTGAAGTTCGCCACCGACACCCAGCGTCTGGCCGATCAGGCCGCGTACATCTCGTATGGTCCGGCACGTAAATCGTCGGCTCCGCTGGTTGGCAAACATGCCGAGCTGGGCATCGACATGGCGCCGCATATGCCGACCGATCCCGCAAATGCCGGCAACGTTCACATCTATGACTATGAATGGTGGGCTGACAACCGCGACGATCTGAACGCCAAGTTCGAGGCTTGGCTGGCCAAGTAATCCTGGCTTTCGGGAGGGGCCGATCGGCCCCTCCCACCCCAAAACCAACAAAAAGCTGACGCTGACAGGGATGACATGAGCGATACGACCAACACGAGCGGCCCCGTACTGGCCGCAGATGGAACACCGCTGAAACGCAGTCTGGCGAAGGCGCTCAGGCGGCAGAAGCTGCGTGCGCTGTTGCTGATCGCACCCCTTTTGCTGTTCATCCTGATCAGCTTTATCCTGCCGATTGCGGACATGCTGTACCGTTCGGTGGAAAACAAGATCGTCGTTCAGACCCTGCCGCGCTCGGTCGAGGCTTTGTCGTCTTGGGATGCGAACTCGGGCGAGTTGCCGGACGAAGCGGTGTTTGCCGCGATGGCCGCCGATCTGAAAGAGGCGTCAGAGGCCAAGACCCATACCAAGGTGGGCTCCCGGCTGAACTATGAATATCCTGGCATCGCGTCGGTGTTCCGAAAGACCGGCCGAAAAGCCAAGAAATTCGACATCGAGAATGGCGGACCCTGGAAAGAGGAACTGATTGATCTGGACAAGGATTGGGCCGATCCGGGGATCTGGCGCACCATCCAGACCTATTCGCCCAGCGTCACCTCGGGTTACTTCCTGAATGCCGTGGACATGCGCGTGGGAGCTGACGGGCCGGAAATGCGCCCGGAATCCGAGCGGATCTACATGAACCTTCTGGTTCGCACGTTGTGGATGTCGCTGCTGATTACCTTCTCGTGCATTCTGCTGGCCTATCCTGTGGCATGGCTGCTTGCGAACCTGCCGACCCGACAGGCCAATCTGTTGATGATCCTGGTCCTGCTGCCGTTCTGGACGTCGCTTCTGGTGCGTACATCGGCCTGGAAAATCCTGCTTCAACAACAGGGGGTGATCAATGACATCCTCGTATGGATCGGGCTGGTCGATGACAACGCCCGCCTGATCATCATCAACAACCAGTTCGGCACGATCGTCGCGATGACGCATATTCTGCTGCCCTTCATGATCCTGCCGATGTATTCGGTGATGCAGACCATCCCGCCCAGCTATCTGCGGGCGGCGAAAAGCCTTGGCGCGACGGACTGGACGGCCTTCTGGCGGGTCTATTTCCCGCAGACCATTCCGGGTATCGGGGCGGGTTCGATCCTCGTTTTCATTCTGGCAATCGGTTACTACATCACGCCCGCGTTGGTGGGTGGCACGAAGGGGACGTTCATCTCGAACCAGATTGCGTTCCATATCTCGACATCGCTCAACTGGGGTCTGGCCTCGGCACTTGGGGCGATCCTTCTGGCGGTCGTTCTGGTCCTGTATTGGGCCTATGACAAGATCGTCGGTATCGACAACGTGAAGCTGGGGTAACGGACATGGCCAAACTTCCTCCTTATGCGACGACCGGACAGCGCATCTGGCACTATACGTTCCTGGTGATTTGCGGGTTGATCTTCTTCTTCCTGATCGCGCCGATTGCGGTGGTGATCCCGCTCAGCTTCAACGCCGAAAACTTCTTTACCTTCACGCCTGAAATGCTGCGGCTGGACCCGGAGGGGTATTCGCTGAAGCACTACCGCGATTTCTTCTCGAACCCCGACTGGCAGAATGCGTTGTGGAATTCGATCAAGATCGCGCCGGTGGCGACCATCTTGTCCGTGTCACTTGGCACGTTGGCTGCCATCGGTCTGAGCCAGCCGCACGTGCCCGCGCGCCGGGCGATCATGGCGATCCTGATTTCACCGATGATCGTGCCGCTGATCATCTCGGCCGCCGGCATGTATTTCTTCTATTCCAAGATCAATCTGGCGGGCACTTACTGGGGTGTTGTGCTGGCGCATGCGGCGCTGGGCATTCCCTTCGTGATCATCACGGTGACGGCAACGCTGGTTGGGTTCGACCGGTCCTTGACGCGGGCGGCAGCCAATATGGGAGCCGATCCGGTGACGACCTTCTTCCGGGTGCAGATGCCTCTGATCCTGCCGGGGGTCATCTCGGGCGCGCTCTTTGCCTTCATCACCTCGTTTGACGAGGTGGTCGTGGTGATCTTTGTCGGTTCGGCCAAGCAGCAGACCCTGCCGTGGCAGATGTTCACCGGCCTGCGCGAGCAGATCAGCCCGACCATCCTTGCGGTGGCCACGATCCTTGTGGCGGTGTCCATCGTATTGCTGACAATTGTCGAGCTTCTGCGCCGACGGTCGGAGCGCTTGCGCGGGATGAGCCCCGGCTGATGGCGGGACGCCAGTACATCAAACAGCGGCACCCCTATCGGGTGCCGTTTTTTGTTTGGGACATCCAACCGCCCTTGGATCAGCAAATTGTTAACCAATTTCGGGCATCCCGGACCCGATTGTGCCGAACGGGGTCCAAACGGGGGATTACCCCCCCTTGCAGCCCCTTTGCACGGACACTAACATCATGCGTCAGGGGCCGAACCAACGGCGCTGGCGTGAACATGAAAGCAGGCTGAAATGCACGATCCTCTTGAAATTTATAACAACACTCTTGTGCCCATGGTGGTGGAGCAGACATCACGGGGCGAACGGGCCTATGACATCTTCTCGCGCCTGCTGAAAGAGCGGATCATTTTCGTGAATGGCGCGGTGCATGACGGCATGTCCAGCCTTGTCGTGGCACAACTTCTGCATCTCGAGGCTGAAAACCCCAAGAAAGAAATCTCGATGTACATCAACTCGCCTGGTGGGGTGGTGACGTCGGGTCTGTCGATCTATGACACGATGCAGTATATCAAGCCCGCGGTGTCGACACTGGTCATCGGGCAGGCGGCGTCGATGGGGTCGGTCCTGTCCGTGGCCGGGGAAAAGGGAATGCGCTTCTCGCTGCCGCATTCACGTATCATGGTGCACCAGCCTTCAGGCGGCTTCCAAGGGCAGGCAACGGATATCATGATCCACGCAGCCGAGACCCAGAAGGTCAAGGACACGCTGAACCAGATCTATGTGAAGCATACGGGCAACGCCTTGAAGGATGTCGAAAAAGCGTTGGAGCGCGACAATTTCATGTCGCCGCAAGAGGCCAAAGACTGGGGTCATATCGACGAGATCGTCGAGAATCGCGGCAAGGGCGGTGACGAGGAATAGCGCCTGACCCGTCCTGACAGGGCAAATCACACCGGGCAGGGCACGGGAAAAACCGGATTGTGCCTGCCCGGACACTGCCCTAAACTTGCAGGAAAGGTAGCAAAGACCGCTCGATCGGGCGCAAACCGGGTTCCGGCGTGGACCCTATAGGACGAGATGATGGCGAATAATTCTTCCGGCGACAGCAAGAACACTCTGTATTGTTCGTTCTGCGGCAAAAGCCAACATGAAGTGCGCAAGCTGATTGCGGGCCCGACCGTGTTCATCTGCGACGAATGTGTCGAACTGTGCATGGATATCATTCGCGAAGAAACCAAGACGACGGGCCTGAAAGCCGCCGATGGCGTGCCGACCCCGATCGAGATTTGTCAGGTTCTGGACGACTATGTGATCGGTCAGGCCCACGCCAAGCGCGTCTTGTCTGTGGCGGTTCACAACCACTACAAACGCCTGAACCACGCCGCTGCGGCCGGGGACGAGATCGAACTTGCGAAATCCAACATCATGCTGATCGGCCCTACGGGCTGCGGCAAGACCCTGCTGGCACAAACGCTGGCGCGCATTCTGGACGTCCCCTTCACCATGGCGGACGCGACCACGCTGACCGAAGCCGGCTATGTCGGCGAGGATGTGGAAAACATCATCCTGAAATTGCTTCAGGCGTCGGAATACAATGTCGAACGCGCCCAGCGTGGCATCGTCTATATCGACGAGGTCGACAAGATCACCCGCAAGTCGGACAATCCCTCGATCACCCGCGACGTGTCGGGCGAGGGGGTTCAACAGGCGCTTCTGAAAATCATGGAAGGCACCGTGGCCTCGGTTCCGCCACAGGGCGGGCGCAAGCATCCGCAGCAGGAGTTTCTGCAAGTCGACACGACCAATATCCTGTTCATCTGTGGTGGGGCATTTGCGGGGCTGGACAAGATCATCGCGCAGCGCGGCAAGGGCTCGGCCATGGGCTTTGGCGCGGACGTGCGTGAAAACGACGATCGTGGCGTGGGCGAGCTGTTTCAAGAACTTGAGCCGGAAGACCTGCTGAAGTTCGGGCTGATCCCGGAATTTGTCGGGCGCTTGCCCGTCATTGCGACGCTGGAAGATCTGGACGCGGAAGCCCTGGTCACCATCCTGACCAAGCCCAAGAACGCGCTGGTCAAGCAATACCAACGCCTGTTCGAACTGGAAGACGCGCAACTGACCTTTACTGATGATGCGTTGAAGGCCATCGCCAAACGCGCCATCGAACGCAAGACCGGCGCACGTGGCCTGCGTTCGATCATGGAAGACATCTTGCTGGACACCATGTTCGATCTGCCGGGGCTTGAGAATGTCGACGAGGTCGTGGTGAATGAAGAGGCTGTGACCTCGGACGCCAAGCCCCTGATCATCTATGGCGAACCCGCGAAGGAAGAGGTCAGCGCAAGCTGACCTGCTCTGCAGGGGGCATCACCTGAACGAAAATCAAGCCACCGCCCGCGCGGTGGCTTTTTACTTGCACGACACAACTGCGCCAAGCCGCCGCATTTTGCGCAAAGCCCGCCCATTCCGGCGCAAAACACTGGACCTTCCGGCCCGCTTGCGCCATATGAAGTGTGAATAAAACCGGAGACTGACATGCGTTTCATCCTGTCCCTGCTGACCTGGTATCACCGCGAAACCATTGGCACCCGTCTGTTTACCTGGCGCAAAGGCGTGAAGGTGGGTGAGGATGAGCAAGGCAATGCCTTTTATCGCAACCGTGACGACAGCCGCCGCTGGGTCATCTACAACGGCGAACCCGAAGCCAGTCGCGTCAGCCCCGAGTGGCATGGCTGGTTGCACCACACGTTCGACAACAGCCCGGCCGAGGCGCCGCTGGCCCGTAAACCTTGGGAAAAGCCGCATCAGGACAACCTGACTGGCACTCCGCTGGCTTATGCGCCTGCCGGATCGCTGCGTCAGGCCGAACCGGCGGATCGCCGCGACTATGAAGCCTGGCAACCAGAATAGGCCGCAAGCGCCGTCAGACCCGCATTCCGTATTCACTGTTTGAGAGGGGCTGCCATGAGCGATAGCCACACAACAGAAGTCGTCACCGGCAGCGTGGTTCTGGCCGCGGCAGTCGGGTTCTTCCTGTATGCCGGCCAGATCGTTGGCTTGTCCGGGACTGGCGCCAGCCACAGCTATACCGCGTCGTTCCGCACCGCCGACGGGATCTCGGTCGGGACGGATGTTCGGTTGGGCGGCGTCAAGGTGGGCAGTGTGACGGGGATCGAACTGAACCCGGAAACCTTCCGCGCCGACACAGATTTCACGGTGCAATCCGACGTGGCCCTGCCGGATGACACCGCCATCATCATCTCGTCCGAGGGCCTGCTGGGCGGGTCTTATGTGGAGCTTTTGCCCGGTGGATCGCCCTTCAACCTGGAACCGGGTGCCGAGATTGAGGACACGCAAGGGTCGGTCAGCCTTGTGCAGCTTTTGCTGAAATATGTTGCTGGAAGCGAGGATAGCCAGTGATCATCAGGGTCGCATTGACCGCCGCCGCGCTGGCCGTGTCGGCCCTTTCTGCCACGGCCGAAACCGGCAAGGCCACCGGCGCGCTGTTGCGCGGTTTGGACAAGGTGTCCGGTATGCCCGTCGATTTCTCGATGAAGGTTGGGGACACGGTCGAATTGGGCAAACTGCGTGTCACGCTGGGGGAATGCCGTTATCCCACGGATAACCCGTCCGGGGATGCGTATGCCTGGCTGGTGATCCGCGATGGCAACGATGACCAGACCACATTCGAAGGTTGGATGATCGCGTCGTCCCCGGCGCTGAACGCGCTGGACCATCAACGCTATGACGTCTGGGTCTTGCGCTGCACGACGGAGTGAGCATCGGGCAAGGGCCGGGACGTGATATCAGCGACCCCGTGCGACAGCGCCTGCTCCAGCATCTCGTGATACGCCGCACGTGGGATTTCCACCGCGCCCAGACTGGCCAGATGTGGCGTCAGGAACTGCGTGTCAAACAGGGTGAACCCCGTGTCTGACAGGTGCCGGGTCAGATAAGCCAGCGCTATCTTCGAGGCATCCCGCCGGCGCGAAAACATGCTTTCCCCGAAAAAGGCCCGCCCCAGCGTGACGCCATAGACACCGCCGACCAGCGTATCACCGTCCCACAGTTCCAGCGAATGCGCATGGCCCATGCGGTGCAGGTCGTTGTACAGGCCGAAAATCGTGGTGTTGATCCAGGTTTCGTCACGGTCCGCACAGGCGGCGACGGTTCCCGTGAAATCACGGTTCAGGGCGATCTGAAAGGGTGCGCGCCGGATTGTGCGCGCAAGGCTGCGCGAGATATTGAAGCCGTCGAGTGGAAATATGCCGCGCGCCTCGGGGTCCACCCAGAAGACACGCGGATCGTCGCGGCTTTCGGCCATGGGAAACACGCCCATGGCGTAAGCACGCAGCAGAAGATCGGCGCTCAGCGGCGGTGGATCAAGGGGCGGGGCCATTGGCCCTAGCCCAAGTTTTCTTCCAACCAGCGTTCCAGCCAGTGGATATTGTAACGACCCGTTTGGATGTCTTCCTCGGCCAGCAACTGGTGGAACATGGGCACCGTGGTCTCGACGCCGTCAACAATCAACTCGCCAAGGGCACGGTGAAGCCGCGCCAGTGCCTCGGGCCGATCGCGGCCATGCACGATCAGCTTGCCGATCAGGCTGTCGTAATAGGGCGGGATCGAATAGCCATCGTAAAGCGCGCTGTCCATCCGCACACCCAGCCCGCCGGGCGCATGATATTGGGTGATCTTGCCGGGGCAGGGGGCGAAGTTCGGCAGGCGTTCGGCGTTGATGCGAATCTCGATCGCGTGGCCATTGACCTCAAGATCGTCCTGCCCGAAGGACAGCGGCATGCCTTCGGCTACGCGGATCTGTTCGCGCACCAGATCGACGCCGAAAATGGCTTCGGTTACCGGGTGTTCCACCTGCAAGCGGGTGTTCATTTCGATGAAATAGAACTCGCCGTCTTCATAGAGGAATTCGATCGTACCGGCACCGCGATAGCCCATCTCGGCCACAGCCTTGGCGCAGATGCCGCCGATATGGGCGCGTTCCTCGGGGCTGATGCTGGGGCCGGGGGCTTCTTCAAACACTTTCTGGTGGCGCCGTTGCAACGAGCAATCACGCTCGGCCAGATGCACGCCGTTGCCTTGGCCATCGCCAAATACCTGCACCTCGATGTGACGCGGCTTTTGCAGGTATTTTTCCATATAGACTTCGGAATTGCCGAAGGCGGCTTTTGCCTCGGATCGGGCGGTGGAAAACGCGGTGTCAATCTCGGCCTCGGACCGGGCAACCTTCATGCCGCGCCCGCCCCCACCGGCGGTGGCCTTGACGATCACGGGATAGCCCATTTCGGCGGCCAGTTTGCGGGCGGTGGCCAGGTCGGGCACGCCCCCATCCGATCCGGGAACCACCGGGATGCCCAGCTTGATCGCGGTTTCCTTGGCGGTGATCTTGTCGCCCATCATGCGGATATGTTCCGCCGAGGGGCCTATGAACGTAATCTCGTGATCTTCTAGAACCTGCACGAATTGTTCATTCTCGGACAGAAAGCCATAGCCGGGATGCACCGCTTGCGCGCCGGTGATTTCGCAGGCCGCGATGATGGCAGGGATCGACAGATAGCTGTCGGTGCTGGAGGGCGGGCCGATGCAAACGCTTTCATCCGCCATGCGCACATGCATGGCATCCACGTCCGCGGTGGAATGCACCGCCACGGTCTTGATCCCCATCTCGCGCGCACCTCGGATGACGCGCAGGGCAATCTCTCCGCGGTTGGCGATCAGGATTTTGTCGAAATGGGCCATGTGACGTCCCTTATTCGATGATCATCAGGGGGGCGCCGAATTCAACGGGTGCGCCGTCTTCGACCAGAATACGCTTGACGGTGCCAGCACGCGGCGCGGGGATCTGGTTCATGGTTTTCATCGCCTCGACGATCAGAAGGGTCTGCCCCTCTTCGACCTTGTCGCCAATGCTGACAAAAGCGGGTGTGCCCGGTTCGGCCTGAAGATAGACGGTGCCGACCATCGGCGACGGCACGGCGCCCGGGTGGCTTGCGGGGTCTTCCGAGGCGCGGGCCGGGGCGCTGGTGTCGGCTGCGGTGACAACCGGGGACGGTGCAGGGGCCGGGGCGGCCGCCATGGCTGGCGCGGCGGCGGCGGCCATCTGGACGACCTCTTTCGCGCGGCTCACGCGGACATTCAGGCTGTCATTCTCGCCATAATCGCGCATGACCTCGACTTCGGACAGATCGTTTTCCTGAAGGATTTTCGCCAGTGCCTCGATGAAGGACACGTCATTCTCATGATGTTTTTTCGTCATGGGGCCTTACCGTTGTTTATCTGCCCGAACTATGCGTGGGCAATGCATGATTGCAACGCTTATAGGACGCCAGGTAAGGGGAGAAAAGCGATTAAGGTTTCCTGGTGGTGAGGAACCACAGTTTTTTTGGACAGACCACAGGAACAGGGGTCGGTTGCGAGTCGTGGAAATATTGCAAAAAAGCCTTCAATTCGATGAGGTCAGACGTCGTTCGAAGCCATGTTTTCAGACGGCCGGGATGCATCAGCCTTTCGGTCGCCCGTCTGCGGCGTGTCGGGCCCTTCGGGCTGCTGCGCATGGGCACGATGGGTTTCAAGCTGCGCCAGTTGCTGCTGAAGTTTCTGGTCCAGTTCCAGCACGTTCAGTTGGAAGCTGGGGGGTGGGCCGGCCAATGTCTCGGGATCGACCGGAAGGTCAGAGGGCCGGGGCGTGACGTCGGACTGTCTTGACTGATCTGCGCCGTGGCGTGCCGAGTTGTGCATGTCCGCGCGCGCCTTTCCGGCATTGGGCGCGGCTTCGACCTTCGTGCTGTCCGGCATTTTTCGCACCGGCATGTTTGCCAGTAAGCTGGCCTGCGCCCCAAGCGGGGCAGGTATTGTGAATTCCATGTCTGGCTCCCTCTGTGGTTTGCTTCCGACCGCGTTTGAGAATAATTAATCATTCTTGCTAAAGCGTTAATTGGAGCAGGAGAAAGCACGGAAAAGCACGGAATGGTTAACCGCTAGAGCGGCATACCCGAGAATTTCGCCACAAGTTCCGGCAGTTTTCGCGCGCCGAATTTTTGCAAAAGCCGCGCGCGATGGGCTTCGACCGTGCGATAGCTGAGGTTCAGGATCAGGCCGATTTCCTTTGATGTGCGCCCTTGGCACGTCAGGATCGCCACGTCCCGTTCGCGCGGAGTCAGCGCCACGACCGGGCGTTCGGCAGACAGGTCCGCAAAGCTCCACACCCCTTGTTTGAAGGGTGTATCCGGCGTCAGGCTGGTGCCGCGCACTCGGCACCAGAACAGCTCTCCGTCCAGGCGCCGCATAATGCGTTCGTCTTCATAACGCCCCGTTTTTCGCAATTGGTCACCGCCGACACGTTCCACCTTCTCATAATCCTTGAGCGAAGGGTAAAGGCGTTCCAGTGGCATATCTGTAAAGGCGTCGACCTGGTCGCCAAACATCTCCGCAAAGCGCAGATTGCATTGCCGCACGATCCGGTTTTCGGTCAGCGCAAGCCCGGTCGGTGCGTGCATGAAGGCAAGGTCCATTGGCGTCATTGCGCCATCCTGCCAAAGGATGGGTGGCAATTCAATTGGCGGTGCTGTCGCGCTCTCGCTTGCACAGATCAGACATATGACGAGGTGAGGCGGGACGGACAACACTCACGGGTAGCAGTAATTCGATCCTAACCGGTCATCCGAGCAGCCAAACGCTGGTCGCGTGCACGAAAAAAGGCGCGCCCGAAGGCGCGCCTTTCTGTTCTGTTCCAATAGCCGATCAGACCGGGCAGGGACGGGTGCGATAGGTGCCGTCACCGTTCGAATAGGCGCATTGGTTGGTATGATAGTTGCGGGCAACCATGATACCAGCGGCTGCGCCGGCCAACGTGGTCAGCACGGTCCAGTTTTTGTTTGCGCCGATCGCATTCGCCGTAAGTATCCCGGCGCCAATGCCTGCCACGCCACCAACGATGGTTTTTTCCTGGTCGGTCAGCGGGCGGTTGCAGGCGGGCAGCGCCAGCGTTGCAACACAAGCAAGGGTCATAATGGCTTTCTTCATGGTATCCTCCTGGATGAATCGTGAGTTCACCTTAGTTTGTAAGGATTTGTGGCCGCAAGGGAATGTTGTGTGCATCCGATGGGGGCGAAGTGGCGGGAAGTCGCCAAGGGCGGCTGATGCGTGCGTGCAGGGTGAGCAGATTCTTTACACAACGGAACAGAAATATCGCGCCACAAAACTAAGGCGGCAGCAACGCGCTTGGATTAAACAGATTTCTTGTAAATATGAGAAAAAACACTCAGTGTTTCTGTAAATATCCGGCAGCGCATTTGTCGGAAACGCCGCGCGAGTATCACAATGCCACAGTCCCGTCTGACAGGAAGCCGTATTCGCGAGCGCCGATTGTTTCTCGGGCAAAAACAATCGGCGCTTGCCGCGGCTGTCGGGATCTCGGCCGCCTATCTGAATCTGATCGAACACAATCGCCGCCGGGCCGGGGGCAAGCTGTTGCAAGATCTGGCACGAGAGCTGCGCACCGACCCTCGGTCGCTGACCGAAGGGGCCGAGGCCGCGTTGCTTGGGGCTTTGCGCGAAGCCGGGCAAAGGATGCCGGAACTGACCCCGGAACTGCACCGGTCCGAGGATCTGGCCGGGCGATTTCCCGGTTGGGCGGCTTTGGTGGCCGCACAGCACCAGCGCATCCGCGACCTTGAACAACTGGTCGAAGCCTTGTCCGACCGTCTGACCCATGATCCCGAACTAGCCGCCTCTCTGCACGAGGTGATTTCGGCCGTCACAGCGATCCGCTCGACCGTGGGCATCCTGACCGAAGGGGGGGAGATCGCCCCGGAGTGGCGGCTGCGCTTCATGGGCAATATGCGGGACGAGGGCCGGCGCCTGTCCAGCGCGGCGCAGGGGCTGGTGCAATATCTGGATGCGGGCGCCGACCGCGACATGGCCCCGGTTGTGCCGGGAGAGGAGTTGGCCGTCTTTCTGGATCAGCGCGACCATCATCTTCCTGAACTGGAAGGGTTGCATGGCGCGACACGCGATCAGGTCACCGCCCGGATCAATGGTCTGATCGCACAGGTTGGCAGTCTTGAAACCGCAGCGGCCAAAGATGTCGCGCGACAGCATTTCCGGCAATATGTGGAAGATGCCGCCGCGATGCCTCTGGCGGCGTTTCAAGCGGCGCGCTTGGATTGCGGCGGAGATCCCAGCCAACTGGCCGCCCGGTTTCAGCAGACCTTGCCTGCCGTCATGCGCCGTCTGGCGTTTGCACCGACGATGGATGACCTTCCGCCGGTCGGGCTTGTGTCATGCGATGGATCGGGCACGCTTTTCTTGCGCAAGGCGCTGCCGGGATTTTCCCTGCCGCGGTTCGGGGCGGCCTGTTCGTACTGGCCGTTATATCAGGCGCTCAGCCGTCCCGGACACCCGCTACGCGCCGTCGTGGAAATGCCCGGTGCCACGCCGCGCAGGTTTCTATGTCAGGCGATCTGCCTGCCAAGAGAGGCTCTGCGATTCGACCTGCCCCCGGTTCTGGACGCCTATATGCTGATCGAACCGTTCGACGATGCGCGCATGGGGGATGCAGAGGCCCACGCCTTGCCCGTTGGCTCGTCATGCCGGGTCTGTCCGCGCCCCGGCTGTGCGGCACGGCGCGAGGCGTCGCTTTTGTCCGCCGATGCCGTTTAGGTCCGCGCGCGACAAGAGCCTGCGCGTGGGTGTTTCGACTGCGTGACACATTCTCGGTTTTGGTTTGTTTTGACATGGGTCTGTGCATTGTCGATATTCACGGACAAGGGTGCGGCGACAGCCAGCCCCAGCGGAGGGATATATGGCAAAACAGGTGCTCGTCATCGAGGACGAACCAAATATTGTCGCGGCAATCAGTTTCATACTCAGCCGGGATGGCTGGACGGTGGGCACGCATGCCAATGGCGAAACGGCGGTGCAGGCGGTGCTGGAGGCCAAACCCGATGCGTTGATCCTTGATGTGATGCTGCCGGGCCGGTCGGGATATGATATATTGCAAGACCTGCGCGCCCACGAACTGACGCGGCGGTTGCCCGTTCTGATGCTGACTGCGCGCGGCCAGCGAACCGACCGCGAACAGGCCGAACGGCTTGGCGTGAACCGCTTCATGACCAAGCCCTTTTCAAACGCCGAGGTGGTTGAAACCCTGAATGAGCTTGTGCCGGGTTAAAGACGCCATGTCGTGCCATCCGATCCCAATGCCATGGACACGGGCCGCCTGCGTATGAGGGTCCGTCGCGAGCCCCTGTTTCTGGCGCGCCAGAGCTATCGACGGCGCCGGCTCGAAGATGCTGCCCGTTTGCTGCCGGTCCTGGGCGTGTTTCTGTTTCTGCTGCCGTTGTTGGCCCCCGGGGTCGGCACGGCTGCGCAGGGCTTGTATCTGTTTGCAGCCTGGTTTGCATTGATCGTCGCCACCGCGATCATCGCGCGGGGTCTGACCCGTTGGCCGGGCGTATCGCAAGACCCCGACGACAAATTGCCGTCCTTTGCCCGGGATAACCCTGACCGACAGGCAGGGCGCGACTGATGCTCAGTTTCAATACGCTCGTCGCGGTTTGTCTGCTGTATGTGATCCTGTTGTTCCTGGTGGCCTTCGGGGCCGATCGAAGTGCGGCGCGCAACAAGAACAGGTTTCTCAGTTCACCGCTGATCTATACCCTGTCGCTATCGGTCTATTGCACGGCGTGGACGTTCTATGGGGCAGTTGGGTACGCGGCGCGCTCGGGGTTGGAGTTCGTCACGATCTATCTTGGGCCGACGCTGGTGATGATTGGCTGGTGGTGGTTCTTGCGAAAACTGGTGCGGGTGGGGCGCGCGCAGCGTGTGACATCGATCGCGGATTTGCTGTCGTCGCGCTATGGCAAGTCGAACCTGCTTGGGGTGATCGTGACGCTGATCGCGGTGATCGGCACGACCCCCTATATCGCGTTGCAACTGCAATCGGTCACGTTGGCGTTTTCGGTGTTTGCGCGGGATCGCTCGGCGGGGTGGAGCGTGCCTGATCTGGATGCGACGGCACTTTGGGTGGCGGGCGGTCTGGCCCTTTTCACGATCCTGTTTGGCACGCGCAACCTCGACGTGAATGAACGACATCACGGCGTGGTCACCGCCATCGCGGTCGAGGCGGTGGTCAAGCTGGTTGCCTTGCTGGCCGTGGGCATCTTCGTCGTATGGGGCGTGGGAGGCGGCCCGGCGGGTATCGCGCAGGCCGTGGATCAGGCGATGCGCGCCGCACCGGACGGCGCCTGGTCTATCACGGGCGGGCGTTGGGTCGGACTGACCTTCCTGTCTGCCGCTGCATTTCTGACGCTACCGCGCATGTTTCATGTGCTGGTGGTCGAGAATCTGGGCGAACGTCAGCTTGCTGTCGCCTCGTGGGCATTTCCGACTTACCTTTTCTTGATGAGCCTCTTTGTCGTGCCGATCGCGGTGGTCGGTCTTGGCACCTTGCCGGCCGGAGAGAACCCGGACCTGTTCGTGCTGACCATCCCGTTGCATTTCGATCAGGATGGGCTGGCGATGCTGTCTTTCCTTGGGGGGTTCAGTTCGGCCACCTCGATGGTGATAGTGGCGTCGATTGCCCTGGCGACCATGGTGTCGAACCACATCATCATGCCCCTCTGGCTGTCCATCCGACCCGAAGAAGCCACGGTGTCAGGTGACGTGCGTCAGGTGCTTCTGGCCGCGCGCCGCTTGTCGATCATTGGCGTGCTGGTGCTGGGATATCTTTATTTCCGCATGTCGGGCGGTGGGACGGCCCTGGCGGCGATCGGCATGATTTCCTTTACCGGGGTGGCGCAAGTCCTGCCCGCCATGGCCGGAGGCTTGCTGTGGCGTGGTGCGTCGCGCAACGGCGCGGCGGCGGGTTTGGTCACGGGATTCATCGTCTGGGCCTATACCCTGTTCCTGCCCAGTTTCGGTGACGCCGGGTTGATGAGCGCATCTCTGCTGGCCGAAGGACCACTGGGGCTTGCCTGGCTGAAACCGCAGGCCCTGTTCGGCGTCACGGGGCTTGACCCGGTGGTGCATGCGGTGTTCTGGTCGATGATCCTGAACAGTTTTGCCTTTGTCGGCGTGTCCCTCGTCTCTTTCCCCGGCCCTTTGGAACGGTTGCAGGGCGCGCAGTTCGTCAATGTGCTGGACCACACCCACCAGACACAGGGCGGTATTGCGTCTGCGGCGGTGGCCGAGGATCTGCTGGTGATGGCCCAACGTACCATGGGGGCCGATGCGGCGCAGACGCTGTTTCAGACTCAGGCCAGTGCGCAGGGGAAAGAGGGGTATTTACCCGACACCACCCCCGATTTCATGGCACGCCTTGAACGCGAGCTGTCGGGTTCAGTGGGGGCGGCCACCGCCCATGCGATGATCGCCCAGATCATGGGCGGGGCCACGGTATCGGTCGACGATCTTATGGCAGTGGCGGATGAAACCCAGCAGATGCTGGTCTATTCCTCGCAGCTTGAAGCGAAGCAGAAAGAGCTGACGACCACCGCGCGGCAACTCTCGGCTGCGAACGAGAAGCTGACCAAGCTGTCGATCCAGAAAGATGCGTTTCTCAGCCAGATCAGCCACGAGCTGCGCACGCCCATGACCTCGATCCGCGCGTTTTCCGAGATCCTGCGCGATGGCGGGATCAGGGATGCCGAGGCAGCGGAAAAACACGCCTCGATCATTCATGACGAGGCATTGCGCCTGACGCGGCTCTTGGATGACCTGCTTGATCTCAGCGTGCTTGAACATGGTCAGGTGCAGTTGAACCCTCAGCGCGAAGTGTTGTCGAAGGTGTTGGACCGGGCAGTTGCCGCCACGCAATCCTTGATCGTGGCCGAAGACCTGCGCATCCACCGCGATCTGGCGCGCGAACAGATTGTCATCGCCACCGACACCGACCGGCTGGCACAGGTGTTCATCAACCTGATTGCCAATGCGGCAAAATATGGTGATGCGAAGTTCAAGCGGTTGACCATCCGGGTGGGCGTGCGCGACGGCGTGTTGCGGATTGATTTCGTGGACAACGGGTCTGGTATCCCGACCGAAAGCCAGGTGATGATCTTCGAGAAATTCTCGCGCCTGACCGACAATGCCGCTGCGGGTGGCGCCGGGCTGGGGCTGGCCATTTGCCGCGAGGTCATGGACCGGCTTGGCGGGGCGATCACCTATCTGCCGGGGCAAAGGGGCGCGGCGTTTCGTGTCACGCTGCCACTGGAAAAAATACCCCACCGCGGTTGAATTTAAACCAATTGTCAACCTTGGTTTGTCAGGTCTGGTGCATGCGACCAGAACGGACCAATCATGGCTGACCCGGATCAGATCAGCGCGCTGCGCCAAAAGGCGGGGGCCGGCCGCCCGCCGCCCGAAATCCCGCCCGTCACGGCTGCCGGGGCCTTGGGAAAGGCGTTGGCACGCGCGGGGGATGCGACGGCGGGTCTGGCGATCGCGGCAACCGATGTCACGGAAGACCGGGTTGTCCTGTCCGCGGCTGGGAAAGCCGTCGGCGAACAGGATCTTCTGGCGATTGCCGAAGGGGCGGACAGCCGGTTCGGCCTGTTGATCGCCGACCCCGATCTGGTCGCTGCCGTGATCGAAATGCAGACCGTCGGGCGGGTATTGCCGACCCCCGCCCAGGCGCGCGCGCCCACCCGCACCGACGCGGCCATGTGTGCCGATTTCTTTGACGAGGTTTTGGAGCAACTGGAAAACGCCTTAACCGCGGCTCGGCTGCCGATTGCCGGCCTTTGCAGCGGATATCGTTTTGCCCTGCAACTGGATGATTATCGCGCCGCCACCATGACCTTGCCCGACATCGCCTATCGCCGTTTTCAGGCGGTTCTTGATCTGGGCGATGGCGGCAAACAAGGACGCTTGACCCTGCTGCTGCCTTTCGCAGCGCGCCAGCCAAATGATGCGCCGCAAACCGATGGGGTTCAGAAACCAGCCACCGAAGCGCCGCCTGTCATGCTGGGCGCACGGGGCGATCTGCGCGCGGTACTGCATCGGTGCCGCATGTCTCT
Source organism: Aliiroseovarius zhejiangensis (assembly GCF_014656375.1). Taxonomy (GTDB): domain Bacteria; phylum Pseudomonadota; class Alphaproteobacteria; order Rhodobacterales; family Rhodobacteraceae; genus Aliiroseovarius; species Aliiroseovarius zhejiangensis. The sequence continues at coordinate 861,737 of NZ_BNCH01000001.1, read as the reverse complement.
GGATGAGGTGACGGGGCTGGTGCCCGGCGTCACCATTGCACTGACCCGTGAGGTGCTGGACAGGGTCCAGTTGGAAGACCTGACCGGGCAGGTGCGTGCCACGTGTCGACTGGGGCAAGCGGCTGGGCAACGGGCGCTGAGGATCGGATTGGATCTGCCGGGGCAGGGGGGCGGCCCCCCAAAGGCGGATCCGGTTGCGCCGCACGATCAGGTCGCCGGCGTTTTGCCAGATGGGGCAAGCCAGGGTGAAACGGATCCCCGGCAGGGTGAGCAAACCGCCGATAACTCTGGTTGAGACCGTGCTGCGCTCTGATTGACCTGTATCAAAGCACCCTGACCGGCTTGGTCCCACTATCAAGCCGAGAAGGAGACAAAACATGGTTGATGTAAGCAAGTATCGAAACATGCTGCTGGCGCGTCAGAAAGAGTTGAACGCGCGGCTTCACGAGATCGAGGAAGAGTTGGAAAGTCACAGTTCGAAAGACTGGGAAGAACTTGCCGTCGAACGTGAAGAGGATGAAGTCCTTGAAGGATTGGGGTCTTCGGGGCAGGATGAGCTTGTAAAGATCGAAGCGGCACTCGCGCGTGTGGATGAAGGCGAGTTCGGCTTTTGCGTGACCTGCGGCACCGAGATTCAATCTGAACGTCTGGATGTTGTGCCGCATACACCGTTCTGTCGCGATTGTGCCGCGAAACACGCCTGACCCGCAACCGACCCGACCGGGCGTGACCATTTCGGACACAACATCACGAACCTTGGAGGAGAATATGGCATTTGAAGAGCTTAAAGCCTCGATCAGCATGATCCTGGACGAAATCGCCAAGCGTCCCGAAGACCGTCACGTGTTGCAGGAGCAGCTGCGCGAGAAGATTTCGGAACTGGAAAAGACCGGGCAGCCGGTGCCGGAGGATTTTCGCAAGTTCGAAGCTGACCTCGAGGATGATGGCGCCGACGATCTGTTCGACAATTTGCCGGTCTGACGAGCCCGGCGCGCGGCCCGATGGGCGGCTGCGCGCCGATCGGAACGTGTCCAGTGTGCAGCATTACCGACCAATCGGTCGAAAGTGATCGGTTTTTGACCCCAGACCATTGACAAAAGGCGCCTTTTTCTGGCGACTGAAAGCAGGCAGGGACAGAGGCACAGATGACAGCACAGGTTCGTTATGACGTCACGGATGGCGTTGCCCTCATCAGGATTTCCAATCCTCCGGTCAATGCGCTGAGCCAGGCAATCCGGCAGGGATTGATCGACGCGTTCGAGAAGGCCGATGCCGATGACGACATCGGTGCCATCGTCTTGATGGCCGACGGCAAGACCTTTCCTGCAGGGGCCGATGTGCGCGAGTTTGGGCGCCCCCGTGCCGCCCCTATCCTGTCCGATGTCTGCGCCCGGATCGAAGCCTGCACGAAACCGGTTCTGGCGGCCATTCACGGCCATGCTCTTGGCGGCGGGTTCGAACTGGCGCTGGCCTGTCACTATCGCATCGCCCTGCACGACGCGACCATGGGCTTGCCCGAGGTCAATCTGGGCGTGTTGCCGGGCGGCGGCGGGACGCAGCGTGTGCCGCGCATTGTCGGCGCCAATGCCGCGTTGGAGATGATGGTCACCGGCAAGCCGATTTCGGCTGACAAGGCTGCCGCGATGGGCCTGATCGAAAAGGTGATTCACAAGAACCTGGAACGCGCGGCGCTGGCTTCTGCGCGGAACATGATTGCCCAGTCAACGCCGCCGCGCCCGACGTGTGACCGACGTGAAGGGTTTGACGACCCGATCCAGTTTAGCGAGGCGATTAAATCCTGGCGCGCGCGGGTGGCCGGAAACTTCGTGCCCTCGCTGCGCTGTATCGTCGATTGCGTCGAAGCCGCGCTTCTGCTGCCGTTTGAAGCCGGTATCGCCCTGGAACGCCAGTGTTTTGATGATTGCGAAACCGGTCCTCAGGCCACGGCTCTGCGCCATGCCTTTTTTGCCGAACGACGCGCGGCGAAAGTGCCTGAATTGGAGGGCGCACAACTGCGCGACGTGTCGACCATCGGGGTCGTCGGCGCAGGCACCATGGGCGTTGGCATTGCCATTTCCTGCCTAGATGCGGGCTTTCCGGTCACGCTGGTTGAACGTGACGATGACGGCCTGACGCGCGGGATCGCCCGCATCAAGGACAATTATGAGAAATCGGTGGGCAAGGGGCGCATTGATCAATCGACCGCCAATGACAGGCTGTCACGGTTGAACGGCACGACCGATATGGGACGTTTGTCCGATGTCGATCTGGTGATCGAAGCGGTGTTCGAGGATGAAACGGTCAAGCGCGATGTGTTTCAGCACTTGGACAAGGTGCTGCGTCCGGGGGCGATCCTGGCCACCAACACCTCATATCTGGACATTGACGCATTAGCCGCGACGATTTCGCGCCCGGAGGATGTGGTTGGGTATCACTTCTTTTCGCCTGCCCACATCATGAAGCTGCTTGAAATCGTTGTGGGTGAAAAAACGCATCGCGACGTGGTGGCCACCGGATTTGCTCTGGCCAAGAAGCTCAGAAAAGTGCCGGTGCGGGCCGGGGTTGCAGACGGGTTCATCGGAAACCGGGTTCTGGCCGCCTATCGACTGGCGGCGGATTTCATGCTGGAGGACGGTGCCAGCCCTGCGCAAATTGATGCAGCCATGCGCGCCTATGGCTTCCCGCTGGGTCCGTATCAGGTGCTGGATATGGCCGGGCTGGATATATCCTGGGCGCGCCGCAAACGTCTGGCCGCAACGCGCGACCCCGATGACCGTTATGTGGCGATCGGCGACAGGATGTGTGAAGAAGGCTGGTTCGGGCAGAAATCGGGCCGGGGCTATTACGTGCATGGCCATGGGCTTGGTCCGGTCGAAAACCAGGATGCCTTGGCCATTGTCGAAGACGAGCGGCGCAAGAAAAATATCACTCCACGGCATTTCGAAGCGGACGAGATTCAACAGCGGTGCCTGAACGCGATGGCCAATGAAGGCGCGCGGCTTCTGCAAGAAGGGGTGGCGCTGCGCCCGTCGGATATTGATGTGGTTTTGCTCTATGGCTACGGATTTCCGCGGTTTCGCGGTGGCCCGATGATGGCGGCCGACCAGCGCGGATTGCTGGCGGTGAAGAACGCGCTGCTGTCCTATCAGCCGGAAGAGCCGAAATTCTGGGCCCCGTCACCTTTGTTCGACGAGTTGATCAAGAACGGGCGCCACTTCAGCGATCTGAACGGCGACTGAGCGGGTGTTCTGGTTGTTGCCTGTTGTCAGGACAGCGACACGCCCAAGATGACGCACATCAGACCGATCACGGACAGCGCCAGACCACCCATGTTCAGTGCCATCGCCTTTTGCACCCGCGCCCGCAGGGCAGCATCGTCCAGATTCTCGCGTTTTGCTTTCATGACCCGAAACGCACTGGCCAGAAGGCCCGCCAGCCCGACAAGCGACAAGATCGCTCCGATGATGATCAGCCAGTCCATGGCACCCTCCGTCTGTGTGATGTTCGCCTAGCCCGACATGCGTCCAGGTGCAACCCCGGCGGTGGGTTGCCGTCTGACAAATTCATCGCGCCGGTCTCTCTTGAAGCGGGCAGGGCGACGGGCTAGTCAGGGGCAACCCGAAGAAGAGGACGACATGGACGACACTCAGCCCGATAACAGCTATCGCGTGACCGCCAACGAACTGCGCCAATTCATTGAGCGGATCGAGCGGCTGGATATGGAGAAAAAAGATCTGGCCGATCAGCAGAAAGAGGTGATGGCCGAAGCAAAGGCGCGCGGCTATGACACCAAGGTGATGCGCAAGTTGATCGCGTTGCGCAAACGCGACAAGGACGACATCGCCGAAGAAGAAGCAGTGCTTGAGATGTATAAGGAAGCGCTGGGCATGTAGGTGCGCTGCGGAGTGCGCTGCGGCGTCTGAACTGCCCGTAAACCCGCCGGCTTGGCGGGTTTGCCATTTCAGGCAAGCAACAGCGTGACACCTTCGATCCGCTCGATCCGGTCAAGGTCGCGATCATAGGCGTCGGTCAGATCGTCGATCATGTCTTCGGTCCAGCCGGGCAGGTCGATCTCTTCCTCAAGCGCCTCCGGGATGGCGTATTTCTCAAGGAAGGTGGCGATGATCCGGCGGCGCTGCTGCGGGGTCGGCATCTCGGTGTTGTCCAGATAGTCCCGCAAGCGGTCAAACCCTTCCGGCACCATGATGGGCCGCAGGATGTCAAGCGCCCCGGACAGGAGTTGCGTGCCGTTCACACCGGCGATTGAGTGCATGATGTCGGGCCACAGAAGGGGAGTGTCCTCGTTACACCAGACGGTGATGGGTGTGGCGGGATTGGCCTCGCGGATGGTCAACAGCGTATCTGACCATCGAAGCCCGTGCGGGTCGATCTGGGCCAGCAGGGCCGCCCGGTCCGCCACGGGTGCGGAGTGCAGGATGGCCGGGACAAAGGTGGCCGGGTTGCGCATTCCGATGAAGAAACTGACATCGTGGTTGGCGAAGAGGTTACGTATCCAGACCGTGTTGCGCTTGGCCAGGTGGTAAAGCTGGTTGTTTTCGATCGCCCGATGCGGGGCGCCCATGAAGTTCTTGTGGCCGAGAACCAGCCGTCTGGCGTCGGTGCTGTCGACGAAACTGTCCAGCAGCATCTCTTGCGTTTCGTCATCGGCCTGTGCGCCCTGCAGTTTGACCAAAGCATCGGCCAACAGCCCCCGATACCGCCCCGGACCCGGCACCGCGATGCCCTGCTTTGCCAGTTGTCCGCTGTTTTTCAGCAAGGATTTGATCAGGTGGTCATCATCCGTGCAATGGGCGCCGAGGTGGAAACAGATTTGCATTCAGAACTGGCCCTTTTTGCGGTCGTCCCAATGAAACATATGGTGGATTTCTGGACAGTTAAACCTGTTTCGGGCTAAACGGGCAAATGATGACCGACCAAAAGACTCAGATTGCAGCGACGCGCCGCGTCAGACAGATGCCCGACCTCTGGTCTGCGGGCGCGATTGGCATTGCATTGCTGGTGTTGCTGCCGATTTTCTCGATCATATGGTTGGCGATGACCCCGGCTGAAAACGCTTGGCCGCATCTGTGGAATACGACCTTGCCGCGCTATGTCTCGAACACACTTCTGTTGTGCTTGTCGGTCGGCACCTTGTCGGCCGCAGTGGGCACGGGGTCCGCCTGGCTGATCACCATGTATCGTTTTCCGGGTGCCCGCTGGCTGGAATGGCTGTTGCTGACGCCATTGGCCATCCCGGCCTATGTGGGCGCTTATGCGCTTGTCGATTTTCTGGAATATGCCGGCCCCGTGCAAACCGGGCTGCGCGCCCTGTTCGGCTGGGACAGCGCGGCCGACTACTGGTTTCCTCAGATCCGGTCGCGCTGGTCGGCCGTTCTGGTACTGACCGCGGCCCTGAACCCCTATGTGTTCCTGTTGGCCCGGGCTGCCTTTCGTGAGCAATCCGGAGATGCGTATGAGGTCGCCCGCGCGCTGGGGGCCGGGCCGTTTGCGCGGTTCTGGCGGGTCGGTATGCCGCTGGCACGCCCTGCCATTGCCGCAGGCGTCGCCATCGTGATGATGGAGACCGTGTCGGATTTCGGCGTCGTGGATTACTTTGCGGTGCAGACATTGACCACAGGCATCTTCACGGTTTGGCTGGAAAGCCACAATGCCGGAGGCGCGGCCCAGATCGCCATGGTGATTCTTGTCTTCGTGTTCCTGCTGGCCGCGTTGGAAAAGATCAGCCGGTCCCGCAGCCGGTTCTATCGCATGTCGCGCCAAAGCCGCCCGGTCGAGCCGCGCGCGCTTGGCCCCGTGCCCGGCCTGCTGGCGCTGATTGCCTGTGCCATACCCTTCGTGATCGGGTTCGTTTTGCCGGTTGCCGTCCTGATGATCCACGCAATCTCGAAACCTGAATACTGGCTGTCCAACGGGCTTGCCTCGGCGCTGTGGCATACGTTGACCGTGGGTGGAATTGCCGCTGTCGTGACCGTCACGGCGGCCTTGTTCCTGGTTTATGGTGTGCGCATGTCCGGGCGTTCCCTGCCGCGCAAGCTGATGCCACTGACCACGATCGGCTATGCGGCGCCGGGGGCGGTGCTGGGCATCGGCATCCTGATCCCGATGGCGGCGACCGACAATGCGCTGGCTGATGGCATTCTGGCGCTGACCGGCTGGGATCCCGGCCTGATGATGACGGGCACCGCTTTCGCGGTGGTCTATGCCTATTGCGTGCGCTTTTTTGCCATCGCACAGGGGGCGGCGGATGCGGCGATCGGGCGTGTTTCGCCCAACCTGCCGATGGCGGCGCGTTCGCTGGGCCGCTCGGCACGCGGCGCGTTGACCGAAGTCTATGTCCCGCTGATCAGAAGCTCGGTCGGGACGGCTCTGCTTCTGGTCTTTGTCGACAGTGTGAAAGAACTGCCCGCAACCCTGCTTTTGCGCCCGTTCAACTATGGCACACTGGCGACTCGCGTGTACGAACAGGCGTCGCTTGAGCAATTGGAACAGGCCGCCCCCCCAGCATTGATGGTGATTGCCGTAGGCCTGTGTGCCGTGGCCTTGATGGCCCGCGCCAGCCGCCCGTGAACCTTTTGCTTGAACCCGCCCGCAGAACCCCTTAAATCCCCACCAGTGCCCCTATAGCTCAGCTGGTAGAGCAACTGATTTGTAATCAGTAGGTCCGCGGTTCGAGTCCGTGTGGGGGCACCATTTACACAATATCAAGCCATTTGCCATTGCGTTGCCCTGCATCAAGCTTGCAGATAGCCGATACGCCCCTCTATGGTCGCGCTATGATTGATGCATCTGACAAAACCTTTCTGACCGATCTCTTTCAAGCCGCTATCAGGGCCGCCGACCCTGAACAGATTTTGCGGGGGCATTTGCCTGAAAAGCCAAACGGCAGAACCGTTGTTGTCGGAGCGGGCAAGGGTGTCGCGCAGCTTGCTGCGGCGTTCGAAACGCTTTGGGCTGCGCCCGTCGAAGGTGTCGTGGTGACGCGCTATGGATATGCCGGGCCCTGTCAGCACATTCGCGTTCTGGAAGCGGCCCACCCCGTGCCGGACAAGGCCGGGCTGGCGGCGACCGAGGCGCTGTTTGAGACGGTCAGCGGACTGGGCCCGGACGATCTTGTCATCGCGCTGATCACGGGCGGCGGCTCGGCCTTGCTGCCCGCGCCGCCAGATGGGTTATCCCTGGAAGATGAACAGCGGTTGAACACGGCGCTGTTGGCGTCGGGGGCGCCAATCTCTGTGATGAATGCCATCCGCAAGCATGTGTCACGGATCAAGGGGGGGCGTTTGGCGCAGGCGGCCCATCCCGCAAAAGTCGTTTCCCTGATCGTCTCGGACGTGCCGGGCGATGCCCCGTCGCAAGTGGCGTCCGGGCCCACCGTGACTGACGGTGCCAATCAGGCCGATGCGCTTGCGGCCATCGATGCGTGGGGCATTGATCTGCCCGCACGACTGATCGAACATATTCGTGCAAATCCTGCGCCGGACCCCTCCGATCCGGTGTTCGCACAGAACCGGGTGACGGTCATTGCCTCGGCTCGGCTGAGCCTGGAGGCGGCGGCGGCGCGGTCCGCCGCGCAGGGCGTTCCGGCCATCATTCTGTCCGATGCTGTCGAGGGTGAGGCCCGCGAAGTGGCGAAGATGCACGGTGCAATTACCCGCGAAACGCTCTCGCGTCATAGACCCTTCCAGCCCCCGTGCGTTCTGCTCTCGGGTGGTGAGACCACGGTCACGTTGAAGGGCACGGGACGCGGCGGTCGGAATACTGAATTTCTGTTGTCCCTTGCCATCACCTGCGCCGGTCTGGATGGGTTCACCGCGCTGGCGGCCGATACCGATGGGATCGACGGGTCCGAGGACAATGCTGGGGCATTTGCCGATGGGCGCAGCGCCGGGCGTTTGCGTGCGATGGGGCGGGATCCGTCCGCCATGCTGGCGCAAAATGACGCTTGGGGGGCATTTGATGCCTTGGGTGATCTGTTCGTGCCGGGGCCGACCGGCACGAACGTCAATGATTTTCGGGCGATCCTGATTCGATAAGGGTTTTGGGTGCCCGAGTGGCCTTCCAGCCGCTTTCAGGCGGCCAGTTTCTCGATGGTCGCGTCGGCCTCGGCGATGCCGTCGGCGCCTGTGGCGGAAACGAACTCGACATCCGAGATGCCCATGAAGCCCAGAATGAATTTCAGATACGGGCTGAGGAAATCATGTGGCGCCCCGATGGGTGTGCCGCCGGACGCGGTGACGATGATCACGCGTTTTCCGGTCAGAAGCCCCTCGGGCGTGCCGTCGTCGCGATACCGGAAGGTTACGCCCACGCGGGCCAGGTGGTCGATCCATGCTTTCAGAGTTGAGGGGATCGAGAAGTTGTAGGTGGCGGCAGAAATGACGATCAGGTCGGCGGCCTGCACCTCGGCGATCATCTGATCTGACAGGGCCAGCGCGGCGTTGTCCTGATCGCTGCGGGCTTCGGGCGGAGTAAAGGTTGCTGCGGTCCAGGCGGCATCCAGATGCGGAATGCCCTGCGCCAGGTCGCGGGTCGTGACGTCGACACCCGGGTATCTTGCGATCACCTTGTCCGCCAGTGCGCGTGAGATGGATCCGTCTGACCTGGCCGAACTGTCAATGCGAAGGATATGTGTCATGGTATGCTCCTGCTTGTGCTTTGACTTACATATGAAGCCTTGCAAAATAGAACGCAATCTGCACGAAATCACAGTGTATGTTTGAAATTGCACAGAACAACGGCAGGACGGCCGATTGAAAGACTGGGATGAGATCAGAACGGCGTATCATGTGGCCCGCGCGGGCACGGTCAGCGGCGCGGCGGACGCTTTGGGTATCCATCACGCCACCGTTATTCGCCATATCGACACGCTGGAACAGCGGCTGAGTGTCAAGCTGTTTCAACGTCACGCGCGTGGCTATACGCCGACCGAAGCAGGGGCGGACCTGGCCCGCATTGCCCAGATGACGGAAGACCAGTTCAACCAACTTGAAGGGCGGCTCAAGGGCCAGGGTGACGAGGTGTCAGGAAACTTGGTGGTCACCGCCTTGCCGGGCTTCTCGGCGCGGCTGGCCCCTGTCCTGACCGATTTCCAGTTCCGCCACCCGGAGTTGCGGGTGCAGCTTCTTACGGGTGCACGCTTGTTCCGGCTGGAGTACGGCGAAGCCCATATTGCCATCCGGGCAGGTACGGCGCCGCAGGAACCGGACAATGTGGTGCAACCCTTTCTGGACGTGGCATTCGGGCTCTACGCTGCGCCCTGCTATGTCGAGCGATATGGCATGCCTGTGGAAAAGACGCTCGACCGGCACCGCTTTATTGGACCGAAAGAGACCAATTCCCGCGCCCCGTTCATGCGGTGGTTGGCTCAGGTGGTTCCATCAGCGGATATCAGTTTTCGCGTCTCGGACGACGTCGCCATGCAAGAGGCGCTGCTGGCCGGGGCAGGATTGGGCTTTGCCGTGCACGGCGCGTTGCCGGACCTGGTCGAAGTGCTGCCCCCGCGTCCCGAATGGGTATCGCATCTTTGGCTGGTCACGCATGTGGATCTGCATCGGTCCAGCAAGGTGCAGGCGGTGCTGGCCCATCTGAAGGACGCTGCCCGCCATTGGGCGCAATCGGAACAGGGACTGACCTTGCCTTGATGGGGCGGTCACTCCCGCAGCTCAGCTTCTAGAAACCGTTCGAATGCGTCCAGGTTCACCGGTTCGAACTGCCCGAAGCTCTGCATCCAGACCGAGGCGTCGCGCAGGGCGTCGGGTTCCAGCTTGCACCATTTGACGCGGCCACGTTTTTCCTGACTGATCAGCCCGGCGCGGGTCAGGATGCTCAGGTGCTTTGAAATGGCCGCTAGCGACATATCAAAAGGGTCGGCCACATCGGTGACCGCCATGTCATCTTCCAATAGCATGGTCAGAATGGCGCGCCGGGTCGGGTCGGACAAGGCGGCAAAGGCAAGATCAAGGCGGTTCTCCATGCCTATGGGTTAGGCGGGAGCAGTTTGATCGTCAACCAAATGGTTGAATAATGCAGATTTCGGGTTTTGCGGCGGTTTTCGCAGGGTGGCGAAATACCCGTGCACCGTGTCATTCATGAAAGTGTTGTAAAACAACAGCTTATGGCTGTGTCTGTTGGCGCTAAAGGTCGTTGACTCATGCCCCCTCAGCCCTTAGCACATGCAGCAACCGTCACCGGAGGTATATCCGTGTCCAAAACTCCTGATGCTGAGCGCCTGAAAGAGCTTGAGGCTCGCATAAAGGCCGCGAAGGGAGAGGACGAGGGAACCGCCACGGGGGACGAGGCCTATAACCAGGCGTCTTTTGCCTGGCAGATGGTCATAGAGCTTACGGTCGGTCTGTTGATCGGCTTTGGCATCGGATACGGGCTGGATGCGCTGTTTGGCACGAAGCCCATTTTCATGGTGCTGTTCATATTGTTGGGCTTCGCGGCAGGCATGAAGGTGATGCTGTCGACCGCGGCCCAGATGCAGAAGAAGGCGGAAGATGCGCAAAACGCGCAAGATGCCGCAGAAGAAGAGGGTAACGGACGTGGCTGATCAAAGCGCAAAACAGGGTGGTGGCCCGGTCATCAAGATTGCATTCTTTGTCGTTCTGGCGCTGGTCCTGATCTCGGGTCTGATTTTCGCTCCTGAGCATCCGGGTCTGGCCATTCACCCGATGGACCAGTTCGAGATCAAACCGCTGTTCGGCGGTGATCACCTGGGCACCTTCACCCCGACCAACCAGACCTTGTGGATGGTGCTGGCGATCGTGGGGATCGTGTTGCTTCTGGTCGTTGGATCGCGTGGCCGCGCGATTGTGCCGACCCGTGGGCAGTCGCTCGCTGAACTGGCCTATGGGTTTGTCTACAAGATGGTCGAAGACGTGGCCGGTAAGGACGCCGTGAAATACTTCCCCGGCATCATGACCCTGTTCATGTTCATCCTGTTTGCCAACTTTCTGGGGCTGATCCCGACATCCTTCACCGCCACCAGCCATATCGCCGTGACCGCTGTGCTGGCCCTGATCGTGTTCGTTTTCGTGACCGTTCTGGGTTTCGTGAAAAACGGCATGGGGTTCCTGGGTCTGTTCTGGGTGTCGGCCGCGCCGCTGCCGCTGCGGCCCGTTCTGGCGATCATCGAACTGATCTCATACTTCGTGCGTCCCGTCAGCCACTCCATTCGTTTGGCTGGCAACGTCATGGCAGGTCACGCCGTGATCAAGGTGTTCGCCGGTTTTGCCGCCGCGCTGGGCGTGTTCAGCTTCCTGCCGATCCTCGCCATCTCAGCCGTCTATGCACTTGAGGTGCTGGTGGCCTTCATCCAGGCATACGTGTTCACCATCCTGACCTGCGTATACCTGAAAGACGCCCTGCATCCGTCGCACTGACGGTTGCAGCCCGCTCATCCATCCAATTCAAGCATTCCAACGTAAGGAGAAATCACAATGGAAGGCAATATCGCTCAAATGGGTCAATTCATCGGTGCAGGTCTGGCAGCTATCGGTTCGGGTGCCGCCGCTATCGGTGTGGGCCACGTTGCTGGTAACTTCCTGGCCGGTGCCCTGCGCAATCCGTCGGCTGCTGCCGCTCAGACCGCGACACTGTTCATCGGTATCGCATTTGCAGAAGCCCTGGGCATCTTCTCGTTCCTGGTCGCACTTCTGCTGATGTTTGCTGTCTAAGACCTGAACCATCCTTACGCCGGGGCGAGGCGTCCGCGCTTCGCCCCCAGGAACCCGGTTTGGAGATAAGACATGGCAAGTAATACGCATCAGACCGCGGATGCCGCACACGGGGGCGCAGACGCCGCCGGCATGCCGCAGCTGGATTTCTCGACCTTCGGGAACCAGATTTTCTGGCTCGTTGTCACGCTGGTCGTGATCTATTTCGTGCTGACCAAGATCGCACTGCCCCGGATCGAGGCCGTGCTGTCGGAACGTCGCGGCACGATCACCAGCGACCTGGCCGCTGCCGAAGATCTGAAGCAGAAGGCTGTTGAAGCCGAAGAAGCCTATAACAAAGCTCTGGCGGATGCCCGTGCGGAGGCCAACAAGATCGTTGCCGAAGCTCGCGCCGAAATTCAGGGCGAAGTCGATGCCGCCGCTGCCAAGGCAGACGCGGAAATCGCTGCGAAGGCCGCCGAAAGCGAAGCCGCGATTGCGGAGATTCGTGCCGGTGCCGTCGACAGCGTGAAAGCCGTCGCCAAGGATGCCGCCAAGGAAATCCTGGCAACCATGGGCTACAAGGCCGACGCCAAGTCCATTACCGCAGCGGTGAACGCACGGATGAAAGGATGAGACAGATGAAGAAACTTGCTCTCGTTGCTTTCTCGGTAATGGCGGCTGCCCCTGCCTTTGCGGCTGGGGATGCCGGTTGGACCGACCTGGCCAACACCAATATGGTTGTGACGCTGGCCTTTCTGCTGTTCGTCACATTCCTGGGCTATATGGGCGTCCACAAGATGCTTGGTGCTCAGTTGGACAACCGTGCCGATGGCATCAAGTCCGAACTGGAAGAAGCGCGCGCATTGCGTGAAGAGGCGCAGACCATTCTGGCGACCTATGAACGCAAGCAGAAAGAGGTCGCCAAACAGGCCGAGCGCATCGTCGCCCATGCCAAGGAAGAGGCTGCCAATGCCGCCGCCGCCGCAAAAGAGGATTTGAAAGCCTCGATCGCGCGTCGTCTGGCAAATGCGGAAGACCAGATCGTGTCGGCGCAGGCCGCTGCGGTGAAAGAGGTGCGCGACACCGCCGCCCAGGTGGCCGTGGCCGCCGCCCGCGACGTGATCGCCAAGCAGATGACGGCAACCGAAGGCAACAGCCTGATCGACGATGCGATCAAGACGGTTGAAGCCAAGTTGCACTAAGTGATCCGAATAAGACTTTGAAAACCCGGCCGTTCAGGTCGGGTTTTTTTATGCAACCAAACGGTTGAAATCAAAAAGCCTAGCCGCGTTCTTTCTCATAGGTCAGGCGTTGACGGGCAACCTCTTCGTTTCGGTCTGCCCGGCGCAGGTCCGTATAGGCTTGCGTGACAAAATCCATATGCGCTTCGACAGCCGCACGGGCACGCACCGGATCACGGGCTTGCAGCCCATCGTTGATGGCGCGGTGCTGTTCCAGGAGGTCAAGCCGGGTGTTGGTGATCTGGATCACCACCTGGCGGCTGTAGAACACCCCTTGCTTCAGCAGGTCATACATGGCGCGCATCATATGGACCATCAGCACGTTGTGGCTGGCTTCGATGATCGCCATGTGAAAGTCGCTGTCCAGATCGGCCCCCTGACCCTCGGGCGCGTGTTCCATCTTGTGGAACAACTCGTCGATTACTTTCATATCGGTATCAGAGGCAAACTTCGCCGCCCGCTCCGCCGCCAGCCCCTCCATGTCTCGCCGAAACGCGATGTAGTCGTAAACGGCCTCGTCATGACGCGAGAAAAGCTGTGTCAGCGCAGGAGGGAAAGAACTGTCCAGACTTTCGCTGACGAAGATACCGGCACCAGCCCGGCGTGACAGCAACCCTTTTTCTTCAAGGTCGGCAATGGCATCGCGCAAGGATGGACGCGACACGCCCATTCTGTCGGACAGATCTCGTTCGGATGGCAAACGTTCGCCCGGCCGCAGAATGCCGCGCAAAATCAACAACTCAATCTGTTCGACTACTGATTGTGACAGCTTGCCTGCCGCTATTTTTTGAAAAGGCATTTCCTGTCCTGCGCGAATTGGTCATATAATATGACCACATCCGGGTGGACGCCTCAATGAAAAAAGCCGGGTCATTGCCCGGCTTTCTCCTGTTTGGTCCGTTTGGTTCAGTTGCGGATCGGACGAATGATGATCTCGACCCGGCGGTTTTGCTGGCGCCCATAGGCATCCAGGTTCGACGCAACCGGGCGATCTTCACCATAGCCGATGGTCACGACGCGAGAGCTGGGTACGCCGTTTGAGATGAGGACAGATGCCACCGATGCGGCCCGTCGTTTTGACAGCGACAGATTGTATTCGGCATTGCCCACATTGTCCGTGTGGCCCACGACCTCGATCACCGAGTTCGGATACTGGCGCAGGTTGTCAGCCACCGCGCGCAGATCGGATTGCAGCGCATAGCTGACTTGGGCGCTGTCGGTGGCGAACAGAATGTCCTGCGGCATCGTGACGATCAGTTCGCTGCCGGTGTTCACGATCTTGATCCGGTCGTTGTTGATCGACTGGCGCAGATCGCCGGCTTGCTTGTCAAGCTGCTGACCGATGGCCCCACCGATCACGCCACCGATCACGGCGCCGACGGCGGCCTTACCCAACTTGCCATCGCCCTTGCGGGTTGCGCCCAACAGGCCGCCTGCAATGGCCCCGATGGCCGCACCGTTCTGGGTGCGCGGCCCGACATTGCTGGTCGGGCTTTGGGTGGGCGACGTGCAGGCGGAGGTTGCCAATGCGCCGATCACGGCGAAGGACAGAACTGTGTGTTTCAATTGCATACTGCATTCCTCAGGTTAGCTTTTCGCGTTTCCTTTACATGAACGCTGTTTGTTATCGAATAACAAGCCCCGGGATTGGCGAAAAACAGCTGAATTCAGGCGCTTGCGGCGTCCTCGGTTCGGGCGCTTTCCCAGGCAAGCAGGGCGCGCTTGACCGGCAAGCCCCAGTGATACCCCCCCAGCGCGCCGGATTTGCGCAACGCTCTGTGGCAGGGAATCAGCCAGCTGACCGGGTTTCGACCCACGGCCGTACCAACCGCCCGCACCGCGCGTGGCGATCCGATGGTGTCGGCAATCTGTGAATAGGTCGTGACGTGGCCCGTCGGGATCGCCAACAGCGCCTCCCATACCTTGATCTGAAAGGGGGCGCCGATCAGGTGCAGGGGGGTCACGCCCCGTTGTTCAAATGCCTGGTCAACCCATGTCGTCAATTCTGTCGGGTTTTCGCAAAACGTGGCGTTTGGCCAGCGCGACCGGAGGTCGGACATGGCGATGTCCTCGCCTGTTTCGGCAGCGAAACCCAGCCCGCAAATGCCCTTGTCGGTGCCCATGACCAAAGCGGGGCCGAACGGGCTGTCAAACCAGCCCCAGTTGATGGTCAGACCCGCCCCACCGGCAGCATAGGTGCCGGGGCTCATGGCTTCCCACCGCAGGAACAGATCATGCAACCTGCCCTGTCCCGACAGCCCCACCGAATGACTGGTTTGCAGCGTCGAGAACCTGTCCTGCAACAAGGTCTTGGCATGGCCCAGCGTCAGGAACTGCTGATACCGTTTCGGTGACACCCCGACCCAGCGCGAAAACACCCGTTGGAAATGCGCGGGCGACATGTCCATCTGTGCGGCCAATGTGTCCAGCGACAACGGCTCGCCTTCTGCCGCGTCGATATGGTCGATTGCGCGGCGGATCACGTTGTAATGATAGCTGTCTTCGGGGTGGATCATGGCGTCCTCGATGTCGTGTCGGGTTCAGCATGGCGCAATTAAAGTGGCGATGGCGACCCGGAAATTGCGCATCCGGTCACGATCATCGGGGGATCTGTCTTGTCCGGGGGGACAGAAACAGGCATAGGGTCAGCATGGTAAAGCAACTGGGATATCACCAGATCCGCGCGATCTTCGACCGCTTTCACGAAGCCGAGCCAGAGCCGAAGGGCGAGCTTGAGCATGTGAACGCCTATACGTTGGTGGTGGCGGTGGCCCTGTCCGCACAGGCCACGGATGTGGGTGTCAACAAGGCGACCCGCGCGCTGTTCAAGATCGCCGATACACCGGAAAAGATGCTGGCCCTGGGCGAAGCGGGGCTGATCGAGCATATCAAGACCATCGGCCTGTATCGACAGAAGGCGAAGAACGTCATCAAGCTGAGCCGCATTCTGGTCGACGAGTATAGCGGCGAGGTGCCCAACTCCCGCGCCGCCCTTCAATCGTTGCCCGGCGTGGGGCGCAAGACCGCGAATGTGGTTCTGAATATGTGGTGGGGCGTGCCGGCGCAGGCCGTCGACACCCATATCTTTCGCGTTGGCAACCGTACCGGAATTGCGGTCGGCAAGGATGTGACCGCGGTCGAACGTGCGATCGAGGACAACATCCCGGCCGATTTCCAGCAGCACGCCCATCACTGGCTGATCCTGCATGGACGATACACCTGCAAGGCCCGTGCGCCGATGTGCGGAAACTGCATAATCCGGGATCTATGCCCCTATGAGGACAAGAATTTATGACGAAAAAGTATAAGGTGGTTGGCATCGGAAACGCGGTTGTCGACGTGTTGACCGTGGCCGATGACAGCTTTCTTGAGCTGATGGGGATCGAGAAGGGCATCATGCAACTGGTCGAACGCGACCGGGCCGAGGTGCTTTATGCCGCGATGAAGGACCGCAAGCAGGCCGCTGGCGGGTCGGTCGCCAACACGCTGGCCGGGATCGGCAAGCTGGGCCTTCCGACCGGGTTCGTGGGCCGCGTGCATGACGACGCACTGGGCCGCTTTTATGCCGACGCGATGGAGATGGACGGCACCCGCTTCATCAATCCGCCAGTGCCGGGGGGCGAGTTGCCCACCTCGCGGTCGATGATCTTTGTTTCGCCCGATGGCGAGCGGTCGATGAACACCTATCTGGGCATTTCGGCCGAACTTGGGTCCGAGGACGTCGATCCCGATGTGGCCGCCGACGCCGAGATCGTGTTCCTGGAAGGGTATCTGTTCGATAAAAACAAGGGAAAAGACGCGTTCATTGCCATGGCGCGGGCCTGTCGGGCGGCAGGTGGGTTGGCGGGGATTGCGATTTCGGATCCTTTCTGCGTGGAACGTCACCGCGACGATTTCCTGACGCTGATCGAGAACGACCTTGATTATGTCATCGGCAACGAGGATGAGATCAAATCACTGTTTGAAACGGACGACATGGAAGACGCAATTGCCAAAACCGCCGCGATTTGCCCGATGGTGGTCTGCACCCGGTCCGGGGATGGCGTTGCGATCCTGGCAAATGGTGAACGTGTGGACGTGCCGGTTGAACGCATCGTGCCGGTCGATGCCACCGGGGCCGGGGATGGATTTGCCGCCGGGTTCCTTTATGGTCTGGCACATGGTGCCGACATGCGTACTTGCGGCGAAATGGGCTGCGTGATTGCCGGTGAGGTGATCCGCCATATCGGGCCGCGTGCCGATCGCAACCTGCTGGCCTTGCTGCGGGACAAGGGGCTGGTCGCCTGACGCTCTACAGCCGGGCGGCCGCCTAGGCGGTATCCACCACCTCGAAGTCATGGGTGACGTCTGCCATGGCCGCCATCATCGCCGAGGCCGAGCAATATTTGTCCACCGACAGGGATATGGCGCGTTCGACCTTGTCGGTGCTGATCCCGCGACCTTTCACGACGAAATGCAGGTGGATTTTCGTAAACACTTTCGGGTCGGACTCGGCCCGTTCGGCATCCACTTCGACACGCACGTCTTCGATGGTCTGGCGGGATTTTTCCAGGATCGACACCACGTCATAGGCTGAACACCCCGCCGTGCCGATCAGCAACAGCTCCATCGGGCTGGGGCCGGGGGTGCCGCCGTCGCCGTGACTAGTGCCCAGTACAATGCTGTGACCCGTGCCTGACGTGCCGACAAAGGTGCGGCCTTCGGCCCATTTGACGCGTGCTTTCATGATGATTTCACCTTGTGTTTGGAACTGTCTGGATTTGGACTAGTCGCCCAGCTTCGCATGCACCTCGTCCAGATCAATTTCGCCCACCGGCATCTTGTTGGCGGGATTGTCGAAATCGTATCTGAACAGATCGAAATCGCGATTATAGATCTCGTACATCAGATGCATCGACAGATCATCGAAGTAATCTTCGACCGGATGGGCACGTTTGGGACCGTGACCTTCACTTTCATTGAAGCGGGGAATGTCAGACAGGGCCACCGGCTGCGGAGTTTCTATGGCATCAAGCACCTGTTGCATCCCGTCGTTGAACTGTTCGGTCCAGAAAATCTTGTCATAGCGCCCGCCATTGGCGATGAAGGTCGCGACATGACCGGACATCGCTGACCAGTGAATATCGGGGTCCATCGGACGGCGCCAGCGGATCGTATCACGCGCAAACAACAGGAAACGCCGGAAGCTTTTCACCTGGTCGAAGTCGAAGCCGTTCTCGGGGTCGCCTACCTCGATCCCGTATTTCTGGATCAGAAGCGGCACCAGATTGCCGCGATAGCGCCGCCCGTTGCGCTGAATGCCACAAATCTTGTCGAAGAAGCTGGACAGGATGCGGGTATAGGGGTTGCGCACACAGGTGAATGCATAGCTTTTATGCGCCAGCACATTCGCTTCGATCAGCGGTTGCGAGCCCTCCTGCGCCCATTTGTGCAGCCCCTCGGTGCTGTCATGGATGTCGCCATCGAAAAAAGTGCCATGATCGGAATAGAACATGATCTGCCCAATCGTCGAACACGCACATTTCGGCACGACGCGATATACGACGCTTTCGCTTTCGGTCATCCAGGTGCCGGGAAATCCCATGAACTTAATACCTCCGAGGCCCTTTCAAAGACCGTTTGAACAAAAGACAGCCATACCGTTCAGAAAAAAGCAAAGAAACACTGTTTATTCAATGGTCTTTCACGCTAACAATGGCCGCAGTCTTCGCGCCGACAAGGGTTTTGTGACGTCACCATGGCCAAAATCGCCTTCATTCTGCTGTGCCACAAGGATCCTGACGCCATTATCAATCAGGCCACGCGGCTGACGGCGGTTGGCGACTGCATGGCGATCCATTTCGACGCCAGTGCCAATCCCGCGCATTATCAGAAAATCCGCGAGGCCTTGGCCGACAACCCCAACGTGACCTTTGCCCGCAAGCGCGTGAAATGCGGTTGGGGAGAGTGGTCGCTGGTCCAGGCCACCCTGAACGCGGTCGAGGCCGCGCTGGAAGATTTTCCGCGCGCCACGCATTTCTATATGGTGTCCGGCGACTGCATGGCGATCAAATCGGCCGAATATACCCATGATTTTCTGGATGCCGCCGATGTCGATTACATTGAAAGCTTTGATTACTTCGAAAGCGACTGGATCAAGACCGGCATGAAGGAAGAACGGCTGATCTATCGCCACGTCTTCAACGAACGCACACAGAAACGCCGGTTCTATGCCAGTTTCAACTTGCAGAAAAAACTGAAGCTGAGGCGGGATATTCCGTCCGATATTCAGGTGATGATCGGCAGCCAGTGGTGGTGTCTGAGGCGGCGCACGGTGGAGTGGATCGTTGAGTTCACTCGCAAACGCCGCGATGTGATGCGTTTTTTTCGCACCACCTGGATCCCGGACGAGACCTTCTTTCAGACTCTGGTGCGCCATCTGGTGCCCGAGGGCGAGATACGCGCACGCACACCGACCTTTCTGATGTTCACCGACTACGGGATGCCGGTGACGTTCTATAACGATCACTATGATTTGCTGCTCAGCCAGGATTTCCTGTTTGCCCGCAAGATCAGCCCTGAAGCGCACGAATTGAAGCGCCGCTTGGGCGATCTTTACGCCGCCGAAGGTGTCACCTTTCAGATCTCGAACGAGGGGCGCAGCCTGTTCAAATTCCTGACCGGCCGGGGCCGGATCGGTCAACGCTTCGCCCCTCGTTTCTGGGAGGCCGAAAGCAGTCTGGGCCGGGATCGTGAGCTTTTGATCATCGTGTGCAAGAAGTGGCATGTCGGCAAACGCCTGTCGCAGAAGATCGCCGCGGTGACCGACCTGCCCGCGATCGAATATCTGTTCGACGAAGAAAGCTGCCCGATGCCCGATCTGGGCGGTATTCAGACCCGAATGGGCAAGCGGACACGGCACCGACGGGCATTGATGCGGATGTTGTTTGATTACCATGATACCAATCGACTGGTCGTTTGCATGGACCCCAACAATCTTGATCTGATGCAGGATTTCTTTGCCGACCGTTCGACCACACGGCTGTTGGAGATCAATTGCGAGTTCTCGGACGATTACCTTCTGGGCCATGCCAAGCGCGTGGGCCTGGCTGGTGACAACACGCCACAGGATGCCATCAACCGGCTGTTGCCGACAATCCGGGCGGATGTCGCCTTTGAAAGCGAACAGATCCGGGATGCCGGCTTTTCCGAGTATTACCGCATCAGCGAATCTGCCAGTGTGGAAGAAAACACCATACCCTTGTCGCGGTTCCTTTCGATCACCGAGGAACGCGCCAAAGAGATCGCAGAACTGGGGCACCTGTTCACCGACTGATCGCCACCCACACCTGAACCACAGGAGGCTGACATGCCATATACCTATGACGACCAGAACATCTTTGCCAAAATCCTGCGCGGAGAGATTCCCAATGATACGGTTTACGAGGATGAGTATGCGTTGGCCTTTCGCGACATCCAGCCCCAGGCACCGGTCCATGTGCTGGTGATCCCCAAAGGGCCATATGTGAACCATGACCATTTCGCGACTGCCGCGACGGATGCCGAAATCGCAGGTTACACTCGCGCGATCGGCAAGGTCTGTGCGGCGCTGGGCATCGCACCGGGTGATGATGGGCAGGGCTATCGCACGATTGCAAACTCCGGCGAGCATGGCGTGCAGGAGGTTCCACATTTTCATACCCATATCCTGGGGGGGCGCATGTTGGGGCGGATGCTGAAACGCGCCGGGGAATGATCGTTCAGCCTTGCAGCGCGTGGCGGGGCTGGTATCATACGGCGAAACGAATGAACGAGGTGTCCCGGATGACCCAGACTCCACCTGAAACCAAGATTGTGGACAGCTACAAAGTCGCCTGCGACGGCGGTGAGGGCGCGCTGGGCCATCCGCGCGTTTACTTGCAGATTCCGCAGGAGCACGGCTGGGTCGAATGCCCGTATTGCGATTGCAAATACGTGCACAGGGATCATGCGGACAAGGCAGCGTAAACGCTGTCATCGGGTCAGAAAAGACAGGCCGCGGGCAGACGCCACGCGGCCTTTTGCGTCCCAAGGCGCAGGGCAAAGAAAGCGAGGGTTCGATGAGCTTCGGAAAAGGGTGTCATCTGCATCTGGTCGATGGGTCGGCCTTTATCTTCCGGGCGTATCACGCGCTGCCGCCGTTGACGCGCAAATCCGACGGGCTGCCCATCGGGGCGGTTGCCGGGTTTTGCAACATGCTGTTCAAGTTCATCGAAGACAATACCGGCCCCGATGCGCCGACCCATGTCGCAGTGGTTTTCGATTACTCGGGCAAGAGCTTTCGCAACGATATGTATCCGCTTTACAAGGCCAACCGTCCCCCGGCGCCCGAAGACCTTGTGCCGCAGTTTCCACTGACCCGCGATGCGACCCGCGCCTTCAATATCTGCTGCATCGAGAAAGAGGGGTTTGAAGCAGACGACATCATCGCCACCCTGGCCAAACGCGCCGACAAGGCGGGCGCACGGGTCACCATCCTGTCCTCGGACAAGGATCTGATGCAGCTTGTCGGGGGCGGGATCGAAATGCTGGACCCGATGAAGAACAAGCGGATCGGCGTCGAAGGGGTCGAAGAAAAATTCGGCGTCGGCCCGGACCGCGTCGTGGATGTGCAGGCGTTGGCAGGCGACAGTGTCGACAACGTGCCGGGCGCGCCGGGCATCGGTATAAAGACGGCAGCTTTGTTGATCAACGAATACGGCGATCTGGATACGCTTCTGGAGCGCGCCGGTGAGATCAAGCAGCCCAAGCGGCGGCAGACCCTGATCGACAATGTGGAGCAGATCCGCATCAGTCGTGATCTGGTGCGTCTGGACGATGACATGGACATGGATCTTTCATTCGATGAGCTGGAACTGAAAGACCCCGATCCGGAAACGTTGCTGACATTCCTGGCAGAAATGGAGTTCCGGACCCTGACCAATCGCGTCGCCAAGAAGCTTGGGATGGACGCGCCCGAGATCAAGGTGGCGGAACCCGAAAGCGGGGGGACGGATGGCCCCGAAATGCCCGAAATTCAGCCTGACACCTATGAATGGGTCAAGGATTCCACCGCGCTCAAGGCGTGGATCGACCGGATCAACGGGCGCGGATATGTGGCCTTTGATACTGAAACCACGGGTCTGGACGAGATGCGGGCCGATCTTGTCGGCATCTCGTTGGCGGTCGAGCCGGGGCAGGCGTGCTATATCCCGCTGGCCCACAAGACCAGCCAGACGGATGATCTGTTCGGCAGCGACGATCTGGCCGACGGGCAAATGCCGCTGGACGATGTGCTTGCCCTTCTGAAGCCCGTGCTTGAAGATCCCGCAATCCTGAAAATCGGCCAGAATATGAAATATGACGCCAAGATCCTGGCGCGCTATGGCGTTGATATCGCGCCGATTGATGACACGATGCTGATGTCCTATGCGCAGAATGCGGGGCTTCACAATCACGGCATGGACACGCTGTCGGATCGCTATCTGGGGCACACGCCGATCTCGATCAAATCGCTCTTGGGCACGGGCAAGACGGCCATTACCTTTGATCGTGTGCCGGTTGAAGACGCCGTGAAATATGCCGCCGAAGATGCCGACATCACGCTGCGTTTGTGGCACACTCTGAAACCCCGCCTGCACAGCGCCAAGGTCACGCGGGTCTATGAGCGGCTCGAACGCCCATTGGTGCCTGTGCTGGCGCAGATGGAAATGACGGGCATCAAGGTCGATCGTGACGTCCTGTCGCGCATGTCCAATGCCTTTGCGCAGAAAATGGCCGGCTACGAAGCCGAGCTTTACGAGATTGCGGGCAAGGAGTTCAACGTCCAAAGCCCGGCGCAGGTCGGGGAAATCCTGTTTGATCAGATGGGGCTTGAAGGCGGCAAGCGCACGAAGTCCGGCCAGTGGTCGACCCCAGCCGATGTTTTGGCTGATCTGGCCACCGAACACGATTTCGCCGCCCGCGTACTGGATTATCGTCAGCTCCAGAAGCTGAAATCGACCTATACGGACGCGTTGCAGGATCACATTCACCCGGAAACCGGGCGGGTGCACACGTCGTATTCGATTGCCGGGGCAAACACGGGGCGTCTGGCCTCGACCGATCCGAACTTGCAGAATATCCCGGTCCGCTCGGAAGAAGGGCGCCGTATTCGCGAAGCCTTCGTCGCGCCCGAGGGCACCCGGCTCATCAGTCTGGATTACAGCCAGATCGAACTGCGCATCCTGGCCCATGTTGCGGGAATTGACGCGCTGAAACAGGCGTTCCGCGATGGGCAGGACATTCACGCCATGACCGCGTCCGAGATGTTCGATGTTCCCATGGACCAGATGACGCCCGACATCCGCCGCAAGGCAAAGGCGATCAATTTCGGGGTGATCTACGGCATTTCCGGCTTCGGTCTGGCCCGCAATCTGCGGATCCCACGCACCGAGGCGCAGGGCTTCATCGACCGCTATTTCGAACGCTTCCCAGGCATTCGCAAATACATGGACGACACCGTGGCGTTTGCCAAGGACCACAAGCGGGTCGAAACCCTGTTCGGTCGTCAGATACACACGCCCGACATCGACGCCAAAGGCCCCCATGCAGGCTTTGCCAAACGCGCGGCGATCAACGCGCCCATTCAGGGCACTGCCGCCGACATCATCCGCCGTGCCATGATCCGGATGCCCGATGCCATCGCCAAACTGCCCGCAAAGATGCTGTTACAGGTGCATGACGAGTTGATTTTCGAGGTGGACGAGGGCGCAGTGGACGAGGTGATCGGCGTCGTGAAGGGCGTCATGGAAGGAGCGGCGGAACCGGTGGTGAAACTGGACCTGCCGCTGATTGTCGATGCAGGCGTCGGCCTGAACTGGGCCGAAGCGCACTGACCCATCCCCCGCGATTGGCGCGGTAAGCGGGGCAGCGCCCGGCCTGTCTGACGGTGCTTGACCCGCCCTGCAACTGCGCTAGGGTTTCGATGTTCAACTGGAGGGCCAACATGCGTCGAACACTCGTGGTCTCAGCTGTCATCGCATCCATCGGTCTGGCGGGTTGCCAAGGCAGCAAAACCGAAACGCCCGCCGGTGATGTGACCTTCTGTGACCGGGTGATCGGGTGGCAGCCCGTGTCGGGTGAACAGGGCGCTGAGCGCGCGATTACGCGGGCCGAGGTCTGCTCAAAACCGGCAGGCGACGGTGTCTGGATGAAAGTCGGGCAGGTGCACTCGAAATTTCGTGGGCGCAGCTACTGGCTGTTGATGTCTCCGGACGATCACCATCTGGCGGTGGCCGCAACAGATGGCAGGCCCATCCTGTCTGGCTGGACCCTTCAGGCGCGGCCCTTTGGGTGGGCGCACGAGATTGTCGCGGTGCCGACACCGGGCAAAGTCAGTGTAGGTGCCTTGCCTGACGGGGCCTGCCCGCGCAAGGCGGTCGGAAAGACCCCCACGCGACGCTATTGCCTGTCGGGCACGTAAGGCAGGGCCGGCTCAGGCGTCGCCGCGCGGGTTAAGAAGGCGCTTCATCACATCGTCCGACGTGATCCGCCCGACGGGTATGCCGCGCTCGGTGACGGACAGTTCCGCCTGACCGTTCAGTGCGGTCATCACCTTTGCCACGCGGTCGCGTACATCGACACTGACAGGGGCGGTGCAAATATCATCCGTCATGACATCGCGCGCAGTCAGAACGCCCAACGGGTTCATGTGCGCCACGAAATCCGCCACATAGTCATTGGCGGGCTGGGTGAAAATGTCACGTGGCGTGCCGCATTGCACGATCCGCCCGCCTTCCATAATGGCGATCCTGTCGCCAAGCTTGAACGCCTCGTCCAGGTCGTGGCTGACAAAGATGATGGTGCGGCGCAAAGTTTGTTGCAGTTCCAGCAGTTCATCCTGAAGCCGGGTGCGGATCAACGGATCCAGTGCAGAAAACGGCTCGTCCATCAGAAGGATCGGGGCTTCGGTGACAAAGGCACGCGCCAGCCCGACACGTTGCTGCATCCCACCGGACAGATCGCCCACCTTGCGGTCCGCCCAGTCGGACAGACCGACAAGCGCCAATTGCGCATCGACCCGGTCTTTGCGGTCGGCGGCAGAGACACCGTCAAGCTCCAGCCCCAGTCCGACATTCTGGCGCACCGTGCGCCAGGGCAGCAGGCCGAATTGCTGAAACACCATCGCCACGCGGCGCGCACGGATGCGGCGCAGGGTGTTCTTGTCGGCATGGGTCACATCCACCAGCACGTTTCCGTCGCAGACATGGGCCGCACCCCGCACGACCGGGTTCAACCCGTTCACGGCACGCAGCAGGGTGGATTTGCCGGACCCGGACAGCCCCATAAGCACCAGGATTTCGCCCTCCTGCACGGTCAGCGAGCAATCATGGACACCCAGCACCTGGCCTGTGGCTTCCTGCACCTCGGCGCGGGTCATGCCTTGGTCCATCAGGGGCAGGGCCTTTTCCGGCGTTTGTCCGAACACGATCGAGACATTGTCGAACTTGACGGCAACTCCGGTAGAGTCGATGGGATTGGGTGTCTGTGTCATGTCAGCGTTCCACGCGCAGGATTCGGTCAAGCATGATGGCGACGACCACGATGATGAAGCCACTTTCAAAGCCAAGGGCGGTGTTCACCTGATTGAGCGCCCGCACGACCGGGACGCCAAGACCATCCGCACCGACAAGCGCCGCGATGACCACCATCGACAAGGACAGCATGATGGTCTGGTTCAGCCCGGTCATGATTTGCGGCAGCGCATAGGGCAGTTCGACCTTCCACAAGGTCTGGCGCGGGGTGGCACCAAAGGCCTGTGCGGCTTCCAGAAGGGCCGGCGGGGTGGAACTGACCCCCAGATGGGTCAGGCGAATGGGCGCGGGCAGCACGAAGATCACGGTGGCGATCAGGCCCGGCACCATGCCGATACCAAAGAACACGATGGCCGGGATCAGGTACACGAAGGTGGGCAGGGTTTGCATCAGATCCAAAACCGGGCGCATGGCACGGAATAACCGCGGGCGGTGGGCGGCAGCGATCCCGATCGGCATGCCGACGGCCATGCAGACCACGCAGGCCGACAGGACCAGCGTCAGGCTTTCGGTCGTTTCCTCCCAATACCCCTGGTTCAGGATGAACAGGAACCCAAAGAACACCAGCGCGCAGGTTTTCCAGTTGCGCTGCAAAATCCATGTGATGGCCACGAAGGCCGCGACCACAAGAAGGGGGTGTGGAGTTTGCAGAACCCATAGGATGGCGTCGATCAGAAGCTCCATCAGCCAGCTGAGCCAGTCAAAAAACGGCTCCCCGGTTTCCTGAAGCCAGTCAAACAGTTGCTTGGCGGTCTTGCCCACGGGGATCTTCGTGTCGGTCAGCCAGTCCATGCTTTGCCTTGTTGAAAAAAGGGAAGGTCAAAGAAACACGCCGGAGCGTGCCCCGGCGTGTCTGTTCGTTTAGCTCAGATCAAAGACCCAATGCGCCTTTTACGGCGGCAACGCTGTCACCGCCATCAACTGTGGTGACACCGTCCAGCCAGGCCATGAACGCATCCGGATTGGCCTTCAGCCACGCGCTGGCTGCATCTGCGGGGGTTTCGCCATCATTCAGGATCGCGCCCATGATCTCGTTCTCCATGGCCAGCGAAAATTCGAGATTTTGCAGAAACTTGCCGACATTCGGGCATTCTTCAACATAGCCCTTGCGGGTATTGGTCATGACCTGTGCGCCACCCAGATTGGGGCCGAAGAAGTCATCGCCACCGGTCAGGTAACCCATGTCGAAATTGGCATTCATCGGGTGCGGTTCCCAGCCAAGGAACACCACCGGTTCGCCCTTCTTGTCGGCCCGCGCGACCTGCGCCAGCATCCCTTGTTCCGAGCTTTCGACGACCTCGAACCCTTGCAGATCA
Source organism: Aliiroseovarius zhejiangensis (assembly GCF_014656375.1). Classification (GTDB taxonomy): domain Bacteria; phylum Pseudomonadota; class Alphaproteobacteria; order Rhodobacterales; family Rhodobacteraceae; genus Aliiroseovarius; species Aliiroseovarius zhejiangensis. The sequence continues at coordinate 834,927 of NZ_BNCH01000001.1, read as the reverse complement.
AACGCGTTGTCGTCGATCATCGACTGGATCAGGCGGTTGCCGTCATTGCCCGGCTCGATACCATAAATCTTCCCCTCAAGCGCGTCCTTGTGCGCCGCGATGTCTGCGAAATCCTTGATGCCCAGATCCATTGCCGCCTTGTTCACGGCCAAGGTGTATTTGGCCCCGTCAAGGTTCATGCGGACGGTGTCGACGGTCCCTGCTTTGCGATAGGGGGCGATGTCGGCCTCCATTGTGGGCATCCAGTTGCCAAGGAACACGTCAATATCGCCTTCGGCCATCGAGGTATAGGTGACCGGCACCGACAACACCTTGATATCAGTGTCATATCCAAGCGCCCCCAGCACAACGGTGGTGGCGGCGGTGGTGGCGGTGATGTCCGTCCAGCCCACGTCCGAGAACACGACTTCGTTGCAGCCCTCTTGCGCAAATGCGGCCGAGGCCACGGCGGACAATGCGATGGCGGAAAGTGTTGATTTGAGGTTCATGGTTCGCTCCCTGTTTTGTGGTGCGGTTTCTGTGCGACCGATGGCCCGGGTGGTCCCGAACCGTTCGTGCCAACCCTATCGCAGTGGGCGAAGGGGTGAAACCGGCTTCATTGGTCACAGACGCTGCTTTTTATTGATTGACGAGTCAATTAAAAAAACGCAACCCTGCCGGAACACCAGGACAGGAGGGGTCATGCCTAAGGTTGGAATGGAGCCGATCCGGCGCGGGGCGTTGGTTCAGGCCACGATTCACGAGATCGGGCGCGCGGGCAGTCTGGACGTCACCGTGACCCAGATCGCCCGACGGGCCGGCGTGTCCAGCGCGCTGGCGCATCATTATTTCGGTGGGAAAGAACAGATCTTCCTGGCCGCGATGCGCCATATCCTGTCGGTTTACGGTGCGCAGGTGCGCGCGGCCTTGTTCGGCGCCACTTCGCCCCGTGACCGGGTCGAAGCGATCATCCGCGCCAATTTCGAGGCGGGAAATTTCCGGCCCGAGGTCATCGCGGCGTGGCTGAACTTCTATGTCATGTCGCAAAGCAATGACGGGGCGCGCCGTCTGTTGCGCGTCTATCAGCACCGTCTGCATTCCAATCTGGTCCATGCATTGAGCCCGCTTGTCGGTGACGACGCGCATGATCTGGCGGATACGCTCGCGTCGATGATTGACGGGCTCTATATCCGCCACGCCCTGCGCGAGGATACTCCAAGCGGCGCACGCGCCTGTGACCGCGTGCTCAAATGCCTCGATACCATGCTGGAGAGCGACACATGACCAAGCCAAATATCCTGATCATCATGGTTGACCAGCTGAATGGAACCCTGTTTCCGAATGGCCCAGCCGATTGGTTGCACGCCCCCAACCTGAAGAAACTGGCCGCACGGTCGGTGCGGTTCCAGAACGCTTATACCGCCAGCCCGCTTTGCGCGCCGGGGCGGGCCAGCTTCATGTCCGGTCTGTTGCCACGTCGCACCAAGGTCTATGACAACGCCGCCGAGTTCGCGTCGGACATTCCGACCTATGCGCATCACTTGCGTCGGGCGGGCTATCAAACGGCGCTGTCCGGCAAGATGCACTTCGTCGGGCCGGACCAGATGCATGGGTTCGAAGACCGTCTGACCACAGACATCTACCCGGCCGATTTCGGCTGGACGCCAGACTATCGCAAACCCGGCGAGCGGATCGACTGGTGGTATCACAACATGGGCTCCGTGACCGGGGCGGGTGTTGCCGAAATATCCAATCAAATGGAATACGATGACGAGGTCGCCTATCACGCTTGCGCCAAGCTCTATGATCTGGCGCGGGGGCATGACAACCGCCCGTGGTGCCTGACGGTCAGTTTCACGCACCCGCATGATCCCTATGTGGCGCGGCGCAAATACTGGGATCTCTATGAGGATTGCGAACATCTTTTGCCCGATGTGCCCGCAATGGATTACGACGATCACGACCCCCACGCGCAACGGATTTTCGACGCCAATGATTGGCGCAGCTATGACATCACCGACGAGGACATCCGCAGGTCGCGTCGCGCCTATTTCGCCAATATTTCCTATCTGGACGACAAGGTGGGAGAGATGCTGGATGTGATGGAGCGTACGCGGCAGGAGGCGATCATCGTCTTTGTTTCAGACCACGGCGACATGCTGGGTGAACGCGGGTTGTGGTTCAAGATGAATTTCTATGAAGGCTCTGCGCGGGTGCCCTTGATGATCGCGGCGCCGGGGCTTGAGCCGGGGCTGGTTACAACGCCTGTTTCGACGCTGGATGTGACCCCGACACTGGCTGATCTGGCCGGCATCTCCCTGGACGAGGTGCAGCCATGGGTTGATGGCGAAACCTTGGTCCCGCTGGCCAAGGGCGAAGGGCGCGACAGCCCCGTCGCGATGGAATATGCGGCGGAAGCGTCTTATGCGCCTCTTGTCTTTTTACGACATGGACCTTGGAAATACACCCGCTGTGCGCTGGATCCCGATCAGCTTTTCAACATCCAAGACGATCCGCACGAATTGACGAACCTCGCAGGTGACCCGGCGTATCAAGGCACACTTGACCGCCTGCGCGCTCAGTCGGAAGCGCGCTGGGATCTGGCCGCGTTTGACGCCGAAGTACGCGAAAGCCAGGCCCGGCGCTGGGTGGTCTATGAGGCGCTGCGCAACGGCGCCTATTTCCCATGGGATTATCAGCCGCTGCAACGGGCGTCGGAACGCTACATGCGCAATCACATGAACCTGGACACTCTGGAAGACGGTCAGCGTTTCCCACGCGGGGAATAAGCGGCCCGACAAGGACGAAACGACTATGCAAGCAGAATATATCATCGTCGGCGCAGGCAGCGCGGGCTGTGCGATGGCCTATCGGTTGGCCGAAGCGGGCAAGCGCGTGTTGGTGATCGAGCATGGCGGCACGGATGCAGGCCCATTCATCCAGATGCCCGCCGCGCTGAGTTATCCCATGAACATGCGCCAGTATGACTGGGGGTTCATGACCGAACCCGAACCGCATCTGGGTGGTCGCCGTCTGGTCACACCGCGCGGCAAGGTCATTGGTGGGTCCAGTTCAATCAACGGCATGGTTTATGTGCGCGGACATGCGAAGGATTTCGACCACTGGGCAGAAAGCGGTGCTGATGGATGGTCCTATGCCGATGTGTTGCCCTATTTCAAACGGATGGAACACTGGCATGACGGCGGTCATGGCGGGGACGCAAGCTGGCGTGGCACCGATGGGCCGCTGCATGTCACAAGAGGCCCCCGTGCCAACCCGCTGTTCCACGCCTTTGTCGACGCTGGAACTCAGGCCGGCTATCCGGTGACAGGGGATTACAACGGGCAACAGCAGGAAGGCTTCGGCCCCATGGAGCAGACCGTCTGGAAAGGGCGGCGCTGGTCGGCGGCGAATGCCTATCTGCGCCCTGCGCTGAAACGGGAAAACTGCGACTTGATCCGTGCTTTCGCCCGAAAGGTCATCATCGAGGATGGGCGCGCAACAGGTGTCGAAGTCGAACGCGGTGGCCGGGTTGAGGTGATCCGCGCCGAAGCCGAGGTCATCATCGCAGCAAGCCCCATAAACTCGCCCAAACTTCTGATGCTGTCGGGGATCGGTCCCGCCGCACATCTGGCCGAACATGGCATCGACGTGGTCGCGGATCGCACGGGTGTCGGGCAGAACCTGCAAGACCATCTTGAGGTCTATATGCAATATGCATCGCAGAAGCCGATCACGCTCTATCGGTATTGGAACCTGGTGTGGAAGGGCATCCTTGGTGCGCAATGGCTGTTCACCAAGACCGGGTTGGGCGCATCGAACCAGTTTGAAAGCGCAGCCTTCATCCGATCACGCGCAGGCGTCGAATACCCGGACATCCAATATCACTTCCTGCCCATGGCGGTGCGTTACGATGGCACTGCGCCGGCCGAAGGGCACGGTTTTCAGGCCCATACCGGCCCGATGCGATCCCCGTCGCGCGGTGAAATCACCTTGAAAAGCGCCGACCCGAACGAGGCCCCGCGGATATTCTTCAATTACATGTCGACGGACCAGGACTGGGGCGACTTCCGCACCTGCATCCGCCTGACCCGCGAGATTTTTGCTCAGGATGCGTTCAAAGACCACGTGAAACACGAGATCCAGCCCGGAAGCGCCCTGCAAACCGATGACGAGATTGACGGCTTCATTCGTGATCACGCCGAAAGCGCCTATCACCCCTGCGGGACGTGCCGGATCGGACGGGCGGATGATCCGCGGGCTGTGGTCGACCCGGAATTGCGGGTGATAGGTGTCGACGGGCTGCGGGTGGCCGACAGTTCAGTCTTTCCGCGCATCACCAATGGCAATCTGAACGCACCGTCGATCATGGTGGGGGAAAAGGCGTCGGACCACATCCTTGGGCGTCGGTTGCCGGCGTCAAATGACCAGCCCTGGATCCACCCTGACTGGCAAAATTCACAGCGTTAACGACGGTGGTTTGATCCGGGTCAAGGCGGCGGGTCGGGCGTGCGCGCAGTCTTGTGTCGAACACAGACAGAAGGAGAAGTCGCGAATGTCCCATACCCCCCATGAATTGCATGAAGAGTTTCCGGAAATGGTCGACAAGATGACCGAACTGAAACAGTCCGACGCCCATTTCGCCAAGCTGGCCGACGAATATCACGAGTTGAATCGCGCGGTGCATCGCGCCGAAACCAACGTAGAGCCAACGGACCAGTTCAATGAAGAGGATATGCGCAAAAAACGCGCTGCCCTGAAGGATGAGATTTATCGACGGCTGACGGCGGCCTGACCCGTCTTGCATCAGACAAGTCATCCCGTGCGTCGCGGGGTGGCTTGGCTTACTGAAGCGCCGCGATCCACTTCTTCATTTTATTCAGGGATTTGGTTGACCAGATCGTTGTGTGACCGGCGGCTTTTTGCGTGACAAACAGCTTGTTTGGACTAGGCGACATCTTGAAAAGCGTGCGTCCCATCGAAACCGGCACCGTTTTGTCGCTGCCTCCATGCATGATGAATATCGGCACAGTGACGCGTTTGATGATGCGTTTCGATGGCCAAAGGTCATTGCGTGCCGCAAACAGCGGAACCATCGCGGGTTGCTTGGCGGCGACCAGATCATTCAGCGATGTATAAGGCGCTTGCAGGATCAGCCCCAAAGGGGGGCGCTGGCGTCCGATCTTGCTGTCAGCGATCTGAAGAGCGACACCTGTTCCAAGACTTTCCCCCATGATGATTACCGGACCATTTCCGACATATTCAGGCAGATCGCGATACAGCGAATTGGCCAGGCTTTGAATGGTTTTGCGGCTGGGCAGACCCTTGCTGCCGCTCATCCCCGGATAGGCCAGGGCCACCAGCCCATAGCCCTGATTGACAAACCAGGGAAATTTCCTCTTCCGCGTTCCAAGGTTTCCCCCGGATCCCGGCAGGTAATAGATCGTCGGCTTGCCCGCTTCGGGCGGGGTGACCCAGATCACCGCACCCTTGTAGCGTTTCGCCGATAATTTCGGGTGGGCGTTTTTCGGGTCCGCCTTCTGGGGATTGAACTGATAGAAGACTTTGCGTTCAAGCGCGGATTGCACGCTGTTTGCCTGGGCAGGTGCGGGCGCGGGCACGACAGTGGCGCAAGACATGGCCACCATCAAAAGCACCAGAAAGGGGAATTTCTTCATCGCTTGATCTCATAGGGAAGCATACCCCGTGAATATGGGTCGACTTGCAGCTTGCGTTCAAGGGGCGGGACCGAACGTTGGTGGCAATCCTGACGTTCGCAGATTCGGCAGGAAACGCCGATTGGTTCGAATGCGGCATCATTCGTGACGTCCAGATCGTCGGCATAGACAAGCGCACCGGCATGTTTCACCTCGCACCCCAACCCGATCGCATAGCGCCGCACCGGCGCATCGAAGCTGCCCCCTGATTTCGAGACATTCCGCGACAGGCAGAAATACCTGACACCATCCGGCGTCTGCGCCAGTTGTCGCAGAAAACGTCCAGGTGTTTCAAAGGCTTGGTGAACATTCCACAGCGGGCAGGCGCCGCCGAACCGGGCAAACTGAAGCCGCGTGGCCGAATGCCGCTTGGTGATCGTCCCGGCCTGATCGACGCGCACGAAAAAGAACGGAATGCCCTTCGCGCCCGGCCGTTGAAGCGTTGACAGCCGATGCGCCACCTGTTCAATCGACGCGCCGAAACGCTCTGCCAGCCGTTCCAGGTCATGGCGGGTCTCGTGAGCGGCGGCAAGAAACTGCTCATAAGGCAGGCGGGCCGCGCCGGCGAAATAGTTGGCAAGCCCCAGTTTTGCGATGGCGCGGGCCTCGTCGGTTTGGAATCGCGCGAAATCCAAGGTCGCTTCCAGAAGCGCGTCCTGGGTCAGCAGGGCGACCTGCATCAGCAGTTGAAACTCCTGCGTGGCGCGCGGCGGGCGGCGCGACAGGCGCAGCACCCGGCTTTCGGGGTCATAGCTGCGCATGGCCTCCTGATCGACCCGATCAACCCGAATGCCCCGGTCCCCCAACACGGCCTCGGCCATCCCGGCAGGGTCCAGCCCGCGCGATTTTCCGGTGGTGGCGAAATGCTCGGCTGCACGGTCCACTGCATCAATGTAATTGTCGCAATAGTGAAAGAAATCGCGCACCTCGTCCCACGGGCTGGCTTTCGATCCGTGATCATCTCTGCCATGACTTTCGTCCAGTGACGCCAATCGTTCATGGCCCATCCGATAGGCGCGGTGCAGTTCAAGAAGCGCATGGGCAAGGGCGGGGGCGTTGGACGCGGCCAAGCGCAGATCCGCCAGGGGTGGCACGTCCGAGAACACCGGGTCGGCAAAGGCCTCGCGCATGTCACTGACCAGCCGCTCGGCATCCCCGGTTGACAATTCGGCAACGTCGAAGCCAAACTCCTGCGCCAGCGCCAGAACAACCCCGGTCGAAACGGGGCGGTTGTTGTTTTCCATCTGGTTCAGGTAAGGCAGGCTGACGCCCAGTTTTTCGGCAAAGACCTTCTGCGTCAGGCCAAGGCGTGTGCGAATTTCCCGAAGTTTTACACCAGCATAGAGCTTTTGGGTGGCCATGCGCGGGGCGTTCCCTTGAAAGGTTTGCAGAATTTGCGGTTGTGCCTTTGTATCATTTGCAAAGGTGTTGCGTCAAAGGTTCAACCGCGCCTCGCGCCGGATGACCAACATAATCGCCACCACCGCCAGCGCCGACGAGGTGAACATCAAAAGCAACAGCGGCAGGACGGTTGATCCCGGTGCCAACAGCCACCCGGCTATTGCCGACAAGGCCGCCCCACCACCGATGTTGAGCGCGCCACCCAAGCCCGAGGCGCTGCCCGCCAGTTCGGGGCGCACGCTCATCATACCCGAGGTGGCGTTGGGCAGCGTCATGCCATTGCCGACCCCGACCCAGGTCATGAAGCCGAAAAAGACATACTCGGACCCATGGCCAAGCAGGAAAAGTGCAAGCGAGAGCGCCAGTCCCGTCGCCGTGATGATGGCCCCCCAAAACACCATCCGGGTCAGGCCAACCCGCATGGAATAGCGGCCCGAGAGGTAATTTCCCACCAGATACCCCGCCGCAGGTGCGCCGAAGAACAGGCCAAGGCGGGCAGGGCTCATGCCGTAGATCTCGCTGCCGACATAGGGTGCGCCACCAAGATAGGCGAAGAACGCCCCCGAGGTGAGCGCCGCTGACGCGCAATATCCCCAGAACCGGGGTGAAGTGAGCAAAGCAGGATAGGCGCGGAACTGGGCGCTGAACCCGCCGGGCTGCGGGGTGATGGTCTCGCCCAGATCGCGCCATGTCAGCAACATGGCCGCAACGCCCGCGCCGGCTTGCAGCCAGAAGTTGGCTTTCCAGCCAAGGGCCTGATCCAGAATGCCACCGATCGAGGGGCCGATCATCGGTATGATCGACATGCCCATGGTCACATATCCGATCATCGAGGCTGCCTGATCGCCCGGCACCATGTCGCGAATGGCAGCGCGTGACAGGACCACGCCGACGACGACCGCCGCTTGCAGCATACGAAAGCCCAGGAATATCTCGATGCTGGGGGCATAGATACAGCCAAGTGTGGCAAGGATGTAGATGGCGAACCCCGCCAGGATCACCGGCCGGCGACCAAACCGGTCGGATACGGGGCCGACAATGACCTGCATTACCGCATTGACGCAAAGATAAAGCGCAACAGACAACTGAACGATGTGATAGTCTGTCTGAAAATACCGCGCCATGCCGGGCAGCGACGGCAGAAACACATTCATCGACAGCGTTGCCGCCGCCGCGACGAATGTCAGGGTAAAGACATGCGGCGGCGTGGAGGAGTCCAGAAAACGGGATGCGGGTTTTGACGACATGGGGTATGGCTAGGCGGGGGCTGTTCGACTGTCCATCCCGGACGAGAAGAATTTGCATTTATTCAATTTGCAATAATCACATTGCAATAAGTTTGCAAATTCGCCCAATTTTTCTTTCAGATCGGATGCTTGGAGGTTACTTTGCCCAGAAATCAAGGAGTGTCGCCAGATGAAAGATATCCATCAGGAGCTTGAAGATCGTCGTCAAACCGCCCGTCTTGGGGGTGGCCAGCGTCGCATCGACAGTCAACACCAAAAGGGCAAGCTGACCGCGCGCGAGCGGATCGAGCTGTTGCTGGACGAAGGCTCGTTCGAAGAATTCGACATGTTCAAGACCCACCGCTGCACGGAATTTGGCATGGCGGCAGACAAGCCCGCAGGGGATGGGGTTGTTACCGGATGGGGCACGATCAACGGACGGCTGGTCTATGTGTTCAGTCAGGATTTCACCGTTTTTGGCGGCTCGCTTTCGGAAACGCACGCGGAAAAGATTTGCAAGATCATGGACATGGCGATGCAGAACGGCGCGCCCGTGATCGGCATCAACGATTCCGGTGGTGCGCGTATTCAGGAAGGTGTCGCCTCGCTTGCCGGTTATGCCGAGGTGTTCCAGCGCAATATCATGGCGTCGGGCGTGGTGCCGCAGATCTCGGTCATCATGGGGCCATGCGCGGGTGGGGCGGTTTATTCCCCCGCCATGACCGATTTCATTTTCATGGTGAAAGACAGCTCCTACATGTTCGTGACCGGCCCGGATGTGGTGAAAACCGTCACCAACGAAGTTGTGACCGCCGAAGAACTGGGTGGGGCGTCGACTCACACACGGAAATCCTCGGTCGCGGATGGCGCGTTCGAGAACGATGTCGAGGCGCTGTCTGAAATCCGCCGACTGGTCGATTTTCTGCCACTGAACAACCGCGACAAGGCCCCCACGCGCCCGTTCTTCGATGATCCGGCCCGTGTGGACAAAAGCCTTGATACGTTGGTGCCCGACAATGCCAACGCGCCTTATGACATGAAAGAGCTGATCGCGAAGCTGGCGGATGAAGGCGATTTTTATGAGATCCAAGAGGATTTCGCCAAGAACATCATCACCGGATTTGTGCGCCTTGAGGGCCAGACCGTCGGTGTCGTCGCCAATCAGCCGATGGTGCTGGCCGGGTGCCTGGACATCGACAGTTCGCGCAAGGCCGCCCGGTTCGTGCGGTTCTGCGACGCGTTCGAGATTCCGATCCTGACGCTGGTCGACGTGCCCGGCTTTCTGCCGGGGACCAGCCAGGAATATGGTGGCGTCATCAAGCACGGGGCAAAACTTCTCTTCGCTTATGGCGAAGCCACGGTGCCGAAGGTTACGCTGATCACCCGCAAGGCCTATGGCGGGGCTTATGACGTGATGGCGTCCAAGCATCTGCGCGGCGATTTCAACTATGCCTGGCCCACCGCCGAGATCGCGGTTATGGGCGCCAAGGGGGCGACCGAGATCCTCTATCGGTCCGAGCTGGGCGATTCCGAGAAGATTGCGCAGCGCACGCAGGATTACGAAGAACGCTTTGCCAACCCCTTCGTGGCCGCCGAGCGTGGCTTCATCGACGAGGTGATCCAGCCGCGGTCGTCGCGGATGCGGATCTGCCGGGCGTTTGCGTCCTTGCGCAATAAAAAGCTGCAGAACCCATGGAAAAAACACGACAATATCCCACTGTAAGGATGTCGGGTCAGGCAACGCATAACGGCCCGTTGGGTCTGGTCGGGGCGGCGGCGTGTGCCGTGGCCCTGTCCCTGTCTGCGCCGGTCGCGGCCGGGTCCACGGTTGCGTTGTTCGAACCTGGCACCCGGATCGATGTGCCATCGGGGCAAGAGGTGACATTCCTAGATGTGATCGAAGGCGAAGACAGTGCCGTCGGAACGGCGATCCGGGTGCGGTTCCTTGCTCCGCGCATCGCCCGCGGCACCGGGGACGTGGAATTCATGCAGGCGGAGGCTGACATGGCAGTGCTGTGTCAGGATTTCGTGCTGCCGCACATGATCGACGCAGGCACCGATCTGCCCGATCAGGTCATCATCGTGCTGTCAGACCGGTTCGTCGAACATGGCGTTGCGGACCCGGAAGCGACACAGTTTTTCGAAGCCTACCGTCCCGAAGGCGGCATGTGCGTATGGGAGGGGTTCTGATGGCGCTGCCGTATATTATGGGAGGGGTTCTGATGGCGCTGCCGTATATGACGAAACACAAAGGGTTTCCGGGTCGGCTTCCGGGGTCGGATTATCAGTTCACCATCCGACGCCCCAACAAATCGGGCGCGACGCCGCTGATTGCACGGGAACGGTTCGCCGACCGCAAACCCGCCGACCGCCGCGCCGATGCGGGCTTCATGGAGGCGCTTTGGCATTACTTCGGCGATCAGCCGTTCGAGCGCGGAAATCTGGATGCCGGGCGCCTGTCCTGGCTGTTCGGGCGCGAGGTCGTGCCCGCCGAGGATCCGTTTGACCCGGAAAGCTACGAGGCGCTTCTGGTGATCGACGTGACCCGCGCAGCGGCCGCATTTCCGGACATTTTCGAGGACTGATCGGCATGAACCCGCCCGCCCGCACATCGAACCGGCAGATTCCAGCCCAAAAGGCGGGTGTTGCCGCAACGCGTTCTTGTAACGCGGGAAAAGCATGCCAATCTGTTTCTCAAGCGGACGACATATCCCCGTTTTCCGCTATGGTTTGTCGAAACCATTACCCTTCCCCTTCTTCAGCCCGGTTCTTTGCGAAAGCAACTGAACCGGGCCTCTTTTTTGCCAAGGGCGTTCGCGGCGATAGCTTTCTGGCCGTATATGACGCGCTGGTCGGGCAGGGTTCAAAAATCTGCTTTGGAATTTTGGCAAATCAAGGCAAACTGGATGTCATAAAGAATACAACCAGAGGCAGTCAACGATGCAGATCAGCAAACTTCTTGTGGGGGCCACGGCCCTTGCCCTGCTGGCAGGATGCCAGTGGAACGACCTTCAGCGCGCCGGTGTCGGCGCGGCAACGGGTGCGGTGGTTGCGAAAGCGGCCAGCGGCAACCTTCTTACAGGCGCGGTCATCGGCGCGGGCGCGGGTGCGCTGTGCGATGATGTCGGTGTGCGCATCTGTAACTGACCATATCGCCGCTGTGTGCGGCGCTTCTCATGATTTTCAGCCCGCCGGGACCGTTTCCGGTGGGCTTTTCCATGCCACTTTGCGCGATCGGCCTGCCCGTCGCGCCTATATTTGAACGGAAGGGACAGGACATGTTCAAGAAGATCCTGATTGCAAACCGGGGCGAGATCGCCTGCCGCGTGATCAAGACCGCCCGCAAGATGGGCATCCAGACGGTTGCCATCTATTCGGATGCTGACAGGAATGCGTTGCATGTGAAAATGGCGGATGAAGCCGTGCATATCGGCCCGCCACCCGCAAACCAGTCCTATATCGTGATCGACAAGGTGATGCAGGCGATTAAGGACACGGGGGCGGAAGCCGTCCATCCGGGTTACGGGTTTTTGTCCGAGAACTCGAAATTCGCCGAGGCGCTGGAGAAGGCCGGCGTGGCCTTCATCGGCCCACCCAAGGGCGCGATCGAGGCGATGGGGGACAAGATCACCTCGAAGAAAATCGCGCAGGATGCGAAAGTGTCGACCGTTCCCGGCTATATGGGCCTGATCGAGGATGCCGACGAGGCGGTGAAGATCTCGAACGAAATCGGTTATCCGGTGATGATCAAGGCCTCCGCCGGGGGTGGCGGCAAAGGGATGCGGATCGCCTGGAATGACGACGAAGCGCGTGAAGGTTTCCAGTCGTCAAAGAACGAAGCCGCAAGCTCGTTTGGGGATGATCGTATCTTCATCGAGAAATTCGTGACGCAACCGCGCCATATCGAAATTCAGGTTCTGTGCGACAGTCACGGCAATGGCGTCTATTTGGGCGAGCGGGAATGCTCGATCCAGCGCCGCAACCAGAAAGTGGTGGAAGAGGCGCCAAGCCCGTTCCTGGACGAGGCGACCCGCAAGGCGATGGGTGAACAGGCGGTGGCGCTTGCGCAGGCGGTGGATTATGCCAGCGCGGGCACGGTCGAATTCATTGTCGATGGCGACAAGAATTTCTATTTCCTGGAAATGAACACCCGTTTGCAGGTGGAACACCCCGTGACCGAGCTGATCACCGGCGTCGATCTGGTTGAGCAGATGATCCGGGTCGCGGCAGGCGAAAAGCTGTCGTTTGGCCAGAAGGATGTCACGCTGACCGGTTGGGCGATTGAAAACCGTCTGTATGCGGAAGACCCGTATCGTGGGTTCCTGCCGTCGATCGGGCGGCTGACGCGGTATCGTCCGCCTGCGGAAACCGCGGCTGGTCCGCTTCTGGACAATGACAAGTGGCAAGGTGACGCGCCGAAAGGTGACATGGCCGTGCGCAACGATACCGGTGTCTATGAAGGCGGCGAGATCAGCATGTATTATGACCCGATGATTGCCAAGCTTTGCACATGGGCGCCGACCCGGGACGAGGCGATCGAGGCGATGCGCGTGGCGCTGGACAGTTTCGAGGTCGAAGGCATTGGCCACAACCTGCCATTCCTGTCCGCCGTGATGGATCACCCGATCTTCATCAAGGGCGACATGACGACCGCCTTCATCGAAGAACAGTATCCCGACGGGTTCGAAGGGGTCACGCTGGGCAAGGATGACCTGAAGCGTGTAGCGGCCTCGGTCGCCGCGATGCACCGTGTTGCCGAAATTCGCCGCACCCGCATCACCGGGCGGATGGACAACCATGAACGCAAGGTCGGCAAGAAATGGGTCGTAACCCTCCAGGGTGAAGACATCGCGGTCAAGATCAAGGCCGACAAGAAAGGATCGACCGTCAAGTTCGAGGATGGATCGAAGCTGCGTGTCAAGTCCGACTGGACGCCGGGCGACAGCCTTGCCGTTCTGGATGTCAGCGGCACACCGCTTGTGCTGAAGGTCGACAAAGTCACCGCCGGGTTGCGCGTGCGTACCCGGGGGGCAGACCTGAAGGTGCACGTGCGCACCCCCCGCCAGGCAGAACTGGCGCGCCTGATGCCCGAAAAACTTCCGCCGGATACATCGAAAATGCTGCTCTGCCCAATGCCGGGCCTGATGGTCAAGGTGGATGTGGAAGCCGGGCAAGAGGTGCAGGAAGGCCAGGCCCTGTGCACCATCGAGGCGATGAAGATGGAAAACATTCTGCGCGCTGAAAAGAAGGGCGTCGTGTCCAAGATCAACGCGACCGCTGGTGACAGTCTGGCCGTTGACGAAGTGATCATGGAGTTTGAGTAAGGATGAGCCTGACCGCCACGATGACAGGCGTGCGTCGCTTTGAACCCGCAGTTGCGGTTGGCGTCAGCGTGGCGGTGTTTCTGCTTGTGCAAGCCATGGCATATGGCTTGGTGGGGGCGTTCGAATACCCCTTGGACGATGTTTACATCCATCTGGCTGTCGCGGAACAGATCGCGGCAGGGGGGTATGGGGTGAATCCGGGCGAATATACTTCGGCTGCGTCGTCACCGATTTACCCGCTCTTGTTGGTGCCGTTCTCGGGCACCGAATTTCATGCGCTGGTGCCTGTGTTCTGGAACGTGGTTGCACTGGTATTGGCGGCTTTGCTTTGGGGGCGCATTGTGCAGAACGCGGTCGCGGATTGGCGTGTTGCACTTGCCTTGGCGATCCTTGGCCCCTTGGCGTTCAACTTGGCCGGGATAGCACAGGTGGGGATGGAACACACCCTGCATGTGCTGGCGGGCTTGGCCGTTTTGCGCGGGCTGCAATATCAGCTTGACGAAGGGCGGCTGCATTGGCTCTTGGTTGCAGGCATGCTTCTGGGGCCGATGATCCGATTTGAAGGCTTGGCGGTCACGGGCGGCGCGGTGCTCGCTCTGGCGATGTTGGGACGGTGGAAGGCGGGCGCGGCGCTGTTTGCCATTGCGGTGGCTCTGGTTGCGGGGTTCATGCTGTTTCTGACCTCACTTGGGTTGGAGCCGCTGCCCAATTCCGTCATGGCGAAACTGGCAGGGGGCGGGCAGGACAGTCGCTTCAACCTGATTGACCTGCCGATAAAACTGGCGACCCAGTTGCTTTTGTCCGACAAGGCCATCGTGATGATGATTGCTGTTGTGGTGGCGGCGGCGGCCCTCTCGCGAGTAGAGGGTAAGGTACGGGCGTTGTTGGCCGGGGCGGTGTTTGCTGGAACCGGACATTTGCTGCTGGGTCAGTTTGGCTGGTTCAATCGGTACGAACTCTATGCCCTCAGCTTCGTCTTCGGCATGGTTATGCTGGGCGTGTTCCGGGCCGAAAGCCTGACGTCGGCGCGGGCGCTGTTTGTGATCAGTTTCGCTTATCTGGCCGTATCCTATGGGGCGTGGCTGGTGAAATACGGAAAATACGGTGCGCTGGGCATCTATTCACAGCAGCGCAATATGAGCACCTTCGTGAAAGAGGTGTATCAAAAGCCGGTCGCGGTAAACGATCTGGGCTACGTTGCGTGGAACAATCCCAACTATGTTCTGGATTTGTGGGGATTGGCTTCCTACCGCGCGCTGTCGACCAGGCTGGACAACCCGCAAGACGGGTGGGCCGACGAGATCGTACAGGATGCCGGTGTCGAACTGGCCATAATCTATGACCGATGGATTGATAACGGCATCGGCGCGGGTTGGGTCAAGGTTGGAACGCTGCGCTATACCGGCGCGGGCGGGTTCCTTGGCGGACGCGATGTCAGCTTCTATGCCACCACACCGGATGCCGCGCCAGCCTTGCGCAAACAGATCGAAGACTTCGCCCCACGCGTTGTCGGCGCCGCTGAATTGCGGGTCGAGAGCGCGTTATGACGGGACAGACACCGAAATACGAAAAGGATGACGCCATGAGCGATACAGCCAAGTGGAAAGAACTGGCCGAGAAGGAACTTCGCGGTCGTGCCCTGGAGGATCTGACCTGGGACACCCTGGAAGGGATTGAGGTCAAACCGCTTTACACGGCGGACGACACCAAGGATCTGGACCATATGGGCGGCATGCCCGGCTTTGGCCCCTTCACCCGTGGCGTGAAGGCGACTATGTATGCGGGCCGCCCCTGGACCATTCGCCAGTATGCGGGCTTCTCGACCGCCGAGGAAAGCAACGCCTTTTATCGCCGCAACCTGGCGGCGGGTCAGCAAGGTGTGTCGGTTGCCTTCGACCTTGCCACGCATCGGGGTTATGACAGTGACCACCCGCGCGTGGTGGGCGATGTGGGCAAGGCGGGTGTCGCCATCGACTCGGTCGAGGATATGAAAATCCTGTTTGATGGCATTCCGCTGGACAAGGTTTCGGTCTCGATGACGATGAACGGGGCTGTAATCCCGATCCTGGCCAACTTTATCGTGTCCGGAGAAGAGCAGGGACATGACAGGGCGCTTCTGTCGGGCACCATTCAGAACGATATTCTGAAGGAGTTTATGGTGCGCAACACCTATATCTATCCGCCAGAACCGTCGATGCGGATCATCTCGGACATCATCGAATACACGTCCAATGAGATGCCGAAATTCAACTCGATCTCTATCTCCGGCTATCACATGCAGGAAGCCGGCGCGAATCTGGTGCAGGAACTGGCTTATACGCTGGCCGATGGGCGCGAATATGTGCGCGCCGCGATCGAGGCCGGCATGGACGTGGACAAGTTCGCAGGCCGCCTGTCTTTCTTCTTCGCCATCGGCATGAATTTCTTCATGGAAGCCGCCAAGCTGCGCGCAGCCCGCACCCTGTGGCACCGCGTGATGACGGAATTTGGCGCGAAGTCGGAACGCTCCAAGATGCTGCGCACCCACTGTCAGACTTCAGGCGTCAGCCTGCAGGAACAAGACCCCTATAACAACGTGATCCGCACGGCATATGAAGCCATGTCGGCGGCGCTGGGCGGCACCCAGTCCTTGCACACCAACGCGCTGGATGAAGCCATCGCCCTGCCCACCGATTTCTCGGCCCGGATCGCGCGCAACACGCAGATCATCTTGCAGGAGGAAACGGGGATCACGAACGTGGTCGATCCGCTGGCGGGCTCCTACTATGTCGAAAGCCTGACCGACGAGCTGATCAACAAGGCCTGGGCCCTGATGGAAGAGGTCGAAGAGATGGGCGGCATGACCAAGGCCGTTGCCAGCGGCATGCCCAAGCTGCGCATCGAGGAATCGGCGGCCAAGCGTCAGGCGATGATCGACCGTGGCGAAGAAACCATCGTTGGTGTGAACAAGTACAAGCTGGAAAAAGAAGACCCGATCGACATTCTGGATGTCGACAACGTGGCGGTGCGCGAAAGCCAGGTGGCACGGCTTGAAAAGATCCGCGCGACACGGGATGGCGCCGCCTGCGAAGCTGCGCTGGCGGAACTGACCCGCCGTGCAAAAGAAGGTGGAAACTTGCTGGAAGCGGCTGTCGAGGCCGCCCGCGCCCGCGCAACTGTCGGAGAAATCTCTATGGCCATGGAAAAGGAATTCGGTCGCCACCGCGCCGAGGTGAAAACGCTGGCCGGTGTCTATGGCGCCGCCTATGAAGGCGACGAAGGATTTGCCGCCATTCAGAAATCGGTCGAGGAGTTTGCCGAGGCTGAAGGCCGTCGCCCGCGCATGCTGGTGGTCAAGATGGGGCAGGACGGGCACGACCGGGGGGCCAAGGTGATCGCCACGGCCTTTGCCGATATTGGTTTTGACGTCGATGTGGGCCCACTGTTCCAGACCCCGGAAGAGGCCGCGCAGGACGCGATCGACAACGATGTGCATATTGTCGGCATCAGCTCTCAGGCCGCGGGTCACAAGACGCTGGCCCCGCAACTGGTGAACGCGCTGAAAGATCAGGGGGCCGAGGATATCATCGTCATCTGCGGTGGCGTCATTCCGCAGCAGGACTATGACTTCCTTTATAAAAACGGTGTGAAAGCCATTTTCGGTCCGGGCACGAACATTCCTGAAGCCGCGCAGGACATCCTGAAACTGGTGCGCGAAGCGCGCGCCTGACGCACAAGACACTTGCGGCTGGCAGCAAATCCCGCCAGCCTCACCCCAGACCGGGAAGGAGATTGGCTTGGCTCTGGGACAGATTGATCACCTTGTGGTGTCCTCCGCGACCCTGTCTGAAGGTGTCGCGTGCCTTGAGGACCTGCTGGGGGTGCCCATGGCGGGGGGAGGAGAACACCCGCTCATGGGCACCCACAATGCGCTTTGGTCGCTGGGGCCATCTACGTATCTTGAGGTCATCGCCATCAACCCCGACGCACCCGACCCCGGTCGCGCGCGATGGTTTGACCTGGACTATTTCACCGGCCCTGCGCGTCTGACCAACTGGGTTGTCCGGGTGCCGGATCTGACGCAGGCGCTGCATCGCGCGCCTGACGGAACCGGCGACGTGCTGTCCCTGGAACGTGGCTCATATGCGTGGGATATGGCGATCCCGTCGGATGGGCGGCTGCCGTTTTCAGGGTGTGCACCGGGGCTTTTGCACTGGAAGGGCGCCCAACCCGCGCCCGACCTGCCCGACCTCGGGCTGCGTTTGGCAGCACTTGAGGTCACGCACCCCGAGGCCGAGGCGCTGTCGGTTGCGCTCGCCCCCTTGGTGGCGGATCGTCGGCTGTCGGTTCATTCCGGTGCACCTGGGGTCAGCGCGTGGCTGGATACGCCGCATGGCTTGGTTGAACTGCCATGATCCGCGCCGCCACGCAGGCTGATATTCCCGGCATCCTCACGCTTTGGAACCTCGCGATCCGCGAGACATTGATCACTTTCAACAGCGTTGAAAAAACGGAACAGGACGTGGCCGACGCCCTTCGCGATTATGACGCGTTTCTGGTGGCCGAGCGGGAAGGACGCATCGCTGGTTTTGCCGCGCTGTTCCCGTTCCGAGCGGGGTCGGGATATGCCCACACCAAAGAGCATTCGATCATGCTGGCCCCGTCGGCGCGGGGGCAGGGGGAGGGCCGGGCCTTGATGGCAAAGGTGGAGCAGCGCGCGCGCGATCTTGGGGTGCACTCGATCATCGCGTGCATCTCCGCCTCAAACCCAGATGCAGAGCCGTTTCACGCGGCCATCGGTTTTGTCACCGTCGGCCGCGTGGCAGAGGCAGGGCGCAAGTTTGGCCAGTGGCACGACCTGTTACTGATGCAAAAGAGGCTCTAGGCCGGCTCGGCTGCGGTCTTTTCCGCCTCGCGGGTCGGATTGCCTGCCATCACCAGAACCGTTGCCCCGATGACAGCCGACAGGCCCGAGGCCACCAGAACCCCCAGGCGCACATCATTCATCAAAACCGGATCGGCAAAGCTGAGGCTGCCAATGAAAAGCGACATGGTGAACCCGATCCCCGCCAGCGCCGAAACGCCATAGACATGCGCCCAGCCCACGCCGTGCGGCAACTGCGCGAACCCGGCTTTCACGGTCAGGAAGGTCAGGCCAAAGACGCCAAGCTGTTTGCCCAGTACAAGACCGGCAATGATCCCCAGCGGCACAGGGGCCATCAATGCGTCTGCCGACATGCCTTCAAGCGCGACACCTGCATTGGCGAAGGCGAAGATCGGCACGATCATGAAAAAAACGTAAGGGGCCAATGCGTGTTCAAGGCTGTGCAGAGGGGATTTCCCCCATTTGTCCTTCATCGGAATGAAGAATGCGGTGGCGACACCAGCCAATGTGGCATGCACCCCGGACTTCAGAACCAGCACCCAAAGCACGGCACCCAGCATCAGAATTGGTGCGATCCGGTGCACCTGACGCATGTTCAGCCACCACATCGCGACCAGCGGCACCAACGCGTATAACAGATACTCGACCTTCAGTTCGGCCGTATAGAACAGTGCGATCACGATGATGGCGCCGAGGTCATCCAGAATGGCAAGGGTCAGCAAAAACACCTTCAACGCCACGGGGGCACGTGTTCCGATCAGCGCCAGAATACCCAGCGCAAAGGCAATATCCGTGGCCGCCGGAATGGCCCAGCCTGACAAAGTTTCGGGATTGGACCAGTTGATCGCGGCATAGATGACGGCCGGAACGGCCATGCCGCCCACGGCCGCCATGCCCGGCAGGATGATGTCGCGCGGGTTGCGCAGCTTGCCTTCCAGCATTTCGCGCTTAAGCTCCAACCCGATCAGCAGGAAGAACACGGCCATCAATCCGTCATTGATCCACAAGATCAGCGGCTTGGACAGACCTTGATCATTGATCAGGATCGAAAACTTGGCCCCCAGAACATCATTGACCTGACCCGCGACGGGCCCGTTGGCGGCGATCATCGCGGCAACGGCGGACAGCATCAACAGAACGCCCCCCGATGCATCATGGCGGAAGAAGCGGTCAAATGTCCTTAGGAGCATTCATGTATCCCTACTGTTTTAGTCATATTTGGTGTCACATGGTGACTTGGGGTCAATATTCAAGGATAGTAAACTGAAAAAACGACACGCACCCAGTGCTTTGACGCAAAAATCATGGCGGTTGGCGCACGCTTTATGCTCGTTTTCATGTGCCGGACTGTGTAACAAAAGCGCATGTCTATCTGGTCGCGCATAACAGATGCCCTGTCCGCCCTTGCCAAGGGCGAAACACTGTCTGACGTGTTTGCACATTTGCGCACGCCCCCCGAACGCTCGGCAGGGTTTGCGATTGCCGTGATTGCGCTGGGCGCGAAGATGGCGAAAGCCGACGGCCTGGTCACGCGGGACGAAGTGTCGGCCTTTCGCGAGGTTTTTGACATCCCGGAAAGCGAAGAAAAGAACGCGGCCCGGCTGTTCAACCTGGCCCGCACCGATGTGGCGGGGTTCGAGCTTTATGCCCAGAAGGTCGCGGCGATGTTCGGACCGGACGATCCGGCGCTCTGCGATCTGATGGAAGGCCTCTTTCATATCGCGATTGCCGATGGCGAGTATCACCCGGCCGAAAACGACTTCCTTCAACATGTGTCCGAGATTTTCGGCATCGCCCCGCGCAAGTTCCGGGCCTTGCGGTCGCGGCTGGTGCCGGATGCCCATCCCGATCCGTACGACGTATTGGGCGTCACACCCGACACGCCGCTTGAAGAAATCCGCAAAGTCTGGCGGTCCGAGGTGCGCGAAAGCCACCCCGACAGGATGCTGGCGCGTGGTGTTCCGGAAGAGGCTGTCAAACTGGCCGAAAAACGGCTGATCGCCGTCAACCGGGCCTGGGAAGAGATCAGCAAGGATCGATCCTGATGCGGATCGCGACCTATAATGTCGAATGGTTCAATTCGCTGTTTGACGACGAAGGCCATCCGCTGTTCGACGAACAATGGTCCGGGCGGCGTGATGTCACGCGGCGGGCGCAGCTGAATGCAGTGGGAATGGTGTTCGGGGCGCTTGACGCGGATGCCATCATGGTGATCGAAGCGCCCGACGAGAACAGGCGCCGATATACTGTGCCCGCGCTGGAACGGTTCGCCGATCTGTTCGATCTGCGCGCCCGCAAGGCGCTGATCGGGTTTGCAAATGACACCCAGCAGGAAATCGCGCTGATGTATGACCCCTATGTCTTTTCCGCCCGCCATGACCCGCTGGGCGAGGTCGGTGCGCGTGTTGCGCCGCGATTTGACGGGGTTTTTCATCTTGATCTGGACACCGATGCCTCGCCCGAGCCGATCGTGTTTTCCAAGCCGCCGCTTGAGGTGGAGCTGACGCACCGGGAAAGCGGAACACCGCTGCGACTGATCGGTGTTCACGTGAAATCGAAAGCCCCCCACGGTGCGCAGGGGCCAAGCGATGTCATACGACTGGCGATTGAAAACCGCCGCAAGCAGATGGCGCAATGTATCTGGATACGCCAACGGGTGGACGACCACTTGCGTGCCGGTGACCCGCTGATCGTGCTGGGTGATTTCAATGACGGTCCGGGGCTGGACGATTACGAGAAACTGTTCGGCCGTTCCGGCGTCGAGATCGTGATGGGAGAGGATGACGCGACCTGCATGTATGACCCGCACGCGCGGATGATCCTGACCCACAAGTCAGGGGCCCGCCCGGCCACGTCGCGGTTCTATATCGCCAAGGAGCGGCGCTTTCTTCAGGCGCTGCTGGATTACGTGATGGTCTCGCCCGATCTGGCGGCCAGAGACCCGCAGTGGCGCATCTGGCACCCGTTCGACGACCCCGAATGCTATGGTACGCCCGAACTGCGCGAGGCCCTGTTGACCGCATCCGATCATTTCCCGGTGTCGATTGACTTTGATCTGTCGCCTTCACACCAGCCGGATCGCGCCTAAATATAGTGGATGAAACAGATCACAAAAACCACCGCATCGGCGCTGATCGTCCTTGCCAGCCTGACCGCCCCGGCCCTGACCGAAGACAAGGGGATGGATACCCCGCCGCCTGACAACCCCGAACTGTCCGAAGGGGCAGAGTTGTTGAACCGGGGGTTTCAGCTGCTGCTGGATGGATTGGCGAAAGAGGTTGAGCCGATGGCCGAAAAATGGGCGGAAGGCTGGGCTGAACTGGTTGACCGGTTCGGCGATCTGAACGCCTATCACCCGCCCGAAACCCTGCCCAATGGCGATATCATCATCCGGCGGCGCATCCCGCTGGGCGCCGATCCGGCAGCCCCCGGAGAGACCGAGCTTTAGCGCCGGAA
Source organism: Aliiroseovarius zhejiangensis (assembly GCF_014656375.1). GTDB lineage: Bacteria > Pseudomonadota > Alphaproteobacteria > Rhodobacterales > Rhodobacteraceae > Aliiroseovarius > Aliiroseovarius zhejiangensis. Next base: position 812,960 of record NZ_BNCH01000001.1, on the reverse strand, counting down.
CTTCACGGTGGCTTCTGCCTGGAGCGCGCTCGCCAACGCCGTGAAGCGGGCTTCGGCCACTTCGCCGAACAGGTCTTTGCCGCCCTTGTCCAGGATCAGCACAAGTTGGCGTTTCTTCGGAAACCACTTCAGCGCGGCCAGTTTGGTCGGATCTTTCATCGTCAGCATTGCGCCGAACCGCATCGCCTTGCCCAACACTTCGGCCCGGTTGATGTTCTTTTCTGACAGGATGCCGAACAGCGGTTCGAACCGCGAACCTTCGCGGGCATTTTTGTAACGGTGCAAAAGTGCTAGGCCCAGGAACACACGCTCCTGATGGGTCAATCCGCCCAGATTGGCGCGGGTCGCGTTGTCGAAACAGACCTCGTGCCGATAATCAGGGTGGGCGCGCCAGCTAACATCATGCAGCAGGCAGGCCGCCTTGATCAGTCGCAGTTCTGCGGGTTTGGCGGATTTGAACAGGGGTTGCAGAAACGCGAACAGACGCTTGCCAAAGCCGGGGATGCGCGCGTCCTTCTGTTCGGCGACATAGCAGGCTTCGATCAGCGGATCACGCCGGCGAAGACGTTCGGGCATTTGCTGATACAGCAGCCCTTCGCGGATGCCGAACGAGCTGACGGCGATCTCTTTCGGGCGAAATTCTCGCACCAGACGCTTGAGCACCTGCGCGGCAATCGGCACCAGCGCCATCCGAGCAGCCGACGTGCCAGTGCGCTGGCGAATCTGGTTCAGGTCGATCTCGTCAATCCAATTAAGCGTGGTGATCAGGGATTTTGGCGTCATGCGATATTCGTGCAGGACCGTCAGGGGATAGCCACGCCGCTCCATGTCCAGTCGTGCAATGGCCCGCCATGATCCGCCGACCAGAAACAGGCGCTTGTGATCGGTGCCCATGGTTTCGGCAAGCTGCCCGACCACGCGGGCGATCTCGGCCTTCAACCCCTTCTTGCCACCCGGAACGCCGGCCAGCTTCAAAGGCCCAAGCGGCGAGGTCACGCGTTTGCCAACCTGTCCACCGGAAATGCTGGCCAGTTCCAGCGACGAGCCGCCAATGTCACACATCAACCCGTTGGCATCGGGCCAGCCCAGCAGCACACCCTGTGCCGACAAGCGGGCCTCTTCCTCGCCATCAATGACATAGATGTTCAACCCGGTTTCGCGCAGCACCTCGTCGCAGAATTCCGGGCCATCACTGGCCTCGCGTACCGCTGCGGTGGCCACTGCGGACAGGGGGGGCATTTTCATCCCCTCTGCGAGCTTCTGAAACCGTTTGATGGCGGCAAGAGCGCGGGCGCGACCCTCGGGATGCAAGCGACCGGTTTGCGCCAGCCCCGTGCCCAGACCACACAGGATCTTTTCGTTGAAGAAATAGGCCGGGCTGCGCGCCGCCCCGTCAAACACCACCAACCGGACCGAGTTCGACCCGATATCCACCACCCCGACACGCCGCAGCGCCCGTACTGAGGGATCATCAAACAGCGGACGTCCAAATGGCCCCCAATCGTCACCGGTTTCACCGCGTCCGTCCATCGAATGTCCTCTGTTTCGTGGTGATACGTTAGCTGGCTGTCCGTCCGCGATCAATCTTGCGAATGGGTCAGTTCCGGCACGTCGGATGCCCCGGCCGAGCCGCGACCGGACAGCGACGGGTTTTCCATGAAGAAGCGGTGGCAATTGAACGGGCGTTCGATATTGCCAAGATCGGCGCGGTGGAAGCGTCCGTCAGGCTGCATGACCCAGCTTTGCGCAACATCGGCCAGGTTGGCGGCCATGATCTGACTGACGATCTGGGCCTTGACGGTGGCATTCTCGATTTCGACCAGGGTTTCCACGCGGCGGTTCAGGTTGCGCCCCATCCAGTCGGCAGACGACATGTAAACGCGCGCCTTTTTCGACGGCAATCCATAGCCATTACCGAAACAGACGATCCGGGAATGTTCCAGAAACCGTCCCACAATCGACTTGACCCGGATGTTCTCGGACAGCCCCTTGATGCCGGGGCGCAACCCGCAGATGCCGCGCACAACAAGGCTGATTTTCACCCCCGCCTGCGAGGCCGCATAAAGCGCGTCGATCACGTCAGGTTCGACCAGCGAGTTCATCTTGGCCCAGATTTCAGCCGGTTTGCCGTCACGGGCATGGGTGGCCTCGGCTTCGATGCGTTCGATCAGTGTCGATTTCAGATCCAGCGGAGAAATCGCAAGGTTTTCAAGCGATTGCGGTTCGGCATAACCCGACAGGTAATTAAAAACGCGCGTTGCGTCACGCCCCAGCGCCGGGTCGCAGGTGAACAGGCTGAGGTCGGTATAGATGCGCGCGGTGATCGGGTGATAGTTGCCGGTGCCATAATGGGTGTATGTCACCAGTTCGTCCCCCTCGCGGCGCACCACGGTCGAGATCTTGGCGTGAGTTTTATAGTTGATGAACCCATAGACAACATGCGCGCCCGCGCGTTCCAGCCGTCGTGACTGACGGATGTTCGCGGCCTCGTCAAACCGGGCTTTCAGTTCAACCAGCGCGGTGACTGATTTGCCGTCCTCGGCCGCTTCGCACAGGGCCGAGACGATCGGGCTGTCATGTGACGTGCGATAGAGCGTTTGCTTGATCGCCACCACATTCGGATCACGCGCGGCCTGATGCAGAAAACGCACCACCATGTCGAAAGTCTCGTACGGGTGATGGAGCAGCATGTCTTTTTGCCGGATCGCGGCGAACATATCGCCGTCATGGTCCTGAACCCGTTCCGGCACCCGCGGTGAAAAGCTGGGCCACAATAGGTCGGGCAGGTCCTTCAGGACAAGCTGGCCAAGATCAGCCATACCGATCATGCCGTCGACCTCGACAATCTCGTCATCTGTGACTTTCAGCTCGCGCATGATCATCGACAACAGCCCGGATGGCGCGTTCTTGGTGATCTTCATCCGTACCACCTCGCCCCGCCGGCGGCGTTTCAGGGCGGTTTCAAACTCGCGCACAAGGTCTTCGGCTTCATCTTCGACCTCAAGATCGCTGTCGCGCAGGATACGGAAGGCGCAGCTGCCTTTCTCGACATAGCCGGGGAACAGCAAGCCCAGATGCTCCAGCAGCAAATCTTCCAGCGGCAGGAAGCGATACTGGCCTTCTTCGGCGGGCAGGGGCACGAAGCGGTCGATCTGTTGCGGGATGGGCAGAAGCGCCTTCAATTTCTGCTTGTCCGACTTGCGTTCAAGTTGCAGCGCCAGCGTGTAGCCGGTGTTCGGGATGAACGGAAACGGGTGTGCCGGGTCGATGGCAAGCGGGGACAGGACAGGAAAGACCTGGCTCAGGAATATGCGATCCAGATAGTCGCGATCGTCTTTCGTCAGGTCGTCGCGACGGCAAATGATGATGCCCTGACCCTGCATTTCGCCTGCCAGTTCCTCGAACACCACCTGTTGCCGCGCCATCAACGCACGAGCGTCGGTGTCGATCAGTTTCAACTGCTCGGTCGGGCTCAGCCCATCGGCGGCGGGGGTTGTCACACCTTCGCGCACCAGTTCACGCAGACCCGCCACGCGAACGGTATAAAACTCGTCAAGGTTGGTGGCGGAAATCGACAGGAAGCGCAGCCGTTCCAACAAAGGCACACGCGGGTTTTCAGCCTCTTCCAGCACGCGCCAGTTAAAGCCAAGCCAGCTAAGTTCGCGATTGAAGAAACGCCGTGGCCCGTCATAGGCGTCAGGCGGCAAATCCTGAGGGGCGGGAAACCCGGACGCCAGGAAATCGGCAAGAGGAATCTGGGGTGTGTTGGTCTTATTCATGCCCCCAGTCTAACACGCCAGCATGTGACGGAAAGATGACGTTATGCCCCGGATCCCGTTTCTTTTTGCAAGACGCGAGTGGCCAGGCTGCGGGTCAGGGGGCGCCCTTCGGACAAGGCGGCCTTGTCCAGCCGCTCGACCAACGCTGCAGCAGCCGCAAGCGACCGGTCCATCCGGGGCACAAGATAGTCGATCAGATTGGCAGGGACAGCGATCTGGCGGTCATCGAACAGTTTGACCAGCACGGCGGACAACAGCAGGTCATCGGGCGCGTGCAGAGTGGCGGGTGTCGTCCCCTCCAGCCGGCTTTTCAGGTCGGGCAGGCTGATCCCCCATCGCGACGGGGCGGTTTTTCCCGTGATCAGCAGATGACCACCTTCGGCCAGAACCAGGTTGTGAAGGTGAAACAGGGCGGTTTCCGCCGGGGCGTTGCCTGCGACCTGATCGGCATCTTCGACGACGACGGATCGACCGGCAAGCGATTGAATGTCGGCTCCGGTCAGATCATTTGCAGCAATCACGGCCGCCCCAGACATCCCCGCCCAGACGAGGGCGAGGTGGGACTTTCCGGTGCCCTTGTCGCCGACCAGAACCAGTTTGCGGTTTGGCCAGTCCCGCCACGTCTCGACCGCGGCCATGGCGGTGGCATTAGAGGGTGTGACCAGAAAATCATCCAGCCCCTGCGCCGCATGGGCGGGCAGGTCGAAGGTCAGTTGGCGTGCCATTAGTCCGCGTCGCCTTCGTCACTGGTCTTGGGGGCTTCGGGAATGGACAGACCCTGATAAAGCAGTCCTTCCTGATATTTCCCGACAAAGAACCGGGCAACTACTCCCAGCGCGGCCGCAACGGGCACCGCCACCAGCATGCCGACAAACCCGAACAGCGAGCCGAACACAGACAAGGCCAGAAGCAGCCAGACCGGGTGCAGCCCGACCGAGCTGCCCACCAGTTTTGGTGTCAGGATATTGCCCTCGAAAAACTGGCCGAACATGAATATCCCGGCGACCGCCGCAAGATGCCACCAATCCCCCCAGAACTGGAATAGCCCAAGCCCGATGGCCAGGGTGCCGCCGACAATGGCACCGACATAGGGGATGAAGGTGATCAGGCCCGCGATGAAGCCGACGACAAGCCCGAATTGCAACCCGACGGCCATCAAGGCGACCGCGTAATAGGTGCCGAGCACAAGACAAACCGTGCCCTGACCCCGAATGAAACTGGCTAGAGTGCGGTCGATGTCACTGGCGATCTGACGGATGGCGGGGCGGTGGTCCAGCGGCAGCAAGGCGTCGATCTTGGCCACCATCCGGTCCCAGTCCAGCAGCATGTAAAACGCGACCACCGGGGTCACGATCAACAGAATCACGATGTTGATGACGCCCATTGCCGAGCTCAGCACCGTGCCCACCAGTTCGCCGCCGCGTTCCTTGATGGCTTGCCCCAGGCTGGCCAGCGACTGACGTATGGTCGAATCCTCGTCTATGATCGATGGGATATTCTCGATCAGAAAGACCTCCAGCCGTTTCAACAGCGTGGGTGCCGCGTCGGCAAGGGCAACTGCCTGCGAAACAAGCGTCGGCACCACCATCAGAAAGGCGATGACGAAAAGTAGGATCGCGAGGACCGAGATGATCACGGTGGCCGCCACGCGGGACAGGCCCATCGCCTCCAGCCGGTCGGCAATCGGGTCAAGGAAATAGGCAATCGCACCGCCCAGGATGAAGGGCATGATTACGTCGCCCAGATACCACAGCGAAACCGCCAGAATGGCGATCGTGATCGACCAGAATTTCACCTGCGTCTGAACGGGTAAGGCCATTTCAGCTCCTCAACATACTGATCCCTATGTCGCGCAGCTTGCGTGGCAATTCAAGTGCAGCCCTGCGCGGGGTGCACCGCGGCGCTGTGCAAGTTCGCCCTTGCCCCTGCCTGGAATTGGGTGAAATACTGATGCCACCGGCGATATTCGACATCTTGAAAAGGGGGATCCAATGCGCGTTGGTCTTGTACTCTTACTGGGGTCTGTATTGCTGTCGGCCTGTACCGGACATGACTACGAACCCCGCGATCCGGGAATTTCGATTTCCGGTGAAACCAAGGCGGGTGTCACGTATTCCGGTGGCGATATCTCGCCGGATCAGGAAACCAAGATCACGATCAGTGTCGGGGGCACGATCTGACCGGCAGCCCGCTTGCCTGATTTTGGGTTGTGTGCCGCGCGACGCCGGCAGGGGCGCGCGGAAAAACCAGTGCGCCAATCAATGCGTGATTGCCCCGCCTGTCTTGATGTCATAGACCGCTGTCGACAAAGTCGTGATTGAACAGAGGTCCATATGCGCCTGTCCCGCTATTTCCTGCCCGTTCTGAAGGAAACCCCTTCCGAGGCGCAGATCGTTTCCCACCGCTACATGCTGCGCGCCGGTATGATCAAACAGCAATCCGCCGGTATCTATTCGTGGCTGCCGTTGGGATTCAAGGTGCTGCGCAAGATCGAGAATATCGTGCACGAGGAGCAAATCCGAGCCGGCCACATCCCGATGCAAATGCCGACCATCCAGTCGGCCGACCTATGGCGTGAAAGCGGCCGCTATGACGGCTATGGCGAGGAAATGTTGCGCATGAAGGATCGTCACGGTCGCGACATGCTGTTTTCCCCCACGGCCGAAGAGATGGTGACAGACATCTTCCGCGCGCATGTGAATTCCTACAAGGACCTGCCGCTGACCCTGTATCAGATCCAATGGAAGTTCCGCGACGAGATCCGCCCGCGTTTCGGCGTGATGCGGGGGCGCGAGTTCTATATGAAGGATGGATACAATTTCGATCTGACGAAAGAGGACGCGCTGCACGCTTATAACCGCCATTTGGTCAGCTATCTGCGCACCTATGAACGGATGGGGTTGCAAGCCATCCCGATGCGCGCGGATTCAGGTCCGATTGGTGGGGATTACACACACGAGTTCCTTGTGCTGGCCGAAACCGGCGAAAGCGAAGTATTCTATGACAGCGAAGTCACGGATTTGACCTTTGGCGACCGCGACATCGACTATGACAATGTGGCGCAATGTCAGGGGGTTATGGACGAGTTCACTTCGCGCTATGCCCGCACGGACGAAACCCATGACACAGCGGCGTTCGAGAAGGTGCCTGAAGATCGCCGCAGGGTGGCGCGCGGGATCGAGGTCGGGCAGATCTTCTATTTCGGCACGACCTATTCCGACAAGCTTGGCGCGACGGTGGTCGACAAGGATCAAAACCAGGTGCCGGTTCACATGGGATCGCACGGGATCGGGGTCAGCCGCCTTCTGGGTGCGATCATCGAGGCCAGCCATGACGACAAGGGCATCATCTGGCCCGAAGGCGTGACGCCCTTCCATTGCGGGATCGTTAACCTGAAACAAGGCGACGCCGAAGCCGATGCGGCCTGCGAGGCGCTGTATCAGCACCTGACCAACGCCGGGCTGGAGCCGCTTTACGACGACCGCAACGAACGCGCGGGCGGCAAGTTTGCGACGATGGACCTGATCGGTCTGCCGTGGCGCATCACCGTCGGGCCGCGCGGTTTGAAAAACGGGGTGGTTGAACTGACCTGCCGCCGAACCGGAGACAGCGAAGAACTGACGACGGACGCGGCCGTGGCGAAGGTCATCGAGATATTCGAACCGCACCGCGTACGTGGCCTCTGATCAAGCCGACACCCAAAGCGAAGGCGTGCCAATCCGGCGCGCCTTTGTTGTTTGTTCCGGACAAAGGGGGCTGTGACTTGACCTGATCCCTCGGCTTTGGAAGGCTGATGGCAAAGATAAGAAACGCGCAGGTGAAGCACATGATCCGAACCTTGGCAATGATTGGCGGCATCGCAGGCGCGGTGGCGATGAGCCAGTTCCCCGAGTTCACACAACAGTACATGCAACGGCTGGCCGGTGCGCGGACCGAATTGCAGATCGTGACCGCCGGGTTCGATCTGACCGCTAAGGCCGCCGGGTATACGCGCGACGAAGCCCTGCAAAATATGGGTGGTACGGATTTTCAGGACAGGTTGCGGGACCAGATGAAGACCAATTTTACCCGGTTTGAACGTCTGGACACCGCCTATACCGCCCTGAAAGGCACTGAACCCATGGCACGACTTGCAAAGGTCTGGCACTTCCGCGATACCGATCTGGCCAAACGCACCTGGGAAGATTTCCGCCCTGCCGTCCCGGTGACGGCAGATGGTCTTTTATGCGCCGGGATCGGCTTTGTCGGCGGATGGCTTCTGGTGTCTTTGATCCTTGGTGCGTTCCTGCGCCCATTCCGTCGCACTGCCTGAGGGCTTGCACGGCCGCAGAGGGGGCAATCAGAACCGCAGGTTCAGGCCGAGCTTGACGCTGTGAAACAAGGGGGTTGCCAGCGTGTCATTGCCCAACCCGTCCGACAGCATATCCTTGCCGTAGTTCATGTATTCGTACTCGCCGGTGAGCGATAGGCGCTTGGTCAGCGGTTGTTCGATGCCCACGCCCAAAATGTAGCCATTGGTCGTATAGGTGTCATTGATCGCGATTGGCCCCGCCGATCCGGAGCCCAAAACGCTGTAATCGAATTCAGCGCGTGACACGCCCACCGTGCCATAGACGATTGAATTAAGCACCGGCCAGACATAGCCAGCCTTCAGGCGCAGCGACAGCGCATGATTCATCGTGGTCGTGCCGCGATATCCCCGCGCCGCGAAACTGTCTTCGATCATTCCGCCTTCGATGGCCAGTTCCGGACCAAAGACCCAGCGGTCCACTTGCCAGCGATACCCGGCGCGCAGGCTGCCAGCCCAACCGCTGTTTTCATAGGTGCCGAGCGTGAACCGGTTGCCCGACGCTTGCGTGATGCCAATTCGGTCACCGCCGCTGAAATCATATCCCAGTGTGGCCCCGACATAAGCGCCCTCCCAATAGGGGCGATTGTCCACAACGATGCGGTCGACCGGGGTTTCGATCACCGGATCGGACAGGCTTCCGGCCAGCGCGGCTTGCGAGAAAAAGATCAACGTGAGAGCGGCGAGTGGTTTGGCGAACAAAGAACAGCGCAACATGACAATCCATCACTTAAAACATTCAGTCAGCTTTTCTTAGCCACAAAACTTGGGGTTTGGAACATGTTTTCGCAATATATCTTGTAGCGGCCAGCGCAAATCCGCAATCTGCCGCAGTGGTCGAATACTCGCCCTGATCCGCAACAGACCAGACCCGGACGCACCAATCACGCCGCGACTTTCAATTTCCAGATAATGCCACAGCCACCTGAAAGCGTGGGGCAGAAGGCCATTGTAGATAAAGTTCTATTTCTTTGTCGCGATGACCCGGTTCACATGGCCCATTTTGCGACCCGGTTTGACCTCGGCCTTGCCATACAGATGCAGGGACGCGTGAGGTTCCAACGCGATGTCGGGCACCCTGTCCATGTCATCACCGATCAAGTTTTCCATGACCACATCAGCATACCGCGCGCCGTCGCCCAGAGGCCATCCCGCCACCGCGCGGATATGTTGTTCGAACTGGTCGACGTTGCAACCCTGCTGTGTCCAATGGCCGGAGTTATGGACGCGGGGCGCAATCTCGTTGACGATAAGCCCCTGAGATGTAACGAAAAGCTCCACACCCATGACGCCGACATAATTCAGTTCGTTCAGGATCTTGGCCGCCATCAGAACAGCGTCCGTGCGCTGCGCGTGGCTCAAACGAGCCGGGACAGTCGTGGTGGCCAGAATGCCATCCTTGTGCACGTTCTCTCCGGGGTCGAAACAGGCGATGTCGCCCGCTGCACTGCGTGCCGCGATAACGCTGACCTCGTGGGTGAAATCAACAAAGCCCTCCAACACCGACGGGGCGCCGCCTATGTCGGAAAAGGCTTGGTCTGCTTGATCTGCGGACGTGATCCGGGATTGACCTTTTCCATCATACCCAAAGCGGCGGGTTTTCAGGATCGAGGGTGTGCCAACTGTTTCGAGCGCGCGTTTAAGGTCGTTAACCGTCTCGACGTTATTATAGGGGGCAACGCGCAATCCAAGCCCGGACAGGAAGTCCTTTTCGGTCAACCGGTCCTGACTGACACGCAGCGATTCGCGACCGGGGCGTATGCTGCGATGCGCTTCAAGCGCGTCGAGGGCTGCGGTCGGGATGTTCTCGAACTCATAGGTGATGACGTCGACCGAAGCGGCAAACCGCTCCAACGCTGCGATGTCGTCATAGTCGGCGGTCGTCACACGATCGGCGACATGACCGGCGGGTGGATTGGCGCCCGGCTCGTAAATATGGGTCGTGAACCCAAGGCGCGATGCCGCGACCGACAACATGCGGCCCAGCTGGCCGCCGCCAAGGATCCCGATTGTCGATCCGGTGGGCAGGGGCTCAGTCATCGGCAGGCTCATCCGGGATTGAGGCGGACAGCGCCGCGCGCCAGGCGTCCAGCCGATCGGCCAGCGCCGGGTCCGAGACCGCAAGGATCCCCGCCGCCATCAGCCCTGCATTGGCTGCCCCCGCCGCGCCGATGGCCATGGTGGCGACCGGAAAGCCCTTGGGCATCTGCACGATGGAATACAGACTGTCGACCCCCGACAGGGCGCGGGTCTGAACCGGCACGCCCACCACCGGTACGCGGGTTTTTGACGCCATCATGCCGGGCAGATGCGCCGCCCCGCCAGCGCCCGCAATTATCACGTGTAGGCCGCGATCTGCTGCTGTCTTTCCATACTCCCAAAGGCGATCCGGGGTGCGGTGGGCCGAAACGATCTTCGCTTCATAGGCAATGCCCAGCTCATCCAGAATATTGGCGGCTTCTTTCATCGTGGGCCAATCCGACTGGCTGCCCATGATGATCCCGACTTTCACATCTGTCATTGTGACCTCGTGTCTTGGAAGCCCGCTTTATAAGGGGCTGGGGCCGCGATGCAATCAGGCAATGATGTCCGGCGTCAGTTTGTCCTCGATCCGCGAGATTTTGTCCTTCAAGGCCAGTTTCTGCTTTTTCAGACGTCGCAATTGCAACTGATCCGCCATCCCGCGTTCTTCAAGAGCGTGAATCGCATCGTCCAGATCCCGATGCTCGGCGCGAAAGACTTCCAGCTCCACACGAAGCACCTCTTCGGTCTTCATCTCTTTGGCGTTGCTCATTTATTCGGATCGTCTTTTCTGGGCCATTTGCTGCCACAGTTTAACGCCAAGTCTGGCGCAAGGCCAAGGAAAAGCGGCTCTTGCAACCCTTCGTCCGACACCCCATATTTTTCACAAGGTCGCCTGTGCGGGGCCTGCAAACGTGTCGCTTTATCAAGGACGTGTCGATGACAAAGATGAACTTGGGAACTCATCCCTTCTTGCTTGGCTTTGAACAGCTAGAGCGTATGGTCGAACAGGCCGCGAAATCGGGCAAGGACGGCTATCCCCCTTTCAATATAGAACAGGTCAGCGACCGGGCGTATCGCATTACATTGGCGGTTGCCGGTTTTGCCGATGACGACCTGTCGATCACGGTTGAAAATGCGAAGCTTGTGATCCGGGGCGCGCAGGGCGACGACGGCCGGGAACGCGTGTTCCTGCACCGTGGCATCGCCGGGCGTCAATTCGTGAAAAGTTTCGTGCTGGCCGATGGCGTCGACGTCAAAGGGGCACACACGGAAAACGGTCTGTTGCACATTGATCTTGAACGCGCCGAACCAGAGCGTCTTGTGCAGACGATCCAGATAAAGAAGGGGTGAGCCGATGAACCATAAGCTTCCATTTGGCCAATTCGGGATTGGCAATATCGTCTATGTCAAAGCCGTTGCGATCGACGACTTGCCAGATTCCATTCAGGACGAGGCCCGCGAACAGGCTGACGGGGCTGACACGCTTTATGCCGTCCACCGCGAGGACGGCGAGCAACTGGCCTTGGTGGTCGACCGCGACCTGGCCTATGCACTGGCGCGACAGAACGATTTTTCACCGGTCTCGATCCACTGATACGAACCGGACCATCCGAACAATAAAAACCCGGGGAATTCCCCGGGTTTTTGCGTTTTTCGGTCTGGTTGGCTTAGGCCTTGATCAGCCCCATGCTTTCCAGCTTCAGAAGCACCTGATGGGCGCAGTTGTCCACGTCGACATTCTCGGTCTCGACGCTAAGCTCGGGGTTTTGCGGCACGTCATAGGGGTCCGAGATGCCGGTGAATTCCTTGATCTTGCCTTCACGCGCCAGCTTATACAGCCCCTTACGGTCGCGGCGTTCGCATTCTTCGATCGAGGTGGCGACATGCACTTCGACAAAGGCGCCAAACTGCTCGATCTCTTCGCGGACGGCGCGGCGGGTGGTGGCATAGGGCGCGATGGGCGCACAGATGGCAATCCCGCCGTTCTTGGTGATCTCGGAGGCGACATAGCCGATGCGGCGGATGTTCAGGTCGCGGTGTTCCTTCGAGAAGCCAAGCTCAGACGACAGGTTCTTGCGCACGATGTCGCCGTCCAGTAGCGTGACGGGACGCCCGCCCATTTCCATCAGCTTAACCATCAATGCATTGGCAATGGTCGATTTGCCGGACCCCGAGAAGCCGGTGAAGAACACGGTGAAGCCTTGTTCGGCGCGCGGCGGCTTGGTTTTGCGCAGTTCTTCCACAACAGCCGGGAAGCTGAACCATTCCGGAATTTCCAGACCTTCCGACAGGCGGCGGCGCAGTTCGGTGCCCGAGATATTCAGGATCGTCACGTCGTCCTTGTCCAGAATCTCGTCCGCCGGTTCGTATTGTGCGCGGTCCTGCACATAGACCATGTGCTTGAAATCCACCATTTCGACGCCGATTTCGTCCTCGTACTCGCGGAACAGGTCCTGTGCGTCATAGGGGCCATAGAAATCTTCACCAGCCGAGTTCTTGCCGGGGCCGGCGTGGTCACGACCGACGATGAAGTGGGTGCAGCCGTGGTTCTTGCGGATCAGACCGTGCCAAACAGCTTCGCGCGGGCCGGCCATGCGCATGGCGAGGTTCAGAAGGCTCATCGTCGTGGTGGCGGCGGGGTATTGGTCCAACACAGCCTCGTAGCACCGCACGCGGGTGAAGTGGTCGATATCGCCCGGTTTGGTCATGCCCACGACCGGGTGGATCAACAGGTTGGCCTGCGCTTCTTTTGCGGCGCGGAAGGTCAGTTCCTGGTGCGCGCGGTGCAGCGGGTTGCGGGTTTGGAACGCGACGATGCGGCGCCAGCCCAACTTGCGGAAATAGGCGCGCAATTCGTTCGGTGTGTCGCGACGCCCCCGGAAATCATAGTGGATGGGCTGCTGGATGCCGACAATCGGTCCGCCCAGATAGATTTTGCCCGCCACGTTGTGCAGGTAATTCACGGCCGGATGGGCGTCGTCATCGGCCCCGAAAACCTTCTCAGCCTCATGGGATTTGTTCGGCTCCCACCGGTCGGTGACGGTCATTGTCGCCAGAATGACGCCTTCCTGATCGCGCAGGGCGATGTCCTGACCCAGTTCGATCGAGTTTGCAAAATCTTCCGAAACGTCCAGCGTGATGGGCATCGGCCACAAAGTGCCGTCCGCCAGCCGCATGTTGTCAACGACGCCGTTATAATCCTCTTCCGACAGGAAGCCTTTCAGCGGGTTGAAACCGCCATTCATCAGAAGCTCAAGATCGCAGGTTTGCCGTTGGGTCAGGTCGTGGCTGATCAGGTCTGCGGCTTCGACTTTCAGCTTCTGCGCACTTTCATACGAGACATAGAGCTCGGGGATAGGAGAGAGGTTGTTCTGCATGGGATGTGTCCTGTGTTTTAAGGGCGAGAGGCCACTGGAGGTGCCGGTCAACTCGGCGTGCAGGGCGTCGTATTCGGCGAATTTTCGGGCAAGGAATGTATCCCTCAGGCGCACCTTTTCGGCGGCACCCTGAGAGGTGATGGAATAGGCAAAGCGCGGGCGCTTGTCGGGGCCGGCGCGTTCGCTGACGCGGACCAATCCGCGATCAGCGCAGTTGCGGAGCAGCGCATTCAGCCGCCCCAGTGATATCCCGATCGCTGCCGCAGTCGCGCGTTGCGACGCGTCCGGCGCCAGATCAAGCTGGCGCAGAAGGCGGAAGATTTGGTCTTCCTCGGCATAGTTGGCTTTCACCGGGTGCGATGTCATAACAGCGACTCAAAGAGTGTTCACGCGTGAACGCATTGCACGAATTGCCGCCAAGGCAAAGCAGAAACATGGGGAATGTCGGGAAAATGCAGACCGTGACCCGTGCGCAACGCACTTTTACCTCTAGGGAAACGGGATTGGCAGCCCGGTCATGCGCAGGGCACCCGGGTCGGTTGTAAATAGGGTCAGATGAGTCAAATCCGGGCGGGATCGTGAAGAATACATCAAACCCTGCGCCCCATCCGCGCGGGCCTGATCCGAGTACCCCCAAGTCGGCGCGGGACAGCCTGCAGCGCGATTGTCCTGCCAGATGACCGAGGCGCCCACCTGACCGCGAATATCGGCAACACGGTCCAGATCGACGGCAAGTGGCACGATATGGCGCGGTGCGTCATCCGGGTGCAGGTACCGCTTGATCGCCACCCCACACCCTTCGGCCGTCAGGGACGTATAGATGGCCAGCTGGCCGGAATGGTGAAACCGTCCTTCAGGCGATGGCACCGGCGCGGTCGCGTCCTGACCCACAAAGATCAGGCGATAGACCGTGCCGGTGAACCGGATCATTCCTGTTCGGCCAGGAAATGTTCGGCCTCAAGCGCGGCCATGCACCCCATGCCTGCCGACGTCACCGCCTGGCGGTATTTATAATCCGTCAGATCGCCCGCCGCGAACACGCCGGGGATCGAGGTTGCGGTGCTGTCGGGCTGCGTCACCACATAGCCGCCCATATGGGTCTCCAACACGTCCTTGACCAGCTCGTTCGCAGGCGCATGGCCAATAGCGATAAAGACGCCCTTGGCGGGTATTTCCGTGATCTCGCCGGTTTTGACATGCTTGACGCGCACGCCCGTGACGCCCAGCGGGTCTTCGTCGCCCACGACCTCTTCCAGCACATGATCCCACAGCGGTTCGATCTTTTCGTTCTTCATCAGCCGGTTGATCAGGATCTTTTCGGCGCGCAGTTCGTCCCGGCGGTGCACCAGCGTCACTTTTGACGCGAAGTTGGTCAGGAACAGGGCTTCTTCGACCGCGGTGTTGCCACCACCGACCACCACGATTTCCTGGCCCCGGTAAAAGAACCCATCACAGGTCGCGCAGGCGGACACACCGAAGCCC
Source organism: Aliiroseovarius zhejiangensis (assembly GCF_014656375.1). GTDB lineage: Bacteria > Pseudomonadota > Alphaproteobacteria > Rhodobacterales > Rhodobacteraceae > Aliiroseovarius > Aliiroseovarius zhejiangensis. The sequence goes on along the minus strand of NZ_BNCH01000001.1, from coordinate 797,949 downwards.
TTGAACTTCTCTTCGCTGTCCAGCCCAAGCCACTTGGCGCGTGCACCGGTCGCCAGAATGACCGCGTCGGCCTTGTAGATCGTGCCGCTGTCACCGGTGGCGGTGAAGGGGCGTTCGGACAGATCCAGATCCGTGATCAGGTCGCTGACCACGTCGGTCCCGACGGCTTTCGCGTGGGCTTCCATCTTGACCATCAGGTCGGGCCCCTGGATTTCGGTCTCGCCGGGCCAGTTCTCGACCTCGGTGGTCGTGGTCAACTGGCCGCCGGGCTCCATCCCTTGCACAAGGATCGGCTCCAGCATGGCGCGGGACGCGTAAACGGCGGCGGTGTAACCGGCCGGGCCGGAGCCGATGATCAGGACTTTGGTTTTGCGTGTGTCGGACATGCGGATTTCCTTGAGCGTTCTGGGTTTGCAACGCATATAAGGCGACCGGGGGCTGGTGGAAAGCCCGTCTGCGCATCCGTTGACAGGACATCCGGTCGCGCCGATATGCGTTTGAGTGGAAATTATGTTGCGCAGGCGCGAAAGATTGTTGCGCATTCGATCTCTGGGCGGTAATCTCTGCGCAATTTCCAACGAAATCTCTGGTTCTGCCGGGATCAGTGGACCCACCCGAGAAGGTTCCTCCATGACCGCAAGCAAACTTGATCCGATTGATCGCATGATTCTCGCCGAGCTTCAGGCCGATGGTCGCATGACCAATGTCGAACTGGCCAAACGTGTGGGCATTTCCGCGCCGCCCTGTCTGCGGCGGGTCAGAACGCTGGAAGAGCAAGGGTTGATTCGCGGTTATCACGCTGATGTCGATGCGCGTGCGCTCGGGTTCGAGGTGCAGGTCTTTGCCATGGTCGGGCTTGTCAGCCAGGCCGAAGCCGATCTGACCGCCTTTGAAAACCAGTGTCGGGGCTGGTCGCTGGTTCGTGAATGCCACATGCTGAATGGCGAGGTCGATTTCGTTCTGAAATGTGTGGCCCCGGATCTGTCCACCTTCCAGACCTTCCTGACCGAGGAACTGACAGCCGCCGAAAACGTGGCCTCGGTGAAGACATCGCTGGTCATTCGCGGCGCCAAGGATGAACCGGGTGTTCCCTTCGACGTGCTCGAGGCGCGGCTGGGATCGGCGCCCTGATCCGGGTGCCGTGCGCTTACAGGCGAATGGCCGAGATCAGACGCCCGTAATCCGGCTCGTTCCTGTGGCAACTGCGTCGATAGGAATAGAACCGATCCGGGTCGCCATAGGTGCAATGCCCGATCCATTCGGCCCGACCCACGCCTGCCTCGCGCAGCAGGTAAAGGCCGAAACCCGGCAGGTCGAACATCGCGCGGTCCCCTTCGCCCCCGGCGAAGAAGCGGCCATAGTCCGGGTTCTGCCCCATGAACGCGTCCAGGAACTCCGGCCCGACTTCATAGGCCCGCTGGCTGATGGTGGGACCGATGATGGCGGTGATGTTGTCCCGCATGGCCCCAAGGTCGACCATCGCGCCGATCGTCGCCTCCAGCACGCCGTCCAGCGCGCCTTTCCACCCGGCATGGGCAGCACCGATCACGCCGGCCTTGGGATCCGCGAACAACACAGGTTGGCAATCGGCGGTCAGGATCGTCAGGGCAAGGCCGGGGGTCGCCGTGACAAGCGCATCGGCTTGTGGTTTGGCACTATTGATCGGCCCGTCCACATGCACCACGTCGGGCGAATGCACCTGATGCACGCCGCACAGCTTGTCAGATGTCACCCCCATTGCATCAGCTACCCGGTCGCGGTTGATTGATACAAGTTCGGATTGATCCTGACTTCCCGCCCCGCAGTTCAGCCCGGCATAGACGCCTGATGATGCACCGCCACGGCGGGTGAAAAACCCGTGTTGGATGGGTGCCAGGGCGTTGGAAGTGATGATCTCAAGGGTCATGCGGGGCCGGTCTGGTCGGGTGTTCGGGTGAGGCCAGGCAGGTCCGGCGCATCCGCGCGAGTCAGCCCCAGCACTTTGAACAGCGTCCCCATTTCATCCGGGTGCGTCAAGCGTCGGTGCGCCTTGACATGGGCCTCCAGCGCGTCGCCGGACAGGTTCGCGGCCAAGGTCTGGGCACGTTGGGTGATGCCCAGACGCTCCAGAAACAGGCCCTGCGGGGTCAAAAGATGCGGGGTCAGCGGGGCGGCGGACCGCACCAGAGCTTCGAAATCCACATGCGCGGTCAGGTCGGCCGTGCCGGGGGTTGCCAGCGGGTCAACGTGATCATGGGCCGCGATGGCCTGAAACGTGTCGCCCACCGATCGCCAATCCCCATAGTCGATGATCAACGCCGCGCCGCCCTGTGCCTCGATCCGGGTCGCGATCTGCGCCATGATTGCGGGGCTGGCGGGACAGATTTCGACCAGATCACCCTCGCGCGTGTCGTCCAAACGGTGCGCCAGATCGCGGACGGGCAGGGGGGAAGTCAGACCAAAGGTCAGCCGGCTCCCGTCAAGCCCCACCTGACGTTCACGCCAGCCGGTGCCGTCCCGTTGGAACTGGCGGATGGGCAGGGCGTCGAAGAACTCGTTGGCGATCAGGAACAGTGGTGCATCCGGCAGCGTGTCGACCGTATCGTGGTGGGTGACGTCGCGTGGAGCAAGGGATTTGGCCTGTGCCGTCCTCAGAACAGGTGAGGCCTCGACCAGATGCAGCCGGGCGGCGGCGCGGAACCCCGGCACACGTCCCGTGGCGCGCAGGATGTCCGCCATCAAGGTGCCGCGACCCGGCCCAAGCTCGGCCAATGTAAACGGAGCAGGTGCGCCCTGATCCAGCCAGGTTTGCGCCAGTGCCAGCCCCAACAGCTCGCCGAACATCTGGCTGATTTCGGGGGCGGTGGTGAAATCGCCGGACGCGCCGAAGGGGTCGCGGGTGGCGTAGTAGCCATGGTCCGGATGCAGCAGACATTCAGCCATGAAGTCTGCGACGGAAATCGGGCCAGCGGTGGCGATCTGTCGCGCCAGTATCTTTGCAAGCGGGGTCATGGGGCGGCAGGTGATTGCGAATGGCGGGTTGCCCAGATCATCGTGGCAATCCCGATCACGATCATCGGAAGCGTCAACACCTGCCCCATGGTCAACCCCCAGTCACCAAGCCGGAGGACATGACCCCACGGGTTGTCGGGCGAGATGAACTGCGCATCTGCCTGCCGGAAAAACTCAACCACGAAGCGCGACAGCCCGTAGCCCAAAAAGAACAGTCCCGTCAGCAGGCCGGGGCGTTTCAGCCACCCGCGGCGGAAGGCCAGAGTCAGAAGGATCGCGGCCAGCAAAAGCCCCTCAAGCACCGCTTCGTAAAGCTGGCTGGGGTGGCGGGCACACGCGCCGAGCGCCACATCCCAACCCGGACAGTCCTGCGCCGCCTCGCCGGGGAAGATGACACCCCAGGGCGCGGTGGTCGGGCGGCCCCAAAGTTCGGCATTGATGAAATTGGTGATCCGCACCAACCCGATGCCGATGGGGGCTGCGATGGCCAACAGGTCGGCCAGCTTCGCCACCGCAATCCCGTGTTTGCGGGCAAACAGCCATGTGACGGCGATGATGCCCAGAAAGCCGCCATGGAACGACATGCCGCCGGTCCATACCTTCGGGATCTCCAGCGGGTTTTGCAGAAAGTAACCCGGGTCATAGAACAGCACATAGCCCAGGCGCCCCCCCAGCACGATACCGACGATGGCCCAGGTGGCCAGATCCTCGAGCTGCGCGCGTGTGATTGGTGCGTCGCCGCGCCACAAGCCCGGGCGCGCAATCGCGCGTGCGATGATCCACCAGCCAATGGCGATGCCAACCAGATACCCCAGCGCATACCAGCGCAGGGCGAAGGTGAATGTGCCAATCTCGACCGAGAAGATTTCGGGCGAGATGGCGGGAAAGGGAATAGCCAAGAACATGCCGCATTCCTGACCCTGTCCGGCGGGGCAAGTCAACCTTGTCTCTGCCTTCGGGAATCCCCATATAGACCCCAACAAGCGAGGAGATGCCGATGCAGACGCGCAACAAGATATTGGACGATATGTCCCAGTTGATGACCAACGCCATGGGCGTGGCTCAGGGGGCAAAGGACGAGGCCGAGACAGCAATGAAAAGCTGGATGGACCGCTGGCTGGCAGATCGTGATTTCGTGACGCGCGAAGAGTTCGATGCCGTGCGGGCCATGGCGCAGAAAGCGCGCGAGGAAAACGAGGCGCTGAAGTCACGTCTGGACGCGCTTGAGAAGAAGGCCAAAGGCTGATTATTGCTGCAGCGTTCGGCAATTTGTCGAACGCTGCCCCTCAGCCCGTCATTTCAGGATGGGCGGCTTGTCCGGGTCTGAACCGGGCGCGACCGGTGCCAGCCGTTCCTGTGGTTCGGGTTCAGGCAGATCAAACCGGATCCCAAGGGCTGCGAGCTTCCCTGCTGCCTGATCCTTGCTGGCAAAGAACCCCACATCCATTTCTCCGGCCTCAAGCCCTGAAAAGGTCAGGGCTTCGTTCGCGGCCCCTGCCAAAGCGCGTTCGGCACCGGCGACGGCATCCACAAAACCAAGCAGGTGACCCTTTCGACCATCCGCATAGGTGACTGCTGCCAGACAGGCATGACTGGCCAATCCACCTGCCGAGGCCAGCTTGGCATCCAATGAGGCGACCAAGGCGTCCGGCACCGACGGGGGGTGAACTTCGGCAATCCGGGCCTCGACCTGTTCGGGGCCGGATTTCAGTGTCTCTGCCAGCCACGACATCGCCTCGGGCGGGATCAGGATTGACGACGGTGCGACGCCCAGATTGACCCCCAGGCCAATGTTCTGCCCCGCCAGCGTATTGGCGACCAACCGCCCCGGCAGGGCGGCATAGGGGGCAGGGGCGCCGACGAACTCGGCCAGCCGTTCCTCGCGATCAAAGACAAGAGCGAATGTCGCGCCTTCCAGTTCGAACAGCTCGGGCGAGAGGTCATCGCCCTCGGGTTCCTGGCTCAGAAGCAGAAACAGCTCTCCATCCGCCAGACGTTCATAGAACCGAAGCCGCGCGGCATCGTCCTCCAGATCGGCCTGCATTGCGGCATGGGCATCATCAAGGCGGGTCGTGTCGGTCATGGCGCATCCTTTGCGCTGGAAGGTTGCAGAAGTTCGGCCAGTCGAGCTTGCAGCACGGGCAGCAATTCGGTTTCAAACCACGGGTTCTTTTTCAGCCATCCCGTATTGCGCCACGATGGATGTGGCAAGGGAAACAGCCGCGGCGCATGATCGCGCCAACCCCTGACCGTTTCCGTTACGCCCTTGCCGCGGCCAAGGTGCCGCGCCTGAGCGTATCCACCTACCAGTAGCGTCAGGGGGGTGTCCGCCAGCGCATTGTCTACGCGATCCGCCCATGTTTCCGCGCATATTCGGGGTGGAGGCAGGTCCGATCCCTTTGCGTCATAGCCGGGAAAACAGAAGCCCATTGGCGTGATGGCAATGCGGGTCCGGTCATAGAAAACGTCGCGGTCCACCCCCATCCAGTCGCGCAGACGATCCCCGGACGGATCGTCAAAGGGCAGGCCCGACTTGTGCACCCGCAACCCTGGTGCTTGTCCGATGATGCGCACCTTTGCGCCCTTCCGGAACCAGACAACCGGGCGTGGAGAATGGCCTGTCTGGGTCGCGGCGAAGCGATTGGCGCACAGGCGACAGGCCGCAATGGATTTCGTCAGGCTGGTCATGGCCGCAGGCTAGGGCGTGGACGGGTCGTATGCAATATTTCGAGGCCTTTCGAAATAACCCTTGCTCCACGGTTATATTTCTATATTTCTAGAAATATGAAACACGAATCTCATGAACCGCTCCATGTCGACATCGCGGCGTCGCAGTTTGCCGCGCTGGGGTCTGAACACCGCCTGTCTGTTTTGCGCACCCTGGTGCGCGCGGGACCCGAAGGGTTGAGCATCGGCGCGTTGGGCGAACGCTGTGGGATCACAGGCTCGACCCTGACCCACCATATGAAAATTCTTGCGGCGGCGGGGTTGGTTACGCAGGAAAAACAGGGCCGCAGCATCATATGCGCGGCCGCCGAATACGATGTGATGCGCGCGCTTTCCAACTATCTTCTTTCGGAATGCTGCGCGGATTGCCCGGACGGAAAGGGCCACGATCATGGCTGAGACGACGCAAACCCAACCCCCAGCCAGACGATGGCGCATCGACAAGGCATGGGTTGCAATTCTGGCGATCCCTGCCGGTCTGACCCTGTTTGCACCGCAAGAGGTCTGGCCCACCATCACCTTCGCGCTGAGCGCGCTGATGCACACGGCACCCTTTATCCTGTTCGCGATCCTGGCTGTGGCCTATCTGAAGGCAACGGGGGCGGAGAACCTGTTGGCCCGTGCCTTCGAAGGGCGAGAGGCACGGATGATCGTACTGGCCGCCTTTGCCGGCGGCCTGTCGCCCTTTTGCTCATGCGAAGTGATCCCGTTCATCGCCGCGCTTCTGGCGGTGGGGGCGCCGTTGGGCGCGGTCATGGCGTTCTGGCTGTCCTCGCCTCTGATGGATCCGGCGATGTTCGCGATCACCGCAGGCACTCTTGGCACCGGGTTCGCGGTGGCAAAGACATTCGCGGCGGTGTCGATCGGGTTGTTCGGAGGTTTCACGGTCAAGGCGATGGCGAAATCCGCCCTGTTTGCTGACCCGTTGAAAAACGCCCCCGCCCCGGCCTGTTGTTCGTCGTCCGGATGTGGGGCCGGGTCAGGGGCGGATGTGTATTCCGGCGAAGTGCAGTGGCGGTTCTGGACCGACAGGACGCGGCGCGCAAGTTTTCGCAGCACCGCGTTTGAAAACGCTCTGTTCCTGTCGAAATGGCTGCTGCTGGCCTATATGATCGAAGCCCTGATGCTGCGCTATGTACCTGCCGATCTTGTGGCGCAGGTGCTGGGCGGAACCGGGATTGGCCCGATCCTGCTGGCCGCACTCGTCGGGGCTCCTGCTTATCTGAATGGGTATGCGGCGGTGCCGATGGTGGCCGCTCTGCTGGATCAGGGCATGTCAAACGGCGCCGCGATGAGTTTCGTGATCGCGGGCGGGGTCAGTTGCATCCCCGCGGCTGTCGCGGTCTGGGCTTTGGTCAAACCGCGTGTCTTTGCTGCGTATCTGGGGCTGGCCATGGTTGGCGCAATCGTTTCCGGTCTGGTCTGGGGTACGGTCGCCTGACGAGGTGTGTGGACAGATATTGCGCTCGGCCATTGTCGTTTTGGCCGAGTTGAAGTATTTCCTGAAACGAACAAGCAAAGGGTCGCGTTCCAGCAGAATTCGCCGGGACGCGACCTGTTTATAAATCAGGAACTAGACGGGGCAACAAATGTATCGCGTGTGGAACTTTATCACGACCTACTCGATCCTTTTGATCAGCGGGGCAATTCTTGCGCTGATCTGGGCCAATATTGATCCACACTCATACCATCATTTCGTGGAATACCCGCTGTGGTTCAACTCGACCATCGGCATCGACATCGGGTACTGGGAAAAAGCCTATGGCGAAGCGGCACATCACTTTGAATACGGTGATATTGAGCGTGTGGTGACGTTCCACTATCTGATCAATGATGTGCTGATGGCGCTGTTTTTCGCCATCGCCGGGAAAGAGGTCTGGGAGGCCGTGATCCTTGAAAACGGATCACTGCGCGGCAAAAAGGCGGCGACGCCGCTGGTGGCGACAGCAGGTGGCATGATCGGTCCGATCGCGGTCTATCTGGGCATCGCCTATTTCCTGGGGTCAACGACCTTTGATGCGGTTGCGCGCGGTTGGGCCATCCCGACCGCAACCGACATCGCCTTCAGCTACCTGGTCGGGCGCATGGTGTTCGGGGCTGGTCACCCGGCGGTGCGATTCCTGCTGTTGCTGGCCATTGCCGATGACGCAGCAGGGCTGATCATCCTTGCGATTTTCTATCCTTCGGGCGAGCTTGCCCCGATCTGGCTGTTGCTGTCGGTGGCGGCGTCGGTCGCAGCCTTTGTCCTGTTCAACTGGCTGCCCAGGCGTCTGGACCGTGGCGATCAGCTGCGCCCCCGGTCGACCTGGGTGCGCAAGAAGCTGACCTGGTACCCCTATGCCATCGCGGGCTGCCTGAGCTGGTTCGGTTTTGCCCAGGCGGGCATCCATCCGGCGCTGGGCCTGTTGCCCGTCATTCCGGCGATTCCCCATGCCGACCGCGCCTTCGGCATCTTTGCCGACGCTGAAAGATACCTGCACGACATCCTGAACGACATGGAACACGGGCTGGCCATTCCGGTGGACATCGTCCTGTTCTTCTTCGGCCTTCTGAACGCCGGGGTGGAGTTCGGTGCGATTTCGGAAGCCACATGGCTGGTGTTGGCGGGTCTGATCATCGGCAAACCCGTGGGCATTTTCATCATGGGATGGCTTGCGGCCTATCCGATGCGGCTTGGTCTGCCGGCGGGGATGCGATCGGTTGACCTGATCGTGATAGGTTTCGTGGCGGCCATCGGTTTTACCGTGTCGCTGTTCGTCGCGTCTGTCGCCTTCGCGCCCGGACCGGTGCAGGACGCCGCCAAGATGGGCGCCCTGTTCAGCTTTGGCGCGGTGTTCCTGTCCTTTGCGGCCGGAAAGGTCTTCAAGGTGGAAAAACAAGAGGGCTGACGCCCCCATACCTTCGGCCCGTTGGGGCCGAAGGTGCCGCCCCCAGTGACGCATTGGGGACCATCTGCCGACAATTCCCCATATTTTCTTGATGATTGTTGATGGTCTTCGACATAATGATGCCTAAGTGAGCGATTATAGCGCATCGTTAAGAAAGCTTGTGTACAAGCGTAAGGCGAAAGCAGTGCCGGGGCACCCAAATGCTCGAGTTCGATAATGTCAGCAAGTCGTTCTGGACAGGACAACAGCGCAAGGTCATCCTGGACAATGTGTCCTTTCGGGTCGATCTGGGCAATTCGCTTGGCATTCTGGCCCCCAACGGAACGGGTAAGACCACGCTGATCAACATGATGGCCGGGTTGGAAAAACCGGACGAGGGCGAGATCCGGCGCCGCTGCCGCATTTCGTTTCCGCTTGGTTTCATGGGGGGGGTCATTGGCAAGCTTTCAGCCAAGGAAAACGCCCGCTATATCGCCAAGCTCTATGGCCTTGACCCGGATTATATCGAGGCCTTCACCCGCTGGCTGTGCGAACTGAAAGAATACTATGATTTTCCCGTCGCGACCTACAGCGCGGGGATGCGGGCCCGGTTTTCATTTGCCTTGCTGCTGGCGCTGGATTTCGACATCTACCTGATTGACGAAGGGATGCCGCAAAGCACGGATGCCCAGTTCAACCGCAAGGCGGGCGATGTGCTGCGTGACCGGCTGACCAACTCGACGGTCATCATCGTCTCGCACCAGGCCGAGACGCTTGAGAAATTCTGCCAGTCGGCGGCGGTGCTGCGGGACGGACAGTTCCATATGTTTGAAACTCTGGAAGAAGCGAAACGGCTGTATGACTACCAAACCCAGGGCTAAGAAATTCCGCATCAGCCGATCCACGCGCACGCCACATTCCGACCCGGCGGGTGCCGAAGGCGATGGTGCCACCCAGCGGGTGAAGGCCGCGACAAGACCGGCCAATTCTGACGCAGCAAGGCCCGGCCCCACGGTGCCCCGATCACGGAACCCCAACCCGATGGAGGAACTGGCCCAGTCCCCGACCGAAGACGGCTTTCCCAAGGAAGGGTTTGTATCCAAAGGTAAACCGGCCAATGCCGCTGTTGGCGACGGGGCATCCGATGACGACGAGGCAGCCGCCATCACCGCCATCCAGAAAGAGGGTTTGACCGGTCGGCAGCTGCGTATGGCGCGTCGTGTCGCCCAGAAACACGGCGTCGCCTTTGGCAGTGATTTCGAAGCGGTCTACCGGCTGCGCAAAGCCGGGATCGACCCCTTCAAACGTTCGAATATGCTGGAACTGGTCGGCGCGGATGGGGGCGGGAAACCGGGCAGCCGGTCATCCGCCAACCTGCCACAGACCCGGCCTATGCCACAGCTTCCGGCAAATCACGTATATGATGATGCGGATCGTGCCCGTTCGATCCGGGAAATCCAGCTGGACATCGCCCGCAGGCGGCGCCGAAAGCTGCGGATGCTGTTTGTGCGTCTGGCGTTTTTCGTCTTTCTGCCCACGCTTGTCGCCGGGATTTATTACTACAACTATGCCACACCCATGTATGCGACCAAGACCGAGTTTGTCATTCAGAAGGCGGACGGGGCAGGGGGCAGCGGGCTGGGTGGCCTGTTTGCCGGCTCCGGGCTGGCCACGTCGCAGGACAGCATCACAGTGCAAAGCTATTTGACCTCGCGCGACGCGATGCTCAGGCTCGACGGTGACATCGGTTATAAATCAGTGTTCTCGGATCCGGATATTGATCCGATCCAGCGCCTTGATCCTGATGCCACCAATGAAGCGGCCTACAAGCTCTATAAGAAGAACGTGAAGATCGGGTTCGATCCCACCGAGGGCATCATCAAGATGGAGGTCGTCGCCCCGACCCCCGAACAAAGTGCGACTTTTTCCGAAGTCCTGATTTCCTATGCGGAAGAGCGGGTGGACAACCTGACCCAGCGATTGCGCGAAGATCAGATGGAAGGTGCCATCGAAAGCTATGAAAAGGCCGAGCGTGACATGCTGGACGCACAGGCTGAGGTGCTGCGCTTGCAGGAGGAGATGGGCGTGTTCGACGCGACGTCGGATGCATCTGCCCTGATGTCGCAGATCACCGGGTTCGAAAGCCAGTTGCAGGAAAAAAGATTGTCGCTGCAACAGCTGCTGGACAACACGCGCCCCAATCAGGCGCGGGTGGACGGGTTGCGCGGCGACATCGGTCGGCTTGAAACGCTGATTGCCGAGTTGCGCGGCCGATTGACCGAGACCGGGGGCGAATACGGGTCGCTGGCGTCGGTCAGCGGGCGTCTCAGGATTGCCCAAACCAATCTGGAGACGCGCACGGTGTTGATGCAACAATCCTTGCAACAGTTGGAAAATGCACGGATCGAAGCCAACAAGCAGACCCGTTACCTTGAGCTCGGCGTGCGGCCCGTCGCCCCGGACGAACCGACCTATCCGAAATCGTTTGAGAACACGTTGCTGGCCTTCTTGATCTTTTCGGGTCTGTATCTGATGGCGTCAATCACGGCGTCGATCCTGCGCGAGCAGGTGTCGTCCTGATATGGGGGATGTCGTCGTCAAGGGAGTGCATGTGGGCAATACGCGCCCTCTGACCATTATCGCCGGGCCGTGTCAGTTGGAAAGGCGCGATCACGCGCTTCGGATTGCCGAACATATGGCGCAGATCTGCGCGGCGCATGGGCTTGGCTATATTTTCAAGGGCTCGTACGACAAGGCGAACCGGACCTCTCTGTCAAGCGCGCGGGGTCCGGGCATGACCGACGGGCTTGAAATGCTCGCCGCTGTCAGGGATGAGTTGGGCGTGCCGGTGTTGACCGATGTTCATCTGCCCGACCAGTGCGCCGAGGTGGCGGCGGTTGTCGATATCCTGCAAATCCCGGCCTTCCTGTGCCGCCAAACCGATCTTCTGACCGCCGCGGCAAAAACCGGCATTCCCATCAACGTCAAGAAAGGTCAGTTTCTGGCACCTTGGGATATGGAGCATGTGGTGAACAAGATTACCGCTTCGGGCAATCAGCAACTGATGCTGACCGAGCGTGGCACATCGTTCGGCTACAACACTCTGGTAACAGATATGCGCGGGTTGGCGCAGATGGTCGCGTTTGGCCACCCTGTGATCATGGATGCTACCCACGCGGTTCAAATGCCCGGCGGGCAGGGGCGCGCTTCGGGCGGGCAACGGGAATTTGCCCCTGTTCTGGCGCGGGCGGCGGTGTCGCTGGGTATCGCCGGGGTGTTTCTTGAAACGCATCCCGATCCTGCGTCGGCGCCTTCTGACGGGCCAAACATGGTTCCACTGGATCAGATGGCGGCGTTGGTGGCGGATCTGGCGGCCTTTGATCAGCTTGCCAGGCAGCGACCGCTCAGGCCGATCTGATGCGCATTTCCCCAAGCGGCTTTCGTGAATATGACGCGCGCTGGCGATACCCCGAGGATCTTGACCTTGAGGGGATGCAGGCGGTCGGGCTGGGGTTGGGCACACAAATGGCCCGTCGCGGTATGGGGCGCAAAATCATCGTCGGACACGACCACCGAAGCTATTCACCCGCCGTCCGGGATGCTTTGTGCAAAGGGCTTGTGCAGGCCGGCGCGCATGTCCGCGACATAGGGATGAGCCTGTCGCCCATGGCCTATTTCGCACAGTTTCATCTGGATGTGGCGGCGGTAGCAATGGTGACGGCCAGCCACAATCCCAATGGCTGGACGGGGATCAAGGTCGGGTTCGACCGCCCCTGCACCCATGGCGTGGACGAAATGGCCGAGCTGCGCGACATCATCCTTTCCCGCGCCTTCGATCTGCAAGGCGGCGGAAGGATTACCCGGATGCCCGGCGTGCAGGCCGCTTATCTTGACTATCTTGCCGAAGGTGGTGTGATCTCGCGCCCGCTGCGCGTGGTCTGCGCCACCGGAAACGGAACGGCAGGGGCGTTTGCTCCCGCCCTGTTGCGCCGGTTGGGGGTCGACGTGATCGAACGCCATTGCCGCCTGGATCACAGCTTCCCGCACTACAACCCGAACCCCGAAGCGTTGGAAATGCTGGACGATATGGGGGCCGCCGTCCGTGACAGCGCCGCTGATTTCGGCATCGGTCTGGACGGGGACGGGGACCGGATCGGCATCGTTGACCAGAACGGTCGCGCGGTTTTTGCCGACAAGCTGGGGGTGTTGATTGCGCGCGACCTGGCGATGCGCCACCCGGGCGCAACGTTCCTGGCGGATGTGAAATCCACGGGCGTATTCGCCGTCGACCCGGTTCTGGCCTCACACGGCGCGACGGTCGAGTATTGCAAAACCGGACACAGCCACGTGAAACAACGGCTGCGAGAGTCAGGCGCGCTGGCGGCATTCGAGAAGTCCGGGCATATCTATTTCGGGCCTCCTTTCGGGCGAGGCTATGACTGTGCCTTGCGTGCCGCCGTCGCTTTGTGTCGGCTGATGGATCATCAACCCTCCGCCAACTTGTCAGATCTTGTGGACACATTGCCCGAAAGCTGGTGCTCTCCGACCCTGTCGCCTGCCTGCCCCGATGATCAGAAATACGCTGTCGTCGCCCGGCTGACGAACACCCTGCGCGGGATGCAGCGCCACGGTGACACGATCGCTGACCAGCCGATTGTGGACATCCTGACCGCCAACGGGGCGCGGGTGCAGTTCGGAAACGGTGACTGGGCCTTGGTCCGGGCCTCGTCGAACACGCCGAACCTGGTGGTGGTATGCGAGAGTTTTGAAAGCCAGGCGCAGCTTCATGCCCTGTTTGCGGGCTTCGACAAAATCCTGCGCCAAGAACCCGCCATCGGCGCATATGATCAGGGAATCGGGTCGTTCCAGCGTTCGTGAACCGCCGCCTCGGGCAGTGTCAAAAGTAAGGCTGATGTAACTTGCGTCGCGTCTATTTTGCTTGCGTGAATTCTGCGACCAATCCTTCATTTTGGGGTTGCGCCCTACGCCGGCTTTGGCTAGGAAAGCGCGCACTGCTGGGGTGTAGCCAAGTGGTAAGGCAACTGTTTTTGGTACAGTGTACCGTAGGTTCGAATCCTACCACCCCAGCCAAACTCTCCATAACCTATTGATTTTACTGAGACGCGTTTTGCGCGTTGGGAATCTATTCCCAGCTGCATCTCGTTGCCGAACAACTGAGACCTGCGGGCAAGGCGTATGGCCTTGGCCCCTGTTTGGCGCGTATCCCTTACGGATTGATATGTATGTTATTTTTTGTCGACCGGGTCATTCCATGACAGGCGAAGAATGACCCGATCCGAAGAGGTAGTAACAAGCCACTGATCAAACGGCGCCTTGATATTCTCCAGTTGAAGGTTGATCCGCTGCAAACGGAACCATTCCAAGATCACGATCATGAAGCGCGTCGACAATGCGACCGATGTCTTTACGGCTGATGCCCATGTCTCTGAGCCCACGATCGTCCAGCTTCTGTAATGCCGCGATCAATTTGCGCCGTTTCCAGCTTCGGATGGCCGTGCGCCACCAGCGACGCAAGAAGCCGCCTTTTTCGGATTCGGAAACGATATTCGTTTCCGTCCAGTCCGGGCGCAGAACCAAAAGATTGTGGTGGAACAAAATCGGATGCATGTCATCCTCCGTACATAAGATTGCTGAAGCCGTGACGTTGATTTTGCTGTCGTGAGAAATCGAGAGCCGAAATATCGCAAGAGTAAGCGATGCGGTGCAAAACCTGCGTCTTCTCATTCAGATCCAGATGATCTGTAACAACCCCGAGGCGTAGAGCGGCAACATTTGCCAACCCCGCTCGGGGCTACTGGCGGTTCAGTGTCTTTCCTGCGAAAGGCAGGAACCTCTTATGCAAGCGGGTCATCATCATGTTCCATATATGGCACACACGGGTCGCATTTTCAATCTTGATGAACCTGAACAGAGGGTTTCGAAGCCGGCCCACAGATTGTTAGGCCATTTGGGCCACAGAACGCCCAAGATGCCCATGTTTGCGTCTTCGGATTGACTAATGAGCCATCAATACCTAGGTCCATTTACATGATGGTGCATGCAGATCATTTTCGATTTCTACTGCTGAACCGCCCCTTTCCCCGGGCGGTCTAGGCGCGTGCGCGCCTGCCACACCCCCGGGGTCTCCTCACATTCCTGAAACGTGAACACGGCGTCTGTCGCCGGAGGAGAAAGCATGTTCGATCTCAGTCAGCCCGACCGGGCAACCATCGCAGTTCATTCCCTTGGCAGCGCGCTGCTGAACACGCCTTTGGCCTTGCCCAAGGCGGACCACGGGAAGCTGCAGGAACATCTTGATGCGTGTGATTGTGCTTTGCGCCCCAGCTCTAAGCTTCTGGCGTATGTTCTGGCAAACAAGCTGATGAACACGCGGCCCGTGGAAGGGTTGCATTTTTCTGATCTGGCGGTCGGTGGATCACGCGTCACCTATGCAATTGATGACGAAACGCCCCAGACGGGTTTGCTTGTCCACCGGGCAAGAGCAGGATTGCCCAGCGGTGTTATCCCCGTTGCGTCGTTGCTTGGAGCCACCCTGATCGGAATGCGGGTCGGTCAGCGCGCGCCGCTTCTGAACGAAGACGGAACCATTGGCAGGCTTGCCGTCGTCGACGTTTCAGGTCCGATCTAAGACCCTGGCCGAGTGCAGCATTTACCCTTGAACGAAAGGAGAATTTCAATGTCTACTTCTATCCAAACACCGAAAACATCACGCAACCGAAACCCGAAAATCGTCATCAACGCGGATGATATTATGCATTTGGAAGGGCTGGTCGATGGCATGATGAGGCGTCATCCGGCGCTCGCTGATCGCCTGCTTGATGAAATCAGCCGGGCGCGGATTGTTTCGCCTTCCAAGATGCCGAAAGATGTTGTGGGCATTGGCAGCACCGTAACCTATCGTGATGAAAGCACGAGGCAAAACAAAACGGTGACGCTGGTCTATCCTGAAGATGCCGATATCTCGCAGTTTCGAGTGTCGGTTATGACTCCCATCGGTGTGGCTCTGCTGGGGCTGGCCGAAGGCACAAGTTTTTACTGGGATACACGGGAGAACCAGCGCCGGACGCTGACTATCATAAGCGTCGAACAACCTGAGAGCACATATGCTAAAGATCTCACGTAATTCATGCCGCGCGCTGCAATCGAAAGGTGTTTGTGATGAAAGTTGTCGTAATGGGTGCGGGTGTCATCGGCGTCACCACTGCATATTATTTGTCAAAACAAGGCGCGGAAGTCGTGGTGATCGACCGTCAGACCGGCCCGGGTCTTGAGACGAGCTATGCCAACGCGGGGCAGTTGAGCTATGGCATGACATCGCCCTGGGCGGCCCCCGGCATTCCGATGAAAGCCGTCAAGTGGATGCTCATGAAACGCCGCCCTCTGTTTATCTGGCCTTTGATCAGCCCCACCATGTGGAAATGGTGCGTGCAGATGGTGCGCAACTGCAACGAGGAAAGCTATCGCATCAACAAGGGGCGCATGGTGCGTGTCTCAAGCTACTCGCGCGATGTCATGCCAGATCTGATTGCCGAAACAGGCATCGAATATGACGGGCGTCAACAGGGTACACTACAGCTGTTTCGCACGGCCAAACAGATGAAGGCATCGAAGGCCGATCAGGACATATTGACGGAATATGGATCGCCTTACGAAGTGTTGGGTCGCGACGCCTGTATCGCCGTCGAACCTGCGCTTGCCGAGGTGCGCAACAAGTTCGTCGGTGGCCTGCGACTGACCGCAGATCGCACCGGCGATTGCCGCATGTTCACAATTGCCCTGACCGAAAAATGCAGCGAGATGGGGGTCGAATTCCACTATGGCCAATCCATCAAATCCATTGCTGTCGAGGGTGGTAAGGTCGTAGGTGTTGACACGGAAATCGCCGGCCGTATCACCGGGGATGCTTACGTTTGTGCCATGGGCAGCTATGCCGTGAACGTGCTGACCCCCATCGGGATCAAACTGCCGGTTTACCCGGTCAAGGGCTATTCGGTGACCTTGCCAGTCACCGATGATGCGTTTGCACCGCAATCCACGATCATGGACGAAACCCATAAAGTCGCGATCACGCGTCTGGGGGATCGTATCCGCGTTGCAGGACAAGCCGAAATTGCCGGCTATTCCGACCGTCTCGGCCCACATGCCACAGATACCGTCAAGCATGTGATCAAAGATCTCTTTCCCAAAGGCGGAGATATCTCCAAGGCCGAAGGTTGGACCGGTCTGCGCCCGATGACGCCCGATGGAACGCCTGTTCTGGGTCCTACGCAGTATGACAACCTGTTTCTGAATACCGGGCATGGAACGCTGGGCTGGACGATGGCCTGCGGCTCGGGTCGCGTGGTGGCCGACATCGTGCTGGGCAAGACACCAGAGATTTCCATGGACGGTCTGACGGCGGCTCGATACGCCCGCTAGCACGCGTGTTCGCGGGCCGGTAAGACGCGCGACCGCAGACGGTTGACGAAACAGGTTTCGGGCTTGTGATGGAAGATATGCGGGCGACTTGTTTCCGAAGTCCGGGAACCATCCGGATCGGATGGGCTCGTGTTCTGATGGTGAAACCATGATCTGTCGTAGTCCGTTATTTGTCTGGGTGCATCTGGGCAGGCGAACCTGATAAGATGAAAGCCAAGGTGCCGGATTGGCACAATCGCCAGAAGGGACGCTGGATGAACAGCTGGGTTACTGACGTAATCGGAAAGATCAACGCGGATGCGCATCGTTCAGCTGACACTCATCTTTTCAAGCTCCCTCTGCCGCGCCTTGAGGGCGTGGACATCTACCTGAAGGACGAAAGCACCCATCCGACAGGAAGCCTCAAGCATCGGCTTGCCCGGTCGCTGTTCTTGTATGCGCTGTGCAACGGCAAAATTCGGGAAGACACGACCATCGTCGAGGCGTCATCTGGAAGCACCGCCGTGTCTGAAGCCTATTTCGCGCGCATGATCGGTGTGCCCTTTATCGCCGTCGTGCCCGAAAGCACCGCGCGCAGTAAGATCAAGCTGATTGAATTCTATGGCGGTCAAATTCACTTTGTGGGTTCCGCTCCGCAAATGCACGGTGCATCGGTCGAGCTGGCCCGCGAGATTGGTGGCTATTTCATGGATCAGTTCACCTATGCCGAGCGAGCGACAGATTGGCGTGGCAACAACAACATTGCTGAAAGCGTGTTCACGCAGATGGAACGCGAACCTCACCCGATCCCTGCGCATTTGATCATGGGCGCGGGCACGGGCGGCACGTCGGCGACACTGGGTCGATACATCCGCTACAAGGGCTATGGCACCGAACTTACGGTCGTTGATCCGGAATACTCAGTCTTCTATGACAGTTACATAAGCGGTGATCGCACTCTGGTGTCCGACAAATCCAGCCGGGTGGAAGGGATCGGCCGCCCAAAGGACGAGCACTCGTTTCAAACCGGTGTGATCGACCACATGATACAGGTGCCTGATGCCGCCAGCATTGCCACCATGTTGTGGTTGGAAGAGCTGATCGGACGCAAGGCAGGCCCATCAACAGGCACAAACCTCTGGGGGGCTTTGCGGGTTGCTCAGGATATGGTCAAGGAAGGTCGCCAAGGTTCTATCGTCACGTTGTTGTGCGACAGTGGGGCACGGTATCTTGACACCTATTACAATTCTGATTGGGTCAGCGACTGTATCGGCAGTTGCCAACAATATCACGAGGAGTTGGTGGCCGCCCATGGTTGACCATTCATCGTAGTCTGATCAACAGAATGACTATCTTGGTTGGACTGGGTCCGTGCGGGGATCCAGTGCTATGGCGATAGGCGTAACATCCGGAAGCGGCACATACCCGTGGCCGATGCTGGCCTCGCACCCGAATGCTCCAACCATTGTGGCTATGCCCGCACCGCCCGCATTACCGCTGTCACCATGCCGATTGAAGTGCCCGCGGTCATCAAGGCACGGCGTATGGAGTATTGCCGTCATATGTCCGAATTCCTGCGCGGTCTTCTGCAGTGACGCGGAATGTGTGCCTGCCAACCCATCTGGCGGACGACGCACAGTCAGCCTTGGTGGGTCTATTGGCCAGATGAACCTCTGCAGAAGCTGCAGGATCAGGTCAGTTTGCAACAGGCATAGAGTTTCGCCAGGACGCGAATAAAATCGCTTGTTTTCAATAGGCTGTCGCGTGCAATGTAGACTCAGAGGAGAAGGGCGATGGTTCAGGGTTTGACAGACGTGAAAAGCAAGTCTGACGCGAAAAGGCGGCTTTATTGCTCTGGGTACTGGATGATCGCCGGTAATACCAAGCGACCCAAAAGTTTATATGACTCATACCTGCCCGCGACACTCGATATGGTCCGCGACCAGGATCTTGTGTTTTACAGCGATGATCAGCACCAAATGTCCCATGTTCGGGAGCTGTGTGCCGAAAGGGACATTCATCTGGTAGAGCGGTTTCTTCCAATCGCCGATTTGCCGGCATTTGGTCTGGCGCAGGAAATGTTGGAAGCCTGTCGACGTATGGAGTTGGACCGTTTCGCTAAACCGGCTGAATACAACGGGGAAAAAGGGGTCGTGCATTACTGGCGGGACTTTCGCGGCAGTGGAGAGGACGTCTTCTGCTCCATGCTGTCGTTATGGTTGAGCAAGGTGTTTTTAACCTCGGCTCTTGCCCGGTCCGATGGTGGCGAGCGCCTAGTGGCCTGGATAGATGCCTCCTTGTCGCGTTTCAAGCGTCACAGAGATGTCAAGGCGATCCAAAAGATGGACCTGCCTCACGATCGGCTGTCCCACTATGGCAATGCCATGCGGTATTATGGCGCCCTGCTGCCGCTCAATGCGAGTTTTCTGTCGGCTCATGCCCCAGTGTGGCGCGACGTTGAGGTCGAGTTTGAGGAGGCCGCAAACCGCGCGAAAGGAATGGCCTATGCCCATGATGAAGAAACGATTTTCGCAGACTGCCTGTGGCGTCGACCCGAGCTGTTTCATTGTATCAGCCCGTCAAAAAATGTGGTGCTGGAGGCCAAGGCAAAAGAGATTCTGAGAACTGTGCGTCAGCGGATTGGGAAGAGGCGTTCCTCTGGCTCCTGATTTCGCTTGGTCTCGTTCCAGCTTGGTTCGTGCCTCTGACACCCTCGCCCGGGAACAAGCTACGGTCCGTTGGTAGAGCGGGCAGGGGGCTGCCCGGAGGTTCGATTTGGGGGCTGACTCCGCCGGAACCGTGACCGTTGCAGGGCGCTGTTGCCAGAAAGGCGTCGCCATGATGCAACTTACGACCCTGCAACCAGTTCTTCGGCCCAGGGAGGGTTTGCACCGATGCGTGACACTGTGACGGCGGCGACCTTTGCGCCGAATGCCAGAGCCGTGGCCACCGTCCCGGCGTCCCACGAAGCGCGCTTGTGTTTAGCCAATAGGCCTTGCTGGGACAGGCTGGCCATGACGCCAGCATTGAACGTATCGCCCGCACCGACGGTGTCGGCAATCTGAATCTGCCGCGCGGGAACCTCGACAACTGTACCATCTTTCAGATACCCGGTTGCGCCTTCGCCTCCTCGTGTGACGATGACCAGGCTCGGCCCCCGGCTCATCATGGCGTTTGCCTTGCCTTCAAGCGATTTGGGCGCAGGGTCGATCCAGCCAAGATCTTCATCGGACACTTTCACAATGTCTGCGAGCGCTATCATGCGATCGAGCCGAGTGCGATAGCGTGTTTCGTCCGCGATGAAATCAGGGCGGATATTCGGGTCGAGCATAACAAGTCGTGTGGCAGCGTGGCGTTCAGCAAAGGTGCAATAAGTTATGGCCCCCGGTTCACAGGCAAGGCTGATGCCGCCGAAATACAACGCGGTCGTGTGGTCCGGTAATTCTGGCAGGTCGCTCGGGGCAATCATGCGTCCAGCCGAATTTTCGTCGTAAAACGAATAGCTTGCGTGCCCATCCTCCAGTTGCACGAAGGCCAGTGTCGTGGGTCGGTCGCTGATGATGCAAAACCTTGTGTCAACATGACTTTCGCGCAGGGCATCAGACAACTGCTGCCCGAACAGGTCATTTGACAGCCCGGTCAGAAGGCCGGTTTTCACGCCCAATCGACCAAGAGCGACCGATGTGTTGAACACCGCGCCCCCGGCATGTGGGACGTAGCCTTGGCGTCCTGCGACGGTCGGTTCCGGGATCATGTCAATCAGCGCTTCACCACAACACAGGATCATCGAAATCAGCTTTCATCAGTTGGCACGTTCGGTGCCCCATTGCCACAGGGGCGGGGCGTGGGGGCGTTGTGGTGACCGTGCACAAGCAATGGCAGAAGATCAACGGGCGTTCTTCCAAGGGGGTGTCAAATCCGGCCCGATGCGAAAGCCCTGGGGATGTGGTTGGGCCGTCCGGCCAGCGCCATCTGTGCCGTCAGCATCAGTTCAGTGCGGGCATCAGCAGATAGGCGGCAATGGCCTCCAGGTCGCTGTCAGGCAGTTGGCTGGTGTTTGCGATGACCTCGACCATCTCGCCACCTGCTGAATCGTATTCAGGTGTCAGGCCGGTTTTCAGATACGCGACGATATCGCCCGCCGACCATTGCAGTTTTTCGGGGCGAATATCGGGGGTGCGCCCTTTGCTGCCCGGTATCGGGGCACCTGCCAGCCATGCATCCCATTTCATACCGCCAAACATGTTGCGCGGTGTGTGGCATTCTCCGCAATGGCCAAGTGCCTCGACCAGCTCGCGCCCACGTTCCTGTTGCGGGGTCAGCGTGTCGGTGATGATCCAGTCATCGCGCAGGAAAAGCAGTTTCCACCCCCCCAGGCTCGTGCGAATGTTGAAGGGGAAGGATACGTCATGTCCCCGGTTGGGGGTTGAATCGGCGGGCAATTGACGCAGATGCGCGATCAGATCCGCGACATCCGACAACTCGGCGCGCAGATATGACCCATAGGGAAATACCGGGAAATAGTGCTGCCCACCCGGCGATGTCCCCTCGACGATGGCGTTCGCGATGTCCAGATCGCTCCACCCGCCAATCCCGTGATCGACATCAGACGAAATGTTGGGGGCATAGAAAGTGCCGAAGTCGGTGACGAAGGACCTGCCTCCGCTGAGCACCGTTTGATCTTCGGACTTAGGTGCCATGTGGCAACTGGCGCAGCCCATGGCAGCATAGACCACAGCCCCATGGGTGGCATCGGGCGTGTGGTCTGCCAAAGCATCAGCAGGAAGCTGCTGTGGCCGGGTCAGGTACAAACCCAACACGCACAGCAGCCCCCCGAAGATCAGCAATCTGACGATCAGTCTTCTTGTCAATTGCATGGCTCAGTTGATGCCCGCGATCAGTCGTCGGATTGGCGGTATTCTTTGTGGCAACTGCTGCAGGCCCCGCCCAACGGACCCATCGCGGCCTTCAACCCGTCAACTCCGCTTCCCGCGGCGGTTTGCATCGCCATGACGGCGGCCGAAAACTCTTGCGCCTTTTTTCCGACATCGCTGCCTTCGGCCCAGATCGCAGGAAGAGCGCGGGTGTTTTCGAAGCTTCCATTGTCGCTTCCGGGCAGCCAGTATCCGGATTGCGGCAAGCCTGCCAAAGCTGCAATCGCGTCTGCCGCGCTTTGTGCCGCTTCGGCGTCATAAGGGGCTTCGTCCTTGGCCATGGCCCCAAGCGTGCCAAGGTGGAAGGCGTAAAGCTGCATATGTGCCTTGCGTGCCTTGACGGCGGTTTCGATCTGCTTGTCGCTGATGTGATTGTCCGCAATTGCCAGTTGGCCGACAGAAAGTGCACAAAGTGCGAGTCCGGTCATCAGAGTTTTCCGCATGTTTCATCCTCCGTGTTGCGTCTTGTGGGTGCGTGTTTTGTTGGTTGTCGACCCTAGGGTAACTGTTCATAAATATGGTAACAGTGCGCAATATAGCAAATAAGGCTGCGAAAAATTGCACAACGAAAACTGGGATAACCTGCGCTATGTCCTGACGGTGGCCGAAACGGGATCTGTGTTGCAGGCCGCCAAGCGTCTGGGCGTCAACCACGCGACGGTGTTGCGCCATGTGGCGGCCTTCGAGACGCGTCACGGCACCACGATTTTTGAACGCACCGCGCAAGGATATCGCCTGTTGCCTGACCGCGTTCACGTCATTCGCGCGGCCCAAACGGCCGAAGCCGCCATTCAGGAGGTCACCCGCCTGGCAAGTGGTGGACGACAAGAAGTTATCGGCACCGTCCGGATCACGTCGACAGACACGCTTTGTGCGGGTGTTTTGTCCAAGTTCGCCAGGGAAATGACGGAAAAAGAACTTGGGTTTCGCATGACCCTGCTCAGCAGCAACACGCATCTGGACCTGATCCGGGAGCAGGCGCATATCGTGGTCCGCCCGTCCGAGGCGTTGTCGGATGATCTTGTCGGGACGGCAGTCGCCGATCTGGGCTTTGCGGCTTATGCCGCCGATCATGGCGAAACGAATTGGTTTGCCATGACGGGGCCCCTGTCGCGATCGGTGGCGGCAAAGTGGATGGGCGATCATATCAGTCCGGATGATGTCACCACTTCGTGCGACAGTTTTCTGACATTGCGGGAAATGGCGGCGATGGGCGGCGGGATCACAGTGCTTCCCTGTTTTGTCGGGGATCGCGACCAGCGACTGGTTCGGCGGCGTGATCTGATGCCTCACCTGACCGTCCCGCTTTGGATCGCGCGCCATGTGGATACCGTCGAGACACAGCATTTGCGGGTCGTGCGCAAGCGATTGGGGGCTTATCTTCAGGGGCTAAGCACGATGCTGCTTGGATAAGGGCGGGCGGGTGACGCTCCGCTGCGGGTGGCGTTGCGCCTTCGAGGCCGTGAACCAGACGAAACGATCGCATGTTGACCTCTCGTCAGGCGCCCGATTGGCGCTTAAGAGCAGCCGGCGCACGGTGCTTCCGGATCAGGGCGAGCCGTTGAAAATCAGGTTGATTATCGCCAGGTGGCGCCGATCCCCATTGATCGAAAATCGAAAATCGACGTTTTTATTGATCCAAGTCAAAAGGTCGCACCCCCTGATCGGTTAGAGAACGATGACAAGCCAGCAGTAAGCAAGCGAGTCATATGTCTGCATCCCCCACCAGACGCGCCTTTCTGAAAGGCAAAGTTCAAGAGGTTCCGCGCCAGCGGCCCCCCGGAGCTGGCCCCGAAGCCGAGTTTCATGACGCCTGTACCCAGTGTGGAGAATGTGCAGCCGCTTGTCCTGAAGGGATCATCATGAAAGATGCGGGCGACCGCCCGTTTCTGGATTTCAACGCCGGCGCCTGTACCTTCTGTCATGCCTGCACCGATGCCTGCGACTTTGGCGCGCTCAGCCCCGAGAACGAATGGCTCTGGCGCGGGTCGGTCGAAAGCTCTTGCCTGTCGATGAACGGCGTGAACTGCCGTACTTGCGAAGATCACTGTGACCAACGCGCCATTGGCTTTCGGCTGCAAACTGGCGGTCGCGCCCAGCCCGTGCTGGACGAAGACCTGTGCAACGGATGCGGCGGATGCTCGATGGCATGCCCTGTGGGGGCCATCACGTTCAAGAAAACAAATCCAAAGACGGAGGCGCGCCCATGACAAACATCTGCGGCTGCCTTGTGCATACGATGCCCGAAATGACCGAACAGGTCATCGCCGCAATCGACGCGACAGAAGGTGGCGAAGTGCACGCCCATGAAGATGGTCGCATCGTCGTGACCGTCGAAGACACGCCGGACATGCGCGCATCCGACCAGATCATGGCAATGCACCAGTTTCCCGGCGTTTTGACCATCACCCTGACATACCACCATTTCGAAGAGTTGGACGGAAACCCCGCCGCGCCTTCGACGACCCAACACCATTAAACGGGAGACCGACCATGCCCATGACTTCATCCCGCCGCTCGTTTCTGAAGGCCAGCGCCGCCGCCGCGACCGCCTCGGCCGCCGGCATCACCCTTCCCAATGGCGCGCTTGCGCAGCCCAGAAGCCCGGATATTCGCTGGGACAAGGCCGCGTGCCGGTTCTGCGGCACCGGCTGCTCGGTGCTTGTGGGCGTCAAGGATGGCCGCGTCGTGGCCACGCAGGGCGACCCCGAAGCCCCGGTGAACCGTGGCCTGAACTGCATCAAGGGCTATTTCCTGTCCAAGATCATGTATGGCGCCGACCGCCTGACCACGCCGCTTCTGCGCAAGGCAAACGGCGTTTATGACAAGAACGGCGACTTTGAGCCGGTCAGCTGGGACGAAGCCTTCGATGTGATGGCCGAGAAGTGGAAGGCCAGCCTGAAGGAAAAAGGTCCCACCGCCGTCTCCATGTTCGGATCCGGTCAGTGGACGGTCTGGGAAGGCTATGCCGCGGCCAAGCTGATGAAGGCCGGGTTCCGGTCCAACAACATCGATCCCAACGCGCGCCACTGTATGGCGTCTGCCGTCGCCGGTTTCATCCGCACCTTCGGCATTGACGAGCCGATGGGTTGCTATGACGACCTTGAACATGCGGATACGTTTGTCCTGTGGGGCTCGAACATGGCCGAGATGCACCCGATCCTGTGGTCGCGTCTGACCGATACCCGTTTGACCAAGCCGGGCGCGGAAGTTCACGTGCTGTCCACGTTTGAACATCGCTCGTTCGAACTGGCCGACAACGGCATGATCTTCGTACCGCAGACGGATCTGGCGATCCTGAACTACATCGCCAACTACATCATCCAGAACGATGCCGTGAATTGGGAATTTGTCGAGAAGAACACTCATTTCAAGCGCACCGCGACCGATATCGGCTATGGCCTGCGCCCCGAACACGAGCTTGAGCAAGCCGCAGAAAATCCGGCGCATGATGGGGCGCATGGCAAACTTTCGGACATGACGTTCGAGGAATACAAGGAAGCGGTCGCACCTTACACCGCTGAATATGTATCCGAACTGTCAGGTGTGCCGGTTGCGTCGCTGGAACGTCTGGCCCAGCAATATGCCGACCCGAACCGCAAGGTGATGAGCCTGTGGACCATGGGCTTCAACCAACACACCCGCGGCACCTGGGTGAATAACCTGATGTACAACGTGCACCTGCTGGTGGGCAAAATCTCGGAACCCGGCAACTCGCCTTTCTCGCTGACCGGGCAGCCATCGGCTTGCGGCACGGCGCGCGAGGTTGGCACCTTTGCCCACCGTCTGCCCGCCGACATGGTTGTCGCGAATGAAGAGCATCGCGACATCTGCGAAAAAGCCTGGGGCATCCCGAAGGGCACAATTCCCGGCAAGCCGGGGTTCCACGCCGTCTTGATGCACCGCAAGCTGAAAGATGGCGACCTGAACTGCCACTGGGTGCAGTGCACCAACAACATGCAGGCCGCGCCGAACATGAACGAAGAAGGCTTGCCGGGCTATCGCAACCCCGACAACTTCATCACCGTGTCGGACCCTTATCCGACCGTCACCGCGATGTCGGCCGACCTGATCCTGCCCACCGCCATGTGGGTCGAAAAGGAAGGCGCGTATGGCAACGCCGAACGCCGCACCCAGTTCTGGCGCGAACAAGTGTCCGCACCGGGCGAGGCAAAGTCGGATGTCTGGCAGGTCATGGAGTTCTCGAAACGCTTCACCACGGACGAGGTCTGGCCCGCCGAGCTTCTGGACACCATGCCAGAGCTGAAAGGCAAGACCCTGTACGAAGTTCTGTACGAGAACGGCAAGGTCAACAAGTTCCCCGTGTCCGAAGTGGCCGAAGGGTTCAACAACCACGAAAGCGAGCATTTCGGGTTCTATGTCCAGAAAGGTCTGTTCGAGGAATATGCCGCGTTTGGTCGCGGCCATGCCCATGATCTGGCGGATTTCGATGTGTACCACCAGGCCCGTGGCCTGCGCTGGCCCGTGGTGGACGGCAAGGAAACGCTGTATCGCTTCCGTGAAGGCTATGACCCCTACGTCAAGGAAGGCGAGGGCGTGAAGTTCTATGGCAAGCCAGATGGCAAGGCCTTCATCATCTTCGCCCCCTACGAGCCGGCTCCGGAAGTTCCGGATGAAGAATACAACCTTTGGCTGGTCACGGGGCGGGTGCTGGAGCACTGGCACTCGGGCTCGATGACCCGTCGCGTGCCCGAGCTTCACCGCTCGTTCCCGTCGGCTGTTGTCTTCATGCACCCCGATGACGCCAAGGACCGTGGCCTGCGTCGCGGGCAGGAGATCTCGATCTCGACCCGGCGCGGCGAGGTGCTGTCGCGGGTCGAAACCCGTGGCCGGAACAAGATGCCCAAAGGCGTCGTGTTCATGCCGTGGTTCGACGAGGGCCAGTTGACCAACAAGCTGACGCTGGACGCAACTTGCCCGATTTCCAAGGAAACGGACTTCAAGAAATGCGCCTGCAAGGTTGAACGCGCCTAAGCGCAGATCAGAGGAAAGAAAAGATCATGTCCGCCGCCAACAAACGTAAACCCAAGCCGCTTGACCGCCGCCGCTTCCTTCAGGATGCCGCGCGGGCAGCGGGGGCTTGCGCGGTGGCGGGCATGGCGCTCAGCAAACTGGCGACGGACGCCCGTGCCTTGCCTGCGCAGGCGATCCGTCCCCCCGGCGCCCTGCCGGAAGAGGACTTTCTGGCCGCCTGCATCCGCTGTGGCCTGTGCGTACGCGATTGCCCTTATGACACACTGAAACTGGCCGAGCTTGGCATCGAAGGTCCCGCGACTGGCACGCCCTATTTCACCGCCCGCGATATTCCGTGCGAGATGTGTGACGACATCCCCTGCGTCGTGGCCTGCCCCACGGGCGCGCTGGATCACGGGCTGACCAATATCGACGATGCAGACATGGGTCTGGCGGTTCTGATTGACGAAGAACGATGCCTGAATGCCTTGGGACTGCGATGTGACGTTTGCTATCGCGTCTGCCCGGTGATCGACAAGGCCATCACGTTGGAACGCCGGCATAACGAACGGTCGGGCGCACACGCAATTTTCATGCCCATTGTGCATTCCGATCACTGCACCGGCTGCGGCAAATGCGAAAAATCCTGCGTTCTGCCCGGTGAGTCCGCCATCAAGGTACTGCCGCGCCGCCTTGCCACTGCCGAGGCGGCTGAACACTATAAACTGGGGTGGGAAGACCGAAATCCCATGGTGGACGAGTTGATCGACCTGCCCGACCGCTTGCCCGGACCGGGCACCGACAACCTTGCCGCGCCCGGTGGCTATTTGCCCGAAGGACTACCTGATCCGTCAATGGAGGGTGGCTTTTCGCCGTCCTTCGGCCTTCCCGGCGCAGGAGGGTCAGGACAATGAGCGAAAAAACCGCTCTTCCCGTTGGACAAGAGGCCATTCAGGAAAAAGGCTGGTGGAAGGCCCATCGGTTTCTGATCCTGCGCCGCCTGACGCAAGCCTTTTTCCTTGGTCTGTTTCTGCTGGGGCCGTGGTTCGGGATCTGGTGGGTGAAAGGCAATCTGGCCGGGTCGATGACATTCGACATCTTGCCGCTGACCGATCCGTTCGTCTTGTTGCAAGGCATCGTCGGCCAACACTGGCCCGAGATGACGGCGATCATCGGCGCGCTGATCGTCGGCGTGGCCTATGCGTTGATCGGTGGGCGCGTCTATTGCAGTTGGGTCTGCCCGATCAACCCCGTGACCGATGCGGCCCATTGGCTGCATGACAAGCTGGGCCTTGCGAAAGGCTGGCAGCCGAAACGCAACACGCGTTTCTGGGTGCTTGGCATGGTGTTTGTCGTGTCCGCCCTGACTGGCACCATCGCGTGGGAGTTCGTGAACCCGATCTCGATGTTGCATCGCGGCCTGATCTTCGGCATGGGCTTTGCCTGGACCTTCGTGCTTGCCGTGTTCCTGTTCGATCTTGTCGTTTCGCGCCGCGGCTGGTGTGGACATCTGTGCCCGGTCGGCGCGTTCTATGGTCTGCTGGGGCAGGGCTCTCTTCTGCGCGTCAGCGCCGTGAACCGCGCCGAATGCGACGATTGCATGGATTGCTTTGCGGTTTGCCCCGAAATGCACGTCATCACCCCCGCGCTTCGCGGCGCGGATGAGGACACGCCGATCATCCTGTCGCCCGACTGCACCAATTGCGGCCGCTGCGTGGATGTCTGCGCGCCCGATGTTTTCAAATTCACCACCCGGTTTGACACGACCCCCGCGCCAGCCCGCGCGTCACGCCGGAACAAACAACGTCAACCCGAGGCCAGTCGCGCGGCCTGAGACACAAAAATACGGGAGATGCCCAAATGAAAAAGAACATTCTGATCAGCGCCATCGTCGCCCCGACGCTTCTGGCCACCGTCGCCTTTGCCCAAAGCACCGGCGGCATCAGCACGCTGCGCGGGGCGGATGTGGCAGATCCTGTCGCGGTCGAGGATGTGTTCCACCAGGACGAAACGCGGTTTGCTAGAAACTATCGCCAGCAACCGCCACTGGTGCCGCATTCGATCGACCAATATCAGATCGACCTGAAAGCCAACCGCTGCCTGTCCTGCCACGACTGGACGGTTGCAGGCGAACGTAAGGCGCCAACATTGTCGATGACTCACTATCTGGATCGGGAAGGCAATCAGATGGATACGGTCGCGGGAACGCGCTGGTTCTGCAACCAGTGTCACGTCCCACAGGCCGATGCACCGGAACTGGTTGACAACACCTTCGAGCCTTCGAACTGAAACCGGACGCATAGGGAAAAAGGAAAAGGGACATGTCTAAAGAAAACCCCGGTTTCATCCGCCGTTTGTGGCGCAAATTCTGGTCCCCGGCAGGGGCGGTATCACTCGGTGTCATTCTGGTTGCCGGCTTTTTCGTCGGGGTTGTCTTCTGGGGCGGTTTCCACTGGGCGCTGGAAATGACCAATACCGAGAAATTCTGCATCTCGTGCCACGAGATGGAGGACAACGTCTATGCAGAGTACCAGGGCACCGTTCATCAGAACAACAGCTCTGGCGTGCGGGCGACCTGCCCGGATTGTCACGTGCCCAAGGATTGGGGCCCGAAGATCGTGCGTAAGATCCAGGCGTCGAAAGAGCTCTATGGCCACTTCATCACCCGATCCATCTGGACGCGCGAGAAGTTTGAAGATCACCGGCTTGTCATGGCC
Source organism: Aliiroseovarius zhejiangensis (assembly GCF_014656375.1). Lineage (GTDB taxonomy): Bacteria > Pseudomonadota > Alphaproteobacteria > Rhodobacterales > Rhodobacteraceae > Aliiroseovarius > Aliiroseovarius zhejiangensis. The sequence goes on along the minus strand of NZ_BNCH01000001.1, from coordinate 768,321 downwards.
AAGCGGGAATGGCGCCGGATGAAATCGACGGATTCCAAGGAATGCCGCAACTGCCACAGCTTCGACTTCATGGATTTCACGCAGCAGGAAAACCGTGCCGCCGACAACCACCAGATCGCGTTGGACGAAGGAAAAACCTGTATCGACTGCCACCAGGGCGTTGCGCATGAGCTGCCCGAAAACTGGCAGGCCGAGTATGAGGAAATGTCCAACCAACTTGCCGCCGAAGGCAACCTGACCCTGCCCGATGGACGTGTCGTGGCAGATGCTAAGGACGAGTTGAACGGATATCTGTCGGGATCGACCAACTGATCCTGACAGAGGTGTGGATCAAAAAAACGGCGCGCCATGATTGGCGCGCCGTTTCCTTTTTTTACCTTTGGTCTGATCAGTTCAGAGCCGCATCCGTAATTGCGCTGGTCCAGGCGCCTTCCGGCTCTTTAGTGATCACCGGGTCGGATCCACCGGACAACAGCGTCTCCACCGTCCGCTGATAGGCCGCCGGGTCAAGCGCCCCGTTTGAACTGGCAGTCAGCTTGGCAATCTCGCCCATCATGCGGACCTGGTGCTTTTCGGTCTGGGCGCCTGTTTCGTCATATTCCAGGACGATCATGGCGGCGTCTTCCGGGTTTTCCTCGGCCCATTTCCACCCCTTCATCGAGGCGCGCACGAAGCGTTCCATCTTGTTGACGAATGCCTCATCGCTCAGATTTTCTTCCAGAACGTAAAGGCCATCTTCCAGCGTCGCGACGCCCTGATCCTCGTATTTGAAGGTGATCAGCTCTTCCGGGGTCACACCCGCGTCGATCACCTGCCAATACTCGTTGTAGGTCATGGTTGAAATGCAGTCGGCCTGTCGTTGCAAGAGCGGGTCGACGTTGAAGCCCTGTTTCAGCACTTCGACCCCGTTTTCGCTGGCCCCATCGGTTGCAATGCCCATTTTCGACATCCAGCTCATGAACGGAAACTCGTTGCCGAAGAACCAGACACCAAGCGTGCGATTGGTCAGGTCATCCGGGCTTTCGATACCCACATCGCCCCAACAGGTCAGCATCATGCCCGACGATGCGAAGGGCTGGGCGATGTTGACCAGTGGCAGACCTTTTTCGCGTGCGGCCAATGCAGCTGGCATCCATTCCACGATCACATCCGCCCCGCCACCTGCGATCACCTGTGTGGGCGCAATGTCCGGCCCGCCGGGCAGGACTGTGACGTTCAGATCCTCTTCGGCATAGAACCCCTGATCCAGCGCGACATAGTAGCCCGCGAACTGGGACTGCGTGACCCACTTAAGCTGCAGGGTCACATCATCTGCCGCCATAGCGGTGCCAGATGTGACGGCCAGGGCCATCGCCCCGATCACTGATTTGACTTTCATAATCTTCTCCTTGTTGAACCTTATGTTTTTTGTTTGCTCAGCCTCGTTGGGATGGGTGCCAGAACGTCACCTTCTTTTCAAACCACGCAACCACACCATAGAACAGCGTGCCTGCCAAGGCCGCGACGACGATCTCGGCCCAGACCAGATCAATCGACAGACTGCCAACCCCGGTCGAAATGCGGAATCCCATGCCCCGGGTGGGGGATCCAAAGTATTCCGCCACTATCGCCCCGATCAGGGCCAGCGTCGCCCCGACCTTCAAACCGTTGAAAATGAACGGCATGGCGGCGGGAATGCGCAACTTCCACAGGGTCGTGAAATAGCCTGCCGCATAGGTTTTCATCAGGTCACGCAACATCACGTCTGTTTCGCGCAGCCCCTGCACGGTGTTGACCAGCACGGGGAAGAACACCATGACGACGACGACCGCCGCCTTGGATTGCCAGTCGAACCCGAACCAGCTGACCAGAATGGGGGCGACCCCAACAATCGGCAGGGCCGCGACGAAGTTTCCGATGGGCAAAAGGCCCCGGGTCAGGAAGGGTGACCGGTCGATCAAAATCGCCACACCGAACGCTGCTGCCGCGCCGATGAAATAACCGCGCAGCGCGCCTTTCAGCACGGTTTGCGTGAAATCCTCCCACAGCATCCCGGTTGATCTGGCGAACGTATCTGCGACGGCAGAAGGTGGGGGCAGGATTGCCGCCGAGACATTGAAGGCATGGACCAGGGCCTCCCAGGCGACGACAAGTGTCAGCCCGAAGATCACCGGGACCACGACGCGCACCAACCGTGTCTCGGCCCATTTCGACCGGACCATCGCGACATTTGCGGCCCATGCGGCCAGCCAGAAGACAAGGGCAAGGATCAACCAGTTCATGAGCGCATCCCCATCCGTCGCAAGAGCATCTGCTGCGCGCGGTCAATCACTGTGACCAGAACCCCGGCCAGGATCGCGGCGGCAAACAGCGCCGCCCAGATCGCCAGCGGCGTGCCGAACTGGTCCCCGATCAAAATCCGCGCGCCTAGACCGCTGATCGCACCCGTTGGCAGTTCACCCACGATGGCACCGACCAGCGCGGCCGCAATCCCGATCTTGAGCGAGGTGAACAGATAAGGCAGCGACGCCGGCACGCGCAGTTTCATAAACCGCTGCACACCCGAGGCGCTATAGGTCTTCAGCAAGTCCAACTGCTCGGCGGTGGGCGAACGCAGACCTTTCACCATCCCGACCAGCACCGGGAAGAAACACAGGTAGGATGAGATCAGGGCTTTGGGAAAGCCGCGCCCCTCGATCCCCACTTGTGAGGACAGCACGATGATCATCGGCGCCAGCGCCACGATGGGAATGGCTTGCGATATGATCGCCCACGGCATTACCGACATCTCGATCACCCGTGATTGCACGATGGCAATCGCGCCGACGATCCCGATGGTCGTGCCCAGAAGGAAGCCCCAGAAGGTTGATTGCAGCGTGATCCAGCCGTGATAGATCAACGAGCGTTTGGACCATGTGCGTCCTTTCAGAACCATTTCGCCCGTGGTGCGCCACAGCTCCTGTCCGACCTGCGCAGGGGTGGGCAGGCGCGGCCGCTCAAGGCTGTAGCCGTCCGCGATGTGCTCGCGGTTCTGTGCCATGAGGGTCCAGACCGATATATTGCGCCGCTCGACCGCCGAAGGCGGATCAATCGCGGCGCCTGTGCGCTCGGCCTGGTCCAGGGCCACACGAATGTTCATCGGGGCGACCGCCAGATACCAGATGACGACGATCGACGCCAAAACCGTCAGGACGGAAAGCGCGGTTTTAGTCATAGGAATGCCCCGCGCGCAGCCCTTCGCGCACCCGGTGCGCCACATCCAGAAACGCCTGCGTGTCGCGAATGTCCAGTGGACGATCGGCAGGCAGGGGGTTTTCGATCACGTCCGAAATCCGGCCGGGACGCGGTGACATGACGACGATCTTGGTCGACAGATACACCGCCTCGGGGATCGAGTGGGTGACGAAGGCAATCGTTTTCTGCGTCTTTGCCCACAACTTCAAAAGCTGCTCGTTCAGGTGGTCCCGCACGATCTCGTCCAGCGCGCCGAAGGGTTCGTCCATCAGCAGGATGTCGGCGTCAAAGGCCAGTGCGCGCGCAATCGACGCCCTCTGCTGCATCCCGCCTGACAATTGCCAGGGAAACTTCTTCTCAAACCCTGCAAGATCAACCAGTTCCAAAACCTTCTTGATGCGCGCGTCCTGCTCGGCCTTGGGATAGCCCATGATCTCAAGCGGCAGGCGCACATTGCGCCCGATGGTGCGCCACGGATAAAGCCCTGCGTGCTGAAACACATAGCCATAGGCGCGTGACTTGCGCGCCTCGCGGGCGGACACGCCATTGACCATAATCGACCCGCCCGTGGGTTGTTCCAGATCCGCCATGCAGCGAAGGAAGGTGGTCTTGCCACAGCCTGACGGTCCGATGAAGCTGACGAAATCGCCCTTGTTGATGTCAAGCGACACGTCTTTCAACGCATGCACCGGGCCGTCATTGGTCTGAAAGGTCAGCGAGAGGTTCTCGGCCTTGATCGCGGTTTCTGTAGTCAAAGTCAGACCCCTGTCGCCGGAATGCCGGTGCGTTTGACCGGCTGCGGCGCGGTCAGTTCTTTCCACTTGCTCAGCGCCGCGTTGACCGTCGCATTCGGCGCGCGTTCGACAAATTTGCCGTGGCCTTCCTGTGTCTTGATCTCACCGTCATGCACCGCGACCTGACCGCGTGTCAGTGTGAAGCGGGGCAGGCCCTTGACCTTGTGACCTTCGAATACGTTATAGTCGATGGCCGATTGCTGGCTGTCCGCCGTGATGGTTTTTTCCTTTTCAGGGTCCCACACAACAAGATCGGCATCTGCGCCCACCAGCACGGCCCCTTTCTTGGGATAGCAGTTCAGGATTTTGGCGATGTTGGTCGACGTGACGGCGACAAATTCGTTCATCGTCAGACGTCCGGTGTTCACGCCATGGGTCCAAAGCATCGGCATCCGGTCCTCAAGCCCGCCGGTGCCGTTGGGGATCTTGGTGAAGTCGCCCACGCCATAGCGTTTCTGCTCCGTTGTAAACGCACAGTGGTCGGTGGCGACAACCGACAAGCTGCCCGATTGCAGGCCGGCCCACAGGCTGTCCTGATGTTGCTTGTTGCGGAAGGGCGGGGACATCACGCGGCGCGCAGCATGGTCCCAATCCTTGTTGAAATACTCGCTTTCATCCAGCGTCAGGTGCTGGATCAGCGGCTCGCCCCAGACGCGTTTGCCCTGCATGCGCGCACGGCGGATGGCTTCGTGGCTTTCCTCGCAGGACACATGCACCACATAAAGCGGCGCGCCTGCCATGTCGGCGATCATGATCGCGCGGTTTGTGGCCTCGCCTTCAACCTGGCTGGGGCGCGAATAGGCGTGCGCCTCTGGCCCGGTATTGCCCTCGGCCAGCAGCTTTGCGGACAGTTCCGCCACCACATCGCCGTTTTCGGCATGGACCATCGGGGTCGCACCCAGCTCGGCCAGACGGTTGAACGAGGCGAAAAGCTCATCATCATTCACCATCAGCGCGCCCTTATAGGCGAGGAAGTGCTTGAACGTGTTGATGCCGCGCTCCTGCACCACGGTTTTCATGTCGTCGAACACCTGCTCGCCCCACCATGTCACAGCCATGTGGAACGAGTAGTCGCAATTCGCACGGGTCGATTTGTTGTCCCAGCGTTTCAGCGCGTCCAACAGGCTTTCACCTTGGTTAGGCAGGGCGAAGTCGACGACCATCGTCGTGCCGCCCGCCAATGCCGCGCGCGTGCCGCTTTCAAAATCATCCGAGGAATAGGTCCCCATGAACGGCATTTCCAGATGCGTATGCGGGTCGATCCCGCCGGGCATGACATAGCAGCCCGTGGCGTCCAACTCCGTGTCGCCCTTCAGGTCTGGCCCGATTTCAATAATGACGCCGCCTTCAACAAGAACATCTGCCTTGTAGGTCAGGTCAGCGGTCACGACAGTGCCGTTTTTGATGGCTGTGGTGCTCATATCTTGTCTCCCTGATGGCCAGGCGCAGTTTCCCTGCTTCTTCTGGCGTTAAATATCCCGGGGTCCGGGGCAGCGCCCCGGTCCGACCGTCACATCATTTTACAATCTCCGCAGTGTTCAGAACGGCGTGCAACAACACATCTGCCCCCGCTTGTGCCCATTCCTTTGAGATCTCCTCGGCCTCGTTGTGGCTCAACCCATCCACACAAGGGCACATGATCATCGCGGTCGGGTATATTTCGTTGATCCAGCAGGCGTCGTGGCCCGCGCCGGACACGATGTCCATATGGCTGTAACCCAGTTCTTTCGCGGCATTTCGCACGGCTTCCACGCAGCCCTCGTCAAAGGCGGGCGGGTCGAAGGTCCCGACCATCTCCCAGCTCATTTCCACGCCGATATCCGCGCAGAGCTTCAGCGCGCGCTCGTCAAACTCGGCGATCATCGCGTCGATCACCTCTTTCAGGTGCGAGCGGAAATCGACGGTGCAGACGACCTTGCCGGGGATGATGTTGCGCGAGTTCGGATAAACGTCGATGTGGCCGATGGCCCCCACCGCATTGGGTTGGTGCTTCATCGCGATTTCATGCACCAGTTCGGTGATCAGGGCTAAGCCGCGGCCTGCATTGATCCGCATGTGCATCGGGGTCGATCCGGTGTGGCTTTCCTTGCCCACAATTGTCACTTCCAGCCAGTTCAACCCCTGACCATGAGTGACAACGCCGATATCCTTGCCTTCAGCTTCCAGAATTGGACCTTGTTCGATGTGCAGTTCGAACATCGCGTGCATCTTGCGGGCGCCGACCTCTTCATCGCCAACCCAGCCGATGCGTTTCAACTCGTCGCCGAACTTTTTGCCTTCGGCGTCCACGCGGTCGTAAGCCCAGTCTTGCGCGTATTTTCCGGCAAACACGCCCGAGGCCAGCATGGCCGGGGCAAAGCGTGTGCCTTCCTCATTGGTCCAGTTGGTCAGCACGATGGGGTGTTTCGTCTTCACCCCCATGTCGTTCATTGTGCGGATGGCTTCCAGCCCGCCCAGCACACCCAGAACCCCGTCATACTTGCCGCCGGTGGGCTGCGTATCCAGATGTGAGCCCATATAGACGGGCAGGGCGTCGGGGTCTTCGCCGGGGCGGGTGGCAAACATGTTGCCCATCGTGTCGACGCCCATTGTGCATCCGGCGTCTTCACACCATTTTTGAAACAGGGCACGGCCTTCTGCATCTTCATCGGTCAGGGTCTGCCGGTTGTTGCCGCCCGCAACGCCCGGGCCGATCTTGGCCATCTCCATGATGCTGTCCCAAAGGCGGTCAGGATCAATGCGCAAATTGCTTCCGTGGCTCATGTCAATCTCCCAGTTGGATATGCTTTCGGCGGCGCGGATTTTAGATTCCGTCTTGCTGACAGGCTGACGGATTTCTGCACGATCGGTCAATCTTTTTCTGACCGATCGTGCAGAAACACCTGTTTTTCGGGCAGAACCCGTGGCACAAGATGAAATCCTGTGCGGGTTTTGCACATGGAAGGTGAGTGTGAAAAGCGACGTGAACAAGACGACAAGAGGCATCCAAAGCCGCAACCGCGAAGAGGTGACGACCCGCATTCTGGTCGCCGCCGAAAAGGTGTTTGCCGAATTTGGCTATGCTGGCGCATCCATCAGCCGGATCGCCGCGTCCGCCGGGATACCCAAGTCCAATGTCGTCTACTACTTCGAAACGAAAGAGGCGCTCTATCGTCGCGTGGTCGGTGAGATTTTCGATATCTGGCGCGCCGCCGCAGACAGCATCAGCGTCGACAACGACCCGATCCGGGCACTGGGCGAATATATCGACACCAAATTGGATCTGGCCAGGACCCGTCCCTATGGCTCGAAGGTTTGGGCGAACGAGATCATCCAGCGTGCCCCCATCGTGCAGGACTATCTGGAAGACGAGCTGCGCTCCTGGACCGAAAACCGCATCACCGTGATCGAGGCGTGGGTGCAAAACGGCCAGATCCGCCCGATCAGTGCCCGCCACCTGCTTTATGCAATCTGGGCGACGACGCAGCATTATGCTGACTTCACCCACCAGATCACGACGTTGAATGACGGGGTCGAACTGAGCGACGCGCAATGGGAGGACACCAAGACAGCGGTGAAAGACCTGCTATTGTCCGGGGTGGCCTTGCCGGGGCAGGATGGGGTCGTGACGGATGGCTAAGGCAGATGTTTCCCCGCGCCGCACCCGCATCCAGCGCGAAAAGCGGCAGGCCATATTCGAGGCCGCTCTGGACGTGTTTTCCGAGAAAGGTCTGCGCGGCGCGACCCTTGATCAGATCGCCAGTGCGGCCGGATTGTCCAAGCAGAACATCGTGTACTATTTCAATGGCAAAGAGGCCATCTATTCCCAGCTGCTGGAAAGTCTGCTGGAAGAATGGGTCAGTCCCTTGCGCGACCTGTCGGCTGAGGGCGAGCCGATGGACGAAATCCTGACCTATGTGAGCCGGAAGATGGAAATGTCGCGAAAGATGCCGCGTGAAAGCCGGTTGTTCGCGACCGAGATCCTGCATGGCGCACCCCGGCTTGGGGAAATGCTGACCGACGATCTGAAAACGCTTGTCGATGAAAAGGCCGCGGTGATTGCCAATTGGATGGTCGAGGGGCGGCTTGCCACCATCGACCCGCATCATTTGATTTTCTCGATCTGGGCGATGACGCAGCACTATGCCGATTTCGACCTTCAGGTGCAGGCGGTTCTGGGTCCCGTACGCAGTGACACGCGGTTCGAGGACGCCGAGGCGTTCATCAAACACATGCTCGTCAGGGCGCTTCTCCCCTAAGCAGCATTGCCAGCGCCAGAAGTGTGGCGGCCACGCCCACCAGAAGAAGCGGCGGTTGCGTTGCGCCATAGAACAGGAAATCCCACAGCACCACCCAGCTTGGCACCAGATAAGTGTAGGCCATGACCTTTCCGGCGGGCAGGCGCTGGGCGGCGTATTGTACCAGAAAGAAGGTGCCGGCCGTGGTGACGATGGCAAGATAGGCGATGACCAGCCAGACCGCCGGACGCAGGGCGGCAAAATCGGTGTGTATCAGGTCGCCATATCCATAGATGCCGGTCACGATCAGCGACCCCAGAACTGTGCCAAGCGATGTTTGCAACGGTTTCACATCATGGGCCAGCTTGCGCGCCAGCGCAGGCACCAACGCATGGGCCAGTGCGCCGACGGCAAACAATGCCTCGCCGCGGCCAAGTTCAAACCGCATCAACGCCCCGATATCCGCACGAAAGATCACCCAGACGGCCCCAATGGCCCCGATGGTCAGCGCAATCAGCGTCCAGCGTCCGGACCGTTGCCCGGCGATCAGCAAGCCGCAGCCTGCCGCCATCAACGGGGTCAGGGTGAAAACCGCCGCCGTCGATACGGCAGTGGTCAGGCGCAGCGCCTCGAACATGGTGATGAAATAGACGGCCATTAGCCCGCCCATCAGCCCGAACCGCCAAAACCCGTGAAAGACGGGGCGCACCGGCACCCGCAAGACGCGCGCCAATCCGAACAGGACCAGCGCGGCCAGTGCAAACCGCACGGTGTTCAGGGCGGCGGGGGTGATCTCTTTCGCGACGATGTGTCCAAAGCTGAACGACAGCGACACCAGCGCCGAGAAGGACAGCATTGCCAGATGGCCCTGTCGCGCCGGGGACAGGGCCTCGCCGGTCTTATTCGGCGGCAGTGGCGGTTGGGTTGTTGGGGTGGGTCGTCCAGTTGGCATATTCTTTCTCAACAACCTTACCTGTTCGTTCGTCCACGGCACCTGGCGCAATGGTTTCCATGGTAATGCAGCCTTCGACCGGGCAGACATTGACACAGAGGTTGCACGCGACGCATTCGTCGTCCTTCACGTCAAACACGCGATCATCCGACATGCTGATCGCCTGGTGCGATGTGTCCTCACAGGCTGCATAGCAGCGCCCGCATTTGATGCAAGCCTCTTGGTCGATGCGTGCCTTGGTGACGTGGTTCAGGTTCAGATACTGCCAGTCAGTGACATTGGGCACGGCGCGGCCCACAACTTCGTCAATCGAGGTGTAGCCCTTTTCGTCCATCCACTGGCTCAGGCCCGAGATCATCTCTTGCACCACTTTGAACCCATAGGTCATGGCCGCCGTGCAGACCTGCACATTGCCGGCACCAAGCGCCATGAACTCGGCCGCGTCGCGCCATGTGGTCACACCGCCGATGCCGGATATGGGAAGGCCGTGGGTGCCGGGGTTGCGGGCAATTTCGGCGACCATGTTCAAGGCGATGGGTTTCACCGCCGGGCCGCAATAGCCGCCATGCGTGCCCTTGCCGTCGATGGTCGGCTCGGGTGCCATGAGGTCAAGATCGACATTGGTGATCGAGTTGATGGTGTTGATCAGGCTGACCGCATCGGCCCCGCCATCCTTCGCCGCCTGCGCCGGGTTCAGGATGCTGGTAATATTGGGGGTCAACTTCACGATGACAGGCAGATCGGTGGCTTCCTTGCACCAGCGTGTGACCATCTCGATATATTCCGGCACCTGACCCACGGCAGACCCCATGCCGCGTTCGGCCATCCCGTGCGGGCAGCCGAAGTTCAGTTCGAACCCGTCGCAGCCGGTTTCCGCGATGCGGGGAATGATGCGTTTCCACTCATCCTCTTCGCAGGGCACCATCACGGATGCGATCAGCGCGCGATCGGGATAGTCCTTCTTGACGCGGGTCATTTCCTCAAGATTGACCTCAAGCGGGCGATCGGTGATCAACTCGATGTTGTTCAGGCCCAGCAGGCGCCGGTCGGCGCCGTGAATGGCGCCATAGCGCGGGCCGTTCACGTTGACGATGGGCGGCCCTTCGGCCCCCAGCGTTTTCCAGACGACACCGCCCCATCCGGCCTCGAACGCGCGACGCACGTTGTATTCCTTGTCGGTGGGCGGGGCAGATGCCAGCCAGAACGGGTTGGGGGATTTAATTCCAAGAAAATTTGATGTCAGGTCGGCCATTAGCTTGCTCCTGTCAGGGTGGCGTGGATGTCCATGGCCGCATCGCGACCTTCGGCAACGGCGGTGACGGTCAGATCGTCGCCGCCCGAGGCGCAATCGCCCCCGGCCCAGACATGTGCCAGATTGGTTTTCTGTGCGGCATCGACGGCGATCTTGCCGCCGTCCAGCGCCAGCGCGTCGGGCATATCGCCCAGTTTCTGACCGATGGCCTTGAACAGTTGATCGGCGGGCAGGGTGAAGGTCTCGTCCAGCGTGACCAGCTTGCCATCCCGCGTCTCGGTATAGGCAAATGTCACCGCGCGCAGCGATCCGTTGCCTTCGATCCCGACAGGGGTCGCGTTGCAGATCAACCTGACACCCTTCTGCCGCGCAAGATCCTGTTCGAATTTGGATGCAGCCATGGCCTCTTGCCCACGCCGATAGACGATCGTCACGTCTTCCGCGCCCAGCAGTTTGGCCTGCACACCTGCATCAATCGCGGTCATACCGCCGCCAATGACGACAACGCGCCGCCCAACGGGCAGGGTGGTCAGATCATCGGCCTGACGCAGATCGGCGATGAAATCGACGGCGGGCGAGACATTGTCCTTATCCTCGCCCTCAAGCCGCAGCGCGTTCACGGCGGACAAGCCCATGCCAAGAAACACGGCGTCGAAATCATCTTGCAGCCCGTCCAATGTGACGGATTGCCCCAAAGCCTGTTCATAGCGAATTTCGATGCCGCCGATCGACAGCAGCCAGTCCAGCTCCTTCTGCGCGAAGTCGTTGGTGGTTTTATAGGCTGCGATACCAAACTCGTTCAGGCCGCCACCCTTGACGCGGGCTTCAAACACCACGACATCGTGACCCAACATCGCCAGACGGTGCGCGCAGGCAAGGCCCGCGGGGCCAGCGCCCACAACCGCAACCTTCTTGCCGGTGGCGTCTGCGCGGGTGAACGGGTGTTTCCCCGCCGCCATCAGCGTGTCGGTTGCATAGCGTTGCAGGCGGCCGATCTCGACCGGCTTGCCCTCGGCGACCTCACGCACGCAGACCTCTTCACACAGCGTTTCGGTGGGGCAGACCCGCGCGCACATCCCGCCCAGAATGTTCTGGTCAAGGATGGTCTTGGCCGCCGCTTCGGGCGTGCCGGTCGCGATCTGGCGGATGAACAGCGGTATGTCGATCGAGGTCGGACACGCCGTCATGCACGGCGCATCATGACAGAAATAGCACCGATCGGCGGCCACCAAAGCCTCGTGATCGTCATATTCTGGATGGAGGTCCGAGAAATTGGCTTGCACGTCGGCTGGCGCTATTCGACCCGGAGACACTCCGTTTTCCCTGTTGGTTTGGGGCATTTTTCGATTCCCATTCTTGTTTTGATCCTTTCATGAAGGCACAAAATCAAGAATTTTACCAGATGGTAAAAAATAAATCTGAAAAGAAGCCCCAGACCCGTCAGAGATTGCGCGTGATCCAGTTGTCCAGAACCTCGATCTCGCCTTTCTGCATCCGCAGGCCCAGTTTCGACCGTCGCCAGACCACATCTTCCGCGCGCATCGCAAATTCCTTGTCGATCAGCCACCGCACCTCGCGCTCGGTCAGGGTTGCGCCGAAGGCGGTGCCCAGATCATCCTCGCAACAGGCGTCCCCCAGCACATCCCAGCTTTCCGTGCCATAGGCGCGCAGCAGGCGGTTTGCCCAGAACGGGGTCAGAAATGGAAAGTCCGCTTGCAGTTTGTCGATCATACCAGGCACGCCATCCACCGCGAAATCGCCGCCGGGCAAGGGCACACCGGCGGTCCAGTCCGGTTCGTGCACGGGCAAATGCGGGTCCAGTTTCGCCATCACAGCCTCGGCCAGACGGCGATAGGTGGTGATCTTGCCGCCAAAGATGTTCAAGGCCGGCGCCCCATCCGCGTCATTCAGCTTCAGCACATATTCCCGCGTTGTCGCCGTGGCCGTCCGTGCCCCGTCATCGTAAAGCGGACGCACACCGGAATAGGTCCAAACCACGTCATCCCTTGTGATGTCATTCCTGAAATACTGATTGGCAAAGTCGATGAGGTAGTCCATTTCCGCATCCGTACAGACCGGACGGATATCGGCATCGTCATGGGGCGCATCAGTGGTGCCAATCAACGTGAAATCGGTCTCGTACGGGATGGCGAAGATGATCCGGCCATCCGTGCCCTGAAAGAAATAAGCCTTGTCGTGATCAAACAACTTTCGCGTCACGATGTGCGAGCCGCGCACAAGCCGCACCTTCTCGGCGGTGTTCACGTCAAGCGCCCCGTCGATCAACTTGCCAACCCAGGGCCCGGCGGCGTTCACAACAATTCTGGCCATGTGCAGTGTGGTTTGCCCCGTGCGACTGTCCTCGGTGCGTATGATCCAATGATCCGCGTGTCGCGCCGTTGCAACCACCTTGGTGCGCGGCAGGATCGTGGCCCCGCGCGCCTGCGCATCGCGCGCATTCAGGACGACAAGCCGCGCATCCTCGACCCAGCAATCGGAATACTCATAGGCGCGGGTGAATTTGGGGTCGAGCGGCTGGCCTTCAGCCGTGCCCGGCAGGGTCAGCGTTTTGGTGCCGGGAAGGATCTGGCGTCCGCCAAGGTTGTCATACAAAAACAGCCCAAGCCGGATCAGCCACGCAGGTCTGCGGCCCTTCATCCACGGCATCGCGAAAGACAGGAGTTTTGAGGTCGGCGTATCGCCCTCGAACCGCATATCTTTGTGATAGGGCAGCACGAAGCGCATCGGCCAACTGATATGCGGCATTGCGCGCAACAGAACCTCGCGTTCGATCAGGGCTTCGCGCACCAGACGGATGTCGAAATACTCAAGATACCGCAATCCGCCGTGAAACAGTTTTGTTGAAGCAGAAGAGGTTGCGCCACCGATATCATGCATCTCGGCCAGCGTGACGGACAGCCCCCGACCGGCCGCGTCGCGCGCAACCCCACAACCGTTGATCCCGCCCCCGATGATGAACAGGTCGATGATGTCGTCAGTTGAAGCCATAAGAAGACCTTTTCGTTTCGCAGGGATTATGAGCCGATTCTGCCGCAAGCGAAAGGAAAAGACTTTCGCAGATGTTCGTTTTCCGGCAAATTGGGGTCAGGAAGGGCAAACCATGTCTCAAACATTTCGCATCCCCGAAATTCTGGCAATGGCACGCCGGGACGGTCAAGTGTCGGTCGACAAGCTGGCGGCGCATTTCGGCGTCACCTTGCAGACGATCCGGCGGGATCTGTCGGACCTGGCGGATGCCGGTCGGCTGGAACGTGTGCATGGTGGGGCGATCCTGCCATCAGGCATAACGAATATCGCCTATGAGGAGCGCCGCGCGCTGAACCAGTCCGCCAAGGCCCGGATCGCTGCGGCCACGTCACGAATGATCCCCAGCGATTGTGCGGTTTTTTTGAACATCGGCACCACGACCGAAGCTGTTGCCCGCGCGCTTGTGCATCATCAGAACCTGCTGGTGGTCACGAACAACATCAATGTGGCGCAGATCCTTGGGGCCAATCCGGATTGTCAGGTCATCGTGGTGGGGGGCACCATGCGCCCTGCCGATGGTGGTGTCGTGGGGGAACTGGCCGCGCGTTTCGTGTCTGCCTTCAAGTTCGATTATGCCGTTATCGGCTGTTCCGCACTGGATCATGACGGGGATATTCTGGATTACGACATGCAGGAAGTGGTGGTCAGCCAATCTGCGCTGAACCAGGCGCGCGCTACTGTTCTGGTCTGCGATCAGTCCAAGCTGACGCGGGCCGCGCCCGCGCGCATCGGGTCTGTTTCAGAGCTGGATCAAATCGTGACCGATTGCGCTCTGCCCGATGTCGTGTCCCGGATCTGTCACGCCGCGGCGACCCATATCACTGTTGCTTAACGCGCGAATCTATGGTCACTATCACATGACCGGCGGTCATTTATCCGCTGTCCAAACGAGCAGTAGCAAAAATTTCGGCCGAGGGTGGATTGTTGCAACTTACCGTAAACGGCATTGTACACCAGGTGGATGTCGAAGACGACATGCCGCTGCTGTGGGTCCTGCGGGACGAGATCGGGCTGAACGGACCGAAATATGGCTGCGGCGTCGCGGCCTGCGGGGCATGCACTGTGCATGTCGGTGGGGTGGCGGTGCGGTCGTGCCAAACCCTGGTATCCGATGTGGATGGGCCGGTGATGACCATCGAGGGGCTGGGGACGCCTGACGAAATGCACGCCGTACAAGCGGCCTGGCTGGAACACCAGGTGGCGCAATGCGGGTATTGCCAGGGGGGGCAGATGATGCAGGCAGCCGATCTGCTGACGCAAAATCCTGACCCCACGGATGCCGATATTGACGAGGCGATGTCGGGCAACCTGTGCCGCTGCGGTACTTATCCCCGCATCCGTGCCGCTGTGAAGTCCGCGGCCAGATCCATGCGGGGGGCATGACCATGGGCCGGGCCGGAACCATTGCACGCCGGAGTTTTGTGGTCGGATCTGTCGCTCTGTTGGGCGGGGTGGCGTTCGGGTATTATCAATACAAACGCCCACCCAAAAACCCTCTGCTTGACGGGCTGGGCGAGGACGAAGCCGCCCTGACGCCCTATGTTCTGATCAACGCAGACGGCATCACCCTTACCACGCCACGGGCGGATATGGGGCAGGGCAGCTATTCGGTTCAGGCCGCGCTGATCGCCGAGGAACTGGATGTCGCGCTTGATCAGATCCGCGTCGACCCCGGCCCACCGTCGAAAGCCTATTACAACACCGCACTGGCCAACGAAGCCGTACCCTTTCCCAGCACGGACCAAAGCACGGCAGCCAATGCCATGCGGGGCACCGTCGATGCGGTGATGAAATTTATGGGGCTGCAACTCACGGGCGGGTCGACCACCGTGCCCGACGGGTACGAAAAATTGCGCATGGCCGGCGCGGTCGCCCGCGAGACGCTGAAACACGCCGCTGCCGAACAGACCGGGCTTGCCGTTACCCAATTGAAAACCGATCACGGGGCGGTGGTGTTGCCGGATGGCCAGCGCATTCCGTATCAGGCGCTTGCAGCAACTGCGGCCAGGATTGATCCTGTGACGAACGTGACCTTGCGGCCGTCGACCCAGTGGCGTCTGATTGGAAAACCGATGCAAAGGGTCGATATGGTGGCGAAATCCACTGGAACGCAGGCCTATGGTATCGACCACCGGATGGATGGGATGGTGCATGCGGCGATCCGACTGAACCCCCGTAAGGGAGGCGATGTTGTCAGCTTTGACGCTTCCGCCGCCGAAGCGATGCGGGGCGTGCAACAGGTCATCGAGGTGACGGGCGGCATTGGCGTGATCGCGGATAACACCTGGCGCGCTTTTCAGGCCGCCGACGCGATCGAGGTCGAGTGGGGGCCGGCCCCTTACCCCGCCGCGCAAAGTGAACACTGGCAGGTTTTGTCGGACACGCTTGATGCGGCCGCCCCGGATGCGACGCCACGCGACGATGGTGACATGGATGCTGTCGATGCCTCGATCGAGGCGGAATATCGCGCGCCTTATGTGGCGCATGCGCCGCTGGAGCCGCTGAACGCCACGGTTCTGGTGGGGGAGGGACGCGTAGATGTCTGGACCGGCAACCAGATCCCGCGCATGACCCAGGCCAGCGTGGCCGACATGACGGGCATATCGGCCCGCGATGTGCATGTGCATATCCTGATGATGGGTGGCAGTTTCGGTCACCGTCTGGAAGACGAGGTCGTCAAGCGCGCGACCGAATTGGCGATGGCGCTGCCGGGCACGCCGGTCAAGCTTACCTATAAACGCGAAGAGGATACCGCGCAGGATTATACCCGCCCCATCGCGCTGATGCGGGGGCGCGGTGCGGTTGATGGCGGCAAGGTCACGGCGATGGAAATTCGCGTGGCCAGCCCCTCGATCCTGGACAGCCAGATGGGCGAGCGGCAGGGAATGAACCTGCCCGGCCCGGACAGCGCAATCACCCAGGCGCTGTGGGACCAACCCTATGCCATTCCGCACTATCGCGTGGTCGGCTATCGCCCGCCCAAGCTGGGGCCTGTCAGCTCGTGGCGGTCGGTCGGTGCGTCGCAAAACGCGTTCTTTCACGAAAACTTCCTGAATGCGCTGATCCACGAGGCCGGTGCCGACCCGGTCGAAGAACGGCTGCGCCTGATGACAGATGCGCCGTCGCGCAAGGTTCTGGAAGCCGTGGCCGAGATGTCGGACTGGGGCGGATCACTTGATCGGAACACGGCGCGCGGCGTGGCCTTCAGCCTGTCCTTCGGCACCCCGGTCGCCGAAGTGGTCCAGATCAGGCAAACCGAGGCCGGAATTGCCCTGGACAAAGTCTGGGTGGCAGCCGAGGTGGGCCGCGTCGTGGACCCGATCAACTTCGAGAACCTCGTCCAAGGCGGTGTGATCTGGGGGCTGGGACACGCAATCAACAGCCAGATCACCTATGCCGATGGCATGGCCGAGCAGCAGAGCTTTTTTGATTTCGAAGGACTGCGGAATTACCAGACGCCCGAAATTTTCGTGCGCGGGCTGGAAAACCGTGATCGGGTGACGGGCATCGGTGAGCCGCCCGTGCCGCCCGCCGCACCGGCCTTGGCCGAGGCGCTGTTCCAGTCAACCGGCGAACGCCCGACCGAAATGCCCTTCGCCAACACGTTCACATTCGTCTGACCGATCTTCCACCACTCACGGGGTCAGGCAAAAACGCGCTCGCCAGCAATGGCGGGCGCGTTTGAATTTTGGAAAAGGGGAAGGAGGGGTCTTGCACCTCTGCGCATACGCGCATTCACCCCAGGATATTTGGGGCCAGAAGAAGGGGGGTGGGATATCAGCTGGGAAAATCTTTGGCCCGAGAATTTGACATGCGAAATGGAGAAGAACCCTACTTGGTCGAGGTACTTGCGCTTCTTGTTCTGACTGGAGAACCTACACTGGCCGGAGAGATTCTTCAGACGTGTCTAGAGTGTCTGTCTGAGATTTCGTTCTGAGGGAGATTTTAGGGGTGTGTTGGCCTACGTTATAGTTCAACGCACGAATTGGCGACACCAATTGCATTCGCCTTTTACTGGTAACACGTATCCAACTCTCTTCTAAGCGTGTTAAACGCCGCCCCAGTTTCAGAAAACAACAACTGACCTTCGGATAATGCGTTTTGGACTTCGCTTAAGTCGAACTTGAAGTGCTCCAATATCATGTCACAATAGAGTTTGAACGCTTCCTTATGGCGATCGAATATCACTTGAATACCTTCATGAAGCCGCCCATTCGGACAGAACTTGGCTACAAGCTCTTCCCGCTCTGATTTGGATACCGATATCACTTTGAATCCGGGGTTTTCGACAATTGTGAAGTTACGATGGGACCTACTCGCACCATCTAAATATCCGTGCACGAGACGATTGCGGACAATCTCTAGGAATACCTGCTCGTCTGTGCTGGCTCTGCAAATTAATTCAGCTGACAGAACGCCAATTGAGGCAACTTCGCATGTGCTGTGAAACAGGTTCCCACGATTTGTCAGCTTAGCATCAGCGACTAGTCGACGGATTGTTCCGTTAGTTGAAGCGAGCCCTTTTGCAGTGTCTTTCACACAGCCAAACAGTATGGGGAAGCCGAGGAGTTGGCTGCCGGAAGCACGATCATTTAGGTGTTGATCGAGAACCCAGCGCCAAGATTCAACTGGGAAAACAGCGCCCAAAATTATCTGCTGGATGGCATCAACAATTTCTGATCGGCTACGTTTCACCGCCATACCTACCGCCTCTTCCCACGCCCCGCCCTCTGTCCCGGCTTCCCAGCCGTTGAGCGCCCCTTCACCTTCTGCGCTGCATCCCCGGCCGCTTCAATCGCAGACTGACGCGCCAGTGGGTCGTCGGCGATGGCCAGTTCGACGGCTTCCAGCCGATGCACCTCGTCACGCAGGCGGGCGGCTTCCTCAAACTCAAGGTTCTCGGCCGCTTTGCGCATCTGGGCTTTCAGCCCCTCAAGATGCGCGATCAGGTTGTCGCCCATCATCGGTTTGTCGATTGTCGCCGTGACGCGAGCCATGTCGGTGTCGCCTTCATAGAGACCCGACAATACGTCATCGATGTTCTTCTTGACGGTTTCGGGCGTGATGCCGTGCAGGTCGTTATAGGCTTGCTGCTTCTCGCGCCGCCGGTTGGTTTCGCTCAACGCGCGTTCCATCGAGCCTGTGATCCGGTCGGCATACATGATGACACGGCCTTCGGCGTTGCGCGCGGCGCGGCCGATGGTTTGCACAAGCGAGGTTTCCGAACGCAGGAAGCCTTCTTTATCCGCGTCCAGAATGGCGACCAGACCGCATTCCGGAATGTCCAAGCCTTCGCGTAGAAGGTTGATGCCCACCAGGACGTCAAAAGCGCCCAAGCGCAGGTCGCGCAGGATCTCGATCCGTTCGATCGTGTCGATGTCCGAGTGCATGTAACGCACGCGGATGCCCTGTTCGTGCAGGTATTCGGTCAGGTCCTCGGCCATCCGTTTGGTCAAGGTCGTGACCAAGGTGCGCATGCCTCGGTCGGCCACCTTCCGCACCTCGTCCAGCAGGTCATCGACCTGCATATCCACGGGGCGGATTTCGACCTCGGGGTCCAGAAGGCCGGTGGGGCGGATCACCTGTTCGGCGAAGACACCACCGGTCTGCTCAAGCTCCCAACTGCCGGGGGTGGCGGAGACGAAGACGGATTGCGGGCGCATGGCGTCCCATTCCTCGAACTTGAGCGGACGGTTGTCCATGCAGGAGGGCAGGCGGAACCCGTGTTCGGCCAGCGTGTATTTACGCCGATAGTCGCCGCGATACATGCCGCCGATCTGGGGAACGGATACGTGGCTTTCATCGGCAAATACAATCGCATGATCGGGGATGTATTCAAACAGGGTTGGGGGCGGTTCGCCCGGGGCGCGGCCCGTCAGATAGCGCGAATAGTTCTCGATCCCGTTACAGAAACCGGCAGCTTCCAGCATTTCAAGGTCGAAGCGGGTGCGTTGTTCAAGGCGCTGGGCTTCCAGTAGTTTGCCTTCGTCCTCGAACTGCTTCAGACGGACGGCCAGTTCCTGTTTGATGCTTTGAATCGCTTGTTTCAGCGTCGGCGTGGGCGTGACGTAGTGCGAATTGGCATAGACGCGGACCTTTTCCAGCGTGTCGGTTTTCGCGCCGGTCAGGGTGTCAAACTCGGTGATCGCCTCCAGTTCCTCGCCGAAGAAAGACAGGCGCCAGCCTCGGTCTTCCAAATGGCTAGGCCAGATCTCCAGACTGTCACCGCGCACCCGGAACGACCCGCGCTGAAACGCGTTGTCATTGCGCTTGTATTGCTGGGCCACGAGGTCACGCATGATGGATCGCTGGTCGTATTCCTTGCCGACCTCGATATCCTGCGTCATGGCGGTGTAGGTTTCGGGGCTGCCGATGCCATAGATGCAACTGACCGACGCCACGATGATCACATCGTCCCGTTCCAGAAGCGCCCGCGTGGCCGAGTGGCGCATCCGGTCGATCTGTTCGTTGATCTGGCTTTCCTTCTCGATGAACGTGTCTGATCGGGGGACGTAAGCCTCGGGCTGGTAATAGTCGTAATAGCTGACGAAATATTCGACCGCGTTGTCGGGGAAATATCCCTTCATTTCGCCGTAAAGCTGGGCGGCAAGGGTCTTGTTCGGGGCCAGAATGATTGCGGGGCGTTGCGTTTCCTCGATGATCTTGGCCATCGTGAAGGTCTTACCGGTGCCGGTTGCCCCCAGAAGGACTTGTTCGCGTTCCCCGCTGTTGATCCCGCTGACCAGTTCAGCGATGGCGGTGGGCTGATCGCCTGCGGGTTTGAACGGGGTGCTCATCACAAATCGCTTGCCGCCTTCCAGTTTGGGGCGGGCTGTCGGGGCAAGGGTCGGGTTGGTCAACGGGCTGTGGGTCATGCGAATCCTTCCGCTGGTTAGAATGGTCACATTTTGTTCTGCTTCAAGGGGTAAGGAAAACTTTACCTCTTCCTCCCCATAATTAGCGAATTGAGCGATTTGCCCAGATTTCGGATCATGACACCAAGATAGTCGCTTTCGGAATTGTGAAGGCATTTACCAGTTAGCAACCAAAGGTTGCATGAGTGCAGAGAGGAGCGAAAGCCACCTTTTTGCTTACTGCTATCTAAATGTATGAAAAATATCAGAAATATTTGTCAAAACTGGCAAAATTTCTCTCAAAAAATACAACTGATGGTATTTTTTGGGCTTGCTCAGCCCGTGGCAGCACGCTAAGTTGAACGGGCAAGCAGCAGAACGGTCTGCCGGTGGCGACGATACACCCACCCCACCCCTCGCTCCCTCGGAGCTACCGGCAGCCACTCTCTTTTTCAAAACCACCACTCACGATGCGCTTCCAGCCCGCAGCAGGGTTGGAAGTCGCATGTGCCCTGTTGGTACCCGATTGCGCCGAACGCCGGATTACGTGCCAATTTCCCTTGAATTACCGCCCGGCATGCCGGATAAACCGTCCAGGCTTTCAAGGAGATCCCGGATGCGTGCACGTATCTATCAACCCGCCCGCAACGCCATGACGTCAGGACAGGCCAAAACCAGGGTTTGGCTGTTGGAATACGCCCCGGACGAGGCGCGGGATGTGGATCCGTTGATGGGGTGGACAAGTTCGGCCGACACGCAAAGCCAGGTGCGGTTGAAATTCGACACGAAAGAAGCCGCGCTGAACTATGCCCGCGATCACGGAATCGACGCGATTGTGCAAGAACCGCACAAACGTCACCCGAATATTCGACCGGGGGGGTATGGCGAGAATTTTGCAACCAATCGGCGCGGTCCCTGGACCCACTGAAGCGCCGCAAGCCCACATTCACCAGTCATTTTGACACGTCTTGTCAGACGTTCAGAAACGCAAGCGCCGAAGCTTCAAATTCGCGCGGCTTTTCAGCATGCAGCCAATGTCCAGCCTGCGGTATCCTGGCGTGCCGAGCTTTGGGGAACAGTGCCTTGATACATGGCCTGTGGTCGGGCAGCACGTAATCTGACATCGCCCCTGACAGGAACAGCACGGGGCCTGAGAACTGTTCCGTCATCTCGGGAAACCCGACGATCAGATCCATGTCGCGTTCAAGCACATCGAGGTTCAGGCGCCATGCGCGCGCCTTGACGTCCAGCGATTGTAGCAGGAACGCCCGCACAGATGCTTCATCGACGAACTGCGCCAGTTGCCGGTCTGCATCCCCACGCGTTTCAACCTGCGACAGGTCGATGCTGCGCATTGCCGTGATCAGGGATTGTTGGCTGTGGGAATAGGCAACGGGGGCGATGTCAGCCACCAAAAGGCGGCGCACCATGTCGGGTTGGGTCATCGCAAAGACCATCGCCGCCTTGCCGCCCATGGAATGCCCGATCACATCTGCGGTGCCGCCCAGGCTGTTCACCACCTCGGCCAGATCGGCGGCAAGGTCGGGATAGCTGTGGCTGTCCGTCCACGGGCTTTGACCGTGGTTGCGCATGTCCACGCAGACCACCTGACGAGTGGCTGACATGCGTTTGGCGATCACGCCCCAGTTGCGCGCGGACCCAAACAGACCATGCGCAATCAGGACCGGCGGTTGCACCGTGTCGGTGCCATATCTCTGCATCTCAAGCATGCGGTTTGATAGCGTGGCGGTGGGTGCGCTTGAACCCCTTTTTTCTTCTGTCGCCTCTTTCGCGTCTGGCCCTAATGCCGATAAGATAGGCGCGAAGAAGGATCATGGAAGGCAGGCGCCGTCGTGGACATACACGCGCGCACAGATCGGCTGGCCCAGTTGCTGGAACAGCGGCTGGATATTCGCGGCGCGGGGTTTGAAACCAAACTGCGCCGCGCAGGTCGGTTATTGCCACGCCATTTGCGTCGTGACGGTGACAGACTGGTTGAGGCCATGAGACTGGCCCGGCATCCGCGGTTGGGGCGGCAGTTGGATCAGGTGAGGCTGGAGAAAGCGGCCAATGCGATCGAGCATTATTTGCTGAATTTCGATGCGTGGGACCGACGACGGGGCATTGCGGTCAGCGTTTCGACCAGCATTCTGACGAATATCCTGATCGTCATCGCCTTGGGTCTGTGTCTCGCCCTTTGGCGCGGATTGATTTGAGCGAGTATCAGGACATAAATACAGATGGTTGAAAAAATGAAAGCCCCGTCTGGTTGGCGGGGCTTTCTGCAGCTGCGATATCGGATACCTGCAAGCGACGGCGTTAAGTTGCGGCCTTACAGATTCGGATAGAGAGGGAACCGCGCGCAGAGATCGGCGACCTTCGCCTTCACTGCAGCCTCCACCGTCTGATTGCCGTCCTCGCCATTGGTGGCCAGCCCGTCAATCACTTCAACGATCAGGTCCGCGATCTGGCGGAACTCGGCTTCGCCGAAGCCGCGCGTGGTGCCGGCAGGTGTGCCAAGGCGGATACCCGAGGTGACGGTGGGTTTCTCCGGGTCAAACGGAATGCCGTTCTTGTTGCAGGTGATATGCGCCCGGCCAAGGGCCTTGTCGACGATGTTGCCGGTCACGCCCTTGGGGCGAAGATCAACCAGCATCACATGCGTATCGGTGCCGCCGGTCACGATGTCCAGCCCGCCCTTCATCAACTGATCGGCCAGCGCGACGGCATTGGCGCGAACCTGCTTCTGATAGGTCTTGAATTCGGGGCGCAGCGCCTCGCCAAACGCGACGGCCTTCGCAGCGATCACATGCATCAGCGGGCCGCCCTGAATGCCGGGGAAAATGGCCGAGTTGATCTTCTTGGCCAGATCCTCGCGGTTGGTCAGGATCATGCCGCCACGCGGACCGCGCAGGGTTTTGTGGGTCGTGGTCGTCGCTACATCGGCATAAGGGAAGGGCGAGGGGTGTTCGCCCGCCGCAACCAGACCGGCGAAATGCGCCATGTCAACCAGCAGGAAGGCCCCGACCGAATCGGCGATTTCACGAAACTTCGCAAAGTCGATCTGGCGCGGAATGGCCGAGCCGCCAGCGATGATCAGCTTGGGTTTGTGCTCGGTCGCCAACGCCTGCACTTCGTCATAGTCGATCAGGTTGTCCTGCTTGCGCACGCCATATTGCACCGCGTTGAACCACTTGCCCGACTGGTTGGGGGCCGCGCCGTGGGTCAGGTGACCGCCCGAGGCAAGGTTCATACCCAGGATCGTGTCGCCCGGCTGGATCATCGCCATAAAGGCACCCTGGTTGGCCTGGCTGCCCGAGTTCGGCTGCACGTTGGCGAATTCACACCCGAAAAGCTGCTTGG
This sequence comes from Aliiroseovarius zhejiangensis, assembly GCF_014656375.1. Taxonomy (GTDB): domain Bacteria; phylum Pseudomonadota; class Alphaproteobacteria; order Rhodobacterales; family Rhodobacteraceae; genus Aliiroseovarius; species Aliiroseovarius zhejiangensis. Next base: position 744,628 of record NZ_BNCH01000001.1, on the reverse strand, counting down.
CGCGATCAATTGCGAGCGTTTCGGCCACGTCGACATACTGGCAACCGCCATAGTAACGACGCCCCGGATAGCCTTCGGCGTATTTGTTGGTCAGGACCGAGCCTTGTGCCTCCATCACGGCGGCGGACACGATGTTTTCCGAGGCAATCAGCTCGATCTCGTCGCGTTGGCGGCCCAGTTCATCGGTGATCGAGCCGTAAAGCTCGGGATCGCGAGAGGCGAGGGGTTCGGTGAAGAAACCTTGGTCACGGGTGGAGGTCATGCGCGTAATCCTTGGGTTGGAAGCCAGATGTCCGGATTTCCTATCGGAAACGCCACAGATCGCAAAGACCGGAAAGCGACATCGCTGCGGAAAGACGCGGCAATTTCTGGCACTTTGGGGAAACATGTGTTTCTTTCGGAAACCAAGGGACAGGCACAGGAAACCCGAAGATGAGCCACAATATCGCGTTCGTCGCCAGCAACGCCGAAATCGCCGAAGCCGCGAAGGCAGAACTGGTAGCCCGTTATGGCAACAAACCTGTGGACGATGCCGACATCATTGTCGCGCTGGGTGGCGATGGGTTCATGTTGCAAACCCTGCATGACACGCAAGACTTGTCCGCACCCGTCTATGGCATGAACTGTGGCACGGTTGGGTTTTTGATGAATGAGTATTCGCCCGATGACCTGGTCGAACGCCTGATCGCCGCTGAGGAAGAGGTGATCAACCCGCTTGCCATGCGCGCGGAAGGGGCGGATGGCAGCATTCACAAGGCGCTTGCGATCAACGAGGTCAGCCTGTTGCGCGCCGGTCCGCAGGCGGCGAAACTGCAAATCAGTGTGGATGGTCGGGTGCGCCTGCCTGAACTTGTCTGTGACGGCGCCTTGTTGTGCACGGCGGCCGGGTCAACGGCCTATAATTACTCGGCACATGGTCCGATCCTGCCCATCGGGTCAGACGTTTTGGCGTTGACGGCAATGGCCGCGTTTCGTCCACGCCGGTGGCGCGGGGCACTGCTGCCGAAAAACGCCGTGGTGCGGTTTGATGTGATGGAGCATGAAAAGCGCCCGGTCATGGCCGATGCCGACGGGCGATCCGTGCGCAACGTGGTGTCGGTCGAAATCAAGTCAAACAATGAGATCGCACACCGCATTCTGTTCGATCCGGGCCACGGGTTGGAAGAACGACTGATCCGAGAACAGTTCGTCTGATCCACAGCCCGTGCTGCCGGTTCAGCGGTGGCTCCAGCTTTCCCGTTTCCGATAAATGGTCGAGGGTGACACCTGAAGCACCTGGGCGGCGCGCGGAATTGATCCGCCCTGCATGCGAATCGTCTCTTCAATCACGATGCGTTCGATTTCTGCCAGCGGCCGGCCCAACAGCCCCATCTTGTCCAGCGGTCCTGCTGGTTCAGAACTGATGCGAGGCACGGACAGCCCGGCCAGAAGGTCATCCGGCAACATCTCGGTGGTCACGGTTTCGCCGTCGTGGTGCAGCACGATGTTCCAGATGACGTTGATCAACTGCCGGACATTGCCGGGCCAGGGGTGCGCCTGCAGGACATCGACCGCGTCAGGTGTGAAACCGCGAAACCGGCGACCTTCGCGGCGGGCCATCTGAACCAGTTTCGTGTTGGCAATCGCCAAAATATCCTCGCCGCGGTCGCGCAGGGCGGGCAAGGTGATCGGCACGACGTGCAGGCGGTAGTAAAGATCCCCGCGCAGACGCCCGGCTTCGATCTCGGTCTGCGCGTCCTCGCTGCTGGCGCAGATAATGCGGGCATCCACACGTGTTGCATCATGTGAGCCCAATGGCGATACGTCGCCGCTTTCCAGGAAGCGCATCAGTTGATTTTGCACCTGCAGATCCATCCGGGTGATGCCGTCCAGAAACAACGTACCGCCATCGGCAGCACTGGCGGCGCCACCCGGTCCGCGCGAGCTTGCAAAGAGCTGTTGGGCCAACGTGTCCGGGGCCAATCGCGCGCAATCAACAACGATGAACGGGCCTGATGCGCGTTGGCTTTCTGCGTGAAATGCACGCGCCAGCAGCTCTTTTCCCGTGCCGGTTTCCCCCTGAATATAGATTGGTGCGTTGGATACCGCGATGGTGTCCAACGCGTGCAGCACCGGTTTCATGGACAAATCAGACAGGACCATGCCGTGCCGTATCGGATGCGCGTCGTCGGAGTCGGGTGCTTCCTCGTGGGTGGACTGCAAGGTGATCGGGCGCGCAGGGGGGCTGGAAACATCAGTTGATGCCGTCGTGTCAGAGCGTTCTGCGATGCTTTTGCACAGCGCCTGAGTGATAGTTTTTTTCAGGCGATCCGGTGTGAATGGCACGAAAATGCAATCCAGCGCCCCGATGCGCATGGCTTCGGCGGCATCGTTGATCTGGTCACTTTGGGATACAACGATAATCGCCTGATCGGGATCGTATTTCATCAGATCGCGAATAAGGGGAAGTGTGCTGCACCCGTTCACATCCAGCGGCACGATAGCAAGATCGACTCGCTGCCCATCGGTCAGAATTTGCGCATCCGTGATCGAGTTTGCCTGCCTCATGTCGCAGTCCAGCGACTGGAGAATGTCGGACGGGAACAGGCTGGATATCTGGGGTGGGATCAGCGCCATCACCACGGGACGCGGACCGGCGGTGGCGGAGGAGCAGGCAGGGTCAGAATGACCGCGGTCCGGTGTCGCCATGGTTGCTCCCCAATAAATCTGCTCAAAAAATAATTGCTCTGTTGGTTCTAGCCTACCGTTGGAAAAAATCAAAAAAGAACTCATCCGACGCGGGGCCGGATGAGTTGCTTGCCGTCATGGACCTGCCTCAGCCGGCATAGCCAAGGCTGTGCAGCGCCTCGCGGATTTCTTCCAGAATGGCAGGGTCGTCGATCGTGGCGGGCATCTTGTAATCCTTGCCGTCGGCGATCGAGACCATGGTTGCGCGCAGGATCTTCCCCGACCGCGTCTTGGGCAAACGATCCACCACGATGCACAGTTTGAAAGCTGCGACAGGTCCGATCTTGTCACGCACCAGCTTGACGCATTCGGCTGTCACCTCACCCTCGGGCCGGTCGGTCCCCGCATTCAGGCAGATCAGCCCCAGGGGCAATTGCCCTTTCAACTGGTCGGTGACGCCGATCACGGCGCATTCGGCCACATCGGGATGGCTGGCCAGAACCTCCTCCATCGCGCCGGTGGACAGACGGTGCCCTGCGACGTTGATCACGTCATCGGTGCGCGCCATGATGTAAAGGTATCCGTCCTCGTCCTTGTAACCGGCATCCCCCGTTTCATAATAGCCGGGGAAGGCGTTCAGATAGCTTGATTTGAACCGTTCTTCGGCGTTCCAAAGCGTGGGCAGGGTGCCGGGTGGCAGGGGCAGCTTGATCGCGATGGCTCCCAACTCGCCCGCGGGCATCGGATGGCCTCCTTCGTCAAGGATCTGCACGTCATAGCCCGGCATCGGAACGGAAGGCGAGCCCAGCTTGACTGGCAATTCCTCGATCCCCAAGGGGTTTGCGGCAATCGCATAGCCGGTTTCGGTCTGCCACCAGTGGTCGATCACCGGCACCTTCAACTGTTCCTGTGCCCAGACAATGGTGTCCGGATCAGCACGTTCGCCGGCCAGATAGACCTGTTTCAAGCAGGACAGGTCGTACTTCTTGACGAAGTCACCCTTGGGGTCTTCACGTTTTACCGCGCGAAACGCGGTGGGGGCCGTAAAGAAGGACTTCACGTTATGTTCGGAAATCACCCGCCAGAAGGTGCCTGCATCCGGGGTGCCCACGGGCTTGCCCTCGAACACGATGGTGGTGTTGCCGTGGATCAGCGGGCCATAGGTGATATAGCTGTGACCAACCACCCAACCCACATCAGACGCCGCCCAGAACACGTCACCCGGATCGACGTTATAGAGGTTCTTCATTGTCCAGTTCAGCGCCACCAGATGTCCGCCGGTATGACGGATCACACCCTTGGGCTGCCCGGTCGTGCCAGAGGTGTAGAGGATATAGACAGGGTGGTTGCCCTCGACTGGCAGGCAATCGGCCGGTTCCGCCGATGCCTCCAGCTCCGCCCAGTCAAAATCGCGCCCGTCGATCAGATCGGCCACCGCTTCCTCGCGTTGCAGGATGATGGTGAACTCGGGCTTGTGTTCGGCAATGTCGATCGCCCCGTCCAGCAATGGTTTGTAGGCTATGACGCGCCCCGGTTCGATCCCGCAGGACGCGGCGATGATCGCCTTGGGCTTGGCATCGTTGATACGCACGGCCAGTTCGTTCGATGCAAACCCGCCGAACACCACCGAATGCACCGCACCGATCCGGGTCACGGCCAGCATCGCCATCAAGGCCTCGGGCACCATCGGCATGTAGATGATCACGCGGTCGCCTTTTTCGACGCCCTTTGCTTTCAGCGCGCCCGCGATGGCTGCGACGCGGTTTTGCAACTGGGCATAGGTGATCTTGGCCTTGTTGCCGGTGATCGGGCTGTCATAAATGATCGCCACCTGATCGCCGCGGCCGTTTTCGACATGGCGGTCGACGGCATTGTAGCATGTGTTCACCATGCCGTCCGAGAACCACTCGTAAAGCGGTGCGTTTTCGTCAAAGAGCGCTTTCGATGGCGACTTGTCCCAGGTGATCGCCTTGGCGGCGTCCATCCAGAATGCTTCCGGGTCTGCCTGCCACGCAGCGTAAACGTCTTTGTATGCCATGGTGCACTTCCTCCAGTTTCCCTTGGTAAGAAGTGTTACGCGCCTGACTGTCCTTGGGGCAAGCGTGCTGTTTCATGGTGCGACGGTTTGACGGAAAAAATTTGCAATCGAGCAGGAAATGGCTTGCAAATTTTTGCAAACCACTGCGAAACAAGCGTCTGAATTTTGAAAAAGGCGGAATTTGCAAATCTGCAAACTCCGCCTTGCAAAGATTAGCAGCCCTGAGTCGTCTCAGCCATACTTGGCAACGGGTGTGCCGGCGACCGCCGACATGTTCAACAGCCCGCGTGCCGTGATTGACGGCGTGACGATATGGGCGCGGTTGCCCATGCCCATCAGGATCGGCCCGACCTCAAGCCCGCCGCCCTTGACCTTCAACGTGTTGCGCACAGCACTGGCAGCATCGGCATTGGCAAACACAAGCGTGTTGGCCGGCCCGTCGAAACGGGCATCGGGGAAGATGTGGTTCCGTACATCCGTGTCCAGCGCCGCGTCGACATGCATCTCGCCCTCATACGCGAAATCGCGCGGACGGCTGTCCAGAATTTCAAGCGCGCCACGGGCCCGTTTGCCGCTGTCGCCATCGTGGTTGCCGAACTGAGAATAGGAACAAAGCGCGATTTTCGGCTCGACCCCGAAGCGGCGCACATGGCGCGCTGCTGCACACACCGATTCTGCGATCTGTTCCGACGTTGGTGTGTTGTGCACGTGCGTGTCAGCAATGAACAATGGGCCATCCTGCAAGATCATAAGGCTGAGCGCCCCAATCGGGTGCAATTGGTCTGTCCCGAGGATTTGCTTGATATAGTTCAGGTGCCACAAAAATTGCCCGAAGGTGCCGGCAATCATGCTGTCTGCCTGTTCCAGATGCACCATGATCGCGGCAATCGCGGTCGTGTTCGTGCGCAAGATCGCCTTGGCAAGATCCGGCGTTGTGCCTTTGCGCGCCATGATCTGGTGATAGGCGGTCCAGTAGTCGCGATAGCGGTCATCGCGTTCCGGGTTCACGATCTGGAAATCCTTGCCGGGCGTGATTGACAGACCGGCACGTTCACAGCGATGCGCGATCACGTCCGGTCGTCCGATCAGGATCGGCGCATCGGTGGTTTCCTCAAGCATCGCGTTGGCGGCACGCAACACGCGCTCATCCTCGCCCTCGGCAAAGACGATGCGGCGCTCGGCGGTGGCGGCGGCTTCGAAGACCGGGCGCATGATCAGGGCCGAGCGGAATACGGATCCGTCCAGCGTCGCCTTATAGGCTGCGATATCGTCCACCGGGCGTGTGGCGACGCCGCTTTCCATCGCGGCTTTTGCCACTGCGCTGGCAACGACACCCATCAGACGCGGGTCAAAGGGCTTCGGGATCAGGTAGTCCTCGCCAAAGCTGAGTTGTTCGCCCTTGTAGGCGGCGGCGGCCTCGGCAGAGGTTGTCGCGCGGGCCAGAGCCGCGATTCCTTCGATACAGCCCAGTTGCATCGCGTCGTTGATCTCGGTCGCGCCAACGTCCAACGCACCGCGAAAGATGAAGGGGAAACACAGGACATTGTTGACCTGATTGGGAAAATCCGACCGACCGGTTGCGATCAGCGCATCAGGCGCAACGGCGCGCACTTCGTCGGGCATGATCTCGGGCGTGGGGTTGGCAAGTGCGAAAATGATCGGGCGTTTCGACATTTTTGCGACCATTTCGGGCTTCAAAACGCCGGGGCCGGACAGACCCAGGAACAGATCGGCATCCTTGATCACATCGTCCAGTGTGGCCGGAGTCTTGCCTTGAGCATAGGCGGCCTTTTGCGGTGTCATCTCGGTCTCGCGGCCTTCATAGACAAGCCCGTCGATATCGCACAGCCAGACGTTTTCGCGCTTCACGCCCAGTTTCAGCAGCATGTTCAGGCAGGCAATCCCAGCCGCCCCACCGCCGGTGGACACGACCTTGATCTGATCGAATGACTTATCAGCAACGCGCAGCGCGTTGGTGGCCGCCGCGCCCACGACAATGGCGGTGCCGTGTTGGTCGTCATGGAACACCGGAATGTTCATCCGCTCGCGACAGATTTGTTCAACGATGAAACAATCGGGGGCCTTGATGTCTTCCAGGTTGATCGCGCCGAAGCTGGGTTCCATGGCGCAGACGATCTCGGCCAGTTTTTCGGGGTCTTTTTCGTTCAGTTCGATGTCGAAACAGTCGATGTTGGCAAATTTCTTGAACAGAACCGCCTTGCCTTCCATCACCGGTTTCGAAGCCAGCGCGCCAATATTTCCAAGACCAAGCACCGCAGTCCCGTTCGACACAACGGCAACCAGATTGCCCCGTGCGGTGTAGCGGCTTGCCGCCGAAGGGTCGTTCTTGATTTCGATACAGGCTTCGGCCACCCCCGGCGAATACGCCAGGCTCAGATCGCGCCCGTTCGCCATCGGTTTCGTGGCGCGGATCTCCAGCTTCCCGGGCTTCGGAAATTCATGGTAATCCAGTGCGCGTTTGCGGGGGTAGTTGTCGTCGCTCACGGTGTCCTCCGGCAAGAAGTTTAACTTTAAACTATCTTTTGGGTCGCTTTACTACAGGTAAAGGTGCGCAATCAAGCCTGCTTGCGCAATCACAGGATAGCGCAGGAAATCGCAGGCACGTCAATATGGGCGGTTTGGCCTTGCATCCCGCTGCGTGGCGGGTCACGGTGTCTGAATACCAACCTCATATCCGTTCAGGAGGCCCGATGTCGCTGCTGGATGCTGCCAAAACCGCGCGTGAAAATGCGTATGCCCCGTATTCGAATTTCAAGGTGGGCGCGGCACTGCGATGTGCGTCGGGCCATGTATATGCGGGCTGCAATGTTGAAAACGTGGCCTATCCCGAAGGCACCTGCGCCGAAGCGGGTGCCATCGCTGCCATGGTGGTTGCGGGTGATCACAAGGTTGTGGAAGCGGTGGTCATCGCGGATGCCCCCTTGCCGGTGACACCCTGCGGTGGATGCCGCCAGAAACTGGCCGAATTCGCCGACGCAGATGCCACCATCAGAATGATGACGATGGGTGGCGAAAGCCTGACCATGACCATGGCCGAGCTGCTGCCGGGCGCTTTTGGCACCGAGCATATGGAGAACACATGAACCGTGCCTTCCTGATCGTTCTGGACAGCGCCGGCTGTGGCGGCGCCCCTGACGCGCACAAGTTTTTCAACGACAAGACGGTGCCGGATACCGGGTCCAACACACTGGCCCATATCGCGCAGGCCTGCGCCGAAGGCCGGGCCGAGGATGGGCGCTCTGGCCCATTGAAGATGCCAAATCTGGACGGGCTGGGGCTGGGGGCGGCGATCCGGCTGGCCTCGAATGATGAAACGCCGGGGCTGAACGCAACCCCGCACGGCCTGTGGGGCGCGGCGCAAGAGGTGTCGAATGGCAAGGACACGCCGTCCGGCCATTGGGAAATTGCTGGTGTGCCGGTGCCATGGGACTGGGGGTATTTCCCCGATACCCAGCCTGCCTTTCCCGAAGACCTGACCCGAAAGATTTGCGAAATCGCCGGTGTGGATGGCATTCTGGGCAACAAGCACGCATCCGGCACGCAGATCATCGAAGACCTGGGCGCCGAGCATGTGCGCACCGGCAAGCCCATCGTCTATACCTCGGTCGATAGCGTGATCCAGATTGCCGCCCACGAAGAGACGTTTGGCCTGGATCGGCTGATCTCGCTGTGTGAGGACATCGCACCCATCGTCCACAAAATGCAGGTTGGCCGTGCCATTGCCCGCCCCTTCGTCGGGTCCGAGGCCGAGGGCTTCAAGCGCACCACCAACCGCCGCGATTTTGCGATGACTCCGCCCAAGCCCACCCTGTGCGATTGGGTGCATGACGCGGGACGCAAGGTTCATGCAATTGGCAAGATTGGCGACATCTTCGCCCATCGCGGCATTGATACCTTGAAGAAAGGCGCAGACGCCGAGTTGATGGAACATCTTGTGGCGTCGATGGACAGCGCGCAGGATGGCGATCTGGTTTTTGCAAATTTTGTCGAGTTCGACAGCCAATACGGCCATCGGCGCGACGTGTCGGGCTATGCCCGCGCGTTGGAATGGTTCGACGCCGAACTGCCACGCGTGTTTGACAAGATGCGCGACGGTGACGTGCTGATCTTCACCGCCGATCACGGCAATGATCCGACCTGGGTCGGCACAGATCACACACGCGAACGTGTCCCGGTGATCGGCGCCGGACTGGGCGCAAAGGAAATTGGCATTTGCGGTTTCTCTGACATTGGGGCATCTGTCGCGGCACATCTGGGGCTGGACGCCCGCGGGGCGGGGAAGTCGTTTCTATGAGTTTCAAAGCATTGCCAAAGGTCGAGTTGCACACCCATATCGAAGGGGCGGCGCCGCCAGACTTCATTCGCGGATTGGCAAAGGAAAAAAACGTCGATCTGTCTGGGATCTTCGCGGCAGATGGCGGCTATGCCTATCGCGATTTCTGGCATTTCCTTGAAGTATATGAAGCGGCAACCTCGGTGCTGAACTCGCCGCAAGATTATGCGCGGTTGACCCGTGCGGTGCTGGAGAACTGCGCCGAGGCGGGCGTGGTCTATGTCGAGACGTTCATCTCGCCCGATTTCTGCGGTGGGCGTGATGTGTCGGCGTGGCGCGACTATCTTGCCGCCATCCAGGACGCCGCCGCAGAGGCCGAGCGTGATGCGGGCATCACGCTGCGCGGGATCGTGACCGCCGTGCGTCATTTCGGCCCGGACGCGGCGCGTGAGGTCGCGCGGTGTGCGCAACAGACCGCGGGCGGGTTCATCACCGGCTATGGCATGGGTGGGGACGAGAAATCCGGCAAACAGGGCGATTTTGCCTATGCATTCGACATGGCGCGCGAGGCCGGGTTGAAGCTGACCACCCATGCGGGCGAATGGAACGGCCCGGACGAGGTGCGGGCAGCCCTGGATGATCTGCGGGTTGAACGTATCGGCCACGGGGTGCGCGCCATCGAAGACCCTGCGTTGGTCGACCGATTGGTCCAAGACGGGATCACGCTAGAGGTCTGCCCCGGCTCCAACGTCTTTCTTGGTGTCTATCCCGACCTTGCAGCCCACCCGATTGCCAGGCTGCGCGATCGGGGTGTGAAAGTCACGGTGTCCACCGACGACCCGCCGTTTTTCCGCACCGATATGGTGAAAGAATACGAAGATCTGTCGCGCCAGTTTGGCTGGGATGCGGCAGATTTCAAAGCCCTGAACCTGACCGCCATCGAGGCGGCGTTTTGTGATGATGCGACACGCGAGCGTGTGCGCAAGATAGTGGAGGCCCAGGATGTATGAGCATCTGACCGTCGTGAAGCACCCGTTGATCCAGCACAAGCTGACCCTGATGCGCGACGAGACCACGCCGACCAACCATTTCCGCCAGCTTCTGCGCGAAATCAGCCAGCTTCTGGCCTATGAGGTGACGCGCGAGCTTCCGATGGAAACCCAGCGGATCAAGACGCCGATGCAGGAGATGGACGCCCCGGTGCTGGCGGGGCGCAAGTTGGCACTGGTGTCGATCTTGCGGGCGGGCAATGGGTTGCTGGACGGGGTTCTTGAACTGATCCCATCGGCCCGCGTGGGGTTCGTCGGGCTGTACCGCGACGAGGAAACGCTGGAGCCCGTGCAGTATTACTTCAAGGTGCCCGAGGCGCTGGAAGATCGTCTGGTCATTGCTGTCGATCCGATGCTCGCCACCGGCAACAGCTCGGCCGCGGCGATTGATCTGTTGAAAAAGGCCGGTGCACGCAACATTCGGTTCATGTGCCTTCTGGCTGCGCCCGAAGGGGTGGCCCGGATGAAGGAAGCCCATCCCGATGTGCCGATCATCACAGCCGCGCTGGATGAAAAGCTGAACGAAAAAGGGTATATCATGCCGGGATTGGGTGATGCGGGCGACCGGATGTTCGGCACGAAGTAAGGCAGTTATCTGCCGGGCCGCTTATTCGCCGCAGATCCCTTGCAGACGCACCCAGTTGGCATCCGTCAACAAGGGCGTGGCCTCTGCCAAGGGGACCGGATCGGCCTCGATCAGGTCCAGCGTCGTTTCGCCGGAAATGTCCAGCGCATAGGCATAGGGGGTGGAGCGAACCCCCGCTTGTTCAAATCGCGCCAGAAGGTCTGTCTGGTCCAGCGGGGCCGGAGGGGCGGTCAACAGATCCTCGGCATAGCTGTCGATAACGCTGTCCGGCAAATCACCGGTCGTCAGAAGCTGAGCGGTCGCTTTCAGACCCGCGTGCTCCAGCAGGGCGTTCATCGGGTCGGTGTTCTGGCGGCGCAGATCCTCGGCCAGCAGGAAACCGGCGACCACGTCGGGTTCTTCGTAATCCTCGATCAAGGCGCGGTTCAGAAGGGTGATCCGACCGGGCAGGTGGGTCGCGGTCTGCACCCCGCCCGACAGCACGATCACGCGGGTATCCGCACTGTTCAGAACGCGGGATTGCAAGCGGTCTAGCGCCTCCAACCCTTCGTGCCCGTCGCAGTGTTGGCCCGCCACCCGGCCGATTCGATCCAGAATTCTTTGCCCGATGGCGTCCCGTGTCGGGTCCGGCACCACCGAGACCGTATAATTGCGCAGCGCCCCTGGCATCCAGAACACACCCAGCACCAATAACAGGCAAAACAGTCCGGCCGTGATCCAGTGGCGCAGGCGACCGGGGTGGGGGCGTCGGCGTTCGACAACGCGGCGCACCTTTTCAATCGCCCGGATCATCGTGTCGTCGTCGATCTCCAACTCTTCCGTGGCATCTTCGCCGGGGGCATAGCGGGCCGGGCGTTCGGACGGGTTCAGCCGAAGAATGGCGGGCAGGGACCAATGGGTCAGCGCGGTTTCATGCGTGTCGGTGATGGTCAGCGTCGCATCCCCCAGCGACACGATCACATCGCGGCGCTGCGCCTGCGTATCGGCGCGCCACAACCCGGCCGCTTCCAGCCGCTGATATTTCGTGAGGGCCGTCATGGTCGGGACGGGTCTCGCCTGCTCGTTATCATTGCCGCAAGAATAGAGCGTTGCCCGCGTCGGGGCAATGCGCGTGGTGGGTCAGGACGTGTTCCGCAGCCGGTCGCGCAACTCGAACTTCTGTATCTTCCCGGTCGAGGTCTTGGGCAGCTCGCAAAACTCGATCATTTTCGGGGTTTTGAACCCGGCCAGACGCGTGCGCACAAAGGCGATCAACTCGTCCTCGGTCACCTGTGCGCCGTCTTTCAATTCGACAAAAGCGCAGGGCACCTCGCCCCATTTCTCATCCGGCCTGGCGACCACGGCGCACAGGCTGACGGCGGGATGATGCATCAGGACGCCCTCAACCTCGACCGAGCTGACGTTTTCGCCGCCGGAAATGATAATGTCCTTGGCCCGGTCGGTGATGCGGATATAGCCATCCGGTGTCTGATGCGCGATGTCACCCGAATGGAAATAACCGCCCCGGAACGCCTCGCGCGTGGCATCCGGGTTTTTCAGATAGCCTTTCATCACGGAATTGCCCCGGATCATGATCTCGCCAATCGACTCGCCGTCCATCGGCACCTGTTCCATCGTCTCGGGATCCAGGACTGTGATGTGCTCCATCATAGGCATGGCAACGCCGGTGCGTGCTTTCATCAAAGCCTTCTCGTCCTGCGGCAGATCATCCCATTCCGGGCCGTTCCATAGGCATTCGGTGACATGCCCGTAGGTTTCGGTCAGGCCATAGACCTGGGTGACGTTGAAACCCAAGGGTTCGATCGCAGCCAGGGTGGCGGCGGCGGGCGGGGCACCGGCGGTGAAGACTTCGACCGTGTGGTTGAAGCTGCGGCGATCGGTTTCGGGGGCGTTCACGATCATGTTCAGCACGATCGGTGCACCGCCGAAATGGCTCACGCCCTCGTCCGCGACCGCGTCATAGATTGCCTTGGCGGTGATGTCGCGGCAGCAGATCACCGTGCCGCCAAGTGCGGGGATCATCCATGTGTGGTTCCAGTTGTTGCAGTGAAACAGAGGCACGATGGTCAGATAACGCGGATACAGCGTCATCCCCCAACTGATCGGCGTGCCCATCGTCATCAAATAGGCGCCGCGGTGGTGATAGACCACGCCCTTGGGGCGCCCGGTGGTGCCAGAGGTGTAGTTCAACGCAAGGCTTTCCCATTCGTCCTGCGGCATGATCCAGTCGAACGCGGGATCCCCTTCCGCCAGCAGATCCTCGTATTCCAGATGATTTCCGGTGGCGGGGAATCCGGCATCGGGGTCGGCGACCTCGATGATGGTCGGGGCGGGCTGGCCCCGATCCGCGAGTTGCGCGATGGCGCGTTCAGCCAGCGGCAGAAGCTGAGTGTCCACCAACACCACGCGTGCCGCGCCGTGGTCAAGGATATAGGCCACAGTATCCACATCCAGCCGCGTGTTGATCGTGTTCAGCACGGCCCCACAGGCGGGAATGCCAAAGCTGGCTTCCACATGTGCAAGGATGTTGGGCAGAAGTGTGGCCACGACGTCGCCCGGTTTGATCCCGCGTCCGGCCAGTGCCGCGGCCAGACGCGAGACGCGCGCATGATAGTCGGCATAGGTCAGACGCCGCGCGCCATAGACCAGTGCTTCGCGCTTGGGAAAGACCAGCGCCGCGCGTCTGAGATGCGACAGGGGCGTCAAAGGCACGAAATTCGCCGCGCATTTATCCAATCCGGTTTCATCAGCCATCCAGCCCATTGGCATTGCTCCCTGTCTTGTTTCGGTTTGTCAGTGCTGTATGTCGTTCTGGAAGCAGATCAGAACGACACCCGTGTGGTCAATCCCGGGATGACGGTCAGGAAGGACGAAAACGACATGTCAGGAAATCGGACATTTGCGGCGGCGGGCACGATCTGTCTGGCAATGTTCCTTCTGGGCTTTTTCGACAATTTCGTGACGCTGATAGCGCAAGACCTTGGTTTGTGGCAGTTTCACCTGATGCGCGCGATCATGGCTGTTGGTATTCTGATGCTGTTATCCCGGTATGGACATGCACGACTGGCGCCTGTTCGCCTTTGGGCAGTGATGGTGCGCGGTGGGTTCGCAGCGGTGGCGATGCTGATCTATTTCGGGTGCCTGGCCTTTCTGCCCATCGGTCAGGTTGCCGCCGGGCTGTTCACCGCGCCGATCTGGGTTTTGTTGATTTCTGCCCTGTTTCTTGGCCAGCCGGTCGGTGCAATCCGCCTTGGCGCCGCGATTGTCGGATTTGTCGGGGTGCTGATCGTGTTGGACCCGTTTGCCAACGGTCTTGCCCCTTTGGCGCTGGTCCCGATGGCCGCCGGGTTCTTCTATGCCATTGGAGGGATCGCCACCCGGCAATGGTGCGAAGGGGAAAGTGCCCTGTCCATGCTGTTGTTTTTCTTCCTGTCGCTGGGGCTGTTCGGTCTGATCGGGTCGATCGCGATGACCGTTTGGGCGCCCGAGGCGCCTGCCGGTGCGGACGGGTTCATCCTGCGCGGTCTGGTCTGGCCCACGCCACTGGGCTGGGGGTTGACGGTGATGCAGGCGGTGGGGTCGCTTGTCGCGGTTGGCCTGATTTTCAAGGGCTACCAGATGGGAGAGGCGGCACAGGTGGCGATCTATGAATACCTGTTGCTCCCCTTTGCGGCAGGGTGGAGTTTCGTGCTGTTCGGCGATCCGGTGCCTGCCCGCGCAATTTTCGGCATGGCCCTAATTATCGTTTCGGGGGCTATCATCTCTCTGCGCTCGCGTGTGGTCTGAAACCCGGCTAAGGTCGGGGCATGATCATTTCGCATGGACGTCGTTACATCTTCATCCATCCGCCGAAAACCGGGGGTACGTCTCTCGCAATGGCACTTGAGGCGCGGGCGATGAAAGACGACATCTTACTGGGTGATACGCCCAAGGCGATCCGCCGGCGCAAACGCATGGCGCATGTTCAGTCCTCCGGGCGGTTGTGGAAGCATTCGCGCCTGCGCGATATCTATGGCCCCGTAACGCAAGACCAGATCGATGACTATTTCATCGTGACGCTTGTGCGCAACCCGTGGGACAGGCTGGTCAGCTATTATCACTGGCTCAAGGCGCAGCATTTCGATCATCCGGCGGTCGATCTGGCGCATGTCCTGACCTTTTCGGAGTTCGTAACCCACCAGCACACGCTGGACAGTTTCGCCGCATCGCCATTTGCGTCCTATGTGACGGATCAAAACGGGCAAGAGCGGTGCGATCTGTTCGCGCGGATGGAGGCGCTGTCCGATGATCTTGCACCTTTTGAAACCCATCTGGGGTTCTCACTGCGCCCTTTGCCGCATGTAAACCGGTCTGACCGCGTCCGCGATTATCGTGCCGCCTATACCGACGAGCTCGCTGAAATCGTTGCAGAATGCTGTGCCACGGACATTGCCCGTTTCGGATATCGGTTCGACTGATTGATAGCCGCCCCATTTTAAGACGATCTCAGCCCCTGTCTTTGAGCGATCAAATTGCGCGCGATGAAACGCGCCGAAACGGCAGGGTTTCATGTCGGACAGTGCGGCACGCATACGAAAACTCACTCGGATCATCGTCGTCTACCCTATCGGGCTGATTGTGATTTCGATGGTGGTGAACCTTGTTCTTGGTGTCGAGCCTTTGACCGTGGCCCTGCCATCTGTCGGGGTCATGGCCGCGCTGGTTGTGGCAAACGCGCTGTTGCTGCTGAACCATACCTGGCTGATGACGTGGAGTGAACTGACCCGCCTGCACCACGGCATCTATGCCTCGCCCAAGGAGTATGCAGAAGCCAATGCGCGCAAGGAAGATGTGCCGGCATTGGGTTGGCGCGCGTTGGAACGGCATCACAATGCGCACCGAAACGCGACCGAAAACACGATGTAGTTCGGGGGTCTGGCTTTGCTGATGGCACTGGCTTCGCCATCAACGCTCACGTCTCAGATCTGGATCATCGGGTTTGGCATAGGCAGGTTGGGCTATACCTACAGCGCGCTACGGGGCAAAGCAGTGCTGCGCGGGATATTCATGAGCGTGAGCCTGGCTGCGCTTTACGGGATGGCCGGATATCTGTTGCTTGCCCTGATGTGGTAGGCGCAAATTGAAAAAGCCCGGCGGTCGGCCGGGCTTTTTGGGTGTTTTCAGCGGCCATCAGGCAGCGTCTTGCGCGGTGTCGAAGCGGCCATAGAATGTGTCACCTTTGTCCGCCAGATCACGCAGCAGTGCGGGCGTGGTGAAGCGTGCGCCGTGTGCGTCGGTCAGGCCATCGCAAATCTCGACCGCCTTGTCCGCGCCGATCATGTCCAGCCAGCTGAACGGGCCACCGGACCACGGCGCAAAGCCCCAGGCTAGAACCGCACCCACGTCACCTTCGCGAATGTCTTCCAACACGCCGTCTTCCAGCGCGCGGACGGCTTCCAGCACCTGTGCCATCATCAGGCGATGTTTTACTTCGGTCAGGTCAGGCTGATCGTCGGCCAGCGGGAACTTGTCGCCAAGCCCTTCCCACAACCCTGTGCGCTTGCCCTTGTCGTCATAGTCATAGAAACCCGCCTTGGCCTTGCGGCCCATGCGACCCTGATCGGCCATCCAGAAGATGATCTCGTCCACCGCGTCGTCAGGGTAATCATCACCCATCGCCGCCTTGGTGGCCTTGGCGATTTTCACGCCCAGCTCGATCGAGGTTTCATCGACAAGTTGCAGCGGCCCGACGGGGAAGCCCAAAAGCTTCGCCGCCCCTTCGACCAGCGCGGGCGCGACGCCCTCGCCAACCATGCGCATCCCTTCGTTGATATAGGGAATGATGCAGCGGTTGCAGTAGAAGAAGCGCGCGTCATTGACGACGATCGGCGTCTTGCGGATCTGACGCACATAGTCCAGCGCCTTGGCCACCGCACGATCCCCGGTTTCCTTGCCCTTGATTATCTCGACCAGCATCATCTTCTCGACCGGCGAGAAGAAATGGATGCCGATGAACTGATCGGGACGCACTGACGCCTTGGCCAGTTCGGTGATCGGCAGGGTCGAGGTGTTGGTGGCGAAGATGCAATCTTCCCCGACCACCGCTTCGACTTTCTTGGTCATCTCGGCTTTGACGCCCATGTCCTCAAACACCGCTTCGATGATCAGGTCCGCGCCTTTCAGCGCGTCCAGATCGGTGGTCGCGGTGATGGCGGACAGGACGGCCTCTTTCTTCTCGGGCGTGGCTTTCTTGCGGGCGATGCCCTTGTCCAGATAGCTCTCGGAGTATGATTTGCCGCGGTCTGCGGCGTCCTGGGTCTGGTCGATCAACACGACCTCCATCCCCGCCATGGCGGACACCAGCGCGATGCCTGCGCCCATCATGCCCGCGCCCAGAACGCCAACTTTCTTGACCGATTGATCATCGACGCCTTTCGGGCGCACAGCACCCTTTTCCAAGGCCTGCTTGTTGATGAACAGCGACCGGATCATTGCGGAGGAGGACGGGTTCATCAGCACATTGACGAACCAGCGGCATTCCACGCGAAGCGCGTCGTCAAACGGCACCAACGCACCTTCGTACACCGCTGCCAGCAGGGCTTTCGCCGCAGGATAAACGCCATTGGTCTTGCCGTGGATCATGGCTGCGGCCCCCACGAAGGTCTGGAACCCAGCGGGGTGATAGGGCGCACCGCCCGGCATTTTATAGCCCTTCTGGTCCCAGGGTTTGACGATATCTGCGTCGGTTGCGTTCAACACCCACTCTTTCGCGCGGGCTTGCAGTTCGTCTGCCGGTACAACCTCGTCGATCAGGCCAGCCGCTTTGGCCTTGTCGGGCGCAACCGTTTTGCCTTCCAACAGGAACGGCGCCGCCGCCATCGCCCCCATCTTGCGCACAAGCCGCGTGGTGCCACCGGCGCCGGGAAAGATGCCGACCATGATCTCGGGCAGGCCGATCTTGGCCTTGGGGTTGTCCGCCGCAATGATGCGGTGACAGGCCAGCGGGATTTCCAGACCAATGCCAAGCGCGATGCCGGGCAGGGCGGCGACGATCGGTTTGCCGCCTTTGTTGGTCTTGGGGTCCATGCCGGCGCGTTCGATCTTGCGCAGCACGCCGTGCATCCCCATCACGCCGTCGAACAGTCCCTGCGCCGGGTTGTCGCCAGCGTCGTTCTTCATCTGGGCGATCACGTTCAGATCCATTCCCCCGGCGAAATCTTTCTTGCCCGAGGTGATGATCGCGCCTTTCACGGCGTCGTCGGCCAGAACGGTGTCGATATGTGCGTCCAACTCGCGCAGCGCGTTATAGGACAGCACGTTCATGGATTTGCCCGGCACGTCCCAGGTGATGGTGGCGACGCCATCGGCGTCCACGGAATAGTGAAAATCAGCCATTGTAACGTCTCCTTCTTACACGCGTTCAAGAATGGTTGCGGCACCCATGCCCGACCCGATGCAGAGCGTGGCCAGACCGGTCTCCTTGTCGGACCGCTCCATCTCGTCCAGCAACGCGCCCAGGATCATCGCGCCGGTTCCACCCAGCGGGTGGCCCATGGCGATGGCGCCGCCATTCACGTTGACTTTGTCAGTGTCGGCGTCAAACGCCTGAATGAAGCGCAGCACGACGGACGCGAAGGCTTCGTTCACTTCGAACAGGTCGATATCGCCAAACGACATGCCAGCGGCTTGCAGAACACGCTCTGTGGCAGGAACGGGACCGGTCAGCATGATGGTCGGATCGGTGCCAACCTTGGATGTTGCCTTGACGCGCGCACGCGGTTTCAGACCGTGACGCTCGCCAAACTCCTTGTTGCCGATCAGCACGGCGGCGGATCCATCGGCAATCCCGGACGAGTTCCCTGCGTGGTGCACGTGGTTGATCTTTTCCAGATGCGGGTATTTTAGAAGTGCCACGGCATCAAAGCCCGGCATTGCCTCGCCCATTGCCTTGAAGGATGGGTTCAGGCCGCCGAGGGTCTGCATCGTGGTTTCGCGGATCATTTCGTCCTCGGCCATGATCACCAACCCGTTCTGGTCGGTGACCGGCACGATCGACTTGAAGCGCCCGTCCGCGCGGGCGGCAGCCGCGCGCTTCTGGCTTTCGACGGCATAAGCGTCACAGTCATCGCGACTGAACCCGTACTCGGTCGCGATAATGTCGGCCGAGATGCCCTGCGGCACGAAATAGGCTTTCATCGCCAGATGAGGATCGGCGGCAATTGCCCCACCATCCATGCCCATCGGCACACGGCTCATGCTTTCCACGCCGCCGGCGATATAACCGTCGCCCGCGCCGCCCTTCACCTGGTTGGCGGCCATGTTCACGGCTTCCAGGCCCGACGCACAGAAGCGGTTGATCGAGACACCGGGAATCCGTTCGTCCAGATCGGAATAGAGCACCGATGAACGCGCGAGGCACGCGCCCTGTTCGCCCACCTGGGTCACGTTGCCCCAGATCACATCCTCCACGGCGTGGCCGTCGAGATTGTTACGCTCTTTCAGAGCGTTCAAGGCCACCGCAGATAGGCGCACGGCGGTTACTTCGTGCAGCGTGCCGTCCTTCTTGCCTTTGCCACGCGGGGTGCGTACGGCGTCATAGATATAGGCGTCGGTCATTTTCTTGCTTCCTTTCAGGATCTTACGCGCGGTCCGCGGGGGAGCCGGGCATCAGGTCATAGGGGTGTTTCCAGCCGGGCGTCTCCGAAATCCGGGTCAGCCAGGCGTCGATGGCGGGCCATTCGGCGCGGTCGAAGCCGAAGGGTTCAGGGTAATACAGATAGCCACAGCACGAGATATCAGCGAGCGTGATGGCATCACCAACCAGCCAGTTGCGCTCTGCCAACTCGCCTTCAAGCACCTTGTAGGCGCTTTTCAGTCGCGCCTGATTGAAGTCGATGACTTCGGCGGGACGCTTGTCTTCAGGCAGGAAATTCATCAGGAAACGGGTGTTGCCTGCAACCGAGGACATCTTGTGATTGTCCCAGAACTGCCAGCGCAGGATTTCGCGGCGTTCATTCGCGCTGCGCCCGCCCAACTTGCCAGATTTCGACGACACATAGTCCTGAATGACGCCTGACTGAGACAGGGTCACATCCCCGTCGATCATGACCGGCACTTCACCCATCGGGTTCAGTTCGCGAAACGCGGGGCTTCGGCTTTCGCCGTTGAAGAAATCGACAAAAACCGGCTCCCACTCCAGACCGGACAACTCCAGCGTCAGAGTCGCCTTGTAGGCATTGCCGCTTTCCCCAAAACAGTAGAGCTTGACTGTCATCCATGCCTCCTTTTTGATGCCTCGTCGCCGGGGGCGCTGCCCCCGGACCCCCGGGATATTTGTGACAAGAAAAAGAGCGCGATTTTTCTTGTCATAAATATCCCCGCCGGAGGCTCCTGTGATGGCCGTGGGCGGTGTGTTCAGCGTTTGCGTGCATCCAGTTCCGAATTGAACAGGCGCAGACGCGCTGTCAGGTTTTCATGGTCCGTTACGCTGTCGAAATGTTCAAAGAGGAAGGACAGGGCTTCACCTTCGTCAAGCCCTGCCTCTTTCGCGAAACGCCTCAGCCGACGATAGCCATCCTCTGTCATGGCACAGGGGAAGCGGCGGGTCAGTTTGAAGCGTTTCGGCATGTTCTCTCCTAGCTTTGTTGACGCGGTTCAGAACGCTTCAGCGTCCAGCGCCATGACGGTGTCCGCGCCGCTTTCGATCCGTGCCAGGTGCATCGACGTGGCGGGCAGGCGGCGTGCCATATAGTAGCGCGCCGTTGTCAATTTGGTCTCGTAAAACGTGGCGTCAGAGGTACCGTTTGCAAGGGCGTCCAGCGCGGCGCGGGCTTGTTGCGCCCAAGCGTAGCCCAGGCAGACATGGCCGAACAGGTGCATGAAGTCATAGCTGCCTGCCAGTGCATGGTTCGGGTTTTTCATACCATTCTGCATGAAGAACATCGACGCGGCCTGCAGGTGCTTCGACGCGGTTTTAAGGGGGTCAATGAAATCTTTCATTGCATCATCTTCACCCTGCTCCTTGCAGAAGGCTTTGATCAGATCGAAGAAGGCCATGACGTGTTTGCCCCCGTCGGCGGCCAGCTTGCGGCCCACAAGGTCAAGTGCCTGAACGCCATTGGCCCCTTCGTAGATCTGGGTGATCCGGGCGTCGCGGACGAACTGGCTCATCCCGTGTTCTTCGATATAGCCGTGGCCGCCGTAAATCTGCTGCGCCAGAACGGTCATGTCAAAGCCCTGATCGGTCAGGAAACCTTTGAGGACCGGGGTCATCAGGCTGATCAGACCATCGGCGTCCTTGTCGTCTGCGCGGTGCGCCTGGTCAATCAGCAGCGCGCCCCACAGAAGGAAGCCGCGCGCACCTTCGATAAAACTTTTCTGATCCATCAGAGACCGGCGAATGTCGGGATGCACGATCAGGGGATCAGCGGGTCCGTCGGGATTCTTGACGCCGGTCACATCACGTCCTTGCAGGCGGTCCTTGGCATAGATCACGGCGTTCTGATAAGCCGCTTCGGCTTGCGCCAGGCCTTGCATGGCGACGCCCAGGCGGGCTTCGTTCATCATGGTGAACATCGCGCGCATGCCCTTGTGCATGTGACCCAGCAGATAACCGGTTGCTTCGTCATAGTTCATGACGCAGGTCGAGTTGCCGTGGATCCCCATCTTTTTCTCGATGTTGCCCACGCTGACACCGTTGCGCGCGCCGATCGACCCATCTTCATTCACGTTGAATTTTGGCACGATGAACAGCGACACACCCTTGATGCCGTCGGGACCGCCCGGAATTTTTGCCAGCACCAAATGGATGACATTCTCGGACATGTCGTGATCGCCGGCCGAGATGAAGATCTTTTGCCCTGACACCTTGTAGGACCCATCATCCTGCGGTTCCGCCTTGGTCCGCATCAGGCCCAGATCGGTGCCGCAATGCGGTTCGGTCAGGTTCATCGTGCCGGTCCATTCGCAACTGATCATCTTGGGCAGGAAGGTCGCCTTCTGCTCATCCGTGCCATGCGCCAGGATTGCCGAGGCCGCGCCGTGGGTCAGCCCCTGATACATGGTGAACGCCTGGTTGGCGGCTGAAAACATCTCGCCCACCGCGGTGCCCAGCAGGACGGGCATGTTCTGGCCACCGAACTCTTCGGGCATGTCCAGACCTGTCCAGCCGCCTTCCTTCATCTGCTCGAACGCATCCTTGAACCCGGACGGGGTGTAGACGACGCCGTTCTCCAGCCGACACCCTTCGTGATCGCCCACCACGTTGAGGGGTGTCAGAACCTCGCTGGCCACTTTTCCGGCTTCTTCCAGAACGGCCCCCGTAAAATCGGGTTCCAGGTCGTTGTATCCGGGGATGTTCAGCGTCTCGGCCTTTAGCACTTCGTGCAGCAGGAAGGCCATGTCCTTTGTGGGCGCGGTATAGCTGGGCATAGGGGTCGTCCTTGTCCTAAATCTTAGTGGTCATCGTCGAGCGAAGCGATCTTGTCGTTCACCCATTGCAACTGGTTGGTCAGATCGTCGATTGCGTCGTCCAGTTCGGCGCGTTGGCGCTTCAGGTCATCCAGATGTCCAAGTGCCACGTCATAGGTGCGTTTCAACTGTGTCTTCTGCTGATCGCCACGGTCGTAGAGATCCAGAAGCTGGCGAATCTCCTCCAGCGAAAAGCCAAAGCGTTTGCCCCGCAGGATCAGCTTCAGTCGCGCGCGGTCACGTCTGGTGAACAGCCGCTTCTGGCCTTCGCGAATGGGGGCGATCAGTTCCTTCGCCTCGTAAAAACGCAGCGTGCGCGCGGTGACGTTGAATGCATCGCACATTTGCCGAATGGTCATCAGTTCGTCGGTCATACTTGCTCCAATCTTTACCCGACGCCGGTCGTGTGTTCTGACCAGCACGTCTTACTATATAAGTTGACGTTGACGTAAATGTAACGTGGCGTCAGGGGTTTTCTTGTCGTTACGTAACGTCGAAAACGCCATCGCTTTACGCAAGGGCATGTTTTTTCATCAAAAACTAAAACAGCGCCGGTTTGGCCGGATTCTGAAGAAACCGAGGTGACGGCGGCCTTCAGGCGCGATTCCCGGGGGAATCAGAGCAACTCAGTCCAGCGCGTTGGCCACGTCATCGCGCAGTTTCTGCAAATCCGTGATGCTTTCGGCCAGTTGTTCCTGCTGTCTGCGCAGGTCAACCAGTTGCCGGTCGGCAAGCTCGACCCAGGCGCGGTTTTGCGCCTCGGTCCCTTTTTCATCGTAGATCAGAAGCCACTGGCGGAGTTCTTCAAGCGAGAAGCCAAACCGCCGCCCGCGCAGAATCAGTGTCATGCGGGCAACTTCGCGCGGGGTATAGTACCGGGCGCGGCCTTCCTTTTCGGGGCTCAGAAGTTCGATGTATTCGTAGTATCTGAGTGTGCGCGGCGTTACGTCGAATTTCGCGCACATTTCCTTGAAGGTCAGGCGGTCGTCGGTCATCGGTGCCCCATTTCCAGTCTTGATGGAGCACAGCGTAAAGGAGCGTTGCAGCGGGTGCAATTGCCGAGAGCCTTTTCCTCTGCTGCGCAGGTCTAGTTCATGAAGCCGGGTGCCAGAACATAGAATCCATAGGCCACGATCAGGGCCGGGATGGTGGAATACAGCGTGGCCATCAGCGCCGCTTTCGGGTTCAGCGCAATCGCCGGGAACAGCGCATCGCCGTCATTCGAGATCGCATTCCCCATCAGCGCGGCGAAAGGAATGACGCCGTTCAAGTACAGGGTGGTGACAAGCACCTGCGGGCCGCAACCGGGGATCAGCCCGACAAGAATGGCCATCAACGGCAGTAGCGGGGCGATGGACTGGAACAGAAGCTCGATATCCACCCCGGCGAACTCGGCAACGTAATCGTAAGCCAGATAGGCGCCGATCACCCAGACCGAGATAAAGCTCGTTTCTTCGGCCATCCGGGTCAGCGGGCTGTCATGTGTGTTGGTCATTGCAGCCAGTTTCGAGGTGGCCCAGATCGTCAGGCCCAGAAATGTACCGGCAAGGGCGATCCACTGGACCGGAATGCCGAACAGCGCGTTGATCTCGACCTGAGCAAGCTGCGCGGCACCCACCACCAGACCCGGAGCCGCCAGAACAAGATAGGCCACGTCCTGCGGGCGGGTGCGCCCGATCAGCGGGGCAAGCTCGCAACTTGCCAGCGTCGAGGCGCGGTATTCAACCGTGTGGAAATGGTCGATCAGCCAGCCGGACAGGATACCGACCAGCAAAGACAGGGGCAGAACGATGATGGCGGCATCAGGCCGCGTGGCAATCAGCAGGAACGCCGCATCGCCCATGGTGGCCGTCAGCGTGGCGACCACGGCGCCGAATCCCACATGGCCTGAACTGTAGGCAGCAACGACCACGACAGCCCCGCCGCAACCCGGAGTGGCCCCCAACAGCGCCGCCAGAGGCACCTGTGCCCCGCGCGCCCTGGACAGGCTCTCGCCGATGTCGAAGCTGAAGAGTCGCTCGGCCCCGTAAAACAGCAACAGCGTGGCTGCCACAAACACTGAAACCTGAACGTAAGCATCGGTCATCAGCTCGCGTGTCAGCTCGCCCAGTTGTCCGGGTGCCACTGACAAGGCAAGCATGATCGCCAACACCAAAAGGCGTTTCGGGCGCATTTTCCCCATCGGGGCTGTCAGGGCTGTGGCGTCTGTCATGGAAGCTCTTGCGATTGAGAATAATTCTTAATTGCGAAAGTAAGGGCTGGACGCGCGATTTGCAAGGGCCAATAAATGGCGGAGATACAAAAGAGGGCCCGTGATGATCAAAGGTCTGACCGCAGAGAAGAAAGCTGAAATCGCTCGGAAATTCACCGAGGCCATCCCGCATTGCGGGGCTTTGGGGATGACGCTGGACGAATTGGGCGAGGGCGAGGCCGTAATGTCCATGCCCTATGATCCCCGTTTCATCGGTGATCCGCGATCGGGGGTGATTCACGGCGGCGCGGTGTCGGCTCTGATGGACACCTGTTGCGGATCGGCGGTGATGAGCCACCCGGACGCCCCCGCCATCACGGCCACGATCGACCTGCGCATCGACTATATGCGACCCGCGACGCCCGGGCAGCGGATCACCGCGCGTGCCACGTGCTATCACGTCACGCGGTCGGTGGCCTTTGTGCGTGCCGTTGCACTGGATGAAGATGAAAGCCGCCCGGTGGCCACAGCAACCGGCGCGTTTTCCGCCGATGGGGATCCCAGGCGGCGTTCGACCGAAATCTCGGCCGAAATCAGCGGAGGCGACGACACATGAGCGGATCTGTCAAACGCCCGCGCCCGGAACCGGTCGAGGTCGTCAAAAAACGGCGCGATGCGACCCTGTCGGCTTTGGTGGGCAGTGTGCCATACCTGACCTTTCTCGGGATCACCGTGGAACGCCATGGCGACGAGCTGACGGCGGTTCTGCCTTTTTCCGACAAGCTGATCGGCAATCCGTTGTTGCCGGCCATTCATGGTGGCGTGACGGCAGCGTTTCTTGAAACCGCTGCGGTGATCGAACTCAGCTGGGTCTCTCTGTGGGAAGATATGGAGAGCGGCAAGCTGGATCCTGGCACTCTGGGACCGGACAACCTTCCTTATCTGCCCAAGACCATCGACTTTTCGATCGACTATCTTCGGTCAGGTCTGCCGCGCGACGCCTATGCACGTGCGCGGATCGTTCGGCAGGGGCGGCGTTATGCCTCGGTGCATGTCGAGGCCTGGCAAGACAATCGAAACAAGCTCTATGCACAGGCGACCGGCCATTTCCTGATGCCTCAGAAATGACCCCGCGTGCAGTTCAGATTACCCACAGCCGTATCCTTGCGGTGGCAGGGCCGATTGTGCTGTCCAATGTGACGGTGCCGATCCTGGGCATCGTGGATACGGGCGTGATCGGCCAGTTGGGCGAGGCGGCACCAATCGGCGCGGTGGGGATCGGCGCGGTTATCATCTCGACCTTCTATTGGGTGTTTGGGTTTTTGCGGATGGGCACAACGGGCCTGACCGCACAGGCCTATGGCGCAGGACGCATGGGCGAGGTGTCGGCCATGCTGACCCGTGCCACGATGATCGGGGCCGTCGCCGGACTGGCATTGATTGCGCTGCAAATCCCGCTGTTCTGGGCGGCGTTCAGACTGGCCCCGGCCTCGGCCGAGGTCGAGGGCATGGCGCAAGCCTATCTGACGATCCGAATCTGGGGCGCGCCCTTTGCCATCGCGCTGAACGCCTTTACCGGCTGGCTGATCGCGTTGGAGCGGACGCGCGCCGTTCTGGTTCTTCAGGTTGCCATGAACGGTGTCAACATCGTGCTGGACCTGTGGTTTGTCATGGGGCTGGGATGGGGCGTGGAAGGTGTTGCAATCGCCACTTTGATCGCAGAGGTCGGTGGTGCCGCGCTGGCCGTCTGGCTGTGTCGGGATGTGTTCGCCAACGCCGCCTGGCGTGACTGGGGACGGGTGATGCACGCCGAAACCCTGAAACGCATTGCGGTGGTGAACAGCGATATCCTGATCCGCTCGCTGCTGCTGACCGCGATGTTCACAAGTTTCATGTTTCTCGGCGCGCGGTTTTCCGACGTGGAACTGGCTGCCAACCAGATTCTGGTGCAATTCCTGAACGTCACGGCCTATGCGATGGATGGCTTTGCCTTCGGGGCCGAGACCTTCGTCGGTCAGGCGCTGGGCGCGCGCAACAGGGCCGGGCTGCGCCGGGCTGCGATCATGTCCAGCCAGTGGGGGGCAGGCATTTCGGCGACGCTGGCGCTGGGGTTTCTGCTGTTTGGCGGCATGGCCATCGACCTGATGACCACCGCCGAAGAGGTGCGCGCCACCGCACGGGTCTTTCTGATCTACATGGTGTTTGCGCCGCTGGTCGGATGGCCGTCATGGATGCTGGATGGGATCTTCATTGGTGCCACCCGCACCGCTGACATGCGCAACATGATGGTTGTGTCCACAGTGGTTTACATCATCGCGGTGCTGGTCCTGATGCCGCCATTGGGTAATCACGGGCTTTGGCTGGCGCTGCTGATCTCGTTCATCGCGCGCGGCGTGACTTTGGGCCTGCGCTATCCTGCGCTGGAGCGCAGTGCGGCCTGAAGTCTAGAGAATGTCAATCACGCTGTCCGGCGGCCGGCCGATCCGGGCCTTGCCGTTCTTGATCACCACGGGTCGTTCGATCAGGATCGGATGGGACACCATCGCAGCAATCAACTCGTCATCCGGGCTGTCCTTGGACAACCCGAGCTCCTTGAACACCTTTTCGCCGGTGCGCACGAGTTCGATGGGGGCTACGCCAAGGGCTGCCAGAACTGACCTGAGTGCGCCCGCATCGGGCGGATCGTCCAGATAGCGGCGCACGGTCACGTCCTCGCCGCGACCTTCCAGAATTGCCAGCGTCTGGCGCGATTTCGAACAACGCGGGTTGTGCCATATCTCGGTCATAGCCAGTCCTCTCGTCCGGTTCCGACGGCGTCCGCGACATGGGCGAACCCGTCCCGTTCCAACAATGCGTCCAGCCCCAGCGCGATCTCTTCGACAAGGCTCAACCCCTTGTAAGCCAGCGCCGAATAAAGCTGTACGATCGAAGCCCCGGCACGGATTTTCTGATACGCATCGTCCGCCGAGGCAATGCCACCCACCCCGATCAGGGGCATGTCACCATCCGTCAATTTCGAAAGCCGTGCCAGCACGCGGGTGGATTTTTCGAACAAGGGGGGGCCGGACAGGCCGCCGCCCTCGTCCTTGTGACGGCTTTTCAACCCGTCGCGGGACAGGGTGGTGTTGGTGGCGATGATGGCGTCCACGCCCACGTCCTGCGCCACCTGGGCCACTTCGGCCAGTTCCGCGTCGGTCAGGTCCGGCGCGATCTTCAGAAAGATCGGCGTATACTTGTCCTGGTTTTCGCGTGCGGCCAGCACGCCAGACAACAGCCCGCGCAACGCCTCGGCCCCTTGCAGATCGCGCAGCCTTTCCGTGTTGGGCGAGCTGACATTGACGGTGGCGAAGTCAATGAAGGGGGCGCAGGTTTCAAAGACCTGCACATAATCCGCGGCGCGGTCATCACTGTCCTTGTTGGCGCCAAGGTTCAGACCCACGGGCACCGGGCGGCGGCGCGACCGCCGGGTCAGCCGGGCAGCGGCGGCCCCCATTCCTTCATTATTGAAGCCGAAGCGGTTGATAACCGCCTGATCCTCGGTCAGGCGAAACAGCCGTGGTTTCGGGTTGCCGGGTTGCGGGTGGGGGGTGACGGCGCCCACTTCGACGAACCCGAAGCCGGCTTGCGTCAGAGCATCCACGACGGTCGCGTTCTTGTCATACCCTGCGGCAAGCCCGACCGGGTTGGTCAACGTCATCCCGCAGAACGAGGTTTTCAGCCGGTCGGTTGTGACGATGCCGGGCATCGGCACAATACCGGCCTTCATCGCCATCAATGCCAGTGTGTGCGAGCGTTCCGGATCAACCTGATGCAGAAGTTTCAGTCCAATTTTTTCGATCAGGTTCATGCCAGACACTCGGGGAATTGGTGGCTGCCTTCGCCAAGAGGCAAGGTGCGATGCCACAGGACTTCGGACAGGACCAGTTCGCGATACAGATGTGGAAACAGCGCACCGCCGCGGGACGGTTCCCATTTCAGGGCGGTGCCCATCGCATCGGTTTCAAAGGCTGCCAGAACCAGACCGTCTTCGCCTGCGAAGTGCTTTCGCGCGGTCTCGGCGACCTGATCAGCGGTCGAGAAGTGGATGTAGCCATCGGTCAGGTCAATCGGGGCGCCCAGGGTTTTGCCCGTTGCCTCGAACGCCTGCCATTCTGCGGCGCGGAAGATCTTGTATATCTGCATGCCCTTCATGTGACGCGCAGCTTGCCCAACGTCAAGCGGTGTTGGCGGAACGCAGCAATTGGTCGCTGCCCGCGCTGACATCTTCCCCTTACGTCAGTTCGTCAATCATATCGCGATCTTTGACAAGTCGGGCCGACTCGCGTCAACTTGTTGGCAAGACACAATAACAGGGGGTTCCCAATGATTACGCGTTTCATGACGACCGCAGCGGCTTTGGCCATGACAGCAGGCACAGCAGCGGCGGATTATACATTGACCGTTCTGCACACCAATGACTTCCATGCACGGTTCGAGCCGATCAGCAAGTATGACAGCGGGTGCTCGGCCGAAGACAACACCGCTGGCGAATGCTTCGGCGGGTCCGCCCGTCTGGTCAGCGCGATTGCCGAAGCGCGCGCGCGCTCGAACAACTCGATCCTCGTGGATGGGGGCGACCAGTTCCAGGGCACGCTGTTCTATACCTATTACAAGGGCAAGCTGGCCGCCGAGATGATGAACAAGATGGGCTATGACGCCATGACCGTGGGCAACCACGAATTTGACGACGGCCCCGAAGTTCTGCGCGGCTTCATGGACGCGGTGGATTTCCCGGTCCTGATGTCCAACGCCGATGTATCGGGCGAGCCGATGCTGGCGGACAAGCTGGCGAAGTCAACCATCATCGAACGGGGCGGGGAAAAGCTGGGCCTGATCGGCCTGACCCCGCAGGACACCGACGAGTTGGCCTCGCCCGGTCCCAACATCATCTTCACCGACCCCGTGCAGGCGGTACAGGGCGAGGTTGACAAGCTGACCGCGGAAGGGGTGAACAAGATCATCGTGCTTAGCCATTCGGGTTATGGGGTCGATCAGAAGGTGGCCGCGGAAACGACCGGCGTGGACATCATCGTGGGGGGGCATACCAACACGCTGTTGTCGAACTCCAACGAACGCGCCGAAGGGCCTTATCCGACCATGGTGGGCAACACCGCAATCGTGTCGGCCTATGCTTATGGCAAATTCCTGGGCGAGTTGAACGTCACATTCGATGACGAAGGCAACATCACCGAAGCCACGGGCGAGCCGATCATCATGGACGCTGCCGTGACCGAGGACGAAGCGACCGTGGCGCGCATTGCCGAAGCGGCCGCACCGCTGGACGAAATCCGCAACCGGGTGGTGGCGCAGACCTCGGAAATGATCGACGGCGAGCGGGACAGCTGCCGCTCCAAGGAATGCGCCATGGGCAACCTGATTGCCGATGCGATGCTGGCACGGGTCAAGGATCAGGGCATTCAGATCGCGATCCAGAACGGGGGCGGTATTCGTGCCTCGATCGACGCGGGCGAGGTCACGATGGGCGAAGTGCTGACGGTTCTTCCGTTCCAGAACACCCTGTCGACCTTCCAGGTCAGCGGCGCGACCATTGTCGAGGCACTGGAAAACGGGGTCAGCCAGCACGAGGAAGGTGCAGGCCGCTTCCCGCAGGTGGCGGGTCTGAAATACACGTTCGATGTGTCAAAACCCGCAGGCGAACGGATTTCGGATGTGATGGTGATGGAAGGTGACAGCTTTGTCCCCATCGACCCGGCCAAGACCTATGGTGTTGTGTCCAACAACTATGTGCGCAATGGCGGGGACGGATACAAAATGTTCCGTGATGCCCAGAACGCCTATGATTTCGGGCCGGACCTTGCGGATGTGACGGCAGAATATCTGGCCGAACTGGGGTCGACCGCGCCGACGCTGGATGGGCGGATCACGCAGAAGTAATTGCGCCGGAGTGAAACAGGAAGCCCCCGCTGGTAACGGCGGGGGTTTTCATTTCTTGATCCCTTGCGGTGCCGGGGTATTCTTGACCCATGGATCACCCCTTGTTCGACCTTGTTGACCAACGCATTCGCGACGCACAGGCAGCGGGTGAATTTGATGATCTGCCAGGGGCTGGAAAACCCCTGCCAAAGGTCGAAGATCCCGAAAACGCATTGCTGAACCGCCTGATCCGAGACAGCAACGCCGTGCCCGAATTTGTCAGCCTGTCGCGCGAATTGCGACAGTTGCGGGACGAACTGGCCGCCACCGGCGAACCGTCCCGTCGCCACGACATTCTGAAGGATATGTCGATGATGGAGGCGCGCATTGCCATCGCGCGAAAGGCGTATCGCTAGCGGTCGACGGCCATGGGATCCACGGGCTAGGGGCTGCCGCGCACCCACTGGTGCGTCACCGCTGCCACGCGTTGCCCGAACCGGCAAGCGGTTTCCAGATCCTCGGCAAGCAGATCGTCATCCTGCCCCAATTGCTCGGTCACCATCAGACCCAGCCAGCTTCCGTCGCGATTTGCGCCCGGCCGATCCGGTTTCACGGGGGCGCCGATTTCGGCCTGACCGACCCAGATCATGCCCATCTGGGCCGCGAACAACGAAAACCTTTGTAGCGTTGCCAGCTTGTCGCCTGATGGATGAATGCCGGTCGTGAAGCCAGCACCAATCTTGTCGACCCATTCGCCGTTTTCCCATCTCGTATCCACCTGTTCCAGAAATAGGCTGAACCGCGCTGCGGCCGACCCCATATAGGTGGGCGCCCCGAAGATGATGGCATCTGCTGCGTCCAGCGCCTCCCAGTCGGCGCCGGTCATGTTCTCGACATCCAGCAGCGTTGCGGTTGGCCCGGCACCCCTGGCGATGGATTGGGCGATCCGTTTCGTATGGCCGAAGCCCGAATAGTAAGGAATGCAAATCTTGAGGTCCGTCATGCGCCCAGATTGGGGCAATCGCTGCGATTGTCAAACTGGTCGGTGGCGCGGGTCGGCAGTCGCGCCGTTCCGGGTCAGGTCGATTGACCCCACAAGGACGCGCGGCTAATTCATGAACAGCGTCATGAGGATAGAATGTACGACCAGAACCACCTTGCCCATGCCATTTCGCGCGCCTCTGACGGACGTCACGCCGCAACCTTCCTGACGGATATGCGCGACGGCCGCACGATCACATATGGTGATTTCTGGTCGAATGCAGAGCGTATGGCGGCGGCGCTGGTGGCGCGTGGCCTTGCGCCGGGGGATCGGGTGGCGGTGCAGGCCCCGAAGGAACCCGCGATGCTGGAGCTTTACGTGGGCACGGTGTTGGCGGGTGGTGTATTCCTGCCCCTGAACACAGCCTATACGCCGGACGAGGTGGCCTATTTCCTTGGCGATGCCACGCCGCGCGTCTTCGTCTGCGACCCGGCGAATCTGGACGCGCTGGCGTCTGTGGCTGCGGATGCCGATGTGGCCCATGTAATGACGTTGGGTGAGGGGGAAGCAGGGACGCTGGTGCCCGCCCGTGATGCGCAGGAACCGGGGTTCCGGGCGGTGCCACGCGCTGCGCTGGATCTGGCGGCGATCCTTTACACATCGGGGACGACCGGGCGGTCGAAAGGCGCGATGCTGACCCACCGGGCACTGGCGTCGAACAGCGAAACCCTTCGCGATTACTGGCGGTTCACCGACAAGGACGTGTTGATCCACGCCCTGCCGATTTTTCACACCCATGGTCTGTTCGTCGCAACCAATGTCACATTGATGGCGGGTGGCGCGGCGATTTTCTTGCCCGGCTTCGATGCCGATGCGATCATCCGCGCCATGCCGCGGGCCACTGCATTGATGGGGGTGCCGACCTTCTACACCCGGCTGTTGCAAGATGATCGGCTGGCGGACGCCGCGCGCAACATGCGCCTGTTCGTCTCCGGGTCGGCGCCGCTTTTGGCGGAAACGCACGAGCGTTGGCGGGCGGTCACGGGCCACGCGATCCTTGAACGCTATGGCATGACTGAAACCAACATGAACACCTCGAACCCCTATGATGGGGAACGGCGCGCGGGCACCGTGGGCGTCCCGCTGCCCGGCGTTGACGTGAAAGTGTGCGATCCCGAGACGGGTGCCGAACTGCCCCGGGGCGAGATCGGTGTGCTGGAGGTGCGCGGCGACAACGTCTTTGCAGGCTATTGGCAGATGCCCGAGAAAACGGCGGAAGAGCTGCGTTCGGATGGCTGGTTCATCACCGGGGACCTGGCAGTGATCGATGCCGACGGCTATGTCACGATCGTCGGGCGGGGCAAGGACCTGATCATCACCGGGGGCTTCAACGTCTATCCGAAAGAAGTCGAAGGCGTGATTGATGCGCTGCCTGGTGTGCTGGAAAGCGCGGTGATCGGCGTGCCGCACCCGGATTTCGGGGAAGCCGTGGTGGCTGTCGTCGTTGCCCGGGCAGGGGCGGCGATCGACGAGCGTGTGATTCTGGACGGGGTTTCGGGCCGCCTTGCGAAGTTCAAACAGCCCAAGCGCGTCGTCATGGCAGAGGCCTTGCCGCGCAATACGATGGGCAAGGTGCAAAAGAACATTATGCGCGAAACCTACGCCGATCTGTTGCAGGGATAGGGAACAAGGGAAAGGGGCGTTGCCCCTCTTGGCTGCGCCAATTCACCCCAGGATATTTATGGCCAGAAGAAAACACGGGGTCACGTGGGGGGCGGACCGTCCATGAGGCGGTAACCCAGAACAGCCGGATAGAGATAGCTGCGTCGGATCCCCGCAAGGGGAAAGCGGGGTAGGGGGCGGGTGTGGACGGGAAGGGCTTGTTGGCGCCCAAGGGCCATGTCGGCCAGCCGCGCACCCACCCATGTGGCCATGGCGACGCCGTTTCCGTGATAATTCATGCCTGCCCAGGCGTTTTCCCAGTCTCCGATCGGGCCGGCATAGGGCAGCAGGTCTGGCGAGAGGCTGACAAGGCCTGACCAGAAATGGGGCGTTTCGATATTGGCCCATGCGGGGAACAAGGCTGCCAGATCGCGGTGCAACCGTGCGCGCATCGCGTCCTGTCCCGGCGCGCTGGCCCGGATATTGCCGCGTGCGCCGAACAGGAAGCGGCGGTCGGGCAGCAGCCGGAAATAATGCAGAAGGTTTCGGCTGTCATAAGCCATGAGGTCGGAAGACCAGCCTTGCGCGGCGATCTCGTCCCCGGTCAGGGTGCGCGTCACCAGAATGTTGGATTGCAACGGCAGGTAGCGTCCGGTCATCCAGTCTGGCAGGCCGTCGGTTCCATAGCCGTTGGTGGCAAGGATCAGTCTGTCGGCAATGATCCTGCCCTGCGGGGTAATAAGCGTGTAACCGCTTGGTGTTCTGACGATCCGTGTGACGGGGCTGCGCGCATGGATCGTGGCACCTGCGCGGGTGGCCGCTTTGGCGAGACCGCCAACATATTTTCCGGGGTTCAGGGCAAATCCCAAAGGCACGTGAAGCGCGCCATGAAACCGGCCCGCGAGTCCCCTTGCAGCAAGGCCATCTGCCGGGATCAGGCGGGCGTCGATGTCGAAGGCGGCCCAGTGGTCCTTTTCAGTGGCGAGTTGTGTCATCGCCTTGGGATGGTGAGCGAGCTGCACCTCTCCGTCCGAGTGGGTGTCGGCGTCGATGGCATGGATTGCAAGAAGGTC
Organism: Aliiroseovarius zhejiangensis; assembly: GCF_014656375.1. Classification (GTDB taxonomy): domain Bacteria; phylum Pseudomonadota; class Alphaproteobacteria; order Rhodobacterales; family Rhodobacteraceae; genus Aliiroseovarius; species Aliiroseovarius zhejiangensis. The sequence continues at coordinate 710,725 of NZ_BNCH01000001.1, read as the reverse complement.
GGCCACCAGGTCGATCGCGTCGCGCTGGGCGTTGAAATAGGCCAGGGTTGCGGTGTCGCCATAGCGCTTCTGGATCGCGCCCAGCCCCCGCATGTCGCCACCGATGCAACAGAAGCCGCCATTTCGGCCAGAAGACCCCCAACCCGGTTGGTTGGCTTCAAGCACTGTGACACCCACCCCCGCTTGTGCCAGATGCAGGGCTGCCGACAGCCCCGTATAGCCACCGCCGATAATCGCGATATCGGTCCTTGTATCTGCGTTCAGCGCCGGCCAGTTCTGATCGGGCAGCGGCCAGATACACTCTGCCCGCGCCGCATCGGAATAGGCGTAGTCTTCATAGATGCGGCGGGGCATGGTGTCAGAGCCGGCCAAGATAGGCGCGGTATTCGATCTGGCTGATTTCGTTGGTCAGTTGGTCAATCTCGTCCAGACGCACCGCGGCATAGATGTCGCGATAGCGCGTCCCGAAGATCTCGGCCGCGATGTCGGACTGTGAGAAGCGATCAACGGCGCGAATCCAGTCCGCGGTCAAACGCGGCGCGGTTTCGGCGTTCGGATCATCCAGCGGAAGCGGTAGGTCGGGTTTGGTGTTCAACCCGTGCAGGATGCCCCCGAGGATCGCGGTGATTACGAGGTAGGGGTTCACATCCGCCCCGGCGATCCGGTGTTCCAGACGCGCGCCCGGGCCAGAGACTTCGGGCAGGCGCACACCGGCGGCGCGGTTGTCATAGCCCCAGTCCGGGGCCGAGGGCGCAAAGCTCATCGGGCGATAGCGACGATAGGAGTTGAGATGCGGCGCAAAGATCGCCTGCAGATCGCGCATCGTGTCCAGCGTGCCACCCACCGCCGCGCGCAGCATGTCCGAAGCCTGCCCGCTGCCGTCGTCGAAGATATTCTTGCCGTCCCGATCAACGACCGAGGCGTGCAGATGCATCCCGTTGCCGGGGAAATTGGCATAGGGCTTGGCCATGAACGTGGCTTCCAGCCCGTGATTGCGGGCCACGCCGCGCACGAGGCGTTTGAACAGCAGCGCCGTGTCGGCGGCTTTCATCACGTCGTTGGTATGGTGAAAATTCACCTCGAACTGGCCGGGGCCGTATTCGGCAATCAGCGTATCGGTGGCCAGACCCTGTTTGGCCGCCACTTCAAGAATGTCGTCCAGAACGTCCTGGGTGCGCTCCAACACCTCCAGATCATAGTTCTGGGCATCCGGGCTGCGCTCGGGCGGGGTTGGTGCCTCGTCCTCGTCCTGCCGGGGCTGGATCAGATAGAACTCCAACTCGCTGGCCAGTACCGGGTGCCAACCCTGATCATGGAAGCGATCCACCATGTTGGACAAGAGCTTGCGCGAGGACAGTTCGCTGATCTTGCCGGTGTCCGGGTCCAGCATTTCAACCTGCACCTGCGCCATGTTGCCCTTGGCCCATGGTACCGGTTTCAGCGATCCGGGGATCGGCACGATGCGCCCGTCCGGGTCGCCGATGATGATGCCCAGACCTGTCTCGGACACTTCGGCCCCAAGGATGTTGGGCACATAGGTCGAATGCGGCAGGCGCACAGCCCCTTCGGACAGTTTCTTTTCGTCGTCCCCCGGCAACCACTTGCCGCGCAGGACAGCGTTGATGTCGCACAGCATCAGCTCGATCCGGTCGGGGCGGCCATGCGTGTCGCAATAGGTGGCGAACTCGTTCAGGAAATCGCTCATTGGATGGCCCCTTGCTCGTCTTTTTGGCGTTTTGCGATAGACCGTTTCGAGGTCAGGGAAGCCCCGATCACACCGATCGTCACCAGACCGATCATGATGGTCGACAGCGCGTTGATTTCCGGGCTGACGCCCAATCGCACCGCCGAGAAAATCTTGATCGGCAGGGTGGTTGAACTGGGGCCCGAGGTGAAGGACGCGATCACCAGATCGTCCAGCGACAGGGTGAAGGCCAGCAGCCAGCCCGACACGACGGCGGGCATGATGATGGGCAGGGTGACAAGGCGAAACGCCTCGAACCCGGTGCAGCCAAGATCAAGCGCGGCCTCTTCCAGCGACTGGTCGAAGGTGACCAGACGCGAGGACACGACGACTGACACGAAACACATCGAAAAGGTGGTGTGCGCCAGCACGATGGTCAAAACCCCGCGATCCAGCCCGATCGAGATGAACAAAAGCAGGAGCGACAGGCCGGTAATGACTTCGGGCATCACCAGCGGCGCATAGATCATGCCGGAAAACAGCGTCCGACCCGGAAAGCGCCCGGCGCGCACCATCACGTAGGCCGCCATGGTGCCAAGGACGGTGGCGATGGTGGACGACATCACGGCAACCTTCAGCGTGACCCAGGCGGCGTCCAGAAACGCCTCGTTCCGGAACAGCTCACCATACCATTTGGTCGAGAAACCGGACCACACGGTCACCAGTTTGCCCGCGTTGAAGGAATAGGTGATCAGGATCAGCATCGGGATGTAAAGAAAGGCAAATCCCAACGTCAGGGAGATTGCATTGAACCAGGACAGGCGCCTCATTTCTCAGCCTCCCTTTGCTTTTCCTCGTTCCGCTGGAACAGGACGATGGGGATGATCAGCAGGAGCAGCAGAATGACGGCCACGGCCGAGGCCACCGGCCAGTCGCGGTTCGAGAAGAACTCCTCCCACAGCACCTTGCCGATCATCAGCGTCTTGGACCCGCCCAGCAGGGCCGGGATCACGAATTCGCCCATGGCGGGGATGAATACAAGGAACGATCCGGCGATGATGCCCTGTTTGGACAGCGGAAATGTCACCAGCCAGAAGGCGGTGAAGCGCGAGCAGCCAAGGTCTTCGGCGGCCTCCAGCAGGCTTTCATCCAGCCGTTCCAGCGCCGAATAGATCGGCAGCACCATGAAGGGCAGATAGGTATAGACAATGCCGATATAGACGGCGACGTTTGTGTTCAGGATGATCAGCGGCTCCTGAATGATGCCAAGGTTCATCAGAAGCTGATTCAAAAGCCCTTCGTTCGACAGGATCGCCTTCCACGAATAAACGCGGATCAGGAAGCTGGTCCAGAAGGGCAGGATGATCAGCATCATCAGGGTGGGGCGCCATTCATCGGGCGCGCGGCTCATGCCATAGGCGATGGGATAGCCGACCAGAAGCGTCAGGATGGTCGAGATGATGGCGATCTTCAGGCTGGACAGATACGCCTTCCAATACAGGTCATCACTGGTCAGCCACCAGAAGTTCTCCATATCCAGCCCGGCCCACCATTCCTTGACACCCGCCCAGCCTTCGGACAGGTCAAGCGTTGGTGTATAGGGGGGGATCGACAGGGCGGTGTCCGACAGGCTGATCTTCAGAACGATCAGGAACGGCACCAGAAACAGGGCCAGCAGCCACAGATATGGAACAGAGATCAGGGCGAGGCGTTTCATCTGTCCAGCACCACGCCTGCGGTTTCCGTAAAGCTGAGCCAGACCTTGTCTTCCCAGGTGATCTGCCTGCGTTGAATGCGGCGCGTATTGGCGATCTGGGCTTTGATATGCTCACCGGTCGGCGTTTCGATCACATAGGTGGACATGTTGCCCAGATAGGCAATGTCCAAAACCTTGCCCTTGATCACGTTGGTCTGATCTTTCGGGCGCGAGGTGTAGATGCTGAGCTTTTCGGGGCGGACGGCGAGGGTCGCTTCGCTGCCAAGGGTCAGCGACAGGGGCGAGATACCTTTCAGCTCCGGTTGACCTTCGGCCCAACTGATGGCGGCATGGCCATCGTCGTAGTGGGACACTTTGCCCTTGATCAGGTTCACATCGCCGATGAAATCCGCAACATAGACCGATTTCGGCTCTTCATAGATCTTGGAGGGCGTATCGACCTGGATGATCTGGCCGTGATCCATCACCGCGATACGGCTGGCGACGGTCATCGCCTCTTCCTGATCGTGGGTCACGATCACGAATGTGGTGCCGGTTTTTTCCTGAATGTCCATCAGTTCGAACTGCGTGTCTTGGCGCAGCTTCTTGTCCAGCGCGCCAAGGGGTTCGTCAAGCAACAAGAGCTTGGGCGCCTTTGCCAGCGACCGGGCCAGCGCGACACGCTGGCGCTGACCGCCGGAAATCTGGTGCGGTTTGCGATTGGCAAACTTGTTCAACTGCACAAGGGTCAGCATTTCTTCGACCCGCGCGGCAATCTGATCCTTGGGCAGCTTGTCGCGTTTCAGACCAAAAGCGATGTTTTCGGCGACCGACAGATGCGGAAACAGCGCATAGCTTTGAAACATCATGTTCACCGCGCGCTTGTTCGGCGGGATCGCCGCGACGTCCTGCCCGTCGATCAGGATCTTGCCTTCGGTTGGTGTCTCGAACCCGGCCAGCATCCGCATCATCGTCGTCTTGCCGCAGCCTGACGGCCCCAGAAGCGCGAAGAACTCTTTTGTATAGATGTCGATGGAAAGATCGTCGATGGCGGTGAAATCGCCCCATCGCTTGGTGACATTCTGAAACTGGATAAGGGGCTTGGCCTGAGGGTCTTCCCAGGGTGCGAAAACAGAAACCGGAGCAGTTGCGGCGTCAGACATGATAACCTCGGCGGGAAAAATGAAGGCGCCTTCCGCATGTCAAAATCACACGGAAGGCGCGTCAGGTCAGGCTCAGGTGCCCGATTTGATCGCGGTCCACATGCGCGTCACGACCCGCTGAACCTTGGAAGGATAGGCGGCTTTCACATAAGTGTTCGCCATGGCTTCTTCTGTCGGATAGATGGCGGGATCACCGATAACATCTTCTTCCAGAAACTCCTGCGATGCCTTGTTGCCGTTGGCGTAATAGACATAGTTCGATGCCGCCGCCATATTCTGCGCATCCAGCATGAAGTTCAGGAATTTGTGCGCACCCTCCGGGTTGGGGGCGTCTGCCGGAATTGCCATCTGGTCAAACCACATCAGCGCACCCTCTTTCGGGGCGTTATAGGCAATTTCAACGCCGTTGTCGGCCTCGGCTGCCCGGTCGCGTGCCTGAAGGACATCGCCAGACCAGCCAAAGGCCACGCAAATGTCGCCATTCGCCAGCGCGTTGATGTATTCCGAGCTGTGGAATTTCTGCACATAGGGTGAAATCGCCGACATCAAGGGTTCGACTTTCGCCAGCACGTCGGGGTCGTGGCTGTTGGGGTCTTCCCCAAGATAGGTCAGAGCGGCCGGCACCACTTCGTCCGGTGCGTCCAGAATATGCACGCCGCATGTGGCCAGCTTTTCCATATTGGCGGGGTCAAAGATCAGTGAAAGGCTGTCAATCGGCGCATCCTCGCCTAGAACCTCCTTGACCTTGCCGACATTCACACCCAGACCCGTGGTGCCCCACATGTAGTTGATCGAATAGGCGTTATCCGGGTCAAATTGGGCGGTGCGCTCGGCGATGACATCCCAGAGGTTGCCGGCATTGGGCAGCTTGGACTTGTCAAGCGTCTGAAACACGCCGGCGGTGATCTGACGCTCCATGAATGACGCCGTTGGCACAACCACGTCATAACCCGACCCACCGGCCAGCATCTTGGTTTCAAGCACTTCGTTGGAATCGAACACGTCATAGACAAGGTCAATCCCGGTTTCTTCCTCGAATTTCGCCAGCAGGTCCTCGTCGATATAATCCGACCAGTTGTACACGCGCACTTCCTCGGCGGTGGCGGCGGTTGCCCCCATGGCCAGTGCGACACCCAAGGTTACCCAAGTTTTTTTCATTTGCAGTCTCTCCCTGATTTGGGCTTGCGCCCAGACTTGCGACATTTGATCAAAAAAATACCATCGGCGCAATATGGTAATATTACCGATAGCATAGTAGATTGCTTTCAAAGATTATCTTTGCCGCCGGAATTGGCAAAACAAATATGATGTAGGGGGCGCACGTGTCCGAGAAACCCGCGAAACTGCCAGATCACCAGCGCGTTTACCGCAAATTGCGCGAAATGATTCTGTTTGGCGAACTTGCTCCGGGGCAGCCGGTTACAATTCAGGGGCTGGTGCAGGTTCTGGATGTGGGCATGACCCCGGTGCGCGAGGCGATCCGCCGCCTGACGTCCGAGGGTGCTCTGATCTTCAAGGGAAACCGCCGCGTGTCTGTGCCGCAGCCTGACATGGCGCAATGGGATGAAATCGCGTTCGCCCGTCTGAGCATCGAGCCGGAGCTCGCTCGTATGGCTACGGAAAATGTCGGCCCGGCAGAAATTGAACGGCTGGTCGGCTATGATGACCTGCTGAACGCGGCGATTGATCGCGGTGATGTGCGCGGCTATCTGGAGCACAATTACAGGTTCCACGCCTATCTGTACGATCTTGCGGGCACCGAGGTTCTGTCATCCATCGCCAACATGCTGTGGCTGCGCGCAGGCCCATCGCTGCGCGTGGTGCTGGGGCGATACGGCACGGCGAACCTGCCTGACAAACACGCCGAGGCGCTGGAGGCGCTGAAGTCCGGTGACGCCGACCGCGTGGCGGCGGCGGTGCGCGGTGACATCGAGCAGGGAATCGCCCAGGTTCGGGAAACCCTTCTGGCCGAAAAGGTTTGATCATATTTCGGTCTCGCCGTTGACAGCGAAATTTTTGATCATATTCTGACCGCAGCTTTTCTCTGGGCGGCGTCACTGATGATTCCATGGCCGTGGTCCCGCCCCGCACCGTTCTAGGAGTCCCGAGATGAACAAAATCACCAATCACCTGCCCACCGCCGAGCTTCAGGCGATCGACGCAGCGCACCACATGCACCCCTTCACCGCCGATGGCGAGTTGAAACAGAAAGGCGCGCGGGTCATCACCTCGGCCAAGGGTATCTGGCTGAAGGACAGCGAGGGCGAGCAGGTGTTGGACGCCATGGCGGGTCTGTGGTGCGTCAATATCGGCTATGGCCGTGACGAACTGGCGGATGTGGCCGCCCGCCAAATGCGCGAGCTTCCCTATTACAACACGTTTTTCCAGACGACCCATGTGCCCGCCATCGCGCTGGCCCAAAAACTGGCCGAACTGGCGCCGGGCGATCTGAACCATGTGTTCTATGCCAATGGCGGCTCGGACGCCAATGACACCAACATCCGCATGGTGCGCACCTATTGGGCCGAAAAGGGCCAGCCGGAACGCGAGGTGATCATCTCGCGCTGGAACGCCTATCACGGGTCCACCATCGGCGGCACCTCGCTGGGTGGCATGAAGGGGATGCACGGGCAGGGCAGCCTGCCCATTCCGGGGATCGAGTTCATCGACCAGCCCAACTGGTATGCCGAAGGCGGCGACACGGACCCGGAAGCATTCGGTCTGGAACGCGCCCAGCAACTTGAAGCCAAGATCAAGGAAATCGGCCCCGAAAAAGTCGCGGCGTTCATCGGTGAACCCGTGCAGGGGGCGGGGGGTGTGATTGTCGCGCCCGACGGCTATTGGGCTGAAATCCAGCGCATCTGCCGGAAATACGACATTCTGCTGATCGTCGACGAGGTCATCACCGGCTTCGGCCGCACCGGCAACTGGTTCGGCAGCCAGACCCTGGATATCAAACCCGACATCATGACCGTCGCAAAGGGGCTCAGCTCGGGCTACGTCCCCATCGGTGCGTCTATCGTGTCGGACAAGGTGGCCGATGTGCTGGCAGCGACCGAGTTCAACCACGGCTATACCTATTCCGGCCATCCCGTCGCCTGTGCGGTCGCTTTGGAAAACCTGCGCATTCTTCAGGAAGAAGGCATCGTCGACCGCGTGCGCGAAGACACCGCGCCCTATCTGGCCGAGAAATGGCATTCGCTGGCCGATCACCCGTTCGTGGGCGAGACCAAGATTGTCGGTATGATGGCCTCGCTGGCGCTGACGCCGGACAAATCCAAGCGCGCACCGTTTGCTGCAGATACCGGCACGGTCGGTTACATCACGCGTGAACGTTGCTTTGCCAACAACCTAATCATGCGCCATGTGGGCGATCGGATGATCATCTCGCCGCCCTTGGTGATCACCAGGGCCGAAATCGACACGCTGATCGAACGCGCGCGCAAGTCCTTGGACGAAGCCTATGAGATCGTGAAAGAGAAAGGTCTGCTGGTCGCAGGCTGATCTGATCTGACCTGATCGGGCCGGGATCTCCCGGCCCCTGTCCTATGAGGGGTTCATGGACTTACTGACCGCCAATGACCGCAGCGGGGAATACCCGCAATCCTGGTATGCCGCCACGGCGGATGCCCCCGGACCGTATCCCGCGGCGGCAGGGGATATGCGATGCGATGTCTGCGTCATCGGTGGTGGCTATACCGGTCTTTCGGCAGCCCTGCACCTTGCCGAACGCGGCTACGACGTGCTGTTGCTCGAGGCACAGCGCGTGGGCTTCGGGGCGTCGGGACGCAATGGTGGTCAGGTGGGCACCGGGCAGCGGCTGGAACAGGACGCGCTGGAAAAGATGGTGGGGCGCGACGACGCGCGAAAGCTCTGGGACATGGCGTTGGAGAGCGTTCAACTCGTGCGCGACATTGTGGCGAAACACGCACCCGACGCTGGCTTCACCGATGGTATCCTGCACGCGATGCACCGCGCACGTTACGTGCCGGAAGATCATGCCTATGTGCGCAAGCTGAACGAAGAATATGGCTATGACCTGATCCGCGCTGTGGATCGGGACGAGATGCGCCAACTGTGCGGCTCGCCTGCCTATCATGGTGGGTCGCTGGATATGGGCGGGGGGCATACCCATCCGCTGCGTCTGGCCTTCGGCATGGCACGGGCGGCTGAGGCTGCGGGCGCGCGTATCTGCGAGACCAGCCGCGTCACGGGCGTGAGCGATGGGGCAAAGGTGGTTGTCACAACCGACACGGCGCGGGTCACTGCCGATCACGTCCTGTGGGCGTGCAATGGCTATCTTGGGAATGCCGAATCGGGCGTGGCCGCGCGGGTCATGCCGATCAACAACTACATCCTTGCGACCGAACCTTTGGAGGACGGGTTTGCCAAATCGCTGATCCGCGACGGTCACGCGGTGGCGGACAGCAAGTTCGTCATCAACTATTTCCGTCTGTCCGAAGATAACCGGATGCTGTTTGGGGGTGCCGAAAGCTATGGCTATCGCTTCCCGAAGGACATTGTGAAGCTGGTGTCCAAACCGATGCTGGAGATCTATCCGCAACTGAGGGACACCAGGATCGACTATGCCTGGGGCGGCACGCTGGGCATCACGCTGAATCGCATGCCGCATTTCGCCCGGTTGAAGGGCAATGTCCTGTCGGCATCCGGCTATTCCGGGCACGGGGTGGCGATGGCGACGTTGGGCGGCAAAATGGCTGCCGAGGCGATCGCCGGTCAAGCCGAGCAGTTCGACCTGATGGCGTCCGTGCCGACCCCGCGCTTCCCGGGTGGCGTGGCGATGCGCTGGCCCCTTCTGGTCGCGGCCATGTTCTGGTTTTCCCTGCGCGACAAGCTTTAGCGCGACGCTGTGCCAACGTCGCCGGGGGCTACGGCGACCGATTTGACGACCGCAAAGATGCTCCCCCCCGGCTGCAATCCCATTGCCTGCGCGGATCGTTTCGTGACCCGCGCCAGCACCCGCCCAGCGGCTGTATCCAGCGAGACCACCGCGCCCGGACCGTCGCTTGTCTGAATGTCCGCGATGGTGCCGGGCAGGATGTTCAGGGCCGACATCCCCTCGGGCCGGGTCTTTGACAGGATCACATCCTGCGCGGCGATGCGCAGCCGCAGCTTGTCACCGACAGATCGGACCACTTGCGGCAAAAGAAGGGGCAGGCCACCCGCGTCCAGCTCGGTCAAGCCGTCTGCGTGGTGGGTCAACACCTGTGCTTCGATCACCGCTCCGATATCGCGCAGGCCGCCCGGTGTGAAGCTGGGGTCGCCCAGAACCTCGGCGGCGGTGCCTTGTCGGATCACCCGTCCCGCCGCTAGCGCCACGACGGTTGTCGCCAGTCGCGCCACCTCGGTCGCGGCGTGGGTCACATACAGGATCGGCACATCGCTTTCATCGCGCAACCGCTCGAAATACGGCAGAATTTCCGCCTTGCGCGCATCGTCCAGCGCGGACAGAGGTTCATCCGCCAGGATCAGCTTGGGGCGGGCCAACAGCGCGCGTCCAATGGCAACACGTTGTTTTTCCCCCCCCGACAATCGCGCCGGGCGACGCGGCAGAAGCGATCCGATGCCCAGCATCTCGACCACGCGATCGAAGGCTTTTTGATCCTTGGGTTGGCGGGTGATCCAGCGGGCATAATCCAGATTGCGCGCCACGCTCAGATGCGGAAACAGGCGGTCGTCCTGAAAGATGTATCCCAGCCGCCTTTTGTGTGGCGGCAGATGGATTTTGCGCGCCGTATCCATCAAAACCTGATCCCCAACCGCGACCTGCCCGGTGGCCGAGGTGCCCAGCCCCGCGACCGCATCAATGACCGAGGTCTTGCCCGATCCCGAAGCGCCGAACAGCACGGTCAAGCCCGACGGTGCATCGAAACTTACATCCAGCGCGAAGGTGTCGCGGTCCTGTTTCAGGTGAACGGAAAGGGCAGGGTGGGTCATGCGCCTGCCATCCGGTTGGCGATGCGGCGGGCAAAGACCTCGGACAATATCAGCGCGGCCATGGCGACGAAGATCGACACGATGACCAACCGCATTGCTTCGGTTTCACCACCAGGCACTTGCAAAAAGCTGTAAATAGCCGAGGGCAGGGTCTGCGTCTGCCCCGGAATGTTCGAAACGAAAGTGATCGTCGCTCCAAACTCGCCCATTGCCTTGGCAAACCCAAGAATGGTGCCGGTCAGAATGCCGGGCAGGGCAAGCGGCAGGGTGACAGTGGCAAAGACACTCAATCGGCTGGCCCCCAATGTGGCGGCGGCCTGTTCCAACCGCTGGTCGACCGCCTCGATCGACAGCCGTATGGCACGCACCATCAGGGGAAACCCCATGATCGCCGCAGCCAGCGCGGCACCGGTCCAGCGAAAGGCGATGCCCATGCCCAACGTTTCCAACACACGCCCGCCAGGACCGTTTGCCCCGAACATCAACAGCAGCAGGTAACCGGTGACGACCGGCGGCAGGATCAGGGGCAGATGCACAAGGCCGTTGACGGCCTGCTTGCCCGGAAAGTCCCACCGCGCCAGGGCATGCGAGACAAGAATTGCCAGCGGCAGGGAAAACACCGTTGCCCAGAATGCCACCTTCAGCGACAGCGCAACCGCCTGCCACTCCTGCGGCCCCAGCCAGCCGGTCATGTCCCCTCCAACGCGGTGAAGCCGTAGTTCAGAAAAACCTCAATTGCCATGTCCTGCTGAAGCCAATTCAGGAACGCGTGGGCGGTGTCCCGGCCCTTGCCCGCGATGACTGCTGCCGGATAACGGATGGCAGGGTGGCTGTCGGCCGGAAATCGCATCACCACCTGCACCCGGGCATCTGCCAAGGCGTCGCTGCCATAGACGATGCCCAACGGCGTCTGCCCCAGCGCAACCAGCGCCAGCGCCGCGCGTACATTGTCGGTTTGCGCGACCAGGGCGGCAACGCTGTCCCACTGGCCCAGAGACTGAAGCGCCGCCTTGCCATAGATGCCGGCGGGAACGGCCTCGACCAGCCCCATCGCCAATCGCCGTCCGGCCAGATACCCGGCAAGATCGGTCAGTTCGACCGGTGTGGGGGCCGCAGCGTTCGCGGGGGCGATCAGCACCAGATCATTGCCGACAAGATCAACCCGCGTTTCCGCCGCGATATGCCCATCGGTTTCCAGCACGTCCATCCAGTCGGTATTGGCCGAGATGAACACATCCGCAGGCGCGCCCTGCGATATCTGCCGGGCAAGCACTGACGAGCCGGCATAGGACAGATGAACGGTGTTTCCGGTTTCGGCCTCGAAGCCCTGAACGGCTTTATCCAACGCGTCCTTCAGGCTGGCGGCGGCAAACACGGTGATCTCATCCGCCCGCGCAACTGTGGATGTGAACAAAAGGGCCATGGCCACCGCGCAGCCAAGCCACACCGCAAGCAGGCCTGAGCGATGCAGGAGAATGTGGGCAACAGAAAGGGCGCGACGGATATACATGATCGCCGAGCAGATAACGACATGCAGACGGGGGCGGCAAGGTCTTTTGCTGCGACAGATCGGGCGCGCGGGCCGGGTATGACCAGCCCGCGTCCTGGTTTAACCTGTCATTCGGCGGCGTCGCGTTTGGGCAGAACCCAGTCGGGGCGCACGAAGTGGCAGGTGTATCCGTTGGGAACGCGCTCAAGATAATCCTGATGCTCAGGCTCCGCTTCCCAGAAATCGCCCACGGGTTCAACTTCAGTGACGACCTTGCCGGGCCACAGGCCGGATGCCTCGACATCCGCGATGGTGTTCAGGGCTTCGGCCTTCTGTGCATCATCCACGTAATAAATCGCGGAACGATAGGACGGCCCGATGTCATTGCCCTGCCGCATCGGTGTGGTCGGGTCATGGATCTGGAAGAAGAACTCCAGCAAGCGGCGATAGGTGATCTTATCAGGGTCGAAAATGATCTCGATCCCCTCGGCATGGGTGCCATGATTGCGATAGGTGGCATTGGGCACATCGCCGCCCGTATATCCCACCCGGGTCGAGATCACGCCGGGCAGCTTGCGGATCAGATCCTGCATCCCCCAAAAACACCCCCCGGCCAGAACTGCACGCTCTTGTGTCATCCGATATCCTCCACCTGATTGAGATAGTCCCCGTAGCCTTCCGCCTCCATATCGTCGCGATGCACGAATCTGAGCGAGGCCGAGTTGATGCAATAGCGCAGCCCGCCCCGGTCCTTTGGCCCGTCAGGGAACACGTGCCCAAGATGGCTGTCGCCATGGGACGACCGAACCTCGGTCCGCATCATCCCGAGCGAGGCATCCTGAAGCTCGGTGATATGGGCAGGCTCGATCGGCTTGGTGAAGCTGGGCCAGCCGCAGCCACTTTCATACTTGTCCGAGGACGCAAACAACGGCTCGCCCGAAACGATGTCGACGTAGATACCGGGCTCCTTGTTGCCGAGGTATTCACCACTACCCGGACGCTCGGTGCCGTTCTCCTGCGTCACGCGATATTGTTCAGGCGACAGTTTGGCGATGGCTTCAGCGGATTTTTCATAAGTCTTCAAATCTGAACCCCCTTGGAAAAGTCAGTCCTGTCTAAGATGGGGGTTGCATGGCTGAATTTCCATGGGGCGGGGATCGCGGCCCACAACCGACTGCATGCCTCCGCCGGATATCACGCTGGCATCGCACTTTCGGAAAGCGCGTTCTTCCCGGTTCCCTATTGTTCCCGGAACGCGCGCGCCATGCTGTCGGCCAGCGGCCGGGCAATGTACTGCGCAAAGGTCCGTTCGGCCGTCTGGATCATCACCTCGGCCGGCATACCCGGCGTCGGGACGAAGCCTTTGACACGGGCCAGTTCTTCGGGCGACAGGGTTACGCGTGCCACGAACACTTCGCGCGTGACACCGTTTGCGTTGTCGGCAATCGCATCCGCCGAGACATAATCGACCGTGCCGTCCAGCACCGGCGTCGTACGCGCGTTCAGCCCCGTCAGCCGCACAACGGCGTTCTGCCCACGATGCACGCTGTCGATATCGGTGCGCAGGATCAAGGTCTCGACGATCAGGGGCGCGCTGGAGGGCAGGATTTCCGCGATGGGCTTGCCGGTTTCGATCACCCCACCGGGGGTGAAATAGTGCAGGCGCAGGATCGTGCCGCTGACCGGGGCCGTGACTTCGGACCGGGTCAGGACGTTTTCCGCCTTGCGGTATTTTTCACGCACGCTTTCAAGTTCGGCCTGGATGACCTGCAATTCATCCAACGCATTTTCGCGATACAGGCTGCGGACCTTTTCGATCTGGGTCTGGTGTTTCAGCATCAACTGCTCGTTTTCGTTCACCTCGGCTTGCAGGCGCCCGATCTGGCCCTGTGCTTCGATTTTGGCGCGCAGCAGCGCGTTCACCTCGGTCTGGCGGATCAGACCACCGCTCAGCAATTTGCTTTTGTCGGCGTATTCCTGATCCAGCAGTTCGACCATCTTGACGTGGGAATCATGCTGGATCTGATACCCGGTCTTGCGGATTTCGAGCGCGTTGATGTTGCGTTCCAATAGCGAGACATCATTGTTCAGCGAAGCGCGGGCGGTGCTGAATGACAGCCGCTGACCATCAAGGATCGACGCGATTTCCTGATCCTGACTGGCCTCGTCCAAAAGCTGTTGCGGAAAATCGAGCTGTTCCAGCTCGCGGTACTCGGCGGCAAGACGGGTCACGGTCGCCTCAAGCCGCGCTTTGCGAATGTGCAATTCGCGCCGGTTTGCCAGCGCGGCGGTTTCATCAAGGGTCAGCAGAACGTCGCCCGCCGAGACCTCGTCGCCTTCTCTGACCAGGATTTCATGGATGATTCCACCTTCAAGGTGCTGCACGATCTTGTTGCGCCCGGTGGCCACGAAACTGCCTTGCGCGATGACCGCAGCGGCAAGCGGTGCGCGAAACGCCCATGCGCCGAATCCGCCAAAGGTCACGACCAGCAGAAGCAGTCCGAACATCACGTGTTTCTTGATCGAGCGCGGCACCTTGTCATGCCATTCGTGGATGACGACGGCGTTGGCGGGAAGGTTCGACTGGGTCATGTCAGGTTTGCTCCCCCAGTGGTTTGGGTGGCTGTTGGCGCGCGCGCTGGTCGTCGCGGATCCGCTGCAACACGGTGTCGCGCGTACCAAACAGCGCGATCGAGCCGTCGCGGATCAGCATGATCTTGTCGACCACGTCCAGAAGGGCGGGTTTCTGGGTGATCACGACCACGGTGATCTTGCTGCGGCGCGCATGTTCTATGGCGCGCGCCAGCGCCTTGTCGCCCGCCGCATCGAGGTTCGAGTTCGGCTCGTCCAGCACTACCATGCGGGGGTTGCCGAAGAACGCGCGCGCCAGCGCGATACGCTGTTTCTGCCCGCCCGACAGCGGCGAGCCATCGGCGGCCACCATCGTTTCATAGCCTTGCGGCAGGTTGGCGATCATCTCATGCACATCGGCCAGTTTGGCGGCCTCATAGATCTGTTCGTCCGTCGCATCGGCGCGCATCCGGCCGATATTGTCCTTGATCGAACCCGGGAACAGTTGCACGTCCTGCGGCAGATAGCCGATGCTTTCACCGAACTGGCGCGGTTCCCAGTTGCGCAGGTCCATCAGGTCCAGCCGCACATTGCCCGATGTGGGCAGGATCGAGCCAACCAGCATCTTGCCCAGCGTCGTCTTGCCCGCGCCGGAATTGCCGATGATCGCCAGGCTTTCGCCGGGGTTTAGTTGGAAACTGAGACCGTTCAGCACCACATCCTTGGTGCCGGGGGGCACGAACAGCAGACGTTCCACATCCAGCCGGCCTTCGGGTCGGGGCAGGCGCAGTTTTTCGAATTGCAGTTTAGAGTTTTGCAGAAGCGTGCGGATACGGCCATAGGCGCCGCGGGTCAGGATGAAAGCATTCCACCCCTCGATCGACCCCTCAATCGGGGCGAGCGCGCGACCCGCGATGATCGACGCCGCGATGACCATGCCGCCCGTGATCTCGCCCTGAATGGCCAGGTACGCGCCCCAGCCCAGCATTCCGATCTGCGTCAACAGGCGCACGCCACGCGAAAACGCGGCTGAGATGATGTTGCGGTCCTGCGCGCGCACCTGCGCGGTCAGTGATGCGGCGGTGTCCTTGCCCCAGATCGACACGGCCTCGGGGATCATGGCCAACGCGTTGATGATCTGGCTGTTTCGGGACATCGAATCCAGGTGCATGTTTGCCTTGGACTGCGCCAGGTTGGCTTCGGCAAAGGGTTTTGCGGTGGCTTTCTGGTTGATCAGCGCGATCACCAGCAACAGCAGAGAGGTCACGATCACGATCATGCCAAGCTGCGGGTGCACAAGGAAAATCGCCAGGATGAACAGGGGCGCAAAGGGTACGTCAAGGAACGAGATCAGCGTGCCCGACACGATGAAGCCGCGCAGTTGCTGAAGATCGCCCAGCGTCTGATATTCGCGCCCGGTGCCGTTCAATGATGCCGCCGCCGCGGCGCTCAGGATCGGGGTGCCGAGCTTCGCCGCGACCTCGACCGCCGTGCGCATCAGCACGAACCGCCGGACCGCATCAAAGACGGCCTGAAGGATCACCGCGCCCGCGATGACGATGGTCAGCATGATCAGCGTGTCGGTGGACCGGCTGGTCAGCACCCGGTCGGAAATCTGGAACAGATAGATCGGGATCGACAGGATCAGGATGTTGGTGGCGCAGGTCATCACCATCACGAACAGAAGGTTGCCGCGCACGGCGGCCATGCCTTCCTTCAGGCTTTGCGAAAAGTCCTGCGGTCCGATCCGCTTGTGGAAATTGGCGCCTCCGCCGCCACCGTCGCCACCACCACCGCCGGAACGGGTGGGGGGAGGGTTGGTCTTGTTTGAAATCGGCTGGTTCGCCTTCTGGTCGATGGTTACACCGATCCCCGCGCCGTCCATCTTGGATGTCGGCTGCGTCTCGGTTTCGACCCGGTCGACCGTTTTCAACACCAACCGTGGTTTTGAAGGTGCTTCCGGGTCGCGGACCTGCTGTGCCGCATTGGTCATGTAATCACTCGCTTTGAAAATGGATTAAGTTGTCATTGTCTGCATAACGTCCAACGCCGTGCCGCCGGTATGGGCGTCGTTCGCAATGCCTGCGGCTTCGAGCGAGTCATTCACCGCATCGGCAATCATGTCATCGGCCAGAAAGGCCACGGCTTCGTTTGTCAGGCCGGTCATGCCGACGCCCGACGGGTTGGCGTCGGTGTCGATCAGATCGGCCTGGTACAGGAGGGCGTCGTTATAATAATCGCCACCCGCCATCACATCCGAGTCAAAGCCCGTCTGGGTGATTGACGCGGTGTTGGTCAACAGGTTGGACCCGGTGGTAATGGCCACCGGAATGTCGTCCAGAGCGGACTGGACCGAATCCAGTGCCATATGCACCTGATCCATATCGCCCAGATAGTTGACCTGATCGACGACGTTCATCTGGGTCAGATCACCGTCGATATAAAGAACCCTGAGCTGGTCCAGCCCCTCGAAATAGGCGCTTTGGGCCACGGCAGCCGACAGGTCGTCGACCCCTTGCTGCAGTTCGTCCAGCGCGGTCTTGAAATCGTCCAGCATGTCGACCTGTGTGTCGATACCTTCCTGGTGGATGCTGGCCTCGTTGCGCAACAGGTTGTCGTGCCCCGACACTGCGGCGTCATCCATTCCCGAGCCATAGAACTGGTCGTTGTCCAACAGGACGTTGGTCTGATTGACCACGTTCAGCGACAGCATGGTGCCACCAACGAAAATCAGGTCATAGCCCTGGCCGAAATCGGCGGCCGCACCAAGGTTGTAGGTCAGGTTCTCGCCCGTCACGATCGAGGTGGAGTTGGCCGAAAATGTCAGGTCCAGCCGGTCGGAATCCATCACGAACGTGTGCTGTTGCAGATAGTTGGTGACAGTCACATCGCCTTCCAGCCGCACCACATGCCAGTTTGTCGGCAGGTCGGTTGACGCCGATGCTTCGATTTCGAACCCGTCAGGAACGTCGCGGTTGTCGATCTGGGTTGACGCGATGTTCTGGGCCTGTGACGGCGCGCTTGGGTCGTTCTGGAGAGTGTCGTGATACTGGTCCGTGTCATAAAGCACGTTGACCTGAGACACCGCGTTCAGGTTGATCACATCGCCAGCCACGGCGATGACGCCCGCGTCGATCCAGCTTGTGTGGATTGCGGCATGGTTATGTGCCTCGTTCGCGCCGGCGCTGACATTGTGTTCGGAATTGACAGGGGTTGGCCAAGCGTCGTTTCCGGTGTCCAGGATGACCTGATCCTTGGCAACACCGGCCAATTGGTCGTCGTCCTCGTCGTCGTCCAGCTTGTCGCGCTTTGCTTTGATAAAGGCGGGCAGATGGTCGTCCAGTTCCGGCACCTCGTCGACCAGTTCGCCGTTGACATACACACCTTCCGTGTCCTCGTCTTCGATGATCGTGACGTTCAGCCCCTCGATTTCGGGGTCTTCGACCGCGTTGATCATGTCGAGGAATGGCAGAACATTTCCGGCATCGTCCAGAAGCTCGGCAATCAGCCCGTCAGTGGTCCAGGGCTGGAGTGTTTCGGCCAGTTCGATCGCGGCCTCAAGCGCGGCATACAGACCGTCGAGCGATTGGAACCCTGCCGCATCGATATCACCAATCACATCGTTGTCATCCAGGTGAATGGTCTGGATCGTCACCGTGATCACGGATGAGGGCAGGGGGATGAAAGGCAGGATCGTGACGCTGCCCATGATGAAATCCACCGCAGCCCCGGTGTCGATCGGGACGGGGCCATCCGATCCGACGGCGCCCGTGCCATCAAGCGGCACGGTCAGCGCCGGAAGGGCGAGTGACCCGTTTCCTGCGACTTGAGCAGGCGGTTCGGGGATTGGCGTGTACTGTGAGTGGGGGTTGAACTTACCCAGTTCAAAAGGGGCTTTGTTGAGGACGGGCTTGAACTCAAATTCACCCGCCTCGGCCAGTTTCTGTTTCAGTTTGAATTCGTAGTAATCCGTTCTGAGCCGTGCTTCGTTTTCAGCGAGGTGGAACAAACCAATGAAGTGCGCGATGGACTCGGTTGTCTGGTCAAGGCTCATGGCTGCGTCAACTCCTTGCTGAATACTGTTGTCAAACAAACGAACCTGGCACTGAACGGGTCCGGGGCCGACAAGCGGCCCCGGACGTTGATTGTTTAGGCGTCGTTCGAATCGTCACCGACATAGGTCGAGCTCATCGAGCCGCCAACAACGGTCATGTCGACCGTGTTGCCCAGCACGTTGGCACCCATCACGATGCTCTGATTGAACGCGGCGGTGTCCACCACGGCTGCGGCCGAGGCATAGGATTCGCCGGTGACATAACCGTCGTCACCATTGCCTGAACCCCATTTGCCGCCATCGGCCATGCCGCTTGCGCCATTGGTGGCCGTGCCACCCATGCCGCCGGTCACGCCGCTGGCATCTGCCATGCCGCCGTTCGAGCTGCCGCCCATGGCGTCACCGCTGTAGCCGCCGGTCGAGTTGGCCGTACCACCCATGCCACCGGCACCGCTGGCTGCGGTGTTGGTGCCGCCGGACTGGCCATCGGCACTGGCGGACGAGGTCTGGTTGGTGTCCGCCGCACCGCCGTAGCCCGAGATGGCATCTGCCATGCTGTCGGCTGAACCGTCAGTGGCCGATTCCGAGAAGACATCGGCCAGGCCGCCGTCCCCGGTATCTGCGGTCGAGCTTGCGGTGCCGTCGACGTCATTCTTGGCGTCGGCGGACCCATCGGCGTCACCGCCCATGCCACCGTCACCCATGGCGCCGTCGCCACCATCGCCCATGGCACCATCGCCACCCGGGCCTTGACCACCGTCACCGGCTGCACCGACTGCACCAGCCCCACCGGGGCCTTGGCCGCCGACGCCACCCATACCGATGGCTCCGTCACCGCCGGGGCCTTGGCCGCCGTCAGCGCCGTTTGCAGCCGCACCGGCTCCGCCCGGACCCTGGCCGCCGTCACCGGCTGCACCGTCGCCACCGTCACCGGTTGCGCCTGCACCACCCGGACCTTGGCCGCCGGTTGCACCGGCTCCGGTGCCTCCGGTGCCTTGGGCACCCATGGCTCCGTCACCGCCGGCTCCGGCGCCTCCGGTGCCTTTGCCGCCGTCACCGCTGGCATCAGCATCGCCATCACCGCTGCCGTCACCGGCCGCATCGGCGTTGCCTCCTGCGTCTGACGCACCACCCGCATCGGCTGGGCCATTGCCGGCCGTTGCCGTCGGGTCGCCAGCCATGGCGCCTGCACCTGCAAGATTCAGCAGTCCAAGCCCGGCTGCTGCGCCGGCTGCGGCCCCAGATGCTGCCCCGGCGTCGCCGCCGTTTCCGGTTGCATCATTGTCGCTGGAGGCATCGTTGTCGGTCGTAGCGTCATTGTCGCTGAAGCCCGAGTTGCTGGTGTTGGCGTTTGCGTTGCCGTCGCCGCCGGGGCCATTGCCACCGTCGCCGCCAGCGCCATCACCACCGTCGCCGCCAATGCCGCCGGTGCCATAACCGCCGACCGCATCGCCGCCGGTGCCATTGCCACCGTCGCCACCGTCGCCGCCGTCGCCATCACCGCCGCCGCCGTCGCCGCCGGTGCCATCACCGCCGTCGCCGCCATTGCCAGTGGTCGAAGCGCCACCTGTGCCGTCTCCGCCAGCACCACCAATGCCGCCGGTTGCGTCGCCACCATGGGCGTTGCCGCCGTCGCCGCCGTCGCCGCCATCGCCGTCACCGCCGGTACCGTTACCGCCGTCGCCGCCGTCGCCGCCATCGCCGTCACCGCCATCACCGCCGGTGCCATAGCCACCAACTGCGTTGCCGTTGGCATCGCTGCTGATCGAGCCATCATTGGCGTCGCTTTCGGCATAGGAGTCGCCGCTGTTACCGCCAAACCCCTGGGTGTTGTTATTGCTGCTGACATCGCTGGTCGCATCGCTGTTGGCATCCGCGTCACCGCTGTCGCCACCATTGGTCTGACCAGAATTGCCGCTGATGCCAAGGCCAAGGCCCAGGCCCAGTGCGCTTGCTTCGCCGCTGTCGCCAGCATCGCCGCCGGTCGCGTCGCTGTCGCCACCATCACCGCTGGTGCCGCCGGTTGCATCGGCATATCCACCGATGGCTTCGCCACCATTGGCTTGGCCGCCATCCGCATTCGCACCCGAACCACCGTCACCGGTGTAGGTGTCATTTGCGATACCGTCACCAGCCGAGGCGCTGCCACCGTTGGCATTGCCGTTTTGGGTGAAGTCGCCATTGTTGGCCACCGAGGCTGCGCCTAGGTGGTCATCGTCGGACAGGTAAGCCTCCTGCACGTTCACAACGCCGGTATCATTGCCCGCGCCAAATCTGACGTTGGTCATGATGTCACCGATGTCGTCGCCGGGATCCAGAGCGATGTCGCCCCCAGCGGTCACGACATTTTCAACGGTGCCGTCCTTGACGTCGATGTCCACGACATCGTCGTCACGCGGGATCCACTCACCGCCACCAAAGTCGATATTGACCGAATTGGAGTTGTCGTTGCTGTCATCTCCGCCATTGGTCTGGCTTTGGTCGGAACTTGCTTGTTGGTTCTGGTCCTGACCCTGACCCTGATCCTGGCCTTGACCTTGATCCTGGCCCTGACTGTTGGCGTTGTCGTTTACATCCGACGTGTCGACCTGCTGCTGCTGTTGCTGCTGCTGGGCGTCAAGATCAACATCGGCATAGCCGACATCAATATCTGCATCGACGTCGAAATTCGCTTCGTCAACCTGCACTTCGCCGATGGCGAACTGGTTGGCGGTGTGATGTCCTCTGTCTTTTGACATGACTTAAATCCTTTACTGATGCCCATGGACGCCACCAGTCTTTCCAAAGTGGCCAATCTGCGGGCATGGTTGAGGTTTGATGTTGTGAGATGCGGGTGAAGCGGATTGCCGAGGCAAAACAGGATCAGCCGCGTGAAGCTGAATGCGCGTACCCCCTTTATGCTGTGCCGGTCGAAACCAGTGTTTGATCCGAAAATATGGATCGGTGCCTGATGTTGCTTGCCCGAAAAGGCGGGCTGCCGACCTGGCTGTTTCAATAAACTTGCTGAACCAATTCACACTACGGCGCCTGAAAATGCAGACGCACGCTTAGCCTGTATTGGAGTTGCCCCGAAAAACAGCCGGACAAAGGGTTTAGCTGTGCAGGGTTTTGAAATGCGGCATTTTTTTGTTCAAGAACGCGGCGCTGATCGGTTCAGAATCAACTTTGGATCGAGTGATGCTGACCTTTTGCGTGATTCTAACTAGATCGACTCCCCTTGATTTACACGCCAAAGGCGAGTT
The DNA here is from genome assembly GCF_014656375.1 of Aliiroseovarius zhejiangensis. GTDB lineage: Bacteria > Pseudomonadota > Alphaproteobacteria > Rhodobacterales > Rhodobacteraceae > Aliiroseovarius > Aliiroseovarius zhejiangensis. Next base: position 688,868 of record NZ_BNCH01000001.1, on the reverse strand, counting down.
GCACATGTTGCGCGTGGCGGCCCTAGTACGAATTGATTAGTTTTCGACCGGGTTTACGGGAAATATGGCGAAAATTTGTTCAACGCGGCCAACTGTGTTATAGTCATGGGAATATAATTACGATTTTAGACTGAAGTGTTTAGAGATATTTCTTTTTGACAGGAGCAACTGTCAGGAAATCACGCGACGTCACCGGTGCCGGTCAGCCAGTCCACACTGGCAGGCCTATGTGCTCCTCGACGGACGAAGTATTGGAGGATGTATTGTGTTGCAGATGCAAGATAAGCAGAGAGAGCCGATTGCCCAGGCCCCGAAGTCATTGACACAACCCGATCATACCGTCCTGATTTTTCTGGGAAACAGTATGGTTTTCTCCGACCGGTTGCTCAGAACGCTTGAATATGAATTCAAGGACGTTACTGCGATGCGCCTTCGCAGCGTTTCAGATCTGGACGCGCTGGATGATGTCAGCAAGCTGGCCGCGGACCTGATCATCTTCGACGAACCTTCGATGGAAACCTATCTGCGGACCCGGCCCGCACTGGACCCGGTGTACAGCGGTGCCGGCAAGGTGCTTGCCTATTCCTCGGCGCAGACGGGGCGCGTGTTGCGCCAACAACTGGCGGGTTCATCAGACGAACACACTCTGCGGTTCTTGCCGATGAAATCGTCTCTGGACGCCTGGTTCGCCGCGCTCAGGCTTCTGCTTCTGGGCGAGGCGTTCGTCCCCGCCGAATTGCTGACCCGTCAAAACCCGACCTCTGCCGGGGCTGAACCCGGGGCTTCACAGGTGACGGGTCAGGCGGATGAAACGGCAGAGAAGACCCCTCCGCCGCCGGCCTTGCCAAACCTGACGGTGCGCGAGGCAGAGGTGCTGGGTCTGCTGGCCACCGGAATGGCGAACAAGACCATCGCCGAACAGTTGGGCCTGTCCGAACATACGGTGAAGCTGCATGTTCATCACATCTTCGGCAAGCTCAAGGTGCATAACAGAGTCAGCGCCACGAACTGGTTCCTGTCGCACGGCCAAACATTGGACAGACTGCAGGGAAGGTAATCCATGACCGCCGTTGATCACCCAGACCCACAGGACAGACCCGGCGGGGATTTTGACCGGTTCCTGCTGCTGCTTGGCCGTTTGAATTACAGTTGGACAAACACCGAAAGCCTGTTGATCCACCTGATCGCAGGGCTGTCGCATACGGATAAAGAGACCGCGGTGGTGATCTTTCTGACGCTCAACACCACGCGCGCCCGGATCGACCTTGTCGAACGGCTTTCGAAACTTGAACGCGTGTCACAGACGGAACGAGAGGCGGTGCTGGAAATCACCCGCCGGATCAAGCTGCTGTCCGGCCTGCGCAACAAGTACAATCATTGCATTTATTCATTTAACTCCCAAAGCGGCGATATTTCGACCATCCGGATGCGGGTGGCCGACCGCAAGAACCAGATCAAGGTCGGGCAAAAGTCGGCTTTGGATGGGGCGACCATTGATGACATCGAACAGTCGCTGAATGACCTCAAAGCGTTGAATTCTGATGTGTGGATGCTGATCCAGAACCACGGGTACCCCGCCTGAGCCGGCGCCTTGGGCAAGACTGGAATGTAAACGAAGGTAACAGGTTGAATGTCTGACCCTGATCCCGTCCTGACTGTCGATGCGTTTCAAAGCACCTCACCCGAGTATGACTATTGGAGCGCGGTGCACGCGCTGGCGGTCGACCGTCTGGCCTTTGCGATCAACAGCGGCATCCTTTTGACGGTGTTTACCGGCGCCGAGGGGGCGGGAAAATCGACCGTGGTTCGCAAGGTGATGTCGGACGCACAATCCGCCCGACTGCTTGGCATCTGCCCGTACGGTCCCCGGATCAAGGTCGACCCCTGTCGCGCAATCCTCGAAGCGTTCGGCGCTGATCCGGGGCCGGGGGAAAAGGATCTGCACCGTCGTATTCTGGAACAAAGCCTTGAGGCCGCGAAGCAGGACATCGACCTGCCAACCGTCATCGTCGAAGACGCGCATAACCTGAAAGACGCGCATCTTTTTGCGTTATTCGATATCGCACGGCTGAATGACGGGCCCGAGAATGCGTTGTTCAAGATTGTTCTTGTGGGTCTGCCCGATCTGCTGACGCGGCTTGACCAGACCTCGGCCGCGTTGCTGGGGCCGTCCTTCAACCTGGATGCGATGGCGGACAAGGATACGGCGGGCTATGTCCGGCATCGGCTGACGGTCGCAGGCGTCAATGATGTGGGCTTCCAGGATGAGGCGCTCAAGGCGGTCCACGACCGCACGCAAGGACACCCGCAAGCGATCAACCTGCTTTGCCAGATGTTGCTGAATGAGGCCCGGTCGCTGGGACAGACCCAGATCAAGACCCCGATGGTCGAGCGGTGCAAACTGCCGACCACGAAAGCCCTGGGTCTGAAGCTGGATGTTCAGGCACCAGTGGCGACCGGCGACGGCGGGGACCTGCCGGACCTGCCGCCGCCAAGTTTCAAGAGCAACCGGAAGGTGCAAATGCCCGATAGCACGGTTGCCCCCGCTGCACCGCCTGCATCTGCGTCGGTGAAAAATCCGGATGAGGATCCGGTCGCGGCACCTGATCCCAAGCCTTCGCCCGCCGCGCACCCCGCCACCAAGCGCGGGAAACGGTCCCGCCCAAGGCTGGCTGCCGGTCTTGCCGGGGTGGCCGGCCTTGCGCTGGTGGCCTATGGCGTCATCGGACCGGCCCGAGACACGCGCGATTCAGGTGGCGCAACCGATACGGCGATGCTTGCGGGAAAGATGGGGGGGGAGCCTGCGCCCGGGACCGAGAGGGTCGCCGGAACGCAAGAGGATGTCGCGGCAGATACAACCAAGGGAAGCGGCGATGAACCTGCCTTGCCGAAGGCGGTGGCCGCCGCACCTCCGCCGCCGCGCCTTGCCGACACATCGGCAGCCCTGGCTGTGCTGGACAGCTTCGGCGCACCACCGGAAGAAGTCGACGATTGGTATCGGCTTGCACTGACCGTGGCTGACAAGAACCCGCAGGCGGCGGTGGTGGCCTTTGCTCTGGCAGCCAGTTCGGGTCACGCGCGTGCGGCGTATTTTCTGGGACAGATTTACGAGTTGGGCGAAGGGGTGCCGGTCGATCATGTGCTGGCGCGCAGGTGGTATGAACAGGCCGCGGGTCAGGTCGAAGCCGCTGCGGATCGGTTGACCACGCCGCCGCCGGACCGCGCGCAGGGGGCGCCAGCGGCGCCTGTGCCTCTGCTGTCGTTCCTGGTGGACGGTCAGACAGCAGTGCTTGTCTGGACCAGCGGCACCGGGGCGGACCCGGCCCTGTATGCAATCGAGTTTGCCGATCATCAGGGCAGGGTGGTTACGGCAAAAGAAGGGATCGAAAGCTCGGTCCTGCGTCACCCCGTTCCCGCAGGCGCGGCGCTTTGGCGAGTGCGTGCGCAGGTGGTGGACGGCGTGTCGGCCGGTGCCGTGTCAGACTGGTTTCCCATTGATCTTGCGGCGAGCGACGGATCAAGCGACGCCACCAAGGCCGCCCTGAACGCCCCCTGATCCGGCATTCGCTGACTTCGCTATCAGGTGGCCCGGTCCCGATCAGCACCGATTGGCACGGCGCCGCGCAGTGCGCAAACGCCGTGCCACGCAGGCGTCAGCAACCAATCGCGGCGCAGATGCGGGCGCGGTATGCCTCGTTCGCCTGGCTTTCCAGCGATTCATCCGCCGCCATCGGGGCAGGAGAGGCGCATTGCATCTGATAGCTGTCGGCAAGACCTGCGTTCACGCATTCACCGATATCCCATCCCGGCGGTATATCGTTCAGGTCCACGCTCTTCCATTTCGGGTGGCCGACCTCTTGCAACTGGCGGAAATTTGTAAGGATCAGGTTCGACATGTCCGACACCGCCTTGCAGCTCAGCCTGTGATACTCGTTCTTTTTCGCGTTGTAGTCATATGTCATCAGCACCGCTTTGACCGCGACAACGTCGATCGCGTCGCTTTGAAACGGATAGGTGCCCGCCGCAATGCTGGTCGGCACATAGACCGAACTGAGCGTGGGATCGTCGATGGGCAAAAGATGGAATTGTGCCGCGTCGATCTGGTCGGATTGGAACAGCTTCGTCGGCGCCCCGGCGACATAGAACATCGCGTCGATATCCCCTGCCAGAAGGCGCTCCATCGAATCCGTTGCGTTGATCGTGACCCGTTCAGACGGTTTGACCCCCGCCAGATCCAGCACCAGAGACGAGGTCAGGAAGGTGCCACTGTCTTCGACCCCGACCGCAACCCGTTTGCCGTTCAGACCGGCCAGCGATGCGATGTCGCGACGGGCCAGAATGTGGACCTCTTCATTGTACAAGGGGAAAGCGATGCGGACGCCAAAGATCGCGCGGGCGATATTCGGGTCGTCGCTGGCATATGTCTTGAGGTACTCAAGCACGTCGCTTTGCACGATGCCGAACTGGGTGTTCGAGCGCCTGCGCACCCCCAGGAAGTTCTCCAGCGACCCGGCGCTTTCCTGAATGGCATATGTCAGCCCGCAGGCGTCGGCCACTTCGGCCAGATCGCGGCCGATCTGAATATATGTGCCGTTGGGGCCGCCCGTTAGAATGTTCTTGCCAAACTCCTGCGCCGAAGCCGTGGTGCCGCCGAACGTCCCGACCATCAGGCAAGCGCCCAGACAAATCCGCTTGAAAATACCGAAATCAAATTGTCTCACTTGCTTATCTCCTTCTTCTTAAATGCTTAATTATCTTTCAATTAATCAACACGGGCCGATCTCGCGAACCATTGCAACAAGGGTCTGCCGGTTGACCGTGCCAAAAGCCGATTGCAGGGCTTGCACCGTACAGGCACCGTTTTCCAGTTCGGTCCGCAATACTGCCAGCGCGTCGGGGTCGGCGCCGGACAGACCGGGCGTTTGCGACAGCAAGGCTTGCACCTGAACTGCGGTCAACGGCACTGCACGGCGGCGCTGCGCGACCTGGCTTGGCTCGCCACGATCCGGCGATTGCGCGTCCGTTGCGCCGGTCGTTTGGGCGTCTTCCGTTTGCGAGGCCACAACCGGCATGGCCTGCGGTGCGGTCTCGACAACGGTCGGCGGCGCTGTGGTTGAGGCTGACGCGCCAGTCCCGATCAACCCCGTCAAGGTCTGGGTCATGAAGTGAATGTTGGCGCGGACGGTTTCGCGGTTGGTGCGCAGTTCAGCCAACTCCTCTTCAAGCTGTGCCACCTCATCTTCGCGGGTGCGTTTGGCCTGCTCGATCCCGGCCAGCTCGTTGCGGGCATTTTTAAGCTTCTCAACGGTTTGCGCCAGTTCGGCAGACTGACTCTTTTGTTCATCCTGCGTGGTGTCCAGCTCTGCCTGCGTCACGGCGATCCTGTCTTGCAGGGCGTCAAGCTCGTCCGAGATGGCACTGCTTTTTTCCGTCAGTTCGGCCAGTTCGGCACGCTTCTGATCAAGCTCCTGCTGCCGCGCTTCGGCATCGGCGGTTTGTTGTGCCAGGTCGAGCAGGCGCGCCTGGCTCTTGCCGATTTCATCCGTCAGTTCGGCAAGAAACTGGCGCTGGGCCGTTACGGTCTCGTCAATGGTGGCCAGATTCGTCTTGGCCGTAGCGATATCGGCCTGCAGCGCCGCATGCTCTTGCTGATCGGCTGCCAACGACTCGGCAAGCGTTTCTTTTTCAGCCGTTGCAGCCTGAATATCAGTCCTGAGCGCAGACAAACTGGCGCGGGCGTCGGTGTTGTCCACGACCAGCGACTCTTGCTCGGCAATTTGCGCTTCTACAGTTTCAAGCTGCCCTGTGGCCGCCGCCAGATCTTCCTCGGCACCGGCAGTTCTGGCCTCGGCAGCCTCGGCTTCGGTCAATGCCACTGCCAGCGCATCGCGGGTCTGGGCCAGTTCGGCATTTACCGTCTGAAGATCCTGCTTCGCGGCTGCGGTCTGTGAAACCGCCATCTGATGCGCCTGCTTCACCGTTGCCAGTTCCGCTCGAAGCTCTTTGAGCTTTGCCTCTGCCGCGTTCTGATCGTCAATGATCGCTTGTGCCGCGGCAAGTTCGGTGCGCAGCGCAGAAAGATTGAGGGTTTCGTCCGAAATCGCGTCGCGCGTGTTGGCAAGTTTGTTTTCCGCGTCTTTCATCTGGTTGTTCAGATCGGTCAGACGGAGTTCCCGGGCTTCGATGTCATCCGTCAACGCCGTGACTTTCTGAGACAACGATGCCGTCTGGGCTTGCAACTCTTCCAGCCGTAGGGCGTCTGCCTCGGCCTCGGCGATGCCGTCACGCAGTTCCGTCAGCCGAGTTTCAGAGGCGGCAAGTTCATTCTTTGTGCGTTCGTGTGCGGCAACGTCTTCGGCAATACCAGCTTTCAGCCCCTCAAGCTCGGTGCGGGCAGCCTCTATCTGCGCGGTCAGGTCTTCAAGAGCGGCGGTGCCGTCGGCCTTCCGCGTTTCGAGATCGGCGATCTCTGCGGCCATGTCGTCCGCCTTCTCGCTGTCCAGACGCAGTTGTTCAGCGGTATCTTTCAACGTCTCGATCTTCGCTTGCAACCCCGTCAGGACCGCCTGTGCTGCCTGAGTGTCTGCGGCAATCTGTTCTGCCTTGGCCTGTCGTTCGGCCAGCTCGAGCGACGCGGATTCCGATGCCGACGTGTATTTGTCCAGCAATTTCTGTGCCTCGGACAGCTCACCTTCCAGCGATTTGCGGGTTCTTTCGATTTCAGCCGCCAAAAGCAGATTGGTGCGCGATTGGTCTTGCTGCTGAACCAGCTCGTCCTCAATCGACCGAAGCCGGGCTTCGGCAGCCGCGGTTTCTTCCAGCAGTTGGTCGCGCTCTTGTGTTGCCTGTTCGATCTCGTCTTCCAATAGTGCCAGTATTTGGCGCAACGACGTAGTGGACGGGCCTTGATCGTCAGGTGTTTCCAGTGATGTCTGACCACTTGCGTGAAGCGGCAGAAGAAGAACAATCAGGCAAAAAAACGCTCTAAAAATAAAAGCATGCAAACGGCATCCCCCCAAATACCATTAAAACTTTAATCCTATCTCCTTAACATAACTTCGGCCGAGAGTCGATTCGACCTGAGAGAATCGCGGTCAAGCCAAGCTGCGCAGAACTGCTCGTTGTCCCGAACAATCCCTTTGATTCAGTGGGGGATAGCACCGTTCACGGGCCCTTATCCGCAAAGACCTGCAGGCTCAGATCTCATGTCGGGGTCGAGGGTCGTATAGGCTGATGAACAGCCGATCGAGAAAGGATGCGCCGTCGAGGAGCGGTGCGCCAATTACTTGAACTTCGCTGTGTAGTGACAGCCCTGACCAGCTCCAAAACTGAGCCGATGCCATCGACAACCGGTTCACGCCAAAAGCACCCAGCCTCGAGGGAATGCGCATCACCACGAAACATGGAGGCGAGTACCGGAATCGAACCGGTGTACACGGATTTGCAATCCGGAAAACTTCATTGATTTCATAGGGAAAAATTGTAAACGGACTTGTTTCGTTCAGGGTCACTTTTCAATAGGTTACGAGGCCCAAGTAAACGGTTTTTCACAGTCTCCCGCTCTGACGACAAGGCAAAGAAAAACCGCTGAGGGGGCGGCCACCCACCTCAACGGCACAGAAGTATATTTCCGTCTCAACATTTACGGCATTTCCGGCCTGAGCTCAACCCAATTGGCGGTGAGACCATGAGCTGGCGTATCGCAAATGAATGCGCCGAGCGCCGCTTTGGCAGCGCCGCGCGCAAGCAGATCATCATGTTCTTGGCCGACAAAGCGAGCGATGACGGCTCCGGCATCTGGTGTTCCAAGGGGACGATCCAGCGCCACACAGAGCTTAGCGAGAGCACGGTCAAGCGCACCATCATCGACTTCTTGCGAGAAGGCATTCTGATTGAGACGGGGCGGCGGCACTGCAAGAATGGCTACACCGTCATTTACCGCATCGTTCTGGAGCGCGTGGCCGCGCTCGAACCCACGGCTGAACCCGATATTGAGACGGGGGTCACTATGAACCCCGTCCAGCCTGAACCCGGTACGGGGTCCACCGTGAACGGGGTACGGGGTTCACGGTGGACCCCAAACCATCCTAAAACCATCCATAAACCACCTACGCGCAGGCGCGAGGCGGCGGAGGAGGTTGAAGATCTTGAAGCTGAGAAGATCTTGGCGGCCTATCCCGAAGACAGGATCCGAGACCGGCGAACCAGTCTGCGCCTGATCGCAGCGGCTGTGAAAGCCGGGGTAGAGCCCGATGATCTGAAGCAAGCGATCAAAGCCTATGCCAAGGAAAGCGAAGGCTACACGCGCAGCAAGGTCTGTTTCTCGGACAACTGGTTCAAGATGCGGCGTTGGGAGAAGGGGCTTGTCCAGGTACAGGCGGACCGAGAGAAAGCGCGAGAAGCCGAAGCCAAGGGGCGCGCCAGCCTCGCCGAGTGGATTCACGAGCGCCATCCTCTATGCCGCCACATCACCAACCGGCAGATCGAGGATTTGATCGCGTCAAAGCTTGTGACGCCCGAGCAGGTTCGTGCTGTAGGGCTGAAGGCGTGAGAGCATTGGTGAAGTCTGGGAGACAGCCACCAATGTCGTCGATTTTTATGGTGTTCAGATCATATTGCGAACTTATGACTTGTAGATCATATTGACAATTTATGATCTATAGGCCATATGGAGTGGCAGGAGAACCTCCATGAAGCACCTCGTTCGTACATCAAAAAACTTGGGCCACGCAATTCGCCAGGCTCGAAAGGCAAAGAACCTTACCCAAAAGGAACTCGCCTCAATGAGCGGTGTCTGGCAAGAGACAATTTCCAAAATTGAGAACGGCAGTGGGGGCACCAAGCTGGAAACGGTATTCGATTTGATCGCGGCCTTGGAGCTCGAGATAACGGTGAACGAGCGCAGTAAAGGCACATCAGACGGGCTAGAGGACATCTTCTGACATGGGCCGCAAGCGCAGCTACACACCGCTGAACGTTTTTCTGAACTCGCGGCTCGTGGGTCAATTGGTGCGTGAGCCCTCGGGCGGCGTCAGTTTCGCCTATGCACGTGACTGGCTCGAATGGGAGCACCGGATGCCGGTCTCGTTGTCGTTGCCGTTGCAGGAGAACCGGTACAGCGGCGCACCTGTGATGGCCGTCTTTGACAACCTGTTGCCCGATAGCGATGTCATCCGCCGAAGGGTCGCGGAACGTGTCGGGGCCGAAGGCGTCGATGCCTTCAGCTTGCTGTCACAAATTGGGCGGGACTGCATCGGTGCGCTTCAGTTTCTGCCCGACGGGCAAGAGCCACAGCCAATGTCCGAGCTGACTGGAGAACCTGTCGACGAGGCGCAGATCGGGGCCATTTTGGGCGACCTCGATCTAGCACCACTGGGTATCCGCCGAGAGAATGATTTCCGCATTTCTGTCGCTGGTGCACAGGAAAAAACCGCGCTGCTTCGTAAAGATGGCCAGTGGATTGAGCCAACCGGCACGACGCCAACCACGCACATCATTAAGCCGCAAATTGGTAGACTGCCCAACGGTATGGACCTGTCCGACAGCGTTGAAAACGAATACCTGTGCCTGAAGCTGATGGAGGCGTTTGGGCTTCGGGCTGCGAACGTCGAAATCGCTCAGTTTGGCGATAAGAAAGCCTTGGTGGTTGAGCGTTTTGATCGGCGCTGGACGTCTGATGGCCGCTTGATCCGTCTGCCGCAGGAGGATTGCTGCCAAGCATTATCCATTGTGCCCACTCAAAAATACCAGAACGAGGGCGGGCCAGGCATCTCTGATATCATGGAACTCTTGTTGGGGAGTGATGATCCTAACAAAGATCGGTACGATTTTTTCAAAGCCAACGTATTGTTTTGGTTGCTGGGTGCAACAGACGGCCATGGCAAGAACTTCAGCGTCAGCCTCCTACCCGGCGGCCGTTTCCGCATGACACCGCTTTACGATGTGCTGACGGTGCAGCCCACCGTCGACGCCCGGCAGATCGAGAGAAAATACTTCAAGCTCGCTATGAATTTCGGAAACTCAAACCACTACAAAGTGGCAAATATCGTGGGACGCCACATCGTGGAGACCGGAGTTCAATCCGGCTTGTCCCGCGCAGTCGTGAAGCGCCTGTTCGAAGAGCTGCAGGAGACTTCGCACGCGATCGTTGAGGCCACGTTCAATCAGCTTCCGGCGGGTTTCCCTGAGGCGTTGCTTGCTTCGATCGATGGCGCGCTGAAGGCCAGGTTGCACCTGTTGACCTGATGCTTGACGGCATGAATGCGCCCAAATATCCGGCGCCAACCATGATGAGACCGTTCTGGATGCGGGGGCCCGTCTACCCAACCCGCCCCCAAAACCCGGATTTTCTGCCATGGTTTTTTCGAAGCTCGGCCATATAATCCTCGTGTGCCATGACTCCTTCCGGAAGGAAGGGATCAGCAGCCTCGGCCAGCAGGGCGAGTTTTCCCACATACCTCGCCCCATGCCCATATGCCTTGGATCGCGCCGCCTTGAGGATGTCGTCCAGAAGCGCGCGATAGAGGATCGTTGCCGCCGCCGGATGCTCATGTTCCAGCGTTTCTGCCGTTTTGGGCAAGCTGTGCCAGAGACCACCATCCCAATGAGCGTGATGCTGAAGGATGACCTGCGCGGCGAGGTCAAGGCGTGGCCAATCGAGATAAAACCGCAAGGCCAACTCCGGAACCTGATGAGACAGGCCATACTGCAAAGCTCTTGTTTCGGCTTCAATGTCATCAAAGTCAGGTAAGTTTTTCAGATAATCGCGCAAGATGTCGGCTGATAGTCGGTTCTCAAAGCACTGCCAGCGCAGTGCTTGAGCTGCTGATTTGTCATCCAGCGCTTCTAAAATAGACGCTTCAATCTGGACCCTACTGGGGGACAGCGCGTCATCCTGACCTTTGACGCGTGATCCAGGTTTGCGCACCCATTCCAGAGCTTCATCGGCGCGACCCGCAGTCAACAAACGCACAGCCATCCCCTGAACATCCTGCATATGTGGCTTTTTGGCGCTTTCCAGGGCGATCATCAGGTCCATATCACCGCGTGCTTCTGCAAGTGTTTGGCGCATTTCTGACCATTGCGAGGTCATGGAATAATGCCAGCGATCAGTCGAAATCTTGGCCTCTTCAATTTTGCGCTGCGCAATCGCGGCGTCTAGCTCCGCATCCCACCGCGCCAGCGTAGATTGCGGCAAATGTGGTGCGGTGGCCTTGGTCAGGTCGGCCAGATAGCCATGCGTGGTTTCACCAAGGCGTGCCATGATTTTATCAGGCAGCAACGCGGCCTCGGAGGTGCTCAGCTGTGCCGCCAATTTCCCGGCGCTTATGATTGCCAGGTAATAGACATCCTGAACATGGCCTGATGAATCGTCGACCCGTTCGAACACGCGCTCGTGGGTGGCAATGAACCGTATGAAACGGTCCATCGCCATATCCGGTGCGGCCGGTGCAAGCTCGGCCTCGATTGTGTCGATCAGGCTTTGCAGATCACCGCGAAAGGCGCGGGCTTTGTCCCACTCGATAAAGCTTTTGGCGCGTTCAAGCCCTGACAGCCGCCGGTCGATCAGCTTCGCAATGCCTTCCGGCCCGGATTTCGCGGCAAGCGCCGCTTTGACCTGACGGCGAAAGCCAGCATTGCGCTCGGCCTCATCCAGCACCAGTTGGGCAAGCTTCTGAGCGGGCAACTCGGTCAGTTTTTCGATGGAAAGAGAGGGTTTTCGAGCCATGGATCATGTCACTTCATCTTGCGAGCTAACCGGCCTTTGCAGACACTTGTGGGGGGCGGTTATCCTCAGAATAATTCGCGTCAATTGATAGCTTTTATCTGAGAATTTCGTAAGCAGGTTTTCCATGATGAACGCAGTATGGGTTCTGAAGGCCGTTAAAGCGCTTTCTTTCAACCAGCCTTGCTTGCGCAGAGATGGGTGTCACGTTTGTGGCTCGGCAGCGGATAGAACGCTTGCTCGGTGGGCCGGGTTATGTTGCGCAAAGATAACTTTAATCTGTGAAATGTTCCCCTGAGATAACATAAGGTGTGGTTCGAACGGGGGTGTTGCACTGTTGATTTAAGTCATCAAAATTGACATTAATGTTTACTCAGCGTAACATGTTGGTGCTTAGTGTTGCTTGGAGATATCATTATGGCTGTTCCGATCAAGGTGCCCAGAGCGGCGCGTAAGGAGCTCGTGGCACTTGGGGAAAACATTCGTGTTGCACGACTGCGCCGCAAACTGACCGCTGAGATTGTTGCGCAGCGTGCTGGCACAACGCGGCAGACCATCGCCAAGATCGAAAGCGGGAACCCCGCAGTCAAGATCGGCACTTATGTGGCAGTCCTGCAGGCGCTCGGCCTTCTGAAAGGCTGGGGGGATCTCGATGACCCGGTTGGCGAGCAAATGGCCCTGGATGACCTCCCGCAGCGTGCGAGACTGAAAAATGGTTGAGGTCTGGATCGACTGGAAAGGGCTGAAACAGGTCGGCACGCTCCACCGTACAGCTGGGCGGGGCCGAGAGCGGGTCTCCTTTACCTATCATGACGATTGGCTTGCCGACGAAAATGCCTTCGGGCTTTCGCCGGGCATGCCTCTCGTCAAAGGGCAATTCGTGCCTGAGGCGGGGCAGGACATGCTTGCGCCGCTTGGGGATTCTGCCCCTGATACCTGGGGGCGAACGGTGATGCGGCGCTATGAGGGGCGCATGGCAGAGGCCGAGGGGCGACGTCCGAGAGTGCTGCAAGAAACCGACTACCTGCTAGGGGTGAATGACGAGACCCGTTTGGGCGCGCTACGCTTTAAGGTTGATGGGGAGTTTCAAGCGCGCGACGGCATTGGCGTGCCTGCTCTCGTGAGCCTCGGGGATTTGCTTCATGCCTCGCAACGCGTTCTTCGCGGGGAGGAGACCGCCGAGGATCTTCAAATGCTGTTTGCTCCGGGAAGTTCCTTAGGAGGCGCTCGGCCGAAGGCCAGCATCCTCGACCAACACGGCCGTCTTTCTGTCGCAAAGTTCCCGAAAGAGACGGACGCCTATTGCGTGGAACGCTGGGAAGCCATTGCATTGGCGTTGGCAAGACGCGCCGGAATCACGGTTTCTGATCACACGCTTGAGATGGCGGGCGACAAGCCGGTTTTCTTGTCCCATCGGTTTGATCGGAACGATGACGGCAGGATCCCGTTCATGTCGGCCATGGCCATGCTGGGCGGCAAAGATGGCGAAAGCTATAGCTATTTGGACTTGGCCGATATCATCACCTCAGAAAGCGTCACTCCCGACCAAGACCGAGAGGAGCTCTACCGGCGGGTTGCCTTTTCCATTCTCGTGACGAACCTCGATGACCATATGCGCAATCACGGATTTCTTCGTGGGCGTGGCGGCTGGCACCTCTCACCGGCCTACGACATCAATCCCGTGCCGAACCAACCGCGTGTGCTCAAGAGCTACGTTGATGATGACAATCCGGATGCCAGTATCGCCCTGCACCGCGCTCAACATGAATCCTATCTACTCGAGCGCAGTGAGGCAGATCGCATCATTGCAGAGGTGGCCGAAGCGACGATGGCTTGGCGTGACGTTGCCCGTGCCCTGGGGGCTCCGGAGAGGGAGATCAGGGAGATGGCGTCAGCCTTTGATCACGAGGAAGCGGATTTGGCGCGCGCGTGAACTGGGGCAGCTGTTGAATGGGCTTGAGCGAAAGCCGTTTGGCTGTAGCGGGATTTTGAGGTCCTTCGCCATTGCGATGCGGGATGACGTGGCAGTCGATTTTGGAGTGCCGAACTCAGACCCTCAGCGCCGTGTTTCTGATTGCTGAACATAAGCGGGCAGCAGTAGCAGACGCGGTGCAAGCCCCGCTTCAACAAGAAAATTCCCCTGCGCCAGCGCATTCCTCGCGAGGCAAGTTTCTCGCTGACAGCCCCTTGGTGCCAGCTTTGGTCATGTTCATCGAAACACTCAAAGTGAGGATCAAAAAATGGCTACTCAAACTCTGAAACTGAACGTCAAATCCGGCGAAAAAGATGGCAAGAACTTCTGGGACCGCTGCGGTGTCCTCTTCGTCAACACCGACGACAGCGGCAACATCACGTCGATCAACGTCAAGCACAGCATGTTTCCCGATGTCGAAATGGTCGCCTTCCCGCGCCGCGATGAAGAACCGGTCACCGAATGACCTCAGTGCCAGGGCGGGTCGCCCGCCCTGGCTTTCTTCTGAGGCGATAGAACTAACAGGCTGCTGAAGAAGTCGGGCTTGAAGGACGTTGTTCCTGCCGCATGGATTTCAAGGCGGTTTTCTGCGGCACCGGCGGCAGACGCCAGGTCTGGGTTGCTTTGTTCATCAGGCCGCCAGGAGTTTCGGGAGCCTTGCGAGGTTGCAGGCCGCCATGGTCATGGTGAACTGCGCGCGAACCCTGTCGAGGCCGCGATGAACGGTCTGAGCCATGCCGCCGACGGTCTTGGCCCAGCCGAACGGTTCCTCAATCTTCTTCCGGCGCCGCTGGGAAAGGGCATAGCCGGGATGCTGGGTAGTCCGTCCGTCGATGGCGGAATGCCGGGCCTTCTGCGCGACGTGCGGTGTCACGACCATGCGCCTGAGATCGGCGATGAAGTCAGCACTGTCATATCCCTTGTCCGCCCCGAGCGTCAGGCGCCGGGTCGAGCCTGGTGAGTGCCGATTGATCATCTCGAGTGCCGCCTTGCGCTCGCCATGGCCGTCGGCGTGGGTCAGTTCCGCCTGCACAACCAGGCCGTTTCGGTTCTCCATCAGCGTATGCCCCATGAAGCACAGCATCGCCGCGGCACCCGGCGCCTTCTTGTAAAGACGGGCATCTGGGTCCGTGACCGAGGCATGGGTCGCGTTCGAGCGCTTCTGGCCGCGGAAGTCCACTTCGGCGTTGCGTGTTTGGCGGGGCGTGTCGGGCATCGGTTGGGTCTCGGTCTGTTGGGGCTGTCCGGTGTTGGCGGAGGTCTCGTCAGTTGGTGGCGGTGGCCCGCCGGGATCATCGTCGTGCGGCGGCGGCGCGCCATGTTTTGGCTGAAAGCTCTTCATGGATGCCCACGCCTTGACCAGGGTGCCGTCGACCGAGAAGTGCTCGTCCGACAGCAGTGGCTTGACCTCAGGGTGCGCGAGGATCGCGGCCATGACCTTGCGCGACATGTCGGTGGTCAGCAGCCGGTCGCGGTTCTTGCTGAACACCGTGGGGACCCAGACAGCGTCGTCGATGCCAAGGCCGACGAACCACCGGAACAGCAGGTTGTAATCCATCTGCTCCATCAGCTGCCGCTCCGAGCGGATCGAGAACAGGATCTGGAGAAGGCTCGCCCGGATCAAGCGCTCCGGCGCAATGGAGGGGCGGCCGAAGTCGGTGTAGAGCGCACCGAACTCGGCATCGAGGCTCGCCAGCGCGTCGTTCACGATCTGCCGGATCTTGCGAAGTGGATGACCCGCTGGGACCCGCTCATCAAGGTCCACATAGCTGAACAGCGATCCGCTCACTTCGTCCGTCCCACGCATCGTCACCCTCACTGCCGCTGCCGTGCCGGAAGTGAATCATGTTCTCGAAACCGCGTCGAGACCGGCCTTTTTCAGCAGCCTGCTAAGCTGTAGTTCGGCTTTCAGGTGAAATTTCGTGGGCATGGCCGATCGATTTCTGCGGTATTCACTTCACTATCGGCTGGACTGTAAGGATGTATTCGCACCCCGTCGCCAGTGCCCTTGGGTTTCCGATCATGGTCGGCTAGGTTTTCGAGATGTGTAGGAACGCTGCTGATTTCAGATTTGTCGATGTACATCCAAGAGTACTGTTGGTCGGGGCCTGTCCTGGACGTGAAGAAGAACGGGACGGACGGCCTTTCGCAGGGCAGTCCGGACAAAATCTTGAAATCATGCTCCGATGCTTGCAGGTCCTGCATCCGCTGGTTTTTCCATCGCTGCAACTGGATGCCTACAGCTTAGTCAATGCGCATTCACTGCCAAGATATCCCGAGCGCGAGGGATATGATGGGAGTACGCAGCCTCGCAAACAGGACGTTCTGGCACCCGAGAACCGAGCTAGGCTCATTGCCCGTTTGCAACGCGTTCAGCCCGAAATCATCGTTTATTTGGGAAAGGCGGCACAGTTCGCCCACGAAGTGTTTGAAGCGCATATGCCTGACATAAGAGCCTACCGAACAGGGCACCCATCAACCCAAGCTTGGAATACTCCGCGCCAATATCGAGGCATGCCGAGAGAGGACAAGATCCGCCGCTGGGCTGAAGACCAGTTCGCTGCAGTTCCGTGAAGTCGGCGGACGGCCCAAAGCATGCGAAATTGGGCTGCCTCAGTTGTGAGGTCGCACTGTCGATAGGATCCCCGACGTCGAAATGGTCGCCTTCCCGCGCCGCGATGAAGATCCGGTCACGGAATGACCTGAGCGCCAGGGCGGGTTTCCCGTCTTGGCCTTCATTCCTGAAAACTGGATCCTCAGCTAAGTCGCTTCATCTTGCGACCGAACCTGACGGTTCAGGCGCGAAAGGGGTTCACTGAAGGCCGCTTCCAGTTTTTGGATATGAGCCACAAGCCAACCAATCATCTCGGGCCACGCTTCCCTGTTGAAGCCGTCGAAGGGTTGAGCATAGACAATGCGGCTGGCCTTCTTATCGTCCATGCGCCGCCAATCGAGTTCGGCCCCAAACGCTGCTTCGATCGCATCTTTCTGGCCATAGAGCTGATCGAACAGCCATTTGTTCTCTGCAGTTTCAGAGCGCTGCAAGCTTATCTCGACGCGCGCTTCATCTCGCGAGAAGATCATCTGATAGGGGCAAGACCGCGTCCCAGATCCTGCGCTGAGCCAGTGATCCTTCGTCGGACTGATATTTTGGTATAGCGTAACGCCTTCAATGCGCAGCTGTTCAAGGGCAGCTTCCCAGAAGTCCAAGCGTAGCTTGTGCCGCTTTTTCTGCGTGTCCTGGATGGCTTTCTCTTCGTTTTCTTTGCTCGACATTCCGATCATGAAGTCCGCCGCCTCAGGCGTGGGAATAATCTGTTGAATGTCGACCATCAGCTCGTCGCCAAACGAATACGGAGTCACCTTGAAGCATTGTGCGCGAATTCCGCGGCTGAGGAGCCACAGGACCGTTGCCGTGACCTCACGCCGAAAATTGGCTGCGATAAAAATCATGCGCTGGTCATTGCCGGGGTTCAGGACGGTCTCCTCTAACTCCTCGACTTCCATGAACTCGCAGATCCGCACGGCCGCATTGCCGCCGCCCGCATAGCGGTCGAGGTATTGCTGGTAGATATCGACGATCTGCGTCTTGGTCAGGCCGGAGACGTAGGCGGTGTACTTCAACGCCTGCCAGGTCACATCTCTCCCGCTGTCATCGAGTTTGTTCTCGATCACAACGAGGTTGCCGTCTTTGTCGAGCGCCAAGAGATCCAGGCGTTCGCGGGTTTCATCAAACCCGTCGAACTCCTTCTGAATGATCAGCAATTCCTCCCCGAGGGCATCAGGTTGGTTGGCCAGCCACTCCTGCAAGTGGTCACGCTCGCGCAGGTTCAAGTCAGAAAAGCGCTTCTGGGTCAGGCGGGACAAACGGTTTTGGTTCAAATCAACGCGGAACATATTTTCTTCTCAGTACTCTTGCAGCCAAGTAATCTCACTGTCGAACTTCGCTTGGTCGCCTTTCACATTCACAACCAATTCGAGCCAGCGCCCGATGGCGGAGACGTCAAATCCACCGTCGTCGTTCAGGAAAGCCAAGGTCTTGCAAGCATGGTCACAACTATTGTTTTGCCCGGTTGGGACGAACTCCGTCTTGCCGAGTGCGATGCCGTCGTCGCTGATAGCCAAATCGACGGAGACACCTTCCATCATCTCGGGGCGCAGCGTCCAGCCGACCTGCACGCCACATCCCCGGTAGTCCTTTTCAAGGATGCTCTCGATTGCCGTAATTGCGGCCCCAAGTGCGAGCATGTCTTGGCCACTGGCCAGACCGGCCTTCCAACTCCACAGTTCTTGCAGGATATCAGCCAACACTTCGGCATCGGCTCGGCAGAGCATCCAAGCTTCGGTTTCATCGTCCACGCTAAACACCTTGATGTCCTCGCTCATAGCACCGCCTGCACTTCCGCCTCAGTGGCCTTGATGTTCAAAGAGACGAACATGAGGCGAAGCAAGTAATTTTGTTTCAAATCAACGCGGAACATCGACTAACTAACTCCAATACTGCGGTCGGCGGCGTTCAGTCCGCTGAGGGGGCTTCTTTACCGACGATTGAATCATAAACTCGCTTCACGAGGCCGTTCGCAGCAGCCTCCCGAAACCGATCATCGTTCATTAGTTTGGCAAAGATCTCTTCATTGCCTTCCATGCGTTCAATGAACATGCCTTCAAGCATGGAGTTGAAGACCAAGGAGAAGTTATCCAACGTGTTTGCCCGCGCGGCTTCGCGCAACTTTTCTTTCCCTGTTGCCACCTCTACTACCTGATCGAAGAACAGCTCGTCAGCCTTATCGAATTCGGTCCCAAACCGCTCATTCAACGTGTCGACCAGCAAACTTAGCTGGACAGCTTCATCTTTAGAAACCCCTGATCCTACTTCCGTTGGCCCTTTCAGTGGTTCAGCTTCACCTTGCGAAAGGTCGATGCCACCCTCGCTGATCTTTTGCAGCCGGTAGTATTGTAGCTCTACCTCGTCACCGAGTTGGAATGGATCGTCCTCGGCGCGTTTCGGCAGTTTCGGGATAAGAAGGCGAAGGTAGGTGTAGAGCTTTTCCTGGTCTGAATCCTGATATGGTACGACCTGAGACAAGAAAGCGTAAAGGTTTCGGAAACTGGTGAGTTTGCCACGCAGTAGCTCGCGGTCGGCATCTTCCAGAGCCGCAAAGCGTTCAACAGCCAAGTCAATCAAAGCATTCATGTTGCGATGATCGGAAGCAGTCGGTTCTTTGCGATTCTTGAACCAGATTTCGCAAACCTGATCGACTTCATCGCTGCCAAAAACACGCCATTCTTCAATTGAATGCTGCAGTTCATAGAGCTGGTGCGGATCCGGCGCTTCACCCGCGTCGGTGGTTTCGTAATAATCCTTGAACGATTGGAAAATCTCATCGCGTTCGTTGACGAAATCCAGCACGAAGGTGTCTTCCTTGCCCGCTGTCCGTCTGTTGAGGCGAGACAGCGTTTGGACCGCCTGAATGCCTGACAAACGCTTGTCCACATACATGGTGTGAAGCAAAGGTTGGTCGAAACCGGTCTGATATTTGTCGGCCACGAGCAGCACCTGGTATTCTTCAGTGCCGAACTTCTCTGGCAATTCGCTTTCTTTGATGCCCTTGTTCATCCCGACTTCGGTGTACTCCTTGTCGGGGAAGTCGGGATCCTTCACCGAACCGGAAAACGCCACCAGTGCCTTGATGTCGCCGTAGCCTTTGTCTTTGACATATTTGTCGAAAGCCAATTTATAGCGAACCGCATGCAAGCGCGATCCGGTGACCACCATCGCTTTCGCGCGGCCACCAATCTTATGACGCGTATGATGGCGGAAGTGCTCAATGATTACTTCCACCTTTTGCGCGATATTGTGCGGGTGCAAGCTCATGAAACGCGCAAGCTGCTTGGCGGCCTTCTTGCGCGGGACTTCAGGGTCATCTTCGATCGACTTGATTAGCCCGTAGTAGGCTTTGTAGGTCGTGTAATTCTTGAGCACGTCCATGATGAAGCCTTCTTCGATGGCTTGCCTCATGGAGTAGTGGTGAAAGGGGGGCTTCCCGTTCGGTCCCGGCTCATTGAACACCGCCAGCGTCTTGAATTTCGGCGTCGCAGTGAAAGCAAAAAAGCTGATGTTCTTCTGGCGGGGACGCTTGAGCATCTCCTGGAACAGGGCTTCTTTCGCTTCGTCGGAAAGGTTCTGCTCCTCCTCATCATCGATGATCTGTTCGGCAATCGTGGCCGCGATGCCTTCACGGTTCAGCACCTTGCGCAGCTCCATGGCAGTCTCACCACTTTGGGAGCTGTGCGCCTCGTCTACGATCACGGCAAAGCTCTTGCCGGTCGTGTCGATCTGAACACCTTCACCCTTCTTGGACAGCGTGTCCAATGCCTGCGCGATGAAAGGGAACTTCTGGATCGTCGTGATTACGATCGGCACGCCACCTGACAGCGCCTTGGCCAGCTGCTGAGTATTCTCGTCGATCTTCTCGACCACGCCTTGTTTATGCTCGAACTGATAGATCGTGTCCTGCAGCTGCTGATCCAGAACGCGCCGGTCAGTGATCACCACCACCGTGCTGAACACCTTCTGATCATTCTCATCGTGAAGGCTCGACAAGCGATGCGCCAGCCAGGCTATCGAGTTAGACTTACCGGACCCGGCCGAGTGCTGGATCAGGTAATTGTGGCTAGGGCCTTGTGTCTTGGCGTCGGCCACTAGCTTCCGCACGGAATCCAGCTGGTGATAACGCGGGAAGATCATCGTTTCCTTGCGCGAGGTCTTGATCCCGCGCGCGGTCACCACCTTGGTTTCCTTCACCTCGAGGTGCAGAAAACGCGCCAGGATATCCATCAGGCTATCCTTGGTCAGAACCTCTTCCCACAGATAAGCGGTGCGGTAGTTGTCCTCATCCGGCGGATTGCCCGCGCCGTGCCCATGCCCCTTGTTGAACGGCAAGAACACCGTCTTCGACCCGCTCAGCCGTGTCGTCATAGAGGCCAGATCGGTATCGACGGCGAAATGCACCAACGCCCGTTCCTTGAAACGGAAAATCGGGCAGGTTGGATCGCGGTCGAACTTGTACTGCTTCTTGGCGTGTTCGACCGTCTGGCCGGACATCTGGTTCTTCAGCTCCATCGTCACGATGGGCAGGCCGTTGACCGACAGTACCAGATCGAGCGAGAGGCCCTTTTTCTTGGGGTCGAAATGCACCTGCCGCGTGGCGGTCATGCGGTTGGCGGCATAGTCGGCCAGCGCGTCGGGGTTCATGCCCGAGGCGGGCGCGAAATAGGCCAGCTTCCACGTTTTGCCGAAACACTTGAACCCGTGGCGCAGCACATGCAGCGAGCCTTTGGCCGACAGCTCTTTGCAAAGCGAATCCAGCAAGGTGCCCTTGGCGCGGTCGCCGTGGAACTCCTGAAGGCTGGCCCAGCGTTTGGCCTGTGTCGCCTCGATGAAGGCGATGACATCGTCAGGGAACAGCCCGCGCTCGGCGTCAAAGCCGTCGGGGTTGCCCAAGGCATAGCCGCCAGCCGTGGTCAGGCTTTCGATGATGGCATCTTCAAAACGGATTTCGGTGTGTTTGCTCATAATATCTATCAACTAACAGTATACACATGGTCATTTTCCATGTCGTCTAAATCCATCATATCAACTTCGTCGAAGTTGTAATGTCGAATTGACGTATCCTTCAAAAGGTAGCGCCCAGTCGGATCCAAGACCGCAGAGGGATCCAAACTTGCGGTGAAGAGATATTTTGAAACCTGAAGACGCCGTTTCGACGCGGTGTAATTCCGGATCGTATTGTGAAGCGACTCGCACCAGTGATGGCCTGCATCCCACATTCTCCAAGTAAGTCGCTGATTTCGCTGTCGTAATCGTGATATTTCGCATATAAATCATGGCGTTGACGGCTGCGAGGGGCGCGTTTCATGGATCACCTGGAGGGTGCGGGCTTGGCGCGGGGAGATCGGGTTGATTTCGACCGCCGTGTGCGTCTGGAGTTCCGTGGTGCGCAGATCAGTTCAGACGGTGGCCTGCTGGTGATGCGCGAGCTTGATGACGTGCTCGGCCTGTCCAATCTGGCGTCGGAGGCGCTGCGAGACAGCCGCACCGGGAAGAACACGCTCCATCGGCTTGACGGATTGTTCCGGCAATCGGTGTTCGGACGACTGGCCGGATACGAGGATGTGAACGATGCCGACCGCTTGGCCCTCGATCCCGTGATGCGTCAGGTCGTTGGCGGCAGGGCCGTCGAGGCGCAAGCTGCTTCGGCATCGCAGATGGGACGGTTCGAGACCGAGACGCTGGCTCTGGCCGCGAACCGGGCGGCGCTGGCCGATCTGAACGGCCAATGGATCGACCGGTTTCATGACCGCAACGGGTTGAAATACATCGTGCTGGACATGGACAGCTCGGTCAGCCCCACCCACGGCGATCAGGAAGGTGCTGCCTGGAACGGGCATTTCGACTGCACCTGCTATCACCCCATCTTCTTGTTCAACCAGTTTGGCATGCTGGAGCGCTGCGCCCTGCGTAACGGCAATGTCCACAGCGCCGATGGCTGGCGGGATGTCCTTGATCCCGTCATTGCCCGATATGCTGGCCGCGACCTTGGTGGACGCTTCTTCCGGGCCGACGCTGCCTACGCGATCCCCGCGATCTATATGCGGCTGGAAGAAGCCAGGTTCTTCTACGCCATCCGTCTGCCCGCCAACGCCGTCTTGCGCGAGAAGATCGCGCATCGGCTGACACGGCCCGTGGGACGGCCTTCGCTGACCAAGGTCAAACGGTTCTTCGAGGACTTCGAGTATCAGGCGGCGTCCTGGGACAAGCCGCGCCGCGTCATCGCCAAGATCGAATGGCATCCGGGCGAGCTGTTCCCCAAAGTCGGCTTCATCGTCACCAACCTGCCGATGGAGCCAGACTGGGTGGTGAGGTTCTACAACCAGCGCGGCACCGCAGAGCAGCACATCAAGGAAGGCAAATATGCCTTTCGCTGGACGCGGCTGTCATGCCGGAAGTTCCGGCACAACGAGGTGCGGCTGCAACTGCACGCGCTGGCCTACAACCTGGCAACCTTCCTGCGCTGCATCGAACTGCCCGAGGCCATGGCGGACTGGTCGTTGACCAGCCTGCAACTCAAGCTGATCAAGATCGGCGCCCGCGTCGTCCGCCACGCCCGCGCCATTACCTTCCAGTTGGCCGAGGTCGCCGTCACCGGCCCGATGGTGCGGGCCGTCCTTGCCGCCATCCGCCGTCTTCGAACGCCTCCGTCATGCGCATGACCACGATCCATGCCCAAGCTGAACGAAAGCGGCAGGACAGGTCCGTCTGCCGCGCGGAAAAGCGGCTCTGCCGGGCCAGAATGCTGCGGGTTCGAGGCTTGATCCACCCGACTTCGGCCGTTTGCGCGACGACAGACACCGCTCGGGGCGAAAAACGCTTGCCCAGCGAGCAAAATCAGGCGATCTTGAAGTCAAGCGGCAGGCCACTTGGGGAATGTCGGGTAGAGGGGGCCGCGCCCTTGCCCGCCCCCGCAAGGAGGGTGCGATGGGGATGACTGGTGCGATGCGGGCCGGCCTGTCTGTGGCGGTGATCCTGTGGGCGGGGGCCGCCCTGGCGGAGGGCTGCGGCTGCAACCCTCTGCCCAGCGAAGGCGTGTACGGCACGTCCGAGCCGCTGACACTCAGCTATGTCGATGGCGACGCGGCCGCCTGTCCCACGCAGATGCGCATCCAGGCCAAGCGGTTCGACGGGCCGGACGTGGACGTGATCCTGCATTGCTCCGCCGGCACGGGCTATTGGTCGGGGGCCGAGCCGTCGCCCTTCGGCGGGCCGTTCCTCTACGAGCTGACAGCCGCGCCGCCGCCCCTGGACATGTCGAGCGGCGAGTATACGGCGCAACTGGAGGCGAGCTTTGCGATGACCGAGGGCTTCACCCTCGAGATCACGCTGCCCCCGGCCATGTCCACGATGGGCAAGCCCAACCGCAAGCTGCCGATGGAATTGCAGGGGCAGGGCAGGGCGGCGGCCTGCATGTGCGCCAAGGTGCGCGAGGAGCTCGATTTCCTGGAGTCGCGCCTTGCGTCCTACGAGGACAAGGCGCTGATCGCCCAGGCCCGCGCCGAAGGGTTGCGCGGCAGCGGTCCAGGCGAGAATTTCTGGATGGACGACAATCGCAGGCTTCACGCTTTTGGTGGCGACAAGCCGCGCTACAGCTATGATGACCTGACCCTGGCGAGTACGGCCACGGGCGGGGCACCGCCCGCGCCCGAAGAGATAGTTCCGCAAGGCGAGTTGAATGCGGGCGATCGCAGCGCTGGCGCAAGGACACAGCCGGGCGCCTATGCGCAGGTCGACCCTGTCAGTTGCAAGATCAAGATGATGGAACCCGCTGACGTGGCCAAAAGCTGCCAGCCGGCAATCATTATCAAGGGCGCTTTCACGCATGAGGCCACGCACCGCGAGTCCTGCCGCCGTTGGAACAAGCCGCCGACCTATACGGCTCCCGACGGGCGTATCATCAACTGGGATAACGTCGATCCGTTCGTGGGTGTCTTGGTCGACGGTATTTCTGCGCCGCGTTCGAGCTTTTATGCTTGGCTGCAGGTGCCCGAGAACCAAGCCGCCGAGGAAGCTGCGGCCTATGGCCGAGAGGTCGGAGTGCTGCAGGACTGGCTGGCCGCCAACTGCCCATGACTCGCGCCGCATCCCCGCTGCGCGGGCCTGCCGAAATTTCCCCATTGTAATTGCCGCCCCAACGCCATTATGTTCGTCCAAGGGCCGTCCTCACCGCGAATGGGTGTCCGGGCCTGACAAGTTTCGCTGTTTCGTGGCTTCGCAGGGCATTCCTGACGTTCCGTCGGAACAGACCGATAGGGGCGCAAGACCACCGCTGAGCCCGCGCAGCCGACAAGGCCGGGCAATGAATTGGTGCCGCCCTCCAGCGGCATCGGAGAAAGAACCGCGATGATGCGCGCTTAGGCCTGACCAAACCGAGCTCGATCCTGGAGCGACGCTGTCGATCGAGTGTATCCTGTCCTTCCCAGAATTAGACGGTCTTGACGAGGCGGCGGCGGCCGACGCCGTGCCGGATTTTTTCAACCATATGGCAGCAACCGGCCCTGGAGAACCGCTGTTAAATGTTGTCATGACCGTTTTCGCGCTCTCTACCTCGGTTGCATTGAACGTGAAACCATCGCCCAACACTCCGCTTCGTTCCATTTCGATTGACCAGTCCAGGACTTTGTTGCGAACAAAATCCAAAATACCCACGATTCCACCACGAGGAATTTGAACAACCATGCGAGGGGTCTGTATATTCATCAACTTATTAATTTCATTGACTATTTCTGTAGGGATTGGGAAATGGTAAAGGCCATTCCCTTCACGAGACACCAAGTCACGGAGGCTACCAATTGACTGCGCAACACGAGCCGTGCTGAGCAGGTCTGTCATGAACTCATCTGCTGTGGTCGTGTCTCGGAGTTGGTGGAAATTTGAAGGCGGCGTAATCTCCGGGTGAACATCCACCCACCCAACCGGCGGCGGCAACCGCCAGGGAGATCACGCCATGACCAAGAATACCGATACTTCCAGCTTTTCGCTACTGGCCCATGAGGCCGGGTTCGATCCGATCGAGGAGCGGCTCCGGATGAACGTCCGCGCGACCATCGAGGCCGTTTTTGAGGAGGAACTCGCCAGCTTTCTTGGTCGCCTGCGCTACGACCGTGGCGACGGAGCTGCGAAAGGCTATCGCCACGGGCACCGCGAACGGCAGCTCACCTGCACCTTCGGGACGGAAACGGTGAGGGTGCCGCGGGCCCGGATCGAGGATGACGCTGGCAAGGTGACGGAATGGCGCTCGAAAGCGCTGCCCCGTTACCAGCGGTTGACCAAGAAGGCCGAAGCCTTGATCGCCGCAGTCTATCTCTCCGGCACCAATACCCGGCGCGTCAAGCGGGCACTGTTCGGGCTGTTCGAGCTGCATTTAGTTGCGGGATCACTTTATCGACCGGAATATTAGTGCGCGCAGTTTTGAATTCGATGCAATAGGCCCGCACCGCGTTGCGTCGACAATGAAACACGACGAAGTCACAACGCTTGGACCAAGGATGCCCTTTGTTTTCCAAAAAATGGAACAGGGGCGCTTGAAACTTATCCAGCTTCACCGCGAGCGCTGTCCCCGAAAACGTGAAGCGAACCGTTTGCTTGGGGGACTCCGGTTCGGGCTTCTCAGTGAGAACCATTTGCCCAGCATCATTGGGCAAGACGCAGTATTTGTCTGAAAGCTGTGTCTGCAGCTGATTGAAGTAGCCCTGTGCATTTACTGTCATAATTACGCGACCTTAATTTTACCGGTCACTGCGTTCGAGATTAGGGCGCTCCTATACTCGTGAAGCAGGCGTCCTAAGCTTGCTCCATTGCTTCCTTTTGGGGAGTTTTCCAAACCAAGTTTGCCGGAAAGCTTGTCGATCTCTGCGGTTTTCTCTTCAAGAAAGCGTACGATTTCTGCCTGCTCTTCAAGCGGTGGGCGGAGACCTAAGATTCCAACCAAATCGCCTGGGTTGATTGCGGGATAACTAACACCGTTAGACTTTGAGACCACTTCGCCAACAAAGCCTTCGGATTGGATGAAATAGCCAAGATAGTCGGGGTTCATAGTTCGGTCGGGGCGAATTACCGCAAACCCAGTCGAAACGATCATATTTTCGATCGGTCTGCGAACCGGTGCGATGGCCTTCAAGTAGGTCCTTACTGTCGACACGATTGTGTCGCCGTCGCGGACGATCCGGCGCGCCCTCGATGGAGCTTTTTCAAATTCTACCTGTTCTATTTTCTGAATGCCCTCGACCAAGCTGACACTAGAAATATCGACGTAATTCAGCATCAAATCCGGGTCTGTGCCATCTGGTAGTGCTTCGTCGTTATATGTCGCGAAAAATTTGATCGGCTTAACTTCCCACTGAGTTGGAATTTTGCCAAGCCAGTCTGCGCCGCTATCTTTGTAAGCCGGGTAGGGTTCATAAGTCATGCGGTGATCCCCTTAAGCATGTCCATGATGTCACGGGTGACGTCCGCGATATCTGTTTCAATCTCCTCCAAATTGCGCGGCGGCTCGTAGACATAGAAATGCCGGTTGAGCGGGATTTCATATCCCATCTTGGTTTTCTTGTGGTCTACCCAGGCGTCAGGCACGTGCGGATGCACCTCGGCGGCGAGGTAGATTTCAACATGTTCGTGCACGAGATCGGGCAGCTGATCATCCGTCAGCTCGCCTTCGCCCGCGTTCAGCATGGGCAGCTCGATATCCTTGGGCAGCGGTACCAGTTCGGTATCGCGCAGCTCGGTATCCGGCTCGGGGTTGCCTTTGGCATCTGTGCAGGTGTCGGCGGTCTCATCCCGTTCCGACAGCGCGCTAAGGATTGCCTTGCGGATCGGCGCTTCGAGCTTGATGCCTGCAGATTTGAACGCGGCGTTGAGCGTTTTGATGAAGTCAGCACGGTTCTTGACCAGCGTGTCGGGCATGCCCTCCAGCACGGCAATGATCTGGGCCTGTAGCGCTTTGCCTGCCTCTTCCTCCGCCGCAATGACCGCACTGTCCTTGCGTTTCTTGCTTTCGGACAGCTTGGCAAAGGCGGTCTCGCCCGCAAGCCGCGCGATGCGTTCCGCGCTGGCTTGGAAGTTCAGCTTGAGCGGGCGTTCGACCGTGATCTTGAGATAGCCGAAGTCGCGGTTGTCAAAGATCTTGGAACAAATCCGCTCTTTCGTCTTGCCGTCAATGATGACGTTCGAGGTGTCGTCGTGTTTGAAGGCGGCATAGAGGCGCGTGATCTCACCGATGTGGTCTGGCTTGCCATCCTCGCCGTCGCCAAGTTCGTTGCGCTTGTTGCCCAGGCTCTTGCGCATCTTCATGAAATGCTTGGTGCCGTCGATCAGCTGCACCTTGCCACGCCGCTCGGGCCGTTTGCGGTTCGAGACAATCCAGATGTAGGTGAAAATACCGGTGTTGTAGAACATCTGGTCCGGCAGCGCGATGATCGCGTCGAGCCAATCGTTCTCGATGATCCAACGGCGGATGTTGCTTTCGCCTGAACCGGCGTCGCCCGTGAAGAGGGGGGAGCCGTTGAAGACGATTGCGATCTTGGAGCCGTCGCCGCCGATCTCGGGGCTGGGACGCATCTTGCTGATCATCGTTTGGAGAAACAGCAGCGCGCCGTCATTGATGCGCGGCGTTCCCGCGCCAAAGCGGCCCGAGAAGCCGAGCGCGTCAGCCTCTTTCTGAACGATGGATTGCTGGGTTTTCCATTCCACGCCGAAGGGCGGGTTGGCCATCATGTAGTGGAACTTCTTGTCCGGGTGGCCGTCCTCAGATTTTCCGTCGCCCAACGTGTCACCGAAGTGGATGTTGTCAATCGGTTCATCCTTGATGAGCAGGTCTGAACAGCAGATCGCGTAGGACTCGGCGTTGTATTCTTGGCCGTATAGGATGAGGTTGGCTTGCGGGTTTTGCTCGCGGATGTATTCCTCGGACACCGAGAGCATGCCGCCGGTCCCGCAGGTTGGGTCATAGATCGTGCGCGCGATGCCGGGCGTGTAGACGTCTTCGTCCTCCGTGTACATGAGGTGGGCCATCAGTCGGATGACCTCGCGCGGGGTGAAGTGATCCCCGGCTTCTTCGTTGGCTTGTTCGTTGAACTTGCGTACCAGCTCTTCGAAGACGTAGCCCATCTGCAGGTTGCTGACGCGGTCGGGGTGCAGGTCAACTTCGGGCTTGGCGAACTCTTGGATCACCATGAACAGACGGTTGGCGTTGTCGAGCTTCTCGATCTCGGCATCAAAGCCGAATTTTGAGAAGATGTCTTTGGCCTTGGGGGAGAAGCCTTCGATGTACGTGACCAGATTGCGCGCGATGTTGTTCGGATCACCAAGAAGTTTTTCAAAGTCATACTTGCTGACGTTGTAGAGCGGTTGCTCTCGGTCATCGGTTGCGGTCTTGCCGAGGATCTTGTGAATCGCTTCTTCGCTGTGGCCCTGGGCCTGCAGCTTTTCGTACTGGGTGAGCACTTTGTCTTTGTTTGGAGCGAGAACCAGATCCATGCGCCGCAGCACGGTCATGGGCAGCATGACACGACGATACTGCGGGGGGCGGTAAGGACCGCGGAGTTTGTTGGCGATGCTCCAAATGAGGCCGACAAGTTTATCGTGGTTTTGGTTCAAAGGATTTGCCCCCAACTGCTCAAGATTATTGCAAGCAAATTATGCGTAATCTCGGGCGTTTACCATGCAAATCACGGGGTAGCGTAAAAACACTTCACTTTCTGGTTGTGTTTTTTGTGGTGATTATGTCTGCACCGGAGCTCAACGGGCCGTTGGCCCGCTCACCCCGCTTCAGGCATCCCTCATTTTGTTTGGTCCGCCCAACATCCCTGACCGTGGCGGTCAACCTTAGTCCATCCCCAAAATCAGCCACCAATTTCCCCTGTCTCGCGAGCGAGCCATTCCTCGCGGGTCAAATTGGCGTCTGATTTTGGCGCAGACATTTTCTTCGCAAATGTGGCCGATTGACAGTCCCGTTCAGGGCCGTGGGTCGGGCTTTGCCCTCTCCCACTCTGTTCCGCCGAATACATGCGTATTCGGTCAGATCAGGTGGCCGAGGCGCAGCCCATCGGCGGAAGGGGGCGCGAAGCCTCACCCGCGTCACTTTGATCAAGGAGGCCACAAATGGCACCGAAGTTTGATGTTTACGCCCATGTCACCGAAACCATTATTGCTGAGATCGAGGCAGGCACGCCACCGTGGCGCAAGCCGTGGACAGGGAGCGCGTCCGGCATTGCCCTGCCGACCCGACACAACGGGGAGGAGTATCGCGGGATTAATATCCTGATGCTCTGGATCATGGCGGCCAAGCATGGCCATGTTTCCAGCCGCTGGATGACCTACAAGCAGGCCCAAGAGCTGGGCGGTCAGGTCTGCAGAGGCGAAACGTCGTCGACCGTGGTCAAATACGGGACGTTCACCCGAGAGAACGAGTTGGGCATCGAGGAAGAGCTGCCCTATGCGCGCGCCTATCGCGTGTTCAATGCGGATCAGATCGAGGGATTGCCGGAGGATTACTACATCCGGCCCGAGGAACCCCGCGACCTTGGGACGGCGGAAGATCCAGAGCTTGAGGCGTTTTTCAGCCGGACAGGGGCGGAGATCCTCACCAGCGACGACCCGCGTGCCTATTACAGCCCCGCCAAAGATCACATCCACATGCCGCCGATTGCCACGTTTCACGATGCGGCAGGCTATTATGGGACGTTGGCCCATGAGGTGATCCATTGGACCGGCAGCGAAAAGCGGTTGGAGCGGATCAAGAAGTTTGCCAACCGTGAGGCCTACGCCTTTGAAGAGCTGGTGGCGGAAATCGGCGCTTGTTTCCTTGGTGCCCAGATTGGCGTCGCGCCGGAATTCGACCAAAGCGCCGCCTATGTCGAAGGGTGGTTGAAAGCTCTCAAAGAGGACAAACGGGCGATTTTTCGCGCGGCGTCCGAGGCCCAGAAGGCAGCCGATTTTGTCCTAGCAGCCGCAGGTCAATCGAAAGCGGCCGCAGCATGAGCGGCCCAGCAATCCTGCCCCCAATGACGTGCCGCAAATGCGGCGCGTCAAACCCAGTGATCTTTCTCGCGCCGGTCATCGTTAAAGGCAGTTGCTCCTGTATTTGCTTGGATTGCGCCGAGGCCCGTTCCTGGCTGGATCCGGACGGCAACTTGAAAGCCGGTGTTGAGCTTTAAACGTCTGCGCCCCGCCTCATGTGGCGGGGCGCAGGCATTTTGAACCAGATGAAAAATTGTGGCCCGTGCTGCTGCGCACGGGCCGCCCTTAGAAACGGACTGTGCGGAGGATCGGCTGGCTTTCAGCCCGCTCACCTCCTTCAGGCTTCTTTCAATTTGATTGGTCCGCCCAACATCCCTGCCGCGTCCCGTCAATGGGCAAGCGCCGCGCGGGCGCGTCGTCAAAGCCTGCAACCCGTGTCCTCGCGCGGCGCGCGCTGCGGGCCGCACCAGTTGCTGGCTCTGACCCATTGACTGGCCGCTCCAGGGGCGTGGGTCGGGCTGTGCCCCCACCCACTCTGTTCCGCCGAATACATGCGTATTCGGTCAGATCAGATTGGCCGGTGTGCAGCCCATCGGCGGAAGGGGAGCCAAGCCCCAACCGCAGCACCCAAAAGGAGGCCACAAATGGCTCACAAATATCAGCCCCAAAAATTCTGGACCTGCGACTGTGATCGCACGACCGGCGGTCACATCATCGACGGGCTTTATAGCACCTGTGTCTATTGCGGGAAGCATCGGCATGAGCTGAAGGAGATCGTTGTTCCGTCAGGTTTGGGCGGTGTGTTCTGTGTCGAGATCCTCAGCGTTGAGGATGATTGCGCCAAGGTGAAGGTGGCCAAAAGCTCGAACGGCTTTGACGCGCTGCCGCCCTTTACGGTGCCGTTCAAGGACATCGCCCCGCGTTGGAAACACAAGGCGGGAGAAATCCGATGACCCCTGACTATCACAGCGATGATTTCGCTACGGCGCGTCTGGAAGACACCGTCAGCCTGCGAAGCGCTGCCCGAGAGGCCCGCGCCACGCTTTACGCGGTTCTGAACCGGCTGGAGCTGAACGATCTGGACGGCGAGGAGCAGGCCTATATCGACGATTGCCTTGGGGCCCTCGCAATCCTTGAAGAGGTGTTGCGATGACCTTGGATGAGATCAAAGCAGCAGTGGACGCGGGCAACCGCGTTCACTGGGCCAACAGCGGGTATGTGGTGACGTGTGATGGTCTTGGGCAGTACCTCATCACCTTCTCGCGGAACGGGTCAGCTATTGGTTTGACCAGTCCGGATGGCACTCGCCTGAACGGCAGGCCTGACGAATTCTTCATCAGTGAAAGCGCCGAGGTTTGCCATGAAGTATTCTGATATCAAGCAGGCGGCCCGAGAGGGCCGCGCCAGCGTGCATTTACATGGGTTTTGCAACTTGCCCGATGGCGGGCAGGAGTATTGTGATGATCCAGCACGGATCGATGGCTGGGCGATCTATGTCCGGGTCGAGACCCCGGACGACCCACAACAGCCTTTTGATCTGCACGAGCTGCTCGATCATCAAACCTATGCCAGCGCCGAAGGCGCGGCCCGCGCAATAGCTTTGCAATTGCTTGGCGATGCTGAGGCGTGGAACCACGATTAGTGGTGCCATGCCTTGCGCATGGGGCCGGGCTTTGCCCGGCGGTCGCAGCCGATGGCTGCTCCAAATGGAATACAGGCAGTTGATGCAATGCTATAATATTGATTCAATTATGGTGAAATGCCATAACAGAGCTGCCTGTATGATGCTGGCAAGAAATAGGGGTGATTACTTCACATGGGCCGACCGCGCGCACCACGCCACAAGCGGCTGACGCAGAACCAGCGCTTTGCCATCGTGCGCAAGCGTGCCGAAGGGGTGTCGATCGAGGATCTGGCCCGTGAATTCGGGGTAACGACCCGGAGCATCTTCTACACATTGAAGGCCGATCAAAGCCGCAAGCTTGATGCGCGCGTGCGCTCTGAACTGGTGAATGTCCGGCTGACGCCAAAGGAGCTTTCGAGCTTTGATGCGGTGCTGACGCGGCATGATATCACCAGCCGCGCGGAGGGATTACGGCGGCTGATCCATGCCTCAAACGATCTCTTTGTTCCTGACGACGAACTGGCCAATCAGATGCAGGGGCTCTCGGCCTCGCTCAATCGCACCGGCAACAATGTTAATCAGATTGCGCAGCGCCTGAACGAGGCAAAGCGCCAAGGCAAGACGCCGCCCTATGGCAATTCCGCCCATGGCCAGGTCCGCGCCTTGGCCGGGTTGATCTTCGACATCGCCGACCAGGTTCAGGACATGGCGCAGCGCCGCCGCAGCGCGCTGTCTGGCGAGGTTGCCCGCGTACTGGGAGGCTTTGCCGATGGCCCGGAATAGCGCCGTTGCCGCCACGCAGGAGGCCTTCTTTGATCGCGACTGGAGCCGCATTCGTGGCAGCGTCCCGCGCGCCCGCGCAAAGCAGATGGCGCGCGCCGCCATGGGGCATTCCCCTGCGATCTTCAAAGCCATTCGCGACGGCGGCACGAACAACAAAGTGCAGCTGCGCAACCAGCTGGAATACCTCACAACTAAGTCGAGCTTTATCATCGACAGCCGTGGCACGTATGACGGCCAAAGCGTCTTGTCGGCCAAAGAGATCGAGCAGGTCACGCGCCGGTTTTCAGCGCAGTGGAATGAGGGGTTTCATCCTAAGCTGGGGCATACATCGCACCTACTGATGGCCTTCCCGATTGGCACGCGCGGTGAGGATGTCGTCGAGATCACGCGCGAGATTTGCGAGCGGTTCTTTCAAGGCGAAGGCAGCCATTTTGACTACATCGCCGCCGTGCATGAGGACCGGGATCACCCGCACGCCCACATCGTTCTCAACCGTCGCAGCAAGGACGGCGAATTCTTCTTTCTGAAAGAAGGGCACCATTTCAACTACGACAGTTTTCGTGAGGCCATGGTCGAGGTGTCGGACCGATATGGGCTGCGGCTTGAGGCGACGCGAAAGCTCGAGCGTGGGATCACGACGAAGAGCCCAAGCGACTTGGACCAACGTCGTGCAGAAGCCACGGGGCAGAAGCTGACCGAGCGTGAGCGCGTGGGGCCGGAGCTTGACCGTGCCTTGGCTGAGGTGGCGCAGAACGCGCGGCACTATCGCGGCTTGACGGCCGAGGCCTCGCGCGAGAACCAGCATGACATTGCAGCAGCCTTGGACAAGGCCGCGACGCTTTTGGCGCAGGGCAAACCGATTGAAGCAGATGGAAAGGTATATGGCATGGCCGAAGAACAGCATTCGTTTGATGAGGTCGTGGATGCCTTTCACGACAAGATCCATCAGGCCGAACGGATCGTCGCGGACGCTCCGGTTGAACGGCGGGCGGCGCTCGAGCATGAGCTCAACGACATCTATCGCTCACTGTCACATCTCAGCCCAATGGGAACGCAGTCCCACACATTGCTCGAGGATGCGTCCAAGAGTGGGATTTATTCTGCCGCAAATATCCAGGCCGAAGCTCAAGAAGCGTTGCAGGATCCAGCTCTGGCAGAACGTCTCCAGCAGGCTTTGAAAGGCACCGGCATTAACGCGCAAGAGGTGACACGTCGTGTCGAAAACGGCGCGGGCAATGCCGCGCTCGAGCGGCAATGGCTTGGACAGGATTTGAAGGCGATTGCCGAGAAGGATGGCTTTGACCTGTCACGCGCCGATGAGCTTGAGAAAGCGATCGACCGCCTTGACCAGGTGCACAGTGATCTGGGTCGTATGTTGGCCGATGCTGAAGTTCTCAAGGACAGTGGAGTGGTGGAGGCCGACCGGCAGGAAGCCATAGTCGACGGGTTGCCGCCGACCACGGCTGATATCCTGAGCCGTATGAGGGACGACCCAACGGCAGATCCATTCCGTAACGATCTGGAACGCGAGACCTTGCGTGCTGAGATGGAGGAACTGGTCGGTGAAGAGGGCACCCAGGACTTGGCGATTGGCGATGAGACAGCGTTTGAGGAACATATCGAAGACCGTCTGGACCGTCTATATGCGGCCAAGGCCTATCTGCAGAGCGATGCCGCTCTGGCGAACAGCGTGGCGATGGAGCATGTCCTCGACGAGATCGCCAATGAGGAAATAGACCTCCAACGCGAGCGGCATGTTGATGCCGACGGCGAAAAGGGCGTGACGCATGGGTAAGGCGCGGATCGCACTCGGCGTCATGAGCTTTGCTCTTCTCGGCGTAGTGCTGGGATATGTTCTGGCGTCGGCCTTTCTGACATTCCGCTGGTTCGGGGTCGGGACTGATATCGATTTTCTGATGTTGGCGCGCAGCTATGGGGTTCTCCGAATGACCCATCCGGCCGATATGCAGATTGTTCACTTGATCGTGGGGATCAGCACTGGTGCCGGTGTTTTGCTCAGTGCGGTCTTGATGAACGATGCGCTGACCAAATTTGGGGAAACCCACTGGCAGCAGATGTCGGAGATGAAGCGGAACGGCTTTTTCGGAAAGCCCGGTCACGGCTTTGTCCTCGGCAAAATGGGCAAGCCCAAGAGCCGCAAACCCTTCGTGATGTCCAAGGTGTTCCCCCATGCGCTGATCGTGGCTCCAACCGGACGCGGAAAGACCACGGGGTTCGTCATTCCCAACCTTTTAACCTATCAAGGCAGCGCGGTTGTGCTGGACGTGAAGGGCGAAAATTTCGAGGCGACAGCGCGCCACAGGGCCGCGCAGGGCGACAAGGTGTTCCGGTTTGCGCCCACTGATTGGAAGGATGGCCGCTCGCACCGGTACAATCCGTTACTGCGCATATCAGCGCTCGAAAATGTCGACCGCCAGCAGATGGAGCTACAACTCTTGGCATCGCTGTTCCTTCAGGCTGATAACGATCGGGTTCAGGGGCTCCTTGATGGCGGTATCGATCTATTCGTAGCGGCAGGGCTTTTGGCGTTTGAGCGCAAGCGGCCGACCTTGGGTGAGATCTACCGCATCACGGCCTCAGGCGGGGACAAGCAGAAGGAATATCGCCGCCGCGCCGACGAAGTGGTCAATCCAGCCGCCAAGCTGATTTTCATGCGTATGGCCTCGACCAACAACGATACCCTGACATCTTACCTGTCGCTCTTGATGACATCTGGCCTCAAGCAGTGGTCGAACCCCGCCATCGACCGTGCAACAGCTACCTCAGACTTCGATTTTCGCGACATCCGAAAGATGCCGTTTTCGGTCTATCTTGTGGTCGAGCCGCTCATGGTAAAACCTCTCGCGCCGCTGATCCGCCTGTTCTTCTCGGACTTGCTGGCATCGCTGCAGGACCATGAACCCGGCAAGGACGAACCTTGGCCGGTGATGATCATGCTCGATGAGTTCAATCGCCTGGGCAAAATGCCGATCGTGCTCGACAGTATCGAGACGCTGCGATCCTACCGGGCCAACCTAGCGATCGTCACACAGACGATCCCGGCTTTGGACGAAATCTACGGAGAAAATGCCCGCCGCGCTCTGCAGGGTAACGCAGGCATCAAGCTCTATCTGACACCATCGGATGAAAAGACCATTGAAGAGCTCAGCAAAGCCGTCGGCAAAACCACCAAGCGCGTTGTGACCCGCTCGCGTTCTGTCGGCCGAAACCCTTTCGCCGGGCGCAGCATGTCTGAACGGACTGAAGAAACCGAGTTGCTGCCCGAGGATGAGGCGCGGCGCATGGATCTTGATGACATCGTCTTGGTCGTCGACGCACAAATGCCCGTGCGGGCCAAGCGGATCAAATACTATGAGGATCGGTTCTTCAAACAGATCTTCGACAAACAGACCGGCGATCTGCCATATCCCTCAGCCGGAGACCAAATGCGCGGGCTGCAAGGGCAGATCAAGGCGCTGGAGGCGAAGATTGGGGCGCTTGAGATGCCGAGAGCGGTTTCAGGTGACGGGTCCGAAAGCGGAGGGACGCGGCGCGAAGAGATCGATGCTTTGGCCAATGAAGAGCGGGGTCCGGCGTCAGGCGAAAAGCCTGGTTTGGGCGAGTATCAAGCAGGAGCTGAACGGGTGGAGAGATTTATGGAGGAGGCAGCTCGGGGATGAAGGGCGGAATCCGGTCGTTCGCCGCTTCGCAGCATGCACCTGAGGGGATCGTCAAAGCAGACATTGATCTCCCGGGAGATCTATATCGCCATTACTCGGATGCGTTCGTCAGGCAAGTTATCATTCACGGTGACTTCGGTATGAAATGGGATTCGAATGTCGGGCTGACCCGTGAAGCAGACCGAGACAACAATCATACCAATGCGAATTTTCACGGGCTGCTTTTTGATCCCATCGTTCAGGCGATTTGCAAGATGCGACAGATGTCTGCGTGTTCAAGCGCAACGGGATTTGCTTTGGTGGATGAAGCATACGCGCTCAGCTTTGCGATACTATCGAATTCTGACTCGGCAATGCCTAAATCGCACAAACTCGGCAATCCTTTGGACTCGATAAAGCAATGCAGGGCCGATGCTCCGCTCCCGCCGGGGTCGCCAAGCCCATCGGCCAGCCACCCGTTCACTTTGTCAAAACGCACAGTGTCCGCGGATAGGCGCGTCAGGGCTTCGGCATTTACGGTCAGTCCAGGGGCCAGAAGTCGGCCACAGATAGCACCATGGGGGGCACCGCGCCCACCGATGACGGAGGCCAGACCATGTATGATCCCCAAGCCGGAATTCGCCAGCGCAATGCCGCTGAGAAAGCTTGCGCGCGCCATTGTGTCCCGTGCCTGAGGATCTTCGCCTTCCATCAGCCTGTGCAATGCGGCCATGGCCGGTCGGATATTGGCCTCGCACAGGGCGTCCGTCACCGGATTGGCCCGGTTGCACAGATAGCTTTCGATGAACTGGGTGATCGCGTCCAGCCCGCTCGCCAGCGTCAGACTTTTGGGGGACCCGTCAGTCAGTGCGGGATCCACGATCGCCAGGTCCGGGACGAGGCGCGGGTCGCGAAGGCTGATCTTTGCCTCCAGTTCAGGAACGCCAATCACCGCGTTCCGCGTCGCTTCGGCTCCGGTTCCGGCGGTTGTCGGCATGGCAATGAAAGGCAACGGTTCGTTCAGCTGTCGCGGGGATGCGTTGCCCTGTTCAAGATATTCCGCGGGATCGCCCTCGCTCACGCAGAGCCCGGCAACTGCCTTGCCCAAGTCGATTATCGCTCCGCCTCCGACCGAGACAATGCACTCCGCCCTGTGATCCCGGGCGATGGCAACGGCATCACGGACGTCGTCCAGATCCGGTTCTCCGGCTGAACACACAATCTTCAGGGAACCGCCCAAGCGGGTCAATTCCGCTGCCAGTTCGTCAACCCAGGAGACCGACCTTCCCCGAACCAGCAACACACGGGATCCTATCCGTGCGATCTCATCCGCGGTCGTAACACGACAGTCACGACCGAAAATCGTGCGGTTCGGAGCGGTCAGCGCAAAACCCGTCATGCGGCGGTGGTGCTCCCGATTTCCTGGCGCACATAATGCGCTGCCATGTCTGACAAGGCGATGGGCCTGATCCGCGGCGCATGGCCCACGCTGCCGAATTGCTCGAAACGGTCGCGGCAGACGGCGGACATGGCCTCGATCCCGGGGGCGAGGTATTTGCGTGGATCGAACTCACCGGGATGTTTGGCAAAGACTGTGCGGATCGCGCCGGTCAGCGCCAGCCTCAGGTCCGTATCCACGTTGACCTTGCGCACGCCATAGCGGATGCCCTGCTGGATTTCCTCGACCGGTACGCCCCATGTCGGGGCAATCTCGCCGCCATGGGCGTTGATGATATCCTGCAAATCCTGCGGCACCGAGGAAGAGCCATGCATCACCAGATGCGTGTCCGGCAAGCGTGCATGAATCTCGCGCAAACGGTCAATCGCGAGGATCTCGCCATCGGGTTTGCGGGTGAACTTGTAGGCTCCGTGCGATGTCCCGATGGCCACGGCCAGCGCATCGACGCCGGTCAGCCGCACAAATTTGGCCGCTTCTTCCGGGTCGGTCAGGAGCTGTTCACGCGACAAGGCCCCTTCGAACCCGTGCCCGTCCTCCGCCTCGCCGCGCAGGGTTTCGAGCGACCCCAGATGCCCGATCTCCCCCTCGACCGACACACCCACCAGATGCGCCATTTCGACCACCTTGGCCGTCACCGCGACATTCTCTTCAAACGTGGTCGGTGTCTTGCCATCGGCTTTCAGCGAGCCATCCATCATGACCGAGGAAAATCCGTTGGTGATCGCCGACAGGCAGGTGGCTGGCGCGTTGCCGTGGTCTTGATGCATGCAGACGGGGATATGCGGGTAAAGCTCGATCGCGGCACGGATCAGATGCGACAGCACGATGTCATTGGCAAAGGCGCGCGCCCCCCGGCTGGCCTGCATGATGACCGGGCTTTGGGTGGCGTCCGCTGCTGCCATGATGGCCAGCATCTGCTCCATGTTGTTCACGTTGAACGCGGGCAGCGCGTAATCATGTTCCGCCGCGTGATCGAGCAGCTGACGAAGGGATACGAGAGCCATGGGAGGGTCCTTTCCTCAGGACGCGGCCGAACCGGCGTCCGCAGTATGATATTGTGCAATTCGGTCCACCTCGTTGGCGGAACCAAGGATGACCGGCACGCGCTGATGATGGCCCGTGGGCTGAAGATCGAGAATGCGACTATGGCCGTCCGTGGCGGCGCCGCCCGCTTGTTCCACCAAAAGCGCCATCGGGCTAGCCTCGTAGAGCAAACGCAGTTTTCCACCTGCTGCGCGGTTGCCGTCATCTACCGGGTAGAGGAACACGCCGCCGCGCGTCAGGATACGGTGCACCTCGGCCACCATCGACGCGGTCCAGCGCATGTTGAAATCGCGCCCGCACGGGCCGGTCATCCCAGCCGAGCATTCATCCACATAGCGCCGCACAGGTGCGTCCCATAGACGATAGCGCGAGGCGTTGATGGCGAACTCGGAAGTTTCCGCCGGGATCGTCATGCGCGGATGGGTCAAGCGGAAATCGCCGGTGCCGTATTCACAGGAAAACCCGTAGACGCCGCTGCCCACGGTCAGGACCAGCATCATGGTCGGGCCATAGATCGCGTATCCCGAACAGTGCTGCGCGTCCCCAGCCTTGAGCACATCGCGGTCGCCATCCGTGCCCACGGTACAGATCGAAAAAATCGAGCCGACCGACAGGTTCACGTCGATATTCGAGGATCCGTCCAGCGGATCGTAGAACAGGAGATAATCGCCGCCCTCCGGCTCCTTGAGCCAGACCGCGTCTTCACGCTCTTCGCTGACCAGCGCGGCAAGACGCGGCGAGCTTTCGCAGATCCGGGCAAAGACCTCGTCGGCGATCACGTCGAGCTTTTTCTGATCTTCGCCCTGCACATTGGTGTCCCCGGCAAGGCCGTGATTGCCTTCGAACGCCGCGTTGCGCAGCCGGTTGCCGATCACACGGCAGGCCGAGGCGATATCCTCGATCAGAAAAATGAGATTGGGATCAAGCCCGCCGGGCTCGGCATAGCGGGTCAGGAAGCGGCGCAGGGTGATCGGTTCGGACATGATCAGAAACTCATCGTCGCGCTCACGGCCCGTTGCCAGGCGGCATATTTTCGGTCGCGGTCCTCGGAGCTCATCGACGGCTCGAAGCTGCGCTCCAGCGCCCAGGTCGCGGCGAAGCCGTCCATGTCGGGATAGATCCCGGCGCGACTGCCTGCGAGCCAGGCCGCGCCAAGGGCGGTGGTTTCCAGCACCTTGGGCCGGTCCACGCGGGCGTCGATGATGTCAGAGAGGAATTGCATCGTGTAATCCGAGGCGCTCATGCCGCCGTCGACCCGAAGCACCGCGTCGCTTGCCCCGCCCATATCCGCCTGCATCGCTGCCAGAAGATCGCGGGTCTGGTAGCCCACGCTTTCCAGCGCCGCGCGGGCTAACTCTTCAGGCCCAGAGCCGCGGGTCAGGCCAAACACCGCCCCGCGGCATTCGGCGTTCCAATAAGGCGCGCCCAGCCCGGTGAAGGCCGGCACAAGCACCACGTTTTGAGCCGGATCTGCGACGTCTGCCAGCGGTTGGGTTTCCTTGGCCTCGCGGATGATCTTCAGCCCGTCGCGCAACCATTGCACCACGGCACCGGCGATAAAGATCGAGCCTTCCAGCGCATAGGTCGGCTTGCCGTCCAGCTGATAGGCGATGGTGGTGAGCAGCCGGTTTTGTGACCGAACGGGCGTGTCGCCCGTGTTGATCAGCGCGAAACAGCCCGTTCCATAAGTGGATTTCAACATCCCCGGTTCGAAACAGGCCTGACCCACGGTGGCCGCCTGCTGATCACCCGCGATGCCCAGGATCGGGATCGGGTGGCCGAAAAGATCGGCACGCGTTTCGCCGAAATCGGCGGCACAGTCGCGCACCTTGGGAAGCATGGACATGGGGATGTTCAGCCGGTCGCAAATCGTCCGTGACCAGCGCCCTTTGCGGATGTCATACAGCATCGTGCGCGCGGCATTGGTGGCGTCGGTGACATGCTGCTTGCCGCCGGTCAGGTTCCAGACCAGCCATGTATCGACCGTACCAAAGACCAGCTCTCCGGCCTCGGCCCGGGCGCGGGCACCTTCAACGTTGTCGAGTATCCACGCCAGCTTGGTGCCGCTGAAATACGGGTCCAGCAACAGCCCGGTGCGGTCTGTCACCACCTCTTCGAACCCATCGGCTTTCAGCGCCTTGCACATGGACGAGGTGCGCCGGTCCTGCCAGACGATGGCATTGTGGATGGGCTTGCCCGTGGCGCGGTCCCAGACCAGCGTGGTTTCGCGCTGGTTGGTGATGCCGATGGCGGCAATATCGGCTCCGCCGGATTTCTCGATGGCCGCCCGGCAGGTCGCCGCCGTGGTCGCCCAGAGATCGTCCGGGTCATGCTCGACCCAACCGCTGTCGGGGAAATACTGGGGGAATTCTTCCTGCGCCGAAGCAACGGCCTGCATTGCCGCGTCATACACAATCGCCCGCGTCGATGTCGTGCCCTGATCAATGGCCAGAATATGGGTCATGACCGCCTCTCCTTAAAGCGATGTAGCGATGCACCGAACCGGTGCGGAGTTTGTGGGGGATTGAATTGGCCGAGGCCCCGTAGGGCCCCGACCGGGGAGGAAGGCTTACTTCCAGGACGCGATCAACGCATCGTAGCTGACGGTCTGGGGCTCTTCGTCCTCGTTCTCAAGCTTGGCGTAAGGGGCGCCGGGCTGGGCGAACCAGTGCTCCGCATCCATCTCTTCGTTCAGCTTGGGACCGATGTCACCCTGGATACCGGCGCGCTCCAGACGCTCAAGAACTCGCTCCTGGTCGGCGCAAAGGCTGTCCAGTGCTTCCTGTGCGGTCTTGGCACCGGACATAGCATCACCGATATTCTGCCACCACAGCTGGGCCAGCTTCGGGTAATCCGGAACGTTGGTGCCGGTCGGGGACCATGCCACACGTGCCGGGGAACGGTAGAATTCCACCAGACCACCCAGTTTGTCGGCACGCTCCGTGAAGCTGTCATGCTGCACGGTTGATTCGCGGATGAAGGTCAGACCCACATGGGATTTCTTTACGTCCACGGTCTTGGAGGTGACGAACTGGGCATAGAGCCACGCGGCTTGCGCGCGATCCACCGGGGTGGATTGCATCAGCGTCCAGGAGCCAGCGTCCTGGTAGCCGACCTTCTGGCCTTCTTTCCAGTAGACGCCATGCGGGCTGGGTGCCATGCGCCATTTCGGCGTACCGTCCTCGTTCATCACCGGAAGACCCGGCTTGACCGTGTCGGCGGTGAAAGCGGTGTACCAGAACATCTGCTGGGCCACGTTGCCCTGGGCCGGGATCGGGCCTGCCTCGGAGAAGGTCATGCCTGCGGCGGCGGGCGGCGAGT
This sequence comes from Aliiroseovarius zhejiangensis, assembly GCF_014656375.1. GTDB lineage: Bacteria > Pseudomonadota > Alphaproteobacteria > Rhodobacterales > Rhodobacteraceae > Aliiroseovarius > Aliiroseovarius zhejiangensis. Next base: position 646,711 of record NZ_BNCH01000001.1, on the reverse strand, counting down.
ACTTGTTCAGCCACTCGATGGCTTTTTCCACTGCGTAGACAGCTGCCGGAGAGTTGGTTGCACCGCCACGGGCCACACAGGAACCGGTCGGCTGGGAGTTTTCGTTCACACGAATGCCCCATTCGTCAACGGGCAAACCGTTGGGCTCACCCACGTCTCCCATGCCAGCCATGGACATCCACGCATCGGTGTAGCGCCAGCCTAGCGAGGGGTCTTTCTTGCCGTAGTCCATGTTGCCAAAGACTTCGCCTTCGACACCCAGATGCGACAGGTCGCGCCCGGTGAAGAATTCCGCGATGTCCTCATAGGCCGACCAGTTGACCGGAACGCCGAGATCGTAGCCATAGGCCGCTTTGAAGTCCTCTTGGTTTTTGGGGTCATTGAACCAGTCATAGCGGAACCAGTAGAGGTTCGCGAACTGCTGGGTCGGCATCTGGTAGACTTTGCCATCCGGACCGGTGGTGAAGCTCAGGCCGATGAAATCTTCCAGATCCAGGGTCGGCAGAGTCACCGCCGCGCCTTCGCCTGCCATCCAGTCGGTCAGGTTGCGCACCTGCTGGTAGCGCCAGTGGGTGCCGATCAGGTCGGAGTCATTGACATAGGCGTCATAGATGTTTTCGCCCGACTGCATCTGCGTCTGCAGCTTCTCGACCACGTCACCTTCGCCAATCAGGTCATGTGTGACTTGGATGCCGGTGATCGCGGTAAAGGCCGGGGCCAGCACCTGAGATTCGTACTCATGCGTGGTGATGGTCTCGGAAACGACTTTGATCTCCATGCCCTCGAACGGCTTGGCAGCGTCGATGAAGAACTGCATCTCCGCTTCCTGCTCGGCGCGGCTGATCGACGACAGATCGCCGATTTCCGCATCGAGGAACGCTTTGGCGGCGTCCATGTCGGCAAAGGCAGGTCCCGCAAGGACCAGCAGCGCCGCTGTGGTGGATTTGAGGTTGAGGTTCATTGGTTTTGTCCTCCCATTTTGAACCGATGAATGAGGAAGTTCGAGACGTGGACGGGTCTCCTCCTGTCCCGGCCACGGGTGCCTGTGGCTACACCCAGCGGAACACCGCGGCGGCGTAGATCAGGCAGACGATGAGGGCGTAAGGTTGTTGCGCCCCAACGATCCCGAGCCAGGCCAGATTGATAAAGGCCGAGCCCAGAAGGGTGATGAAGAGCCGGTCGCCCCTCGTGGTTTCGATCCGCAGAATGCCCGTGCGGGGCGTTTCCGGGAATTTAATGGCCAACACCGTGAAGGTGATCAGCAGCGAGGCGATGACGGCGAAGAAGATCGCGGTCGGCCAGGTCCATGCCATCCAGTCCATTGGAAATCCTCCCTTTCTTCAGGCTTACACGCGACCCAGGGCAAAGCCCTTGGCGATGTAGTTGCGGACGAAGTAGATCACGAGCGCGCCGGGCACGATGGTCAGGATACCGGCAGCCGCCAGCACGCCCCAGTCGATGCCCGATGCCCCTTGGGTCCGGGTCATGATCGCGGCGATGGGTTTCGCATCCACGGTGGTCAGCGTGCGGCTCAAGAGCAGTTCCACCCATGAGAACATGAAGCAGAAGAACGCGGCGACCCCGATTCCGCTGGCAATCAGCGGCGTGAAGATCTTCACGAAGAAGGCGCCAAAGCTGTAGCCGTCGATATAGGCGGTCTCGTCGATCTCCTTGGGCACGCCGCGCATGAAGCCTTCCAAAATCCACACCGCGAGCGGCACGTTGAACAGGCAGTGCGCCAGCGCCACGGCGATATGGGTGTCAAAGAGGCCCACCGACGAATAGAGCTGGAAGAACGGCAGCGCGAAAACCGCGGGCGGTGCCATCCGGTTGGTCAAGAGCCAGAAGAACAAGTGCTTGTCGCCCATGAAGTGATAGCGCGAGAAGGCATAGGCTGCAGGCAGCGCCACCGCGAGGCTGATCACCGTGTTCAGCGTCACGTAGATCAGCGAATTCACATAGCCCATGTACCAGGCCGGATCGGTCAGGATCGTGGCGTAGTTGGCGAATGTCAGGTCACGCGGGAACAGAGTGAACTCGTTCAGGATCTCGGTGTTTGTCTTCAGGCTCATGTTCAGCAGCCAGTAGATCGGCAGCAGAAGGAACAGGAGATAGAGGGTCATCACCACGAGACTGCTGTTGATCTTGGGCAGAGACAGCCCGCGGGATGAGAATTGGTTTACGGTCATATCGGCCATGGATCAGCCCTCCCGCTTTTCGAGGTTGGTCATCACGGTGTAGAACACCCAGGAGATGAGAAGGATCACGAGGAAATACATGATCGAGAAGGCCGCGGCCGGTCCAAGGTCGAACTGTCCCAGCGCCATCTTGACGAGGTCGATCGACAGCAGCGTGGTTGCGTTGCCGGGGCCACCGCCGGTGACGACGAACGGCTCGGTATAGATCATGAAGCTGTCCATGAAGCGCAAGAGGATCGCGATCATCAGCACGCCCATCATCTTGGGCAGTTCGATGAAGCGGAACACCTTCCAGCGCGACGCCTGGTCGATCTTGGCCGCCTGATAATAGGCGTCGGGGATCGACTTCAGACCGGCAAAGGCCAGCAGCGCCACAAGCGAGGTCCAGTGCCATACATCCATGACGATGATCGTGACCCAGGCCGCTAGAATGTCCTGCGTGTAGTTGTAGTTGATGCCAAGCGCGTCCAGCGTGTAGCCCAGCAGGCCGATATCGACGCGACCAAAGATCTGCCAGATCGTGCCGACCACGTTCCATGGAATGAGCAGCGGCAGCGACATCAGCACGAGGCAGAAGGACGACCAGAAGCCCGATTTCGGCATGTTCAGCGCCACGAAGATGCCCAGCGGGATCTCGATGGCCAGGATGATGCCCGAGAACATGAGCTGACGGCCAAGCGCGTCCCACATGCGCTCCGAGCGCAGCATTTCTTCGAACCATTCAAGCCCGGCCCAGAAGAACTGGTTGTTTCCAAACGTGTCCTGAACCGAGTAGTTGACCACGGTCATCAGCGGGATCACCGCCGAAAAGGCCACCAGAAGCAGCACAGGCAAGACGAGAAACCATGCCTTTTGATTGACTGTCTTTTCCATTACTTCGCCCCCTCCCCGGACGAGTGCGCCACGGGGCGCGCGATTTGTGCGGATGCCTGATCGAGGAAACGGTCAACCATTTGGATCTGGCGTTCCATGATCTGTTGCGGTGTCAGGATCGGACGGCCCTCCATCACGCGGCCTCCCGTTGACGCGCCAGTCATTGGCGTAAACATTGACGCGGTTCGCATCGAATGTGACCCGGTTCATATCAGCGCTGATATGGTCGTCTTCGCCCGCGATGATATTGATATCGCTGCCAAAGAACTCGGCGCGGATGATCTTGTGACGGCCCACATCCTCGACACGGCGCACCTTGACCGGCAGGCCTTCGGACTGCGACAGGCGCGCGAATTCCGGGCGTACGCCGATCTCGACCTTGCCATCCAGCGGCTTGTAGCCCTGCGCGAGCTCGACATAGGAGCCGTTCACATAGGCCTTGTTGCCGTCGATCCGCGCCGGGATCACGTTCATGCCGGGCGAGCCGATGAAATAGCCGACGAAAGTATGCTCGGGACGCTCGAACAGCTCTTCGGGCGTGCCGATCTGCACAACGCGACCGTCATACATGACCACAACCTTGTCGGCGAAAGTCAGCGCCTCGGTCTGGTCATGGGTGACGTAGATCATGGTGTGCCCGAAATCATGGTGCAGCTGCTTCAGCTGGGTGCGCAGTTCCCATTTCATATGCGGGTCGATCACGGTCAGCGGCTCGTCAAACAAGAGCGCGTTCACGTCCTTGCGCACCATGCCACGGCCCAGCGAAATCTTTTGCTTGGCATCGGCGGTGAGACCGCGCGCCTTTTTGCGCAGCATGTCTTCCATGCCGATCATGCGGGCGATTTCCTGAACGCGCTCCGCGACATAGCTCTCGTCCCTGCCACGGTTGCGCAGCGGGAAGGCAAGATTGTCATGCACGGTCATCGTGTCGTAGACGACCGGGAACTGGAACACCTGGGCAATATTGCGTTCGGCGGTGGGGGCGTGTGTCACGTCCTTGCCATCAAACAGGATGCGGCCCTGGCTCGGGTGCAAAAGCCCCGAGATGATGTTGAGCAGCGTGGACTTGCCACAGCCCGACGAGCCCAGCAGCGCATAGGCTTCGCCGTCGGTCCAGTCATGGTTCAGTTCCTTCAGCGCAAAGTCATCTTCGCTGCCCGGATTGGGCAGGTAGGAATGCGCGAGGTTATCAAGTGTGATCTTGGCCATGGTTCCCTCCCTCAGGCCGCGAGCGCATAAGCGGCAGGTGCCACCAGCTTGCCGTCTTCGCCAAAAATGTAGACATGGCGGGGGTCCAGCCAGACATCGAGCCGCGCGCCCAGCTCCAGCTCATGCACACCATGGATCAGACCGACCCAGCGCTCGCCGAAATGGTCGAGATGCACGAAGGTCTCCGACCCGGTCAGCTCGGTCACCGACAGTTTGGTGGCGAATTGCATGACATCCGGAGAATGCTGATTGATTTCCAGATGGTTCGGGCGGAACCCGGCGGTGTAACGGCCATCGGCCAGTTCCGCGAGCTTGCCTGTCGCCGCCGCGCTCTGACCGTCGCCGAACATGATCCGGTTGCCGGTCTTGGAAATCGGCAGGAAGTTCATCGGCGGGTCCGAGAACACCCGCGCCGTGGTGGCATCCACCGGCTGGCGGTAGACCGACGGGGTCGGGCCGAACTGGGTGATGCGGCCTTCGGACAGGGTGGCGACATTGCCGCCCAGCAGAAGCGCCTCCTCGGGTTCCGTGGTGGCGTAGACAAAGATCGAGCCGGAAGCTTCGAAAATTTTCGGAATCTCGACCCGCAGCTCTTCGCGCAGCTTGTAGTCGAGGTTCGCAAGCGGCTCATCGAGCAGCACCAGACCGGCATTCTTGACCAGCGCCCGCGCCAGCGCACAGCGCTGTTGCTGACCGCCTGACAACTCCAGCGGCTTGCGCTCCAGCATCGGGGTGAGCTTCATCAACTCCGCGGTTTCGCGCACGCGGGTGTCGATCTCGGCCTTGTTCACGCCCATCAGCTTCATCGGCGAGGCGATGTTGTCATACACGCTCATCGACGGGTAGTTGATGAATTGCTGATACACCATCGCGACCTTGCGATCCTGAACCCGCTGTCCGGTCACATCCTGATCGTTCCAAAAGACCTGCCCCGTGGCGGGCACATCAAGCCCGGCCATCAGCCGCATCAGCGATGTCTTGCCCGACAGGGTCGGTCCAAGCAGCACATTCATCGTGCCTTTTTCCAGCGTCAGATCCGTCGGGAAGATATGGGTCTGCCCCTCGACGGTCTTTGATACGCCTCTCAGTTCCAGCGTCATCAGGTCCTCCTCCTTATTCCGCCGCCGCGGGTGATGGATGGCGGCGCTGCGCCATCCAGTCGTCAAGTGCCTGGACCTGCTCTTTGCTCAAACGCAGTCCCAGTTTGTTACGCCGCCAGATCACGTCTTCTGCCGTGCGCGCATATTCATGTGTCATAAGCCAAGCGATCTCGGCCTCAGTCAGCGTGGCGCCAAAATCCTGACCCATATCAGAAGCTTGCTCCGCATTGCCAAGGATGTCGGAGGCTTCCGTGCCGTAGGCGCGTACCAGCCGCCTGGCCCAGAAATCGCTCAGGAACGGGAAACGGGATTGCAGATCGGCCATCAGGCCCGCCACGCCATCCACCGGGAAATCGCCACCAGGCAGGGGAACGCCCGCAGTCCATTTGCCCTTGGCCAGCGTCAGGTGCTCCCCGATTTTGTCCATCGCGCTTTCCGCGAGACGGCGGTAGGTTGTGATCTTGCCGCCAAAAATATTGAGCACCGGCGCGCCCGCGCTGGTATCGACCTTTAGCGTATAGTCCCGCGTCGCCGCCGTGGCGCTGCTAGCGCCGTCATCATAAAGCGGACGCACCCCGGAATAGGTCCAGACCACATCATCGCGGGTCAGTTGCTGTTTGAAATACTGGTTGGCAAAGCCCAGCAGGTAGTCCTGTTCCTCGGGCGTGCATTCCGGTTTGACCGACGGGTCGGCATGTTCCGCGTCGGTGGTGCCGATCAGGGTGAAATCGGTCTCATAGGGGATCGAAAAGATGATCCGCCCGTCGGTGCCCTGAAAGAAATAGCACTTGTCGTGATCGTAGAGTTTGCGGGTCACGATGTGGCTGCCGCGCACCAGCCGCACACCTTCGCGCGAGTTCAGCCGCACTTTGGTCTGGATGATGTCGCCAACCCACGGACCACCGGCATTTACCAGCATCCGGGCATAAAAGGTTTGCAGATGGTTGTTTTCGGTATTGCGCGTTTCGATGCGCCAGATGCCGTTTTCGTTGGTCGCGCTGACCACCTGCGTGCGGGTCATGATATGTGCACCACGCGCTTCGGCGTCACGGGCATTGAGCACGACAAGGCGCGAATCCTCGACCCAGCAATCGGAATATTCATAGGCTTTGGCAAAGCGATCCTGCAGCGGCGCGCCCTCGGTGGTGCCGGTCAAATCCAGCGTTGCCGTGCCGGGCAGGATTTTGCGTCCGCCCAGATGGTCATACATGAACAGCCCCAGCCGGATCAGCCATGCGGGCCTACGCCCTTTCATCCAGGGCATGAACAGGCTGAGGAGTTTCGAGGTTGGCGTATCCGACTCAAAACGCATATCCTTATGATATGGAAGCACAAAACGCATCGGCCAGCTGATATGCGGCATCGCCTTCAACAGTGTTTCACGCTCGATCAGCGCCTCGCGCACCAGCCGGAATTCGAAATATTCGAGATAGCGCAGCCCGCCGTGAAACAGCTTGGTCGACGCCGAAGATGTGGCGGAAGCAAGGTCGTTCATCTCGGCCAGCGCCACCGTCAGCCCACGGCCCGCCGCATCCCGGGCGATACCGCAGCCATTGATGCCGCCACCAATGATGAACAGGTCAGTGATTTCCGTATCGTTCGGGTGTTCCACGCGATTCTCCTCCAAGCGCGTTGTGCCACATTTGTGGCGAAATCACCGACATATCGCAACAACTATTTTTTCGTTTGTGTTCGGTTTTACACTTTTACCCGTTTATCAAAGGCTTATCTGGCGTAAATCCGAGCGATTACAGCCAGCACAGCGCCAAACAGAAGAATTTTTATTGCCTTTTCATTCGTTTTTCGCGATTCTCCTACCCCAAACCGGCATGGACCCGGCCACAAACGAACATTGGTGAAAAGGAAGATCATGTCGCAAACATTCCGCCATCCCGAAATTCTTGAGATCGCGCGTCGTGAAGGCAAGGTGACGGTCGAAGGGCTGGCCCGGCATTTTGACGTTACACTGCAGACCATTCGCCGAGACTTGACCGACCTTGCCGATGCGGGTCGGCTGGAACGGGTGCATGGCGGGGCGGTCTTGCCGTCAGGCACGACCAATATCGGCTATGAAGAGCGCCGTGCCCTCAAAGCTGAAGAAAAACGCGCCATGGCCCGCGCCTGTGCCGCCGAGATCCCCAACGGCATTTCGCTGTTTCTCAATATCGGCACGTCAACCGAGGCCGTCGCACAGGAACTGATGCATCATGAAAACCTCATGGTGGTCACGAACAATATGAACGTGGCCAACATTCTTGCCGGCAACAGGGACTGCGAAATTATCGTGACAGGTGGCCAGCTGCGGCGCGCCGATGGCGGTCTGGTCGGCAATCTGGCCACGGAGACCATTCGCCAATTCAAATTCGATCTGGCGGTGATTGGTTGTTCCGCGCTCGACGTCGAGGGCGATTTGCTGGATTTCGACATTCAGGAAGTGACCGTCAGCCAGGCCATCCTGCGCCAATCCCGCAAAACCTATCTGGTAGCCGACCAGTCAAAGCTGTCGCGCAGCGCCCCGGCGCGGATTGCGTCGCTCGCCGATATCGACACATTTTTTACGGATAGGCCGCTGCCCAGAGATTTGGCTGCGTCATGTGACGCGTGGCGGACAAAGATCGTCGTCGCTGATCAGTAACGCCGCATGCCATAGCGCGCCCCGAAATCGGGAAGGCGCCGCAACGCGGGACGTGGCCAGCTGCGGCCGCAGCTTTCCGTTTTTCATTGGCATATCTATAGCTTCTCATATGCAGCGAATGGCAGGAAAGCGGGTTGCCACCGCAGCATTTTCAGGAGGTGCACTAGGGCGGCTATGGGCCGATTCTGTTGAAAAACTCTGCAACCGGAAAATCGCCTCAAAATTTTGGAACAGCGTTCCCGCATGTCACCCTTGGGCAAGCTGTGTTTGAGCGATGTAGCTTTCGCGGGAGGATGTTCTGCAGATTTGCTTCTTCTTTGCTGCACACCGACTTTTTCAACACAATCAGCCCAAGTCGGACATTGGATGTGGTCGGTCAGGCTCTGAACGTCGCCATCCCGCCATCCAACAGCCTTAATAGCTCATCTGAAACGGGCGACGGCTTGCACAAGTCGAATACATGCAGATCAATCCCAATATCGGCGACTGGCCTTACCAATATCTCGGCATTATCAGATTCGAAAAAATACACCCCTCCGCCCAATTCAGCGGGAGCGCCAAAACACCGGCATGCCTCCGCAAAAAACGCCTCAGAATTTGATGAGACCGAACTCAGCGCACGGCCTTCTTTCGTCAATCTTTGCCCGAAGAAACGCAAGGCGAAGGAAATGAGGCTGATATCACCATATGGGCTACGGGCAAGCTCTCGCTTCGCCTTGTTTCTTCGCAGCGAATAGTTTGCTGTTGGACAGGGGGAATGAGCTTGATGTGATTTCAGTATTGTAAAATATGATCGCGCATCACGCGTTTCCATGAAACTGATCCCTTCGATCGAAGGGTCGATATCGCTCAGATCCTTCAATTCAAGGTGATACTGGCAGGGCTCGGTTGGCTTCATTTTCCCTTTGTCAGCGACCAGTGCCTCGAAAACGTTGCTGGCAGAGATATCTGCGAGGAAACCCAGGAACGACTTTACCTCTTGGCCAAGCGGAGCTTTGAAAACGGTTTCTGCCTGATGCAGAAGTTCTGCACGCTTGTGCGTTCGGGGAATCGTAACTCCGTGTTTCGCCTCCACCATGTCATGTAGCGCATTGAAATGCCCGCAATGATCCTTGGCGCCTAATCCAATAAAAAATCCCACTGTATGGCACCTCGTTGCCGGTTGCGTTCGGCTCACATAAGGACCGTCTCTGCCGTTCTCACAACCCGGTCTTTAGCAGATTCCCGAACGCAATATGCATCTCGCGATCTTTATCGGACATCGTGTCGCCAATGCGCCAAGTGGTGATGCGCAGCGTTTTCGTTGGGCCCACAGAGATCGTATTCACATAGATATTGGATCGGCCATTCACCGACCCACGTGCTGCATAAACATAATTGCCGCTTGAAACCTTCCCCGACTTCAAAAGAGCGAAGTCTTGGGATTCTTTACCATCTGACTGGGCCATGAGGCGTGCGGCGTGCTCGCTTTCCACCCCGTTATCTGTGCCCCCGTCAAAAAACCCGAGGCTCCCGGCAAAACCATCTTCTGTGTTGTAGAAGAGGGCGCTATCCGCCTTGTCTTCACGCAGCTCCCATGACGTGCCCGCGACACATATCGAAATATCCAGCGGCTCGTTAAGACGCATACAAGCATAAGCTGGTTTTAAAGGCAGGCACAGACCGCACACAACGAACGCCACCTTCGGAAGGCTGGCTTTCTCGATTATGGTATTCAACAGTGACATTTCGGCGGATACAATTTCACATTTTCAACAAGAGATTGAGGTCTCAGGGTATCATCATCGTGTTGGCCGAGCAATCTGCATTGCCATTTGACGCATGAAGTGTAGTCGCCCATTTTCGACCGGCAGCTCCGCCCCGCTTTGCCGACCTTCACCCTCCGAAAATGCTGCACCCATGCACGAATGTCCGGTCTGGTGAAGCTGCATTACGGCATCGCACCTGACGGCGGCGGTCGGCTCAGGGCCGTGAGAGACTTGGGCGATCGGTCAATTCCGACCGCAACATTGCTTGTATTTGCGGCCCGACCCACAGGAGCATGGGTCGTTCCGCCCGGGCCGGGGACCGGCGTTGAACGGCATCTCGGAACGATTTGCGGGCTCCATGCGGGAAAGCTCGGGACGAGACTGATAGAGTATCGTCGCAACGCAGTTCGGGATCAGATTGGGTGCTTCAAGGTCGATTTCGTCGATCTCCTCATCCGTGAACTTGCTGTGGCCAGTGTATATTTCCTGAAGCGCCATCAAGAAGATCATCGTCGTCCGCGTCTCTTCGTCGGCCTGAGCGAGCAGTCGATCCCAAGCATCCGGTCTTAGCCCCATAGCGCGAGTGAAGCCATCGATCCAAGGCTCCCACATCACCTCATCACTGTTGGGGTCAACCTCGTAGATGGGTTCGATCCAAGGTGAGCGGGTCATCGCCTCCGCAACCGAGTTGTAGTGAGCCATGACCGCACCGACCGTGGCTTCGGCGGTTTTCTGATCGGGAAAATTTGCCTCACCTGTCTCTCCCCAGACATGGGACATCCATTCCGAGGGCGGGATCATATCCGGGCACGCAAGAACACCGACTACATAGCCATCAAGTTCACTGAGCGTCATGGGCATGTTCTCGATGGGCAGCGCATGCAACAGCGCGCTGAGACGCTCGAGTTCCTGATCGGACTGGTCCATAAATACCTCCCGGTGTTGCTCGGAATTTTTTACTCTGCGCGACGCCAACCCGCAATCCGCGCGAAGCCTGCTTCAAGCTCGGACAGGAAGATTGCTGCAGGCACCCCGAATGTCCGCAGTGGTGAAGCCGCGACGTAGCATCAGATCGTCGCGCCAACGTCTGCAAAGGGCCGTTGGCTCCTATTCTACGGTGCGGTAATGGGAGGTGGCTTTCTTCTCTTGCCCGACAGCGCATTGCCCGCAATCGCCGCGAGCAGAACTGCGCCGCCGATCAGGGTATTTTCGGTCGCGGTTTCCCCCAGAAACAGCCACACCCAGAGTGGGCCGAGCAGGACTTCGGCCAGAGACAGCAGAGCGAGCTCTGCTGCCGGGAGGCTGCGCGAGCCCAGCGTGTAGAGGATCAGACCGGCGCCGACCTGGAATACCCCCATACCCATCGCAATGCCGCCATCACTGGGGCTCAATACGATTGAGAGCCCGAGGCCGAGGCATATGGCCAAAGTAATTACGATCGCGAAGAGACCCGACAGGAAGACTGCCGGTAGCATCTCCCCTGTGCGGCCCCATCGCAGCGCCACGGTGAAAACGGCAAACCCGAAGGCTGATCCAAGTGCTGCAAGGCTGCCCTTCAGGGCGACGCCGCCGGACTTGCCGGCGACCATGATCGCGATCCCGCCGATTGCGACGGCGATCGCTATCCAGGTTGCCGCGCGAACGGGTTCTCGCAACACGATCCATCCGAGTACTGCAGCCATAAACGGTGCTGTCGCGAACAAGAGCATCGCATTCGCGACCGAGGTGTTCTGGATCGCGTAGATGCCGCCGGAATAGGCCGCGACCAGTGAAAGCCCTGCGATGATGGCAGGGGCGCCGATACGGCGGATCTGAACAAACGGGCTTTCGCCAGACCGCACGCGGATAAGCACGTAAAGAAACAGCGACATGCTGATCGACCGATAGAGCAGAATCTGCCACACGACAGCATCTTCGATCAGGCGAATGCCAAGGCCGACGGTCGACCACAAGACCCCCGCCGCAAAGACGAAGAGCACACCGTACTTGTGGGCGTCCGCATGAGAAGAGGAGGGTGAGATAGATTTCATTTCGGGCCAATCGAAGTGGTCACTCCAGGCAAGTTAGCTTCTCAGCCAGAGTTTGTATTACTCATATGCGACATTGGCGCAGAATGCTGGGCGCGGTCTTGCCTAACCTAAGAATGCTGCGTTGTGTGCGAATGGCCGTTCTGGTGACGCTGCTGCAAAGCATTCAACACATCAGCCAGCGGCGGCTCAGGGCCGATCTCACCCCAACCGCTTCGCCCGTTCAGCAACTCTCTGAACCATCGAAACAGTCGCACCGCCTGCCTGCCGTATCCCAGCTCCCGCAATTTCAGCGTTCGACCTGGTCCCAAACCGTGCCCGCGCCCGTGACCCTTTGGTGCCAATTAAGCCCTTTGCGAACCCGCCGGGACCCGGAATGCTTGGCGGTCCGGCCATCATGAAGTTGCCTGAGATAGAGCGCACGATCAGCGGGGTGGCGATGATCATGCCGCCAGCGAGGAACATCATCATGAAGAAGGGCACCAACGCGCCGATGTTGCTAGCGCCTGAGGGATCACCGAGTTCAGTCATCAGCGAGCGCGACATTCCGACGACGGTGGAAAACACGCCCGCGATCACGAGAGGGTAGAGCGCGTAGGATACTGTGCTCGACAGCCAGCGGTGGAAATAGTCCTTGCTGACGTCGAACAGCGAAAGCGCGATCATGATTGGCGCGATGCCGATCATGAAGGCCAGCATGATCTTCGCGAAGATCAGAACTAGGCCGCAGAGCGCGCCGATGACGCCCAAAAGGAATGCACCTATCGCGCCGATCAGGGCTCCGGCCATCCAATGCATGTTGTCACCGGCCGCGTTCAGGTAGTCGCCAAATTCCTCGATGAGATCGTCGAAGGCCCCGGCAAAGTAGGATGCACCGGCACCGCCACCGCCAAGCCCTGCCACCATGCCACCCGCGAGTTGGTCTAGCCCATCGATCAGCGCGCTCGCCACCGCGTTGAATTGGACCCAGTTCATTGCGAATAAAGAGATCAGCATGAGCTTGAGGGCGAACCAGAAGGCGGTTCGCCCATCCATGGATTTGTACTGAAACACCATGTTGAGGAAGACGCCGATCACGGCGAGCGTCGAGGCGACTGCAACGATGCCGCCAAGCTGACCGGCGACGTTGCCAAAAGTGGTTTGGGCCGCGTCGTCCAGAAAGTTGTCGGTTGTCTCAACCATCCAGGTGACAACGCCCATCGGATCTTCCTCGCTTTGTTTTAGGCGTTGTCACCAGTGCGACGTTTCATGAAGGCCTTCAGGATGTGTTCGCCGTCGAAATCCGGCACGACGGAGACCAACTCCCAACCATCCTGACCAAGAGCCGTCAGCTGCGCTTCGATCTTTGGCGGCTTTGTATTGGCGGTGTTAATCTGTTCAATCTTGTATTCAAACATGGGCTGTTTCCTTTGGATGGGCCGGATCAATCGGCAGGTAGAATTCGGTGATGCCGCGCGCGCCTTCATGGCGACCGGCCTGGATGATCACATCGATCGAGCGGGTGATATAGTCGTTCATGTCCTGGTAGGTCATAGGCACGTCGGTTTTCAGGGCGGCGATGGCGAGGCGCTGGACCGCCAGCTGAGGGGTTTCAGCGTGGAGCGTGGTGAGAGAGCCGCCATGCCCGGTGTTGATGGCCTCAAGGAAGGTCATCGCCTCTTTGCCGCGTACTTCGCCTAGGACGATGCGGTCCGGCCGCATGCGAAGGGTGGAAGTCAGCAGGACGTCAGCGCTGCGCGTGGCTTCGTCGCGGTCAGACATCAGCGTGACGACATTGGGCTGTGTTGGACGCAGCTCCGCGGCCTCTTCGATCGTGATGATACGCTCGTCGGCGGGCACGAAGGAGAGGATCTTGCGCGCTGTGACGGTCTTGCCGGTCGAGGTCCCGCCGGACACGATCATGTTGAGCTTGTGCGTGACGCAGAACTTGATCGCGGCGTCGATGTCTCCGGTGGCCACGACATCGCGCAGCTCGGCATTGCGCTTGCGTCTTGCACCTTCATTGCTGCGCTCTTTTCCGAAGAGATAAGACAGTTTGATCTGATCCAATGGAAGGTCCGCAAAGAACCGCAAAGAAATCGCGTAATCGCCCTCAACTGCTGGAGGCTGGACGACTTGCGCGCGGATGGGGCGGTCGCGATAAGTGATGCTGACCGACACGATCGGCTTGGTCCGGCTGAGCGTGGTGTTGGCGGCGGAAGCAATCTGATTGCCCAAGTCTTTGATCTCGTTCTGCGAGAGCTGTCGACTGACGGACCGCATGAAGTGATCGCCCTGAAACTCGGCCCACAGCGTGCCGTCGGGGTTGATGCAAAGCTCGATCAGCTTCGGATCACGCGCCTTGGGGATCTTGTCCATTGAGCTTTGCAGATAGCTGGCCGCCATGATCAGAAAATCTCCAGATCGCGATCGACCATCACGGTGACACGGGCACCTTGATCGACATAGATCACGGGCGAGACGGAGAGGTATTCGCCGATCACGCTTTGCGCGCTGTCTTGCAGGTCTTCGCCAATGCCTTCCAGAACATCAGAGGTGATCTCATCTTCGGTGTTCTGGGCTGCCACGGCGGGCAAGGCTCCGATCAGCGATATCAGTGCGGCTGACCCGAACCGCGTGCCAAAGCGGCTGTCGACGAAACCGGTTGTGCCGGAGCGCCCCAACTCATCACCGCCGAAGGCGCTGATTTCGACGGTCTGGTTGCTGGGCAGAATGATCCGATCCCAGGCGATGGTCACGCGTCGTTGCGCTATGTCGAGGCCGGATTGATACCGCCCGATCAGGCGCGCCCCGCGCGGGATCAGTATCTGTGAGCCGTCATAAGCGTGGACATCTTCCGATACCATCGCGCGAACCTGACCGGCGAGCGAGCTGTCGATCGCGGTCTCAAGCACCGCCTGGATCATCGTGCCCTGAACTACCGTATTTGACGGGTTCACAATCAACTGGGCTTGCGTCACCTCAGCAGGTTCAGCGCCGTTGCGGACAAAGTCTGTGTCACCATCAAGCCGCCGTTGCTGCGTGGCGGTTTCATTGTTGCCGCTGCCCGAGCCGCCGAAAGCAATGATTGGGCTGGCGATACGGGCTTGCAGCTCTTCAAGTTCGGCTTGCCGCCGCCGTTCCAGCTCCTGAAGGCGCAGTTCCTCGGCCGTCGGGCCGGTTGGTGCAGGCGAGCGCGGGGCTTCCAGGCGTGCAAGCTCAAGATCGTTCTGCAGGCGCTGGATTTGCCGCGCACGTTCTTCCAACTCTTCGCGCAAGGCGGTTTGCGTTGCTTCTGCCTCGCTGCGCAGGGCGTCGATTTCTGCGCCCAAGGTATCCAGTGCCTCGAGGTCGACAGTTGGGGCTTCAGGTGCTGGCGCGTTGCGCAGTGCTTCAAGTTCGGCCCGCATAGCGGCCATTTGCGCGCGCAGCTGTTCTGTTTCTCTGTCTGCTTGCGGCTCCGGCGGTGGGGTTGTGTCTATCGGTGCAGGCGTGGGCTCGAGCGCACCAAAGCCCGGTCCCGCCGCCTGGAACTCATCCGGTGAGGCGGTTTCCAGGCTGTCGGGTTCAGAGCTGCCAGAGAACAGCAGCAAGAGACCACCAAGGACTGCGATTGCCCCAATGCCCAGGGCGATGGCGACAAAAGATGGCCGCGCTTTTAGGTTTTGTGGTTTTCCTTCAAGCGCTTCGAGGCGCTTCTTAAGCTCAGCTGTTTCACTCATCTTGGTTTGCCTCGCTCATCTCTTGGACGCAGATCTCGTCCTCCCCAAGCCTGAGAACCCATCGATCGCTGACACCTGACACACGGATCACGCCATCTGGTCGGGCTAGAGCATTCACGCTGCGCTCGTTGCCACCGGACCAGCGAAAGATCGCTGGCAGCGGCGCGTTTGCGGCAAAGCGGAAATAGGTGAAGGTGCCATCGTCCCAGATTTCGCGCGGTGTGATCTCGGACCGTGCGCTGACGCCATAGGCGTGGTTTGCAGGTTTGCTTGCGGCAACTCGAGACTGCTGGGGGGCAGAATCGGGATAGGTGAAACGGATGACATAGAACGTCGGTGAGCTCGCCTCGGTCACGTTGAAGTAATAGCTGCGCCGGTTGGTGTAGACGGTGATGTTGGTATGCGCGCCGCGCGAGACTGGTTTGATCGCAAAGGCCTGACCGCCGGGCACGCCGTCCAGGAGAAACCCTTCAGTGTCGCCCGCGATGATCGAGCGGATGGTCTCGCCCTGGCCGAATTCAATGCTGGTCACGTGGGTCAGGCTGGTGCGGATGCGGTAGACCTGCCCATCTTGATAGGTAGCCAGCCGGACACGGGCATCAAAGGGGCCTTGGCGCGGCTGAGTCTCCGCATAGGCGGTGCCAGCAATCGGAAAAATGAGGGCGAGGATCAGGAACAGGCGGCGCATGGGTTACTCCAGACGATCCGAGCGGATCGCGTATTCGGTGACGGTGAAGCCGAAAGGGTTCTGCCAGACATCGTCGATCGACCGGCTATTCTCGGGCCTAAACTCGAACATCAGCGTTGCGGTGAAGAGCCCGTTTTGATTGCCGCGCGGCGTGCTGAGGCGTTTACGTAGGCGCACCTGGGCACGGTTGGCGCTGATATGGGTGATCGACAGAACCTCGACATCGAGGCGCGCATCTGTGCCGTAGCTGTCGGGCGGATAGGCTTCGTGGCCGCTGGTCCATAATGCGCGCAGCCCTGCAGCTGCCGCGCTGTCCGACTGGTCCAGGACCCGCCGCACACGCACATCATTGTCGAGCTGATTGTATGTCTCTCGATCGATGACATAGCGGTAGACCTGCGCCTCGATGATAGCGGGGCGTTCCGTGAGTGAGACCGCTTCAACCACGGCATTGGGGAGGGCCATGCCGGTTTCGCTATCAAAGGGCACGATCATGGGCGGCGGGTCCACGTCGAACAGAGCGACAAGAGCAGCGGCGAGACAACCTGCCATGCCAAACGCCATGCCTGTCAGCCCCAATTTCTGCCACATGAGCTCGCGTCGTCTTGCGCCGTAGACGAGCTCTTCTTCGATGATTTCGGCCTCGCTGTTCATGTGGTCAGTCCGCGCGAAGCTCTGGCAGGGTGAAGTCCATGTAGCGGCGCTCTTCGGCCAGCGTGGCGGCATCCACCACGCCGGATTGACCTGCGCCGACAGTCTGAATGGCTTCGAGCTCCCACATGCGTGTCATGGCGATGGCCAGCTCAGCGGTGACACGGGTGTTGTGATCGACGGCTTCCTTGAGCGTTTCCATGTCCGGGATCAGCGAGACCAGCTGCTCGACCCGTTCAAGGGATTGCGCGGCCTCTTCATAGCTGTTTTCAGCGGCCGCCGACATCACAGCCCCAGTGCCTGCCTGGCTGGCAATGCGCTCCGCCCCAGGATTGCCGCTGTTGGCCATGTCGGAAAGGCTGTCTTGGTCAAAGCCCGCATCTTCCAAAGCCTGCGTCATGCGTCCTTCCATCTGAGGGGCCGCATTGCCGATTAGGCCGCTGAAATCGCCGCTTTGGATTTGCCGAATGGTGCCAAGGAGGTCGCCGAATTCCTGATCGAGAAGCCCGTCGAGATCACCACCCATGGCCATCTCGATAATATCCGTCGCGCCAGTCAGGGCGTCGTAAGTCTCATTGAGTGTGTCGAGTTGCTGCTGCACGAGATCGAGTTGTTCGAGAAGTGTGTCGAGCTGGTCGGTCTGGATCCCGAAATCCTCCAGCATCTGCTGCAGCTGACGAATTTCCTGGGCGATGTTGCGTGTGTCGACAGTCGGAACACCTTGGGCAGACACAGGTGAAGCAACCAACAGCGCGCAAGTGGCAACGGTGGATAGAAAGCGGGTCATCGGAGTGCCTCCAGATCGAATTGCATGAAGTCTTGTTCGCGGGCCTGCGCGGCCGCCATGGCCAGCTCTGCCGCGCTAAGCGGGCGGGTATGGGCGGCCTTGAGGCGTGTGCGGATCGCGATCAGGCGAGCAAGTTCAGCCCGCGCGTAGGTGTTGAGCGACATGGCCGCGTGAATGTCATCTGTCTCACCAATGCGGGTGATGATGTCCTGCACGCGAAGCGCGGCCGCTTGCACCGAGACCAAGGAGTAGTCGCCATAGACCCCTGCGCCGAACGAGGTCAGGCTCATCGTGGAGTTGGCAAGCAAGACAGGATCAATCGTGCCAAGCGCATCGACGCCGCCGACGCGGGCAAGGTAAAGGTTGTAGCGCTCCGGTATCACCTGAATGTAGTGTTGGGTTTCGGCAAATGGCGGCACGCCGCCGTAGCGCTGCACATTGCCAGGACCGGCATTGTAGGCGGCCAGCCCGTGAATGATGTTGCCATCAAACATGGCCAGCATCTGGGCCAGATAGCGCGCGCCGCCAGCGACCTGGATGTAGGGATTTTCATAATAGGCCGGATAAATCCCGAGATCCTGCGCGGTGCCGGGCATGATTTGGGTCAGGCCGAATGCGCCGACAGGGGAGCGCGCGCCGATGGCGAAACGGCTTTCTTGCCAGATCAGCGCCTGCAACAGGCAGCGCCACTGCTTGGGCGATAGGCCAGCTGCGCGCACGCCAGACATATGGTGCGTTTCCTGAGAAGCGCGAATGATCAGCTCTTCAATCGACCCCGAGGCATCGCCGAACATCTGGGCTGCGCCGGGGTTTGGGTCGACCGAACCATAGAGCGTGTCTGCGGCGCTTTCAGGTGATGAACCAGCTTCCAAGTTCGCGACTATTGCGCCTGAGTTCCCGCTGGCCAACGTCGTGGCATCGAGGATGTCTTCTAGCGCTTGGAGTTGTTCCTGCTCGAGCGCTTCGAGCCCTTCTTCTTTGGTCAGCCGGTCTCGCTGCAGCGCCAGATCTTGTTCGCCCTGCTGCAACACGCGCTCGCGCTGCAGAAACATGCCCGCATCGAATGTGGGCACGCCTTGGGCAAAGGCCAATGGCGCAGCGAAACAGGCAAGGCCCGCAAAGATATGCAGGCGGAACTTAGTCACTGAGAATGCCAATCGGCCCGAGCAGCTCGAAATTGCAGTTACTGCGGCTGACCTGGGCAAAGGAGTTGAAGCATTCGGCTTCTGACGGCCGGTATTCCGCACAGGCTGTCAGGGTCAAAAGGGTGAGGGCCAGTACGCCAAGTCTACGCATTAATCTGTCTCCAAAAATCGGGGTTCTGGCGATAATCCGCGCCGACCAGCGCTTCGCCTTTTTCCATGCCGCCAAGGATCGTGAGGTAGGGGCCAAGGGCGCTCAGATCAGCGTCGATCACAACCGAGCCTTGATCATCGCGTACCAGCGCCAAACGGGAGTTGCTGCCCGTGCCGAGCAATACGCTGAGCTCTTTTTCGGTTAGCCCCAGCATGGTGTAATCGCTGGCCGAAGCGCGGATGTTAGGAAGCAAAAGTTGCGTCGGCACAGCCTCGACAATCGTTTTGCCAGTGCGAGTTTTCTCAAGCTGGCTCGCGTATTGGGTCATCATCACGACAACCGCGTTCTGTTTGCGCGCTGTGACCAGCCAGTTGCTCAGCCGGTCTGCGAAATACGGATTGTCGAGCGCCTTCCACGCTTCATCGATAATGATCAGCGTCGGCTTGCGATCCTCGATCACGCGTTCGACCCGCCGAAACAGGTAGGAGAGGACCGCCATGCGTTCCTTTTCGCTTTCGCTGTCGAGTATGCCGGTCAGGTCGAACCCGACGACATCACCATCGAGCGAAAAGGTGTCCTCAGAGCTTTGCCCGAAAATCCAACCGTAGCGACCATTTGCGGTCCATTCCTGAATCCGCTCGAACAGATCGCCTTCATCCGCCCCAGCGACAAAGAGTGAGGCCAAATCCTGCCAGTTGCGAAGGGCAGCATCGCTCGCCCCGGCGTTCTGGCGCACCACCTCTTGGATGCGGTTGATCTGAACCGGGCTCAGTGGCTTGTCGGCGCGATGCAACAACGTGGCCAGCCAATCAGAAAGCCAGGCTTGCCCGCGCCCATCGATTTCGGTGCGCAGCGGGTTCAGGCCGGTTGCTTCACCCGCCTTGATGGCGCTGTAGCGCCCGCCATTGGCCCGCACGGCCATTTCCATGCCAGCGCGATAGTCGAAGACGAAGACGCGCGCGTCGCAGCGACGGGCTTGGGTCATGAGGAAGGCCGACAACACCGATTTGCCTGAGCCAGGACGGCCGAGGATCAAAGTATGACCACCGGTCGGCTCTTTGTCTGGCTGACCAGCCTCATGGTAGTTGAACAAGAAACCAGATCGTTCAGGTGTCGGGAAGAGAGTGATCGGCTTGCCCCATGGGACTTTGTGTCCGGGTTTGCCCAATTGACCGCGATGCAGCGCTGCGAGGTCGGCAAAGTTCGTGTTCGTGATGGCGGCCTTGCGGCTGCGCATCTGTCCGTTGCCCGGATGCTGCGCGAAATAATGGGTCCGAGCCGCGAAGCTCTCATTCACCAGATTGACGCCTTCACTGGCGGCGATGTTGCGCACCTCGGCCGCGATGGCTTCCAGTTTTTCTTCGGTCTCGGCGAAAACCGTGACCGTCATGTGATGATCGCCGAAGCTGAGACGCTTGGATTCCAAATCATCTAGCGCGTCGACCAGTTCTTCGGCGAGGGAAATCGCGCCATCATCGCTGGCCTTCATCAGGCGCTGTTGGCGTTTGATCCGGCTGGCCATGATGTTGCTGTTTATCGGCGTGAAGGAATGTGTGACCACCATGTCGACAGGCAAGTTCAGCTCATCGAACATGGTGCATCTGGTTTTGGCTGGATAGGTCTTGATTGCAAAACTCGCACCAAACCGCTTGCCCGCGGTTCCATCGTCCAGCGTAAAGCCTCGCCCCTGAAACGTGACGCGCGTGTTGGCGACATCTTCGGCAATGACGCCAAATCGCGATTTGGCGAACAGCGGCCGTTCCTGACCAATATTGAGCGCCCCGAGGAACCCGAGCAGTTCGCCGCTCTCAGCCCCAAGCAGGCGCGGGTTCGTCTCTGCAAAGGACGACAGTAGAAACCCGACGACTTCCTCGAGCTTACGCAGTTGCTTCGCTGTCTGGTCTTTCATCTGTGCGATGGAGTCTGAACGTTTCAGACGCAGCCGCGCGCCGAGGGGAGGGCGTTTCAGCACTGTGAGCGTGAGCGTCTTGTCCCGCAGGCCTGTCCGCGCCATCGCCGTTTGCCAGCGGGCGTCCAACGCTCTGGCAAACCCTTCCTTGGGCACCGGTGGCAATGCTGTCTCGATCGCTTTTGAGACTTTGTGAACGTAGAAACTGTATTCTGGCCCAATCTGCGCAATGATCGCCGCGAAAAGCGCGCGGACCTTCTCCAGATGCGCGTCATCGCTGGTCATGCTGTTGACGCCATCAAGGCGGATGCACTGGAACAGCGCATTTCCGCGTGTGCGGATCGTCACACCATTCACGAGGCTGACATAGGGCAGCATGCTGGCCATCGGGCGCTCTTTGCGCGCCCAGTCCGGCAGCGTTTCAAGATCATCCGAGGGGTCACGGAGCATAGCTGTCCCCCGAATGGATCTTGCGGTTCGGGGTGGGCGGCGTTTCCTGCAGGGCAGTGACCATCACCTCAAGAAAGGCCGGATCCCAATCGGCTGCTTTCCACAGTGCGGGATAGGCCAGAGCGGCGATGATGATCACCGGCCAGCTCTGGACCCAGAGAAACAGCAACACAAACCCGAACAGCCAGACCATGGCGTACATGATCGGCAAGCCGATGAGCTTTGGCGGCCGGATCAGACCGAGGAAGAGGCGGGTTTGCGTTGCCATGTCGATTTTACGCGCCCCAGATCGCGGTCACGATGGTCGGTGCAGCTGCGATGCCTGCAATCGCAACAAGCACCCAAAGAGCTTGGCGGAAATCCAGAATGCCAAAGAGCCAGGAGAGAAACACACCGATCAAGGCCAAGGTGCCGATGACAATGCCCAGGGGGCCAGTAATCGTGTCGACAATGCCCTGCAGCAGGTTCTGCACCGGCGAAAGGTCGATGCTCTGCGCCATGGCGGGATTGGCAATCATTAGACTGGCCAGAGCCAGCGACAGGATCGTGCGAAATTGTATGTGCATCAGGAGGCTCCAGTCAGTCGGTCACGCACGGACATGACGCGGCGCACGTGATTTTGGGTTTCTCGATAGGGAGGGATGTCGCCATAGCGCGCGACCGCGTCTGGTCCGGCGTTATAGGCGGCAAGTGCGAGTTCGGGCGTGCCGAACTGCGCCAACATCATCAGAAGGTAACGGGCAGAGCCATCGAGGTTGGCCTGCCAGTCATGCGGATCAACGCCGAGCTGTGCAGCCGTCGCAGGCATTAACTGCCCGAGGCCGATCGCACCTGCAGAGCTGCGTGCATTCGGACGATAAGCGCTTTCGATCTCGATATTGGCTTGGAAGAGTGCCTGCCATTCCGTCACCGACAGACCCGCGCGACGCAACGCCGGGTGCCCGCCATATCGATGCGCGGTGCTTTCAAGGGCGGCGAGGATTTCGGGGCGGGGAACTGCGCGGGCGGGTGTAGGAGGCGGAGCTTCAGGCTCAGGCGCTGCAAAAACGATCAGCTCTGGCGGGTTTGCACCAATCCCGTCGACATAGCTTTGTGCAAAACCTGATTGGGGTGTTTTGGTCTCCAGCTGGCCATCGGCCCGCATGGAAAGCACGAAGCCTTCAGAATAGGCAGGGTCAGCAAGGAATGCTGCGAGGACGGCAAGTAGCTTAGCCCGCGTCGTCCAACGTGTGAGAGGCGATCTTGCCTTCAAGCATCGGGATCGAGACGATTGAAACACCAAGGCCAGCAAGGAAGCTGGATAAGCCATTGATTGTCTTGAACTCTCGGGCAGCCATGTTGTTGCGTGCAGTGACGAGCAGGCGACGCGTCTCGCCATCTGGCGAGACGCAATGCACGGTCCAAACTCCGGACCACTGAGCACCTGTACGTTTGGGCGTAACCCGGCACACAACATCTGCCGAATGGCCCTCGGCAAGCAACGTGCGCAGCCCGTCTTCACTGACAACATTGGGGGCGTCTTGCATCAAATTCATAGGATCGAGCCTTGCAGAATTGTGCATTGACCCGGCAGTCCCTCATGGACTACCGAACCGATACAATATTATAATCTTGCAATCAATAGGTGCAATTTGAGTTGTTGCGCCCTTCATGCGTTGAAACAAATTTACTGCAACGGAGTGGCTGAGCCAAGATAATATGGCGCTTTTGAAACCAACATGGGCGGTTATGGTCGTTCTGAGCTGGGGTTCTGCCGCGATTGCGGGCACTTGCCTGCCGCCTGCGCCGCCGTGGATGCCGACCGATGCCGATGACGTGCAGGCCTATGCGGATCTGTTGAAGCGCGATGCGGAGGCTTATTTTACCGATGTCGAGCGGTACTTTCGTTGCCTAGATCAGCAGAGGCGAGAGGTCTTCGACCAAGCGCGCGACGTCAGCGGAAGCTATGCGCGCGTTCTGGAATTCCTGGATGATGTGATGAATTGATACCCGTCCTGACATAGAGAACGCTGTCGTTCAATAAACTGGCGGCGAAGGTCGCCAACACGAAAAAAACTGCCTTTCAAGGCGACTGCGCCAATGACAGCTCACTGAAATGAGTTGCCAAGAAATTGCCGCTATCACCGATGACAGCGTTGTACTAGTTTCGCCATTTATCTGACCCTAGAGCATGCGGGAGACTACCATTGCCGAAAAAAAGATCGAGCTCGGCGACTGCCGAGAAGGCGGGACTACTTGCCGTCGAAAAAGCATGTAACGATCATGACCTAATTTGGCGGGACTTACTGCAAGAGGATGTCGGCGTCGATGGGACGATAGAGGTGTGCCTTGGAGATTTTCCGACGGGTAAGATCGTCGGTGCGCAGGTGAAATCCGGGATGAGCTACGTCAACGGGGATCGACCGGATCAGTTCAAGTTCTATGCTAGAGCTGCGGACCTTGAATATTGGCTGCAACTGTCAATCCACCTGTTTTTGTTCGTTTACCATCCGGAAGATGACGAGGTCTATTGGCACCACGTCACAAACTACGTGCCCGACGACGAGGGTCAGACTTCTCAAAGCACCCATATTGTCATATCCAAATCAAACAAGCTCGATAAAGCGTTTGCGAATTATCTTGTCACATTGTTTGCCCTAGAAGTTTACGATGCGGACCGCTTGACCTTGCTCACAGATGAGATGGTTGCATCAACCATCACGGTCGGTCATGGCACAGCGGCGGTGACGATTAGTGCACTTGATCTATTCGTTGGAGGGCTTTGGGGGCTTTGCAGCAAGGTTCAGTTTCATGCAAGTGTTCTGCTTCAGCGCATTCGGAAACAGGTTATTAGCCGTGGGAAGGATGCGCCTATCGCATACACGTTCTCTAGAGGCGACATCTACCCGTTCATAGTTAAGTATATCCGCCTGTTGACCGACCACGGCCTTGCAAAGATTGATATCGACGACGTCAACGACTCCCTCTACCGGAAGATGGAACAACCAACTTTCATAGCGCCATTAACGACCAATGGTCGCGCTCTAGTAGAATTTCTTCGTACGCGCGGACATGCCGATGTGCATGACAACCAGTACTTTACGCTTAGCCTTACCCCGGCTGTGCAGATCGAAGCCTATGCGACCTTCGACGAAAGCAAGGGGAGAGAAGGGTTCGGGCCTTATACGGACGTCTTTGCAATCCGCTTTAATCAACATCTCGATTACTATGACGTTCAGCACCTTGCGAGAGGAGAGATTGATGGATCAACACAAGTGCGAGCATCACAGATCATGTATTTCAACGAGATGACTGAGTATCTCGACCGAATGATGGGCAGCATTCCTAAAGATCAGGTTTTGCTTCGCTACCTTGACCATCCCTGCACTCCACTGATTTCTTGGCTTGAAGACTGGTATGCTGAAAAGCAGTCGTTCCATATTGATGACCTGGCACAGAAGACGAATTCTGATCAGCTTGGATTCCACGACGAAGTCGTATCTATCATGTCAGGGGTTGGCGCGATGACCGCACAAGAACCACCCTTGCCCGACTTTCCAATCCAAACACTTTTCAATGGAGAAATTCTTAACTGCGGCACTACGGCGACATCACGCCGCTGAAATGTGAACCAAACATTCGTGCGTCGTACAGCATCGGTCACTTCAGGCTCTTTCCGGCCTTTAGCTTTGTTTTGCACCAAGGTCCGGTTCAGTGGAGTGATCCGAGCTGAGTGGTGTTTTAGGATGGCAGCCATCGTATAACGCTGCCTGCGTCTCGCCGTTATCCCACTGATACAGCAGACCGATTTCTTCGCCAGTCTTGATACACGTAATGCGACCGATGGCTTCGGCCGTGGTGCGAACACTCTCAAGTTCGGGCAAAACTAGCCCCTCTCGTTAAACAATTCCTTCGGGGCAACATCGAGGGCAAGCGCAATCTGCTCCAGAATATCGATTGATGCTGAATTCTTGGCGAGTTCGATCTCGCTGATGTAGCTGCGGTCCATGTCTGCAGCCAAAGCTAGTTGTTCTTGGCTCATACCTTTGGAATTTCTTAGATTCCGGATGTTTAGCCCTACTTGTTCCCTCAATTTCATGGCCTGTATTCGGCCAGATCACAGGAGCCGCTCTACGGAATATATTCCACAAAACGCACGCGAACGTAACAAACTCTATGCTCGCATATGGTGTGAAGGTTGAGGTTGGCGCTAGTGTATCAATAATACAGTAATGTAAGCATAAGGCATTTATTGACATGTGGTGCAGACTTATCAGAAATTGGAGCGCCGGAGCTGTCGTGGCTCTTCTTTCAACCGTGGCCCCGCAGGCGGCAAAGGCCTATCAGGTCGATTGCGCCATTCTGCTTTGCCTGGCTGGTGGGTGGCCCGCGTCCGCAGAATGTGCTTATGCCCGCGCCGTGTTTATCCGCAGGATTACGCCCTGGCCAATTGAGCCGCCGTTGCAAATCTGGCGCTGCCCGATGGGTGTTTCTGAGCGTGCACCGCTGCAAAGCACCGTCCCGAAAATCTGGGAGGTCAGCAATCAAGCTGGTCAGTCGCTCGCCCAAGTCATTCTGGCACAAGTGATCGAAGGCGGTGCCGATATCGACATCAGCGGTCTGGAATTCGATTTCGTGCGCTCGATCCGCGTCTGGGATGTTCGGCACTACAGCCACCGCAAAGGCGGGCGCGACGATGATTGTTCTGAGAGTTACAATATGCGCCTCGGCACCTACGGCACGCAGGGCGAATTCGGCTGGCAACGCACGACACCTGTAGATGCCCCGCAGTGGGTTCTGCCGTCACGGCGCTGTTCATCATCGAATTGGCGACGAGGAGTTGGCGTGGAATGGGAAGATCACGAAGGCAACCATGGATATGAGTGGGTGGCCTACTAGGGCTATTCGCCGATGTCTTTCATGCGTTCCGCGATATCGCCCGCAATGCGCTCATATAGGGCGGCTTGCTTATCTCGGGGAGTTCCGGGCTTCGGGTTTCTTCGACGGATACGTTTGGCAAGCCAGAAGAGCATCCGGGCTGCTGGATCCGACGTCGCGTCCGGTTCTGCAGCCGGGTACTTCTCCTCAAGGGCGACGACGATTTCCTGAGACAGGCTGCGCCGGTTCAGTGTTGCATGCGTTTCCAGACGCTTCTTGAGCGCGGCAGGAAGCAAGAGTTTGAATTGGACCAAGGCTTCTTCTTTCATGATTCCATGATGGACAATATTTGTCCTCAATGATATGGACATTTTATGTCCCTTTGTTGAGGTGTAAATATGAAGACAACCCAGTTCAAACTTAACCTTCCAGCGGACGTGAAAGCTTGGCTCGAAGAGGAGGCTGTGCGGAACTTGCGCTCACAAGGCGCTCAGGTGGTGTCTTGTTTGCGGGCAGCCATGTCGCGGCAAGAAGCCGTGGGTGAGAGTGCGGAAAAATGAGCCCAAGCCATATTCAGCTGATTCCGACCCCAGAGCTTGCGCTTCTCTTCGGCTACAGTGAGCCGAGCGCGTCCTTCTATGATTTCTGCCGTAGGACTGGCATCGCTCCGGTGCCCGGGCGGCGTGGGTGGTATGACCCGAAACTCATTCGCGCGCGATTGGATGCTGTTCAGGGCATCAACGCGACAGAACGCGAAGCCACTTCCGAACCGAGCCTCGTTGCACAGCGGAGAGTGCGCCGTGCCCAGAAGTAACCTTCCCAAGGGCGTCCACCGTGTCCGGCGCAAGGTTGTGTCCGGTGTTCGCTACCATTTCTATGCCTGGCGGGGTGGCCCCAAATTTTGGGAAGGGACGGAACCGAATCCCAAAGACCCCGAATTCTTCCATGCGTTTTCACAGTGCGGTACGCCCGTGAGCCCGGCTGAATATCTGACGACTCACTTGGTCGACGATTTTCTATCCAGTGCGTCCTTGCCCAAGGCAGAGCGTTCAAAGGCCGATATCCGCAAGTGGCTGGAACTGTTTCGCGAGGAATTTGGGGCAGATCCCGTCGCAATGTTCGAAGAGCGCGCCTCGCGAGGTGAGGTCAACAATTGGCGCAAGAAGTGGCTGCATTCGCCGAAGCAGCACGACATGGCGGGCACCCATGCGACACGCGTTCTGAATTGGGCGGTGGAAGAGGGGAAGCTGAAAGAGCGCCACTGCCACAAGCTCAAAAAGCTCTACCAATCGAACCGCACAGAAATCATCTGGACGAGTGGCGACATCGCGCAGTTCAACAAATTTGCGCCGAAATGGGTGCAGAGGATCCTGACTGCAGGATGCGAAACTGGTTTGCGGGCATCTGATCTGGTTCAGGTCAAGATGGACCAATTCGAAGACACGCCGCACGGCAAGCGCCTTCGTTTCAGGACCAGCAAGCGCGGCCAGATCGCATATATCCCTGCCACATCAGCCCTTGTGAAACTGATCGCAGAGACACCGGAGGAACAAGAAATGCTGCTGGTGTCGGAGCTTGGCAGGCCTTTGACGGCCCGTTGGGCATCGAACCAGATCACCAAGTGGCGGCGCGAAGCACAGATCCCGCCATGGATCGATGGACGAGAGAAGACGCTGTCCGATACTCGCGGCACGGCGGCGACAAGATTATTGAATGCTGATCTTTCATTGCGCCAGATCGCAGTGCTGATGGGGTGGTCCGTTCGCTACGCGGCGCAGGTTATCGAGCATTATGCGCAGGTTAGCCCGGACGAAAGCGATGCAGTTTTGCGCAAGCTCAATCGAGCAAAATCACTGTCTCAAGACACAAAAATGTAAACGCCCCTGTAAACGTAGGGTCTCAAACACGGCAAGGAGTGATGTAAGTGATTGTTTTTAAATGGAGGCGAGTACCGGAATCGAACCGGTGTACACGGATTTGCAATCCGCTGCGTCACCACTCCGCCAACTCGCCATCCGTGGTGTTGGGCTTCTCTAGCGCCTATTCCGGGGGCATGTCCAGCCCGGAACAGCTGCGCTGGTGCAAAACCTTTGGATAATGCACCCTGTCGTGATTGCGACGCTTTATCCATTACATGCGGTGCGGGATTGCCGCGTCTGTTTATCTATGGCAAGAGAAACCAGACGTCCAAGTAAAGATAGGCCAGACATGACTGATTTTGCCATGCGCCGCACGATGATGGTGGACACGCAGGTGCGCCCCTCGGATGTGACCAAGTTCCCGATCATCGACGCGATGCTTTCTGTCCCACGTGAAGATTATGTGCCCGATGCCAAGCGCGAAGCGGCCTATGTCGGGGAAAACATCGCATTGGAAGGCGGCCGCGTTGTGTTGGAGCCGCGCACCCTGGCAAAAATGCTTGATGCCGTGGACATCCAGCCTGACGAGTTGGTGCTCGATCTGGGGTGTGGGCTTGGATACAGTTCGGCGGTCGTGGCACGCCTTGCCGATTTCGTTGTTGCGGTCGAAGAAGACGAAACAATGGCGGCCGAAGCGCAGGCGAACCTGTCCGAGCATGGCGCCGACAATGTCGCGGTGGTTGTCGGGCCGCTGGCAGATGGAAATGCAAAGAACGGACCCTATGACGTGATCCTGATCCAGGGGGCGGTCGAGGTCGTGCCAACACAGCTGACCGATCAGCTGAAGGATGGTGGCCGGATCTGCTGCATCTTTGCCGAAGGCATGCTGGGCACGGTCAAGGTGGGGTACAAGATCGACGGCAATGTCGTCTGGCGCCACGGGTTCAGCGCCGGTGCCCCTTTGCTTGACGGGTTCCAGAAAGCCCGCGAGTTCGTGCTTTGAAAAGACAATGGATGGGCCGGCGCGTCTGGCCCATTGGCAGAATTTGACGAGGTTGCAGAATGGTCGGTCGGATTGGAATGAGAAGTGCACGTCTTTTGCTGGCGATCGGCCTGACGGTTGCACAGGCTCCACTGGCCTCTGTGGCTGTGGCGGAAACACTGTCCGACGCGATGGCATCGGCCTACAAGCACAGTGGACTGCTGGAACAGAACCAGGCTCTGCTGAGGGCCGCTGACGAGGACGTGGCAATCGCACAGGCGGCGCTGCGGCCGACGCTGAACTATGCCATTTCCCATGGCTGGACAGATCCCAACACCAGCATTTCCGGCAATTCGGCCTGGGCGACGACGGCGTCGCTGACGGCTGAATTTCTGATCTACAACTTCGGGCGCGGCAAGGCGGCGGTTGCGGCTCAGAAAGAAATCGTGCTGGCCACGCGTGATGGGTTGATCAGTGTCGAACAACAGGTGCTGTTGCGGGCGGTCAAGGCCTATGTCGACGTGCGCTCGGCGGTCGAAAACGTCCAGCTTCAAGGCAATTCGGTGCGGGTTCTGACACAGGAACTGCGCGCGGCAAATGACCGGTTCGAAGTCGGGGAAGTGACGCAGACGGATGTTGCCCTTGCTCAGGCGCGTCTGGCGGCCGCTCGTGCGAACGAGGCTTCGGCGCAGGGCAATCTTGCCATTGCGCGTGAAGAGTACCGCGCGGCGACCGGTGATTTGCCGGGCACGTTGTCCGCGCCGCCCGCCTTGCCGATGACGGCCAACACGCTTGAGGCCGCGAAGGGCATCGCCCGTCAGCGCCATCCTGATATTCTGGCAGCCCAACACAATGTTGCCGCCGCAGATCTTGCCATCGAGATTTCCATGGCGGCGATGAAGCCAGCGCTGGTCGGCAGTGCG
Organism: Aliiroseovarius zhejiangensis; assembly: GCF_014656375.1. GTDB lineage: Bacteria > Pseudomonadota > Alphaproteobacteria > Rhodobacterales > Rhodobacteraceae > Aliiroseovarius > Aliiroseovarius zhejiangensis. The sequence continues at coordinate 616,818 of NZ_BNCH01000001.1, read as the reverse complement.
GAAACCAAGTGGCAAGATGTCGGCGGGACCGATTTCGTCTCAAACAGCGTTGGCGTGGCTTTGCGCGGCACTGTGTATTCCGGCGGAAAACTGTCTGCGGAACACCGCAAGGCCGTGGCCAATGCCGAAGCGGCGCGGGCCGGGTTGCATCAGGCGCGTCTGGCGGTGGATCAGGGGGTCGCGAATGCCTGGGCGCAGCTTGCCATCGCCGCGGCCTCGCTTGAGGCGACCGAACGTCAGATCCGCGCCAGCCGTGTGGCGTTGCGCGGCGCGCGGGAAGAGGCGCAACTGGGCTCACGCACCACGCTTGACGTGCTGAACGCAGAACAAGAGCTTCTGAACGCCGAAGCCAGCCGGATCACGGCCCAGTCCAACCAGTATCTTGCTGCGTATTCGCTGTTGTCTGCGATGGGGCTTTTGACGGCGGAACATCTGAAACTGGGGGTCGTGACCTATGATCCCGAGGCCTATTTCAACACTGTGAAGTCCGCTCCGGTCCATCGTGTCAGCCCGCAGGGCAAGCGACTGGACAGCCTGCTGGAAGCTCTTGGCAAAAATTGAAACAGTTCGTTCAGTTGTGCGAACGTGCTGCATTGGGTAATGTTCCTGTAACGAAGGCCGGATGGACCGGCCCGTGGTACAAAATGCAGGTGTTTTCGCATGTCTGACCCGGTTTCAAATGCCGAGATTGAGGATGTCCTTTCCTCGATTCGCCGACTGATTTCTGAAAGCAAGGCATCAGATGGCCGAGAAAATGCGGGAAAAGCGGAAAAGCTGGTTCTGACTCCGGCGTTTCGGGTTCATGATTCCGAAGTCACGAAACCCGCGACCCCACAGACCAAGCCCAATGCAGGGCGGAACGCCGCCTCAGCGGGCGGCACCCTCCCAAGCGCCACGGCGGATAAGCCTGCGGACCAGACGGACGCCACGTCCTCGGTTCCGGTTTTCTCGCATCGTGGGTATGATCCGGCGCGGGACGCAGATGCGGACCATCATCCTATTGCGAGCCGCAGCCCTCAGAACGACGAATGGGAAGCCGATGGCGGGGATGAAACCGCCCAGACCGACGTTCTGATGTTTCACGCCGCTCGGCTGAACGCGGAAGACGAAGACGGGTCCATCGTGGGCGACAGCCGCGCTGATGGCTGGTCTGACGATGCGGGCAAGGACGCGGGGGAAGCCCCGTTCATCGCCGTGACCGATCCGGTGGACGATACGCCCACCCCCAACGCCAGCGCCCCGGAGGTTTTGCCAGATCGATCTGAACCTGTCCCTGCGCCTGCGCGCGCTGTCGAGATTGTCGCCGACGACACTGACATCATTGATGAAGAGGTGGTGCAGGCCATGGTGGCCCGATTGGTGCGCGAAGAGTTGCAAGGAGAAGTGGGCGAGAAGATCACCCAATCCATCCGCCGCTTCGTCCGGCGTGAAATCGAACGCGCCCTGACCCTGAAGGGGCTGGAATAGGCGCGGGGATTATTCGGCCAGGGACAGGAAACGATCCAGGTCCAGGTGGGTTTCGATATGCTGTGCCAACGCATCCAGCGTGGTCTCGATGCGGGTTTCGAACCCGGTGCCTGCCACCTGCGCCCCCAATCCGCTCAGAAAAGCCCTGCGAAATCCATCCGCTGAAAACAGACCATGCAGATAGCATCCCTGGACGCGGCCATCGGGGCTTGCGGCACCCTCGGGCTGGTCATCGACCGTTAGCCAGGCGCGCGCGGTGTCGGGGCCGCTGCTGCGTCCCAAGTGAATCTCGTAGCCCGTGACCGGTTCCCCTGATGTGATGTGACGCGCTTTGGTTAGGGCCAGAGTCTTCCTGGGTTCCAGACGAGTTGTGATCTGAAGGTGTCCCAGACCTGTCACTTCTCCGGGCGGGCCTTCGATCCCGTCCTGGTCCACAATTTTCTGCCCCAGCATCTGATAGCCGCCACAGATGCCCAGCACATGCCCCCCGCGCCGGATATGGGCGGCCAGATCCACGTCCCATCCCTGTGCGCGGAAATCGGCAAGGTCGGCGATGGTGGATTTCGATCCGGGGATCAGCACCAGATCGGCATCGCCGGGCAGAGCGCGGCCCGGCTCAACGATGTCGACCGTCACATCGGGTTCATTCACCAAGGGATCCAGGTCGTCGAAATTTGCAATCCGGTTCAGGCGCGGCACGGCAATCCTGAATGCACCGCCGGGGCGGGTGGCGATGTCCATCACGTCCTCGGCGGGCAAGCGCCAGGCATCGGCAAACCAGGGCAACGTGCCAAGGTCCGCCCATCCGGTGCGCGTGCCAATTTCGGCGGCGCCTTCGGTGAACAGTGTGGGATCGCCACGAAATTTGTTCACCAGAAAGGCTTTGATGCGATTTCGATCCTGCTCTGGCAACACCGCATGGGTGCCCACAAGCTGCGCGATGACGCCGCCGCGGTCGATGTCTCCGACCAGCACGACGGGCAGGTTCGCCGCCTCGGCAAAGCCCATATTGGCAATGTCACCGGCGCGCAGATTGATCTCGGCCGGGCTGCCGGCCCCTTCGACGAGCACCAGATCCCGGCCTTCGCCAAGGCGGCGAAAACTGTCCAGCACACGCGGCAACAGATCGGCCTTGGCCCGGCCATAGTCGCGCGCCTTCATCGTCGCAAAGCGTTGGCCCTGCACAATCACCTGCGCCCCTGTGTCGGTTTCGGGTTTCAGCAGCACCGGGTTCATGTCGACCACCGGGTCCAACCCACAAGCACGCGCCTGAAGGGCCTGCGCCCGCCCGATCTCGCCGCCATCGACGGTCACGGCGGCGTTGTTCGACATGTTTTGTGGCTTGAAGGGCGCGACCTTCAGGCCACGCGCCACACATGCCCGCGCAATCCCAGCCACCAGCATGGATTTTCCGACATTCGAGCCCGCGCCCTGGATCATGATCGCCTTGGTCATGTCGGTTGCATAGGGGCTTTTCACGGGTCTGCCCAGCCCTGAACCGACCGAAGACCGGCCTGAAACGAAAAACGCGCCCCGGGGGGCGCGACTTCCTGTGATCCGTAAGTGATCGTCCGGTCAGGCGGCTTCGGCCTGTGCGGCGTGGCGGCGTTCGCTTTCTTCGCGGCTCAGCGCCACCGAGGTGCGAACCCCTTTGGACACGAATTCCATCAATCCCTTGACGACGCGTTCGTTCGGGTCGATGCCAGCACAGCTCAGCACTTCGCGCCCGTCGCGCGAGCGGGCCCAGCGGGCAATTTGATCCGGGCCGTTGCCGTATTTCTTGTCATCAGCGATTGCATCATCCAACGCGGCCAGCACCACGGCAGCAAACAGTTTGCGCGCGCGATTGCCTTGTTCGTTGTTGAAAGCGGTACCATCTACGGAGTCCAGCATGGTCGTCCTTTATCATTCTGCTCTTGCGCTTGTCGGAGTAGCGGACAATATGGCGTTTTCTGCGCGATTCGGTATCCCCGCAGCCACATGCCTGCTATGCAAATACTGCATGTCTTAGGCTCCAGACATGCGAAATTCGTCGCCTTGCCAGAACCAGACCGTCAAGATATAGGTGCAGGCCAACAGAGTTCAACCTTTTGCGAAGGTTTAAAACATGCCCAAAATCAACGGTAACGAAATCCGGCCCGGCAACGTGCTGGAACATAATGGTGGCCTGTGGGCTGCGGTGAAAGTCGATCATGTCAAACCCGGCAAAGGCGGTGCGTTTGCTCAGGTCGAGCTGCGCAACCTGCGCAATGGGTCGAAACTGAACGAACGCTTCCGGTCGGCGGACAAGGTCGAGCGTGTGCGGCTGGAACAGAAGGACCAGCAGTTTCTGTACGAAGACGACGGCATGCTGATTTTCATGGACACCGAAACCTATGAACAGATCCAGTTGCCCGCCGACCTTCTGGGCGATCGTCGCCCGTTCCTGCAAGATGGCATGACGATCGTGGTCGAGTTTTACGAAAGCGAAGCCCTGAACGCGACCCTGCCGCAGAAAGTGACCTGCACCATTGAAGAAACCGAACCGGTCGTCAAAGGTCAGACTGCCGCCAACAGCTTCAAACCGGCCCTTCTGGACAATGGCGTCCGCATTTCCGTACCGCCTTTCGTCGGGCAGGGCGAAGCCATCGTGGTGAATACCGAAACGATGGAATATTCCGAACGCGCCTGATGTGGGACGGATAGCACAAATCGGGGCAGGGCGGTTGCTCTGCCCTTTTTCATTGAGGGGGTCGGTATGACCACAATCCTGTTCAACAAACCCTTCAACGTGCTGTCACAATTCACCGACAAGGGCACCCAGGGGTCGCCGCGTCAAACCTTGTCCGACTACATCGACTTGCCCGGCGTCTATCCGGCTGGCCGGTTGGATCGGGACAGCGAAGGGCTGTTGGTGCTGACGGATGATGGCAAGTTGCAAGCGCAGATCGCCAACCCGCGCCACAAACTGCCCAAGACCTACTGGGTGCAGGTCGAAGGCATCCCGGACGAGGCCGCGTTGCAGGCATTGCGTGATGGTGTGACGCTGAAAGACGGGTTGACCCGTCCCGCCAAGGCCCGGCGCATCGACACCCCGCCGGGGTTGTGGCTGCGTGACCCGCCGGTGCGGTTTCGCAAATCCGTGCCCGATTGCTGGATCGAACTGACCATTCGCGAAGGCCGAAACCGGCAGGTGCGCCGAATGACCGCTGCTGTGGGGCACCCGACGCTGCGCCTGATCCGCACTGCGGTGGGGGCCTGGACGCTGGACGGTCTGGCGCCGGGCAAATGGCGGCGGGCCTGACGGGCGTCACTCCGGCCAGGATATGGCGGCATCCCCGGCTGTCATCTCCGCGCCCGCACGATCAAACCGCAGATACGCAATGGCATGGTCGCCAGATTGGGTGAACAGGGTGCCAGCCAGCTTGCCGTCTGCAGTGATCGCAGTGCCAACCGGGGCCGCGCCGATGATCTGCACCCGTGCCAGCCCTTTTTTCAATTCCGTCTTGTGCTTCATGCGGGCCGTGACCTCTTGCCCGACATAGCACCCCTTGCGGAAATCCACGCCGTTCAGACGGTCCAGCCCCGCTTCCAGCGGATAGCTGTCCGGGGTCAGCTCGATCCCGGTTTCGGGAATGCAATGGGCGACCCGGATCGCGTCCCAGTCGATGCCATCCTGCCCGGCGCGCCCGTCATAGGCCCGCCATCCCAACGCTACGTGCCGGGGGTCGGCAAAAGCACCATCCGGCGTGTCGCCAAGCCCGCAGGCGGGCGTGATGTCGGTGGGAGTGATGTGCACATCCGCCCGCAGCTTATACATCGACAGGCGCTGTGCCAGTGACGCAGCCAGAGGTGCCGCGACATCCAGCAGGATCGCATCTTCATCCGGCACCAGAAAGAAGTCGGCCAGATACTTGCCTTGCGGTGTCAACAACGCCGCGTAAACCAGCCCATCGGCTAGTTTTTTCACATCATTCGTGACGAGGCCCTGAAGGAAATTCTGCCGGTCGCGGCCGGTCAGGCGCAGCACGCTGCGGGATGTGTCTGTTGTCATGTTGCTCTCCTGTCGCGGCCTCAATATAGGCGCGGTTGCGCAAAGCGAAAGGGTCAGTCGCGGCTGTTTCCCACCAGCCCGCGGAACAGGTTGCGCACGGACCAGCGTGATGGTTCGGTTTGTTCGATCTGCGGCAGACGCCGCTTGCGGCGTTTCCCGCGCTCTGGTGCCTGAGCCGGGGTGCCTTCGTCCTGAAACTGCAACTTGTAAAGCTGGGCATAGATGCCGCCACGCGCCAGAAGCTCGTCATGGGTGCCCTGATCGACCACCTGGCCCTGATCCATCACCACGATCTTGTCTGCCTCGCGCACGGTTGCCAGACGGTGGGCAATGACCAGGGTCGTGCGATCTTTTGACAGCTCGTCCAACGCCTTCTGCACCAGTTTTTCAGACTTCGCATCAAGAGCCGACGTCGCCTCGTCCAGCAGCAGGAAAGGCGCATTGCGCAGAACCGCACGGGCGATCGCAACCCGCTGCCGTTGTCCACCCGACAGGTTCGATCCGCGCGGCCCGGCCTGAGTGTCCAGCCCGTGCTCCATCTGTGGCAGGAAGTCCGAGACATGAGCCACGTCCAGCGCGTGTTTCAGCGTCTTCTCGTCCACATCAGTGCGCCCCATCAGGATGTTGTCACGCAGGGTTTCATCAAACAACAGCGCCTCTTGGCTGACGACCGAGAACAAGGCGCGCAGCTGATCCAGAGGCAGCCGCGTGACATCCATGCCGCCCACCATCACCTTGCCCGATTTCGCATCCGCCAATCGTGTCAGCAGGTTGAACACCGTGCTTTTGCCCGCGCCCGATGCCCCCACCAAGGCCGTCGTTTTGCCCGCGTCAGCGGTGAAGCTCGCCCCGCGCAGGACCGGCGTATCGCCATAGGAAAAGCGCACGTCCTTCAACTCGATCCTAGCCTTGCGCGCAGGCATCGGCAGGGCGGCAGGGGTCGCCGGTGACAGGATCGACGGGCGTTCGTCAAATACCCCCCGGATACGGGCAAGGCTGGCCAACGCCGCCTGCCAGGCCCCCGAGACCTTGCCGAGGTTCCTGAGCGGATCGAACACCAACGCCATGGCGGTGAAGAAGCTCATGAACTCACCGACCGTCTTGGCGCCTGAATTGATCTGCATGCCGCCATAAACCAGCACACCGAAGAAGCCGACAGCGGCGATGATATCGACCATCGCGACGATGCCGCCCTGGTTGGCCTGGCTTTGCAGATGGGTGCGCGCGAAGGCGTCGATCTCGCGGTCGACACGGCCTTGTTCATGACGTTCGGTGCCCGACAGCTTGATCGAATTGATGCCGTGAAAGATCTCGTCCAGCCGGGTCGAAATTTGCGCTGCAGATGACCGGCTGTCGGTTGTCGTGCGGCGCACTCGTTTTTGCAAGATACCCATGGGAATGGTCAGAATGGGTGCGGCCGCCACCGCGACCACGACCCACAGCCAGTCGATCGACAAAGCCACGCCCAGCAGCGCCAGAAGTGACACCACATCGCGCGCGACGGCGGCCAGCACGACCTCCCAAATCGTGGCAATGGCCTGCGCGTCGCCGCGCACGCGCTCGATCAATGTGCCGGGCGAGTTGTCGCGAAAGAAATTGCTGTCCAGCGTCAGCATATGCGCAACCATGTCCGATTGCAGTTTTGCGGCGACCCGCTGGCCCACATGAACCATCAGAACCCGATGCCCGAAGGCCGCGATGGCGCGGGTGATGAAGATCCCGGCCACCGCCAGCGCGACCCCCACGATCGAGGACGTGCTGCCAGACGAAAACGCCACGTCGAACATCGGCTTGATCATGTAGCTCAAGCCCCCCAGCGCCAGCCCCTCGAGCAGCATCAGGAACACCGCGGCGATCAGCGGCCAGCGATAGGCGCGCATATAGCTGCGCCACATCCAGCCGATCATGTCAGGGTGCGGGGTCTCGCTCATCCTTTGCTCCGCTTGGCGTGGAACGAGGCCGTCACGGCCTCGGGGTCATAGTGATGCGCCAGCCAATCGCGCACCGGGATCGGATCGGTGTCGCAGTGGGCGGCATAGCTGTCCAGAAGATGATCCAGAATCCCCGCCTTTGACCAGCGTTGATGGGCGTATTTCAACGACAGTTGCGCCCGCGCCGCGTCGATGTCGGCGCCCTTCTGGTCCAGCAGATACAAGGCCGCCGCAATCCCCGTGCGGTCTGCCCCGGATTTGCAGTGGATCAACATCGGCTTTTCGGCGCGTTCCAGCAGGTCCAGCAGGTCCAGATAATCCTGTGGGCTGCCCAGCACACGGGCGAACAGCTCGTAATCATGAAGGGTCATTCCGTAATCCGCGCAGGCTTCTTTCTCGAACAGGTAATAGGAAAACCTGTCCGGCCCCCGCAGGTTGATCACGCTTTTGATACCGATCTTTTGCAAGACGGGAAAATGCACCGGGTCGGGTTGGTTGGACCGCCACGCCTCATCGGACAATTGATAGCGGTTGGGCAGGACGCGCCGCACAAAGGCATGGTCGACCAGATTGTTGTGCCGCCGTGCCGCCCGGCGTCCTTCGGGCGTCGAGATGTCGGTGCCGAACGCGCTTTTCCAGCTGCGCTCCCATTCCTTGATCCGGGCATAAAGCGTGGAAAACATGACGTCTCCGGTTTGTGTGCCGGCAGGGATGCAGGCGATCCTACGGGGTTTATCGTGTCACGAAGGTGCAGACAAGCGCGGCGGGGCACGGGTCTGTTGACGGTCAACACGGCGCGCAGTACCGATTGGAAAACACACTGCCAGACGAGCCCGCCCATGACACTTTCCAATGGCCGCCCCTATCTTGCCATTCCCGGGCCATCGGTGATGCCTGATCGCGTGCTGTGCGCCATGCACCGGCCTGGCCCGAACATCTATGAAGGTGAACTGGTTCAGATGATGCCGGCTTTGATCGGTGACCTCAAAGCCATCGCGCGCACCCGCCACAATGTTGCAATCTACATCGCCAACGGCCACGGCGCGTGGGAGGCGGCCCTGTCCAACGTCCTGTCACCCGGAGACGCTGCTTTGTCCCTGTGCACCGGGCGGTTCGGGCATGGCTGGACCGAAATGGCCGAGGCACTGGGGATCGAGGTTCAGATCGAGGATTTCGGTATGCGGACACCCGTTGATCCGAACCGGGTCGAAGATGTGTTGCGGGCGGACACCAACCATCGCCTTCGCGCCGTCATGCTGACGCATGTGGATACGTCCACCTCGATCAGGAATGATGTGGCCACCGTGCGTGCCGCGATGGATGCGGTTGGGCACCACGCGCTGCTGATGGTCGATTGCATCGCATCCATGGGCTGCGATCCGTTTCGGATGGACGACTGGGGCGCCGATATAGCAGTTGCGGCGTCGCAAAAGGGGCTGATGGTGCCGCCGGGCGTGTCTTTCGTGTTCTTTAATGACAAGGCGGCCAGAGCGCGGTCAGAAATGCCGCGTGTCAGCCAAAACTGGGACTGGATGGACCGGGCCAATCCCGACCTGTTCTACCAGTATTTCGGCGGCACCGCGCCCACGCATCATCTTTACGGGCTACGCGAGGCCCTGAACATGATCGCGGAAGAGGGCGGGATCGAAGCAGTCTGGGCGCGCCATGCCCATCTTGCGCGGGCCGTCTGGGCGGCTTTTGATCGTTGGGCGGCGGATGGTCCCATGACGTTGAACGTCAAGGATCCCACGCATCGTTCCCATGCCGTGACCTCCGTGCGGATCGGCGCCCCGCATGGCACCGCGCTCAGACGCTGGACCGAGGACAAGACCGGCGTCACCCTGGGGATCGGGTTGGGTATGCAAACGGCAGAGGACCCAAACGCCGATGGATTCTTCAGGCTGGGGCATATGGGGCATGTGAATGCACCGATGGTGATGGGGGCGCTGTCTTCGATCCAGGCCGGGTTGACCGCCCTGAACATTCCGCATGGGACAGATGCGCTTGCCGCTGCGGCTCAGGTGATCTCAGCGGCTTGAACGAGCCCTTTCAAGCGCGCGGGGCAGGGCGGCTGCAAACAGGTCCAACTCTTCTGCCCGACCAGTCGAAACACGGATACAGCGATCCTGCGGGGTCGAAAAGGGCATCCGCACAAACACATCCTGCTGCACCAAAGCCTGCAATACGGCGCGGGCAAAGTCACCGTCCGCTCCGCAATCGACGGCGACGAAATTCGTTGCGGACGGCAAGGGGTGCAACCCGTTCTGTTGGGCAATGCTCTCAATTCGCCTCCGCGCGGCCCCGACCCGGTCCAGCGTCTGCCGCAGATGGTCTTGATCATGCAACGCCGCCAACGCGCCCGCCTGGCTGATCCGGCACATGCCGAAATGGTTGCGGATCTTGTGGAAAGCGGTGATCAGTTCGCGCGCACCTATCGCATACCCGACCCGCGCCCCGGCCAGACCATAAGCCTTGGAAAACGTGCGCATACGGACCACCCGTGGGTCGTCCGGAGCCAGATCTGGCGCCGTTCCTTCGGGGGCAAATTCGACATAGGCTTCATCCAGAACCAACAGACACCCCTCTGGCACCGCCTCGATCATCCGCTGCACGGTGCCAGCCGCGTGCCACGTCCCCATCGGGTTGTCGGGATTGGCGATATACACCAACTTCGCCCCGACCTCGCGTGCCGTCTCAACCAACGCCACCGGGTCTTCGTGATCGGCGTTGTATGGCACGGTCTCAATCCGCCCGCCAAACCCAGCGACGTGATAGTTGAACGTCGGATAGGCCCCCTTCGACGTTACGACCACATCCCCCGACCCAACCAACAGCCGGACCAGATAGCCCAACAACCCGTCAATCCCCTCACCAACCATGATATTCTCAGGCGCTATGCCGTGATGGGCGGCCAAGGCCATGCGCAGATCGAAATTCTCCGGGTCGCCATACATCCACACATCGCGCGCAGCCTCTGCCATCGCGGACAGAGCCATGGGCGAAGGGCCAAACCCGTTCTCATTCGCCCCCAAACGCGCGGCAAACGGACGACCACGCGCCCGCTCTTGTGTCTCAGGTCCAACAAAAGGGACAGTGGCAGGCAAGCTATCGGCAAGCGGGGTCAGGCGGGCATATGTCTTGGTCATGCAGATGTTAGATCAGGGCCGCGGCCCGTCGGCAAGTCGCAAGGAGCCACGACCGACATGTCCCGCACCACCCCGTTTCTTCTGGCCCAAAATATCCTGGGGTGAATGCGCGCAGGCGCAGAGGGGCAAGGCCCCTCAGGCTCACACCGTGAGCCACCCTGCCGCGCGTGCCACCTGTTCAAATCTCGCGAAGTCGTGCCAGAGCAGCATTCAACGTCGCTTCTTCCTCTTCGCGCGCCGCCAGGTTCTCCTGTGCTTCCTCGACAACCTCGGGCGGTGCGTTCTCGGCGAATTTCGGGTTCTTCAACCGGCCCCGCAGCCCGCCGATTTCCTTGCCCAGCTTGCCCAGAGACTTCTCAAGCCGCGCAATCTCTTCGTCCACATCAATGATATCTGCCAAGGGCAGGGCAAAGATACCGCCCGCGACCGCGATGGTGATGCAGCCCTTGGGCAGTTCGGCCATCTCGGTCATGCTGTCGATGCGCGCCATGCGTTTGATCATCACCTCGTTGTTCGCCCAGGCCGTGCGCCCCGCCGCATCCAGTTCTTGCAGGATCAGGGGCACCTTCAGGCCAGCAGGCACATGCATCTGTGCCCGGGCCGAGCGGATGTTCTCAATGAGCGAGATGACCCAGTTCATTTCACGCGCCGCTGACTCGTTTACCAGCTCGTTGCCATAGGTCGGCCAGTCCGCGTGAATCAGCATCGTGTCGCGGTCCGCGATCTGGCCCCACAGCTCTTCTGTGATGAAGGGCATGATCGGGTGCAGCAGGATCAGGCACTGGTCGATCACCCAGGCCATCGTCGCGCGGGTCTCAGTCAGCACCGCCTCATCATCCGCGTTCAGAAGCGGTTTCGAGAATTCCACATACCAATCGCACACCTTGCCCCAGACAAAGGCGTAAAGCCCGTTGGCGGCGTCATTGAAGCGATAGGCGGTCAGGGCCTCGTCCACCTCGCCCCGCATTTTCGCGGTTTCCGAGATGATCCAGCGGTTCACCGTCTGTGTCGGGCTTTTGGGATCAAAACCAGCGACGGGCTTGCAGTCATTCATCTCGGCAAACCGCGCCGCGTTCCACAGCTTGGTGCCGAAATTGCGATAGCCTGCGATCCGGTCGCGCGACAGCTTCAACACACCGCCGATCGAAGCCATCGAAGCATTGGTAAACCTGAGCGCATCCGCGCCGTATTCGTCGATGATTTCCAGCGGGTCGATCACATTGCCGGTGGTCTTGGACATTTTCTTGCCCTTCTCGTCGCGGACAAGACCATGCAGATAGACCGTGTGGAACGGGTTTTTACCCGTCACCGCCTGGCTCATCATCATCATCCGGGCGACCCAGAAGAACAGGATGTCCTGCCCGGTGATCAGCACGTCACCGGGGAAGAAGCGTTCAAGTTCGTCCGTGTCCTGCGGCCAGCCCAGCGTGCCGAAGGGCCACAGACCGGACGAGAACCAAGTGTCCAGCACATCAGGGTCGCGCCAGACGGGATACACCAGCTTGGTCGGGTCCTGCGTGCTTTCATAGGCGGCCAGGCTTTCGGCCAGCATGTGGATGGCGGCGGCGCGGTCCGCCACCTCGACCACACGGGCGTGGCTCAGCGGCGCGGGCAGGGTGACAAGCACCTCGTCGAATTTCGGAACAACCGCGTCAAAATCATGGGCGCAATGGCTGTGTTCGTGACCGGGCAGCATGTCCTGTTGCAACAGAAGACGGCCCATTTCGACCAGATCAAGCGCATTGTTGCTTTCGTCGTCCTTGAACCCTTCCCCGGACAGGTCCAGACCATACCAGACCGGCACCTGATGCCCCCACCAAAGCTGGCGCGAGATACACCACGGCTCGATATTCTCCAGCCAGTGGAAAAAGACCTTCACACCTGACTCCGGCATGATCTTCACGTCGCCATTGCGCACAGCGTCCAGCGCAGGGCCGGCGATCTTTTCGGCGTCCACGAACCACTGGTCGGTCAGCATCGGTTCGATCACGACGTTGGAGCGATCCCCGAAGGGCTGCATGATTGGCTTTGATTCAACAAACGGAACGGTTCCGGTGATTTCCTCGCCATCGACCTCGACCGTCTGGGTGATCATCACGGCCAGCCCCTCGGCAGTGATCTGGTCGACCACGCGCTTACGCGCCTCGAACCGGTCCAGCCCGCGCAGATCATCCGGCACAAGGTTCATCGCGGCGATCTTCGCCTCATCAAACCCTTCTTCGCCATTCGCAATGCGTTGGGCCGTGGCGGCCTCATCCGCATAGGGCAGGCCATCGGTTCGCATGTGCCCGCGTGTATCCATCAGCGAATACATCGGGATGTTGCCACGTTTGGCGACCTGATAGTCGTTGAAGTCATGTGCGCCGGTGATCTTCACCGCGCCCGACCCAAAGTTCGGGTCGGGATATTCGTCGGTGATGATCGGGATCAGGCGGCGATGCTCTTTTGGCCCGACCGGAATTTCGCACAGTTTGCCCACGACGGGCGCGTAACGTTCATCATCCGGGTGCACGGCGACAGCACCGTCCCCCAGCATGGTTTCCGGCCGGGTCGTGGCGATCGAGATAAAGTCACGCTCCTCGCTCAGCGTGATGTTCCCATCCTCGTCCTTCTCGACATAGGTGTAGGTCGCGCCACCGGCCAGCGGGTATTTGAAATGCCACATATGACCCGGGGTTTCTATATTCTCGACCTCAAGATCGGAAATCGCGGTTTCAAAATGCGGGTCCCAGTTGACCAGGCGCTTGCCGCGATAGATCAGGCCTTTGTCGTGCATATCGACGAAGACCTTCAGAACGGCGTCGTGGAAATCGGCCGAGTTCTCGTGCCCCACGCGCGGGTCGCCCGGCGCGCCGGCCATGGTAAACGCGTTGCGCGACCAGTCGCAGGTCGAGCCCAACCGTTTCAACTGGTTGATGATGGTCGAGCCGTATTCGCCCTTCCATTCCCAGACCTTCTCAAGAAATTTCTCGCGCCCCAGTTCGCGGCGTCCTGGCTGCTGGGTCTCGGCAAGCATTTTCTCGACCTGCAACTGGGTGGCGATACCGGCGTGGTCCTGACCGGGTTGCCACAGCGTGTCAAAGCCCCGCATCCGGTGCCAGCGGATCAGAATATCCTGCAACGTGTTGTTGAACGCATGGCCCACATGCAGCGCACCCGTGACGTTGGGCGGTGGGATCATGATGGTGAAGCTGTCCGCGCCGGGTTTGGCATTTGCGCCCGCCTTGAATGCGCCGGCGTCTTCCCAGTCTTGATAGATGCGCGGCTCGGCTGCGCTAGCGTCGAAGGTCTTGTCCATGGCCATGGTTCTGTCCCAAGTCGTATGAGTTCAAGACCGTTTACCCAAGTGGGCGGCAAAGGGAAAGCCCGTGCAAAAAAGACAACGCCCGGAGCTTGGCCCGGGCGTTTCAGTGCAGGTCGTTTGCGACGATCAGAAATCCATCTGATAGCCGATTGTCGCCATGACGGATGGTTTTTCCGCATAAGGCGTCTGGTGCACGCCAAGCCCCAGATCATAGCTGCGCCCGTTGCCCAACGCGTGGGTGTAGCGGGCTTCGGCAAACAGCCGTTCTTCGTGCTCCAATGTTGGACCCGCGATGGCGAAGCTGGTCATGCCCGGAATGGCACTGGTGCCAGACACGGTGTCGGTCGAGCGGGACAAATCCCACTCCACCCCGGCCTTCAAACGCACCACGCCAGCCGCCGAGACCGGGATACGCACATCTGCCCCCAAAGTGGCGGTGGTGGCGCTGACCACGTAATCGTCATAGGTCACGGGGAAGGCGACCGCATTTGTTTCGGTGTAGCCGTCGCGATCAACCGATGAACGAGAGACGCGCAGGAACGGTGTGACCAATGCAGCGCCCCGCTGCATGCCGTATCCAACTTCGATCGATCCGGCGCGTGCGCGCATATCCGTGCGGCCCAGACCGCGTTCGGTGTTGGGCAGGGCGGTTGACCGCGTGATCTCGACCTCGGCAGCCGATTGTGCGGCGGCAAGTTTCCAGTTCAACCCCTCGGTTGCCGGGTGGCCACCTTGCAGATAGACCCCGAAGCTGCGGAACGTGCCGTCGATGCCAAACCCTGTCAGCGTGTCGTCGTCCGTCCCAAGCCCGAGGAATCCGCCAAGTGACAGATTGTCGGTCAGCGCCGTGGCGGCGATCAGACCAGCAAGGGCGGTGTCATTGCCATCGCGATTGCTGGCCGCACCTGCGTTCACCTTGATCGAAAACGGGTGCCCCAGACCCGTTTTGCTGCGTTGGCCCGCGCTGCCTTCGATCGGAAGCTCAAGCGACTGGCCCAGCGTGAACTGGACCAGCTTGTCCATATAATGCGCGCCTGCCGCCTGTTGGGCCGCGTTATCTGACACTTGCGTCAGGGTGTTGATGTGATCCAGCATCGTGCCGCCGGGGGTGCCCGTCGTATCGTCGGGATCCTCGACATCACGCCAGATGAAGCCGCGTGAATCGCCCGCGTCATTTGTCGCCACACCGACCACGACAGAGCCGTCCGCACTGATCCCATTGGCAAACGACGTGCCCGTGTTGCCGGTGGTCAAGTCGCCTAGATCCTGCGCCACACCGTTCTCGTCCCATCGCAAGGCGCGGTATCCGGGGGTGGTCGAATAGCGCGCCGCCCCTGCCACGTATGACCCATCCTGACTGGCGGCATTGGCCAGCGAAAATACGACATTGGCCTCATCCGTCGACGCCAGTTGAACCATGCCCGTGGCAGCACTCCAACGGAAGGCGCGCTGACCCGTGACCGAGGGGGCCACTGATTGGCCGACAACAACCTGACCGTCACCGCTGACCCCGTTGGCGCGGCTTTGACCGGCGGCGCCACCGATGGTGCCCAGATCGGTGATGGCCCCGCCGACCACCGCGCGGAACGCGTGGGTTGTGGTTGCGGTTTCGGCGCGCCCCACAACAATGGTGCCATTGTCACTGATATCTGCACCATACGTGTCGCCATTCGCGACCAGGCTGGGCAGTGTGACAAACGTATTGGTTGCGCGCGTCCAGACAAAGGCACGGTCATAGGGCGCCGGAGAGGTTGGTCCGGCCGGTGCCGGCGTCGCCGCGCCATTGTCGAAGATGGTGCCAACAATGCGCGTCCCATCGGCGCTGATGCCGTTCGCTTCGCCCAAAACGCCCGCGCTGATCGGGATAGAGACGGCGCCGGTGGCTTGCGTCCAATAGAACATGGTCGGCGTCCCGGCTGTCAAATACACGCCCGTGATGACCGATCCGTCCTCGCTGGCCCCGCGGGCAAAGCTGGCATCCCCCATTGCCGGGGCAAGGTTGACAAGCGTGCCGCCGGAATAGGCGAAGGCACGGGGGGTGGTGGCAGAATCCGACGCATAGCCCACGACGACCGATCCGTCGCCTGAAATGTCCACCGCGTCCGATCCGGTGACCATAGCACTGTCGTCAAAGGTCGGAATGCTCTCGATGGTTGGGGTTGGTCCCGTGGTTTGTGCCAGCACCGGGTGCGCAGTGAGTGCCAGGGTTGACGCGGCAATCAGTCGGCGCAGGTTCACGGTTGTTTTCGACGCAGAAGAATAATCTGACTGCTCTTTGAAATAATGTTTCATTCGCCCCTCGCAATTTCAATCACGCACACGATGATCCGATGGGATCGACCCTGTCAGTCGCAACCTGCATTTATTGTCATGCTTCTGCGCGACCGGACCTTCTCGTGAGGTGTTTCTCTTATGTTAACAAAATCGCCCTCGTGCGGCGTGGATGATTAAGTTTCTAGACAATAAACCCGTTCGTAGTCGCAAAAAAACAACGAGGCAATATCGACCTGCTTTGAAAGATTGAAACCGACCGTTGCAAATCCTTATCACCAAACGGAAGTTTCCACGCTACGTGATGACATCCGGGGCGTGACGACCCGTGAAGTGTTCGATTTGTGCAAGATCGTGCGTTGCCCGGATTACCTTTGACAAGGCTGTCTGGGTGTCCTGATCATGTGCGGATCCCGGCGGGGCGTATTGTTCCAGATAAACCCGCAATGTCGCGCCCTGGGTGCCGGTGCCGGACAGGCGCAGCATTGCGCGCGCTTCGCCATCGAAGGTCAGGATGACGCCCTGTCCGGTGCTGACGGACCCGTCAACCGGGTCAGTATAGCAAAAATCCTCGGCACCGGTCACAGTCAATTCGCCGGCCTGTTGTCCGGGCAGGGCGGGCAGGTTTGCCACCAGACGGTCCATCAGGCGCGTCGCGGCATCCGTGCTGATCCCTTCAAAGTCGTGACGCGAATAGTAGTCGCGCCCATACTGCGCCCAATGGTCGCGAACCAGCTCCGCGACCGAGCATTTGCGCACTGCCAAGATGTTCAACCACATCAGAACGGCCCAGAGCCCGTCTTTCTCGCGTACATGGTTTGATCCGGTGCCGGCGCTTTCTTCACCACACAGCGTGACCCGCCCCGCATCCAGCAGATTGCCGAAAAACTTCCATCCGGTCGGAGTCTGAAAGGCTTCCACACCCAATCGTGCCGCCACCCGGTCACTGGCCGCCGAAGTGGGCATTGACCGCGCAACCCCTGCGATGCCGTTGCGATAGCCCGGCACCAGATGCGCGTTGGCCGCGAGCAGTGCAAGGCTGTCCGACGGCGTCACATAGATACCGCGCCCCAGGATCATGTTGCGATCCCCATCACCATCCGAGGCTGCGCCGAAATCCGGGGCGTCCGGCCGCAGCATCAGATCATAAAGCGGCTTGGCCCACACGGGGTTGGGATCCGGGTGCCCGCCACCGAAGTCTTCGCTTGGAATGGCGTTGATCACAGATCCGGCAGGTGCACCCAAACGGCGTTCAAGGATTTCTGTCGCGTAAGGGCCAGTGACCGCGTGCATGGCATCGAAGCGCAGGGTGAACCCGTCCGCGATCATCCGGCGCATGGAATCGAAATCGAACAGCTCCTCCATCAGTGCAACATAGTCCGCGACCGGGTCCACCACTTCAATTACCATGTCGCCCAACTGGGTTTCCCGGCACTCTGACAGGTCTGGCGCGTCTTCGGTGGTCATGGTGTAATGTGTGATCTGACTTGCACGGGCAACGATGGCGTCGGTCACCGCTTCCGGTGCCGGTCCGCCATTGGCAATGTTGTATTTCAACCCGAAATCACCCTTCGGCCCGCCAGGATTGTGGCTGGCCGACAGGATCAGGCCACCATTCGCCCCGCGTTTGCGGATCAGGTGACTGGCCGCCGGTGTCGACAAAAGGCCGTTCTGGCCGACAATGACACGCGCCACGCCATTGGCCGCGGCGATGCGCAGGATGCTGGCCATCGCCGCGCGATTGAAATATCGGCCATCGCCCCCCATGACCAGCACGGCACCCTGTGGCGAAATGGCGTTGAGAATCGACTGCGTATAGGTTTCCAGATAGCCAGGCGCCGAAAAGACCGAAACCGTCTTGCGCAATCCCGACGTGCCCGGCACTTGCCCATCGATTGGCGCGGTGGGGATGGTTTCAATTGTCATGGCGCCCTCGTTCAATAATGTAAGCAATGCCCCCGTTCTAACCCAGGCGGTTGATCCGCGTCGAGAGGTGGATCAGGCTTTCCGAGCTTTTCACCCCGTCGATTTCACCAATGGCATCAAGCGTTTGGTCCAATTCGGCCGTGGACTTGGCTGCAAGCTGCAGGATCATGTCGAACCGGCCCGATGCGGTGTGCGCCGTTTCGACCGCCGTCAGGGTCTTCAGGCGGGCCAGCACGGCAGGGGTCGAACGGGGTTCGATCGCGATCAGAACGGTCGCTCGGATGCGGTCGCCGCGCGCCGCATCGCCAAGGCGCAGAGCATATCCGGCGATGATCCCCTTTTCCTCCAACCGTTCGATTCTGGCCTGAACGGTGGAGCGGGCCAGCCCCAGCCGCCGCGCCAGCGTGGCCACGGGCAGGCGGGCATTTCCTTCAAGCTGGGCCAACAATTCGCGGTCTTTGTCATCCATATGGTCGGTATCCTCGATGTTTCGGCGGAAAATACACGACATATCGCCCGAATTGCCACTGGAAATCGACGGTGTCTGTTCAGATTCTAAAAGAACCACGCGAACAGACCCTTTTCAAAGCGAGCGAACATGAGCAGGCAACCCTCGATCTGGCTGACAGCCCTGTCACATCTGAAATCCGAAACGCCGAAACACCCGGTGCTGTATTTCGCACCTGCGACGTTGCAGGCCACCGTTCAGCAATTCGTGGATGGGTTCGACGGGCTGGTCACCTATGCGGTAAAGGCCAATGATTCCCGTGTTGTGCTGGAAAACCTTGTGGCCTGCGGGATCAGCGCTTTTGACGTTGCCAGCCCGGCGGAAATGCACGCGCTGCGCGCTGTGTCACCCGATGCGGTGATGCATTACAACAACCCGGTGCGTGCCCGCGACGAGATCGCCGAGGCAGTCGCGCTTGGCGTCCGGTCCTACTCCGTCGATGCGCCACACGAGTTCGAGAAGTTGCGCGCGCAGGTCGACCCGAAGGGCATCGAAATCTCGGTCCGCCTGCGTCTGCCGGTCGAAGGGGCTGCGTATCATTTCGGCACCAAGTTCGGTGCGGATGTGGAACAGGCCGTGGCGCTGTTGCGCATGGTGAAAGAGGCGGGATTTACCCCGTCGATGACCTTTCATCCGGGCACGCAATGCGCCAGCCCCTCGGCATGGTCGACCTATGTCGCGACCTGTGCGGAGGTGTCGAAAGAGGCCGGCGTGACGCTGGCGCGTCTGAATGTGGGCGGCGGGTTTGCCGCCAATCGCGGCGTTGCCCCTGATCTGAACGCAATCTTTGCCGCGATCCATCGCGCCGTTAAGAACGCGTTTGGTGACGCGGCACCGGCGCTGGTGTGTGAACCTGGTCGCGCTATGGTCGCCGAGGCGTTCACGCTGGCCACACGGGTAAAATCCATCCGTGAGGATGGCGCGGTATATCTGAATGATGGGATCTATGGCGCTTTGTCCGAAGCGCCGTCGATCGGGGTGCCGGACCGGATTTCAACGGTTCGGGCAGACGGCACGTCCCACAAGGGCGCACCGATGAAGCGCATCGTGTTTGGCCCGACCTGCGATTCGATTGACCAATTGCCTGATCCACTGGCTTTGCCCGCCGATCTGGCCGAAGACGATTACGTTCTGTTTTCCGGGATGGGCGCCTATAGCCTTGCCACGGTGACGCGGTTCAACGGATATGGGCAGATCGACCTGGTGACGGTACAGCGCGCCGGGCTGTGACCCCGCGGGCTGAACTGTCTGTGGTCATGCGACGTCCTGCAATTTCACGCTGGGCGTGAGCCCCAAGGCGCGTGCCACTTCGCGGGTCAGGGCCGGCTTGTTCAGCGTATAGAAATGCAGGTCCTGGACCCCGCCGTCGATCAGGTCGGAACACAGCTCGGTGCACAGTGCGGTGGACAACAGATCTTCGCGCCCGTCACGTGCGGCCTTGGCGAAGGCATCATCCAGCCAGCTTGGAATATGCGCCCCGCAACGTTCGGCGAACTTGCGCACGCCGGTCCAGTTCTCAATCGGCAGGATGCCGGGAATGATCGGGATGTCGATCCCGGCTTTTTCGCATTTGTCGCGGAAACGGAAATAAGTGTCGTCCTCGAAGAAAAACTGGGTGATCGCCGAGTTCGCACCCGCATCCACCTTGCGCTTCAGCCAGGCGACATTGGCGTCCAGATCGGCGCTTTCGGGGTGCGGATCGGGATAGGCGCCGACGCGGATATGAAAATCACCCGTATCTGCAAGGGCTTCGATCAGTTCGACCGATGAAGAAAAGCCGTCCGCATGTGGCACAAACCCGGTGCTGCCCTTGGGCGGATCACCCCGCAAGGCGACGATCTCGGTGACACCGGCTTTTGCATATTCCTTGGCAATGGACAGGGTTTCATCCCGTGTGGCGTCCACGCAGGTCAGGTGTGCGGCGACGTTCAGGTCGTAGTGCTTGTGGATGGTCTGGACCGCGTCGTGGGTCAACTCGCGCGTGGTGCCGCCCGCACCATAGGTCACCGAGACAAAGCTGGGATCCAGCGGTGCAAGTTCGCGCACGGTTTCCCAAAGACGGAAAGATGCATCCAGCGATTGTGGCGGAAAGAACTCGAACGAGATGTTGGGCGTGGTCATGGCATCCTCGGCGGTGGGAAGGTCGTGTGGCCCCTCTTGTGCCCGGATTTCATTTGTGAGACAAATTCATAATTCTCACATTCATCATGAGTTTCGTGCATGTATTTGGAATTTCGTCATCTGCGCACCATCCGCGCAGTGCATCAGGCGGGCAGCCTGGCACGCGCTGCGGACATTCTGCACATCACCCAATCGGCGCTGAGCCATCAGATCAAGGGGCTTGAGGATCAGGTGGGGATGGAGCTGTTTCACCGCCGCACCAAGCCGATGCGGCTCAGCCCGGCGGGATTGAAGCTCTTGCGCCTTGCCGAACATATCCTGCCGGAAGTGTCCCGCGTTGAAGAAGAGTTCAGGGCGCTGAAATCCGGCCGGTCGGGCCGCTTGCACATCGCCATCGAATGCCACGCCTGTTTTGACTGGCTGTTTCCCGTGCTCGACAAGCTGCGTCATGCCTGGCCCGAGGTCGATCTGGACATTCGCCAACGGCTTGCCTTTGACGCGCTCGAGGCACTTCGGCGGGAAGAGGTCGATTTCGTCATTTCCTCCGACCCAATTGCTCTGCCGGGCATCACCTTTTCGCCGCTCTTCGACTATGAGCCCCGTTTTGTCGCCGCCGCAGGGCACCGGCTGGCGCAACAGGATTTTATCGAAGCCGAGGATTTCGAACAGGAGATGTTGCTGACCTATCCGGTCGATCGGTCGAAAACGGATGTGTTTTCCGGGCTTTTAACGCCTGCGCGTGTTGAACCGCGCGCCGTTCGTCAGGTTGAGATGACCGAGGTGATCCTGATGCTGGTCGCCGCCGGGCGCGGGGTGGCCGTCATGCCGGACTGGGTGTTGCGCAAGGTGGATGGGAACCCCGATTACATCACGCGGCCCCTGACGGAAAAGGGGTTGGCTAAGCGCATGTTTGCCGCCACCCGCGACGAAGATGCCATCGTGCCCTATGTCGCCCATATGATCCGGTTGTGCCGGTCCGAGCCGGTCAAGCTGCAACGCGCATGAAACCGGGAAACGGGCTTGGCAAACAAGGCATCGCGGCGTATACGCGCCGTCTGAGAAGATAGGAGCGCCCCGATGGAAGGCAGTGCAAATCTGAACGTGATGATCAAGGCCGCCCGGATGGCGGGCCGCAGCCTTGTGAAAGACTTCCGCGAGGTGGAAAACCTGCAAGTGTCGATGAAGGGCGCGGGCGATTTCGTATCGAAGGCCGACACCGCCGCCGAGCAGATCATCCGCGATGTCCTGATGGAGGCGCGCCCCAACTATGGCTGGCTGGCCGAGGAAAGCGACGCCGTCGACGGCAAGGATCCCACCCGCCGCTGGATTGTCGACCCGCTGGATGGCACCACGAACTTTTTGCATGGGCTTGCGCACTGGGCCATCTCGATCGCGCTGGAACACAAGGGCGAAATCGTTGCGGGCGTGATCTATGACGCCGCTAAGGACGAGATGTTCTCGGCCGAAAAGGGCGAAGGCGCGTGGCTGAACCAAAGCCGCCTGCGCGTCTCAGGCCGGTCGCGTCTAATCGAAAGCCTGTTTGCGACCGGCTTGCCGTTCGCGGGACGCGCCGATCTGCCGGATACGCTGCAAGATCTGGCGCGGATTCTGCCAAGCTGTTCGGGTGTGCGCCGCTTCGGATCGGCGGCGCTGGATCTGGCCTATGTGGCGGCGGGCCGATATGACGGGTTCTGGGAACGCCGCCTGCACGCCTGGGATGTGGCAGCCGGGCTGGTCATCGTGCGCGAGGCTGGTGGCTTTGTCGCGCCGATCGATCCGGAAGGGTCGATTCTTGAACAGGGCGAGGTGATCGCCGCGAACGAGGCGATTTTCGAAAAATTTGCTGGACTTGTGCGCGACAACTGATTTTCGGCTGCGCCGCAAAATACCCTGACAGGGCCATATTGCTGCCTGATTGTTTGGCAAAACAGACATCATGGAACAGTTGAACAATATTGCCGCCCGTATTTCAGGGCTGATCGCAGACGAAGACGGTGCAGTCACGGTCGATTGGGTCGTTTTGACAGCTTCTATCGTCATGTTGGGGATTGCTGCGGCCTTCACGGTGACGGGCAGCGTGCCGGGTCTGGCAAGCAAGATCAGCACGCATATTTCGGTGATGACCGTCGGCGGGGGATAATCCCCACCGTCCGGGGATGGTCTATTTCCGCCGCCGGATCGCCGGGATGTTGCTGTTGACCAATTTGTATTCTGCCGCTGGCTTGTCGGGGTGGCCTTCTGTACGGGCCCAAAAGGCCGTGCCACCCAGTCCTCTCCAGATCGGCAAGACGAACAGGAAACCGGCGATGAACCCGCCAGCATGAGCCCAATAGGCGACACCGCCGCCCATTTGCGACCAGTTCAACGCGCCATTCACGACCTGCAATCCGAACCAGATGAGCAGCATCAGCCATGCCGGGAAGGGAAACACCCTGAAGATCACAACGAAGATGAACAGGACATCGACCCGCGCCCGTGGAAACAGCAGAAGATATCCGCCCATGACTCCCGCAATTGCGCCCGATGCACCCACCATCGGAACCATGCTCGTGACATCTGCGGCCACCTGAAGCAACGCTGCCCCCAGCCCCGAAACAAAATAGAACAGGGCGAATCTGACATGGCCAAGCACGTCCTCCAGATTGTCGCCGAAGATGTACAGAAACAGCATGTTGCCCGCGAAATGCAGGAAGCCGCCATGCAGGAACATGGAGGTCAGGATGGTTTCAAACCCGTCGCCGCTGATCAAGCGCAGCGGGATCAGCCCATATGTCTGGAACACCCAACCGGAGTCCGCCTCGTTGCCGTAAAAGGGCAGCATCACCAGAAAGACGATCAGATTTGCCGCGATCAGCCCATAGGTCACGAAGGGCGTGCGTTCAGAGGGGTTGTGATCGCGGATCGGAAACATGGAGGGACTTGACCCGATGGCGTCCACCGGGTCAAGCGGCTGATCTACTCTGCGGCCAGGTCGGGCGGCTGAGACAGCATCAAAAGCTCGGCATTCCCGCCCGAGGCCGTGGTGTCCACACACAGATGTCGCTCATGGGTCACGACCTCGGCTGTCACCGCGCCGGTGATCAGAGACAGGATCGCTCCGCTGCGGGACGCGAGCGCCTGAACCCGCGCCTTTGCGTCCGCTTCAGGCCCCCAGTAAACTGCCCCACCGATCCCGTCGATGGTGGTCAGGGCGGTTGCGTCCAGATCCGGGGCCAGAACGGCCACGCCGCCGTGACGCTCCACATCCGCCTTCTGTCGTTCGGCCACGGCACGTCCGGGGCCAAGGCACAGGAACGGCGCCCGGGGATGGGTGGACAGTTGGTTCAACTCACCGGTCGGCCCCGGCAGACGGCTTGAGGCCAGCGTTGCCTCGCGCGCAGCGGCGGCAATGGCTTGTGCCAGCGCCGAGCTGGCTTTGGTCTGCTCGCCCGATGGCTCGGCGGTGACCGGGGCGGGATCGGCGCTGCAGAACCGGTCCATGTAAGCCGGGCCACCCGCCTTGGGGCCGGTCCCTGACAACCCTTCGCCCCCGAAGGGCTGCGAGCCGACGATTGCCCCGATCTGGTTGCGGTTGACATAGGCGTTGCCTGCATGGATGCGATCGACCACGTGCTGAACGCGGTCGTCGATCCTTGTGTGCAGGCCAAAGGTCAGCCCGTATCCCGTGGCGTTGATCGCATTGATAACCGCATCAAGATTTTCCGCCTTGTAACGTGCAATATGCAGAACCGGACCGAAGATTTCGCGTTCCATCTCGTGAATGCCTTCGACACGGATCAGGGTGGGCGGAATGAAATGGCCGGCCTCGGGCGCCTGCAGCGCGTGCACGACCCGCTGATCGGCGTGGGCTGCGTCGATATAGGTGCGAATGCCCTGATACGCTTCCTCATCAATGACCGGACCAAGATCGGTCGACAGGTGCCACGGATCCGCCGGGGTCAGTTCGTCCATCGCACCGACGAGCATCTCGGACAGGCTGTCAGCGATGTCGTCCTGCACGTAAAGACAGCGCAGCGCCGAGCAGCGCTGCCCGGCCGACTGGAAGCTGGAGGCCACGATGTCGCGCACCGCCTGTTCGGGCAGGGCGGTGCTGTCGACGATCATCGCGTTCAGGCCACCGGTTTCGGCGATCAGTGGCGCGGCAGGCGACAGGTGATCCGCCATGGCACGGTGGATGATCTGAGCGGTTTCGGTCGACCCGGTAAAGGCGACCCCGTCGATGCGCGCATCTGACGTGAGCGCGGCACCGACCGTCGCCCCATCGCCGGGCAAAAGCTGCAACACCTCGCGCGGCACGCCCGCTTGGTGCAGAAGTTTCACCGCCTCATACGCGATGATTCCGGTCTGTTCGGCGGGTTTGGCCAACACGCCGTTTCCAGCGGCCAGGGCCCCGGCAATCTGGCCGGTGAAGATCGCCAGCGGGAAGTTCCAAGGCGAAATGCAGGTGAACAGTCCGCGTGCGTCGCGTGTCAGGTAAGGAATGCGAGTGGCATAGTAGCGCAGGAAATCAACGGCTTCGCGCAGTTCTCCCATGCAGTCGGGCAGGGTCTTACCGGCCTCGCGCGCGAGCAGGGCGAAGAACACTCCAAGGTTGTCTTCGTAAAGATCCGCTGCCCGGTTCAGAACCTCGGCGCGTGTCTCGGGTGCGGCATCCCAGCGTGTCGCTGACCCAAGTGCGGTTTGAACGTCCTCGGCGCTGGCCCAGGTGATCTGTCCCACCTCTTTCCCGTTTGCAGGATTGGTGACGGTGACAAGTTTGCCGCCTTTTTGCGTGCCCGCAATCAGGGGTTCTGCGGTGAACTGTGTGTCCGCGTAGGGGTCGCGGGCGGCGTCGATCTGATCCAGATGCGGTTCATAGGTCAGGTCCAGCCCTTTGGAATTTTTGCGGTCTTCATAGATCTCATATCCGGTGGGTACATGCGGCGCAGGGTGGTCGAGTGCCGCGAAGGGACACGCGGCGACCTCTTCGGGGGTGACGCTTTCATCGACGATCTGATTGACGAAAGAGCTGTTGGCCCCGTTCTCCAACAGTCGCCGCACCAGATAGGCCAGAAGGTCGCGATGCGCACCCACCGGGGCATAGATCCGGCAGCGGGTGCCGTTCTCGTCCATGATGATCTGATGCAGCCGCTCGCCCATGCCGTGCAGACGCTGGAACTCATAGCCACGCGCATCCACGCCCGAGGATCTGGCGATGTCCAGAATGGCCGCCGCCGTGTGCGCGTTGTGTGTGGCAAATTGCGGATAGATCCGGTCGGTGAGCGACAGCAATTTGCGCGCATTGGCGATGTAGCTGACATCCGTTGCCACCTTGCGCGTGAACACCGGAAACGCGTCCAGACCTTCGACCTGCGCGCGCTTGATTTCGGTGTCCCAATAGGCGCCTTTTACCAACCGCACCATGATCTTGCGATCCAGCCGTTCGGCCACGGCGTGCAGCCAGTCAATGACAGTCCCGGCACGGTGGCCATAGGCTTGCACCACCACGCCGAACCCATCCCAACCGGCCAGCGACTTGTCGGACAATACGGCTTCGATCACATCCAGCGAGATTTGCAGGCGGTCCGCCTCTTCAGCGTCGATGTTGAAGCCCATTCCGGCTGATTTCGCCAAGTGGGCAAGGGCCGACACGCGCGGCACAAGCGTCGCCATCACCCGTTCGCGCTGGGCGCGTTCGTAACGGGGAAACAGCGCCGACAGCTTGACCGAGATGCCCGGATTGGCGCGGATGTCCTTTGACGTACAGGCACTGGCAATCTCTGAAATCGCCTTGGCATAGGCCATCTGATAGCGGCGCGCATCGTCATCGGTCAGTGCCGCTTCGCCCAGCATGTCATAGGAATAGGTGAAGCCTTTTGCTTCCATCTTCGATCCGCGCTTCATCGCGGCGGCAATGGTTTCGCCCAGCACGAACTGGTTGCCCATTTCCTTCATCGCGCGCCCCACGGCGGTGCGGATCACCGGTTCACCCAGACGTTTGACGGCACCCCGCAGCGCGCCCGCGATGCCCGGTTCGCGTTCGTCCAGCACCTTGCCCGTCACCAATAGCGCCCAGGTCGAGGCGTTGACCAGTGACGACGACGACCGCCCCAAATGCTTGCCCCAGTCGCTGGGCGCGATCTTGTCTTCAATCAGCGCGTCGATGGTTTCGGCATCCGGCACGCGCAGCAGGGCTTCGGCCAGACACATGAGCGCGATGCCTTCATCCGTGGACAGGCCGTATTCGGCCAAGAACACCTCCATCATGCCCGGATCGGACGAGGCCCGGATGGCACGCACAAGATCCGCCCCGCTGGCCGCGATCCGCGCCCGATCTTCGGCAGACAGGCCCGCGTCCTCGGCCAGTTCATGGACATGCTTTTCTTCATCGGTATAGGCGAGATCGTCGATCTTCTGGCGCAGAGCATCGGTCATGTGCGGATCCTCATGGTGTTTTCACTTCCCCTATGATATGCCGAATTGGCAAGTCGTTTTTCCTGATTTTAGCTGATGAGAAGTCAAGAAAACTGATATTGGGGGTAATATGCAGGAAGATAGACAAGTTGATCTGGATCGGTTCGACCGCAGGATTCTGGATGTTCTGTCGGGCGACGGGCGCATTTCGATCACTGATCTGGCGCAGCGGATCGGTTTGTCGAAATCCCCGACGCAAGCCCGTGTGCGCCGGTTAGAGGCAGAAGGGGTCATCACGGGATACCGGGCCGACATCGACCCAATCCGTCTGGGGCGCGATCACGTCGCCTTTGTCGAGGTCAAACTGTCGGACACGCGCGAAGCCGCCTTGCGCGCGTTCAACAAGCAAGTGGCCGGTATTCCTGAAGTGGAAGAATGCCACATGCTGGCGGCGCATTTCGATTACCTTCTGAAGGTGCGCACCCATGACATGCGCGATTTTCGACGGGTGCTGGGCGAAGCCATCTCGACTCTGCCGCATCTGGCGCAGAGTTCGACCCATGTTGTGATGCAGGCGGTCAAGGATGACAGCCCCACGGTCCTGACGTAATACGGCCGCTTCGCAGCATACGCATCTGACCGATTGCCTCTGATTTCCAGAGGCGTTAGGGAAAGACGGGGCCAGACCCCACCCGGTGCGGGCGTGATGGAATGGTAGACATACCAGACTTAAAATCTGTTGGGGCGTAGCCCCGTGTGGGTTCGAGTCCCACCGCCCGCACCAAATTCAAGCATTAACCTATTTAATTACAGGCGTGTAGCGCCGCGCGCGCTCCCCGGTCCCCCATCTGGTCCCCCAAGCGAATTCTTGCAAGGAACCCGCCAGAGGAAGAAAACACGCCCTTCGCTGACCATGCGACTGCGCGGTTTATTCTTTCGGCTTGGGTGGCATGGACTTTCTGATTGAACACAAAACAGGCGACACCTTCGATTATGCGTTCGATGCGTTCACTGATGATGACCAACCATTCGACCTGACCGGTTGGACAGCAACGAGCCAGGCCCGCGACAGCAGAGGCGCGGCATTGGTGCAGGATCTGACTGTCACCACATACCCTAGCCTATTCCGGGTTCAGGCACCCGCCGCAGAGGTCGCGGGATGGCCACATGGGCAGATACTGACTTGGGATCTGTTCGTGGTCAGCCCCGATGGCCGCAAGCGCCACACCGACACCATCCATGTCAAAGTCACGCGGGGGATCACGCGCGATGAAACTTAAACTGCGACCCTTCAACCAAGACCCGCACCTGGTCGATGTGGGCCGGTCAGAGATCGTGTTGAAACTCGGTGCCGTTGACCTGTCGCCCCCCGCCACGGTGCAGATTTCGGGCGATGCGGGGAATGATGCGGAAATGCGGGCGGATGGCGTTTATGTGGCTGGCGCTGACGACTATGACCCCGGCGATCTGGCCGCACTATTTGCATTTTCATAGGAGGCACGAAAAATGTCTTTGCAAACACGACTGAACGCGCTGGTTACAGCGATCAAGACCGAAACAAAATCCCTGCGCACATTCATCAGCGGCGCGAACAATGGTGACGTGTCGGGTCTGAACACAACAGCGACAAACCTGGTTGATGCCCTGAACGAGGTGAAGGCCACCGCCGATGGCGCGGCAGGCGGTGGGGTTGCGATCAATGATGGCGCAACCAATACAACGCAGGCCTGGTCATCCTCGAAAATCGACACCGAGATTGCAGCAGCGGTCAACGCCCTCATCGGCGGTGCGCCCGCTGCACTGGACACGCTGAACGAGCTGGCGGCGGCGCTTGCTGACGATGCGAACTATGCTGCGAGCGTGACGGCGCAACTCGCGACCAAAGCGAATGCGTCCGATGTCTATACACAGGCGCAGCTTGGCGATCCTGAAACCGACCTCGTTGCCATCTGGAACGCTGCCTAATGTCGCTGCAAACGCGCATGGCCGCGCTGATCACGGCGATCAAGGGCGATTTTGATAGCCTGGATAGCCGCGTGACCACATTGGAGGGCAGTGGCGGCGGCGGCGGTTCGGTCTACAGCTTCATGGACCGATCCAGCACCGACACGAGCTATGCCAACACGCCCCTCCTGATCCCGCTGGACACGGCGGGAGACAGTTACGGCACGGACGTGACGTGGGCTGGCGCAAACAACACGCGCCTGACCGCTGGCACGAGCGGCGTTTATGAGGTCGGCGCTGTCGTTGCCTATCATTCGCCCCATGCACGGGTGCAGGCGGCATTGCAGGTATCCAAAAATGGTGTCTGGGATGGCCTGTTTCGCGGATCAGGCTACGTCCGCAACTCTGACGGCTGGGCCTATTGGGTGATGGAGATTGCCCCGCGTCCGATCAACCTGACGGCGGGCGATTATATCGAGTTTACGTTGGCGAACATGGGGGCGTCGGGAACACACACGACCTATGATGTGCCAGCCAGTCCCAATGGCACAGTGATTTTCGACGGGCCGAATAGCACATTCTGGATGAACCGGGTCGCATGACCCAGGGAGGTGAAAAATGACAACACATAACGTGACGACCCACGCCGAGCTGATGGCGGCACTCGAGGCTGCATCGGGTGGGGATGAGATCGTACTGGCGCCGGGTGACTATGGCCGGGTGAGCCTGGACAATAGCACCGAGCATATGACCAGCTATGACAGCGAGGTTGTCATCCGGTCGGCTGATCCTGATGACCGGGCGGTTCTGACATCTATCAGCGACGGCAGTGTCAAATTCGGGCGCTGCCACAATATGACCCTGCGCGATCTGACATTCACCCATGTTTACCAGTCGGGCGATCCGAAACATTTGCGGTCTATCGAGGTCATGAAATCGACCAATATCAAACTGGAAAACTGCCAGTTTTTCGGTGCGTTCAATGACGAGGGGACGCCAACCAGTCACGGCCTGACCATTGAGCATTGCAGCAACGTGACCGTGACGGGCTGTGAGGTCAAATGGTTCCATCGCGGCACCGTGATGACCGATACGGCGGGCCTGACCGTGACAAATAACAACATTCATTCGCTACGGTCAGACGGCATGGATTTTGCCGCCGTGCAGGATGTTCTGATCGCGGACAACTGGATCCACGATTTCCTTGCCACGAAAAACCCCGGCGATCATCGCGACATGATCCAGTTCTGGACCAATGGCACGAACGTCCCCAGCGAGCGTGTGACCATTCGCGACAACATTCTGGACATCGGGATGGGTGGGTGGCAGCAGTCGATTTTCATTCGGAATGAGGAAGTCGACAACGGACGCGCCGGACGCGAGATGTTCTATCGGGATTTTGTCATTCAGGACAACTACATCCGCAACTGCCACCTGCACGGGATCACCACGGGCGAGTTTCTGGGCCTGACAATCCATGGCAACATCCTGATTTCAGAACAATCGCCCAACATGGACTATGAGGCGAATGCGTATCATTTTGACAAATACAACGCCCGGTCAATGATGCGGGTGCCAACCATCCGGGTAAATCCGGCGAGTGAGAATGTGGTCGTGACGGGCAATGCGTTTTACGGGGCGCCTGAATATCATGACCGCAAACCCGAGCGTATTTTCGACACGCAGACCGATATGGGCGCGGTCGCGCTGGACGGCTGGACCATTGCAGATAACGTGATCGACGCGGCATCGACCGGACCTGATCCGGGTGCTGTTGGAAATCCTGACCCCGCACCCAATCCTGATCCGACACCAGACCCGGACCCCGAACCCACGCCTGATCCTGATCCGCAGCCTGAACCAGTAATTAAAGTGGTCTATGCGTCAAACGGTGGTGCTGTTGCTGATGGACTTCGCATTACGCGCATCTCTGAAGGCGGCACAAAATTCGAGATCCTGGTAGACGAAAAAACCGAACGGTTCAGCGAGGTGAGGCTGTCATAGAATGCCAGGGCAGTCATCAGGCTGTTGCCATATCACCCAATCTGGCTCCTCCTGAAACATGTAGTCGCCATAGTTGTTAATGCAGGAGGGTTCATCACACGCTATCCAATAGTCTGATCGAGAGGCCTCCGGCCTGACAGCGACCACCTCTTTTGATGCGAGGTATAGCGAGACGCTGCCACCACACTCTGAACATATGGGGATTTTTCGCCCCTTTCGGAAGTCCAATTTTGATGATTTGCAGTTAGTCAACATCACTCACCCCCTTCCGCTATGGCGCGGAGTGCGGCAACGAAGCCTGTTTAGCATAGTTCAAGCTCCCAAGGGTCAAGATCGCTTGTTGGATCGACAACTAGTCCGAAAATCTTTAGTCGGGGGCCTACCGAGTCGCAGTAATCGACCATTGTATTGGAGTTCGCTTTTGAATCTACCTTAGCCTCATGGAATGCTGCGTGGCCCATTCTGAGTCTGGTAAAGCTCTTTGGAATGTCGATCATTGAGTTTGGTGGGTCTGCATTTTCAGCGGCAACACTAATCGCACGGGGGTAGAGTTTTCTCCTCTCACGCGCCTGTATTTCTTCATAAATCCAATTTAGTGAATCGTTGAATTTCCCCGGCTTGACCACAGTCTTTATTGCTTCATTCATCTCGCTTCCCTCACTTCATCAAAGTTCAAAATTTCAGCCGCATCGGCCAGGTGTTCTGGCAGGAATCGGGCATAGGTCCGATAGGTAATCGCGGTGTTGGAATGGCCCAGGTATTGCGCCACGGCCTCGATTGACTGTCCCGCTGCCAGCATCCGCACCACTTCACATCACTCATGGCTGCCCTCCGGGGGTTCTGGTAGGGGCATCCAGTGGGTCGGGTTAACAGCGTAATCGCTGCATGGGTTAAATGTTTCAGATCTAAATGCACCAGACCATGTATCTGAAGGATACTCATAATCGACTTTATCAACCCATACAGCGACCTGTGAAGAGTATGGTTCATCACAATCGTCGCCGTCCATATTGTCCCAGTCCCAGCGGCTTCACAACAGGTCGAAGATCGGCGCGGACATATTCCACTTCAACATTGGATGGAAACAGCTTGTCGCCTGCAAATTGTGTGGACCCGTCCTTGTTGATCCATGCGGTAATCCGTTCAGGTGCCTTGTTGTCAGTCATTGCTTGCGTCCTTGTTCTTGAGGGCGGCGCGGGCAGTCGTGAGCCACTCAGGGCGCCGCCCTACAAGGAGCAGACGTCTACGACCGATGGGGGTGTCAACGTGACCCATGACGTTGCTTAGTGCATCTTCCAACTCCGCCACCCGCGCTTTCAGGCGGTCGTTCTCGGCGGTGAGTTGCAACACAGTATCGAAGCGAACGTATGGAATTGATGGTTCGTTGGCCCCTTTTTGGTCAGGGTGAAGGCCGCACAAACCATCACCGACCTCGTAGTCACTATCGGCCCATATCAAAGTTGGTGCGCATGTGTCAGCGCCAGATTGAATCTCATACCCAGTCCTGACCTGATAGCCAAACATTTGTGTCAAAGCGTTTTTTGCATTAGTCATCGTCTTGGTCCTTCAATTTATGGATATAGGCTTCAGCTTCTTTCAGATCGTCAGGCATAGCTTTGACGAATTTCTGAGCGGAGATCATATTTGCGCCTCGATTAGAGACGATAGCGAACCCCTCAGCATATACTTCATGACGAAACCAGATATGCGGGCGACCATGTTTCAAAACACACCACGATAAATCAGCCGGGTTTGCTTCTTCGGGGCGGTGTTCAACTGTAAAGGAAATCATTAATTTGGTCCTTCTGGTTGGTGGGGATCATCCGAATGTCCTCTCGCTTTCCATGCGACGCAGGCATTCCAGCATGGTTTCGCCGGGTTTCAGGTCGTAATCGCAGCTAATGCAGCCACCCTTCCACGATCCGCTGCGCTCACCGACCTCGCCGGAAAATTCGACTTCAATGCTTTCCTTGTTCCAACGCGGCCAGCCCAGACGCTTAAAAGCGCGGCGGCAGAGAACGTGACGACGCTTTGATACAGTCGCGGTGACTTTCTGCACCTTTCCATACTTCAAGGTGTAAGTGTATGGATACTGTTCTGTGTAAGGCTCGGCATCCCAATCAAACACGTCTGCCCACGATCCATCGGGCATCTGCTTTTCATAACGAAGCGTGTGTAGCATCCACGGCCAATCGAATGACTTGCGGTGCATTCCCCAATGGAACGTCAAACCGAACTCTTTGGATGCGTATGCCGACCACTGCGGGCCATCCATCGCGGGCCATGGGTGTTCGACAATTCCGAGCGGCAAAATGACTGTCAGACGCCAGAAGTCCAAGAACAACATCCGATCACCCATGTCAGCATCATTGCTGTGAATGTGGACGCCACCGCCGAAATCCCAACCGTATTTTTTGGTTGAAATCTCAACTCTCTGGCCATTCCTGAGCCATCCTCGCCACAGTCCCGGCTCAGACGATGTATGCTTAAAAACCTTCATCACTTCCACCCCGCGCGTTTTTTGCAGTCAGCAACCTGGGCGGCGCGGCTGGGGAACGTGCCGACAGGCGATGTGCATTTCAGCGACCGCGACCAGCCACCCCCGAAAATGCCGTGTTTGTCGTCAACCCAAACCGCCTTCGGCCGCATGACGGACACGGTGACGTGGGTTGCAGGCTTGACGCGCGGGCCGTTGTCGCGCGGTTCCGGCAGTCGTTTTTTCGGCGCGGGCTTCTTGACCGGCTTCGGCTCTTTCTTTGGCTTCTTTGGCTTCTTCGGAGGGTCTTTGGGTTCCGGCTCTGGTTCAGGTTCCGGCTGGGGTTCAGGCTGGGGTTCCGGTTCAGGCTGAGGCTCAGGCTCCCGGCATTTGTCCCACTCGATTGTTTTCAGCCTAAACTCTCCGGCATCGGCGGTGGTGGCAATCAGCGCGAGAATACACGCGGCGGCGATTGTGAGTTCACGGTGGTTCATTGGTCTTGCTCCTTTGAGAAAAGAGAGAATGGCAGCGGCGCAAACAGCACCCACAGGTGGAACATTTCGGCATCATCAACGAGTTCTTCTTGTGGCGGATAGACCTCGACCCCTGTTGCGTTTGGTCCAGCCAAGTCGTTCTTGATACGCTGCATTTCATGGAATGAAGGGCGGTCGCCGGTCAGGCTGGATATGCCAAGGTGAATGGCTGTGCCGACATCACGGACAAGGACCGAGAAAACTCTGTTGCGGCGAACATGGTCAACCTCACCAAGCCAGCCTGACTTGAAGCGGTGAGGGTTTTCTAAACGCTCCCATTCACCCCATTGACCTGTGCGGCGAATTTTCCTTTCGCGAGCGATCAGGCGCTTTCTCTCCTTTGTCGGAACGTTCATCAGTGGCGACGTCTTCTTCGTTACGCCTTGCTTCAAAATTACCGTCATTGGTCTTGCTCCATCTGGTCTATGTTCGTGTTGTGGGGCGTGAAGGTCAGGGCGAAAACCCACGGGTTTGCATCCCATGCGTCAGGGCCGTTGATGCTGTTCCAGAGGTCGTGGAAATCTTCTCGCGGGGGTTCTCCGTACTCGCCGTCATGAGACACAAATCCGGGGCAACCCTCTGCAATCGCATCCGCCTCGCTGATGTCCTGCAACCGCTGCACCCGCACATCGTCCACAACGAGCGTCAGGCGTGACGCCCAGCGGGGCATGTGGATCGAGGGGCGAAGGCGAAGGTGCTTTGACCAGTCTATGTTAGGCCAACTCGCCATTGTGGCTTGCATGTTGGCAAGATGCTCATCAACATCACCCTGATCGGCGGCGTAGACCGCATATTCGCTTTCACCGTCATCGGTCAGGTAGTGCGCCTCACGCACCCACAGCCGGGTGCCAGGTTGAATTTTGGGGTAGACCCGCATCACGCAGCCAGAGAGCGTCGCGTCATCACCGGCCAAAAATGGCAGCTTGAGATACGGACCTGGATTGCCAGCAGGGCTAGGGCCAGGATCAACCCACGCTCCAACCCAGTCCCATGTCTGCTCGCGGTCATACGTCGACCATGCATCGCCATTCATGAGGGTGTTTGATAGCGTCATAACCCGCCGCGTCTGCGTCTTGCGACCCTCAAGGATTGCGCGGATCATGGGTGCAGAAAAAATGATGGGGCGATCTGTCATTCTCGGTCCTCCAAAAAACGAATGAGCGCGCCGTGCAGCTGGGTCTCGTCCTCGCCCATGCAGACCTCGCCAGCCTCCATGGCGTCCAGCAGCAGGCGCAGACTGTCGGCCAGTTGGGTCAGGGTTTCCCCGGCCCCCACGTTGCTGAACCCGCGAATTTCGCCGTCGCGAGCGCTTTCGATCATGTCGAGGGACGCGGCGCTGGCACCGCTGGCAGAGGCGAGCAGTTTGGTAATGGTGGGGGTCATTGTCCCTTTTCCTTCCTTGCGGCGTCATAGGCGGCGTTCAATTCCACTGTTCCGCCGCCTGCCTCCATCACCAGTGCGCGATGTGCGCCCTTGATCACGGCCCATGAAGCGTCTGGCGACACGCCCAGCACATCCCACCAGTTCGACGGGGCCGGGGTAACAATCGGTGACATCTGGTCAGGCGGGGGCAGGGCGGTGAAGCCTTTGAACGCTTGGTCCAGCAGTTCGGATGTTCCCCACCGCTCTATTCCGCGCATGGCTTCCAGCGTCTTGCCGATGGCGCGCATGTTCTCCCAAACCTCGGGATGCTTGTCGCAGGCGAGGCAGACTTGTTGCTTCTTGCGCATGAAATAGACCGCGACACCGGGATCCTCTGGCGCTCGCCTATTTGCGTAGGGTTCACCATCACGGCGCAGCTCGATATTGGTTGAAATGACCACATGACGGCCCATCAATTCGGCCTCGCGCAGCAGCTCACGCCGTGCCCGGTCTGGTGTCACGTCAAAGCGGGAATATCGCCGCGCGGCAGGCCGGGTGCGGGACACATGCGCGGGCCATTGAAGGGGGTATGCCTGGGTCACAACATCACTCCAATAATCCAGATCAGTATTCCCGCGCCGATCAGCGCGAAGGGCAGCAGCCACCAGCCGTGGGGAGGTGTTTTGTGGTTGTTCATTGGTCCCACCACCGTTCCGGCATGGTGCCGTTCTGGTTGCCGTCAGGGTCGTGCTTCTCGGCGTCCTTCAGGATGCGCTGACGCATCCCGATCGCGGCGCCCTTGGTCATGCCCAGCGCGTCGGCCGCGTGGGATATGATCCAGCCACACACTTCGGTCATGTAGAGCAGTTCAAGGGCGCGCATATCCTGATCGCGCGTTGCATTCGCATTCCGGGCCATCACGCAGTCCCCTCGATATAGGCGGCGACCTCGGCGCATTTCAGATAGGACGAGCTGCCGCGCTTGTAGATTTTCAGAACACCGCGCTGGGCGAGGCGATAGACCGTGCTGGTCGACATGCCGAACACCACGGGCGCTTTGTTCACGCGGCAATACAGGGGGCGGGGCTGTTCTTTCATGATGCTGCCTCGTCGGTGGGGTTGAGCACGTCCTGCGTGGCGTTCAGCCATTCGTCAGGCAGATCGCGCGGGTCTTTGGCAAACACATGGACGCCTGCCAGTTTGAACGAACAGATGATCGGCTCGTAAACACCGGGCGTGTCGTGCGGCAAATCCCATTCTCCGCCCGTCTGCACCGCCAGTTGCTTCATCCGCGCCAGGCGCAGGAAGGGTGGTTGCCCCTTCACATCGTCGTAAAGTTCGCGCGCGAGCATCAGATCCTCGTCGAACTTGATCAGGTGCCGCGGCGTCATTGTGCGCCCCCATAGGTGACATGGGCGACGGCAAGCGCCTCGACAATCCACACGCAGATGGTTGCGGCAATCAACGCCAGGGCAACCCCGGCCATGGCGACCGTCACCCGCGCCAGCATGCCGCTGATGCGCTGGGCGCGGCGCTCATTGGCCCGCGCCGTGAGGTGCTGTGAAATGGTATGGGACATTGTGAAACTCCATCTGACTTGGAGTGACGTTATGTCCGCAATAGAGGATAGTCAATATAAATATCCGCAATAGAGGATATTTTGGGTTTACGCTTGTGCGAATCGAAGCGGGTCTATTTATTCGGGAACGAGAACATTAAGAGAACAAATTGAAGTGACCGTATTTGACTATCATCAACGCTGGGGTGGATTGAACACCGCTGAGAAGCGCGAACTGCTACGGCAAGCGCGCGCGCTCTGTCAGATCCCGTCACCATCAGAGGGTATGAAGTCGGCTTCCAAGCTGTCGCCCTCTTCACCACCTTCGCCGTCCTCGTCAACCTGACGCGTTGTCGGACGGTCATCTACAACAATTGATGACGCGAAGAAGCCCGCCGCTGCCAAGGTCGGCACAACGTAAACCATTTGTTCGGTCAGGTAAGCAGCCGTGTAGGAAGGGGTGAGAACGATTGCGGCCTTTATTGCCGCCTCTTTGAGGCCCCTCATATCACTTCGATGATATCAGGCTTTGGATTGCCGAGCGTTTATCCGGGTGGCGATGCAGCAGGTCCAGTATCTCGGCATCCTCGGGTGTAACATCGTGCCCATGAAGGATGTAGATGATGCTGGTTGGGATCGTGTCGCACACAGCGATAAGATTGCTGATCGTCGGATCTTTCCCCTCGACAATTATCGAGTGCACATAACCAGGGCCATTTCCAGATGCTATGGAAATGGATCGCATTGACTTGCCAGATTCTGCGATCGCTTCCTCTAGCCGCTGTCTCCAATCGGAATTGCTCATGAGATTTATGTCCTAGAAGAGAGGACAATTTGCACGTCCTCAATAAAGGACGCTTGCAATATCCTCTTTTGAGGATGTAAGGATGTCATATGACACTCGACATCCATCAAAGCCTGGTCGAAGAAATTGACGATTTTCTCAGCGACACAGGAATGAGCGACAGCTACTTCGGGAAGGTTGCCACCGGCAATTCCGAGGTCGTGTCGCGCCTGAAGGCAGGGCGAACGATCACAGGGCGCACCGAGAAGAACTTGCGCGATTTCATGGCCGCTCGCCGCGCCAAGGGGGCTGCATGAGTGAGAAAAACCTAAGCGACCTGAGGTTCCCGCGCACCAATATCGCAGGGATAACAGAAGATCCCCACGATCCCACGCGCGCCATCCTTGAGTTGAAAGGGGATCGGGGCGGCGTTCGAATGCGGGTTTCTGTCCCCTTTTCAGACCTGAAAGCATGCTCTGATCTAGGTGATGGTGCGGTGCAAGATACGTCATGCCCTGACGATAGCGCCGAGGTGCGCCGCACATCTGCGGAAACGCTCGTTGCGTCCGTCCTGGACGGGGCCGAGTTCGCGGACGTGCTGCGCGCGGTCGTCTATCGCTTCAACCCTGTTCACATCCAGTCTGCGCAGGCCAAGGCGGTCGCGCGGTATCTGGGCAAGGACGAAGAAACCGTGCGCCGCTGGCTGCATGAAATCACCACACCCAAGGCCCGCGATGTCTGGCCGTTGTTTTTCGTGGTGATCCTGGCCGAACTGCCCGTGGCCACCCAGAAGCACGTGATCAAGGTTCTGATGGGGTTGGCCGATGATTGATGTTCTCGACATCCTCGGCACGTCTGACGCCGCCTCCGGCGACTGGTATGCCACCCTGACCACCGACATCAGTCATTTCGCGCTGGGCGTGATCTGTGCCGGGCTGGTCTGGCGATTTCCCGCCCTGTTCAAGCTGGCTCTGGTCGCGCTGGGCGCGTGGATCGGGAAAGAAGTTTTTGCCGACCTGAGCAGCGCCGGGTTCACCCGCGCCGCCATCGCGGACACGGTGAAAGACCTGTCGCTGGGGTTGGCGGGCTATGTGCTGGTTTGGGCTGTGATCGTCGCCGTTCGGAGGCGCGCCCAATGACCTATCCTACCGCAACAATATCACAAGAATGTCGCAGCCGGTCTTTCGACCGGGTGTTTCATGGCCGGACACTTCCTCCACACCCGTATTCCTGCGGAGTGGTCACAACAAGGGCGCAACGGGGTCCGGGCGCGAATGCAGGCTGCAACCTGCCGCGTGGTTATACCGCATTGCGTCAAAAGGACGGTCCCACCCCGACCGAGAGCATCGCGCCGCCGCTGGCGATCGGTGCAGGGGCAACCAACAACGAACGGGGGCAGGTATGAGCCACAAGGCAACACATTGGTTGGCCGGGATCGAGCCTGCACGTCTGACGCATGGAGAGTTTCGTGTGCTGTTCCATCTGTGCGACTGCCACAACCCGTCGCAAGGCTGTTTTCCGAAGCAGGCGTATCTGCGCGACAAGACCGGCCTGTCCAATGGTGGCCTGAACAATGCTTTGGCCGCGCTGGAAGAAAAGCGGCTGATCCTGCGCGAAAAAACCTATGACAAGGCGAAGAAGAAGCGCGGCCCGACCCACTACATCTTGGGGTGCGACGAGGATTTGACACAAGACCTAACTCCACTGAATGGAGATAGCCCTAACTCCACTTTTCAGCCAAACCTAACTCCACTTTCTGGCCAAACCTATCTCCACTCAGGTGGAGTTTCCATAAAGGAAGAACCAGTAAAGGAACCAGTAAAGGAACCTTGTGTGTCGCAGGGCGCCACACACACAGGTTTTGATTTTCAGAATTTCCTTGATCGCTTCATGGCGATCTATCCGCGGGGCGGCGACCCGGAAGCGACCGAAGATGCGATGAAAGCCGCGCTGGATGGTGGTGCGGATCCCGACCACATCTTGGCTGCTGCCCGCGCCTATGCCGACGAGCAGAAGGGCAACAAGCCGCAATACCTCGCCTATTCCGAGAACTGGTTGCGCGACGAGCGGTGGAAGCGC
Organism: Aliiroseovarius zhejiangensis; assembly: GCF_014656375.1. GTDB lineage: Bacteria > Pseudomonadota > Alphaproteobacteria > Rhodobacterales > Rhodobacteraceae > Aliiroseovarius > Aliiroseovarius zhejiangensis. The sequence goes on along the minus strand of NZ_BNCH01000001.1, from coordinate 576,979 downwards.
CACAGCGCGCCGAAGCCCGCCGCAACCGAGGATGACGTTCTGGCGAAGCTCGCCGAGGCGATCAAAGCCCGGATGCCCTGGGTGGCCACCACCACGTCAGCCGCCAAAGCGCGCGACCTGATCCGCCGCGGGCTTGTCACCGAGGCCGAGTGCAAAGCCGCGGGGGTGCTGTGATGTCGGACATTCACGCAAACCCTGAAACGCATGGACAGCGGTTTGGCGATGTTCTGGTCACGGTCGATGTGGCCGCTGGTGATTGCGTCATTCACGCGCCCATGACGCGCCGGGGGGCCGCAACGCAGGTGGCCAAGCGGCTGCACCTGCACGGCCTTGACGAAATCACCGGGGCCTATGCGGTCCAGTTTCAGCGTGGTGCGACCGATTGCGTTGCCGCCGATATTGCCCGCGCCCTGAAATTCGCGGGCCAATCCATCCAGAGAGGGAAATCCAAATGAGCCTGCCGAAATACGAAGTCCTGTTCGCCTTGCGTGGCGACGGTATCCGAAAGCACATCGTTCGCGCTGCCAACGAGCCGGACGCCGAGGACCGCATTCACCGCGCCTATCCCGACCGCCATGTCACAATTCTGCAAACCACCGCGCCCAGCGCCCACAGCGAGGAACACGCCTGATGTCTGATATCGACCGAGTAACCGCCGCCGAGCTTCGCCAGTTCATCGAACGCGCAGAGCGCCTTGATCAGGAAAAGTCGGACATCGCCGAACAGCGCAAAGAGGTCATGGCCGAAGCCAAGGGGCGCGGCTACTGCGTGAAAACGATCAACAAGCTGATCGCCCTGCGCAAACGGACGCCCGACGACATCGCCGAGGAAGAGGCGGTGCTGGATGTGTACAAAACCGCGCTGGGCATGTGACCATGACAAAAGCTGTCACCCTTCCGCACCCGCACCTGGCGCCCCACGTGGTCGACGCCCAGCGCCGCCATGAGGCGCTTGTGAAGCGCACCCGAGACCACGAGGGCGAACCGGGCGTCACCGCCCTGCGTGTTCGCACCCGTGATGCCCTGCATGAACGCTTGGCCCTTGAGCTTGCCGCGCTGCGCGCTGGGCGGTCAGGGGGTGGCAAATGACCGTGCACCGCATGACAGCCGCCCAGGTTCAGCAGGAGCTGGCCTCTGTGCCCAGCAAGAACAAATACGGCGCCCGACGCACCACGGTCGACGGGATCACGTTTGACAGCGACCGCGAGGCGCGCCGCTATTGCGAGCTGCGCGTGTTGGCGAAGGCGGGCAAGATCCGCGATCTGAAACTGCAAGTGCCGATCATGCTGGAAGGGCAGTGCGGCCCGGTGAAAAGCCGCACGGGGCGCCAGATGCGCCTGACGGTCGATTTTTCCTATGTGGACGCCGACACCGGGTTGCGGGTGTTCGAAGACGCCAAAGGCAAGCCCACGCGGGATTACGAGGTTCGGCGCGGCGTCGCGGCGGCACAGGGTGTCGAGGTGGTTGAGGTATGAGTGACACCAAAACCATAGACCCGCGAGAGTTGATCAAGCAGGCGCGCCTCTATGCCAAATTTGGCCCGGTGGTGATGCCCGCCGAACACGTGCGCCTGATTACGTTCCTGGCAGAACAGGAACTGGATGTGCGGGATCGCAAGAGCGCGGGATCGCGCCGCCGATATTGGCGACCCGAATGGTCCCTTTTGGCGCTGTCGCTCTTGAACCTCGCGGGCTGCATCTGGTGGTGGGCGCAATGGTGGCTGACATGACCAACCAGCCCAGCACCGAAATCAGCGAAATTCCCGGCAGCATCGACCAGGCGCGCCTTCCCGCGACCTATGCCGCCGCGAAGACGGCGCTGGCCACCTGTCAGAACGTCGACGAATGCAAGGACTGGTCGGACAAGGCGCAGGCGTTGGCCAGCTATGCGAAGCAGGCGCAGGACGAAGAACTCGAGGCCTATGCCCGGCGCATTCGCAACCGGGCGATTCGGCGCATGGGTGAGGTTTTGCAGAACATCGAGCCTGCCGCAAATCACCACGGCAATTCTACTGGTGGGGACGCCCCTACCACTAGCCGCGCCCAAGCCGCCCGCGAGGCGGGCATATCCAAGGATCAGCAGGTGCAGGCGGTTCGCGTCGCGCGTGTTCCCGAACAGGTTTTTGAAGACAAGACCGAAGCCGACCGACCCGCGACGATTACCCAACTGGCAGACATCGGACGCAAGCGCCGTCCGTCCAGTCTGGACGGGCGCGATCCGGCCAAAGCGCGCGAGTGCAAGGCCTTCATCCAGGACACCACCCGCGCGATCGAGCGGCTGCGCGCCTGGCGATCTGTAGTGCCCCACATGACCGAGAGCGAGCGCAACCGGCTTCTGTCGCTGGTGGCCAGCATTTCCGTTGTGTGTGACGACCTCGAGGAGGCGACCGAAACATGATGGCGGACGACGAGGGCGATAGCGTGTTTGACCAGATTGCCGATGTTCTGGGGGAAGACCGCGCCCTGATTTTCATCGGGACGCTTCCTGCGGCGGGCAATCGGCCATGGCGCAAGTGCTTTCACGTGCCCAAGCGGCTGTCGCCCAATCACTGGCTAGTGGCCCGCTTGGGCTGGTCTGACGCCCAGCGGATGGTGCGCAGCTTTGGCGGGATGATCTTGCAGCCGTCCAACGTCCGCTATTGGGGGCGCGACATGCGCAACAAGCGCGTTGTTCAGATGTTCAGCCGTGGCGCAACCCCGCAAACCATCGCCGCCGAGTTGGGCATATCCGAGGCCCGCGTTCGCGAGCTGATCGACGGACGGCGCGTTTCAAGGAAAGGATCAAGGCAATGAACTGTGAAGAACTCACACGGGCTGTTCAAACGCGGCTCAAAGAGCTTGAATACTACACCGGTTTTTTGGATGGTCTGACCGGCCCAATGACCAACAGGGCCGTGATCGCGTTCAAGCGCCAGCACGGTCTTGCCCCGCGCGACTTCGTGGGTCCGATCACCCTGACGCGGCTGTTTTCGCCGAAAGCCGAGCGCAAACCCGCGCCGGTGGTTGGCGCGGGTGTCCCGGCATGGATTGCCGAGGCACAAAGTCACATCGGACTGCGCGAGGTGCCCGGCCCGACCAACAACCCTGAAATCATGCAATGGGCGCGCGACCTCGATCAGTGGTATCCGGGCGACGATGTGCCGTGGTGCGGGCTGTTCGTGGCGCATTGCATGGCCATTGGCGCGCCGTATGAGCCACAAAACCACAACCGGTTGGGCGCGCGGGCGTGGCTTCAATACGGGTCCGAGGTCGAAAAGGCGTACGGTGCCATCGCCGTGTTCTGGCGCACTCACCCGACCAAGAGCGTGAATGGTCATGTGGGCTTCCTCGTCGGTGAAGATACATCGACCTACCACATCCTCGGCGGCAACCAGTCCGACAGCGTGAACATCACGCGCGTGTCCAAGTCACGCCTGCTGGGCTTCCGGGGGCCGAAAGGCTGGCAGGGCACAGCCGATCTTGCATCCGTTACGAGTGGTGCGGTTTCAACCAACGAAGCATAGGAGAGCAGTCATGAGCGAGCAAACTTTTTACGGGGAAAATCAAGGCCGAGTGGCGACACAATGTGAGGTGTCAAACAAGCCAACCCACTCCCAACTTCTTGGGCCGGATGGTCGCCCTCTTGCATATCAACAGCAGTCAGTTGGTTTCGACTTACGACCATCACAAAAACAGGTACAGGAGAGCAGTCATGTTCGTTGACAATTGGAAAGACTTTTGGCGGTGGCATTCGACCTATGCCATTGCATTCCTGGCCGGGCTTCCGGTCGCATGGGCCGAACTGCCCGCTGACATCAAGGCGATGATCCCACCGTCTTGGATCCCATGGATCATGTTGGGCCTGTGGTTGGCTGCACAATTCGTTCGGTTGCGGCGGCAGGCGCCAAGCCAATGATCCGGTGGCTTGGCAAACTGCCGACCATCCTGTCGGCAATCGGCGCTTTGCTGTTGGGCTTTCTGGCCTATGGCAAGGCGCAGCGACATGAGGGGCGCAAGGACGCCAGGGAAGAGCGCGCCCAACAGGACGCGCAGGACCACATCGAGACACGGGAAAGGATCGAGGATGCGGTGGATGATGATCGTGACGCTGATTGGCGTGACCGGCTGCGCGACGCGCGCAAGTGAACCCGGCCTGTGCGCCGGGTTGCGGCCACACGTTGCCGCCCTGTCGGATGCGCTTGCTGCACATCCCAACACCCCAGACCCGGTGGGCGAGGCGGGCACCGATGTGGTGATTGGCTTCGGCGCCGGATGCCGGGTGAAGCCATGATTTCGAACTGTCACGCAGAGGAAAAGCGGGTCCTTCCCAGGGGGCCACGGCCCGCGGGTGTTCGACATCGCAAAAAAATAATTCTGCGTGGCAAATCGGAAATTGTCTTTTCTTTATATTGGCTTAGGTGGTGATCGGTGGCAAATACGCGGGGGCGGGGCATTCAGTTGAACCGCGCAGAAATGGCAGATGCCATGGGCATCACCCCCCCGACGCTCGATGAATGGATCCGGCGGGGATGTCCTGCCGTTCAGAAGGGCGCGCGCGGGCGTCCATGGATTTTCAACTCGGCCCAGGTCATGCGCTGGCGCGAAGATGATGTTCGCGCGCAGAGCAAAGGCGTCGAGGTTTCATCAAAGGAAGAACTGAACCGGCGTAAACTGGAAGCGGAGGTCGAGCTGGTCGAATTGGAACTGGCGACCGCGACCGCCCTGGTTGCCCCGGTCGAGGAATTCGAGCGCGCGATGCAAAAGGGGTTTGCCGAGGTGCGATCCCGATTGCGCGGGGTGTTGCCCGCCCGCGTCGCCGCGCGGGTCGCCGCGCTGACAGGCGAGACTGAAATCAAGGAGGTGCTGCGCGAAGAGATTGATGAAGTGCTGGAAGCCCTGGCCAATGCGGCGCTGGTCGAAGAAGACGACTTCGAAGAGGAAGACGCAGAATGACTGTGCGCCCGGATTTTTCAAACATCCGCGCACTGGTTGCCGCGACCAATCGCGCGCAGGAATATTTGCGCCCGCCGCCTGAACTGAAACCGTCCGAATGGGCGGAACGTCATGTTCGCATCCCCACCGGCAACGCGATCCCCGGCCGCATCCGGTTTGACAACGCCCCGTATCAGCGCGAGCCGCTGGACATGATGGCAAATCCGGCCTGCCAGCGCATCACGCTGATGTGGGGAGCACAGGTTGGAAAGACGCAGCTTGCCCTGTGCGGCCAGGGGTATTTCATCGACCATGATCCGGCGTCGCAAATCATGATGCAGCCCAGTCAGGGCGATCTTCAAACCTGGCTGGAAACGAAATTCAACCCGTTGGTCGACGCAAACCCGAACCTTCAGGACCGCCTGGCCAAGCCGCGGGGGCGCGATGGGGTGAACAATCAACGCATGAAGTCCTATCCGGGCGGGTTCATGATGTTTTCCTGGTCGGGATCCCCTAAAACCATGCGCGGCCGGTCTGCCCCCAAGATTTTTTGCGACGAAACTGATGGGTATGACCGGACGCAGGAAGGCCACCCGGTATCGCTGCTTTGGCAGCGGGCCGCGACATTCGGCGACAACAAACTGCTGGTCGAGATTTCGACGCCAACGATCAAGGGCGCGAGCTGGATCGAAAGCGCGTTCGAGGCGGGCGATCAGCGCCGGTTTCACGTCTGCTGCCCCCATTGCGATCATTTGCAGGCGCTGCGATGGGCAAATGTGAAGTGGAACAAGGACGACGAAGGCAACCACCTGCCGGAAACAGCCTATTACCTGTGCGACAGCGGCAACGGATGCTGGTGGTCCGAAGAAGAACGCAAGCGCGCGATCCGGGATGCGGAAACAAAAGGGGGCGGCTGGATCGGGAAAAAGCCGTTCAGGGGCCACGCATCCTATCACCTGTCCGAACTGTATTCGCTGTTTCGCAACCTGTCCGAGATTGTTCAGAGTTTCCTGGACAAGAAGGCGGCGAACGACATCCAGACCTTCACCAACGTGTCTTTGGCCGAGACGTGGGTGGAAGAGGCCGAAGAGGTCGAAGCCGAACTGCTGCAACGCCGCGCGGAAACCTATGCGGCCGAGGTGCCGATGGGCGCGGGTGTGCTGACTGCCGGTGTGGACATGCAGAAAGACCGCCTTGAAGTCGAGGTTGTCGGATGGGGGCTGGGTGAAGAAAGTTGGAACATCGACTACCGTGTTTTCTGGGGCAACCCGCTCGAACAGGAGGTCTGGGACGAACTGTTCGAATACCGTGACCATCTGTTTAGCCACGAAAGCGGCGCGCAGATGCGGATTTCGGCCATGTGCGTCGACACTGGTGGTGACGGTGGCCTGACACAATCAGCCTATGAGAAGTTGGCGGGCAAGCAGTCCCGCCGGATTTTCGCGATCAAAGGCGTCGGTGGCTGGGGTCGCCCGGTGGTGTCAGCCCCCCGAACGGTCAAGACTGGGCGGCGGGGGCGCCCGGTCAAGTTGTTCTCGGTGGGCACGGATGAAACCAAGGTCATTGTCGCGCGGCGTCTGATCCTGGAAGCCGGGCCGGGCACCTGCCATTTCCCAGACAACCGGGATCCTGAATATTTCCTGCAAATGACCGCCGAACGCCTAGTTACGCGCTGGTTGAAGGGATGGCCGGTGCGCGAGTGGCGCCCATCGCGCGAACGCAACGAGGCGCTGGACTGCCGTGTCTATGCCTATGCCGCCCTGAAGATCGAGAAGCCTAACATCGCTGCGCGCCTGAAAAAGCTGACCGAAGAGGCCGAGGAAGCCGAAGATCAGGGCGATACGGCGGACGGGAAGCCGCCAGAGGAAGCGACGGCACCCACCCGCAAGACTAAGACACGCCGCCGGAAGCCGAAATCAAAGCGGCGCCGAAGTGGCCCACGTCTGGACGGGTGGTAAATTGCTGAATTGTTTTCCTTCTGAAATTCGGGCTGGCCTGAACTTGGAAGCCAATTTCACGGTGTCGGATTACCCGGCGCCCGATTGGTCCATGACCGTCTTCTTTGCAGGGCCAGACGTTTTCGAACTGACAGGCGTTGGCGATGGCGCGAACTTCACCGTTTCCGCCAACGGTGCCGCCACGGGCGCATGGGAGCCTGGCACCTATTTCGTGTCTGTGCGAATGCAGAATGGTGGAGACGTTTTCGAAATCGAACACGGTGCCTGCCAGGTTGTTGCCGATACCGCGCGGGCGAACATCGGCCATGACGCCCGCACCCACGCCGCGAAGGTGCTGGATGCAATCGAAGCGGTGATCGAAAGCCGCGCGACGAAAGATCAACTATCCTACTCGATTGGCGGGCGCAGCCTGCAACGCACCCCCATTGCGGACCTGATCAAACTGCGCACGGCCTACCGCGCCGAGGTCAACCGGCAGAAGTCGAAGAACAAAAGCCGCCTGGGACGCGTCTTGAAAGCGAGGTTCAACTGATGGCCTGGCCATTCACCAGCCGCCGCTCCGAAAGCCCGGATGCCACCGCCCAGATGCGCAAGACCAGCATTCCGCGCGTCACCCGCCGCCGTGGTTTGCCCATTGGCAGTGCTGTGCGCAGTTACGATGCCGCCCAGGTCGACCGTTACACGGCGGGTTGGGGGTCGCAGCCCATGACGGCTGACGACATCATCGACCGCAACCAGAAAATATTGGTGGCCCGGTCGCGCGAGCAGGCGGCGAACAACGATTACATGAAGAATTATCTGCGCCTGTGCCGTCAGAACATTGTCGGGTCGCGCGGAATATCCCTGCAAGCGCAGGCCAAAGATGGAGACCGCCTGGATACCGCCGCCAACGATGCGCTGGAACTGTTCTGGCACAAATGGTGTCGGGCCGAAAACTGCGACCATAAAGGGCGCCGGTCGTTTCGGCTGATCCTGCAAGGGGCGATCACAGCCGCGGCGAAAGATGGCGAGTTCATGATCCGCGAGCTGCGCGGCAAAGCGGCGGGTCCGATGGGGTATGCCCTGCAAACGCTTGATCCGCAGCGGTGCCCGGTCGATTACAATATCGACCGCCTGTCGGGTGGGCGCTTTGTGCGCCAGGGGATCGAATATTCGAGCGAAGGCCGCGCGCTGGCCTATTATTTCATGCGCTACGACAATCGAGGCACGGGCTATGCCCACGGGTCGAGCAGCCTTGACCGGATCGCGGCCGGGGAAATCATCCACGGCTTTGTCGAGGATGTTGAAGGCCAGCGGCGCGGCATCCCCTGGGCGGCGACAGCACTGTGGCGCATGAAGATGTTGGCAGGTTTCGAAAAATCGGCGCTGGTGAATGCGCGGATCGGCGCGGCCAAGACCGGCTTCATCGAATGGGACCCCGAGTTTGCCCCCGATGAAGAGGATGATGACGAAGAATTCGTGATCGAACACGCGGGCGGTGAAATTCAGGAACTGCCGGTCGGCGCCAAATTCAAGGAATGGAACCCGCAATATCCCAGCGGCGAGTTTTCACCGTTCCGCAAGGCCATGCTGCAAGGGGCCGGGGCCGGTCTGGGCGTGGCCTATGTGTCGTTTGCCAACGACCTTGAGGGCGTGAACTTTTCGTCAATCCGCCAAGGTGTCCTGGACGAGCGCGAACACTGGATGGATTTGCAGGAATGGTTGATCGAAACACTGGTCGATCGCGTCTATCGAGGGGCGCTGGAAGCAGGCTTGCTTCTGGGCCTGGTCAAGAACGGCCCGATCCGCCTGCGCCCTGAAAGTCGCGAGAAATATGAGAACGTCCTGTGGCAGGCCCGTCGCTGGGCATGGGTCGACCCGGCAAAAGACATCAAGGCCGAGGTGGATAGCAAGAACAACCTTCTGACTTCCCCTTCCGAGATTATCCGCAAGAGCGGGCGTGATCCGCAAACCGTCTGGAAAAACATGGCGGCTGACATCGACCAGATGAAGTCGGCAGGCATTCCCATCGAATTCATCATGGCTTCTGTGCTGGGCGCGACCCCGCAGCAAGCCACACCACAACAGCCACAGGAGGGCGAAGAGGATGAAACAGGCACGTGACCTTGGCCTGATTGGCGCGGCACTGTGCCGGTCGATCACGCCAGAGCAGATCAACAACAACCGAGAGGCGGGGCCGCTGCGCCGCACCGCCCAGGTGCGCAATGTCAACAAGGACGAACGAACCGTCGAGGTCGCGTTTTCGTCCGAAACGCCGGTCGCGCGCTGGTTCGGCGATGAAATCCTTGACCACAGTTCCGGTGCCATGGTTATGGACCGCCTGGACAATGGCGCGGCGGTGCTGTGGAATCACGACCCAGACAAACAGATCGGCGTCGTCGAGAGCGCCCGCATCGACAAGGACCGGCGCGGCCGGGCTGTCCTGCGCTTCGGATCCGGCCCCAAGGCTGACGAGAAATGGCAGGACGTGGTGTCAGGTATCATCCGCCATATCTCGGTCGGGTATTTCGTCCGCGACATTGTGATCGAGCAGCGCGAAGGCGAGCCTGATGAAGTGACGGTGACGCGCTGGGAACCGTACGAGATTTCGCTGGTCAGCATCCCCGCCGACCCGTCTGTCGGCGTGGGTCGCGCACACGGGAACCCGCCAGAGGAAGCCCCAGCGGAGCCTGACAATACTTCCAACCAACCTGAAACAAACCGACAAGAGGGTTCGGACAATATGAAAACCATCATCACACGGAATTCGGACGGTGCTCTTGTCCGCGCCGAGGTCGACGAAGACGGCAACATCGTCAAGGAGCTTGAGGTTCTGCAAACCGCCAAGCAGATGCGCGCGCTGGGTGGCGAAGGTGCCACCGCCGAACAAACCCGCGCCGCGCGCATTCTTGAGCTGGGTGAACAGTATGACGCGCAAGCCGAGGCGATCAAAGCTGTTCGCGACGGCACCACGCCGGAAGCGTTCTCGCGTTCGCTTCTGGATGTGGTTGCGGCACGTGTTGCCCAAACCCCCGCGGGGCAGTCGACCCGCGACCCGCTGACCGACAATGCCGGTCAGATCGGAATGTCGGACAGCGAAATCCGCCGGTTCAGTTTCCTGCGCGCCGCCCGCGCACTGCTGAACCCCAGCGATCGTACCGCGCAGCGTGACGCAGAGTTCGAATTCGAGGCATCCGCCGAAGCCCAGCGGTCGATGGGTCGCAATTCGGAGGGTATCACGGTGCCGGTCGATGTGCTGACCCGGACGTTCAACACCGACACCAGCGGCACCAACCCCGGTGACACCGGTGGCTATCTGATCGACACGACGCTGGCCACGCAATCGTTCATCGAAATGCTGCGCAACCGCGCTGTTCTTCTGTCGCTTGGCACCCCCATGGCGGGCCTGATCGGCAATGTGGACATTCCTGGCCAAACCGGCAGCGGTAACGTGTTCATCGTCGGTGAGGACGAGGATGTTGGCGAGGGCAGCATGGATGTCGGAAACGTCAGCCTGACGCCGACCACCATCGGTGTGTTCGGGCGCGTGACGCGCCGGATGCTGCAACAATCGTCGCTTGATGTCGAAATGCAGTTCCGCAGCAGCCTTGCCACGGACCTTGCCCTGGGCATCGACCATTACGGGTTCTATGGTGACGGGGTTGGCAACAACCCGTTGGGCATCCTGAACACGACCGGCATCAACGCCGTGACATTCGGCGCGGTTCAGCCGACCTATGCCGAGCTGATCCAGATGGAAACCGAGGTCGACGTGGACAATGCGCTGACCGATGGTATGCGCTATATCGGCAACTCGAAATTCCGTGGCCATTGCAAAAGCACCCAGAAATTCAGCGGCACCAACGGCCAGCCGATCTGGGAGCAGGGCAACACCGTCAACGGGTCGGATGTCGAGATCACCAACCAGTTTGCCGATGGCGACGTTCTGTTCGGCAACATGCGCGATGTGATGATCGGCCTGTGGGGCGGTCTGGACATCCTGGTCGACCCGTACACGCAGTCGCTGTCCGGCACCCGCCGCATCATCCTGCATCAGGATTTCGACATTGCGCTGCGCCGCAAAGAGAGCTTCTGCCTGGGCCGCGACGGCGTCTAACTGAATTAACCGCCAGCGGTGACGCTGGCGGGCAACACAAGGGTTTTTGAAATGGCAAAGAGCAAAGAGAACGTCGACATCAAGATCACCTCGGCCATCGTTGTCGATGGTGAAGTCGTCAAGGCCGGATCGGAAATCACCGTTTCGGACGCATTGGCGCGTAATCTTCTGCATCGCGGCAAGGCCGAGGTGCTGACCGAAGACAACGCCAAGGGCAAGCCCAAGGGCAAAGCCAAAGCCGACGCCGAGGGCGACGACAAAAAGGCGTAATCCATGCCGTCACCACTCTGGGAAGACCTGTCCGAGTTCTTCGACCCCGACGAATTTGCCATCGAGGCAACGATCATCCGGGATAACAAGATCATCGGGCGGGTCTTAGGCATTTTTGACGACCCCACAGACCGCAAGGAAATCGGCGATTACACCCTGTCAGAGGATGGCCCGCGCTTTCTAAGTCCGGAAGACAACGCGCTGAACGCGAAAACGCGCGACGAGGTGCAGATCGGCCGGACGCGGTATGATGTGGTTCACAACGCGGTCAAGAACGGCACCGGCCTGGTGGTGATCGAGTTGGCAGAGGGGGCCACACCCCATGTTGCAGTTTGATTTCGACGACAGCCGCATCGACTATTTGGCCGAGGCGTTGGACGCGACACCAAAACAGGTGAAAATGGCAACGAACAGGGCCGTCAGGCGCACGGCTGGCACCCTGCGTCGTATGGCATCGACCGGGATCAAGACCGAATTGGGCCTGCGCAACGTCACCGCCCTGCGCCGCCGCATCAAGGAATACCGCGTCGGCAAAGGCGGCAACGCCCTGAAACTGTGGTTCGGCACCAATGATTTGCCTATCTCGGCATTTCCGGGGCGCAAAAAGCAGGTGCCCGGCGGTGTCCAGGTTGGCGACATCATGATCCATGGCGGGTTCGTGGCGAAGATACGCGGCAAGGTCGGTGTTTATACCCGCCACGGGCGCGGGCGGTGGGCGATCAGCGAGGCAACCGTGCCTGTGGCTGACCGGATCATGATTTATCTGGAAGACAACGTGTTCGTCGACATCGACAGCATCTTCTGGAAGCATTTTGAGAATGAAATCCACGCCTACACCATTCTGAAAGTGGGGAAGTGACATGGGTATCGACGTAGCGGCGGCATGGGACCAGGTGATCGCGGCGATCAGCGCCGCGTTCCCCGCATTCAACGTCCAGGCAGGCGAAGACCCAAGCGAGGACGCGATTGCAACCCCTGCCATCCTGGTCGATCTGGTCGAAATCGAACCGACAGAAGAGCGCGACCCCACCACTGGCGAAATCGCGGCCTTGATGCGGTTCGAGGCGCGGGTTCTGCGCAGCTATCGCGAGCCGCGCGCGCGGCGCGTCGTGGCCAGCGATGCCGCCGCCCTGGCAGCATTTTTGCACAACGAGCGGCTGGGCGTCCGGTGGGGGGCCGCACAGGTGTTCACCGTGGCACCGGATGAATTCAACCCGCGCGCGGATCAATACCGCGCCTGGCTGGTCGAATGGGCGCATCTGGCGAACATCGGCGATCAGGTCGACCAGGGCGACGGGCAGGCGGCAAGCGAAGTGCTTTCGTCATTCGCACCGGACATCGGGTCGGGCAATGAAGACGACTATGACACGGTGGCACCATGAGTGATTTTGCCCTTTCAGAAATCATGCGGCGGATCGAGCGCATGGTGGTTGTCGCCACGGTGGTCGAGGCGGACGGCGACAAAGTAAAAGTCGAGTGGGCGGGCGGCGTGACCAGCGATTGGCTGAAGGTCGCGCAGCTCGGGTCGCAGGACCAGAAATTCTGGATCCCGAAAACACCGGGAACGCAGGTTGTCGTGATTTCGCCGGGCGGCGACACGACAAAGGGCATCGTGTTTCCCGGCCCGTTTGCAGGCGGCGTCCCTGCCGGAAATTTTGACGGAACATTCACCGGCACCGGCGATGTGGTCGCGGACGGCATCAGCCTGGTTACGCACACACACGGCGACACGATGCCCGGCACCGGCAGCACCGGACAGCCCCAATAGGGGAACCCGCCAGAGGAAGAAAAGGGGCGCTGGATCAAAATGGCCACCATGCACGGTATGAGCGCAACCACGGGCCGGGCGACGAGCGGGTTGGATCACCTGCAACAGTCGATCAGAGGCATATTGACCACGCCCATCGGGTCGCGGGTGATGCGTCGTGACTATGGATCACGTCTGTTTGACCTGGTGGACAAGCCCTATTCAGCGGCGAACCAACTGGCGATCATCGCCGCCACGGCGGATGCGCTTTTGAAATGGGAGCCGCGCTTTGCGCTGGACAGCGTGAAGGTTCAGTCATTCGCCCCCGGCCAAGTGGTCATTGATCTGATCGGAACGTACTTGCCCGGCGGTGATCCGGTGCGCCTTGAAGGGATCGAGCTGTCATGAGTGCCTTCACCGCGATCAACCTGGACAAGCTGCCCGCGCCCCTGTTCATTGAGCAGCCGAGTTTCACCGAGATTTTTGAGGCCCGAAAAGCACGGCTTCTGGAGCTTGCCGAGGAAAAGGGCGGCATCGACCTGGCTGACAGCCTGCGACCGACGCTGGAACTGGAAAGCGAGCCGATAGTTCTGTTGTTGCAGGAAGACAGCTATCGCGAACTGATCCTGCGCGCCGCCATCCAGGACGCCAGCAAGTCGCGCCTGCTCGCCTTCGCCAAAGGGGCTGTTCTTGACCACATCGCCGCCGAATACGGTGTCGCGCGTCAGACCATTCAGGAAGCGGACCCCCACGCCAATCCGCCGCTTGAACTGATCATGGAAGGCGACGAGCGGTTGCGCCAGCGGGTGCAACTGGCGCCAGAGGCGTTCACCACAGGTGGCACCATCGGTGATTATACGTTCAACGCGCTTGCGGCATCGCCCCTGGTGGCTGATGTGGCGATCAGCGACAGCAGCGCATCGGGTGTGGTCGATGTGACCATCCTGTCGACCGAGGGAAACGGGGTGCCGGATGCCGGCCTGTTGACCACGGTGTCAGATTACCTAAGCAATCCCGACCGCCGCCGCCTGTGCGATACGGTGAATGTGAACGCCGCCACTGTGGTCACATTCGCGGTCGACGCCACCCTGACATTTTACGAGGGGCCGGACGCATCGGTTGTCATGGCCCAGGCGCAAGCTGCGCTTGAAGCGTACCTGGCAAAGAACCGAAAGCTGGGGCACGACATCACGCGTTCTGGCATCTTTGCCGCGCTGCATCAGGAAGGGGTGCAGAATGTCACGCTGACAGCCCCCGCGACCGATGTGGTGATTGCATGGAACGAAGTGTCGTCTTCGACCGGCATCACCCTGACCAATGGGGGCACCGATGTCTGATTTCGAGACCCTGCTGCCCCCAAACGCGACCCCGTTGGAGCGCGCGATCGAGGAAGCGGCGGCGCTGGACCACAGAGGTCTGGTCGACACTGTGCAAAGCATCGGCTCCACCGAGGATTGTCCGGCGTCTGCGCTGCCGTTTCACGCCTGGGCGGCATCGGTCGAGGATTGGAATGCGGGCTGGTCCGAGGACACGAAACGGGCCGTGGTTGCCAGTTCGATCAGGGTGCATCGCCGCAAGGGCACGTTGGGCGCCGTTCGGGCGGCTGTGAAAGCGGCCGGGTACGGAAATGCCGTGGTGGTCGAGGGTGTCAACCCTGCCGTTTTTGATGGGTCGATCAGCTATGACGGTGCCGAGCCGTATGGTGGCGCGCTGCATTGGGCATCGTATCGGGTGTATATGGCCAGACCGATCACGATCGAACAAGGGGCCGAACTGCAACGGATCCTGAACACGGTCGTTCCCGCCAGATGCTTCCTGGATGGCATCGTTTTCGAACAGGCCGCGAACCTTTACAACGCTGCGATTTTCTATGATGGCGCGTTTACCTACGGAGTTGTCTAAATATGGCTGACCTTTCAGAGAGCGCAGGCTGGGTATCCGGCATTTACCAGATCGAAACCACCGATCCTGTTGTGGGTGGCCCGCCCAACCTTGGCGCGGGTCAGGGCATTGCCAACGTACAGGCGGCGCAGCTCGCGTCGCGGACGAAATACCTGAAAGACCAGACCGCCGGGTTCAACCAGGAAGCCATCGACCTGTCATCTGGCGTGGATGATCTGGACGTCATCAGCGCAAGCGGGATTTACCTTGCAAACGCGACCACCACCGGACGTCCCAGCGGTGCTGCCAGCATTTATGTTCTGCATGAAGAAGGCACGGCAGGTGCGTCGCAGATCGCCACGGACGCGGACGGCGATGCTTTCTTTCGTCTGCGCACGGGGTCGTCCTGGTCGCTTTGGCAGCAACTTGTCACCATGACGGACTATGCGTCCAACAGCATGACGACTGCCGGTTTTCAGATTCTACCCAGCGGGCTGATTTTGCAGTGGGGTTCGTCAGGCATGTCCAGCGGAAGCGGCGAAGCGGATGCTACGTTTCCGATCACATTCCCTAACGATGTTTTCAAGGTAATCGCTCAGGAAACCACCAGCACAGCATCGGGAACCTCCGGTGTGCGGATGGTTGGCTGGGTGCCTGACCAGACAACAACTGCAAGTTGTCGTTTTTTTGTCGTGAATGCTTCCGGCAATCCCGTGAGCGGTGAAAATGTTTCGTATTTGGCGATAGGACACTAAGATGAAATACGCAGCCCCTGTTTCCCCCGATGGTATCGCGTTCTATGACGATGCGGTTCACATCCAGATCCCCGAAGGTGCTGTCGAAATCACCGACAGCGCGTGGCGGCTTCACCTGGAGGGTGCGGTTGTTCTGTCGTTTGACAACGGCAACCTGATCAGCAGCGTTCCGGCCAGCGGTCCCATGTTTGCCGATTATAGCGAGGCGCTGAACGCCATGAACCAGTGGATCGAAGGCTTCATGGCATCACAGGCGGGCGGCGCGCCCTTGCATGAACAAATGACATGGGCCGAAAAGGACGCGGCGGCGCGGGCTTATCTGCAAAGTGCTGCAACGGCAGAGCAGCAGGCCCTTTTGCAGGGCGAGGCCGACCTGACGGGCGAAACCCTGACCGAGCTGGCGCAGGAAATTGTGACCAACGCCGCGCGCTTCCAGGCCATCGCCGTTCGCGCATCCGGGTTGCGCCGCAAGACCACCGACCTGTTGAAGGCGGTCACGGATCCACATGATTACGAGGGCATTTTGCTGACGGCCAAGGCCCAGGCCGAAACGCTGCTGGCGTCCCTGGATCAGACCTGACCGCTGGGCATAGGGAAGCCGCCAGAGGAAAGCCCGACACCTGCCTGAAATGCTGCCAACAATAGCAGATTTCGAGGTGACACATGCCCACTTTTCTTCACGGTGTCGAGGTTGTCGAGATTGACGACGGCACCCGCCCGATCGAGGCGGTCAAAAGCTCCGTTATCGGTATCGTGGGCACCGCGCCCGACGCCGATGCAGCCGCATTCCCCCTGAACACCCCCGTCCTGATTGCGGGTTCGCGCACCGAAGCGGCTGGGCTTGATACCGTTGGTGACGCCAACGGCACCCTGCCCAACGCAATTGACGCCATTTTCGACCAGATCGGCGCCGCCGTGGTGGTGGTGCGCATCGAAGAGGGCGCCGACGAAGCGGCGCTGCTGGCAAATGCAGTCGGTGGCGTCAACGCGGTCGATGGCAACCTTGAGGGCGTTCACGCCCTTCTGGGGGCTGAAAGCGTCGTCGGGTTTTCCCCGCGCGTCCTGATCGCACCAGGCATGACGCATCAGCGCCCCGGCGATGCTGCCAACCCGGTCGTGTCCGAACTGATCGGCATTGCCGAACGTATGCGCGCTGTGATCATCGCAGATGGCCCGAACACAACCGATGCGGACGCACAGACCGCCGCGGCTGATTTCGGATCGGACCGCCTGTATGTGGTCGACCCCTGGGTCAAGGTGTCGCGCGGCGGCGTCACCGTCGATGAACCCGCATCCGCGCGGGTTGCTGGCGTGATCGCCAAGACCGACCTGACTGTCGGGTTCTGGGCATCGCCGTCAAACAAGCTGATCAATGGCATCGTGGGCACCTCGCGCCCGGTCGATTTCAAGCTGGGCGATGCCAATTCCCGCGCCAACCTGCTGAACGAAAACAAGGTCGCGACGATCATTCGCCAGAACGGATACCGCCTATGGGGCAACCGGTCTGTGACCGCCGACACGAAATGGCACTTCCTGTGTGTGCGCCGCACCGCTGACATCATCAATGACAGCCTGCAACGCGCCCACCTGTGGGCTGTCGATCGCGGGATCACCAAGACCTATGTCGAAGCCGTCACCGAGGGCGTTAACGACTCTCTGCGCGATCTGAAAGCGCAGGGTGCCATCCTGGGCGGTGAATGCTGGGCTGACCCGGACCTGAACACGCCCGCGAATGTGCAGCTTGGCGAGGTCTTCTTCGACTTTGACTTCACCCCGCCTTATCCGGCCGAACGCATCACGTTCCGGTCGCACCTGGTCAATGATTACGTAGAGGAGGTGTTCGCATGACCGCCGCAAGTGATGTGCTGAAGTATCTGAACCTGTTTGTCGACGGGCGCGGACATGCTGGCCAGATCGAGGAATATTCGCCGCCCGATCTGACCGTTTCCACTGAGGAACACCGCGCGGGCGGCATGGACGCCCCGATCGACATCGACATGGGACTGGAAAAACTGACCTGTTCGTTCGTCCTGACCGGCTATGACCGTGCCACGATCGAGATGTGGGGGCTGAAAGCCGGGTCTGGTGTTCCCCTGACCGTCAAGGGTTCGTTGGAAAGCTATGACGGCACCACCACGGCTGTCACCCACACCATGCGCGGCAAAATCACGCAGTTGTCGCGCGGCACGTGGGGGTCGGGCAACAAGCCCTCGCTGACCGTCACCGCCACGCTGGATTACTACCGCGAAACGCATGGCGGCACCGTCACCACCGAGATCGACGCCATCAACATGGTGCGTGTCATCGGCGGCGTCGATCAGTTGGCCGAGCATCGCCGCAATCTGGGGCTTTGATCATGGACAAAAACCCCGCCTGGCTGATCGAGAATTCAGACGGAACCATTGAAATCCGTTTCGAGGAACGCCCCCTGATCATTGATAGCACCGAGGTGAAGGCCCTGACCATGCGCGAACCCACGGTGGATGACCAGATCACAGCACAGCGCGCCAAGGGCGGCGAGGGCGAGGCCGAGGTCACGCTGATTGCCAACCTGGTTGAGTTGCCCCCCGCCACCATTCGCAGCCTACCCATCCGCCAGTACACGCGCTTGCAGGCGGCGCTGGCGGTTTTTTACGCCTGACCGGTGATGGGGATCTGCGCAGGTCTGCACTAGCCCTGGCCCGGTTCACGGGCTGGGGCCACGCCGAAATCATGGGCTTGCCGGTCAGCCTGTTCCTGTGGTGGCTAGAAGGATTGCCCGCCAATGGCAAAGAACCAACGCCTTAACGCCTCGATCACCATCGGTTCGGTCCTCGAGGGATCGGTCAAGAAGAATATTAGTTTCCTGAAATCCGGCTTGTCGCAGGTCGGCAGCGCGATCAAGGATGTCGAGCGGCGCCAGCGCGAGTTGGCGAAGCAGCGCAAGGTTCTGGAAAAAGAAGGCCGGTCTGTCGAAGAGCTTGACCGCGAGTATCAGGACCTAGAGCGGACGCTAGGCAAACTGCGCCGCGCCCAGGAGCGATGGACCAATGCGTCCCATGCGGCCAACCGGGTCGGAAAGACATTCAGCGCCATGACAACCGACATCGGGCGCCAGGCGCGTCGTCTGGCTGTCGGCGGCGGGCTTGCGGCGACAGCGATCTTTGGTGTCGCATCTTCGACCGCCCAGCTTGGCGACGATGTTGCCAAAACCGCCGACAAGCTGGGTATCGGCACCGGCGCGCTCCAAGAGCTGCGCTATGCCGCCGAACGGTCAGGGGTTTCCACCGGCGAATTCGACAAGTCGCTCGAAAAAATGACCAAAAATATTGGCTTGGCCATGGAAGGCACGGGCGCCCAGAAGGATGCCTTGGACGCGCTGGGCCTGTCCGCCGCTGACCTCGCCGACATGCTGCCTGATGATGCGCTTGCCGCCATCGCGGATCGCCTGACCGAGGTTGAGACCACCGCCGAGCGCGCGGCCATTGCCAACGATCTGTTTGGCAGGTCCGGCATCGGCATGCTGAACATGCTGCGCGACGGGTCCAAAGGGCTGAACGACCTGCGCGATGATGCGCGGGAGACCGGTTATGTGCTGGAAGAAGAAGCCGCCCGCAACGCCGAGGTGTTCCAAGACAGCCTTCTTGACCTGCAACTGGTCGGGAAGGGGCTGAAGAACACCATCGGGGCCGAGCTGATGCCAGTTGTTACCCAGACGATGCAGGAAATCAGCGGGTGGTTGGTGTCGAACCGTGCGGAGGTGAAGGAATGGGCTGGCGCTTTTGCGGATGGTGTCGAGCGCGCCATCCCCGTGGTGCGGGATCTTGCCAGCGGCGTGGGCCGTGTCACCCGCACTGTGTCTAAATCCGTGACCAAGGTCGCCGAGATGGTCGGCGGCTGGGAAAACTTCGGCGTCATCATCGGCGGCGTTCTGGCATCCGGCACTATCATGAAGGTTGTGAAGTTCGGCGGCGCGGTGTTCAGCCTTGGCAAGGCGATGGTCGGCTTGAGCGGCGTCCTTCCGCTGGTTGCAGGTGGTATCAAAGCGATCGGCGTAGCTATGATCGCGAACCCGGTTGGGGCCATCATCGCCGCAATCGCTGGCGCGGCCTACCTGATCTACAAGAACTGGGAGCCGATCAAGGCATTTTTCCTGAACCTTTGGGAAAAAGTCAAAGAGACCTTCGAGAGCGCAAAGAACCGCATTGGCGAAATCTGGGACGGGTTGAAACAGAACATTGCCGATGGTGTCGCGGGCGTCAAAGAAGCCTGGGCCGGGGTGAAAGAGGGCATCGGGTCTGTTCTCGACTGGCTGGCGTCCAAATTCGAATGGGTGATGGGCATCATTCAGCCCGTGATTGACGCTTTGAGGTGGGTGCAGAACGCGCCTGGCAAAGCCGGGCGGTGGGTTGCTGATAAACTCTGGGGTGGCAGCGACGAGCCTGTTCAGGAACGCGCATCTGGTGGCTTCTTCCGCCCCGGTGCGGTTTTGACCGGCGAAAAGGGGCCGGAGCTGATGTATCAGAACAGGGCCGGGTGGGTTGCCGACAACCGCGCCATGCGGTCGCTGGCAGACTATGCAGGAAAAGTGTCAGGCATCATGCAGGGCGGTGGAATGCAGGCGGCGGCGCAGGCGGCTGTCACCCATGTTCACCAATACACAGTCAATGCGCAGGGCGTATCGGCGCAGCAGCTCATTGAAATGCTGGACCAGCGCGCGCGCCAGGCGTCGCAGGGCGGTCTGTTTGACCGTGTGCCCGCAACAGGCATGTGGGGGCGATGATCCATGGCTGACGTGATGATGCAACTTGGCGAATACCAGTTCTCGATCAACAGCGCCGCCTATCAGAACATGACGCGCAGCAGCGAGTACCGTTGGGCGCGGCAAAACCGTGTCGGCACCCATGACGCGCTGCAATTCACCGGGTTCGGCCCTGAAAATATCGAGCTGGATGGCGTGATCTATCCCCATTTTCGCGGCGGGCTTGGGCAGGTCGACATGCTCCGACGCATGGCCGAGGCGCGCAAGCCCTACACGCTGGTGGCGGGCACGGGCGCGTTCCTGGGCGTGTGGGTCATTGAAAGCGTCAGCGAAGGCCAAACCGTCTTCGCGCCGGGCGGTGTCCCGCACAAGCAAGAATTCAGAATGAGGTTGGCACGATATGACGGCAGTTTCTTCCCGCTACCGTTCTAAGGACGGGGATGTCCTCGATCACCTGGTCCGCGCGCATTACGACAGCGACGGTGACGATGTGGTCGCGGCTGTTCTGGACGCCAACCCCGGCCTGGCCTCGATCGGCCCGGTCCTGCCGGTCGGCATCGAAATCCTGCTTCCTGCCTATGAACCCAGCGAGGACCGGGGGACCGCGCAGCTATGGGGGTGACGGACATCAGCAACCTGCTCGCGGTGGCGGTGAACGGTGTGCCCCTGTCGGCCGGGCCGTTCTCGGCCATCACGTCTGTCTCGGTCACTGACAATTCAGGGTTTGACTCCGACAGTTGTAACATCCTGATCGCGAATAGCGGGTTGGTTCAGTTGTTTCCGCTGCCGCAGCCCGGCGCCGAGATTGCAATCTGGATGGGCGGTCTGTCAGTGGGTCTGTTCGTTGCCGACAACGTGCAGGAAAGCGGCCCGCCGCGCGCCATATCCATCACGGGTCAAGCAAAGGCGACAGGGACCACTGACACGGGCACCGCACCGATCACGCAGCAGAAAACCCGGTCATGGCCGTCTGACATGACGCTGGGCGACATCGTGGACGTAATCGCAGGTGAAAACGGGCTTGAACCCGGCGCGACCGAAAGCGCGGCGGCAATCGCGCCAGGACATCTTGACCAGGTGGACGAAAGCGACATCGCGCTTTTGACGCGCGTTGCCGCCCAGCATGACCTGATTGCCAAACCATCAGGCGGCGTGTTGTTCGTCGGGCGCAAGGGCGAAGGCATCACCGCCTCGGGTGCCACCGTTCCGCTGGTGCCGATCACGTCGAGCATGGTGTCGCGCTGGTCGGTTGATCGGTCCCTGTCGGATGGCGCGGGGTCTGTGGTGGCCACCTATCGCGACCTGGACGCCGCCAGCGACATCGAGGTCAAGGCAGGCGATGGTGAACCCGTGCGTCGCCTGCGTGAACGGTTCAAGGACGAAGCCACCGCGCAGGCCGCGGCAGATGCCGAGCTGAACCGATCCAAGCGGATGAAAGAAACGCTTTCCATGACGCTGCCGGGAAACCCCCTGGTTGCGGCTGACGGTCGTGTCTTGGTCGCAGGCCTGTCGCTCGCGGCGCTGGGCGAATGGATTGTAAAATCGGTGACGCATTCGGTGTCTTCGAGCGGGTTCACAACGAGCTTCAGCGCAGAGAGGCCACCAGACTGACCATGCAGTATGCCGAGGACGTAAAATTCTGGGTCGCCGTCGCGCTGACCACGTTCATCAAATGGCTGTTCACGGACGAGGTGGCGCCAGAGGATGAAACCCCGATCGAACGGCGCATTCGCCTGCGTCGTGCGCTGGGCGGGATCCTCGCGGGCTTCCTGGCGGCGTATTATGGTCACGAATGGATCATTGGAAAGATCGAGAGCCTGACCGAGGACGACACTGTGATAGTCGCCATAGTTCTTGCCATCACGGGCGAGCATATCATGCGCGCCCTTATGTCGATCAGCGCCGAAACAATACGAGATTTCATTGTTCGAAAGCTGGGTGGAAAATGACGATTCGACAGGCGTTCTTCGGCAACAAAAGCACGGGTTTGTGGACGGTCGCAATTCTGCTTATGTGGTTCGCGCTGATCTTCGGAAAGGACGCGCGGCTTTATTATGACGAACACATCCTTCCAAAACCTTGGATCACCGCAACGGTCGAGATCATGGACGTTGGGTTTGATAAACCTCTGATCCTGTATAAAGCCGAAGCGCGCGTTCCGGTTTCTGGTCGCTGGAACGCTTGGATCGAAACCTTTCACAACGGCGTTCCCGTTCGGGGCTGTCGCGGCAGCGGGCGCGGAGACTATGCGCCCAACGATCTCCCGCCCAAACCGTGGAAATGGGTGGATTTTTTCGAGCGCGACTGTGATGTGCCTGACGAACCATACCAGATTTGCCTGCGCTATCCTGTGTCGACCGGCAGCGGCGCATTCGGTGTGTTCGGGCCGTATTGTTTCCGGGCGGATTAAACGCGCGCTTTCAGCATTCCAATGAGTTTCGATGCATCGTTGAAAAATCACCCACTTTTCCCGGCACTGATCGGCACAACCTTCGCATCCTGCCCCGTGGCAAAGCGCGCCCAGGCGTCCAGAACGACGCGCCGCGGTTCCAGCAGGTCAGATCGCGCGTATGACCGTTCGACCTTGTTGCCTATGGTGTGACCTAAAACAGTCTCCGCCACTTCATAGGTGCAGACCTGGTTGTCCTGCACCCACGTTCTGAATGACGTGCGCAGCCCGTGCAGCGTTCCCTCGATGCCGGTGCTGCGCAGCATCTTGTTGACCGCGACATCGCTGATCGGGGTGCCGCGCAGGCCGGGGAACAGCAGATTGTCGGAAAACTCGCTGCACAGTTTCGCAACGGCCTGCGCCTCGGCGCTCAGTGGAACGCGAAATTCTCTCACGCGCCCTTCGTGCCCCTTGATGCGATCGACAGGTACCGTCCAGACATCGCCTTCGATTTCATCGAACCGTGCACCGCGCACAGCCATCGAGCGCACAACGGTCAGGATCGCCCAACGCAGCGCCAGACAGGATGCGTGGTTCCCGCGCTGGGTGAGGGCCTGGTACAGGTCCGGTATGTCCTGCCATCGGGTGGCCGGCACATGCCGTGGCTCGTGTTTCACGACGCCCAGCATGTGTTCCGCCGCGTGAACCGTGAACGGGTCGCAGTCGAACCCGGCCAGGCGCGCATGGGTGAACACGATGCGGATCCTGTTTATGGCTTTCTGCGCGGTCGGGTGTTTTTTTCGCCAGATCGGGGACAGGGCGTCCTTGATGTCCTTCTGGTGAATTTTGCTCATGCGCTTGCGGCCGATCTTTGGAATGACGTGCAGGTCGAGCGGCGACATCCACCGCCCGCGCGTCCCTTCGCCACGCAGGGACGCCTTGCGCGCTTCAAACGCCTCGATCGCCATGTCCTCGAGTGTCGGGTCTTCCCGGCTCACAGCATCACGTTCAGCCGCGCGCTGGGCGTTGCGGCTGTCGATCGGGTCGTGACCTTTGGCCAATTCGCTTGCCCACTGGTCACGGATGCGGCGCGCATCGGCCAGGGTCAGCTCGGCTTGCGACCCGATGCCCATTTCCCGCCGCCGCCCGAGGTGAGAGTATCTGAACACCCACTTCCCGACACCGCCCTTACGAACCAACACCAGCCCGCCGCCGTCATAGTGTTTTCCGTCGCCTGCCTTTTTCACCTGAACGGCGGTCAGCTTGTTGCGCATGGACGCCCGGTCCCCCATCTGGTCCCCCATTTGACCCCGCGTTTCAGTGTGATGCGCTGGGCCGTGGTGGGACAATTACGCCCATAAGGCACTGAAATCCTACAACGTGTCGAATATCGAATGCAACGCTATGCGACACCTGTTTGGTGCGCACCGCCCGCACCAATCCTACCCTGTCTGACAACAGAAGGTGCTCACCCCCTCAAGGCATCTGCATCAATCGGGCCAAGCCAGGTCAGAAGCGCATGCACATCACGGCGCAGTTGCGCCTCGGGCCAGGTCGGGGGCAGGGGCAGCGGTGGCCATCGCAACACGATGCGCCGCCAGTTGTGCAAAACGATGATCCGCAATGCAGCCTTCGACAGGGAAGACAGCGGTGACTGGGAGGAAAGGATGCGCGGTCTTACCTGTGCAAGCCTGGCCTGAAAACGCTGGGTCTCGGCGGCGGCAGGGGCAGGGATCAGCGTGTTTAGCATCGTCTGTGGCAATTGGGGTGTATTGTCCGAGAAATGCAGACATCCGGGGCAGGCGCCTGGGCCTGAAACGCCGAGGAACACTTTTGGGGACAGCTCTGAAAAACCTTGCTTGACCAGATGCTGCTCGACATTGTCCGGATCAGTGCTCGTCGAGGTGACGACAAGGTGCCAACGGTCCGGCGCGGGCGGGTTCGGGTCGTAGATACGATCAGCCACCGCTTGTGTCTGCGCCCGACCATGATCGGTCAGCGCATAGAGCGACCCGCGCCCGGCGCGCTGACTGCTGATCCAGCCATCTTTCCGCAGCCGGTGCAGCGCGACTCGCGTGGCCTCGGGCCGGATGCCAAGTGCGCCCATCAGCACGCCCAGCGTTGCACCGGATACGGTTTGTCCGGGGCCGCGCGCCATGTCGCCCATGATGGTCACGATCACCGACCAGACCCGCAGATCTCCGTCACCCTGCAAGAGGGTCAAGAGGTCTTGCGCCTCGTCGGGGATCGTCGGGGCGACCATCCGGTATCAATAAGCGTTCATCGTCAGCAGTTCGTACTCCGCCACCAGTTCATCATCCTGATTGGTCAATGTCACGTGCCAGCGCACTTCGCCATACTCATCCGTGCGCCGTGTTTTGGCCTTCACGGTCAGGCGTACTTTCATGCTGTGGCCGGCCTCGACCGGTTTCATGAAGCGCAGGTTGTCGAGGCCCGTGTTTGCCAGAACCGGCCCCTCGTTGGGTTCGACGAACAGACCCGCCGCGAAGCTGAGCAGCAGATAGCCATGCGCCACGCGATCCGGGAAGAATGGATTACGTTTCGCGGCCGCGCTGTCCATATGGGCATAGAAGGTGTCGCCGGTGAAATTGGCGAAGTGCTCGATATCGTCCAGCGTGATCTCGCGCGACTTGGTGTGCAGCGTCTCGCCAATCGACAATTCGCCGAATTTTCGGGTGAACGGGTGGGCTGGGCCGTCGATCTCGGTTGCGCCGGGTACCCAACGTCCGCCGATAGCGGTCAGGATGTCGGGGCTGCCCTGAATGGCGGTGCGCTGCATATAGTGCAACACACCACGCACGCCGCCCATTTCCTCGCCGCCGCCCGCGCGCCCCGGTCCGCCATGCACCATATGGGGCAGGGGCGATCCGTGGCCGGTCGATTCCTTCATCGAGGTGGCGTTGTTGAAATAAAGCCGCCCGTGGAAGGCACCGGCGCCCATGGCAACCTCGCGCGCCACATCGCCTGATCCTGTGATGACCGAGGCGACCAGCGACCCATCGCCCTTGTTGGCCAACTCGATTGCATGGGCGATGTCGCGATACCCCATGATCGTCGAGACGGGGCCGAATGCCTCGCATTCGTGTACGATGGTGGCCGTATCGGGGTTTTCACAATGAAACAGCATCGGCTTCACGAAGGCGCCGGGGTCGACGTCCCCGGCGAAATCCGTGTCATCCGGGTTGCCATAAACCAGTTTGCTCTCCGTTCCGATGGCGGTGGCTTTCTCAAGCACATCTGCTTTCTGGCTGGCCGAGACCAAGGCGCCCATGCGCACGCCGTCGGCACGCGGGTCACCGACGACGGTCTTGTCCAGACTGGCTGACAGAGCCTCAATCACGTTCTGGACCTGTGCATCGGGGGCGATGATACGCCGGATCGCGGTGCATTTCTGCCCGGCTTTGGTGGTCATCTCGCGCTGCACCTCTTTGATAAAGAGGTCGAATTCCGGTGTGTCCGGGGTCACGTCCGGGCCAAGGATCGACGCGTTCAGGCTGTCCTGCTCGGCCACGAAACGGACCGAGTTGCGCAAGATGTTCGGGTTTGATCGCAGCATCGACGCGGTCTGTGCCGAGCCGGTAAAGCTGACGATATCCTGAGGGCCAAGCCGATCCAGAAGGTCGCCCGTGCCGCCGGAAATCAACTGCAACGCGCCGTGGGGCAGAATGCCGCTGTCCAGCAGAATACGCACCGCGGCTTCGGTGACGTAACTGGTGGCGGTCGCGGGTTTCACGATCGCGGGCACACCGGCCAGCAAAGTGGGCGCGAGCTTTTCCAGCATCCCCCAGACCGGGAAGTTGAACGCGTTGATATGCACCGCGACGCCTTGCAGGGGCGTTGCGATATGCATACCAAGAAAGGTGCCATTGCGCGACAGCTGCTCGATCTCGCCATCGATATAGACCTGCCCATCCGGCATTTCGCGACGGCCTTTCGAGGCAAAGACGAACATCGTGCCGATGCCACCGTCAATGTCGATCATGTGGTCGGATTGCGTGGCCCCGGTGTCGAAGCTGAGGTCGTAAAGCATCTGCTTGTGCTCGCCCAGATGCACCGCCAGAGCTTTCAGCATCTTGGCGCGGTCATGAAAGCCCATCGCGCGCAGGGCAGGGCCGCCTGTGTCGCGCGCATAGTCGATCATCGACTGCATATCCAAGGCTGCGCCACCGGCTTCGGCGATCTGGGCCCCCGTGATGGCCGAGGCGATGGGGCGGGCACCCGCGCCCGGCGCAATCCACTGACCAGCCGCGAAGCTGGAGACTTTCATCAAGGTCATGCTGTGTCCTCTGTTCGTGATACGGTCAGGCGGCGCTCAGGGCGCGCTCAGTCCCAGTTTCTTCAGGGCGGTGGCCGCTGCCGCTTCCCATTCTTCGCGCAACTCGGCGTTAGTGGAGTGGCGCAGACCGAAGGCTTGCAACTGGCTGGCGCGCGTCGAGACATCCTTGCCGAAGCTCGACGCAACGCGCGGCCACCAGTAATCCACGCTGGCTTGCAGATCCGCCATGTCCGTGCCGGTCTCAACCAGCCGCTCGACGCCCTCGGCGGCAAGTTCGGCATGACGTGCTTCTACCGGCGCAATGGCGCGGAATGCCTCGGCCAAAGGTGCGTAGGACACGCGTTTGAATTCGCCCATCTGCACGCCCACGGCCAGACCCATCAGAAGGTTCATCACAACGGCATCTGCCCATCCTTGCAGGGGATAGTTGAACACCGCCAGACGCATGTCTGCGTCAGTGCGCGACGTCCCGATATCCGCGTCACGGTCCAAGCGGTCCGTCCACGGGTGGTGATTGGCATAGCGCGCGATGTTGGCGCCGAAGTCGCCCATGATCTTCAACACCTTGTCGGCATTGTCGGTCTTTTCCAGCACGATCTTGGCCGCCGCGATGCGTTCCTTGATGCCCGGACCTTCGTTGATGATATCTGCAAATCCCGCAGCCCCTGCCAGCGCGCTGTCCACGAAGGTGGCCATCAGGCGCATCAGCTCGGCCCGATAGCGCGCGGGCACGTTTTCGGGCGAGGTCATGACACCCCCCTGGGCGAGGTAGTCGGTGATGCTCATCTCGGACATGGGGCTCTCCTTACTGGTCGTAGTCGATGACGACACGGGCGGATTTGGCATAGGACTGGCAGGACAGGACATAGCCCTTTTCGACCTCGTAATCCTCCAGCGCGTGATTGGTCAGCATCTCGACATCGCCTTCGATCACACGGCACCGGCAAGTCGAACAGACCCCGGCCTTGCAGGCATATGGGGCATCCATGTCATTGGCCAGGGCCGCATCCAGGATCGAGGTTTCGGCGTCCATGGTGATGGTGCGGCTGGATCCGTCCAGTGCAATCACCGCGTTGATCCCGTCGCCTTTCACGGCCGACGTGCTGACGGCTTTCTTTGCGGCGCGGCCGGGTTGGCTGGACGCAAACAGTTCAAACTTGATCTGCGCGTCATCCAGCCCGTGGTCGCGCAGCGCGCGGGCTATGCCCAGCATCATCGGTTCAGGGCCGCAGATGAACGCGGTATCGACGGACTTGATGTCGATCCAGTTCTTGAACAGAGCCGCGCATTTTTCCTCGTCCACCAACCCGGTGAACAGGTCGATCTCCTGCGCGTCGCTTTCCAGAATGTGGATCACGTTGAACCGACCCATATAGCGGTTCTTCAGATCTTCCAGTTCCTCGCGGAACATGATCGTGGTCACGGCCTTGTTGGCATAGACCAGCGTGAACTGAGAATTGGGTTCGCGGGCAAGGGTCGTCTTGATGATCGACAGCACCGGCGTGATGCCGGAGCCGCCCGCGAAACCCAGGTAGTGGCGATCCAGATCGGGCGCCAGCGGCACGAAGAAATTGCCCATGGGCGACATCGCCTCGATGGTGTCGCCGGTTTTCAGCTCTTCATTAGCCCAGGTGGAAAACGCCCCGCCATCGACGCGCTTGATGCCGACCTGCAACCGGCCATCGTCCAGCCCGGAACAGATCGAATAGGACCGGCGCAGCTCCTGCCCGTCGAAATCCCGCCGGAAGGTCAGGTACTGGCCTTGCGTGTAATCGAATGCCTCCGGCTCGTCGGGCGCAAGCGTCACGACAACCGCATCGCGGATCGTTTTCTGGATGTCGGTCACTTTGAGGGTGTGAAAGCGCGCCATGGAACCTCCTAGATGCACTTGAAATAGTCGAAGGGTTCAAGGCAGTCGCGGCATCGCCAGAGCGCCTTGCAGGGGGTCGAGCCGAATTGGCTGGTGCGTTCCAGATCCGTGCCGCCGCAATTGGGGCAGCGATCCGGTTCGCCTTTGGCCGAGGGCGGAGCGATGCCGAATTTCTCCAGCGCCGCGCGGCCCTTGTCAGACAGCCAGTCGGTGGTCCACGGGGGGGATAGTTGCGTCGTCAGGACCAGTTTTTCGATCCCTCGGTCGCGCAGCGCAGCTTCGATGTCGAACTTGATCACGGTGGTGGCAGGACAGCCGGAGTAAGTGGGGGTGACGGCGACGTTCAGCACGTCACCTTCCCACCGGACGTCCCGGATGATGCCCAGATCGACCAGCGAGATCACCGGGATCTCGGGGTCGGGCACCTGGTCCAGCCAGTCCCAGATCGTATCAACCGACGGCTGGTCCATATCACCAGGTCGCGCCGGGATAGGCGCGCTGCAACCATTGCATGCTGGTCAGAAGATGGCCCAGATGTTCGGTGTGCATGTATCCCGTGCGCCCGCCTTTGTGGTGGAACGTGTCGGTCGGGTTGGTCAGCGTGGCTTGTGTCAACACGCGCCCCACCAGCGCGTCGTATTCTTCACGCAGGGACGCGGGGTCGGGGGCAATACCGGCCTTGACCATGGCCGTGTCCACCGCGTCGCCGTCAAACATTTCGCCGACATAGGGCCACAGGTAATCCAGCGCGGCTTGCATCCGCTGATGGCTTTCCTCGGTCCCGTCGCCCAGCCCGACGACAGTGTCGCCTGACCGTTCCACGTGATAGGCGACCTCTTTCGAGGCTTTTGCCGCGATCTCGGCCACACGCGGATCGGACGACCCGATCAACCGCGCCAGCATGATCGACGACCAGGCGTCATACAGGAACTGGCGCATCAGCGTCCGGCCGAAATCACCATTGGGCAGCTCGCACAACAAGAGGTTGCGGAAATCCCAGGCGTCGCGCAGGAAGGCCAGGTCGTCGGCGGTGCGGCCCTTGCCTTCCACCTCGCCCGCAAGGCCCAGCCACATCTGCGTCTGACCGATCAGGTCCAGCGCCGTGTTGGCCAGCGCGATGTCTTCTTCCAGCACAGGCGCATGGCCACACCATTCGCTGACGCGATGCCCAAGGATCAGGCTGTTGTCGCCCATCCTGAGCAGAAATTCGAACAGAGCGTTCTGGTCAGCCATCACATATGCCCCACGTCTTCAGGAATGTCGAAAAAGGTCGGGTGGCGATACACCTTCGAATTGGACGGCTCGTAAAGCGGGCCTTTCTCTTCCGGGGAAGAGGCCGCGATATGGACGGCTTCCACCACCCAGATCGACACGCCTTCGTTGCGGCGGGTATAGACATCGCGCGCGTTCTTGATCGCCATCTCGGCATC
This sequence comes from Aliiroseovarius zhejiangensis, assembly GCF_014656375.1. Lineage (GTDB taxonomy): Bacteria > Pseudomonadota > Alphaproteobacteria > Rhodobacterales > Rhodobacteraceae > Aliiroseovarius > Aliiroseovarius zhejiangensis. The sequence continues at coordinate 546,636 of NZ_BNCH01000001.1, read as the reverse complement.
AGGGGCGTGCAGGCTGCCCACATGCCGGTGGCTCAGGCCGTGCTGGCCGCGGATGAACACTTCCCACAAGGGCCATTCTTTGGACATCTGATCTCTCCTTATTCGGCGGCGGTGCGCGCGGCTGATTTCTTGCGGGCATGGGCCAGAAGGCCATCACGCACCCATGCACCGTCTTCCCAGGCGGCGACGCGGTCTTTCATCCGGTCGATATTGCAGGGGCCTTTGCCCTTGATGACATTGAAGAACTCGGACCAGTCGGGTTCCGAGAAATCGTGCGCGCCACGTTCCTCGTTCCATTTCAGATGCTCGTCAGGGATGGTCAGACCAAGATATTTCGCCTGTGGCACGGTCTGATCGACGAATTTCTGGCGCAGCTCGTCATTGGTGTCGATCTTGATCTTCCAGGCCAGCGACTGCGCGGAATGCACGCTGTCCTTGTCGGACGGGCCAAACATCATCAGCGACGGATACCAAAAGCGATTGAGCGCATTCTGAGCCATTTTTCGTTGCGCATCCGTGCCTTGCGCCATCTTCATCATGATGTCATAGCCCTGGCGCTGGTGAAAACTCTCTTCCTTGCAGATGCGGATCATCGCGCGGCTGTAAGGGCCGTATGACGTCCGTTGCAATGGAACCTGGTTCATAATCGCCGCCCCATCCACCAGCCAGCCCACCGCGCCGATGTCGGCCCAGTTCAGGGTGGGGTAGTTGAAGATCGACGAATACTTCATGCGACCTGACAGCAGCTCTTCGGTCAGTTCGTCTCGGGTGACGCCGAGCGTTTCCGCCGCGCAGTAAAGATACAACCCATGGCCCGCCTCGTCCTGCACTTTGGCCAGCAGGATTGCCTTGCGCTCCAACGTGGGGGCGCGGGTGATCCAGTTGCCTTCCGGCAATTGGCCGACGATCTCGGAATGGGCGTGCTGACCGATCTGGCGGATCAGCGTGGCGCGGTAGTCATCGGGCATCCAGTCTTTCGGTTCGATCTTTTCATCCCGGTCAATGCGATCCTGGAAATTCCGTTCTTCATCAGACATTTCCGCGCGGGTCTTCACGCCAGTGCCTGCGGTTTTCACCAATTGAGCATACATCGTCAGATCCTTTCCAGAATAAGGGCAACGCCCTGTCCAACCCCCACGCACATGGTGCAGAGCGCATAGTGCCCTCCGGTGCGTTTCAGTTGATAGGCGGCGGTCAGAACAAGCCGCGCGCCGGACATGCCCAGCGGGTGGCCCAGTGCAATCGCACCGCCATTGGGGTTCACGCGCGGGTCGTCATCGGCGACGCCCAGTTCGCGCAGCGTGGCAAGGCCCTGGGCCGCGAAGGCTTCGTTCAATTCTATCACATCCATCTGGTCGATGGTGAGTCCCGCTTTTTCAAGCACTTTGCGGCTGGCCGGAACAGGACCGATGCCCATGATGCGGGGGGGCACGCCGGCGGCTTGCATCCCGACAACGCGGGCCATGGGGGTCAGCCCATTGGTCGCGGCCGCGGCTTCCGAGGCTACCAGCATCGCTGCCGCCCCGTCATTCACACCTGACGCATTGCCCGCCGTCACCGTCAGGTCGGGTCCGTTCACGCCTTTAAGGCCCGACAACTTCTCGGCGGTGGTGCCGGGGCGGGGGTGTTCGTCTGTGTCGACCACGACCGGATCGCCCTTGCGCTGCGGGATTGTCACGGGGATGATCTCGTCCGCGAAGCGACCTGCCTTCTGGGCTGCGTCCCAGCGGGCCTGGCTTCGCGCGGCGAAAGCGTCCTGATCTTCGCGGCTTACGGAATAATCTTCAGCCACGTTGTCAGCAGTCTGCGGCATCGAGTGGGTGCCGTGCATCTTGTCCATTTTCGGGTTCACAAAGCGCCAGCCGATGGTCGTGTCATAGACCGCGTTGGCGCGGGTAAAAGCCGACGTGGCTTTCGGCATGACAAAGGGTGCACGGCTCATGCTCTCGACGCCACCTGCGATGCACAGGTCATAGTCGCCCGCCTTGATCCCGCGCGCGGCCATGCCCACCGCGTCCATGCCGGACGCACAGAGGCGGTTGATCGTGGTGCCGGGCACGTCCACCGGAAGCCCGGCCAGAAGGGCGGCCATACGTGCCACGTTACGGTTGTCTTCCCCCGCCTGGTTGGCGGATCCGTAAAGCACGTCATCGACAGACGCCCAGTCCACGTCCGGGTTGCGGGCCATCAGGGCCGCGATGGGCAGGGCTGCCAGATCGTCGGCCCGCACCTGCGACAGGGCACCGCCATAGCGTCCGATGGGGGTGCGAACGGCGTCGCAAATCAATGCATCCATGTGGTCCTCCCAAACCCGATAGCGGCGCCGATTAAAGCTGACCGTATGGTCGATAATACTTGGCGCCACGATTCGGGGCAAGGGGGGATGTTACGGATGCGAGGGTTGAATGGAAAATCTGTAACGTTTAGGCTGGTGCGCCCTGCCCATTGTCAATATCCGAAGGCTGCGAGCATCGCGAGCCACCCCCAGACGGTGAGGATCGACAGGCCGGTGGCCACCAGAACCGTGGTCGCCGCCACGCGTTTGCCCACCCCATAGAGGTTGGCAAAGATATAGGCGTTGATGCCGGGCGCTGACGCTGCCGTGACGATCGCAGACCGGAACTGATCCACATTCAGGCCAAGCGCCAGCCCCAGCCCCCAGGTGATCGCCGGGTGCACGAACAGTGAAATCAGGCACAGATAGGTGACGATGCGCAGGTCGCCTTCGGGACGGTAAAGATAGAGGACACCGCCAAGGGCAAACAGGGCTGTGGGAAGAGCGGCCCGGCCCAACAGGGTCAACGCCTCGACCAGCACGCCGGGCAGGGGAACATGCATAAGGTTGACGACGAAGCCTGCAGCAATCGCCAGCACCAGCATGTTGCGCGTCATCGCGCGCGTGATCTGGCGCAGCGTGTCCCAGGGGCCTGCACCCTGGGCGCGGGCAATCTCCATCGCGGTGATGCCGATGGCATAGCAGATCGGCGCGTGGATCGAGATAATGGCATAGTTCCCGGCCAGAGCATCGGGGCCAAACGCGCGTTCCGTGATCGGCAAACCCAGCAGAAGCGAGTTGGAAAACAGCGTCACGAACCCAAAGGCCACCGCATCCGGCCAAGGACGCCCAAACAGCAGACGCGCACCAAGAAGCCCGGCGGCGAACCCCGAAACCGCGCCGGTATAGAAGCTGCCCAGAAGCGCCAGATCAAATTCGGCGCCCAGGTCCAGACGCGCGATGGCCAGAAACAACAGGCAGGGAATGGCAACCGACTGCGCAAAGCGCATCAGACCGTCAACCGCCCCGTCGTCCAACAGGCGCCGCCAGCGCACCAGATAGCCGAACCCGATCACCAGAAAGACGGGCAGGACGATATCGACAAGAGTGCTCATTCAAGCGGAATGCGGATGGTCATTCCGTCAAAGGCCGGGGTGATATGGGGCGGGGTTTCCGCATCAAGCGTGGCGTAGTCCAGGTCGATATGCATATTGGTCAACACGCCTTTGCGGGTGCCAACACGCTCGATCCACTCCAGAGCCTGATCCAGATGGAAATGGGTCGGGTGGGGTGAGCGGCGCAAGGCATCCAGAACGAATACGTCCAGATCCTGAAGCACAGGCAGCACGTCATCCGGGATCTCGTTCACGTCCGGCAGATAGACCAGCCCGCCTATCCGGAACCCCAGGGCGTCCATCAGGCCGTGGCGCACTTCGAACGGGGTCAGCTGGATGTCGCCCCCCGCGCCACCGATCACCACATCGCCCTTGCCGAGCCGGATCGAGTGCAGGTCCAGGATCGGCGGATAGTTCGACCCCTCGGGCTGGATGAACGCATAGCTGAACCGGGCCAGCAGCGCCTCCTGCGTCGGGCCATCCGCCCAGACGGGCAGGCGGCGTTTCATGTTGAAGACCACCATGCGCAGATCGTCGATGCCATGCATATGGTCGGCGTGGCTGTGGGTGTAGACCACCGCATCCAGGGTGCCGACGCCCGCGCGAAGCAACTGGTGACGCATGTCCGGCGACGTGTCGATCAACACACGCGTGACGCCGCCATCATCGCCGGTTCGGGTGACAAGTGCGGAGCAACGGGTGCGGGTGTTTTTCGGGTTGGACGGGTCGCAATCGCCCCAATGCCCGCCCAGCCGGGGCACCCCGCCGGACGAGCCGCATCCAAGTATGGTGAACTCCAGCCGCGCCATCACGCACCGCTCTCGATGGTTGCGGCCTTAGTGAACAGCCGGTCGAAATTGGCTTCGGTCTGTGCGGCGAATGCCTCGTAGGACAGGCCGAAGATTTCGGCGCCGACCTTGGCCGTATGGGCGGTGTAGGCCGGTTCATTCCGCCGCCCGCGATGGGGGGGCGGGGCCAGATAAGGGGCGTCGGTTTCGACAAGAATGCGTTCAACCGGGGCAGTTGCGAAAATGTCGCGCAGGTCCTGACTGCGGGGGAAGGCGGCGATGCCGGACATCGACAGATAGAAACCCAGATCCAACGCCGCTTTCGCAAGTGCGGCCCCGGAGCTGAAACAGTGCATCACGCAGGAAAAGGCGCCGATTGCGTGTTCTTCGGTCAGGATGCGGGCCATATCTTCGTCCGCGTCGCGCGCATGGATAATCAGGGGCAAACCGGTCTGGCGCGCGGCTTCGATATGGATGCGCAGGCTTTCGATCTGCACCTCGCGGCTGTCCGCCGTATAGTGATAGTCCAGCCCGCTTTCGCCGATACCGACGAATTTAGGATGCGCCGCCAAGGCGACCAGATCATCCACTGTTACCATCGGTTCTGACGCCACGCTCATCGGATGGGTGGCGGCGGCAAAGAAAACCGGATCATGCGCCTCGGCGATCGTGCGGACCTGGTCCAGATTGGCCATCCTGGTGCAGATCGTCACCATGCGCCGGACGCCAGCCTCGGCGGCACGCGCGATCACCTGTTCCAGTTCATCTTCGAAATCCGGGAAATCCAGGTGGCAATGGCTGTCGGTAATCCGCGGCGTGCTCATCAGGTCCGTCCTTGCCTCAGGCGGCTTGACGCGCCGCCGTTTCGTTGATCCTGAAAACCATATCAAGGATGAGCGCGGCAGGGTCAAGGTTCACCGCCCGACCATGGTTGGCGCGCGCTGACAGCTCCTGTTGCAGGCTGGCCCAGCCGCGGGCCGCGTCGGGGCCGGGCGACAGGCGGGCCAGGCAGGCGGCTTCGCCCGGTGCGGCCTCGGCACCCGGAGGGAAGCCGGTGCCGTGACGGGCCAAACGGGCGAGGAACAGCTCGAACAGGCGCAGGATCAGTTCGAACCGTTCGGCATTGGCCTTGCCCACCGCGCTGTTGGCCAGTTTCAGGGCGCGGGGGCGGTCGAACCCGCGGCCTGCTGAAAAGATCTCGATCAGCGTGGCATAGATCGCCAGACCATCCAGATGCAGAAGGCGCAGGGCGTCACCCGCCGAACCTGCGGCCAACTCTCCCAGTCTTTGCGTCTCATCGGCGGACGGGGTTTCGTCCAGCCCCGCCATCACTTGCGCCAGATCGGGGGGGGACAGGGGCGACAGGCGCAATTCGCGACACCGTGACCGGATTGTCGGCAACAGGCGCGATGGCTGATGGCTGATCAGCAGCAGGACCGCGCCTTCGGGGGGCTCTTCCAGCAGCTTCAACAAGGCGTTCGCCGCCGAAGTGTTCATTTGGTCCGCCACGTCCACAATCACAACGCGACGCCCGCCACCGGCCGAGGACATGGCGAAGAAATGCTTCAGCTTGCGCACCTCGTCCACCGTGATGTCACCCTTCAAACGCTTGTTCTTCTCGTCCCATGGACGGCGCAGCAAAAACAGCCCCGGTTCGGACAGAGCTTTCAGCCGCCGGGCGACGGGGTGGTCATCGGAAACATCAAGGCTGGTCGGTGTGGGGGCGGCAAACATGCCGCCGTCATCCGGGGGTGTGGCCAGCAAAAACCGTGCGATGCGCCAGGCCAGGGTCGCCTTTCCAACGCCGCGCGGCCCGGTGATCAGCCACCCGTGGTGCAACCGGTCCGACGTATAGGCGGTCAGAAACGCGGCTTCGGCGGCGTCCTGCCCGATCACCCGCGCCGCCTCGCGCGGGTGGGGGGCGCCGTCGATCCGGTCGGGTTCGGGTATGGCGTCGGGATCCGTGCTCATGCCTGTGCTCATCTGTCAGAGGTGGCGCTGACCAGAGCAGCGCGCGCTACGGACAAAACATCTGCAGCCACCACGTCGATCTCGCGGGTGCCGTCGATGACGCGAAAGCGGTCGGGATGCTTCTGTGCAAGCTCCAGAAACCCCGCGCGCATCTTGTGCTGCAAATCCGCGCCGAAATCTTCGAACCGTTCCTCGGTGCCGCCACGCCCCTTGGCGCGCGACAGGCCCAGATCAGGGTCCATGTCGATCAGAAAGGTCAGGTCCGGTTCGCGTCCGATCACAAGATCATGCAACTGATCGACCATGTCGCGCAGATCGCCAGACCGGGTGCCCTGATAGATCCGCGTGCTGTCGGCAAAACGGTCGGTGATGACGGTCTTGCCATCCGACAGGGCCGGGTCAATCAGGCGTTCCAGATGGTCGCGCCGGGCGGCAGTGAACAGCAAAAGCTCGGTCTGTGCCGACCAACGGTCGGGGTCGCCTTCCAGCACCAAAGCGCGGATTTCCTCGGCCCCCGGACTGCCCCCGGGTTCGCGGGTCAACACGACCTTGCGCCCATCGTCCCGCAACGCTTCTGCCAGCATCTTGGCCTGGGTGGATTTTCCCGAGCCATCAATGCCTTCGAAACTGATGAAAAGCCCGGCCATCCGCGCGTCAGTTGGTTGTAGGTGCGACATCAGGCTCCAGCGCGGCCGGGGGGGCGTCATTGCCCATGACCAGCGCCAGAACCCGTTCGGCGGCCACGGTCAGGCGCTTGCCGAACCCGGCGTTTCCCACGCCTTCCTGTGCATAAAGCGGCACCACGGTGTCGCTCAGCCCATCGCGGCTGATGACCATCTCGGCCAGTTCCTGGCCCTGCGCAATCGGCGCGGCGACAGGGCCATTCCAGTTGATGGTGGCGGTCACGCCCTCGCGCTGCCCGGCGGGGATCAGAAGATCCACATCCTGCGCCGGAACAAGCCCGACCGTGTCGGCGGACCCCAGCCAGACATTGGCTTCAGCCACCCGTTCACCGGCTTTTACCGTGGTTTTCATGGTGAACTGGCGAAATGCCCAGTTGACGATCGCCTCGGCCTCTTCCGCGCGTTCCTTTTCCGAGTCCATGCCCGAGATGACGAACACGATCCGCCGGTCCCCCTGGCGGGCGGACCCGACCAGCCCATAGCCCGCTTCCTGCGTGTGACCGGTTTTCAATCCGTCGGCGCCAATGCCAAGATCCAGCAACGGGTTCCGGTTGAACCGGTTGTCGGGCGCGCGCCCCTTGTAGTGATATTCCGACTGGCCGAAATAGCGATAATAGTCCGGAAACTCGACAATGATGTGACGCGCCAGAATGGCCAGGTCTTTCATCGACATACGTTGCATCGGATGCGGCCAGCCCGAGGAATTGCCGAAGCTGGAATTCTCCATTCCCAGATCGCGGGCGCGGTCGGTCATCATACGGGCGAAGGCATCTTCCGTCCCGGCCAGACCCTCGGCGACCACGACACAGGCGTCATTGCCAGACTGAACGATGATGCCCTGGATCAGGTCCTCGACCGTGGGGCGGTCCGACTGTTCAAGAAACATCGTCGATCCGCCGGTCGATGCCGCACGATCCGATACACCGAACTGGGTGCTCATCGTCACCCGACCGTCGGCCAGCGCCTCGAACAACAGGTTGACCGTCATCAGCTTCGACATCGACGCAGGTGGCAGGGGCACCTCGGCGTTCTTTTCCATCAGGACGGTGCCCGTGTTGATGTCCAGCACATAGGCAGAACCGGCGCGGGTCTCGAAGGCACGGGCGGGCAGGGTGGCGGTTGCCAGCACGGTCAAAAGGGCGGCGAAGAATACGGTCAGACGGATTGGCATTGCAGGAGATTGGCCTTTATTGCTTTATTGCTTTGCCCGGGCGGGCTTCAGTTCGTGACAGGATAGGCGTCGGTAAAGCCCATGTCGTTGGTCTTTTTCAACGCCGCCATGTGCTCTTCCTGGCTGTTGATCGGGCCGACCAATACGCGCCAGAACGACTTGCCGTTCGAGCGTCCCGGTTTGATGGTCGCCGGCAGACCCGCGTTGCGCAACTCGGCGGCGGTTTGGTCGGCATTGGCTTCAAACGAGAAGATCCCCACCTGAATGTAAGGTTTCGACAGCGCGCTGGCCGGGGTTGCCTTCGGGGCGGCGGGCTTGGGCGGGGGGGCGGATCGTGCGGCGGCGGCTTCGGTTTCCGCCAGAGCGGCCGACGCCGCAGTGATCGGGTCATCCAGCGACGTTTGCGCGATCTCGCCAGGGGCCTCAAGCTCTTCGGTCGGTGCGGGCGGTTCTTCCTTGATCACCTCTTTGCGCAGGGCGGTCACGCTCAGATCGGCCGGGGCGCCAGCCAACATGCCAAGGGCATCGGCCGCATCGGACGACACTTGAAAACGCGGCCCGGGCACCTCGCGTTCGCGGCGGAACAGGGCGCCAACGACGGATTTGCCATTCTCCTGATTGCGGACGATCACACGTTCGGGATCCTTGGCATCGGGATGCGCCACCCATACGCCGCCAAGGCTGGGACGGCCGTCCCACAACCCCTTTTCGGCCAGCTGAAAGATCTCGGGCGCTTCCACATCGCGTTCACCACTTTGCGCGCGCCCGCTCTTGCCTTCGGCCGCCGAGGCGCCGCCCTTGTCGTTCTTCTTCAGAAAGTCGGGAAGTTTCGCATCGTCGCAACCCGAAAGAAACAGTGCGCTGCCCAACACAATGGCCACTTTCAGAGTGGTCTTGCTTGCCATGTCTCGCCCCTAGTTATCATGCGGGCCAATGCCCGGAACCGCTGATTTGCCGGGTATCGCTCCCGATTACGCGCCACTTTAGCGATACATGGACCGCGTGAAAAGGCTCTCGCACAAGGCGATAATGTGGTGGGCAAAAACCAGCCCGCGAAAACTGCTTTCAGAATCGCGTAACCACCGCTATCCCTTCGCTTCGTCGGAGGAGTGGCAGAGTGGTTGAATGCACCGGTCTTGAAAACCGACGTAGGTGAAAGTCTACCGTGGGTTCGAATCCCACCTCCTCCGCCACTTGCCCTCGCGAAAGCGTTCTACCGATCCGGCTGCGGCCGGATTTTCTTTTTGTTTTCGAAGGTTATGCGGGAGGGGCTGAGCACCGCACCCGGGTCAGGATGCCCCAAGGTGTTCTCTGCGGGCCGATATTCTCCGGACCTGTTGCCTACGTCAGTTTGGCGAATTTTTCCTAAGGCATTGAAAGGACGAGAGAAAGAGTGCGGCCAGAAATGCTTCCGATCTTGGTCCCATCTGTTCAAGTGGTACTGGGATCGAACCGCTTTGGGGATCGAGCAACTTGCGCACGGAGCCACTTAAAGTATTGATGGGGCTAGTCTTCCTGCTCAATGAGCGCTGATAACCGTGTAACGAAATAAGCGTTCACGAGTTCGATTGCCTCGTGGACAGGAAATTGGAAATGCTCGTCGAGATCGTCACCGGAGATCGCGAGCGGCAGCGGTAGCGACAGAAGTCCGTAGTAGAAGATGACGTGAGCATTGCTCGTCTCCGACAAGAGCCCAATCCCGCGGCCATAATCGGTAAGGGCTTCCAGCCGCTTCACCGTTTCCGGCTTCAGGCCGCCATACGCCAGCTCCTGGACGCGGTACGCGACCCGCGGCGACCGCAAGGGACTGCGCGAGGTCTTCGACAATGTAGCCGACCAGGTGCGTCTGGGTGAGTTGATCGCATCGGGCCACCTCGTGCCGCCGCGCACCTTTGTCATCGATGTTGGCGTGCAGGAGGAATTGAAATCGGTCCGCAAGACCAGTGCGGATTTCGACATGACCGAGGTGGCGGACATCATGGACCGCGCGCCTGTCACCGACGAGGTGATCCGCCACTGGCGTGAGAAGGCAGGCGACCGGCAGACCGTTGTCTTCTGCTCGACCATCGCCCATCCTCGCGGCGCAGGCCCAGAAACATGTCACCCACAACGAGGCGCTGCGGCTGCTCGACGGGCTTGTCCAGCTTTCCGTCCTCGACCGCGACCTGACCGCACCGCCAGGCAGCCCGGCCGACGGCGACCGCTACATCGTCGGCTCTGGCGCGACGGGCGATTGGGCGGGCTGGGACCTGAACGTCGCGCTTTGGACGGACGGGGCGTGGCTGCGCCTGCCACCGCGGACCGGCTGGCGCGCGTGGGTCGAGGACGAGGGGCTGCTGCTGGTTTACGGCGGCGCGGGCTGGATCGGGACTACGCCCGCGGCGCTGCAGAACATGGCATTGCTGGGGCTGGGGACGACGGCGGACGCATCTAACCCGTTCTCGGCCAAGCTGAACGCCGCGCTCTGGACCGCGAAGACCGTGGCCGAGGGCGGCACCGGCGATCTGTTCTACACCATGAACAAGGAGGCGGCCGGCGACGATCTTGGCCTGACGCTGCAGACCGGCTTCGTGACAAAGGCGCTGGTTGGCCTCTTCGGCTCCGACCGCTTCCGCCTCGCGGTCTCCGCCGACGGCAGTACCTTCTTCGACGGGCTCAGCGTCGACAACGCCACCGGCATCGTCGACCAGCCCCGGCTGCCCCGGTTCAAGGCGTACACGAACTACGACAACTACGTCGGCGTCGGGACCTGGACGAAGATCGGGCTGAACAACACCGACTATAACGATCAGGGGGTCTTCGACGCAGCGAACAACCGCTTCGTGGCCCCGGTGGACGGCACCTACCTCTTCGGCGCGACCCTGGTCTACAAGGTCAACGCCAGCACGTCGGCGCGGATGAGCGGCCGGCTCGTGCTGAACGGCACAACCGAGATCCGCGGCTCGTTCGGCGAGATCAGCGGCGCGCATATCTCCGAGGCGACGGCACTCTGGCTTCAGACGATGGTCGCGCTCACACCCGGCGACACCGTCGAACTGCAGGGCAACTTCCGCGCCGCGGACGGCTATTTCGCCGCCGACCAGACGTCCTTCTGGGGCATGAAGATCGGCTGAGGGAGGCACGCCATGGCCCCACAACGCCCGGAGGACGGCTTCGTCCGCATGCCAGAGCACGAGTTCGAGGCGATCCTCGCGCGCGCCGCCGAGGAAGGCGCCAAGCGCGCGCTCGCCGATGTCGGGCTCGAAGGCGACGAGGCGGCGCTCGACATCCGCGACCTGCGCTCGATGCTGGATTTGCTTCGGCTTGTTCGCCGCACGGCCGTGCAAACCGTCGTCCGCGCCATCACCACCGCGGTCTTGCTCGCGCTGCTCGCCGGCGTTGCCATCAAGCTGAAGTTCTTCGGCAACGGCCCGTAGCCCAAGCCATCCGACCCGTTCGTTAAACCGCACCCGCCCTCGAGGCGGGTTTTTCGTTTCTGGAGGACCCCAATGACCACGACCTTTTACGACCACTGGCGCGAGGCGCCGGAGGGTGCCTGGCGCTGGCCAAACTTCTCGCCCGCCGAGATCGCATGCCGGGGCACCGGCAAGCTGCTGGTCAACGAACCGGCCCTCGACAAGCTGCAGGCGCTGCGCGACCGGCTAGGCAAGCCGCTGATCGTCCGCTCCGCCGATCGTAGCCCTGAGCACAACCGCGCCGTCGGCGGCGCGACCCGGTCAAAGCACATGGACGGCGCCGCCTTCGACATCGCCATGGCGAACCATGACCCGTTGGCGTTCGAGGCGGCGGCACGGGCGGTCGGGTTCCTCGGCTTCGGATTCTACCCCCGGTCGGGGTTCATCCATGTTGATCTCGGGCCCGCACGGCACTGGGGCGAGTGGTTCCCGGTCCGGGCGACCGCCTTCGCCGAAGAAGCCCCTCCAGCGCGCGAAGTGCTGGCCGAGAGCCGCACCATGAAGGCGGGTGGTGCGGCAGGCGTGGCGACGCTGGGCGCAGCTGGGGTCGAGGTGGCGCAGAGCGTCCTCGCCGAGACCCAATCCGCAATCCTGCCGCTTGTGCCCTATCTCGATACCCTGCGCTGGGTATTCATCGCCGTGGCTCTCGGCGGTATCGCGGTCACGATCTACGCCCGGCTCGACGACTGGAAGAGGGGGCGACGGTGATCGCCGGGCTGCTCACCGGGAGCGCCGGATCGGCATGGGCGCGCACTGGGCTCCGTTACGGCGTCATCGCACTCGCGATCCTGCTGTTCCTGCTTTCCCTGCGCCGCTCAGGCGAGCGCGCCGGCCGACTGACCGAGCAGCTTGAAACCATGGAGAAAACCTATGACGCCCAAAAGCGAATGCTCGAGGCAGCGGCGCGCCGTCCTCGGTCTCGCGACGATCTGGCCGAGCGGCTGCGCCACGGGCGCTTTTGACGTCGCCAGCCTCGGAGGGTGCCCGCCCGTGGTCGAATACAGCCGGGGATCTCAGGCGCAGGCTAGCTAAAGATAGGCTGCTGCCGTCCGAAGAATCGACCAATCACGAACACTCATTCCAACTGCTCCAGCGTGACGGAAAAGGTCCCGGTGACGGGAACGCCCTGCGACAGGTCGATGTCGTTGCCAAAGTTGTCCGAAGGTCCCAGCTTGCCCTCGAAGCTGCCGCTGATACTCAGTTGCGTGCCGTCGATCGAGTGATCGTCGAGGGTGACGCTCAGCCCGCCACGCTCCTGCTCTTCGCGGCCATAAAGCACGGCGACGCGCTCCTTGTTCTCGTACAGACTCATATCCAACTCTGGCACGCTCGGTTCCCAGCGGGACGCCTCGAAGCCCAAGGATACAACGATTGGCTCTTCCCCGTTATCGGTGAAATCGCGCACATGGATGTTGATCGAAGGCCAGTCCTCGCTGCCGCTCCAGTCGCTCTGTTCGGCCCAGACGGGGATGGTCCGTTCCGCGCCCGCGATCATCACGGTTATCTCGCCCGAACTTTGGGCCTGACCGAAGGTGGCGAAAAGGCCGGCCGCGAGGGCTGTGCCGATGAAAAGGGGTCTGATGTGCACCATGTGGCTCCGTTGCTGATCATTGGTCGTCTTGGGAAAACACGTTTCGCCGCAGCCAGTCGTTGATCTCGTCGGCGATCCTGCCGGGGCCGTCCCCTGACACGCCCCAGCCCGACAGCGGAATCCTGGTCGCGGGCCGGGTGTTGCGGAATACGAGCATCACCTTCGACGTCGTGCGTTCTTCGGAAGATGTGTGGTTTCGTTCAAGTTCGGCACTGTCCAGCGCGTCGAGAGGATAGGTGTCCGATCGCGGGCGGAACCGCGAGTCTCGGCTGACAGTCACCAGCCTTGACACCTTGTCGAGCGTCAGGATCGTACGTTCGGACAGGGAGGCGTGGCCAAGGTAAAATGCGCCGTTGAGGCCCACCAGCAGGATCAGCCCGGTCATCACCTCGCCGCCCAGAAGATGTGCCAGCCCGAAAATTGTGACCGGAACCACCGGCAGCATCACGAACCACAGAATGAAACGGGGTATGGCTAGTTCGATCTCGAACCGCTTGGGGGTGTTCAGCCGCGCCATCATGGCCGAGGCTCCCCCGTTTTCGACAGCCAAGAAGAAAATGAAGCAGCCATCGCGAGCAGATCCGGCAGGGTCACGGCATCCCCAGACCGGTGTCGATCCGGCCCTCGACGAGTTTGCATGTTGTCGGCGCATCGCTGCGGCAGAGGGAGGCGACGAACCTGGCCTCCACCCGGCCTGCGCCATCGAGGTCGAGCCGTTCGAGCATAAGCTTGGGCGGGTACGGCGCCCCATCGCTTTGCCAGGCAGGGCCGGTCGCGCCGTCGGGACGGATGTCGATGGTAATGCCCGCAGGGGCCGAGTCTGCCGAAGGCTTCCCTTCGAAAATCAGGTTGATGTGAAAATGCCCGTCCCCCATGGCGTTGATGTCGATCAGGGTCAGCGGACCGATATCGTTGACCTGTGCCATGGTGGAACCGTCTTCCATCCGCAGCACCTCCCACGTCAGGTCGGCGCCATCCAGATAGGCCGTCACGGTGCCGACCGAGTCGAGTGCGAGCGCCGGCGTGGCGGCGACGCAAAATCCAAGAAAAAGCCGTCTCAACAAGATCACCTCCGGCTCAGGCTGACTTCGCGGGCGCCTCTGCCCGAGTTCCATTTCGTCCCCATCGCCTCCGTTTCGGAGAAGAAGCTGATGATGCCGTCTGCACGCCGTGCGCCGCTGCCAATGTGCCACGAGAATTGCGGGGCAAGGCCGATGTAGCACCCAAGCACGAAGGCCCATTCGACCACATCCGGCTCGATCGCGAACATGCTCGGGTCCATCGGCGCGCCCTTGACGAAATCATAGCGCAACTCCCTGTTGCCACCCCGTACCGGGACGAGTTCGGTCTGCATCCCGTCAGCGGCGATGTAGAGCCTGTTGCGCATCCGGTCGTAGACGATCTCGAGAGCGTTCCTGTGAACGCCCATTGTGGCTCCGATGCCCACGGCTGTCTCGGTCCAACTGCCTTCCAGCAACGGTCCGATGCGCCGCAGATCGAGCTTGTCCGCGCCCCGTGGTATTTCAGAGCAGATCTCGTTTGGGATGGCGGTGTTCTGCTGGGCTAATGCCGGAGCAGCAATGGCGAAAAGAAGAGCGGAAAATGCAGCGCGGATCATTCGGTTGCTCCTATAATGACGGGCGCACGCGCGATGATGCGGCCCGAGGCGCCGACGCGGTAGCGCAGTTCATAGGTGCCGGCGGTTTCGGGCGCCTTGAGCTTTGCAGGAGATCCCCATCGCGTCTGGGTTGCCGTGATACGGACATCATCGGGCGAGCCGGCTTCCGCCAGCACGATCTCGTCCTTCGGGCCGGCGGGTCCGGTCCAGGCGACCTCGAACCTTTCGCCGGGGGGAGCTGTGTCCGGCGGCGAGATGCTGGCCCCGGGCGCAGTCAGGGTGATCGGGCGCGTGGCGAGGATGCGCTCTGGCCGGTTCTGTTCGTAACGCAGTTCGTAAGGGCCGGTCTCGTCGGGCAGGCGCAGCGTCACGGGGTTGCCGTTCCGGGTCAGCGTCACCGCGAATGTCTCTCCCGCCGATGCACCGGGGCTGGCCAGCGTGATCCGGTCGCCCTCGGCATCGGGACCGGACCACGAGACATTGAGAGCTCCGCCCGCCGGGGCGGTTTCGGGGGCCTCAAGCGATGCTTCGGGACGATCCTCAGTCAAGGGCACAGCCACGCGCTGAACTATGTCAGGCCGGACGGTCAGGGCCATCTCGCCGGAGTGGCCCGGTGCGGTTGCAGCGACGCTGTATTCCCCCGGGGGCAGGACGATGTCGAAAGGATCGCTCCTTTCGCCTTCCGCGACGACCGCGCCAGTCTCGTCCGCGATCTGCCAGTCGGCTGCGCCCAGCGGCGCCCCGGTTTCGGCAGAGACCGCATGAAGCGACATTACTACCGTGACCGCGACCGGTTCGGCGGGCGTTACCTGCGCAAGGGCGGCGGCAAGTTCCGCCCCGGTTGCAGCCTCGAACAGCAATCCGCCGGTCTGATCGGGCAGGCAGGAGAGCGCGCCGACCTCACCCGGCGCCATGCCGAAACCCACGACATGCGCACGCAGCGCGATGCCTTCGGCGGCGAATCGGTCCGCCAGCGCGCAAGGATCGTCACCGCAATTCTCCAGCCCGTCGGTGATCAGCACGATATCGGCCGCCTCCGCCGTGTCGGGGATCTGTTTGCGCGCCACCTGCAGCGCGTTGGTCAGCGGCGTCATGCCCTGGGGGATCAGCCCGACCAGCCGGTTGGCCTGGCCCGCGCCGAAATGGAGGCCCATTGGCGTGACCACCTCGATATCTGCGCAATCGCCGCGGCGATTGTGCCCATAGGCCACGATCGCATAGGGCGCGTCGGGATCGCGATCGACGAAGTAGTTGCCCATAACATCGCGCGCCACTTCGATCCGGCTGAAATCGCCCTCGAGCCGGTTCCACATCGACCCGGATGCGTCGAATACGATGACAGTGACTGGTTCCGCCGCCAGCGGTGTCGCAGCGCAGAGGGCGGCGGCGAAGATCGCGTTTCGCATCAATCGAGCCTCGGTTGCAGGTTCGGGCAGGGGGCATAGCGTTCCGCCCAGCCATCGCCGATCACGATCAGATCGCCGCCCATGCGCGTCATCAGCAGCGTGCGTTCGCGCCAGTCCTGTCCTTCGCCTCGGCAGTCGGCCCAGTAGAGCGTTGCGCTTTGCCAGCCTTCAACGGTTTGCGGATCGGTCAGGCGGCAACTGGTCTCATAATAGACGATCCGGTTGCCCTGTAACGTCACGCGCTGGTCGCTGACCGGGGCCGCACAGTCAAACCCGTCATAGACGCCATCTGCGGGGGCTGCTGCCAAGGGGGCGGCGAGCATGATCATCGAAATGGCAGCCGCCCGCATGTCAGTTCACCTGCTCCAGAAGAGCGTCAAAGCTGAGGGTCACGGGGCGCGTTTCCGAGTCGGGTCCGCCGCTGACTTCGCCAGTGATGGTGCCAGAGAGGCTCACAATGCCATCCGTCGCAGAGAATTCCGCCAGTTCCAGCGCAAGGCTCTCCCCGTCGCCGCGCCAGTTGGCCCCCATGTCTTGCGCGAAGGCGATTTCGAGCGACAGTTCCGCGGGGTCCGGCAACTCGCCGCTCAGCATGAGTGACACAAAGGCGGTTTCCTGATCGTCAGCGGTCTGTACGCCGGAAAGGAATGCATCAGCGTAACTGCCAATGATCGTCGCTGCTGAAAGATCCGGCGAGATCGCCAGTTCCAAAGGCTGCTCTCCGAAGCTGCCGATGACCTGACCGCCAGGCTCCTGGGCAGTGGCGGCCGTTGCCACAAGACAGGACAGGGCGCAAATATTGATCGAGCGGCGGATGAAAGCGTTTATGAACATGTAACGTTCTCCTTGTTGAGTCGCAGGATATGTGCTGGCGCAGTTTCGCACCCCATCCGTTTGAATGGGGCAACGCGGAAAAATATGTGCTAGCGTCCACTCAGGCCTCATTATTCGCGCGATTCTCATGACACTTACGCATCGCCTCTATTCATGCCTTCTCGTGCTGGCGATGATCGCTCTTGCCGCGCCGAAAGCGATTGCGGAAAGCCCGCTGTTGACGCTGACGGGAGCGGTGGATGGCGGGCAGGTGGAGATATTGCGCTCCGATCTGGATGCGTTGGAGTGGCACGAGATCGCGACCTCGACGACCGTCACCGACGGACGGCCGCTCTTCAGAGGGGTCCTGATGCGTGACATCCTGGCGCTGGCCGGAGCGCGGGGCGAGACGGTGACCGCGCGGGCGCTGAACGACTATGTCATCGACATCCCCGTAAGCGACTTCCACGAATTCGACGTGATCGCGGCACTCTACATGGACGGGACGGCACTGACTCCGCGCGACAAGGGGCCGATCTGGATCGTCTATCCGCGCGACGATCACAGGGTGCTGGCCGATATCCGTTATGACACGCGATGGGTTTGGCAGCTTGTCGCACTTCATGTGCAATGATGCGGCTTACCAGGCCTTTGCGCTATGGCGGACTTGCCGCGCTGATCCTTGCCTGTATCGGCCTTCTAACCGTCGCCGCAGTCAACATCGTGCGCATCGAGCGGCAGATGCAGATCTCCGCGACCGAGAACATGACCTGGATATTCGGTCAGACCCAGATCGAGGCGCTGAACCTTGCCGCGGCCCTGTCAAGCGACGCGGACCCGGCCGAGGTTCAGCTTCGCTTCGATCTTCTTGTGTCGCGGCTGAACCTGCTGCGCGACGGGCCACAATGGCGGTTCCTGAGCGAGGCCGGGCTGGCCGAGGGCCTGATGGGCTGGCGCGACGGGTTGCTGGCCCTTGATCCGGCCGAGGGCGGCGACCGGGCGGCACTGGCGGCACATGTGGCGGCCTTGTCGACAGCCCTGCGGGGCAAGGCGAGCAGGGTCATGTCGCGCGAATGGCAGATCCAGTCCGAACGCCTGGACAGTTTGGGCCGATTGCACCTTCTGGCGCTGGCGACCGTGTTGGGAGCCTTGATTTCCGGAACGGTATTGGCCGCACTGCTGATCGACCGCGAAAGACGATTGATCCGCTCCACGATGGACCAGCTCCGCGCCAAGCAACTGGAGCGCGACCTCGACCAGGAAAGGCGGACCTCCGAAGGCTACCGACGCTTCAGCGACCTGATCGCGCATCAGGTGCGCACGCCGCTCGCCGTGATCGACAGCGCGATGCATCGGCTGACGCGACCGGGCAACCCGCCGTCGCCCGAGATCATTCGCGCCAAGGCGGAAGTTTCGCGAGAGGCGGTGGCGCGTCTTGTCCGGCTGACTGATACGGCACTTCTCATGGCGCGGGTCGATCGGGGCGCTGTCGAACCGGACCTGGCCTGTCATGATTTGGACAGGATCGCGGCCGCCGCCATTGAAGATCTGCACGAATCGGCCAGAGCGCTGAAGACCGGCCGGGTGATCCTCGGAAGCGGCAACCGGCCGGTCACCGCAATCTGCGATCCGGTCCTTACCGGTGAGATCCTCGCAAACCTCCTGCGAAACGCCTTTCTCTACTCGCCGCCCGGCAGCGATATCGACGTGAGGCCGATGCAGGACGGCGAATTGGCCGTCTGCGACATCAGTGACCGGGGTCCGGGGATGACACCGGAAGAACTGGCTGTTGCCTTCGAGGACTTCGCGCGCGGGGCACGTCATCGCGATCTGCCGGGTTCGGGTCTGGGGCTGCCGCTCGCCCGTCATCTCGCGCGGCTCCAGGACGGCGACGTGACCCTTGCCCCGCGTGCGGGCGGTGGGCTGGTCGCGCGGCTGATCCTTCCCGGCGCGGTGACGACATGAACGCCCCCCTGATCCTGTGCATCGAAGACGAGCCTTCGCTGCGAGACGATATCGCCGCCGAACTGGGCGAGGCGGGCTATGAGGTCATCCAGGCGGCTGATGCCCGCGACGCTCTCGAACGGCTCGACGACCCGCGCCCCGATCTCATCCTTTGCGATATTGTCATGCCAGGAATAGACGGCCGCGCCTTGTTGGCCCATCTACGGTCCGCCCGGCCCGAGCTGAATGGTATCCCCTTCGTGTTCCTGACCGCCCTTTCGTCGCGCGAGCAGATGATCGAGGGCCGCAGGGCGGGGGCAGACGACTATCTCACAAAGCCCATCGACTACGATCTTTTGCGGGCGATGATCGCGGCCCGTCTCGACCAGGTGGCCCGCCTACGGTCTGCGGGCGGGCGTGAGGCGGAAACAGACGCGTTGGACCGCTTGACGGTCGGGGTCGTGCTGCTGGACGCGGAAGGCAACGTGCGACATGCCAATCGCGCGGCACGGGACCTGGCACGGGTTGCCGGCATCACACTTGAGCCGCGTGTGGCCGGGACGGGCGAGGGCGGCCGCAGGTTGACCGCGCTGATCGCGCGGATCCTGTCAGGCAGCGAAGGCGGCGCTGCCTTGTGGCTGGAGGATCATGCGCGCCGCGTGATGGTGCTGGGCCGTCCGTTTGGTGCGGGCCCGACGCGGGACGCCGTCGCAATGCTCACGCTCAGCGATCCCGACCGCCAAGAAGCGCTCGACCCTGCGGTTCTGCGGCAGCTGTTCGATCTGACGCCGACCGAGGCAAACGTCGCCCGCCTTGTCGCCGAAGGGCTTCGGCGCGATCAGGTCGCTGCACGGTTGGGCGTCTCGCCCAACACCGTCGCCTTTCACCTGCGCAACGTCTTCGACAAGACCGGTACCCGCCGCCAGGCCGATCTGATGGCCCTGATCCTGTCGATGCCGATGACGTGGAGCGATCCATGATCGGCGCGCTGAAACCGGCTGAAACCCGATGACACCGAGGAGACATCCAGAATGAGAACAAAATTGATTCCACTTGCCTTTTGCGTTGCGTGCATCGCACCCCCCGCTCTCGCCGAAACGGCGAGGGAACGCACCGTCGCCGCGATCGAGGCAGCCGGCTGTGTCGTCGACGGCTCCAACGTCAACGATGTTCTGGACGGCCTCGGGTTGAGCGACGCGGAATTCCGCGTAATCGGGGAGGGACTTGTCGCCGACGGTCTGGCCGATGTGTCCCAAATGGGAGTCTTTCGGTTGACGACCCCCGGCTGCACCATAGCCGGAGCAACTCCCACCAAACGCACCGTCGCCACGATTGAGGCCGCCGGCTGCACCGTGGACCGCTCGAACATCAACGAGATACTCGACGGATTGGGACTGGCCGACGAAGAGTTCCGCGAGATCGGCGAGGCGCTGATGGCCGAAGGACGGGCGGAGCTGTCGGATACAGGCGCGTTCCGGCTGACCACCGCTGGCTGCCGGTGAAGGCAAAAGGGCGTCGAATATGAAAGGATATCACATGAGGGCTGGTGCAGTATTCGTCGTGGCCTTGCTAGCCTCACCTGCAGCCGCCGAAGACCAACCGCTCTGCGGAACCTCCGGTCAGGGAGACTGGCCGCGCATCCAGGAGGTTTTCACCGGCGACTGGCTGATCGAGCATCAGGCGGGCTATGCCGCGATGGGCGGCATGATCCTGCCATTTCCCGGCGATGGCGAGGTCGAGACCATCACCATCTGGCAATTGGGCGACACGCTTCAGGCGACCCATCCCGAAGCGCAGGCGCCGCTGGTCCTGCAGCTTGCGGATGAGCCCCGGTGGACTGTCGAAACCGACAATCCCGCGATTCCGGAGCCGTTGCTGAGCCCCGATGAGGTGGCGTTGACGGCAGGGTGCTCGCAACTCGAACTGCCACGGCTGATCGGAACCACCACCGCGGTCATCGATGGCGTTCAGATGAACTTCACCTACCGCATGATGGCGATGGACTGGTCGACGCTCTATGGCGTCATGGAAATCGATTCGGTCGTCCACGGCACCCCGGTCGAGGCCCGTCGGACAGTGTGGATGCGCGCCGCGGGGCGCTGAGCGGTGGTTTGGGCTCCAGCAAGACTTCCACATGCCATGGGTTCCGCAACTTCTTTCGAGAGCTTGCAATGTCAGAGAAGGTTGGACGTCAGGCCCATCCCCTCCGCCATTATCTCGAGAAACTGAAAGTTCACAGGTGATCGTTGCGGTTTGTCGGGGTCTTGTCCCCCCAAAATCTCGGAAGACAGGTTAACGAACCTTGTGAATTGTCCGTCGCCCGATGCATCAAAGCCCCCATTAGGACACCGCCGTGGGCGAGATCGCGGTGTGATTGGTGGGGCGCAACAGCTCGAGTTCCTAAGCAAGATGACGCGATCTTGGTCTGCAAGCTCAATTGCCAGTCAAATACTGCCGCCCAGAGCAACGTGTTCGATTCCCAGCGTTGTCGAGCGATTTGCGAACAGTGTGGCAATGGCGGAGGCAGCCTTTGCGATCGCGACGATGGTGTCAGTGCGCTCCATCGGCTCTGCAGTCAACACTTGGCACGAGACGATCTGGAGTTCTTGAGAGCGTGCAAGATAGTCATGGCCCACGGGGTCGGGTGGGAATGCGTGGCAATCCTGTTTCGGACGGGCGGGATGCCAGGGGTGAAGCGGTCGTTGCAATAACTGGGTGTTGAATGCAGTCCCTGTCATGCGCCATTTCGCGTTTTATCAGACACGGTATTCCCTGAGCTGCATTGCGTTCTGGATGTTCCTGACAACAAGGCCTGGACGGCCGGCCGACAGTCGGGCGTTGCTTCCAGATTGGCATGTGTCAAAAGTGACCCATTTCGTTGATTTCTTCTTGCCAGGCTTTCTTTTTCCGCGCAACGCGTAATCTTGGGCCATGCAATATCTGAGATTTGCCTTGATGATGCTTGCCCTTTTGTGCACACGCCCGGCGTCTGCACAGGAACTGCGGGTGCTGACATCCTTTCCACCTGAGTTTTCGGCGGCCTATACGAAAATGTGGGATGCGCGCGACCCCACAACCGAGATCCGGGTTTTGAACAAGAACACCGTGGCCGCAATCGACGAGATCCTGCGCGGCAATATCCGGGGGTTTGACGTCTTCTGGTCCTCTTCACCCGAAGCATTCGAGTTGTTGCAACGCAACGACGCTTTTGCTCAAGCGGGTATATGTGGCGCAAAGGGCGCGGCGTCAGTGGCTCCTTTTGCACTGTCTTCGGTTGGGTGGGCGCGGCGTTCTGACAGCACCTTGTTCATGCCTGCGAACTGGAACGACCTGTTGCGCCCCCTTTATCGGGACAAGATCGCGATGGCGCGCCCGGCACGATCAGGCTCAACGCACATGCTGGTTGAACAAATTCTGCTGGTGCGCGGTTGGGAAGAAGGGTGGCGCTTTCTGCTGGAACTGTCAGGCAACCTGTCCACCCTGACCGCGCGCAGCTATGGGGTGCCGGATGGATTGATCAACGAACGGTTTCAGATTGGCCTGACCATCGACTTTCTGTCCCAATCCAAGTCCGACAAGCTGGATTTCCGCTATGGTCGACCGATTGTTCTGGCGGCTGCACGCGTCGGCATTCTCAGGGGGGGGCAGGCACCGCACAAGGCCTGCGAGTTTGTGCGGATGCTGTTGTCGCGGGAAGGGCAAATCACCCTATTGGAACCTGAGATTTCACGCATCCCCTTCGATCCCGACCTGCGTGCCGAAGTAGAAGAACAACTGCCACCGGATGTGATCGACGCGTTGAAGCTTGCGTGGTTCGACTATGATGCGCGGCAGTCCTCCAATCGCTATTGGTCGGTGAACACATTGTTCGATATTCTGATTACAGATCGTCTGGTCGAAAGGCGAAACCTGTGGCGTCGCTTTCACGCTCTGGACGGTAAGGTGTCGCCCAGTGACCTGATTGCGCCTCGGTTGCTTCTGACGGCGGTCCCTGTGTCAGAAGATGAAGCGTTGAAAGCCAGCCTGCAACGACAGGACGAGGATCAATCCAAACTGCAATCGGGGTCCGGCGCGTCGGAGCGGGAATTGGTGCGGATGTGGCGGGCGCGCACGGCGGCGCAGCTTGTGCAGGCGGATCAGGCCTTGCGCAGGCTTGAACAACAAGCGTCGCAGTGAGACGGCTGTGGGATCATATCGCCCCTCGTATCTGGACGCGCCTGTTCCTGATGGTGCTGGCTGCAATCCTGCTGACATGGATCGTGTTGGGGGTATCCTTCTATTGGTTGGGCAGCGCCCGTTCAGTGGTGACGGATCTTGGAACAACGCAGGTGCCGAAACTGACCCGAACCACCCGACTGTCCGCCCAGACAGCTGATCTGGCGATGTTGAGCAATCGTATATTGTCGGATCGGTCAGAGGGCTCGGCTGTGCTGGACAAGAAGCTCCGAACCTCGATTGCCGAGCTGAGAGAGTTCATTGACGACGGTTTTGACACCGCGATCACCCGGCAGGACGCCGAGGCGTTGCAACACCAGTTGGCGCTGGTGATCCGTAGCGTCGAAAAGGTCGCGCAAATTGAAACCAGCCTGTTGACCCAAATCGACCAGTTGCGGTGGCTGAACGCCGATATCCAGGACGAGGCAGCCGCCGTCATGGCGGATTTTGCTTTCAATATCGAAGTGTTGACGCGCCGGATGATCGACGAACCAGACCCCTTGATACGGCGTCAGATGGCGGGTGTGCTGGCCGCGGAACTGCGGCTGCAAACGACCTTCTCAAATATCGGGAATGACACCGCCACGGCGACAACGCTGGCCATCCAGATTTCGACCAGTCAATCTCTGGCGCAGCTCAGGCAATTTGAAAACCTGGTGGCGGATGCCTTGGCACGGGTAAACGCGAGTATCGAAACACTGCCGCCCAAGGCCGAGTATCTTTTTCTTCGGCAGGCGGCTGTCACCTTGGCCCGCGTGACCACCCATCCAAGCGGAGTTGTGCAGGTTCGACGGGATTGGCACGCAACGCGCGACCAGCTGGGCAACCAGCTTGAATCCGTTCTGGACTTGTTGAACCACATGCAGGGACAATTGCTGATCGAGGCTGAAATCCAGCGCAATGCTATCCTGTCGATCAGTGATGGGTTCCTGAAGAACGCAACGTTCACCATGCGGCTGTTGATGGTGCTGACGATCCTGGCGGCGGCAGGTGGGCTTTCGATCCTGTTTTATTACGTTCGCCCGTCGATCATCCGACCTATGGAACGGTTGACCAGCGCGATGCGCCAGATCGCCGAAGGCGGGCGTCCGGCGCTGGACGATCTTCCGGTCCGCAACGATGAAATCGCCGGTCTGGCATCGGCGGTGACCGCTTTTGAGAATTCGGTGGTTGAACGGGATCAGGCGATCCGTGATCTGCGCCAAACCCAAAGCGAACTTGTACAGGCGGGCAAGATGGCGGCGCTGGGCAACCTCTCTGCCGGGATCGGGCACGAGTTGAACCAACCGCTTGGGGCGATCCGGCAACGCCTTCACCTGTTGCAAACTGCCATCGAAAAAGGTGACGCTGTGCGGCAGGCGGCACAGATTGGCAAGATCGACGACCTGGTAACGCGGATGGAGCGCATCATCTCGCATTTGCGAAAATTTGCCCGACGGTCCGAGTATTTGCGTGAACACGTTTCATTGGCACGTTCGCTGCGCAATGCTCAGGAACTGTTGCACGCGCAGATGGCAGATCATCGGATAACCGTCGAAATCGACCCAAAGCTGGAACAAGCCGTCGTGGTCGGGGATGCGATCCTGATCGAGCAGGTTCTGGTCAATCTTCTGTCCAACTCCTGTGATGCGATTGCCGCCACCGAACAGCCGGGCACAATCACGATCCGAAAAGAGGATGGCGGGCAGGGTATGCTGACCTTCTCGGTCGTCGACACCGGGATCGGTTTGGGTGATCTGGCGCCTGAACGCGCCTTTGATCCCTTTGTAACCACCAAAGAGCCGGGCGCGGGGCTGGGGCTTGGTTTGTCGATCTCGTTCAACATTATCACCGGGATGAACGGGACATTGTCGCTTGGCCCTCGCGCGGATGTCGGGACGCGGGCGACAGTGACGCTGCCGCGGGGAGAGGATGAAGATGAAACACGACACGCATGACATCTATGTTGTCGATGACGATCAGGATTTCCGCGAGGCCACCTGTGAACTTCTGGAAGAAGAAGGCCTGGCGCCGCGTGGGTTTGCCGAAGGTCGGGCAATGCTGGACAGTCTGGATCCCGAGTGGGGCGGAGTTATTCTGTGTGACGTGCGCATGGGGGGCATGGATGGGTTTGACGTGCTGAAAGCGGTGCGAAATGCTGCGCCTGAAGTGCCCTTCATCATGATCACCGGACACGGGGACGTGCGATTGGCCATCGCGGCGATCAAGGCGGGGGCCTATGATTTTCTGGAAAAGCCGGTGCAGCCGGATGTGCTTCTCAGCACGATCCGACGCACCCTGAATGCCCGGAAACTTGTCATAGAAAACAAGAAATTACGCAGGCGAGTGGTGCATCGCGGCGGGATGGTCAGCCAACTTGTTGGCCGTTCCGATGCGATGCGCACCTGTCGCAAAGCCTTGTTGAACCTGGCCCCGTTGCCCGTCACCGTCACACTGTCCGGTGAAGCCGGCACCGGCAAATCGCTGGCCGCCCGGATGCTGCATGATTATGGAGAAGGATCAGGTGGATTTCACGTGATCAATTGCGCCATGGTTGATGCCGATGGTCTGATTGGTGTGTTGAACGATGTTCCTCCCGACACTGACACGCTGTTTGTACGAGCGGTTCACAAGCTGGATATGACCGCCCAAACACAGCTTGCCGATTACTTGCGCCAACGGGATCGACCGCGGGTCATCCTGTCCTATACCGGGTCTTTGAAAGCCCCTGAAGTTACAACCATCCTGAGCGATGAGCTTCTGTATCTGGTAAATGTCGCGACGGTCGAAATGCCGGCGCTCAGGGAACGCGGCCGGGATGTCTATCTGTTGCTGGAAACCTTCCTGCGTGAAGCGGCGGCGCGATATGAAAAGAGGCTTCCGAACGTCACGAAAGAGATGCTGACGCCGTTGGGCAAGTATGATTGGCCCGGGAATGTGCGCGAATTGCGCAACGTGGCGGAACGTATGATCATTGGCTTGGGCATGAACCTGCAACCGTCGTCGCGCAGTGGCGCGATGGCACATCAATCCTATGATGACGCGATGCTGAGTTTCGAACGCGACCTTCTGGAGCAGACGCTCAGGGAAACAGCGGGGCGAAAAGGGGCAGCGGCGGAACGTCTCGCGATTCCCCGAAAGCGGCTTTACCTGCGCATGAAGGCGGTCGGGCTTCTGAAATCGGGTCAGCATTGACCTAAACGATGTGTCAAAATTGACGCATTTCGCACCGTTTGTCTTTGTTTGCAGCAAAGTTTGACGGACACGCGGTCCCCTGAAAACCTTTGCCATATGCGCAGGAGGAGCGCGCTCAAGGCCACAGGGAGGCAATCATGAAAACACTACTCTACACATCCATCGCAGCCACGGCGCTTTCGGCCGGAGGTGCGCTGGCAGACGGCAAGGTAACCGTCATCACATCGTTCCCGGATTCAATGACCGGCCCGATCGAGGCCGCATTTGAAGCTGCCCATCCGGAATATGATCTTGAGGTTCTGAACAAGAAAACCTCGGCCGGGGTGAAATACATCCAGGAAATCGCCGGTGATAACACCGCTGATATTTTCTGGGCGTCGGCACCGGATGCCTTCGAAGTGCTGAAAAGCGACGGGCTGCTGGCTGATGTCACCATCAAATCCGAAGGAATCCCGGAACGCATCGGCGCTTATCCCCTGAATGACCCGGACGGGAAGTACTACGGCTTCGCCGGTGCGGGTTACGGCATCATGTGGAACGAACGCTATCTGAAAGCCAACGGGCTTGAACCCGCCACCGAATGGGATGATCTGGCCAAGGCAGAATATCACGGCCATGTGGGCATGTCGGCCCCGTCGCGGTCCGGCACCACGCACCTGACGGTCGAAACCCTGTTGCAGGGCGAAGGCTGGGACGAAGGCTGGGCCAAGTGGAAACGGATCGCAGGCAACTTCTCGACGGTGACGGAACGCAGCTTTGGCGTGCCGGATGGGGTGAACACCGGCAATTTCGGTCTGGGCATCGTGATCGACTTCTTCGGGTTTTCGTCCAAGGCGTCGGGCTTTCCAGTTGATTTCGCCTATCCGACTGTGACCGCGCTGGTCCCCGCGAACGTGGCAGTCGTCAACAACACCCCGAACGAGGCGGGCGCCGTGGCCTTCATCGAATATCTGCTGACCCCCGAAGGGCAGACTGTTCTGCTCGACCCGGCGATCATGCGGCTGCCGATCAACCCGGCCACCTATGCCAATGCCCCCGAAGGCTTCCCGAATCCGTTCGAGGATTCGACCATTGGTGCGACGGTGGAATTTGACGTGGCCAAATCGGGCGCACGCTACAACCTCGTCAATTCGATGTTCGACGTGATGATCACCTATCGTCTGGACGATCTGCGCGCCGCAGTCGGGGCCATTCAGGCCGCCGAGGCGGCTCATGCCGACAGCGGCAATGAAGAGGCAAAAGCCCTGATCGCCGAGGCCTGGGCCCTGATCGACGCCAACCCGATCGACGAGGCGAAAAGCCTGGATCCGGAATTCGCGGGCATCTTCACCAAGAAGCGCAAGAAAGCCACCGACGAGGTCGGCGCGCGTCAGGCTGAGGTCGAACAGGAATGGGACGCGATGGTTGTCGCGAACTATGCCAAGGCCAAAGAACTGGCCGACAAAGCCGCAGGAATGTAAATGCCTCCCTGTCGGACCCCGTTGCCGGGGTCTGGCCGCGCTGCCACCGCGCATGTTGCGGTGGCAGCCATTCAAGAAAGCCTGAGACATGTCACAGAACACCTCTCCCCCTGCGGCCACGCGGGCAGGTCTTGCCGACCGTTTGCCACGCTGGCTGGTGCCGAACCTGACGGGCGTGCACCTTGTCGCCGTCTTCATCGCGCTTTTGCTGATCGGCCTGTTGCTGGTGCCCGTCGCGCAGGTGATGATCGTCGCGTTTCAAGACCCTGCGACCGGGGCAGCCACGCTTCAGAACTTCGTCGATTTCTTCCGCACGTCGCTGTTTCGCGAAAGCTTCTGGAATTCGTTCTATGTCTCGGCCATGTCGGTGGTTGTAGCGACCGTGATCGCGCTGCCCCTGGCCTATATCACCACGCGGTTCCACTTTTCCGGCTCGATCCTGATCCAAAGTCTGGGGTTCATCCCGCTGATCATGCCGCCCTTTGTCGGTGCGGTGGCGATGCAGCTGATCTTTGGCCGCAACGGCACGGTGAACCTGCTTCTACGCGACTGGTTCGGCTTTGACATCCCGTTTATGGAGGGGCTGAACGGCGTGATCCTTGTTCAATCCATCCACTATTTCCCCTTCATCCTGATCAACCTGTCCGCATCCCTGCGCAACATTGATCGGTCAATGGAGGAAGCCGCCCAGAACCTTGGCAGCCACGGGCTACGACTGTTTCGGCGCATCGTCTTTCCGCTTGCCATGCCGGGCTATATCGCCGGTGCCGCGCTGGTGTTCATCAAGGTGTTTGACGATCTGGGCACGCCGCTGTTGCTGAACGTGAACAACATGCTGGCGCCGCAGGCATTCCTGCGTATCTCGTCCATCGGGATCAGCGATCCGATGGGCTATGTGATCTCGGTCATTCTGGTCGTGTTCTCGGTCCTGTCGCTCTGGGCATCGTTCCTGTTCATGCGCGGCAAGGATTACGCCACCGTACAGAAAGGCGGAGGCGGCATGGCCAAGCGCACCCTGAAGCCCGCGGAAAAGGCATTGGCCTATGCGACCGTGATCTTCATCCTGCTGTTGGTTCTGTCGCCGCATATCGGCCTGCTGCTGCTGTCGTTCGGCACCATCTGGTCCTTCGCGCCGCTGCCCGACGGCTATACGTTTCAGAACTATGTGACCATGTGGGAAGGGTCCAAGACCTTTATCATGAACACGGTGCTTTATGCGGGCATCGCGGCCACGCTGGACGTGATCATCGGCACCGCGATTGCCTATATCGTTCTGCGCACGCAAATTTTCGGGCGCAAGGGGCTGGATTATCTGGCCACTGCGGCGCTGGCGGTGCCGGGGGTGGTGCTGGGCATCGGATACCTGCGCACCTTCCACGCCATCGACGTGCCATTCACCGACAAGCCGATGGCAAGCTGGTGGGTGATCATCGCGCTGGCTCTGATGATCCGGCGTCTGCCCTATGCCCTGCGTGCCTGCACGGCGGCCCTGCAACAGGTCAGCCACGCGCTGGAGGAAGCAGCCGAAAGCCTTGGCGCAACCAAACGCCGGTCCATCCAGAAGATCGTGATCCCCCTGATGACCGGCGGCATTCTGGCGGGTTTCGTCACCAGTTTCGCCACCGCCGCGGTCGAGCTGTCGGCGACCATCATGCTGGTCAGTTCCAACAACGACGCGCCGCTGGCCTATGGCATCTATCTGTTCATGCAGACCCCGTCGGGGCGTGGCGCAGGCGCTGCCCTTGGCATCGTCGCGGTCATCGTCGTCGCCATCGGCACCATCGCGTCGCAGATCATCATTGAACGCGACAAGAAACTGAAGTCATCGGGCGACGCTCACTGAGCCTTGAAGGAATATGGAAATGAAAAAAGCTGGTATCACGATCGAGAATGTCCATCTGGCCTTTGGCGACACCGAGGTTCTGAAGGGCGTCAACCTTGACATTCAGCCCGGCGAGTTCTTCGCCTTCCTTGGCCCCTCCGGGTCGGGCAAATCCACGCTTCTGCGTGCGATTGCCGGGTTTGGACCCACGCCCAAGGGGCGCATTTTGATTGGCGACAGGGATGTGGTCGGTCTGGACCCGTGGAAGCGCAATGTGGGGATGGTGTTCCAATCCTATGCGCTGTGGCCGCATATGTCAGTGCGCGACAATGTGGCGTTCGGGCTGAAGGAACGCAAAGTGCCCTCGGCCCAGATCAAGACCAAGGTCGATGCGGCGTTGGAGCTTGTGGACCTTGCCCATCTGGCCGACCGGATGCCCAACCAACTGTCGGGCGGGCAGCAACAGCGCATCGCGCTGGCCCGTACCGTGGTGGTGGAGCCTGACGTTCTGTTGCTGGACGAACCCCTGTCCAATCTTGACGCATCCTTGCGCGTTCACATGCGCCGCGAGCTTTTGCGCCTGCAGAGACAGCTGGGTCTGACCACGATCTTCGTGACCCATGATCAGGAAGAGGCCAACACCACCTGCGACCGCATGGCGGTTCTGGATGGCGGCGTGATCCAGCAGGTCGGGTCGCCGTTGGAGCTTTACGACCGCCCCGAAAACCTGTTCGTCGCCAATTTCCTTGGCACGGCGAACATTCTGGAAGGCAAGGTCGAAGTCGACGGCAACGAGCGGCGCTTTGTGACCAACACGGGCGATCAGCTGTCTTTGCCCGAGGGCAGCACGGGCGAAGGTGGTAACATTGTTTTGCGCCCTCAAAACATCTCGATCAGTCGCACGCAGGCTGCGGATTCGCTGCCCGGCACGGTGCAGCACAGCGAGTTTCTGGGCAGCCAGATCCGGTATCTGGTGTCCGCGGGCGGCACCGAGATCGTGGTGGACCAAAGCCACCGTGCCGGCCATGACTGGATCGAAACCGGGGCCGACGTGCATCTGGTCGCAAACACGCAAAGCGCGGTGGTTCTGTAAATGACGACACTTCCCAAGCTGACCATGCCGCATGACGTTTTCCTTCTGCGTCACGGCGAAACTGAATGGAACAAAGATCACCGGGTGCAGGGGCAAAAGAACTCGGATTTGACGGAACTGGGGCGGGCGCAGGCCCGCGAGCAGGCTCAGATCCTGCGCGGCATCCGCCCCACATTGCCCGAACATACGCTGTGGGCCAGCCCGCTTCGCCGGGCGCAAGACACCGCAAAGCTGGCCTTTGAGGGCGCGGGTTTTGCCACCGATGCCCGCCTGTCCGAAATCAACTGCGGCGCCTGGGAGGGTACCACCCACGAAGACCGTCTGGCGCGTGATCCCGACATCGTGGCGGGGCTGCAATCTGAATACGACATGTATACCAGCGGGCCGGGTGGTGAAGGCACGCATGAACTGGCAACACGCCTGCATGCGTTTCTGTCCGAGCTGCAAGGCCCCGCAATCATCGTGTCGCACAAGGTGGCCATCGTGGTCATGCGCGCGCTTTTGACGGGCGACCCGGACGGGCTTCATTGCAGTCTTGTCCCGGCGCAGGGCAGCGTGTTGCAGATCTCGGACAACCGGACAATCATGCATCAAAACCCTCGGGTCCAGAGCGGCAGCGCGGCAAATCTGACCAACATCATTGTCTAACAGACCCATGATGCTGCCCGTGGCCGATAGTCAGTCTGGTTGGTGGGGAAGATCTCATTGACGCACCGTTCTGCTTCTGGGACCGTCGTGCGACCTGACGCAAGGCTGGAACATGACCGACCCCGATCTTCACGACCTCACCCACGACCGCGATCTTGGGATCACGTTGCCGGACGGCACGCGTTTGTCGGCGCGTGTCTGGATGCCGGTGGATGCGATGGACCGTCCGGTTCCGGCGATCCTGGAATATCTGCCCTATCGCAAGACTGATGGCACCGCCGAGCGGGATGCCGGGATGCATCCCTGGATCGCGCAGCGGGGCTATGCCTGTCTGCGGGTGGATCGCCGTGGTTGTGGCGAAAGCGAAGGCTTGTTTGATGATGAGTATTCGGAGCAAGAGTTGCAGGACGGCGAAGATGTGATCGAATGGATCGCGCGCCAGCGTTGGTGCACCGGCGCGGTAGGAATGCAGGGCATCTCCTGGGGCGGTTTCAACAGCCTGCAAATCGCGGCTCGTGCACCCGCCGCGCTGAAAGCGGTGATCACCATCGGTTCGACCGTCGACCGCTATGCCGATGATGTGCATTACAAAGGCGGCATTCAGCATTCGGACAATATCAGTTGGGCTGCGACGGTACTGTCGTGGTTTTCGATGCCGCCCGATCCTGAACAGGTGGGCGACAAATGGCGGTCAATGTGGCTTGAACGGTTGGAAAACACGCCACCGCTGCCACGCATCTGGGCCGAACACCGGGATCGCGATGCCTATTGGAAGCACGGGTCGATCTGCGAGGATTACGGTGCGATCAAGGCGGCAGTTCTGGCCTTTGGTGGCTTGCATGACGGGTATCGCAACACGATGCGGCATCTGGTCGAGAACCTGGATGCGCCGGTGAAGGGGGTGGCCGGGCCATGGGGGCATAAATATCCGCATATCTCGCAGATCGGACCGTCGATCGGGTATCTGCAAGAGGCGCTGCGCTGGTGGGACCACTGGTTGAAGGGTGTCGACAACGGTGTCGAGCAAGACCCGGCGTGGCGCGCCTATGTCATGGACAGCGCAACCCCCGATCCGGTTGCAAGCCATCGCGACGGGTGGTGGATAAGCGACCAAACCCTGCCGTCGGCGCAAGAGCAGGTTCAAGAACTGACATTGGGGAACGAACTGACAGGCGCCTTGCCCGCAACCGTCGCCCCGGATCTGCGACACGGTGAACAATGCGGCGAGTTTTTCACTTTCGGCTTTGGGTCGGGGGAATTGCCGGATGATCAGCAGCCAGACGATGCCCGCAGCGCGTGTTTTGACAGTCAGGCGCAGGTCAGTGGCGTCGATATCGTCGGGCGGCCAATGGTCCGCTTGCGGGTGGCGGCGGATCGTCCACGGGCGCAACTTGTGGTGCGGCTGTGTGATCTCAGGCCCGATGGCACCTCGATGCTGATCACCATGGGCCTGCTGGATCTGCGCAACCGGGACGGGTTCGAGGCCAAGCGCGACCTGATCCCCGGCCAGCCGGTCGATGCCACTCTGGCGCTTGACGAAACCGCCTATCACCTGCCCGAGGGTCATCGCCTGCGACTGGCGGTGGCAGGTAGCTATTGGCCATATTCCTGGCCGGAACCTGATCCGGTGACCCTGACGATTGCCGCAGGGCAGCTTGGCCTTCCGGTACGCGCAGGCGCGAAGCGTGATGAATGGACATTTCCGCCCCCGATCTCGGCCCCGCCAAGACGCACGCGATTGCTGCGCAACGGGCAGGACGAGAAAACGCGCAAGGTCGATGAGAAGACGGGTCGGATCACCCTGACCATATCTTCAGACCATGGGCGGGTCGAGGATCTGGAAACCGGGATCATCTCTGACAGCGCGGTGCGCGAGGTCTGGACGATTGATCCGGCCAACCCGGCGGATGCGCAGGCCATGATCACATGGAACCGCAGTTTCGGGCGCGCGCACTGGGGCGTGTCGACCCGGGCTGAAACCGCGATGCGCGGGGCGCCGGATCATTTCAAGATCACCCAACGGCTGGTTGCCGAAGAGGATGGCGAGACCGTGTTTGACCGTTCATGGGCGCACAAGGTCAGGCGATAGCGTGAGCGCGAAGCCGAACCGGCAGGGCCAGCATACCGACCATGTGGGCTGGGGACAGTTCGGAAGAAGGCTTTCCCGATGTCATCCCACCAAATAACGATACACCGAGCCGACAAGGGCCAGCACCGCCAAACCGATCATTATTTCGCGCGATGTGATGACGCGCCGCTTGCCCGTGCCCCGTTCATAACGCGGGTCCAGAAGGCGTGTATCAGCAAGGAATGCGCCGGCGCCGGCATCCTCTTTCAGGTCCAGCGGCATGAAGCGGCGCCCCTCGGACGGGTTCAGCGACCTGAGCGCGGGAAGCACGCTGCCTGTCTGCGCAATTACTTTGGCCAGTGTTTGCGGGGCACACCCCAGATGCTCGGCCAGCAGGCGATTGCGCAACCCCGCGATGACCTGTCGTGTGTCCTCGTCCCGCCCTTCGATGCTCAGATCGCATTCAGTGTCATACCCCATCGACCGGCGGTTGATGTTGCTGGATCCCACGCGCAGCAGACGGTCATCAATCACGCAGATCTTTGCGTGAACATAAATCGGATCATTGGCCGCGTTTACAGGTGTCACGACAAGAAAGCGGTTGTGGCGGTCGGCATCCTGCAAGGCTTTGACCATCCGTGTTCGGGTGACATGCATCGCGTTGTCTTCCAGCATGTTGGATCGTTCGGGGTTGACCACGATGATGTCTGGCCCGTCGTCCTCGCCCAAGCGAAGTGACAGCGCATCGGTCACGGCATCCAGGGCAAAATACTGGCTTTCCAGATAGATCGTCGAGCGGGCGGATGCGATCCCGTCCAGAACCATTTCTTCGATTTCGTTGACCAGGGGCTTGTCTTCCTCGGGCGGTTCAGTGCGCGAGATTGCTACGGGTATATCGCGGCAATCAATCTGAAGTGAGGCGGGCCAAATGTCTTGTTCAGGCAGGTCTGGTGCGGAAAGCGCTTCTCCGGTTGCGCGCTGCCATCTGGCGCGCGCAAGCTCTGCCAGATCGCGCGTGGCCGGTCCGGTCAGCGCGGTTGAGGCATCATGCCACGGCCCGGCAGGCGAGCCGTCGTGCAGCACACGTCTTGGGTCGTCGGGCGTGTGTTCGGGTGTGTCCCAGCGGGCATCGGTCACGTCGATCCCGCCGCAAAAACCAAGCCGGTCATCCACGATAACGATCTTCTGATGATGGCAGGCCCCGACCGGGTGGCGTCCGTCCAGCGCCAGCTTGATGCGGTCAGGCCCCGACAGGTTCAGCCGCACCGCCGGCACCAGCCGCCCGGGGGCGATGGCGGCAGATCCGCTCCAACGCAGAAGATAGAGGCACAGGTCAGGATTGCGTTCGACTATGGCTTGCATGAAGTCGGCGACCTGATTGGGATACCCGTCAGGGGCGTTGCCGTCTTCGTCGCTTTCGCCCGGCAGCATGTCTATTTCAAGGTCAAAGTCCCAGCCGATCAGCAACACCTGACGTTCGGCAGAGATCAGCGCCTCGCGCAGCGCCCGGAAATAGGCTGCGCCATCAATCACCAATGCAAATTCGCGGGCGTTGCTGACCCGCCAGCAGTTGTGACCCGGCTTGAACAGGTTGTGGCGATCAGGGGTGGCAGATTGGTCCGGCATTTCGATCCTGTGTCCTTGTTCCTGTTCTTGTCCTTGGATTCGCCCGCGCGTCAAGCCCGTCGGCTTCCGGCCATCGGCTCAAAAACTTTGGAACCGAAGCAGGTGCTGCGACGTTCACTATCCAAGCGCTACGTGGCGCGCTGTCATGCTGACATTAGCAAGGAAGGTGGACATGAGAAAACTTCATTTCCCAGCCAACGGGCCGCGAGGCGAACAACGAACGGGTGCAAATCGCGGCCGACGCCTGTCACGGGCGGTGGAGATTTATCAGCAACTGCTGTCACATATGGACGAACGCCCCATAGAGGCTCGAGCGGCGACCATTAGCGCAATTTCAGATGGGCTGTCGCGTGTGGATACCGCTCTGCCGGTCAACTTGTCCCGCCGCAATTCGCCCGGTCTGCGCGCCGGTCTGTGACCCTTCGTCTTCAATCCCGTTCTGCGACCTGTAGAGCTTGATTTGAATAATACAGTTGCCAATGCAAGGATAAGAACATGCCCAATATTTATGACGCCATCAAAAGCGACCATGACAACCATCGCGCGTTGCTGAAGAAAATCAAGGACAGCAAGGCCCAGGATCGCGGCGCGCTTTGGCGCAGTTTCTATGAAGACGTGAAAAGCCACGCTGCTGCAGAAGAAGAAACCTTTTATTCCAAGCTGATCTCAAAAACCTGGGGGCAGGACGCTGCCCGCCATTCGGTGCACGAACATCAGCAGCTTGATGATCTGCTGGAAGAGATCAATGCGCTGAAGTTGACCTCGGATCTTTGGATGAAAAAGTTCGATCAGCTTGTGCACGATTACGAACACCACATGGATGAGGAAGAAAACGAGGTTTTCGCCCGCGCACGTGAAACGATCGACGAGTCCGAGATCGAAGGTTTTGGAGACAAGTTTCAGAGCCGCAAGAAGAAAGAGCGTGATCTGATCGCCGACAAGCGAGAGGACAGTCTGGAAGACTAGAGCCAATTGTCGCGCTCACGCGACGACCCCGCGCCCTGCAAGACATCTGATGACCATGAAAAGGAGAGCCTGATGAAAAAGCTGCGAAAAGGAACCTGGGTGTTGATTGCGGATGGTGAAAAGGCACTGTTTCTTGTCAACGAGGGCGACGTGCAGTCCCCCGACCTACAGGTGCTTCGAAAGACCGAGCAAGACAATCCTCCGAACCGCGAACAGGCCGCCAATCGGCGCGGGCGGGTCCATCAAAGCGCCAACCACGGTAAATCGGCTTATGAGGACACGGATTGGCACCAGCTGGGCAAGGAACGGTTTGCGCAGGATCTGGCAGATCACTTGTACAAGAAGGCCCACGCAGATGCCTTTTCGCATCTGGTGATATGCGCCGCACCCGACGTGCTTGCCGTCTTGCGCGACGAAATCCACCAAGAAGTGCGTGATCGCGTGGTGGCCGAAGTCCCCAAAACGCTCACCAATCACCCCATCGACGACGTGACACGCATCATCTGCGCAGACCTCGAATCGCACGGGTGACGAACCATGCGCCACAAGGGAACCAATCGGGCAGGGGCGCGTTGACATCGGGACAATCGGCCAATTCGGCTGTGTGACAGGAAAGGAAGAACATCATGGATTTCGTGTCTGGCCTTGGTGGCCTGCTTATTTTGGCCCTTGATATCTGGGCGATCGTATCGGTCCTGCAATCCGGTGTGCCGGCATTGAACAAAGTGCTCTGGATTCTGCTGATTTTGGTGCTGCCGCTGATTGGCTTCATCATCTGGCTGGTGGCCGGTCCGAAAGGCGCGTGACGCGACGCAGCCGACAGGGGTGACGCGACTGATGGCAGGGCGTGCAGCTTGAAGAACTGCACGCCCTAAATTTATGAAAAAAATGAAAAAAATCTGGAGAATCGTCGGTTAGTGCGGAACCAATCTCTTGCGCAGGAGTTGACAGAACCAATGCAATTGAAACGTGGAGATGACCCATGAAGAACTTTCTGATGACCGCTGCCATCTCGCTGGTCGCAAGCACGGCGGCCTATGCCGACAACCATGCAATGGACCGTGGCGACATGATCCGCACACGCGACATCACGGGCGGGCAAGTCTATGCTATGACAGCCGACAACTGGGACATGGACACGACCTATGAAAGCGTTGACGAGAGCTGGGATGTGATTGGCGAAATCGAAGATCTTGTGCTGAACCGCAACGGTCAGTTGACCGGGATCATCGCCGAAGTTGGCGGATTCCTTGATATTGGGGACAAGCATGTCTTCATCGCCGTTGACGATGTCCGTCTGGTTCCAACCGATGACAAGTCCTATGGGTTCGTCAGCCCGTTGTCCAAAGACCAGCTGATGGAGAAGGAAAACCTGGACGAAGGTTTCTGGGATTAATCCTTGCCAGCGCCTCCGGCCCCGGTGCCGGGGGCGTCTCCCAACCGGCAGTCTTGATGAGGCGCCATTTCGGGGACCCCGCCCATTAAATAAATGACACAGACGAAAGAGGAGACGAAAATGGCCAAGACTACAAAACCTGCAGAAGCAAGCGCGACGAAAAAGGATGCTGCCGAAAAAATCGACAAGGCGGTGGACGAGACCTCGTCAGCGGTCAAATCGTCCGTCGAAAGCGTGAAATCAGGCGCAGCGGACATTGCGGAAACAGCCCGCGACACCGCAGAAGCCACGGCCGATAAGGTTGCAGAGCACGCATCGCGTGCCTCGGAAACCTTGCGCGGTGCGGCGGCATCGTTGCGTGATGGGTCATTTCAGGAACGCAGCTTCGGGCAGTTGGCGGCAAGCCTTGCCGATGCTTCGGACGCGATCCGGGACAAGGATCTGGGCCAGCTGTCGCGCGATGTGTCCGACTTCGCCCGTCGCAACCCGCTGTTGTTTGCCGGTGGGGCCGCGCTGGTCGGTTTCGCGATTGCGCGGATGATGACCAAGCCGGGGGACAAATCATGAGATCCGAACAATCCACCTTGTCGCTGATCTCGGATGTGCTCAGGCTCAGTTCGGGATTGATCCAGAAGGAAATTGCGCTGGCCAAGGCCGAGCTTGGTGAAAATATCAACCGCGCTGGGGCCGCCATCGGTCTGTTGGTCGGGGCCGCCATCCTGGCGATGATCGCACTGAACCTGATCGCGGGCACCCTGGTTGCTGCCCTGACGGCGGCGGGCGTGTCCGTTGTGTGGGCGCCGCTGATCGTGGCCAGCTTTTTCGGAGTGATCGCGCTGATCATGGTGCTGAAGGCGCAAAGTGATCTGAAAATGGCCAGCCGCGCCCCCTCCCGCACGGCAGCCCGCATCCGACGCGACGCAACCGCCTTGAAGGAGGCCACACATGAAAAATGACATCGAAGAAATTCAGGACGATATCGACGCCGAACGCGCCCAGTTGGAACAGAAACTGTCGGCGCTGAATGATCATGTGTCTGTCGAAGCCCTGACCGCTGAAGCCAAGCAGCATCTTCGGGATGCGAGCGGAGATATCGTGCAGAAGCTGATGAACCGCTTTGGCCAGAACGCTCAGGCGCACCCGTTGGCTGTTGCAGCCGTGGGGGCCGGTGTCAGCTGGCTATTGTCAGGGGCGGGGGGGGCGGCTTCCAAACCCGATCCGGTGATGCGCCGGTCGATGGGGGCTTACAACGGCCCCAAACCTGCCGAGGGCGACCCGGACCGTGACACGCCTGTCATGGTCGCCGCCCATTCAACACGGCCCGCGCCGGGCGTGGCGGAACGGGTGCAGGACCGTGCGCGCGAAGTGCTGGATACGGCCCAGGACCAGGTCGCAGAATTGCGCCATCAGGCCGAGGATATGCGCCGGCGCATTGCTGAAGGCACCGAGGAGCTGTCCGCCGAGGCCCGCGCCCGGGTTATCGCCGCCCGCGAACGGGCGCTTGAGGTCGCTCAGAAATCAGGCCGCAA
Organism: Aliiroseovarius zhejiangensis; assembly: GCF_014656375.1. Lineage (GTDB taxonomy): Bacteria > Pseudomonadota > Alphaproteobacteria > Rhodobacterales > Rhodobacteraceae > Aliiroseovarius > Aliiroseovarius zhejiangensis. The sequence goes on along the minus strand of NZ_BNCH01000001.1, from coordinate 507,809 downwards.
AGTGCGCGACGCCGGTCAGGCCGGTGCCGATTTCGCAAAAGAGAACCCATTGGTGGTCGGGGGCGTCGCGCTCGCCTTGGGCGCTGCGATTGCCGGGGCGCTTTACATGCGCCATTCGGCAGCGTCAGATGAAGACGATACTGATGACCACGACGCCTTCGCCGAAGCTGATCGGGTGTTTGAAGAAGAGCTGGCCCGCGCGCGCATGGTTCGCAACACAGCGGTGCAGGGTGTCCCTGACAGCTAAGAACGGAAGGACAGGCTCAATGGCCCGAGGCCGCGATGCACGCACCCCAACTGACATCCCCCATTCCGGGTGGCTGGACATCGCTGCGCGGTTCGTGCGCAGCTTCGGGCGCGACCGGATCAGCCTGATCGCGGCCGGGGTCGCCTTTTTCGGAATCCTGGCGCTTTTCCCTGCCATCACCGCGCTTCTGGCTATCGGCGGGCTGGTGCTGGACCCAAGCGTGATCGTGGCCCAGATGGATCGGTTTCAGGGTGTCGTTCCGGCGGATGCGCTGTCGATCATACGAACGCAAGCCACATCGGTGGCACAGTCCAACGGGCTGGAACTGACCCTGATCATCAGTATGGGGCTTGCCCTGTGGTCCAGTTCGCGCGGAGTGGCGACGCTGTGTGACGGGTTGAACATCGTCTATTCAGAAGAGGAAAAACGCGGCTTTTTCCTGCGCAATGCAACTTTTCTGTCCCTTACGATCCTGCTGATGCTGGGCATCCTGATCGCCATTGTCGTGATCGTTGCTTTGCCCCTTGCCCTTGAGTTTCTGTCGCTTGATCCGATCGCAGACCTTGCGACCCGGATCGGCACATGGGGCTTGCTGATCGTGCTGACCATTGCAGGGCTCTCGGTGCTGTACCGTTTCGGGCCCAGCCGCCGCGACGCACGCTGGCGCTGGATTTCACCGGGGGCTGTTCTGGCCTGCCTGTTCTGGATCGCCGCGTCTTTCGGGTTTACGATCTATGTCTCGAATTTTGCCAGCTACAACGAAAGTTTCGGGACGATTGCCGGGGTGATCATCCTGCTGATGTGGCTTTGGATTTCGGCAATTGTGGTTCTGGCCGGCGGCAAGCTGAATGCCGAGATGGAACACCAGACCCGCAAGGACACCACAGTCGGACCGGACAGGCCGATGGGGGAACGCGGCGCTGTTGTGGCCGACACACTTGGCCCAACGCGCGCCGACAGCGAGGGGACGTGAGATGAGAGAAAAACCCAACTGGGCGCAGATCGGCATTTTTCTATGCCTTGCCCTGTTCTTTTTGGATTGGGCCAGCGATTTCCTGATCCCCATCGTTGCCGCCATACTGGGCTTCCTGATCATGCGCCCCATTGAACGCCGCATGTCGAGGCTTGGCATTCCCAGCGTCATCACCGCCTTCGCGATCTGTGCCGTGGCAGGGGCCGGGCTGATGTTTGCGGTCTGGAATTTCAGCTTTCCGATCACGCAACTGGCCGAAGACCTGCCGGAAATGATCAATGATCTACGCCGAATGCCGAACCCGGCGGCCGAGACCCTGGACAAGCTGGGCGAAGCGGCCAAAGCCGCCGAAGACGCTGTCGCCAGCACCGAAGAAGAACCGGCGATGGCGGTAAAGGTCGTCGAAAATCCCGGCTTTGTCAGTTCACTTGTGGCCGCCGCCCCGATTGTGGTTGGACAGATCGTGCTGACCATCGTGCTGATGTTTTTCCTGATCTCATCGGGGTCGACCTTCGTGCGCAAGCTGGTGGAAAGCCTTCCCCGTTTCTCGGACAAGCGCGCGGCGGTTGCGATGGTGCAGCAGGTTGAACAGAAGCTGGGCCAGTATCTTGGGGGCATCACCCTGATCAATTTCTGTCTTGGCATCGTCATCGGGGCCGCGATGGCAGCCTGGGGCTTGCCCAACCCGATCATGTTCGCGGTGATCGCCTTTTCACTGAACTTCGTGCCCTATATCGGGGCCGTGTTCGGGGCTTTGCTGGCCTCGATCGTCGGGTTCAATGTCTATGAGGATGCGTGGTCGGCGGTGCTGATCTTTGCAACCTATATGACCCTGACTTCGATCGAGGGGCAGCTTATCACGCCTTACGTGATATCGAACCGGCTGAGGCTGAACCCCACGGTCGTCTTTGTCGCGGTGGCGTTCTTTGCCTGGATCTGGTCGGTGGTCGGCATGGTGATTGCCGTGCCGGTGTTGATCACCGTGAAGGTGATTCTTGACCAGACGCCCTCCACCCGTGCGCTGGGCGTGTTTCTGGGTGGTGAAGAGGCGTCCGATACAAAGGCGCAGGAAGATCGCGCAACCTGACCAGCAGGGCAGTCAGCCCCAAGCAACACGAAGGCCCGCATCCTGCGATGCGGGCCTTAATTTCTGTATCGGCGGGGCGGGCGTTGAATGCTAGGCTGTGCCTTCGCCGCTGTCGTCCTCATCGTCATCAACTGCCTCACGCAACGCGTCGGCAATCCCCGTATCCGAATTGGTGCCGGCCACGGCGTGTTTCAGTTCATCAGAAGGATCTGCATCCGACTTCTGATGATCCTCGTCCGCCTTTTCACCGGGCTGGTTTTTCAGGTCATGGTGTTGCGACGACCCTTTCAAGTCGTCAATCGGGTCATAGGACGGTTTGATTTTGGCCATGGGTCCTTTCCTTTGTGTTGCTTGTCACGCGGCAAAATTGCATCGCGCGTTGCGCCAGTTTGTATGAGATCAACGCACAACTGTCCGAAGTGTTCCGCAATCAGTCTTCGTCGTTTTCCTGAAGATCGAACCGGCTGCGCAGACACCCCACGATGGTCAGGACCAGAAAGGACATCAGCGTGACACTGACCGCTTCGATCACATAGCCAAGGCCCACGGTAAGGCCGATGATGCCCACCACCCAGATCAAAGATCCGCTGCCCACGCCGCGCAGTTTGCCATTCGTCCGGTTGGACATGATCGCCCCCGCGCCCAGAAACCCGATGCCACCGACGATCCCGCTGACCACACGCGACAAATCGAAAGTGACGGCCTTTGCTTCGGCCCCGGCTGCGATGTTCAGTGATACCATGCACACGGCAGCCGCCCCCAGACTGACCAGCATATAGGCGCGCATGCCCAGGGGTTTGTGCTTGAACTCGCGGTCCAGGCCAACGACCAGCCCCAGCCCCAACGCGACAAGGCTGCGAAATACGAATGTTTCGAAGTCGATCATCAGGGCGTCCTTTCAGAGTGGTTTTTCCAGGCGTGCCAGCAAAAAGGCGCGGCTGAAACCGCGCCTCATGTATCAGTTTTAAGTCAGTTTTTCATGTGCGAAAGGGGAAGAGCCGTCAGCTGGATAGCCAATCGTTGACCGCGTCGCGGGCTTCTTCCTTCGTTTTGCCGTATTTTTCCTGAAGCTTGCCTTCAAGCTGTTCACGGTCGCCGTCGATCTGGTCGATCTCGTCGTCAGTCAGCTCGCCCCATTGTTCCTTCAACTGGCCTTTGATCTGCTTCCACTTGCCTTGAATTTCGTCCCAATTCATCGGTCTCTCCTTACGTCTTGCGGTTTCTGACAGGTCAACGCTCAAGGCAGGGGTTGGTTCCGTGAGGCGGGGAATAAAACCTGCCTTTCCACCGGATCACCGGGATCAGGTAACCTGACCGGGAATGACCGCCGTGAAGGTCACAGTGTCCGTTTCCGTGCGCCAACGGGCGGTTGCCCTCAGGTCGCGCGTATAGACCTCGCGCAACCGTGCGCTGACCGGGTCGGCGGCAGCCAACTGACCCACATTTGCCGAGACCGACAAAACGATCGTCGCGTCGTCCTCGACCAGGTCAATCTGTATCCGGCTCGCCCCGGACCGCGATAACCGGGTCAGCTTCTCGACCAGAAGATAGCACAGGGCGTAGATCTGACTGACGCGAAGCCCGACATCCTGGAACCGTTGATCAATGTCGATGTCACTGCCAATCAGCCCCTCATGCTGCAAGCCCTGGATCAGCTTGCTGACAGTCTGGCCCGCTGACAAGACCGGGGCATCGACCGACTGATGCACGGCGTTATGGACCAGATTGATCACGCGGATGCGGGCCGCCACCTGGTCAATCAGTTGCCGGGCCTCCTGAGTCTGGGCTTCTTTTGCATAAAGTCGCAGGATTGACTGGATGATCTGAAGGTTGTTTCCGACGCGGTGAAAGATCTCGCGTTGCAGGATACTGGCGTTGTGCAGACGGTTTTGCGCCTCGGCTTCCTCGCGAAGAAGCTGGTCCGACAAGGTCGAGAATTCTGCCTGCATGGCGGCGGTCTCGTCCGTGGCCCAAGGGCCGACACCCTGCCTCGGAAGATCACGATCCTGCCGAAACGCCTTCATGTCGCGGGTCAGCCGCTTGATGTCATTCACCGCCAACTTGCCGATCAGCAGATCGGCCAGCAACAGGCTGAGCGCAAGCAGCACCAGAGGAACGAAGGCGGCATTGACCACAGTTCGCCAGACGGGTGGAGCGGCAACACCGGGACGCAGTGTGGCGATCAGGCGCAGATCGAACGCAGTCACCGGTAAAATGGCCAGATCCAGGTCGGGTTCGTCATGTACGATGCCCCGTGCATGAGGCGCCAGGCGATGGACAAGCACGAGATCGTCGGCACGATTGCCGTCGGAGGTCAGAGGCGAAATCCGGCTGGCAAACCTGAAGTCGGTCGTGATTTCGGGCAGGTCGACAGAGGGTATATTGGCCTGAACGGCAACAATATGACCAAGCACCGTTTTGGTGACAAACAGCTCGCTTTCAGTCAGGTTGACTTGTGGAGAATTGGCTGGTGGGGTGATGGTCAGATCGGACCCGACCCCGAATTGCTGCATCGCTTGCGTGCACAGCGGCTGTCCGTCTTCGGTATAGATCCCGGCCGCAGCGACGGAGAAATCCGCCTTCAGCACCGCATCTATCATACTGCTGCATTCCCCTTCCTGAGACATGCCGCGCCCGGCCAGTTCGCCCAGCAGATTGAGCAGCAGATCGCTTTGCACAAGGGTCGAGGTGACAGGCGTAAAGGCGCTTTCCACCGCATCCAGCGCCGCAATTTCGCGCGCCTCGTGGCGGTCGGACAGGATGGTAAACTGGTAGTAGCTGGCAAGGGCCGCAATCGGCGCCATCACAATCAGATAAACCGCAATAAAGCGGCTTTGCAGTGAGTTGAGGAAGAGGTGGCGAAGACGTGTCACATATGTCCTGATTGATTAACGATGGATAGGGTTTGGCTGTCGGTCAGTTCGGTCGGCGTGTCGTCGTCAAGATGCATCAGCCGGGCCAGTTCCTTGCGGGCGCGGTTTGTGCGCGATTTCATCGTGCCGATAGCCACCTCGCAGGCCTCTGCGGCTTCCTCATAGGACATCCCGAGCGCCCCGATCAGGGTCAGCGCCTCGCGGTGTTCATCCTTGAGCTGCCGAAACGCATCCTGAAATTCCGTCATTTGCAACCGACCGTCGTGTTCGGGTTTGACGGACAGGGCGCCGACGATCTCGCCTTCCGGGTCTTCGGCCTCGCGCACAGCTTTGCGGCGCTCGGAATAGAAGGTGTTGCGCAGGATGGTGAACATCCAGGCACGCAGGTTGCTGCCCTCTTTGAACTTGTCGAAATTCCCGATGGCCTTGACCAAACATTCCTGCACCAGATCGTCAGCCCGCACGGCATCTTTGGTCAAGCTGCGGGCAAAGGCACGGAGTGCGGGAATATATTCCAGCACGGCATCACGAGGGTCGGGAGACGTCATTTTTGCGGCTCCTCCGACGGGTCGTCAGGGGCCTTTTCCTTGAGTTGCGCCAGCAAATCCTTGAACCGATCCGGCACACCTTCGTCCAGCGTGTCGCTGAACGCTTTCTTCAGGTTTTCGTCGATCAGATCCTGCGATCGCTTTTTGTCGGCGTCATCGGCGGGCATTGATTTTACTCTGTTATTTCGATTTGTACCGGCTTACCATGAGGACAACTATCAAATCACGGTCTGGTTCCTCAACAGCCAAAAAAAACCGTAGCTGAAGCAAAAGGACAGCAAAATGGATCATATTGCGATACATATTCCCTATCTGCGCCGCTATGCCCGTGCGTTGACCGGAAGCCAGTCCACGGGCGACGCCTATGCCGCCGCGGTGCTGGAAGCGATGATCGACAACCCGGACACCATTCCCGATCAGGACGGGGCACGGGTTGCGCTGTATCGTATGTTTCACACGATCTGGCAAAGCTCGGGCGCACCGGTATCGGACGCGGATCGCGGGGTGGCGGCAAAGGCGCAGAAACTTCTGAAAAGGCTGACCGAGAATGCGCGCGAAGCCGTTCTGCTGAACGCGTTGGAGGATTTTCCGGCGGTCGATGTCGCCCGGATCATTGGCGTTGATCCAGACGAGGCCGAGGCCCTGATCCGCATCGGCCAGGCCGAACTGGCAGAGGCCGCACGCGGTGCGGTGATGATCATCGAGGACGAACCGATCATCGCTATGGATCTGGAAGGTATCGTGTCCGACGCGGGCCATCGGGTCTTTGGCGTGGCCCAGACCCGTGACGAGGCTGTCAGTGTCGGCACCGACGGTCGCCCTGACCTGATCCTGGCCGATATTCAACTGGCCGATGACAGCTCGGGCATTGATGCTGTGAACGATCTTTTGGCGGCCCATGGTGACGTGCCGGTCATTTTCATCACCGCTTTCCCGGAACGCCTGTTGACCGGCGAACGCCCGGAACCGGCTTTTCTGATCACCAAACCCTTCCGCCCGGAACAGGTTTTGTCCGCGATCTCGCAGGCGATGTTTTTTGCGTCGACCGAAACCCTGGTCTGACAGCCGCGCGACAATTGCCTAGCTTGGCGAGGGGGCTTCGGCCTCGGAGGGATCGGGGGTCTGGGCGGCCTGTTCTGCGCGATGTGCGTAGATCAGGATCACGCTGCCCAACACCGCCGCCAGCAACGAGGCCAGCAGAACGGCGAGCTTGACCGATTCCAACTGATTGCCCGCAAAGGCCGAGTTTGCGATGAAGATCGACATGGTGAAGCCCACCCCGGCCAGGCAGCCCGCGCCCAGAACCTGCGTCATGCTGATCTCGGACGACAGCCGTCCCAGACCGATCTTTGCGGCGACATAGACGAAAAGGAAGATGCCAAGTGGTTTGCCGACCACCAGCCCGAGAATCGCCCCAAGGCTTTCAGGCGCGGTGAAATTCACGCTGCTTGTCGTAATCAGAAGCCCGGTGTTGAAAAAGGCAAACAGCGGCAGCACAAGGAAATTGATCCAGTTTTCCAGCGCATGGCGCACATGCACCCCCGGTGCGCCCAGACGGTCCATGATGGTCTGCAATTGCATGAAGGTCGGGGCGGCGACGATATGTTCTGACCCGATCTGCTTGTCCCGCTCGAACAGCTTGGCGGTTTGCGCCGCGACTGCCGCCCGGTTGGCCTTGGCACGGCTGGGCAGGGCAACAGCGGTCAAAACCCCCGCCAGCGTCGCGTGCAGGCCGCTTTCGTGGATGAAATACCACAGCACAACCCCCAGGATCAGATAGGGCGCGCGCCAGTATATCTTGCCCACATTCATCGCCATCATCGCGGCAAAGATGACGCAGGCGGTGATGAAGGCCGCAAGGTGAAATCCATGCCCGTAGAACGCGGCGATCACCAAAATGGCGCCAAGGTCGTCCACAATCGCCAGCGCCGAGACGAAGATCTTCAGCGATGTCGGCACCCGGTTGCCCAGAAGGGCAAGGATGCCAAGGGTAAAGGCGATGTCCGTGGCCATCGGCACCCCCCAGCCATGCACCTCGGGCGTGCCCCAGTTCAGTGCGGCATAGATACCGGCCGGCACCAGCATGCCGCCCAGGGCTGCAATGATCGGCATGGCGGCGGCCGAGCGGTTTGACAGCTCGCCCTCGACAAACTCGTGCTTGATCTCGATCCCGACCAGCAGGAAGAACAGAGCCATCAATGCGTCGTTGATCCAGGCCAGCAGGCTCAGATCCAGCCGCCAGCTTCCGGCAAACAGGCCGATCGACGTGTTTCGCAACGCATCGAACGCGTCGTAGAAGCCGATATTGACGAACAGAAGCGCGGCAAGCGTGGCCAGGATCAGCATCAACCCCGCAGAGGCTGCCCAGTCGATGAACCGAAACGCCGCCACTTCCAGCCGCACGCCCAACGGTCGCTCGATCGCTTCCAGGAGGGCGACCTCGTCCCAGACACCCTGATAAAGGATGCCGTCGATGAACAGATAGGGGGCCGAGGGGGGAACTTCTTTCGACAGCGACTCGCGGTCATGTTTGATGCGCTGGGCGACCTCGGGCGCATCAAGATCGGCTTCGAACTGCGTCAGATCAAGGCCCAACCCTCTGGCCAGTTTGATCACCGAGGCCCGGGTAAACTTCGGAGGGGCGTCAAACAGCGCCGTGACCATGTCGAAGAACCGTTCCTGCTGCCCCGCCGCGATGGCGGCGCGTGCGGCGATATCGGCGCGCTTGTCGCCTTCGGGATAGGTGAAGCGAACCGCCACGGCGACCTGATCGGGCGACAGGCGTTCGGACAGGCGCAGAACGATGTCGCGCAGGCGTCGCGTCGGCTTGTCAGTGAAGTCGACAAACCAGACCAGTCGGCGGGCAGCGTCCTCGTTCCCGATGACGAAATCGCGTTCGGGGTCGTAATCCTTATTCAGCACCATCGTTTAGTCCCCTTTGGAAGCGGTGACGCAGATCACCATACAACAACACGTCAGGCCCGGTGCGCTATTTCACACCGCGGGGGCCAAGCAACAACCACATAATGAAGCCGAATATCGGCAGCAGAAGGATCACGATCGTCCAAATCACCTTGGACAGCGATGAGGCCTTTGAACTGAGGATGTTGTATATCGCATATATATCAAGGGCCAGGATGATTGCGCCGCCCAGGCTGAGGGTCATGTCATTCATGGTTCTACCTTTCTCTATCGCCGGGATACGTGATCGACGCAGGCGTTTGCCGGCCCGATGGAAGATCTGTTGCGTGCCTCGACAGGTCAGTCGATGTCACGACGCACCTGCCCCCAGGCGAGCATGGCGAAGATGACCGTGCCGCCCACCACATTGCCTGCAAGAACCGGAAGGAAAAAGCCGAAAGCGGCCTGCTGCAGTCCCAGATCTCCGGTCACCATCAGATAGGCCATTTCCACAGACCCCGCGACGATATGGGTGAAATCGCCCGCGGCAATCAGCCATGTGAACAGGACGATGATCGACACGGATGACGCCCCGGCCTCGGGCAGCATCCAGACGATCGCCGCGACCAGTATGCCAGCCGGAATGGCGCGGGCAAAGCTTTCGGCGGGGGGCATTCCGGTGGCGTGGCGTGACAGCTCTTCGATGGCGGGCAGGATTTCGGCCGAGATGGCGCCGCTGTGGGCATAGAAAGTCGCAATGGCAAAAGCGCCCAGCACATTGGCAAACAGAACGATCGACCACAGAACGAGGATCCGGTTGAACACCGACCAGCTTGGACTGTGCAGGAAGGGCAGGACCGTCGTGATGGTGTTTTCGGTGAACAACTGCATCCGCCCGATAATCACCATCACAAAGCCCAGACAATAGCCGAGATTCTCGATCAGATAGCTATAGGACGTGTCGGGCAGATAGGTCCGCAGGACGGCTTCGCCCAGCACGGAAAAGCTGATCACGATCCCGGCAGACACCCCCGACCAGAACAGCGAGCCGTTGCTGCGCTCCAGCTCTTCGTCGCCTGAGCGCCGGATCACCTCGTACACTGTTTTGGCCGTCAGCTTGCTGGCGTCCTCGATCGCCTGTTCTTCCTGAATTTCTTCTTCTGTCATCTGTCAACTGTCCAAAAGGTTGCTGTCCTTGTCGCCTTCGACCTGCACTTGCATCTGCGGCTCCAGATTGTCGACCTCGTTTGACAGGTCCTCGTCCATCGCGGGGGCGATCTTTGTTTTCGGTGTGTCTTTCCTGACCGGGGCGGGCGTTCGTGTCGGTGCGGTGGTGTCCGAAGGCGCTGGCGCCTCGACCAGCGGGACACCCTCGGGAAAGATGATTTCGCGGGCTTCGTCTGGCATGCTGATGCCCGCATCCGTCAGCGCCGCCATCACGCGGCGGATCAGCACCGATTTCAGCTTCAACGGAGAAATCGCCGCCCCGTCAAACCAGTAATAGATCTTGATGATCACCGTCGACGCGCCCAGCGTATCTGCCAGCACCATCGGTTCGGGGTCGGACAGAATGGCGTCATGTTCGGCCAATTCACCCATGATGATCGCCTGCACATCCGTGATCGAGGCATCATACCCGATGCCCACGTCAAATGATCCGCGGCGGTTCGGGCTGGCCGTGTAGTTTTCGATGGTGGCCTTGAAGACCGCGGCATTGGGGATCTGAATATGGTTGCCCTCGGGTGACACCAGAACGGTGCTGCGGGTGTTCATGCTATGCACCACGCCCTGATGCCCGGCAATGTCAACAAAGTCACCCCGCCGGAACGGTTGGCGGACGCTCAGCAACAGGCTGGCCAGAAAGTTTTCGGCAATGTCGCGGAAGGCAAAGCCAATGACGATCCCGATCACCCCGGCCCCGCCCAGAACCGAGATTGCCAGCTGGGTCAGACCGGCGATTTGCAGAACGATGTAGAGGCCGACAAGAAAGACCGGCAGGGCAATGAAGCGGGCGGTTACATCGCGCAGGAAGGGTGATCCCAACCGATCCTTCAACGCCCATCGTGCCACCCGTGCGACACCGGACGACAGAAACAGCGCCAATGGCAGGATCAGAAACGCCAGCAGGATCAGCGGTGCGGCCGAGACTGTCTTGTCCCACAAGCTGCGCAATTCGGAAACCGCGGGGTCGATCGAAAAGTCGGCCTCTTGCACCAGGGTCAGCCGGTTCACGACGGCGACCACGCCGTCGGTCTTGGCCGCAAGGTCGCGCGCCCAGTCCTGACGTTTGGACGAGGTCGCGGTGCCGTCCAGAAAAACGATCCCATCCTGCACATCGACCTGCACGTCTTCATACCATCCGGTAGCCTTCAGGATGCCCTGAATCCGTGTGGCAATCTGATCATCACGCACACTTTCCGTCACCGAGATCGTCTGATCGGTGTCAATGACTTCGGCTTCCGGCTCATTCGCAATGCCGTCACTGCTGGTCTGGGCCAGAACGGACGCGGCAGGCAGCGACGCGGCCAGCGTCACGACCAGAGCCAGGCGCCGAATGAAAGACTTCCCCATGATATTTTCCATATTTCCCTTCAACATTGAACGCAGGATGGCCCGAAAGGTTCCAAAGGGCGATGCTTTTTTGCAGCGGGGCTGTGACAACGCTATGTAGCCGTGCGCAATATCGGTTAGTCTGGTCGCGGGTGCCCGCTGTGGCAAGCAATGACGAAAGAGATCAAGTCTATGACATATTGCAGGAAAATACTCTTCCACCTCTGCCTGATCGGTCCGTTTTACGTCGCAAGCGCGAGGGCTGAACAGGTCGGGAACGTCGATGTCGATTGGCTGGGCAACGACATCATCATAGAGGCGATCCATGACCCGGAGGTTGCGGGCGTCACCTGCCATATCGCCTATTTCGAGCGCGGTCTGGTGGACCGTCTGTCCAATGGAAACTGGTTTGAAGACCCGTCAAACAGCGCCATTTCCTGTCGCCAAACCGGCCCGATCACCATCGGTGACATAGATCGCAGCGACGAAGGCGAGGACGTGTTCAGCCAGCGCATGTCGATCATCCTGAAAAGCCTGCGCGTGAAACGCATCTTTGACGAGTCAAATCAGGTGCTGATCTATATCGCCCATGCCCGCGAGGTGGAGAGCGGATCGGCGAAGATGTCGATCTCGACCGTGCCGCTTTACGGAGAGCGGTAATGGGTGGGGCGGGAACGTCTTTGACTTTTCCGGCACTTGGCGCACATTGGTGCCAAATGGTCCAGTGATCCGTTCTGACAGGGTGCCCAATGACGTTTTCCCAATTTCCCACTGATCTTGCCTCGGTCGGGTCTTATGACTGGCCGCGCGCCCCCGCGACGAGCTCGTTGAAAGAAGGGTATCGACGGCTGCGTGAAAAGCTGCGGGTGCTGGATGATCGAAACGCTGATCTGCTGCCCGATGATCTGGAACGCCTTTCAGGGTCGATGATCCCGGATGCGTTGTGGTCCAGCTTGCGTGCATATCAGTTTGAACGCCTGGACAAGGTCTATCTGGAATGGGCCAGGCGGGAAGAGGGGCCGCATACTGTCTGTGCCTTTGTGATGATGCCCAGTGTGCCACGACACTTCCTGGCGGATTGGGCCGCGGATCGCGGGCTGGACCTTGTGGATGCCGCCGCCGTGCCCACTGGGGGCGCTGCGCTGATAGTCCCTGACATTTCGTCCCTTGTGCGGCGGTCGCTGGAGGGGCGGGCGGCGATGCGTTCCTATCTGGCGGAACTGGATGGCGCGTCACGCAACGTGCTTCTGGGCATGTCAAGCTGGACCTGGACCTATCTGGCACAAACCTCTGCGATTGAGACAGTTGTATCGGACGCGCGCTGTTTTGCACCGTTCGGGGACAAGGCGCTAGCCGAGTTGCTGCGCGCCCATATCGGGGACAGGGTGCTGAAATCTGCCGACAGCGGCAAGGGTATTCTGGCCGAGGATGACGAGGGTGCGCCCAAGGATCGTTATCTCAAGACCCTGGCCGCGCGGGCCTATGGATGTCCCTGGGCCGCGATGCGGCTGCTGGACGCCGCCGTTAATCAGGAGGTGGACGCCAATGGGGATGCGACCGAGCTCCCCGAAGATGCAGATCACGACGACACAGGCGATGACCACGAGGATGCGGCGACCTGGTTGCAGGATCCTGCTGTGCCGAAACTGCCATCGCGGATCGAACGGATCGGCCGGTTCGTGCTTCACGCACTGCTGATCCACGGGCCGCTGACCGCGAAGGAACTGGGGATGGTGCTTCCGATGACGCTGCCGGTGGGCATCGGCTCGGCGCTGGAACGGGTGGGCCTGATCAAGATCGAGGACGGCAAGATCTTGGTCCGCGAAAGCGCTTATCCGCATGTGCGGCGCATCCTGTCCGAAGCGGGTCTGCCGCTTGACCAGATATGAGGTGAGGGTGGGATGGATACCGAAAACTATGACCTGACCAAATTGTTCAACGACGTGTCGGGCTGGACGTTTGCGCAGGTCGGCGCGATCATCTTGCTGTGCTTGCTCGTGTATCACGTGCTGCGCTATGTCGTGCCGCGCGTTGCCGAAAAGCTGCCCGCACGGTTTCGCCTTCTGGTCCTGAACCTGATCCCGCTGGCGCGTGTGACCCTGTTTGCGGTTGCCGTGGTGCTGATCATTCCGCTGGTCTTTAATGTTACGCTTAAGAATTTCATCCTGGTGCTCGGCACGGTCGGCGTGGCGTTGGGGTTTGCGATCAAGGACTGGGCGACAAGTGCCGTGGCCGGGATCGTCGCCATTTTCGAACGGCCCTATCGGTCCGGCGACTGGATCCGCGTCGGGGATGATTACGGCGAGGTGATCGACATTCACACACGGTCGGTCAAGCTGCGCACCGCCGATGACGACGTCGTCACCATCCCGCATTCCCGCATCTGGTCGGAAAACATCGCCAGCGCCAATGACGGGTCCAAAACCCTGATGTGCGTGGCCGAGTTCATGGTGGCACCCGACCGGCAAACAGACGGCATCATCGACATACTGACCGATGTGGCCCACACCAGCCCCTATCTGGACTGGGCGCGTCCGGTGCAGGTCATCATGAAGAACGAGATCTACGCTACGCGCGTAAGGCTCAAGGCCTATCCCTTTGAACTCAGGGACCAATTCAATTTTACCACTGACCTGACCATGCGTGGACGGGACGCGTTGATAAATGCCGATATCAGGATTGTGGCGACACCGGATTTCGGACCGGAGGGTTAGGGCGCGGAGACCCTTCAGATCGGCAATATCCGATTGATCGGGAACCAATCAGGCTTCAGCACGTTCTTTCTTCAAGTGAAAACAATATAGGAGAGCTCTCATGCTTGGTTGGTCCATTACGTTTCTCATCGTCGCCCTGATTGCTGGGTTCCTTGGGTTTGGTGGGGTTGCCGGGACAGCGGCGGGCATCGCCAAGATCCTGTTCTTCATCTTCCTGATTCTGTTTGTGATCACGCTGTTTCGTCGCGCGGCCAGCTAGATCGGTCTGACACGCCAAACCTTTCACATGGCCCGTCGGGAACGCCGGGCCATGTTGCGCGCGTGATCGGGGGCTGCAAAATGTCATCCCGACCCATAGGGTGGACTGGACCGTGACAGACGTGACCAAAGATATGGCAGAGGCCGGGGACAAACCCGAACAGAACCGAAATCGCAACGGGCTGATCCATCTTCTGTCGCTCAGCGCGTCGAAGACCGCTGACGCCCTGATTGATCCCAAGCTCGTGCTCAGCTGGCTGATGGGGGCCATCGGGGCGCCAGCCTATCTGATTGGTGCGCTTGTCCCCGTGCGCGAGGCGGGGGCTTTGCTGCCCCAGCTTTGGGTCGCCCGAAGGGTGCAAACCCAGCTTGGCCGAAAGAGGTTCTGGGCCATGGGCGCTGCGGTGCAGAGCGCCATGGCAGTATCCATCGCCCTGATCGCTTATTTCCTTTCAGATGCGCTGGCCGGTTGGCTGATCGTGGCAGCCTTGGCGGTGCTGGCTATCGGCCGTTCAATCGCATCAACGACTTACAAGGATGCTTTGGCCCATTCGGTCCCGCAGGGACGGCGTGGCGCGGTGACGGGCGCTGCAGGCAGCATCGCAGCGGCGTTTGGTTTGGCCTACGGGGTGTCCATGTCCCTTGGTGTGTTTGGCGACGTCTCCATCACCGCCGTCGCCGCCTATGTCTTTCTGGCCGGAATGCTTTACGGTGCGGCGGCGCTGGTCTTTTTGCGCCTGCAGGAAGATGACATCCCCGAAACTCGTGAAGAGGCGCAGAGCTGGCGGGCATTCTTTGCCCCGCTTGTCACCGACCGCGCCTTTCAGCTTTTCATCCTGACGCGTGGCTTTCTGACCGCGACGGCCTTTGCGCCGCCCTTCATCGTGATGGTGACGGTCGGGGCGTCGGAACGCAGCCTGACGCAGTTGGGCCCGCTGGTCGTGGCCTCGGCGCTTGCCGCGTCGTCGTCGGCGTTTCTATGGGGCAAGGTGTCCGATATATCCAGCCGCTTGACACTTTGCATGTCCGGACTGGTTGCGGCGGGGGCCTATGGTCTGACGGCGGCCATGGTTCTGGGTGGTGGCACGCTGGGCTTGTGGTGGGCGGTCGGCCTGATGTTCGTGGCACAGGTTGCCTATCAGGGGGTGCGATCAGGGCGCAGCATATTCCTGACTGACATGACGCGGGACGAGACCCGCTTGCGATACACGGCGCTGAGCAATACGGTCATCGGCATTGTCCTTTTCGCTGGTTTGGGGCTGGGTGGCGTGGCCCAGCTTGCCGGTGCGGAATACGCGCTTGTCATTTGCGCGATCATGGCCGCGCTCGGCGCGAGCTTCGCCACGCGACTGACACCTTTGAAGGACTGAGGGGACTGGCGCAGAATGACCGATGATCAGCATACGGACCCTGACCCTGACAATCAGATCGCGGAAATCGTTGATACGATCCACGACATGCGCGGTCCGGGTGAGGCGACGGTCGGAGCCCTGATCGAACAAATGGGTGTGGCGTCCTTCACCCCGATCCTTCTGTTTGTCAGCCTGGTCATCGTCACGCCACTTAGTGGCGTGCCCGGACTGTCGTCGGTCTGCGGGTTGCTGATCGCGATGGTGTCCGCGCAGTTGCTGTTGGGCCGCGACAGATTGTGGCTGCCCGATTTCATTCTTCGACGGCAGATGCCACGCCGTAAACTGAACACGGCACTGTCTCAGGTCGAGAAGCCATTGTCCTGGGTGCAGGAGGTGACGACGCGCCGGCTGTCTTTTCTGACGCGACCGCCGTTTTCTTACCTGCTCTATTCGATCTGCCTGTTGTGTGGTGCGGCCATGCCGTTTCTTGAACTTGTGCCGATGTCGTCTTCACTGCTGGCCTCTGTGGTCGCATTGTTGTCCATCTCGCTGATCAGTCGGGACGGGCTGTTTGCATTGCTCGGGTTGACGGCTTTGGCGACAACGGCGGCCTTGTTGCTTGCTGTCAGCCAGTTGCTGTTCTGAGCCAAAAAAAAGCCCATCTGGCTGAAACCAGATGGGCAGTTGAGTCAGGCAGTCAAGCCTATCGGGACATTGGGTCAAAAGCTGAGGACGTTGTGTGATCCGATGTCGGGCGTTGTCCCAGCCAAATTGGATTTCACAATCTCGATCAGGAACAAGGCCTTGCTGTCGGTTGCAAGCCACATCTCGGCAGCTTGAGGTGTCAGTTTCAACAGACGCAGCGAATTGTCGGTCCTTCCGTCTTCGAACCAGGACGCGGCCACCGCGTTCCAGATTTCATCAATCTTGTTCTGGTCAGCTTCAATGCTCAGTTTACCGTTCACATCGGCATAGAGCCCTTGTTGGTCAGAGCTGACGAGATAATGGACATCCTCGTTCTTCAGCGCGCTGTTATGGGCATGGGTGCACTGCGCGGTCAGGAAATATACGGCGTTCTCATCCTCGTAGGGATAGTGGGTCATCGGGAAGTGACGCCCCTTGATCCCCAGCAGTCCGGTGGGAACCTTGTTCAGCCTGTCCCAGAATTCCCGGTGCTTCGGTTGCATGTCCATTTTTCCATTCTGCGGTCGTCCCGCTTTTCTGACTGTCGCCACGGGCACCTGATGTGCTCGTGGTCTCAGGTCAAAAACGCGGAAGGGGGCAAAAGGTTCCCGGCTGATTGCGGCGGGTCACGCAATCGGTGCCACAGCGTTGATAGCGGGCTAGGGTTTTGACCCGACATGGGGGTCGTCTTCCGCACCGGGAAACCACCCGACATCCATCTGTGAATGCCGGTCCTGGAAGTCGCACATGGCTTTCATCACGTCCGGGGCCAGGATCGTTATGTCCCCGTCCTTGCGCGACACAAGCCCCTGCTGCTCAAGCGCCACCAGACTTTTGCTGACATAGACATTCGTCAGGCCGATCGTGTCGCCGATTTCGGTCTGGTTCAACGGCAGGCGAAAGCTGGTCTTGTCCGGGTTGGTGATCCTTAGTCGAGCGTCAAGTTCCAGCAGGAAATAGGCAAGTTTCTCGCGGGCGCTCATACGGCCGGTCGCTTTCAGAAGATCGGTCAGCAAGACCTGATCGCGCACCGCCAAGGTGAACAGAAGGGCCGCGACGCGCGGGGCGTCGGTGAACACGCGTTGCAGGTGCTTTCTGGGAAAAGGGCAAAGCACGCCATCGCTTGCGGCAACCAATGTGTCACACGCATTTTCATAGGCGATGTCGGCAAACCCTACGACGTCGCCCGGGTGCCGGATCGACACGATCTGACGCCGGCCGTCAGGCAGAAGGACGAAGGAATAAAACCACCCGCTTTTGACAACGAAAAGCTCGTCGGCGCTGGTGCCGATTTCGCGGACCACCGCGCTGGCGCTGTAGCTTTCTTCTGCATCTTCCAGTCGTGCGAGAATGTCCCAGGAATCGTCGTCAATATCCACATAATGCGATAGTTTGCGATACAGGCAGCTTTCGATCATGGCATCGGCTTTCGTTTACTTTCGTACACACACCATACTTGCTTTTTTCGAAGAGTCTCATTTTTCGATCGGCAGCGTGACCGAGACCGACACACCCGAGCTGGACGGTGTGACGTCGATTGTCGCCGAAAGGTTTTTTGCCATTTGTCTCAGTATTTTGCCGCCCAATCCTGTTCCAAGTTCAATGGGGTTGCAAGCGCATTGCCCACGGCCGTTGTCGGAAACGGTGATCAGGATTTCCTCATCGCGCAGACGTCCATAAAGCGTCACCTCGCCACCTTCGCCATCAAAAGCGTGTTGCATGGCGTTCGTCACAAGTTCCGCCACGATCATGCCAAGTTGCGCTGCTCGGTTATGGCCTAATTCGAAAGGCTCGTCGGGCACATCACAGATCAGGTCCACTCCGGCGTTCAGCCCGGTGATCGCTTCGCAAATCGTGGTCAGATAATCGAACAGAGCCACCTGATCCAAACCCGGGGGTGCCTCTATGCCTTGTTGCATGCTGGCATACAGGGTTTGCAGGCTCTGGATCCGGCTCAGGACGCTCAGCAACCCATCGTTTTCACCGTTTTCACGGATCTGAAGCCGCACCGAGGACATAATCAGGGACAGGTGGTTCTTCAGACGATGGTGAAGCTCTGACAGCGCGGCGGCGGATTGGCGCTGTTTTTCAAGCAAAGCCTCGTAAGGATTGTCCTCAACTTCCATCTGAATGGCGATGAATCGCTGCAGAACGCCCTGATCGTCGCGGATCGGTTTGATCGACAAACGGTTCCAGAACAGGCTTCCATCGGCCCGCTGATTCAGCAGGTCCGACGCAACCGCGCCTCCGTTTTCGACCGCGTTGCGGATTTTCGCGAGTTCATTGGCATCCGTATCATCGACCTGCAGCAGCCGGCAGTTCTGACCGATCAGTTCGTCCTGTTTGTAACCGGTCAGTTCGCAGAACAGCTCATTGACGAAGATCAGAGGATTGTCGGGCAGGTTTGGATCGGTCAGGCACGCCGCATAAGGCAGGTCCGTCAGCATCTTGCGAATCCAGCGGTCGTCAAAGATCTGGGTCATTCAGGGGCCTGTTATGAAGTTGACACGTGACACTAGTGCGACTTGCGAAGCGGGGTCATTAATCTTGATTAAAGGTGACGCGCAATTATATGGAAGGACGAACGAATTATCCTTCCAGCCTCGCGGCATTGTCTTATGTGGGTGAGATGCTGACTTTGCGTGAACCGGCGTGCGTTCGTCACTCCTTTTCGCTGTTTTGCACGTTTTCTGCGGGCGGTACATTCGATGCGAACTCGGCCAGGGTTAATTCGCGCAGGCCCACCGTGCCGATCAACCGGTCATCTTCGACCACCAGCGCCACATCAAGGTTCAGCCGCGTCAGCAGACGGATCGCATAGCGGGCCTGCATGTTGCCCGACAGGTTGATGGCCGGTTTCTCCATCACCTCATAGACGCTGACCCGCCGGGCCGCGCGATTTTGGGCAAATACCTGCCGCGCGA
The DNA here is from genome assembly GCF_014656375.1 of Aliiroseovarius zhejiangensis. GTDB lineage: Bacteria > Pseudomonadota > Alphaproteobacteria > Rhodobacterales > Rhodobacteraceae > Aliiroseovarius > Aliiroseovarius zhejiangensis. Next base: position 488,698 of record NZ_BNCH01000001.1, on the reverse strand, counting down.
TCATGCTGATCGTCAGAACGCCGTATTCGTCATCCGGTGACCGTTTGTCGATCACCAACGTGTCGTGCCCCGATGTTTCAAACAGCCGCATTGCTTCGGCAACCGATGCGAGGCCGTTGATGACATGGGGGTCCTGCCGCACGGCATCGCGGACACGGGTTTCTTCAGGCTGGCTCATAGCTCGTCCTTCTCAAGCGACGCTTTCAGGGCTTTGACCTGCGATTCCAGGCCGATGGCGTCTTCGATATCGATCTGAAAGACCACGCCGCGCCCCGGTTCCTTCAGAAATTCACCCGCTTTGCAGATGGTTTCAAGGATGTTGGCCGCCAGATGTTCTTCGACCAGAAACAGCGCCATGTCCCGTTGTCCGGCGACGGTCAGCCCCAGAAAGGTCTTCTTTTTCTCCAACCCTTCGCCCCGGACACTTGTGATGACTGTGGCGCCCGTGGCACCCGCGCTGCGGGCAGCATCGACAATCACATCGGTATAAGCATCCTGCACCAGAGAGATGATGAGCTTGAACTTCATTCGATGTCCTCCGTTTTGGCATTTGGCACATCCAGCCGCGCCCGTCTATTGTCATTCCACTGCACCAACTGCGCATATCCCATGACCGTAATCATGGGAAACAGGCTGGCCAGCGCGATCAGGCCGAACCCGTCCAGCGCCGGGCTGCGGCCCGGCACGGTCGAGGCCAGGCCAAGCCCAAGCGCCGCCACCAGCGGCACAGTTACGGTCGAGGTGGTCACCCCGCCACTGTCATAGGCCAAGGGCACGATGTTCTTTGGCGCAAAGATCGTTTGCAAGATCACAACCGCATAGCCCACGATCATATACATATAGAGCGGCGTTCCCGTGACGATCCGGTAGGTGCCGAACACAAGACTTAGTGCTACCCCGAGGGCCACGGCAATACGCAGCCCCCACTCCTTGACCGTGCCGCCCGACACTTCACGTGCCTTGATGGCCACGGCAATCAGGGATGGTTCGGCGATCGTGGTGGAAAACCCGATGGCAAAGGCGAACAGATAGGTCCAGCCATGCGCGGTCCAGTCGGTCGGGTCGCCCAGAAAGGCGGGGTCGGTCAACTGGCGGGCCATTGCCTCGCCCAGCGGAAACAGCGCCTCTTTCAAGCCGAACAGAAACAGCCCCAACCCCAGAACGACATAGACCCCGCCCACCAGAATACTGCGCAGATGTGGCACGGGTTTGCGCAGCACGGCCGCCTGAAAGAAGATCAGAACTGCCAGGATCGGCAGAACATCCGTGATGGTGGCAATGAAGGTGACAACCAGTTCATGGATCATTGCACCGCCCCCACAATGCCGAAGCCCAGCACGAATACGATGGGCAACAGGCTGGCAAAGGCCACCAGCCCGAACCCGTCGATCATCGGATTGCGGCCCTTGATGACGCTGGCCAGGCCAACCCCCAGCGCGGTGGTCAGCGGCACGGTCACGGTCGAGGTCGTGACTCCGCCACTGTCATAGGCGATGCCGATGATCTCGGCGGGGGCGAAGGCGGTCATGATCACCACCAGCACATAGCCCCCGATGATCAGGTAGTGGATGGGCCAGCCCAGCAGGATGCGCATCACCCCGATGACCAGCGATGACCCGACCGCAGCGGCAACCGTATAACGCAGCGCATCGGCATAGCGCAGCTGTTCCGCCGTGCTGGCGCCGACGGCCCCGATGTCGGACATCACCCGCGCGGCCTCGCGGCTGACGGCGATCAGGGCGGGTTCCGCCACAGTGGTGCCGAAGCCCAGCGAAAACGCAAACAACAACAGCCAGAACAGGCTGCCCTTGTTGGCAAACGCATCTGCAAGGGATTCTCCGATCGGAAACAGCGCCAGTTCCAAACCGCGGATAAAGATCGCCAACCCGGCCATGACGAACAGCAGCCCGATCAGCTTTTCGCCTACATCATCAAGGGGTTGTCTGAGGATCAGGAACTGGAACACCGCCACCACGCCGACGATGGGCGCCAGGTCACGGGCCGTGCCAAGGGTCAGGCTTGCAAGTGATTTTACCTCGTTCAGCAACGGAACCCTGCCCATTAATCGGATCAAATGGTTGCCTCCGACCGGATGCAGCCCTGTCACCACGTTGTGCCCGCTCATACTTTAGAAGCAAGCCGGGGGGCTTACAATTCGATAGTCCGTTCAAGTTGCACGGATGCCACCGGACCTGCTGCCGTCAGGCCTTGTGCGAGAATGGGTCTTTCGCCGTGTGCAGCCTGAGATGACGCATGAATGATCGGGTGACGGCCGAAATGGGCCTGTCATCCGAGGTAACGAAATAGCTGCGATATTCGATCTGCGATGCAAATGGTCGAAAGATCACATCATCGGCCCGGTATTGCACGATGGGAAACGGGTTCACGATGGTCAGGCCCAGCCCCTCTTTCGCCAGGTCGACAGCCGCGAAGGAAGTCGAGGCCTCGGCCACGATGCGCGGGGTGCTGCGGTTGGCTTGCAGCACCTTGTCCAGTTGCCCACGCCTTGCGTGGCGATGCGTCAGGGCGACCAGCGCCTGCTCGTGCAGGTCCGCAGGGTGAATGACCTTCTGATCCGCCAGCGGGTGATCCGGCGGCATGGCACAGACCGCCGTGGCCGAGCGATAAGGAGTCAGTTTGACACCGTTGCGCGACAACTCGACCCCACTGACCCCAAGGTCGAACCGCCGGTCAAGGATGCCACGGATGACGTCCTCTGACGGGGCGACATCCAGGCTGACATAGAAATGCGGGTTGGTTTTCAGAAAGGTGGCGATGTGATGCACCAGGAAACGATGGGCATAGGTGGGGGGCGCGATCAGGCGCAAGGTTTCCTGCGCCATCTCGGGCGGGCCGTCGATGCGGTCGAGGGCTTCAAACAGCGGGTCGAGCCGCCGGTTCATCTGCACCGCCTCGCTGGTCGGCCGCAGCCGCCCGCCTTCGCGTTCAAACAGGATGCGCCCCGTCCGCGCCTCGAGGCTGGCGATCGAGCGGCTGATCGCGGATTGCGACAAGCCCAGCCTGACCGCCGCCTTTGACGTCGTGCCGCTTTCCATCAGGGCGCGAAGGGCCTGATATTCGGGCAGACTGTGCCAGGATTTCGTCGGCATAAGGGTCGCTCTTCATAAGTGTAATCACCTTATGATAAAATATCATGCAAATTTCTCTCGTCTATGAGAAACTCTGACATAAGCTGGCGCGGTGCTGACCTTGGGGGAAATCACTCGTGACCGGCCAAACCAATCCTTTGGTGTTTGATGGGCATAACGATGTTCTGCTGAAGCTCTATCGGGCGGGCGGAAAATCGGCGGCGCATACGTTCCTGACAGGGCGGGACGGCGCAATCGACGTGATACGCGCGCGGGCCGGGGGATTTGGTGGCGGCTTTTTCGCGATCTATATTCCGTCGCCGGTGGACACCGATTTCAAGATGGAGGAAATGGCAAAGCCCAGTTACGACCTGCCGCTGCCCGATCCCATCGACTGGGAAGACGCCTTGCCCGTTGCCATGGCGCAGATTGCCATCCTGTTTGACCTGCAGGAGCGTGGCGCGTTGACCGTGTGCCGCACGGCCGAGCAAATTCGCAAGACACTTGACGCAGGCCACATCGCCGCCATCCTTCACATCGAAGGGGCCGAAGCGATTGACGCGGAACTGAACACGCTTGAAGTGCTGTATCAGGCGGGCCTGCGATCGCTCGGTCCGGTCTGGAGCCGGTCGACCATCTTTGGTCACGGTGTGCCCTTTCGTTATCCGTCCAGCCCGGATACCGGCGAGGGTCTGACCGATCACGGGCTGCGCCTGATCCGCCGGTGCAATGAGCTTGGCATCATGATAGACTTGTCCCACCTGAACGAGGCCGGATTCTGGGACGTTGCGCGCCATTCCACGAAACCCCTTGTGGCGACCCATTCCAACGCCCACGCCATTTGTCCGCACAGTCGCAACCTGACCGACAAACAACTGGCCGCGATTCGCGAAAGCGATGGGATGGTGGGCCTGAACTTTGCGGTGGCATTTTTGCGTGATGACGGGCGGATGCTGTCAGATGTGCCGCTGTCGCAGATGTTGCGCCATTTGGATCATCTGATTGAGCATCTGGGCGAAGATCGGGTCGGGCTGGGGTCTGACTATGACGGGGCTGTTGTGCCCGAAGATGTGACAACTTGTGCTGGCTTGCCGAAACTCAGGCAAGCCATGGCGCAACACGGATATGGCGAGGCGTTGATTGCCAAACTTTGCCATGAAAACTGGCTGCGCGTGCTGGAAAAGACATGGGGGCAATAACCCGACCAGCGCACAGCCCAAACCACAACCGAACAGGAGAGGTTCAAACATGAATACCATCAACAGACTGCTGACAAGCGCCGCAATTGGTGTGGCCGTGGGGGTGTCATCCTTCGCCGCCTATGCCGAAACGCCCGCCAACATGCTGGTGATTGCCAACCGCATTGACGATGTCACGACGCTGGACCCGGCAGAAAGCTTCGAGTTTGCAGGTTCGGACATCAGCCGCAATGTCTATAGTCGTCTGGTCTATCTTGATCCGCTGGACCTGGCCGCTGGCTACAAGCCCGGCCTTGCCGAAAGCTGGGAGGTCAGCGAGGACGGCAAGACCATCACCTTCACCATGCGTGAAGGCGTCACCTTCCATTCGGGCAACCCAGTTCGGGCAGAAGACGCCGCGTTCTCGTTGCAACGAGCGGTGATCCTGAACAAGACGCCTGCCTTCATCCTCACTCAGTTCGGGTTTACGCCGGAAAATGTTGCCGAGACAATCAAGGCGGACGGCAACAAGCTGATGATCACCACGGACAAGCAATATGCGACGTCGTTTGTGCTGAACTGTCTGACGGCCACCATTGGTGCGATCGTCGACAAGGAAACCGTTATGGCCAACGAGGTCGACGGCGATATGGGCAACACCTGGCTGAAAACGAACTCGGCCGGATCGGGGCCATACACGCTGGGCAGCTGGAAGCCGAATGAAAGTGTGACGCTTGAGGCTTTTGCCGACTATTACGGGGGCGCCCCTGCGATGGAGCGGGTGATCGTGCGTCACGTGCTTGAAAGCGCCTCTCAACGTCTGCTTCTGGAACGCGGTGACATCGACATCGCCCGCAACCTGAACCCGGAAGATATTGCCGGTGTGATGGAGGCTGGTGGCATCAAGGTCGAGGACGAGCTGAAAGGCCGTCTGATGTATCTGTCGCTGAACCAGAAACACCCCGAGCTGTCCAAGCCCGAGGTCCGTCAGGCGTTCAAATACCTGATCGACTATGAAGGGATGAAGAACAGCTTCCTGAAAGGTCAGTATACGATCCATCAGAACTTCCTGCCCGCGACCTATCTGGGCGCGTCCGAGGAAAACCCGTTCTCGCTGAACATCGAGAAGGCCAAGGAGCTTCTGGCCGCAGCGGGTGTCGAAGGACTTGAGATCGAAACTGGCGTGCGCGAGGCGCAGGAACGGATCGAAATCGCGCAATCCCTGCAAAACACGCTGGCACAGGCCGGGATCACGCTGAACATCACGGTCGGTACGGCGAAACAGATCCTGGCCCGCTATCGCGCGCGCGAGCTGGATATGTATCTGGGCGCCTGGGGGCCGGATTATCCCGACCCGCAGACCAATGCAGGCACCTTCGCCTATAACCCGGATAACAGCGACGAGGCACAGGCCACCGGCCTGCTGGCCTGGCGCAACAGCTGGGATACCGGCGGGCTGACCGAGAAGGTCGAAGCCGCCGTGACCGAGGGCGATCGCGACAAGCGGATCCAGATGTATCAGGACATTCAGGCCGAGTTCCGCGAAATCTCGCCCTTCGCAATCATGTTCCAGCAGATCGAACAATCTGCGCTGCGTGAGAATGTGATGAACTGGTCGACCGGACAGGCCGTGACCTCTGCCGCCTACTGGCAGGTCACCAAGTAAATGGCCGTGAGCGAAGACAATCACGAGAGGCGCCCGCCAAGGGCGCCTCTTTCCGCCACGTTGTGGCCGGTTGCGCGCACGACCCTGCGCACGCTGGGGTCGATCGCCGTGACATTGCTGGGGCTGTTGTTCGTCACGTTCATCATCGGGCGCGTCATGCCGATTGACCCGGTGCTGGCCATCGTGGGAGAACGGGCGTCGCAATCCACTTATGACGCCGTGTATGAACAGCTTGGGCTGGACAAGCCGCTGATTGTTCAATTCTTTTATTACATCTGGGATGTGCTGCATCTGGATTTCGGCACCTCGCTTCTGAATGCGCGCCCGGTGTCCGAAGACATCGCGCGGGTTTTCCCCGCCACACTGGAACTGGCCACCTTAGGCATCATCTTCGGGGTTGTCCTGGGCGTGCCGCTGGGGGTGCTTGCGGCCGTGCGCAAAGGGTCTTGGATTGATCAGGTTGCGCGGGTCGTTGCGCTGATCGGGTATTCCATGCCGATCTTCTGGCTGGGTCTGATGGGGCTTTTGATTTTTTATGGCATTCTGGGCTGGGTCGGCGGACCGGGTCGCGTGGGCATCTTCTATGTCGACGTGGTGCCCAGTGTGACCGGGCTGATCCTTGTGGATTCGATCATCGACGGCAATTGGGACGTGTTCAGGGACGCGTTTTCCCACATCATCCTGCCGGCATCTCTGCTGGGCTACTACTCGCTGGCCTATATCAGTCGTATGACGCGGTCGTTCATGTTGGAACAACTGAGCGCCGAATACGTGACCACAGCCCGCGTCAAGGGCATGTCGGAATGGGATGTGATCTGGAAACACGCGTTCAAGAACATCCGCGTGCAGCTGATCACCGTGATCGCGCTGAGTTACGCGGGCCTTCTGGAAGGGTCCGTGCTGACCGAGATCATCTTCTCGTGGCCCGGTATCGGCAGCTATATCACGACCGCGCTGCTGTCTGCGGACATGAACGCCGTTCTGGGCGGCACTGTCGTGGTGGGGCTGATCTTCATCCTGCTCAATATCTTCTCGGACCTGCTTTACAAGGTCTTTGATCCACGTGCGAAATAGGCGGGACACAGTCGATGACCGAACAAACACTGAAACAATGGTTGCTGACGGACACGCCGACCTCGCGCCGCCACGCCAAGATATCTGCCTTCTATCAAGGCTGGCTGTCTTTTCGCAGCAACACGATGGCGATGATCGGGCTGGGCATTCTGGTGGCACTGGTCGTCATCGCCGCCGCTGCCCCCTTGTTGGCCCCGCATGATCCCTATGTGCAGGATCTGGGCAATCGATTAGCGCCCCTTGGGACGGAAGACCACATCTTCGGGACCGACAGTCTGGGACGAGATATCCTGTCGCGCCTGATCTATGGGGCAAGGATTACGCTGTATATCGTGGCGTTGGTTGCATTGATCGCGCCGGTGGCGGGGCTGCTTGTGGGCACGATCTCGGGCTATGTCGGCGGCTGGACTGATACCGTTTTGATGCGGATCACCGACATCTTTCTGGCTTTCCCGCGTTTGGTTTTGGCGCTGGCCTTCGTGGCCGCACTGGGGGCCGGGATCGAGAACGCAGTGCTGGCGATCTCGTTGACTGCATGGCCGCCTTACGCGCGGATTGCGCGGGCTGAAACGCTGACGATCCGGTCGTCGGATTACATCAGCGCAATCAAGCTGCAAGGGGCAGGGGCGCTTCGCATTATCACCAAACATATCTGGCCGCTTTGTATTTCGTCTTTGATCGTGCGGGTGACGCTGGACATGGCGGGAATCATTCTGGCCGCTGCGGGACTTGGCTTCCTTGGCCTAGGCGCACAACCGCCCAGCCCGGAATGGGGGGCGATGATTTCCGAAGGGCGCCGGTTTATTCTGGATCACTGGTGGGTCGCCACCATGCCCGGCCTTGCCATTTTCACCGTGTCGCTGGCCTTCAACCTTCTGGGCGATGGACTGCGCGATGTCCTGGACCCGAAAGCAGGTGAATGATGAGCACCCTTCTTGACGTTGAAAACCTATGGGTCAAATTCCCGTCCCGTCACGGCGTTTTCGATGCCGTGCGCGGCGTGTCCTTCACATTGGGGCGCGAGCGGTTGGGGATCGTGGGCGAAAGCGGGTCGGGCAAGTCGATGACCGGTCGCGCCATCCTGCGCCTGATCCGCCCGCCGGGGATTGTTGAAGCGGACCACATCAAGCTGGACGGCGTGAACCTGTTGGACAAGACCGAGAAGGAAATGCGCGACGTGCGCGGGCAGCGGATCAGCATGGTGATGCAGGATCCGAAGTTTTCGCTCAATCCCGTGATGACCATCGGCGATCAGATCATCGAAGCGTATCGGCTGCACAGCAAAGCCTCGAAATCAGAAGCCTATGCCAAGTCGCTTGAAATGCTAGAGGCAGTATCAATCCGCGACCCCGAACGCGTGATGCGCGCTTATCCGCATGAAATGTCAGGGGGGATGGGGCAGCGGATCATGATCGCCATGATGCTGATCCCGAACCCCGAGATTTTGATCGCGGATGAACCCACCTCGGCTCTGGACGTGTCGGTGCAGCGGCAGGTTCTGGACATCATGGACAGGCTGGTGAAGGAGCGTGGCATGGGGCTGATCTTCATCAGCCATGACCTGAACCTTGTTGCCGATTTCTGTGATCGGGTGCTGATCATGTATGCGGGACGCATCGTCGAGGTCTGCGATGCCGACAAGCTGCACGAGGCAAAGCATCCCTATACCCGTGGATTGCTAAACTCGCTTCCCCGGCTGGACGACCCGCGCGACCGGCTGGATGTGCTGAAACGTGACCCCGCCTGGTCCGAGGCCCCAAGTGTGAGTGGACGCGTATGAAGATGCTGGAAGTGCAAGATCTGAACGTCTGGTTCGGCAGCGGGCGCGACCGGGTGGATGCGGTCAAGCATGCCACCTTCGACGTGGCGCAAGGCGAAAGTTTCGGGCTTGTGGGGGAAAGCGGGTCGGGGAAATCGACGATCCTGCGCGCGATCACCGGACTTGCGCCCGACTGGTCCGGCACGATCAAGGTCGAAGGGCAGGCGATAGGACACAAGCGCCCCAAGACGTTCTTCAAGACGGTGCAGATGGTGTTTCAGGACCCCTATGCCTCGCTCCATCCGCGCCATTCTGTCGATCAGGTGCTGGGCGAAACCCTGCAACTGCACGGGTTCAGGGATATTGATGCGCGCGTCGTGCGGCTGCTTGACGATGTGGGGCTGGGACAAAAGTTCCGCTTTCGCTATCCGCACCAGTTGTCTGGTGGTCAACGCCAGCGTGTGGCAATTGCCCGTGCGCTTGCGCCGGAACCCGATCTGCTTTTGCTTGACGAACCCACTTCGGCGCTGGATGTGTCGGTGCAGGCCGAAATCCTGAACCTGCTGGCGGATCTGCGCACCGAACACAGGCTGACCTATGTGATGGTGTCCCATGACTTGTCCGTGGTCGGTCATATGTGCGACCGGCTGGCGGTGATGAAGGATGGCGAGATTGTCGAAGTGCTGGGCGTCGATGCTCTCCGGCATAAGAACGCCGAACATCCCTATTCCCGGCACTTGCTGGAGGCGTCGGTCTAAGCCCCGGTTCCGCGCAGCGCCCTGGCCGCGGGCGCTAACATATTTCCCTTGGCGATCAACTGATTTAAGCATCAGAACGTGGCGGTCCGCCGGAAGGTGCCGGACGGCCCGGATCACAGCGGGGGCGCCGATGGTTATCGAGGCATTAGGTACGCAGGCACTTGAAGTTCTGGCGGACAAAGGGCAGCGGCGCGACTTTGCGAAAGGAGTGTCGATTTTTCGACATGGTGAACCGGGGGCATCGCTGCTGATCGTCAAATCCGGACGGGCCGAGGTCAGCATCACCACCGCAACAGGCCAGAAATCCATTCTGGGGCTGGTTGGCCCTGGTGATGTCATTGGCGATATTGCCTGTCTCGACGGCGGTCCACGCAGTGCGGACGTGGTCGCGCTGGAGCCGCTGGTTGGTCTGGAGGTGGCCCGGCGCGATGTGTTGCAAACGCTGAAAGACGACGGCGACAGCGCCATTCTGGTCATCGTGGCCTTGTGCCAGAAAGCCCGAAACGCATCTGAAATGTTTGAGCTGAAGGCCCTGGCCAGCGGGCAATCGCGTCTGGCAAGCTGCATCCTGCGGCTTTTGAATGATCAGAACGGCGAGGCCGGTTCAGATCGGGTAAAGGTCAGCCAAAGCTGGCTGGGAGCTTACGCCGGGCTGACCCGCGAGAATGTGAACCGGCAACTGAAAAGCTGGGAGGCAGAGGGAATCGCGCGGTTCGACAACGGCGCTGTCCTGATTGCGAACCTGAATGCGCTGCGCGATATCGCGATGAACGAAGGCGGATGACAGGGAAAACTTCCGCGATCTTCACGAAATAATCACATCTTTGCTGCAAACCTGCCTGCAGGTGTGATTTGCATCACATGCATTGATGCATTTCACGCTTATACAAGGAACCGGAGGCGCTGAAGGCCCTAATACAAAAGGCTTTTTTAGCACGATAACTTAGCAAGCTCTCGCTTTGGGTGGCCGCATCGCGGCGTTGGAGCGATATTTCGTCCCGGTGAAAGCCGGACAATACTGGGGTGCTTCCGCCCGTCAGATGACGGATGGGTTGGGCTACATCATTTCTGGTGGCCGTGAGTGGTGAAGGCGCTACGTCAGCTTCGGGTTTTTCGACCCGAAGGCGCCGACTGCCTCGCCTTGCGCGATCGCGCGTACGATTTCAGCGCGAATCGCTTCAAACCGCGATTGCCATTCACGCTCGCCCCGTTTCTCGATCAATGCTGCGGCGTCGCGGATCAAGGCCTGCGCGCCGTCCAGATCGCCGCGTGCGGCCCTCACTCTGGCCAATACGGCATTGTAGAAGGGCAGATTCAACTGGGCACCAATGGCGCTGGCGTGGCTGATGTATCCCTCGAACGCTTCGGGGGCCGTATCCAGATTGCCGTCATAGATCCACAGCAAGGATTGCCACAAACGCCCGATCAGCGACCAGAACCCGGCGCTTTGTTCATCGGCGATATCTATGCCGGTCTGAACCTCGCGCAGGGCCAGAGGCATGTGGCCGCCTTCAAAGAACGCCTGTGCTCCGAAAATGTGGATCCACGGCAATTGAGCGGTGGCGCCGATGGTGTTCAGATGCGCCTTTGCGGCCTCGATCGCGGCGATGGCACCGGTCTTGTCGCCCTTGCGAACCAGAATATGGGCGTCCGCCGACAGAACCGATGCAAGCGGGTCCGCCCCCAGTTCGACAAACAGCATGCCGTGATCTTCGACGCGATAGAGGCGCTTTAGTGCATCGCTGCTGGCCGCGGCGGCGGCAAAATCGCCGGAATACAGGCGTTGTGCGGTTTTATTGACCAACCACAGCACTGAAAGCTCGTCCGACCCGTTTGCTGCAAGGGTTTTCATCTGATCGACCAATTCGCGGCTGGCGGTGACGTCTCCGCTGATGATGCGATGAGCGAACAGGCCATAAAGCGTGATCATCCTTTGCCGATCAGTGCCTTTGGCATAGCCGACGGCACTTTCCAGTTTCTTGTAGCTGTCCAACACCGTTGGGTGCGAAAACCCAAGGCGCTGCACCTGGGCGCTGGCAAGCAGGGACAGAACGGGCAGATACTCCTCGCGGGTGACGGTCTGACCCTTCACCTGATTTTCCATATCCTTCTGCGCGCTTTCCAGATACGTGATCGCCGGGTCGAAGTTTGCGGCCATCAGCATGCGGATGCCGGCCGCGATACAGGCAGATGGGATCTGATCATGCGCCTTGGCGGCGAGGACATGGTCGGCCAGAAGCTCTGGCAGCTTGGCCACGAGCGCCGGGTCGTGCTGGCGCAACTGGTCGGCAAATTGCAGGTGCAACGCACGGCGCCGCTTGCCCGGCAGCATCTCGTATGCGGCGTCGCGCAACAGGGCGTGATCAAATGTCAGCCCGTCGCGCCGCGCGTGCAGAATGCCGTTGATGGTCAACACGCGCAGCTCATCGTCGAGGCTGTCACGGTCGGGCAGGAGCAGGCGCGCGTGATCGGGGTCGACAACGCGACCCAGCACGGACAGGCATTGAACGACCTCTTTCAAGGGTCCCAGCCCGTTGATGATGGCCTGGAATGTGGCCTCGATGCTGCGGGGCAGGGGAACGTCGCCCGCCTGTTTGCCCAGCTGGCGTGCACGCTCGGCCAGCGCCAGCAGGAACAGCGGGTTGCCTTCGGCACCGGAAATGATGGTGCGGCGTGTGACCTCTGTCAGGTCGGAATAGGGCGCAAGCGCATCCTTGGCCGCCTTATCTGACAGGGGCTGAAGGTCGACCACGTGAATGGCGGTTTCGCTGACCAACGCGGTGATCTGGTCCGAGCGACGGCTGGTGATGATCAGCCGATTGGTGAAATCCGGGTCTTCGATCAGATTGCGCAGAACCGCTGCGCTTTCCTCGTCGGCCCAGTGGAAATCATCGAAGGCGAGTGTCGCGGCCTTGTGTGACACGATCTTGCGCAGAGCATCTGTCATCAAGTCGATCCGGCGGGCTTTTTGCTGTTCCGGTGGCAAGGAAACGGGCGTTGCCTCGTGCAGCCCCAGAACGTTTGCCATCAGGTTCAGATCCTGATCGGAGAGGGCGATACCGATGCCCGACAATCCTGCCCGCAACGATGGCAGAGAGGACGCATCGGTCAGAGAAAGCTCGCCACGCACCGCCTCGACCACGGGAAGCAGCGCGGTCTGGCTCAGGTTGGCCCGCGCGTTCAGGGAAAGGACGGGCGTCGGGGCAATGCGGCGGGTCAGTTCGCTCAGCACAGCGGATTTTCCGATCCCGGCCGGCCCGATCAGGGCGAAGGTCTTGGCAGACCGTCCCGTCAGGATCGACAATTCGCGATCCCGTTCCAGCAGGGGCCGGCCAGTGTCGGACTGTTCCAGAAAGGTAAAACCCGCAACGCCGATCACGTCAACGGGCGCGTCTATGCCCTTCAACGCAATCTTTTCGCGGCGGGTGATGTCCAGTTCCGCCAGTCGCGACAGGAAGGATCGGGTTTCGCCCGATATGACGACGCCGCCGGTGGGGGCTTGTTCCTGCAAGCGGGCGGCGCGGTTCACATGCAGACCGGCCAGTTGCGGAAACAGCGTTCCGGATTGACCGACCCGGCACATGACCTGGCCACTGTCGATCCCGACGCGAACGTTTTGGCCGTTCAGTTTCACCGGTGCGCTTTTTGCAATCGACAGACCTGCGGCGATGGCGGACAGCGCCGAATCCTCGCCATCATGGCCCAGCCCGAAGCACGACAACACCCCGTCGCCATAGCGTTGCAGGACGGTGCCGCGATAGGTGGTGACCACCTCGTTGACCAGCGTGTGGAAGGCGGCGATCGTGTCGTCGTAGACTTCAAGCGCGCTGGCACTGGCAAGGGCTGTGGACCCGACCAGGTCGATGAACTGGATCGTCAGGACACGCAATTCGGGGTTTTGGGCATCCAACACGGCTTCGGCCCCGCAATTGCCGCAGAAACTTGCCCCCTGCGCCAGAGGCTCGGAACACGCCAGGCAGTTCACTACTTGCATCATATCCTCAATCGTTACGCCGCACCCAGGATCGGGCTTCGGCTGCGTGTCTGACGCGGCGGCTGTCCAGAGGGTTTGTCATGGACCAGGAACACCAGATTCGGAAAGCCCCAGGAAGTCCCGCACCGCGGTGATCCAACAGGGGGGCGACCGCCATCTGTGTGTCGGGAAAGCCGTCCGGGCTGGGGTCGGTGACCGAAACCTCGCCCGTCACCGGCGCCACATATGAGCGATCAAGTTGCAGGTCAAAGGCGTTGTAGAACAGACGTCCGTGCCTGTTTCGCGTGACAAATGTCATGTCCAGCAAGTCCGAAATCGCCCCGTGTGCCGGGTGCCCTGACAGGGCGACCGGATCACGATGCTGCTGCGCGCGGAATTCAATCGCCAGCCCATCCGCGTTTGATGCGGCGAAACGTGTGTTGCCGACAGAGATGTCAGCCTTCGTCTTGGGCATCGCATAGAAAACCTTGCCCGCAAGAATTGCCGAGCTGTTGTTTACATACAGCCGGCGCGGATACAGCAGCGGCGCGGCGCGCCCTTCGTCTGTGTGGGTGAAGGGGATGGCAAAGGTTGCCTCGCCATAGGGGCGCATAGCAAGGACGTTTGGAATGAATGATCCGCGCACGTTGTGATAGCGGCAAAACGACATTCCTACGGGATGATAGCCGGGGCGCACCATCGGACAATGCCCCAGGTGAATGCCGTCGGGCAGCATGGCCCGCACCTCGTCACGAGGTCTTTCGTAAAAGAAGAACACGCCGGTCATTTCGCCCCGCGCAAAGAAGGGGGTCAGTGGCCACGCCGTCCCCGAGATCGAGTTCGTCTGGAACATCGCCTTTTCAAGCAGGGTGTTCTCCCGCGGAATATCCTCGGCCCCGACATTCAGCAGATCGACCCCTGTGATGGCCGAGGCGCAGGCAATGCCCGACATGGTCGCCCCTTCGACGCAGCCCGCGTTCAGCCCGCAGCGGGTCCAGTCCCCGGCCAGATACAGGTTGGAAAACCCGCTCTCAGAGGGGGCAAGCCGGTGATAGACGCTGTTGGCAACAGACAGGACATAACGTTCCGATCCGTACATGTTCACGCGGGAATAGATTGCGGCCTCGGGGCTTTCGTAAAACAGCCCCTTGTCGAATTTGCCGCGTGTCTTTGCCTTGGGCCACAGATCGAGCAGATCCTTGACCATCCATGACGCGACAGTGGCATTGAACTCCTCCAGCATTTCGCCGTCCGGGGCAGGCGCGCAGAAATACGAGATCGAGGCCGGGCCGGGGGTGGGCCAGTCTTCGTGCGGGATCAGGTGGGACATGGCCTGTATCACGGTGCCCGCGCCGGTGTCGCCCTGCCGGTCGGTGTTGCCTTGCGGGAAGCCGAAGACGAAGTCGTAACAGCCGCGAATGGCGACCCAGTCCAGCGCCAGATCACTGGCATTGTTCAGGCGCAGCCGGTCGGTGAACTCCCATTGATCCAATACGTCATAGCCGTTGGTGAACGTGTCGGACCCGACGACCCCTCGCATATAGGCCAGCCCGATATCCACCAGAAACAGGCCGCGTCGTTTGGCGTCGTCCTGAATGTTCTCAGCTGTCTCCATCGCGTGAACGGCAGCCTGAGCCTTGGCAATGAAATCAAGCAGAGCATTGGTGTCGCGCGCCGCGTGTTGGGTCGGGTCGGCGGGCATGGCGCTGACTTGGCGGTGTATGGCCTCGTGATCGGCCAGCAGCCCGGTCGGAAGCGCGATGCCCAACTGGCGATGCGGACCGTCCTCCAGTTCACCCTTTTTCATGAACTCGATGATAATTTCCAGGATACGCAACATCATCTGGAACGGGCCGGGCACCCTGGTTTCCGACCCGGGCTGTTTCGTGTTGCCCGGCAGGTCGATGACCCAGGGGCGCCACGGGTTGTCGTCCAGAGAGGTGGTGGGCACGCGTTCGGCCAGAAACAGGTGAGACAGGGGTTTGAAGGCCTTGTCCATGGTACCCAGAGGATCGCATACCTTGCGCAGCCCCAGTTGCACCAATTTTTCGTAACAACGGCGCATGTTACGAAACGCATTGTCATAAAAACCGGCCCAGACATGCAGCCCGCGTTCTTCGATCCGCTGCCTGAACCGGGCGTTTCGCCCACTGGCGCCTTTGCCACCATTGCGCCACCCCATTTGGTAAAGGGTGACGTCGAATGTCTTGTCCCAATCGGGCGTTTGAGTGATGGCATAGTCCGCGGTTATGGCACCAACCCCACCGCCGACCACGGCAATCTTCTGTTTGACCATCCCCATGTCCTTGTTTTTGTTTTTTAACCCGTTCAAGCGCGGGGTCTGTATTTGTGCCCGTCGGTACCCGGCCGGAAATGTGCCTAACTCAACTCTCGGTTAATTCTTGCGTTAACTATTTTAGTGAACCGGCCATGGAAGCCCGGAAAAAGGGTGGTCACGCTGCGGTTGGATTGCCCTTGGGAATGTCTGATGCGCTGCAAACGCGGCACCGTTTGGGCCAAATCTAGCAAAAGTTGAGATAACCGATGCCTGCGCGCGATTTTGGGGTGCACGGAAATAGCTGACAAAAACTGTCAAGAACACTTTACCCGACAAAAATACTCATCTATAGCGAGGGAAATCCACAAACAACGAGGGTTCATATGTTCCGATCGACGCTTCTTTCCACCACCGCCGCGTTTATGTGCAGCACGGGCCTCGCCCAGGCCGCCACGCCTGCCGACATTCTGACAAACTATGCCGATATTGCGCAGGCCGGTTATGAAGACAGTCTTGCCTTGGCGCAGGCACTGGATGCAGCGGTTGATGCCCTGATCGCCGATCCCACGGATGCCACACTGACCGCGGCGAAAGACGCCTGGTTGGCGGCGCGCGTTCCTTATCAGCAGACCGAGGCATTTCGCTTTGGCAACCCGTCTGTTGATGCTTGGGAAGGCAAGGTGAATGCCTGGCCATTGGACGAGGGGTTGATCGACTATGTCTCGGCCGATCTGGGCGCCAATGACGAGAACCCGTTTTCAACCGCGAACGTCATTGCCAACCCGACCCTGACCGTCGCCGGTGTCAGCATCGACGCGTCAGAAATTACACCCGGGCTGTTGCAGAACCTACATGAGGTTGAGGGGATCGAGGCCAATGTGACAACGGGCTATCACGCTATCGAATTTCTTCTGTGGGGGCAGGATCTGTTCGGCACCGAACACGGTGCGGGAAAGCGCCCCGTCACTGATTTCGACCCTGCCAACTGCACGGGCGGCAACTGTGACCGTCGCGCGGCCTATCTGAAAGCGGCGACCGAGCTGCTGATCACAGACCTCCAGGACGCGGTGGCCAATTGGTCCGAAGGCGGGCAGGGGCGCATGGATGTCACGGCCGATCCGAACCGGGGCATCGTCATGGCGTTCACCGGGCTGGGCAGCCTGTCTTATGGCGAACAGGCAGGTGAGCGGATGAAGCTGGGTCTTTTGCTGAACGACCCCGAGGAAGAGCATGATTGCTTCTCGGACAACACGCACAACTCGCATTACTTCGACGGGCTGGGCATTCGCAATGTTTATACCGGACGCTATGTGCGCGTCGATGGGTCGGTGGTTGAAGGGCCGTCGCTCTATGATCTGGTGAAGGAAAAAGACGAGACATTGGCCAACAATCTGCTCGGGGACATGGACCGCACGATGGTCGCGCTGGGCGACATTCGCACCGCGGCCGAGGCCGGGACGTCCTATGATCAGATGCTGGGCGCGGGTCATCCGGGCGGTGCACTGGTGGAGAACGCAATCGAGCATCTGGTGGCGCAGACCCGCAACATCGAACGCGCCGTCGTGCTGGTGGGCGCCGAGGGCGTGGCGATTGAAGGATCGGACAGCCTGGATAACCCGACCGCCGTGTTCGAGTAAATCGCGCCTGTGGCAACAAACTCAAGGGGCAGGCGCGCGGCGTCTGCCCTTTGTTATTTCGGCAGACGCGGGGCAGTTTTTTCCAGCTTCAGCGTGGCATCCGAAAAGACCCAGGGCCCTCGCACTCCCGGCACATTTTCGGGCGCGATCTGCATGCCGCGATGCTGGATTTGCGGATTGGCGAAAGTCTGTTCCATCGTGTTGATCGGGCCTGCGGGCACGGTGGCGTCTTCCAGCGCGGCCAGAATGTCGGCCATGGTCCAATGTGCCAGCGACGCCTCGATTTCGGGCGTCAGCGCAGCGCGGTTGGCCACCCTTTCCTGATTGGTGGCAAAACGCGCATCATTCGCCAGATCGTCGCGACCGATCACGCCGCAAAACCGTTGAAACTGCCGGTCATTTCCCACCGCCAGAATGATATAGCCATCGCTGACCGGGCACACTTGATAAGGCGCGATGTTGGGATGTGTGTTGCCCATCCTAGTCGGGCTGGTTCCGGTGGCAAGGAAATTCATCGCCTGGTTGGCCATCATGGCGGTTGCGCAATCCAAGAGGCTCATATCCACATGCTGCCCGCGCCCGGTGCGATGGCGCTGTTCGACAGCCGCCAGAATGCCGATCGTGCCGTAAAGCCCGGTCACGATATCGGTGATGGCGACGCCCACCTTCTGCGGTTGGCCCGCCGGGTCGCCTGTGACTGACATAAGCCCCGACAGCCCTTGCAGCAGGAAATCATAGCCTGCACGCTTCGCCCACGGCCCATCCTGTCCGAACCCGGTGACCGAACAATAGATCAGGCGCGGGTTGAGCTTGGCGAGACTTGTGTAGTCCAACCCATACTTTGCCAATCCGCCGACCTTGAAATTCTCGATCAGGATGTCGGCATCCTTGACCAGATCATGCACGATCTGCTGACCTTCCGGTGTGCGGAAATCGGCGGTGACACAATCTTTGCCCCGGTTGGCGCAATAGTAATAGGCGGCGGTGGTGTCGCCTTCCCGTTCGATGAAGGGTGGCCCCCAAGTGCGCGTGTCGTCGCCATCGGGGCTTTCAACTTTCACCACGTCAGCGCCCAGATCGGCCAGCGATTGCCCGATCCACGGCCCGGCCAGGATGCGGGCAAGTTCGACGACTTTCAGACCTTCAAGCGGGTGCATGGCGACTCCTAAAGATATGGGGGCGTACAGGCGGACACGACGCGGGCAGGGCGGTCCGAGATGTTGCGGAAACGGTGTGGTTCGCGCGAGTTGAACAGATAAGCGTCTCCCGCTTTCAGGACGCGCGTGGCGTCGCCCACGGTGACCTCCAATTCGCCCTCGATCACGATACCGCCTTCGTTGGCCTCGTGTTCGATCATGGTTTCGCCCGTATCCGCGCCGGGTTCATAAAGCTCCTGCAAGACCTGAAGCCCGTGCGCCTTGGCGTCGCCCACCTGCCGGATAGTGATCATTTTCCGCGCCGCCTCGTTGTCCTGATAGAGTGCGGATGTCAGGTCGCGCAGCTCGGACGGGGTGAAGAATACCTGGTGAGTCGCGGGGGCTTCGGGTTCAAAGAACTCGGACATGGACATGTTCAACCCGCCCAATATCTTGCGCAGGCTGGCGACAGAGGGCGAGGAATGGTTGCGTTCGATCATCGAGATCTGACCATGTGGCACATTCGCCGCCTCGGCCAACTGCCTTTGAGACAAGCCAAATTGCTGCCTGAGCGTTTTCAGCCGAGTGCCGACATCGAACTCGTCCTGCATCTGCGTTCCTCTTCCCTGATGCCTTGTGACAGGCTGCGCCGGTTTTCGCTTTCGCATATCTTGCGCAAAATTTTGATAGCATTGCGCAGGATTTTGCGCAATATGGGGCGGAATCAAATTTTGCAGTGGGGGACCACATGTCGAATACCGAACAATTGAAAGCCCGACGTGCCGATGCCGTCGCCAATGGCGTTGCCACCCGTGGCATCTATGCCGCTCGCGCCCAGAACGCCGAGCTGTGGGATGTGGACGGCAAGCGTTTCATCGACTTTGCCGTGGGCATCGCTGTGAACAACACCGGCCACCGTCACCCCAAGATCATGGCCGCCGTGGCCCAGCAGGCCGAAGCGTTCACCCATACCTGCTTCCACGTCGCCCCCTATGAAGGTTACGTGTCGCTGGCAGAACGTCTGAACGCTGCCACGCCGGGCGATTTTGCCAAGAAAACCATGCTGGTCACAACCGGCGCGGAAGCTGTTGAAAACGCCGTGAAGATGGCGCGCGCCTTTACTGGCCGGTCGGGTGTCATCGCCTTCACCGGCGCCTTTCATGGACGCACCCTGATGGGGATGGCGCTGTGCGGGAAGGTAACGCCCTATAAAAAAGCGTTCGGTGCCATGCCGCCCGAGGTCGTTCATGTGCCCTTCCCGAACGCCTTCCACGGAGTTTCGGTCGAACAATCGCTGTCGGTGCTGGACAACATGCTGAAAAGCTCGATCGACCCGGAACGGGTCGCCGCGATGATCATCGAACCCGTGCAGGGGGAAGGGGGGTTCAATATCGCTCCACCCGAGTTCCTGCGCGCCCTGCGCAAGATTTGCGATGAACATGGCATCGTCCTGATCGCGGACGAGGTACAGGCAGGCATCGCGCGGACCGGCAAGATGTTTGCCTTTGAACATGCAGGTGTGGCCGCCGATCTTGTCACCATGGCCAAGGGGTTGGCGGGGGGCTTCCCGCTATCCGCCGTCACCGGCCGGAAAGAGGTTGTGGACGCAGCCCCGGTGGGCGGCATCGGCGGCACCTATGCGGGCAACCCTTTGGCGGTCGCGGCGTCGAACGCGGTGCTGGACGTGATCGACGAAGAAAACCTGTGCGCCCGTGCCACCGAGATTGGTGACAAGATCATAGCCCGCCTGGCCGACATCGCGTCCCGGCAAGGGATGGAGGCCATCGGCGACGTGCGCGGATTGGGGGCGATGGTAGCCTTTGAACTGGTCACGGATCGCGACAGCAACGCCCCCGACACGGCCTTGACCCAAGCCATCGTGGCCGAGGCCGAGGCGCGCGGGCTGATCATCCTGCCCTGCGGCACCCGCGCCAATGCCGTCCGGCTTCTGCCCCCGTTGACCGTTCCGATGGATCAACTGGACGAAGCCCTTGATATCCTTGAAGCCTCGATCGAGGCTGCCATCAACGCGAAAGGAGCCTGAGACATGGCCGATCTTGCCCCGCAATCCCGCCCGGAACTGTCCAGCTTCAACTGGGAAGACCCGTTTCTGCTTGAAACTCAGCTTGAAGAAGACGAGCGCATGATCCGCGACAGCGCCTTTGCCTACGCGCAGGAGAAACTGTTGCCGCGTGTCACCGATGCATTTGAGAACGAAGAAACCGACCCCGCGATCTTCGCCGAGATGGGCGAGATGGGGCTGTTGGGCACCACCATCCCCGAGGAATATGGCGGGCTTGGCGCGGGCTATGTGACCTATGGCCTAGTCGCGCGCGAGGTCGAGCGGGTCGACAGCGGCTATCGCTCCATGATGTCGGTGCAATCGTCGCTGGTCATGTATCCGATTTATGCCTACGGCACCGACGCGCAGCGCCAGAAATATCTGCCCAAACTGGCGGCGGGTGAATGGATCGGCTGTTTCGGTCTGACTGAACCCGACGCTGGATCCGATCCCGGCAGCATGAAGACCACCGCGAAAAAGGTCGATGGGGGCTATGTGCTGAACGGGTCAAAGATGTGGATTTCAAACGCGCCGATTGCGGATGTGTTCGTGGTTTGGGCCAAATCCGATGCACATGGCGGCAAGATCAAGGGTTTCGTGCTGGATAAGGGCGCGAAGGGGCTGTCGGCTCCGAAGATCGAAGGCAAGCAATCCCTGCGTGCCTCGATCACAGGCGAGATCGTGATGGACAATGTCGAGGTGTCCGAAGATGCGCTGTTGCCGAATGTCGAAGGGTTGAAGGGGCCGTTTGGCTGTCTAAACCGCGCGCGTTATGGCATTGCATGGGGCGCGATGGGGGCGGCGGAAGCCTGTTGGCATGCCGCGCGCCAATACGGGCTGGACCGCAAGCAATTCGGCAAGCCGCTGGCGCAGATGCAATTGTTTCAATTGAAGCTGGCCAACATGCAGACCGAGATCACCCTGGGCCTGCAAGCTGCACTGCGTGTCGGGCGTTTGATGGACGAGGCGAAGGCCGCACCGGAAATGGTCAGCCTGATCAAGCGCAACAATTGCGGCAAGGCGCTGGAGATCGCGCGCCACGCCCGTGACATGCATGGTGGCAACGGGATCAGCCAGGAATTCCACGTGATCCGCCACATGGTGAACCTTGAAACCGTCAACACCTATGAAGGCACGCACGACGTGCACGCGCTGATCCTCGGTCGTGCGCAGACCGGGTTGCAGGCGTTTTTCTGAACTGCTCAGATCCAACAGGAAAGGGCGCCGGTTGGCGCCCTTTTTCGTGATCAGCTTGCGGAGTCACCCAGACATTCTGCAATCGCACCGGCTTGGCCCTGCAACAGATCCGTGTAGAGGTTTGGCCCGGGGGGCAGGTTTGAGCCGTTCGGGTCCAGCACGCCGAAGCCAATGTCAGTGCCATCGACAAGATCGCGCATCATGTCTTGACCCTCGGCCGCTTCTGCGAACACACACGCCACCCGGCCGTTGTTCAACAATTCCTCGATCTCGGCCAGACGCGCGGCCGAGGGTGGGGCGCTGTCACTTTCGCGCACCGCCCCCAGCGACGACAGGCCGTAATGGTCGGTGAAATACCCATAGGCATCGTGAAAGACGACAAAGCCTTGGTTCCGAACAGGGTCCAACAGCGTCGCGATTTCTGTATCTATCTGTTGCAAGCGTGCCAGTGCGTCAGCGGCATTCGCACGATACTGTTCGGCGTTCTCCGGGTCATGATGGGCGAGTGCCTCGGCGATTTCGGTCAACCAGACCGCCCCGTTTTCCGGTGACAGCCACGCATGCGGGTCATGCGCGTGTCCGTCATGGGAATCATCCTTCTCGTGATCATCGTGATCGCTGTGGTCGTCATGCGCATCATGGCTGTGGCTGGCTTCGCGCAGATGGGTGCTGGGCAGGTCCAGAAGCGCGACCGTGCGGGATGTGCCGTCGCCGGGCAAGGCGCGTTCCAGCCAGGGGGTCAACTCGGCACCGACCCAGAACACCAGATCCGCCTGTGACAGCGCGCGCATCTGCGAGGGACGCATTTGAAAGGCGTGCGGGTCTGCGCCTTGGGGCAGCAAAAGCTCCGGCTGGGCCAGATCGCCCATCACGGTCGCGACCAGTGAATGAACGGGGGCAATATCTGTCACGACGCGCGGCGGATCAGCGGCAAGCGGGGTGGCAGACAGAAAAAGCGCAGGAAGGGTAAAGCGGTGCATGTTCGGCCTTGAGATGGTGAGTGTAATGTTATACCATTTTGAGAGTGATAATATTACATAACCGAGATGTCAAACCCGAATGAATGATCACGATCCCTCCTGCGCCTTTCAGTCCCATGACCACGAAGCCTGCACCCATGATGCTCTGTCGCGCGCGCAGGAGATATGCCGCGAAAGCGGCGCGCGTCTGACGCCCGTCCGAAAACGTGTGCTGGAAATCTTGCTGGAAGAACACCGGGCGATGGGGGCCTATGACGTTTTGGAGCGTTTGTCCGCCGAGGGGTTCGGAAGCCAACCTCCGGTCGCTTATCGCGCATTGGAATTCCTTGTGGATCAAGGCTTTGTCCATCGTATCCGCCGGTTGAACGCCTTCGCCGCCTGTTCATCCCCGGGCAGCGATCACGCGCCGGTGTTCTTGATTTGCAAGGCGTGCAAGGCGGTTGCGGAAACGCCCGGACAATCTGTTCGGGAAGAAGTTGATCGCATTGCAAATGACCTCGGGTTCACCGTCGAACGCAGCAATATCGAGGCGCTGGGTCTGTGCCCCACCTGCGCGGGCGAGGCGGCGGCATGAGCTTGATCACCGCCCGGGATCTTTCGGTGTCGCATGGGCGACGGCAGGTTCTGCGCGGCGTCAATATCTCGATCGACCCTGGCGAGATCGTCACGATTGTCGGCCCCAACGGGTCGGGCAAATCCACCTTGCTGCGCGCCTTGCTGGGAATGTTGCGTGTGTCGGGGCAGATCAGCAGAAAACCGGGTCTTGTGGTCGGTTATGTGCCGCAGAAACTGGCACTGGATCGCAGCCTGCCGATGCCGGTGTCCTGTTTTCTGAACCTACCCACCCGTCACAGCCCCGCCAAACAGGCCGAGGTTTTACGTCGCGTCGGCGTGCCCGACATCGCCCGTCAACAGGTCGCCGAGTTGTCGGGCGGGCAGTTCCAGCGCGTGTTGCTGGCACGTGCATTGCTGGCCAGGCCCGACCTGCTGGTGCTGGACGAGCCGACGCAAGGGTTGGATCAGAATGGCGAGGCCGCGTTTTACCGCTTGATCGAAGCCGTGCGCCGCGAAATGGGGGTTGCGGTCCTGATGGTGTCCCATGACCTGCATGTGGTGATGAGCGCCTCGGACAGGGTGATTTGCCTGAACGGTCATGTCTGTTGCGAAGGCACCCCGCATGTGGTGCGGGACGCGCCGGAATACCGGGCGCTGTTTGGGCAAGGCACACAGGGTGCGCTGGCGCTTTATCAACACGAACATGATCACGCGCATCACGATTGCGACCATGATCATGCTGCCAAAAAGGATATCGCGCATGCTGGATGATTTCCTGTTGCGCGCGGCTCTGGCTGGGATCGGCGTGTCGATTGCCACAGGGCCCCTGGGATCGTTCGTTGTTTGGCGGCGGATGGCCTATTTCGGGGACGCAACGGCACATGCGGCGATCCTGGGCGTGGCGCTGGCGCTTTTGATGGCTCTGCCGATCTGGCTGGGCACGTTGGTGATTGCGCTTGCCATGGCGCTGGCGATCAGCTGGATGTCGGCCCGCGGACAGTCGCCAGATACCGGGCTTGGGGTTCTGTCCTATTCGGCCCTGTCAGCGGGGCTGGTCGCCATTTCCTTCGCGCCCGGTGTGCGGGTGGACCTGTCCGCCTTTCTGTTTGGCGATATTCTGGCGGTGACGCGCGGCGATCTGGTGCTGGTCTGGGGCGGCGCGCTGGCGATTGCCGGGCTGATCGCCTGGCGCTGGTCACGTCTGCTTCTGTCGACACTCAGCCCGGATCTGGCGGCGGCCTCGGGCATCAATCCGACGCGCGAGGGGATCGTGCTGACCCTGTCGCTCGCCATCGTGGTCGCAGTGTCTTTGAAGGTGGTCGGGGCGCTTCTGATCTCGGCCTTGCTGATCATTCCAGCGGCTGCGGCCCGGCTCGTGTCATCCAGCCCGGTCGCCATGGCAGTGACGGCGGTTCTGATCGGGTGGGGTGCCAGCCTGGCCGGATTGTGGGGATCGTTGCAATATGACACGCCCGCCGGTCCGTCGATCATCGTGGCGGCGGCGTTGATCTATCTGGTGCTGACAGGGTACAGCACTGTCCGAGAAGCCTGACCGTGCCAGAAGGACCCGACATGCCCGCCCTTGATCGCGCCATTCAGATCGCCCGGACCGCGCGGGCAAAGGTCATAATGCCTGAAAATGATGATGCGCGCATCGCGGCTGCGGCGGACAGGTTGCAACGCGAAGGACTGGCTGTGCCGGTGCCGCTTTCCCAGTCGAAGGCGCATCATGTGAAGGCGCTGATGACAGCGCGCCCGATGCGAGACAGCATTGCCGCCCGGATGCTGCAGCGACCCTTGATGCAGGCGGCGGCCATGGTGGCCACCGGCGAGGCGGACATTCTGGTCGCAGGTGCCCTTGCTCCCTCGCGCCGAGTGATCGAGGCGGCGTCGATGGTGATCGGGCTGGAGGAGGGCACCACAACGCCATCGAGCTTTTTCTTGATGGTCTTGCCGGACGGGCGCGAGATGATTTTTGCCGATTGCGCCGTGACGGTGGAGCCAGACGCCGCGCAACTGACTGATATTGCAAGAAGCTCGCACCTGTCAGCGTCGCGGCTTTTGGGTGCGGGACGGGTGGCGCTGCTGTCTTATTCAACCGGGCAATCCGGCAGAGGCCCGTCCGTCGATAAGGTTGCCAGCGCCGCAGAGCTTTCGGGATTTCCCGGTCCCGTGCAGGCGGACGCCGCCCTGAACCGCGCCATTGCCGCGCAAAAAGGCAGTGCCGGGCAGGGGGATGCCAATGTGTTGGTGTTTCCAAACCTGGATGCCGGCAATATCGCCTATAAGCTGATGGTCGAACTGGCCGGCGCACGCGCCTACGGGCCGATCCTGCAAGGGTTCAAGCGCCCGGTTTGCGATCTGTCGCGCGGCGCGACAGTCGATGACATCGTGGCCAGCACGGTGCTGGCGATCGCGGCAGATCGGATGGCGCGGGCCAGCTAGGCGTTGGCGCTGGCTTGCGCGGCCGTCACGGCGATCATGTGCAGAATATCTTCGGCCGTGCAGCCGCGTGACAGATCGTTGGCAGGCTTGGACAACCCCTGAAGCACGGGGCCGATGGCCGTGGCCCCGCCCACGCGCTGGGCGATCTTGTAGGCGATGTTGCCGCTTTCCAGGTTGGGGAATATGAACACGTTGGCAACACCCTCCAACGGGCTGCCCTCGGCCTTTCGGGCGGCCACATCCGGCACGAAGGCGGCGTCGAACTGCAACTCACCGTCAATCAACAGATCGGGTGCACGCTGTTTCGCCAACTGTGTCGCGGTGACGACCTTGGAGACCGAGTGGTGTTCCGAACTGCCGCGGGTCGAGAAGGACAGCATCGCCACGCGCGGCACCTCGCCCGTTAGGGTGATGAACGAGTCCGCCGAAGACAGCGCGATCTGCGCCATTTCCTCGGCCGTCGGGTCCACCACCAGCCCGCTATCGGCAAAGATCATCGCGCCCTTGCGGGCGTGGTGCACCTCGCAAAACAGCATCAGAAAAAAGCTCGACACCAGTTTTGTATCAGGTTTCGGGCCGATGACCTGAAGGGCGGTGCGCACGATCTCGGCGGTGGTGGCGATGGCGCCGCCGACCGTGCCATCCGCGTGCCCTGCCTTTACCATCAAGGCCGCGAACACATGGGGGTTCAGCGCCGCAACCTCGGCCTGGCTTTGTGTGACGCCTTTATGCTTGCGAAGTTCGTGATAGAGCGCCGCGAGTTCCTTCAGATGTGGCGAGGTCGCAGGCTCGTGAAGCGTGATCCCGTCGATGCATTTCAGACCAAGCCTGTCGAAAGTGCTGTTGATCTCTGACAGGTTTCCCACAAGCCCGACCTGTGCAATGCCTTGCGAGGCCGCGTCATGCGCAGCCTGCACCACCCGCAGCGCGTTGCCTTCGGACAGCATGATCCTGTGATTGGATCTTGCGGCGTTGCGCAGAAGCGTTTCCAGCGGCTTCATCAGGGCGAGCCTTTCGTCATGCTTGGCCGGACCTCACCATGAAGTCCGGCCGGAACGTCAAACCTTTTGCGGGCGCATGTCATCCTTGCTGATCCCGGCGACAACCACGGGCTTTTTCATCGCATCGCGGCGAAACGGTTCACCAAGTTCCTGGTTGATCATCGCTTCGATGATGGTGGTCTTGCCCTCTTTCTGATCCTTGATCGCTTGGTCCAGGGCGGCGGTCAGTTCGTCCATGGTCCGCGCCACGACGCCTTGCAGGCCACACGCCTTGGCGATGCCCGCATAGCTGACCTGGGTGTCCAGCTCGGTCCCGACGAAATTGTCGTCATACCACAAGGTCGAGTTGCGCTTCTCGGCGCCCCATTGATAATTGCGGAACACGATCTGGGTGATGGCGGGCCATTCTTCGCGTCCGATCGCGGTCAGTTCGGTGACGGCGATGCCGAAGGCCCCATCACCCGAGAACCCCACCACAGGCGTGTCCGGACAACCGATCTTGGCCCCCACGACAGCAGGCAGGCCGTAACCGCAGGGTCCAAACAGGCCGGGTGCAAGGTATTTCCGACCCGCCTCGAACGTTGGATAAGCGTTGCCGATGGCGCAGTTGTTGCCGATGTCGGACGAGATGATCGCCTCTTTCGGAAGGGCGGCCTGAATGGCGCGCCACGCCATGCGCGGGCTCATCCAGTCGGGTTTTGCATCGCGCGCGCGCTCGTTCCAGGTGGTGCCGGGGTCATCGTCCTCGTGATCCATCGACGACAATTGCTGTGCCCAGGCGGATTTGGTCTGGGCGATGGTCGACTTGCGCTCTTCGCGACCCGCTTCACCTGCATCCGCCGACAGTTTATGCAGCAGCGTCGCCGCCACTTTCTTGGCATCGCCCACGATCCCCACGCTGATTGTCTTGGTCAGGCCGATCCGGTCGGGATTGATATCAACCTGAATGATCCTGGCGTCTTTCGGCCAGTAATCCAGCCCGTAACCCGGCAGGGTCGAGAACGGGTTGAGCCGCGTACCAAGCGCCAGCACCACATCGGCTTTCTGGATCAGCTCCATCGCGGCCTTGCTGCCGTTGTAGCCCAAAGGTCCCGCGAACAGAGGATGGCTGCCCGGGAAGGCGTCGTTGTGCTGATACCCCACGCAGACAGGCGCATCGAGCCGCTCGGCCAGTTCCATTGATTCTTCGATTGCTCCGCCCAGCACGACACCTGCCCCGTTCAGGATCACCGGAAATTTCGCATGGGACAGAAGATCGGCGGCCTGGGACAACGCCTGCTCGCCGCCTGCCGGACGCTCGAAGGTCACGATTTCGGGGAGTTCGATGTCGATCACCTGCGTCCAGTAATCGCGCGGAATGTTGATCTGGGCCGGCGCGCAGGCCCGCTTGGCATTCAGGATCACCCGATTCAGCACTTCCGCGATGCGCGACGGGTCGCGGACCTCTTCCTGATAGGCCACGCAATCGGCAAACATGTTCATTTGCTCGATCTCCTGAAACCCGCCTTGGCCAATGGTCTTGTTGGCTGCTTGCGGTGTCACCAGCAGAAGGGGCGAGTGGTTCCAATAGGCGGTTTTCACGGCAGTCACGAAATTCGCGATGCCGGGGCCGTTCTGCGCGATCATCATCGACATCTTGCCAGTGGCGCGGGTGTATCCATCGGCCATCATCCCGCCCGACCCTTCGTGGGCGCAGTCCCAGAAAGTGATGCCCGCGGCGGGGAAGTTGTCGGAAATCGGCATGAAGGCCGAGCCAATGATGCCGAACGCATGTTCGATTCCGTGCAGTTGAAGCGTTTTTACAAAGGCTTCTTCGGTGGTCATCTTCATCTGGAACTCTCCCTTGAAAATAACGCCTGTTCCGGTGATCCGCGGTGCCGGGCAGGCGTGGTCTTGCCAATATTCTTAGGCAGCACGGGGGGCTTGCTATAGGGCCAGTTGACTGGGCTATTTGGCGCCAGTCTGTTGCATTTCCGCGATTTCACGCGCGATCAGGGATATCCCCTTGGGAATGCGGGATGCCGGGATCGAGCTGTAGGCGATGCGAAAGAAGTTGCGCGGCGGCGTGCTGCTTGCAAAGAAAGGAGCGCCGGGTTCGATCACGACTTCATGCGCCATCAAACGATCCGCCAGCAGGCGCGTGTCGATGCCCTCGGGCGCGCGCATCCAGAAGGCCGAGCCGCCAAAGACGCCGCGCCCCGCAATGGTCAGGCCGGCATCCTCGATCGCGGTGTTCATCACGTCGCGCCGGTCGTGATAGGCCGCCCCAATCCGGCGGATCAGGGCGTCGTAATGCCCCAGAGACAGAAAGTAGGCTACGGTGCGTTGGATCAATCCGGGCGGGTGACGCAGCACCAAAGACCGCAGCGCGCGTGCCTCGCGGATAAAGGGTTCCGACCCGACCAGATAGCCAAGGCGCAGCCCGGGAAACAGCGATTTCGAGAAGCTGCCGACATAGATCACACGCCCTTCGCGATCCAGCGATTTCAAGGCGGGTGAGGGTGGGTTCAGGAACGACATCTCGAAATCATAGTCGTCTTCGACGACCACTGCTTCCAACTCGCGGGCGCGTTTCAGCAGCGCCTTGCGTCGGTCCAGCGGCATCGTGGCCGTTGTCGGGCTTTGATGGCTGGGCGTGGTATAGATGACATCCGTGCCATCGGGCAGCGCATCGGGGGCCAACCCGCCCCGATCCACCGGAATTCTCACAAGATGACAGCGGCTTTGCGTCAGGATATCGCGCAAGGAATAATAGCAAGGATCTTCGATCGCCGCCGTGCGCCGCTGGGTCAGCAGGACCTGCGCCGTCAGCCACAGCGCATTCTGGGCACCCAGCGTGATCAGGATCTCTTCGGGTCGGGCCAGAATGCCGCGCCGGGGCAGAATGTGGCGTGCAATGAATTCGGTCAGTTGCGGATCGTCCTGGTCATAATAATCGCGCATCATCGCGGGGTGGTCTTTTTGCCCCAAAGCCCGAAGCGCACATAGCCGCCATGAGTTGTGGTCAAACAGCGTCGGATCGGCCTGCCCATAGATGAACGGGTATTTCATCCGCCGCCAGTCCAGCGGCTTTGCGGGCGTGCTGCCCCCGGTAAAGCTGGTGCCGATGGCGCGCACCCAATCCACCTTGTCCTCGCCCCGCGCACGCAGTTTGAACGAAGGAGGTTCCGGCGCGTTTTCAGAGACATAGAAGCCGCTGCGCCCCTTCGAAGTCAGATAGTCGTTTGCCTGCAACTCGGTATAAGCAAGCGTGACCGTGATCCGGCTGACCCCCAGATGCGCCGACAGGCGCCGGGTCGATGGCAGCTTTTCGCCACGCGGCAGTCGCCCGGACAGGATCGCCTCGGCGATCATCTGCTGGATCTGCGCCTGAAGCGTGCCTTGGGCGTCTTGATCCAGAAAAAAGGTTTCAACGGGGGCAGCCATGCAGGCGACCCTAGCGTGGACCTAGTTCCATGGCAATCTGGACATAATGCCGGTTCAGCGATTGGACGATATCCAGGCCGACATCAGACCGGCATCGCGGAAACATTCATCCGGGATCGCGCGGCGCTTCAGTCGTGCAATACGTTCGGCAAAGGCCACCTGACGCGAAGTCGCGCGCCCGTCGGTGACGCGCGGTGTGGTCGCGTTCAGGCGTGCCTGATGTTCCCCGATCCACGCGGACAGGGCGGCGCGATCACTGATCTTGTCGGCCGGGATGTCTGCCCCCAAGCGGGCAGCGATATGGCGGGCATAGTCGACCTGTTTCGGAGTCGGCGGCAAAGTGCGGGCAGCGTGCATGTTCGATCCTCCTGTTCCTGATCTGTTTCACGACCATCACATGAGAACAAATATAGAACATTATGTCGAAAAGTCCAGTATCCCGCTCAAACCTGAGGTCAGGCCCGGCAGCAAACCGCCATCAGCAGCGAGGCTGTTCCAGCTTCCAGGTCAGGTTCGCGCGCACGGCAGGCCATTCGGATGCAATGATCGAATAGACCGCCGTGTCGCGGATCGCGTCACCGGGCCCGATTTGATGACTGCGCAGGACGCCATCCAGCTTGGCGCCCAATCGTTCGATCGCGCGTCGGCTTTGCTGGTTCATATAGTGGGTGCGAAATTCAACCGCGATACAGTCAAGTGTATCGAAAGCATGTGCCAACAACAGTCGCTTGGCTTCGGTGTTCAGCGGCCCGCGTTGCACGGATCGACGATACCATGTCGATCCGATCTCTACCCGTCGGTTTGCCGTGTCGATGTTCATATAGGTGGTCAT
Source organism: Aliiroseovarius zhejiangensis (assembly GCF_014656375.1). Taxonomy (GTDB): domain Bacteria; phylum Pseudomonadota; class Alphaproteobacteria; order Rhodobacterales; family Rhodobacteraceae; genus Aliiroseovarius; species Aliiroseovarius zhejiangensis. Next base: position 457,652 of record NZ_BNCH01000001.1, on the reverse strand, counting down.
GCCGACCGGCGTTTCATCCGGCGTCATCACGCAGAACGGCAACATGGATCCTGCCTTTTGCAATCCAAGCCGGCGCTCGATTTCGGCTTCCATTTCCTCGGGGCCGGGAACCGAGGTGTACCACAGCTTGTGCAGCGCCCCATCGGCACTGGCGTCCCGCAAGGCTGGGGCATGATCCGGCGTCAGAGGTGCAAGCACGACGTGATTTCCGGTCAGGGTGACGGGGGCAGGCCACATGGCATTGTCCTTCCTGCAATGGGTGACGACAGTCACACCCAGAATGCAAAAAGCGGGCCAATGAAAAGGCCCGCCTTTGTTCCGTGAGTGGGCAGGTCCTAGCCGAAAACCTTGGCCAAGGCGTTGTCGACGGCATCGGTGATCCGATCCACATCTTCGGCGGTCACGATCAGCGCCGGGCTGAAGCAAAGCACGTTGTTGCGCCCGGGGATCGAGCGGTTGCTGGCCCCGATGATCACACCCTGCGCGCCACAGTCGGCCACGACGGCGGCGATGTCCTTTTCCGACACCGGCTCTTTCGTTTCGCGATCCTTCACCAGTTCGGCCCCAAGAAACAGGCCCTTGCCGCGCACATCGCCAATCACTGCGTGCTTGTCCATCAGGGCCTTCAGGTTGCCAAGCATCCGTTCACCCATCTTGGTGGTGTTTTCCAGCAGCCCCTCATCTTCGATGATCCGCATGTTTTCCAGCGCGGCCGCCGGGCCGGCGGTGCAGCCTCCGAAGGTCGAGATGTCGCGGAAATGGTTCAGCACATCGTCCGAGTTGTCCTTGAACATCTCGAACACCTTTTCGGTGGTGACGCAGCAGGCAATCGCCGCATAGCCCGAGGCAACACCCTTCGCCATGGTGACAAAATCAGGCTGGATGCCATAGTGCTGATAGCCGAACCAGGTGCCGGTGCGTCCAAGTCCGCATACGACCTCGTCGATATGCAGCAGAATGTCGTATTTGTCGCAAATCTCGCGCACGCGGTCCCAATATCCTTCGGGTGGCTCGATCACGCCGCCACCTGCTGTGATTGGCTCCAGGCACAGGGCACCAACCGTGTCCGGGCCTTCGCGCAGGATCACGTCCTCGATCAGATCGGCGGCGGCACGGCCAAATTCGGCGCCGGACACATGCCCCAGCCCGATCTCGTCCTTGCGATATTCCATGCAATGGGGCACACGCACGAAATCGGGCGCGAAGGGGCCATACTGCATGTTGCGTTCATCCTGCCCACCGGCTGACATCGCGGCCAGGGTCGAGCCGTGATAGTCGCGGTCGCGATACAGAATCTTGGTCTTCTTGCCGCCATAGCGTTTATGCGCGATCTGGCGCACCATCTTGAACGCCTTTTCATTCGCCTCGGAGCCTGAATTCGTAATATAAACGCGGGTCATGCCCGGCATTTTCGAGATCAGTTTTTCCGAGAACATGGCCCCCGGAATGGATCCGGCCGAGCCTGCGAAATAGTTCAGCGTCACCAATTGGTCACGCACGACATCCGCGATGCTTTCCCGGCCATAGCCGACATTCACCGTCCAGACGCCGCCCGACACGGCGTCAATATACTCCTTGCCGTTCTGGTCCCAGACGCGCATCCCCTTTCCTTCAACGATGATCCGGGGATCAACCGTTTCAAACGGCTTGTGCTGGGTCAGGTGGTGCCAGACATGGGCCTTGTCTGCTTCGACAACATGCGAAATGTCATTTTCCTTCAGGGCACCGTCCATTTTATCCTCCGGGGGGTTGTGGTCCGGCCGCGCAAGGGCGGGGGACTCAGTATCTTTGATCAAAAAGAAGGATGACATTTCTGGCCGCGAAAAATAGGTCCAGCGCAATCTTGTTTTACGTCCAGATTGCGGGCAAGGCCTAAGGGAAACGCAAGGGGCCGCCCGTGTGGACGATCGGCGGTCTCTGCCATGCAAGGGGTGGATTTCACCGCCGATTTTGCTTAACTCGCCCCATGGCCGGACAAACGGAAACTGTCTTGAACGCGATCCTGTCGGGGATTGACCGGGGAGAATTAAACCCCGGTGATCCGATTGATGAAAACGCGCTGATCGCGAAATACGAAGTGTCGCGCACGCCCCTGCGCGAAGCATTGTTGCGGCTTGAGGCGATGGGTCTGATCCTGCGCCAGCCGCGCAAGGGGGCTGTCCTGTTCAAGCCAACGCTTGAGGAGTTTCTGGCTATTCTCGAGGTTCACGCGCGGCTGGAAGGGCAGGCGGCGGGGCTTGCGGCGCGGCGTATCTCTGCGCCAGCAGGCGCGCAACTGATGCAGATTGTTGACGCCTGCGACACCCATGCGCGCGACAAGGGGGATGGCGACCCGGATGGCTATTATGCGCTGAACCTTGAGTTTCACAAACAGGTGGGCGAGGCGTCAGGCAACCCGTTCCTTCTGGACATGATCAAGATGAATGCGCGCAAGTTGCTGGCTTACTATCGGGCGCGCTATGCCTATCCCGATGCCATCGCCCAAAGTGCCGAGGAACACCGGCAGATTGCTGCGTTAATCTTGTCGCACAAAGCTGACGAGGCCGAGGCTCTGATGGTGCGGCATGTTCAATTTGATCGCGTGACGGTCATGGACCTGCTGGCGAAGCTGGGCTGACGCGGGTCAGGCAGCGCGTTCATGTTCAAAGAACCGGATGATGCAATCCGAGAACAAGCCATTGTCGGCTGACAGAGGCAACGAGGCGCGAGCCTTTTCAATCACATCGGCCGGTTTTTCAGACGCCAGTTCCTCGACCAGTGCGGCGATGAAATCATGGGTCATTTCCGGGTGGTTTTGCGTTGTGAAGACGTGGTCTGCGATCCGGAAGCCCCCAACAGGACATCCTTCGTGACGCAAAACGATTTCGGCACCCTTGGGCAACTTGGTCACCTGTTCGATATGCGCGCCATATTGCCAGAAACGGCGCGCTTCCATCCAGGGCGGGCGGGCGGTTGCTTCGACTTCGACCGACCCCAAGACCCATCCATCCGGGTTTTGGCCGACCTCTCCCCCCAATGCCAGTGCGATGGCCTGATGACCGAAGCAGGCGCCGAACAGCGGTTTACCTGACGCTTCGATACAGGTGATCAGATCCAGCAAGCGCGCGATCCAAGGTGCGTCATCATGCACCGAAGCCGGGCTGCCGGTGACGATCCACCCGTCATAATTCGACTCGTTTTTTGGGAACTTGCCATCTTTCACCGAATAGACGGTGAAGGCCCAACCGGGGCGTTTCGGCGCAAGCAACGCTTTCCACTTCTCACCATCCTTTGGATGTTGCTGGGAAAATGCGCTTTCATCGGTGTTGGTCATCAAGATCGCGATACGCATGATTTCTCCGCTTTACATATTTAACATGTTATATAATATATTTTCAAGCGCGCAACATACAATCGCGCAGCAGCCAGGGAGGCGCGCATGACAGTCTGGACCCCTAATGACGACGGATATGCTGATCTGTCCAGCCACGACACCTTCGTGAACGGCGCGCCGCACAACACGTTCGTCCGGCTGCGACGTGAAGATCCCGTCAGTTGGACAGATTGGGGCGGAGGGGAAGGCTTCTGGAGCATCGTACGCCATGCCGATATGACCGAGCTGAACCGAAACTATCAGGTCATGTCCTCGGCGCGCGGTATTCGGATGGAAGACCAGACCTATGAAGAGTATCTGGCCCGACGCACGTTTCAGGAGACCGATCCGCCCGAGCATATGAAGACCCGTATGAAAGTGGGCAAGGCGTTTTCGCGCCCCGTGGTGGCCGGGTTCGAGCAGCAGATCCGCGAATTGTGCCACCCCATTCTGGATGCAGCGCTGGACAAGGGCACGTTCGACGCCACCAAGGAAATTGCACGGCAATTGCCGATGATGATGCTAGGGCGCATTCTTGGCACGCCGGACGAAGATCTGCCATGGCTGGTCGAGAAAGGGGACGCGCTGATCGCCAACACCGACCCGGACTTCACCGATCATGTTCTGGACAAGATGGAGACGGACGAATACCGGATGATGCCGTTCAACTCGCCTGCCGGGGCCGAGCTTTTCGACTATGCCAAACGGCTGATGGCGGAGAAAAACCGCAAGGGCGACACCGATGGCGTTCTGCACATGATCCTGCAACCGGACAAGGATGGCAACGTCATGCCGGAACAGGAGTTCCGCAACTTCTTCTGTCTGCTCGTGGCGGCAGGCAATGACACGACCCGCTATTCGATTGCCGCCGGCATTCAGGCCATGTGCCATCAGCCCGAGCTTCTGGGCCAGATGCAGGCGGGCGGTGATATCTGGGCCACCGCACCGGACGAGATCATCCGCTGGGCCACGCCTGCGCTTTATTTCCGGCGCACCGCGACCTGCGACCACGACATTCACGGCAAGACCATCCGCGAGGGCGACAAGGTGCTTTACTGGTGGATCTCGGCCAACCGCGATGAAGAAGTGTTCGACGACCCCAATCGCGTGGACCTTCACCGCAGCCCAAACCGGCACATGTCCTTCGGGCAGGGTGGGCCGCATGTATGTCTGGGAATGCATCTTGCGCGGCTGGAGGTGCGGGTTTTGTTTGAAGAACTCGTAAAACGCGTCAAACTGGTGGAACCGGCGGGGGATCACAAGTTCCTGCGGTCCAACTTTGTCGGTGGGATCAAAGAACTGCCTGTTACGATGCAGGCGACATAACCCGCTTAATCGGGGTGGCCTGACAATTGTCGGGCAGGGAGGTGAGATGAAAGACCGTTTGCGCGCCCTTTGGTGCGACCACCTGAGCATTCTGCGCGGCAAATACCTGCCCAACCACAAGATTCAGGACGGGAACACTCGCTTTTGCCGCTCAACCTTCGGGGTGCATTACGACAAGGATCTGCTGGACGCGCCGGGCGCGATGATGAAGCAGGGTCTGCCGGATATGGAATTGCGCTGGGACGAGGCCGACATCCGCGACAGCTGGGAAAGCGCAACCCAGATCGTGATAGGTGATCTTTACGATCAGGATGGTGCGCCGCTGGAGCTGTGCGGACGACAGGCATTGAAACGCGCGATTGCGGCATGGCAGGCACGGGGTCTTACACCCATGATCGGGATCGAGCTGGAGTGCTACGCCCTGATGGCCAACGAGATTGGTCGCCTCGTGCCCTATGACGCACCGGGTGGGGTGGTGTACGGAACCGGGCCGTTTTCCGACCCGCTTCGCTTTACCGATGACATCTGGGAACGCGCTGACAATCTGGGGTTCAACGTCGATATGATCACGGCGGAATACGACAGCCCGCAATTCGAGTTCACGCTGACCTTTGACGAGGCGCTGAAGCAGATGGATGACATCGTATTGTTCCGTCAGATGGCGCGCGAGGTGGCGTTGGAACACGGTCTGGTCCTGACCTTCATGCCCAAACCGATTGCCGAGGCAGGCGGATCGGGGATGCATGTCAATTTCAGCTTCCGCGATCAGGATGGGCGCAACGCGCTGGACAACGGTCCGGTGGGCGGGCCGGAGAACATGAACGATCTAGCGCGCGGCTGTATCGCCGGTCTGATGCACCATCACAAGGGGCTGTCGGGTCTGGTCGCGCCCACGACCAATTCCTATCAGCGGCTGCAACCCGGCACCCTGTCCGGCTATTGGCGCAATTGGGGCGGCGACCATCGCAATGTCACCACGCGCATTTCCAGTGAAGGGGGCGCGAAGTCGCGTCTGGAACACCGGATGGCGGATGCCACGGCCAACCCTTACACGGCGGTTGCCGCCGTACTTCAGGCATCACTGCTGGGGGTTGAGAACAGCTATGCGCTGGGGCCGATGGAGACGGGCGATGGCTTTGACCGCACCGATGCCACAGACGGCACGGCTGTCGATTTGAAACGCGCGATGAACGATCTTGAGGCCGACCAGACGCTGGGGGACGCCGTGGGCCGTTTGCTGGTCGACAACCACATTTACATGAAGCGCAAGGAAGTCATCAAAACCCGGGACCTTGAGGGCGACGGGCTGCGCGATTTCTACGTGCATTTCGTCTAGCATACGGAAAGATAAAGGAGAAATGATATGAAAGTAACCTGGGTCTTGCCTGGGGGCGAGGAAGTCGTGGCTGACGTCAAGGACGGCATGAACATGATGGAAGCCGCCGTAGCCAACAATATCGCAGGCATTCAGGGCGAATGTGGCGGGTCACTGTCCTGCGCCACCTGCCATGTGCATGTATCAGGCGACTGGTTGGCAAAAACCGGTGAAAAGAGCGATTTCGAAGAGGCGATGCTGGACATGGCCGATGGCGACGTCACCGACGCATCGCGCCTGTCCTGCCAGATCACGGCATCGGGCGATCTGGACGGGATCCGGCTGGTCGTGCCGATCTGACACCGCTTGCGGGCAAACTGTGCTATCCTTCGGTTGCAGAACGGAGGATATCATCATGTCACTCGGAGCGTTTTCCGTCAGTCTGGGTGTGAAAGACCTGTCCCGGTCGCGCGCCTTTTACGAGACACTTGGGTTTGCCGTCTTTGCCGGGGACGAGGCGCACAACTATCTGATCATGAAGAACGGTGACGCGATCGTTGGTCTGTTTCAGGACATGTTTGAAGGGACCATGCTGACCCTCAACCCCGGTTGGGACCAGTCGGCACGCACCGTGGACCCTTTCGAGGATGTACGCGAGATCAAAGCCCGCCTAAAGGAAGCCGGTCTTGAGATCACGCAGGAAAAGGGTGGCGACGACGGTCCAGCCAGTTTCGTGGTCATCGACCCCGACGGGGTGCCGGTCCTGTTCGACCAGCACCGCTAGCGGTCATCAGGCAGCTGCAAACCCCGCCTTGAGGGCGTCAACAATGGTGGTCACGTCTTTCGCGGTCAGGACAAGTGGCGGCGACAGGATGATGTTGGGTCCGGACACGCGCACCATTGCACCGTTTTGGTACGCGATCTCTTGAATTGTGCCGATCGTCTGTTTGTCGATCGGGGCTTTGGTCGCCGTGTCTGACACCAGTTCCAAGGCACACATCAGCCCGTGCCCGCCGCGCACGTCGCCGACGATGTCATTGGCCGCACCGATTTCTTGCAGACCTTGGTACAGCTCGGCCCCCCGGGCGGCGGCGTTTTCATTCACCTTCAGACGCTGGGTTTCCTCAAGACAAGCGATTGCGGCAGCAGCCCCGACGGGATGGCCTGAATAGGTATAGCCATGTCCGATCGCAGCTTTGCCGGTTGTGTCCTTTTCGAACGTGTCGACCACGTGATCGGCGATCATCACCGCGCCGAAGGGGAAGTAGCCGTTGGTGATGGCCTTGGCCGTGCACATGAAATCGGGTTGCACACCCCAATAGCGGCTGCCGCTCCAGCCGCCGGTGCGGCCGAAAGCGGTGATCACCTCGTCCGCGATCAGAAGGATGCCATGTTTCGAGCAGATCTCGCGCACGCCAGGCATGAATGTTTCGTGCGGCGGGATGACCCCTCCTGCGCCCAGAATGGGCTCCATGATAAAAGCCGCGATGGTGCCTGCACCCTGGAATGAAATCTCGTCTTCCAGCGCTTGCAGGCACAGTTGTGCCAGCTTTTCGGGGTCACTTTCGTTGAACGGGTTGCGATAGGTATAGGGGGCGGGGATGTGAAAACAGCCCGGTAAGAGCGGTTCATACTGGGTGCGGAAATTGGCGTTCCCGTTCACCGATGCGCCGCCCATATGCGTGCCGTGATAGCCTTTCTTCAGGCTCAGAAACTTTGTGCGCCCCTGATCGCCCCGGATCTTGTGATACTGCCGGGCCAGTCGCAAAGCGGTTTCGACGCTGTCCGACCCGCCGGAGGTATAGAAGGCGCGGGTCAACCCATCAGGTGCGAAGAAATCGCACAGCATTTCCGACAGCTCGATCACCTTATCGTTCGTAGTGCCGCGAAAGGTGGAATAGTAGGGCAGTTGATCCAACTGCGTGGCGATGGCGTCCTTGATCGGCTGGCAGGAAAACCCGAGATTTACGTTCCACAAGCCCCCGACACCATCGACGACCTCGTGCCCGTCCACGTCGGTGATCCGAACACCATCTGCTCCGGTGACGATGGTGGGTGGGTTGGCCTGACTGTCTGCCGGATGCGCCATGGGGTGCCACAGCGACCGGGCGTTCTTTTCTTTCAGAAAATTGGAATCCTTCATGTCATGCCTCTTCTGCAAGCGGTGTTTGCGGTTGATAAGGGGGGAAAGTGTCGGGTGGAAAGCCGCCAAGGATGCGGGTCGTTTGACGCGCGTGGACCATCAGCTTGTCGCAGATGTTGTGCCGCAGGGCATCGGTCATGCGCGACACCGGGGCGGCAACCGCCATGGCACCGATACAGGCGGATCGGGCGTCGAAGATCGGTACGGCGTGCGAGATCACGTCCTCTTCAAACCCTCCGGTCGAGACCGCCATTCCCTGTCTGCGGATCGCAGGCAACAGCGCGCGGATGTCGGCCGGATCGGTGAGGGTCTGCGAGGTCCGCGCAATCAGGGGGCGGGACAGGATCTCGTCAACAAAGGACGCCGGTGAATAGGCCAGGACCGCCAGCCCGGACCCGGTGGAATGAAGCTCCAGCACCTCGGCGTCTTCCATCATCACCATCGTGCCGTGGCGGTTGGAATAGGCATAGGCGAGGTTTGACAGAACGTCCCCGTTCAGAAGCGACATATGCGCGGTTTCGCCTGTCTTGTTGCTGAGTTCGGTCAACTGCTGCAACGCGACCTCGCGCACCGGCACCTGCTTTTCGCGCAGCGCGGCAAGGCGCAGAAAGGCCGGTCCAAGGCGGTATTCACGCCCGGCGCCCACCTGTTCGACGAATCCATGTTCGGCAAGTTCGCTCAGCAGGCGATGCACGGTGGCCTTGTTCAGGCCAGACAGGCGTGCCAGTTCGCTTAGCCCGATCCGGGGCATGGCGCGACTGAAATAGCTGAGCAAAGACAAGGCTTTGGATGTCGTTCCCATTGGCGATCCCATCTGCGTGCAGCGCGTGAAACCTGGCGGTGGCTGCAAAATTACTTCGCATGTTCATTGTTTTCTTGACAGGATTGATGCGGCTCTGTCAATCTAAATTAAAACCAATGGTTCAAATAATGAACCGATCGCTACTCAGACCACGACGCAGCAGGGAGAACGTCATGAACACCAAATCCATTCTGGCAGGGGCCGTCGCACTGACCGCCGCCGCACTTGCAGGTCCGGCACTTGCCGAATACCCCGAAAAGCCCGTCAGCTTCATCGTTCCATGGCCGCCCGGCGATCTTGAGGACGTGCTGACGCGCATGATCGCCGAGGATTTCCAGGCCGAATATGGCGTATCGGCGGCTGTGGTGAACAAGCCCGGCGGGGGCGGTGGCCCGTTCCCCGGCGCGATTGACGTGGCCACCGCGCCCGCAGATGGCTACACCATCGGCAGTTTCGTGCCCGCAGTGCCCGTTATCGGCCACGAGATCGGTATTGACGAACTGACCCCGGAAAAATTCGACCCGATCGGCATCTTCCTGACCTATCCGTTCGTGATCGCGACCAGCAAGGACGCGCCTTATAATTCGATGGAAGAGCTGGCCGCTTATGCCAAGGAAAACGACGTGGCGCTGGGCCATTTTGGGGATGTGTTGACACCGACGCAGGTTACGAAAGCCTATGCGGTGAATGCCGGGTTCGACTGGGGGTCGGATGCAGCCTTTGATGCGCTGGATTGCAACACGCTAGCGTCAGGCGACGCGGATGTGATCAACACCACTTTGCAACTGATCCTGCCTTGCCTGGACGATGTGAAAGTGCTGATGGCCATCACGGACGAACGCATCAGCCTGATCCCCGACGTCCCCACCGTCGGCGAGCTGGATGAAAATCTGAACATCGCGCTGTGGAACGGGTTGTTCGTGACCAAGGATACCCCCGCAGATGTGCGTGAAAAGATCGCCGCCGTCGCCTCGAAAACTGTCATGAGCGAGCGTGCGCAGAACGTGGCCAAGGAAACCGGCGCGCTGGTCTATTGGATGGATGCGGACGCTTCGGCGGCACGGATCGCCGCAGATCAGGAAACCGGGGCGCGGATTGGCAAGATCCTCGAATGATACGCTTGGCGCGGGGCTGGCAGTTCGCTGGCCCCGCATCTTCATGAGGGGCAGGTATGAGCGACGATATTTCAGAGCATCCTGATCGTCCCCGTCGCGGGCAGGTCTTGTTCGCGGCGTTGTTCCTGATTTGCGCAACGCTGTTGATCGCGGCGCTGGGCGAGCAGACCAAATGGCTGAAGGGCAAGGAATTCTTTGCGCAGCCGCGTTTCTGGCCGGCAATCGGTGTTGGCGGCATGGTCCTGTTCTCCGCCCTGCATTTCTGGCACCTGCCGCGCAAACCGCGCCGCCTGCCACGCTGGATGCGCGAAGCGGATTGGTTCCAATGGGCCGAAAGCCTGTTCTGGGGCGTTTTGGCGGTCGGGCTTGCCCTGTGGCTGGGGCCGCTTGCCGCCGCGCCAATGGTCCTGCTGGTCGTAACTGTGCGTGTCACCTGGCTGTATCAGCATTGGACCGACCGGCGCGAGGCAAAGGTCTGGGCATCGGTCTTTGAATGGGCGGCATGGTTTCTGGGCTATGTGCTGCTGGTCCCGATCATCGGCTATCTGCCCGTGACCATCGCGTTCACATTGATGCTGACCTGGCGCGTCGGATACCGCGACCGCATCATGATGCTCAGCGCGGTTCTGTTCGCGATTACCGTCGTGGTCGTTTTCAAGAGCTTTCTGCAAGTGAAGATCCCCGGTGCGGCCCTGTATGAATACCTGCCGAGCGCGCTGCGGTCGTTCTTCATTTTGAATTTCTGAGGCACAGATGGACCTGATCATCGACTTTCTGACACAGGTTCAGGCCAGCTCCGGGGTCTTGGCCCGCTGGGATGTGGTGCTGGCGCTGCTGGTCGGGTCAGTGGGCGGCGTGTTGATCGGGGCCATTCCGGGTGTCGGACCCGCCGTCGCGATCGCCATTCTGTTGCCAGCGACCTTTTCGATGGACCCGATTGTCGGGTTGACGGTGCTGCTGGGGATTTACGGAAGCTCGATGTATGGCGGCTCGATCCCCGCGATCCTGATCAACACGCCGGGCACCGCCGTGAACGCACTGACCACCTATGACGGCTATCCAATGACCACGCGGGGTGAGGCGCGGCGTGCGCTTTCTCTGGCGTATAGTTCGTCATTCTTCGGCGGCTTGTTCTCGGTCATGTGCCTGATTTTCTTTGCGCCCGTGCTGGCCAAGGTGGCCCCGATGTTCGGCAGCCGAGAGATCTTTCTGGCCGCGCTGTTGGGCATTATTCTGGTGGTGACGGCCCATCGCAAACACACGTTGATCGCGGCTGCCATGGCGTGCTTTGGCATCTGGCTGAACACCATCGGGCTGCACCCGGCCAGCTATTCGAAACGCTATACGTTCGACCAAAGCTGGTTGTCGGGCGGGGTGAACCTGATCGTCGTTGTGCTGGGGCTGTTCGCGCTGTCACAGGCGTTCACGCTTCTGCATGGTGACGACGAAAAGGTGCGCCTGACCCGGTTGAAGGGAAGCTTCTTTCAGGGCTTTCGCGAGTTGGCCCGCCATCCGCGCATTGCCGGGGTGTCCGCGTCCTTCGGCGTGATCATGGGCATGATCCCCGGTGTGGGCGAGTTCACGGCGCAGTTCATGTCCTATACCTATGCGCAGAAATCGTCGAAACGCCCCGAGGATTTCGGCCATGGGTCAAGCGAAGGCCTGATCGCGGCGGAAACCGCCAACAACGCGGTGCCCGCAGCGGCGATGGTGCCGCTTCTGGCGCTGGGCATCCCCGGCGAGGCTCTGACGGCGATGATGTTGTCGGTCTTCTATGTCCACAACGTGATCCCGGGCCCGCAATTGTTTCAAAACGATATGGATTTCGTGGTCGCGCTGTATCTGGCGCTTTTGGTCCTGAACGTGCTTGTGGTGATCTTCTTGCTGGTTGCGACCAATCAGTTGATCAAGGTGGTGAAGATACCCAACCGCTTCCTTGGGGTGTGCATCCTGATCCTCAGTTTCGTGGGAGTCTACTCGCTGCGCAACTCCTTGACGGATTGCATCCTTGCGACGGGGTTCGGCATCTTCGGCTTCATCATGAAACGAATGCAGCTTCCCGTGGTGCCCATCGTGCTGGGCATGGTGCTGGGTGGTATTATGGAGGTGAAACTGCGCAGCGCCATGGCGCGCGTGAAATCACCGCTCGACTTCGTTGATCGCCCCATTGCGGCGATCCTGTTTGGAATGATCGTTCTGGTTCTGGCCCTGCATTTCCGCCGGGTCTGGCTGGACTTCAAAGAAAGAAAGACGGACGAATGGCAGACCAGTCACGCATCAACGAGCTTCGCGGCCATCCTGTCGCGCCGCAGAAACTTTATATTGACGGAGCGTGGGAAGAAGGTTCGGGGGAGGCGCAAGACGTTCTCTCGCCGATTGACGGATCGCGACTGACGACAATTGTCCGGGCGTCCGCAGCGGATGTGGACCGCGCGGTCGCCGTGGCGCGACGCGCCTTCGATGACGGACGCTGGTCGCGGGCGGCGCCTGCGCATCGCAAGAAGGTTCTGCACAAGCTGGCGGACCTGATCGAGCAGAACGCGCTGGAACTTGCGGTTTTGGGCGTGCGCGACAACGGGACCGAGATCGGCATGGCCATGAAAGCCGAACCGGGGTCGGCGGCGAGCACGTTCCGATACTATGCCGAGGCGCTGGACAAGGTGTATGGCGAAATCGCCCCGACCGCGCCGGGAATACTGGGGCTTGTCCACAAGGAACCCGTGGGTGTTGTCGGCGCGATTGTCCCGTGGAACTTCCCGTTGATGATCGGGGCGTGGAAGCTGGCACCCGCGCTGGCGGCCGGAAACTCGGTGGTGTTGAAACCGGCGGAAACTGCATCTCTGACCCTGTTGCGCCTTGCTGAACTGGCCACGGAGGCGGGTCTGCCCGATGGCGTTTTCAATGTCGTGACCGGCCAGGGGTCCGTCACTGGCGAGGCACTGGCGCTGTCGATGGATGTGGATGTTCTGGTGTTCACCGGGTCCGGCGGGGTGGGGCGCAGATTGCTGGAATATGCGGCGCGGTCGAACCTGAAACGCTGTTATCTGGAACTGGGGGGCAAATCCCCAAACGTGGTCTTTGCCGATGCGCCGGATCTGGAACAGGCCGCCAAAGTTTCGGCGGCAGGGATCTTCCGCAATGCGGGGCAGGTCTGCGTGGCCGGCTCGCGCCTGTTGGTCGAGGAAAGCGTGCATGACGCATTCGTCGATGCGTTGGCGCGACACTCTGCTGCGATGAAGGTCGGCGATCCATTGGACCTGACCACCAATATCGGCGCGGTGAACAACATGCCTCAGCTGGAAGGCAATCTGGGTTTCGTTGCCCGTGCGGTTGAGGAAGGCGCGACACTCGCGCTGGGCGGGTCGCGCATTCTTGAAGACACTGGCGGATATTACATGGAGCCGACCGTGCTGACCGGTGTGAAACCGCAGGACAACGTGGCCCAGAACGAGGTCTTCGGTCCGGTCCTTGCCGTGACCCCGTTCACGTCGGATGAAGAGGCGGTTCAGATCGCAAATTCCACAAAATTCGGTTTGGCCGCAGGGGTTTGGACATCGAACCTCAGTCGCGCCCACCGGATGGTGCGCGACATTCAGGCAGGCGTTGTCCATGTGAACACCTATGGCGGCCCGGACACGACGGTTCCGTTGGGAGGGGTCAAGCAGTCAGGCAACGGGCATGACAAGTCGATGCACGCGTTCGACAAGTATTTCGACCTCAAAACCGCATGGATGCAGCTATGAGCGACAAGACCATTCTGGTTGTCGGCACCTATGACACCAAAGACGACGAACTGAATTACATCGCGGACGTGATCCGTGGGCAGGGCGGTGGCGTCAAGACGATGGATATTTCGGTACTCGGGGATCCCAGCGCGCCCTGCGATTATTCCAAGCATCAGGTTGCCGAGGCTGGCGGGTCGTCGATCCAGGCCGCCATCGACAGCGGGGATGAAAACACGGCCATGCAGATCATGGCGCGTGGGTCTGCGGCCCTGGCGCTGCGTCTTTATCGCGAAGGTGTGTTTGACGGGCTGATCGTGCTGGGCGGCACGATGGGCACCGACGCGGCGCTGGATCTGTGTCAGGCCCTGCCGCTTGGCGTGCCGAAATATGTGGTTTCGACGGTCAGCTTCTCGCCCCTGATCCCCCCCGAACGTTTGCCGGCCGACGTGCAGATGATCCTGTGGGCGGGCGGGCTTTACGGGCTGAACGCGATCTGCAAGGCGTCGCTGTCACAAGCGGCGGGGGCGGTGTTGGGCGCTGCGCGAGCGGTCGAGGCGCCGGACTTCACCAAACCCCTGATCGGGATGACTAGTTTTGGCAAGACCGTGCTGCGCTACATGGTCGGGCTTAAACCCGCCCTTGAAGCGCGCGGGTTCGAGGTGGCGGTGTTCCACGCCACGGGAATGGGCGGGCGGGCTTTTGAAAGCCTTGCCGCCGAGGGCGCCTTCGCCGCCGTTCTGGACTTTGCCCCGCAAGAGCTTGGAAACCACATCATGGGGTCGAGCATCTCGGCCGGGCCGGACCGGATGACACACGCAGGTGCCTCGGCCACGCCGCAAATGGTGTCGATTGGTTGCTATGACCTGGTGGATTTCATCGGTTGGCAGGACGTGCCATCGACACTGGCTGGGCAGGAGGTGCATGCCCACAATCGGCTGTTGTCCTCCGTCATGATGACACCGGAACAACGGCGCGAGATGGCGCGCGCGATGTGCCGTAAGCTTTCTGCCGCGCAGGGCCCGGTCACGCTTCTTCTGCCGTTGCAGGGGGGCAATGAATGGGACCGGCCGGGTGGGCCTTTGCATGATGCCGCGGGGTTGGCGGCTTTTTGCGACGAAATCCGCGCCCAATGCCCGGACAATGTCACGCTTCTGGAACTGGAGGCCCATATCAACGACCCGGCGTTCACCGAGCGGGTTCTGGCCGAGTTCGACCACTGGGTCTCGTCAGGTGTCATCACGCCCTGAGGCATCTTGTTGCACCCGCAATGAATTGCTTTTCAGCGGCGGCAGGTATTTACTGCCAGTGTTAAGGAGTGTCCATGCCGCACCTGTCATTCGAATTCAGCCACGGGCTGGGTCACCATGCCGATCTGCCGGCCTTGGCCGAAACCATGCGCAACGCGCTGGTCGCCACGGGCCATTGCCCGGTCGGCGGCATCCGCGTGCGCGGGTTCGAGGCCGTTGTCGACGCCATTGGCGACGGGGCAGGCGGGTATCACTTCCTTGATATGATCCTGAGGCTGGGGCAGGGACGGGACGAGACCACGCGCGAGGCCATCGCCGACACCCTATATCGCGCGGTTGAGGACGCGCTGCGCCCGCAGATGGGCGACACGCCCTTTATTCTCAGCCTTGAGGTTCAGGACATTGAAACCCGTTTCAGCCGCAAGAGCTGGAGCACGATCCACGCGGCCCTCCGCGAAAAGGAACCGGAATGAGAAAACTTGAACGCGCCCTTCCCATCGCGTTGCTTCACGCGCGTGAAGCAACCTTGAAACCCTTTCGTCACGAGCTGGATCAGATCGACCTGACTGTCCAACAATGGCGCGTGATCCGCGTGTTGGCCGAAGGCAAACCCTGCTGTGCGACCGAACTGGCCGAACGCTGCGTCCTGATGCCGCCCAGCCTGAGCCGCATTCTGAAAAACCTGACAGAACGCGAGCTGATCGAGCGGGTGGACGACAGCGACGGCCGCCGCCGCAAGGTACAGATCGCCCCGGCAGGGCGCGAGAAATACGCGCAAATGTCCGGCAAGGCCGCGAAGATCTATGAAGATCTGGAAAGCCGCTTCGGGCACGAGAAGATGGAGACGCTGCTGGACCTTCTGAACGAACTGCGCACGGTGGCCACGGCGAACTGACGCAGCGATCCGCTTGCGCGGGGGCGACCTGCGGCTTACCCATGGGAAAGCAAAACTGGAAACGGGGATCCCATGTCCGATCAGACACTTGCGCCGGAAGGCGACATCATCCTGCGCACCTTGGCGATGCCGAAGGACACCAACACGGCAGGCGATATTTTCGGCGGCTGGGTGATGAGCCAGATGGACATCGCTGGCGGCATCATCGCAGGCGAACGCGCACAGGGGCGTGTGGCGACGGTGGCTGTGAACGCAATGAAATTCATCCAGCCGGTGAAGGTGGGCGATGTCTTGTGCATCTATGGCCGCGTGGGCCGGGTCGGAACCACGTCGATGTCCATCGAGCTGGAGGCTTGGGTGAAACGCGACCGGCTTGGCGAACGCCACAAGGTGACAGAAGGCGTGTTTGTGTTCGTGGCGCTGGATGAGGATGGGCAGCCGGTGGCTGTGGAGAAGGGGGAATACTAGATCAATTGGCTAGATTGCCAGTCAGCGTAGGTTTGCGAAGTGCCTTTGACGAGCCAGTCCGTTCGACCGTTTCTCGCTGTTCCAAATAAGAACACTGCAGCACCGCTGGGGCTGGAAAAGGCTACATCATCGGTCAATCTGAAACGATTATTTTCGATTTTCTCTGCTCGACCTGAAGCTAAAACCTGTTTTCGCCTTTCAGCGCTGGCATTTTTGAATGAGATGGACTCGTTCAAGTCGCCTGTCGAACCTGCTTTTAGTATGAACTCACCATCAATTTCTGAAGCAAAAGCATTGATACCTTTCTTCGCATGATACAGTACGAACTCCGGCGATGTTTTTCTGGGTTCATCCTCCAGCTTACTATTTTTCTGCCCCGCCTTGCGGAAAAAATCCACGCCAATAACCGGCAAAACAAGTTGAATTTCCTCCAAGAAAGCTTCCATATCTGAAATGTCGGCCTCTGGCAGGCGATCGAATTCAGGATCAGTTCGATTAGTAACTCTGCTTTTTTTCGCCGTTTTCAGGAGCGTGATTAGGCGCCCCTCAAGGTATTTCACATGGGCTTTTGTGAGATTCATATCTTTGTTTGTGATTGCAACAAAGCGGTCCCAAAAATCTTTCTTGTCATCTATTGAGTGCGAATAAAGTCGTTTCGAGATGTCATCGCCTTCGCCGACATAAACACTTGGCAAAGTTGTATCAAGCGGGGAGCCAAAGAGAATGTAAATTCCAGTCCGCTTAAGCTCTTCTCTTCTTAGTGCGACGTCTAGTTTGGTCCTTGGCGCTGCAAGTACATGGCCTGTCCAGTTCACGATCTCTGCCGTCACAACGCCAGTTGGGGTTCCTTCAGCCAAGAAAAGTCGGACAGACCTACCTTTGTTCATCAGAATGTCTCCGAAAAAAGTAACAAATTACATGAACTGACCCTATGCGCGAACACGGATTTGAAGTCAAATCCGCTGCCTCGCGCCGATGAAAAACGGCCCCGAAATCGGGACCGCTCTCTCACCGCGTAAACTTCTTATGCTTCAATCGCTTGGGCTCCAATGCATCTGGTCCAAGCCGTCGTTTCTTGTCCTCTTCGTAATCCTCGAAGTTGCCTTCGAACCATTCCACATGGGCTTCGCCTTCAAAAGCCAAAATATGGGTACAGATACGGTCGAGGAAGAAGCGGTCGTGCGAGATCACCACCGCGCAGCCGGCGAAATCGACCAGCGCGTCTTCCAGTGCGCGGAGGGTTTCGACGTCGAGGTCGTTGGTGGGTTCGTCAAGCAGCAGCACGTTGCCGCCCTCTTTCAGAAGCCGCGCCATGTGGACGCGGTTGCGTTCGCCGCCTGACAGAAGCGACAGTTTCTTTTGCTGATCGCCGCCCTTGAAGTTGAAGGACGAGCAGTAAGCTCTTGAATTGACTTGTGCGTCGCCAAGTTCGATCAGTTCGGCCCCGCCGGAAATCGCCTCCCACACGGTATCGTTGGGGTTCAGGTCGTCGCGGGACTGATCGACATAGGACAGCTTCACCGTGTCGCCCAGTTCAATCGTGCCCTCGTCGGGCTGCTCCTGCCCGGTCAACATCTTGAACAGGGTCGATTTACCCGCACCGTTGGGGCCAATTACGCCGACAATGCCGCCGGGGGGCAGGCTGAAGGACAGGTCTTCGATCAGAAGCTTGTCGCCCATGTGCTTTTTCAGGCCTTCGACCTCGATCACCTTCGACCCAAGGCGCGGGCCGTTGGGGATGACGATCTGCGCGCGTCCGACCTTGTCACGCTCGGACTGGCTGGCCAGTTCGTTATAGGCATTGATCCGGGCCTTGGATTTCGCCTGCCGGGCTTTCTGGCCCTGACGCATCCATTCCAGCTCGCGCTCCAGCGTTTTCTGCTTTGACTTGTCCTCGCGGGCTTCCTGCTCCAGCCGCTTGGCTTTCTGTTCGAGCCAGGACGAATAGTTGCCTTCGTAGGGAATGCCAGACCCGCGGTCGAGTTCCAGAATCCAGCCGGTGATGTCGTCCAGGAAGTAGCGGTCGTGGGTGACGATCAGGATGGTGCCCTTGTAGTCGATCAGGTGCTGTTGCAGCCACGCGATGGTTTCGGCGTCCAGGTGGTTGGTCGGTTCGTCCAGAAGCAGCATGTCGGGCTGTTCCAGAAGCAGCTTGCACAGCGCCACGCGACGTTTTTCACCGCCCGAAAGCGTGGTGACGTCGGCGTCATCGGGGGGGCAGCGCAGCGCCTCCATCGAGACATCAATCTGCGCGTCCAGATCCCAGAGGTTCTGGGCGTCGATCTCGTCCTGCAGCTTTGCCATTTCCTCGGCGGTTTCGTCCGAGTAGTTCATGGCCAGTTCGTTATAGCGTTCAAGGATGGCTTTCTTCTCGGCCACGCCCTGCATGACGTTGCCACGCACATCGAGCGACGGGTCCAGTTCCGGCTCCTGCGGCAGATAGCCGACCGTGGCGCCTTCGGCGGCCCAGGCCTCGCCCTGAAAGTCCTTGTCAATGCCCGCCATGATGCGCATCAGCGTCGATTTACCGGTGCCGTTCACGCCCACGACGCCGATTTTCACGCCGGGCAGGAAGCTCAGGCGGATGTTTTCGAAACACTTCTTGCCACCGGGATAGGTCTTGGAAACCCCGTCCATGTGGTAAACATATTGATAAGCGGCCATGGGATGTGTCCTCGCGTTTGACTTCCCGGTGTCTTAGCCAGACAAAGGGGGCAGGGCAATCCCGAAGGAGCAACCATGACCTATCATCCGGCAGAAGACCGCTATGAAAAGATGACCTATCGGCGCTGCGGGGCGTCGGGGTTGAAGCTGCCTGCGATCAGTTTGGGACTGTGGCACAATTTCGGGCATGACTTTCCGCATGGGACGAAAGAGGCGATTTGCCGGTCAGCGTTTGACAACGGGATCACGCATTTTGACCTCGCGAACAATTACGGCCCGCCCGCCGGCAGCGCGGAAGAGGCGTTTGGCGAGATCTTGCGGACCGATTTCTCAGGCTTCCGGGATGAACTGATCATCAGCTCCAAGGCGGGTTACGAGATGTGGCCCGGCCCCTATGGCGAATGGGGCAGCCGGAAATACCTGATCGCGTCTTGTGATCAAAGCCTGAAACGGTTGGGGGTTGATTACGTCGATATCTTTTACAGCCACCGTTTCGATCCTGACACGCCGCTGGAGGAAACGATGGGCGCGCTGGATCATATTGTGCGGTCAGGGCGGGCGCTGTATGCCGGGATCTCCAGCTATAACAGCCAGCGCACTCGCGAGGCGGTGGCGATCCTGAACGATCTGGGGACGCCCTGTTTGATTCACCAGCCCTCCTACAACATGCTGAACCGTTGGGTTGAGCGGGACGGGTTGAAGGATACGTTGACCGAGCTGGGCGTCGGTTCAATCGCGTTCACGCCACTGGCACAGGGGCTTTTGACGAATAAATACCTGAAGGGCATTCCCGAAGACAGCCGTGCGGCACAGGGGAAGTCGCTGCCCGCGAACGCGGTCTCGGATACGGTGATTGATAGTCTGCGCGCGCTGAATGACATTGCGAAAGCGCGGGGTCAGACCCTGGCGCAAATGGCGATCGCCTGGGTGCTGCGGGACGAAGGGATCACAACCGCATTGATCGGTGCGTCGCGCCCTGAACAGGTGCTGGACTGTGTGGGTGCGATTGATCGGCTTGATTTCAGCCCGGCGGAGTTGGAGGCCATTGACGCCGCGATCAGTGAAGAGACCGTGAACCTTTGGGCGCGGTCGGCAGAGATCGACTAGGGCTGGGCGGGGCCTGATATGCCGGGCAATGGCACGCTGATGCGTCACGAACTTCCATATGCGCGACCGGGGCAGGTGATCGGGCTGTTGGGCGGGTCTTTTGATCCGGCCCACAGCGGCCATGCTCACATCACCCGCGAGGCGTTGAAACGCTTTGGTCTGGACCGGATCTGGTGGCTGGTGACACCCGGCAATCCGTTGAAGAAAAACGGACCCGCCCCCATCGAGACACGGCTGGCGCGCGCCCGCGCTGTCATGCAGCATCCGCGTGTCGAGGTCACAGACATCGAACGTCTGACCCGCACGCGATTCACCGCCGAGACGCTGCAGGCTGTACAGCGTTTGTATCCGGGGGTGCGGTTTGTCTGGCTTATGGGAGCGGACAATCTGGCCAGCTTTCATCACTGGGACCGGTGGGAATGGATCATGCAGAACGTGCCCGTGGGCGTCATCGCGCGTCCGGGGGACCGGGTCGCAGCACGCACGTCGCCCGCGGCAAAACGGTTCGAACATGCCCGGATCGCGGGGCGGGCGGCGCGGCAACTGGCCAATGCAGAAGCGCCGGCCTGGTCCCTGATCAATGTGCCGATGGTTGATGTCTCGTCCACCCAGATCCGCGCCCGCGGCGAATGGTGAGATGCCCGGATCAGCAAGGATCAAACCTGCGCCAGACGCGTTGGTTCACAATAAATCGGGTTGCCCCGTGAATGCCCAGAGGATTTAATTCACCTATGGTCAAAGTGATTTCGAAACGTGCATTTTTGGGGGGGCTGGGCGCGAGTCTGGTCAGCCCGGTATTCGCGAACGCGCCCGCGACGTCGATCCGCCCTGCACCCAAGTTGCTGGATTTCTCGAAACGTCTGATTCCGTCGGCAGATGCGCTGATTGCCGATGCCAACCTGGGCGGCAAGATCGGTTTCGTGGTGGCAGATGCCAAGACCGGCCTGATCCTTGAAGCGCACAGCCCCGTCCTGCCCTTGCCCCCGGCCAGTGTCGCCAAGGCGATCACGGCAGTTTACGGCATTTCATCGCTTGGGCTGGAACACAGTTTCGAAACGCAGGTGATTGCCACGGGGCCGGTGGAAGCCGGGGTGGTGCAGGGCGATTTGCTGCTGGTCGGAGGCGGGGATCCAACGCTGGACACGAACGCCTTGGCGGCGCTTGTGAAGGCCTTGAAGCAAAAGAATGTCACGTCGATCAAAGGCGATTTCATCGTGGATGGTCGCGGGCTGCCATATGAGCGGATGATTGATCCGGGGCAGCCGGATCATCTGGGGTATAATCCCGCAGTGTCGGCGCTGAACCTGAACTACAATCGGGTGCATTTTGAATGGAAGCGTGCAGGCCAGGGGTTTGATGTGTCGATGGAGGCGCGGTCGGATCGGTTTCGCCCGGCGGTCAAGATGGCGCGCATGCAGATCATCGACCGCAAGGTGCCGGTCTATACCTATGAGGATGCCAAGGGCATCGACAACTGGACCGTGGCCCGTGGTGCTTTGGGAAAGGGTGGGTCTCGCTGGCTTCCGGTGCGGCGCCCCGACCTTTACGCAGGCGAGGTCTTTCAGGTTCTGGCCCGCAGCGAAGGCATCCGTTTGCCCAGCCCTACGGCGCGTCCTTCGCTGCCCGGCGGCACCGTGCTGGCGGCGCATCGTTCGCGTCCGCTGAGGGAGGTGGCGCAGGGGATGCTGAAATACTCAACCAACCTGACGGCCGAATTGATCGGACTTTCTGCCAGTGCGACCCGCGACGGCAGGCCGGACAGTCTGGCAGCCTCGGGTGCGGCCATGGCCGACTGGATGAACACCGAACTGGGTGCCAAGCGCGCGTTCTTCAAGGATCATAGTGGGTTGAGCGATCAATCTCGCCTGTCCGCAAGTGACATGGTGAAGGCGCTGAACAGCGCCGGGCCCGAGGGGTATTTGCAGGATTTGATGAAGAATGTGACCCCTCTGGATGCAAGGGGACGGGCGATCAATGACGCCGCCTATGCGGTCAAGGCAAAGACCGGCACCTTGAATTTCGTCAGTTCGCTGGCCGGATACCTGACAGCACCGGAGGGGCGACTGCTGAGCTTTGCCATCTTTACGGCGGATCTGGAGCGACGCGCCGCCATTCCACGGGCCAACCGCGAACGACCCCCAGGCGCAAAGGGCTGGAGCCGCCGCTCGCGCGTGTTGCAACACCAGCTTCTGTCCCGCTGGGCCCTGGAATATGGCACCTGATCGGGGGCTGCCGCCCTGGTGGCTGGTCGTTACTCCGGTGATGCCGGAATATTGACAGCCGCCTGAGACGCGGGCCGATCCGCGCATTCGGTGTGCCAACGCAGGACATTGGCGTATTTTTCCAACCCCAGAACCTCGGATGCCTTGTATCCGGTGAACAGCGCCCGCACCCAGGGCCAGATCGCTATGTCGGCAATCGAGTATGCGTCGCCCGCCACCACCGAGCGACCGTCAAGCCGCTGATCCAGTACAGAAAGCAGGCGCTTGGCCTCGGCCTTGTAGCGGTCCAGAGGGCGCGGGTCTTCGATCTCTTTCCCGCCATAGGCATAGAAAAAACCGAACTGTCCGAGCATTGGGCCGAAGCCTCCCATCTGCCACATCAGCCATTGCAGCACCTCGGCGCGCTTCGCGGCGTCTGACGGCAGTAGCTTTCCGGATTTTTCTGCCAGATAGATCAGGATCGCGCCGCTTTCCCACAAGGGCAGCGGGGCGCCATTCGGGCCGTTTGGGTCAATGATCGCCGGGATCTTGTTGTTGGGGTTCAGTGACAGGAATTCTGGTGTGTGCTGGTCGTCGGCTGCGAAGCTGACCAGATGTGCCTCATAGGGCAGCCCAGTTTCCTCCAGCATGGCCGAGACCTTGATGCCGTTGGGCGTTGGCAATGAATACAGCTGAATGACGCTGGCGTCTTTCGCCGGCCAGCGTTTGGTAATGTCGAACTGGTCGAGCATGTCGGTCCCTTCAAATAAGGCGGATTGGGTTGATGCCGGGAGAGATACGGGCGGGTGCAACGCGCCGCACCGATCGTTGGGTCAAATCGTCATATGCCGCGCCCGCGCACCGCGTTCGATCGCCGCGGCGTGCAGGCGTTCGATGTTCAACTCGTATCGGATTTCTTCCAGGATACGCAATTCCGGCCCCTGAAGCTCGCCATCGGCGGCTGCCACGTCACAGGCCAGCGCATAGGCGGTTTCCCAAAGCGGTTCAGGTAGGTTTTCACGAACCAGTCCGAACAGGGCATCCAGCCCGTCTTCGACGCCGAACAGGTCGAACACTGTTTGCGACACGGTCTTGATGCGGTCCGGATCGTATTTCGCAAACACCGGCAGGTGATTGACGATACTTTCGATCGTGACCAGTTCGGCCGACGTGATCTGTTCGTCCGAGGCGGAGACCGCCACCATCACAGCGATCAGGCTGTCTTCGGCGGTCATCGAATGGGGGGTCTGTTGCACGTGTGTTCGCTCCTGTCTGTTGCAGTGCAGAATATTGACCCGGCGCGTCCATCGCAATAGGGAGAACACCTGTACATAGCCGCGCGTGCCATATGGCCGCGCCAATCAAGGAATGAAGCATATGTCCGAGATGCGAGACGCCGCGATGAGTTCGAAAGCCTGGCCCTTTGAAGAGGCGCGCCGGGTGCTCAAACGCTATCAAAAGGCGCCGCCCGAAAAGGGATACGTGCTGTTTGAAACGGGCTATGGCCCGTCGGGTCTGCCCCATATCGGCACCTTTGGCGAGGTGGCGCGCACCACGATGATCCAGCGCGCGTTCGAAGTGATCTCGGACATTCCGACCAAACTGATCTGTTTTTCCGACGATCTGGACGGGATGCGTAAGATCCCCGGCAACGTGCCCAATGCCGAGGGGTTGAAGGCACATTTGCAAAAACCGCTGACCTCGGTGCCCGATCCGTTTTGTGAGTATGAGAGTTTCGGCCATCACAACAACGCCATGTTGCGCCGCTTTCTGGACACGTTCGGGTTTAAATACGAGTTCTACTCGGCAACTGAGTTCTATGGCTCTGGTCAGTTTGACGAAGTGCTGAAACGCGCAGTTGAGAAATATGACGCGATCATGGAGGTGATGCTGAAATCCCTGCGTGAAGAACGTCGTCAGACCTATTCCATTTTCCTGCCGATCCACCCCGAAACGGGGCGGGTGCTCTATGTGCCGATGAAAGAGGTGAACGCTGAAAACCACACGATCACTTTCGACGACGAGGATGGGCGCGAGTGGACCCTGCCGGTGACGGGTGGCAATGTGAAGCTGCAATGGAAACCCGATTTCGGCGCGCGCTGGGCGGCGCTGGAAGTCGATTTCGAGATGTATGGCAAGGACCATTCCACCAACACGCCGATCTATGACAAGATCTGCCGCATCCTTGGCTGGCCTGCACCCGAGCACTTCACCTATGAGCTGTTTCTCGACGAGAACGGGCAGAAGATTTCCAAGACCAGCGGCAATGGGGTGTCGATTGATGAGTGGCTGACCTATGCCTCGACCGAGAGTCTTGCGTATTTCATGTATCTGAAGCCGAAGACCGCGAAACGGATGCATTTCGACGTGATACCGAAGGCGATGGATGAATATCATCAGCAACTGAATGCCTATCACAAGCAAGACCTGAAAGGGCAGTTGAACAACCCGGTCTGGCACATCCATGGCGGCGACGTGCCGCAATCCAACATGGTGGTTTCGTTCTCGATGCTGTTGAACCTGGCGTCGGTTGCATCGGCGGATGACAAGGATCAGCTTTGGGGGTTCATCAAGCGGTACGCACCCGAGGCCTCGCCTGAGACGCATCCTGATCTGGACGCGGCGGCTGGCTATGCCGTGAAGTACTTTCAGGACTTCGTGGCGCCTGCACGCACCTTCCGCGCGCCGACCGATCAGGAACGTGCCGCGATGGAAGAACTTGCGGCGGCGTTTCGCGATGGGGATAAGGCGCTGGACGTGATCGCGCGCAAAAACGCCCAGATGGGCAATGACGACCCGGCACCCGAGGTTGATTTCACCTCGGACGAGTTCCTGCAATCCATCGTTTTTGCTGTGGGCAAGTTGCATGGGTTCGACAACCTGCGCGACTGGTTCAAGGCGCTGTACGAGGTGTTTCTGGGCGCAAGCCAAGGGCCGCGTTTCGGCAGTTTCGCCGCCCTTTATGGAGTCGCGGAAACCGCCACCCTGATTGATCAGGGTCTTGCGGGCGAGTTGATGAAATAGGGATTTCCTGTCCCGACCCAACACACGGCGTGCCTGTTTGGTGCGCCGTTTTGCGTTGCGCAAACAGGCCAGCGTTCGCTCCTGTTCCGTCTCGTTAACGCCTGATTGATAGCTCTTTCGCTGTTTTCTGCCCCGTCGCCCATGCGCGATGGGCGGTGCGTCTATGATGCATCGCCAAAGGGGGCTGCATGTCTGGACCTGAAAGGGAAATCAATGAACAAGGCGCTTACCGATGGGGTGGTTTTCATGCCCCCAGCATTCGAAGATGGGTTGACGGTCTGGTCAAGCGAGGATGGAACGCCGGGGTCGTTGACCTATGCGGGGGCAGGCAACGCCGCCCTTGTACCGGCAGACCAGGATTTCGACGGTTGCCTTGAACTTCTGAAAACCGACTCCACGCAAAAGCTGCGTTATATGGGGCAGACGCCTTATGAACAGGGATGCTATCTGCGTGTGTCCGCGAAGGTGAAGGCGATCTCGGGCCCGCTGCCGTCGGTGCGGGTGGCGGCGTGGCCCGCACAAAGCGGTGGCGCCCATGCGGGCGGCAACCTGGAAACCGGCCCGGTGACGGCACTCACCGCTTATGGCGAGGTGGTCGAAGTGTCGGCCATTATCGGGTCCGGCAGCCGCAATGGTGTCAATATCATCTGGGGGGCGGATGTGGCGTATGCCCATGTCGGACTGGATCTGATCGGATCAAGCGGAGGTGTCGTACGGATTGACGACCTGGTGGTCGAGGATGTGACCGGGGCCTATCTGCGCGACATGATGGATTGGGTCGATGTGCGTGATTTCGGGGCCGCAGGTGACGGTGTCACCGATGACAAACCCGCCTTCGAAGCCGCCGATGCTGCCGCCAACGGGCGCACGCTTCTGGTGCCTGAAGGCAGCTACCTTATCGGGTCGAACCTGACACTTCACGCAGATATTCGGTTCGAGGGCACGATGACCATGGCCGATAACGTCTATCTTTCTCTGACCCGCAGTTTCGATTTGCCCACTTATGCCGACGCCTTTGGCGACGAGCAGTTGGGCTTTCGCAAGGCTTTTCAAGCGCTTCTGCACTATGCCGATCACGAGATACTGGATATGTGCGGGCGGCGGGTCGATGTCACGGCGCCCATCGACATGCAGGCGGCCTATAGCGCTGGTGACACATTCCTGATCCGGCGCGTGATCAAGAACGGGCAGTTCTATGTGATCGGCGGGTCAGCCTGGGATAGTGAGACCACCAATTCCACTGCCAAATACAACCCCGCCAACCCCTACAAGCTGACCAATGTCACCAATGTCGCGGCGGTTCAGGCGGGTTCTGTCGTGACCGGCGCGGGCGTGGGGCGCGAAGTCTACGTCAAAGAAGTGAACATCAGTGCCTCAGAGGTCGAACTGAGCCAGCCGCTTTGGGGGGCTGCCGCCAACCAGAGCTACACGTTCACGCGGCACAAATACGTGCTGGATTTCGGCGGGTTTGCCCAGGTGAACCGGATGAACCTGACCGAGGTCGAGTTTCAGTGCAACGGCCATGCGTCGGCGGTTTTGCTGCCAAGGGATGGCGAGAACTTCGTCTTTCAGGACTGTTTCTTCATCAAACCGAAGAACCGCGGCATCAGTTCCGTCGGGCGTGGGTGCCAGGATCTGCATCTGGATCGCTGCCAGTTTGTCTCGAACGAACAAAGCCAGCCCGCCACCACGCGACAGTCGGTTGCCTTCAACGTGAATGCCAATGACGCCAAGATCCGCGACAACCGGTTTCAGCGGATGGGCACCTCGATGGTGCTGCACGGGTCGGGGCATATCATCCAGGGGAACCACTTGTTTCAGGGGGATGAGGTCACGGACGGGCCGCGTGTGGCCGGTATGGTGTTCACTTACGAGAACAACAAGACGGTTCTGAATGGGAATTACGTCGACAACTGTTTCATCGAATGGAACAACGAACATGACGCCGTTCCCGATCACGGGTCCGAATACTCGTTCGGAGGCATGACCATCACCGGCAATATCTTTACCGCCAATGACGTGGCGTCGTGGTTCAAATGGATCCTGATCAAACCCTTCGGCAACGGCCATTATGTGTCTGGCCTGCACGTGACCAACAACACCTTCCGCACGCTGGCTGGCTGGATCGACCGGGTCGAGGGGGTGTCGACTACCCATGCCGGTCTGGATTACTGGAGCATGAAGGACGTGACGTTCGAGAACAACGCCTTCACAGGTGTGACGCAAGCGACCGTCTCTCCGGTGACGTTGGAGTTCAACCAGAACACATCCGCTGCGACCTGGACGCTGGACGGGTCCGCCTATTTCCCCTTTGGTGGCAATGCGCGCACCGTGTCCAGCGTGACGATCGAGGGCGATCTGCGTGACGGCTCGAACGCTCAGGTCTGGGACAATCCGCATGTGTTGGTGAACCGGGGGGCAACTTACAAGCAGGTACAACTGAAATGGTCACGTGCCGTGCGCGGAACCGCGCATGTGACGATGCGGGTGGATCGCCCCGTTTAACGGCTGTCGCCTGCTTGTTGAAAGGTCCGCATCGCGGCGGGCCTTTCTTCTTGGACAATAGCAATTTCCATTGACCCGGATCAAAGCGCCTGACGGCGCAAGATGATAACAGGTTTTCGAACCCCGAAATGGAGATTGGCTCATGACAACAAAAGCAACCCGCGTATCGAAATCCGCCCCGACAACTGCGAACGCGCAGGCGAAGACATCTGCGGCGGCATCATCCCAGACTGCGCCACAGGTGAGCAAGGGCAGAAGCGGGTTTCCGACCGTGACCGAAGACAAGATCCGCCAGACTTTTGAGAACGGCAAATACCCTTACAGCACGAAACTCGGGCGTCGGGAATATGAAGCCACGAAGGCCAAGTTGCAGGCAGAGCTTCTGAAGGTCCAGCGTTGGGTGGGCGAAACAGGGCAGAAATTCGTGCTGCTGTTTGAAGGTCGCGATGCCGCGGGCAAGGGCGGTACGATAAAACGCTTCATGGAGCATTTGAACCCGCGTGAGGCGCGTATCGTGGCGCTGAACAAACCCACGGACGAAGAGCGCGGGCAATGGTTTTATCAGCGGTATATCTCGCACCTGCCGACTTCGGGCGAAATGGTGTTTTATGACCGCTCTTGGTATAACCGCGCCGGTGTCGAACGGGTCATGGGGTTCTGCAACGCCAACGAATATCTTGAGTTCATGCGACAGACGCCGGAGTTTGAACGCATGCTGACCCGATCGGGCATTCAGCTTTACAAATACTGGTTCTCGGTCACGCAGCCCGAGCAGAAACGCCGCTTTGACAGCCGCAAGGATGATCCCCTGAAACGTTGGAAGCTCAGCCCGGTGGATGTGGCATCCCTGTCGAAATGGGATGACTACACCGAAGCGAAAGAGGCGATGTTCTTCTATACCCACACGGCGGATGCGCCCTGGACGATCATCAAGTCCAACGACAAGAAACGCGCGCGTCTGGAATGTATGCGGCATTTCCTGTCGACGCTGGAGTACCCCGACAAGGATCACGAGCTTGTGGGTCAACCCGACCCGCTGATCGTCGGACATGCCAGCCAGGTGATTCACAAGGCGGACCATATCCTGGGGGCCAGTCTGCACCCGGATCAACGGCGCAGCGGCTGACCTGCGCGTGGTGTGTTCACCGGGAAAGGGGCGGGAAACCGGCCCCTTTCCTGCTTCTTGCCGCTGGTCCGGTGGGAACATGAACGAGGTGCTTGCCTTCGCATCGCAGCCCTATACTCTCAGCTCAAAACAAGAGCAGGGGCACCCCATGACCTATTCCAGACGCTTCATTGCCTTCGGCCTTGCCGGGCTTTACCTGACCGCCTGCCAGTCCGGCGCAACCACCCGGCCCGCGTCGCGACCCGGTGCAGGATCAACCATGCGCGCCGTTCCGAACGCCGCCTTCGACACCTGGGTCGACGGGGCAAAAGCCCGGGCGCGGGCGGCCGGGATCAGCGCATCCACCGTAACACGTGCCTTCCGCGATGTCGGCTATCTGCCCGGCGTCGTGGAACGGGACCGCAACCAGACTGAGTTCGTCCGCTCGTTCGAGGATTATATGGCGATCGCGGCTTCTGACGAACGGATTGCCAAGGGGCGCGAGATGCTGCGGCGCCACGCAGGATTGCTGACGCAGATCGAGACAAAGTATGGCGTCGAGAAAGAGGTGATCGTGGCCGTCTGGGGGCTGGAAAGCCGCTATGGCGAACGGCGCGGGGATGTGCCTGTGATCTCGGCCCTGTCGACGCTTGCCTTTGACGGACGGCGCGGGCGGTTCTTTGACGGGCAGTTGATGGCGGCCCTGAAAATTCTGGAACGTGGCGACGTGACGCCCGCGCGCATGAAGGGAAGCTGGGCGGGTGCCATGGGGCATACGCAATTCATTCCGACATCCTATCTGGCCTATGCGGTGGACTTCCGTGGCGATGGGCAACGCGACATCTGGTCAGACGATCCGACCGATGCGCTGGCGTCAACCGCGGCATATCTCAGCCGGTCGGGCTGGCGGCGTGGGCAGCGTTGGGGGGACGAGATCACGGGACGTGCGCCGTCAGGTCGTGGACGGGTCGTGAAACCGGCAGGGGACAACGGCCCGGTGTTCGAGGTCTATCACAACTACAATGTGCTCGGGCGGTACAACAATGCGCAGAAATACATCATCGGCGTCGGACATCTTTCGGACCGTCTGTTGGGGCGCCCGCCGCTGCGAGGCACGTTCGGTCCCGACAAATACGGGCTGACACTTGAGGACCGCAAAGCGCTGCAACGCGGCCTGACCCGGGCAGGATACGAGGTGGGCGAAGCCGACGGGGTGATCGGCAGGAAAACCCTGCAAGCGATCGAGGCGTTTCAGCGCGCGCGGGGTCTTCCGGTCACAGGCGACCCCTCGCGGGCGCTGCTGGCGCTGTTGCGCTAGGCTGGGTACAGGCGGACGGTCCGGGTTGTTCGGCATCTTGCCCATGCCGATATTCCGGCATAGGTCTGGGTGATGTTGCAAACGCTCACCCTGTCACAGCATTTTCGCGCAGTCCTTGTTTTGGGACTTCCGCTGGTTGCCTCGCATCTGGCGCAGTTCGCGGTGCAGATCATCGACACGATCATGCTGGGCTGGTACGGGGTCGAGGAACTGGCCGCCGTCACACTGGCCGGCACGTTCTTTTTCATGTTCCTGATCATGGGGTCGGGTCCGGCCTGGGCCTTGATGCCGATGGTGGCCGAAGCCTCCGAGGCGCGTGATGATGTGCGGGTGCGCAGGCTGACCCGTATGTCGATGTGGTTCTCGGTCGGGTTTGCGCTGCTGGTCCTGCCTCTGATGTGGATGTCAGCGCCAATTCTGCGGGCCATCGGGCAGGATCCCGATCTGAGCCTTCTGGCACAGGATTACCTGCGCATCGCCGGGGTCGGGCTGGTGCCTGCGCTTTTGGTCATGGCGCTGAAAAGTTATCTGGCTGCCTTGGAACATACCCGGATCGTGTTATGGGCAACGGTGCTGGCCGCGGTGATGAACGGGTTTATCAACTATGCGCTGATCTTCGGCAATTGGGGCGCGCCGGAACTGGGCGTGCGCGGGGCGGCCATTGCCTCGGTCCTGATCCAGATCGCGTCCGGACTGGTGCTGGTCGTCTATGCCGCGCGGCTGAATGCCGAGGCCAGCCTGTTCCGGCGGCTGTGGAAACCGGATTGGGAGGCGTTGCGCCAGCTTTTGCGCCTTGGCATTCCGATCGGCCTGACCACTTTGGCCGAGGTTGGGATGTTCTCGGCCTCGACGGTGGTTGTCGGACTGATCGGCACCCTGGAGCTGGCCGCCCACGGGATCGCGCTGCAAATCACGGCCGCCTTCTTCATGGTGCATCTGGGCCTGTCAAACACCGCGACCGTCCGGGCAGGACGCGCTTTGGGGCGTCGCGACGAGGCCAGCTTGCGGCGTGGGGCTCTGGCCGTGACTTTGGCATCGGTCGTGTTTGGCGGGTTGACCGTGATCCTGTTCCTTGGTGCGCCTGAACCGATGATCAAACTGTTCCTGAACCCAAGCGAGGTAAGACGGGACGAGATCGTCACGCTGGGCTCGGTCCTTCTGATCGTCGCGGCCCTGTTCCAATTTGCCGACGGGGCACAGGCCATCGCGATGGGCCTGTTGCGCGGGGTGCAGGACACGCGGGTGCCGATGATCATTGCCACGCTCAGCTATTGGGGGGTTGGCATGACCATGTCCTATGTGCTGGGGATCACGTTGGGCTTCGGTGCGCCGGGTGTCTGGGTCGGATTGCTGCTGGGTCTTGTCTGTGCCGGTATCTTCATGTCGTGGCGGTTCTGGAAAAGTTCGTCCCGGATTGGCGAGATGCAACCGGGTCCTGCCGTCTAACCCTGTTTCAGCCGGTCTGCTTTCTTGCGCACCAGCACCGTGCGCAGATCATGCATCGCCAACAGAAGCGCATCCGTGACCTGCTCCAACGCTTCGGGAGTTGCACGGGTTTGCGCCCAATGGGCCGTTAGGTTCAGGTGGTCGATGCTGCGCAGGATGTCATCCAGATCGCGTGCCTCAAGCGTTGCTTTTCGCTCTTCCATCCAGGCGGCGATGGCGGCCTGATCCGCGTCGGTCAGTTCATATGCGCCCTGCGGCTTGACCTCGCCGTTTCGGATGTTCACTGCGGCGATCTGATCCAACTCCAACGGGCGTTGCCGGTTTTCGGTGTTCACACGAAAGACGAACGCACCGTTTTCACGCACGCGAAAGTAATAGTCGGGCAGAGAGATGCTCATCTGATGTCCTTGTCTTCGATCACGCGCCACAGGCTGCCATCCGGGTCCACCATGTAGAACATGCGCGGTGCGCTGGCGGTGGCGGGCGCAATGTCGGTCAGTCGTGGAATTGCGGCGGCGTCCGCGGCGATGCCCTGCCGGCGCCATGCCTTGTGGAGCGTGTCAATATCGGGCAGGCGCAGGCAGGCCGAAAACCAACTGGATTTTGGATCAAGCTCGGGATGCGGAAAGAACTCGATCCGGGTGGTGCCAAACCCGAAGATCATCCAGCCATCACTGCGCCAGACCAGTTGAAACCCAAGCCCC
Organism: Aliiroseovarius zhejiangensis; assembly: GCF_014656375.1. Classification (GTDB taxonomy): domain Bacteria; phylum Pseudomonadota; class Alphaproteobacteria; order Rhodobacterales; family Rhodobacteraceae; genus Aliiroseovarius; species Aliiroseovarius zhejiangensis. Next base: position 425,190 of record NZ_BNCH01000001.1, on the reverse strand, counting down.
TCATAGAAGGACAAAGTGGCGTCAAAACTGCGGCTGGGCAGGTTGGCGGTGATCCTTGCCTGATCCATTCCGCCCCCTTAACGCAGGCTTGCGCAGAAGGCCTGGATGCGGGTGCAGGCCTCTTTCAGTGCTGCGTCCGATGTGGCATAGCTGACGCGGAAGTTCGGGCTCAGCCCGAAGGCCGCACCGAAAACAACAGCAACACCCGTGTCTTCCAGTAATGCCTTGGCGAACACCTCGTCGTCGGTGATTTTCACACCCGACGGCGTGGTCTTGCCGATGCAGCCCTTGATCGACGGATAGACATAGAATGCCCCGTCCGGCACCGGGCATTCCAGACCGTCTGCGGCGTTCAGCATCTCGACCACCAGATCGCGGCGGCGCACGAAGGCCTTGTTGTTCTCGGCGATGAAATCCTGCGGGCCATTCAGCGCCTCGACCGCCGCCCATTGGCTGATCGAACAAGGGTTCGAGGTCGACTGCGACTGGATTTTCCGCATGGCCGAGATCAACTCGACAGGCCCGCCCGCATAACCGATGCGCCAGCCTGTCATTGCATAGGCCTTGGACACGCCATTGCAGGTCAGGGTGCGGTCGTAAAGGCCGGGTTCCACCTGGGCTGGCGTGCAGAACGCGAACCCGTCATAGGCGAGGTGTTCATACATATCATCGGTCATCACCCAGACATGCGGATGGCGCATCAGAACATCGGTCAATGCCTTCAACTGCGCGCGCGTGTATCCCGCGCCCGTCGGGTTCGAGGGCGAGTTGAAGATCAGCCACTTCGTTTTCGGCGTGATCGCGGCCTCAAGCTGTTCAGGTGTCATGCGAAACCCGGTTTCGATGGGGCATTCCACGACGACAGGCTCACCGCCCGCCAACAGCACCATGTCGGGGTAACTGACCCAGTAAGGGGCGGGGATGATCACCTCGTCCCCGGGGTTCAGGGTCGCCATCAGGGCGTTGTAAAGGATCTGCTTGCCGCCGGTGCCGACCGAGATCTGGGCAGGCGTGTAATCCAGCCCGTTTTCGCGCTTGAACTTGTCGCAGATGGCTTGCTTCAGTTCGGGCATCCCGTCAGGTGCAGTATATTTCGTCTTGCCAGCATCAATCGCCACCTTGCCCGCCGCCTTGATATGCGCGGGCGTGTCGAAATCCGGCTCGCCTGCACCCAGGCCGATCACATCGCGCCCGGCGGCTTTCAACTCGGCTGCCAGGGTGGAAACGGCGATGGTAGGTGATGGTTTTACGCGATCAAGTGTCGCAGAAAGGAAAGACATGATGTCCCCGATTTGTAAGTTGGTCCCAGTTCTTCTAGGGTCAGCCGCGCAACCAATCAAGCCAGAACCCGGTGCCCGGCGTGGTGCCTGAAACGATAGGAAAAGCAGATGGACGACATATCGCAGGATGAAAACTGGTTCTCGGAAGAGGCTGCAACCTTCGGCGACCGACTGGCCGGCGCCCGCGAGGCGATCGGTCTGAGCCAGGATGATCTGGCCCGGCGAATTGGCGTCAAGGTCAAGACCTTGCGCGGCTGGGAAGATGACCTGAACGAACCGCGCGCCAACAAGCTGCAGATGCTGTCGGGCATCCTCAATGTCTCGTTGCGCTGGCTGCTGACCGGCGAAGGCGAAGGAGTGGCAGAACCGGCCGGCAATCTTGATGACTTGCCCGAGGTGCGCGACCTGCTGTTGGAAATCCGTGACATCAAATCGCAGATGTCCCGGTCGGCCGATCAGTTGGGTCGGCTGGAAAAACGTCTGCGCAAACGGCTGGAAGGCGTCATCGCATGAGCGGCGTGCCCCTGGACCAGCTGAGGGAAACCCCCGGTGCGCGCGTCGGTGAAACCCGCGAGGTGCGGATCAAGCGTTTGGGCATGCGGTCGATGCGACGCGGCATCAAGGAAATGGATATCATCCTGCACCGCTATGCCACGGACCGGTTGGCCGCGATGACGGATGACGAGCTTGACCTCTACGAGGCGCTGTTGGGCGAAAATGATCAGGACCTGTATCAATGGGTGTCCGGCCAGCAAGAGCCACCCGAACACTTGTCCGACCTGATCCAGCACATCATCGGTAACACCGCGATGCGCTGACCCAGCGGGTTTGACGAAAATTTTCCGCAACTGATGCACGCATTTAACTGAATGTTCTCATTTCGGACCGAATAGTCACCTTGGTAACTAGGTCGGAGAAACGGATGAGCATGCACTCCCCCATTGGGCAGACAAGCAATCAGACATTTGTGTATCAGTATCTTGAAGCACTGGCGTTGGTTGAAAGGCTGCATCGTCTGCTGCTGGACGTGATCAAGGACGAGTTTGAACGGGTCGGCGTGTTGGAAGTGAACGCGGTGCAGGCGCTGCTTTTGTTCAATATCGGCGACAACGAGGTGACGGCAGGCGAATTGAAAACGCGCGGCTATTACCAGGGGTCGAACGTGTCCTACAACCTCAAGAAACTCGTCGAAATGGGTTATATGCATCATCAGCGGTGCGAGGTGGATCGCCGCAGCGTAAGGGTGCGCCTGACCGAGAAAGGGCGCGGGATCCGTGACATCGTCGCCGGCCTGTTCGAACGCCACGCAGACGGTCTGCAATCCCGCGATGTGCTGACGTCATCAGGGATCGAGGAGATCAATGTCGCGCTGAAACGGGTCGAACGATACTGGACGGATCAGATCCGGTATATCTATTGACCCGTGGGCGGATGGGGTGGCTGCAGGTTTGATACGACGACGCCGCGCAACTCGCGCAGCAGCTTGCGGGCCATCGCGTCTTCATAGTCCCGAAAATCGGCGGCCTGTTCGACGAAGCGCCCGAACCCGTGAATGACCAGTTCCTTGAAATAGGCAACAAGATCGGTGTTCGCATCGCCCGCACCGATCACCAGCCCGTTGATGGTGATCCCGTCAAAACCGGACAGATAACGTACATCCTGCGGCCGTGGCCCGGTATTGGCAGGCCCGTCACCAGAGATATCCAGGGTCAGTGTTTCGCACCGGCGCCCGGCCAGAAGACGTTGACCAAAGATCATTGCGGCCCCGATCCCGGTCGACGGGTCGGCTTTGATGCGGGTGGTGCGGCGCAGACGATCCGCCACGGCACTCACATCCTCGCGCGCCGTGATCGACACCCAATCCTGCAACAGGCGTTGATGGGATGGGCCGCTCCATTCATAAACCGCGATCTGGATCGGGCGGGCGGGTTGGGACAGCAGGGCGCGCAAAACCTCGGGCTGTTCCAGCGCGGCGGCCAGCCCGTCCAGTTGCAGCCGGTATTCCCCTTCATCAACCGACCCGGACACATCCAACCCCAGCGCCAACGCCTGACGGCACGGCGCATCGCTTTGGGCGGCGGCAGTCCCCGCCCAAACGAGGGTCACCAAGGCCAGCGCCCATTGTGTGATCCGCCCTGCGCGCATCACCAGTGACCGGTGTTGTCCATGCTGGCCCATGGCTCTTGGCTAGGCAGGGGATCGCCGGCCTGCAACAATTCGACCGAGATGTTGTCGGGCGACCGCACGAACGCCATGCGCCCATCGCGCGGCGGGCGGTTGATCGTCACACCGTTGTCCATAAGGTGCTGACACATCTCATAGATATTCTCGACCTCATAAGCCAGATGCCCGAAATGGCGGCTGTCTGACGGCAATCCGTCATCGCCATCCCAGTTATAGGTCAGCTCGATGGGGCAGTCCGGCTGGCCCGGCGGGGCCATGAAGATCAGCGAAAACCGCCCCTGTTCCGAATCCATCTGCCGGGTTTTCTCAAGCCCCAGAAGCTCATAGAACCGCATGCTCTCTTCCAGGTTCTTCACGCGCACCATCGTGTGCAGGTATCGAAGTCTCATCTGCTCTCTCTTCGTGGTTCCGGTGGATATGCCGCCAGCCTATCAGGTCGGGCGGGTGAGAAAAGCAGAAACGCAGCCTCCACGCCATATGGGTGTTTTGCCACGGGCCGCGACTATATATAGTGGCCGGGCAACCACGAGACGAGAGATTCGACATGCCCCTGAGCCCCGAGCAGATCCGCGAAATCGAAGACCAGCGCAGCACCCCGCAACCGACCTTGCGTGCGGTCAGCCCAGGGATGGAAAAACACCTCTATACCGCGCATGAGGTGCTGGACCACGGGTTCGTCCGCGTTATCGACTATATGGGTGACGACGCCGCGATCTGTCAGGCCGCGCGGGTCAGCTATGGCAAGGGCACCAAATCGGTGCAGAACGACGAAGGGCTGATCCGTTACCTGATGCGCCACTGGCATTCGACCCCGTTCGAGATGTGCGAGATCAAGCTGCACGTCAAGCTGCCCGTCTTTGTCGCCCGCCAGTGGATCCGCCACCGCACCGCGAATGTGAACGAATACTCGGCGCGCTATTCGATCCTGGACCGCGAGTTCTATATCCCCGCGCCCGAACACATCGCCGCGCAGTCGGTGGTGAACAATCAGGGCCGTGGCGCCACGTTGGAAGGCGAGGAAGCCGCCCGCGTGCTGGAAATCCTGAAGGCCGACAGCAACCGCTGCTATGACAATTACGAGGCGATGATCTCGGACGAAGGCCAACAGGGGCTGGCGCGGGAACTCGCGCGGATGAACCTGCCCGCCAACGTCTATACCCAGTGGTACTGGAAGGTCGATCTGCACAACCTGTTCCACTTCCTGCGCCTGCGCGCCGACCACCACGCCCAGTATGAAATCCGCGTCTATGCCGACGCGATCTGCAACATCGTCGCCGACTGGGTCCCCGCCGCATACGGCGCGTTCGAGGATTACCGCCTTGGCGGCGCCAACCTGTCGGGCCGCGCCATGGACTGCGTGCGCCGTATGCTGAAAGGCGAAGAGGTCACGCAGGAGACCTCCGGCATGTCGAAGGGGGAATGGCGCGAGTTTGAGGCGGAGTTGCGGGGGTGAAAAGCGAGCAAACCGTCATGGTAGACACACTAGCGAGTCGAGGGATGCGAATTTCTGGAGGATATTTCGCATTTGGGCTTTTCATTGGTGTTGCCATAGCGACCGGTTTTTACTTGAATGTGTCGGCATGCGAGCCGGAACAATCCACACTATGGTTTTGCGGCGAGAGCCCCGAGATTGTCTTGGCCACTCTTTCATTTCTAAACGATCTTGCCAAAGCAGTAGCTTGGCCATTCGCGGCGATCGCCGTTGTCTGGCTCTTTAGCGGTGAGTTAAAGGGATTGCTCCCGCGACTGACTAGGGTTGGACCTACTGGCGCGGAGTTCGAAGGAAAACTCCAACCGGAAGCCTTCCGACCCGGTGAGGTAGCGAAACTTGAGGACGTAGACCTCACTGAGCTTCATGATCCTGTTGCGCAGCGAATTGAGCAGGAGACATTGGATGCTCTACGGAACTATCCTGACACAGATCACCTCAAGATTCTCGTAAGGAGCTTGACTGAGGCACGGATGCTCCGGGCTTTTGAGCGATTGTATTCCAATATCTTTGGAAGTCAGATCGAGGCGCTACAGGTTTTGAACGCCCGAGATGTATCTCATAAAGAAGCAGTCGAGATGTTTGAGCGTGTGAAAGCCGAACGGGGAATCTTGGATGGCTGGAACTTAGACATGTACATGGCTTACCTGCTGAATGCAGAATTTGTCATTGTGCAGGGTGACACCTTCAAGATTACTGAAACTGGACGAAATTTTCTCAGGTTTATAGTTGATAATCATCTGTCGACTGAAAAGCTGAATTAGCCCGTGCCAAGCACGGGCAGCGCCCGACCCGCCCCAATGGGCGGGCGCTTCTCGCCCACCCACGTGCCGGGCGCTGCTCTCCGAACCCTGAGCGTAATCCCCCAAACAAAAACCCCGCCGAGCGTCCACTCCGCGGGGTTCGCTATTCTCTAACCGGTCGTCCGATCAGCTGACCAGTTCAAGGTCCACGGCTGATTGGCGCCCGTCGCGGCCCTCTTGCAGGTCATAGCGGACCTTTTGGTTGTCGGCGAGGCCTGTGAGACCCGAGCGTTCGACCGCCGAGATGTGCACGAACACATCGTTGCCGCCCGCTTCGGGGGCGATGAAACCATAGCCCTTGGTGGTGTTGAACCATTTTACGGTGCCGCTTTGCTTGTCGGCCATTTCCGTCTCTCCTTGGTATGGGCACCCGCAACGTGCGAGGCCTTCATCGTACAGTCAGGTATCGTCCGACTGCCGGGAAGGAGGCGGTAGATAGTGCTGTCTTACACCCTAAGATTTGGGCCATGTTCTGAAAAAAGCAAGGGATTCCTTTTTGGTCCGGGGCAATGGGCATCAATCGGCGTCCTTCCGTTTCCGGCCTGATCGGGGCATATAGGCATCGGGCAGGCGTCGTGCAGCAGGGTGCAGCCCGCTTGCAACGGGACCATGACAGAAGGACGGGATTGATGCGTTTTTGGGGGTTGAAGACCTGTGATACCTGCCGCAAGGCGGTGAAGGCCCTGGAAGGGGCAGGGGCCGTGGTCGAGTATGTGGACGTGCGCGCGGATGGGGTCGCCCCGGCGGATCTGGCGCGGTTTCATCAGGCGTTCGGCGCGGCGCTGATCAACCGGCGCTCCACCACTTGGCGCGGGCTGAGCGAGGCTGAGCGCACAGTTGATCCCCTTGATTTGCTTGCAGAACACCCGACCCTTATGAAGCGTCCCGTGATCGAGGACGGCGAAAAGTTGACTTTAGGTTGGGACGCAAAAACGCGCGAGGACTGGTTGGAGCACACCGCCTGAGCGCCTATCTGTTCGGAAAGTAGGAGGTATCTGCATGCGCAACGCTGCATTGGTTTTGGGGATCATCGCCGGGATCTGGGGCATGATCGTCGGGTTTTTCGGCTATGGCTATACCGAGGTGATCGCGCGGATGGGTGAATTGCCCGATCTGGCCGAACAGGTTGACCATCCGGGGCGTGTGCGGGCCTTTGCCCTGATCGCGCCGGTATTGGCGCTGGCCGGGGGCGCGATGGCGCGGTCGGTGGCACAAGTGGGCGGCGTGCTGTTGCTGTTGTCAGCAGCAGGCATGTATTTCGCCTTCGGGTATGGCGTGTTCACCATGTTCCCGATTGCTCTGGCCGGATTGGGTGGCTTGCTTGCGCTGTTTGCCTTGAAACCCGACCCGCACTGACCGTCGTTCAGCGGATGCCAAGCAGCCGGTCGACCGACAATGGCCCTGCGCCTTTCAGCAGCAAAGTCACCAGCACGACCATCCAGAACAGCCTTTGATCCAGGATCACGCTGTCGGGGATCCGGTCAAACCAGGCGCCCAGCGTTTCGGGCTGATCAATGCCGCCATGGCCATAAAGGTCTGTCAGGCTTTGCACGGCGACAAAACCGATCATTCCCAGCGCGGCCAGACGTGTCAGAAGCCCGACGGTGATCAGCAGCGGCAGGATGAACTCGGCCAGGGTGCCGGCCACCACCACCGCCCAGTGAAACAGGCCCAACTGGCCGACATCATAGGACGCAGCCTCCATCGCCTTCGGGAATATCTGTGCATAGGCGCCCAGCGAGGGCTGGAAAATGCCCAGCACGCCGTCACCGGTCTTGGTTAGAGCAGAGGCCCAGAAATACCCCAGCAGTGTGGCGGCAAAGGTGAACCGGGCCAGCGTTGGCAAGGTCGCCGGGGCCAGCCGCTCGGCCAGATTGACAAGCGGGTTATAGAGGTTTGCCAAGGCGCGCATGACGGTATCCTTCCGAAGTGTTAGTCTGGTTTGTCGGCGCCGGTTATCGCGTGCGTCGCGATCAGAACGCTTAGCGTTTCGGTCAGGTCGAAATCGGGCGTGTCAGCTGTGGCCAACCCCAACGCGGTGCCGAAGCTGCGCCCTTTGATCAGGGACCTGACGAACGGCGCGCCGCCCTGCGGCAACCGCTCGGCCACCGGATCAAAGCCAACACGGCTGATCAGGATATTTTCCGCGCCACCGGTGGGTTGCGGTCCATCCTTCATGTTGTAATCCCAGATCGCCTTAGCGGGCCACTTGGTGATCAGCACCTCGCAAGCGGGTGACATATGCAGGCGCGCGCGCATCAGGGCGGGCTGGTCAAGTCGGGTCAGAAGGGTGGGGTCAATGGGCAGGGCATCGGCAGCGTGGTAAGCGCGGCGCAAGGCCAGCTCCAACCGGGCCACATCAGGCAGATATTTCAGGTGCAGCGTGCCGGGAAAGCTCTCCAGAAATCCGGGCAGGGCCGCCCCGTAATGCATCATCAAGGGCGAGGCTGGTGGGTGAATACGCAGGTAAACCTTCGCCATTTCACGGAAAAATTCGTCACCGACCAGTTTGGCAAGCACCGGAAAGCCGGTCAGCATGGCTTCGGACAACCCGTGCGCCACGTTGTTGCGATAGACCGAGAAGCGTTTGTCGGCATGCTGGCCGTCGGGGTTGGTCAAGCCTTCTGGCACGTCTTGTTGCGGATCAAGCAGGGCCTTGCGAAACGCTGTTTGCGTGACGGTTACGTCGCCCGTGCTTGAAAAGGTTACGCTATCGTTCATGCGGACACCGCTGCGGCTAATGCGGGTTTCATATGCTGCGTGGCGCGTGCAGCCTCGGCTTCCAACACGTCCCATTCGGGTACGTCGTTGTCCCATTCCACAAGGGCCGGGCGGGCGCCCGCACGGGCGATCACGTGATCGAACAGGGTCCAAACCGGTTCGTCGACCGGCCTGCCATGGCTGTCGATCAGCAGTTTGCGCCCAAGCTCGTCTGCGTCTTCGTCATGACCGGCCAGATGAAATTCTTCCACCAGATCAAGCGGATAGGCGTCGATATAGGCGCGCGGGTCGAATTCCAGATTGGTGGCGGACACAAAGACGTTGTTCACGTCCAACAGCAGCCCGCAGCCCGTGCGCCGGGCGATTTCGCGCAGGAAGTCCGGTTCGGACCATGTGCTTCCAACAAATGCCAGATAGGAGGACGGGTTCTCAAGCAGCATTTTGCGGCCAAGATGGTCTTGCAGCTGATCGATATGGGCGGTGACACGCGACAGGGTCTCGGCCGTATAGGGCAGCGGCAGCAGGTCGTTCAGAAACGCGCCGTCATGGGTCGACCATGCCAGATGCTCAGAGAACATCGCCGGGTTGAGCCAATCCGTCAGTTTTTTCAGGCGGGCCAGATGCTCAGGGTCCAGTCGCTCTTCGCCGCCGATGGACAGGCCAACCCCATGGACCGAGATGGGGAAACGTTCGGCCAGATGACGCAACTGCGCCAAAGGACGGCCACCATCGCCCATGAAGTTTTCGGCGTGGATCTCAAGCCAGCTTACACTGCCGGGATCATCGGTCAGCGCGGCAAAATGCTGTGGCTTGTATCCGACACCCGCCCCGATTGGCAGGCTGTTGTCGTGCTGAACGTCGCGCATTGAAAGCTCCATTGAAACGGTCGGGGACCGGGTGCCGAAGGCGGGAAGGGGTGGCCATCACACATGGCCAGCCCCCAGTTACAAGAGACCCGGATCAGCTGGCGGGCAGGTCACGCTCCAACGCTTCCAGCGAGCCCATGCGCTTTTCGCCATCGGATGCATCGGTGATTTCCATTGTTTCGCACGTTCCGGCTGGAACCAGTTTCCAGGCATTGCCCTGGTAATCGACGGTCGAGGTGCCGGCGCATGTGGTGCCAGGACCGGCGGCGCAGTCATTCTGACCGGCAAGGGCCACGCCGAAGCATTTTTCCTGCTCGCCATCGGCGAAGGCCGGGGCGGCATTGGCAGCCACAGCGGCCGAAACAGCACCAAGAACGGCGACGGTTTTCATGTTGTTGGACATCGAGTTTCCTTTCGGTTTTTCGTTCACGCCTCTGAGGGGCGGTAGGGGAAAGGTAAGGGGTGGGTGGTCACACGCTCCACTCACGAACGCGTAATTCACGCCTCCGTTAACGCGAGTGAACAGCAGCAGTTGTTTTGCCCCTGCAGAAATTCGATCAGCCCAGCGGCCAAGCGCCGGGATTCAAGGGGTTTTCGCGCCTTTCGGTGTGTCAGGAGCGACATGATTGTCAAATCCGCGGCTGGGTGTGATGCGAAAAATTACAAAGAACATGCCGTTGGCAGCGTGATTGTTACAAATATTTGGTTGTAACGCCGCGTGGGGGACGGTCTGCGTGATGGGGGTTTAACACCCGGCCCCACGAAAAACCCCCGCACGGTGGCGGGGGTTTGAGAGCTGTTTGTCGATCAGACCAGGTCCGGCGGTGTGGCCTCGGCGGCAAGGGTGGTGGACACCTCGTCCAGCGGCAGCACCTTGGACTGTTTTTCGCCCAGACGGCGCATCGACACCGTGCCGTCCTCGACCTCTTTCATGCCGCAGGCCAGGATCACCGGCACTTTGCCGACCGAGTGTTCGCGGACCTTGTAGTTGATCTTTTCGTTGCGGGTGTCGGCCTCGGCCCGGATGCCCTTGGCTTTCAGCGCGTCGACCACCTGCCGCACATAGTCATCGGCATCCGACACGATCGAGGCGACGACGACCTGACGCGGTGCCAGCCAGAAGGGCAGCTTGCCCGCGTGGCTTTCGATCAGAATGCCGATGAAACGTTCAAACGACCCAAGCGTGGCACGGTGCAGCATGACCGGGCGGTGCTTGGCACCATCCTCGCCGATATAGTTGGCGTCCAGCCGCTCTGGCAGCACGAAATCCACCTGAAGCGTGCCACATTGCCAGTCGCGCCCGATGGCGTCGGTCAGCACAAATTCCAGCTTCGGACCATAGAACGCGCCTTCACCGGGGTTCAACTCGCAGTCGTACCCGGCGGCCTTGGTCGCGTCCAGAAGCGCAGTCTCGGCCTTGTCCCAGACCGCGTCCGACCCGGCGCGCTTTTCGGGGCGATCCGAGAACTTGATCGCGAAGTTCTCAAAGCCCAGATCCTTGTAGATTGCGGACAGAAATTCGATGAAGATTTTCGTTTCTTCCTCGATCTGCGCTTCGGTGCAGAAAATATGGGCGTCGTCCTGCGTGAACCCGCGCACCCGCATGATGCCGTGCAGGGCGCCTGACGGCTCATAGCGGTTGCACGACCCGAACTCGGCCATCCGCAGGGGCAGGTCGCGATAGGATTTCAGGCCCTGGTTATAGACCTGCACGTGGCAGGGACAGTTCATCGGCTTCAACGCGTTCACCGATTTCTCGCGCGCATGTTCTTCGTCCACCTCGACGATGAACATATGCTCCTGATACTTGTCCCAGTGGCCCGAGGCTTCCCACAGCTTTCGGTCCACGACCTGCGGCGTGTTCACCTCGACATAGCCGCCGCGTTTTTGCTGGCGGCGCATGTAGTCCTGCAACTCGGTGTAGATCGTCCAGCCATTGGGGTGCCAGAAGATCTGGCCCGGCGCTTCCTCCTGCATGTGGAACAGGTCCATCTCGCGGCCCAGCTTACGGTGGTCGCGCTTGGCGGCCTCTTCCAGCATGTGCAGGTGTTTCTTCAACTGCTCTTTGTTCTGGAAGCCAACGCCATAGATACGCTGCAACATCGCGCGATCTGAATCACCGCGCCAATAGGCCCCGGCGACGCTCATCAGTTTGAAGGCATCGGCGGGCAACTGGCCCGTGTGTTGCAGATGCGGACCACGGCACAGATCCTGCCAATGCCCGTGCCAATACATGCGCAGCGGTTCGTCCCCGGGGATCGCCTCGATCAACTCGACCTTGTAGGGCTCGTTATTGGCCTCGTAGAACTTGACCGCGCGGTCGCGGTCCCAGATCTCGGTCGTCACAGGATCGCGTTTGTTGATGATCTCTTTCATCTTGGCTTCAATCGCGCCCAGATCTTCGGGGGTGAACGGCTCTTCGCGGTCGAAGTCATAATACCAGCCGTTCTCAATGACCGGGCCGATGGTGACCTTCACGTCGGGCCAAATTTCCTGCACCGCACGCGCCATCACGTGGGCGAAGTCGTGGCGGATCAGTTCCAGCGCCTGCACCTCGTCCTTCATGGTGTGAATGGCGATCTGGGCATCCTCGTTGATCGGCCATTGAAGGTCCCAATGCTTGCCGCCCACCGTGGCCGAAACAGCCTTCTTGGCCAAGGAATTCGAGATGCCAGCGGCAACCTCGGCAGGGGTTACGCCCGCGTCGAATGCGCGCGAATTGCCGTCAGGAAATGTAAGGGAAATCTGGCTCATGGCCTTCTCCTCGTCGTTTTGGCGCCCACGGAACGCCCGGTTGCGGGTTATGTGTGGGTGCCTTTTGAACCCTTGCCTGCGTGCTGTCAACGGCCCGTGGGCAAAGTTGGGGATTGCAGAGCGGTTTGCGCCCGGTATGGTTTGCGCGACACATCAGACCGGGGGACAGCATGTCCGATACACAGTTTCTTGAAACCGCGATGGGCCGCCGTATTGCCTATGTGAAAACGGAAGGGAAGGGGCCGACGATCCTGTTCCTGTCCGGGCTGAAATCGGACATGGAGGGCACGAAAGCTGTGGCGCTGGAGGCATGGGCAAAGGCGCAAGGGCGCGCGTTTCTGCGGTTCGATTATTCCGGTCACGGGCAAAGCTCGGGCGACTTCACCGATGGCGCGATCGGTGACTGGCACGAGGATACTTTGGCGGTGGTCGATACGCTGATCGACGGTCCGGTTCTGGTGGTGGGCAGTTCGATGGGCGGCTGGCAGGCGCTGCTTCTGGCACGGGCGCGGCCCGGTCGGGTGGTGGGCCTTGTCACCATCGCCGCCGCGCCGGATTTCACCGAAGATGGGTATTGGGCGGGTTTCTCAGACGCACAAAAGGCAGAGTTGGAGCGCGAAGGCTTCGTGTCCCTCCCGTCGGACTATGACGACGATTACATCATCACCAGGCGGCTGATCGAAGACGGGCGCGACAATCTGGTCCTGCGCAGCCCTCTGATTCTCGACATGCCCGTGCGCTTCTTGCAAGGGACCGAGGATACGGCGGTGCCAACCGCCCAGGCGGTGAAGCTGCTGGAGCATGTTGAGGGCGATGATATCAGGCTGACATTGGTCAAGGGCGCCGATCACCGTTTCTCGGACGACGAATGCCTGCGCACCATCCAAAAAATGGTCAAGGTGGTGCTGGCCCGCATCTGATCTGCGCTGCGCTGCCGGCTTCGCGCTTGCGCAACCGGCGGCGGGGCGTCAAACTCCCCGTCGAGGCACGATAGAAGAAACGAGCAGATGATGCAGGAACCTGTGGTTCTGATCCCCGGAATGATGTGCGATGCGCGGGTGTTCGGCCCGCAGATCGAGGATTTGTCGCGTGACCACGTGGTCATCGTCGCCCCGCCGGTGCATGGCGAGACAATCCGCGACATGGCCGGGCACATTCTGGATCAGTTGCCCCCGCGTTTTGCGCTGGCCGGGCTGAGCATGGGGGGTATCGTCGCGATGGAGATCGCCCGCCGCGCGCCAGACCGGGTGTCGCGACTGGCGCTGATTTCGACCACACCCCTGCCGGATACGCCCGCACAGGCAGCATGGCGCGAGCCGCAGATCGTGCGCGCCAGCGCCGGGCGGCTGGACGAGGCGATGGCCGAAAGCCTGTCACCCGATCACATGGCCCCCGGCCCGGGGCGCGATGCGGTGATGGCGCTGGTCCATGACATGGCGCACCGCCTGGGGGCCGAGATGTTCGTGCGTCAATCCCGCGCCCTGCAACGGCGCCCGGACGCGCAGCGCAGCCTGCAACGGCTGAAGATCCCGACCATGGTGATGTGCGGGGCCCATGATGGGCTGACGCCCCCCAAGCGGCATGAAACCATGGCCGCGCTGATCCCGGGGGCCGAGCTTGTCATCTTGCCGGAAGCCGGGCATCTGCCCACGGTCGAAGTCCCCCATCAGGTCAATATCGGAATGCGCGCCTGGCTGGACATGCCGCTGGAACTGCGCTGACGACCCTGTTTCAACAAAGCCGCTGAACCGCTTCGCTTCTCATGCCTGCGGATGGTCGCGGCCAGATCGAACCCTGCTCATCGGCAGGATGTTCAATGTCCTTGGCCTGCATCTGATCTGAACGCGCACCGCTTTTGCCGTGTCTATCCTGTCGAGAAACCGCGGCACGGACGACATGTCCTGCGTGCGTTTCGTGAAGAACCGAGCTGGGCTATGCTTGGTATGTTCTACTGCACAGGAGATTTCCAGATGCTCAAGATTTCATTGATGCTTTCGGCATTTGTTTTCTGGACGGCCCAATCCGCCTTTGCCGGTCCCAATCTTGCCTCATACTACACCACCATTGGCAAAGAAGATTTCTTCAACTCTCGTGGTCAACCGCTCAGGGATGTCGGTGCGGTTGTCCAGCAGGATCGCGCCAACTTTCATCGCTTTGGGCTTCGCCATCCCGGCGATGAAGCGGATCCCTTTTTCGGTGATCGGGCGATGCGCGCCAGAATCCCGGATCTGGTGCACGCGGGTGGGGTCGACCGATACCTTCAGACGTTGCTAGGAGGCGGGTGGCAGGGCCATGCCCAGACCTGGCTTGTCCAGATCTGCGGTGCCGGCGGGCGTGTCACCCATCTGCGGATTGATCCGGCAGATGGCGATGGCTATTCAGATTGCTGATCGGCTGACCCCGATTGCCCGCGTTGGAGTTCGCAAGGGCGATGAGCAGATCGACGCATCCATGCGCCGAAAGCCTTGTGTCGCCCTCTGACCCGTCAGGACCCAACCTTGCGGCCTGCCATCAGCCGGTGCCGCTTGCAGTAGATGCATGCGGGGTGTCAGCCTATTTCCCGGCGGCCTTCACGACCTTCAGCTTCGCCTTCCTTGCAGCGTCCCGCTTGGCACGCGTCTTGGCAGCCTGTCGGTCGTGACGTCCGGCATTCTGGTCGATGAAATCCAGGACCAGCGGGCGGATGTTGTTGCGCCAGCTTTTCCCGGCAAAGATACCGTAGTGGCCCGCGCCATCTTCGACGTGGCTGGCCTTCTTGTCCGCAGGCAAGCCGGTCAGAAGGTCAAGCGCGGCGATGCACTGGCCGGGGGCGGTGATGTCGTCCTTGGTGCCTTCGACGGTCTTGACCGCAACATCGGTGATGGCGCCGATGTCGACCTTGTGACCATCGACGATGAAATCGTTCTTAGCGATCTCGCCGTTCTTGAAGACGCGCTCGACCGTGGACAGATAAAATTCGGCCGTCATGTCCATCACGGCAAGATATTCGTCATAGAACCGGTTGTGCTTGTCGCTGTCCGACGCTTCGTCCTTGGCGACGCGCAGGATCTGGGTGGAAAACGCCTTGCTGTGGGTTTCGGCATTCATCGACATGAACCCGGCCAGTTGCATCAGGCCCGGATAGACCTTGCGCCCGGCGCCCTTGTATTTGAACCCCACCCGTTGCAGGGCAAGGCCTTCCAGCTGTCCCATCGTGACTCGGCGGCCGAAATCGGTCACGTCCGTGGCGGCGGCATCGGGGTCGATCGGCCCACCGATCAGGGTCAGGGTCTGGGGCTGTGCTTCGGGATCCAGCTCGGCCAGATAGGCGGTTGCCGCGAGTGTCAGCGGGGCAGGCTGGCACACGGCAACCACGTTGATGTCAGGGCCGAGATAGCGCATGAAATCGACCAGATAGAGCGTGTAGTCCTCGATATCGAACTTGCCTTTGCTGACGGGAATGTCGCGGGCGTTGTGCCAGTCGGTGATATACACATCGGCATCGGGCAGAAGGCTGGCCACCGTCGATCGCAAAAGCGTTGCATAGTGACCGGACATCGGCGCCACCAGCAGGATGCGGCGCTTCATCTCGGCACGACCCGCCACGTTGAACTTGATCAGGTCGCCGAAAGGACGCTCGACTCGTTTTTCCACCTGGACCACATGATCGCGTCCGTCTTCGCCGACAACGCTCAGAATACCCCAGTCCGGTTTGGCGACCATGCGTTCAAAACTGCGCTCGGTCACTTCACCCCAGGCAGACATAAGCTGAAAGAAGGGGTTCGGGACCAAGGCTGTTGCGGGATACGACCCCATGGCAGCGGCGGTCGCCCCCAGCCACTGATTCGTATTGCGGAGTGTCTCCATCAGATCGTATGTCGCCATGTACCGCATTTTATATTAGCCTTTGATTTGTCGCTTTGCATTTGCATAGTCAGATAACACATGCAGTTTCTTCGATGCTGCACTTGCGAAAAAACATAGGGGGGAAATTGTTTCATGACAACTGACCAAGTTAACAAAGGCCAGGAACTGAGTGAACTGAACAACAACCTCGCCCGCATCGAAGAGCTGTCGAAGCGGCTGGCCAATATCATGGCCCATCGCAAACCCGTGCGTCCCAGCCTTCAGGCGCCGGGGCACGATTTCTATGCCAAGGCGGCGGGAGCGGTCTGGGCCGACATGATGGCCAACCCGTCGAAAATGTTCGAACACCAGATCGCGTTTTGGTCTAAGACGTTGGAACACGCCATCGAAGCACAGGCATCCCTGACCAGCGGAGACTTCACAGCACCCGAAGATCCCGGCCCGAAAGACCGGCGCTTTTCCAATCCGCTGTGGGACACGCACCCGTATTACAACTATGTCAAGAAACAGTATCTGATTTCGTCCCAGACGATCGAAAATGCCCTGAAGGACGTCGAGGGGCTAGATCCTGACGAAGCCAAGCGGATGGAATTCTTCACCCAGCAGATCGTCGATATGATGAGCCCCACGAACTTTCTTGCCACCAATCCTGACGCGTTGGAGCGGGCGGTTGAGACAAACGGGCAGTCGTTGGTGCAGGGGCTGGAGAACCTGGTCGCTGATCTGGAAGCCAATGACGGGGAACTTCTGGTCAAACTGGTGGATGAAAGCGCGTTCGAAGTGGGCGGCAATATCGCCACGACGCCGGGACAGGTCGTCTTTCGCAACAGGATGATGGAGCTGATCCAGTACGAGGCGACAACCGAAAAGGTGCATGCCACACCGCTGATCATCTTTCCGCCATGGATCAACAAGTTCTATATTCTCGATCTGAAAGAGCAGAACAGCCTGATCAAATGGATTGTCGATCAGGGCTATACGCTGTTTGTGGTCAGCTGGGTGAACCCCGATGCCTCTTATGCCGATGTCGGGATGGGTGATTACATCGAAGATGGCTATCTGGCCGCCATGCGCGAGGTGAAGGCGATCACGAAGCAGACAAAAGTCAATGTCGTCGGGTATTGCATCGCCGGCACCACATTGTCTCTGACCCTGTCGCTGATGAAGAAGCGCGGTGACAAATCCGTCAACTCGGCCACGTTCTTCACCACCCTGACCGATTTTGAAGATCAGGGCGAAGTCGGCGTTTTCCTGAATGACGATTTCGTGGGCGGGATCGAGGAGGAAGTACAGGAAAAGGGTTATCTGGACAGTTTCTTCATGTCGCGCACATTTTCGTATCTGCGGCCCAATGACCTGATCTATGGCCCCGCGATCAACAGTTACATGCTGGGCAAGACCCCGCCGGCGTTCGATCTTCTGTATTGGAACGGTGACAGCACCAACCTGCCTGCGAAAATGACCGTCGAATATCTGCGCGGGCTGTGCCAGGACAATCGCTTTGCCAAAGGCGATTTCGAACTGCTGGACGAGCATCTGTCAATCAAGGATGTCGATGTGCCGCTTTGTGCCATTGCCTGTGAAACCGACCATATCGCGGCCTGGAAGTCATCCTATGACGGCATCCGGCAGATGGGATCGAAGGACAAAACCTTCATCGTGTCGCAAAGCGGCCATATCGCCGGGATTGTGAACCCGCCATCGAAAAAGAAATACGGCCACTATACCAATGATGACTGGCCAGCGGCATCCGATGACTGGATGGAGGGCGCGACATTCAACGAAGGGTCATGGTGGGGGCGCTGGGATCAATGGCTCTCCAAGCGGTCCGGGAAGCAGATCGAGGCAAGAAAAATAGGCGATTCTTCGCACAAACCCCTTGCCCCGGCCCCCGGAACATATGTTGTAAGCAAGCCAAACACTTGATTTTCAACAACTTAAAATAGTTTATGCTGCAGTGCAGAAAAAGACTTGATTTTCTGCACCGCAGCATGCATATTCTCCTCATAACAAATTCAGGCGTCCTCCTCCTCCCGGCGCCAAACCATGGAGAATATGACAATGACCAAGACCCAAGACTTCACCAAGATGTTCCAAGACATGCTGGGCAACTTCCCTGTTGACATGTCGGTTGCTCAAGACGCTTTCAAAAACCAGGCTGCCCTGGGCGAGAAACTGTCGAAAGTTGCTCTGCAAGCTGCTGACCAGTCGGCCGAAATTTCGACCAAATGGACCAAAGAAACTCTGGCCAAAATGGGCGACGTGACCACCGCCAAAGAAGAAGCCGCCGAGTATGGCAAAGCCGTCAGCGATTTCGCTTCGGCTCAGGCTGAAATGGCTGCCGAGAACCTGGCTGCTTTCGCTGAAGTTGCCAAAAAAGTTCAGGCTGAAACCGTTGAGCTGCTGATGGCTGCCGGCAAGGAAATGGGCGACGACGCTCAGGCTGCTGTCAAAAAAGCCACTGACGAAGTTCAGAAAGCCGCCAAAAAAGCGACTGCGAAGTAAGCGGATCTCGCCGGGGTCAACCTCCCTCCCGGCAATTTCCGAAAGGGCGAGCCTTGGGCTCGCCCTTTTTCGTTGCCCGGTGCGCCAGCGGTCGTGACGTAAACTTTTGGTCAAAAGACTTGCCTTTGGGCCGTGCGCTGTTAGGCTTTTGCAGTGCAGCATACCCTAGATGCTGCGGGGAGGTATGATGGCTCAGAAAAATGAACCGCTGCTGATCAAGCGCTACGCCAGTCGGCGGCTTTACAACACCGAGACGTCAGATTACGTGACCTTGGACGACATCGCCGGGTTCATCCGCGATGGACGCGAGGTGCAGATCATCGACCTGAAGTCCGGGGATGATCTGACGCGCCAGTACCTGCTTCAGATTGTTGCCGAACATGAAAGCCGCGGCGAAAGCGTGTTGCCGGTGGATGTGCTGACGGACCTTGTGCGGTCTTACACCACGCAGGCGCAAAGTGTCGTGCCGCAATTTCTGGCCGCCAGCTTCGAGATGCTGCGCGACGGGCAATCCAAGATGATGGAGAACTTCGGGGCCATGGGCAATCCGATGGCGCAGATGCCGGGGTTCGAAGCCATGCGCGCGCAGCAGGAAGCCTTCATGAAAGCGATGATGAGCGGGTTCCCCGGTGGCACCACCTCTGATGAGGACGAGGACGACACGTCAGAGGCGTCCGATGGCGGTGCCAAGGACGAGTTGGAGGCGATCAAGAAGCAGTTGGCAGATTTGCAGAAGAAATTGTCCGGGCTTGGATGACACCCGCCCTATGACTGGTGCCCGAGAGTCGGGCCGCAAAAGACAAGGGACGCGCATCAGTCGCGTCCCTTTTGCGTTTGCAAGCTGCCTTGACCCGCCCGGATGAGGCGGATCAATAAGTGCGGATCAGCCCGACAAGTTTGCCCTGAACGCTGACCTGACCTTCGGGCAGCAAGCGGGTTTCATACGCCGGATTGGCCGCTTCCAGCGCGATCATCCCATCGGTCTTGCGAAAGCGTTTCAACGTCGCCTCATACCCATCCACCTGCGCCACGACAATGTCGCCATTCTGCGCTTGGCTGGTCTCACGGATGACCACGATGTCGCCGTTGTTGATCCCGGCGTCGATCATGGAATCGCCTTTGACCTCAAGCGCATAGTGGCGCCCGCCCGTGCCCAGCATGGTTTCGGGCACCGACACGTGCTGAGCGCCGTCTGTAATGGCCTCGATCGGTTGTCCGGCGGCGATGCGCCCCATCAGGGGCAGGTCGCTGACGCCCAGCCCTTCCAGAGGGATGGCGCTTGGTGGCGTCTGTTCGGGGCGGTCGCCCTTAATCACGCGCGGCTCGAACCCGGCACGACCGGAGTTTTCCAAAGGCTCGGGCAGTTTCACGATTTCGATGGCGCGGGCACGATGGGCCAGACGGCGGATGAAGCCGCGTTCTTCCAGAGCCGTAATCAGCCGGTGAATGCCGGATTTGGATCGCAGGTCCAGCGCCTCTTTCATTTCGTCAAAGGACGGGGGCACGCCGTCGCGTTGGATCCGTTTGTGAATAAAATCCAGAAGTTCCAACTGCTTGCGGGTCAGCATCTGCTCATTCCTCCGTCGTTTTGTAATCCGTGGCCGTCGTTGGGACGACGGTTCGGGATGGCCCTTGCGTCTGGGCGTTCAAGGAATGTTCTATCCCTGTTCCCTTTTTGTGTCAACTGCGCACGTCTGGCGGGAACATGGGCACAGAAAATCGTGTCAGATCGGCAAATAGTCCAGCTGCGCCCCCGCATCGCGCGCCGGGTCAGAGGCAGGGCGGATCGCCAATGCGTTGGCCTGTGCCAGCACGCTCAGCAGTGCACTGTCCTGGCTGTCAAAGATGGTGATCTGGTCGTCATCAACTCGGGCGCGCATATAATGTTCACGCGGGCCATTGGCTGTGACGGGCGCGGCCAGGGTCGCCGATTTGCGCGGTGCAGCCGCAGTGCCCAGACCCAGAAGCGCCCGCAGCGCAGGTACCAGGAACACATGCCCGCAGACCATCGACGAGACGGGGTTGCCAGGCAGGCCGATCATCACCGCGTCACCCAGGCGCCCGGCCATCAACGGCTTTCCGGGGCGCATCAGGACCTTATAGAAACTCTGTTCCATCCCCATGTCGGCGGCCACGTCGCCCACAAGGTCATGATCGCCCACCGACGCCCCCCCGATCGTGACGATCAGATCGGCGTCCGAGGCCAGGTCGAACGCCATGCGCAGGCTGGCTGCGTTGTCGCGCGCGATGGGTAACATGCGGGCGTGTCCACCATTGGCCTCGATCAGGGCTTTCAACCCAAAAGCGTTCGAGGCGATGATCTGGTCCGGGCCGGGCATCTCGCCGGGCATGACCAACTCGTCCCCGGTAGCCAGAAGGGCCACGACGGGTTTGCGGGTAACCGTCAGTGCCGGCACATTCATCGCCGCCGCCAGTGCAAGATCGGCGGGGGACAGGATGCGCGGGGCAGGGATTGTGTCACCGGGGGTGAAATCGGCGCCTGCGGGGCGCACATGCGGGCCCTTGTCCAGCGCGCGCGCCAGCGTGATCAGATCGCCCTTGCGCTCCACATCTTCCTGAATGATCACCCGATCGGTTCCGTCCGGCATTGGCGCGCCGGTGAAGATGCGCACGCATTCCCCCGGACCCACCTGACCGTCGAACCCATGCCCCGCCGCGCTTTCGCCGATCACGTGAAACATTGCTTCGGGATCGGCCTCGACACCGTTCAAAGCATATCCATCCATGGCCGAGGCGGCGAAGGGCGGTTGCAGGCGGGTGGCCGTGACGGGCTGGGCAAGGATGCGCCCCGCAGCGTCGGCCAGCGGCACGTCTTCCGTGCCAAGCGGTTCGACCAGCTTGAAGATCGCATCCAGCGCATCGGTCACGGTGATCATCTGTCGGCCTCGTATATGCCCGACTTCCCGCCTTCCTTGCGCAACAGGCG
Source organism: Aliiroseovarius zhejiangensis (assembly GCF_014656375.1). Taxonomy (GTDB): domain Bacteria; phylum Pseudomonadota; class Alphaproteobacteria; order Rhodobacterales; family Rhodobacteraceae; genus Aliiroseovarius; species Aliiroseovarius zhejiangensis. The sequence continues at coordinate 403,795 of NZ_BNCH01000001.1, read as the reverse complement.
GATGCCGGTGATCTCCATCCCCTTTTCCGCCGCTTTCAGCATGTCATAGACGGTCAGGCAGGCGGTCGAGACAGCGGTCAGCGCCTCCATCTCGACCCCGGTTTGTCCACCGGTCTTGACGGTCGCGGTGACGCGGACGCCGGGCAGGTCGGGCTGCGGCGTCAGTTCAAGTGCGACCTTGGTGATGGGCAGCGGATGGCACAACGGGATCAGGTCCGAGGTGCGCTTGGCCCCCATGATCCCGGCCAGCCGTGCCACGCCCAGCACGTCGCCTTTCTTGGCCGATCCGGACATGACCAGTGCCAGTGTCTCGGGCGTCATCTTGACGAACCCTTCGGCCAGGGCGATGCGGTCGGTCACGGCTTTGTCGGACACGTCGACCATATGGGCCTGTCCGTCTGCGTCAAAATGGGTCAGGGGGGATTTGTCGCTCATGCCGGCACCGGGTTGGCGAGCAGTGCGCGGGTGGCGGCCTCGACATCATTCTGTCGCATCAGGCTTTCCCCAATCAGGAAGCTGCGCGCCCCATATTCGGCCATGTCGGCCAGATCTTGCGGCGTCAAAAGCCCGCTTTCGCACACCAGATGGCGGTCGGCGGGGGCCAGTTTCGACAGGCGGCGGGTGGTGTCGAGCGTGGTTTCGAAGGTTTTGAGGTTGCGGTTGTTCACGCCCAGAAGCGGCGATTTCAGCGCCAGGGCGCGGTCCAGCTCGGCCTCGTCATGCACCTCGATCAGCACATCCATGCCCCAGGAAAAGGCGGCCTCTTCAAGCTCTTGCGCCTGTGCGTCCTCGACCGATGCCATGATGATCAGGATACAATCGGCGCCAAGCGCGCGGGCCTCGGCCACCTGATAAGTGTCATACATGAAATCCTTGCGCAGCGCCGGCAGACGGACCGCCGACCGAGCTGCAACAAGATAGTCATCCGCGCCTTGGAAGGACGGTGTGTCCGTCAGAACCGACAGGCAGGTCGCACCGCCCGCCTCATAAGCGCGGGCAAGCGCGGGCGGGTCGAAATCGGCGCGGATCAACCCCTTCGACGGGCTGGCCTTCTTGACCTCGGCGATCAGGCCATAGCCGGTTTCTGCAGCCTTCATCAGCGCCTGCGCGAAGCCGCGCGTGGGGGATGCCTCACGGGCGGCGGCCTCAACCTCGGACAGGGGGCGGGCGGTTTTGCACGCGGCCACATGATCCAGTTTGTAGGCTTTGATTTTGTCCAGAACGGTGCTCATGGGGGTGGTCTAATTCCTTGTGGGGGCAGGGGCAAGCTATGCCGGCGATGTCAGTGCGGCCAAGGCGTCGATCTTCGCTTTTGCAGCTCCGCTGTCGATGCTTTCCGCAGCCAGTCCGACGCCTTCCTTCAGGTTTGCCGCCTTGTCCGCAATCACCAGCGCCGCCGCCGCGTTCAGAAGCACAGCATCGCGATAGGCAGATGCCTCGCCCGCCAGAAGCGCGCGGAAGGCCGCAGCGTTTTCGGCGGGCTCGCCCCCAAGGATCGACGCGAGCCGATGCACGGGCAGACCCGCATCTTCGGGGTGAATTTCGCGCGCATGTATTTTGCCGTTCTCCAAGGCAGCCACGGAGGTCACACCGGTGATCGAGATTTCGTCCATCCCGTCCGCCCCGTGCACCAGCCACGCCTTTTCTGACCCCAAAGACTGCAAGGTTTCCGCCATCGGGAAGATCAGGTCGGACGCAAACGCGCCGGTCAATTGGCGCCTGGCCCCTGCCGGGTTGGTCAGCGGGCCAAGAATGTTGAAGATCGTCTTGCACCCCAGTTCCTGACGCACCGGCATGACATGTTTCATCGCCGGGTGATGCATGGGGGCCATCATGAAGCCGATCCCGACCTCGTTGATCGCGCGTTCTGCCACATCTGCCCCGACCATCACGTTCACGCCCATTTCGGTCAGCGCATCCGCCGCGCCCGATTTGGATGACAGGTTGCGGTTGCCATGCTTGGCCACAGTCACACCCGCGCCCGCCACGACAAAGGCCGTCGCGGTCGAGATGTTCAGCGTGCCCATCCCGTCGCCCCCCGTGCCGACAATGTCCATCGCGCCTTCCGGCGCGGACACCCTGGCGCATTTGGCGCGCATCACGGCAGCGGCGGCCGCATATTCCGAGACGCTTTCCCCACGCGCCCGCATGGCAGCCAGCAGGGCACCGATCTGGGCGGGGGTGGCACGGCCTTCAAACAGTTCTTCGAAGGCAGCTTCGGCCTGAGCGCGGGACAGCGGGCCTTCGGTCGCGGCAAAGATCAGGGGTTTCATTGCGTCGCTCATGCCGCCACCTTTGTTTTCTTCAGGAAGTTTTGCAGCATCGCGTGTCCGTGCTCGGACCGGATGCTTTCGGGGTGGAACTGCACGCCTTCCACCTCAAGTTCTTTGTGGCGCAGGCCCATGATCAGCCCGTTGTCCAGCTCGGCGGTGATTTCAAGACAGTCGGGCAGGGTGTCGCGATCCACCACCAGCGAATGATACCGCGTGGCCAAAAGCGGCGAGGGCAGGCCTTCGAACACGCCTTTGCCGTGATGCACGATCTCGCCCATCTTGCCGTGCACGATTTCAGGCGCGCGCACGACCTTGCCGCCAAATGCTTCGCCAATGGCCTGATGACCAAGACAGACGCCAAACAGCGGCACACCCGCTTCGGCGGCGGCCAATGTCAGGGGCAGACAGATCCCGGCCTGTGCCGGATCGCAGGGGCCGGGGGACAGCACGATCCCGGCCGCACCCATGCCCATCGCCTCCTGCACATTCAACGCATCGTTGCGGCGCACCACCACATCGGCGCCCAATTCACCGAAATAGTGGACGAGGTTGTAGGTAAAGCTGTCATAATTGTCGATCAGCAGGATCATGATGCGGCCTTTCGCCAGGAATGTCTCAGCGGGGGTTACGTCCCGCGATTGTCGGGCTATACATGATCCACGCAGGTGCCGACGGTCAAGAGCGGCACAGGCAAAGATGAGGTTTCGGGGAGAGAAAGCCATGGCAAAAGGCTTCGTGTCAGGTGTTTTGGCCGGAACGGTCGTGTCCGTTCTGGGGCTTGGGGTTGTGTCGCTGCAACTGGCGCCAGTGCAACCGGGGCGGGTTGACCCGCCACCTGTGGATCAGGGTGCCCCCGCGCCCGATGCGCCCACCACGCCCGATGGAGCATCAGGAGCATCATCAGAGGCCGGGGACGCGCAAGCCGCCGCGCCAGAGGTCAACGACACACCGCCCGATGCAATCAGTGCGCCAGACAGCCCGGCCGAAATGGACATCGCGGACGTTGCGCCCGACACCGACGTGCCTGTGGCCGACGCGCCCGCGCCTCCGCCGGAACCTGCCGTGCCGGCGGACGAGGCACCGCTGGACACCGACGCGCCGCCCGTGCCTGCACCGGACGCCGCGCCAGAACCTGCCGTTCAGGACAGCGCAGATGCGAACCCGGATGCCACCGGTGACGATGCGGCCCGTACAGATGCCGAGACCAGTCAGGCGGACGAGGCCGCAGCCCCGAAGCTGCCGCAATCCATTCCCGAACTGGCCAACACGCCGCAAATCAAAAGCGACCCTGTTGCGCCGTTTGACGATCAGGCCGATGGGGTGACGACCAACCGTCTGCCCACCATCGAACAGCCCGCAGACGAAAATCAGGCCCCGGCGGAAGCGGGGGCGGTGCTGACCGATCAGTTCATGCTTGCCATCGACCAGAACGCCGCCGCCTTTTCCAACCCCGAAGGGCGGCCGTTGATGTCGGTCGTTCTGATGGATCTGGGTAGAACGCGCCAATCTCTGGGCGACCTGAACAATCTGCCCTTTCCGGTCAGTTTCATCGTCGAAGCCAGCGCGCCCGACGCCGAGCAGGCGGTCGCCTTCTATCGCAGTACCGGGGCCGAGGTGCTGATCGTGCCCTCGCTGCCCGCCAACGCCACCCCCAAGGATGCCGAAGTGATCTTTCAGGCTCAGGCCCCGCTTCTGGATCAGGCCGTCGCGATCTTCATGGCCGAAGAAAGCGGCTTTCAGGGCAACAGCCAGCTGGCCGCGCAAATCGCCGAGATTCTGGTTGCCAGCGGACACGGTCTGGTGTCCGAGCCGCAGGGGCTGAACACCGGTCACAAGACGGCGCTGAAAACCGGCGTTGCCGCAGGCACTGTGTTCCGCGAACTGGACGGGGAAGGGCAGGACAGCCAGGTCATGCGCCGTTTCCTTGACAACGCAGCCTTCAAGGCCGGGCAGGACAGTGGGGTGATCCTGTTGGGACACGCCCGGGCCGAGACATTGCAAGCCCTGATCGAATGGAGCCTGGGGAACCGGGCGAAAACCGTCGCGATGGCGCCGGTTTCGGCACTGTTGCTGGGCGGATAAACCACTCAGGCGCGTGGGATTTCGAACTCATCACGCGCCAGGGTGAAACCGTCGAACCGAAACCCCGGTGACACGGTGCAACTGACCAGCGTATAGGCCCCGGTCGAGCGCGCAGCCTGCCAGTGGTCTTTCGGCACGATCAACTGAGGCGACTGACCGGTGGCGAGGTCCGGGCCAAGCAGATGATCCTGTGCCGGTCCCGCGTCGGTATCTGCCATCGACAGAACCAGCGGCGCGCCCGCGTGATATAGCCATATCTCGGTCGCATCGACCCGGTGCCAATGGCTCCGCTCGCCGTTTTTCAAAAGGAAATAGATGCAGGTGCCCGAGGGCCGCCCCTTGGCGTCGGTGTCGACCCATGTCTGCCGATAATGCCCGCCCTCGGGATGTGGGCTGAGGTTCAGGTGGGTGATGATCTGGTCGGGGGTCATTGGGGCCTCATGAAGATTTGCCGCACAGCGTGGCAAGCTCAAGTTATCAGCAGGTTCTGAAATCACTACGGCGGAGATCATCAATGGATAACCTAGTAACGGGCTGTCAGGCCAGTAATGGCATCGTGCCAATCTCAGGCTACGATAAGATAAAGTGGCGTGGTCAATCGTGGCTGTTTGTTAGAGAGGTGATTCACAAGCGCTTTGTCTCTTTCGAGCTTTGCGGGGTTGGTGATGGCAAAACAGCGATTGCGCGACCTGAAGATTGCGAAGTGCTTTGACCAGAGTAAATACACGCTGCTGAATTGGCGCGTAGCTAAGTTTAGGCTGTCTGGTTGCCCGGTCGCCAGACCGGGCAGCGCCGACCCGCCCCCATGGGGCGGCGCGATCGCGCCACCCCGCGGGTCTCTGCGGCCCTTCGCGCAAAGCTTTGCAAGTCAATAAAAAAGAAAGGCCGGAGCATCGCCCCGGCCTTTCTCGTTTCTGTCCAACGAGCGATTTATTTCAAAATCGACCGCCCGGCATATTCTGCCGTCACGCCCAGCATTTCCTCGATCCGGATCAGTTGGTTGTATTTCGCCAACCGGTCCGACCGCGCCAGAGAGCCGGTTTTGATCTGGCCGCAATTCGTGGCGACGGCAAGGTCGGCGATGGTCGCGTCCTCGGTCTCGCCCGAGCGGTGGCTCATCACGTTGGTCATGCGTGCGCGGTGGGCCATGTCGACCGCTTTCAAGGTTTCGGACAGGGTGCCGATCTGGTTCACCTTGACCAGCATTGAATTGGCCGCCCCCTTGGCGATCCCTTCGGCCAGACGCGCGGGGTTGGTCACGAACAGATCGTCGCCCACAAGCTGGATCTTGTCGCCAAGCAGCTTGGTCAGTGCGACCCAGCCGTCCCAGTCATCTTCTGACATGCCATCTTCGATCGAGATGATCGGATAATCGTCGCAGAGTTCTTTCAAATACTGCGCGTTCTCTTCGCTGGTCAGCGACTTGTCTTCGCCCGACAGCACATATTTGCCGTCCTTGTAATACTCGGTCGCGGCGCAATCGAGCGCCAGATAGATGTCTTCGCCCGGCGTGTAGCCTGCCTTTTCAATCGACTTCATGATGAAGTCGAGCGCATCACGGGTTGACCCAATGTTGGGCGCAAACCCGCCCTCGTCCCCGATACCGGTCGACAGGCCAGCCGCCGACAGCTCTTTTTTCAGAGTGTGGAACACCTCGGCCCCCATGCGCACGGCCTGACGGATGTTCTCTGCCGCGACCGGCATGATCATGAACTCCTGAATGTCGATGGGGTTGTCGGCATGTTCGCCGCCGTTGATGATGTTCATCATCGGCACAGGCAGCACCCGGGCGGACGCGCCGCCCACATAGCGATAAAGGGGCAGGGCGGATGCATCCGCGGCGGCTTTGGCGACAGCCAATGACACGCCCAGAATGGCGTTGGCGCCCAGACGGCCCTTGTTGTCGGTGCCATCCAGTTCGATCATCGCGGCGTCGATGGCTTCCTGTTCGGTGGCATCGAACCCGACCAGCGCGTCGGCAATCTCGCCATTCACGGCTTCGACCGCTTGCAGGACGCCCTTGCCCATATAGCGGGATTTATCCCCATCACGCTTTTCAACCGCTTCATGCGCGCCGGTCGAGGCACCGGACGGCACGGCCGCACGGCCCAGCGTGCCATCGTCAAGGATCACATCCACCTCAACGGTTGGGTTGCCCCGGCTGTCCAGAATCTCGCGGGCAAAGATATCGACGATGGTGCTCATGTTAGCGCTCCCAATAAGAAGAAAACTTCAGTTGAGGCGTCTTTAGCGTGTTGCAGGCGTCACGACAACAGGATTGAAAAATGTTAGCGCGCACGGATCCGTTGTTCGCGCAGGAACGTATATATCCCGGTGCCGATCACAATCATGGCGCCCAGATAGGTCAGATTGTCGGGGTCTTCGCCGAACACGATGATCCCCAGCACAATCGAGAAGATCAGGCGCGTGTACCGAAACGGCATGATGATCGAGGTTTCGGCCACCCGCAGCGCGCTGACGATGGCGTAATACCCCGAGACACCGAAGACCGTCGCTCCCAGCATCAAGAGCCATCCGATGGGTTCCGGGACGACAAAACCGCCGCTGACCGGGATCATCAGCGCGCCCGCTGGAATACAGATCAGGAACGCATAGAACGCCACGCTGCTGGACGGGATCGTCGGGTCAAGCTGACGGGTCAGAAGGTCGCGCAGCGCGATGCCGAACACCGCCGCGATGGGCAGAAGGGCGGCCAGTTGGAAGCCCTCGGCACCCGGCCGGATGATCAGAAGAACGCCCAGAAAGCCGATGCCGATGGCGCTCCACCGTCGCCAGCCGACCTGTTCACCCAGAAACAGGGCCGCTCCCGCCGTAGTGGCCAGCGGCATGGCCTGAAAGACGGCCAGCACGGTCGACAGTGGAACGAGGGACAGGGCGGTGACGAAGAACATGGCCGACACGGCTTCCGAGGCGTTGCGCCACAGCATGATCCGCGACCGCATGTCCCGATGCACGAGCGGAGCCAGCGTGCCGCGTTGCACATAGGTGATGATGGCAAAGGCCACCGAACCGCCCACGCCCAGCAGAAACAAAGTCTGTGACGCCGGCATGCCCTGCGTCATCGACTTGATGAACACATCCTCCAGGGCAAAAGCTGCCATGGCAAAGATGATCAGAAGAATTCCACGCAAGTTCTGCATTGGGTGACGTTTCGCGGTCTGAGAAAAACAACCCGGCGACAAGACCCGGTTTTCCGCGCCAAGACAAGATATGATCGGTGATGGAGCCGATCAGCGGGCGTGATCGGTTGCGCCTGTCACGTGTCTTTCCTGTCCTTCTTGCGGACGCCGTAAAGTTCCAGCCGATGGCCTTTCAACTCGTATCCCAGCTTGGCCGCGATCTTTTCCTGCAGGGCTTCGATCTCGGGGTCCAGAAATTCGATCACCTGCCCGGAGGTCAGGTCGATCAGGTGGTCGTGATGGTCCCGGTCCGCGCTTTCATAGCGCGCGCGCCCGTCACCAAATTCGTTTTTGACAAGGATCCCCGCCTCTTCAAACAGTTTGACGGTTCGATAGACCGTCGCCAGTGAAATGCGGCTGTCCAGACCAACGGCGCGGGCATGCAACTCTTCGACATCTGGATGGTCGCGATGGGCCTCTTCCAGGATTTGCGCGATCACCCGGCGCTGTCCGGTCATGCGCAGCCCCAGTTCCTCGCACCGTTTCAGAATGGATGGGTCGGACATTATGCCTCCGATACTCGCTCTGCCTGCCCCCTTATGCCGTGAAATCCACGCGGGGGGAATGCTCAGTTGGGCCCAACCGAACCCTGTTGCCTCTCCGCAAGGCAGAACAGTCATGTCCGATGGCCGGTTGCGGCAGGTCGGTGGCGCGGAATTGTGCAATCCCTGTCTTGCCAACCACGGCAAGATCGTCCGATAGTCGTTCGACAGCGCGGGCGCGACCCGCGACAGGCAACAATGGCGGGCATTCTTGACGACACGATCGGGGAAACGAGCACGGTCCGAGGATCAGAAACTGCAGCGGCAGGCCGAGATATTGGCCGCCGCACGTGCTCTTATCGAAGACGTTGGATTTGATGGCGTGACGATGAGCGCGCTGGCCGGTCGCGCCAAACTCGCCAAGGGAACGTTGTATCTGTATGTGCGGTCGAAGGAAGAACTGTTCCTGATGTTGTTCGGCGAAGCGTTGGAAAACCTTGTGAACCGCTTCGAAGCCGAACCCGAACGGGACTTGGACCCCGTGTATCTGGCCGATTTCCTGACCCGCCTGTCGCAAGAAACGCCTTTGTTTCTGCCCCTGTTTGCCCGCCTTGTCGCGGTGATCGAGGCAAATGTGGCCGACGAGGCGCTGTTTGCCGCAAAGCGCCGCATGTTGGCAAATTTCGAACGCGTCGCAATCCAGCTTGCCAAACGGCTTCATCTGAATGCCGAGCAGGCCATGCTGGTGGCGCGGACCCTGATGAATGTCATGCAAGGTGCGGCGCAGTTCGATCTGACCTCGGACCGTGACCCCGATGGCCTGCCCGATGACATGCGCGAGGCCTTCGCGATCAACGAATATGCCCGAAATTTCCGCCCGGCGGCCGAGTTGATCCTGGGGGCGGTGGTCGGCCCCAATCAGACGGCGCGCAGCCCTGCAGGGCCCGACGCCTCCTGACACAAGCCGGGGTGACACATCACTCTTTGATGCGGACCTTGGCCCAGACCGGCAAATGGTCGGACGCCACCTTTGCCAGCGGCGACTGTTCGACGCCAGCGTCGCGCAACTCGACCCCTTTGCTCAGCGCCAGACGGTCCAGCCCGGCCATCGGGCGCGAGGCGTGAAAGGATCGACCGGGCGAGATGATGTCGAAGTTATGCTCCAACGGTTCGAACCCGCGTTTCGGTGACCATTCGTTGAAATCACCCATTATCATTGTTGGCAGGGGGGTAATGGCAAGCTTCTGCGCAAGCTGGCGCATCTGCTGATGGCGATATGGACGCAGGAGGCCCAGATGGGTGCCAACCAGTTTCAGGCGGCCCTCGATCTCGACCGAGACCGCGCCGCGCGGCTCTAGCCCCGGCAATTCCAACTGCTCTGCGTGATGGAAGGTCAGGCCCTTGCGCACAAGGATCGCGTTGCCGTGACTGCCCAGCGATATGCCCTTGCGATCATAGGGCACGGCGACGAAATCGGTTTCGTCTTCCAGCAAATGGCGGGGCAAGGCTGCGGGGCGCGGACCAAGGCGGCGGTCGGCTTCTTGCAAGACGACGACATCGGCATCAAGGTGGTTGATCACGTCCAGAATGCGATGCGGATCGCGCCGCCGGTCAAGGCCGATCGCCTTGCGCATGTTGTAGGTGACCAGTTTAAGATTCAGGTCGTCGGCATTCATGTTCATAAACTAGTCAACGCTGTGCGGAATTTCCAGCGACAGAGCCGCTTCAGGTGCCGCAGAAGGTGCGCGACACGCGTTCTTCCGGCTTAGGCGGGGTGGCAAGGTCAAGATCTTCCGCTCGCGGATCAAAGGGCCGCACCAGCGCATCGACCAGCCGGTGAAAGGGGGCATAATCCCCGCCGATCCCGGCCTGAATGGCCTGTTCGATCCGGTGATTGCGCGGGATCAGAACGGGGTTGGCCGCGCGCATCACTGCCTTCGGGTAGCCCGGTTCGCGCTCCAGTCGGGCGGTCCAGTCGGGCGCCCAGCTGTCCCACGCACCCTCATCTGTGATGTGATCGCTGGCGTCGCCCCCGGTCAGGGCTGTGAAAGTCGCGGTGAAGTCGGCTTGCGAACTGGCCATGCGCGCCAGCAGCCCGGTGATCAGCGCCTCGTCGCCGTCTTCTTCGGTGGTCAGGCCGATCTTGGCACGGAACAGGCGCATCCATTCAGGGCTGAAATGGTCGGCAAACCCTTCCAACACCTGCGTCGCTTTCTCGGCGGCGTGGTTCGGGTCGCCATCCATCAGGGGCAGAAGCGCGGTTGCCAGTTGTGCCAGATTCCACACCGCCATGTTGGGCTGCGCCTGAAACGCATAGCGCCCCTGTTGGTCGATGGATGAAAAGACCGTCCCGGGATGATAGGCATCCATGAACGCGCAGGGGCCATAGTCGATGGTTTCACCCGACACGGCCATGTTGTCGGTGTTCATCACACCGTGGATGAATCCGATACTCATCCATTGCGCCACCAACCGCGCCTGAGCGGCCACCACCCCCGCCAGAAAGGTCATCGGACCATCGGCGTCTGGATAGTGTCGGGCGATGGCGTGATCCAGCAACAGGCGCAGCCCCGCCGTGTCACCCCGTGCGGCAAAGTACTGGAACGTGCCGACGCGAATATGGCTGGACGCCACCCGCATCAGCACCGCACCGGGATAGCGCCGTTCGCGCTGCACCCCTTCGCCGGTCAAAGCCGCCCCAAGCGCGCGGGTGGTGGGGATGCCAAGGGCGTGCATCGCCTCGGACACGATATATTCGCGCATCACCGGCCCGACCCAGGCCCGCCCGTCGCCATTGCGGCTGTAAGGCGTGATGCCGGACCCTTTCAACTGAATGTCCCGCCGCCCGAAATCACCCGTGACCTCGCCCAGTAAAATCGCGCGTCCGTCGCCCAGACGCGGCACCCATCCGCCGAACTGGTGCCCCGCATAGACCTGCGACAGCGGGTCCGAGCCGGGCAAAAGCGTGTTGCCGGTCAGAACCTCGGCGGTCAGGGTTGCGGGGTCCAGCCCAAGCTCGAGCGCAAGGGCGTCATTGACCCGCAACACCTGCGGATCAGCCACCGGAACGGGCGGCAGTTTGGTATAGAACCTGTCGGGCAGGCGGGCATAGGAATTGTCAAAGATGTCGCGCATGACCCGGACCCTATCAGAGTTTCTCGCCCGCTACATCACCCGCGTCATCAAGTGATAGCGATTGCGGGACCGAAAGCCGATGCGTTCATACAGGCGGCGCGTGCGATCTTGGTCGGCGCCAACTTCAAGATGCATCGCTCCCACACCCTGATCGGCCAGCGCACGGACCAGCGACGCCAATGCCTCGCTGCCCATGCCACGACTGCGGACGCGTTCGCGCACGAAAATCTCGTCCAGAAAGGCGTCCAGCCCGCCGAACTCGATCGACCAGCCAAAGCTGACCGCGATATAGCCCACGGGCGCGGTGCGCGGCCCGATCATCCAGATCGCCCCGTGGGGCGAGCCATCCAGCAGCGGCTGAAGGGCACCGCGCCGGGTGGCGTCGTCCTGTTCGATCCCGTTTTCCGCGTGAAAGCCGGCGACAAGCGTCGTCAGGCGGTCAAGATCGTCAGGGGTGGCAAGACGCAGGCTGCTCATAACCGGGCAATCCTTTCGGTCAGAAGGGCAAAGAAGGCGTCGCTGTCCACGTCCCCGACAAACAGAGCATTGGGCGGGTGGTCGGTGACGCCCCACCAATCGGCGACGGTCATGCCCATGGTCAGCTCGGACTGTGTCTCGATCTGGACGTTGATATGCCGCCCGCGGAACAGATCAGGCTGGATCAGATAGGCGATCACGGTCGGGTCATGCAAAGGCGCGCCGTCCGAGCCATATTTTTCCTTGTCGAACCGTTCGAAGAAATCCGTCATCTCGGCGACCGCGTGGCCCACCTCACCGGGCAGGGCGCGGAACGCGTCATTGCGGGCTTTCGTCACCAGGGCATTGTGGGTCACATCCAGCGGCATCACGACCAGAGGGACGCCCGATCTAAACACAATATCAGCGGCTTGCGGGTCGACATAGATGTTGAACTCGGCCGCCGGGGTGACATTGCCCACCTCGAAATAGGCACCGCCCATCAGGACGATTTCCTGCACGCGCTCGATGATCTCGGGCGCAAGTTCAAAGGCGGTGGCGATGTTGGTGAGCGGCCCCAACGGGCAGAGCGTGACGGTGCCGGGATCATGGGCGCACAGTGTGTCGATGATGAAATCAACCGCGTGCTGGTCTTGCAGCGGCATGGTCGGGTCGGGCAGCACCGGGCCGTTCAACCCGGTCTTGCCATGCACATATTCCGCCGTGACCAGATCGCGGCGCAGGGGACGGTCGCAGCCGGCAAAAACCTTGGTGTCGGGCTTGCCCGCCAACTCGCAGATGATCCGCGCATTCTTGGCCGTAAGCTCCAGTGGCACGTTGCCAGCAACGGCAGTGATGCCCACAACGTCGACCTCCTCAGGGCTGGCGAAGGCCAGAAGCATGGCAACCGCGTCGTCCTGCCCGGGATCGGTGTCGATGATGATTTTTCTTTTCATGTCAGATCTTTATGCCGCTAGCTCAATCCAGATTGGAACATGGTCCGAAGGCTTCTCGCGCCCGCGCACTTCTTTATCAATCTGGCAGTCGGTCAGAAGATCGGCGCATTCTGGCGACAGCAGGAAATGATCGATGCGAATGCCGTCATTGCGCTGCCACGCGCCGCGCTGGAAATCCCAGAACGTGTAATGTTCAGGGGCCTGGTTGCGGGCGCGGAAGGCTTCGGTCAGGCCAAGGTTTGTGATCTTGCGCCATGCCTCGCGGCTTTCGGGACGGAAGAGCGCATCGTCGATCCAGTCCTCGGGGCGGGCAGCGTCCTCGGGTTGGGGAATGATGTTGTAATCGCCCGCCATCAGGAACGCTTCTTCAGTGGCCAGAAGGTCCTCGGCACGGGCGCGCAGGCGGTCCATCCATGCCAGTTTGTAATCGTATTTCGGACCCGGTACCGGGTTGCCGTTGGGCAGGTAAAGCCCACAGATGCGCACGGCGTGATCGCCCACCACGGTTGCTTCGATATACCGGGCCTGTTCGTCCGCGTCGTCACCGGGCAGGCCGCGGGTCACATCCTCAAGCGGCAGCTTGGACAGAAGGGCGACACCGTTGAAGCTTTTCTGTCCGTGGGTTTCGACGTTATATCCTTTGTCTTCAAAGGTCTCACGGGGGAAGTTCTCGTCAATCGACTTGATCTCCTGCAAGATGGCGACGTCGGGCTGCGCCTCGTCCAGCCAGTCCATCAGCGCGGGCAAACGCGCCTTGATGCCGTTGATATTGAAACTGGCGATTTTCATGCGGCCCCCTTCTGTTCGTGGCGGCCAATGTGGGCGCAAACGGGCGGGGGTGCAAGCAAAGCCGTTCAGCGTTCGGCGATATGCCGCCCGGCGGCGTGGGCGCTGGACCACGCCCATTGGAAATTGAACCCGCCGAGCCAGCCCGTCACGTCGACACATTCGCCGATGAAGTAAAGGCCAGGAACGGTTTTCGACATCATCGATTTGCTGTCGATCCCGTCGGTCGAGATGCCGCCAAGGGTGACTTCGGCGGTGCGGTAGCCCTCGGACCCGGCGGGCATCAGCGCCCAATCGGACAGTTGATCGGTCAGCGCGCGCAACGCCGTATCTGACTGGTCAGCAAGACGCGCGGTCAGGTCGAAGCGGTCTGCCCATTCGGTTGTCAGAAACTCGACCAGTCGTGCAGGCAGGTGACGCGCCAGCTCGGTCGAAAGTTGCCGCCGCCCCTCGGTCTGGCGTTGATCGCGGAGCGTGGTGAACAGGTCGCGTCCACCCGTCAGGTCGATATGGATCGCCTCGCCCTCGCGCCAGAAGGACGAGATTTGCAGGATCGCAGGCCCGGACAGCCCGCGATGGGTGAACAGCATCGCCTCGTCAAAGCGCGCACGGTCGGTCCAGATGCGGACAGGCAGGGACACGCCGGACAGGGCCGCAAAGCGACCGTCTGGGAAGGTCAGGGGAACGAGCGCGGGGCGGGGGGCGATGACCTCGTGCCCGAACTGGCGAGCGATATCATAGGCAAAACCGGTCGCGCCCATCTTGGGGATCGACTTGCCGCCCGTGGCAAGGACGAGGTTCTTGCACCTCAACTCGCCCGCAGTGGTGTCCAGCGCGAAGCCCGTGTCTGTTCGATCGACCGCCTGAACGGTGGTCGACAAACGCAACTCGGCCCCGGCGTCCTTCAGGTTTTGCACCAGCAGGTCGATGATTTGCGTCGACTTACCGTCACAAAACAACTGCCCCAGCGTTTTCTCGTGCCACGCGATCCCAGCGCGGTCGATCAACTCGACGAAATCCCATTGGGTGTAACGCGCCAAAGCGGATTTGTGGAAATGCGGGTTCTGGCCGGTGAAATTCGCAGGCTCTGTGTGCATATTGGTGAAATTGCAGCGCCCACCGCCGGAAATACGGATTTTTTCGCCGGGTTTGGCGGCATGGTCGATGACCAACACGCGACCGCCATGCGCAGCCGCGAAGGGCGCGCAGAACAGGCCCGCCGCGCCCGCGCCAATGATGATAGTGTCCCAGTCCGTGTGCATGGGCTGCACCTAGCCGGTTGGTTGGGACAAGAAAAGGGGGATTACATCGAAAAGGACGTGCCACACCCGCAGGACGCCGACGCGTTCGGGTTATTCACGATGAACCGCGCACCGATCAGCTCTTCGCTGAAATCAATTGTCGCGTTGGCCAGAAATGGCAGCGACACCTCGTCGACCACCACCTGTTCGCCGGACCCTTCCAGCACCAGATCGCCCTCGGCCGGGTCATCCAGCGAGATGTCATATTGAAACCCTGAACAGCCGCCGCCTTCGACGGCGACGCGCAGGGCCTTGCCTTGGGCACCTGCGCCAATCTCGGCCAGGCGGGCAAACGCACGGTCTGTGACGGTGGGGGGCAGGGTCAGGTCCATTGGAAATCCATTTCATGTTCGCGCATAACGGAATATAGGGGGGCCATGCGGGCGCGACAAGACGCCCGGACGGTGTGCCTTGGTCGGGACAACTGGGCACATCTGCGGTGACAGGCAGAAAGGGGCAGGTATGCTCGCCAATTACGCAACGCATCCCGGTGGCAGCCGGGGTCGGCTTTACCCTGAGGACGAAAGCGCGTTTCGCGAGCCGTTTCAGCGGGATCGCGACCGAATTATTCATTCCTCGGCCTTTCGCCGTCTGAAACACAAGACGCAGGTGTTTGTGGAACACGAGGGCGATTATTTCCGCACACGGCTGACCCACTCGATCGAGGTGGCGCAGGTGGCGCGCACCATCGCGGGCGCGCTGGGGCTGAACAGCCACCTGACCGAGGCCGTGGCTCTGGCCCATGATCTGGGGCACACGCCGTTTGGACATACCGGCGAGGATGCGCTGGACGCCATGATGGCCCCGTTTGGTGGGTTCGATCACAACGCGCAGGCGTTGAAGATCGTCACCTCGCTTGAACGGCACTATGCCGAATGGGACGGGTTGAACCTGACCTGGGAAACCCTTGAAGGGATTGCCAAACATAATGGGCCGGTGGTGGGTGATCTGCCGCCCGCACTGGCGGAATACAACGCGCGCCACGATCTGGAATTGCACACCCACGCGAGCGCCGAAGCTCAGGCCGCCGCGCTGGCCGATGATATCGCCTATAACAACCACGATCTGCATGATGGCTTGCGGGCGGGGCTGTTTGACATGGACGAGATTGCCGAATTGCCCATCATTGGCCCGGCGATTGCCGAGGTGGACGCGACCTATCCCGGTCTGGATGCGGGACGACGCCGACACGAGGCATTGCGCCGGGTGTTTGGCGTGATGGTGGAGGATGTACTGACCACCTCGCAGGCGTTGTTGGTGGATGCGGCGCCGCAATCGGTCGAAGAGGTGCGCGTGCTGGATCACGCGGTCATCCGCTTTTCGCCCGCGCTGTGGGCGGATCTGAAGGTTATTCGAGAGTTTTTGTTCACCCGGATGTACCGCGCCCCATCGGTGGTTGCGATGCGTGCGCGGGTCACCCACGTGGTGGAAGATCTGTTTGCCCATTACCGCGCTGTCCCATCCGACCTGCCGGGTGAATGGCGGGCCGAGATCGAAGCGGCCACCAGCGACCGTCGCCTGGCGCGTTTGGTGGCGGATTATATCGCCGGAATGACGGATCGTTTCGCCTTGCAGGAACACAAGCGGCTGGGATTGGGCGGGTAGGGGGCCTGCCCCCTCGGGGCGTTGCCCCTCACCCCCGGGATATTTCGGGCCAGAAGAAACGGGCAGTTTCGCGCATCGGGTTGCTTGACCTTTGGGGCGGGGGTGCTAGGAGTGCGCCTGAGAGAAAAGGACCATATCCATGAACCTGTTTGCCGATATTCGCAGCCTTGTGATCGACGCGCTGAACGCGATGGTGGCCGAGGGTACCTTGCCCGAGGGGCTGAGCTTTGACAACGTGGCGGTCGAGCCGCCGCGCGATGCGGCGCATGGGGATATGGCAACCAATGCGGCGATGGTTCTGGCCAAGCCTGCCAGGATGAAGCCGCGCGACATTGCTGACGTGCTGGCAGGAAAGCTGGCCGCCGATGACCGCATCGACGTGGCCGAAGTGGCCGGGCCGGGGTTTTTGAACCTGCGGCTGAATGCATCAATCTGGGCAAAACTGGTCGAGGGCATTCTTGGTGGTGACGGTTATGGCCGCTCGTCCATGGGGGCGGGACAGAAGGTCAATGTGGAATATGTGTCTGCCAACCCCACGGGGCCTTTGCATGTGGGTCACACGCGCGGCGCGGTGTTTGGCGATGCGTTGGCAAGCCTGCTGGACTATGCCGGTCACGAGGTGACGCGGGAATATTACATCAATGATGGCGGCGCGCAGGTCGATGTGTTGGCCCGTTCGGTTTACCTGCGCTATCTGGAGGCGCATGGGCAGGACGTGGCGTTCGAGGACGGCACCTATCCCGGCGATTATCTGGTGCCTGTCGGGCAGGCGTTGAAGGACAAAGTGGGCGATGCGTTCGTTGGCAAGGGCGAACAGTTCTGGCTGGCGGAAATTCGTGAGTTTGCAACCGGGAAGATGCTGGACCTGATCCGCGAAGATCTGGCGATGCTGGGGGTGAAGATGGATGTCTTTTTCTCGGAAAAATCGCTCTATGGCACGGGTCGGATTGAAGCTGCGTTGGCATCGCTGGAAGGCAAGGGTCTGATCTATGAGGGTGTGCTTGAGCCGCCCAAAGGCAAGAAGCCCGAAGATTGGGAGCCGCGTGAGCAAACGCTGTTCAAGTCCACCGAGCATGGCGACGATGTGGACCGCCCGGTGAAAAAATCGGACGGCAGCTGGACCTATTTTGCGCCAGACATCGCCTATCATTTCGACAAGATCGAACGCGGGTTTGACGCGCTGATCGACGTGTTTGGTGCCGATCATGGTGGCTATGTCAAGCGGATGAAGGCGGCGGTGTCGGCGCTGTCGGATGGGCGTGTGCCGTTGGATATCAAGCTGACGCAACTCGTGAAACTCTACAAGAATGGCGAGCCGTTCAAGATGTCGAAACGGGCGGGCACCTTTGTGACCCTGCGAGATGTCGTCGAGCAAGTTGGGCCGGACGTGACCCGTTTTGTTATGCTGACACGCAAAAACGACGCGCCCCTGGATTTCGATTTCGACAAGGTGTTGGAGCAGAGTCGCGACAACCCCGTGTTCTATGTGCAATACGCCCATGCCCGGGTGCGTTCGGTTCTGCGCAAGGCCGCGGATCAGGGGATCACCCTGACCGATACGCCCAAGATCGAGGACGAGGCCGAGATCGCGGTGGCGAAAAAGCTGGCCGAATGGCCGCGCCTGGTCGAGATCGCGGCGCGCACGCATGAGCCGCATCGCATCGCGTTTTACCTGTATGAACTGGCCTCGGACTTCCACGCGCTGTGGAACCGGGGCAATGACAAGCCGGAATTGCGCTTTCTTCAGGATGGCAAGAATGACTCATCAGCAGCGAAAATCGCCCTGCCGCGTGCCGTAGCCGTTGTCATTTCGTCAGGCTTGGGTATTTTGGGGGTCACTCCTGCCGAGGAAATGCGCTGATCACAAGGGCAGCTTCGGCGGGCAAGAGGTTGACGCAGTAACCGGACCGGGACGCAGAAAGAGCCATCAATGGCCGACGCGTCCGCAACCGGAGGTGAGGCATTATGGCAGAAGCACATTGGGGTCCCGGGACCCGGCAGGCGACGTTCAGCAATCAGTATGATCACGGGTATCAGTCCGCGCATCGGACCGAGCCGCCTTTGGTCGCGCCTTCGCCGCAGTATGTGCATCCGGCGCATGGTGGAGCTCAGCCGCTGGATGTGCACCCTCTGCAAGCCCGTTCGGCTGCATATGATGGCCAGCATGGTCTTTATGATGCTCCGATGGCGGATATGACCGAAGACGCGCCTTTGCCCAGCTCTGGCCAAGGCGGGTTCAGCACAATGTTCAATTATGCGGGTGCGGCGCTGTCGCTGGCGCTGATTGTCGGGTTGGGTGTTTGGGGTTACAAGCTGGCGGTGCGCGATGTGACCGGCATTCCGGTGGTGCGTGCGCTGGAAGGGCCGATGCGTGTGCAGCCGGACAACCCCGGCGGCCAATCCGCCGCGCATCAGGGCTTTGCCGTGAACAATGTTCAATCCGAAGGTCAGGCCGCGGCCCCCGCCGACCGATTGGTGTTGGCCCCTGCTCCCGAGGACCTCGCGGACGAGGATATGGCGACCGAGGTCGCAGCGCGCGCGGACACGGCGCCGGGCGCGGAACTGCCGCTGCACGAGGCCGCAGCCATCCTGCCGGATCGTGCGCCCGGGCAGGTTGACCCGGTGGCCGCAGCCCTTGCCATTGCAGAACAGATCGCAGCCGATGCTGCACCGCTTTCAGACGCAGGGTCTGATGACACGGTGCAGGCCGCGTTGGATGACGCCACCGCCGATGCGCCGGTCGTAAATGCCGTGAAAATCATCCCGGCATCGGTCCCCGGTGTCCGCCAGTCGCCGCGCCCCTTGGTCCGTCCGGCAGACCTGACGACCCGTGTTGTCGCAGCACCGCCGGCTCCGGCTCAGGTCGCGCAGGAAGTGGCCCCTGACCAGATTTCAGCGGGCACGCGGCTGGTCCAACTGGGCGCCTTTGACAGCGAAGACGTGGCCCGCGCCGAATGGGACCGTCTGGTGGCCCGGTTCGACGAGTATTTCACCGACAAGTCGCGCGTCGTTCAGAAAGCTCAGTCGGGCGGCAAGACCTTCTATCGCCTGCGCGCCGTCGGGTTCGAGGATCTGGCCGATGCGCGCCGGTTCTGTTCAGTTCTGATGGCGTCCAAGGCGGCCTGTATTCCGGTCGTGAACCGCTGACATGCAAGGGCAGGGCGCGTATATCTTCGGGTGCGAAGGGACGCAGCTTCTGCCCTCTGAGCGCGATTTTTTCGAACGCGTCCAGCCCTGGGGTTTCATCCTGTTTGCCCGCAACGTGGACAACCCCGATCAGCTTCGGGCGCTGACGGCTGAACTGCGCGGCGCGGTCGGGCGTGACGTGCCCATCTTCATTGATCAGGAAGGCGGGCGGGTGGCGCGAATGGCGGGGCCGCATTGGCGCGAATGGTTGCCCGCCTTGGATCAGGTGGCATTGAACAGGCGCGATGCGCTGCGCACACTCTATCTGCGTTATCGCCTGATCGCGGACGAGCTTTTGGCGGTTGGCATTGACGGAAACTGTGCGCCGGTGGCGGATATCGCCAATGCCGACACACATCCCATCCTGCGCAATCGCTGCTATGGCGAAGACGTGGTGCGCGTGGCGGAACGGGCGGGCATGGTGGCACAGGCGCTGCTGGAAGGTGGCGTATTGCCGGTGGTCAAGCACATTCCCGGACAGGGCCGCGCCAATCTGGACAGTCACAAGGAACTGCCCCGCGTCAAAACCAAGGCCAAGGAACTGGGCCGCACCGATTTCATGGCGTTCGAGCCTCTGGCCGGTCTGCCGCTTGGGATGACGGCGCATGTTGTCTATGACGATATCGACCCGGACCACCCGGCGACACAAAGCCCGGCCATCATCACGCTGATCCGCGAGCAGATCGGGTTCGGCGGGCTTCTGATGACGGACGATTTGTCGATGCAGGCGCTGGAGGGTCCGCTTACTCTCAGGGCGCGGCGATCGCTTCAGGCCGGATGCGACATGGTCCTGCATTGCAATGGCGTGCTGGAGCAGATGGAAGAGGTGGCCGAGGCCGCCGGCCCCTTGAAAGGGCAAGCCCTGGACCGCGCCAATACTGCGCTGGACTGGCGGCGCGCGCCCGATCCTGTTGACATTTCCGCGCTTGACGCAGAGTTTCAGAGCCTGATGACAGGTCAGGGGTCTGAACGGGCTGCGGATGAGCGAGACTGAGGAATTTGAAAGCGACGCGATGTCGGTCTCGGCGCGTTTGGCGGCCGAGGCGCTGATCGTCGATGTCGAGGGGTTCGAGGGACCGCTTGACCTGCTTCTGACGCTCAGCCGCACGCAGAAGGTCGACCTGCGCAAGATCTCGGTTCTGGAACTGGCCGAACAGTATCTGGGCTTTGTCGAAAAGGCACGGCATCTGCGCATCGAACTGGCGGCTGATTATCTGGTGATGGCCGCGTGGCTCGCGTTTCTGAAATCCCGCTTGTTGCTGCCGCCCGATCCGACCGAAGATGGCCCATCCGGCGAAGAACTGGCCGCGCATCTGGCGTTCCAGCTTGAGCGTTTGCAGGCGATGCGCGATGTGGCCGCAAAGCTGATGGCGCGCGATCAGTTGGGGCGCGATTTCTTTGCCCGCGGCATTCCCGAGGATGTGACGCGGGTGCGCCGCGTGACCTATACCGCCAATCTTCTGGACCTGATGCAAGGCTATGCCCGCATCCGCACCAAGGACGAGTTTCGCCCCTTCGTCATGGACCGCGATGCGGTGATGACGATGGAACAGGCACTGGACCGGATGCGTGGCCTGATCGGATATGCGGGCGACTGGACCGACCTGACCTCGTATCTTCCCGAAGGCTGGGAAACGGATCCGGTGCGGCGTCGCTCTGCGACAGCTGCCAATTTCGCGGCCACGCTGGAACTGGCCAAGCGCGGGGCAATCGAACTGAGACAGGGTGAGATCTTCGCCCCCATCCAAATCCGCAGGAAACCGAATGACGGATGACGTGACGCGCGACGAATCTGTCGCCCAGAACCATGACGACAAACGGGACAATGACAGCCTGTTCGAAGCGCCGCCCATGGGCGAACAGGAACGCATGGTCGAAGCCATTCTGTTTGCGTCCGCCGAGCCGGTGACAGTGAAAGAGCTTGAGGGGCGGATGCCGCATGGTTCGGACGCCGCCGAGGCGCTGGTGTATCTGCGCAAACGATATGAAGGGCGTGGGGTGTCGGTGGTCAAGGTGGGGGATGCGTGGGCCATTCGGACGGCGCCCGATCTGGGCTATCTGATGCAGAAGGAAACGGTCGAGACCCGCAAACTGTCCCGCGCCGCGATCGAGACCCTGGCCATCATCGCCTATCACCAGCCTGTCACCCGCGCCGAGATCGAGGAAATTCGCGGTGTCTCTGTCAGCCGTGGCACCATTGACCAGTTGATCGAGATGGAATGGATCCGCTTTGGGCGCCGCCGAATGACACCGGGCCGTCCAGTTACTTTTGTTGTGACGTCGGAGTTTCTGGATCATTTCGGATTGGAAAGCGCCCGCGATCTGCCGGGGTTGAAGGAGTTGCGGTCGGCGGGCCTGCTGGAAAGCCGCCCCCCGCCCGGCGCCATGCCCGGCCCCGAGACCGAAGACGAGGACGAAAGCCCCGAAGGTCAGTCCGAGTTGTTTGAAGACTAGGGATATCTGCCGTCAGGTTGGAAAACCGCCGTGAATTTGCCCGAAACTGCGGTTACTATCCGCCGAAAGGGCAGGAGAGTTGATATGAACCTTAATCAAATCATCAATATGATCGTTCGCCAGGTGACGCGCCGTTTGGTCAACAAGGGCGTGGATGCGGGCATCGACATGGCCTCGCGTCGTGGCAAGTCACGCGAGGAGATGACCAATGAAGAACGCGCCCGCGCCGACAGCCAGTCGCGTCAGGGGAAGGATATGGCAAAACGCGCCCGCAAGGCACGCCGTGTGACGCGAAAGCTGTTCTGATCGGGCGCGGTTGGCCCGGCACCGTTGCGACCTTCGACGCGACGGTGGCAAGGGTGCTCAGGTGCGCGCGGCCTCGAAGGCGGACCAGGCCGCTTCGAACTTTTCGAAATCGAACCCGTCTTGCCGTGCTGGATCAAGGACCAGCTTTTCGGTGTCCAGCAAGCGCCGGATCGCAGCCTCGAGCGCGGGCAGCACCTCGGATGGAATGACCAGCGCGCCGTGGCGGTCGGCATGGACCAGATCGCCGTCGGCAATGTTCAACCCGAACACGGTGACCGGCTTTGCGATATCCCGCACATGCACGAACCCGTGGCTGGGACCGATAGACCCTGCGATCACCGGAAACCCATCCGGCAAGTCGCCCAAGTCGCGCATGACGCCATTGGTCAGCGCCCCTGACAGGCCGAAGCCCTTGTGCACCGTGGTATTGATCTCGCCCCAATAGGCCCCGATGCAATGGGGGAAATCCACGTCCTCGATCACCGCAAGGGCAGGGCGCGGGCCTTCCGCCATATGACGGTAATAGTCCATGCGCCGCGCCTTGATCACATCGGGCGCCTCGGACGGCGGGGCGACGGCGGCGATGCGCGCGGTGCGGGCATAGCCCACGATGGCGGGGGCATCAGGGTGCGAGGCCAGCATTGTGCCACGGGTAAACGCATCAAAGCCGCGCTTGCCCTGCGCCACTTCGATAGCGTTGCACACGGTTGGGGTGTCGACCTGCGACAGCAGGGTCAGAAGCGAGTTGTCCAATTAATCCTCCAGCCAGCGCATGAGCGCCGCATTGGTTTGTTCAGGGTGTTCCAGAGTGGGCAGATGCCCCGCATTCTCGATGATCTCCAACCGGGCACCCGGAATCAGATCGGCCATCAGTTCATGGCGGGAAACGGAACACAAAGTGTCATCCCGCCCGCACAGAACCAGCGCCGGAAGCTGCGCCGCCCGCAAGGTTTCACTCTGTTCGGGGCGGTCCATCAAGGCGCGCGACTGTGTCAAAAACACATGCGGCCCAAGGTCCAGCGCCATCTCCATGCACAGGTCAAGAATTTCGGTACGGTGGGGTCCATCGCTCAGGTAATTTGGCTTCATTTCGTCGCGCATGACGCGGGCCAGTTCGCCCTCGCGCACCTTCTGCATTTGTGGCAAGCGCCGCGCCTTGACCGCGTCCGCCTCGGCCAGCGGGTTGGTGTCCAGAAGGGCGATGCGGTCCACCCGGTCCGGGGCTTGACGCAACACCTCCATCGCGACGATCCCGCCCATCGACAGGCCCGCCAGCGCAAAGCGTGGCGGCGCATCGGCCAGCACGGCCTGCGCCAACCCCTTGATGCTGGCGTGGTCAGTCAGGGGCGCAGACACCACCATGCGCCGCCCCGAAAACGCAGCAAACTGCGGCGCAAACAGCCGCGCATCGCACATCATTCCGGGAAGCAGCACAAGGGGCGTCATTTGACCAACGCCGCCCCCTCGGCCAAAGCCGACAGTTTGGCATAAGCAATGTCAGGGTCCACCGCGCCAAAGCCCGCAAAGGTGCCAAAGCCGCAATCGCTGCCCGCGATCACGCGATCTGCCCCGACAATATCGGTAAATCGCTGAATGCGTTGGGCGACAAGCTCGGGATGTTCAACGAAATTGGTCGTGGTATCGACCACACCGGGCACCAGAACCTTGTCTTCGGGAATATCCGCTTTGCGGTCGCGAAACGTCGTCCATTCATGCCCATGACGCGGGTTCGACGTTTCAAACAACACATAACGCGATTTCGTCGCCATTAAGGTGTCGAACATCTTGGCCATCGGAATATCGCAGCAATGCGGGCCTTCGTAATTGCCCCAGCAGATATGCACACGCACCTTGTCGGCAGGCACATCCGCCAGCGCGTGGTTCAATGCCTCGACATGCATGTTGGCGACCTTGATGAACGCGTCATCGCTGAGGTCGGTGAACAGCATGTGGCGTGACAGGGCCAGATCCGGGCAATCCAGTTGCAGATCCAACCCCGAGGCCACGATGGTCTCGTATTCCGCCTTCATCGCGTCGGCCAGCGCGGCCAGATACGCCTCGCGCGTATTGTAATAGTCGTTTTGCAGGAACAGAGAGATCACACCCGGGCTGGCGGCGTTCATGAAACCGCGTTCGGCCCCGTGTTCGGCCATCGCTGCTTTCAGGTTCGCGATGTCCTTCTCAAGCTCGCCCTGGCCTTTCGATTTCACCTCGCCCACGCACATGGGGCGGGCGTAATGAGGCGTTCCGCCATCATCCGCCAGCCGCTTCAGAAAGCCGGGAAACATCTTCAGGTCCGCCGGTGCATTGCGGGGGCTGTCGCCGTCAAACCCGGTATAGCGATCCTTGACATAGGTGGCATACGAGATCTTGGACGTCTCGCCGTCCGACACGATGTCGATCCCGGCTTCCACCTGTTTGCGCACGGTGTCGGACACAGCCTGCGTCATGCAGGCGTCAAACTCTGCCGGATTATAGGGCGTGCCGTTTTCGCGGGCGAAGATGAAATCCACCACCGCCTGACTGCGGGGAAGAGAGCCCACATGGGTTGTCTTGATATGCGTCATATGGGCGCCTCCGGTTTGCTTACTTGCCGGTCCAGGTCAGGCCAGCGGGATCGTCAGTGGTGCGCACGCGATACAGGCTCGCCTCACCCGTCATCGAGGGCGCAAGCGCGTGCGCCTCGCCCGGATTGATCAGGCAGGTGTCGCCGGGGTTCAGCACGGTTTCCCCGCCATCATAGCGCAGCTTCCAGTGACCCCGCATGGGCATCAGAACGGTTGGCTTGTCATGGCTGTGCATCTCGTCGGGAATCGAGCCACGGGTCAGGAAATCAACTTCGAACCCCGGCTTGTCACGCAGCAAGGCGTCTTCACCAATGACCTTCGCAGGTTTCTTGCCTGCCAGCGCCATCAAATCCCAATACCGCGCCACATAATCCCGCACGACATTCTCAACCGGCACCTCGGGGAAGGCTTTCAAATGTTCCTCGGTCAAAAGCGGCATGGGTTTCACACCATCGGGTAGGCTTTGCCCCTTTTTCGTGTCGTAAAGCGCGCCGTTGTCACCCAGCACGAGCCCGTGATCCTTAGCGTCCTCGATCACTTGCGGCGCCCATGTTACGCCGCCGCCCGCATCATCGCCGCCCAACACGGCCATGATCATGCCATAGTCGGTGCCGATGTTCTCAAACCCGCGGAAGATGCCCGTTGGGATGTTGAAGATATCGCCTTCCTCGGCCACAAACTCCCCTGCGTCGCCATAGCGGCCCCAAAAGAACCGCCAGCGGCCTTTGAGGACGAAAAACACCTCGGCGGTGGTGTGGCTGTGCAGAGAGTTGCGGCATTTCGGCGGTTGCCCCGCCGCGCCGATGTTGAAGCCGATCTGGTCGGTGATATGCACGTGCTGGTCGGGGCTTTCGCTGACGCCCCCGCCGATGATGGTGAAGTTTTCCTTCTGGTCCGAGCCCGGCGTATGGGCGTCGATGAAAGCAGTTTTGCAGGGCTTCAGGTCGCCATAGCGAACGATGCGGTCTTGGATGGTGCTCATTGGTCTGTCTCCTATTGGTTTGGGTCAGAATGGATCAAACCCAAATGCCGGGCGGGCGATTGTTCAGCCGCCGTGCTCGGCGCGAGGCAAGGAAGCAATGAAACCGGCGCGCGGCCTGACTGACACCCATATGTCGGACGCCGTTGGACATCAGAGCTCGCCTGTTTGAAGCAGGATTTGTTTCCAGATCGCGGTTTCATCGAACAACGTAAACTCGCGCCGCAAGCCCCACGGCCCGAATTCGGCATGGCTGGCGCCCAGCACAAAGACCTCGGCCCCGGTTGGCACGCCAAACACGCCCCAACCGTCATGCTTGCCATGCAGCGTCCAGCGCAGCGCGGCGCGGGGCGGCATCATCGGATCATCGCGCCCGATCTGGTGGTGGATGGTGAATGTGGCGTTCGGGAAGGACGCGCGCAGCCCCATCCAGAACCGGTCAACCGGCCCCCAACTGTGGCCCGTGGCGCCGCCGGGATATTCAGACTGCACCGCGCGGTCATACTCGGATTCAATCGCTGTCATGTCGGCATTCATGATCCGGGTCACAATATCAGCGTATTTCTGACCCCATTCATTGTCATTGCCGGTGCCCTTATAGGGGCCGGGTTTGTCATTGGCAGGGGTGAGCGGCTGCACGCATTGCTCCGGCCCGCCCTCGCGCACGATCAGATAGCGGGCATAGTCCTTCGGCTCCCACCCCATCTGACGCACGATGGCGCCCTGATCCCGGATCAACCATTCATCGTTGATCTGGTTGTTGATCGCATGACAGTCTGCGATGATGCGATAGGCCAACTTGTTGCCCGTCGCCTTGCCGTAAACCCCATCGCCAAGATGCGTCGCGGTCGAAAACAACCGGTGCGAGGACAGCATTCCCTCTTCCGGCGTGCCCGACCAGATCACATCCTCGCCCAGCAGGGTGCGGTCAGGAAACTCTGCCAGCGTGGCCATGGTCGCCCCGATCACATCCTTATTGCCCACCACGACCGAGGCGGGTGAGCGCACGACGATATCGGGCGCATAGTAATCATGCAGTGTTGCAATACCGCGATCTTCCCAGATTTCCTTGGTGATACCGATGATATAGTCGGGGAAATCCTTGAACTTGGGGTCAAAACCCTTCATGTGCTCCATCCTTCCGGGATACGGGCCGAGCCGCGCACGACAAGCGGCCCATCAATTTCAATTTTCTGCGGGCCGCGCCCGGTGCCGTCGATTTCACCCAGCAATAGCTCAACAGTTTCCGCCACCATGCGGTTGGCAGGCTGGCGCACCGTGGTCAGGTCATAGGCGGGCCAGGCGGCAATCGGCACGTCGTCATAGCCGATGACCGAGACATCGCCCGGCACCGACAGTCCCAGTTCCGAGCGCAACACATCCATCACCGCGAAGGCCATGTGATCATTGCAGACGAACACCGCGTCGGGCCGGTCTTTGGCCGAGAACATGTGCCGCGCGGCATCGGCAGCGCGGTCGGCATGAAAATCGCCGATGGCCCGGCTGTGCAAGGACTGTCCGCCCGTTGCCAACCCGGCAAGGAAACCCGCTTCGCGGTCGCGTTGGGTCGACGCCCCTTCCCAGCCCGCGATATAGCCGATCTTCCTGTGGCCGCCCGCAAGCAGGAACTCGGCCACCTTGCGTCCACCCGCAAAATTGTTCGACGCGACCGAGGACAGGTTCGGCCCGTCCTGAGAGCGGTTGAACATGACGATCGGCACACCGGCTTTGCGGCAGCGTGCGGTCAGATCAGACGACATGGCGACCGAGGCGGTGATGATCCCATCCACCTGATAATCCAGAATTTCATCAACGACGCTTTCAATGTCGCCCGATGTGCTGGAGGCCATGAAAATCAGGATGTGATAGCCCTGTTCCTGCAACGCATTGGACAGTTTTTCCAAAGCCTCGGGGTAAAAGTGGTTTTCCAGATAGGCCACGACCAGCCCGATGATCCGGCTTTTGCCCGACACCATCGCGCGCGCCAGCGAGTTGGGGCGATAGCCCAGTTCTTCGGCGGCTTTCCTGACCTTCTCGACCGTGCGCTTCGACGCCGACGCACCCGGCGTGAACACCCGGCTGACTGCCGACTGGCTGACGCCTGCGCGTTCGGCGACTTGGGCTGAGGTCACTTTGCTCATTCCGCCGTCCACCCGCCGTCAATCATCAAGGCCGTACCGGTGACAAGGCTGGACGCGTCCGAGGCCAAGAATTGCACAGCGCCCATGATATCCTCGACCTCGCCCACGCGGCCCAGCTTGATCTTGTCCTCGATCCAGGCGCGTTTGTCGGGTTGGTCGAAGGTGGATCGCGTCAGGTCGGTCAGGATGAAGGTCGGGCAGATCGTGTTGACGCGGATCCCCGCCTTGCCCCATTCGATCGCCATAGACTTGGTGAAACCTTCCACCGCGTGTTTGGTCGCGCAATAGACGGCGCGATCCAGCCCACCCACATGGGCCATTTGCGATGAGATGTTGATCAGGCTGCCGGGTTTTCCGGCTGCAATCAGCCCTTTGGCGACGGCCTGCGTCAGGAAGTATGCTCCTTTGATGTTCAGGTCCGAAACGGCGTCGAAATCCTTTTCTGTCGTTTCACTGGCCGGGCTGTGACGCGCCAGACCGGCCGAGTTCACCAGCACGTCAAACGGCCCGTTCTCGGCAATCGCGGCCTGCGTGCCTGCAATATCTGCCACATCCAAAGGCAACGCGCTGGCGGACATGCCC
The DNA here is from genome assembly GCF_014656375.1 of Aliiroseovarius zhejiangensis. Lineage (GTDB taxonomy): Bacteria > Pseudomonadota > Alphaproteobacteria > Rhodobacterales > Rhodobacteraceae > Aliiroseovarius > Aliiroseovarius zhejiangensis. The sequence continues at coordinate 375,304 of NZ_BNCH01000001.1, read as the reverse complement.
GCGGCTGTCATGTCACTGACCAAAGCCTCCAACGCATCGGCGCGGCGGGCTGCCAAGGTCACTTCGGCCCCCGCCTCGCCCAGAGCTGCCGCACAGGCCAGACCGATGCCGGAACTGGCCCCGGCCACAAGCGCACGCTTGCCATCCAGTCTAAACGAAGGGGTTTTGGGCAGTCCGGTCATCAGCTCATTCCATCAGGTATGTTCAGGCGTTCCATATGGCGCACCTTGTTGAATTCCCGCAGACGCGCAAACACGTCCACACCCAATTGGTCATACGCGTCCAGCAGATCGACCAACACCCAGTTTTCACGGATCTTGCCGTTTTCAATGCGCCAGAAATCAAGGCTGCGCATGGTGATCTTCTTGCCCGCAGGCGCAATCCCCAGCCAGCCGCCATGGGTCACGGTCTGGATCATGTCGGGCCAGCCTGTGACCGCGGCATAGTCGCCATCGCCGAAGAAGTGATAGTCGATTTTATCCACATACTGCCCGCGATCCGGCATACCCGCCAGAAACGGGATCTGGTGCCAGTTGCGAAACCCACGAATACCGCGCCCTGTGCCGATGCCGGAAGGGCCATACCAGCTCATCTTGTCGTGCCAGAACCTGTCCATCTCCATCACTTCGGGGCCGCCCTGGCTGGGGTGACGCTTCATATGGTCCAGCATGTCGATGATGTGCTGGCGCGAGGCGGTGCTTTTTTCCATGTCATAGGGGCCGGGGACGATGCCATCACAGGTGGCCGGGCCCGGCACATGCCATTCGCGCCCAAGCGAGGGCGCCAGCGGCCAGGCATTGGCCTGCATCATGACCTCGGGAATGTCCCACAGCGCCTGAAACTCGACGATCTTGTCATTTTCGATGCGGAAGAACTCGTGAAACCGCATGTGCACCTGATGGCCGGTGGGGGGGATGTCCAGCCACGGGGCCTCGAACGAGCCGGTGTAGTAGCCACCGCAGCCAACCCATTCCGCCCCATCCTGATCCGGCCCGGCCACGACGATGTAATCGCGCCGCTCCAGATCCGGCCAGGCGTCCAGCAGGTCGCGATAGGCTGTGTCATAGAACGCATCCGCCCCGATGCTGTCACCAAAGGGGAAACACAGGTGAAACACTGCATCAGGTGCCGTTACATCTGCTAGCGCCTTGCGCACCATCGCCTCGTCAAAATCATACATCGCGGCCCGAACGGGCGCGATCAGTGCTTTGTTCTTGGTCTGCACATCCATTTTTGTTGTCTCATGTGTTGGCGGGGTGTCGTGTCACAATCCCCGCTCGTTGTTGCTACTCTGCTGCGTCGCGATAAGGCGCACCTTCGCCATAGGGGACATTCACGCCGCCATAACGGCGCACGCGGATGTTGCATTGTTCGGCGTGGCCGACGAAGCCTTCCAACATGCACAGGCGCGATCCATACTCCCCGATCATTGCTGCGGCCTCGTCTGTTGTGACCTTCTGATAGCTGTGTGTTTTCAGGTACTTGCCCACCCATAGCCCGCCGGTGTAACGCCCCGCTTTCTTGGTGGGCAGCGTGTGGTTGGTGCCGATCACCTTGTCGCCATTGGCCACGTTGGTGCGCGGCCCAAGGAACAGCGCGCCATAGCAGGTCATGTTCTCAAGGAACCAGTCGTCGCGGTCGGTCATCACCTGCACGTGCTCGGACGCGATGTCATCGGCGACCTTCAGCATTTCTTCATAGGTGTCGCAGACAATGACCTCGCCATAATCCTCCCACGACACTTTCGCGGTGCCGGCGGTGGGCAGGATCTTAAGAAGGCGGTCGATCTCGACCATCGTGTCTTCGGCCAGCTTGCGCGAGTTCGTCAGCAGCACGCAGGGGCTGTTATAGCCGTGCTCGGCCTGACCCAGCAGGTCGGTGGCGCACAGCTCGGCGTCGGCGGCGGTGTCGTCAGCAATCACCATCGTCTCGGTCGGGCCTGCGAACAGGTCGATGCCGACACGGCCGAAAAGCTGCCGTTTGGCCTCGGCCACGAACGCGTTGCCGGGGCCGACCAGCAGGTGTACGGGGTCGATGGTTTCCGTGCCAAGCGCCATCGCGCCCACGGCCTGAATACCGCCCAGAACATAGATTTCATCCGCGCCACCCAGATGCATCGCCGCGATCACGGCGGGGTTGGGTTCACCGTTGAAGGGCGGGGTGCAGGCGATGATGCGCGGCACGCCCGCGACCTTGGCGGTGGCCACCGACATATGCGCCGAGGCGACCATCGGGAACTTGCCGCCCGGCACATAGCAGCCGACCGACTGTACCGGGATGTTCTTGTGACCCAGGATGACGCCCGGCAGGGTCTCGACCTCGACGTCCAGCATGCTGTCGCGCTGCGCCTGCGCGAAATTCGTGACCTGAGCCTGTGCGAATTTGATGTCGTCCAGCTCGCGCGGGCTGACCTTGGCGATCAGCGCGTCGATCTCACCCGGCGTCAGGCGATAGCTGTCGCGGTCATAGCCGTCGAACTTTACCGCCAAATCGCGCACGGCGGCATCGCCGCGGGTTTCGATGTCTTTCAGGGTCGCGGCGACAACCGAGGCGGTCTTGGCATCATCCTCGGCGCGATCGGCTTCGGGTTTGCCGCGTTTCAGGTATTCGATTGTCATGTCACTTCCTCGCTTGTTCGGGCCGGGGGGCTGACGCTCGCCCCGGTCAAATGCTTCCCACCCTTCGCCGCCAAACAGGTCCACGCCCAGCTGCGCGGCCACATGGGCGAAATCGACATTCACCCAGTTGTCGACGATCTTGCCATCGACGACCTTCCAGAAATCCATATATCGGATCTCGACCCGCTTGCCGGTGGGGGCGATGCCCAGAAACTCACCCGAATGGGTGGCTTCCTGGCGACCGAAGGCGGCCGCCCATTCGCCCATGTAAAGCCGCGCTTCGTCGATACAGACCTTGTCCGAAAACGCCGCTTGAAACGGGCGCTGCCAGTTGTCCTGAAACTCTTTCAGGCCCGTCTTGGTGCCGCAGCCTTGATTGCCCATCCAGCGGAACCCATCGGCGAAAAACTCGCCGATATCACTGATGCGGTGGTCATTCAGGCCGTCCACCATGGCTTCGATCACCTGGCGGGTATCGTCGGTTTTCTTCATATCCGTGTCACGGGTCAGGACCGCTTGTTCGGGGCGGGAACCTTTCATTCTGTCTCTCCTGTCAAATACGTTGGGATTGTGTGGGGCGCGGACGCCCCAGCAGGAAATCCCGCGGCATTCGGTTCAGGGCCGGATGGCTTGACCGCGCATTATGTCGTGCCCGGCTGCTCATCAGCCTTTCACAGCCCCGGCGGTCAGGCCGCTGACGATCTGGCGCTGGAACACCATGACCAGGAAGAAGAGCGGCGCGGTGATCGACACTGCCGCTGCGACCGCAACGACCTGATCGGTGGTCGTCGTCTCGCGGCTGAACATCCCGGCAATCGCCGGCACCATGGTCTGGTTCTGCGCGTCCAGCAGAAGCGAGGTGACAAGGAAGTCATTGTAGCCCAGAAGGAAGGAAAACAGCCCGGTCGTGATCACCCCCGGCCACATCACCGGCATGATCACCCGGCGGAAGGCCTGAAAATGGTTGCAGCCATCGACCCGCGCGGCCTCGTCCAGCTCGGCGGGGATGCTTTGAAAGAAGGACCGCAGCATCCAGATCGTGAAGGGCTGGTTGATCGCGACAAGCACCGCGATGACGGCGAAGGGCTTGCCGTAAAGCGTGGGGGCATTTTCCCCAAGGATCGGGGCCAGCCACTCGGACGACGAAATGAACACAGGCAGATAGCCCGCCACCAGAACCGAGTGCGGCAGCGCCCGGAACACCAGCGCGATGATCAGGATGGCAAAGGCCAGGCCTGATCCGGACCGCGCAAGACCATAGCCCGCCAGTGTACCAACAGTCAGCGATACGGTCACAACACCCGTGGTCACGATCATCGAGTTCTTGAAGTTGTTGGAAAAGCCCCGGTCGATCCAGACCGTTTTGTAATGCTCGGTCGTCAGGCCGATGATGTCGCGCCCCAAAGGTCCAAAGACCGGGTTCAGCGCGTCAAGAATGGCGGGCAGGATCGCAAAGAAGGTGACAAGGAACCCGATCGCCACAACCAGTGATCCGATCACCCAGCCGATCCATTTCTGCCCGGCAGGCGCATAGGCGGCCACCATCATCGGCAGGGTCCGGGTCATCAGGCGAGCCGTGATCCAGATCACGACGATGCCCATCAGGATGTCGAGGATCGAAAGCCCGTTGCCACCCGCCCGCGTGCTGGGGCCGAACACCACGTTCAACGGGTTGGACGAAAAGGCATCAACCGGGGATTTGAAGCTCATCACCGTGATCCAGAAGATCGGAAAGGCGGCAACAATGCACCAGATCGCAAGGAAGGTGGCCGAGGTGAATTTCAGCGCAAACGGCTGACGCAGGGCGCGAGACGACATCTTAGTGACCTCCTTTATGGTCTTGCCAGGTGCGGCGCAGAAGCGGGACCAGAAGAATGGCGATCCCGATCATGGTCAGCATCGCAGACGCCGAGGCGCGGCTGATCGACCGGTTCCCTGCCTGATCCGGCACAAGGAAGTCATAGGTCAGCCATTGCAAGCTGATGACATAGCCCTGGCTTGAGAAGCCGACGATTTCCTCGAACACGCGATAGGCGTCCATCAGGTGGATCATCGAGATGAAGATGATCAGCGGCATCAGATGCGGGATCACCACGTATTTCATGCGTTGCCAGCGGCTGGCCCCGTCGATCACCGCGCTTTCCAACGCGTCGCTGTTGACGGTCTGCAGCCCGGCATAGAACACGATCGCGGCAAAGGGGGCCACGTGCCAGACGCGATAGAGCATGATCAGAACCTCGATGGTCCAGGCCTGCGCGAACATCGACACGTCGCGTTGCAGATACCATTCGATGAACGCGGTCAGGATCCCGTCGCCGCGAAACAGCCAGTTGATGCTGAGTGCCCCGATCACAGGCGTGATGATGAAGGGCAGAAGCGAGATGAAGATCACCGGCCCTTTGATGGCTTGCGAGGCGTTGTTGATCATCAACGCGATGCCCAGCCCGAAGCCCAGAACAAGCGGCAGCGTGATCAGCGTAAAAGTCAGTGTGAAACGCAGCGCTTTCCAGAAATCAATGGATTGCAGCGCCATCAGACCGTCGCGCTTGACGGCATTCCATGCCCGCTCCAGTTCCAGCACGTTGCGATAGCTTTGAAGGCCCACATAGGTCGTGACCTCGACGATCTTGCCGTCTTCATCCAGTTTCGGCACGGATTTCCGCTCGGTCACGCAGATCTGTTCCGGGAACCCGGGCGAGCAGCTTTCGACCTCGACCGTTTCGTAAATCGGTTGGGTGACATAGAAGCTCTGTTTCAGCACGCTGGCCAGCGGCAAGGCGATGAACAGGAGCATCATGAAGACAGATGGCCCGACAAAAGCGGCGAAGGTCTTGAAGTTCATGGCTCTGCCTTTCTGATGGTCCGGGTGGGGTCGTGAAGGGGTGGGGAAGGGCCGAAACCCTTCCCCCGGATCGGGGCTTATTGCACCAGACCCGATTCCTTGGCGGCCGTGATATAGGCCGCTTCGATGTCGGCCAGCGTCGTGGCCGCGTCCTTGGCACCGGTCAGGTAATCCGAAATCCCGTTGCCCAAGACCGTGTGCATGATGCCCATCGGACCGGATCCGGGATAGGGCGCGGCGCCTTTCTGCGCGGTTTCATAGGCGCCCTGGGCCAGCCGTCCAGCCTCAAACCCGTCGATCAGCCAGACGGCTGCGTCGTTGTTGGCCTTGACCATCTCGGTGTCCATACCCTCCATCGCGACCTGAAAGGCAGCTTCGGCTACTTCATCGGTCATGTTGGTGGCGAAAACGACACCATCCCACCACAGCGATGAAGCCGGGCGTTCGGACCCCATCGGGGCGGCGGCCATCACGACCTTGCCCACGACCTGACTTTCGGCCTCATCATCCATCGCGGCGGCACGGCTGGCCCACAGGTTTGCCATGGCGATCTTGCCCTGTTGGAATTGCTGCTGAACATAGGTCGAGTCGGACACCAGATATTCCGGGTCCATATATTCGGTCAGCGCCTTCATCACTTCCAGCGCGGCCACGCCTTTTTCGTTGTTGATGTTGGGCATGTTGCCATCGGTAAAGAACTCGCCCCCTTCACCAAGAAAGTTGTTGATGAACTCTTCGCCCAGGTTCCATCCGGTCTTGAACGTGCCGCCAATCGGGTAGTCCACGACGCCCGCTTCCTTGATCTTGGCGGCGGCGTCCAGCATCTCGGCATAGGTGGTGGGGACGGCAATGCCAAGGTCGTTCAGGATGTCCTCGCGATACATCAGATGCTGCAGGTTCACCATCATCGCAATGGCGTAGATCTTGCCATCCACCTTGATCAGTTGATTGGGCTTCAGGTGTTGTCCATATTTGGCCACCAGATCATCGAGCGGGCGGATGGTGCCCGCGTTCAAAAGCGGCACCATGGTCGAGTTTGCCACGCCACCAATCTGATACAGGGCGGGTTTTGCCGCAAAGGCCTCCGGTTGCTTTTCACGGAACTCCTGATCCAGCGAAGCCTGGAAATTTCCGCATTCCGCCATCGCGTCCGTGACCGCTTTCCAGGCCTCGAACCCGGCGGACAGCGATTTCAAGGGTGTCGTGTTTTCATAAGCACATGCGGCCCATGCGCCGGTTGTCATCACCGACAACGCGCCGGCCAATGCAAGTTTCTTGAACATCAAAATGTCTCCCTGTTTATTCAGGTCCGCCGTCGACTCACGGACCATGGTTGTGCCACTTGCGCGGCAGGTGTCTGAGGGTTATCCCTCGATACGTTTGCCATCTTCGGTTGCTTCGAAAATGTGGCAAATCTCGTTGGGGACCGAGATTGAGACCGTGTCCCCGATCTCGGCCCGGAAGGCCTTGTCTGCTTTGACCGAGACCAGCGCGCCATTGATGCGCACGGAAATCATCGTCGCGTCGCCCAACAGCTCAAGCGTATAGATCGGGGCGTTGATCTGCCCCTGTACGGCAGCAGCCAGGCTTGCATCCTCGGCGCGGAAACCCAGCGTGACCGGGCCGTCAGGGGCGGTCAGGCCGTGGATTTCTGTGTGTTGCGAGCGGAATGTGCCGCCCTGCACCTCGCCGTCCATCAGGTTCATCGCGGGCGAGCCGATGAAGCTGGCGACGAAGGTGTTGGCGGGGGTGTCATAAATCTCGGTCGGGCTGCCGACCTGCTGAACCACGCCACGTTTCATCACGACCACGCGGTCGGCCAGGGTCATGGCTTCGATCTGGTCATGGGTCACATAAATCGTGGTGGCGGCAAGATCGTGGCTCAGGTTCTTGATCTGCGCACGGGTGGACACCCGCAGCTTGGCGTCAAGATTGGACAGGGGTTCGTCCATCAGGAACACTTTGGGCTTGCGCACAATGGCGCGCGCCAGCGCCACGCGCTGGCGTTGACCACCCGATAGCGCGGCTGGTTTGCGGTCCAGAAAGTCCAAAAGCTCAACCCGCTCGGCGGCCTGCATCACACGATCATGGTGGGTCGCCGGGTCACTGCCGCGCACCTTCAGCGGAAAGCGGATGTTTTCGTAAACGTTCATGTTCGGATAAAGCGCATAGCTTTGGAACACCATCGCCACATCGCGGTCCTTGGGTTCCTTGTCATTGACCCGTTCACCGTCAACGATGATGTCACCTTCGGTGGCGTCCTCAAGCCCCGCGATCATCCGCATCGTGGTGGTCTTGCCACAGCCCGATGGCCCCAGAAGAACCAGAAATTCCTTGTCGGCGATGGTCAGGTCAAAATTGTCGACACCGACAAAGGCGCCCCAGCGCTTGCTGATGTTGCGCAACTGGATCTCGGCCATGTGGACCCCCTCCCATTGGGTTTTGCATACGATTGCAAAAAGGTTAGACTCTGCTGCGACTTTTTGGCAAGGTATTTTTGCAAGCGTATGCAAAAAGCGCGTAACCGACTGTAATGAGATTGAAATGAACCAACTGCAGCCTGCAAAGGAACTGGTCCGGCGCCACCACGCCGATCTGGTCGCGCCGGGAATCACCGCAGATCGCGCAATGTCCGATCATGTCGCCGAGGGCTATGTCTGGCGCGGATGTCACCCTTTTGGTCAGATCACCTCGGCTTCCGAGGTCGCCCAGCGGTTCTGGACCCCTTTGCGCAACAGCCTGACCAGCCTGCAATGGCGCGAGGATGTGTTCTTCGCCGGTCTGAACCAGATGGACGGGTTCGAAGGGGTCTGGGTGGTGTCGATGGGGCACCTGATGGGGCTGTTCGACCAGCCCTTCCTGAACATCCGGCCCACCGGCAAGATCGCCATGCTGCGCTATTGCGCGTTTCATCGGGTCGCAGGTGGCAAGATCGTGGAAACGGCGATGTATTTCGACCTGCCGCATCTGATGGTGCAGGCTGGGCTGGAACCGTTCCCCGGCCAAACCGCCGCGCAACTGGTGCAACCGGGGCCGCAGACCCAAGACGGGCTGCTGTTTGCACCGCAACCGCGTGACCAGGGCAAGGCCACGCTGGACCTGATCAATCGTATGATCCGCGATTTGGGCCAGTGGCAAAGCGGGCTGCGCCTTGAGGACGAACTGCGCCGGACATGGGCCGAGGAGATGCTATGGTGGGGGCCGACCGGCATTGGCGCGACCTATACGATCCCGCGCTATACACGCCAGCATTCGGGGCCGTTCCGCGCCGCCTTTTCGGACCGCTCGAAAACCACTCATATCGCGCGGCTGGCCGAAGGACACTATGGTGGGTTTTTCGGCTGGCCAAATTTCACCGCGCGGCTGACAGGCGATTTCATGGGGCATGCCGCCACCGGCAAGATCGGAGAGTTCCGCGTGATCGACATTTACCGCCGCAACGGCGATAAACTGGCCGAGAACTGGGTCTTCATCGACCTGTTGCATTTCTGGAAAGCTCAGGGCGATGACGTGTTGCAACGACTGGCCGACGGAGCGCTGTGATGATCGACGCCCACCACCACCTTTGGGATTTGTCCAAGGTGCATTACCCGTGGCTGATGGCCAAGGGCACGCCGCGGTTCTTTGGCGATCCCGCCCCGATACAACGCGATTATCTGCTGGACGAGTTTCGCCGCGACGCAAGCGCGCAAGGCGTCACGGGGTCGGTGCATATTCAGGTCGGCGCGGAAGATGGCTGGGAAGAGGCCGTCTGGATCCAATCGGTGGCGGACGCCAACCCCGACTGGCCGCTGGTTCAGGTTGTGTTCTGTGATCTGACCGCGCCGGACCTTGGCGCGGAGCTTGACCGGCTCCAAACCCTCTCAACCCTGCGCGGGGTGCGTCAGATCGTCGGGCGCGCGCCGGGCGAGGATGCCCAGACCGGCACCAACACGCTGCTGGACGATCCCCGGTTCGCCGATGGCCTGCGCGAATTGGGGCGGCGCGGGTTGAGCTTCGATCTGCAACTGATCCCGGACCTGATGGAAAGGACCGCCCGCGTTCTGGAAACGGCGCCCGACACACAGATTGCCCTGTGTCACGCGGGCAGCCCGCATGATCGTTCGACGACCGGGCTGGCCGATTGGGCCAGCACGCTTCGCCAACTTTCTGACTTGCCACATGTCACCTGCAAACTATCGGGGCTTGGCATGTTCAAACATGACTGGCAGATTCGGGATTTCCGCCCGATCGTTGATGTCTGTCTTGACCAGTTTGGCGCAGATCGTTGCATGTTCGGGTCAAACTTCCCGGTCGACAGCCTGTATTCCGATTATGACACGTTGTTCCGCGCCTATGCTGAACTTGTGCCGCAAGCCTGTCACACACAGGTCTTTCACACCGTAGCGCGCGATTTCTATCGGTTTCAGGCCTGACCGGCAGATCGGGTGGCCTGTATCACTTGAAGTGTTTTGACAACTTCAGCCCCTGGCCCTGATAATTCGACTTGATGTCGGCACCATAGAGCACCTCGGGCACCTCGCTCATCCGTTCATAGACCAGCCGCCCCACGACCTGCCCATGTTCCAGCACAAAGGGCGCTTCGTGGCAGCGTACCTCAAGCACCCCGCGCGACCCGGACCCGCCCGCGGCGTCATAGCCGAAGCCGGGGTCGAAAAAGCCCGCATAATGCACGCGAAACTCGCCCACCATCGCCAGATAGGGGGCCATTTCGGCGGCGCAGTCAGGCGGGATGGCAATCGCTTCGCGGCTGACAAGGATATAGAACGCGCCGGGGTCAAGGATGATGCGCCCGTCCGTCGTGTGCACCTCTTCCCAGTAGTCCACAGGGTCGTAATGGGCAAGTTTTGACAGGTCGACCACGCCTGTATGGCGCTTGGCGCGATAGCCCACCAGATCGCCAGAGGTCGGTTTCAGGTCGACCGAAAACCCGAGCCCGTCCGAGATCACGGGATCGCCGGTCACGATGGGGCTGCGTGCATGGACCGCGCGCAACTCGTCATCGGTCAGGATTGTCTTGCCTTGCCGAAAGATGATCTGGTTCAAAAGCTGTCCGGGCTGGGCGACGACAGAAAAACTCTGCGGGCACAGTTCGGCATAAAGCGGCCCGTCATAGCCTTCCGGCACGCGGTCGAACTCGATCCCGTGATCGGTGATCACGCGGGTCATCAGATCGACCCGTCCGATCGAGGATTTGGCGCTGGCCGCTGCGGTCATCCCGTCGGCCAGTCGCAGACGTTCCATCAGCGGCACGACATAGACGCAGCCCTTTTCCAGCACCGCGCCGCCGGTCAGCGACACCTTGTGCATCGTCAACTCGTCCAGTCGTTCGGCCACGGTCGAGCCCTTGCCGGGCAGAAACGACGCACGCACGCGATAGGCCGTGTCGCCAAGCCGCAGGTCCAGCGAAGCCGGCTGGATCTGCTCATTCAGAATGGGCGAGGACGCGGCGATCCCACCATCGGTGATCATCTGCCGGATTTGCCGGTCTGCCAAAACGCCGGTTTTCATTCGCATCCCCCCTTTCATCCGTCACGCGGATACAAAAACACCCGCCCGATGAACGGGCGGGCGGTTTTGAGATTGGTCGGGCTAGCAGGACTCGAACCTGCGACCTTCCGTCCCCCAGACGGACGCGCTACCAGGCTGCGCCATAGCCCGACTGAGGCCCCTACATAGTGATTTTCTGGGGCAGGGCAAGCGGGAAACGGCAGGAAATGCGTCATTCCGCACGGGGGCACAGATCGGCGTTTCATTTCCGGCCTTATGGGGTCGGGCCAGGGTCGCGGTTCATTTGCGCCGCCAGCGACTCCAACCGGTCCGCCAGCGCCTGCAAGGCAGGAATGTGCGCGCGGGTGCCGGATTTACGGGCCTGCCGCAACGCGGCTGTCAGGGGTGGGGGCGGGGTCGCGTCGTCGTCGCCGGGGTCGGCGGGAATATGCGAAATATCAATCCGCGGGGCAGGGGGCGTTTCCACTGGCGATGGTGCAGGCGCATCCGCAGGGGCAGAGGACGCCGTCGGCGCGTCGGGTGCGTGATGCGATTCGGGGTCGTCCTGCAGACCCGGAAGCTCGGGCGCGCCTTCCGTGCCGGCGTGTGCCGTGTCGGGTGCCGTTCGGGCAGAGGCGAAAAGCCGGGGTTCTGGCTGTGGCTCCGGTTCGGCGTCGGGCAGGGGCGCCGGGCGTTCGTCCTGCGCGTCACCCACATCCCCACGGGTGAAGGGTGGTTCAACGTCGGCTTCGGGCTGGGAGCCAGTCTCGGTTTCGGTTTCGGGCAGGTTGGCCGCGTCGTCGGGTTGCTCGGGCGCGGTGTGGGACGCTTCTTCGTGATGCGGCACCTCCGTCTTGTCCGAAAGTTGTGACGAAGCAGGTGGTGTGGAAACGGTGGGGGCAGGGGTGCCGGACGCCGGATCGGATGACGCTGTTTCAGGCGATACCGTTTCGGGGGGCGCCTCGTCAGCAGACGGGGTTTGTGACGTGGACGGATCTGACTGTTCCGGCTCGGCAGACGGCGCATCCGCGCGCTCTGCCTTCATCGGCACGTCATCCGAGCTGTTTCCGTTTGCGCGCTTTTCTGCCAAGGGAACGACGTTCGACGGGGTGATGTCGCGCATTTCGTCGCTGTCGAGAGGCGGAGACATCCCGGCGACGTGCTTGATCCCCTCTTCCCGCAACAGCTTTTGCACGCCCCGGATGGTCATGCCATCTTCGTGCAACAGCTTCCGGATGCCGCCCAGAAGCTCCATGTCGTTGGGGCGGTAATAGCGTCGCCCACCGGCGCGTTTCACCGGTTTGACCTGGCTGAACCGGCTTTCCCAGAACCGCAGCACATGGGTTGGCACACCCAACCATTCGGCCACCTCGCTGATGGTGCGGAAGGCGTCGGGTGACTTCTTATCCATGTCCAGACCTGTCTGTTCTGCTTCTTTTATTCATCAGGGCGCGGGCACCCGTCGACTGGGCGCCGCGAAGGGATCAGCGTTTGTTCCCTTCGTCGACCCGGTCTTTCATAAGGTGGGATGGGCGAAATGTCAGAACCCGGCGCGGCGGGATCGGCGCTTCTTCGCCGGTTTTCGGATTTCGGCCCACGCGGGCGGCCTTGTCGCGCACTGAAAACGTGCCGAAGGATGAAATCTTGACGCTTTCACCGGCCACCAGGGCATCGGATACATGGCCCAGCACGGATTCGACCAGCTGCGCGCTTTCGTTGCGCGACAGGCCGACTTCGCGAAATACGGCCTCGCTCAGGTCCATGCGGGTCAAAGTCTTTTCACTCATGTCGTCCCCCTGATTGTTTTCGGGAAGCATGGGTGGTTTGATTTTCCGAGTCAATATCAACGGCTTGGGAATTGCCGTTCAGGCAGGGGTTTGACGGTATTACCAGCGGATCACCACCGCGCCCCACGCCAGACCACCACCAATGGCTTCGGTCACAACCAGATCGCCCTGTTTGATCTTGCCCTCGGCACAGCCCACCGACAATGCCAGCGGGATCGACGCCGCCGAGGTGTTGCCATGGTCCTGCACAGTCAGGATCACCCGATCCATCGGCACGCCCATCTTCTTGGCGGTGCCCTGAATGATGCGGATGTTGGCCTGATGGGGCACGATCCAATCCAGATCGTCATCGGTCAGCCCGACCTTGTTCAACGCGGTTTCGGCGGTTTCGGTCAGCTTGCCAACCGCCTGCCGGAACAGGGGATTGCCCTGCATCCGCAAATGGCCCGAGGTCTGCGTCGTCGACACGCCGCCATCGACATACAGCATCTCGCGCATCCGCCCGTCCGAGTTCAGATCCGCCGACAGAATGCCACGATCCGTGGTGTCACCGTTGCCGTCCTGCGCTTCTAGCACCAGGGCCCCGGCGCCGTCACCGAACAACACGCAGGTTGACCGGTCCGTCATATCCAGAATGCGCGAGAACGTCTCGGACCCGATGACAAGCACACGGTCGGCCTGTCCGGACAGGATCAGCGCATTGGCGTTGGTCAGCGCAAAGACAAAGCCAGCGCAGACCGCCTGCACGTCAAAGCCAAAGCCGCGTGACATGCCCAATTCGCTTTGCACCATGGTTGCCACGGACGGAAAGGTCAGGTCAGGGGTTGATGTGGCCACGATGATTGCGTCGATGTCATCAGCGGTCAGCCCGGCCTGTTGCAGGGCCGCGCGCGCCGCGTTGGCGGCCATTTGCGAGGTGGTTTCGTCGTCGGCTGCGAAATGACGCCGTTCGATCCCCGAGCGCGTGCGAATCCACTCGTCTGAGGTGTCGACAATCTTTTCGAAATACGAGTTCGGGACGACGCGTTCGGGCAAATAATGCCCAACGCCCTTGACCACGGCGCGTCTTGTCATTCTTGCTGCTCACCTTGCCGGCTTTCCGTTGCGGCATCTTGACGTGATGCGTCGCCGGATGCAACCCGGGCGGCGAGCTTCTGGTTGAAGCCGCCCTTGGCCAGCTGAAACGCCAGCCGAACGGCGGCGGAAATCCCCGTGGCATCCGCCGAGCCGTGGCTTTTGACCACGGTTCCGTTCAGGCCCAGAAACACGCCGCCATTGTTGCGGCTGGGATCGACCCGCTGGCCCATGCGCTTTAGTGGGCGCATGGCCAGAAGGGCGGCGAGTTTCGACGCGATCGTGGCGCTGAACGCCTCGCGCAGCAGGCCGGAAATCAGCTTGGAGGTGCCTTCGCCCGTTTTCAGCGCGACATTGCCGGTAAACCCGTCGGTGACGATGACATCGACGCGGTCCGAGGGCAGGTCGACCCCTTCCACGAACCCGACAAAATCGATCTGCGCGCCCTCGGCGGCGTTGGTGATCAGTTCGTGAGCGGCTTTCAGCTCGGCGCGGCCCTTGTGTTCCTCGGTCCCGACATTCAACAGGCCTACGCGGGGGCGGGCGATGCCAAGGCCGTTGCGGGCATAGGACGCGCCCATCATCGCGTATTGCAGAAGGTCGTCCTCGTCGGCGCGCACATCGGCGCCCACATCCAGCATCACGTTGAACCCGGACGGGTTGCGCGACGGCCACAGGCAGGCAATGGCCGGGCGGTTCACGCCGGGCAACTTGCGCAGCCGCACCATCGACAGCAGCATCAGGGCGCCGGTGTTGCCACAACTGACTACAACTTCGGCGTCGCCATCCCGCACCGCGTCAATCGCCGACCACATCGAGGTGTTCTGCCCGTTGCGCATCACATGGCTGGGCTTGTCGTCCATCGTGACAGCTTCGTCGGCGTGGCGAATCTCGCACACCTCGGCCAGCCCCGCATGACGGGCAACCAGTCCTTCAAGCTGGGGTTTGTTGCCGTGCAGAATGAACCCGATTTCGGGGTTCTTGTCGGCAGACAGCGCAAGACCGGCAACCACGGCTGCCGGTCCAAGATCTCCGCCCATGGCGTCGACCGATACGATTGTGCGTTTGGGGGCGTTCATTGTCATTCGTTATCCCATGCTCGGGGATTTTCTGACATGCCCGCCCGCGCCGGGCAAGAGCCTTACGCCGCGTCCTCGTCGTCGAAGTCAACTTCGTCGGCAATTGCAACGACTTCGCGGTCGTCATAATGGCCGCACGAGGGGCAGACGTGGTGGGGGCGCTTCAGCTCGCCGCAGTTCGAACATTCGTTCGGGTTCGCGGCAACCAGGGCGTCATGCGCACGGCGGTTGTTGCGGCGCGACTTCGATACTTTGTTCTGTTGGACAGCCATGGTCTCAACCTTCGGTTTCGGGGGCGGTATCGCCCGGTGTCATTCTGGGGCGCAGCGGCCCGGTGTTCTCAAGTCATTCCTGAGTCTCGGCGCCTCATACGCGGTTTGCGGTGCGCTGTCCAACCCATCTTTTGGAAGAAGGCGGGAAAATACTGCTTTTCTTGATTCTTGCAAGGGCGAATTGCACCGAAATCCCGTTAATTGTCTTTCCTGCCCAGTTTGTCGCGCAGGCCGGACAGACCCGCAAAGGGTTTGGCGTCTTCGTCGCTCATTGGCTTGAGACCCGGTTCGGTAAACACCGTCGTCTGAATTTCAGCCCCTTCCGCGCGGGGATAAAGCGGCAGAGCCAGGGCCAGGGCCTCGACCATCACCTGACCCAGATCAATCACGGTGCCCAAAGCCTCGATCGTATCGTCTTCGGGCATTTCGACCTCGTCCGCGCCCGCGGGCTGATCCAGATCGCGAAGCCACCGACGGTCCACCCTGTCGTCAATCCGCGTCGTGACCGGATCCAGTGTCACCACGCAGGCCTGTGTCACGGTTGCCCCCAGTTCCGCCTGCATCTGCCAGTCATGCTTGCCAAAGGGGGCAAGTTCCCCTGCGAACCTGAGCTTGCGAAGACCCTGGATCCCCAGATCCGCGGCGATGGCGGCGCATTCTGCGGCGTCGGGGGCAAGCTCGAACTGGGTCGGCCGGCCCGTGGGCAACTCGGCCACGCGCAAGGGATGTGAAAAGGGCAGGGCGCTGCCAGAGGGGTGTGTGTCGGTCATGTTGCGTCTCCGCTGAATACTCGGTGTCGCCTTTGGTCAGACAGAACCATACACCAGACCCTGGCGGCCGGTGATCGTTTCTTGAACCATGCGCGATCCTGGGCTAAGCCGATACCCAAGACAGGGTGAAGAACGCAAGGGGGCGGCATGTCATATCTGCGCCAGATGGGCAGAAATACGGGCAAGATGATCACGGCAATGCTGCTGGTGGCCCTTGTCGCAAGCTGTTCGGCAATATACCGCAATCACGGTTACATGCCGCCGAAAGAAGATGTCGACCTGATCGAGGTCGGCAAGGACACGCGTGAAACAGTCGGCGCCTCTATCGGCAAACCGGGCACGTCAGGCCTGTTGGCGGGCAGCGGGTATTATTACGTCCGCTCGCGTTTCAAGCATTACCTGTATAACGCCCCGCAAGAGATTGACCGCGAAGTGCTGGCCATCACCTTCACGGAAAAGGGCGTCGTTGAGAACATTGAACGATTCGGGCTTGAGGACGGGCGCGTCGTCGTGCTGGAACGCCGTGTGACCGACAGCAACATCAAGGGCATCGGGTTCCTGCGGCAGCTCTTTGGATCCATCGGTCGGATCGACGTGGCGGAACAGATTCGCGGGAACTGACCGCAAAAGACATGAGTCAAAAGCGCGGTGCCGGTCCGGTGCCGCGTTTTTCGTTTTCTCGCGACGGCTGTCATGGATCCGTTGCATCTTGTCGGCATAAGCTCAGAGGCGCATATGTTGCACGAACTTGCCCCGCGATGGGCTGGAAGGGGTGATATGCTGACACTGACCGCTGGCCGCTACGCCGCCCGGCAGGACCAAAGCTCGGCTGATATCCGGGCCGCACAATCGCTGCGCCATCGCTGCTTTCGCGGCCGCGACGGACTGGACGCCGATCGTTTTGACGATGGCTGCTGGCACCTGTTGGTCGAAGACCGCGCGACGGGCGCGCTGGTCGCATGTTGCCGTGTGCAGTCGTTCGAAAACGGGGCGCGGATTGACGACAGCTATGCCGCGCAGTTTTATGATCTGTCGGCGCTGGCACACTATGACGCCCCGATGGTCGAAATCGGACGCTTCTGCATCTCGTCCGAGGCCCGTGACAAGTCCGATATCCTGCGTCTGGCCTGGGCGATGCTGACCCAGCAGGTCGAAGCCGAGGGCGTCGGGATGCTGTTTGGCTGTTCCTCATTCCCTGGCACCGATGCGACCCGCTATCGCGAGGTGTTTGCCTTTTTACGCGCGCATCACCTGTCGCCCGGCACTTGGCGACCACGGATCAAAACACCCGATGCGATCCGGTTTGCACCGGGCTCGGGCCGTGCGCCGGATGCAAGACAGGCCCTGCGCGTGATGCCGCCGCTGCTGCGCAGCTATCTTGCGATGGGGGGCTGGGTGTCTGATCACGCGGTGGTTGATCATGACCTAAACACGCTGCATGTCTTTACGGGGTTGGAGGTTTTTGCCGTGCCGCCCGCCCGGTTGCGCCTGCTGCGCGCGTTGTCCGCACATGCCGTCTGTTGACCTTGGCAGGCGGATTGCCTAACCCGGCGATATGGCGCGTATACCCTTACTTCAGATGTCCGATATTTCGCTGACCTTTGGCGGCGATCCCGTGTTTGACGGGCTTGACCTTGTGGTGCAACCGGGCGACCGGGTGGCGCTGGTCGGGCGCAACGGGTCGGGTAAATCGACATTGATGAAGGTCATGGCCGGGCTGGTCGAACCGGATCAGGGCACGCGCGTCCTGTCGCCCGGCGTGTCGGTCGGGTATATGGAGCAACACCCGGATTTGTCGCAGTTTTCCACGTTGGGGGAGTTCGCGGTCTCGGGGCTTGAACCGGGGCAGGATTACCTGGTGGAACGGGTGGCCGAGGGGCTTAAACTGCGGCTGGATGCCCCTGTCACCACCGCCTCGGGGGGCGAGCGCCGGCGCGCCGCATTGGCGAAGCTGCTGGCGGAAGCGCCTGACCTCATGTTGCTGGACGAACCGACCAACCACCTGGACATTCAGGCGATTGAATGGCTTGAGGATGAACTGTCGCAAACCCGCGCGGGCTTCATCCTGATCAGCCATGACCGGGCCTTTCTGCGCGCGCTGACCCGCGCCACCCTCTGGGTTGATCGCGGACAGGTGCGGCGGCAGGAAAAGGGGTTCGAGCACTTTGAAGCCTGGCGCGACAAGGTCTGGGACGAAGAAGACCAAAGCCGCCACAAGCTGAACCGCAAGATCAAATCCGAAGCGCGCTGGGCGGTGGAAGGCATCAGCGCGCGGCGCAAGCGCAACCAGGGCCGCCTGCGGGCGTTGCAGGACCTCAAGGCCGAACGCGCCGCCCAGATCAAGCGGCAGGGCGCGGCAGAGATGGCGCTGGAGGCCGGGCCAAAATCGGGTCGCAAGGTGATTGAGGCGCGCGGCATCTCGAAATCCTATGGCGACAGGGTGATCTTGCGCGACTTCGACCTGCGCGTGATGCGCGGTGAAACCATCGCCTTCGTCGGCCCGAACGGGGCGGGCAAGACCACGCTTCTGAACATGCTGGTCGGGCAGGAAACACCCGATACCGGCAGCGTGCAACACGGCACAGGGCTGGAAATCGCGGTGTTCGACCAAAACCGCACCGGGCTGGTCGAAGATGACAGCCTATGGGAAAACCTGACCGGCGACCCCGACATGCGCGTATCGGGCAAGGCCGATCAGGTGATGGTGCGGGGTAATCCCAAACACGTCGTTGGTTATCTGAAAGAGTTTCTGTTTTCCGACGCTCAGGCCCGCGCGCCCGTCCGGTCACTGTCCGGCGGCGAAAAGGCGCGGCTGATCCTGGCCAAGATCATGGCGCGGCAATCGAACCTTCTGGTGATGGACGAGCCGACCAACGATCTGGACGTGGAAACACTGGACCTTTTGCAAGAGCTGATCACGGCCTATGACGGCACGGTTCTGGTGGTCAGCCACGACCGTGATTTTCTGGATCGCGTGGCCGA
The DNA here is from genome assembly GCF_014656375.1 of Aliiroseovarius zhejiangensis. Classification (GTDB taxonomy): domain Bacteria; phylum Pseudomonadota; class Alphaproteobacteria; order Rhodobacterales; family Rhodobacteraceae; genus Aliiroseovarius; species Aliiroseovarius zhejiangensis. The sequence goes on along the minus strand of NZ_BNCH01000001.1, from coordinate 356,390 downwards.
ACGCACCATCGCGATGGAAGGCGACGGGCGGGCGACGATCTATCCGGGCGGCTGGTCGGATTACCAGGCGCAACGGGATGCGCGGGTGGGCGCACCTGAAAAAAAGAAAGAAAAATCAAAGCCGAAGGCAGAAAATCTCAAGCAGGACATGAGGTCGCAACCTGATGGATTGTCCTTTACCGAACAGCATCGCCTTGACGCCTTGCCCGCCGAAATGGATCGCCTGTCTGCCGAGATTGCAAAACTGGAAGAATTTCTGATGGACCCGGAGCTGTTCACCAGGGAGCCGGTGAAATTCAAGAAAGCGTCCGAAGGTCTTGCCGAGCGGCAGAAAGCGTTGGCCGCGGCAGAAGAGGAATGGCTGACCTTGGAAGAAAAGGCCGAGGCCGCGCGCGGGTGACGCACGCAGCGGATTTTATTGCGGCAGGTGGATGTTGAACCGCGCCCGGATCGCAGCATCGACTTGCGGATCGAAACGGGCACTGGCCCTTTGCGCCAGTATCTCCTCTTTCCGTGCGGTCGCGGCGGCGATCAGGTCGGGCTTGCCGACCTCGGCCCATTCTTTGGGGGAGGTTCGATCGCCAAGCGTCGGATAGACAAAATCCGTCTGCATCCGGCTGAGCGTCTGATCCTCGCCCAGATAGTGACCCGGGCCGTCAAGGCAGACCGATCGCATCATCTCGATACTGACCGCATCTTCAGTGACTTCGATCCCGCGCACACAGCGCAACGCCTGCCCGACAATATCGTCCCCCAGGATCAGGCTTTCGTGGCAAAAGCCCAGAAGCGACGCGTGCATGCCCGCCGCTTCGTACACCATGTTCAACCCGGACAGGCCGGCCAGTACGTTGGAACACATCTGTTCCCACCCCGCCTGCATGTCGGGCAGTTTTGAATCCGAGAACCCCGCCGCCGCTCCGCCGGGCAGGCCATAAAACTGGTGCATCTGGGCGCAGCCCGCCGACATCAGCGCCTGTTCCCCCGATCCGCCCGACATGGCCCCGGATCGCAGATCGACAAGGAAGGGCCATGTGCCGAAAATGGCGGGGTGCCCCGGCGCAATTGCATTCACATAGACCACACCCGCCAGACATTCGGCGACGGCCTGAACGATCGCGCCCGCCAGCGTAGGGGGCGCCGTGGCGGTCGCCATGCCCGCAGACAACAGAAGAACGGGCATGCCGGCCGCGATCACCTTCTCCATCACCTGACAGCTTTCGGTGGCGAATTTCATTGGCGGCACGACAAAGCAGTTGGAGTTCGACACGAACGGGCGCGCCCTCCAGGCCGCTTCCCCGCCCGCGATCATGTGCAGAAGCCCGATACCGTCCTCAACGAAATCGGGTTCCGAGAACGAGATGCCCACGTGTTTTGTCGTCCCCGACGTGCAGGCATAGATCGAGTTCAGATCCATCTCGCGGTTGTCGGGGATGTCGCGGCAGACCATGGGCCGTTGCAGGAAATGGATGTTGTCCAGTTGATCGACGATGCGTGCGGCATCATGCAGGTCCTGAACGGTGCTTTCGCGATACTCCCGCCCATGCGGGTCGACCATGTGAACCGCCGCACCCGCAGTGCCGTAATGCACGCGCCTTGCGCCCAGGGTCAGATCATGGCGCGGGTCGCGCCCGCACAGGGTGATCCCCTTTGCCGCCTTGGCGAGCATGTCTTCGACCAGGGCGCGGGGGAAACGCAGGCGTCCATCTTCGCCCAGCACCGCGCCCGCGCGGGTCATGATGTCGATGCCCGATGGCGGCGCATCTGCCAGCCCTACCTGTTCCAGCGCATCGAGCGCGGCAAGGTGAATGCGACGAATGCCTTCCGGGGTCAGGGGGGTGAAGGTGCCGCCCTCCATCCCTGCGCGGACGGGGCGGACATCTTGGGCAAGCGGGGCTGCGCGCAGGGCCTGGCGGGCGGCACGTCCACCGGATCGGCGGGAACTGGTCTTGGTCATGGCTGAAACCTGAATTGTTGTGGGGCGTGGTGACGGTGAATGACCGTCAGGGGCGCCCACGCGCCGCGCGTCCACGCTCGGCACCAATGGTGCGCACAACAAGTGAAATGAGCCAGTCCAGCCGATCCATTTCCGTCCTCCCTTCCCTGAGCCTAGCGGGTCGGGAAACGACAGGTCTGTTCTGTTCGCGTCATGAACCGCGGTTAATTTCGACCTCAGGTGCCCACCACCATCACGACAGCGGCGTAATGCGCCGCCGCGCCCAGCAGGACGTGGATATGCCAGATCGCGCGGTTGAAGGGCAGATGTTCGCCAAGATGGAAGAAGATTCCCAAGGTGAACAACAATCCGCCACCGACAAGCAACACCAGCACAACCGGGCTGAACGAAGCGATCAGTGGGCCGATCATCAGAACCGCCATCCAGCCCTGCATCAAGGTCAGCATCAGTCCGAACCGTTCGAACCGACCGAAGAAAAAGAGCTTCATCGCCACGCCGATCAGGGCAAGGGTCCATGCCGCAGCAACCAGCGCATAGCCATTGGTGCCGCCAATTCCGATCAGGGCGATGGGCGTATAAGTGCCCGCGATCATCAGATAGATCGCCGCGTGATCGAATTTGCGCAACACCTGTCGTGCCGACCGGTGAAGGGTCATGTTATACGCTGCGGATAAGGTGAAGCTGGCGATCAGCCCGGCCCCATAGGCCAGCATGGGCGGCAGATGCCCCAAAGGGGCGTCCCCCATTGCCCAGTAGATCAGGGCGACCGATCCGATAATTGCGGCGACCACCCCCAAACCGTGAACGACGCCATCGGCGACGTACTCGTGATATGTAAAGTCCTTCCCGAACTCCATTGGATTCCCCTTTCGCCTATCTAATAGATAAGAACCAAAGCGGGTGCCGGCATGCCGATTGTGCGGTAAAATAATGTCCGCCGCACAAGGCATGACCCGCATCCAGTTTATACGCTGGCACGGAAAAGTAAAGATTTCTTGCTGTTAGAGGTCGCGGGACAGTTCCTGCAGCACGTCGGGGATCATCATCACATCGTCACGGGTCGTCGAATATTGGCCGACCGAGACGCGGATGACGAACTGCCCCTCGTGCTGGGTTTGGGTCAGATACAGGCGACCGTCGCGGTTCACCCGCTCCAGCAGGGCGGCGGTTTTCGCGTCGTCGTGAAAGCGGAAAGTGAACAGCGACAAGATTGGCGGTGTCGTGATTTCAAAGCCGGGCAGGGTGGCGATGACCTCTGCGACCTCGTTAGTCCAGGCGACATGGTTGCGAATGCGGGCCCGCAGGCCCGACAGCCCCTCGGCGCGCAAGAGGAACCACAGTTTCAGCGCCCGGAAGCGGCGGCCAAGGGGCAGGGTCCATTCGTTGTAATTGACCACCTCATCCTTGCCCTGCGTCCTGAGGTATTCGGGGCGCAACCCCATCGCGCCGATCTGCGGGGCGGGATCGCGCAGGAACTGCACGGCGCAATCGAACTGGGCTCCCAGCCATTTGTGAGGATTAAAGATGATGCTGTCCGCGGCCTCGATTCCTGTCCAGAGGGTGCGAAACTCTTCACAGATCATGGCGGACCCGGCCCAGGCGGCGTCCACATGCACGGTCAGGCCGTGGGCGTGTGCCACGTCGATACAGGCAGTGATGTCGTCACATGCCCCGATGGACGTGCCGCCAACGCAAAGCACAACACCAGCGGGCTTCAGCCCCGCCGCAAGATCGTCGCGGATCAGGCGATCAAGGGCGTCCGGGTCCATAGACCAGGTGGGATGTCCGGGCACGGTTGGCACCTTGACCAGATTGTCCTGCCCGATGCCCGACAGGCGCACCGCCTTGTCGACGCTGGAATGGGTCTGCGCGCTGGCATAGATGCGCAGCGTGGGCGCGCCAGACAGCCCTTTGGTGATGCCTTCGTGCCCCAAGGCGAGTTCGCGCATGGTCGTGACAGCAGAAAAAGTCGCCGTGGTCGCACTGTCATGAATGGTGCCGGTGAAACCAAGGGGCAGCCCCATCGCATCACGCAGCCAGCGGATCACCAGTTCTTCCATCTCATTCGCGGCGGGGGCGGTTTGCCACAGCATGGCTTGCGCTGACATGGCGTTGGCCAGTTGCTCGGCCAGCATCGAGGCAGGGGCGGCGTTGGCCGGGAAATAGGCAAAGAACCGCGGGTGCTGCCAATGGGTCATCGCGTCAGGCACCAGCCGCGTGAAGTCGTCAAAGATCGCCTCGACCGGATCAGGCTGTTCTGGAACGGGGGCGTCAATCTTTGCCAGAAACTCACCCGGCGCGATGTTGGGGCGCACGGGCCGGTCGCGCAGACCCGCGTGATAGTCTCGCGCCCAGTCGGCGGCGCGTTTCTGCCAGTCGGCGAGGTCGGAGTAGTCCATCAAGAGCTCCCGCGGAAATAATTAACGAGTTAATTAAGTGAGGTCCTTTGTCAAGCCGCAGATTGACCCCGATTGGCGGGTCAGGCGTTTTCCAACGCGGTGATGATAGGCGAGAAATCCGTGGCCGACAGGCTGGCGCCCCCGACAAGTGCGCCATCGACATTCGAAACGGCAAAAATCTCGGACGCATTGGCGGGTTTCACAGAGCCGCCATACAGAATGCGCGTTGACCGCCCGACGCCTGCGCCGAACCGGGTTTCCAACCGTATGCGGATGAAATCATGCACCTCGCCGATCTGGTCCAGCGTCGGTACCTTGCCGGTGCCGATCGCCCAGATCGGTTCATAGGCGACGACAAGGCTGTCGCCCGTGACGACATCCGGAATCGACCCGGCCAATTGCCCGCCGATGATGTCCAGCGTGTTGTTGGCCTCACGCTCGGCAAGGCTTTCGCCGACGCAGACGATCGCCTTCAACCCGGCGGACAGGGCCGCGACGACCTTGTTGCGCACATCGGTGTCGCTTTCCCTGTGATCCTCGCGGCGTTCTGAATGGCCCAGAATGACATACTGGGCGCCCGCATCCAGCAACATCGGGGCGGACACGTCGCCGGTATGGGCGCCGCTGTCCTTCTGATGACAATCCTGTCCGCCAATGGCGATCTGCGCAGATGCCGCCGCGGCCGCACGGGAAATCAGGGTGGCGGGAGGACAGATCAGGATGTCACAGCCGGGGGTGGGGTGGGCTTTTGCCAGCGCCTCCAACTCGACAAGATCCGCGCTGGTCCCGTTCATCTTCCAATTGCCTGCTGCCAGTTTGCGCCGGGTCATCATATGTCTCCTACTGTGTCACGCGTGTTGTCGGACGCAGCGCGATGGGCGTCAAGCCCCGCAGGCCAAGTGCCGCGGCGCAATTGGGCGTGGTCATGCTGTTTAGTGGTCGAAGGGTGGTCGCGATCAGGCCAGAGCGTCCAGCGCCCGTTGCGCCCAATCGCGGGCCAGATCCGGGTCGTCCAGGGCAGCGTCGGGCAGGGTCCAATATCCCATCGTCTTGCCGTCCATCCCGAAAATGTGGCTGCCTTCGGCATCCAGTGCCTCGGCAAAGGCACCTTTCGCTTTCAGGTAAACCTCGCCCTTGCTGGACAGGATCGCAAAGACCTGCCCGTCGCAGTAAAAGGTCGCGCCACCCATCATCTTGCGATGGGTCAGAGGGCCAAGTCCGTGAAACAGCTCTTTGACGAAGGCAATATCGGCGTCGCTGACCGCCATCAGCTTTACGATGTCCCGTTGGTCAGCGCGTCGTCGAATTTGATCGATTCTCCACAGCCGCAGGCTTCGCTGACATTGGGGTTGCGAAACTTGAACCCGGATTCCAGGAGCGATACCTCATAGTCGATCTCGGTCCCAAACAGGAACATCTGTGCCATGGGGGCAATGATCACGCGGGCATCGCCCTGTTCGACCACTTCTTCATGCGGGTCGACCTCGTCGACATAGTCCATGGTGTATTCCATACCCGCACAGCCGCCCTTCTTGACCCCGATCCGCAAGCCCGTGTGCCCGCCAGACGCCATCAGCTTGGCGATCTGGTTCTCGGCGGCTTGTGTCATCGTGATCGGCGCTTTGCCGGGAATGCCAAACATCCGTCTCTCCTTCAAGGGCGCGCATGGCGCCTGACGCGCCGATTGCGGTACTGATGGCGTCAGATGGGATTACATGAACCCCAGTTCAAGACGCGCTTCATCCGACATCATCTCCATCCCCCAGGGCGGGTCCCAGGTCATGTCGACATTCACCTGCTTGACGCCCGCGACCGGCTCGATCGCCTCGACCAGCCAGCCCGGCATCTCGCCCGCCACCGGGCAGCCCGGTGCGGTCAGGGTCATGATCAGGTCAACCTCGTTCTGGTCGTTGATCTCGATCGTGTACACCAGACCGAGGTCAAAGATATTGACCGGAATTTCAGGATCATAGACCGTGCGGCAGGCTTCGACCACGCTGTCATAAAGCGGATGATCGACCGTCGACGGCTTGATCAGTGGTTCGCCTTCAATCTTGTCGGATGTGTTCATAGTCTGTGTGCCATCATTCTAAACCTGACTGATCATATAAGGATTACGATCGTGAAGGTCCAGTGCCAGCCCGGCGGCAAACGCGCGCAGTTGAACGATCTTGCCAGATCGCCGGATGTGCCGACCCGCCCGACGCGCGCAGATGCACTTATTTGAGGGCTGCGTTGTTTGTTTCGCTTCGCGATCCAAACAACGTTAAGAACGGTCGACTGTGTCGAATATCACAACAGCTTGATGCGCAAACGCCTATAATTCGCCATAAAATAGACGCGTTCGACTTGAATTCTCTGTTGAAAACACATTTTGAGGTGTGCATGTGCGATACGAGGAGCCTTGGCGGTGATATCGACGAAGAACGGTGAGACGAAGACAGTGACGTGCACCAAGCAGCTGGACCAGGCGGCCCGCATGGTGCAGGACGTCGCCTATGCGCTGGCCAATCGGGTGGATAACACCACGCTGACCGAACTGATGCTGACCAGTCGCAAGCTGGAACGGCTGTCGGAACGGGTGAATGCCGCCAACCTTGGCACGGTCAGGATCAGCCACGACGACGACAGCTGACCGGCAGGTCGGTCGGCACCGGTGTTTGCTTAAAAACTGCTTGGCAATCGGGGCGTCATGCGCCACATCAGCCGCATGCAAGATCAGAACCAGACCCGCATCACGTTTACCCTGAACGCCACGGACGGCAAGGCCCGCACCGGTGTGATTTCGACCCCACGCGGCCAGATCCGCACCCCGGCTTTCATGCCCGTGGGCACCGCGGCCACCGTGAAGGCGATGATGCCCGAAAGTGTTGCGGCAACGGGTGCCGACATTCTGCTGGGCAACACCTATCACCTGATGCTGCGCCCGACGGCGGAACGGATCGACCGGTTGGGTGGCCTGCACACGTTTATGAACTGGGACAAGCCGATCCTGACCGATTCGGGCGGCTTCCAGGTGATGAGCCTGGCGGGTCTGCGCAAACTGACCGAGAAGGGTGTGACCTTCAAATCCCACATTGACGGGTCGAAACACGAGCTGACGCCGGAACGCTCGATGGAGATTCAGCGGCTGCTGGGGTCCGACATTGTCATGTGCTTCGACGAATGCCCCGCATTGCCTGCCGACCGTGACCGCATCGCGGACAGCATGCGCCTGTCGATGCGTTGGGCGGCCCGGTCGAAAGAGGCGTTCGGGGATCGCCCCGGCCATGCCCTGTTCGGGATCATGCAAGGTGGGCTGGAACGCGACCTTCGCGAAGAAAGCGCCGAGGCTTTGAAACAGATCGGGTTCGACGGCTATGCCGTTGGCGGGCTGGCCGTCGGCGAAGGGCAGGCGGCCATGTTCGACTGCCTTGATTTTGCACCTGGCTTCCTGCCCGAAGCGAAGCCACGCTATCTGATGGGTGTGGGCAAACCCGACGATATCGTGGGCGCGGTCAAACGCGGCATCGACATGATGGACTGCGTGTTGCCCTCGCGGTCCGGTCGCACGGGGCAGGTGTTCACCCGTCACGGTGTTTTGAATATCAAAAACGCCCGCCATCAGGACGACCCGCGCCCGTTGGATGAAGCCTGCACATGTCCCGCTTGCCGCAACTATTCGCGCGCCTATCTGCACCACGTGTTCCGCGCGCAAGAGATGATTTCGGGCATGCTTCTGACCTGGCACAACCTGCATTATTTCCAAGAGATCATGCAGGGCATGCGCGACGCCATCGCCGCCGGCACCTTTGCCGAATGGGAAACAGCCTTCCATGCCGGGCGCGCGCAGGGCGATATCGACCCGCTTTAGGAAATCGCTAACCTTCTTCTGCAAAACAGGTCCCGCTTTGCCCTTGTTGTCGGCGCGCGGCGGGGGCAGAGTGGAGAGGCAAAGCGGGTTGACGTCGGGGGTTGCGACCCCCATCTGAATATCCGAACAGGAGGCGCCCCGGCTGCCGCAACACAGGGGCAGGGCGCTTTGCCAAAAACAAGGAAATCTTATGAGTGAGCAACTGAGCCAATCCTTCCCGGTCCTGCCGCTGCGCGACATCGTGGTGTTCCCCCACATGATCGTGCCGCTGTTTGTCGGGCGCGAGAAATCCGTCCGTGCGCTGGAAGAGGTGATGGCAGATGACAAGCAGATCCTTCTGTCCAGCCAGATCGACCCGTCGGTTGATGAGCCGGATGTGGATGGGATTTATACCGTGGGCGTGCTGGCGAATGTGCTGCAACTGCTGAAACTGCCCGATGGCACCGTGAAAGTGCTGGTCGAAGGGCAGTCGCGTGTGCGCATCACCGATTATGTCGACAACACCGAGTATTTCGAGGCCTTTGCCGAGGTGATCGAAGAGCGGCCCGGCGACCCAAACGAGATCGAGGCGCTTCTGCGCTCGGTCAGCGAAGAGTTTGAACGCTACGCCAAGATCAAGAAAAACATCCCCGAAGAAGCCCTTGCCGCCGTGTCGGAAACCCGCGCGCCGGACAAGCTGGCTGACCTTGTGGCGGGTCATTTGGGCGTAGAAGTCGACCAGAAACAGGAGCTGCTGGAAACCTTCACCGTGTCCGAACGTCTGGAAAAGGTGTTCGGCCTGATGCAGGGCGAAATGTCCGTGCTGCGGGTCGAGAAAAAGATCAAGACGCGCGTCAAAAGCCAGATGGAGCGCACCCAGCGTGAATACTATCTGAACGAGCAAATGAAGGCCATTCAGAAGGAACTTGGCGACGGCGAGGAAGGTCAGAACGAACTGACCGAGTTGGAAGAGAAGATCGAAGCCACCAAGCTGTCGAAAGAGGCGCGCGAGAAGGCGGATGCCGAGCTGAAAAAGCTCAAGAACATGTCGCCCATGTCGGCCGAAGCCACGGTCGTGCGCAACTATCTGGATTGGATGCTGGGTCTGCCATGGGGCACGAAAAGCCGTGTCAAGAAAGACCTGAATAACGCCCAGAAGGTTCTGGACGCCGATCACTATGGGCTTGAGAAGGTCAAGGAACGCATTGTCGAGTATCTCGCCGTGCAACAACGCTCGAAAAAGCTGAAAGGCCCGATCATGTGCCTTGTCGGCCCTCCGGGTGTGGGTAAAACCTCGCTTGGGAAATCGGTTGCCAAGGCCACGGGGCGCGAGTTCATTCGCATCTCGTTGGGGGGTGTGCGCGATGAAAGCGAAATTCGCGGTCACCGCCGGACCTATATCGGCTCGATGCCCGGCAAGATTATCCAGGCCTTGAAAAAGGCGAAGACCACGAACCCGCTGATCCTCTTGGATGAGATCGACAAGATGGGGCAGGATTTCCGGGGCGACCCGGCATCCGCGATGCTTGAGGTGTTGGACCCGGAACAGAACTCGACCTTCGTCGACCACTATCTTGAGGTCGAATATGACCTGTCGAATGTGATGTTCCTGACCACCGCAAACTCTTACAACATGCCCGGTCCGCTTCTGGACCGGATGGAGATCATTCCGCTGGCGGGCTACACTGAAGATGAGAAGCGCGAGATTGCAACGCGTCATCTGTTGCCGGAAGTGATCAAGGATCACGGGTTGAAGAAGGGCGAATTTACCGTGCCCGAGACCACGCTGACCGATATCATCCGCTACTACACCCGCGAGGCGGGGGTGCGGAACCTGAAGCGCGAGCTTGCCAAGCTGGCGCGCAAGGCCGTCACCAAGCTGGTCAAGAAAGAGGTCGATACGATCGAGATCACACCCGATCTGCTGGACGACTATCTTGGCGTGCGCAAGCACCGCTATGGTCTGGCCGAGAAAGAGGATCAGATCGGTGTTGTCACCGGGCTGGCCTGGACCAGTGTGGGTGGTGATCTTCTGTCCATCGAAGCCTTGCGTCTGCCAGGCAAGGGCCGGATGAAAACCACCGGCAAGCTGGGTGATGTGATGAAAGAGTCAATCGACGCGGCCAATTCCTATGTCCGTTCGATCGCACCGGAAATCGGCGTCAAGCCACCCCAGTTCGAAAAATGGGACATTCACGTGCACGTGCCGGAAGGCGCGACGCCCAAGGATGGCCCCTCGGCGGGGCTGGCGATGGTGACGTCCATCGTGTCCGTTCTGACGGGCATTCCGGTCAAGAAAGACATCGCCATGACGGGCGAAGTCACGTTGCGCGGCAACGCGCTGGCCATTGGCGGGCTGAAGGAGAAGCTGCTGGCGGCCCTGCGTGGTGGCATCAAGACCGTGTTGATCCCGCAGGAAAACGAAAAAGACCTGCGCGACATTCCCGACAATGTGAAAGAAGGGTTGGAGATCATCCCGGTCAGTCACGTGTCCGAGGTGCTGAAACACGCCCTGGTGCGTGAACCGGTCGCCGTGGAATGGGATGAGGCCGCCGAAGAGGCTGCCACGGCCCTGGCCAAGAACCCGACCAGCGCGCCGCCTGTTGCGCACTGATCACCAAGCAAAGCAAACGTGCGGGCCAGATTGCCCGCACGTTTCATTTTAGGACATATCACTACGCCGGGCTTCACGCCCAAATGGAAAGAAAGCATCATGGCTGCACGTGCGACATCCAAAACAAAATCCAAATCGACCAGCGCCCCGAAAACAACGGCCAGGGCGGGCGCGAAAACAGGCACCACTGTCAAAGACGCAGCCAAAGCGGCACCCCCTCTGGCCCCCGCCGCCGGAAACGCGCCGGACGCAGCAGATACCAAGGCCACCCCGAATGTCCCGGCCAACCCGGTGGTCAAAACTCGCGACATGCTGGCGCGTGTGGCCGCGCGCGCCGACCTGCGCCCCAATCAGGCCCGCGATGTCTATGAGGCTGTTTTGGAAGAACTGGGGGCGGCTCTGCTGCGCGGTGAAAAACTGCGCCTTCCCCCTTTGGGCACGATCAAGCTCAACCGGCAGAAATCCTTGCCGGACGCCGATGTGATCATCTGCAAGATCCGTCGCAACAAAGCAATGACCGCCGCGAAAGATGCCCTTGCACCTGAGGATGAGTGACGCTAAAAGCTGCCCCGTTGGGTGATTAGCTCAGTGGTAGAGCGCTTCGTTCACATCGAAGATGTCAGCGGTTCAAATCCGTTATCACCCACCATTTCTCTCTTTCAGATCGGATGCCACCCAAGGTCATCAGATATGGCCGGTGGAGAACTTGTGCGGCGACATGCCGAAAGCCTCGCGGAAACGTTTTGAGAAATAGGCCGCCGATTCGAAGCCGCAGGCCACCGCCACGTCGACAACCGGCAAATTGGTTTCCGCCAGCAGGATGCGGGCGCGTTGCAGGCGCAGGTTCTGCAGGTATTTCTTGGGGGTCGTGTCCAGATAGTGACGAAACAGCCGCTCCATCTGGCGGCGCGAAATACCAAGTTCGTCGGTGACGATGTCCAGATTGATATGGTCTTCCAGATGCGCTTCGAAATAGTTGATGACGCGCACCAGCTTGTCGTTGCGCACCCCGATCGAGGCCGAGGTCGAGCTTTGCTGCCGATCCGTTTCCGACCGTTGCACCGTATGCAGGCACATGTTCAGGACAGCCTGCGCCAGCACTGGCCCGTGCGTGTCATAGATGAGCTTGAAAAACAGGTCCGTGGCGGCTGATCCACCACCACAGGTCATCACGCGGTTGTCCATCGTGTAAAGCTGTTCGACCGGATCAAGGTCCGGGAAATGTTCCCGAAACGGGGCGATGTTCTCCCAGTGCAGGGTGAATTTGTGACCGGACAGGATGCCCGCCCTGGCCAGTGTATAGGCCCCCGTGCACAAGGCCCCGACCGTACGGCCCAGGCGCCACTGCCGGCGTGTCCAATCCGCCACCTTGCTGCTGGTCGACAGTTCCGGCTGCACGCCGGAGCAGATGAAGATACGACTGTCTGTGGGCGTATCTCCCAAGGCGCGGTCGATGCCGATCTCGATCCCGTTCGAACAGCGCACGTTTTCGCCGTTTTCGGACATGGTGGTCCATGAATACAGATTTTGGCCTGTCAGTTGGTTCGCGATCCGCAGGGGTTCGATGGCTGAGGTGAAGGCCAGCATCGACAGGTTGGGCAATAGGACAAAGACGATCGGCTCGGGGCTGTCCGGAGCCTCGATGTCAACATGGGCAACGCCTTTGGGCACGACTGGGGCCGACACGTTCGTGATCCTCGCTGATGGGGTGTCGGCACCATACGTGACGTAAGGCAAAGTGCAACCATTTGCGGTGACCGGACGAGGGTCAGATTTTTTGCCTACTGACGCAAAACCGCTCTTGCAATCCCCTGTTGGCCAAGGCTATTAGCAGCAGGGCGGGTCGTTAGCTCAGTTGGTAGAGCGCTTCGTTTACACCGAAGATGTCGGGAGTTCGAGCCTCTCACGACCCACCATATATCCCCGTCATTTCCTTACATTTCGTCCGGATCATATTGTATCTACGAAGTGCGCGCGGGTTGACCGAACCTGCTGATTGAATAGGGGCGGTGATGTATCATCCCGAATTGTTTGTCATTCGACATGGTCAGACCGAATGGAATGTGGCCCGGCGTCACCAGGGGCGGTTGGACTCGCCGCTCACCGCACAGGGGCGCAAGCAGGCCGGTGATATCGGGGTGACACTGCACCGGCTGCTTGCCGGGCGCGATGACGTTCGCGCCTATAGCTCGCCACAGGGCAGGGCGCTGGAGACGGCGGCACTGGCGCTGGAGCCGCTGGGGTGGTCCGTGCAACGGGATGCCCGCTTGTGCGAAATCGCGTTCGGGGCGTGGGAAGGGCTGACGCAGGACGAGATCAATGCCCGTTGGCCCGCGCTGGCGTCCTTGGCGGAAGTGGATCCGATCAGCTGGCATTTCACGTCGCCCGGCGGCGAAACCTATCTGGATCTGGCGCGCAGGGTGGATGCGTTCCTGTCGCAACTTGCGGGTCCGGCCGTCATCTTCACGCATGGCATCCTGTCACGGGTGTTGCGTGCGCGTTGGTTGGGCCTGAACGAACACGATATGCTGGGGCTTCCGGGCGGTCAGGGGATCATCTTTCACCTGTCTGCCGAAGGCGGTCATCAGGTGATCGAAAAATAATCTGCAAAAACGACATTGGCCGCTTGACGCCCCCCGACCTGCGGCCTAGAACGCCCGAACAAGCCGCAAGGCTTGGCAGTGAGCGGTTGTAGCTCAGTTGGTTAGAGTACCGGCCTGTCACGCCGGGGGTCGCGGGTTCGAGCCCCGTCAACCGCGCCACCACTGCCTGAAAAGCGCCCCGCCCCTGGCGGGGCGTTTTCATTTTCGGAGTTGGGATTCTATGGCGGGGGGCTGTCCGCCGACATATGATTTCCCATTGACGACCCATCATGCCCGCTGTATTCACGCCGCCACGCGCGGTTGTAGCTCAGTTGGTTAGAGTACCGGCCTGTCACGCCGGGGGTCGCGGGTTCGAGCCCCGTCAACCGCGCCACTTCACCACATCGTCAGCCCGTGGTCCGGGCGATATTCTGCCTTCGTTGGCGACCAATAGTCAGGAATGCAGGATTGTGACGGGCATGGAAAAGCGTGGAATGATGTCGATCTTCGACGACATGTCATTTCCGATCGTCATCATTTTCTGCCTGACCATCGGTCTTGCCCCCTTTGCCCCGCCTCATATCTGGGAAAAGCTGGTGATGCTGTTCTCCGGCACGTTGGTGCGCCCCTTGGACATTCTGGATCTGCTGATGCATGGCGGGCCGTGGGTGATCCTGCTGATCAAGCTGGCGCGGTATTATCGGTCCGGCCCGACATCGCGCGAAGGATAGGGGTCGGCCCGACACGCCAAGTGCCGGACCGGAGGTTCGCGATCGCTCAGCTCAGCTCTGCCAGAATGCGTGCCCAGCTTCGAATGCCCTTGTGGAAACTTTCCAGGTCATATTTCTCGTTCGGGCTGTGGATGTTATCGTCATCCTTGCCAAAGCCGATCAGCATTGCATCGACGCCCAGAATATCCTTGAAATACCCGGCTATGGGGATCGAACCTCCACACCCTGCGAAGGCCGCCGGAATGCCCCATTCATCTGTCAGCGCCTTGCGGGCCTGTTCAAACATCGGATTGTCGGTCGAGACCTGCGCGGCGGGTGAGCCCTTTTCCGTGCGGTATTCGATGGTGAACCCGTCGGGCAGGCGGTCTTCCAGATAGGCGCGGAAGGTCTTGCGGATCGCGTCGGGGTCCTGCTTGCCCACCAGCCGGAAGCTGACCTTGGCTGAGGCTTTGCTGGGCAGCACGGTCTTGAACCCATCGCCCGTATAACCGCCCCAGATGCCGTTCACGTCGCAGGTGGGGCGTGACCACAGCATTTCGATCGGCATACGGTCCTGTTCGCCCGCCGGGTCTTTCAGCCCGACATCGCCCAGAAAGGCCGCATGGTCGAAATTCAGCCCCTGCCACTGGGCGCGCATGTCGTCCGACAGCTCTTCGACCCCGTCATAGAAGCCGGGCAGGGTTATGCGACCCGTGTCGTCATGCAGGTCGGCCAGCGCGCGGGTCAGGACGCGGATCGGGTTCATCGCGATACCGCCATACATGCCCGAATGCAGGTCGCGGTCAGGCCCGGTGATGGTGAAATCCTCGCAACTCATGCCGCGCAACTGGGTGATGATCGCCGGAGTTTTCGATTCGAACAGCCCCGTGTCACAGATCAGCGCGATGTCCGAGGTCAGTTCCTCGCGGTTTTCCTCCATGAACGGGATCAGCGACGGCGACCCTGATTCTTCCTCGCCCTCGAAAAACAGTGAAATGCGGGCGGGCAGGGTGCCGTGGACGGCAATCCAGGCGCGGCAGGCTTCCACGAAAGTCATCAACTGCCCCTTGTCATCCGACGACCCGCGACCCCGGATGACCTTACCTGCGGGCGTGTCTTCCACGGCGGGTTCAAACGGTGGGCTGTCCCACAGATCCAGCGGGTCCACCGGTTGCACGTCGTAGTGACCATAGAACATCAGATGCGGGGCACCCTCCGGGCCGGGCGCGTGGGCCACGACCATCGGATGACCGGGGGTTTGCCGCTTATCTGCCTGAAACCCAATGGATTTCAGATCGTTCACAAGCCAGTCCGCCGCCTTCTGACATTCAACGGCATAGGCTGGGTCGGTGGAAATGGACGGGATGCGCAGCAACTCCAGCAGGCGGTCCGTTGCGGCGTCAAGATCCGCATCAATGCGGTCCAGAACAGGGTCGAGCGTCATTGCAATGCTCCAATAGCAGGTGTGTTTGGCGCAGACCCTATCAGTCCCAAAAGTCCTGTCCACCCTGCGCAAGAAAGGGGGCGTAGTGTCGCGGAATCCCTGAAAAGGGTTCCGTTTGAGATGGATCAATGTAAAACCCAAACCGAAACCGTTAACACGGCAAGAAATGACATTCGGGGAAAAACATATCCAATTTTTGAATATGTTTGTGAGGTGATACCCTGTATGTTGTGCGAACGAACAGGATCAGACCGGCCAGGAGGGTAACTTGGATTACAATCACGAGCTTGATGCAGCGCTGCAACGCCTGCATGACGAAGGCCGCTATCGCACGTTCATCGAGATCGAGCGCCGTCAGGGCCAGTTCCCCCACGCCACCTGGAAGAAACCCGACGGGTCTGAGACCCCCGTGACCGTCTGGTGCGGCAATGACTATCTTGGCATGGGCCAACACCCAGCCGTGCGCGACGCCATGCACGAAGCGATCGAGGCGACCGGCGCTGGTTCGGGCGGGACACGCAACATTTCCGGCACGACCGTGTACCACAAGCGGCTTGAGGCCGAAATCGCGGATTTGCACCGGAAAGAAGACGCGCTGATCTTCACCTCGGCCTATATTGCCAATGACGCGACCCTCTCGACATTGCCGAAACTGTTTCCCGGCCTGATCATCTATTCCGATGCGCTGAACCATGCCTCGATGATCGAAGGGGTGCGCCGCAACGGCGGGGCGAAACGCATCTTCCGCCACAATGATGTCGCCCACCTGCGCGAATTGCTGGAAGCCGACGATCCTGCGGCACCCAAGCTGATCGCGTTTGAAAGCGTCTATTCCATGGATGGCGATTTCGGCCCGATCGAAGCGATCTGCGATCTGGCCGATGAGTTCGGCGCGCTGACCTATATCGACGAGGTTCACGCCGTGGGCATGTACGGCCCGCGCGGGGCAGGGGTGTCAGAGCGTGACAACCTGGCCCACCGGATCGACATCATCAACGGCACATTGGCCAAAGCCTATGGGGTGATGGGCGGCTATATCGCGGCCTCGGCCAAAATGTGCGACGCCGTGCGCTCCTATGCGCCGGGCTTCATCTTCACCACCTCGCTGCCGCCTGCCGTCGCCGCAGGGGCCGCCGCGTCGGTCAAGCACCTGAAAACGGATCAGGCCCTGCGTGACGCGCACCAGACCCAGGCCAAGGTCCTGAAAACCCGCCTGAAGGCGCTGGGCTTGCCGATCATAGACCATGATTCGCACATCGTTCCGCTGATTGTCGGTGACCCGGTCCACACCAAACAGCTGTCTGATATGTTGTTGGAAAACTTCGGAATTTACGTCCAGCCGATCAACTTCCCGACGGTGCCGCGCGGCACCGAGCGGTTGCGGTTCACCCCGTCCCCGGTGCACGGGCCGAAAGAGATGGATGCGCTGATCAACGCGCTTGACCAACTATGGTCACATTGTGAGCTAAATCGCGCCGAACTGTCAGCTTAAGCTGGATCACTGACTGCACATTTTGTGAGAATATGTTAACCTCCGTTCAGGGAAGGCAGCGCACACGAATCGTTGGCTTCAAACGGGACACATGAGGCACGAGGAGCAGCTGTATGATCGGGCGTTGGAACACGCCTCGGGTCGAGGAAGAAGACAAGCCGACGGGCTTTGATTCTTATGACCTGCGGCTTGGCGATGTCATGCGAGGCGAACGCGCCACGCTTGGCAAATCGCTGTTGGATGTCCAGCGTGAATTGAAGATCAAGGCCACCTATATCGCCGCCATCGAAAACGCCGATGTTTCCGCGTTCGAAACGCAGGGTTTCATCGCCGGTTATGTGCGCTCTTATGCCCGCTATCTGGGGATGGACCCGGAATGGGCCTACAAGACCTTTTGCAAGGAAAGCGGATTCACGACGGCGCACGGCCTGTCGGCAAGTGTCTCGAAGCAGGCGGACAAATCCAAACCCGTCGCGAAACGGGCCGATCACAGCGGCGACCCGCTGGCAAATCCGAATGCGAACTGGGTGCCCCAGTCCGAAAGCATCTTTGCCGGGATCGAACCCGGTGCGGTTGGATCGGTTGCCGTGCTCGCGGCGCTGATCGGATTGCTTGGCTTTGGCGGATGGTCAGTGCTGCAGGAAATACAGCGCGTCGATTTCGCGCCGATTGAACAGACGCCGGGCGTGCTGGCCGAATTGCCGGATGTGGGCGACGGCCCTGCATCGTTTCGGGATGAGGACGGATCCGAGCTGCTGGCCGCAGCGGGGGCGGGCCTGAGCCAGCCACCATCGGCCGAAGCTCTGGATCGGCTTTATCGCCCGCAAGCCCTGGAGGTTCCTGTCCTGACCCATCGGGATGCGCCGATCTCGACGCTCGATCCGGCGAGTGTTGGCGTTCTGGCCGGTGTGACCACGCCCGATCTGGGGGTAGCGCCGACATCGTTCGGGACGCCCATGAACGGCGCGACGATTGCTGATCGTGATACCCCGCGGCTGGCTGTGAACGAAACGTCGGCGACGGCCGAAGGCGATCCGGCCAATGCGGCACCAGCCGTACAGGTGCTGGGCGCGCAAGCCGCCGAGGTCGCGGTGTTCGCCGTGCGTCCCTCGTGGATTCGCATCCAATCGGCGGACGGCACCGTGATCTTTGAGAAAATTCTGGATGCGGGTGAACATTATGTGCTGCCCAAGACCGAACAGGCCCCTGTGATGCGCACCGGCAATGCCGGGTCCGTTTATTTCGCCGTGAACGGCACGGCCTATGGTCCTTCGGGGGACGGCCCGTCGGTGGTGAAGAACGTGGCCCTGTCGCAAGAGGCGCTGACAGAAGCCTTCGCCGTCGCAAACATGGAAAACGACGCCGATCTGGCAACCTATGTGGCCGAGCTGAACCTGTCCCGGTAACCACTGAAATCACAGCCCGGTCGAGGCGTTGTGTGCTTGTCGCCACGCCCGCCGCGCGCTATCCCTGACCGCAAACTTGTCGGCGAAAGGGGGATCCCCATGTCTCACAATCCAATCCGTCCCTGGCGCAATATCGAACGTCGGAAATCGCGGCAGGTCATGGTGGGCAATGTGCCGGTCGGTGGCGGCGCACCGATTGCCGTGCAAACGATGACGAACACGGACAGCTCGGATGTAAAGGCAACTCTGGCACAGGTGTTGGCGGCGGCCGAGGCCGGGGCCGATATCGTGCGCATCTCGTGCCCCGATGTCGCGTCGACGAAAGCCCTGAAAGAGATCACCGCCGAAAGCCCGGTGCCGATCGTGGCCGACATCCATTTCCACTACAAACGCGCCATCGAAGCGGCCGAAGCGGGCGCGGCCTGCCTGCGGATCAACCCCGGCAACATCGGCGATGAGACCCGCGTACGCGAGGTGATCAAAGCCGCGAAGGACCACGGATGCTCGATCCGTATCGGCGTCAATGCCGGATCGCTGGAACGTCATCTGTTGGAAAAATACGGCGAACCCTGCCCCGAGGCGATGGTGGAAAGCGGGTTGGATCATATCCGCATCCTCGAAGACAATGATTTTCACGACTACAAGATCAGCGTGAAGGCGTCAGACGTGTTCCTGTCTGCCGCCGCCTATCATGGCATTGCCGACGCAACGGACGCCCCGATTCACCTGGGCATCACCGAAGCGGGCGGGTTTGTGTCCGGCACCATCAAAAGCGCCATCGGTCTGGGCAGCCTGCTTTGGGCCGGAATCGGCGACACGATCCGCGTCAGCCTGTCTGCGGACCCGGTGGAAGAGGTGAAAGTGGGGTTCGAGATCCTCAAAAGCCTTGGGCTGCGCCATCGGGGTGTGAACATCATTTCCTGCCCGTCCTGCGCCCGTCAGGGGTTTGACGTGATCCAGACCGTCGCCACCCTGGAAGAGCGCCTGGCCCATATCCACACCCCGATGAGCCTGTCGATCATCGGTTGCGTGGTGAACGGGCCGGGCGAGGCATTGATGACGGATGTCGGCTTCACTGGCGGCGGCGCCGGGTCGGGTATGGTCTATCTGGCGGGCAAGCAGGATCACAAGCTCGACAATGAAAAGATGATCGACCATATCGTCGACCTTGTCGAAAAGCGTGCCGCGGAGCTCGACGCACAGGCCGAGGCCGCCGCTGAATAACGGGAACAGGGGGCGTTGCCCCCTCGAGCCAAGGGCTCTCACCCCCAGGATATTTTTAGCCAGAAGAAGCGCGGATGACACGCAACTGCGCGGTAGGCGGCATAGACATGACCATTCAGCCTGCCGATCCTTCAACGGCTGGAGAGCCGCCCCCGTGTTCTTCTGGCTGAAAATATCCTGGAGTGAGCACCAAGGGTGCGAGGGGCAAGGCCCCTTTGTTCGGGGCCGCCGCTGGTGGTCATTGTGAGATTTGTGTGATGGATCGGATCGGGAAGCGAAGCCCCTCCTGTGTGATCAGCACCAGATCGTTCTCATGCAATACGTACAGGTCGCAGCGGGACATCCCGGTCACGAAGGTGATGCAGGCCGTGCCATCCGCTTCGATCCGGTAGTGCCCGAACCACGTTCCCCCGCCGCCATAGGTGTAGGCGTACCTTCCGTCCGTGTGGAAGACCGACAGAGCCCCGTCATGGAACGTCAGGGTTTGGCCCGTGATCAGGCGGGTCAGGTCTGTTTGGTCAAGCCGGTTATCGGTCGGGCGTGTTTTCCAGTCGATGGCGAAAAGGGGGGACGCAATCACCAGCATCGAAAGCGTGATCGCACATCGAATGAGTAGTGTCATGGCCAGCCCTTTTTCCGCATGCATCCTGAGCATCATAGGGGGCTGACCTGTCAGGCCGTTTCACGTTTCCGGTCGCAATGGTCACGTCTATGCGAGACGGCCCTTGCGACCCCCGCGCCGTGTTGCCACTTGCGATTTTCGGCCTGGCAGGTCCGCCAGAACCGCGCGTCGGGCATCGGGTGACAGGCGGGACCAGCCGGCAATCTCGTCCATCGTGCGATAGCATCCTGTGCAGATGCGCGCCGTCGGGTGAACGACGCAGACCTTGATGCAGGGGCTGTCCACCTCGTCCCGTTTCCAGATGTCGTCCGACATTACAGATGCCTCATTCGGTCCAATACACCTTGCAGGATATACCCGGCGGCGACGTGGTCGATCACCTCGGCGCGACGTTTTCGGGACGTATCCGCCTCGAGCAGGGCGCGTTCGGCGGCGACGGTGGACAGACGTTCATCCCAAAAGGTGATCGGAAGGTCGGTCAGTTTTTCGAGGTTGCGGGCAAAGGCGCGGGTGGATTGGGCGCGCGGGCCTTCGCTGCCATCCATGTTGCGGGGCAGGCCCAGGATCAGACCGCCCAGGTCACGCTCCTTTGCGATTGTCAGCACTCTGGCTGCATCGGCGGTGAACTTGGTGCGCCTGATCGTTTCCAAAGGGGTCGAGATCTGCCGCATCCGGTCGGACACCGCCACGCCGATGGTCTTGGTGCCAAGGTCCAGACCGGCAAGGGCGGTCATCGGGGGCAGGGCGCAGGCGAAGGCTTCGACCGTGTCCAGGATCACGGGGCAACCCCGGCCTGTCGGGCGGCATCGCGTACCGTGGTCAGCGCCTCGGGGTGGTCCTTGAACCGGGTTTGTGCTTCGTCCCAGATGGCGCTGGCGCGTTCGGTATTGCCGACGACGCCCAGCACGCTGATCAGGCGGGCCCATTCCTCGGGCGTGCCGCCTTCGGTGGCGAGCCGGTCAGAGAGCTGGTCGATCATCCCCTGGATCATCGCGGTGCGATCCTCTTCACTCATCTCCTGTGCGGCGGCGATGTCGTCGGCGCTGGGGCCGGACAGGTTCGGGGCAGCGGGGCGCGTTGGGGCTTCCGGCGGCGTGTAGTCAACACCGGCATAGGCCGCGAGGCTGCCGATTTGCGAGCGCACCGAGGTCCACCAGATCGCAGTTTCCGGCCCCTCCTCGAGCAGCCCGCGCCACAGGCGGAACGCCATGTCGGGGCGGCCGTTCTGGGCAAACAGCAGGCCGGTGTAGTAACGCGCCAGCTGGTGATTGGGGTCACGCGCCATCGCATTTCTGAGCATCTCTTCCGCCTCGGGTGAAATGAAGCCACCGGCGGCGTTGACCAGAAGGTCGGCTTGCCTGACGTAATCATCCGCCGTGGCGGCGTCGCCTTTCACCTCAAGCAGATGTCCCATCGCTTTGCGGGCGGCGATCATGTTGCCAAGGGCGGCTTCGTGTTGGGCCAGCAGGTCCAGCCCCCGCACGTCGTCAGGGTTCTTGGCGACCGCATCGCGCAAGCCCTGGATCAGGTCAAGATAGTCGGCGGGCGCTTCGGCAGGGGGGCCGGGCCAGGGCGGCATTTCGGCTTCGACTTCGGCCTGGCTGGGACGGCTTTCGCGCATTTCCTGGCTCATCGCGATGCGCTTGTCACGTCCCAGGTCCTGCAACCCCGGCGAGCCCAGCACCCAGTAAAGCCCGAACGCACCCGTGGCCAACAGAATGGCACAGAGGGCGATCGTGACCTGGCTGATTGTCTGAGGGGCATCCGTTGGCCGCGCCTTGGCCTGTGCGGCCTTGTCGGCTTCCAGCAAGCGGCGCGAAATCTCGACCCGGGCGCGGTCGGCGTCCTGTGCGGTCACGGTGCCGCGCGCCACGTCACGGTCCAGTTCGTTGAGCTGGTCGCGATAGACCTTCATGTCAGAGCTGAGCCGGGTGGCATCGCCATCGGTCAGGTTCTCATCGTTGCGCGGGCGCAGCATCTGCCGCGCCAGAACAAGAATGGTGGCAAGGGTCAGCGCCCCGATGATCAGCCAGAAAACCATGTTTCCTCCGCGAGCTTGCGTTTCCCCTTGATGTAATGCGCAACGAGGTCGGACAAAACCCTTAAAGACCCCCTGCGACAATCACGTTCTCGCTGGGAAAAGAAAATCGTCGGGCATGTCGCCTTTTTCTTTCCATATGACGCAGGATTGCGCTTCGAAATCGTCGCTGAACGCTAAAAACGACATGAACACTCTGCCCGATCGGGAGAATCGCATGCGACGTTATTCGGCATTTGCCATTGCGCGGGAAGCTGCGCGTTATCATCAGGGATGGGAGCGGGCCTGGGCATCGCCGAAACCCAAGAAGAAATACGATGTGATCATCGTGGGCGCAGGTGGCCACGGATTGGCCACGGCGTTCTATCTGGGCAAGAATTTCGGTATCACCAATGTGGCGATCATCGAAAAGGGCTGGCTGGGTGGTGGCAACACGGGTCGCAACACCACCATTATTCGCTCGAACTATCTGCAAGACCCCTCGGCGGCGATCTATGAAAAAGCGCGGTCTCTGTACGAGACGATGAGCCAGGACCTGAACTACAACGTCATGTTCAGCCCGCGCGGTGTCATGATGCTGGCCCAGACCGAAAGCGAGGTGCGCGGGTATGAGCGCACGGCGCATGCCAACGCGCTGCAAGGTGTGAAGACCGAGTTCATCAGCCCCCAGCGCGTGAAAGAGCTGGTGCCGATCATGAACATCAACGGCCCGCGCTATCCCGTTCTGGGCGCGTTGTGGCAGGACCGCGCGGGCACCGCGCGCCACGATGCGGTGGCGTGGGGCTATGCGCGGGCGTGCTCTGACATGGGCATGGACATCATCCAGAAATGCGAAGTGACCGGTGTGCGCCAATCAGGCGGCAAGGTCACGGGCGTTGACACCAACCAAGGACAGATTGATTGCGACAAGCTGGCGATGGTGGTGGCGGGCAACGCAAGCCATCTGGCTGACATGGCGGGCTTCCGTTTGCCGATGGAAAGCGTCGCGCTTCAGGCTCTGGTGTCCGAGCCGATCAAACCCTGCATCGACGTGGTTGTGATGGCCAATACCGTGCACGGTTACATGTCTCAGTCCGACAAGGGCGAGCTTGTGATTGGCGGCGGTACCGACGGGTATAACAACTACACCCAGCGCGGATCGTTCCATCACATCGAGGAAACCGTGCGCGCCCTGGTCGAGACCTTTCCGATCATCTCGCGCCTGAAAATGCTGCGCCAATGGGGCGGCATCGTGGACGTGACGGGCGACCGCTCGCCCATCATCGGCAAGACGCCGCTGGGCAACTGCTTTATCAACTGCGGCTGGGGCACCGGCGGCTTCAAGGCGATCCCAGGATCGGGCTGGGCCATGGCCGAAACCGTCGCCAAAGGCGAACCCGGCGCACTGGCCGGCGCATTCGGTCTGAACCGCTTCACCGAAGGGCGCTTTATTGATGAAAGCGTGGCAGCGGGGGTGGCGCATTGAACCGAGTTGATGTCCTTTGCTGGCTACTAATTGCGATCTGGTTGGTCGGATCAGTTTATTGCGCTGCAGTTGGTGACGCGGACCTGTTTCAAAGGCTCGGTGCAATGGGTATCGCTGTAGCCGTGCTGTATTTCGTGCTTCAAGAACACGGAACATCGGCGGTACCGGGTCAACGCGATGAAAGCACACTGACCCAGAAGCAAATACTGAGCCTTTCAGAAGGCATAGAAGTAGCAAACGCAAAAAACGCGCTGCTCGCTAAAGTACTTGCATCTCAAATACGCGAGAGTGGTGAAACCCCGAATCCCGTTATTGAGGAGCTTGCAAATGTTCCTCATGGCAAAAGTGAGAGTGCATTCAATCGAGATTTAGAAGCGACTAAACGAGATCTGGATGCCGTTGGCGAACAGCAGAAGAATGCAGATGCATGGGTGTCTCGCACGCTTCGTGCGAGCGAAGTGATGCAGGCTGCGGTCGTAATACTAGGAACACTCCAAACTGGATTTGGAGATTTGATAATCGAACGAGTTTGCTCGAGGAGTATGGCATGCTGATCCTTGAATGCCCCTATTGCGGCGTGATGGCCGATGAAACAGACCTGCATGGCGGCGGCGAGGCGCATCTGAAGCGTTTCGGTCCCGGCTCGTCGGATGATGAGTTCGAGACCTATCTGTTTCACCGCAAGAACCCGAAAGGGATTCATTTTGAACGCTGGCGGCATGTCTCGGGCTGCGGCAAGTGGTTCCACGCGGCGCGCAACACCATGACGCTTGAGGTTTACGGCACCTATTCCGCCCAGACCTATGAGCCGCCCAAGGCGATCATCAACGCGGTCAAAAAGAAACACCCTGAATGGGAGGGCTGGACATGAGCACCCGTCTGGCACAGGGCGGTCGTCTGATCGACCGGTCGAAACCGAAGAACTTCACCTTCAACGGAAAACGCATGAAGGGGTATGAGGGCGACACGCTGGCCGCGGCCCTTCTGGGCGAAGACCAGATGCTGGTGGGCCGGTCGTTCAAATATCACCGTCCGCGCGGCATCGTCGCCTCGGGCGCGGAAGAGCCGAACGCCTTGGTCAATCTGGGGCAGGGCGGGCGTTTTGAACCCAACCAGCGCGTCACCACGACCGAGCTGTTTGACGGGCTGACCTGCACCTCGCAGAACCACTGGCCGAGCCTTGAGTTCGATGTGGGCGTGGTGAACAACTATGCCGCGCGTTTCCTGCCGGCAGGGTTCTATTACAAGACCTTCATGGCGCCGCAGGCGGCTTGGAAACACGTGTTTGAGCCCATCATCCGTAAATCCGCTGGGCTGGGCCAGGTGCCGACCGAGGCGGACGTGGATCGGTACGAACATTACTATCACCACACGGATGTGGTCGTGATCGGTGGCGGTGTGGCTGGTTTGGCGGCGGCTTTGGCCGCGGGCCGTTCCGGTGCGAAGGTTCTGGTGATGGAACAGACCCACCACTGGGGCGGACGTGCGCCTGTAGATGGCGGTGAGATTGACGGGCAGTCGCCCGACGACTGGATCGCCACCACTTTGGCCGAGCTAGAAGGCATGGACAATGTTACCCTGCGCAGCCGCATGATGGGGTCCGGTGTGTATGACCACGGCTATGTGCTCGGTTACGAGCGCGTGGCAGATCATACACCGGGCGACGATCGTCCGCGTCACCGCCTGTGGCGCATCCGGGCCAAGCAGATCGTCACCGCGACCGGCGCCATTGAACGGCCGTTGTCCTTTGCGGGCAACGACATTCCCGGCGTGATGCTGGCCTCGGCCGTGCGTGACTACGCCGTGAACTGGGGCGTGTCCGTGGGCGACCGGACCGTGGTCGTGACCAACAATGACGACGCCTATCGCACCGCGCTGGCGTTGAAAGAGGCGGGGCTGGACGTGCCTGTGATCCTCGATGCGCGCGCCGAGGCCACCGGCCCACTTGCCGAAGCAGCCCGCGCGGCGGGCATCCGGGTGGAACCCGGTCGGGCGATTGCCAAGGTCAATGGCGGCAAGCGCGTCACCGGGGTTTCGATCTGCCTGCAAGCAGGTGAGGGCGCCGCCCTTGAAGACATCGCCTGTGACGCGGTTGCCATGTCGGGCGGCTGGTCCCCCGTTGTGCACCTGTGGTCGCATTGCGGTGGCAAACTGATCTGGGACGAAGCTCAATCGCATTTCCGCCCAGACCCCGACCGTGCGCCCACCAGCCATGACGGCAAGCCCTTCGTGGTGACGGCTGGGGCAGCGTCGGGTCCGCTGGACCTGGCTGGCGTACTTGACGATGCCTATGAGGCGGGCAAGCAGGCAGCGAAGGCTGCTGGCGGCAAAGCCGTGCGCAAGGCTGGCCCCAAGGCCAAGGCCGAAGAGGCGCAGCCGATGGCCCCCGTCTGGATCATGCCGCAGGGTGCAGGGCATCAAAAGCGCATGAAAATGTGGCTGGACTATCAGAATGACGTGAAGGTGTCGGATGTGCAACTGGCCGCGCGCGAGGGCTATGAGAGCGTCGAGCACACCAAACGGTATACCACTTTGGGCATGGCGACGGATCAGGGGAAACTGTCCAATATCAATGGCCTGGCCGTTCTTTCTGATGCATTGGGTCAACCCATACCGGCGACCGGCACAACCACATTCCGCCCGCCTTACACGCCGATCAGCTTCGGCGCGATTGCAGGCGAAGCACGCCACGAGATCTTCCAGCCGATCCGGCGCACGCCAATGCATCAGTGGCACGAAGACGCGGGCGCTTATATGGAACCTGTCGGTCATTGGCGTCGCCCCTATTGCTATGCCAAGCCGGGCGAAACCAATGAACAGGCGGTGCATCGCGAGGTGCTGAACACCCGTGAAAAGCTGGGGCTTCTGGATGCCTCGACTCTGGGCAAGCTGATCGTGAAGGGGCCGGACGCGGGCAAGTTCCTCGACATGATGTACACCAACATGATGTCGAACTTGGCCGTCGGCAAATGCCGCTATGGTCTGATGTGCTCGGAAAACGGGTTCCTCTCGGATGACGGTGTTGTGGCCCGCATTGATGACGACACATGGCTGTGCCACACCACGTCAGGCGGGGCCGACCGCATCCACGCGTGGATGGAGGAATGGCTTCAGACCGAATGGTGGGACTGGAAAGTTTACGTCGCCAACGTGACCGAGCAACTGGCACAGGTCGCCGTGGTGGGTCCCAACGCCCGCAAGCTGTTGGAGAAGCTGGGCGGCATGGACGTGTCCAAGGAAACGCTGCCCTTCATGCAGTGGAAAGACGGCACGATTGGCGGGTTCGACGCGCGGGTCTATCGCATCTCGTTCTCGGGCGAGCTGTCGTATGAAATTGCCGTGCCCGCCAGCCAGGGCCGCGCCTTCTGGGACACGCTTCTTGAGGCCGGTGAAGAGTTCGGCGTCATGCCATACGGCACCGAATGTCTGCACATCATGCGCGCCGAGAAGGGCTTTATCATGATCGGGGACGAAACCGACGGCACCGTGATCCCGCAGGATCTGGGGCTGAACTGGGCCATCTCAAAGAAGAAAGAGGACTTCCTTGGCAAACGGGCACAGCAGCGCAGTCACATGACCGACCCGGATCGCTGGAAACTGGTTGGGCTTGAAACGCTGGACGGGTCCGTCCTGCCCGATGGTGCCTATGCGGTGGGCGAGGGTGATAACGAATACGGTCAGCGCAACATGATCGGGCGCGTCACCTCGACCTATTATTCGCCGACGCTGAAAAAAGGCATCGCGATGGGGCTTGTGAAACACGGTCCCGACCGCATGGGCGAGGTCTTGGATTTCCCCACGGTGGATGGGTCCAACACGGTGATCAAGGCGCGGATCTGCGATCCGGTTTTCTATGACAAGGACGGGGAGAAGCAGAATGTCTAACGCTGTTTCCGCGCTGCAAGGCGCGTCATTTGACGGCTATTGCAAGGTCGATGAGGCCGGGTTGGTCGGCATGATCACCCTGCGTGGTGATCTGTCGTCCGCTGCGGTCGCCAAGGCGGTCAAGACCGCAACGGGCGCAGACATACCAGGGCAAGGCGAGATCACCGAGGGCGTAAAAGGGCGCGCGGGCTGGATGTCGCCTGATGAGCTGTTGCTGATCGTGGATCATGCAGAAGCGCCAAACGTGGTAGATGCAGCCAGCAAGGCGCTGGCGAACGAACATGCATTGGTGGTCAATGTCTCGGATGCGCGCGCCGTCTTTCGTGTGACCGGGGCTGCCTGCCGTGAGGTGATCGCCAAGCTGACGCCCGCCGACACTTCGGTCATGCAGCCGGGCATGCTGCGCCGCACCCGCATCGCCCAGATCCCGGCCGCGTTCTATCTGGAAGATGATGAAACCGCCGTGCTGGTGTGTTTCCGCTCGGTCGCGCAATACGCGTTTGACATCCTGTCCGATGCCGCCAAGCGAGGGGGCGAGGTGGTCTGACACCCCCCCGTGCCGCGTTCGTGCGCGGATAAGTGTACCCGGGGGCAGGGTTTTCCGCCTTGCCCCTTGACCTTCCCCCGCCTG
Organism: Aliiroseovarius zhejiangensis; assembly: GCF_014656375.1. GTDB lineage: Bacteria > Pseudomonadota > Alphaproteobacteria > Rhodobacterales > Rhodobacteraceae > Aliiroseovarius > Aliiroseovarius zhejiangensis. The sequence continues at coordinate 328,092 of NZ_BNCH01000001.1, read as the reverse complement.
CTACCCCATCTAGGACGTAACGGAAACACGCATGAACAGGGGGCTAGATATGGCTTTTGAACTTCCCGATCTTCCTTACGCACACGACGCGCTTGCCGATTTGGGCATGTCGGCGGAAACGCTGGAATATCACCACGACCTGCACCACAAGGCCTATGTCGACAATGGCAACAAGCTGATTGCCGGGACCGAGTGGGAAAACAAGTCGCTGGAAGACATCATCACCGGCACCTATGACAAGAACGCCGTGGCGCAGAACGGCATTTTCAACAACATCAGCCAGCTTTGGAACCACAACCAGTTCTGGGAAATGATGGGTCCGGGCAAAACCGCCATGCCGGGTGAGCTTGAAAAAGCGATCACCGAAAGCTTTGGCTCGGTTGACGAGTTCAAGTCGCAATTTGCTGCGGCTGGTGCGGGGCAGTTCGGCTCGGGTTGGGCCTGGCTGGTGAAAGACACCGATGGTAGCCTGAAAGTCACGAAAACCGAAAACGGCGTGAACCCGCTGTGCTTTGGTCAGACTGCGCTGCTGGGTTGCGATGTGTGGGAGCATTCCTATTACATCGACTTCCGCAACAAGCGTCCGGCCTATCTGGACAACTTCCTGAACAACCTCGTGAACTGGGAAAACGTGGCCTCGCGCCTGTAACCAGAACATGGGCAGGCGGTGGGATCCGTGGCCTTGCCCATCACGAAACATCATGGCGGTCGCCACTTGGGCGGCCGCTTTTTTTGTGCCAAGACAGGTCGGTGGGCAAAGGGAGGCGCGCGGAGTGACCGATACCATGAAAGGGGTGGTGGCGATTGTTGCCGCCTGTGTTGTCTGGGGCCTGTCGCCACTGTTTTACAAGCTGCTGGAGCATGTGCCACCGCTGGAACTGCTCAGCCATCGCACGATTTGGTCGCTGGCGATTTTTGGAACCATCCTCGCCGTGCAAGGTCGCTTGGGCGAGTTGCCCGCCTTGCTTCGGGGCCGCTCTGCGTTGCTGGTGGTGTTGGCCGCGCTTGTGATCTCGGTCAACTGGGGTGGGTTCATCCTGTCGGTTCAGATCGGAATGGTGGTTCAGGCCAGCCTGGGCTATTTCATCTTTCCACTGATCATGGTGGTGCTGGGTCGCCTCTTGTTCGGTGAACGGATCACCCGCGGCAAGGCGATCGCACTGCTTCTTGCCGGGACGGCGGTGCTGACGCTGACCTTGGGGCTGGGCGTGGCGCCGTGGCTGTCGCTGCTTCTGGGGGGGACATTCGCGATCTATGGAGTGATCAAGAAGACGCTCACATCAGGGCCGATCCTGTCTGTCACCGCCGAGGTGCTTTTGCTGGCGCCCTTCGCCATGGTCTGGCTGTTCGGCACCCACATGGCAGGGTGGCAGGGGATCGTCGGACGCACGGGCGGCGTGTTCGGCACCCATCTTTGGGACAGCGCGCTGCTGGTCGCATCGGGTCTGATCACGGCGGTGCCGCTGATGCTGTTCAGCTTCGCGTCACGCCGGCTGGCCTTGTCCACGGTGGGGCTGGTGCAATACCTGAACCCCAGTCTACAGTTCACCTGCGCGGTCGCCATTCTGGGCGAGCAAGTGACGCTGTGGCACATGATCGCTTTCCCACTCATCTGGCTTGCGCTCGCGATTTACTCTGCCGAGGCCTATCGTCAGGACAGGGCGGCGCGCAGGGCCGTGATTGCCTGATCCACATCCGATACGACGGTGATGAAGCCGCGCAGGCTGTCTTCGGCGAACCCCTGGTCGATCACGTGATCCATCAGCGTGATCAGCGGATCCCAGAACCCGTTTACGTTCATCAGCAGGATTGGCTTGGCATGCAGACCAAGCTGGCGCCATGTCAGAACCTCAAAAAACTCGTCCAGCGATCCGGCCCCGCCCGGCAGGACCACAACGGCATCCGAGTTCATGAACATGACTTTTTTGCGCTCGTGCATGTTCTCGGTCACGATGAAGGTGGTCAGGTCGCGCTTGCCGACCTCCCATTTCATCAGGTGCTGGGGTATGACGCCAAACGTCTCGGCACCCTCGATCTGGGCGGCAACGGCGACCGTGCCCATCAACCCGACATCCCCGGCCCCATAGACCAGCCGCCACCCGTTCTGTGCCAAGGCGGTGCCCAGTGTTGTTGCCACCTCGCGATAGGCGGGATCAGCGCCGAAGCGCGAGCCGCAGTAAACGCAGACCGATGCCGTGTGCTCTGTCATGTATGTCCCTGTTTGTTGCTGCCAGAATGATCTTTTGACCGGTGTTAGCGGTATTGCTACTGTCGAACAAGCGGCGCGGCGAAAAGATCGCCCGACAGGGGACGCATATGACGACCGAGACAGGCAACACCGGGAACAGGACCGGATATTTCGTGGTGGCAGGGGTTGTTCTGGCCCTTGGCGCGGGCTTGGCCTTTTATCTTGGGACGAGAAACCGCGACGCCGTCGACCCCAGCCCAGTCGCGCAGACGCCGGCCCCGACGAACACGCCCCAAGCGGCCGAGACATCCCCGGCAGACACAGTGCCCGCCCCGGCGCCCGATACAGATGCAACAGCCGCGCTTCCCCCAAAAAGTGATGATCAAACCAAGGAAATGGCCGGGGAGTCGCCGGGATCGGAGGATGCCTCGCCGGGTTTTGACGTGGTTCGCGTCGATCCCGAAGGCAATGCCGTGATTGCCGGGCACGCTGCCCCCGGAAGCACCGTTCAACTGACTCTTGATGGCGCACCGCTGGAAGACGTGACAGTCGGCAGCGACGGGAACTTCGTGGCGCTGCTGGACTTGCCGATCACCTCACCCGGTGCCCTGGGCCTGACGATGCTGGATGACAGTGGGCAAGCGATCGAAAACGGCCAAAGCCCGCAAACCGTGCTGATTGCCCCGACCCGTCCTGTCCCGGATACAGCAGCGGTTGCAGAAGCCGAAGTGGTGGCCGAGGCGCCGGAAACAGGCGACACGCTTGCGCCGTCCGGGGCAGGCGCGTTGTCCAGCCCGGACGGCTCGGACACCGTTGCCTCAGCGCCTCAGGTGCTGCTGGCGGATGATGAGGGGATCGCTGTCTTGCAGGATGGCACCGGCCGACCGCAGGTCGACAATATCGTCATTGACGCCATCACCTACGATGATGCAGGCGATGTGGCCCTGTCCGGACGCGGGCAAGGCGGTGCCAATCTGCGCGTTTATCTGGACAACGAGCCGATTGAGATCGGGGAAGTGTCGGAAAGTGGCCAATGGCGTGTGCCGCTGCCCAAGGTGGACGGCGGCGTTTACACGCTGCGCGTCGATGAGCTGGCCGCAGACGGAACTGTCACATCGCGCACCGAAACGCCGTTCAAACGTGAAGAACCCGCCCAGCTGACCGCTGCCAATACGGGATCCGAGACGCCCACAACACGGGTCGCAGCGGTGACGGTGCAGCCGGGATCAACCCTATGGGCCATCGCGCGCGAACATTTGGGCGAAGGGCCGCTTTACGTGCGCGTCTTTGCTGCCAATCGCGGGCAAATCCGTGACCCCGACCTGATCTATCCCGGGCAGGTCTTTACCATACCGAACCCGGAGTGATCGATGCACGGGCGGGGCTTATGCCCCTGCCTGCTCGGTCTGGCGGGCTTCGTCCGTGCAGGCGCAGATATCCGGGTCGCGCGCGCAACAATCGTTCAGAAGATAGGCAATGACGGCGCCCAGAGCCTTGCAGTCGGCCGCGTAAATCACATGGCGCGACGCCTTGCGTGAGGTCAGAAGCCCCGCTGCTTCCAGCTGTGACAAATGGAAGGACAAGCCCGACGCCGACACGCCAAGAGCTTCGGCGATGGCACCTGCGGCCAGCCCGTCTTTGCCAAGCGGCACCAGCAGACGCACGATTTCCAACCGTGTGTCATGTGCCATCGCGGACAGGGATTTGAGGACTCGACTCTGCTCCATATTTCAAATATCGGTGAAATATTGAAATGACGCAAGCCCCGTCTGCCTCCGCCCTGTGCGGGCGGCGCGGGCCAGCCCAGACAAGGTTAATCATGGCTCCGTCCCGTATCACCTCGACCGAAGCGCCCAAGAACGGGTGGCGCACGATCAAGCGCGTCGCGCCGTATCTGTGGCCCGACGATCAGCCCTGGGTGAAACGGCGTGTGGTCATCGCACTGGTGATGCTGCTGGCGTCCAAGATTGTGTCAGTGCTGACCCCGTTTCTGTACAAGGGTGCGGTCGATGTGCTGAGCGGCGAAACCTCGGGCGAGGCGTGGATGCTGGGCGTCGGGGCCATCGGGTTGACGCTGGCCTATGGTATGGCGCGGATCATGACCAACGGGTTCCAGCAATTGCGCGACGCGGTGTTTGCCCGTGTCGGTCAACGCGCGTTGCGGCAGCTGGCGTTGGAAACCTTCACCCACATTCACCGTCTGTCCATGCGCTATCACATCACGCGCAAGACGGGCGGGCTGTCGCGGATCATCGAACGCGGCGTGAAGGGAGTCGAGTTCCTTTTGCGCTTCATGCTGTTTTCCATGGGGCCGCTGGTACTGGAGCTTGCGCTGATCTCGGCCATCCTGTTTTTCGTCTTTGATGTCTGGTACTTGGCCGTCGTTGTTGGAACGATCGGCGCCTATGTCTGGTTTACCTTCAAGGTGACGGAATGGCGGGTGCGTATCCGCAAGGAAATGAACGATCAGGACACGGACGCCAACCAGAAGGCCATCGACAGTCTGCTGAATTTTGAGACCGTCAAGTATTTCGGTGCCGAACGGCGCGAGGCGGAACGCTATGACGTGGCAATGGCGGGGTATGAGAAAGCGGCGCTCAAGACGTCGTATTCACTGGCTTTTCTGAACTTCGGACAGGCCTTGCTGATCACGCTGGGTCTGGTGGGCGTCATGGTCCTGGCGGCGGTCGGGGTGCAGCGTGGAGATCTGACGGTGGGTGATTTCGTCATGGTCAACGCCTATATGATCCAGATCACCATGCCGCTGAACTTCCTGGGCACCGTCTATCGCGAAATCCGCCAGTCGCTTGTTGATATGGGCGAGATGTTTGACCTGCTGGAACAACCTGCCGAGGTGACGGACAAACCCGGCGCGCCCGACATCAACGTCACGGGTGGGGCCTTGCGGTTCGAGGATCTGCGCTTTGGCTATGACCCAAAGCGGCCGATCCTGAAGGGTGTTTCCATCGACGTGCCTGCAGGCAATACGGTTGCGATTGTCGGCCCCTCGGGCTCGGGAAAGTCCACGATTGGCCGGCTTCTGTTCCGCTTCTATGACGTGAATGGGGGCCGCTTGCTGATCGACGGGCAGGACGTGCGCGACGTGACGCAAGACAGCCTGCATGGGGTGATTGGCGTGGTACCGCAGGACACGGTTCTGTTCAATGACAGCGTTTATTACAACATCGCCTATGGCCGTCCCGAAGCCAGCCGGGCCGAGGTGGAAGGCGCGGCGAAAGCTGCCAGGATCCACGACTTCATCATGAGCTTGCCGGACGGGTATGACACTCAGGTGGGCGAACGCGGTTTGAAACTGTCGGGCGGCGAGAAGCAGCGCGTTGGCATTGCCCGGACGCTTCTGAAGAACCCGCCGATCCTGTTGCTTGACGAAGCCACCTCGGCGTTGGACACCCAGACCGAGCGGGACATTCAGGAAAGCCTGCGCGAGATGGGCGAAGGCCGCACCGTGATCACCATTGCCCACCGCCTGTCCACCATTGTCGATGCCGATGAAATCATCGTGCTTGAGGCCGGCGAGGTGGTCGAGCGTGGCAGCCATGATACGTTGCTTGCGCAGGATGGCCGCTATGCCGCGATGTGGGCGCGTCAGGCCAGCGAAGCGGCACGGGAAGCCGTAGACGACCCCGAACCGCAGGTCGCGCCAGGTCATCTGAAACTGGCGGAGTAAGACCGTCCCTCACAGGGTCGCGCGGACGCGTTCGACGTTTACTCTGCGGCGTCCTTTCCGCCGGGCGGGCGATCATCCGCCGGGTCGGGGTCCGAGGTTGAGACCGGGTTTGCCGCCGTGGCCTGTGGGGCCGCGCGCGGCGACAGCACCAGTTTGATGTCTTCCACATTGGGTGACATGTCGCCGGTCTCCGCTTCTACGACGGGTGGTGCCTGATCGTCTGGCTGATCCCAGACCAGATCGTGCAGCGTCGTTTTACGGGCGGCCTTGTCCAGTGCCGCATCGCGGGCGGTCTGGCCCGACCTGCGGGCCAATGCACGCAGGCCGTTGGCCGAGCGGTAGGCGCCCGCCGAAATCCAGATGCGCAGGGCCAGCATCGACGGTGTAAAGACCAGCGTCAGCACCGTCGCGATCCCCAGCCCGAACACCACTGCCGTCGCCAGTTGCTTCCACCAAAGCGCCGTCGGCGCATCCAGCGAATAACCACCGTTGAAGAAATCCAGCGACAGACCCAGCATCATGGGGGCGAGGCCCGCCATGGTTGTGATCGTGGTCAGCAGGACGGGGCGGATGCGCGCCTCGGCGGTGCGGGTGATCGCCTCGATCCGGGGCATGTAGCGGGCGTAATCCTGATAGGTATCGATCAGCACGATGTTGTTGTTCACCACGATCCCCGCCAGCGCCACGATCCCTGTGCCGGTCATGATGATCGAGAAGGGCTGTTGCATCACCATCATTCCGATCAGAACGCCTGTGGTGGACAACACCACCGCCAGCAACACCAGGACCGAGTTATAAAAGCTGTTGAATTGCGCCAGAAGGATGATGAACATCAACCCAAGCGCGCCGATGAAAGCCTGCCCCAGAAACGCCTGGCTCTCGGCCTGGTCTTCCTGATCGCCGGTCCATTCATAGCTGACCCCGGCTGGCAGATCTGCCGTTTCAAGCCAGGTGGTCAGCTTGGCGATCAGGTCGTTGGGGGTGACGGGGGTGCGTTTCAGGTCGGCACCGTCCTCAGAGGCCATGATCCGATCGGCCTCCGCCGCGTTCATGTATTCCTCGGTCCCATCGGGACCCGTCAGGCGAACCAACCCGTCCTGCACGCCCGCCTTCACGTCATAATACCGGCTTTGATCCACCCGGTCGATCTGCGCGAGGCTTGGCACCGGTTTGCGGGTGACGAAGTTGGACATCGGCACCAGCCCGGTTGCAGTGCGGATTTTCAGCCCGTCCAGCGTCGATAGAACGCGGTCTTTCCGGGGCAGGCGCACCCGGATCTCGATTTCCTCGTCCGAGCTGTCGACCCGCATCGTGTCCAGCAGGATGCCGTTCGTGACAAGCTGCACCATGCCGCCCACAGTGGCCACATCCGTGCCATATCTGCCGGCTTCTTCGACATCCACCTCGATCTGCCAGTCGATGCCGGGCAGGGGCAGCGTGTCTTCAATGGCGGTCAAGCCGGGGGTGTCGTTGAACCGGGCAATCGCCAGAGTAGCTGCCCGTTCTAGATCATCCCAATCATCGCCCTTCAGGCGCAGATGCACGGGTTTGGCCGAGGCTGGGCCGCGGTTCAGGTTCAAGACTTCGCTGCGAATGCCGGGCAGGGTGGCCAGCCGCTCTTCCAGCCGGGCCATGACGTAATCACCGTCATATTCAGGGTCGATCTCGGTCGTGGTGAAGGGGATCAGGCCGAAGAGCTTGATGTGTTCCTCGATTGACGGGCGATCCGCCCAGGCGACAAGTTCGATCTGCAACTGCCCGATGCTGTCACGCGGCCCCATCGCGCCGCCCGTGTTCTGGTTCAGCCCGCCCGCTCCGGCGAAGGCAAAGACGCTGTCGATGCCTTTGGTGGACAGTGCGATCTCTTCCGCCTGTTTGACCATGGCATCCTGTTCTTCAAGGCTCAGATTGCCGCGGGCACGGACATAGACGATGGCCTGCTCCGGTTCGCTTTCGGCAAAGAACTCGACCCCCAGATTGTTGCGTCCATACATCATGAAGGTCGACACGACGAAGCCGATCACCAGCGCAATCGACACAAGCGGCATGATGGGGTTGCCGGAGATGAAGTGGATCAGATGGCCAAACCACGTGCGACGATAGCCGCCCTGAACGCGCTGCGCCTCGCGATGCCAGCTGAGCGAGCCCAAGGTGATCGACGTGGCCACCGCCCCGAACAGGAACATCAGCGCGCCGGGCAGGATCGCCATTGCACCTTCGAACGGGGGCTGGCCGCCGAACAGATAGCCGGGGTTCAGAAGCTGGAAGGCCGACAGGAACAGCACATAGGCCGATGGCAACACCAGAAGTGCGCGCAGCCATACCGGCAGCCCGCGCAGCGCGTCGGACATCAGGCCGATGGCGCGGCTGATCCGCCCCGACACGCCCCCGACCACCGGCAGATAGATCAGCGCCACTAACAGCGACGCCATCAGCACGAAGATCAGCGTCTTGGGCAGCCAGCCCATGAACTCGCCCGGAATACCGGGCCAGAACAGCATCGGCAGAAAGGCACACAGTGTCGTGGCGGTTGAACTGACGATAGGCCAGAACATCCGCTTCGCCGCCGCCGTATAGGCCGACATCGGACCCACGCCTTCACGGATTTTCTTGTCGGCATACTCCACCACGACGATGGCGCCATCCACCAGCATCCCCACGGCCAGGATCAGGCCGAACATCACGATGTTCGAGATCGTGACCCCCAGCGCGCCGAACAGCGCGAAGGTCAGCAGGAACGAGGTCGGGATCGCAAACCCCACCAGCAGCGCAGGCCGCGTGCCAAGCGCACCCAGGACCACGATCATCACCAGCGCAATCGCCGTGATGACCGAACCTTCCAACTGGCGCACCATGCTGTCGACCACATAGCTCTGGTCGTTCGAGGTGCCGATCTTGACGGCTTGTTGCAGCTCTCTGGGCCAGCTGTTGCGGGTTTCGTCCACAAGGTCGCGTACCTCGGCAGCGGTGTCGATCAGGTTATAGCCCTTCCGCTTCACCACTTGCAGCGCCACCGTGGTGTCGCCGTTGAACCGCGCCGTGCCCTCGCGATCTTCAAAGGTCAGGCGGATCGTCGCCAGATCGCCCAGCGTGACGACGCTGTCCTCGTTGACCTTGACGGGCAGGTCATAGACGTCCTGCACCTCGTCGAAGGACGACGGGATCTTGACCGCCGTGGACCCGGTCGGCGTCTTGATATCGCCCGCCGCGATCAACTGGTTGTTGTTCTGCACGACCTGAATCAACTCGCCCGCCGTGACGTTATAGGCTTCCAGCTTCAACGGGTCGATTTCGACCTCCAACATCTCGTCGCGATAGCCTGTCAGGGACGCCTCAAGCACGGCATCCAAGCCTTCCAACCTGTCCTGCAAATCGCGCGCCATCCGCACCAGCGTGCGTTCAGGGACGTTGCCGGTCAGGTTCACGATGATGATCGGAAATTCCGAGAAGTTGATTTCATTGACCGTGTAGCTGTCGAAGCCTTGCGGAAACTTCCCTTCGGCCGAGTTCATGGCGTCGCGCACATCGGCCATGACATTGGTCTTGTTCCAGCCGAACTCGAATTCCAGCGCCACGCCTGCATAGCCTTCGGCGGCGGTGCCGGACATGGTTTTCAACCCGTCGATATCGGCCAGCTCTGTCTCCATCGGGCGCAGAAGCAGCTGTTCGGCGTCGGCGGCGGAAATGCCGGGGAAGGGGACCGAGACGAAAAGAGCCGGGATTTCGATGTCCGGTTCGCCTTCCTTGGGCAGGCTGACATAGGCGATTGCGCCGGACAAGACCGACAGGATCACAAAGGCAATGACCATTCGGGCCCGGTTTGCGGCCCAATCAATGATCCCGATCATATGCCAGGCTCCCGATAGGTTAAGTCAAGGGCCACGCCATCGCTGACATAGTGGTGACCGACGACGATGACCTCGGCAGTGGCAGGCAGGCCGGTGATCCAGACCCCGTCGTTGCTGTCACGCACCATCGTAACGGGGGCGAAGCCGGCCACCCCCCCGTCGGCCACGATCCGAACCCCCAACTGGCCGTCGTCATCCAGTGTCAGTGCACTTTGCGGTACCAGATGGGCCTGCAGCCCGTTGCCGGTGATCACCACCTCGGCGGTTTGCCCTGCGCGGATGATTGCTGCATCGTCGGGACGCGTGATCTGGACCTCGACCCGGAAGGTGCGCGTGATCGGGTCGGCGGTGTCTGCCACAAACGTCACATGTCCGGTCAACTCAGCGCCCGCCGCAAGGCGCACTTCGGCCGGAAGCCCGGTGGTCAACTTGTCGACCTGAAGCTCTGAGACATAGCCGACAACCCGCACCGGATCATATTGCACGACCGTGGCGCAGACCGCGCCCGGTTGCATAAGCGTGCCAAGATCGGCGGTGTCCGTCTCAAGCGTGCCGGGGAAAGGGGCGCGAATGTCCAACCGCTCGATCTCGCGTTCGGCGGCGGCCACGGCGGCTTCGGCAGACTGGATCGCGGCGGCTGAACTGGCAGCCCCGGATTGCGCGGCGACGAACGCGGCGCGTGCGGCTTCGACGGCGGCGCGTGTGTTGGCCACCCGCGTGTCCGACGCAAATCCGCCTTCGGACAGCTTGGTGGCGGCGGTCAGGTTGAACATCGCTTCGTCCAGCCGCGCCTGTGCTTCGATCACACGAGCATCGGCTTCGGGCGCGCGTGCCCTGGCTTCGGCCAGCCGGGCGGTGGCTTCGGCCAGGCTGGCCTCGCGGGTGCCGGCATCAAGCTGGCACAGGATGTCGCCTTCGTCCACAGTACTGCCCTTGGCGATCTTGGCCGAGATCACTTGCCCGGTCGTCTCTGAACGCAGTTCGACCCGGCGGTTTGCTTCGGTCCGGCCGCGCAGAAGCACCGGCATTTCAATCGCGCGCGCGGTGCTGCGCAGGGCCACGACCGAGACACCCCGGTCCGCCTGCGACGTGGTTTCCCCGGTCGGGGCAGCACTGTCTGCGCCTGCCTCGGTGGGCGGTGTTCCGGCGGCGGTTTCCAGCGTATCGCGCTGAAACACCAGAAGATACAAACCCGCCACCACAATGATCGCCGTGAGAATGGGGAATAGGCGCATGAAAAATCCTGCCGAAGTGAAACAAACTGGAAAAAGACTATGTCGTGTCGTGCCGCGGAACAAGTGCGGCTTGCCTGACCCGCGCAACCCTTGGGGGAGCGTCAGGCCCTCGTTGACACCCGGCGACACGATCCGGGCAGGGGATCGGGCCGCGCTATGACGCACCCCCTTGGCAACCGGGTGTCCTTCGGGCAAAAGGAGGTCAGATTTTGACCCGGAGGCCAGACCGTGAGCGAGACCGATACTTTCATCGACGAAGTCAGCGAAGAGGTGCGTCGCGACAGGCTGTATGCCTTGATGCGGAAATACGGCTGGATTGCCGTCTTGCTGGTTGTCTTGCTGGTGGGTGGGGCGGCATTCAACGAATGGCGAAAGGCCAGCGCACGGGCCGAGGCGCAGGCGCTGGGCGATGCGATCCTGGCGGCTGAAGAACAGGCCGATCCGGCAGAGCGCGCCGCCGCCCTGGCCGCGCTTGAGGTCGACGGTGACGCGGCAGCGGTGGTCGCGATGCTGGCCGCCACGGATGGTCAAGACGGGGCCGCGGCCCTGCGCGCGCTGGCTGATGACGCAAGCATCGACAGCTTGTATCGCGACCTGGCCCAGTTGAAGCTGGTGACAGCGGCGGATTCCGGGCTGGACAATGCCGAACGCCGCGCCCGGCTTGAGCCGCTGGCCGTGGCCGGGGCACCGTTTCGAGTGCTGGCCGAGGAACAACTGGCACTGATCGACATTGACGACGGTCAGACCGACGCGGCCATTGCCCGGCTGCAATCCCTTTTGGTCGATGACGAGGCGTCTGGGGCCTTGCGTCGGCGCGCGTCTCAGTTGATTGTGGCGCTGGGTGGGTCACTGGAAACGTCGTGACGGCCCGCACCGGGCCGTAACCGGTGCGAACAAAGATATTGGTATCCCGGGGGGCATATTTTGAAGTTCACACACAGCGCCGCTTTCTTGATTTCGTTGAGCCTTGTGTCCGCCTGTTCCCAACCGGAATACATTCTGCCGGGCGAACGTGAGGACCTGCGCAGTCTGAATCCGCAGACCATGGACGCCGCCGAGCTGTCCGAGGCGGCAGCCGCCGTCGAAGGACCCGCGCGCGCCGATCGCGCGCAGCCGATTTCCCTGCCCGCCACGGTCAATCACGCAAGCTGGACCCATCTGGGTGGCAGTCTGACCCACCGCGTGCAACATCCCGCCCTGTCGCCCACGCCGAGCCTTCGCTTCGCGGCGTCAATCGGGCAGGGCAATGACCGCAAGCACCGGATCACCGCCGAACCGGTCGTGGCGAACGGACGCGTGTTCACACTGGACAGCCGGGCGCAGGTTGTGGCCACCTCGACTTCGGGCGCGACGCTTTGGTCGCGTGACCTGACGCCCCCGTCGGACAAGTCGGATGATGCGTCAGGCGGTGGTCTGGCCTATGCCGATGGCACGGTCTATGTGACCTCGGGCTTTGGTCTGGTCAGCGCGTTGGATGCTGCGACTGGCCGCGTCAAGTGGCAGCAAAAAATGGATGCCTCGGGGTCGGGCGCGCCAGCTGTGTCTGGTGGGCTTGTTTACGTGGTCAGCCGCGACAACAGCGCCTGGGCGATCGAAACCGGAACAGGCCGCGTGAAATGGCGCCTGTCGGGCACACCGAGCCAGGATGGTATCGTAGGCGTGTCATCGCCCGCTGTTACCGACCGCCTTGTGCTTCTGCCCTTCGCGTCGGGAGAGGTCGTGGCCGCCCTGAAAAAAGGCGGTGCGCGCACATGGTCCAGCCTGATCGCCGGGGAACGGGCCGGGCGCGGCTATTCCATCGTGACTGATATCACGGGTGAACCTGTGGTGAAGGATGGTGTGATTTACACCGGAAACCCCGTGGGGCGCACCGTGGCCATCGACCTGTCGGGCAATCGCCTGTGGACGGCCAAAGAAGGCGCGGTCAGCCCGGTCTGGGTCACGGGCGGGTCGGTTTTCCTGGTCTCGGACGAAGCGCAACTGGTGCGTCTGGACGCCAAGACGGGCGAGCGCATCTGGGGCGTGCCGCTGCCCTATTACACCAAGGCGAAAACCCGGAAACGCAAGGCGATCCATGCCAATCTTGGCCCGGTTCTGGCGGGGGGCAAGCTGTGGGTTGCCTCGTCCGACGGGGTGATGCGTGGCTTCAACCCCGTGAACGGCGCGCTGGTCGGACAGGTGGCCATTCCGGGTGGGGCAGCGACACGTCCCGTCGTGGTGAATGGCACCGCCTATCTGGTATCACGTGATGGCAAACTTCTGGCTTTGCGCTGACCCGTAAACCGTGTATGCGGGGCGCTTGATGTGACCCGGAGACCGATATGAGCTTCACCCTTGCCATCGTGGGGCGCCCGAATGTGGGCAAATCCACCCTGTTCAACCGTCTGGTTGGCAAGCGCCTTGCGCTGGTCGATGATCAGCCCGGCGTGACCCGAGACTTGCGTGAAGGCGAGGCGCGGCTGGGTGATCTGCGTTTTACCGTGATCGACAGCGCGGGGCTGGAAGAAGCGACCGACGAAAGCCTTCAGGGCCGGATGCGCCGCCTGACCGAACGGGCGGTCGAGATGGCCGACGCCTGCCTGTTTCTGGTGGATGCGCGCGCTGGCATTTTGCCATCGGACGAGGTGTTTGCCGATATTCTGCGCCGCAAGAACGCGCACGTGATCCTTGCCGCCAACAAATCCGAGGGCAAGGCCGGCGAGGCAGGGTATCTTGAGGCGTTCTCGCTTGGACTCGGCGAGCCGATCCGCCTGTCCGGCGAGCACGGTGAAGGTATGGGCGAGCTTTTGGATGTGCTGCGCCCAATTGCGGAAAAGTTCGAAAAACGCGCTGCCGAAATGGCCCCCGAAACCGATGTCGATATTGATGCGGACGCAGATGACGGCCCGCGCGTGCCGACACAGGACAAACCCTTGCAGGTGGCGGTGATCGGACGCCCGAACGCGGGTAAGTCCACGTTGATCAACAAGCTGATCGGCGAAGAACGTCTGCTGACGGGGCCGGAAGCCGGGATCACCCGCGACGCGATTTCGCTGCGATTTGACTGGGGTGGGGTGCCGACACGCATCTTTGACACAGCCGGAATGCGCAAACGCGCCAAGGTGCAGGAAAAGATCGAAAAACTCTCGGTCTCGGACGGGTTGCGCGCGGTGAAGTTTGCCGAAGTTGTGGTGGTGCTTCTGGACGCGGCCATCCCGTTTGAGCAGCAAGACCTGCGCATCGCCGACCTTGCCGAACGTGAAGGCCGTGCGGTGGTCGTCGCAGTCAACAAATGGGATGCAGAGCCTGAAAAGCAGGCCAAGCTGAAAGAGTTGAAGGAAGCCTTTGATCGCTTGTTGCCGCAGTTGCGCGGCGCGCCATTGGTGACGATATCAGCCAAGACGGGCAAGGGGCTGGAGCGCCTGCAAGCGGCTGTCATGCGCGCGCATGAGATCTGGAACCGCCGGGTGAAAACCGCACAGTTGAACGGATGGCTGGCCGAAATGATCTCGGCCCACCCGCCGCCCGCGCCGGGGGGACGGCGGATCAAGCTGCGCTATATGACTCAGGTGAAAACCCGCCCGCCGGGCTTCGTCGTGATGTGCTCGCAACCCGATAAACTGCCCGACAGCTACAGCCGCTATCTGGTCAATGGCCTGCGCGAGGATTTCGACATGCCTGGCACGCCGATCCGCCTGACCATGCGCGGGCAGGGCGAGCAGAACCCCTATAAGAACCGCAAGAAGTCGACGCCGTCGCGGTTGCGCAAGCATCTGGGCAAAGGGCGCGCGGACGAATAAGTCGCAATAAGGTATGGAAATCGAAAAGTTTTCAGCGCCTCGCAGATCGTTCTGATCAGCGAGGCGCTGCCGTTTCTGCAGGTGCGAATTTGCCAAGTCGGTCATTGGGCTGTCATGATGGACCCATAGCCTGTTTCCTATCATGACCCAAAGCGGAGGTTCCCATGTCTCTTACCCTATCGCGTCGTGGCTTTCTGGCCGGCACCGCCGGGTTTATCGCCCTGCATCCCTATTCCGTTCATGCGTCGCAAAATCAGGCGCATCTGCGGATCATGGAAACGACGGATTTGCACGTCCATGTCTTCCCCTATGACTACTACGCGGATCGCGAGGTTGATACGGTCGGGCTGGCGCGCACCGCGTCACTGATCGGGGACATACGCGCCGAGGCGACCAATTCGCTGCTTCTGGACAACGGGGATTTCCTGCAAGGCAACCCGATGGGCGACTATATCGCCTATGAGCGCGGGATGAAGGACGGGGATACGCATCCGGTCATCAATGCGATGAACGCATTGGGGTTTGACGCTTCGACGCTGGGCAATCACGAGTTCAACTATGGTCTGGATTTCCTGATGAAATCCGTGGGCGGAGCCAATTTCCCTATCGTGTGTGCGAACGTCGCGAAAAAGCTGGGGAGCACACCGCGCGAAGATGAGACGCTTCTGCCGCCTTATGTGATCGTGGACCGCGAGATCACGAATGGGGGCGGCACGGTGCAGCCCATCCGGATCGGGTTCATCGGATTCGTGCCGCCGCAGATCATGACATGGGACCGTCGTCATCTCGAAGGCAATGTAATGGCCCGCGATATCATCGAAACGGCCCGCGCCTATATACCGCAGATGCGTGAAGAGGGGGCAGACCTGATCATCGCGCTGTCGCATTCTGGCATTGGCGCGGCTGAGCATAGCGACGGGATGGAAAACGCCTCGATCCCGTTGGCCGCCGTTGAAGGGATCGACGCGGTGCTGACGGGTCATTCTCATCTTGTGTTCCCCTCTGACACCTACGCCGATTTTGCTGGCGCGGATGTCGAAGCGGGCACTTTGATGGGCATTCCGGCCGTCATGGGCGGGTTCTGGGGCTCGCATATGGGGCTGATCGACCTGATGCTGGAACATGACGGCGGCGCGTGGCGTGTGGTGTCACATACTTGCGAGGCAAGACCGATCTATCAACGGGGAGAGGATCGTTCGATCGCTCCGCTGGTTGAAAGCGACCAAGCGGTGTTGGCCTCGGTCCAACAGGAACATGACGCGACGTTGGAGTATGTTCGGCGCGCTGTTGGCAAAACCGATGCGCCACTGCATTCCTATTTCGCGCTGGTCGCGGATGATCCGTCGATCCAGATCGTCTCGAATGCTCAGGTCTGGTACATTGAGCAGATGATGAAGGGGACCGAGCATGAAGGATTGCCTATCCTGTCCGCCGCAGCTCCCTTCAAGGCCGGGGGACGTGGGGGTCCGGAATACTACACCGATGTCGAGGTCGGGGACGTGGCGATCAAGAACGTGGCGGACCTCTACCTCTATCCCAACACCGTGCGGGCGGTGCGGATCAATGGTGCGACCGTGCGCGAATGGCTCGAGCGATCAGCCGCGATCTTCAACCAGATCGAACCCGGCGCACAGGATGCCGTGCTGCTCAATCCTTCGATGCCGTCCTATAATTTCGACGTGATCGACGGGGTGACCTATCAGATCGACCTGAGCCAACCCGCCCGATACAACAAGGACGGAGAGGTGCTCGCGCCTGATGCCCATCGGATCGTCAACCTGCAATTCAACGGGCACCCCATCGACGAAGAACAGGAGTTCATCATCGCGACCAACAATTACCGGGCAAGCGGTGGTGGCAACTTCCCCGGCGCCAGCGAGGATACAACGGTCTTTGACGGGCCGGATACCAACCGGGATGTGATCGTGCGCTATATCGTCGAGAAGGGGACAATCAATCCAAAGGCAGACGGCAACTGGTCATTTGCACCGTTGGAAAACACCACCGTCTTGTTTGAAACCGGACCCTCGGCCACCAAGCATATGGCAAATGTTCCGGGGGTTCGCATGGAAGAAGCCGGGACATCAGACAGCGGCTTCGCCCTGTTCCGCATCACTTTGTGAACCCAAACGAAACAGGGGCGACCGTTTGGCCGCCCCTGCGTTGTGTCCCTGTAAACGGACTTATTTCAGATAGGGCATCGGGTCGACCGGCTCGGTGCCCTTGAACACAAGGAACTGGATCGCATTGTACTGGTTCTTCGAGGCCGACGCGATCTGCTGGCCACGTTTGACCGACTGACCCTTCTTGACCTTGATCCCTTCGATGAAGCTATAGGCACTTTGGGTGCCGTTGCCGTGGTCGATCACCACGATCTCTTCGCCCTCGACGTCCTTGGACACAAGCCGGACGGTGCCGTTGGCGGCTGCCTTGACCGGATCGCCGGGTTTGGCCGAGACCAGAATGTATCCGGCCTTCTCGGCGTCGAACAGGCTTGTCACCTTGCCGGAAACCGGCAGCGACATGCGCGCGGTGCTGGCCGGGGTGCGGCTTTCTTCCAGTTTCGGCGAAGCGGGTGCGGCCACTTTCTCGGGCACGGCCTCGTCCTTTGGCAAGGGCTTGGTCGACGAGGGCGGGATCGGGGCCGCCGAGCCCTGACCCGGTTGAGTTACGCTGGCGGTCTGAACCGGTGCATCCACTTTGACCGGGATCATCAGATGTTGCCCTTCGCGCACCGTCAGGCCGGAGCCAAGACCGTTCCAATCCGCCAATGCGCGGACCGAGACACCATAGTTGCGCGCGATCGAATATGCGGTTTCGCCACGTTTCACCTGATGACGTGTTGGTTGTTCACCCGATGTCACCACGGCTGTGGGTTTGCCAGACGGGCTGTCCGCCCGGTCGATGGCATTCCCTGCCAGGGTGGTGATGTCGATGTTGTCATTAGGCTGGATCACGCCGGTCGCCGGTTCCGCCACGCGCCGGGGCAGGGCCAGCACCTCGCCTTCGCGCAGGCGGGCGTCCACCGCAATACCGTTGTAGCGCCCAAGTTCGGTTGGCGCCATTCCGATGCGGCCGGCCACCTGCGCGACCGTGTCGCCGCGCCGGGCCACCGCCACCTGATAACTGGGGTAAGAGATCACACCGCGCGCATCTGCCTTGGGCCGTGCGGCGGTTGTGGCCCCTTGTGCCGCCTCGGCGGTGGAAAGCCCGCCGGGCGCGAACCGTCGGAAATCCATGTCGAAATTGCCATCACAACCCGTCAGCCCCACCAAAAGCCCGATCAGGGCGGCAGAGCGCAGGGGGCGGCGGCGCATGTCGCGGGGCGCACCAAATTTGGTCGTGGTTGAAAGTGGCATTGCTCGTTCCTCAATCCGTTGGCCCGTTGTCGGGCTCTGGTTGCGACCCTGTTGGCGGGTCTTTTCACTGCTGTGCGGGGGTCAGCCCCGCGGCCCGGCGTCCCGGATCATCGTCGATGTCAGTCCTGCCCAAGCCCTTCCAAAAGGGGCACGAACCGCACCGGCAGAAGCTCTTCATACTCAAACCCGTCTTCGGTCCGCGTCACCTTGATCAGGCTTTGTACCGCGTCGGACTGCCCCACCGGCACGATCATAATACCGCCAATGGCAAGCTGCGCCAAGAGGGGACCGGGCGGATCCTCGGCGGCGGCGGTGACGATGATGCGGTCAAACGGCGCCTGATCTGGCAAGCCCCGCGATCCATCGCCGGTGATTGTCGTGATGTTGTGCAGATCCATTGCCTCGAACAATTCGCGCGCCGCGCGCACCAGTTTCTGGTGCCGATCGACCGTGTAAACTCGGCGTGCCAGCCGCGACAGGATCGCCGCCTGATAGCCCGACCCGGTGCCAACCTCGAGCACCTTGTCACGCGGGTTTATCTGCGCGGCCTGCGTCATTAACCCGACCACAGAAGGTTGCGAGATCGTTTGCCCACAGGAGATTGGCAGCGGCATATCATCATAGGCGCGTTCAGCGAACAGCCCGCGAACGAAAGGTCCGCGGTCGATCTCTTCCATGGCGGACAGAACGCGCGGGTTCGTCACCCCCTTTGAGCGCAGGGTGTACAGGAACTGCATTTTGCGTTCCGCGTCCGAGACGCCCGCATCACTCATTCAAACAGTGCCCCCAGATGGTCCAGATGGTCATGGGCGGTCAGATCTGCGCGCATGGGTGTGACCGACACGAAGCCGTCCAGATTGTGGGTCACGTCCATATTGGGTGCCGCGCGATTGGCCTGCGGTCCGCCCTTGATCCACAAGAACTTGCGGCCCGAGGGGCTGTTCTGCGCCTCGATCCTGAAAAACGCATCATTGCGCCAGCCCTGCGGGGCGGCCTTGACGCCCTTGACCTGATCTGACCCGACAGGCGGGAAATTTACGTTGTAGAACAGGCGGTAATCGGCACCGTGATCCCAGGGGGCATCGGCCAGAAGGCGTCGCACCACATCCCCGCCATATGCCGCCGCCGCATCGAACATATTGGCCAGCCCCTTGGTTCCGTGACCCATATATTGCGACAGGGCGATGGCAGGCAGGCCTTGCAAGGCGGCTTCCATCGCGGCCCCCAGCGTGCCGGAATACAGCGCATTTTCGGCTGAATTGTTGCCCCGGTTCACGCCTGAGATCACAAGGTCGGGCCGGTCGGGCATCACGTCATAGATCGCCGCAATCACGCAATCGGCCGGGCTGCCTTCGGCGGCAAAGCGGCGGGGGCCATGTTCGGCAATCATGAAGGGATGGGTATAGGAAATGCAGTGACCCACGCCGGATTGTTCGAAAGCCGGGGCGACGGTCCAGATCTCGGCCCGTTCGCCCGCAAGCTCTTGTGCGACCTCTTGCGCAATGGCTTCGGCGATCTTCAGACCCGGCGCGTTGATCCCGTCGTCGTTGGTGATGAGAATGCGCATTATCTGGCCCTTCCTGCCCGTCTGCCCAGCCCTGGATCGGCACGGTGTTGCCTTCTCAATACGGCAGCTTGGCGCGCGCGGCAAGCGCAGCGCGGCCTGTGCCGGTGGCATATCGGGCGATGGGCTGTCAGGCCAGCCCGGCTTCGGTCAGAATGCGGCGGGCTTCTTCGTCGACCGGGGCCAGCTTGCTGCGATCTTCGCCGGGGAAAAAGCGTGCACGCATCGAGGTGGCCAGCGGCTTTGGCTCGGCGATCACAACGCGTGGCCCGATCTTTGCGTTCTCGGCAGCCCAACTGCGGACCAGCGCCATCTGCGCGGCCTTGGTGGCGCCGTAGCCTGCAAAAAACTTCTCGCCCGCGTGGTTGTCGTCAAAGAAAAGCGCGGTGCTGTCATCGGTCATCAGCGCGTTGACCATATGGATCAGGTTCCGCGTGGCTTCGACGTTGGTGTTCAGCGCCTGCGTCCACCCCTTGTCGTCCAGATCGGGCGTCGGCATCAAGGCCGGGCCGTAAATCGCGGTGTGCGCCCAGATATCCACTGGCCCCCATCGGTCATGGACCGAACGGCACAGATGCGCCATCGCATCGCGGTTGGTGATGTCCATCGGCGCCAGCGTGGCCGTGCCGCCTTGGGCCTTGATCTGGTCGTCCAGTTCCTCCAGCGCACCGGTGGTGCGGGCCACGGCAACGACATGATGCGTTTTCGAAAGCTCAAGCGCCAGAGCAGCGCCCAAACCGCGCGAAGCCCCCGTCACAAGGGCGATTTTCTGTGTCTCAGTCATGCTGTCGTCTTTTCATTCCCAAGCGCCGAGGGCAAGGCCAAAGCCGTTTGCCCGGGCGCGGGCGTCATTCTGCCGCCGCTTTCAGTTCAAACCCGCTGTCCACCTTGTCTGACGGCGTGACCGGGTATTCGCCTGAAAAACAGGCGTCGCAATATTGCGGGCAGTCGTTCTTGCGGCCCGACGCTTCGCCCACCGCGCGATAAAGACCGTCCAGCGAGATGAATTTCAGGCTGTTCACCTTCAGATGCTCGCGCATTTCATCCTCGCTCATCGTGGCGGCGAGCAGTTTTTCGCGTTCGGGCGTGTCGACGCCGTAAAAACAGGGCCACGCTGTGGGGGGGGAGGCGATGCGGAAATGCACTTCCTTGGCGCCGGCGTCCAGCATCATGTCCTTCACCTTGCGCGTCGTCGTGCCGCGCACCACGCTGTCATCGACCAGCACCACGCGCTTGCCCTTGATCAGGGCGCGGTTCACGTTCAGCTTCAGGCGAACGCCCATATTGCGGATCTGTTCAGTCGGTTCAATGAAGGTGCGGCCCATATACTGGTTGCGGATGATCCCCATCGCATAGGGGATGCCGCTTTCCTGGCTGTAGCCGATCGCCGCAGGCGTGCCGCTGTCAGGGACGGGGCAGACGATGTCGGCGTCCACGGGGTTTTCGCGGGCCAGTTCGACACCGATCTGGCGGCGCGTTTCATAGACTGACCGACCGCCATAGCTGCTGTCGGGGCGCGAGAAATACACATGCTCGAAAATACAGAACTTCGACGGTTTCGGGCGGAAGGGAAAGCGGCTTTCGACGCCCTCGGCGCTGATCACGACCATCTCGCCGGGTTTGATCTCGCGAACGAACTCGGCGTTCATGATGTCCAGCGCACAGGTTTCCGAGGCCAGCACCCAGCCTTCGCCCAACCGGCCCAGCACAAGCGGGCGCACCCCGTGCGGATCGCGGACGCCCATCAACTTGGTCCGGGTCATGGCCACGACCGAGAACGCGCCTTCGACACGACGCAGCGCGTCCTCCATCCGTTCGGGGATGTTGCGTTGCAGGGATCGTGCCATCAGGTGAATGATGCACTCGCTATCCGACGAGCTTTGAAAGATCGACCCGCGCTCGACCAGTTCGCGGCGCAGGGCGACCGCGTTGGTGATGTTGCCATTATGGGCAATCGCCGCTCCGCCCATCGCAAATTCACCAAAGAACGGCTGCACGTCCCGAATGGCCGCGCCCTTCGATCCGGCGGTGGAATAGCGCACGTGACCGATGGCGA
The DNA here is from genome assembly GCF_014656375.1 of Aliiroseovarius zhejiangensis. GTDB lineage: Bacteria > Pseudomonadota > Alphaproteobacteria > Rhodobacterales > Rhodobacteraceae > Aliiroseovarius > Aliiroseovarius zhejiangensis. The sequence continues at coordinate 306,375 of NZ_BNCH01000001.1, read as the reverse complement.
TGGGACCGGGCAGGGTTTCCATCACGCTGGCCTTGGTGAAATTGTCGCGCACATAGCCAAAACGGCGGACCGAGTTGAAGCCAAGTTCGGGGTCATGGCAAACGATGCCCCCAGCCTCTTGCCCCCGATGTTGCAGGGCGTGCAGGCCAAGGGCCACGAAATTGGCGGCGTCCGCCAGGCCGATCACTCCGAAAACGCCGCATTCTTCCTTGAGCTTGTCGTCATCGAAAGGATGTGCGGGGGGCAGGGATTTGGCGGCGGCTGACAAGGTGTCGGACATGGGCAGCGGGCTCCGATTCCGTGGCGTTGGCCCTGTCTTACTGGACCCGCCCTGGTATGTCACGCGGCGATCTTCAGGACGGCGCGCAACCCATACGTCCAGATGCGATACGCGCCCGGTTGGGCGCGCTGTCACGTTACTCTGTCGGCGCTTGTTGGATTGGCGAGCTGCAGGCGCCAACCAGATCTTCATATTTCTGGACGATCCAGCCCGGCGCGTCCTCGGGGATCTGTTCGTTGATCTTGTCTTGCGTGCGGGCAAAGATCTTGGCGGTGCGGCTGTCATCGACCATCGCGATCGTGTCCGTGGTCACGATGCGGTCATAAACCACAAGCGCGATGGCCACCAGCAACAGGCCGCGCGCCACGCCAAAGATGAAACCGAGCGCCTGATCCAGCCCGCCAAGCGCGGATCGTTGGATGGCTGAGGAAAAGAGCGGCGTGAAGATCGACACGATCACCAGCGCCAGCGCAAAGACCCCGGCAAAGGCCGCGATCATCGACAACTCGCAACTGTCGGCGATGAAGTCTTTCAGAACCGGAATTTCCTTGACCAGCGGCAAGGCGCGGGGGGCAAAGATATAGGCCAGAATGGCCGCTGCGATCCACCCGAGGATGGACATGCCTTCGCGCACGAACCCGCGCGAATAGGCCAGAATGGCCGAAATCAGGATGACCGCCGCAACGATCCCGTCAATCAAGGTGAAGCCTTCCATGTCGTCTCACTTCGGTTCAAGCGTGGCTTGCCACCGTCCCTTTTTGTGGGGCTAACCGGCCCCGAAAATCTCACCAACGAACCCGGTCAGGTCCGCCATCTTCTGTATCTTCAACCCGGTTCCCGAGCCGGTCTTGCTGCGCGCAGGCGCGATGGCGGCTGTGAAACCAAGTTTTTGCGCTTCTTTCAACCGGTTTTCGGTCTGCCCCACAGGGCGCAAAGCCCCTGATAGACTGATTTCGCCAAAAACCACAGTCTCTTTCGGGATTGCCGCATCCTCGCGCGCGGAAAGTAGCGCCGCCGCCACAGCAAGGTCGGCGGCGGGTTCCGAGATTTTCATGCCACCGGCGACGTTCAGATAAACATCCAGCCCGGCAAACGGGATGCCGCAGCGGGCTTCCAGAACAGCAAGAATCATCGCCAGACGCCCGCTGTCCCAGCCCAGCACCGACCGGCGCGGCTGGCTGAGCGGCGAGGGCGCGACCAGCGCCTGAAATTCGACCAGCACGGGGCGCGTGCCTTCGATACCCGCGAACACCACCGAACCGGGGGCGGGGTCTTCGCGGTCGGACAGAAACAGCGCCGACGGGTTCAGAACCTCGGCCAGCCCTTTGCCGGTCATTTCAAACACGCCGATCTCATCTGCCGGGCCAAAGCGGTTTTTGACCGCGCGCAGGATGCGGAACTGGTGGCCACGCTCGCCTTCGAAATAGAGCACCGTGTCGACCATGTGTTCGACCACACGCGGCCCGGCGATCTGACCGTCCTTGGTGACATGGCCGACCAGAATGACCGAAATGCCGCGCTTCTTGGCAAAGGTTGTCAGTTCATGCGCGGCGGTACGGACCTGGCTGACAGACCCCGGCGCACTGTCCACGTGGTCGGCCCACATGGTCTGGATGGAATCGATGATCGCCAGCGCCGGGCGTTCCGCGTCCAGCGTCGTCATGATGTCGCGCAGATTGGTCTCGGCGGCCAGCCGAACCGGGGCATCGGTCAAGCCCAGACGCCCTGCGCGCATCCGCACTTGCGCCGAGGCTTCTTCGCCCGAAACATAGATCGTCGGCAACCCGGCGCGCGCAAATTTTGCGGCGGCCTGCAACAGCAAGGTCGATTTGCCAATGCCGGGGTCGCCCCCCACAAGAATGGCCGATCCGGGCACAAGACCGCCCCCTAGCACGCGGTCAAGCTCGGCCATGCCGCATTCGGTGCGGGGTGGCGGCGTTTCTTCCGTGGACAGGTCGGTCAGCCTGATCGCCGTGCCGCGCTTTCCCCCTAGGGATTTCGAGGCAGGGCCGGCACTTAGCGGCACATCTTCAACGATGGTGTTCCATTCTCCGCACGCTTCGCACCGCCCTGACCATTTGGACGAGGACGCGCCGCAGGCGTTACAGGTGAAGGTTTTCGGAGCTTTTGCCATGCGGCTTTTTGCCTGACCCAATCGGGGCTTGCAAGAGGTCTCAGACCCTCTGGCGTTTGGCCGTTGCGAAGCTGATCGCGATCGAGGTCAGGATGCAGGCGGTGAACAGATAGAGACCCCATCCGGTCTCGATTTTCGCCATGCCGATGCCTTTCACCAAGACGATGTAAAGCGCGATCAGGAAGATGTCAGCCATGGCCAGTTTGCCAAGGATGTTGAACACCGGCAGCATCTTGCGCCGCATCATGCCGAACTGGATCAGCGCGAGGCCAAGCACCTTCATGATCGGCGCAAAGACCGCGAAGAACGTGACGAGCAGGGCAAGGATCACGTCTGTGTCCCACAGGGCTTGCAGGCCAGAGATCACGCTGACTTCCTTCAGGCCAAAGAGCGGCAAGTTGAGGCCTGCCCGCATAAGCGGCGCGAACCACGCGATGGGGAAGGCGATCAGGAGGGCGAGGTTGAGGTATTTGAGCATGGTGACGCGGTGTCCAAATTGGCGAGGTTCAGAGAGTGACAGAGGGCTGCAGAGACCCGCGAGGTGGCGCGGCCCGGCAAGACTGCCGGCTGTCCTTCCTTAACGCACCGCCTCAATCGGCCCTTCCGCACTGCCTGAAATGAACTGCGTCAAGTAGGGATCGCCCGAGGCGTCCATGTCTCCGACTGGGCCCGTCCACTGCACCTTTCCCCCGTGCAGCATTGCCACCTTGTCGGCGATCACGCGGACCGAGGACATGTCGTGGGTGATGGTCATGGCGGTGGCGCCCATTTCCACAACGATTTCGCGGATCAGGTCGTTGATGACGCCGGACATGATGGGGTCAAGGCCGGTGGTGGGCTCGTCGAAAAAGATGATCTCAGGCTCGGCAGCGATGGCGCGGGCAAGGCCGACGCGTTTTTGCATCCCGCCCGACAGTTCGGCGGGGTAGAGGTCAGCGACATCGGGGGTCAGACCGACGCGCCGCAGTTTCTCGACTGCGATCTCGCGCGCCTCAGGCCACGGACGGGCCAGTGAGCCGCGCAGCAGACGGAACGCCACGTTTTGCCAGACGGGCAGGCTGTCAAACAGCGCGCCGCCTTGAAACAGCATCCCGAAGCGGGCAAGAAACGCGTCGCGTTCGGCCTTTTGCGTGTCTTCACCGTCCAGCGTGATCGTGCCGCTGTCCTGTGTCATCAGGCCCAGAACACATTTCAGAAGCACGGATTTCCCGGTGCCGGACCCGCCGATCACCACCATGCTTTCGCCACGCGGAATGGTCAGGTTCACACCGGACAAGACCTTTTTAGGGCCGAAACTCTTATGGACGTCTGTCAGTTCGATCATGTGGCAAAGAAGAAGCTGGTGAGAAGGAAGTTGGCGGCAAGGATCAGGATCGCCGCCGCCTCGACCGAGGTTTTGGTGGCCCGGCCCACGCCTTGCGCGCCGCGACCGGAATTCATCCCGTGATAGCAGCCCATCACGGCGGCGATGAACCCGAACACCGCGCCTTTCACGAGCGAGGACACGATATCGGCGGTTTCGAGGAAGTTCCAGGTGTTGTTGATATAAGCGCCCGGTGCGAAACCCAGTTGTTTGGTGCCGACGATATAGCCGCCCATGATGCCGATGATATCACCGATGCCCACCAGCGCGGGCACGACGAGGATCGCAGCCAGCACACGCGGCGCAGTCAGGTATTTCATCGGGTGGGTAGACAGGGTGACAAGGGCGTCGATCTGCTCGGTCACTTTCATGGTCGCAATCTCGGCCGCGATCGAGGAGGTCACGCGGGCGGCAATCATCAAGCCCACAAGCACCGGACCAAGCTCGCGCACCATACCGATGGCGACGATCTGGGGCACCACGGCTTCGGCCGAGAAGCGTTGCCCGCCGGAATAGATTTGCAGGGCAAGGGCCGCGCCGGTGAAGATCGCGGTCAGGCCCACCACAGGCAGGCTGAAATAGCCGATGTTCAGAAGCGCGTTCAGAAACTCACGCGGATAAAAGGGCGGGCGGATGATATGGCTAAGTGACTGACCCGCGAAGATCGCCACGCGACCCACCATGGCCAGAAAGCCAAGCGTGGCGCGGCCAAGGGCGGCCAAAGGATAGGTAAGCGGCTTCATCCGCGACCTCGCGCGTAATAGCGGGCATAGCGCGCGCCAAGCTGTGTCAAAACTTCATACCCGATTGTCCCGCCGACGTCAGCCAAATCATCCGGGGTCTGGTGCGTGCCCAACAGGGTCAGTGCTTTGGGGTCTCCCTTCAGATGCCCGACATCGACGGTGATCAGGTCCATCGACACGCGGCCAAGGATCGGGCAGGGCGTGTCTTCGTGAAACATCACGGCCTTGTTCGAAATATGGCGCGTGATCCCATCGGCATAGCCGCCGCTGACCGTGGCCACGCGGGTGGCGTGCTCTGCGACCCAGGTGTTGGAGTAGCCAACGCTTTCGCCTGCGGCCAGGTCGCGGATCTGCACCACAGGCAGGTCCAGCGTCACCACGGGGGCGGCGTTGTCGAACGGCAGGCCGCCATATAGGCCGATGCCGGGTCGCGTCAGGTCGAAATGATAATCCGGGCCCATCAGGATGCCACCGGTTGCCGACAGGCTGCGCGGCACGTCCACGCCCTCGGTCATTTCGTGGAATGTGTCGAGCTGCTGGCGGTTCATCAGGTGGGTGGGTTCATCCGCGCAGGCCAGATGGCTCATGATCAGGCGCGGGTTCTGCGATAGAATCAGATCGCGCAGCGTGGCCCATTCGGGTGGTTCCATCCCCAACCGGTTCATGCCTGTGTCCAGCTGGATGCCGAACGGGTGACCGGGCAGGGCTTCGAAATGGCGGGTCAGTTGTTCGACCGAATTCAGCATGGGCACAAGGCCAAGGTCGTGGATCATGTCGGTATCGCCCGACATATGGCCCCCGAAGACGCTGATTTCCGGCCCCGGACCAAGGGCTTCGCGCAGCGCGGCGCCTTCCTCGGCCACGGCGACAAAGAACCGGCGCGCGCCAGCCGCGGCCAGCGCACGCGCCACCTTGCCCACGCCAAGCCCATAGGCGTCGGCTTTGACCACCGCGGCGGTTTGCACCCCGGGGTCGGATTTCGCGTCAAGCGCCCGCCAGTTGGCGGCCACGGCGTCCAGATCAATGGTTAGTCTGCCTGTACTCATACGGGGGGTTTTTGACGCGTGGGTGGCGCAGGTCAAGGCCAAAAGCCGTTCCGGTCGGTCGGTGTGCCTCTTTCCGCGTCAAGTGTTGTCAGGAACCGCACATCGGGGGTCAGTCAACCAGCCGGGTCACGACCTTGCTGGAGCCTTCCAGGGTGCGGTGCACAGGGCAGCGATCGGCGATTTCCAGCAAACGGGCGCGTTGATCAGCGTCCAGTGCGCCCTCAAGGCAGATTTCGCGCTGGAACTGGTCGACCCGGTCGCGGGTGCCGGTTTCGGCATCCTGGGCATGCACCTTGTCGTGGCTCACATCCACGCGCACATGGTCCAGCGGCCAGCCCTTGCGGCGGGCATACATGCGGATGGTCATCGAGGTGCAGGCCGCCAGACCTGCCGACAGGAACCCATAGGGCGACAGGCCCTTGTTGGTGCCGCCATAGGCCAAAGGCTCGTCGGCATACATATGGTGGTTCGGTCCGGATTGTATGTCTTGCAGGAACCCGCGCGGGTCGGCTTCGCTGGCACGCACGATGCCTTCGGGGGCGCCGGGTGGTGGGGCTGGCGGGGTCAGTTCAATGTATTTTGCAGCCCATGCCGCGATCACTTCCGCCACATATTCAGCATCTTCGGCGCGGGTGATCAGGTGATCGGCGTCATCCAGGGTCACGAAACTCTTCGGATGCTTAGCGGCCATGAAAATACGGGCGGCGTTGTCGATCGACACGACCTCGTCGCGTGGGGCATGCAGCACCAGAAGCGCGGGTTTCAGTTTGCCAAGGATCGTTTCCAGGTCACTGCTTTTGACGTCCTCGAGGAACGCGTCGCTGACCCGGAACGGCCGACCGCCCAAACGAACCTCGGCGCTGCCTTCGGCGCGGATGCGGGGCAGGGCTTCGCGAAACGTCTCGATCACATGGGCCGGATCGGCAGGAGCACCGATGGTCACGACCCCCTTTGTGCCCGGCAAACGGCTGGCCGCCTTGAGGATGGCCGCCCCGCCCAGCGAATGCCCGATCAGCAGGCTGGGCGGCATGTCACGATCCGACAATGCCTGCGCCGCCAACAGAATATCGTCGACATTGGACGAGAAATGGGTGTTCTCGAACTCTCCTTCGGAATGGCCCAGCCCAGTGAAGTCAAAACGCAGCACGGCAATCCCCAGCGCGGCAAGGCGGGCCGCGATCCGGCGGGCGGCAATGATGTCCTTGCTGCAGGTAAAGCAATGGGCGAACAGGGCGGTGGCTAGGTGCGGCCCTTCGGGCACGTCCAGCCGTGCAGCCAATGCGTGACCCGCATGGCCAGTGAAGGTAAATTTCTCGGTCGTCATTGGCAAACCCCCTTGATGCGTGCTTGCAGATTGGGCATCCAGCGCGTAGCTCACAAGCTTGGCGGAGCCTCGCTCACGCAGTGGTGATTGAATGTGCCATACGAAGTTGATCCGGGTATCACGAACGCATGATTAAGCGCGGTCTCAGAAATCTGTTGTTGCTGGCCCTTGCCGCGTTGGGGGCAGGCTATCTGGGGCGGTTCCACCCGGCAGGGGACAGTGTCGCCGTGTTCCGACCGCAAATTGCCCTGGCGATCCTGCTTTTGGCCGTGCTGCTTTGGGTGGCACGGGCACGGCGCTGGGCCATTGTCGGAGGGGCTGCGGCGCTGGCCGCCATCGGCCCGATCTTCTGGATGAGCGGCGCGCTGAGCGCATCGGGCGGATCGGGGCTGAGCCTGTATCAGAAAAATATGCGGTTTCGCGTCGAAGACCCCGGGCTTTTGGCGGCAGACATACTGGCCCGTCGCCCCGATTTCCTGACCTTGCAAGAGATCAGCGGCGCAAACATGGTGGTGTTTGATCCGCTGGAGGCGACCTATAAGGCGCGGCAGTTCTGCCCCTTCGCCACCGTGGGTGGCGTGGCGGTGGCCTCGCGCTGGCCGATTGTGCCGGGGTCGGGGTTCTGCGCCGAAGCCGATGGCCTTGCGGCGATGCAAGTGACCACGCCACGCGGCCCGGTTTGGGTGGTGTCGATCCATTTGCACTGGCCCTGGCCGAAAAGCCAACCGGCCCATATCGCGCGCCTGTCTCCGGTTCTGTCCAGACTTGCAAATGACGATAGCGGCGCGCCGCTGGTGATTGGCGGTGACTTCAACATGGTTCCGTGGAGCCATGCCATGGCCCGGCTGACCGAGATCAGCAGGACCGAAAGGATCGGGCCGCCCCATGTGACCCTGACCAAGATGCGGGGCTGGATGCGGGTGCCGATTGATCATGTACTGGTCAGTGGCGGCGATGGCAGCGTGCAGCGGCTGGAGCGGCTCGGCTCGGATCATTTCGGCTTGTTTGCGCGCTTTGACTTGCCATTCGGTGCGTGAAAGGGCTTGATCCGGGTGCCGCCCCGACAAAGCGTTGACCCACCTGACTGACGGAGCATTCCATGGTCGAAATCTGCCAGTCCGCCCTACCGATCCGCCCCTGGGAAGATGCGCGATTGACGCGACTTCCCGGCTTGCAGCCGATCGCTTCGGGCGAATGGCTGGTGCAGGACGATGCCTATGCCGCACAGATGGCCCATCGCATTGCGCTGATCCATTCCAAGCGGGATACCGTTCACAAGCTGAGCGAGGCTGCACGGCCCGCAGCCGTGGAATTGCTGGACACCGTTCTGGACGCGCTTGCCGTCAGTCAAGGTTTCGAGATCTCGGGCGGTGGGGTGACCTGCCCGGACGGGCGCAAGGTCGTGATCGACCGCGACGCGCCGCTTCTGACATGCGGGCGCCTTGTGCAGGAAGATCTTGTCTTGATGCAGAAGCAGGGGGATGAACACGTTCTGACCGGTGCCATCCTGTGCTTTCCCGCCAGTTGGTCGCTGGAGGAGAAGTTCATGAAGCCTCTGGTTCGCATTCACAAACCGGTGACGGATTATACACCGGATATCGCAAAACGCGTGCAACGCCTGTTTGATGGGATTCAGGTCGGGCGGCCGATGTGGCGGGCGAACTGCCTGACCTATGATGATCCGGAGCTGCACCAACCCCGGCGCGAAGATGATCGGCGAGAGATGGCGCCGGACGGCCCGACCTGGACCCGGGTCGAGCGTCAGGGAATGCGGCGTCTGCCGGTGACGGGGGCGGTGGTTTTTTCGATCCACACCTATGTCGTGCGCAATGAGGCGTGATTCGCGACCCGGCGAATGTTAGCGGTAATGACAGAAACGTGGCGCCCCTTTGGCCTAAGCATGACGTTCGATCCCCGATCGGTTGAACGGGTGTGATGGATGCCATCATTTGGTGCGAAAACCTGCCGTTTTCGTCAATTCAAGTCAAAATATCTTGAAAAATACGTGCTTTAGACTATCGCTGGACTGGAATTTAATCGTTGGTGAATACGGCTTGTCGAAGCTGAGCCAATGGCGGCTTTGTTGGTCGGTAACTTGGTATGAAAGGTAAATAAGATGATCCGGACAGGTTTGGTTGTTCTGAGCGTGGCTGTTGTGTTGTCGGGCTGTGGGCGGTCCAGTTATGAAAGCACACCCGTCGAAGTGAACACTCCGAAAGGGAAAGTGACCTGTCAGCTTTACACCCCCGAACGTGTGCAATGGGACGAGGCTGTGGCGAAACCCGAAAGCATGTCGAAGAAGGAAGCTGACAATATCTGCATCGAGCGGGGCGCGAAGCAGTTGGAAGCCTATCGCGCGGCAGGCGGGCGCGTCTGATCCGTTAGGGGACAAGCAAGCGGCAGAAATGTGGTCAGCGGAACGTTTCAGAGTTTCAGAAAGTGACATGAAAAAGGGCGCCATCATCGGCGCCCTTTCCTTTGTTCAGCGTTGGGATCAGCAGCTGTAGTAAAGCTGATACTCGATCGGGTGCGGGGTTTGCTCATACGCATAGACCTCTTCCCATTTCAGGGCCAGGTAGCCTTCGATCTGATCCTTGGTGAACACGTCACCGGCCAGCAGGAAGTCGTGATCCTCTTTCAGGCTGTCGAGTGCTTCACGCAAAGAGGCGCAGACCGTGTCGATGCCTTCCAGTTCTTCCGCCGGCAGATCATACAGGTTCTTGTCCTGTGCAGGGCCGGGGTCGATCTTGTTCTTGATGCCGTCAAGCCCGGCCATCAGAAGCGCTGCAAAACACAGATAGGGGTTGGCGGCGGGATCGGGGAACCGGGCCTCGACACGCTTGGCTTTCGGGCTTTCCGTCCACGGAATACGAACACAACCCGACCGGTTACGGGCCGAATACGCGCGCAGGACGGGGGCTTCGAACCCGGGGATCAGACGCTTGTAGCTGTTGGTCGACGGGTTGGTGAAGGCGTTCAGGGTCTTGGCGTGTTTCAGAATACCACCGATGAACCACAGGGCTTCCTGGCTGAGGTCGGCGTATTTGTCACCTGCAAACAGCGGTTTGCCGTCTTTCCAGATCGACATGTTCACATGCATTCCGGTGCCGTTGTCGCCCGCGATGGGTTTCGGCATGAAGGTTGCCGTCTTGCCATAGGCATGGGCCACGTTGTGAATGACGTATTTGTATTTCTGCAACTCGTCAGCCTGTTTGGTCAGGGTGTCGAAGATCAATCCAAGCTCGTGCTGGCACGAGGCCACTTCGTGGTGGTGCTTGTCGGTTTTCATGCCAAGCTGCTTCATCGTGGTCAGCATTTCCGAGCGCAGATCCTGCGCGTCGTCAATCGGGTTCACCGGGAAATAGCCCCCTTTGACGCCCGGACGGTGACCGGTGTTGCCCATTTCATATTCGGTGTCCGAATTCCACGCCGCGTCCACCGCGTCGACTTCGAACGAGACCTTGTTCATGGTGTTCGAGAAGCGCACATCGTCGAACAGGAAGAATTCTGCCTCGGGCCCCATATAGGCCACATCCCCGATGCCCGAGGATTTCAGATAGGCTTCGGCTTTTTCGGCGGTGCCGCGGGGGTCGCGCCCATAGGCTTCGCCGGTGTCCGGCTCGACAATCGAGCAATGCAGACACAGGGTCTTTTCTGCATAGAACGGGTCGACATAGGCGCTGGTGCAATCCGGCATCAGTTTCATGTCCGAGTTTTCGATCGACTTCCAACCTGCGATGGAGGACCCGTCGAACATGAAGCCTTCTTCCAGGAAGTCTTCGTCGACAAGGTCGCAATCCACGGTCACGTGTTGCAGCTTGCCGCGCACGTCGGTGAAGCGGATGTCGACATAGGCGATGTCTTCATCCTTGATCATGGAAAGTACGTCAGTTGCACTCATTTCAAGTATCCTTTGGTTCGTGTCTTGTCTGGATGTTGGGTCAGATCGCGTCGTGGCCGGATTCACCGGTACGGATGCGAATGGCTTGTTCGACAGGGGTGACGAAGATCTTGCCATCGCCAATCTTGTCGGTTTTGGCGGCGTCGATGATCGCCTCGATCGCTTCGTCCACCTGATCTTCGGGCAGCACGACTTCGATCTTCACTTTGGGAAGAAAGTCAACGACATACTCGGCACCGCGATACAGTTCGGTATGGCCTTTCTGGCGGCCAAATCCCTTGACTTCGATGACCGACAGTCCCTGCACCCCGATGTCCTGAAGGGCCTCTTTGACTTCATCGAGTTTGAACGGCTTGATGATCGCTTCGATCTTTTTCATCTGCATCCCCATCTGGCTCATGCGTGTTGCGACCCAAAGACCACTTTCCCGTGAGAGGGACAATTGGATAGGCTGGTGCAGGGCGGTGTGTTTCGGCCAATATCCAGCCGATTGCACAAAAATTAGGCGATTGGTTTGAAATTTATGCACTTGTTGAAAGGCGACCCATGACGGAATTGCTGACGGCGGCCCAAATGCGGGCGATAGAGCAAGCGGCCATCGAGTCGGGCGCGGTTACCGGGCTTGAGTTGATGGAGCGGGCCGGGCGGGGTGTGGTCGAGGCCATCTTCGAGGAATGGCCTGAATTGGCGAGGGTGGAACGAGGGGCCAGCCCCTCGTGCTCCCCGGGATATTTGGAGCCAGAAGAAACGGGGAAGGTGTTCAGGGCCGTGGTGCTGTGCGGCCCGGGGAACAACGGTGGCGACGGGTTTGTCGTGGCGCGGTTGTTGAAAGAGCGGGGCTGGGAGGTGGAGGTGTTTCTGTATGGGGATGCGTCGAGGCTACCGCCAGATGCGCGGGTGAATTATGAGCGGTGGGCGGAGTTGGGGGCGGTTACACCCTGGGACGAAGGCCGCATTGCAGAGCGGGATGGTGATCTGTTCGTCGATGCGGTTTTCGGTGCAGGCTTGACCAGGTCACCGGAGGACAAAGTGCTTCGGCCGCTTGACAGTTTGTATGTTCGAGGGGCGACATTCGGAAAAATGGTGGCAATAGATGCCCCGTCCGGACTGTGCATGGACAGTGGTGTTGCCTTGTCGGCCAATTACGGTGCGGTTCGGGCTTTTCTGACAGTGACATTCCACAAAGCACGGATCGGTCATTTTTGCGGGGATGGTGAAACGTATTGCACGAAGTTGGCTGTGAAAGACATTGGTCTGGAGACCAGTTCGCCACGGTGTGAGCAGGCTGGTATCGGGAAGGTCAAGCTTCAGGATAGACCCAGCGGTCTTGGAAAACTCGGCGATGGTCACAAGTACGCCCACGGCCATGCCATGATCCTTTCCGGCCCATCCGGCAAGGGGGGCGCGGCACGGTTGGCTGCGCGTGGGGCGCTGCGCATCGGGGCAGGGCTTGTCACCGTCGCGCCCACGCCCGGCGCGCTTCAGGAAAACGCGGCGCGGCTGGATGCGATCATGTTGTCTCCGGTCGGGGATGCACAGGCGTTGGAGGCGGTGTTGGCGGACGCACGGCTGAACGCGCTGTGCCTTGGCCCCGGACTGGGGCAGGAGCGGGCGCGGGACTTGGTGCCGGTGGCGTTGGCGGCGGGGCGCGCAACGGTTCTGGATGCGGATGCGTTGACGGCCTATGCCGATGCGCCGCAGGAACTGTTCGATATGTTGCATGGAAACTGTGTGCTGACGCCTCATGCCGGTGAGTTTGCGCGGCTGTTCCCGGATATTGCCGAGAAGCTGAACGCCCCGGCCACCAAGGGCCCGGCCTATTCGAAGGTTGACGCGACGCGCGAGGCGGCGGCACGGGCAGGCTGTGTGGTCTTGTTCAAAGGGCCGGATACGGTGATTGCGGACCCGGATGGAACGTGCGCGGTCAACCCGGCAGCTTATGAACGGTCTGCCCCGTGGCTGGCGACGGCCGGGTCAGGGGACGTGCTGGCGGGCTTTATGACCGGGTTGCTGGCGCGCGGCTTTGCCCCGAAGCCAGCAGCGGAACAGGCGGCCTCGCTGCATGTGGAATGCGCGTTGACCTTTGGGCCGGGGCTGATTGCCGAGGACCTGCCAGAGATGCTGCCGCGTGTGTATCGCGGGTTGGGAGGCTAGTGGGCGTGCTTCCGGTGCGGCGTTCCCAGCATGTACAGCCCGCCCGCGCGAAACAGGGTGGGGCGTCGGAAATGCAACTGGAACAACGGTATCTCGGTGTTCAGGGTCATGTGGTGGACGAGGTCTCCGTCCACCATTGCCGACACGGGAACAAGCGCCTGATCCCGCCCGAACATGGCGCGCGACAGCCACCCTGCAACCAGCAGGATTTGCCGGTGTGAGGTGATCACGGGGCCGGCGCGGCGGCCTGAACGGCTGTCTGACAGAGCATCCGGAGCGATCCGGCACAGGCTGCGCGTCGGGGCGACGGTGCGGGTGATGGCGTCGAGCCGCACACTGCCTGCCCCCGGTGTAAGCACCCGATCGCCGGGGGTGAGGGTTTCAATCATGCGATCGCCGTGAAGAGTGTGAATCAGCGTACCGGGGCCAAGCCCCGCCGTGGCAACGCTGTTGCGCACGTTTTCCGCCATCACACCGCCCGAAACTGGGTTGGGTGTCATCTATGTCCTGCCTTCGTCTGTGGCCCGGTGTCCGGGCTCTGCTTTTGTGTTTTGCAGGCTAGCAAGGTTGCGGGCAAAATCACTTGTTTTCTGGTCGCTTGCGTCTGGTCACTGGCAATCCTTCGCAGCCTGTGACCAATAGAACGCGATTTGCCACCCGTCGAACGGCCTGGCGCGCGTTTTTCCTCTCGCATCCTGCCTATACTGGTGTTAGAAGGGCGCGAATTTGGGCGGCCCCTGCGAAACCAGTGCGGGCTGCCCACGGTTTTTGCGGGTGTGGCGAAATTGGTAGACGCACCAGATTTAGGTTCTGGCGCCGCGAGGCGTGGGGGTTCAAGTCCCTCCACCCGCACCATAGACGGAAAAAGGACGAGATGATGCAGGTCACCGAGACCCTGAATGAAGGTCTGAAACGCGGCTATAAGATTGTGGTTCCGGCCGCTGATCTGGATGCCAAAGTCAACGAAAAGCTGGCCGAGGCGCAGCCCGAAGTCGAAATGAAGGGCTTTCGCAAGGGCAAGGTGCCGATGGCGCTTCTGAAGAAGCAGTTTGGTCAGCGCCTGATGGGCGAAGCCATGCAGGAAGCCGTCGACGGCGCCATGAACAAGCATTTCGAAGAAAGCGGCGACCGCCCGGCGATGCAGCCCGACGTGAAGATGACCAATGAAGATTGGAAAGAGGGCGACGACGTTGAGATCGAGATGAGCTATGAGGCTCTGCCCGAGATCCCGGACGTCGACCTGAAAGGCATCAAGCTGGAAAAGCTGGTTGTGAAAGCCGGTGAGGCGGATATCGAAGAAGCGCTGGGCAGCCTGGCTGAAACCGCACAGGATTTCAAAGACCGCAAGAAAGGGTCGAAAGCCAAGGACGGTGATCAGGTTGTGATCGACTTCCTGGGCAAGGTTGACGGCGAAGCCTTTGACGGTGGTGCGGCGGAAGATTATCCGCTGGTGCTGGGGTCGGGGTCGTTCATTCCCGGTTTCGAGGAGCAGCTGGTCGGTGCGAAAGCAGGCGATGATGTGGAAGTCAAAGTGTCGTTCCCGGCCGAGTATGGGGCTGAGAACCTGGCCGGCAAGGACGCTGTCTTTGAGTGCAAGGTGAAAGAGGTTAAAGAACCTGTCGCCGCCGAAATCAACGACGAGTTGGCGAAGAAGTTTGGCGCAGAAGATCTGGAGGCTCTGAAAGGGCAGATCAGTGAACGTCTGGAAGCCGAGTTCTCGGGAGCCGCGCGTGCGGTGATGAAGCGTGGTCTGCTGGACGAGTTGGACAAGCTGGTCGATTTCGACCTGCCGCCGTCGCTTCTGGATGCCGAGGCCAAGCAGATCGCGCATCAGCTGTGGCATGAGGAAAACCCGGACGTGGAAGGTCACGACCACCCCGAGATCGACCCGACGGACGAGCACATCAAGTTGGCTGGACGCCGCGTGCGCCTTGGCTTGCTGTTGGCCGAGCTGGGCCAGAAGGCCGAGATCGAGGTGTCGGATGCCGAGATGACTCAAGCCGTCATGAACCAGGCGCGTCAGTACCCGGGGCAGGAACGCCAGTTCTTTGAATTCGTTCAGCAGAACCCGCAGATGCGCCAGCAGATCCAGGCACCGCTGTTTGAAGACAAAGTTATCGACTATGTCTTTGAGCTGGCCGAAGTGTCGGAAAAAGAAGTGTCCAAGGACGATCTTCAGAAGGCTGTCGAGGCGCTGGAAGAAGAATAAGACCGGCGCCGCCGTTCAAGGAAAAAGCCGCCCGATTGGGCGGCTTTTTTTCGTTTGTCGGGCCGCGTCAGCCGGGGCGCAACCCGGTTTCGACCAGAAGCCCTTTGCGCTTGGCTTCGTAATAATAGCCCTTGGCATACCACTTCATCGCCCCTTCGATGCTGCCACCCGACACGATATAGGCACCGCGCAGGTACTTGCCCGCGTATTTCAGGTTCACGTCCGGATTCAGAAGCTCTTTGGGCGGGCCACGATGCCCCATGGTGCGGGCGGTTTGAGGCAGGATCTGCAGCAACCCCCAATAGGGTCCGTTGCGTGCCCATGGGCGATGGGTGCTTTCGCGCACGGCCTGTCGGTGCACAAGTTCGCGCGGGATCTGGTAGTGATCAGCCCATTTGTTGATCAGGCCGCGCAGCTCGGGCGTTTCGTTGGGATAGAGCGGCGGATTGAACGACCCGTCAATGCGGTGCGTTGATTTTTGCGATCGATCATGTCCAAAGCAGCCCGTCAGGGCAAGCGTGGACAGTGAAACAACAAAAGCACGTCGAGTAAAGTGAGTCATACCCCGAACTGTATTGTGAACAAGGTTGTGAGAATAGCCGTTTGTGGCGGGGTCGGCGATGCCGCGCTGACAAGTTGTCAGGCAAGGTGTGGGGCGTCGGAAATGCAAATGGAACGGCTCGGCTGTTGCCCTTTCGATGTGTGAGAAAGCGGACGTCTGTGAATAGAGTGGTGGTATATTGCTTCACTCATGTTGAGTGAAAGGTAGGGATCGTAGCGCCAAGACGCGCCGAGAAGGCTTCATCAATGATGCAAAAAAGCCGCCCCGAAACGGAGCGGCTTTTGTTCTTGAGGTGGAAGTAAGGGCTTAGTCTTCCTCTGAATCCTCAGCAGAGACTTCTTCTTCGACGGCTTCGGCCAGGTCTTCGTCTTCCGACGCGGCTGCACCGATGTCGTCGAACAGTTCGGCGATCTCGAACTCGGCTTCAGCTTCGGCTTCAGCGGCCAGTTCCTGGATCGACTTGCCCGAGGCTTGCAATTCGGCTTCTTCGGCAGAACGGGCGACGTTCAGCTGAATCTCGACCTCGACTTCGGGGTGCAGGACGACATGCACGGCGTGCAGGCCCAGTTCCTTGATCGGGGCTTTCAGGGCGACCTGTTTCTTGTCGATGGTGAAGCCGGCTTCGGTGGCGACGTCAGCGGCATCACGTGGGGTGACAGAGCCGTAAAGCGCGCCAGCGTCCGAGGCGGAGCGAATCACGACGAACTGTTCGCCGTCCAGTTTCGCGGCCAGGGCTTCGGCTTCTTTCTTGGTTTCCAGGTTGCGCGCTTCCAGCTGCGCTTTCTGGGCTTCGAAGGATGCGATGTTGGCGTCGGAGGCCGACAGGGCCTTGCCCTGGGGCAGAAGGAAGTTGCGGGCAAAGCCCGGCTTCACGTCAACGACATCGCCCATCTGGCCAAGTTTGGCCACACGTTCCAGAAGGATAACTTGCATGATCAGATCTCCTTACTTCACGGCATAGGGAAGCAGGGCGAGGAAGCGGGCGCGTTTGATGGCGCGCGACAGTTCGCGTTGCTTCTTGGCCGACACAGCGGTGATCCGCGAGGGGACGATCTTGCCACGCTCGGAGATGTAGCGCTGCAGAAGGCGCGTGTCTTTATAGTCGATCTTCGGCGCGTTGTCGCCCGAGAAGGGGCATACTTTGCGACGGCGGAAAAATGGTTTGGCTGCCATGGGTTAGATCCTTTCGAACTTAGCGGTCACGGCCACGGCGGTCGCCGCGTTCGTCACGCTTTTGCATTTGGATCGACGGGCCTTCGGCGTGTTCGTCAACCTTGATCGTCAGCGTGCGCATCACGTCATCGTGCAGGCGCATCAGGCGTTCCATTTCCTGAACGGCCGGTGCGGGTGCATCGGTCTTCATGAACGCATAGTGACCCTTGCGGTTCTTGTTGATCTTGTAAGACATCGTCTTGACGCCCCAGTACTCGCTGTCAACGACTTTACCGCCGTTGTCGGCCAGCACGGTGCCAAAATGTTCGATGAGGTTTTCAGCTTGCGTATTGGACAAGTCCTGACGCGAGATGAAGACATGCTCGTAAAGCGGCATGTGAGCTCCAGTTCTTTTTTCAGGCGCGCTTCAAAGGATGGGGCTTCACCTTTCCGCCCCCATCCACGAGAGGCCACGCGGTTCTCAGACACACGGAAAGGACGGTGCCTTATACACGTCTGCGCCCATGGTGCAAGGCTGATTCCGGTTTGTGTGCCGGTCCCGTGATACCCGTGCAGAGTTCCGGCCCGGATCCCTGCAATTGCCCGCGAATGACCAGACCTGCGCCCTAATCCCGTCACAGTTGCGTGGGAGCGTTCGAGTACAGGGAGGGCGTCGGTCCGGATACGGAAATCGCACGGTTGATCCCGGTGATATTGAACTGAAATGGGCGGCACACGGATGCAGGGCAATATTGAGAATATCAAGTCTTCGGAAACAACCGAACAGGGCAAGGGCGGACCAGGGGTCGTGCAGACTCCGTGGGGATATCGTTTAAGCGCGATTGGCACAGAGGCGGGGCTGTTGCGGCTGACACATGCAGCGGGACGGTTCGTCGGTCTGGTGCTTCTTTTGATTATCGCAGGCGTCTGGTCTTTTTCGGCCGACACGTTTGCCGATCCGTTGACCATGGCGATGAAGCTTGGCCTGACGGGCCTGTTGTTCGTGGTGGGCTGGATGCTGTTCTGGTATGGCCGCGACGCGCGTCAGGTCGAAGCACAGGTTGATCTGGATGGCTGTGAGTTGCGGATCGGGCATCGGGACGGTCTGAACCGGTTCCGGCACGAAACGCGCATTCCCTTCGCGGATATCGGATCATTTCTGATCCTGCGCAACGACGACAACCCGGATGATGCGGCCCTCTATGCGCGGATCGGCAGCGGCATGGACGCCTATGAGGTCATCGCAGGGCCCGAGGCGGCGCTGGAACGCATTCAGGCGCGGCTTGTTTCGGACCTGACCGGCGAGCGGCGCAGACGCGATCCGAGAAACCGCAGGATCGCACGGGTGACGGGCAATGCCATTTCGCTGGCGCGGGTGTCGGCCCCGTAAGCGACACTCAATCGAAGTTCGACCGGTTCGGCGTGCGTCTTGTCAGGCGGGCGCCGATTTTCATTTCCGGCAAAGCGATTGCGCCAAACGTCCCTGCGCGCTATGCCCTTTGGGAAAGGCATGACAACAGGAGAGCCCATGAGCCGCGCATTCGTATTCCCCGGGCAGGGCGCCCAAAGCATCGGAATGGGCAAGGCCCTTGCAGACGCGTATCCAGCGGCGAAGGCCGTGTTCGACGAGGTTGACGAGGCGCTTGGCGAAAAGTTGTCCTCGCTGATCTGGGAGGGCGAGCAGGAGGCCTTGACGCTCACGCAGAATGCGCAGCCAGCCCTGATGGCCACATCGCTTGCCGCGATGCGGGCATTAGAGGCGGAAGGCGTTTCGGTGTCGGCAGCGTCCTTTGTCGCGGGCCATTCGCTGGGCGAATACTCGGCGTTGGCGGCGGTCGGCACATTTTCGATTGCCGACGCCGCCCGGTTGTTGCGTGCGCGGGGCAAAGCCATGCAAGAGGCCGTGCCCGTAGGGGTCGGGGCGATGGCTGCCTTGCTGGGGCTGGATTTTAAAACAGCCGAAGCCGTGGCCTTGGAAGCAGCACATGATCAGGTCTGCCAGGCGGCCAATGACAATGATCCGGCACAGGTGGTTGTGTCCGGCCACAAGGAGGCGGTCGAGCGCGCCGTCGAAATCGCAAAGGCCAAAGGCGCGCGACGCGCGGTACTTTTGCCGGTCAGCGCGCCGTTTCACTGCGCCCTGATGCAGCCCGCAGCGGAAGCGATGGCAGAGGCGTTATCGCATGTCGAGATGAAAGCGCCTGTCGTGCCATTGGTGTCGAATGTGCGGGCGCGCGCGATTTCCGATGCAACCACGATCAGGTCGCTGTTGGTCGAACAGGTCACAGGTTCAGTGCGCTGGCGTGAAAGCGTGGCGTGGATGGCTGAACAGGGTGTGACCGAGATCTGGGAAATTGGTGCAGGAAAGGCCTTGTCAGGCATGATCCGGCGCATTGCAAAAGATGTCGAAACGCGCGCGGTTGGCACCCCGGACGATGTCGCTGCTGCGGTCGCGGCACTGAACGGGTAGGCAGTTTCAGGAGATTCTGAATTCTGCCGTCAGTCCCGTCGTGGGGATTGGCGCCTGCAAAGAGATGAAGAAGGAAGTATAAATGTTTGATCTGACTGGAAAGAATGCGCTGGTCACTGGGGCATCGGGTGGCATTGGTGGCGCGATTGCCACGGCTCTTCACGGTGCCGGGGCGACTGTGGCGTTGTCCGGTACGCGTGTGGAACCGCTTGAGGCTCTGGCCGCAGAGTTGGGCGAGCGGGCGCATGTGCTGCCCTGCAACCTGTCGGATGGCGACGCCGTGGATGCGTTGCCCAAGCAGGCGGTCGAGGCGATGGGATCGGTGGACATACTGGTCAACAACGCCGGGATCACCCGCGACCAGATTTTCATGCGCATGTCCGATGAGGAATGGGACAGCGTGATCAGCGTCAATCTGACCTCGACCATGCGTCTGTGCCGGGGTGTCATGCGCCCAATGATGAAAGCCCGTTGGGGGCGGATCATCAACATCAGCTCGATCGTGGGGGCGACCGGCAACCCGGGGCAGGTGAACTATGCCGCGTCCAAGGCAGGGATGGTCGGGCTGACCAAATCCATCGCCTATGAGGTGGCCAGCCGCGGCATCACGGCAAACTGCGTCGCACCCGGGTTCATTGCAACCGCGATGACCGACAAGCTGACCGACGACCAGAAAGACAAGATCAACGCGCAAATCCCCGCCGCGCGGATGGGTACACCCGAAGAAATCGCGGCCGCCGTGCTGTACCTTGCCGCACCCGAGGCAGGATACACCACCGGGGCGACGATTCATGTGAATGGCGGAATGGCCATGTTGTGACAAGGGGGGCGGGTGAACAGCACTCGGTCACCTGACCTATCGAAGGTCTAAAGCGTTTGCCTATCTAATGCGATGTGCTATAGGCGGCGCATGTTTTTCTCCAACATACCTTTCGGGGTGGGGGATGTCGGTGTTACACACCGAAAACTAAGTGGCCCATCCCGGGTCTATCGAAAAGGGCCAAGCGCCTGAAAAAACGTGAGGATTTATCATGAGCGACGTCGCAGATCGCGTGAAGAAAATCGTTGTTGAGCACCTGGGTGTTGAAGAGGACAAGGTCACGGAATCGGCCTCGTTCATTGACGACCTTGGCGCCGACAGCCTGGACACCGTTGAACTGGTGATGGCCTTCGAAGAAGAGTTCGGCATCGAGATCCCGGATGATGCTGCCGAGACCATTCAAACCTTCGGCGACGCCGTGAAATTCATCTCGGAAGCCGTATAAGGTCACGAGACTTTCCAATTCCAGAAACGGCCCGCCACATGGCGGGCCGTTTTTTTGTGCGGATTTGATACCGTGCGCCGTTTTCAGCACGCATTGAGCCGAATTTGGTCACGCTTGCGGGGATATGATACTGTTTCACTAAACCATTGATGGTTTGGCGAAGGAGGCGATCCATGATCATCTATCCGACACTTGAGTTGCAGAACGGGCGGTGTGTGACGTTGCATCGTGGGCGGCTGGAAGAGCCGTCGATCTGGCATGTGGATCCGGTCGAGACGGCACAGGGTTTCGCCGAAGCTGGGGCTGAATGGATCCATATCACCGATTTCGATGCGGTGGATGGCAAGGGCGAAAACGCGGCCCTGATCGAACGGATCATTGAACAGGCGGGTTGTTCGGTCCAGATTGCCGGGGGCATCCGCACCCGTGACATGGTTGAAAACTGGATCGAGAAGGGCGCTGGACGCGTTGTGCTGGGCTCCATTGCGGCGCGTGATCCTGATATGGTGAAAGAGCTTGCCAACAGACATCCAGACCAGATCGTTCTGGCGGCCGATGTTTGGCAAGGCCAGTTGATGACGGATGGTTGGCGCAATCCTGTGGCCATCACGCCAGAGGATTTTCTGGCGTCCTATGCGGATGTTCCTTTGGCCAGTGTCCTGATCACCGACATTGACAGTGACATTGATCAGCCGGATGCGCAGCTTGGGCTTCTGAGTGGATTGGCTGGCAAGACCCGGCATCAGGTCATCGCCGCCGGGACGGTCCACGAACTGGATGATGTGGCGCGCCTGAAATACATCCCCAACATCGCGGGCACGTTGATCGGGCGGGCCTTGTTTTCGAAGGCTGTTGATCTGGCTCAGGCCTTGGCAGTGGCGCGCCCTGAGCCAGAGCGTCGCGCAGAATTCATCTGAGCCCTGTAGGTGTGAGTCCCGGACCGGTGACACGATGGGGTCTCAGTTTTCCCAGCGTGTCACCGGATGGCCTGCGATCGGCAGCTTTTGCCGCACAGGCCGAACGCCTCTTGCCCCTAAACCCTTCGCCGCGCTATCAAGCGTGGGATGAAAGACTTCCTGAGAAAGGGCAGCAGAATGCGTCGAGTGGTCGTTACAGGTCTGGGCATGGTGTCCCCCCTTGCATGTGGGGTCGAGGAAACATGGAAACGTATACTTGACGGGCAGTCGGGCGCTGGCCCGATCACCAAGTTCGATGCGTCGCGTGTGACCACGAAATATGCCTGTGAAGTTCCGCTGGGCGACGGCACGGATGGCACGTTCAACCCGGACGACTGGATGGAGCCGAAAGAGCGTCGGAAGGTGGATGATTTCATCCTCTATGGCTTGGCGGCGTCGGAAATGGCCGTGAAGGATGCCGGCTGGATGCCCGAGGACGAGGAAAGCCGGTTGCGCACGGGTGTGATGATCGGGTCGGGGATCGGCGGGCTGGCGACGATTGCCGAAACTTCGATTCTGCTGAACGAGCGTGGACCGCGCCGCGTGTCTCCGTTCTTTATTCCCGGATCGCTTATCAACCTGATCTCGGGTCAGGTTTCGATCAAGTTCGGCTTCAAAGGGCCGAACCATTCTGTTGTCACCGCCTGTTCGACAGGCGCACATGCCATTGGTGATGCCTCGCGTCTGATTCAGACCGGCGATGCGGATGTGATGATCGCCGGTGGCGCCGAGGCGGCGATTTGCGAGCTTGGGATTGCCGGGTTCAATGCCTGCAAGGCGCTGTCCACCAAGGCCGGGGACAACCCGCAAGCGGCCAGCCGCCCATATGACGTGGACCGCGATGGCTTTGTCATGGGCGAAGGGGCGGGCATTGTCGTGCTGGAAGAATACGAACATGCCAAGGCACGGGGCGCCAAGATTTACGCCGAGGTTCTGGGTTATGGCCTGTCAGGCGATGCTTATCACATCACCGCCCCATCCGAAGATGGCGATGGGGGCTTCCGCGCGATGATATCCGCTCTGGCGAAGGCAGGACTGGAGCCGTCCGCGATTGATTACATCAATGCGCATGGAACCTCGACCATGGCGGATACGATTGAACTGAGCGCGGTTGAACGCCTGTTGGGCGATGCGGCTGAGAACGCAACGATGAGCTCGACCAAAAGCTCGATCGGCCACCTGCTGGGGGCTGCGGGCGCGGTCGAGGCGATTTTCTGCATCCTTGCGCTGCGCGACCAGATCGCGCCACCGACGATCAACCTGGACAACCCGGCGGTCACACCGAAGCTGAGCCTTGCCGCCAACAAGGCCGAGAAGCGCGAGATCAACACGGTTCTGTCCAACAGTTTCGGGTTTGGCGGCACCAATGCCAGCCTGATCATGGGCAAGGTCGCTGACTGATGTGGCGCAACATCGCGTCGAATGCGCTGAGCCTGTTCGTGGTCATCATGATCGTCGCAATCGGGATGATCGCATGGGGTAAACGGCAGTACACCGGTGCCGGTCCGCTGACCGAAGCAATCTGTTTGCGCGTTGAAAAAGGATCCAACTTTTCGCGCGTGACAAATACCCTGACCGAACAAGGTGCAATTTCAAATGCAACGATCTTTCGGTTGGGTGTCGAGTATTCCGACAAGAAATCCCAGTTGAAGGCCGGGTCGTTTCTGGTGCCAGAGGGCGCGTCGATGGAAGATATCGTCGATGTGGTGACACGCGGCGGGGCGTCGACCTGTGGTACGGAAGTCGTATACCGGATCGGTGTTCTGGCGGCCGAGGTTCAGGTGCGCGAACTGGACCCCGCCACGCAGGAATATGAAATCACGGCCGAGTTCAACCCGGCCGAACAGGACACCCCCGTGCCCGAGACCTATCAGAAGGTGCGCAATGAAAGCGATACGCGCTATCGCATTGCGCTGGCTGAAGGGGTGACAAGCTGGCAGATCGTGGACAGTCTGAACCATGCCGATTTTCTGGACGGCGAGGTGGCTGAGGTCCCCGCCGAGGGCACGTTGGCGCCAGACAGCTATGAAGTCAGGGTCGGTGCAGACCGGGCGGCGCTGCTGGCGGAGATGCAGGCGGCTCAGTCGGCCATTCTGGCGGCAGCATGGGAAGCACGTGCGCCGGATTTGCCTTATGACAGCCCGGAAGAGGCGCTGATCATGGCCTCGATCGTGGAAAAGGAAACCGGCGTGGCCGAAGAGCGGCGCCAGGTGGCCAGCGTGTTCGTAAACCGCCTGAACCAGGGCATGCGCCTGCAAACGGACCCGACGGTGATCTATGGTGTCACCAAGGGACAGGGGGCCTTGGGCCGGGGGTTGCGGCAAAGCGAACTGCGCTCGGAGACGCCTTATAACACCTATGTCATCGACGGTCTGCCGCCCACTCCCATCGCCAACCCGGGCAAAGCGGCGATCGAGGCAGCTCTGAACCCGGACGACACCGATTTCATCTTTTTTGTGGCAGATGGCACGGGCGGGCACGCTTTTGCCGAAACACTGGAAGAACACAACCGCAACGTTGCCAAGTGGCGCGAGATCGAAGCCGAGCGGGCGAACCAGTGATCTGGTAAAGAAAACATGACCTTGCCGGACGGTGTTGCGGGAGGGCGGTTTGACAGAACGCGCGGTCGCCCCTAGGGTCTGACATACGCTAGAAGACGTGACTTCAACGGCCTTGGGCACCCGCCCGGGGCCGTTTTTTCATGTCGCTCGTGCGGAGACGAGCATGAGAGGCAAATATAATAATGACAATGATCACGCCCTTGGGGAAGGACGCGGCTTCGGAAGAGTACCTGAAGATCGCGGACGCGTTTTTTCTGCGCGTTTTGAAAGAGCTGGACCGCCAGTTGAGCGCGGCGGAACTGGCCGATTGCGAGACCACACCGGGATTGGCGAAAGCCGTGACCGAGGTGCGCCGTGCCATGCAAACAGTATTCGAGGAAAGGAAACGACTTGAACAAAGTGGTCAAACCGCCTTTGGCGGGGCGGGAGCGGGCGCTCTCGACCTTGCTGAGGCCCGAGATGAAATCGGGCGCCGACTGGCTTGCCTGCGCGACGCAAGAAGAGCGCGAGAGCTTCCTGAATGATCTGAGTGACGGGGCGTTGGCAGCGCTTCCGTATCTGTTTGAGTTCTGGGCACTGGACCATCAGTTGCCGCCGGACGGTGACTGGCGCAGCTGGGTGATCATGGGGGGGCGCGGCGCGGGGAAAACCCGCGCCGGGGCGGAATGGGTGCGGGCCGAGGTCGAAGGGTTCGGTCCGCTGGACCCGGGCCGGTCCCACCGCGTGGCTTTGGTCGGTGAAACCATCGACCAGGTGCGCGAGGTAATGATTTTCGGCGACAGTGGGATACTGGCGTGCTCGCCCCCTGACCGGCGGCCGGAGTGGCAGGCTGGGCGGCGACGCTTGGTCTGGCCCAATGGGGCGGTGGCGCAGGTGTTTTCGGCACATGAACCGGAAAGTCTGCGCGGTCCGCAGTTTGATGCGGCCTGGGTGGATGAACTGGCCAAGTGGAAAAAGGCCGAGGACACTTGGGACATGCTGCAGTTCGGATTGCGGCTGGGCGATCATCCGCGCCAATGCGTAACCACAACGCCGCGTAACGTGGGGGTGTTGAAGGCGATCCTGAACAACCCGTCGACCGTGGTGACGCAAGCCCCCACAGAAGCCAATCGCGCCTATTTGGCCAAGAGTTTCCTTGACGAGGTGCGCAGCCGCTATGCCAACACGAGCCTTGGACGGCAGGAGCTGGATGGGGTCTTGCTTGAAGATGTCGAGGGGGCTTTGTGGACCATGGCGAGGCTGGATGCCGCGCGCATCACCGGCGAACTGCCAGAGTTCGACCGCATCGTGGTTGCTGTTGACCCGCCGGTGACGGGCCACAAGGGGTCGGACGCCTGCGGGATCGTGGTGGCGGGTGTCATGGCCCAGGGCGCACCGGGCAATTGGCGAGCCGTGGTGCTGGAGGATGCCAGTGTCTCGGCGGCCAGCCCGACACAATGGTCTGAAGCGGCGATTGCGGCGATGCAACGCCACGGTGCCGACCGTTTGGTGGCCGAGGTCAACCAGGGCGGAGATCTGGTGGAGAGCGTGATCCGGCAGATCGACGCCACTGTGCCGTTTCGCGCCGTACGCGCCACGCGGGGCAAATCGGCGCGTGCCGAGCCCGTTGCGGCACTGTATGAGCAGGGCCGCGTGTCTCATGCCACGTCGATGCCTGCACTGGAAGACGAGATGTGCCGCATGACGGTGCAGGGATACGAGGGCAAGGGAAGCCCCGACCGCGTTGATGCGCTGGTTTGGGCTTTGCACGAGTTGATCATCGAACCCGTTGCCAAATACCGCCATCCGCAGGTGCGTTCGCTTGGTTAAACTGTTTTTTAACCTTGGATGTCAGAGTGCAAAACATCGAAAGGCAGGGTCCAGAACGGTAACGCTCCAGCGACCCTGACCTGACCATCACTGAGACGAAAGTTTCGCCGACCGGCGCTGCGACAGGCAGGGGACCGGGCGGGACAGATTTGCCGGGGATTCTTCCCCAACAAGGACAGAACGCGAGGAGCATCCGCCCATGGTATTCGACTTTCTCAAGCGGGGTGACGCAGCACATATGGCGGCACAACCGACCGAAACCAAAGCCTCGGCGACGGGCCCGGTCATTGCCTATGGGGGCGCGGGCCGGGTGGCCTGGAGCCCGCGTGATGTTGTCAGCCTGACCAAAACGGGCTTTGCTGCCAATCCGGTCGGCTTTCGGTCGGTCAAACTGATTGCCGAAGCCGCTGCCGCGCTGCCGCTGGTCTTGCAGGATGAAAGCCAGCGGTTCGACACCCACCCGCTGCTGGACCTTCTGGCACGCCCCAATGCCGCGCAGGGCCGGGCCGAGCTGTTCGAAGCCTTTTTCGGGCAACTGCTGTTGACCGGAAACGGGTATTTCGAGGCTGTTCCCGGACAGGATGGGCTGCCGGGTGAGTTGCATGTGCTCCGGTCCGACCGGATGAGCCTCGTGCCCGGGGCGGATGGCTGGCCGGTGGCTTATGATTACACGGTCGGCGCGCGCAAGCATCGGTTTCACGTGGGGGAGGGCACGACCCCGATCTGCCATGTGAAGGCCTTCCACCCGCAGGACGATCACTACGGACTGTCGCCCTTGCAGGCGGCCGCCACGGCGATCGACGTGCACAACGCGGCCAGCCGCTGGTCGAAAGCCCTGCTGGACAACGCCGCGCGGCCATCGGGCGCCATTGTTTACAACGGGGCCGATGGGCAGGCGCAACTGAGCGCGGATCAGTATGATCGTCTGCTGGCCGAGATGGAGACCCATCACGTCGGTGCGCGTAATGCCGGGCGGCCAATGCTGCTGGAGGGCGGGTTGGACTGGAAACCAATGGGATTCAGTCCTTCGGATATGGAGTTCCAAAAAACCAAGGAAGCCGCCGCGCGCGAGATCGCGCAGGCCTTCGGGGTGCCACCGATGCTGATCGGTATTCCGGGCGATGCGACCTATGCGAACTATCAGGAGGCCAGCCGGGCGTTTTATCGCCTGACCGTGGTGCCCTTGGTGTCGCGGGTTGCGGCCAGTGTGGGCCATTGGCTGGCCGGGTTCACCGGTGAAAGCGTGGTCCTGAAGCCCGACCTTGACCAAGTGCCGGCCCTGTCCGCTGAACGGGATCAGCAATGGCGCCGCGTGGCTGACGCCAGTTTTCTGTCAGATGCCGAGAAACGCAGCCTTCTGGGCCTGCCGCCCCTGACATCCGACAACGCATAACCAACGAGGAAAAGCAGATGAGCGATTTCCGGCCCGATCTTGGGCTTGAACACAAATTCGTCAAGCTGGGCGAAACGTCCGAAGTGGACGAGGGCATTCTGATCGAGGGCTATGCCAGCTTTTTCGATCAATGCGACACGGGCGGCGACATTGTGGCGCCCGGTGCCTATGGCAAATCCCTGCGCGCGCTGAAGGCGGCGGACCGCGGCGTGAAGATGCTGTGGCAACACGACCCGGCGCAACCCATCGGCGTCTGGGACGAGGTGCGCGAGGACGCGCGCGGGCTTTACGTCAAGGGGCGCATTCTGACGGATGTCGCCAAGGGGCGGGAGGCCGCTGCGCTGATCGAGGCAGGTGCGATTGATGGATTGTCCATTGGTTATCGCACCAAGCGGGCCACCAAGGACGACAAGGGCCAACGGCTTTTGACCGAGTTGGAGCTGTGGGAGGTGTCGCTTGTCACCTTCCCCATGCTTCCGACGGCGCGGGTGGGGGCGAAAGGCGATCTGCCTGCCGTTCACGATACCGCCCTGCGTGAACTGGCCGCTTCGATCGACGAAGCGCGCCATATGCTGGCCCGATACCGCCGTGCCAGCGATCTGACCCTCTGAAAAGGACATACACATGAGCAAGACCGAGACGAAGGCTCTGGGCCAGTCGGCCGCGACGGACGCCACCCCGGCCGCCGAGGTGAAGACCGCGCTGGCTGGCTTCATGAGCGATATCAATGCGTTTCATGACGATATTTCCACCAAACTTCAACAACAGGAAGAGCGACTGACCATGCTGGATCGCAAAACAAACTTCACCTCCAAGTCCCCTGCGGCGCGTCCGCATCTTGCTGCTGCCGCCGATCTGGAAGCCCCGCATCAGAAAGCGTTTGAAGCGTATCTGCGGTCGGGTGACGATGACGGGCTGCGCGGTCTGGAACTGGATGGCAAGGCCATGTCGACAGCGGTTGCCGGGGACGGTGGCTATCTGGTCGATCCGCAGACCGCCGACACCATTCAGAGCGTTTTGAAATCCACCGCGTCGCTGCGTGCCGTGGCGAATGTAGTGAATGTCGAAGCGACGTCCTATGACGTGCTGATCGACCATTCCGATGTCGGCTCGGGCTGGGCCACGGAAACGGATCCTTCGGTCGAGACCGGCACGCCTTCGATTGAGCGGATCACCATTCCGCTGCATGAGCTGTCCGCGCTGCCCAAAGCGTCGCAGCGTCTTCTGGACGACAGCGCGTTCGAGATCGAGACCTGGTTGGCGGGCCGGATTGCCGACAAGTTTGCCCGCGCCGAGGCCGGGGCCTTCATTTCGGGGGACGGGATCGACAAGCCCAAGGGCATTCTGGCGCACCCGTCAGTGGACAATGACATCTGGACCTGGGGCAATATCGGTTACATCGTGACCGGCACGTCGGGCGATTTCGACGCCTCGAACCCGGCGGATGCGATCATTGATCTGGTCTATGCGCTGGACGCCGAATACCGCGCGGGTGCGAAGTTCGTGATGAACTCGAAAACCGCCGGGGCTGTGCGCAAGATGAAGGATATGGATGGCCGTTTCCTGTGGTCGGACGGCCTGGCCGCCGGGGAACCTGCGCGTCTGCTGGGTTATCCGGTTCTGATCGCCGAAGACATGCCGGATATTGGCACCGATACAACCCCGGTTGCTTTTGGTGACTTCGGGGCGGGCTATACGATTGCCGAACGTCCTGACACCCGCATCCTGCGAGATCCGTTCTCGGCCAAGCCGCATGTGCTGTTCTATGCGACCAAGCGCGTGGGCGGCGATGTCAGCGACTTCGCGGCGATCAAGCTTCTGAAGTTCTCGGTCTCGTAAGAGCCTGAACCCGAGCCTCGCATTCTGCCACACGGCAGGTGCGGGACCGGGCGCGCGCTGACCTACCCCCCGTGTTGTCTAGCTGCTCCCCCTCCGTCCGAGCAACGCGGACGGTGCGCGCCCATCTTAACCCAAGTGACGTGAGGGACCCGAATTTCGGAGATGATCCATGATGTTAGTCGAGCAGACCACTGTGCCGGGCGCGGTCCTTCCGGTCGCCCAATTCAAGGACCACTTGCGGCTGGGCACCGGGTTTGCCGATGACGGGGTGCAGGATACGGTGCTGGAGAGCTATCTAAGGGCCGCCATCGCGGCCATCGAATCCCGCACTGGCAAGATCCTCTTGTCCCGCAGCTTTACCTGGACCCTGACCGCCTGGCGCGATCTGGCCACGCAAGCCCTGCCTGTGGCCCCGGTCAGCCAGATCACCGGCCTGAAGATCGTGGATCGCCTTGGCGGTGAAGAGGTGATCAACACCGCCCGGTATGTGCTGGAGCCAGACTTACACCGGCCACGATTGGTGTCGACGGGCCTGTGTTTGCCAGCCATCCCGGTGGGTGGACAGGTGGTGATCGGATTTGACGCGGGATTTGGTGCCAGCTGGGCCGATATGCCCGCGGATCTGGCCCAGGCCGTGATGCTTTTGGCGGCAAGCTATTATGAAAACCGGTCCGAGGCCGGTGGGGCCTCGATTGGGCAAGCCCCGTGGCCATCCGCTGTGTCGTCGTTGATCCAGCGTTATCGCACCGTGCGCCTGCTTGGCGGTGGGGGTGCCCGATGAAAGCGCCGGTTCTGAACCGCAAGCTGACGCTTGAAGCGCCGGTGCGCACACCGGATGGGGCCGGGGGATTCACCCAAAGCTGGCAGGCTTTGGGCGAGCTATGGGCCGAAATCAAGCCGCGCACGGGCCGCGAACGGGCCGCCGGGTTTGCCACGGTGTCAACCATCGCGTTTCGCATCACGGTGCGGGCTGCCCCGGATGGTGCCCCGTCGCGTCCCCAACCTGATCAGAGGTTTCGCGCCGGATCGCGCCTGTTTCGCATCCTGGCCGTGACCGAGGCTGATGCCAGCGCCCATTACCTGACCTGTTTCGCCCAAGAGGAGGTGTCGGCATGAGCTACGGTGTTTCCGCCGCCTTGCAGCAGGCCGTGTATCAGCGGCTGACCGGTGATGTGGCCCTGTCGACGCTTGTCGCCGGTGCGATCTATGACGCGGTGCCTGCGGGGATCATCACCGGCACCTATGTCAGCCTCGGCCCCGAGGATGTGCGCGAACGGTCCGACATGACCGGGCATGGCGCCCTGCACGAAATCACCGTCAGCGTGGTGACGGATGAAGCGGGCTTTCAAAGCGCCAAGCAAGTGGCCGCCGCTGTCAGCGATGCGCTGGTGGATGCGACATTGGCGCTGGCACGGGGCCAGCTTGTTTATCTGAATTTCCATCGCGCGCGGGCGCGGCGGGTCGAGGACGCGGATGTGCGCCGGATCGACCTGTTCTTCCGTGCCCGTGTTCAAGACGACTAACCCTTAACAACGGAGTGATCCCATGGCTGCGCAAAACGGCAAGGACCTATTGATCAAGCTCGACATGACCGGCAGCGGCGTGTTCGAGACCATTGCAGGCCTTCGGGCCACGCGTCTGAGTTTCAATGCGGAAAGCGTTGATGTGACCAGTTTGGAAAGCACCGGAGGCTGGCGCGAGTTGCTGGGGGGCGCGGGTGTGAAATCCGCCTCGATCTCGGGCTCGGGCGTGTTCAAGGACGCGACCACGGATGAGCGGGCGCGGCAGATCTTTTTTGACAACGAGGTGCCGGACTTCCAGGTGATCGTGCCTGATTTCGGCGTCGTCGAGGGGCCGTTCATGATCACCTCGGTCGAGTATGCTGGGTCACATAACGGCGAGGCGACATATGAGCTGTCGATGGCCTCGGCGGGTGAGCTGAGCTTTACGGCGCTGTGATCATGGCAAACCCCTGGACAGGAGAGGTCACGCTGACCATCGACGGCACGGCGCATGTCATGAAGCTGACCTTGGGTGCGCTGGCCGAGCTAGAGGCGCAGTTGGGCGAGGACACGATCATCGGGTTGGTGGAACGGTTTGAACGCGGTGCGTTTTCAAGCCGGGATGTGCTGGCGCTGATCGTGGCCGGATTGCGGGGTGGCGGCTGGCAAGGCCGCGCGCAGGACCTGCTGGCGGCCGAGATTACCGGTGGTCCGGTGCGCGCGGCGCAGGCGGCGGGGCAGCTTCTGAGCCGGGCATTCGCCACGCCCACTGACAGCGAAGCGCACCCATGAGCACCTGTCCCGCTTTCGACTGGCCCGGCCTGATGCGGCTTGGGCTGGGGCGGCTGGGACTGCGCCCGGACCAGTTCTGGGCGCTGACCCCGGTCGAACTGATGGTGATGGCCGGGCTGGATGATCAACCCGCGCCATGCCTGCGGGCGCGGCTGGAAGAACTGGCGCTGGCGTTTCCGGATGCGCCGAAACACCTGACTGAAGGAGAATAACCATGAACGGTCTGGACAGCTTTGATGAACAACTGGATGCGTTGGAAACGGCCCTGGGCGGCGCGCAGGCGATGACCGCAGGCTTCGTGTTCGAACTTAGGGGCATGCATTCGACGGTCTCGGATCTGAGCGCGGATGTGAACACCCTGTCCTCCGGCATTTCATCGGGATTGCGCAAGGCGTTTGATGGTCTGGTCTTTGATGGCATGAAGCTGTCGGATGCTTTGAAGGGCGTGGCGCAATCTATGTCGCAGGCGGCCTATAATGCTGCAATCAAGCCCGTTACGGGGCATTTCGGCGACATTCTGGGGCAGGCAGTCGGGGCCGCGACCAACGCCTTCCTGCCGTTTGAAAAGGGTGGGACCTTCGCGCAAGGGCGCGTGGTGCCCTTTGCCAAGGGCGGCGTGGTCTCAAGCGCGACGACGTTTCCGATGCGCGGCGCCACCGGCCTTATGGGCGAGGCGGGCCCAGAGGCGATCATGCCGCTGGCTCGTGGAGCCGACGGTCGATTGGGCGTGCAGGCCGGCGGCAGCGGTCGCCCTGTCAATATCACGATGAACATCTCGACCCCTGACGTCGAAGGGTTCCGGCGGTCGCAAAGCCAGATCGCCGCGCAGATGTCGCGCGCATTGTCACGTGGTCAGCGCCACCGTTAACCCAGTCATTTCGAACCTAGGAGGGTTTCCCCATGTCTTTTCACGAGGTCCGGTTTCCGGCAAATCTGAGCTTTGGGTCCGTTGGTGGCCCGGAACGGCGTACCGAGGTTGTGACTCTTGCCAACGGGTTTGAAGAACGCAACACCCCGTGGGAGCATTCGCGCCGCCGCTATGATGCGGGCATCGGGATGCGGTCGCTCGACGATGTTGAAACGCTGATTGCGTTCTTCGAGGCACGGCGCGGGCAGCTTGTCGGGTTTCGCTGGAAGGACTGGTCGGATTACAAAAGCAGTCTACCGTCGCACCCCCCGGAATACACCGATCAGATCATCGCCTGGGGCGATGGCGATAGGGTCGAGTTTCCACTGATCAAAACCTATCGTTCCGGAGAGCAGACCTATGCCCGGCCCATTCAGAAGCCGGTTGAAGGCACGGTCAAGCTGGGCCTGAAGGGCGATCCGCTGAGCGAGGGCACGCAGTTCACCGTGGATTACACCACCGGGATGGTGACGTTCATGACTGCCCCTGAAACCGGGGCCGAGGTGACGGCGGGATATGAATTTGACGTGCCGGTGCGCTTTGACACCGATCGCATTCACACATCGGTCGCCTCGTTCCAGGCGGGTGATGCCCCCAATGTTCCGGTTGTGGAGGTGCGGGTCTGATGGCGTTGTCCTCTGAATTCGAAGCCCATCTGGGTCAAGGTGTCACTTCGGTCGCGCGACTTTGGAAGGTCACGCGGCGCGATGGGGTCGTGCACGGCTTCACCGATCATGATCTGGATCTGGTGATCGACGGCGTGACCTTTCGCGCAGATACCGGCATGACCGCCCATGCGCTGAGCCAGACAACTGGCCTGTCGGTTGACAACACCGAGGCGCTGGGCGTTCTGAACGACGCCTCGATCTCGGAACAAGACATTCGCGCAGGCCGCTATGACGGGGCTGAGGTGGAAGCCTGGCTGGTCAATTGGGTGGACACACGCCAACGCTTTCTGCGTTTTCGCGGCACGGTGGGCGAGCTTGCCCGTGAAGCCGGTGGGTTCCGCGCTGAACTGAACGGCTTGTCCGAAAAGCTGAACCAGCCGCAGGGGCGTGTCTATCAGATGCCGTGTTCCGCGGTTCTGGGGGATGGGTCGTGCCGGTTCAATCTGAACCAGTCGGGATATCGGCTGGACATCGCGGTGGGGGAAAACACGCATGAGACCACGTTTCAGTTCTCGGATATGGCGCTTTATCCCAACCGGTGGTTTGAACGGGGCAGGCTCACCGTCCTGACCGGCGCGGCCAAAGGCCTGACCGGACTGATCAAGAACGACCGCAAGGGCGAGGACGGCGCGCGGACGGTTGAGCTGTGGGAGTCCATTCGCGCGTCCATGGTGCCGGGGGACATGGTGCGCCTTGAAGCCGGATGTGACAAGCTGCCGAAAACCTGCCGGGTCAAGTTCAACAACTTCCGAAACTTTCGCGGTTTTCCCGACATTCCCGGTGAGGACTGGCTGATGTCCTACCCGGTGGGGCATGGCAAGAACGATGGCGGGGATGCGAAGGAAACCAACGACTTGCTGGATCGGCTGGATTTTGGCCGCGATGGCACCAACCCGTTTTCCCCCGAGTCAGGTGACTGAATTGACCCGTTTGCAGCAAGAAATCGTGGCCGAGGCCCGACGCTGGATTGGCACGCCTTATGTGCATCAGGCGTCTTGCCGGGGCAACGGGTGTGATTGTCTTGGACTGATCCGCGGCGTGTGGCGTGCGGTGCTGGGGGGGGAACCGGCCCAAGTGCCGGCCTATACCGCCGATTGGTCCGAGGCTGCGGGCGCGGAACGCCTGTGGGAAGCCGCCCGCCAGCACCTGATCGAACGCCCCGTTTCAGCGGCCCGTCCGGGCGATGTGCTTCTGTTTCGGATGCAGGGCGGCGCGGTGGCCAAGCATCTGGGGTTTCTCTGCCAAACCGACCCGTCACCCGCCTTTGTCCATGCCTATTCGGGTCATGGCGTGGTCGAAAACTCACTGTCTGCCCCCTGGGCCCGCCGCATCGTGGCGTGTTTCGCATTTCCTGAAAGGATCAACTGATGGCAACGATCTTACTATCCGCAGTCGGTGCAGCCGCCGGAGCTTCGATTGGCGGGGGCGTTCTTGGCCTTTCATCGGTGGTGATCGGCAAGGCGATTGGGGCGACTGTCGGTCAGGTCATCGACAATCGTATCCTGGGCGAAGGCTCGGAACCTGTCGAGACCGGCAAGGTCGACCGGATGCGCCTGACCGGTGCGTCCGAGGGGGCCGCGATCCCGATGGTCTTTGGCCGCGCCCGTTTGGGCGGGCAGGTGATCTGGGCCACGCGCTTCAAGGAATCGGTCACGACCACTGGCGGTGGCGGGGGCAAGGGGATGCCATCTCCGCCTGAACCCGAGGTCACGACCTATAGCTATTCGATCAGCCTTGCGATTGCCTTGTGCGAAGGCGAGATCACCCGCGTCGGACGGATTTGGGCAGATGGGAACGAGGTGTCGCCAACAGACCTGAACATGCGCGTCTATACCGGCACTGAATCGCAACTGCCGGACCCGAAGATTGAAGCCGTCAAGGGCGCGGGCAAGGCACCGGCCTATCGCGGCGTCGCTTATGTGGTGATCGAAGACTTGCCCTTGGGCCAGTTCGGCAACCGTGTACCGCAATTCAGCTTCGAGGTGTTCCGCCCCGAACAGCGCGACCAGCCCAGGGAAGTGGCACGCGGCACCCGCGCCGTCGCGCTGATCCCCGGCACGGGCGAATATTCCCTCGCCACAAGCCCTGTCTTTTACAAAAGCGCGCCCGGCGCAGTCGAAGGGTCTAACATGAACACCCCGTCCGGCTTGACGGATTTCAAAACCTCTTACCAGATGATGCGGCAGGAAATGCCCAACTGCCGCAACACCGCTTTGGTGGTGTCGTGGTTCGGTGATGACCTGCGCTGTGGCAACTGCCGTATCCGCCCCCGTGTCGAGCAGAAAGAGGTGGATGGCGACAGCATGCCGTGGTGTGTATCGGGCGTGAGCCGTTCGCAGGCAGGGCTTGTGCCGAAAGATGACAAGGGACGCCCGATCTATGGCGGCACCCCGTCTGACAAAGCCGTGATGGAAGCGATTGCTTTGGCGTCGAATTCCGGCCGCAAAGCAACATTCTATCCCTTTATCCTGATGGAGCAGATGGAGGGCAACACGCTGCCCGATCCCTGGAGCGGCAATCTGGGGCAGGCGGTCCTGCCCTGGCGCGGACGGATCACCACGTCCTACGCGCCCGGCCACGTCGCATCACCTGATGGCACGGCAGGGGCGGTGGCGCAGGTCAACGCGTTCTTCGGGACGGCGCAGCCGGGCGATTTCACGGTCACGGATGACGGCGTTGACTATACTGGCCCTGCGGGGTTTTCGTATCGTCGCTTCATCCTTCATTATGCCCATCTGTGTGCGGCGGCAGGCGGCGTGGATG
This sequence comes from Aliiroseovarius zhejiangensis, assembly GCF_014656375.1. Lineage (GTDB taxonomy): Bacteria > Pseudomonadota > Alphaproteobacteria > Rhodobacterales > Rhodobacteraceae > Aliiroseovarius > Aliiroseovarius zhejiangensis. Next base: position 270,582 of record NZ_BNCH01000001.1, on the reverse strand, counting down.
CCTTTCTGATCGGGTCCGAGTTGCGGGCGCTGACGCAAATTCGCGGTCCCGGCAACAGCTTTCCGGTGGTTGACCAGTTGATCACGCTGGCGCAGGACGTGCGCACGATCCTTGGGGCGGGAACCAAGATCTCATACGCCGCCGATTGGTCCGAGTATTTCGGTTATCACCCGCAGGTCGGGTCGGGCGATGTGTTTTATCACCTGGACCCGCTTTGGAGCCACCCGGATATCGACTTCATCGGCATCGACAACTATATGCCGCTGTCCGACTGGCGTGACGGGTTCGACCATGCGGATGCGCATCACGGGTCGATCTATGATCTGGCCTATCTTCAATCCAACATCGAGGGCGGTGAGGGATATGATTGGTACTACAAAACGGCGGATGCGCGCGCATTGCAAATTCGAACGCCCATCACAGATGGCGCGCATGGCGAGCCGTGGGTCTTTCGTTACAAGGATCTGCGCAATTGGTGGGAACGGTCGCACCACAATCGTGTCGGCGGCGTGCGTCAGGCTGCCCCGACCGGCTGGCTGCCCGGATCGAAACCCTTCTGGTTCACCGAAATCGGCTGTGCCGCCATCGACAAGGGCACCAACCAGCCCAACAAGTTTCTGGACCCGAAAAGCTCGGAAAGCTCAAAGCCGCGCTACTCGAACGGGCGGCGGGATGATCTGATACAGGCGCAATATCTGCGCGCGATCTATGACTATTGGGCCACGCCTGACAACAATCCGACCCACAGTGCGACGGGTGTTCAGATGCTGGACATGACCCGCGCACATGTCTGGGCGTGGGATGCGCGACCCTTTCCGCAGTTTCCCAACCGCAAAGGATTGTGGAGTGATGGGGCGAATTACGACCGGGGGCATTGGCTGAACGGCCGCGTCTCGGCGCGCTCGCTTTCCTCGGTCGTGGCCGAAATCTGCGAACGGTCGGGGGTGACACGCTATGATGTCTCGAAGCTATACGGGCTGGTGCGTGGCTATATCGTCGATCAGGTCGGCGGGGCGCGGGCGGCGTTGCAGCCCTTGATGCTGGCCTATGGTTTCGAAGTGACCGAACGCGAGGGGATGTTGGTCTTCAAAACCCGCACCGGGCGGTCCGACCACCTGCTTGATCCGCAAAAAATGGCCCTGTCGCCCGATCGCGACACCACGCTGGAACGCATCCGCGATCCCGAGGCCGAGATCGCCGGTCGCGTGCGCCTGACCTATGTGGAAGGGGCCGGGGATTACGATGTCCGCTCGGTCGAGGCGACTTTCCCGGATGAAACCAGCCGGTCGGTCGCCGCCTCGGAAATCCCGCTGATCCTGACCCGGGTCGAGGCGCGGGCCATTGTTGAACGCTGGCTGTCGGAAGCCCGCGTGGCGCGGGACAAGGCGACATTTTCGCTGCCGCCATCCGAGTTGGCGAAGGGAGCCGGGGATGTGATCGAGATGACCACCGAGGCCGGGACCGAGCAGTACCGGATTGACCATGTGGATCATACCGGTGTGCAGACCCTGCGCGCCGTGCGGGTGGAGCCGGGCCTGTTCCAGCCATCAGACAGCGTCGAGCCTGCGCCTGCGGTCAAACCCTATATTCCCCCCGCACCCGTGTTCCCCTTGTTCATGGACCTGCCGCTTCTGACCGGGGACGAGGTGCCGCATCAGCCCCGCATTGCGGTGGCTGCGCGGCCCTGGCCGGGGCGCGTGGCGCTTTACAGTTCGGTTGCGGACAATGGCTACGCGGTCAATCGCATGATCACGGATCCGTCGATCATTGGCGTGACGCAATCGGTGCTGGCCCATGCACCCTCGGGCATGATCGACCGGGGTCCGGCCTTGCGGGTCGCGCTGACCGAAGGGGCCCTGTCGTCATGCTCCATCGACGACATGCTGAATGGCGCCAATGTGGCGGTGATCGGCGATGGCAACCCGGATATGTGGGAGGTTTTCCAGTTTGCCGGGGCCGAACTGGTGGGCGAGCGGACCTATGACCTGACCCTGCGTTTACGCGGGCAGGCGGGCACCGATGCCACGGCGCCCCAGTCCTGGCCGGTGGGCAGTTATGTGGTTTTGCTGGGCGCACATCAGGCGCAGGTCCGGCTGGCGTCATCGGCGCGGGGGTTGAGCCGGCATTATCGGATCGGACCGGCCCGCAAGAAGCTGTCAGACCCGTCCTTCCTGCATGAAGTCCACGCGTTCAAGGGAATAGGTCTGCGCCCCTATGCGCCGGTGCATCTGGGCAGTGAGTTGTCTGGAGCCGACCACCTGATCCGCTGGGTTCGGCGCAGTCGTGTGGATGCGGATGCGTGGGATGCCACCGATGTCCCGTTGGGGGAAGCCTTTGAACGCTATCGCCTGCGTGTCATCGACGGTGGGTCGGTCAAGCGCGAGGTCGAGGTTGCAGCACCTGTCTGGACCTATGACGCTATGATGCGCACAGCCGACCTTGTCAGCGGAGCTTACACGGTCGAAGTGGCGCAGGTGTCAGACCGGTTTGGCCCCGGACCGTACGCGCGGCTGGAAGTGGCGCTGTAACCATGCGTCCTGTTCTGCCCGGAGATGTCGCGGCTGCCGGATGCGCTCTTTTGGCGCTTCCGGCTCGCAAGCGTCCCGGCGCCATGCTGGAAATGCTGCACCGCGCGGAAGCGGCGGACAGATACCGGCGCGCGCTGGGCCATGCGCATCCGGATTGGGGCAATGGCAGCCTTGGATCTGTTGCCATGTCTCTGCCACGTGTGGCCGAGCCGTTCCTGAACGACCCCGATTATGTCGATTGCATGTTGACCGTGTTTGCAGCGCTGAAGGCACGAAATGACCGGCGCGGGCGCCTTATCCGCTTGCGCAGCTCACGCATTTGGTAACGCAGGGATCCAGATCAAGCCGACCTGTCGGGATATCTTCGCCGCAATCCTCGCATAATCCGAACTCGTCTTCGTCGATCCGTGCCAGGGCGGCGAGGATGCGTGTGCGCTGGGCCGCGCGGCGCGCACCGGTTGCTTTCGCCATCGCCTGATTCTGCAATGCATCCATCCGACTGAGCCGCCCCACGGCCTGCTGGTCCAGCTCGACCGTCTTTTGCCCGGATGCCCCGCGCGCATCGCTGCGATCCAGCGCCGACAGCGCGTCGATCAATTGTGCGCGATATGTTGCGATCCGGGATTCATTCATGTCGGTGATCCGTGCTACCACGGGTTTGCATTTTGAACTCCGACCCTATCTGGTGTAGGAAGGGGCTTCAACACGAGGAATGACCATGGCCGAAAAGCGCGCGATCGTCACCGAAATCGAACCCGTTTGGGATCGTATAACCCGTGAAGCACGGCAGGCGGTCGCGGATGAACCCTTGATGGGGGGCCTGATCCACGCCTGCGTATTGCACCACCGCACGCTGGAAAAGGCGCTGTCCTATCGCTTCGCCGCCAAACTCAGCTCGAACGAGATGAGCATGGTGTTGCTGCGCGAAATTGCGGATGAAGCCTATGCCGACAACCCGGAACTGGCTGAAGCCGCCCGCGCCGACATTACCGCCGTTCTGGACCGCGATCCGGCCTGCCACCGCATGTTGCAGCCGGTGCTGTATTTCAAAGGGTTTCAGGCGATGCAGGCCTATCGCCTTGGGCACCACCTCTGGAAACAGGGGCGAAAGGAACTGTCGTATTTCATCCAGATGCGGTGTTCCGAGGTCTATGGCATCGACATCCATCCCGGTGCACGCATCGGGCGCGGGATCATGATCGACCACGCCCATTCCATCGTGATCGGGGAAACCGCCGTGGTGGGTGACAATGTGTCGATGCTGCATTCGGTGACGCTGGGCGGCACGGGCAAGGAAGACGAAGATCGTCACCCGAAGATCGCCGATGGTGTGCTGATCGGGGCCGGCGCCAAGGTTCTGGGCAACATCAAGGTTGGCACCTGCTCACGGATCGCGGCCGGTTCGGTCGTGTTGGAAGACGTGCCATGCAACAAGACCGTTGCGGGTGTTCCGGCGCGGATCGTGGGCGAGGCAGGGTGCGATTGCCCCTCGATCAACATGGATCAGCGCCTGATCCAGTAACCATCGGCGGAAATCCGCAAATTTGCGATAAATCAATGTTTTGATCTGTCGACTTCATCTATACGAAGCTGTGGACAATGATCGGAGTTCCGAGATGAAACAGATTTGGTTTGCGACAGTGGTGGGTTTTTCGACCCTTTTCCTTGTCGCTGTCGCTGGTTAACCAGCCCGCCAGAACGGGGATACCCCAAGCCGAAATGATCAGGGGCGACGCGTTTGCGCCGCCCTTTTGTGTTTCAAATCGCGATTTGCTTTGACGGTTATTGCGACAATTGGTCGAAGGCTCGCAAGGCGCGTGCGCCGTACATGTAAGCCGGACCACCCCCCATCATGATGGCCACGGACACGGTTTCGGCCACTTCGTCGCGGGTGGCGCCAGCCTTCAGGGCGGCGCGCACATGAAAGCCGATGCAATCGTTGCACTGCTTGGCGATGCCGATGGCAATGCATTGCAGTTCTTTGTCCTTGGTGGTCAGCGCCCCGTTCGCCATCGCGGCGCGGTGCATTCCGGTGAACCCTTTCGCAGCCTCAGGATGCGCGGAACGAAACCGCTCTGTATTGGCCGAGGTGTCATCAAGTAGGGTTATGAAATCCATCTGCTTCTCCTGTGTTTTCAGCATGTTGGAAAAGCACATGGCCCAAGACGTACGGGTTCGCCTTGAGCCATGTCAATAGATTGCAAGTTTTGAATGCGACGTTACGCCAGCATCGTCATCGGGTTTTCAAGGTTCTCGACAATCGCTTTCAGCAGGTTCGCCCCGACAGCCCCGTCAATGACCCTGTGATCGACCGACATCGTGACGCTCATCACGGTGGCTGTGGTCAATTCGCCATTGTCGCCGACGACAGGTTTCTTGACCCCCGTGCCCACGGCCAGAATACCCGCATGGGGTGGGTTCACGATGGCGTCGAAATTGTCGATGCCGAACATGCCAAGGTTCGAGATCGCGAAGCTGCCGCCCTGATATTCATGCGGGGCGAGCTTGCGGTCACGCGCCCGCGCGGCCAGATCTTTCATCTGGGTCGACAGGCTGGACAGGGATTTCTGATCCGCGTCCTGCAAGACCGGCGTGAACAAGCCGCCTTCGATCGCCACGGCAACCGCCACGTCGGACGCCTTCATTTGCAACACGCGATCCCCGGCCCAGACCGCGTTGGCCTCGGGCACCTGTTGCAGGGCGATCGCGACCGCCTTGATGATGAAGTCATTGACCGACAGCTTCACGCCACGGCTTTCCAGTTGCTTGTTCAACTGGCTGCGGAAGGCCAGAAGCGAATCCAGCTTGATGTCGCGCCGCAGATAGAAATGCGGGATGGTCTGCTTAGCCTCCGACAGACGGGCGGCAATGGTCTTGCGCATTCCGTCCAGCTTGACCTCTTCAAAGTCGCGCCCTTCATACATCGCGGCCACGGTATCAGCCGATACGGACGGCGCAGGCGCGGCTGCAGCAGGTGCGCTTGTGGCGGCTGGGGCGGATTTGGGTGCGGTTGCGGTCGCGCCCTCAACATCTGCCTTGATGATCCGTCCCTTGGGACCAGAGCCCTTGATCTGGGCCAGGTCCAACCCTTTGTCCGCCGCAATGCGCCGCGCCAGCGGTGAGGCGAATATGCGACTGCCATCAGCGGCTTGCGGGGCAGGGGCGGCAGGTTTTGCAGCCGCAGGAGCCGATTCTTCCTTGGCGTCCGGCGCAGCGTCGGCCTTTTCGGCAGCAGGCGTTGCGGGGGCGCTTTCGGCAACCTCTCCGACCTCTTCGCCTTCTTCGACCAGAATCGCGATGGCGGTGTTCACCTTCACGCCCTCGGTGCCTTCTTCGACTAGGATCTTGCCGATGATGCCTTCATCGACAGCTTCGAACTCCATCGTCGCCTTGTCGGTTTCGATCTCGGCCAGAAGGTCGCCCGACGCGACCTCGTCCCCTTCCTTGACCAGCCATTTCGCCAGCGTGCCTTCCTCCATCGTAGGTGACAGGGCGGGCATCAGAATTTCGGTTGCCATGTCTGTGTCTCCTTAGCGATAGGTTACGGCTTTAGCGGCGTCGATGACCTCTTTCGTGGTCACCAGTGCCAGTTTCTCAAGGTTGGCGGCATAGGGCATGGGCACGTCCTTGCCAGTCAGGTTGATCACCGGGGCGTCCAGATAATCGAACGCACGTTCCATGATGGTCGCCGAGATGTGGTTGCCGATGGACGCCACCGGCCAGCCTTCTTCCACTGTGATGCAGCGGTTGGTTTTCATGACCGAGTTCAGCACCGTGTCATAGTCCAACGGGCGCAGGGTGCGCAGGTCGATCACCTCGGCGGAAATGCCGTCTTCGGCCAGCGCGTCGGCAGCCTCCAACGCGTATTTCATGCCGATGCCAAAGCTGACAATGGTAAGGTCATTGCCTTCACGCCAAATGCGCGCCTTGCCGAAGGGCACGGTGTAATCGTCCATCACTGGCACATCGAAGCTCTGCCCATAGAGCAGCTCATTCTCCAGAAACACGACCGGGTTTTCATCGCGGATCGCGGTTTTCAGAAGACCCTTTGCATCCGACGCCGAATAGGGCATCGCCACATGCAGGCCGGGGATTTGCGCATACCACGCCGCGTAATCCTGGCTGTGCTGGGCAGCCACACGGGCCGCAGCGCCATTGGCACCGCGGAACACGATGGGGCAGGACATCTGGCCGCCCGACATATACCGCGTCTTCGCGGCCGTGTTGATGATGTGGTCAATCGCCTGCATGGCGAAGTTGAAGGTCATGAACTCGACAATCGGTTTCAGACCGCCCATCGCCGCGCCTGTTGCAAGGCCGGTAAAGCCGTGTTCGGTGATCGGGGTGTCGATCACGCGCTTGGCGCCGAACTCGTCCAGCAAGCCCTGGCTGATCTTGTACGCCCCCTGATACTCGGCGACTTCCTCGCCCATCAGGAACACGGTGTCATCGGCGCGCATTTCCTCGGCCATCGCGTCGCGCAAAGCTTCGCGCACGGTGGTCGCGCGCATTTCGGTGCCCTCGGGAATGTCCGTTTCGGTGGGCGCGACCGGAGTAATCGGCTGGGCGGCTGCTTTGGCCTCGACTGGCGCGTCGGCGGTTTCGGGCGCATCAGTGTCAGCTTGTGCTGCCGCAGGGGCCGCAATGTCATCGGCGCTTTCGCCCTCCTCAATCAGCACCGCAATCGGTGTGTTCACCTTCACGCCTTCGGTGCCTTCTTCGACAAGGATCTTGCCGATGATCCCTTCATCGACGGCTTCGAATTCCATCGTGGCCTTGTCGGTTTCAATCTCGGCAATGATATCGCCCGATGCGACCTCGTCGCCTTCTTTCACAAGCCATTTCGCCAGTGTTCCCTCTTCCATCGTGGGGGACAGGGCGGGCATCAATACTTCAGTAGCCATTCTATTCTCTCCTCTGTCCGGGTCTCAGGCGTAAATGTCGGTCCACAGCTCTTCCAGAGCGGGCTCCGGGCTGTTCTTCGAGAATTCGGCAGCGTCGTTCACGATGCCTTTGATCTCTTTGTCGATGGCTTTCAGCTCGTCCTCCGAGGCGTGTTTGCCCTGCAGAATCAAGTCGCGCACATGCTCGATGGCGTCGCGTTCCTCGCGGATCTTCTGCACCTCTTCACGGGTGCGATACTTGGCCGGATCGGACATGGAGTGGCCGCGATAGCGGTAGGTTTTCATCTCAAGAATATATGGCCCGTTGCCTGACCGGCAGTGTTCGGTGGCGCGCAGACCGGCTTCTTTCACCGCCAATACGTCCATCCCATCGACCGCCTCGCCGGGAATGCCGAAGGCTTCGCCGCGGGTATAGATGTCGGGGGTGGAACTGGACCGCTGCAAGGATGTGCCCATCGCATATTGGTTGTTTTCAACCACATAGATCACAGGCAACTGCCACAGCGACGCCATGTTGAAGCTTTCGTAAACCTGACCCTGATTGGCCGCGCCATCACCGAAATAGGTGAAGGTCACGCCGCCATTTTCCAGATACTTGTCGGCGAAGGCCAGCCCGGTGCCAATCGGCACCTGCGCGCCCACGATGCCGTGGCCGCCATAGAAATGCTTTTCGGTCGAAAACATGTGCATCGACCCGCCCTTGCCTTTGGAATACCCCCCTTCGCGACCCGTCAGCTCGGCCATCACACCTTTGGGGTCCATCCCGCAGGCCAGCATGTGGCCGTGGTCGCGATAAGAGGTCAGACGCTTGTCGCCGTCTTTCGCGGCGGCTTCAAGCCCGACAACCACGGCTTCCTGACCGATATAGAGGTGACAGAACCCGCCGATCAGACCCATGCCATAAAGCTGGCCGGCCTTTTCCTCGAATCGACGGATCAGCAACATCTCTCGATAGAAGCCAAGCAGCTCTTCCTTCGATGTGTTTGATTTAGCGGATTTTTTCGGGGCGCTTTTCCGGGCGGCCATATGGCGTCCTCCTCCTGGCGTCGGCTGATGCGAAGCGGTAGTTTAGTATTAAACTATCTTATACAGAAAATATGCTTTCAGGTCGACAAAAACTTGACGCGACGACAGGTTCACAGCCTTGCGCCATGCGCATGAACAGGTTTGCACAACTGCAATAGAGCAATGAGTGATGTAGGCAGTGAGAAGGGGCAGCCAAACCGCGCGCCGTCAGCGCAGGACAACCTCGTCCGCGCGCACCATGCCCAGTACGGACCGGGCCTGTTCGTCCAGCAGGTCGAGGTCCAGATAATCGTCCGACAGGCGGCGGGTCTTGTTGGACAGCGCGGCAATCTCGGCCGAGAGCGCATCCCGCTCTTTCAAAAGCGATTGCGTCTCAGCCTCGATCTGCACGCGACGGAAAAGACCAAAGTCGCCCTGCACGCTGGCAAAGGTGAAATACAGGCCAAGCCCCACGATCACCACGAAGTAGATCGCCCCACCAAAACCAGCTTGTGCACGAGGTGCGCCCATAGGTGTCCCGTCTGTATGTACTGCCTCTTGCCCATCTCTTTTCGGATGGTGCACCGACACTATGGCACAGGCGATTCGCCTTGTGAATCCCAAATCGAATCAGCAGATGCTTTTTTCGTGGATGGGCAGGGAAGCCGACTGCCGGCACAGGGACCGGCCGTTTGGATCAACCTTCCGGATGGCGATCGTGTGTCAGCGTCCGTCGGAATGCAGCCAGCAGCTCCCGATTGTTCCTGACATGCCGTTTCACCAGTGTTCTGACGCGCGCGCCACGGGTCAATGGCCGCGATGGTGTTTGCGACAGCGCGGGCACCCCAAGACCGCCATGTGGGCACAAAAGCCGCAACTCCTCTTGCGCATCACCTGACAGGGCGGTCATCGCGCCGGGTCCCAGATAAAGACTTTCTGCCGCAATCCCGTTTGCGTTCAGAATTTGGTGTTTGTCCAACAGGACGTGATAATAGAAAAAGCCTGTGTCCGGATGGTGCACCCGGATACCCTCGCACCCCGTCAAATCCTTTGCAGCGGCCAATATCTGTTCTGCGCCGAACATGCATCGGGCGATTTTCCCTTCAATCAGAATGCGATGCTGACGCGAGATCAATAGCGGCGTGGAGGGTTGGTTGTCACCCAAACCATTGGCGCTTATCGCAATTGGCAACAGATTCGGGTCCGCGTGCAGATCGGCCAGCGTGACGCGCCGGGCGAAAATCCATCGAATGGGCTGCCAGCCATCATCCATCGTGTTGACAAGGTCGCCTGCGCGCAATGCCGCGATCGGGGTGAAGCCTTGCGGGGTCTCAAGCAGGGTGCCGGAGGCAAAACAGACGATGTCCGTTCCGGGTGTTGGGGTCAAAGAGTTGTTAAATCCCGCCGAGGTCCGCTGGATCGAAAACCCGTCCTGATCGTTTCCCCAATCCTCGGTTGTCCCGGATTGCGTGGCGGTGCTGGAAAACCCGGAATATCCCGGGCCGTTGACAGGGTCGTCGACCGAGTCGCCGTTGTAGATCGCCTGAATATATTCGTCATTGTTCGGGTCATAGACGACAATATTGTCGCCGTTGTTGTTGAACACGCCGCCGCCGTAATTCGCGTCGAAAGCCAGATTGTCACCGGTCACAGCAGGCAAGCTGCCGCCATTCTGGACGTTGCGCACCACCACTGCGACTGCGCCGGGCTCCAGGATGGTGCCGGAAGGAAACGTGAACCAATTGTCGCGTCCACGGTCCCAGAGCTCAAGTCCGGATATGTCGATCGCGGCGTCAGAGGTGTTGATCAGCTCTATGAACTCATCTGCACCGCGCGCAACGCCATTGCCGTCTGTGTCAAAATCATTCGCGCCATTGGGGTCAACCAGAACTTCGTTGATCGCGATGCCGCCAAGAAGGGTGCTGGCCATGAGGCGCGCCTTTCAACTTGTCAACTTATGCAAACTGATCTGTATTCAGTATGCAGGATTTCAGGCAAAAGGCAAAATCCCGGGGTGCGGCGCTTGTCATAGCCGACCCGACACAAAACGCCCGCAGCGTGCGCCACGGGCGTCAGGTTCGTGCAAGACCGGGATCAGCCCGCGATCGACGCCTGATAGATGCTGTCGATCGTATCCGCGATGGTGGCGTTGAACTCTTCGTCCGATTGCTGCGCGGACAGCCCTTCGGTCAGGGCGCGCGAGAAGCTGGCGATCATGCCGGTGTTCTGGCTGAGACGGGCGTTGGCCTCGGCCCGGCTGTATCCGCCCGACAACGCCACCACCGCGGCCACGCGCGGATGATCCACCAGCGCCTTGTAGTGGTTCGGCGTCTCGGGCAGGGTCAGTTTCAGCATCACGGTCTGATCGTCCGACAGGGCATCCAGTTGCGATTGCAGCGCGACCAGCAACAGGTCTTCCGCCGCCACCTTGTCTGGGATCGAGATGTTGATCTCGGGCTCGATGATCGGCACCAGCCCGTGCGCCATGATCTGTTTGGCGACCTCGAACTGCTGCGCCACATTGGCGTTGATGCCGTCTGCATTCGCCGCGTTGATGACCGAGCGCATCTTGGTGCCGAACACCCCTGCGTTCACGGCGCGGTCGCACAGTGCATCGAGATCCGGCATCGGTTTCATCAGTTGCACGCCGTTCTCTTCATCCGCCAGCCCCTTGTCGACCTTCAGAAACGGCACGACACCGCGGTCTTCCCACATATAGGTCGCGGTGGGTTTCCCGGCGATCTCGCGGTCCATTGTCATTTCGAACAGGATCGCGCCAATCACCTTGTCACCATTGAAGGCCGGCGCCTGAGCGATCCGAGCGCGCATGGCGTGGATCAGGTCGAACATCTCGGCCTCGCTCGAATAGGCGTCTTCCTCGATCCCATAAAGGCGCAGCGCCTTCGGGGTCGAGCCGCCCGACTGGTCAAGTGCGGCGATGAAGCCCTGTTTGGCTTTGATCTTATCCATTTGTGCTTGGTTTGGCATGTCGGTCCTGTCTGGAACTGGTGAGTTTCCCTTGTTCTAGGCGACAGGCCCGGCCCTTGCAATTGTGCTGGCGCTAACGACGGCAAGAAGAACCCCAAACGCAGGGGAAGGAAAGAACAGTGGGGGCAAGACGGATGAAACGGTCGTGGGTCTTGCCCCCCGTCCGGGCGCGGGGGAAATCAGTCGGGCGGGAACGCAGCCAGACACGCGCCACAGCATGGGTCACTTGGTCAGGATCAGCTTGCCCGCCCGCGTGATCGTCAGAGTATAGACCATGTCGTTCAGCACGATCTGCGCCTTCTTTCCGTATCCGGTCAGGTCCAGCGCATCATGTTTGGGCGGCGGCGTCTGGCGGGCCGTGTCGAACACCGAGGCGGGCAGGGGGGCGGTCATGGTCTGTCTCCTTCAAAGCAGGTCACGATCCAGGTGGCCAACAAGGTCAGGCCGGTCAGGATGGACAGCGGGTGTGGGATATCGGTTCTGGCTAGTTGCGGGCCTTCGCAGGGAAATGTCATTGTCGCGCTCCTGTCGGGGGGCAAAAACTGCCCTGTTTCTCCGGCTGGTCGCTTGGGCAACTGGCTGATGCTCATAACCTACTAAAACACTCAGGAACTCGTCAAGTGGCGAAATCAGATAAAAGAAAACCCCGCTACCGTCGCCGGTGCGGGGTCTTTTATAAGGTAATATGAAGGGGTTAGTCAGAAAGCGCCGCCACACCGGGCAGCGTCTTACCCTCCATCCATTCCAAAAATGCACCACCTGCGGTCGAGATATAGGTGAAGTCCTCGGCCGCATCCGCCTTGTTCAACGCCGCCACCGTGTCGCCGCCACCGGCGACCGACACGAGCTTTCCTGCCGCTGATAGTTCGGCGGCTTTCTTTGCAGCGGCATTGGTGGCCGCGTCAAATGGCTCGATCTCGAACGCACCCAGCGGGCCGTTCCAGATCAGGGTCTTGGCTGCTTCGAATATCTCACAGATGCGGGCCACCGTGTCCGGTCCGGCATCCAGGATCATCGCATCTGCAGGGCAGGCATCAGCGGCGACCGTTTCGTGCGCTGCACCCGCCGCAAATTCGCGTGCCACAACCACATCCGAAGGCAGGACGATCTCGCATCCTTCGTCCTCGGCCTTGGCCAGAATCTCGCGCGCGGTGTCGGCCATGTCATGTTCGGCCAGTGATTTGCCCACATCAATCCCCTGTGCGGCCAGGAAGGTATTGGCCATGCCGCCGCCAATGATCAATTGGTTCACGCGACCCACCAGATTGCCCAGCAGATCCAGCTTGGTCGACACCTTGGCCCCGCCCACGACCGCCACCAGCGGGCGTTCGGGATCGCCCAATGCCGCCTCAAGGGCCGACAGTTCTGCCTGCATCAGTCGCCCGGCACAGGATGGCAACAGATGCGCCAAGGCCTCGGTCGAAGCATGCGCCCGGTGCGCTGCTGAAAACGCATCGTTGCAATAGATGTTGCCAAGGGCCGCCAGCGAGGCCGCGAACAACCCGTCATTCTTGGTTTCGCCCTCATGAAAACGCGTGTTCTCCAACAGCAGAACTTCTCCGCTCTGCAACGCCGCAACCGCTTTCTTGGCCGGACCGCCGATGCAGTCCTCGGCGAATTTTACCGGGTGTCCCAAGGCCGCTTCCAACGCCGGTTGCACCACCGACAGCGACATCTCCGGCACGCGCTGCCCCTTGGGTCGCCCGAAATGGGCCAGCAGAACCGGTTTGCCACCCGCCGCCAGAATATCGCGCAATGTGGGCAGGATACGCTGGATGCGGGTGTCGTCAGTGACTTTTCCATCCTCGACCGGCACGTTGATATCCACGCGCGTCAGCACAACCTTGCCGTTCAGATCCATATCGTCGAGTGTTTTCCAGGCCATCCGTCCCTCCATCAGCTTGTGGCAAGTTGCACATCAAAAGCGGGTCGGGGTCAACGGGGTTGGTGAGGAAAATGCACCTGTCGCCTCTTTCATCTTGCTCCGCAGACGCATAGGTTGGCCCGCGAAGAAAGACCCAACAGACGAACCGGAAGGAGGCCAGGATGGCCGAATACAAAGACCCCGAAAACACCATTCTGATGGAGCTGAAAGGCGGCACCGTGGTGATCGAGCTACTGCCCGACGTGGCCCCCAAACACAGCGAACGGATGAAGGAACTGGCGCGCGCCGGTGAATATGACGGCGTTGTCTTTCACCGCGTGATCGACGGCTTCATGGCCCAGACCGGCGATGTGGCCAATGGCAAGGATCCGATGACCCTGCGCCATGCGGGCACAGGCGGCTCGTCGCTTCCTGACCTGCCGGCAGAGTTTTCGAAACTGCCCCATGACCGTGGCACGCTGGGGGCGGCACGCTCGCAAAACCCCAACTCGGCCAACAGCCAGTTCTTCATCAACTTCAAGGATAACCACTTCCTGAACGGGCAATACACGGTCTATGGCCGCGTCACCTCGGGGATGGAGCATGTGGATGCCATCACACGGGGCGAGCCGCCGGCAGACCCCGATGTGATGATCTCGGTCAAGGTGGCGGCAGATGTCTGAGACGCACACGAAACGTGACAAGATGACCTTCTGGATCGCGTTTCTGGCCGGGGTTGCCATCGTCGTGGGCTATGCAATCTACACGCTCTGGCCGCGCGAACCGGCGCCTGCCGACCTGTCCGCGCTTGGCGATGCACCGAAACTGGAGCTGTCCATCGCCGGGCAGGGACAGGGCACGGTGGTGATCACCCTGCGCCCGGATCTGGCCCCGCAGCATGTGGAACGGATCGTCACCCTGGCCCGCGAAGGTGCCTATGACAACGTGGTGTTTCACAGGGTGATCGACGGGTTCATGGCGCAAACCGGCGATGTTGAGTTCGGCAAGGCCGATGGCAATGGCGGACGCGCCGGGATGGGTGGGTCCAGCTATCCCGACCTGCCCGCCGAGTTTTCGGACGAACCCTTCGTCGAAGGGGTCGTGGGCATGGCCCGCGCGCAGAGTCCCAATTCGGCCAACAGCCAGTTTTTCATCATGTTCGCTCCCGGCCCCTTTCTGGACGGCAAATACACGGTCGTCGGGCATGTCACCGAAGGGATGGACGTGGTGCACGCCATCAAGCGCGGTGACGGCCCCAATGGCGCCGTCACCAGTCAGCCAGACGTGATCACCGAAGCGCGCGTGGCCGACTAGGCCGCGCACGTTTGCTCAAACCCCTGTGAAGGGGGCTATGGGGCCTCGTCTTTCTCTGTCACGATCACATCGGACAGCCAGGAAAGAGAGGCCCCATGCGTATCCTCGTTACATTGATCGCCATCACGCTCGGTCTGTGGGTGCATGAGGTGCGGGCCGACCCCGCCGACTGGGCGTCTGAATTTCCCAAAACGGATTTTGGCGAAACCTCGGTGCAACAATGGTCCGAAATCCTCTCCGGTGGCCCCGGGCGCGATGGCATTCCCGCGCTCAGCGATCCGGCCTTCATCAAGGTTGCGGATGAAACCCGCCTGGGCGCGCGCGAACCCGTGCTGACGGTTGAACTTCCCGGAACCAAACCGCGCGCCTATCCCCTGCGCTACCTGACATGGCACGAGATCGTGAATGACCGCGTGGGCGGGGTGCCGATTGCCGTCACCTTCTGCCCCTTGTGCAACTCGGGTATGGTGTTTGATCGTCGCGTGGCAGGGCAGACCCTGAGCTTCGGCGTGACCGGCAAACTTCGCAACTCTGACATGGTGATGTATGACCACCAGACCGAAAGCTGGTGGCAGCAGGCGATCGGCGAAGGGATCGTGGGGCAACACACGGGCGTGCAGTTGAAACAGCTTCCCGCCTGGATGGAAAGCTGGGCCGAATTTGCCGCGCGCAACCCGCAAGGCCTGGTGATGAACCAGCCCAAAGCGCGCCGCTCCTATGGGCAAAACCCCTATACGGGCTATGACAGCCGCAACCGCCCCTATCCGTTCTTCACAGGCGAAAACCCACCTCACGGAGTGCCCGCCCTGGCCCGCGTTCTTCGCGTGGGGGACCGCGCTTGGCCGGTGTCACGCCTGGCCAAGGCGGGCGAGATCCGCGAGGCCGGGCTGACAATCCGCTGGGCCGCGGGTCAGGCCTCGGCGCTCGACACGGTGCAGATTGCCAAGGGGCGCGACGTGGGCACGATCCGGGTCAAGGACGCAAAGGGGCGCGATGTGCCCCATGATCTGCTCTTCGCCTTTGCTTTCCACGCCTTCTGGCCGGACGGAAAATGGATGATGGGCAACTGATCCCGCGGTTTCTTCTGGCCAGAAATATCCTGGGGTGAGGCCGCATGGCCGAGGGGCAACGCCCCTTTACCCGTTGCCGCCCCGCGTGAACATCGCGGCATCTTCCGCGGCCCGCCGGATCGCTTTGGACTTGTTCACCGTCTCTTCATATTCCGCCTCCGGGTCGCTGTCATAGACGACGCCCCCCCCGGCCTGAATATAGAGCGTTTCATCCTTCACCACGGCGGTGCGCAGGGCAATGCACATGTCCATGTCGCCACCTGCGCTGAAATAGCCAACCCCACCACCATAGACGCCGCGTTTTTCGGGCTCCAACTCGTCGATGATCTCCATCGCGCGGACCTTTGGCGCACCCGACACGGTGCCCGCAGGCATCCCGGCGAAAAACGCCGACAGCGCATCCTGATCCTCATGCAGCTCGCCCACCACATTCGACACGATATGCATGACGTGGCTGTAGCGTTCGACGATGAACTCTTCCGTCGGGCGCACCGTGCCGATCTTGGCCACGCGCCCCACATCGTTGCGTCCAAGGTCCAGAAGCATCAGATGTTCGGCCAGCTCTTTCTGGTCCGCCATCAGGTCCGCCTCATAAGCCTTGTCCTCGTCGGGCGTCGCACCGCGCGGACGGGTCCCGGCGATCGGGCGGATCGTGACCTCGCGGTCAAAGACGCGCACCAGAATCTCGGGCGATGCGCCCACCACCTGGAAGCCGCCGAAGTTGAAATAGAACATGAAGGGCGACGGGTTGGTGCGCCGCAGGCTGCGATAAAGCGCGAAAGGGGGCAGGGGGAAGTTCTGGGTCCAGCGTTGGCTGGGCACCACCTGAAAAATATCACCTGCGCGGATGTAGTCTTTCGCTTTTTCCACCGCCGCCAGATAGTCGGGCTTGGCAAAGTTCGACACCAACGGTCCCAATGCGCGTGCCTCGCCCAGATTGCGGGTCTCGGCCGGGGCAGCGCGCTCCAGATCGCGCAGCGCATCCATCACCCGCTCGGCCGCTTGCGCATAGGCCGCCTTGGCGCTCAGACCACTGTCGACAAAGGCTGGCGACACCAAAGTCACGTCCCCCTTCACCCCGTCCAGCACGGCCACGACCGACGGCCGCATCATCATCGCGTCCGGCAGCCCTAGCGGATCCGGGTTCACATCGGGAAGGTGTTCGACCAGACGGATCATGTCATAACCCAGATAACCAAACAGACCCGCCGATGCCGCTGGCAGGTCGGCAGGCAGGTCAATCCGGCTTTCCGCCAACACGTTGCGGAGCGCGTCCAGCGGGTCGCCCGCCATGTCCTCGAACGCCTCGGCGTCGAACCGCGCCTGCCGGTTGATCCGCGCCTGATCGCCCCGGCATTCCCAGATCAGATCGGGTTTCATCCCAACGATGGAATAGCGCCCGCGCACCTCGCCACCCGTCACACTTTCCAGCATGAAACTGTCGCGCCGCGCCTCGGTCAGCTTCAGCATCAGGCTCACCGGCGTGTCCAGATCGGCCGCGAGCCGCGTGTACACGACCTGATTTCGCCCAGCCTGCCAACCGGCTTCGAAATCCTCGAACGAGGGGGTCAGAGCCATTGAATGTCCTTTCCGGTCCTGTCAGCGGGTCGGGTTACTGAAACTGCGCATTCACGGCGTTGATCACTGCGCGGTTCAGTTCAATCCCGGCGCGGGCCTGAACGGCGCGGGCAAAGGCGTTTTCGATGTCCAGCGCGATTTCCTGCGCGGTGCCGGCGGCAAAGCTGGCCTTCAATTCGCGCGCCTCGTCACTGTCCTGATCGGCAGGCTGAATCGCATCCAGCCGCACCAGTATCACGCGGTCCTCAGCCTCAAGCACCTGCCAATCCCCCGGCGCCATGTCAAAGACGGCAGCCATGAAGCCCGGCGGTGTGCCTTCGACAAAGGCTTCGCGCGTCAGGTCTTCCTCGACCACCTCGGTCAGCCCAAGCGACGACAGGGTGGCCTCGCCCTCAAGTTCCGGGATCAGCGCGCGCGCCTGTTCGGCCAGCAGCTCCAGCCGCTTTTCAGCCTCCCACCCCGCGCGCACGGCGTCTGCCACCTCGGTCTGATCTTGCAGGCGCGGGGCCTGAAGCTCATCCAGCCGCATCGCAAAGACACCGCCATCTTCCAACAGGGTGATTTCGGGGAAATCATCGGTGGTGACCGCCTGGGCGGCCTCGCGGAACGCATCATAGGCGGCAATTCCGTCGCTGTTGCCAGCGGTCCAGCGCAGCGTATCAAGGCGCATGTTGTGGCTTTTCGCGATTTCTTCGATGGTGGCCCCCCCGGCCATCTGGTCATCAAGCTCGGCCACCATGTCGCCGATCAGGCGGCGCGCCGCATCGGCGGCCAACTCGCCATGCAGCTCTTCGCGCGCCTCTTCAAAACTGGTTTCGCGCGCCTCAAGGATGGCGTTCATGCGATAGATCGCCGGGCCAAGGTCGCTGTCTTGCGGTCCGGTCACATCACCGGGTTCGGTCAGCGCGAACACTGCTTCCCCCGCAGCCCCCAACTCGTCCTGTGACACATCGCCCAGATCAACGTCAGAAAGCTGCAGGTTTCGCCCGGTCACCAGACCTTCGAAGGTCTGATTGCCGGTGGCAAGCGCGTCCATCGCGGCTTCGGCCTCGTCGTTGCTGTTGAAGACCAGACGCTCGACCATCCGGCGTTCCGGGACAAGGTATTCCGAAGCGCGTTCGTCATAGAGCGCGCGGATCTGCGCCTCTTCCACCTCGATTGTCGGGATGACATCCTCCGGGTTCATCCACGCATAGGTGATGACCTTGGTTTCCGGCAGGGTGAAGTCCTGCGGATGCGCTTCATAATAGGCGGTCAACGCGTCATCGGTCGGGGCCGGCACCTCCGTCTCCAACTGGTCCATCGGAAGCGCGGCCCAGGTGAAATCCCGCGCCTCGCGGGCATAGGCATAGAGTGTGTCGACATACGCAGGCTGCGTCGCCACCCCGTTCACCACGGCGGCCTGCAAGATCTGGCGGCTGACCTCATCGCGCAGGCTTTGCTCAAACTCCGACGCGGTCAGGCCTGATTGCTCCAGCGCAAAGGTATAGCCTTCGCGGTCGAACTTGCCATCAACCCCCTTGAAGGCCGGAATGTCGACGATCCGGTCGCGCAATTGCGCATCCCCCACCGAAATGCCCATCCGCGCGGTTTCATCTTCCAGCGCCGCAGTGGCAATCACGCGCGCCAGCACCTGCTGATCCAGCCCGAACCCCTTCGCCATCTCCATCGTCAGGCGCTGCCCGGTTTCCGCCTGAAACGCGTTCATCTCGGATTGCAGTTCGCGCAGATACCGGTTGGCGTCCACCTCGGTGTCACCCACGGTCGCAATCGACCGAACCGAGCCGCCGAAATTGGTCGATCCAAACCCCACGAGCCCCACCATCACCAGACCCATCAGGATCCAGCCAAACGTGCGGGATGCTTTGCCGGTTGCCATGCGCGTGTTCCTTTTACCACCTGTTTGCAAGGGTTTTAGGTGAGCCAGCCGGGAATGCCAATATCTGTCGATGCATCGGATGGCGATCCCCGTCAGGGACGGACAGTCGCCAGCCGTTTCAACACCTCGGCAATTCCCTTTTCATCACTATTGGCGAAGGCAATGCGCAGGTGCGATGCGCCCGCCGCGTCGCCCTCCGGGGTAAACATGCTGCCCGGCAGGGCAAGCACGGCGCACTGGTCCACCAAGGCCCGCGCCAGTTGGTCCGAGGGCAGATCGAACGGATGCTGCACATAGGCAAAATAAGCGCCACACCCCCTGAGCCGCCACCCCCGTTCGGCCAGGGGCGCAAATCCCGAACGCATCGCGTCGCCCCGTACCAGGATCTTCCGCCGCTCCCCCTCCAGCCAGTCGCCCAGATTGCGCAGCCCCCAAAGCGCAGCGTGCTGGCCCAGCTGAGCAGGGCAGATGGTGACCGTGTCGATGAACTTCTCGACCTCGCTCAGCCGAGCAGGCGACGTTGCCATCGCGCCCACCCGATGTCCCGTCAAACGAAACGACTTCGAAAAACTGTAAAGATGAATGACCGTGTCGTCCCAATCCGGATCGCCAAACAGCTCATGCGGCGCGCCAGGGCGGGAATGGAAATCGCGATAGGTCTCGTCGATGATCAAAGTGATCCCGTGGTGGCGGGCCAGATCACGAAAGGCCGCAATCACCGTGGGCGGGTATTCGACCCCGGTCGGGTTGTTGGGCGTGACCAGAACGATGGCACGGGTGCGCGCGGTGATCAGGGCTGCGGCATCCCCGGCATCAGGCACAAGATCATCCCCACAGGCCAAGGGAACGGTCGCAATCCCGTTCATGTCCAGCCACATCTTGTGATTGAAATACCAGGGCACCGGCAAAATGACCTCGTCCCCCGGTGCGGCCAGCGTGGCGATCGCGGCGCAAAACGCCTGATTGCAGCCTGACGTGATCGCGATGTTTTTCGCACTGACCTGGCCCTGATAACGTCGCGTGATGCTGTCCGCCAACGCCGTCCGCAACGCCGGCAACCCCAGGTCAGGGCCATAAAGATGCACTTCGTCCTGCCGCAACACCGCCTCGGCCATGGCCTGCCGCATCTGGTCGGGCGGCGGATCAACAGGCGCGGCCTGGCTCACATTGATCAGCGGTCGATCCGCACCAAACGCCTTGCCCGCGATCCAACGACGCGCCTCCATCACCGGAGGGGCGATTGTAGAAGCAAGAAGCGGGTTATTCGAAGTCATGGCACAGCAGTCCTGTCTTTTGCGCCAGCCTAACGGCCCCCTTCACGAACGGCAATTCACCAGGACCACCCCTTGACGGATTGCGTATTTCTTCTGGCCTCAAATATCCCGGGGGAGGTCCAAATCCACGATTTGGACCGTAGGGGCAGCGCCCCTCAGGCTCACAACGTGAGCCACCGACCGCCAAACCCAGGACTTGCAGAGGTCGGGCTCAGTTCAATTCAGGCTGAAATAGGTGTTTGCCACCCGTGCAAACCGCGCGACATCCAGCAATACGCCCTTGATCACGCCCTCCATCCCCGCGACGGCCAGCTTCCGACCCTTGCCATTATCGGACGCATATTCGAAAACGCTGTCACAGGCTCTGTCCAGAAAAACCACGTCATTGGTCGGATCTTCGTAATCAATGCTGCAGGATCGCAGCGACCGTCCCGATGCCTTTTCCGCAAAGAATGTCAGCGTCGCCCCGCCATTCTTGGCCCCGTTGTTGACGAAGATCCTGAACACACGGTCGTTCGGTTTCAGGGTCTCGGAATGCTCCGGATTGCCCATGAGGGTGCTGTTTGTGGCGGCGTTGGCGATTTCCTGCATCAGCTCCCGATTTTCGCGCATGATTTTTGCATCCGGCACCAGCGCCAGTTTCGGTTCCGGATTGTAGGATTTGATCAGGCTTGCCGCCTCGAAACTCGCCGCGGCGCGGGGCAGGAAATAGGCATAGACGCGGGTTTCAAAATCGGTCAGGGGGCGGTTCTGAAATTCCCTGTCCGCCAGGGTCCTGATCCGGTCTGGTGTGCCATCACAGCCGAAATCAATGATCTTGTTGGGAAAATCATCCTCGGCATCCGACAGCCAGATCAGGAACTGACAGATCTCCTTGTCGACATTATAGGTGAAAGAAAAGATCGCCTTGCTCCAGTATTCCACCCGGATCGTGCGCCAGCCGCCTTCCTCGGCGATGGTGGGTGCGGCGCGCGCGGCGGCATAGGTGCGCAGGAACGGCTCGGTGGTGCGGTCTTGGGCGGTGGCGATCCCGGCAAAGACATACAACGCCAGTGCAAGCGCACCTGCCCATGCCCAACGGGCTGTGACCGTTTCGAACGTCGACATTCCGCCCCCCCCCCGGAACTGAATGGGGGCAGAATATCACAGTTGCGCGAAATCAGAAAATCGCTCCGCAACCTGATGGGCGTGCTCGTAGGCGCCGCGCGAGCTTATACGTGGGACAAGTCGACCCGTATCAGGGCTGGCGACGTCCGGGTCAGCCCGCCAACACCACCAGCGCGTGACGCTTCTTGCCCGCCGAGAGCTTCATTGGCCGATCCAGATCATTTGCAACAACCATCCGGCCGGCATCGGTCAACGCTTCGTCATTCACCCTTGCCCCGTTCTCGGCAATCAGGCGTTTCGCGTCCTTGCCGGACTTTGCCAAACCGGATTTGACGAACAGTTGCACGATCGACATCCCGTCGCCCAGATCTCCGGGGTTGAGCGTCAGGGTGGGCAGGTCATCGCCCGCACCACCTTTTTCGAACACTTCGCGCGCGGTGGCTTCGGCAGCCTTGGCAGCCTCCGCACCGTGCAGAAGGCCGGTGACCTCGTTGGCCAGAATGATCTTGGCCTCGTTGATCTCGGCCCCTTCCAGCGCGCCCAGACGGTCGCATTCCTCGACCGGCAATTCGGTGAAGATTTTCAAGAACTTGCCCGTGTCAGCATCGGTCGTGTTGCGCCAGAATTGCCAAAACTCGTAAGGGCTGAGCATATCGCCATTCAGCCAGATCGCGCCGCCCTGGCTTTTGCCCATCTTGCGCCCGTCCGAGGTGGTCAGAAGCGGAGTCGTCAGGCCGAAGACCTCGGTTTCCGCCACCCGGCGCGTCAGATCGACACCGTTGACGATATTGCCCCATTGGTCCGACCCACCCATCTGCAACAGGCAGCCATAGCGGCGGTTCAGCTCAAGAAAATCATAGGCTTGCAGGATCATGTAGTTGAACTCGAGAAACGACAGCGATTGTTCGCGGTCCAGCCGCGACTTCACGCTTTCGAACGACAACATCCGGTTGACCGAGAAATGCCGCCCGATGTCGCGCAGGAAATCGAGGTAATTCAGCCCGTCGAGCCACTGGGCGTTGTTCAGCATGATCGCATCGCTGGCTCCGTCGCCATAACGCAGGAACTTGGCGAACACCTGCTGCATGCCGGCGATGTTGGCCTCGATCTGTTCCGGGCCCAACAGCGGGCGCTCGTCCGACCGGAACGAGGGATCGCCCACCTTGGTGGTGCCGCCACCCATCAGGGTGATCGGCTTGTGGCCGCATTTCTGCAACCACCTCAGCACCATGATGTTCATCAGATGCCCCACATGCAGCGACTGCGCCGTCGCGTCATAACCGATATAGGCGGAAACCACCCCCGCGTTCAGCGCATCGTCCAGCGCCTGATAGTCGGTGCAATCGGCCAGAAAGCCGCGCTCGATCATCACACGCATGAAGTCGGATTTCGGGTGGTAGGTCATGTTCTTTTGGTCCATCCTGATCTTTGAACCTTCCGTATAGACGCGGGGCGGGAAAAGGAAAAGAGCGTGTTGAAAGCCATCGACAAGACCAGGGCCGACGGGGCATTGCGGGCCCGCTTGCAGCAAGGGCCGGTCTGGGCCCTGGGGTGCATGTCAGGCACATCACTGGATGGGGTGGACGCCGCCCTGATCGAAACCGATGGCGATGTGATCGCGGGGTTCGGTCCGACCGTATTTCGCCCCTATTCGGCCGCACAACGCAAAACCCTGCGGCGTGCTTTGGGAAAATGGCAAGATGCACCAGAAATCCCCGCCGCCGCGCAGATTGTCGAAACCGTGCATCATGCGGCCATTGCCGAGCTAATGCAGACCGACCCGACCCCGGAGCTTCTGGGTTTTCACGGCCAGACATTCGCCCATGACCCGCGCGGGCGGGGCACCCATCAGGCGGGCGACGGACAGGCGCTGTCGCAGGCGCTGAGCCTACCGGTGGTCTGGGATTTTCGCAGCGCGGATGTGGGTTTGGGGGGCGAAGGTGCGCCACTTGCACCATTCTTTCACCATGCCTGCGCGCGGTTCATCGGGGCTGACGCGCCCTTGGTTTTTCTGAATTTGGGGGGCGTTGGCAATGTCACATGGGTCGACCCACGGATTGAGCGGCCGGATGCGGTGGGGGCCTGCCTGGCCTTCGACACCGGCCCGGCCAATGCGCCGCTGGACGACCTGATACAAGCCCGGCGCGATGCTGCCCGGGACGAAGGGGGGGAACTGGCCGCCTCGGGTGTGGCCGATCAGGCGATGGTCGACAGGTTCCTGACCCATCCCTATTTCCATCGCATGCCGCCCAAATCGCTCGACCGTGACGATTTTCCTGACCTTCCGGGACTGGTGTCAGATCTGTCCGATGCCGATGCCCTGCGCAGCCTGACCGCCTGTGCTGCGGCTGCTGTTGCACGCGGTCTGGAGCATTGCCCGTCACCGCCCAAACAGGTGCTGGTCACGGGCGGCGGACGCCACAATCAAGCCCTGATGGGTGAGCTTCGGGCGCGGCTTTCCGTCCCGGTCCGGGACATCGACGCCACCGGACTGAATGGCGACATGCTGGAGGCGCAGGCTTTTGCCTATCTTGCGGTGCGCGTGGCGCGGGGGATGACAACCTCGGCCCCCGGTACGACCGGCGTTGCCGCGCCGGTGGGCGGGGGGCAGGTTTCGATCCCAAAGGCGCCATGACGCCCCAGCGTCAGGTGCGCGCGATGGTCGCCTTTTCGGCATAGAAGGCCAGATGATCCTTCAACGCGGCCAGTTTTTCGACCGGTGCGTCATACATGTAACCCGCATCCTCGATCACGGTCGATTTCGTCTGGATCGAGAAATGCCGCGCCTCGCCACGATACGGGCAGGTGGTGATCGTGTCGCTTTTGTCCAGAAACGCCATCGCCACGTCGCCCTTCGGGAAATAGATCACCGGGGCACGGTTGCCTTCGACCACTTCAAGCGCCGATTGGCTTTCCCCCAACACCGCGCCCCCGGCGCGAACAGTCCATTTCCCTTCGGCGGGGCGGATCGTGATTTGGTCAGCCATGGTCATCCTCGTGTTGCGGGTTCCGTGCGCGGAACAGTATCAGAAAAAATGTGACGGTCGCGTGTCAAATAGGCGCACAGGCCGCTTTGAGCCAGCGCAACGCAGCGTCACCCAGAAGCGGCGACAGTTTTTCAACGCAAGTGACGTGATAGTTGTTCAGCCACGCCCGCTCTTCCCCCGACAGCATATCGGGAAGGATCAGGTCACGATCAAAGGGGACAAAGGTCAGGGTCTCGAAAGACAGCATGTCGCGATCGGCATCGCCGCCATCGGGGCAGGTGGCCTTTTGCACGACGATCAGGTTTTCCAGACGGATGCCAAACGCGCCTTCGCGATAATAGCCCGGTTCGTTCGACAAGATCATCCCGGGCAGCAATTCGATATCCGAGATTGCGTTGAACCGTTGTGGCCCCTCGTGCACTGACAGATACGCCCCGACACCATGCCCGGTGCCGTGGTTGAAATCCTGATGGGCAGCAAACAAGGGATAGCGCGCGATCGGGTCCAGATCGCGACCGGTGCGCCCCTTGGGAAAATAGATTCGCGACAGGGCAATCATGCCTTGCAACACACGCGTGTAGCAGCGTTTTCCCTCGTCCCCGACATTGCCGACCCGCAAGGTGCGGGTGATGTCCGTGGTGCCGTCGCGATATTGCCCGCCGCTGTCCAGAACCACCAGATCGCCGGGGGCAAGGGTGCGGTTCGTATCATGCGTCACGCGATAGTGCATGATCGCCCCGTTCGGTCCGGCGCCCGCGATGGTCTCGAACGAAATGTCCAACAGCGCGTTTGATGCGCGGCGCTTGTCTTCCAGTGTCGTGACCAGATCAATCTCGGTCAGGGTGGTTTTCTCTGCGGCGTCATACCAGGTCAGAAACTCGACCACGGCGGCGGCATCGCGAAGATGCGCCGTGCGCGCGCCCCGAAGTTCGGTCGGGTTCTTCTGCGCCTTGGGCAGAATGGCGGGATCGCTGTCCCAATCCACCGCAATGCCCGCCTTGTCCAACAGCTGCGATACCGCCAGCGGAGCGGTGGCCTTGTCCACCCGGACCGGACCATCGAGTGTTTTCAGATGGTCGGCGAAATCCTTGACCGAATGCAGCGTGACATCCTTGTCCAACGCAGCCTCGATCTGGCGCCCCTCGGTGGTGAAAAACGCCACCGCAGCATCATCGCCCAGAACGGCAAAGCCCTGCACGACCGGAATGCGGGGCAGATCGTCGCCGCGGATGTTCAGCATCCATGCAATGCTGTCGGACAAGGTCATCACGCAGGATTTCTGCCCTGCCGACAACAGCATATCCGCCAGTTCAGAGCGTTTGGCCGCACTGGACATGCCTGCAAACTCAACAGGTTGCTCGATGATCTTGCCGTTGGGGGCAGGGGGGCGATCCTCCCATATCCGGTCAACCAGATTGTCAGTTGGCACAAGCGTGACCTTGGTGCCTGACAGCGCCTTTTCGATGGTTTCGATCTCGCCTTTCGTGTGCAGCCACGGATCAAAGCCGATCTTGGCGGCCTTTCCCGCAAGTGTGTCCTTCAACCACGGGCCGGGCAGGGTTTCGGGCCAGTGGACCGGTGTAAACGCCTCCATGTCAGCCTGCGCACGCACCTGGGTGCGATACCGCCCATCCACGAAAATCCCGGCGTGGTCCTTCAACGCAATGCAGAACCCGGCAGAGCCCGTGAACCCGGTCAACCACGCCAGACGTGCATCACACGGCGCGACATATTCGCCTTGATG
Source organism: Aliiroseovarius zhejiangensis (assembly GCF_014656375.1). Taxonomy (GTDB): domain Bacteria; phylum Pseudomonadota; class Alphaproteobacteria; order Rhodobacterales; family Rhodobacteraceae; genus Aliiroseovarius; species Aliiroseovarius zhejiangensis. The sequence goes on along the minus strand of NZ_BNCH01000001.1, from coordinate 244,340 downwards.
CGCATCCGCACGCGGCACGATGAACCCGTCCAGCCCTTTCATCGCCATTGCCCGGCGCAGCCGCGCCAGCCTGACGGGGCCATGCGAGGGGTCGGCGGTCGTGTCGAAGGATTGGAACATGGTGTTCTCCGGTGTCTGAATGTGTCGGGTAATGCCGCGCGCCACAGGCAGGCGCTGGATGCGCGCAACATGCCGTGAAACGCGGGCCGAGGAAAGGGGGGGTCAGCTGACCTTCTTTATCCCCAGAAGGCGCGCCCGTGCGCGGGGATCACTGTCAAACAGCGACGCCAGTTGCTCTGTCATCGCGCCGGCCAGTTGTTCGACATCGGTGATCGTCACCGCGCGGTCGTAATAGCGTGTCACATCATGGCCGATGCCGATGGCCAGCAGCTCGACCTGCTTGCGTTTTTCGACCATGGCGATCACGTCGCGCAGGTGTTTTTCCAGATAATTCGCGGGGTTAACGGACAACGTTGAATCGTCCACCGGCGCCCCGTCGGAAATCACCATCAGGATCTTGCGCTGCTCGGGTCGGGCCACGATCCGCCGATGCGCCCATTCCAGCGCCTCGCCGTCGATGTTTTCCTTCAGAAGCCCCTCTTTCATCATCAGGCCCAGATTGTCCCGTGTCCGCCGCATCGGCGCGTCGGCCTTTTTATAGATGATGTGGCGCAGATCGTTCAGACGGCCGGGTTGCTGCGGGCGTCCATCGGCCAGCCACTTCTCGCGCGCCAGCCCGCCTTTCCAGGCCCGTGTGGTGAAGCCCAGAACCTCGACCTTGACCTGACAGCGTTCCAGCGTCCGCGCCAAGACGTCAGCGCAGATCGCCGCGATCGAGATCGGGCGCCCCCGCATCGACCCGGAATTGTCCAGAAGCAGTGTCACCACCGTGTCGCGGAACTCGGTGTCCTTTTCCATCTTGAACGACAGGGGGGTCGTGGGGTTGGCGACGACGCGCGCCAAACGACCGGCGTCCAGAATACCTTCTTCCAGATCGAACAGCCACGAGCGGTTCTGCTGCGCCTGAAGCCGCCGTTGCAACTTGTTCGCCAGACGGCTGACCGCGCCTTTCAACGGCTCCAATTGCTGATCCAGATAGGCGCGCAGGCGTTCCAATTCGGCCGGTTCCGCCAGATCCTCGGCCATGATCTCTTCGTCATGTTCGTTGCTGTAAACCAGATAATCCGGATCCGCTTCCGACGCGGGCGGCGGGGCGGGCGGCTCAAGCGGGGCATCGGCCTCGGGCATTTGCGCCTCGTCGCTCATCTCGTCCTCGGCCATGTCGTCCAGCGTCACCTGCGCTTCGGACTGGTCCATCTGCTCGTCCTGCGACCGTTCGGGGTCGGCCTCGGCCTCTTCATCGTCCTGCGATTGTTCGTTTTGCTGATCGTCCTCGGTCTGATCCTCGTCCGGTTCGGCGTCATCCTCGGCCTGATCATCCTCACTGTCCGGGTCGTCGCCGAGTTGATCACCATAGCCCAGATCTTCGATGATCTGGCGGGCAAAGCGGGCAAACGCCGTCTGATCGCCCAGCTTGTCGCCCAGATCGTCCAGATGATCGCCGGTCTGGCCCTCGATGAAGTCGCGCCACAAATTCATCACGTTGGCCGCAGCCGGGGGCATATCGCGCCCCGTCGCCAAATGACGCGTAAGGTATCCGGCCGCGGTGGCCAGCGGCGCATCGGCCGCGGCAGTGAGCTGGTCAAAACCCGCCCGCATCGCATCGCTTTCGATCTTGGCGTCGATGTTGCCCGCTGTGCCGGGCATGTCGCGCGCGCCCATCGCCTCACAGCGCGCGGTCTCCATCGCCTCATATATTTCGCGCGCCATGCCGCTGGCAGGGGCATATTTCGCGTGGGTCGCCTCGTTGTGATAGCGCAGCTTCATCGCATAGGCATCCGCCGTGCCCCGCGCCAGCAACACCTCGTCGCGCGTCAGCCGCCGCGTGACTTGCGGCAGCCGCATCGCGTCCTTCGTCACGCCCGAGGGATCCACCGTAAAGCTGACCGACAGTTCCGGCTCATCGGCAAGCGTTTTCGTCGCCTCGGCCAGCGCTTTCTTGAACGGATCAGCGGGGTTGTCGGAGGGTTTTTTCATTGGATCAGCCTATCGAAGTCCCATAGGTCGGCACTGCCCAATTCTGCGACTGGGCAATGCAGAAGGATATCAAACGATCACAAATCACCCCAGGCTCATGCTCACCGCGCTCTCCGGCAGTTCCTCGTCGAAACACCGCTGATAGAATTCTGCCACGATCTGGCGTTCCAGCTCGTCACATTTGTTCAGGAAGGACAGGCGGAACGCATAGCCGACCGAGCGGAAGATATGCGCGTTTTGGGCCCAGTTGATCACGGTCCGTGGGCTCATCACCGTAGACAGATCGCCATTCATAAAGGCGGTGCGGGTCAGGTCGGCGACCGTCACCATCTGGCTGACCGTCTTGCGACCCTTTTCCGTGTTCAGAAGCGGGTTCTTCGCCAGCACGATATTTGTTTCCGCATCATGTGACAGATAGTTCAGCGTGGCAACCAGCGACCAACGGTCCATCTGCGCCTGGTTGATCTGCTGCACACCGTGATACAGCCCCGTCGTGTCGCCCAGACCCACGGTGTTTGCGGTGGCAAACAGGCGGAAGGACGGGTGAGGGGTGATCACCTCGTTCTGGTCCAGAAGGGTCAGCTTGCCGTCATGTTCCAGCACCCGCTGGATGACGAACATCACATCCGCGCGGCCCGCGTCATATTCGTCGAACACAATCGCGGTCGGGTTGCGCAAGGCCCAGGGTAGAATGCCTTCCTGAAACTCGGTCACCTGCATCCCGTCCTTCAGCTTGATCGCATCCTTGCCGATCAGGTCAATCCGGCTGATGTGACTGTCAAGGTTCACCCGCACCGCAGGCCAGTTCAGACGCGCGGCCACCTGTTCGATATGGGTCGATTTCCCCGTGCCGTGATAGCCTTGGATCATCACGCGACGGTTGTGCGAAAACCCAGCAAGGATCGCCAGTGTCGTGTCAGGATCAAACTTGTAGGTCGTGTCGATTTCCGGCACGCGGCTGGTGCGATCGGCAAACGCCTTGACATGCATGTCGCTGTCGATCCCGAACACCTCACGGACCGAGATTTCTTCGGTGGGTTTTGCGTTCATATCCTGTGTGCCGTCTGCCATCTGCGTAGTTCCTTCTGCCTCGCGCGTCGCAACCCGAGTGTGATGCCTGATCAACGAGACGGGTTCAAGGGGAAGGGGGCGAGTTTTATGACGCAACGACAGGCTGGTCATAGAAACACCCGGAACTGGTCCGACAGCTTCTCGCCAGCTTCTTCTGGCCAAAAATATCCTGGGGTGAATGCGCAACGCGCAGAGGGGCAAAGCCCCTTTTCCCCCGGAGCCCCGTCGCGCGGTGCTTACTTAAAGCTGCGGCTGTCCTTGATCTGATCCCAAGCCCAGCGAACTTCCTGCAACTGCTCCTCCTGGCTGCGGTCGCCGCCATTCATGTCCGGATGCAAGACCTTGATCAGCTTTTTGTAGGCCTTGCGGATCTCGGCCTTGGTCCAGTGGTCCTTGGCGTCCAGAATCTCGATCGCGCGCCGTTCAGTCGGGGGCAGCTTGCGGGTGCCGGTGATCGACTTGCCAGGATTGCGGGTCGCGTTGGCGCCCAGCACCTGATGCGGGTCATCAACGCCCAGCCGTGCCCAGGCCCGTTGTTCGTCCTTTGATCCGAAAGGCTTTGTCTCGCGCTCCCACACACGATCCTTTTCGAACTGTTCATGGACCTCGTCCTCGGGCGCGCCTTCAAAGAAGTTCCATTTCAGGTTGTATTCCCGCACATGGTCTTTGCAGAACCACTTGAACTCGTCCAGATGATCTGGCGACCGCGGCGCGCGATATTGCCCCTGTTCTTCACAGCCGGGATGTTCGCATACCCGTTTCGAGGTCTCGAACGCCCCCGACATGCCACGCTTGCCGCGCGGGTTCTTTTTCTTGGCCGCTGAGACCGAGATGTCAAAACCAAATGGATCATTATTGGGCATGGGAATACTCTTTTCGACTCGGACCCGAGAGTTTACTGCATTTTCGAGCCGATTGAAGAGGGAAAGGGCAGGAAATGACCAGGGCCGATCAGATTGCCAAGGCGTTGCACACCGCGTTTGCGCCGCAACATCTTGAAGTTATTGACGAAAGCGAAATGCACCGGGGGCATGCGGGTTATCAGGAAGGTGGGCAAAGTCATTTCCGCGTGGTGATCCGCGCGCCGGCGTTCGGCAAGATGTCGCGCGTGGCCCGCCACCGGGCCGTTCACGCGGCGCTGGGGCCGGAGCTGGTGGGGCAGATCCACGCGCTGGCACTGGATATCTCGGACTGACCCGGCTCAGTTGTCCTGGCGGGTGACAGCGGGGGCATGGTCGCCAACCGCATTGGCCGCGTCCGCCGATGGCAGCGACGGCGCCGCGTGGCTGTCGACCGGATCCACCGGCGCCGCGACGGCGGGTGCACGGTGAACCGGTGCCTCCTCTGTCTCGTCTGCGTCGGTGTCCACGGCGGCTTCTGTCAGCAGCGGGCGACGGAACACCAGGACGTTCTGATAGACCGTGGTGCGCCCGGTAAATCCCGACCGCTCGTCGCAAGGCAGTGTGTCGGCGCGCAGATATTCCCACCCGTCGGCGGCCATGTCATTCAACACTTCGGTCATCGCATGGGCGAACCGGTCTTCGCTGGTCTTGACCCCGCGGGCCTTTTTGCCCTTGCGCGGGGCGGGGATCGCTTCGTATTCGAACATCTGGATACTCTGATCAGGATTGTGGTCGTGCAGACGCTTAGCAGGTGGCGTGGCGCATGACCAGACATCGCGCCCGGCCCAAGCGGTTCTGTGCGCAGCGGCGGTTGTGACCGGATGGCCCTGACCCCGGACACAGTCCGCGCGATCACGGCACCGCCCACATGAGCCTGCACGAAGCCGCATGAAGCCGCATGAAGCCACATGAAGCCGTTGTAAAAACAGCACGAAACCCATCCCAATGGATAGTTTCCACGCAAAATAGAAAATCGGCATGTCAGAAGGGATTAACACTTGTTAACAGTCTGTTACCAGATCGCCGCCAAGCCGATTTCTGCGTGGCGGCATCCGGGCGAGACTACGAATATAAGATATGAGACGAGCATGACACACCTAAAGAAAATCCTTTTCACATCGGTCTGCGCCGCCACCCTGGGTGCGATGCCGGCTGCCGCCATGGAACTGACCGGTGGCGACATTTCCCTTGGGTATTCGGCCTTCAGCGAAGACAGCGACCTGTCGCGCATGGCTGTGGAAGGCTCGTTGGAGCTTGGCATCAACCGCGCATTTTCCGTGCAGTTCGACCTTTCGCATTACGAATTCGGGTTCGTGAACGAAGGCGTGACCTCGGGCGCTGTTCACGCGATCTATCACTTCAATGATACGACCTCGGCGGGCCTGTTCTATGGCCGTGAAAGCAACAGCTTCACCTCGATCGACTTCTATGGCGCCGAGGTCGGCCGCGATTTCGGGGCGCTCGATCTTGAAGCCTATGTCGGGTTCGGCGACGAAAGTGGCGTGTCTGCCACCGCTTTCGGGATTGCCGGCGCCTATCAGTTGAACGACCACTTCTCGGTTGGCGCGGCCTATGATCGGGTCGACTTCGAAGGCGATGTTCACATTTACACCACCGCATTCCGCGCGAATTACGAGCCTGCTGAAAACGTGACTTTGTATGGTGAAGTCGGATCCGCCGGGATCGGCGCCACTGCGTTCGGCGTCACCGCCAACCTGTCGTCAACCTATCTTGGGCTGGGTGTGGAATACGCCTTCGGGGCCAAGCGTGGTGCCACCTTCGGCGAACGTGGTCTGACGCGTCTGCTGCCGGGGCTGTAAAAATCGAGATTCAAAACGGGTCCAGCGCGGAGCCGCTACGATCAACGTCATGAAAAGAAAGGGCGCCCAAGCGGCGCCCTTTTTGTCAGCTCCGAAAGGTGAGCCTAGAGCCCCAGTTTCGCGGTCACGATCTCGTTCACCGCTTTCGGGTTGGCCTTGCCGCCGGTGGCTTTCATCACCTGACCCACGAAGAACCCGACCAGTTTCGGGTTCTCTTTGGCTTTTTCCACCTGGGCCGGGTTGGCGGCAATGACCTCGTCCACTGCGGCTTCGATGGCGCCGGTGTCGGTGACCTGTTTCATGCCGCGCTCGTCGACGATCTTGGCCGGGTCGCCGCCTTCGGTATAGACGATTTCAAACAGATCCTTGGCGATCTTGCCAGAGATGTCGCCCTTGGAGATCAACTCGATGATACCGCCCAGTTGTGCGGGGCTGACCGGGCTGTCGGCAATGGTCTTGTCGTCTTTTTTCAGACGGCCGAACAGCTCGTTGATGACCCAGTTCGCGGCCAGCTTGCCATCACGCCCGTCGGCGACCTCTTCAAAATACGCAGCGTTGCGCACACCGGCGGTCAACACGCCCGCGTCATATTCCGACAGGCCGAAATCGTTGACGAAGCGCGCCTTCTTTTCGTCCGGCAGTTCGGGCAGCGACCGCGCAATGTCGTCGACCCAGTCCTGTTCGATCTCCAAAGGCAGCAGGTCGGGGCAGGGGAAATAGCGGTAATCATGCGCCTCTTCCTTCGAGCGCATCGACCGCGTTTCGTTCTTGTCGGGGTCATAAAGCCGGGTTTCCTGCGTGATCTCTCCGCCGTCCTCCAGAATGGCGATCTGGCGGCGGGCTTCAAAATCAATCGCCGCCTGAATGAACCGCATCGAGTTCATGTTTTTGATTTCGCACCTTGTGCCCAGATGGCCGAAATCCTGCGTCTCAATGTATTTCTCGTACTGGCCCGGACGGCAGACCGACACGTTCACATCCGCCCGCAGGTTGCCGTTTTGCATATTGCCGTCACAGGTGCCCAGATAGCGCAGGATCTGGCGCAGCTTGGTGACATAGGCGGCGGCTTCCTCGGGCCCACGAATGTCGGGGCGGCTGACAATTTCCATCAGCGCCACACCGGTGCGGTTCAGGTCGACAAAGGACATGTTCGGGTCCATGTCATGCACCGATTTCCCTGCGTCTTGCTCCAGGTGAATGCGTTCGATCCGCACGCGGCGCGCCACGCCCGGCGCCATGTCCACGATCACTTCGCCTTCGCCCACGATGGGGTGATAAAGCTGGCTGATCTGATAGCCCTGCGGCAAGTCGGGATAGAAATAGTTCTTGCGGTCGAAGGCGGAAAACAAGTTGATCTCGGCCTTCAGGCCTAGCCCGGTGCGCACCGCCTGTTCCACGCAGTATTCGTTGATTACCGGCAGCATGCCCGGCATCGCGGCGTCGACAAAGGACACGTTCGCGTTGGGTTCCGCCCCGAATTTCGTGGACGCCCCGGAAAACAGCTTGGCGTTCGAGCTGACTTGCGCGTGGATCTCCATCCCGATGACCAGTTCCCAATCGTCCTTGGCACCCGCAATGACTTTCGGTGCAGGGGGTTCATAGGCGAGATGATCCAGCATGTGCGTGTTCCCGTGTTTGGTGATCTTCTGGCCTTCTAGGGCAGGCATGCGCGCGGGGCAAGAGGTGCTGGCGGCCGAGGATGCAGCGGGCCGCTTGGGGCGCGCGACGGGTTCTGGCGCGTGTTGCTCACCTTCCGATTGCGCCGCAGTGCAGCAATTCTACGATTTTCTGGCAATGGTAGAACGTCATGGGCACAAATTGGCTTTGTAAACATGAATTTCAGCAAGACTCTGCCAATTGCTGCGCTGCCGCATTGGTGAGGTTGCTAAATGCAACCACGCCCCTTATTTCGCCGCGATGACGTAAGAAAGACAGCAACCGGACCTGAGCGAGGGACGATGAAACGACTGATTTTGGGCCTGGCGGCGGCGTTGATGCTTGCCCCGAGCGCACAGGCCAACGACATTTTCGGCACGCGTGGGGTGCGCATGCCTATGTTGACGATGAAATGGGATGAAAAACCGCAGGCCCCGGCCTGGACAGATGCCACGATGAAGGCGCTGGAAACTCATGGGACGATCCTGGCAGAAACCGTGCCAGACGATATCGACGCCTGGTGCCCCGGCTATAAGTCGCAGGACAAGGTGGGGCGAAATGCGTTCTGGACGGGTCTTCTGTCCACCTTATCCTTCTATGAAAGCACGTGGCGCCAGACCGCCGTGGGTGGCGGTGGCAAATGGTATGGTTTGGTGCAGATCCTGCCCGCCACCGCGCGCGGTTATGGTTGCCAGGCGCGGTCAGGGGCCGACCTGAAAAAGGGCGAGCTGAACCTAAGCTGTGCCATCCGCATCATGTCGGTCACCGTGCCGCGTGACAATGTGGTGTCCAAGGGCATGCGCGGCGTCGCCGCCGACTGGGGGCCGTTCCATTCCAAGCGCAAGCGCGAAGGGATGCGCAACTGGATCAAGGAACAGAATTACTGCGCGGTCAGCTAGACCCCGCGCACAGCAAAACGAAACGGACAGTGAAAAGACATGGGCGGGCCAGACGGCACCGCCCATTTTACTGCAGCTCACTTGCCCAGCATACGGCCCACCATTTCCTGGCTATCGCGGCTCAACCCGTCCGTGGCGGCAATGCGTTTCAGGGCCGCGGTCATCATGTCCTGCCGGTCCGCGTCATAGCGTCGCCAGGTTTCAAACGCCGTCGTCATGCGTGCTGTGATCTGCGGATTGACCGGGTCCAGCTTGATCAACCAATCCGCCAGCAGGCCATAGGCCTTGCCAGATGCGTGATGGAACCCCGCCTGATTCATCGAAAGAGCGCCGAACAGGGCGCGGAACCGGTTCGGGTTCTTCCAGTTGAACGCCGGATCCTTGGTCAGCGTGTCGGCTATGTCGGCGGCCTTATCGGGGTCAGCATGGGCAACCTGCATGGCAAACCACTTGTCCATGACCAACGCGTCATCTTCGAAGCGGGTGCGGAAATCGGCCAGTTCCTTGCTGCCTTTTTCAACATCCAGCAGACAGCCAAGCGCCCCCAGACGATGGGTCATGTTGTCTGCACTTTCATAAAGGGCCTGGGCCGCCGCGCCGCCATCCAGACGGTTGGTCAGTTTCAGAAGCTCCAGCCCCAGCGCCCGCTTGCCCGCCTGTTCGGCATTGGGCTCATAGGGCGCGTCCACTTCCATCTCGGCCGAAAGGCGCGGCAACAGGTCTTGCAGATGCTCGGCCGTCGCCTGTTTCAGGGTTTCACTGGCGCGATGGATCTTCTGCGGGTCCGGGGTGACGCCCGCGTCAAACAGGGTCTGCGCCAGATCATCCTGCCCCGGCAGGCCCATCGCCAGTGCGCGGAAGGCCGGGTCAAGGCTGTCGTCGCGCAGCATCACCGTCAGCGCCTCGTGATAATCTGACAGCGGGGCATCCTCACCCGTCACCATGGCGATCAGCACATCCTTGGCCAGCGCGCGCCCGGCCTCCCATTTATTGAACGGGTCGGTGTCATGGGCCAACAGAAAGGCGCGTTCGGCGGGCGAGCTGTCACGTTGCAGGATCACAGGGGCCGAGAAATGGCGCAGGATCGACGGGGTGGGCTTGGCCCCCAGACCGTCGAAGGTGAAGCTTTGCGTCGCCTCGGTCATCTCCAGCACTTGTGTCGCTACCACCTCGTCCCCATTCGGGCCGATCAGACCGACAGCGACCGGAATGTGCTGTTGCAACTTCTCGTCCTGCCCGGGTGTGGGCGGGGTTTCCTGTTCAAAGTGAAGGGTATAGGTGCCGTCCTTGAAGTCATCCGTCACCTTCAGGCGCGGCGTGCCGGCCTGTTTGTACCAGCGCCGAAACTGGGTCAGATCGCGGCCCGTGCTGTCTTCGAACACGCGCACCCAGTCTTCGATCGTGGCGGCCTGCCCATCATGGCGGGTGAAATACAGGTCGAGCGCCTTGTAATATTCATCATCCCCCACCAGCGTTTTCATCATGCCGATCAGTTCTGCGCCTTTTTCATAAATGGTCGCGGTATAGAAATTGTTGATCTCGACGAAACTGTCAGGCTGCACCTGATGGGCCAGCGGGCCGTTATCCTCGCGGAACTGACGTCCGCGCAGGGCGATCACATCGTTGATCCGGCACACCGCCTTGGACCGCATGTCGCCTGAAAACTGCTGATCCCGAAACACGGTCAGACCCTCTTTCAGCGACAGTTGAAACCAGTCGCGGCAGGTGATCCGGTTTCCGGTCCAGTTGTGGAAATATTCATGCGCGATGATGGCTTCGATCCGCTCGAAATTCGCATCTGTCGATGTTTCGGGGCTGGCCAGCACGGCTGAGGTGTTGAAGATGTTCAACCCCTTGTTTTCCATCGCGCCCATGTTGAAGTCCGACACGGCGACGATCTGGAAAATATCCAGATCATATTCGCGCCCATACACTTGTTCGTCCCATTTCATCGAAGCCTTCAGCGCCTCCATCCCGAAGGCAGTCTTGGCTTCATCGCCGGGGCGGACCCACAGTTTCAGATCCACCTGTTTGCCGGACATGGTGGTGAACCTGTCCTCGCGCGCGATCAACTCGCCCGCCACCAGCGCGAACAGATAGGCTGGTTTGGGCCAGGGGTCATGCCATTCGGCCCAGCCTTCGCCGGACCCGGTGGGGTTGCCGTTGGACAGAAGCACCGGCATATCGCCTTCGATCCGCACCCGGAAGGGGGCCATCACGTCGGGGCGATCGGGATAGAAGGTGATGCGGCGGAAGCCCTCGGCCTCGCATTGGGTGCAATACATGCCGTTCGACATGTAAAGTCCGGACAGCGCGGTGTTGGTTTCGGGGCTGATCTCGACCTCGGCCTCCCATGTGAAAGCGGTGTCTGGCACTTCTGCTGTCAGCCCGCCGTCGGCCATCTCGGGCGTGATCTCGGTCCCGTCAATGGCGGCGTGGATCAGGTTAAGATGCTCACCATGCAGGAAGAAGTCGCGCGATGTGGCATCGGGGTTGGGGGCAAACCGGATGGTCGACCGCACGCGCGTTGCGGTCGGATCCAGAACGAAGGTCAGGGACACGTCCTCGACCAGCCAATTGGGCGGCGTGTAGTCGGCAAGGTAAATGGGCTGGGGCGTTGTGTCGGTCATCGTGAATCCTTTTGGCTCGCGTGCAAGTCGGCAGGTTAGACCTGCCGTCCGGGGGCTGCAAGACACGAGCGATGCTTGGCTCACGGTTAAGTTCTGCTTATCTGTCGGGGCAGGAAATCCCACTTGTGATCCCTTGCAGTATGCGAGAGTGTACCGCAACTTGTTTGATTGCCGACTGAAGGAACCGGGGATGAGCGTTTATATCGACCGCAAAGGATTGTCCGTGCATCGCGAGCTGGGGCGCTTTCTGGAAACGCGCGCCTTGGCCGGGACGGGGCTGAAATACGACGACTTCTGGCGCGGGTTCGCCGAAATCGTGCACGAGCTTGGTCCAAAGAACCGCGCCCTTCTGAAGAAACGCGACGACCTTCAGCAGCAGGTCGACGACTGGCACAAGGCCCGCGCGGGCCAGCCACATGACGCGGAAGCCTATCGCGCGTTTCTTGAAGACATCGGATACCTTGTCCCCGAAGGCCCCGATTTTAAGATTGAAACCGCCAATGTGGACCCCGAGATTGCCGAGATCCCCGGCCCGCAACTGGTGGTGCCGATCACGAACGCGCGCTTTGCCCTGAACGCAGCCAATGCCCGCTGGGGCAGCCTGTATGACGCGCTTTATGGCACCGACGCACTGGGGACGTCGCCCAAGCCGGGGGGGTATGACCCCGAACACGGCGCGCGCGTGATTGCCTGGGGGCGCGACTTTCTGGATCAGGCGGTGCCGCTGGCTGATGGAAGCTGGGCCGATGTGCAGGACATTTCGGTCAATGACGGCGCTCTGACACCTGCGCTGGCCGATCCTGCTCAATTCGCAGGTCATGCCGAGGGGCGGATTTACCTGAAAAACCACGGCTTGATGATCGAGCTGCTTCTGGACGCAAACACCCCGGTCGGCAAACAGGACCGTGCCGGCATTTCGGATATCCGCCTGGAAAGCGCGATGTCGGCGATCATGGATTGCGAAGACAGCGTGGCCGCGGTGGATGCCGAAGACAAGGTGCTGGCCTATTCCAACTGGCTGGGCCTGATGGACCGCTCCCTGACCGAAGAGGTCACCAAAGGCGGCAAGAGCTTCACCCGCAAGCTGGCCGATGACATTCACTATACCGCGCCTGATGGCACGCCCATGACCCACAGGGGCCGGGTTCTGATGCTGGTGCGAAATGTGGGCCACCTGATGACAAACCCCGCCATTCTGGATCGCGACGGTAATGAGGTGCCGGAAGGCATCATGGACGCGGTGATAACCACCCTGATCGGAATGCGCGATGTGAAGCGCGAGGATGGCAATTCGCACAAAGGGTCGATCTATGTCGTGAAGCCCAAGATGCACGGCCCGGAAGAGGTCGCCTTCGCCGATGAGATTTTCACCCGCGTCGAGGCGATGCTGGGCCTGCCGCAATACACCGTCAAGCTGGGCATCATGGATGAGGAACGGCGCACCAGCGCGAACCTCAAGGAATGTATCCGCGCGGCCAAACATCGCGTGGCGTTCATCAACACAGGCTTCCTTGACCGCACAGGGGACGAGATTCACACCTCGATGGAAGCGGGGCCGATGGTGCGCAAGGGTGACATGAAAGACACCGCCTGGATCAGCGCCTATGAGGATCGCAACGTCGATATCGGGCTGGCCTGCGGGCTGCGCGGACGTGCCCAGATCGGCAAGGGCATGTGGGCGATGCCGGATCGCATGGCCGACATGCTGGCCGAAAAGATCGCCCATCCCGAAGCGGGTGCCAACACCGCCTGGGTGCCAAGCCCCACGGCAGCGACCCTGCACGCGACCCATTATCACCGCGTCGATGTGCTGGCCCGGCAGGACGAGATTGCCGCCAAGGGGCCGCGCGGGACGCTGGATGATCTGCTGACCATTCCGGTGGCGCAAGGCGTGAACTGGTCGGACGCAGAAATCCGCGACGAGGTGGAAAACAACGCCCAAGGCATTCTTGGCTATGTGGTGCGCTGGGTGGATGCCGGTGTCGGCTGCTCAAAGGTGCCGGACATTCACGATGTGGGCCTGATGGAAGATCGCGCAACCTGCCGGATTTCCAGCCAGGCGCTGGCCAACTGGCTGCACCACGGCATCGTTTCGAAGGATGAGGTGATGGACGCCATGCGCGCCATGGCCCGGAAGGTCGACAGCCAGAACGCGGACGACCCGGCCTATGAGCCGATGGCCCCCGGTTTCGACGGCGAAGCCTTCAAGGCCGCCTGCGCGCTGGTATTTGATGGCCGTGCACAGCCTTCGGGGTATACTGAACCCCTGCTGCACGCGCACAGGCTTGCCAGAAAGGCCCAATGCGCGGCATAGGCCAATACCGGGAGGAGACACATGAACAGGATTTCACTGGAGGCTGCGCGGGTTATCGTGCGCGAAACCCTGAACCATGCCGAAAAGGCCAAGATGAAACCACTTTCGGTCGCTGTGGTCGATGCGGGCGGGCATCTGATCGCCTTTGAACGCTCTGACGGGGCGCCCGCCGGTCGGTTCGATCTGGCGCGCGGCAAGGCCTATGGTTCGGTCATGCTGGGCATTGGCGGCACCGCACAGCGCGACCGCGCCGAGGCGCAGGCCTATTTCATCGCGGCGGCCAATGTGGCCTATGGCGGCAAGCTGGTCCCCGTGCCGGGCGGGTTCATCGTGCGCAACGCCGAAGGTGACGTCGTGGGCGGCGTGGGCGTGTCGGGTGACACCTCGGAAAACGATCTGGCCGCAGGCGAGGCGGGCATCAAAGCCGCAGGGCTGGTGCCGGAAGGGTAATCACGCGCCAAACCCGTTGTGCAGGCATCTGCGGTACAGTATCTTTCCGCACCTGAACAGATCACGCGGAGCAGGTATGACCCGACCGATCATTGGCATCATTGGCAACAGCTATCTGGTCAACGACCAATATCCGACCCATGCGGGCGGCACCATGAATTCCGAAGCCATTTCGCAGGTCGCGGGCTGCCTGCCGCTGATCGTGCCGTCGGACCCGCGCTTCGTGACGGTGGACGAGCTTCTGGACACCTGCGACGGGTTCCTGTTCACCGGTGGGCGGCCCAATGTTCACCCCGCAGAATATGGCGAGGACGAAACCGAAGCGCATGGCGAATTTGACCGCTGCCGCGACGCCATCACACTGCCACTGATCCGGGCCTGCGTCGATCGGGGCCAGCCTTTCTTCGGCATCTGCCGCGGCTTTCAAGAGGTCAACGTCGCCATGGGTGGCACGCTTTATCCCGAAATCCGTGACCTGCCGGGGCGGATGAACCACCGGATGCCACCTGATGGCACGCTGGAGGAGAAATTCGCCATTCGCCACGACGTGCATTTGCACGAAGGCGGCGTGTTTCATCAGTTGCTGGGTGCCACCTGCGTGCGCACCAACACCCTGCATGGGCAGGGGATTAAGACCGCCGGGTCGCGTATCGTGATCGAAGGTCACGCCGATGATGGCACACCGGAAGCCATCGTGATTCAGGACGCCCCCGGGTTCACGCTGTCGGTGCAATGGCACCCCGAATACAACGCCACGCAGGATCCCGTCTCGCAAATCCTGTTCCGTGCCTTTGGCGATGCGGCGCGGGACTGGTCGTCGCAGAAAGGGGCTGACCCCGCAATGCGCTCGTCGGTCGCCTGACCCTGACCTTTCGCTGTTGACCTTCCAGTCGATGGAACGCCCACGGTGGCGGTCAGACAAAAAGGAGATCACATGATTCGATCCAACCCAAAGCTGACCTATGCCGGTATCGCGGTTCTGGCCGCGGTTGTGGCAGGCTGGGCCCTGACCCGGACCGCCCCGTCCGATCAGAATGCAATGGGCGCAGGCGACACCGCCGCGCCGGGCGATCCACTCGTGCCGGTGAACATGCCGGCGCTGACCGATGCACAACAGATCGGCCAGACGGTATTCGTGGCCAAATGCGCCGCCTGCCACGGCACGAATGCAGGGGGTGTCGACGGGGCGGGACCCCCCCTGATCCACAAGATTTATGAACCGTCACATCATGCCGACATCGCCTTCTACATGGCGGCCGAACAAGGCGTGCGGGCCCATCACTGGAAATTCGGCGACATGGCCCCGGTCGAGGGGATCACCCGGGCCGAGGTGGCGAGCGTGATCGACTTCATCCGCGCGGTGCAGCGGGAAAACGGGATCAACTGACACCGCCCCGTCGCGGATCGGGGCCGTGTGACAGTCAAAACATCAGGTTTCGGTGCCGGGAGGATGGGGCATCTGTGCCTCGGGCATCCGCGACGGTTGTGGCATGCAGACCGTGGTGTCGGGATCCGACAGAATCGGTCCGCCAGGCCGCGCGGTAAACGGCCTCCCGCGATCCGCGCCGTTTCGACGCCCGCGCCTTTGATCGCATCCAGCGCCAAGGCACTTGTCGCGATGCCACCGGACTTTGCGAGGGTTTCGCAGAAGGCGTCCGTGTTCGCGAAACCAGCGCCGCTGAACGCGGTATCACGGCATCGGCACCCTGATCACCTTCCCATGGACTATCTGTCACCGGGGTTTCGCGGACAGCAATTCTGCACCCGCCGAACCCCGCAGCGCCCCAGTTTGCGCGGCGCGTTCGGTTTATGGTGCGCGATTGAGGGTTTGCGCGGGTGACGTTAGGCGACGCAGGGCAGGGCGCCTGCTTCAAACGCGCGCAAGACCGGGCGGGCCGTGTCGCCATAGTGGCACGGATCCGCGCGCAAGTCGGGGAACAGGGCAAACAACTCGTCCCGCGCGGCGGCGTCGATGGCCGCCAGGCCTTGGTGGCCGGGATGGAAGCTTTCAGTCGCGGCATTGTTGGCGAACACGACTTCGTGGCGGTCGAACATCATGTGGAAATAGGTCACCTGTTCCATCGGGGCCAGCACGGCGCCGCGACCGTCCAACAGGTGCTTGGCGGGCACCATCACTTCGCGTTCGGCAAACAGCAGGCTAGCCTCGTAACCGGCGAAAACCATGCGGTGCTGTGGCGAGACCAGAAGCGGCCGGTCATTCCCGAACCCACCCGGCGCGATCCGGATCGGGGCCAGGTTGCCGGTGCCGGATACGGTCTTCTGGCCCATCCAGCGGATCGGCTGCAGCCCATTGTCACGGGTCACGACCATATCTCCGGGACGCAAATCCTGAACGGGGCGTTCCCCGCGGTCGGTCAGAATCATGGTGTCCGAGGTAAAGCAGATGATGACGCTTTCGATATTCGTGAAGGTCAGCACCGTGCCATCGGACAGGGTCGCGGTGCCGTTTTCCGAATTGCCCGGATCGAACACCACATCGTCCCAGTCGTCGACAAGGTGGTTCAGATAAAGCGTGTCGGTGTCACCATCATCATCATCTTCGCCACCGTCGATGGTGATGGTTGGCCCCGATCCGTCCAGTGCGGTTGCCGCATCCAGGTTGAAAATGTCTGACCCGGTGCCGCCCGATGCGGTGTCACCCGCCGCCACGTTCAGCGTATCGCTGCCCGCACCGCCATCCAGCGTATCAGCCCCCAATCCACCGGTCAGCGTGTCATCGCCGCCTTGGCCATAGATCGTATCTGCCCCATCGCCACCGTCGATCGTGTCATCGCCGCCGGTGTCCGTGGCCTCGGGCGGAAGTATGTCAAATGTCATGTTGCCGACGCCGAACATTCCGCTGCGGGCTACGCTTTCACCATTGTCGAACACGAAGGTGATATCCGACAACGGGCCGGGAATCGTGACAGTGACGGAATCGTCCGCCCCGCTGGTTTCGACCCCGTTGCTAGCTGCGCCATCTGCATCCACCTGTCCGCCGGACACCGAATGCAACCCGTCAAGGTCCGAGAAATTGATCGTGATCGGTTTTCCATCGGCATCGGTTGCGGTGATCGTGATGCGGTCGTCCCACCCCCCAGCCGAGAAATCGAGGTCATATACCTCGAACGAGACATTTTCGACCGGCGTGTCGAAAGACATGGTCGTCGTGATCGGATCGGTGACGCCGCTGACCCACAGACCGGGCTCTGATGGTGACCCATTCGAGGTGGCCGTCGCGGTCTGGCCGCTGGTGGATGTGTTGGTCGATATCGCGACATTCACGGTTTGCGTCGTGCCGGATACCGCGAATGTTCCATTGGACGATGCTGATCCCCAATTCAGTGTCGCGGGATCGGGCGTGGCGGGTTCGTTGTCACCATAGATGACATCGTCGCCAGCCCCGCCATCAATCGTATCGTTCCCATCACCACCATAGACAGTGTCGTTGGCCGCGCCCGCAGCGATGGTATCGTTGCCTTCATACCCATAGATGATGTCGTCATTGCCGCCTGTGCTGATGCTGTCGTTGCCATCGACAACATCACCATCCTCGTCGACGAAGGTGTCGTCGATGACATCATCGCCGCTGGTGCCGGTCAGGATGCCGTCATTTGTGGAATAGGCGGGGGCAGACACGACCGAAGATGACGAAATTGTGTCAACGGGGCCAAGGTCAGGTACGAAATACACGTTACCATCTGAGGCCTCGTAATAAACGCCGGGTTCAACCTCGTTAGTGTAAGTGCTGCCACCATACGTACCCGACCACACCCACTCGCCTGCACCAATGGAGGATGCCGTGGTAAACGTGACAAGCGGATCACCGATACTGTCGCCAGCATCCAGAGAATTGTCACCAAGCTGTACCAAATATCCTTGTGGCATACGCTAACCCAACCAATCGTTACTACTGATCCGAAACCGCCATCTTTCTGCGCTTTGTTCTAATTAAACAGCATCCGGGCTAAGAAAAGGCTAAAAGGTGCAATGAACGCCTCATTTTGCAGTTTGGGCCATCCTGCGTTTTCTTTTTGGTGAGAAGAACGCGCGATAATTGAAACGACCAGAGAATTGTCAATCAGTTATGGAAAATCAGGGCCCTACCATCAGGCCCAAGTTGATGCGACAACAGCGCGATTCGCTGCGATCTGAACGCTTTATGCACGCCGCCTTCTGGACATGAACCTCGCCAGCCGCGCCAACCCTTCGCGAATTTCATCCGTTGACCGGGCATAGGAAAAGCGCAGTGTCTGATGCCCGCGCACCGGATCGAAATCCAGACCGGGGGTCACCGCGACGCCTGCCTTGTCGAGGATTTCAGCAGCCAGCGCACGGCTGGCATCGGTCAGGTCGCGAATATCGGCATAGATATAGAACGCCCCGTCGGGTGGGGCGATCTTGTCGAACCCGATCCTGGGCAACTCCTCGATCATCAACTGGCGGTTGGTGGCATAGGTGGCGAGGTTCGCGTCCAGCTCGTCACGCGCCTCCAGCGCGGCGAGGGCGGCGATCTGGCTGGCATGCGAGGGGCAGATGAACATGTTCTGGGCCAGCCGTTCGATCAGGCGCACATGGTCTTCGGGCACGATCATCCAGCCCACCCGCCAGCCGGTCATCGAGAAATACTTGGAAAAGCTGTTGATCACGTAAATGTCGTCGGAGACTTCAAGCGCCGAGACCGCGCGCCCCTCGTATTGCAGACCGTGATAGATCTCGTCGGCAATGAAACTGGTGCCCTGCGCGTGGCAGGTGCCGATCAGCCCTTCAAGGGCCGCGTGATCCAGCATCGTGCCCGACGGGTTGGCGGGCGAGGCGGTGATCAGCCCGGCCAGATCGCCGGGGATCTCGGACGGGACAGGTTGCAGGCGGTTTTCCGCGCGGGTCGGAATGCCCACGGGGGTAAGGTTCAGGGCCTTCAGGATTTGCCGATAGGACGGATATCCCGGCTCACCCAGCCCCACCTTGTCGCCCGCGTCAAACAGCGCGGTGAAGGCCAGGATGAAAGCCCCGGAACTGCCCGGAGTGACCACAACGCGGGTGGGGTCGATTTCCAGATTATACCAGTCTTTATAAAGTCTTGCGATGCCTTGCCGAAGTGCCGGAAGGCCCAGTGAGACGGTATAGCCCAACGGCTCGCCTTTCATCGCATCCGCCAGCGCCTCGCGGGCTTTCGTGGGGGCCGGGGTCGACGGCTGACCCACCTCCATGTGGATGATGTCACGGCCCGACGCTTCGGCGGCGCGGGCGGCCTCCATCACATCCATGACGATAAACGGATCGACAATGCCGCGGGTCGAGCTTTTCATGGCAACATCCTTTTGCTGTGCGCCCGTCTGGGTGCCTTCCATACGGGGTAAAGTCAATGCCGTCCGCGTGCGGATTATGTCGCAGCGCCCACAGGCAGACGACTGGTTGGCAGTGTCGCGCCAATCGCGTAAATGCGGGGGTGATCGCGGGATTGTGCAGTTACGGGGCACACCCGGCTGCTAGAATAATTGCGCAACGAACTGTGCGCCAAAACAGGAACGGACGAACGACATGAATTTCCTAAGGCCCCTGGCCCTGACCTCTGCGCTGACCTTCGCAATGGCCCTGCCGGGCACCGCGCTGGATCTGACCAGCATGACGGATGACGAACGCAACGCTTTTCGCGACGAGATTCGCGCCTATCTGCTGGACAATCCCGAGGTGCTGATGGAAGCCATCGGCGTGTTGGAGCAGCGCCAGGCCGAGGCACAGGATGCGATGGATGCGGATCTTGTGAAGGTCAATGCCGATGCGCTGTTCAACGATGGGTTTTCCCACGTTTCGGGCAATCCTGATGGTGACATCACCATCGTCGAGTTCGTCGATTACCAGTGCGGATATTGCCGCAAGTCCTATGACGTCCTGCAAGAGCTTTTGGAAAAGGACACCGGTGTGCGCCTGATCCTGAAAGAGTTTCCAATCCTCAGCGAAGCCAGCATGTTGTCGGCCCGGTTCGCGATTTCGGGCCAGTTGCTGGCGGGCGAAGATGCCTATGCCAAGCTGCACGATGCCCTGATCACGCTACGCGGGCCGGTCACGACCGAAAGCCTGATCGCGTTGGGGGATGAGCTTGGGCTGGACGGGCAGGCGATTGCCGACGGGATGGATGCGCCCGAAGTGGACAGGGTTCTGGCCGAAAACCGGGCGCTGGGGCAGCGGTTGCAGATCACCGGTACGCCGGCCTTCGTGATGCACGATACAATGGCGCGCGGTTACATGCCGCTGGAGCAGATGGAACAGATCATCGCCGAGAAACGCGAAGACAGCTGAACGCGCATTGCCTGTTCAATTTGGGCTGACCTTCCGGGCGGAGCTTGGTAAGCTTCGTCCAAAGGAAAGCTCGGGCAGGGTTGCTGGAACATGACGACATGGACGACGGGCAGGGCGGGGGCAGCCCTGCTGGCGGCAGGATATTTTGCGCTGGTGACTGGCATGGCCAGTGTCGCGATGGGGCAGGACAGTGCCGCCCCTGCAACATCTGTGCAGCCCGAGCCGCGACCACATAGGGCGACGGATGGTGCCGCACCCTCTGACCCGTCAGCTGTGCCCCCGGCAACCCCGCCACGGCCAAAGCACGCGGCGCAGAAGCTGACAGGGCTGGCCAGACTGGCCGGGGCAGGGGTCACGATCACCGACCGCTGGCGGGGCGCGGCGGTCACGATCGAGATGACACGCGCCGTGCCCTGGCGAGTGTTTACGCTGGACGACCCACAGCGCGTCGTGTTGGATTTTTCCGAACTGGACTGGTCCGGGCTTGATACCGGTGCCCTGCGCGACATGTCCGAGCGCGTGGCGGATCTGCGCGCGGGGCTGTTTCGCCCCGGCTGGACGCGACTTGTCCTGACCCTGTCCGCCCCGATGGTTGTGGAAAACGCCTGGATGACCAGCCCCGATGGCGAGGGCGGGACAGCCGTCCTGTCCCTGGACCTGGCGCAATCGTCACCGGAAGAATTCGCCGCCACCACCGGTGCGCCGGACAGCGCTGTGTTCACCCCCGTCACGCCGCGCCCGATGCCATCGCCCAAGACGCGCCAGACCGGGTTTGGCGACCTTGTGGTGGTGCTGGATCCCGGCCATGGCGGCATTGACCCCGGCGCCGAGCGCGAAGGCGTGGTCGAGGCCGATCTGATGCTGACCTTTGCCCGGCAGTTGCAGGAGACGCTGTTGCGCTCGGGCGGGTTCAAGGTCGTTCTGACCCGTGACAGCGACATCTTCGTCCCGCTGGAGGAACGGGTGACCATTGCCCGCCGGGCCGGGGCCGACGTGTTCCTGTCGCTGCACGCGGATGCCCTGGCACAGGGGCGGGCCACCGGGGCGACCGTCTATACCCTGTCGGACGCGGCCACCGATGCCGCCTCGCAATCCCTGGCCGAGCGGCATGACCGGGAGGACATTCTGGCCGGTGTCGATCTGACCCGCCAGTCGGACGAGGTGGCATTGGTCCTGATGGATCTGGCGCGCACCGAGACCACGCCACGTTCCGAAGCCCTGGCCGACGCTCTGGTGGAAGGGATCCATTCGGCAACCCGGTCGACCTATAAAAGCCCGCGCATGAAGGCGGGGTTTTCGGTGTTGAAGGCGCCCGATATTCCGTCCGCCCTGATCGAACTGGGATTCCTGTCCTCGCCCCGCGACCGCAAGCTGTTGCAGGATGAAAACTGGCGCAGGCAGGCGGCCGAGGGCATACGTGATGCCCTGCAATACTGGGCCTTGCAGGACGCGGCGAAAAGCGACCACCTGCGCCGGTAAATCAAATATCGTCAGCAGGTTACGCTGCCGCCTTGATGCAGTCCGCAAAGGCGGCAGCCGGGGGTCGCTGGGGTCAGAGACCCTTGGCGCGGTAGCTTGCCGCCACGCGCTTGATCGCCACGATATAGGCCGCCATCCGCAGATCATCCACATCGTCGCGGGCATGCCAGACCTCGCGCATGTCCTGATAGGCGGTGCGCATCGTGTCATCCAGACCCGACCGGACCAGTTCCAGCTCGTCCGCGCCGCGCAGGTATTTTTCCTTGAACTGCGGCGTCATCGACCAGGCATCGCCCAGATAGCGGTCCAGCCGCTCCAGTTCGTCCACCACAAGTTGGTGGCGTGCCTCTTCCTGGCGGCGCTGCATCCGGCCAAAGCGGATATGGCTCAGGTTCTTGACCCATTCAAAGTAACTGACCGTCACACCGCCTGCGTTGGCATAAAGGTCGGGAATGATCACCGTGCCCTTCTTGCGCAGAATTTCGTCCGCACCCGAGGTCAGCGGGCCGTTCGCGGCCTCGATGATCAGAGGGGCCTGAATGCGGTCGGCGTTGGTCAGGTTGATCACCCCTTCCAGCGCGGCGGGGATCAGGATGTCGCACTCGGCTTCCAACACCTTCGCGCCGTCCTCAAGATACTTGGCGTCGCCAAATCCCTTGACGCAACCGTGCTGGACAATCCATTGGTGCACTGCCTCGACGTCCAGCCCATCTTCGTTCACCAGGGCGCCGTCCCGTTCGATGATGCCGGTGATTTTGGCCCCGTCTTCTTCCGACAGGAACTTGGCCGCGTGGTAGCCCACATTGCCCAACCCCTGCACGATGATCCTTTTGCCGTCCAGCTTGCCCTCAAGATTGGCGATCTTCACGTCTTCGGGATGGCGGAAGAACTCGCGCAGGGCATATTGTACGCCGCGCCCGGTGGCCTCGACCCGGCCGGAAATGCCGCCCGCATGAGTGGGCTTGCCGGTGACACAGGCGCGTGCGTTGATGTCGGTGGTGTTCATCCGGGCATATTGGTCTGCGATCCACGCCATTTCGCGTTCGCCGGTGCCCATGTCGGGGGCAGGGACGTTCTGCGATGGGTTGATCAGGTCGCGCTTGGCCAGTTCATAGGCGAAGCGACGGGTGATCAGTTCCAGCTCGTGTTCCTCGTAATCGCGGGGTTCGATGCACAACCCGCCCTTGGACCCGCCAAACGGCGTCTCCACCAGCGCGCATTTGAAGGTCATCAGGGCGGCCAGCGCCTCGACCTCGTCCTGGTTCACCGCCGAGGCATAGCGAATGCCGCCCTTGACAGGCTCCATATGTTCGGAATGGACCGAGCGATAGCCGGTAAAGGTGCGGATTTCACCCCTGAGCCGCACGCCAAACCGAACGGTATAGGTCGAGTTGCAGACCCGGATCTTCTCTTTCAAACCTGTGGGAATATCCATGAGCGCGACCGCGCGGTCGAACATCAGGTTCACGGAATCGCGGAAACTCGGCTCTTTGATGTTAGCCATATCAGCCATTTTTCATACCCCTGCGTACTTTGCTGCACTGCCGCAGAATCGATTTTCGGCGGCGTTTCTTTGAACAGGTTAGGCCTAATCGGCCCCAATGCCACCCCGGTTTCCCGTGCCATTGGTTCGACATCCAATGCAAAACCGTGCTCAGGCGGCTTTCTGTTTTTAAGCTGCGGACAATCAGGCGTATTTGGGCGAGTTTGCTCGCTTTCGTAAAGAAATTGCCTTAGTTTTGCCATAGCTTTCGAATTATTATCGAAAGATTAAAAAGTTAGTACGTGTGAATTGGTACCGTGCGGGGGCATGGGAAGGGAGATCGACATGAAGCGCCGGAACGACTGCTTGGGCGGTTTCAAATCCAGTGTGGCGGGCCTGTTGCGACGGGGTCGGCTCAACACTTTCGCCCGCGAGGAAGACGGGGCGATGTTCATCCTGACGATGTTCCTGTTCATGACCCTGCTGATCGTTTCGGGCCTGTCGATTGACCTGATGCGATATGAAATGCAGCGCACCCGCTTGCAGGCCACGCTGGACCGTGCGCTTCTGGCCGCGGCCCACCCGGATCAGGAAAACGACCGCAAAAGCGTGGTGATGGATTACTTCAAGCGCGCGGGCCTTGATGGGTTCATCAAACCGGAAGACGTTGTGGTGACGGTGAAGTCGGACGGCACCATGGTGTCGGGCTACGCCAAGATGGATGTGCGCACACCCCTTCTGGACAATCCGTTTCCCTTCCTGCCATCGACCGGCGTCAGTTACCTGAGCGCGCCCGCAGCAGGCGCGGCGGCCAAGGTGAACGCGCTGACCGAGATTTCGCTGGTGGTGGACGTGTCCGGGTCGATGGGCAATACATCCACCACGGGCAATTCCAAGATTTACGAGCTGCGCAAGGCCGCGAAGGAGTTTTCGAACCTTTTGTTGTGCAATCCGAATGACGGAACGACCTCGACCAATTGCACGATCACGCACAAGAAGACATCGCTGTCGCTGATCCCCTATTCCACACAGGTGAATGTCGGGCAGACGCTCTTGACGAAGTTCACCCGGCAAGACGCCCAGACCGATGCCTATTGCGCGACCTTCTATCCCGATGCGACCTTCCGGTCCGCCTATGTCGATCCGGACGTCCCGTTGCGCCAGGCGGCGAAGTTCTATCGCTATGGCGGCAATTACAAAAGCAACAACAGCGATGCCTATCTGTCTTGCCATACGGACAGTTGGCGCGAGGTTGTGCCTTTTGAGGATTCGCCGACCCAGATGGAAGCGAAGATCAATGCCCTGAGCGCAGAAGGTGATACCGCGATCGACATCGGTTTGAAATGGGGTTCGGCGCTTCTGCATCACAAGGCGCAAACGGTTGTGTCGGCGCTGATCGACGATGGTGAAGTCGATGCAGCCTTCGCGGGCCGCCCGTTCAATCCGGCCACCACATCTTCGTCGAAGTTCCTGGTGCTGATGACCGATGGTCAGAACACCAACCACCACCATCTGTTTGATGGATACCGGACCGGACCGTCACCCTTCTGGCTGAACACCTATAATGACCGGGACATCATGTCGGTCTATAAGGCTGATACAAACAAGTATATGTGGTTCCTGCCGGCCACAGGCGAAACACGTTGGGAAGAACACCCGTATGGCAAGAATGGTCGGAACGACTGCTTCTGGTCCAGCCGACATGGCAGAAATTACTGTACGCCCACGCGCTCAGAATTTGATAGCTATACCAGCCAACTGACCTGGCAGGAGCTCTGGAAGAAGAAATACACCTGGGGCTTCGTCGAGAGATTTGACTGGCTGTTGCCGGCAAACAAGAACGCGCCCGGTCGCCTGATCTCGAACAGCAATGACTCGGACGGCAATGGCACCCGCGACATCGACCAGCGCCTGCTGGATCAATGCACGGCGGCCAAGAACGCGGGCATTACCATCTATACGATCGAGATGGAAACCCCCGACACGGCGACAGATGCGATGCAGAAATGCGCGTCCACCAAGGTTGGCGAAAGCGGCAAGCCCGAGCTTCTGCATTACAAGGTCAGCGCCTTGGACATCGGCAAGGTGTTTTCGAAAATCGCGGCGGATATCAACAAGTTGCGGCTGATCAACTGACGGTCGTGAGCACAGGTTACGGGAACGCCCACGGGGCAGGCTATCTGGAAACAGGAGCGTCCTGACAGGACAACGGAACAGTACGAATGAAACGGGTATGTAAACAGATCTGGCACAGGTTGCGCGCACGCGACGGCAATACGACCATCGAGTTCGTGATGTGGTTTCCGTTCTTCCTGACCCTGTTCCTGACATCCTTCGAACTGAGCATCTATGGCATGCGGTCGATGATGTTGGAGCGGGCTGTTGATGTGAACGTCCGCGGCATGCGTTTGGGCACAAACCGCCCCGAGGACATGACCGTCCTGAAGAAAAACATCTGCGAAGACACCATCCTGTTTCACGATTGCGAACGGGAAATGACCATCGACGTGCGCAAGATCGACGGGGTGGGGTGGACCCTGCCCACCGGGCCGATTGAATGTGTCGACCGGGCAAACGACTATAAACAGCCGGAGAATGTGGAATACGGGCCGGGTGGTGGTGGAGATCTGCTGCTGATCCGTGTCTGTGTGAAGAAAGACCCGTTCTTCTTCACGACGCCCTATGTCATGGGCCTGCCGCGCGACAAGTCCGGCGCGGTCGCGATTGTTGCCATGTCAACTTATGTGAATGAACCATGAGGGCAGGGACGATGTTTAGCAATCTGATGACACTCCTCGCCTCCGGTGGCCGCACGGTGCGGCGCGCACGGGCGGGCTTGCGCAAATTCGCGCGGGTCGAGGCCGCATCAATCACGGTCGAAAGCGTGATCATCCTGCCTATCCTGCTGTTCGGACTGATGGCGACCTATACTTATTTTGAGGCGTATCGCCGCCAAAGCCTTGCACTGAAAGCGAATTATGCGATCGCCGACTACCTGTCGCGGCTCCACTCGTTCGACCGCACGACGCTGGAAGGGCTGGATGAGCTGTTCGAATACATGTCCGGGACCAGGGAAGGCAGTTGGGTGCGCGTCACCGTCGTGGAATGCAACCTTTCGCCAACACGCTGCAACGACGAATATCCGCGCGAACTGGGAAAGGGTCTGTCAAAAACCAGCTTCAACAGCGGTATTTACAACCACACCCGCACCACAATGCGCGAATATCTGGGGCCGCATATTCCCAAGATGTACAGGGGCGAGAAACTGATCGTGGTGGAAACGGTCGCGAAATACGTGCCACCCTTCCCTGTGCGGTGGACCGGCATCTATCCGCGCGATCTGGTGAATGTCACCGTGACCAGCCCGCGCGAATATGACGGTCTGTGCTGGAAGGCCCAACCGGATGACTGCCCGCTGCCGCCTACGTCGTGAACCGGGTCTGATCTGACGCGGGCCGGGGCAGCCTGACCCAGATCGGCATGTGATCGGACAGATCATGTGCGAAACGGTTATAGTCCGGGGTGCCGTCTGGCAGTCGGCCGGGGCCAGCCTCGGTGAACAATTGCACGAAATCGAACATGCCGTAATTGAACTGGTCTAGCCCAAGCGTGCCCGCCAACCCGTTATGACGCCCACGCGGCAGGCGTGTATCATCGGCCAGCCACGCGATGTGGTCATAGGTCTGGGTGCGCCGTGCGTTGGTGTTGAAACTGCCATCCAGGAACGGGAAGTTTACCTTGGCATCCAGCCGCCGCTTGGCGTTGATCCCGGTCACATAGTTTTCGATCCCGATCCGCCGGTCGGCGTTCGAGCTGTCGAAATCCATGTTCAGATCCCCCATGATCAGGATGATCTTGCGCCGTTCGCCAACCGTTTTGCGGCTGTCATGCAGAAGCCACTCCAGAAGCGCAAAGAACTCCTGCTCCCGCTCGTTCTTCTTGCCGGACACCAGATGCGCGTTGACGGCATAAAACTCGTATTGGCCATCCGGTCCGCCGATCACGAACTCGACAAGATAGGGGCTGCGGATGAACTGCACGAATTTGGAAAACTGTGACCCCATCAGGCGGGTGGTGTTCTGCACCCAGTTCATCAACTGCTCAAGATAGCCGGGGTCGTCCTGACCCGGCACGCTGGTGTCAAAGGAGGCTTTCAGCGCCTCGTTCATGTTTGCGGCGATCGCGGTGCGGTCATAGGACAGATCCGAGGCCAGATGCCCCAACCGCACCCGGTCCTCGCGATATAGAAAAGCAAACCGTTCCGACATACCCTTGTAACCAGGACTGCGGCCCGTCACATCGCTGTAAATCACGTTGTGAGAACCGCCCAATGCAGTGATCAATGCTTCCAGCGCGCCCGTCTTTTCCTGCTGTTCCTGAATGGCCAGCAGATCGGCCTGCGCGGCGATGCGTTCAATCATCCGCGTGG
This sequence comes from Aliiroseovarius zhejiangensis, assembly GCF_014656375.1. Taxonomy (GTDB): domain Bacteria; phylum Pseudomonadota; class Alphaproteobacteria; order Rhodobacterales; family Rhodobacteraceae; genus Aliiroseovarius; species Aliiroseovarius zhejiangensis. The sequence goes on along the minus strand of NZ_BNCH01000001.1, from coordinate 216,810 downwards.
CGCCCGCGCTTTTCTTCAACCCGTCCCGGTCGGCAACCGCTCCGAACTTGCGAATGTTCCACGACATCAGGATCACGGACCCGTCGCGCCGTTCCGGCAGGCCATAGGCTTCTGGGTTTTGGGCAAGGGCTGCGTCCAGATGTGCCTCGATCTCTCGCCATTCGGTGTCGGTAAAATGCTGGGCCATGGGTGCCTCAATCCATAAACTAATGCTGCAAGTATAGCAGGAAACGGCTCTGCGCGCTTGCCCCGAAGCGATTTGTGCAAAAATGCAGAGGTGCTGTTAAGCTGCGCGCAATTGCAGATCAAGCGTGCCGTGCCTAGGTTAAGACCAACACCACATGACCTTCTGAAAGGGGGATACCATGTCCATTCGTCCCGTTTTGTCAGCCACGCAGTCGAAACCCACGCTGGAAGGCGCGGGTGTGCACCTGCACCGAGCCTTCGGCTTTCACGAGCCGGAAGCCTATGACCCGTTTCTGTTGTTCGACGATTTCCGCAACGACGATCCGCGCCTGTCGGAAAAGGGCTTTCCATGGCACCCGCACCGGGGGATCGAGACGATCACCTATGTGCTGGCGGGCGAGGTGGAACACGAAGACAGTCTTGGCAATGCCGGTCGCCTTGGCGCGGGGGATATCCAGTGGATGACGGCCGGGTCCGGCATCATGCATCAGGAAATGCCACATGCGAACGCGCGCGGGCAGATGCATGGGTTCCAGCTTTGGGCCAACCTGCCGCGCGATCTGAAGATGACCGCGCCGAATTATCAGGACGTGCCATCGGCAGAGATCCCGGTGATCGAGGAAGATGACGGCACCAAGGTCCGCGTCATCGTCGGCGATTTCTGGGGCAAGTCTGGCCCGGTCGACGGGATCGCGGCGGACCCGCTGTATCTGGATATCACGGTACCCGCCGGTGTGACCAAGACCTTCCCGGTGGACACGCGCCGTCAGGCCTTCGCCTATGTGTTCGAAGGCGCGGGCGCGTTCACTGATGCTGCCGCACCCCAAGGTGTGCTGCTTGAAAAAGAGGTGATGGGGCAAGAGGTCAACATCCGCGATTTGTCCGGCAACCGCACCGTCGTGCGGTTTGGGGCAGGGGATGACGTGCGGGTGCAGGCCGGGCCGGAGGGCGTACGCTTCTTGCTGGTCGCAGGTGCGCCGATCCGCGAGCCGGTGGCGTGGCATGGCCCGATCGTGATGAACACCAAGGACGAGCTGCGCCAGGCGATGGCCGATCTGCGCAACGGGACGTTCATCCGCCCCGCGCATTGAATTATGTCACGGCGGCCCGGGCGTGATACTCGGGCCGATCCCACAAACGGTGCGCCATAATATCGGCCAGCGTGGCAATCGCCCGATCCACGTCGCCTTCGTCAATGTAGAGCGGGGTGAAGCCAAAGCGCATGATGTCTGGCGCGCGGAAATCCCCGATCACGCCGCGCGCGATCAGCGCCTGCATGGCGGCGTATCCATGGTCAAACCGAAAACTGACCTGAGAGCCGCGCATCGCCGCGTCGCGCGGGCTGGCAAGGGTCAGGTCCGGGCAGGTCGCCTCGACCCCCTCGATGAACCGCTCGCACAATTCAACCGACCGGGTCCGCAGGGCGTCCATGTCGACCTGATCCCAGATATCCAGCGCAGCCTCCAGCGCCGCCATCTGCAGAACCGGCGGGGTGCCGACGCGCATCCGGTCGATGCCGGGACCGGGGCGATAGTCGGGATCGAATGCAAATGGCGCGTCGTGGCCCAGCCACCCTGACAGAGCTGGTTGCACCTGATCGGCCAGTCGGGGCGCCACATAGATGAACGCGGGCGCGCCGGGTCCGCCATTCAGGTATTTATAGGTGCACCCGACCGCGAAATCCGCATCCGTGTCGCTGACATCCACTGCAAAAGCGCCCGCCGAATGGGCCAGATCCCAGATCACCAGCGCGCCAACCTCATGCGCCGCGCGGATCAGGGCGGGCATGTCGTGCCGCCGCCCGGTGCGATAATCGACTTCAGTCAACATCAGGACGGCAAGGTCATCGCCGATGGCGTCGATTTGTGCGGCGACGTCCTCGGGGGCAGGGGTTTCAATCCGGTGGCCTTGGTCCAGCGACCGCACCAACCCTTCGGCCATGTAAAGATCGGTTGGAAAGTTTCCGCTGTCAGACAGGATCACACGGCGGTCGGGGCGCAGCTCCAGCGCCGAGGCCAGCGCCTGATAGACCTTGATTGACAAGGTGTCGCCCACCACCGTCGTGCCCGGCGCCGCGCCGATCAGCCGCCCGATCCGGTCGCCCAGGGCGCGTGGCTGGTCCATCCAACCTGCCTTGTTCCACCCGGTGATCAGCATCTCGCCCCATTCATCGCGCAGGCAGGCGGCCATCCGGTCTTGTGCGGCGACGGGCAGGGGGCCAAGCGAATTGCCATCCAGATAGGTCACGCCGTGGGGCAGGGAAAACAGGGGTCGGGTCGCGTTGAAATCGGTCATGTGATACCTCGTCGCCGGGTTTTCGGAAGGGTAGGGATTTTCACCTTTGGGGCAAGACCAATCGAGGCGCGAATGCCGTTGCACATCCCGGTCCAGACGTTACAACATTCTTCAATGAATACGACCCAGGGGCGCGTCTTCGCATGACCCATCTTCTGCGCTGGCTTGACATGCCGCCGGTCTGGCTGGCCCTGATGATCGCGCTGGCCTATGGGCTGGACCGGATCGCACCGGGGCTGGGCTTCGGGCTTGAGATAACACGCGGGCTGGGCAACCTGCTGATCGTGCTGGGGCTGGGTCTGCTGGGGGCGGCGATCTGGCAGTTCCGGCGCGCCCGAACCACGGTCATTCCGGGCGAAGAGCCGTCCGCGCTGGTGCAGCACGGCCTTTATCGCTGGACACGCAACCCGATCTATCTGGGCGACGCGATGATCCTGACAGGTCTCATACTCAGGTGGGATGTGCTGCCGGCGCTTCTGCTGGTGCCGGTGTTCACCACCATCATCACCAAGCGGTTCATTTTATGGGAAGAAGCGGCACTGAGGGCCAAATTCGGCCCTGCATTCGACGACTGGGCCGGACAGGTGCGCCGCTGGATCTGACAGCCCTGCTGCAAAGCAGCATTGCCCTGCGATGGGGAAGCGCGTATTGAAACAATATTGTCGCAATACGCTCCGTAACGATAGCATCTTGCGCCTGAGCCGCGTATAGGATGCACAGGAAACCGCCGGGACCGGGGATGCCCCACGGTCGGCACACGACGGGAGAAGGAAGAGACTGTGAAGATCGGTGTACCCAAGGAAGTATTCGAGGGCGAGAACCGGGTCGCAATGACCCCGGACAGCGCCAAAATGCTGCAAAAGCTGGGCTATGACTGCGTGATTGAAACCAAGGCCGGTGCGGCCGCGGGATTCTCGGACGCAGCTTACAAAGAGGCGGGGGTCGAGGTTGTCAAAACCGCCGCTGCGCTCTGGAAGGCTGCGGATATCATCGCCAAGGTGCGTCCGCCCACTGATGCAGAGCTGAAACGGCTGTCGGCAGACAAGACGCTGATCAGCTTCTTCAATCCCGGTGGCAACGAAGCGGGGATGGAAAAGGCCAAGGCGTCCGGTGCGACTGTCATCGCGATGGAAATGGTGCCGCGTATTTCACGGGCACAGAAGATGGACGCGCTGTCGTCCATGGCCAATATCGCGGGCTACCGCGCGGTGATCGAGGCGGGCAATAATTTCGGCCGCTTCTTTACCGGACAGGTGACGGCGGCAGGCAAAGTGCCCCCCGCCAAGGTTCTGGTGGTCGGGGCCGGTGTGGCGGGTTTGGCCGCGATCGGCACGTCCACATCGCTGGGCGCGATCACCTATGCGTTCGACGTGCGACCTGAAGTGGCCGAACAGGTTGAATCGATGGGGGCCGAGTTCGTTTACCTCGATTTCGAGGAAGACCAGCAAGACGGCGCGGCCACGGGCGGCTATGCCTCGGTCTCCAGCCCCGAGTTCCGCGAGGCGCAACTGGCCAAGTTCCGCGAGCTTGCCCCGGAAATGGACATCGTGATCACCACCGCGCTGATCCCCAACCGCGAGGCGCCCGAGCTGTGGACCGAGGACATGGTGAAAGCCATGAAACCCGGATCCGTCATCGTCGACCTTGCGGCCGAGAAGGGCGGCAACTGCAAACTGACCGTGCCGGACGAGAAGATCGTGACCGACAATGGCGTGACCATCATCGGCTATACCGATTTCCCGTCGCGCATGGCCGCGCAGGCGTCCAGCCTCTATGCCAACAACATTCGTCACATGATGTCGGATCTGACGCCTGACAAGGACGGCAAGATCAATCACGACATGGAAGATGACGTGATCCGCGGCGCGACCGTCACCCATCAGGGCGAGATAACATTCCCACCTCCGCCGCCCAAGGTGCAGGCGATTGCCGCCAAGCCCAAGGCTGCGATGAAAGAACTGACGCCCGAAGAGAAAAAGGCGCAAGAGCTTGCCGCGTTCAAGGCACAGACCAAACAGCAATTCACCCTGCTGGGTGTGGGCGGTGCGCTGATGCTGCTGGCAGGGCTTTATGCGCCAGCCAGCTTCATGCAGCACTTCATCGTGTTCGTGCTGGCGGTGTTCGTCGGCTTCCAGGTGATCTGGAATGTCTCGCATTCGCTGCACACGCCGCTGATGGCGATCACCAACGCCATTTCGTCGATCATCATTCTGGGTGCGCTGATGCAGATCGGGACGGGGTCCTTCCTTGTCATCCTGCTGGCCGCGCTGTCGATCTTCATGGCGGGGATCAACATCTTCGGTGGCTTCCTCGTGACACGGCGGATGCTCGCCATGTTCCAGAAATCGTAAGGAGTAGAGGGTTATGGAATTTGGTTTCACCACAGCCGCTTATGTTGTCGCGGCAGTTCTTTTCATCCTCTCGCTTGGCGGTCTTTCGGGGCAGGAAAGCGCGAAACGTGCCGTGTGGTATGGCATTGTCGGTATGGCGCTGGCAATCTTAGCCACGCTGGTTGGCCCCGGCTCTGGCCTGTGGGTTCTGTCGATCATCCTGATCGCTGGCGGCGGTGTCATCGGCACTTATGTCGCGCAGAAGGTCCAGATGACCGAGATGCCGCAGCTTGTGGCCGCGATGCACTCGCTGGTCGGTCTGGCGGCCGTGTTCGTGGGCTATAACGCCCATATCGAGCTGGGCAATGTGCTGGCGATGAGCGACGAGGCCCGCCACGGGCTTGAGGGCTTCGCCGCCCTGCTGGCCCATAAAACACCGGTCGAGCAGAACATCCTGCGGGTCGAGCTGTTCTTGGGCGTGTTCATCGGTGCGGTGACGTTTACCGGGTCGGTCATTGCCTATGGTAAGTTGGCGGGCAAGGTGACATCGGCGGCGGAGAAGCTGCCCGGGGGCCATATGCTCAATGCCAGTGCCGCGATCCTCTCGCTGGTCTGCCTGATCTGGTATTTCAACACCGGGGGCTTCCTGCCTCTGTTCATCATGACGCTGGCCGCTTTCTTCATCGGCTATCATCTGATCATGGGCATTGGCGGCGCGGATATGCCGGTCGTCGTGTCGATGCTGAACAGCTATTCCGGCTGGGCCGCGGCAGCGATTGGTTTCTCGCTGGGCAACGATCTTCTGATCGTGGTTGGCGCGCTGGTTGGTTCGTCGGGTGCGATCCTGTCCTATATCATGTGCAAGGCGATGAACCGGTCGTTCATCAGCGTGATCCTGGGCGGCTTCGGCGGCTCGGCCGGTCCCGCGATGGAAATCGAGGGCGAGCAGATCGCCATCGACGCCGAAGGTGTGGCGGCGGCTTTGGAAGACGCCGACAGCGTGGTGATCATCCCCGGCTACGGCATGGCGGTGGCGCAAGCTCAGCAGAACGTGGCCGAACTGACCCGCCGTTTGCGTGCCAAAGGCAAGAATGTGCGCTTTGCGATCCACCCGGTCGCGGGCCGTCTGCCCGGTCACATGAACGTGCTGCTGGCGGAAGCCAAAGTGCCTTATGACATCGTGCTGGAAATGGACGAGATCAACGACGATTTCCCGGACACGGATGTCGCCATCGTCATCGGCTCGAACGACATCGTAAACCCGGCCGCTCAGGAAGACCCCAACAGCCCCATCGCCGGCATGCCGGTGCTGGAATGTTGGAAGGCCAAGCAGGTCTTCGTGTCGAAGCGCGGGCAAGGCACCGGCTATTCCGGCATCGAGAACCCGCTGTTCTTCAAGGAAAACACGCGGATGTTCTATGGTGACGCCAAGCAGTCGCTGGACACGCTGTTGACGATGATCAACTAAGCCAGCGCAGACCAAGTCAAACGCCCCCACGAAAGTTGGGGGCGTTTTTCGTTTCACGGGTCCGGCTTCCAACCGTTAGGCAAACGCGCTAAGCGAGGGGGATGAACCCTTCGCGCGGTATCGCATTGAAACTCGGCTCGGTGGCGTTCTTCATCTCGCTTCAGACGATGGTGAAGGCGGTGTCAGGTCATATTCCAGCGGGCGAGGCAGTGTTCTTCCGCTCGCTCTTTGCGCTGCCGGTCATTCTTGGCTGGTTGGCATACGAGGGGCGGTTGCACAGCGCCCTGCGCACCACGAACCCCTGGGGGCATATCAGCCGCGGCACCGTCGGCGTGCTGGCCATGGGGCTGAGCTTCACCGCGCTTGGCTATTTGCCGCAGACCGAGGTCACGGCGATCTTCTATGCCGCACCCATCATCACAGTGGTGCTTGCCGCGATCTTTCTGGGCGAACAGGTGCGCATGGTGCGGATCGGCGCCGTTCTGGCCGGGTTGGTTGGCGTCCTGGTGATCCTGTGGCCGCGACTGGAGGGGTTTGGCGGCAGCGGCGAAGATGACACGCTGCGCGCCTTCGGCGCGATACTGGCCCTGATCGCCGCCTGTTGCGTGGCTGTCGCGAAGATCCTTGTGCGCAAGTTGGTGGGCATTGATCCACCCTCGACCGTGGTGATCTATGCCTCGCTCACGGCGGTGTTTCTGTCGCTGCTGACCGCGCCCTTCGGTTGGGTCTGGCCCACGGGGTGGGAGTTCGCGCTGTTGCTGGGGGCCGGGCTGGCCGGGGGGGTGGGGCAACTGATGCTGACCACGGCCTATACCCATGCCGATGCCTCGACCATCGCGCCGTTTGACTATACCTCGATGATCTTCGCGCTCGCGTTCGGACATGTCTTTTTCGGAGAGCTGCCGACGCTTCAAATGCTGGCAGGGGCGGGCATCGTGGTCTGCGCCGGGCTGGTGATCATCTGGCGCGAAAGCAGGCTGGGGCGCGACCGGTCAACCTCACGCGCGGTCAGCCCGCCCGGCAGTTGATCGCGCACCGGGGTCGCACGTGGCGCGAATTCTCTGGAAAACCAATGAAAAGCTGGCTATCCTGTGCGCAATGACCCGCATCAGACGGGCGAATGAGGATCAGCGGCAGAGATAACCCTAAAATGGGGGCTGCTGTTGGTAAAAACGAGCGGTACAGACAAGTGGCAGGCGTTTTCCCATGACAGAGATGGTATATGGCGCGGTTCCCGCGCGCGACGGCGACCCCATTCTTCCCCGGTGGTGGCGCACGATCGACAAGTGGTCGGTGTCCTGCATCCTGATCCTGTTCGGGATCGGCATTCTGCTGGGGCTGGCGGCGTCGCCCCCCTTGGCCGAACGCAACGGGCTTGAGCATTTTCATTACGTGCAACGTCAGTTGATCTTCGGCGTGACCGCGCTGGTCACACTGTTTGCCACGACGATGATGAGCCCCCGCATGGTGCGCCGGCTTGGCGTGCTGGGGTTTGTGATCGCGCTGGTTGCGGTGATGCTGCTGCCGGTTCTTGGCACCGATTTCGGCAAGGGTGCCGTGCGGTGGTATTCACTGGGCTTTGCTTCGATCCAGCCGTCCGAGTTTCTGAAACCCGGTTTCGTCGTCGTTGCCGCGTGGCTGATGGCTGCAAGCCAGGAAATCAATGGCCCGCCGGGGCGCTCGATGTCGCTGGGGCTGGTGCTGGTGATCGTCGGCTTTCTTGCGCTGCAACCGGATTTCGGGCAGGCCGCATTGGTGCTCTTTGGCTGGGGTGTCATGTATTTTCTGGCCGGTGCGCCGATCCTGTTTCTGGCGGCTGCTGCCGGGGTGGTCGTGTTGGGCGGGATGTTCGCGTATAGCAACTCCGAGCACTTTGCCCGCCGCATCGACGGGTTTCTGAGCCCGGATGTGGACCCGACAACGCAGCTTGGCTATGCCACCAACGCGATCCGCGAAGGCGGGTTCTTCGGCGTCGGTGTGGGCGAGGGGCAGGTGAAATGGTCGCTGCCGGACGCCCACACGGATTTCATCATTGCGGTGGCCGCCGAGGAATACGGGCTGATTCTTGTTCTGGTCATTATCGCGCTCTATGCCACCGTGGTGGTGCGCAGCTTCCTGCGCCTGATCCATGAACGCGACACGTTCATTCGGCTGGCAGGATCCGGACTGGCCGCCATGTTCGGCGTGCAGGCGCTGATCAACATGGGGGTCGCCGTGCGCCTGTTGCCGGCCAAGGGCATGACCTTGCCTTTCGTCAGCTATGGCGGCTCGTCCCTGATTGCGGGGGGGATTGCACTTGGCATGCTTTTGGCGTTTACCCGCACCCGGCCACAGGGCCGTATGCAGGACGTATTCGCAAGCAGGCAAGGACGATGAGCGACGCCAAACCTCTTCTCGTCATTGCCGCCGGGGGCACCGGCGGCCACATGTTTCCCGCACAAGCCTTGGCCGAGGCGATGCTGCGCAAAGGCTGGCGGGTGAAGCTGTCGACCGACGCGCGGGGCGCGCGCTACACGGGTGGCTTTCCCCATGTGGTCGAGATCGAAGAGGTCTCGTCCGCGACCTTCGCGCGCGGCGGGATGCTGGCCAAGGCGCTGGTGCCTGCCCGGATTGGCGCGGGCATCATGGGCGCGATCCTGAAAATGCGCCGCGACAAGCCCAAGGCGGTTGTTGGTTTCGGCGGCTATCCGACGATTCCCGCTTTGTCTGCGGCCAAGGTGCTGAACCTGCCGCGCATGATCCATGAACAAAACGGCGTGTTGGGGCGGGTCAACAAGATCTTCGCCACGCGCGTCAACGCGGTGGCCTGCGGCACCTGGCCGACCGAATTGCCCGAAGGCGCGAACCCTGTCTATACCGGCAATCCGGTCCGGGCGGGGGTGCTGGCCCGTGAAACCGCGGGCTATATCGCGCCGGGCGATTATCCCATGTCGATCCTTGTCATTGGCGGATCACAGGGTGCGCGCGCCTTGTCAGATACGGTGCCACCTGCCATTGCCGCGTTGCCCGAGCGGCTTTTGCAGCATATCTCGGTCAGCCACCAGGCCCGCGAAGAAGATATGGAGCGCGTCAGCGCCTTCTATACCGAACATGGTATCCGCGCCGATGTGCAACCCTTCTTCACCGACATTCCGCGCCGCATGTCCGAAGCCCAACTGGTGATCAGCCGGGCTGGTGCGTCCTCGGTGGCGGATATTTCAGTGATCGGCCGCCCCTCGATCCTTGTGCCCTATCCGCATGCGACGGATGACCACCAGACCGCCAACGCGCGCGGGTTGGTCGAGGCAGGTGCTGCGATCCTGATCCCCGAAAGCCGTCTTGACGTGGACACGCTGTCCGCGCAGATATCGACCGTTCTGGAAAACCCCGACGGCGCGATGCGGATGTCACGCGCCGCTAAAGCACAGGCAAGGCCAAACGCGACCGATGCGTTGGTGGAGCTGGTTGAACATCTGGCGGGTGTCTCCCAAACGACCTGACCGACCGCAGACAAGGCCGGACAAATCGCACGAGTGAAAGGTAGCCACATGAACGCAGCAGCGACCAAATTGCCCATCGAGATGGGGATGATCCACTTTGTCGGCATTGGTGGCATCGGCATGTCGGGCATCGCGGAGGTGCTGCTCAATCACGGATATCGGGTGCAGGGGTCGGATCTGAAAACCTCGAAGATCACGGATCGGCTGGCGGAGTTGGGCGCTGAAATCTTCGTCGGACAAAAGGCCGAGAACCTGGCCAATGCCGAGGTTGTCGTGATCTCGTCCGCGATCAAACCGGGCAACCCGGAACTGGACGCCGCCCGTGCGCGTGGCCTGCCCGTGGTGCGCCGGGCCGAGATGCTGGCCGAACTGATGCGTCTGAAATCCAACATCGCCGTGGCCGGCACGCATGGCAAGACAACCACCACCACGATGGTCGCCGAGCTTCTGGTGCACGGGCATATCGACCCCACCGTGATCAATGGCGGCGTCATCCACGCCTATGGCTCGAACGCGCGCATGGGGCAGGGCGAATGGATGGTGGTCGAGGCCGATGAAAGCGACGGTACGTTCAACCGTTTGCCCGCGACCATCGCCATCGTCACCAATATCGACCCCGAACATATGGAGCATTGGGGCGACTTCGACACGCTGCGGCAGGGCTTTCTGGATTTCGTCTCGAACATTCCGTTTTACGGGCTGGCGGTCTGTTGCACCGACCACCCCGAGGTTCAGTCACTGGTCGGCAAGATCACGGACCGCCGCGTCGTGACCTATGGGTTCAACGCGCAGGCCGATGTGCGGGCTGTGAACCTGACCTACAAGGGCGGTGTCGCTCATTTCGACATTGAACTGCACAATGAAGACACCCGGATCGACGGCTGCACCCTGCCGATGCCGGGGGATCACAATGTCTCGAACGCGCTGTCAGCGGTGGCTGTCGCGCGACATCTGGGCATGAAGCGGGACGAAATTCGCGCCGCATTGGCCAGTTTCGGTGGCGTGAACCGGCGTTTTACGAAAGTGGGCGAGGTGAACGGCGTCACCATCATCGACGATTACGGCCATCATCCGGTCGAGATTGCGGCCGTGCTGAAAGCTGCCCGTCAGGCGACCGAGGGCCGCGTGATCGCCGTGCATCAACCCCACCGCTATACCCGTCTGCACGGGTTGTTCGAAGAGTTCTGCGCCTGCTTTAATGAAGCCGACGTGGTCGGCATCGCCGATGTCTATGCCGCTGGCGAAGACCCGATTGAAGGCGCAAGCCGTGACGATTTGGTCGCTGGTCTGGTGCGCCATGGCCACCGCCACGCCATTGCCATCCCTGATGAGGATGCGCTGACCGCGTTGGTCCGCGATCATGCCAAGCCGGGCGATCTGGTCGTGTGCCTTGGGGCCGGGACGATCAGCGCCTGGGCAAACAACCTGCCCGCGCGGCTGTCATGACACGGCCCGCACCATGAGCCCCGCGCTGATCGCCGCCACCCTTTGGGTGATCGCCGCCAGCGCGGTGGCGTTTTTGCCCATGCGCCGCCAGTTTGCACCGGGCTTTGCGCTGCTGGCCGCCGCCCCTGTGCTGATCATCTGGATTGGCGTGGTGCACGGTTGGATATGGTCAGCTATCGGACTGGCGGCGTTCATATCCATGTTTCGCCGTCCGCTTTGGTATCTGGGTCGCCGTGCCCTGGGGCGCGTATGACTCTCTCGTTGATCCTTGCCTGTTTCTGGGCGGTGGTGGCACAGATCATCGCCCTGTTTCCGTCACGCGATCATCATTGGCGGGCAGCTTACGTCTTGATCGCTGTGGGCATTCCGCTATTGGGTTACGTGGTTTATCAAAACGGGCCACTGGTCGGGATACTGGTCATGATCGCAGCGATGTCGATCCTGCGCTGGCCGGTGATCTACCTGATCCGGTGGCTGCACAAGACACGAGGCTGACGTGACCCATCCAGGCAAGATCGAAACACGCGGCGCTTTGGTGCAGGACAAGGACCTGTCTGCCCTGACCTGGCTGCGCGTCGGCGGGCCTGCCGACTGGTTTTTCATGCCGGCGGATGCAGATGATCTGGCGCAGTTCCTGACCGCGCTTGACCCCGACGTGCCGGTGTTTCCTATGGGCGTCGGGTCAAACCTGATTGTGCGCGATGGCGGCATTCGTGGTGTGGTGATCCGATTGGGTCGGGGCTTCAACAAGATTGACACAGACGGCACCCGTGTCACCGCAGGCGTCGCCGCGCTGGATGCCCATGTGGCGCGCAAGGCAGCCGAAGCGGGCGTTGACCTGACCTTCCTGCGCACCATCCCTGGTGCCATTGGCGGCGCGGTGCGGATGAATGCGGGCTGCTATGGGTCATATGTGGCGGACGTGTTTGTCGAAGCGCAGGCAATCACGCGCGAGGGTGAGCGGGTGATGCTGACCGCCGATGATCTGAAATTCCAATACCGTCAAACCGACCTTCCCGAGGGATGGATCATCACCAGCGCGACATTTGAAGGCCCGATGGGCGACCCCGACGACCTGACCGCGCGGATGGAAGCGCAACTGGCGAAGCGGGACCAGACGCAGCCGACCAAGGACCGCACCGCGGGGTCGACGTTCCGCAACCCGGCGGGGTTCAGTTCGACCGGGCGTGCCGATGACAGCCACGAGTTGAAAGCGTGGAAGGTGATCGAGGATGCCGGGATGCGCGGAGCCACGCGGGGCGGGGCGCAGATGAACCCGATGCACGCGAATTTCCTGACCAACACCGGCGACGCCACTGCCGCCGACCTTGAAGGATTGGGCGAAGAGGTCAGAAAAAAGGTTTACGAACACAGTGGCATAGAGCTAGTATGGGAAATCATGCGCGTGGGTGAATTGGCAGAGAAATAAGCCAACGGACGCGCGCAGATACCGGGGTCGGGCAGGCCCTTCAGATCCGGTCGAAAAGAACCGGTGACAAGGGGCAAGCGCCCTTGCAAACAAGGGGCACAATGCCCTGAGGTAAGGGGCGGTACAGCCTCCGATAAAGATAAACACCGCGCGCAAAGTGCGGATCGGCGCCGGAAACGGCTGGGCAGTTGGTCGCGGTTTCGCGGCCAGGAACGAGGCAAAAGCAGGCATGTCGGGCAAGACAGTCTCGAAAGTTGTGGTTCTTCTGGGCGGTCAATCGGCCGAGCGGGAGGTCTCGCTGAGCTCCGGGCGCGAATGCGTCGCGGCGCTGAAAGGCGAGGGCTATGACGTGGTTGCCATCGACGCTGGCCCTGACCTGTCCGAACGTCTGCGCAGTGAAGCCCCCGACGTGGTGTTCAATGCGCTGCATGGCCGTTGGGGCGAAGATGGCTGCGTGCAAGGCCTGCTTGAGTGGCTGCAAATTCCCTATACCCATTCCGGTGTGCTGGCGTCCTCGCTCGCGATGGACAAGGAGCGCGCGAAAGACGCCTATCGCTCAGCAGGCCTGCCGGTGGTCGACAGCGTTCTGGCACCGGCGGACGAGGTGCGCGCCCGCCACGTGATGGAGCCGCCCTATGTGGTGAAGCCCTTCAACGAGGGCAGCTCGGTCGGGATTTACATCGTGCAGGACGGCGCGAACACGCCGCCGCAACTGGCCCCGACCATGCCCGATACGGTGATGGTGGAAACCTATGCGCCGGGGCGTGAACTGACGACCACGATCATGGGCGACCGGGCGCTTGGTGTAACCGATATCCTGACCGATGGCTGGTATGACTATGACGCCAAGTATGCCGAGGGCGGTTCGCGCCACATCATGCCTGCCGACATCCCCGCCGAGATCGAAGCCGCCTGTCTGGACTACGCTTTGCGGGCGCATGAAGTCTTGGGGTGTCGCGGTGTCAGCCGCACTGATTTCCGCTGGGACGAGGCGCGCGGGCTGGACGGGTTGATCCTTCTGGAAACCAACACGCAGCCGGGCATGACGCCCACGTCGCTCGCGCCTGAACAGGCAGCCCATCACGGGATCAGCTTTGGCCAGTTCTGCGCCTGGATGGTGGAGGATGCCTCATGCGATCGCTGATGCGCAAACCCCGCCCCGCGCGCGGCTATCATTCCGTCGCCGCGCCACGTCCGCCGCAGGCCGGGGGCGGGGCGTCAGATGCCGCGCCGACCCATCGCGATCCGGCGCCTTCGCGCCTGGCCTACAAGGCGCATCGCTTGTGGCTGACGCCGACCTTCCGGGCTTTGCTGCGGGTCGGGTTGCCGGTCGGGCTTGTGTTGCTGGCGGTGGGACTTTACTTCGCCAACCCGGACAATCGCACCCATCTCGTCGACACTTACACCCAGATTCAGCGGTCGGTGCAGGAGCGTCCTGAGTTCATGGTCAAGCTGATGGCGGTCGAGGGCGCAACACCGGTGGTGGCCGACGCGGTGCGCGACCTGCTGCCCATCGACTTCCCGATATCCAGCTTCGATCTGGATCTTGAGGCGATGCGGTTGGAGCTTACGAAATTGGACGTTGTCGAAAAGGCCGCCTTGCGGGTGCGCCCCGGTGGCGTGCTTGAGGTGGCGATCACCGAACGCCAGCCGGTCATCATCTGGCGCCATGATGGCATCCTTGACCTGCTGGACCGCAGCGGCCATCGGGTGGCCAGCCTGATCACGCGCAATGGCCGGTCGGACTTGCCGCTGATCGCGGGCGCGGGCGCGAACCAGGCTGTGGACGAGGCGCTGGCGCTGATCGAAACGGCGCGTCCGCTCGGGCCGTCGCTGCGCGGCCTCGTGCGGGTTGGCGAGCGTCGTTGGGACGTGGTTCTGGCCACCAAACAGCGCATCCTCTTGCCCGAGCACGACTCCGTGGCCGCCCTGGAGCAGGTGATCGCCCTGGATCAGGCGCAAGAGGTGATGGCCCGCGACCTGACCGTGGTCGACATGAGAAACCCCCTGAGACCGACGCTTCGACTGGGTGAGCCAGCCGTCGAAGAGTTGCGTCGCATTCGAACGTTAGAATTTGGAGCCGACGACCAATGACCGATATTTACAGCCAGCAGCGCGCCATGCGCGCCATGCGCGAAGCCGCCATGCAGCGAGGTGTGATCGCCATTCTGGACATCGGCAGCTCTAAAATCGCCTGCCTGATCCTGCGCTTTGACGGGCCGGACCAGTTTCGCGAAAGCGATGGGGTGGGCAGTCTGGCCGGGCAAAGCGCGTTTCGTGTGATCGGGGCGGCGACCACGCGGTCGCGTGGGGTGCGGTTCGGCGAAATCGACGCGATGCAGGAAACCGAACGCGCCATCCGCACCGCCATTCAGGCAGCACAGAAAATGGCCAACATTCGCGTCGATCACGTGATCGCCTGCTTCTCGGGTGCCAACCCGCGCAGCTATGGTCTGGATGGTGTGGTCGAGCTGAACAACGCCGCTGTCACCGAAGACGACGTGGCGCGGGTGCTGGCCGCCTGTGACATGCCCGACATTGGCGAGGGGCGCGAAGTGTTGCACGCCCAGCCGGTCAATTTCGCGCTGGATCACCGGTCGGGGCTGAACGACCCACGTGGACAGATCGGCAACCGGCTGGCGGTGGACATGCATGTGCTGACCGTTGATTCAGCGGTCATTCAGAACCTGCTTTACTGCATCAAACGCTGCGATCTTGAATTGGCGGGGCTGGCGAGTTCGGCCTATGTGTCCGGCATTTCGGCGCTGGTCGAGGACGAGCAGGAACTGGGCGCGGCCTGCATTGATCTTGGCGGCGGGTCAACGGGCCTGTCCATCTTCATGAAAAAGCACATGATCTATTCCGACAGCGTGCGGCTGGGCGGGGATCACGTGACCTCGGACATCTCGAAGGGGCTTCAGGTCCCGCTGTCGACGGCGGAACGGATCAAGACCTTCTATGGCGGTGTCGTGGCCACGGGCATGGATGATCGCGAGATGATCGAGATCGGCGGTGACACCGGTGATTGGGAACATGACCGACGCACGGTCAGCCGGGCCGAACTGATCGGCATCATGCGCCCGCGGGTCGAAGAAATTCTGGAAGAGGTCCGCGCCTGTCTGGACGCGTCCGGGTTCGAGCATCTGCGCAGCCAGCAGATCGTGTTGACCGGCGGCGGCAGCCAGATCCCCGGGCTGGACGGGCTGGCCCCGAAAATTCTGGGCCAGCAGGTGCGCATCGGGCGCCCGCTGCGGGTGCAGGGACTGCCGCAGGCGGCGACGGGGGCGGGGTTTGCCTCGGCAGTCGGGCTGTGTCTGTTCGCCGCCCATCCGCAGGACGAATGGTGGGATTTCGACATTCCGGCTGAAAGCTACCCGGCGCGCAGCCTGCGCCGGGCCTTCCGGTGGTTCAAGGACAATTGGTAAGAAGACCTCGATCGCACCAATATACGGTGTGTTCGGCGAAATCCTGCTGAAATCGCCTGCGATTGCTCAATATTTTGCGGCATTGCGCCCCTTTAGGGCGTGACGAAAGGCGGTTTTTTGGGGTAACATGGTCAAAACGAGGCAGAAACCGGCGATTCAGTCGGAAATAATTGACAGTATTTGCCGCCATCGGGGGACATCGGTGCGGCGCGGACATAGACAGGCGGAAAAATCATGACTTTGAACCTTACCTTGCCCGGTCAGGAAGAGTTGAAACCTCGTATCACGGTGTTTGGCGTGGGCGGTGCCGGTGGCAACGCTGTCAACAACATGATCGAGAAGGAACTCGAGGGCGTTGAATTCGTAGTGGCCAACACCGACGCGCAGGCTTTGCAGCATTCGCGCGCCAAGGACCGCATCCAGATGGGTGTGAAAGTGACCGAAGGGCTGGGCGCGGGGGCCCGTGCATCGGTCGGCGCAGCGGCAGCCGAGGAATCGATCGAACAGATCGTCGATCATCTGGCCGGCGCGCATATGTGTTTCATCACCGCCGGTATGGGCGGCGGCACCGGCACGGGGGCGGCCCCGATCATCGCGCAGGCCGCGCGCGAGCTTGGTGTGCTGACCGTGGGCGTCGTGACCAAGCCGTTCCAGTTCGAAGGCGCCAAGCGGATGCGTCAGGCCGAGGACGGTGTGGACGCGTTGCAAAAGATGGTCGATACGCTGATCATCATTCCCAACCAGAACCTGTTTCGCCTGGCGAATGAGAAAACGACCTTTACCGAGGCGTTCTCGATGGCGGATGACGTGCTGTATCAAGGTGTCAAAGGCGTCACCGACCTGATGGTGCGCCCCGGCCTGATCAACCTCGACTTCGCGGATGTCCGCGCCGTGATGGACGAGATGGGCAAAGCCATGATGGGCACCGGCGAATCCGATGGCGAAGATCGCGCCGTTCAGGCCGCCGAGAAAGCCATCGCAAACCCGCTTCTGGATGAAATCAGCCTGAAGGGCGCGAAGGGGGTGTTGATCAACATCACCGGCGGCTACGACCTGACGCTGTTCGAACTGGACGAGGCCGCGAACCGTATCCGCGAAGAGGTGGATCAGGACGCCAACATCATCGTCGGCTCGACGCTGGACACCGACATGGAAGGCGCGATGCGCGTGTCCGTGGTCGCCACCGGCATCGACGCGGTGGATGTGAATTCGGACATCCCGCTGCCGCGCCGCAGTCTGGCCGCCCCGCTGCAGGCCCCGCTTGAGGTCGAGCAGAAAATGGAAGCCGAAGCGCCGGAAGCTGTTGCCGCAGCCGCTGCGATCGATAACGCGCCTGCCGCAGAAGTTGCCCCCGCAGCTTCGGCGTCCCCGGCAGCCGCACCTGTCGAAGCCGCCAGCAGCGAGCCGTCGCTGTTTGGCGATCTGGAGCGGGAGCAAGAAGCCCCGAAAGCGCCGACCGAAAACGTGTTCAACCCTGAACAGGCAGGGGGCGATATTCCTCCGCCCGCCTATCAGCCGCGTGAACCCGAAGCTGCACCGCAGGGATATGACGATCAGCCGGACGTGGCCACGTTCGTCGCGCCGCGCGCCCCGGCCCCCGGCACCCCGTCACCCGAGGCACTGGCCCGGTTGCAGGCCGCTGTGCACAACCAGCCGCGTGCCCAACAGGCGCCGTCACATGGCAGCACGCCCGCACATCAGGGGGGCGCAGGGGGCGCAGGCGCGGGGCATGACAAACCACGCTTTGGCATCAACTCGCTGATCAACCGGATGACCGGATCGGGTGCCGCTGGTGCCGAAGACCAGGCGCGCAGCCAGCCGCCGGTGCAATCGGAACGGCCCGCGCAACCGCAAGCCCCGGCCACTGACCCCGAACAGGACAAGGTTGAAATTCCCGCCTTCCTGCGGCGTCAGGCAAACTGATCGCAAACTGTTTTGGGCCGCGCGGACCTGTGTCGCGCGGCCCGTTCCAAGCCCTGTATTAAACGGGCCACAAACCACCCCTCTGCACGGCATTGCCTGCGTTGACAGGTTGTCATATTCATCACGAAATGATCCGCTCCGACTCGCCCCTTGGCGGGTCTTTTTTGTTGCAGAACAGCGGATTACGGCCCGGGTGGCGGTGTTTCGGCAACCCTCCGCCGGGGTGTGTGGCGATGTTACAGACCGTTACAGAGGTTTGAATTGTTATTGCACCGGGCAGGATTTACCTCTGTGTCACCAAGCCCTACATGCTTGGAGCGCGTCAGACCTGCCGCTGCCAGAACCGGGTTCAGAGACCTGTTTATGCGCGGAAACTGACATCGGTGGGCGGGACGTCCGCATCACCATGCAGACCCAGAACGGTCGGGAAGCTGTGCCACTCCACACAGACCCCAACCGTCAGCGGCTTCTGGCGCGGCAACAAATGCAGACGGAACGGGCCGCCTTTCGCAATCCGTTTACGTCAACCCGAACAGAGGCAAAGAAGAGGCAACACGTGCAAACCACAGTTGCAAGCAGTGTGACATTCACCGGCACCGGGCTTCATTCCGGGCGCCCGGTTCGAATGCGTGTGATGCCCGCCCCGGCGGAACACGGCATCTGGTTCAAACGGATCGATGTCACGGATCGTGACAATCTGGTGCCCGCCCACTGGGCGTCCGGTGTGCCGACGCCGCTGTGCACCCTGATCCGGAACGATGCCGGGGTCGAGGTCAAGACCATCGAACACATCATGGCCGCGCTGGCCGGGTGCGGCATTCACAATGCGCTGGTTGAACTGGACGGGCAGGAAGTGCCGATCATGGACGGCAGTGCGGCACGTTTTGTCGACGGGCTGGTGAAGACCGGCGTGCGCGAACTGGCGGCCCCCGTGCGGGTGATTGAGGTTCTGAAACCCGTCGAATACCGCGAAGATGACGGCGAACATGCCGTTTGGGCGCGGCTGGAGCCTTCGGACGGGTTCGAGATCGATTTTCACATCTCGTTCCCTGACCGTGTCATCGGCACGCAGGACAAGCATCTGGACCTGTCCAATGGCAATTTCGTGCGCGAGCTCAGCGATTGCCGCACCTTCTGCCGCCGCGCCGATGTGGACGCGATGCACAAGGCCGGGCTGGCCCTTGGCGGAACCTATGACAATGCCGTGGTTGTCGATGGCGACGCGGTTCTGTCACCCGGCGGTCTGCGCCGCATTGACGAGGCTGTGCGCCACAAGATGCTGGATGCGGTGGGCGATCTGGCTCTGGCCGGGGCGCCGCTGAAGGCGCGCTATGTCGGGCACCGGGCGGGTCATGCGATGACCAACAAACTGTTGCGCGCCCTGTTCGATCAACCGGACGCCTGGCGTCTGGTCGAATGCGACCCGGAAACCGCACGCCGTCTGCCGGGGGTGGGGGTGCGCCGCTCCGATCTTCCGATGACGGCATGATCTGGTCCCGAACCCGTTGATTCCAATACGGAAGCCACGCTTTTCTGGCGTGGTTTCTTCGTTTTCAGGCACGTGTGGGAGGAATGAGTGTGCGCCGAGTGTCCAAGAGGTGCGAAAATTGCCGCGCAAACCATTTTGCCTTGAAAATTTCTGTGCTAGGACAGGCGAGAGCAATTCGGACCTTTCGGTTGGATAGTAATTTTTTGGGGTGGCACCGGTCATGATCCGCGTGAAATTTGGCAAAGCTATCAGCGTGGCGTTGGTGTCGGGACTTGTTCTGTCCTCGTGCGGTGGCGGCTCTGGCAGTTTGGGGTTTGGCAGTCTTGGTGGCAGTTCCGGCGGCGGGGGCGGTGGCCTGTTTGGTGCTTTCTCGCAACCTGTCGAGAAAAAGCCGATCGACCAGTGGACGGCGGAAGAAATCTATAAGCGCGGTGAATATGATCTGGAACGCGGCGACCCGTCGGAAGCCGCCAAGTGGTTTGGCGAGGTCGAGCGCCTGTACCCCTATTCCGAATGGGCCAAGCGCGCGCTGATCATGCAGGCGTTTTCGCACCACAAGGACAAGGAATATGAACAGGCGCGGGCCAGCGCGCAGCGGTATATCGACTTCTATCCGGCCTCCGAAGATGCTGCCTATGCGCAATATCTGCTGGCGCTCAGCTATTACGACCAGATTGACGAGATCGGGCGCGACCAGGGCCTGACCTATCAGGCGTTGCAAGCGTTGCGCACTGTGATCGAACGCTATCCCGACACCGAATACGCGAAATCCGCGATCCTGAAATTTGATCTGGCCTTTGACCATCTGGCTGCGAAAGAGATGGAAATCGGCCGTTACTATCTGAAGCGCAAGCATTACGCGGCCGCGATCAACCGGTTCCGCGTGGTGGTCGAGCAATTCCAGACCACGACCCATGTGGCCGAGGCGTTGCACCGGCTTGTGGAAAGCTATCTGTCGCTTGGGCTGGTGGAGGAGGCGCAGACCGCCGGGGCCATTCTGGGGCACAACTTCCAATCGACCGAATGGTATCAGAGCAGCTATCGCCTGCTGACCAAGTCCGGGCTGAAACCCGAGGCCAGAGGCAACAACTGGCTGAACTCGGTCTATCGGCAACTGGTCAAGGGCGAATGGCTCTGACCCTTCGCCGGGGCAGGACCGCAAGCGTCCGGGGACACCATGCTGCGTGGTCTTGATATCCGCGACCTTCTGATCATCGACCGGCTGGAGCTTGAGTTTCAGCCGGGGTTGAATGTGCTGACCGGGGAAACCGGGGCGGGCAAATCCATCTTGCTGGACAGTCTGGGGTTCGTGCTGGGCTGGCGCGGACGGGCAGATCTGGTGCGCGCCGGGGCGGAACAGGGCGAGGTCACGGCAGTGTTCGACGTGCCACCTGACCATCCCGCGCGGGGTGTGCTGGAAGAGGCGGGCATCCCGGTCGAGGACGAACTGGTCCTGCGCCGGGTAAACCGGGCCGATGGGCGCAAGACGGCCTGGGTGAATGATCGTCGTGCATCGGGCGAAGTGCTGCGCGCCTTGTCCGAGACATTGGTCGAATTGCACGGGCAGCAGGATGATCGCGGGCTTCTGAACCCGCGCGTTCACCGGCAGTTGCTGGATGAGTTCGGCGGCCATGATGCGCAGGTCGAGGCCACCCGCACAGCCTGGCGCGACCTGTCGCGGGCAGCGAAGGCGCTGGATCAGGCCCGTGCCGATCTGGCCGCGGCGCAAGCCGAAGAGGAGTTTCTGCGCCATGCGGTTGCCGAGTTGGAGGCGCTGGCCCCCGAACCCGGCGAAGACGCCGAGTTGGACCGCCGCCGCCGCTTGATGCAAGCCGCCGAACGGATCGGCGAGGATATCACCAAGGCGCATCAGGCGCTGTCATCGGGCGAGGGGGCCGAAGCCCGGTTGGGCGACGCCTTGCGCTGGCTGGAAGGCGTCGTCGATCAGGCCGGAGAGGCGCTGGACCCCCCGATTTCCGCCCTGGGGCGGGCGATGGCAGAACTGGGCGACGCGGTGCAGGGGGTCGAGGCCGCGCTGGACAGCCTGACGTTCAACCCGCACGAGCTTGAGGCGGTCGAAGAGCGCCTGTTCGCCATTCGCGCGATGGCGCGCAAGCATCAGGTGGCCCCGGATGATCTGGGGGGATTTGCGGATGATCTGCGCACACGGCTTGACGCCTTGGATGCGGGTGCCGATGCGATAGCCGGTCTGGAACAGGATCTTGTCGCCGCGCGGTCGCGCTATGACAGTGCAGCCAGGTCGCTCAGCAGCGCGCGCGCGGCTGCGGCCACGGCGCTGGACAAGGCAATGTCGGGCGAACTGGCGCCGCTGAAGATGGAACGCGCCGTATTCACCACCGAGATCACCGGCACCGAACCCGGACCCGACGGGCAGGATCAGGTCACCTTCACCGTCGCCACCAACCCCGGTGCGCCCGCCGGACCGCTCAACAAGATTGCCTCGGGCGGGGAACTCAGCCGGTTCTTGCTGGCGCTGAAAGTGTGTCTGACCCGCGAAACTGATGGGCTGACCCTGATCTTTGATGAGATTGATCGCGGCGTGGGCGGGGCCACTGCCGACGCGGTCGGGCGGCGTTTGGCGTCGTTGTCACAAGGCGGGCAGGTTCTGGTGGTCACGCACAGCCCGCAGGTCGCCGCCTTGGGGGATCATCACTGGCAGGTGCAGAAAACGGTGGCACACGGTATGACCTTGACCACCGTAACCCCGTTGAGCACGGCTGCCCGCGTGGACGAGGTGGCGCGGATGATCTCGGGCGATACGATCACCGATGCGGGCCGCGCCGCCGCGCGCGAACTGCTGGGCAGGTAAACCGCGTTAGCATTGTGGCACCAGCTTGCCGGGGTTCAGAATGCCCTTGGGGTCCAGCGCCGTCTTGATGTTACCCATCACGTGCCACGCTGCGCCGTGTTCCGCCTCCATCAGCCCAAGTTTGCCCATGCCGACCCCGTGTTCTCCGGTGATCGTGCCGCCCATGGCCAGGGCGCGGGTGCTCATCTTTAAGGCCAAGTCTTTGGCGATAGCTTTCTCGGCGTCGTTGCCGTCTTCGATCAAAAGGGCCGCGTGGAAGTTGCCGTCGCCAACGTGACCCAGGATCGGTCCCATCAGGCCCGAGGCCGCAATGTCGGCCTGCGTTTCGGTGATGGCGTCGGCCAGTTTTGAGATGGGCACACAGATATCCGTCACCACCGCCCGCGCGCCGGGTCGCAGCGCCAGCACCGCGTAATAGGCCTGGTGGCGGATCCTCCACAGCGCGTTGCGGTCTTCGGTGCGGGTGGCGTGCTGGTATCCGGTGGCGCCGAAATCTTCTGCAATCTCGCCAAAGGCTTCGCTGGCCTCGGTGACGACGGTGGGGCTTCCGTGAATCTCGATCAGCAGATGCGGGCATTCGGGCATGTCGGTGCCGGCATAGCCGTTGAAGGCGCGCGCGGTGTCGGCGTCCACAAACTCGATCCGCGCCATGGGGATGCCCATCTGGATCACCTGTTGTACCGCCCCCACGGCAGAGGCCATGTCGGGAAAGGCGCAAATGCCCGCACTGATCTGTTCGGGAACACCATGCAGGCGCAGGGTCAGCTCGGTGATGATGCCCAGCGTCCCCTCGGACCCCAGAAACAGCGCGGTCAGGTCATAGCCCGACGCAGACTTTGCCGCGCGCGACCCGGTCTTGATGACGCGCCCATCGGCCAGCACAACGGTCAGTCCCAACACGTTGTCGCGCATCGAGCCATAGCGCACGGTCGTGGTGCCCGAGGCCCGCGTGGCCGCCATGCCACCAAGGGTCGCATTTGCGCCGGGATCGACCGGAAAGAACACGCCCAGATCGCGCAGCTCATGGTTCAGGTCTTCGCGGGTCACGCCGGGCTGCACCACGGCGATCATGTCGCCGGGATCTGCCGACAAGACCCGGTTCATCCGCGTCAGGTCGATGCACAGCCCCCCTTTTTGCGCGCTGGTATGCCCCTCAAGCGAAGTGCCCGCGCCAAACGGGATGACCGCAACGCCCGCTGCATGACACCGGCGCAGGATGGCGCTGACCTCGTCCGTGGTTTCGGGCCAGACCACCGCATCCGGCGGGGCCGGGGCGAAATGGCTTTCGGAACCGCCATGGTGCGACAGATCAGACTTGGAGCGGCTGAGCCGATCGCCTAGCATGGACGAAAGCTCGGTAATCACGGTGTCGATGGTCATCCCATCCTCCCCAGCAAAGCCGGAACAACTTATGGTAAATGCGTGATCTTGGGAAGGGCCGCGCGGGCGGGTGACGATGCCTAGACGGCTAAAATTGTTTCTATATCGCGCTTGGCGGGATTTGCGAAAGCGGGCCACCACTGGTTGGTTAATTTTGATCGAGAAAGGGCCCAGCCAGGTGCAGTTCTGGCTGATCGCCCTTCTGATTGGGGTCGCGTCCGGCTTCGCCGCGTTGGGGTTTCGCAAGGGAATCGAAACGCTTCAGGCGACGCTGTATGGCACGGATGATCTGGCACATTTGCACAGTTTCGCGGGCACGTTGCCGTGGTATTGGGTGCTTCTGCTGCCCGCTTTCGGCGGATTGGTTGTCGGGATCATTCTGAACTGGTTCACCCATGACGGGCGTGTGCGTGCCGTCGCCGACGTGATCGAGGGCGCCGCCCTGTGGGATGGCCGTGTCGAGAAACGCGCGGGACTGGGATCGGCACTGGCGTCACTGATTACGCTGTCGACGGGCGGTTCGTCAGGACGCGAGGGGCCGGTGGTTCACCTGGCGGCGGTCATTTCAAGTTGGGTGTCTGTGCGGATCAAGGCTGACGGTGTCACCGGACGTGACCTGTTGGGCTGCGCGGTCGCTGCGGCGGTATCGGCCAGCTTCAATGCCCCGATCGCGGGCGCGCTGTTCGCGCTTGAGGTCGTGTTGCGCCACTTCGCCGTGCACGCCTTCGCCCCGATTGCCATCGCATCGGTCGCAGGCACGGTGATCAACCGAATCGAATATGGTGATGTGACCGAGTTTATCCTGCCCGCCGAAGGCTCGCTCGCTTTCTATGTCGAATTGCCCGCCTTTCTGCTGCTGGGGCTGGTCTGCGGTGTGGTCGCGGTGATCCTGATGCGATCCATTTTCTGGGCCGAGGATGTGGGCGACAGCATTCAGAAAGCCCTGCGCCTGCCCAAGGTGCTGCGCCCGGCCTGTGCTGGTCTGATCCTGGGCGCCATAGCGATCTGGTATCCGCATATCATCGGCGTGGGCTATGAAACCACATCGGATGCGCTGACCGGCGGGCTGGGGCTGCAACTGGCGATCACCTTTGTCGTCGTCAAGGTTGCCGCCGTCGCGATCACCATGGCTGGTCGCATGGGGGGCGGGGTGTTTTCCCCCGCGCTGATGGTCGGGGCCTTGACCGGTCTGGCCTTCGGGATCGTGGCGACCGCGGTCTTTCCCGATGTGTCAGGCTCCGAGACATTGTATGCGCTGGCGGGCATGGGCGCTGTGGCGGCGGCAGTGCTTGGCGCGCCGATTTCCACCACGCTGATCGTGTTTGAGCTGACCGGCGACTGGCAGACCGGGATCGCGGTGATGGCGGCGGTGTCGCTGTCCACCGCGCTGGCCAGCCGCTGGGTCGACCGATCATTCTTCCTGACCCAGCTTGAACGGCGCGGCGTGCATCTGGCGGCCGGTCCGCAAGCCTATCTGTTATCCACGGTGCGCGTGGCCCAGATCATGCGCGCACGTGATCACGACAAGGCCGCCCGCGAAGAGCTGTGTTGGGAGTTGATCGAGCAAGGCGTCTATGTCGACGGCAACGCCACCTTGGAGGCTGTGATGCCGATGTTCGAAACCTCGAACGCGCAATTCATTCCCGTGGTCACCTTGGGCGGCGAGGGCGATCCGCCCGAATTATGGGGCGCGGTGTTCCATGTGGATGCCCTGAAGGCCTTCAACCGGGCGCTGGCGGAAACGGCGGCTGAGGAGCACAGCTGAGGCAAGCGGTCATTCTGCCAAGGCGCGGCTGAGCGCGCAGAAGGCTTCGATGCCGATCTCTTCGGCGCGCGCTGTAGGCTTGATCCTGACCGAGGTCAGTACATCTTCGATTTGCGGATGCAGACCCTTCAGCGACGCGCGCAGCATCTTGCGGCGCTGGCCAAAGGCTTTCGCCACGAGGGCTTGCAGCTTGTCCGCGTCCGCTTCGAAACGCGGTTCAGGCAGCGCGTCGAAATGCACCACGGCCGAGTGGATCTTCGGTGGCGGGGTGAAGGCTTCGGGTGGCAGTTCCATCACCACGCGCGGGGTGGTGCGCCATTGTGACAACACCGCCAGACGCCCGTATTTCTTCGATCCGGGCTGGGCGACGATACGTTCAGCGACTTCTTTCTGGAACATCAATGTCAAGCTGTCCCAGACCGGCGGCCAGCGGGGCGGGGTCAGCCAGCGCACCAGAAGTTCGGTGCCTACATTATAGGGCAGATTGGCGACGATGCGGATCGGCGGGGTCAGATGCTCCAGCGGGTCAAGCTCCAGCGCATCGGCGTTGATGACCTCAAGTCGGTCGGGATAGACTGCCTGGATCTCGGCCAAAGGTGCCATGGCGCGGCTGTCTTTCTCGACCGCCAGCACCTTGCGTGCGCCTTCGACCAGCAACCCGCGCGTCAACCCGCCGGGGCCGGGCCCGATTTCCAGAATGTCCGAGTTCGCCAGATCGCCCGCCTGCCGCGCGATCTTGGCGGTCAGGTTCAGATCCAGCAAAAAATTCTGCCCCAGCGATTTCTTGGCGGTCAGACCGTGGGTCGCAATCACCTCGCGCAGGGGGGGCAGGCCGTCGATCTGGCTCATGCCGATCGTTCCCAACGGCTGCGTCCCATCTGACGGGCCATGCGCAAGGCAGCGATCAAGGAGCTTGCATCCGCCTTGTCCGTGCCCGCGATGTCAAACGCCGTGCCGTGATCGGGCGAGGTGCGCACGAAGGGCAGGCCCAGCGTGACGTTGACGCCACCTGCAAAGTCGATGGTCTTGATCGGGATCAGGGCCTGATCGTGATACATGCAGACCGCCGCGTCATAACCTGCCCGCGCGGCGGCGTGGAACATCGTGTCGGCTGATTGGGGTCCGATCAGATCCAGCCCCTCGGCGCGCAGGTCGTCCAGAAGCGGGGTGATCATCTCGATCTCTTCCATCCCCATCGCGCCGCCTTCGCCCGCATGGGGGTTCAGCCCGGCGACAGCGATGCGCGGAGTGGCGATCGCGAAATCCCGTATGAGCGCCGAATGGGTTGTCCGAATAACCTGCGCCAGAAGGTCACGGGTTAGGGCAGTCGGCACCTCGGACACCGCGATGTGGATGGTTGCGGGTACGACGCGCAAGCCCTCGCAGGCCAGCATCATCACCACATCCGCCCCGCCCGCCAGATGGGCCAGAAACTCCGTATGGCCGGGGAAGGCAAAGCCCGCGCCATCTTTCAACGCCTTCTTGTGAATCGGGTTGGTGCAGACCGCCAGCGCCTCGCCCGAGCGGCTCAGCGCCACGGCCTGTTCGATCACCGCAATGATGTGCGGCGCATGGTCCGCTTGGGGGTCGCCGGGGCGGCGGGGGCTGGGAAAGGCGTGGCACAGCACCGGCAAGCTGGATGCGGTTAACGCTTCGGCGGGCGTTGCAATCTCGGTAAATTCCGTGCCGAGCGGCAAGTGCGACGGATCACCGATCAGAAAAAACGGCACCTTACCCCGCAGCGCGGTGAAGGCCGGCCCGGCGATGTCCGGGCCGATCCCTGCCGGTTCACCGATGGTCAGGGCAATGGGGGGCAAGCGGTCCTTGGACGGCGACGCGTCGGTCATTGCCCGCTATAGTCTTCGATATAGGCCGCGGCCTTTAACTCGTCCAGATAGGCGCTGGCGAAGCTCTGCAGGCGCTGGTTTTGCAACTGACGCTTGATGTCCTCGCGGCTGACCTCTTCCGGCAGATCGCGGGTGCGTGAACACAGCATCAGGAACACGAGGTTCTGCCCGGAGGCCGAGGTCAGGTTGGTTGAAACCTCGCCCTCGTCCAGCTTGGCCAGTTCCAGCGCGTAACCGGTGGGCACCTGACCGATGGGCAGGCTTTCGCGTTGCAGTTGTGCAGGCGTTGCAACGGGAACGACGCCATAAAGATCGTCGCAGGTATCGACCTTGGCGCGAATACTAGCGGCTTCGCCAAGGGCGGTTTCCGTGCGTCCGCCGGGCAGCAGCAGGGTGGCGTAATCCACGGTCACATCCTTCGGTTGCGGCGTGTCCGTTTCTTCGATCGCGCGCATCTGAAAGACTGCAACGCCGTTCTTGACCGGGATCGGGTCGCTGACATGCCCCGGTGCCAGCGGCAGGATCTGCGCGGCGACAGCGGGGGGCAGGTTCGACAGGTCCATCCACTGCAGTCGACCCGAGCGCCCGCGTGACGGTGCCACCGAATACTGCCGCGCGGCGGCGGCGAAGGCGGGCAGGGTCGTAATCTCGCTCAGTTCCGAGGCGCGCGCGTTCGACGCCTGCATCTGCGCCGGGGTTTGGGCTGGCAGGATGATTTCGGACAGCAGAACCCGCACGCCCTGTCCGGGGCGGGTCAGGGCAAGCTGGCGATCCACCTCGTCATCCGTGACTTCGACCCGGCCGGCCCAGCGGGCGCGCACGACGCCGCGCCACGCAATCCCGCCTGACACGAAGTCGCGGAATGTCTCGGGTGCGATGCCGGCCTGTGCAATGATCTTGTTGAAGGTCTCGACATCCAGATTGAAGCGGCCGGTAAACTCCTCCATCCCGGCAAGGATTTCCTCGGCGGTGGGGTTCACATCCGCGTTTTCGGCGGCTTGGCGCTGCAATGCCTCATCGGTCAGTTGTTCCAATGCCAGTTCACGCAGATTGCCGGGGGCCTTCAGGATGGTCAGAAACGCCATGCGTTGCGACAATTCATAGGCGGTGATCACGCGGTCATTGACCTTTTTCACCGGGGCGAACAGATCCTGCGCCAAGGCCGTCCCCGCGCCCAGCGACGCCGCGACCAGCATCCCCGCCATCACCGTCGTGGCAAGGCGCTTGACCAGGCGAAATCTCGGCCCGGTGCGGGCGCGGCGGTTGATCATGCGTTTCACCATTGTCCTGTCCGTTCTGCTCTGCGTCATCTTATGCCGTCATCTCAATCTGCGGGTCAATTCACGGGCCCGGTCAGCCACTGCATTTATGGGCCGTTTTGCCCCGTGCCCCGCCAAACCCCGTCAATTCGACCTTGAAGCCGAAATCCGTCGTTGGCGTCACATTAATCGAGGATGTGAAACGACGCGAGAGGGAAAGGTCCATAAAAAGGCATTCATTTTGATAACGCAGACCCAATCCGGCGCGCGTGGCCTGCCGGGCTTCAAGATCGAAGCTGCCATCGGCCGACAGGCGCCAGAAATCGCTGATCTGATAGGCGCCGTCCAGCCGCAATTCGTGGGTCGGGTCGGGGCGGTTTTCAGCCAGGTCTTCGATCACCCAGATATGGGCGGCGCTGATCTGGAAATCTTCGGCCAGATAGGCGGCGCGGGTTTCGGACTTGGTGATCCCCAGATTGTCGTCCAGCAGCGCACGCCCCTGCAGCGCGAACCGCCCGCCGATGTTCACATGCGCCCCCAGAAGCCAGTCGGACCGGTCGCCCGCCAGGCCAGAGGCATCGGTGAACTGGTCGAACCCGCCTTCGCGAAACACCCGGCCTGCCGCCAGCGTGAACGCCCAGCCGGCGGGCGAATGGCGCGTCCAGCTCAGCCCAAGCGCCGCCCGCGCGCCGTCTTCGCGCCGGTCATAGCCGGGAAAGCGGTTCAGATCGAACAGGTTGGCTTCGTCAAATTCGACGAACACGCTGTCTTCGTTGGGAATGTCGGCCCCGACCTGCTTGGACCATGCCACATGGGCGACCGGCTCAAGAATGTCGACCGCGCCCGATGCCGCCACACGCGACATTGGCCATCTGAGCGTCACCCCTGCAGACGGGGCCGCGAAGCTTTGTTCCGAAAGAAATCGGCTGTCCTGTTCGATCCAATAGACATTGGCATCCACACCCGCCTCGGCCTCGATCACCAGACCGGCAGGGCCGATCCAACTGCGCGACCAGCCCAGCCCGGCGCCCATCCGGGCCATGTCGCGGCCCAGTATGTCCTGCGTGCTTTCGCGAAAATGCGCCTGCCAGGACAGGGTGCCGCGCAGTTCGCCCCCCAGCCATTGCGGGAAAAGGCGGCGTTCATAAAATGCATCGACCTGGGCAAATGGCAGTTGATCCGAAATCGGCAACTCGCTTTCGCGCAATGTGTCATAGCGGGTGATGCCGCCGAACACGAACTCGTCCCGACGCGCGCGCATCACTTCGATTGCGTTGCGCAGCCGGTCCTGATCGGAATAGCCATAATCCAGCAGATAGGCCGGGTCCGAAGCCTCTTGCAGTTCGAAGCTGAGCGTATAGTCGCGGGGCAGGGCGAACGTGCCTTCGCCAAAGACATAGTATCGCGTCTGGTCGGGCAGCACATCGTCACGGCTGATGGCGCCCGAAAACGCAATGTCACCGACCCGGAACGCGTGGCGATACCGCAGCTCAAGCGTGGAGGTGTTGGCCGCCAGAAACGGGGACAGGGTCAGGTCCGCGTGATCGCCGAGACGCAGAAAGAACGGGGCGACGACCCCGACGCCCAGCGTCGAGGTGGTGCGGATGCGCGGCGGCAGGAAGCCGGTGGCGCGTTTCAGGGTGGGGTCGGGCAGGCGCAGCCGCGGCAGATAGAACACCGGCACATCCGCGATGCGAAGCTGCGCGCCGTGGAAATACAATTGCCGGGCCTTTTCGTCATGCACCACGCGGTCGGCGCGGATCTGCCACAAAGGCACCGGGTTGGTCTTGCACACATGGCAGGACGAGGCCGCAACACGGGTCATTTGCGTATAGCGATCATTCACGCGGTTGATCTGGGCGGCGGCGATCTGCAACTGCTCGTTCAACACCAGCCGCGCGCTTTTCAGGATGCCGTTGCGCAGGTCCGATGCCAATTCCGCCGCCTGTGCGATCAGCACGGTTCCGTCAGGGCGGCGGATGGTGATCGGGCCCTCGATGCGGAGCGTGTCGGTGGTTTTGTCGTAAATCACGGATGAGGCGGTCAGGCGCGTTCCTTCATACAGGACCACCACATTGCCCCGCGCGATCAGGGCGCTGTTGCCTTCGACGCGCACCTGATCGGCGATAAGGCTGGCCTGACCTGCAAGGGCGGCACCCGACGCAAGGGCAAGGACACCCGACGCAGTGGCAAGCCCCAGCAAGGCGGCCGCCAGTCCTGCGCGTGCTCTGGCCCAAAGGTTGTCCATCACCCGTCCTCCAGATGCAACAAAAGCCCCATGGGCATCATGATCGCGGCGATGGGCGGCGCCCATGCGGCCAAAAGCACGGGGATCTGCCCGTTCTCACCCAGAATTTGCGCGAAATTGCGGATGAAGTAAGCCCCAAACCCCATCATCAGCGCCAACAGCACCATGATCCCGGTGCGGCCAAAACGAGTATGGCGCATGGTGAAACCCGCCCCGATCAAAACCATGGCGACCAGAAAGAAGGGTGTTGCCAGTTCCATATGAAACCAGACCTGATGGGCGCGGGCGGAAAACCCGGCGGCCTCCAACTGGTTGATGAAGCGCGGCATGTCCCAGATCGAGATCGAACTGGGCTTGCCGAAGCTGTCGCGGATCTGTTCCTGCGTCAGGTTTGAATCCACCAGATATTCATCGAAGGACTGCGATTCCAGTTCGGGGTTGTCGGCGTTTTCCAGATCCCAGACCTTGGCGCCGGTCAGCATCCACTGTCCGGGTTCAAGCTGCGCGGTCTTGGCCTCGATCCGCAGGGTTGGCAAGCCGTCGGGCGCAAAGGAAAAGAAGGTCACGCCCGACAGGCTGGTGCCTTCCAGATCGGACCGGGTGGCGCGGATCACGGTCTGGCCGTCTTCGTTGCCCTGCCGAAGCCAGACACCCTCGGTCGAGATCGACAGGACCGACCCGCCCGTTCCCTCGTATTGCGCGGCGATGCGTTCGTATTTCTTTGACGTTGCCGCTGCGATCGGGTTGCCCACCGCCACCGCGATCAGGCCGAACAGGAACACGGTCAGCGCGGGCGAGATCAGCGTGTTCAGGGCGGATCGCCCTGCCGCCCGGGTCACGACCATTTCCGAACTGCGCGCAAGGCTCAAAAACATCCACAGGGTCGCCAATATGACGATCAGCGGCAGGATGCGATACATCCAGACCGGGGCGTTCAGAAGCGTCAGGCTGAGTATGTTTCCGAACCCGACAGCGGCGCTGTCAAACCGGCGCATGCTTTCCACCATGTCCAGAAGCACGAAGATCATCGCCAGCACGACCAGCATGGTCAGGAAGGCAAACAGGAACCGGCGCGCGATATAGAGGTGAAGTTTCATGCGACCCCTCCGGCCGGTGTCCGCGACAACTCGCGCAGGGTGCGCCGCCGGCGTCGCAGGTCGCGCGCGGACGGGCGGCTGGCCAGGATCAGGATCACGATGTTCATCACCGCGCCCACTGCCGTCGCCGCATAAACCAGCCATAACAGGCTTGCGTCACGCCGCGCCATGTCCAGCATCGTGTTGTCCACGGTTTGCAAAAGCGCCACGGTGCCAAGCGCCAGAACCACCTGCCGCCACAGCCCGAACCGGCTGAACCCTGCGACGATCAGCATCGAGAACCCGGTCATCGCGGTCACGATCGAATACAGCGCCTGTGCGTTGCGGAAATGCCCCTCGGCGCGCAGGGCTGCAAGGGTTTCGCCGGTCTCGACCAACGTGGCCTTGGGTGGGTTCAGAAGCTCGGGCGTATAGATCTGGGTGACGGAGCGATTGCCGCCGATCGGTCCGGACAGAAGGGCCGAGATGTCATAGGTGAAGTTCTTGAATCTGGTGGTCGACAGCCGTTGCGAGCTGTCGTTCAACACCTGCGCGAGTCCGTCAAACATGATCAGTCGCGGCCCGGCATCGGTGCGCAGGATCAGCGCCTTCTTGGCGGTATAGGTGTATTTCTGCCCCTCGTCGCGGTCGTCCGACAGGAAAATGTCCAGCAGTTCGCCCGCCGGGCTGATCTCGCGGATATAGAGGGTCACGCCCTCGACCGGGTGCACGAAGCTGCCCTCGGTCAGAAAGCGCGCTGTGATATTCTCGGCGACCTCGGCCTGGCGTTCGGCAAAACGCAACTGGCTCATCGGGACCAGCACGTGGGTCAGGACCAGCATGAACAGCGCGGTAAAGACGCCAAACACCAGAACCGGTCGCGCCAGTCGGAACGGGCCGAAACCTGCGGCCTGCGCGACCACCAGTTCGCTTTCCGCGTTCAGCCGGTTCGTCACCGACACCGCGGCCGCGAAGGACGCGATGGGGATGATGAACACGATCACGCCCGGCACGATCATCGCCGAAAACTCAAGAAACACCATGGCGTTCTGACCGTTGGCGATCAGCTGATCGAACAGCCTGACCGCCCGGTTCACCCAGAACAAGAGAACCAGCACCAGCCCGTAAAAGCCAAACAGCAAAATCATTTGCGACAGCATATAGCGGTCGAATCTGGCCACGTTACCCCCGGTGAACCCCAACATGTTGTGGGTCATTTTCTAGCCGATCCCTTGGCCGGGGAAAACTGCTATCTGGCCTTTCGGTGTGCCTCTGGCTAGGAATGGCAAAAGATTGCCTGAAAGGAATGTCCCATGACGACCCCGATCCAGCCCGTTTTCAGCGAAGTGAACCTTGATGCCATCGGCGAGCACGAAGGCCGCGTGGCCGTGGTCTTGTCCGAACCGGGCAAGCTGCACCCGGCAGCGCGGAGGGTTAACAAGCTGACCCGTGGCGCGCTTCTGCGGTTTGCCGAAAGCGAGGCGTTTGAGAAGATGAAGGACGGGGACGCGCATGAATTGGCCTTTCCCACGGGGATGAAGGCCGAGGCCGTGCAGGTCATCCGGCTGGCACCCCGCGCCGATCAGACCACCGCGCGCAAGGCGGGCGGGGCCATCGGCAAATCCATGGCCGGCAAGGATGTTCTGGTTCTGGCCGGTCCGGTGAAACACGCCGATGATCTGGCGCTGGGGGCGGTGCTGCGCGCCTATGCCTTCAACGATCACAAGACCGGCAGGGACGACAAGGTCACGCCGGGCAACCTGTCGCTGATGGTGTCGCGCGTCGACCAGTTCGAGGGCGCCGCCGAGCGCATCAATGCGCAAAGCGATGGGGTCTTTTTCACCCGCGACCTTGTAAACGAGCCCGCTAATGTGCTGACCACCACCGAATTTGCCGACCGCCTTGTGGCGCTGAAAAAGCTCGGGGTGACAGTCAAGGTGCTGGAAGAGGACGCGTTGGAGAAGCTTGGAATGCGCGCGCTTCTGGCCGTGGGGCAGGGGTCCGAGTCGCCGTCCAAGGTGGTCGTGATGGAATGGATGGGTGGTGAGAAGGGCGTCGCCCCGCTGGCGCTGGTCGGCAAGGGCGTCGTGTTTGACACCGGCGGCATCAGCCTGAAACCCGGCGCGGGAATGGAAGACATGACCATGGATATGGGCGGGGCAGGCACCGTGGCGGGCGTCATGAAAACGCTGGCCACCCGCAAGGCCAAGGCGAACGTGGTCGGACTGGTCGGTCTGGTGGAAAACATGCCCGATGGCCGTGCGCAGCGCCCCGGAGATATTGTGGCCTCGATGAAAGGCGACACGATCGAGGTGATCAACACGGATGCCGAAGGCCGGCTCGTCCTGTGTGACGTCATGTGGTACGCGCAGGAAGAATACAAACCGGCTGGCATGATCGACTTGGCCACCCTGACCGGCGCGATCATAATCGGGCTCGGGCATGACAACACCGGCGTGTTCTCGAATGACGATACCCTGTGCAACGGGCTTCTGGATGCTGCCAAAGCCGAAGGCGAAGGCGCATGGCGGATGCCGATGGGGCCGGGCTATGACCAGTTGATCAAGTCGCACAAGGCCGACATGAAAAACGTGGGCGGCCGCCCCGCAGGGTCGATCACCGCCGCACAGTTCCTTGGTCGGTTCGTCAAGGACGGCCAGCCCTGGATCCACCTCGACATTGCCGGCACCGCGCAGGTCGCGCAGGACGGGCCCTTGTGGCCCAAGGGTGCGACCGGTTGGGGCGTTCTGACCCTGAACCGTCTTGTGCAGGACATGTACGAGGCCGAGTGATGTCAGACCCGGCAACCGAAACCGACAGCGGGCAGGGCGCGTCACAGGACAAGACCGGCGAGGTCTTTTTCTATCACATGACGCGCAGCCCGCTTGAGGCGACATTGCCGGTGCTTTTGCAAAGATCGTTGCAGGCAGGTTGGAAAATCTGCCTGCGCGGTACCGATCCCGCGCGGTTGGACTGGCTGGATGAGCGGCTGTGGACGGCGTCTGATGACGGTTTTTTGCCGCACGGGCTGGCAGGCGGGCCGCATGATGCGGATCAGCCTGTGCTGTTGACCACGGACATGACCCTGGCCCACCCCGCCGATGCACTGATTTTGGTCGACGGAGCGGCGGTCAGTTTTGATGAAATGACCGCGCTGACCCGCGTCAGTATCCTGTTCGACGGCAATGATCCGGACGCCGTTTCCCGCGCCCGCGCGCAATGGAAAGAGGTGGTCGCCGCAGGTTGCACCGCCAAATACTGGAGCCAGGAAAGCGGCCGGTGGGAGATGAAGGCAAGCTCTTAACGCTATGATATAGCGCGATTAAACGCGTATCAGCCACCCCGGGTCAGGATCAGCCTGTCCCGCTCGATCTCGATCTTCTCGAACCGCTGCAGATAGTCGTTGCCCAACAGCGACCCCGGCATTTCGCCATCATTCACCCAGACCTCGACGCCGAAATCCTCGATCCCCAGAAGCTCGACCCGGGCGATGCGGGCAGGTGCTGTGCGTACCGGGCCATTGGCGCTCATCGCGCGGCCGAAAAAGCGCAACGCCTCCATCTGTACACCCGCGCGTTCTGCGTCTTCCTTGGTCAGAACGATCTGGCTGGCGCCGGTGTCGACGACGAAATCAATCGGCTGTCCGTTCAACAGCAGCGTCGCATAGAAATGCCCGTCACGCGCGCGCGGCAGCACGATCTGCCCGGTTTCCTGCACCACGCTTTGCCGGGGGGTGATGTCGTTTCGGATATCCTGCCATAGTCCGACCCCGGCCAGTGCGCCGATGAAGATCAGCCCCCAGATCAGCGCATGGCGAAAGGTCTGGCCGATATTCTTGCGGTTTTCCGCGATGAAATATCCCCCGATCGCCACAAGAAGCAGGGTCAGATAGATCGCGCGGGCATAGTCGTCGCCGGTCATGCGGGTCTCCGAGATAGGTACCTGAAAGATATAGGAACGACTGGCGGACTTGTCACCGGGGCACCGCGCCGCGCAGGAAATGTGCTATCCCATCAGGCCGAAATCGCGAAGCCCATCCAGAATGAACTGCACGGCCAGCGCCGACAGCAGCATCCCCAGAAGTCGTGTCACCACCTTGATGCCCGTTTCGCGCAATACGTGCTCCAACAGCGATGCTGCGTTGAACAGAATGAACGCGATCAGAAGCACCAAGGCCATTACGGTCAGCGCCAATGCGAGGCCCGTCAGACCATCGCCCTGTCCCGACAGCAAGATGACGGTGGCAATCGACCCCGGCCCCGCCATGATCGGGATGGCCAATGGAAAGACCGACGGGTCGTCATGCGTATCATGCCCTTCCTCTGACTGATCCTTGCGCCGTTGGGTGCGGCGTTCAAACAGCATGTCCAGCGCCAGCAGCAACAACAATATCCCGCCAGAGATCCGGAACGCCGCCATCGAGATACCCAGGAACCCCAGAACATTCTCGCCGAGAAATGCAAACAGGATCAGAATGACCGCCGCCGTGGCGCAAGCCCGCAACGCAATCGCCCGCCGCTCGCGCTTGGTTCTTCCCCGCGTCAGCGCCATGAACAAAGGCGAGATGCCAATCGGGTCCATCACCACAAATAACGTGACAAAAGCGGGGATGAACAGCTCAAGTTCCATGCCTAACCCTCGGCTTTTTCAAGCTTATCCTGCGCGCGCAACCAGAGCTCTTCGGCCCGGTCCAGGGCGTCGTGCACCTCGGCGTGCTTTCTCTGCCAGACCACGACTTCATCCTTGCGTTCGGGATCGTAAATGCCCGGATCGCCCAGCTTGGCGTCCAGCTTGTCGCGCATCGCTTCCAGCTTTTCGACCCGCGCCTCGGCTTTGCGCAGCTCGGCCCGCAGGGCCAGGATCGTGTCGCGGTCGGCCCGTTTCGGCTTGGTTGGCGCAGGCTTGGCCCTGGCGGGCTTCTTGTCCTCGTCCGAAGACAGAAGCATCTTGCGATAATCCTCCAGGTCGCCCGCGAACGGGGCGACGTGGCCATCATTGACCAGCCACAGCCGGTCGGCCACCAGCCCCAGCAAATGCATGTCGTGACTGACCAGAACCACCGCGCCGGAATAGGCGGTCAGCGCCTCGACCAAAGCCTCGCGGCTTTCGATATCCAGATGGTTGGTCGGTTCGTCCAGGATCAACAGGTGTGGCGCGTCCAGAGTGGCCAGAAGCAGGGTCAGCCGCGCCTTCTGTCCGCCCGACAACCGCGCCACCACCGTCTCGGCCTGATCCGCACCCAGCCCGAACCCCGCCAGCCGCGCCCGATGGCGGCCCGGCACCTCGTTCGGGCGCAGGCGGCGCAAATGCTCGACCGGCGTTTCGTCTTCGTAAAGCTCGTCCATCTGGTGCTGCGCGAAATAGCCGATGCGCAGCTTGGAGGACTTGGTCATCCGCCCGCTCATCAGATCAAGCCTGCCTGACAAGAGCTTGGACAGCGTGGATTTTCCCTGACCGTTCTTGCCCAGAAGCGCGATCCGGTCGTCCTGGTCGATCCGCAGATCCATCCGCGATAGAACGGTGGTGTCACCGTAACCGCAGGACGCGCCTTCCATATTGATGATGGGGGGCGACAACTCTTCGGGCTCGGGGAAACTGAACGCCTTCAACGCGGCCTCTTGCGGGGTGGTGATGGTCTTCAGCTTCTCGATCATCTTCAGACGAGACTGCGCCTGCACGGCCTTTGAAGCCTTGGCCCGGAACCGATCCACGAAACTCTGCAAATGGGCGCGCCGCGCCTCGATCTTCTTGTTCTCGCTTTCCGCGACCGCCAGCCGCGCGGCACGGGTTTCGGCAAACCGGTCATACGGTCCCTGATACAGTGTCAGTTTGCGGTCTTCCAAATGCAGGATCGCTCCGACGGAACGATTCAGCAGTCCGCGATCATGGCTGATGATCAGAACCGTGTGCGGATAGCGCGTCAGGTATTGTTCCAGCCACAACGCGCCTTCCAGATCCAGATAGTTGGTCGGCTCGTCCAGCAAAAGCAAATCGGGCTCAGAGAACAACACCGCCGCAAGCGCCACCCGCATCCGCCAGCCGCCGGAAAAATCGGCACAGGGCAGGGCGTGCTGGTCATCGTCGAACCCCAGGCCTTTCAGAATCGCAGACGCCCGCGCCTCGGCGCTCCAGGCGTCGATATCGGCCAGACGGGTCTGAATATCGGCAATCCGGTGGGCGTCGGTGGCGGTCTCGGCCTCTGCCATCAGCGCGGCGCGTTCGGTATCCGCCGCCAGCACCGTATCCAGAAGCGAGGTCTGCGAGGCAGGCACCTCCTGTGCCACGCCCCCGATGCGCGCGCCCTTCGGCACCGAGATGTCCCCGGCCTCCAGCGACAGCTCGCCCCGGATCAGGCGAAACAGCGTCGTCTTGCCCGTGCCATTGCGCCCGACAAGGCCAACCTTGTGACCATCGGGGATGGTGGCCGACGCGCCTTCAAACAGCGGGCGTCCTTCAACGGCATAGGTGATGTCTGAAATCCGAAGCATGAAACCCCATGTGCCTGAGCCGGGCAGCCTCGTCAATCGCCGCTTTTCAAAACGCCGATCCCATGTTACGGGACGCGCAAATCACATCCGCATCAGGGCAGGGGCCTTGACGCTCAAACGCAAAAGGGACCGACATGGCCATTCAACGCACTTTCTCGATCATCAAACCCGATGCCACCAAACGCAACCTGACCGGCGCCATCAACGCCAAGATCGAAGCCGCCGGCCTGCGCATCATCGCACAGAAGCGCATCCACATGACGCAGAAACAAGCCGAAACCTTCTATGGCGTCCACAAGGACCGCCCCTTCTTCGGTGAACTGGTCGAGTTCATGATTTCCGAGCCGGTCGTCGTGCAGGTTCTGGAAGGCGAAAACGCGATCAAAGCCTACCGTGACGTCATGGGCGCCACCAACCCGGCCGACGCTGACGAAGGCACCATCCGCAAGGAATTCGCCCAGTCGGTTGGCGAAAACTCGGTCCACGGCTCGGACGCCCCGGAAACCGCCGCAGAGGAAATCGCCTACTTCTTCTCGGGTCTGGAACTGGTTGGCTAAGCCCACCCGTCAGATTGACAAAAAGCCGCTCAGGGGAACCTGGGCGGCTTTTTCATTTGCACGATGGTGTTTCTTCTGGCCCGAAATATCCCGGGGTGAGGGGCAGCGCCCCTCTGGCTCACACCGTGAGCCACCTGTTCAACGTCCCGTCTGCCGCAGGATCCCGATCTCGTCCAGGATCGCCTCCATCTTGCGCTCGGACACTCCGGTCTGTCCGATCTCGGCCTTCAGCGCACCAAACCGCGCGCGAAGCTCGGCCTTCTCCTTGCCCGTACAGTCATTCCACGGCCGCCCCTGCAACCCCATGACCATAGCATAGTATCCGATGAAATGGGGACGAGAACCCGCCGCCAGAAAACGGCGATAGGCCTCGTCTGCGCCCATGTCCCGCAATTCATCCGCCGAGTGAATGCCCGCCCGGGCAAACGCCGCATCCGACGCAGGCCCAAGATTGCGTATGGACGATACAGGATCAGTCATGATCCCAACTTAAGCGTGTCGCGCAGCCGTGAAAACCCGTCAGATGCTGGCCCAGTCCGTGAACACCACGGCGGGTGTCTCGGGCTCGTCCCGTTTTGTTCTGTCGGTTTTCGGCGGTGTCTGCTGTCGAAGATAGCGAACGACGCGCTTTGGTGTTTTAATCTGTTTATTCTGTGACTTATATACCATTACCCCACTCCAGATGCTGAGGGTTGCGCCGGAATATGACGCACCGTTTTCCCCACCAGAGACCTTTCGGTATTCACATGTTAACATATTGTTAGGAATTTGCCGCGACTAAATATTTCACAATCCTGTTGTCTTTTGAAACATTGTGGCGCCCATGTCACAAATCACATGCCGGATGCGTTCTTCCAGGGGGGCTCGGGCAGAGAAAAAGGTCGTCGATTTCTGTCAATGCGCCGGGCGCAAGCTGACATAGATCTGTCCCATCACCAACGGAATGAAACTGGCACTCGTCGCCAGCAGCAATCCGGCACCGCCCGGATCGGGCA
Source organism: Aliiroseovarius zhejiangensis (assembly GCF_014656375.1). Taxonomy (GTDB): domain Bacteria; phylum Pseudomonadota; class Alphaproteobacteria; order Rhodobacterales; family Rhodobacteraceae; genus Aliiroseovarius; species Aliiroseovarius zhejiangensis. Next base: position 176,895 of record NZ_BNCH01000001.1, on the reverse strand, counting down.
ATTGCAAAACACTCGACAAGCCCGGCACCCAAAGGGCTGCCGCGATCAGCCCAATACACAGGGTGATCGCGCCCCAGATCCAGGGGTTGCGCGTCACATCATTGACGAACACCCGCCCCCCCGGCACCCGCACGTTGAACACGTTCCACAACTGCGCCAGCGCAAGGGTCAGGAAGGCCACCGTTACGGACCGCCCCACATCCAGTTTCAACCAATGCAGTGCCAGCCAGAATGCGCTTAGCGTGGCAAGGGTAATTGCCCCACCCAGAACGCCGATGTCGGTCCAGCGGCTGCGATCAACGATGTCTTCTGCCGGATTACGCGGGGGGTGGTGCATGACGGTGTCATCTCCTGCGCCCAGCCCCAGCGCGAAGGCAGGAAACACATCCGTCACGAGGTTCAGAAACAGGATCTGCAGCGGCAGCAGGGGCATCGGAAGGCCCGTGCCGACAGCCAGACCGACGATCAGCACCTCGCTGACATTGCAGGACATCAGATAGACGACAAACTTTCGGATGTTGTCGAAGATTACGCGCCCCTGATGCATTGCCGCGATGATGGTACCGAAGGCATCGTCGCGCAGCACCATATGCGCGGCTTCGCGGGCGACCTCGGTGCCGCGCTGGCCCATTGCGATCCCGATATCGGCCTTTTTCAGGGCAGGGGCGTCGTTGACGCCGTCACCGGTCATCGCAACGATATGGCCGTTCGCCTGGTAGAGCGTGGCGAGTTTCAGCTTGATGACAGGGTCCACACGGGCAAAGACATCGGCGGCAAGGATACGGTCGCGCAAGGCTCCGTCGGTTGTATCGGGGTCGAAACCCGTCAGCTCTTGCCCCTCGATCACGGCCAAAGGGCGACCCTTCGTGCCGAGACCTGCCTGTTTTGCGATGGCGGCCGCCGTTTTGGCATGATCGCCCGTCATCATCACAACGCGCACCCCAGCGGTGCGGGCTGCGGCGATGGCCGCGGCGACATCTTCGCGCAAAGGATCGTGAAAACAGACCAGCCCGACGAGGGTCAAGCCTTCATAGGGCGCCGCATCTTCGCGATCCGACGGCTTCATCGCCATGGCCAGCAAGCGCAGCCCGTCCGCTGCGGCATCTGCGGCGCGGTCCAGCCACCGGGCGCGCGCGGCGGGGTCCAGTTCCTGCGGCCCGTCTGGTCCCAGCACATGGGTGCAGGCGTCGATCACGGCTTCGGGTGCACCTTTGACCGCAAACTGATACCCACCGTCGATGCGATGGACGCTTGCCATCATTTTGGCGTCCTGGGCAAAGGCGTGCTCTGTCACCTTCGTGCATTTCTGCAACATGTGATCGCACCCCAGACCGGTCCGCTGGGCAACACGCAGCAGCGCCAGTTCCATCGGATCGCCGGAGGGGGCCGCGCGCCCGTGTCCCAATGTCGCGCTGTTGCAAAGCGCACCAATCCGCAGCATCTGAGAAAGGCGCGCGTCCTGCATGGGGTCGGTCCTTTGACCGTCGATTTCAAACTGAACCGCGCCCTCCTGATGCGTCAGGTCCACATCAGCCGCAGCAACAAGATAGCGCGCAACCGTCATGCGGTTCTCGGTCAGCGTGCCGGTCTTGTCAGTCAGGATCACCGTGGTCGCGCCCAGGGTTTCCACCGATGACAGGCTTGAAATGATCGCGTTGCGCGCGGCCATGCGCCACATACCGCGCGCAAGGCTCAACGTGGCGACAACCGGCAATCCTTCGGGAACCGCAGCAACCGCCAATGCCACACCGGTCTGAACCATCGTGAACATGTCGTGCCCGCGCAGGATACCGGCGCCGATCACCAAGGTCGCAAGCGCCAGCGTCAGCCAGACCAACCTGTGTCCCAGCCGATCCAAACGCTTTTCCAGAGGCGAGGACGCGGCATGGGCGGTTTGCACAAGATGGCTGATACGCCCCAGTTCCGTGGCCATTCCGGTGCCCGTCACGATGCCCACCCCCGACCCCTGGGTGATGGCCGTGCCCTTGTAGACCATGCTGGCGCGATCCCCGATCACGGCCCCTGGTGGTACTGGATCGGTTTGTTTGGCCACCGGCGCGGATTCTCCGGTCAGCACGGATTCGTCGCATTCCAGACGTGACGCTTCGGCCAGTCGTAGATCGGCAGTGACCACTTCCCCGGCTTCAAGCAGGACGATATCACCCGGCACCAGATCTTGCGCGTCGATACGCAGGTCTTGACCGTCCCGTCGGACGCGGGTGGAAACCGACGCGATATCCAGCAATGCCTCCATCGAGCGCGCTGCGCGCAGCTCGGTGAAAAACCCGATCGCGGCATTGATCAACAGAACAACGACGATCGCGATACCTTCGGCAACGTCGCGAAAATAGAAGGACAACCCGGCCGCAAACGCAAGAAGCCAGACGATCACGCCTTCGGCTTGATGCGCCAGGATCAGAAACGGGCTTTGCCGGGCATGCGCGCGCAACTGGTTCGGGCCGTGGCGGTCGTGTCGAAGCGCAACGGCACGCGCATCCAGCCCACGCTCTGGATCCACATCAAGTGCTTTGGCCACGGAGATAACGGATTGGGCATACACGGCATTCTGATTTTCGTCGTTCATAACCGCCATCGGGTTTGCTGTTGCGCTTCCGGGTGGTGCACGCCCCGAAAACCTTGAAGGGGCCGTCTGCACTCGGCTGACCCGAAGGGTGTTTTCATGGCAAGCTTATCACAGTCACGGGGTGTTGAGTGGCGCGCGGGCGTCGCCTCTTGTTCCATCGCCGCCCACATGCGCTGTATGAGAAGACGGGTCACGCAGGCTCATTCGCCCGTCCCGTCCCGGTGTTCCGGGTGACCGGCGACCCCTAGTCAGCATCGCCTTTCGACAGCGCGACAAGCGCCTCGGGCTGCAACAGGATGATCGTATAGATATTGTCGACGGCAATGATCCCGCGTCTGTGAAACTGCGCAAATGTCCGGCAAACCGTTTCGGTCGACAAGCACAGAAAATCGGCGATATCGGCGCGGGGCATGGGCAGGTCGATCTGGCGATTGCCGTCCTGGTCCGTGCCATGGCGCGCGATCAGGACGCTCAGAAACGACGCGACTTTTTCGACTGCTGATTTATGTCCAAGCATCATGAAGTGATCCTGCATCGCGCTGATCTCGCGCATTGCAGCCTCGAGCAGCAGGGCGTGCAGTTTGTCATCCCGGCCGCCATGTTCCAGTGCGGACCGGTGCAGTGGCTGCAACCGCGCATCTGCAAGAGCGTCGCAATCGGTATGGTGGAGGCCATCGGAAGGGAAGCCAACGACATCGCCCGGATAACCGAAGGCAATGACCTGGCGTCGACCGTCCTCAAGCAGCCGTGCCAATCGCAATACACCCGACTTGACCTGATACAGCCAGTTCACCTTGTCCCCTTCGTAATACAGGTATGACCCGGCTTTCAGACGAGTCTCGGCCTGATTGCGGTGGGATGTCTGAAGGCTGAGAACCGGTCCAATGGTGCTGTTTACAGTCGGAAGGGTGACATACATCGCAGGGGTCTCCTCTGTTCGTCCAGAAGGGACCATGGACTGCGTTCGTATCAGCGATGGTGGTCAGGCTGCGTAGATTTGTATCATTTTGTATGCAGCCCTTTTCTTATAGGGTTCCGGCACCAACCTATTGGTTGTCATCGGCAGTCACCGACAAAGGGGACATATATGTCGGCACAAACCATTCTTGTCGTGGAAGACGACGCGAAAATCAGAACGCTTCTTCGGAATGTCTTTGAAGCGGAAGGGTTTGCAGTGCTTGAATCAACGCGCGGGCAATCTGTTCTGGACCTGATCAGAACCAAGCGCGTTTCATTGGTCACTTTGGATATCCATCTTGGGTCCGAGAACGGTCTGGACCTGGCCCGCCAGATCCGACGCGTCTCGTCGGTTCCCATCATCATGGTCACCGGACAGGACGACGTGATTGACCGCGTTGCCGGGCTGGAAATCGGCGCCGATGATTATATCACGAAACCGTTTCACATCCGGGAAGTGATTGCGCGGGTGCGCAGCGTCTTGCGACGCGCGGCGATCACGGCAGAGGTCGCGCATTCCGCGGCAGCCGAGGAAGACACAAAATACATCTTTGACGGAATGACGGCTGACCCTGACCGGCTTGCGCTTGTGGACCGTGTGGGAAAGGATTGCGGCCTGACGAGTGGAGATTTCAAGCTGCTGATGGTCTTTTTGAAACACCCGAAACGGGTCTTGTCGCGTGATCAGCTGATGGATCTGACGGGCGGACGGGAATGGAACCCCCTTGATCGGGCCATTGACAATCAGGTCGCCCGTTTGCGCAAGAAAATCGAACACGACCCGGCAGAACCAAGGCTGATCAAGACCGTTCGTGGTATCGGATATACGTTTTCATGCGACGTTCAAGTCCTTCAATCGTCCGGGTCGTCCGCAAAAAGTGCCTGAAGGCTTTCGATCAGGTCGGCCTGTCGATAGGGCTTGTGCAAAATGTCGTAGGTTTTGCCCTGCGACAGTTGAGTTGTGACCACATCGCTGGCGTAACCGGATGTCAGCAGCACTTTCACATCGGGAAACTCTCTGGATGCCAGTGCGGCAAGATCGTATCCGTTCAATTCGCCGGGCATGACAAGATCGGAAAACAGAATGTCAGCCCGCATTCCCCCGGCAAGCATCGCATAGGCCGCGTCACCGCTTTGCGCTTCTTCCACATCGAAGCCCAGTTCGCGAATCCGCGCGACCGACAGCTTGCGCACCTTGGCGTTGTCCTCGACCACGAGCACGGTCTTGCCTTGCCCAAACGGCGCGTTCGACCGGGTTTTCTGATTTGTTTCGGAGCGGGTGGGGGCATTGGTTACCGCAAGGGCAGGAAAGTATAACCCAAAGCTGGTTCCCAACCCTTCTTCGCTGTACAGCGTGATGTGACCACCGGATTGCTTTACGAACCCGTAAACGGTTGCCAGCCCAAACCCGGTGCCGCCACGATCGGCCTTGGTTGTGAAAAACGGTTCAAACACATGCTCTTGCGCCTGGGGGCTCATCCCCTCGCCATTGTCGCTGACCGACAGGCATACATAGTCGCCGGTTTCGACATCCACCTCTTGCGCCATATAGTCATCGTCGATCCTGACATTCTTCACCGAGATCAAAAGCTCACCACCATCGCCCATCGCGTCCCGGGCATTGAGGGCCAGGTTCATCAAGGCCGATTGAAGCTGAACAGGATCAACCATCACCAGACTGATCACCGGCGCAAAGTCTGTCTTGATCTGGATTCTCGCACCAAGCGTCCGCTTCAGGATCACCAGCGTATCCTCGCAAAGCGCCTTCAGATCGACCCTGACCGGGTTAAGGTCGCTTCTGCGCCCAAAGGCACTGAGCCGCGCAATCAGATCAGAGCCGATCGTGGCGGCGTGAAGCGCATCGCGGATCAAATTCAAGTCGCGCTGGTCTGCATTGCGCATCTCCAGCAATTCAAGATTGCCGATGATGACCGTCAACCAGTTGTTGAAATCATGGGCGATCCCGCCGGTCATCTGGCCGATGGCATTCAACCTTCGCGACCGCGCCAGCGCGGCTTCGGTGGCCTTTCGCTGCGTCAGGTCGTGCAAGATACCGATGAAAACGCGGCTTTCACCCACTGTGGCACTTCCAACAGACAAGTGCAGCGGAAAACGCGTTCCGTCTTTGCGCACCCCTTCAACGTCACGGCCTTGGCCGACGATCCGGTTTTCGCCTGTCTCGATATGGTGGTTCAGATCGCGGTCATGGAGCGCCCCGGCCGCTTGCGGCATCAGCACGTTGACACTCTGCCCGACCAGGTCCTGTTCCGTATGTTGAAACATCGCAATGGCTGCCGGGTTGGCCCGCAGGATCAAGCCCTTCTCGTCCGACACGATGATGGCGTCCGCGGCCGCATCCAGGATTGCATCGACCAGTGCCTTGTCGTCACCCGTGCTGTTCATTGCGGTGCTCCACCGTTGGTTTCCATCTGTCAAATCGCATCGCGTTGAAGCAAGGGTAAATACTTGGCGTGGTCTTGTCATTCGGCGAAACCACGATCCTTGCCGGGAGATGGGATTGACGGCACGCTGTCATGCGCTGTCATGCGCGGCCGGTTGTGGTGCATCCGCGGTCTTACCTTTCTGCTGCGATGCTCAGGTCAGAGAGCTGTAGATGCCGAACAAGGTCCGACAGCGAGATGATCCCAACCAATCGGTGCCCTTTGACAACAAGAAACTTCCGCCTGCCTGTTTTCGTTATGATCGCCATAAGCTCCTGGATGGGCAGGTCGGGTGACACCGTCGATGTGTCGTCCAATCCGGCAAAAATGTCATCGACACGGGTGCTTGGCCAGTGTTCGCGGTCGATACCGGCGATCATTGCCTGGTCGATATGGCCAAGCAGCGTTTCGCCTTCGACCACGGGAACAAAGCTTCGTCCGTGTCGCAGCATCACGTGGTTGACGAATTCGGCCAAAGTGACCTCTGGCCCGACGGTCACGGGATGATCCTGCATCAGATCGCCAACAGTTCGTGAGGCGAACACGGCGCGGGCAAGTTGATCATTGTAGCTTGCACGCGCTGCCATCAAGACAAAGCCGCCGATCATCATCTGCCACAGCGCGGTGACAAGGGCGCCCTGAAACAAGGCCAGCAACCCCAGCATCATCAGAACATAGGCAAAGATCGTGCCGGATCTCGCCGCCGTTTCGGTCGCTCGCAACAGGTTGCCATGCCTGTGCCAGAGATAGGCACGAAGGACGCGGCCCCCGTCCAGCGGGAATGCCGGCACGAGGTTGAACAGGGCGAGGATCAGATTGATGGCGGCCAGATAGGACAGAACGGTGGCAATGGTCTCAAGGCCACTGACAAGCCCGGCCAGCAAGGCAAGCGAACCGAAAGCGAGCGACAGAAGCAAACTCATGACCGGCCCGGCCAAGGCAATCCAGAATTCGGCTCGTGCCGATTGCGGCTCTGCCTCCAGTTCAGCGACGCCGCCGAACAGGAAAAGCGTGATGCCTTTGATGGGCACGCCCAAACGACGCGCAACGATCGAGTGAGCCAGCTCGTGCAGCAGAAGAGAGGCGAAGAAGCACAGCGTGGCGGTCACGGCCATGAACAGATAGACGCCCCTGGTTTCCCCCGGATGTGCGGACGGAAAATAGTGTTGCGACAAGCTCCAGGCGATCAATGCCGCAATGATCAGCCAGCTCGGATCAATCTTGATGTCGAACCCTTTGATCTTGAAGATTTTCAACGCGTTTTCGAACATTGGACAACTGACCTCTGCCCCGAAGCTATAGCGAATTTTCGATGATGGATTGATTTAGCTCACACGCGTCGCCCGGTCCGATTGACCGAGGTCAATGGATGGCACGGCGCCGCTGCTACGCTTTCCAAGAAACAGTGATCCAAAGGACCGGGCGTATGAAGGCCGATCGTATTGCGACAGGAAACATGATCCACGAAGAAACCAGCCCGCGCGGCGTCAGTGGTTTTGCGTCCGGATCAGGGCCGCCTGCCAGTCCCGGACCTTCCGTCAAAGCGGTCGAATGCGGGCAGTCATGTTCGAACCGGCCCATCCCGGATGCCTCTGGACGCATCGCGCCACCTTGTCGCGGGGGGTGTCGCATTCAGGCCTGGCAAACCCAAACAATCGGAGCGATTTACGATGAAAGACCCTGAACTGGATATCCTGATCGAAGAACTTGAAACACAGGCTGACATGCCGATTGCGGATTTCGCGGGCGCGGTTCATGCGCTGCGGTTTCTGCTTCCCGGCCAGATCGGCCAGGAGGTGACCGCCGAGCGCATATCCACGACAGATGGGGCCCTTCTGGTCGCTGATGACGCCTATCCCAATTGGGCGGTGAGCATTCACGGTCGGGCCAATGACCGCGACGGTCACTGGCGCTGTTCCCTGCGTGAAAACGATGCCCGCGACAATGATGAAGCCATCGGCATCGGGCGGTCGCCTGTATTGGCACAGGCCATATTGGCCGCGGTGCTGAGGCTGTCGATGATCTTCAAGAAAGACACTGGCGACGATTGATATGCCTCAATCGACCGGGGGAAGGGCGCGCTAGACTTCAAAGCAATCTTGCTTGGAGGAGGAAGTGCATCATGAAACGGACGCTATGGACAAAACCGCCGGCGCTTGGCGCTGCACTGGTGTCGCTGCTGCTGGCGGGGCCAGCCCTTGGGTTCACCGCCTGTCAGGTCACGGACACAGGCGGCATTGACGACAACAGCTTTAACCAGACGGCCTGGAAGGGCGTGCTGGATGCGCAGGAAAATCTTGGCATTGAAGGGCGTTTTCTGGAATCGCAGGCCGAGACGGATTACGACGCCAACATCAACTCTCTGATCGAAGGTGATTGCGACATCATCATCACCGTCGGCTTTTTGTTGGGTGATGCCACCGCGAAGGCCGCAAAAGGCAACCCGGATCAGCCGTTCTCGATCGTCGATTTCGCCTATGATCCGCCCATCCCCAACGTGCTGGGGCAGGTCTATGCAACCGATCAGGCCGCGTTTCTGGCAGGCTATCTGGCGGCTGGCATGACCAAGACCAAGATCCTGGGCACTTTCGGGGGGATCAACATCCCGCCCGTGACCATCTTCATGGACGGGTTTGTCAAGGGCGTGAACCACTGGAACGCGACGAAAGACGACAGCGTGGTGGTGCTGGGATGGGATCTTGATACCCGCGAAGGGCTTTTCACCAACAACTTTGATAACCTCGATGACGGTCGCGCGTTTGCTCAGAACCTTTATGACGAGGGCGCCGATATTATCCTGCCGGTGGCCGGACCCGTCGGGCTTGGGTCTGCGACGCTGGCCGATGAACTTGGGGTCGACACGCTGAAGATCATCGGTGTGGATGCAGACCTTTATTTCACCGATACCGAACGACAGCACGTCTATCTGACCTCAATCACCAAACGCATGGATGCGACTGTTGCGCGCGTGATCGAGGACACGATGAAGGGCGCGTTTTCGGGCGGTGTTCTTGTCGGCACGCTGGAAAACGGCGGCGTCGATCTTGCTCCGTTCCACGATATGGAAAGCGCCGTTCCAGACGCTTTGAAGGCCGAGCTTGATGCCATTCGCGCCGGGATCATCGACGGCAGCATCGCGGTCTCGGACTAGGTCGGAACCATGCGGGTCGAGCTGAGAAATATCACGAAACGGTTCGGCCCGGTTGTCGCGAACAAGGGGGTCAATCTGACGATTGAACCGGGTCAGGTTCTGGGCCTTCTGGGCGAGAACGGCGCGGGCAAATCGACGCTTATGAACGTGCTTTGCGGTCTTTACAGCCCGAACGAGGGCGAGATCCAGATTGACGGCCAATCGGTGCGCTTTGCCGGGCCGGGCGAAGCGATCCGCGCAGGCATCGGCATGGTGCATCAGCACTTCATGCTGGTGCCTGTTTTTACGGTGGCGGAAAACGTGATCCTTGGCATCGAACCGGTTGGTCGGTTTGATCATCTGGATTTGACGACGGCGCGATCCGAAGTCAGTCGTCTGAGTGCCGAATATGGGCTGGCCGTCGACCCCGATGCGATCATCGAAACGTTGCCCGTCGGCATCCAGCAACGGGTTGAGATCATCAAGGTTCTGTTTCGCGAGGCCGACGTCTTGATCCTGGACGAGCCGACAGCGGTCCTGACCCCGCAAGAGGTCGACGAGTTCTTTCAGATCGTCCGGTCGCTTTGCGAAGCGGGCAAGGCGATCGTCTTCATCACTCATAAGCTTAACGAGATCCTTGATATATCGGACCGTATCGCCGTCATCCGCCGTGGCGAGATTGTCGGAACCGGGGATCCTAAGAAGCTGGCACGGCCTGATCTGGCTGAGATGATGGTCGGTCATCCAGTCGATTTCGATGTTGCCCGCGCCCCGTTTGTGCCCGGCGACGTCATTCTGGGCATTCAGGATTTGACCGTTCTCAGGGATGATGGCGCCGTGGCTGTCGATGACATCTCGTTTCAGGTGCGAAGTGGCGAGGTGGTCGGCATTGCGGGTGTGCAGGGAAACGGACAATCGGCACTGATCGAGGCGTTGGCGGGTCTGCGCCGGGTCGTGTCTGGTCAGGTGCGGTTCGATGGCACGGATATCACCCAAGCTTCGCCACGTGAACGCCACCGTTTGGGCATCGCGCATATCCCCGAAGACCGGCAGCGTGCCGGGCTGATCGGCACCTTCACGGTTGCCGAAAACATGGTGTTGGACAGCTATTACGCCCCACCTTATTCGGCGGGCACCAGCATCGACTGGGGCCGAGTGCATACCGACGCCGCAGCCGTGGCCGAACAGTATGACGTGCGCACGCCCTCGGTTCATACGTCTGCGGCGCATTTGTCGGGTGGCAATCAGCAAAAGCTGGTCGTGGCGCGCGAGCTGTCCCGCGACACGCGTTTCGTGATCGCCGGGCAGCCGACACGCGGGCTGGACGTGGGGTCGATTGCCTTTATCCACGAACGCCTGATGGCCGCGCGCGACGAAGGCGACGGCCTGTTGATTGTCTCGTCCGAACTGGACGAGATCATGGCGCTGTCCGACCGGATCCTTGTGATGTTCAAGGGTCGGATCGTGGCGGAGTACGCCCCGCATGACGCACCTGTCGACAAAGGGGACATTGGACTTGCTATGGCGGGGGCGAGGGTATGAGCGACATGACCGATCACGCCACGAAAGGCAGGCTGCTGGGACGCAGCAAGGTCGAGGATCTGGTGATCGTGCCACTGTTCGCCCTTGTTGCGGCTTTGATCCTTGGGGCCGTGGTGATGGTCGCCACCGGGGTTGATCTGGCCACAATCGGCCGGTCCTATGTGGCCCTGCTGCAAGGCTCGGTCGGGTCGGTCAATGCGATCTCGGAAACGCTGACGGCCGCGCTGCCGCTGGTCCTTGCGGGTCTGGGTTTGGCGCTTGGTTTCCGCGCCGGGCTTTTCAATATCGGGGCCGAGGGGCAGGTCGTCATGGGCGGACTTGCCGCCGTGGTCGCCGGCGTTGCGCTGGGGGATCTGCCTGCGGTCATTGCGCTGCCCGGTGCAATATTGGCAGGTGCCGTGACCGGTGCATTTTACGCAGGCATCGCAGGCTGGCTTCGGGCGGCAACCGGCGCGCACGAGGTGATTTCGACCATCATGCTGAATTTGATCTCGTATCGGCTTCTGGATTATCTGCTGCGCACGCCGCTGATCCAAAAGGAAGGTCGCGCCGATCCGATCTCGAAATCTGTTCCCGAGGTCGCCGAACTTCCCCGTCTTCTGACCTTCCTCGACCCCAATCTGCGCTTGCATGCAGGCATCTTCCTGACGCTTGCCATGGTGGCGCTTGCCTATTGGTTGCTGTTTCGCAGCAAACTGGGGTTCGAATTTCGCGCCAGTGGCGAGAATGCCGTGGCCGCGCGGTTTGCTGGCATGAATGCCAGCCTGACCATCGTGTTGGCGATGGCGATTGCCGGGGCGCTGGCCGGTATTGCGGGGGCGAACCAGACATTGGGTGTGCTTGGCCGCGCCACGCCGGGGTTTTCGGCGGGGATCGGGTTTGACGCGATTGCGGTCGCACTTCTGGGTCGATCGCATCCGGTCGGTGTGCTTTTTGCGGGTGTGCTGTTCGGCGCGTTGGAGGCTGGCGGGCGACAGATGCAGGTGGACGCGGGCGTCAGCATTGATCTGATCGGCATCATCCAATCGCTTATCATCGTCTTTATTGCCGCACCTTTGCTGGTCAAAGCGCTGTTTCCATGGGGATTTCGCCGCGATCAAACAAAGGAGGGCGGATCATGAGCGTTCTTCTAGACAAAGCCCGTCAACGGCAAACCCGCATCAGCGGCGCAATCCTCATCGGTCTTGGCGTTCTGCTGGCTGTTTTCATGGCCCCGGATGCAACCGGGGTGGCCACCTTCCGCCTGTCGCGTCCGACGGATGTCTGGCCGGTGCCGAACCTTGTGGTGCCCGGCGGGCCGTTCATCTATGTCATCTCGGCCTTGCTGGCCTTTCTTGGCGTGCGCCTGTTTCTGCGCGGGGGCGCAAAGTGGGCTTCCATGATCCTGGGCATAGGTCTGGCCATCGCGGTTGCCGCGTTTCTGGTCTGGGCGACGGCGGGCAAGTCCTTTTCACTGACCGGCATGTTGCAGGCGACACTTGTGCGAGCCGTCCCCATCGCGCTTGGAGGGTTGGCGGGGGTGCTCTCCGAACGGGTGGCCGTTGTGAATATCGGCATTGAAGGCATGCTGTTGGCAGGCGCTTTCACCGGTGCGCTGGTTGGATCGCTGGCGGGTGGGATCGCCGGGCTGGTCGCCGCCGTCGCGGTCGGCGGCATGTTCGGGTTCATTCTGGCGGCACTGGTGGTGACCTACCGGATGGACCAGATCATCGCGGGCGTCTTTATCAATTTGTTCGTGCTGGGGCTGACCAGCTACATCTCAAGCCAGGTGTTTCAGGAATACCGCGCGCTGAACAACGCGCCCGTGTTCAGGACCATAAAGATACCCCTTCTCAGCGACGTGCCGGTGATCGGGCCGGTGTTCTTCAACCAGAATATCTTCGTCTATGGCGCGTTCATTCTGGCGGGGCTGGCGACCTATTACCTGTTTCACACCCGCCACGGACTGCGCGCACGTGCCGTCGGAGAACAGCCACGTGCCGCCGACACGCTGGGGATCAACGTCTATCGCACGCGCTATGTCAATGTGACGGTGGCGGGCATGGTCGCGGGGTTTGGCGGGGCGTGGTTCACACTCGGCTCTGTCGGGCGGTTTGACGAAGGCATGACCGGCGGGCGGGGGTTCATCGGGCTTGCGGCGATGATCTTCGGGCGCTGGCATCCGGTGGGGGCTTTGCTGGCCGCACTGGTGTTCGGCTTTGCGGATTCCCTGCAGCAGAAACTCGCACTTCTGGGCACACCGATCCCGTCGGAGTTTCTGGCGATGGCGCCCTATGTCGCAACGATTGTTGTTGTGGCTGGCGTGGTGGGCCGTGCACGCGCACCCGCAGCGGACGGCAAACCCTACGTGAAAGAATAGTGCGCGGGGCCGGTTGGATCGGATCAAAGCGGATTCACTTCTCCCGCTTTTCTTCCGCGTCCGATACGTTGCGCAAGACCTGAACGAAGCTGTCCGGCGTCACCGAGATTGAATCGATCCCATATCCGACCAGATGACGGGCATAGGAGGCATCGTTGCTGGGCGCTTGGCCGCAGAAGCCGACCTTGGAGCCCACCTTATGCGCCTCGCGGATGACCGTTTCGATCATCTGAAGCACGGCCGGGTCATCCTCGCGGAACAAATCTGCGAGCGCATCGGAGTCCCGATCGACGCCCAAGGTCAGCTGTGTCAGATCGTTCGAGCCGATGGAGAACCCGTCAAACCGCGTGGCAAATTCCTTGGCACGCAGGACATTCGTCGGGATTTCGCACATCACATAGACTCTCAACCCATCCTCGCCGCGCGCAAGGCCATGCTCTGCCATGACAGCCTGAACCTTGTCGGCCTCTTCGGGCGTGCGGCAGAACGGGATCATGACGATCACGTTGTCAAAACCCATTTTCCCGCGCAATCGCGCTATGGCCTGACATTCAAACGCAAAGCCGTCGCGATACATCTTGGAATAATAACGCGACGCCCCGCGAAACCCGAGCATCGGGTTTTCCTCGCGCGGTTCGAAGTCCCGTCCGCCCAGAAGATCGGCGTATTCATTGGTCTTGAAATCGCTCATCCGCACGATGACCGGCTTGGGATAGCAAAACGCCGCGATCCGCGACAGACCGCGCGACAGGCGGTCGACGAAATACTCTGGCATCGTGTCATACCCTGCGGTCAGCTGTTCGATCTTCGCCCGAACCTCGGGGTCGCGCACCTTCTCAATATGCGCCAGAGCCATGGGGTGAACTTGGACCGAGTTGTTGATGACGAACTCCATCCGGGCCAGCCCGACACCATCGACCGGCAGACGCCACCAGCGCAGCGCCGCACTGGGATTGGCGAGGTTCAGCATGACCTTCGTCTTGGTCCGGGGCAACGCATCAAGCGTTTCTTCCGTGACGTTGATCTCGGAAATGCCGGCGGTCACGACGCCTTCTTCGCCTTCTGCGCAGGATACCGTGACGTCCTGTTCGTCGTGCAGGATATGTGTGGCGTTGCCGCAGCCGACGATCGCTGGCAACCCCAGCTCGCGGCTGACAATGGCGGCGTGCGAGGTCCGTCCGCCATGGTCGGTCACGATCGCGGCCGCCCGTTTCATGATCGGCACCCAGTCCGGGTCGGTCGTGCCTGTCACCAACACAGACCCGTCGATAAACCTGTCGATATCGGCAGCACTTTCGATGATCGAAACGCGCCCGGCAACGGCGGCGCTGCCCACGCTCAGGCCGCGCAGCAATTCCGGCCCGGGATCCGTCACCGCATAGGATTTCAGGGTGCCCATATCGGAGCGCGATTGAACCGTTTCAGGGCGGGCCTGAACGATGAACAAATCACCGCTCACACCATCGCGGGCCCATTCCATGTCCATCGGCTGGCCATAATGTGCCTCGATCACTTTGGCCTGGCGCGCGAGATCAAGGATTTCAGCATCGCTCAGCACGAAGCTCTGCCGCTCTTCGCGTGACGTGGGCACGTTGCGCGGTGTGCCGTCGCGGTCGTGGATCATCTTGATGGCCTTGGCGCCCAGACGTTTTTCAAGGATCGGCGCCAGATCGGGATTGTCCAGAAACGGCTTGAAGACCTGGTATTCATCGGGGTCCACCGCGCCTTGCACGACGTTTTCGCCCAAACCCCACGCGGCATTGATCAGGACCGCATCGGGAAACCCGCTTTCCGTATCAATCGAGAACATGACCCCCGACCCGCCCGTATCGGCGCGCACCATCTGCTGGACACCAACCGACAGGGCCACCTGATCATGCGCGAACCCCTGTATCTGGCGGTAGGAAATGGCGCGGTCGGTATAAAGCGACGCATAGCATCGCTTGCAGGCGTCCAGCAAAGCCTCCTCGCCAATGATGTTCAGAAAGGTCTCTTGCTGCCCTGCGAAACTGGCATCGGGCAAATCTTCCGCCGTGGCGCTTGAGCGAACCGCGACCGGCAGATCGGTTTCACCTGCCGCATTGCAAAGCGTGCGATACGCGGCCCGTATGGCTGCGGCGATGTCTTCGGGCCAGTCGCCGTTCAGTATCCGCTTGCGAATGCGCTTTCCGGTTTTCTGAAGCGAGGTTTTGCCGGACGACAGCGCCTCAAGATCATTTGCGATCTTCCGGTTCAGGCCATTGCTGACCAGATAGGCGCGAAATGCGTCCGAGGTCGTGGCAAACCCCGGTGGCACGCGGATCCCTTTCGGTTGAAGCGCACCGATCATTTCACCGAGCGAGGCGTTTTTGCCGCCCACGGTTCCGACATCGTTTCGCTTCACTTTCGAGAAATCCACGACAAGCTGCTTGGAATGTGTCATGTGCCACCGTCCTTCGTTCTGTTTCGATCCAAGCATGAAGGTTTGTGGCAGCGATGAGTTGACACAGATCACTCCGGTCGGAGTGCGGAGCGGCCTCGCCAACCGCCAGAGGCATAGCGGTTCAGTTACTCGTTAAGCGCAACAACCGCAGTCAGGGCGGGGTAACTCCTTTCCCCATGACCTGTAGAGCGACCCGGGTGCGTGTGCAGCGGGTCGCTTTTACTTGCCGTTGCGCTTCTCAATCGCTTTGCGTGCATCCTCAGGAAGGGCCGCATAGACCTCCTCAACGTGCTTCGGTTCGGAGATCATCTTTTCCACGATCAAGTCCAGTAGCCGGAAGAGACTTTCCGCGGTCGCCCTATCGTCCTTGAGGTCGATCTGGCCGGGGTGGACCGCGTTATTCCCGACGACCCGCACCACATCGAGGGCCTTCTGAATGCGTGGGTCGAGGCCCCCTGCAACGAGGGCCTTGATGTCATCGTTGATATTCTTGCCCGGTTGGCCGAGGTGCTTGCACAGTTTTTGGATGCCGAGGCGGATGAGAGCTGCTGCCCCTCTGGCTGAGAGGTCAAGGATAGTGCTGGCCTCATCGTAGTCCCGGCGAATTTCGTCCGGCATGTCTGGGTTGGCGGGCGGAGCTTCGCCTCGCTGAGGGTAGACTAGCCGCTCATGAATCCAAATCGCGATATCCTTGCAATTATAGCAACGCGAGATGAAGAGATTTTAGACGTTCTGGAAGCTATAATTCTCGTCTATTCCTCCCTCGAAGAACGGATGGGCCAGCTTCATCAGCTTGCCCCAAGCGGCCAGATTTTCACGGGTTTCCTTGTCCTCGACGTCTGCAAAATCCCAATTCTGATCGTCATTTTCGGTCGCCACGAGTGGCTTGGGGTGCTCATCGCTGTTCAGGTCTGCGCGGATCGCATACCAAAACTGTTTTGCAAGCGCTCCGCAATGCGGGCAGTTGAAGGCGGTCTCTTTGACCGAGGGGGAAACGTATTTCATGCGCAAGCCACTGAATAGAAACGACGGTTTCTGAAACTTAACACGTTGGCTGTCGAGGTGGAACCGAACACCCGCGTGTGCTTATGACCTACTTATGGGGTGGGTCTAAAACTACAAAGACCGCCATTGGCGGTCTCGGTAAATAGCCGCTTTTATTGATTTAATTGGCTCCGGCGGTAGGGATCGAACCTACGACCAATTGATTAACAGTCAACTGCTCTACCGCTGAGCTACGCCGGAACACGAGGGGCGATATAGCAAGAGCGATTTCGGGCTGCAAGAGGGATTAGCGTTTTTCTTCAGTCTATCCTGCGAAAATCTGCATTGGCGTCCAGGTGCGGTTCCGCCATGACAATTTTGCGCATCGCAAGGTCAATCAGGTGCGCGAAAACGTTGCGTTGGGCAGCCGGGATCAGGGTGGTTGGTGTGTCGGTATAGATCGCGCGGGTCAGGGTGCGGACAGATGCCGGGCGGCCATCCGACAGGGCAGTCAGGATCTCGGTTTCGCGTGATTGTCTGTGCGCGATCAGCCAGGCCAGACGGGCGGCAGGGTCGGGGATGGATGCGCCATGGGCTGGCAAGTAAAGCCGATCCTTCCGGGCGGCGAGTTTCGCGCAGGAGGCCATGAAGGCGGTCAGATCTCCATCCGGTGGCGAGACCAGTGAACTGGCCCATCCCATAACGTGATCCCCCGTAAAGACAATGCCTTGCCAGGCAAAGCTTATGTGGTTCGAGAAGTGGCCCGGGGTCCAGATCGCCTCGACCTCAAGCCCTGCGGCGCGAAAGACCTCTCCGTCTTCCAGCAGGATGTCGGGGCGAAATTCGGTATCGACGCCTTCGCCACCCGAGGTCAGGCCACGTGCAACCAGATCGCGCATGATCTCGCTGCGTCCGGATTGCGCGTCGCCAAAGGCCATCACCGGCGCGCCGGTGGCTTCGGACAGCGGGCGGGCCAGGGGGGAATGGTCGAGATGTGCGTGGGTGACAAGGATATGCGTCACCCGTTCACCGCGCCGGAGACCGGACAGGATCGCCTTCATGTGGGTGGGGTCTGCCGGGCCCGGGTCGATCAGGGCCACATCGCCTTCGCCCAGAACGAATGTGTTGGTCCCCCAATAGGTCATGGGCGAGGGATTGGGCGCGATGATGCGACGGATGCCCGGCGCCTGCCGGGTCATTACGCCTGTGGGTGGACGGTCTGTCATGTCTGTCCTGTTGGCCACGCCCGGGCCCCCCCGTGTTTTGCGAATCTCCCCCTCAGTAACCCCGCGCGGTCGCCGCTTGGCAAGACGGGCGCTGCGTCATAGGGTCTGGCCATGGTTCAATTGCCCAAGAACAGATTTCTCGATTTCGGCTGGTTGAAGCAATTCATGCCGCGGGGCCTCTATGGGCGGGCGGCACTGATCCTGATCGTGCCGATCGTGACCTTGCAACTGGTTGTTTCGGTGGTGTTCATCCAGCGGCATTTCAATCGAATCACGGTGCAGATGACATCGGCGGTGGTGCTGGAGCTGGAATATCTGTTGGAGGAGGTGAATGCCGCCGCCACCCCCCGGTCCGCGCTTGACCGGATCGCGCCGGTGATCCGGCCGCTGGCGATGTGGGTCGAGCTTCCGGGGGCGCCTGTCGACACGTCCATCCGGCTGACCGACCTGACTGGATCATGGGTGTCGCGCACTTTGCAGGCGGGTTTGCCGAACCTGACCGGGGTCGATCTGTCATCGACGCGTGATGGCGTGATCGTGGGGGTCATCACCAGTCACGGGCCGATGCGGGTGGGGTTTTCGCGTGATCGGGTGTCTGCGTCGAACCCGCATCAATTGCTGGTGCTGATGGTGGCCACCGGTATCCTGATGACGTTGATCGCCTATCTTTTCCTGCGCAATCAGTTGCGCCCGATCCGCCGGCTGGCCACGGCAGCCGAGGCGTTCGGCAAGGGGCAGGTGGTGCCTTACAAGCTGGCGGGTGCGACCGAAGTCCGGTCGGCGGGCAAGGCATTTCTGGATATGCGCTCGCGCATCGAACGGCAGATCGAACAGCGCACATTGATGTTGTCGGGCGTCAGTCACGACTTACGTACGCCGTTGACCCGCCTGCGGCTGGGGCTGGCGATGATCGAGGACGACAGCCGCGAAGATCTGGAGCGGGATGTCGACGACATGGAACGTCTGGTTGACCGGTTTCTGAGTTTTGCCCGCTCGGACGCGCTGGAAGATGAACCGGAACCCGTCGATCTGGCAACTCTGACCCGCCATCTGGCCGAGAACGCGGCGCGGGCGGGTCAGAACGTCGTATTGGGCGACGTGGCCGAACCCGGCACCTATCCCGCACGCCGCGCGGCGCTTGAGCGGGCGTTGGAAAACCTGCTGGGCAACGCCACGCGCTATGGTTCACACGTGCGGCTATCGCTTGTCACTGGGCGCGGCGACTTGCGCTTCGTGGTCGAAGATGACGGGCCGGGCATCCCGCCCGAGGCGCGCGAAGAAGCCCTGAAACCCTTTGCGCGTCTGGACAAGGCACGCAATCAGGACAAGGGGTCGGGCGTGGGTCTGGGACTGGCCATCGCCAGCGACATCGCGCGCGGTCATGGCGGGCATTTGCGGTTGGGCGACAGCGCCGATCTGGGGGGCCTGAAGGTCGAACTGGTCTTGCCCCGCTGACACGCGGCACCCGACTGATCCGTACAGGAGTGGTAGGCCCGGCAGGATTCGAACCTGCAACCAAAGCGTTATGAGCGCTCTGCTCTAACCGTTGAGCTACAGGCCCACTGTATTCACCGGTGCCGCCCTTGCTAGCAAACTGGCGCGCGGCGTCAAGCGAGGCGTGGACTCTTTGCCCCCCTTAAGCTATCGCAGGCGCAGTTTTTATGCAGGTCAATCGGGGGACCAGATGAGCAACGCATCCAAGGGCATCACCTATGCCGACGCAGGCGTGGATATTGACGCAGGCAATGCACTGGTTGAACGGATCAAGCCCGCCGCCAAACGCACCAACCGTCCGGGCGTGATGGCCGGTCTGGGTGGCTTTGGTGCGCTGTTTGACCTGAAAGGTGCAGGGTTTACGGATCCGGTTCTGGTATCCGCCACCGACGGCGTTGGTACCAAGCTGCGCATCGCGATTGACACAGGCAATGTGGATACGATCGGGATTGATCTGGTGGCCATGTGCGTCAATGATCTTGTGTGCCAAGGCGCGGAACCTTTGTTTTTCCTGGACTACTTTGCGACGGGGCGTCTTGAGACCGACAAGGCGGCGCGGATCATCGAAGGGATCGCAAAAGGCTGCGAGCTTTCGGGCTGTGCCCTGATCGGGGGTGAAACCGCCGAGATGCCGGGCATGTATGACGATGGCGATTTCGATCTGGCCGGTTTCTCGGTCGGCGCGATGGAGCGCGGTGAAGATTTGCCAAAAGGCGTCAAGGAAGGCGATGTGCTGCTTGGCCTGGCGTCCGACGGCGTGCATTCGAACGGCTATTCCCTGGTGCGCAAACTGGTCGAGGTCTCAGGCCTTGGCTGGGACGCGGACTGCCCATGGGATGGCAGCATCACATTGGGCGAAGCGCTGTTGGCCCCGACCCGCCTTTACGTGCGTCAGGCGCTTGAGGCCGTGCGGGCAGGGGGCGTGCATGCTCTGGCGCATATCACCGGCGGCGGTCTGACAGAAAACCTGCCGCGCGTGCTGCCCGATGGGCTGGGCGCGCTGGTTGATCTGGATGCATGGGACCTGCCGCCCGTGTTCAAGTGGTTGGCCGCAACTGGCGGGATGGATCAGACGGAACTGCTGAAGACCTTCAATTCCGGTCAGGGCATGGTGCTGGTCGTTGATGCCGCGCAGGCCGCTGCCGTGACCGAGCGTCTGACGAATGCGGGCGAGACGGTGACGCAACTGGGCCGCATTCAGGCGGGCGAGGGCGTCAGCTATCTTGGGTCGCTTCTGTGATCAATGCGGGCGGGGCGCATAAGCGGGTCGCCATCCTGATATCAGGCAGCGGCTCGAACATGGTGACGCTGGCGCGGTCGATGACCGGCGACCACCCGGCGCGGCCCTGTCTGGTCCTGTCCAATGTGCCGGATGCGGGCGGTCTTGCGAAGGCGCAAGCCCTTGGCATTCCGACCGCAGTCGTCGACCACCGCGACTTCAAGGGCGACCGTGCGGGGTTCGAGGGCGCATTGAGCAACGCGCTGGAACAGGCCCGCCCCGACATCATCTGTCTGGCCGGGTTCATGCGTATCCTGACCGCAGGATTCACAGGAAAATGGTCCGGGCGGTGTCTGAACATTCACCCGTCACTCCTGCCGAAATACAAGGGGCTCAACACCCATCAACGCGCGCTTGACGCGGGCGATGCGGAAGCTGGCTGTTCGGTGCATGAAGTGACGGCAGAACTGGATGGTGGCCCGATTCTGGGTCAGGCTCGGGTGCCGATCCTGCCGGATGATACGGCGGCGACCCTGGCGGCCCGGGTACTGGAACAGGAACATCGCCTTTATCCCGCCGTGCTTCGCTGTTTCGCAAGTGGCGACCGCACGCCAGTATACCTGCCCTGATGCGCCCATGTCGCCCAAGGCTTCCCTTTTTCCCGGTTTCACCGTAAACCCGTCGAACGGCCAGAAGGCACACGAAAAAGAGCAGAAAGACCCTGTATGATAACGATCACCACGACCGAGGCGCTGGCCGAGTTTTGCACCCGCGCCGCCACGCATCCCTATGTCACGGTCGACACGGAGTTTCTGCGCGAACGCACCTATTACTCCAAGCTCTGCCTTGTGCAACTTGCCGTGCCCGGCGATGCAGATGACAATGCGGTGCTGGTTGATCCTCTGGTCGATGGGCTGTCGCTGGACCCGCTTTATGACCTGTTTCGCGATGAAAACGTGGTCAAGGTGTTCCATGCCGCGCGTCAGGATCTTGAGATTTTCTTTGTTGAAGCGGGCGTTTTTCCACACCCCCTGTTCGACACGCAGGTGGCCGCGATGGTCTGTGGCTTTGGCGATCAGGCCGGGTATGAGACCTTGGTGCGCAAGATCGCGCGCGCGCAGATGGACAAGTCCAGCCGTTTCACCGACTGGTCGCGCCGCCCGTTGACCGAAGCGCAGAAAAAATACGCCATTGGCGACGTCACGCATCTGCGCCAGATTTACGAACACCTCTCTGCCGAGCTTGAGAAAAGCGGGCGCGGTGCATGGGTCGAGGAAGAACTGGCTATTCTGACCGACCCCGAGACCTATACCATCCATCCCTCGGACGCGTGGAAGCGTCTGAAAACCCGCACCAATTCGTCGCGTTTCCTTGGGGTTGCCAAGGAACTGGCCAGGTTTCGCGAAGCCTATGCCCAATCGCGCAACATCCCCCGCAACCGGGTGATGAAGGATGACGCGCTGCTGGAACTGGCCTCGACCAAGCCCCGCAACATGCAGGATCTGGGCCGGTCGCGTCTGCTCTTGCGCGAAGCCCGCAAGGGCGAGATTGCCGAAGGGATCCTGAACGCTGTCACCGCTGGCGTTGAAATGGCGCAAGAGGATCTGCCGCGCGCGCCTGACAAATCACGCGACAAGCTGCAAGTGAACCCGGCGCTGGCGGACCTGCTTCGCGTGCTTCTGAAAGCGCGGTGCGAGCAGGAGAAGGTGGCGCAGAAACTGATCGCTTCAGCCGCCGATCTGGACGCGCTGGCGGCAGGCAAGCGCGACGTGCAGGCCCTGCGTGGCTGGCGGGCCGAGGTATTCGGAAACGATGCGCTGCGCCTGTGCGAAGGTAAACTGGCGCTGGCCGCCAAAGGCCAGCGGGTCGAGGTGTTCGAGGTCTGAAGCCCGGTCGTTCTGACCGCCGGGTCAGCGGCTGGAGGATCGGCTGTTGCGTTCACCCACCACGCGGATCGTGCGCACGCCCTGCAATTTGGTGTTCGACACGAAATGTCCCACCAGCACCTCGCGCTGTTTCGGGCGCCCTGCAATGGTGTGATAGGGTGGTTCGCTGATGCGGAACATATAGGTCAGAACACCGTCGACAGGGCGTTCGAAGTTCTCGGGCACCAAGTCAGCGTCCCAGTATCCAAGGCGGGGCGGCAGGCCTGTCGCCCGCACGATGGCTCCCCCGGTGCTGCGTTGCACCTGCAAATCAATCACCTGCGTGACCAGCCCGCGAAACTCCTGATCCTCCAGAAAACCGCCTTCGGGAATGACCGCCACCTCTTTGACGCCATCTGATCTGAACCAGTTGAACGGGTTCAGGTTCGACGTGCTGCCACAGGCGCTCAGCCCCAAGACAAGGCTGGTCATCACGGCGGGCAGGGCAAAACGGCGCAGGGTCATGGTCGCTCCTCTTCTTCTGACCAAAGGGTTAGCCCATGCGCGGGGCTTTGAAAAGAGAACACTGCGCCGTTGGCCGGGGGTCTGGACCTTTCGCGCGGTTCGCCCTAACTGATGAAGGGTGAAGCAGAAGGACACCCCATGGCCAGTCAAGCCTTTGAAGAGATCGTCGACGATTTTGCCTTTCTGGACGAATGGGAGGATCGCTATGCCATGGTGATCGACATGGGCAAGGCCCTGCCGCCCTTGGAAGACGCGTTGAAAGTGCCGTCAACCAAGGTGGAAGGCTGTGCCAGTCAGGTCTGGTTGCATCCCGAGATCGACGGCCAGACCTTCCGCTTTCGTGGTGACAGCGATGCGATGATCGTCAAGGGGCTGATTGCCGTTCTGGCGGCACTTTATAATGACCTGCCCCTGTCTGAGGTCGGCAAGGTCGATGCCCCCGCCGAGCTTGCGCGGTTGGGTCTGAACGAACATCTGTCATCGCAACGATCGAACGGGCTGCGCGCGATGGTCGAACGCATCCGCCACCACGCAGCCGAAGCGGTGTGATCACGCCAACGTCTGCAACGCCGTTGCCAGATCGCCAAACCCGGTAAACTTGCGCTGGTATTTCAGGCCCAGCCGGTCGGCCGCGTCCTGTGCCATGCGGTCCAGGTCGGGATTGTCCGTCTGCGCCAGATAGATCAGCCGGGTATAGTGCTGAAAATACATGTCGCGCAGTTCGGGGTGTCGATCCAGACCCAAGGGCTTGATGACGAAGTTCTCAAAACCGCGCGCCAGAAAATCGGTCAGATAGAAGACGTCGATTTCTCCGTCCGCGTGGGCGGCGAAGGCGTCGTTGCCTTCAAAAAAGCTGTAGCAGTGGGGGCCGCGGATCATCTCGATCCCGAGTTCATCGCATAGCGCCGCCAGTTGCCCGCCGGTGCCGCAATCGGCATAGGCCAGAAAAACCTGATCGAAATCCGCTTTGTGCTTGTCGAACGCCGCGCGCACCGCTGCGGGGATCCGGTCGGGCGTGTTGTGCAGAATGGCGGGCAGGCAGGTCAGGCTCATGTGATCCCAGCCGTTCAGGCGGATCAGCGCCAGAATTTCATTTGCCAGCGCCCCGCAGGCCAGCACGAGCACCTTGGCCGAGGCATCCGTTGGCGCCAGCCCCGTGCGTGTGAGTTCCTCGTCCGTCGGTTTCATCTTCCTTTGCGTCCCGATAAAGCCCGAACACCGATCGAGGCCAGCATCAGCAAAGGCAACAGTGCCATTGCAACCCGACCATCCAGCTTGCCCGACGCCATCGCCAGACCGGCCACAAAGATCGTCAGCCCGCCTGACAGGATCACCAGAGCGATCAGAAGAATGAAGCGTGTCTTGCTCATGACCCTCATCTGGGGGTTCGGGGTTCAAAAGAAAAGGCCCCGCCGCGCGGGCAGGGCCTGAGAGGCGTTTGACGCGGCTTAACCTGCGGCAAGCTGGTTGTGCTTGCGGGCCATGTAATCCTTGGCGGTTTCCACCGCCACCGCCGCGTCGCGGCAATAGCTGTCGGCGCCGATGGCCTTGCCGAATTCCTCGTTCAGGGGCGCGCCGCCGACCAGAATGGTATAGTCATCGCGGATGCCTTTCTCGACCAGCGTGTCGATCACCACCTTCATATAGGGCATGGTGGTGGTCAGCAGGGCGGACATGCCCAGAATGTCAGGCTGTTCGGCCTCCAGCGCCTCAAGATAGCTTTCGACAGCGTTGTTGATGCCCAGGTCGATCACCTCGAAGCCAGCGCCCTCCATCATCATGGACACAAGGTTCTTGCCGATGTCGTGGATATCGCCCTTGACCGTGCCGATTACCATTTTGCCCATGCGCGGCGCGCCGGTTTCGATCAGAAGCGGTTTCAGGATCGCCATACCGGCCTTCATCGCGTTGGCAGCCAGCAGAACCTCGGGCACGAACAGGATGCCGTCGCGGAAGTCATGGCCCACGATGGTCATGCCGGCGACAAGGGCTTCGGTCAGGATGTTGTAAGGCTCCCACCCGCGTTCCAGCAGGATGTTGACGCCTTCCGTGATCTCTTCCGCAAGACCGTCATACAGGTCATCATGCATCTGCTGGACAAGCTCTTCGTCGTTCAGCTCGCTCAGGATGATATCGTCTTCTTGGTCGGACATGGCTGTCGTTCCCCAGCTAAAGGTCGTTGTCTCAATTCTCACATGCGACGATTTCGCACGTCTGGTCTGAACCGATTGCGACACTGAGTGCCCTTTGACCGACCTAATGGCAAATGAATAATTCGCGGGTAGATCGTGAATATGCTTCATATGTTCCTGATATGTTCCTATGATGAACCATGGAGTCGGATCACGACAGCAAGATCAGGGCCGAGGCACGGCGGGGGCGGGGCGCCGTCAGCAATGCCAGCGGGCGGTTCGAGCCTTATCAAAGGGTTGCGATCGACGACGGTTGGGATCAAGAGGTGCCGCGCGCACTCAAGACCCATGTGGCCATCGAAAATCCACGGCGTGTGATCACGCGCAACCAATCGCCCGATATCGGGTTTGACCGCTCGATCAATCCCTATCGAGGCTGTGAACATGGCTGCATCTATTGCTTTGCGCGTCCGACTCATGCCTTTCTGGGATACTCCGCCGGGTTGGATTTCGAAACGCAGCTGATTGCCCGCCCGAATGCTCCGCGGCGACTGGAACAGGAACTGTCGCGCCCGCGCTATCAGGTGGCACCGATTGCCATTGGCACCAACACCGATCCCTATCAGCCGATCGAAGCACAGTATCGTGTGATGCGCGGGGTGGTCGAGGTGCTGTCTGACTTTCGCCACCCCGTGACCATCGTTACCAAAGGCACGCTGATCGAGCGTGACCTTGACCTGTTGGCGAACATGGCGAAGGCGGGGCTGGCGCATGTGGGGATCTCGGTCACGACACTGGACGCGGGTCTGTCGCGCAGGATGGAGCCGCGCGTGCCCAGCCCGGTGCGACGGCTCAAGTTGATCGAACGGCTGGCAGGGGCGGGGATCCCGGTGCGCGTGATGGTCGCGCCCGTCGTTCCGGGTCTGACCGATCACGAGCTTGAGGCGATCTTGAGCGCAGCAAGCGATGCAGGTGCCCGCGCGGCCAGCTATATCCTGCTCAGGCTGCCCGGCGAGGTGTCGGGACTGTTTCAGGACTGGCTGGCGGAACATGCGCCCGACCGGGCGGCCCGCGTGATGGGACGAATGCGCGAGATGCGCGGCGGGGAGGATTATGACGCGACCTTTGGCACCCGGATGGTCGGTCAGGGCACGTTTTCGGCGCTGTTGCGCCACCGTTTCGCGATTGCGCGAACGCGGCTTGGGTTGGGCAGGGATCTGCCGGCGCTGCGCCGCGACCTCTTTGCGGTGCCGCCGAGGGCGGGCGATCAATTGTCGCTGTTTTGACGCTATGTGCCCATGGCCTGAAAAGTAAACGAGGGCATTGGTGCCCTCGTTCCCGTGTCCTATCCCGTCCGTGTGGTTAACTGCGCCGACGACGCGACCGGCGGTCCGGTCGTGGCCCGGCATCGTCGCCCGTGCCATCGGACGCTGATGAGAAGCCGCCAAGGGCAGATGCGATCTGGTCCAGTGTCGGGCGCATCTCGCCGCGTGGCCGGGTTTCCAGCGCCTCGCGCATCGCGCGCAGGTGGTCAGGCGTCGTGCCGCAACAGCCGCCGATGATCGTCGCCCCGCAATCGCGCGCCAGAACGGCATAATCGGCCATCAGGTCAGGCGTGCCGTCATAGTGGATATGCCCATCCACATATTGCGGAATGCCTGCGTTGCCCTTGGCGATGATCGGGCGCTCGCTGCCTTGGGCTGCAAAGCCCAGCACGGTGCGCAACAGGTCGGACGCGCCAACCCCGCAATTCGCCCCAAACGCCAGTGGCGGCAGGCTGAGCGTTTCAACCATCTTTGCCAGATCGGCCGAGGTGACGCCCATCATGGTGCGCCCGGCGGTGTCAAAGCTCATCGTGCCGCACCACGGCATTCCGGCCAGTTCGGCGGCGCGGGCAGCGGCCTTGTATTCCTCGGGCGCCGAGATTGTCTCGACCCACAGCACATCCGCGCCGCCCTCCTTCAGCCCTTCGGCCTGTTCGTGAAACATCTCGACCGCGCTGTCGAAGGTCAGGCTGCCCATCGGCTCCATGATGTCGCCCGTCGGCCCGATGGACCCGGCAACCACCACGGTGCGGCCCGTGGCATCGGCAACCTCGCGCCCCAGTTCGGCGGCGGCGCGGTTCAACTCACGCACCCGGCTCTGCGCATCATGCAGTTTCAACCGCGACGCGTTGCCCCCGAACGAGTTGGTCAGGAAGATATCCGACCCGGCATCCACGGCCCCCTTGTACAGCGCGCGGATATTGTCAGGTTTGTCGACATTCCACAGCTCGGGCGCATCGCCCGAGGTCAGGCCCATGTTGAACAGGGTGGTCCCGGTTGCTCCGTCGGCCAGCAGCCAATCGCGTTCGGTCATCAGTTGGGTCAGCGCGTCCGTCATCGGGGGCTCCGCTTGTTGTGAGACGAGGTTTGGCCGCTACCTGCCACGGATTGCGTGCAGGCGCAAACCCAATGCGTCAACCATGCGCGGGGGGAACAGGAAAAATACTTGTTGCGACTGGATATGTCGCCTGCGCGCCCACCTCGCCCTGTTGTGGCGGGGTGGCACAGGAACCCCACCGGAACACCACGGGGGTGTCATGGGCACAAGATCATGGACGCAGGTTTGGACGCGCTTACGCCGTCTTGGTCTGATGAATTTCGCGCATGACATCCAGCGCCCCAATCCCCAGCGCCACGGTCGAGTGGGCGGCGGCATACAGGGTTTCCCAATGAGGCGAAAAGGCGGATTTGAACTGGCGCAACCCGTCTGCGCCGCAGGCTGCATTCAGAACCCGCCGGATGAGTTGAAAGGCGGTGCGTTCGTTTCGGCAGGTGCCCAGCGGCACGGCGGCCAGTGAAAACCGGGTAATGCCATCGGCCTTGGCCGCGGCAATCGCCTGCGTCACAAGCGCGTGCATGGTGCCGTCCGGGGCTGACGGGTCGATACGCATCAGGTCCAGTGCGTGTTCGTTGGCATTTGCGTGCAGGTTCAGGAAGCCGACCAACCGCCCGTGATAATAGGCCAGAAATACTAGCGCAAAAGGCAAGGTGGCGGGGGACCAGACCCCCATGGAAAATCCGCGCTCGCCACCATGGGTGGCGGACCAGCGTGCCGCAATCCGGTCCATATCGGCAAGTGGCAGGTCGACCCCACCGGGCTGAATGATGACGCCTGCCTTGTCGGCTTGCCGCAATTTGCGACGCAATTGGCGCTTGTCGGATCCGTCCAGGGTAAACCGTCGGGGGTCAAGCGTGGCCTCGCGCGCAAGCGGCAACACCCGCCAACCCGCCCGCCGTGCCGCACAGGCCATGCGCCCGCCGATCTTGTACAGGAACGGCGCATGAAATCCGCGCCGGGCAAGGTCTTCAAGCTCGGACAGGAATGTGTCCGGCGACAATACGGGGTCCATGGGATCGGACAGCACAATCAGGCTCTGCCCGCTTGTGGTCCCCATCGCAACCGGGGTCGCATCGCCACGTTCGATCAGCGACAACCGACCGTGGCGCAGCAGCCCGGCTTCCGCGCGCGGGGCGATGCGCAGGGCCTGGGCGACATGCGTGGGCAGGTGTGGGCCGAATGGCGGGCGCAGTCTAGCCCGTTCGGACCGGTTGGCTTGGCCGCTCCGATGGCTGACTGCCACACGTGGCCCGCGAATGGTCAGCGCGGCGGCCAACAGCGCTGGCAGGGCGAAATAGACCGCCCGAAACGCCAGAATTGCGGCCAGAAGCGGTTCAGGCCCGGCCGTGGGCAGAGCTGCCAAAAGCGTCAACTCGAACGGACCCATTCCGCCCGGTGTGCCCGAGATCAACCCCGCACCAAGTGCCAGCATATAGGCGGCAATCAACAGCAAAGGTGAGATTTCGCAGCCCGCGGGCAGCAAGACCCACAACGCCGCACCCGCCGCCACCATATCCAGAACCGCCAGAGCAAGAAACGCGCCAACCGCGCGCAGCGGGGGCAGGCGCACACCTGACAACAGGCGCGGTCGCAGCAGTGAGGCGACCATCGCCAGCGCGGTGACGATCAGAACCGTCCATGCGACCCCCTGTACCCAACCGCCCATGGGCAACGCCACCGGTGCCATAACGACCGCCGCCGATGTGATCACCGCCCAGGCCGCCAGAAACGATGCCGATACGATGGCCGTCAGCCGTGCCGCCTGGGTCAGGCAGGCATCGGGCAACATGCGCCAGCGCACGAAGCTGGCCGAAATCACCCCCATGCCGACCGTCTGGGAAATCGCGATCGCGGCGATCCCGGCCTGTTCAGCCTGTTTCATGTCGGCGGATGTGCGCAGCAGGCGGTGCACCACGCGATCATATCGCCCCAACGCCCAGAAAGAGACGGCGGTGAACCCGCACGCGGCCAGCCATTGCCAGGGGGTCACCGATTTCAGCGCCGCGCGGATGGTGTTGAGGTCAAGCTGTGCAATCTTGTCCCACATCAGGACGATCACACCCAGAACCAACAACGCGGCCAAGAGCTGGCGCAGCGCGGTTTTGCGCAGATCGATCCCGTCCGCGACCGACAGCGCCCGCGTCGCGCGCCGCTTTTGCAGGATGTCTGGGTGATCCCGCAGGATATCTGTGTGTTCGTGCATGGCTTCACCCCTTTCCGATCCCGGCATCAGGGTTTCGCAAAGACACGAATATGCTGTTAACAGATCAAGTTTTAACGACTATTGCCGATCAACCTGTCCCGCCGGACGCCGAAATGAAAACGGGCGCATCCCCGGAAGGTGCGCCCGTTGGCGTGTGTCGGTGTCATGTGTCATTGGGCGCACGCCGATCTGGGCACGCGCGTGGTCCGGGGCGATCAGGCCTCCGAAACCAGTTCCGCCTTGGCGACGGCCAGCAATTCGGCGCGTTTGGCGCGGACTTCGTCGGCGCTGACGGTGTTCAGGTCGCCGGTGACCTTGCGCACCACGTCTTCGTGGCCGGCTTCTTCGAAATCGGACTTGATCACTTCGCTTGCATAGGCCAATGCGTCGTCCCCGGTCTTGCCCAGTTTCTCTGCAGCCCACAGGCCCAGCTTCTTGTTGGCGCGTGCTTCTGCCTTGAACTGCATTTCTTCATCATGCGCAAACTTGGCCTCAAAAGCGTTTTCGCGATCATCAAAGGTGGTCATGGCGTTCCCTTGTTCATGGTCTGGTGCCCTCGGCAGGCCGAACGGCGCTTGTCGATACTGATATGCCAATGGCGGACGTTCATCGCAACCCCGGTTGCGCTCTCAATGCCCGGAAATTGTACCGGATCGGCGATATTCTTGCCCAGCGTCGGGCTTTCACGTATAGGGCGGGCAATGGCGGGAGTCGCACGGGCAGGGGGCCCGTCCAATGTTGCATCCCGCACCGACCGACGGAGGTCTTATGGCACGGCGCAAGAAACTTTACGAAGGCAAGGCGAAGATCCTGTATGAAGGCACCGAGCCGGGCACCATCGTGCAATACTTCAAGGACGATGCCACCGCTTTCAACGCCGAAAAGAAGGACGTGATCGACGGCAAGGGCGTTCTGAACAACCGCCTGTCAGAGTTCTTCATGAAGGGGCTGACGCAATTGGGCATCCCCAACCATTTCATCAAGCGGCTGAACATGCGCGAACAGCTTGTGCGCGCCGCCGAAATCATTCCGCTTGAGATCATCGTGCGCAATGTTGCCGCCGGGTCGATTGCCAAACGGCTGGGGATCGAGGAAGGCACACCGCTGCCGCGCCCGATCGTCGAGTTTTCCTATAAGGATGACAGCCTGGGCGACCCGCTGGTGCCCGAGGAATACATCGCCGCCTTCGGCTGGGCCAGCCAGCAGGAGATGGACGAGATCGTGTCGATGGCGCTGCGCGTGAACGATTACCTGTCGGGTGTCATGTACGGCGTCGGCATCAAGCTGGTCGATTTCAAGATCGAGATGGGGCGCGTTTACGAAGGCGATTTCCCGCGTCTGATCGTGGCCGACGAGATCAGCCCCGACAGCTGCCGTCTGTGGGACATCGAAACCGGCCAGAAGCTGGACAAGGATGTGTTCCGTCGCGACCTTGGCAACCTGGCCGATGCCTATACCGAGGTGGCGCGCCGACTGGGCGTCATGCCGTCGAACGTGACCCACACCCCCACCAAACCGACCCTGATCAACTGAGGATTTGCCCCGATGAAAGTTCGTGTAGACGTGATGCTGAAAACAGGCGTTCTGGATCCGCAGGGCGAGGCCGTCCGCCACGCGCTTGGCAATCTGGGCTTTGACGGGGTCGAGAAGGTCCGCCAAGGCAAGGTGATCGAACTGGACCTAGCCGATGGCACCTCGAAAGAGGACGTGAAGAAGATGTGCGAGAAGCTGCTGGCCAACACCGTCATCGAAAACTACGCCATCAAGGTGCTGTGATGAAGGCGGGTGTCATTGTTTTTCCGGGGTCCAACTGCGATCGCGACCTGGCCGTGGCGTTCGAACGGGCCGGCGCACAGGTCAAGATGATTTGGCACAAGGAAACCGAGTTGCCGGATGATCTGGACATCGTGGGCGTGCCCGGCGGTTTCTCGTTTGGCGACTATCTGCGCTGCGGGGCCATTGCGGCACAATCGCCCATCACCCGGTCGCTGATCAAGCACACCGAACGGGGCGGCTATGCCATCGGGATCTGCAACGGGTTTCAGGTGCTGACCGAGACCGGCATCCTGCCCGGTGCGCTGATGCGCAATGCCAACTTGAAGTTCATTTGCAAACCCATTGACCTGAAAGTTGAAACCACGGATTGCGATTTTCTGTCCGGCTATGAAAAAGGGCAGGTAATCACCGTGCCGATCGCCCATCACGACGGCAATTACAACGTCACCGACGAGAAACTTGCGCAGCTGCGCGACGAGGGCCGGATCGCGTTTACCTATCTGGACAACCCGAACGGGTCGACGGGTGACATCGCGGGGGTGATTTCCAAGAACCGGCGCGTGTTGGGCATGATGCCGCATCCGGAACGCTGCGTGGATGAAAAGCATGGCGGCACGGATGGCGTGGCGATGTTCCGCTCGTTGGTGGACAGCGTCGTCGCTGCATGATTGCGAAGCGGGTCGCGCGGACTTATCTTCAAGCCATGGTCGACCCAAAGAAACGTCCAGTGCCGCCCCCGCGACCGGGGGTCAGTCTTCGCGCGCGGCTTGTGCTTGTGGCGTTGATTTCGCTTGCTGTTTTCGTGGTCTTCTTTTCAAACCGTTTGCTGACCGAACGCTACACCGAAACCACCCGCAATCGGGCTGAACTGCGCGTGGCGCTGTATTCGGGCAACCTGCTCAGTGAACTACAGCGCAACTCGGTCGTGCCGCTTCTGCTGTCGCGGGATCCGGCGCTGATCAACGCTCTGAATTCGGCCGATTATTCGCAAAGCACGGCCCGGCTGATTTCCTATCGCGACGAGATCGAAGCCGCGTCGCTGATGCTTCTGGACAGTGACGGGCGCGCCGTGGCCGCCACCACGCGCGAGGCCCTTGGCTCGCAACACCGCACCAACCCGTATTTCGTCGAGGCGCTCAGAAGCTCGGAAACCGTGTTCACAACGGTGCAAACCGAGGCCGGGTCCTACGAGTTCTCTTATTCCCGCAAGATCGAGGACAGCGATGGCGTGATCGGGGTGATCGTCGTGAATGTCGACCTGCGCAAGTTTGAAAGCAGTTGGTCGGGGATTTCGGACGCGGTGCTTGTCACCAATAGTGAAGGAAACGTCATTCTGGCAACCGAACCGCGCTGGCGCGGCAAACCGGAAGGCGAGGCGCTGGCCACCGTGTCGGCCACCGACGCGATCAGGCGCAGCGTGCGCGATGCGGCGGATTGGTCGGGCCTGCCGTCGGACGTGTTGTTTCTGGGTGAAGAGGTGATGCGCCACGAAAGCCGGGTGCCGTTTCAGGGCTGGCGGATTGCGTCTTTCACCTCCTATGCCTCGGTGCGCGAGAAGGTGAACGCGGTTCTGGCGCTGGAAATCATGGCCTTCGCGATGCTCCTGTCGCTGCTGTTTTATCTGATCAGCCGCCGGGCGCAGTTCCGTTCGGTTCTGTTTGCGCAGGAATCGGCGGATTTGCGGCAGTTGAACCTTGCCCTGCAACGCGAGATCGCCGAGCGCAAACGCGCCGAAGAAAACCTGCAAGTGGCCGAGCAGACGCTGGCGCAAAGCTCGAAACTGGCTGTTCTGGGCGAAATGTCGGCGGCGGTTAGCCATGAATTGAACCAGCCACTGGCCGCAATGAAAACCTATCTGGCCGGCGCGAAATTGCTGTTGCAACGCAAACGCCCTGACGAAGCCCTGTCCAGTTTTCAGCGCATTGACGACCTGATTGAACGGATGGGCGCGATCACGCGGCAGTTGAAAAGCTATGCCCGCAAGGGCGGTGACGCGTTCGAGCCGATGGATGTGCGCGAAAGCGTGTCCACCGCCTTGTCGATGATGGAACCCCAACTGAAAAGCCGCGAGGTGCGCATCACGCGCAATATTCCGCGCGAACCCGTCATGGTGATGGGGGATCGCTTGCGTCTGGAGCAAGTGTTGATCAATTTGCTGCGTAACGCGCTGGACGCGACAAAAACCGTTGATTTGCCGCAGGTTGATATAATTGTCAGCCGGGGTGATTATGTGTTGATCACCGTGCGCGACAATGGAAACGGAGTGGACGATCTGGATAACCTGTTCGAGCCTTTCTACACCACCAAGGCGCCGGGCGACGGGGTCGGGCTGGGTCTGGCCATTTCATCCGGGATCGTCACCGATCTGGGCGGGCGTCTGACGGCGCGCAATGGTCAGGATGGCGGGGCTGTGTTCGAGGTCGAACTGCCGGTTCTGGATGACAAGGATTTGGACGTGAAAGCCGCTGAATAGGGCTGTCACGCAACTGGAAATCAGGAGGCTGCGATGGCGCAGGCAATGAAAATCGCGATCGTCGACGACGAACAGGACATGCGACAATCCATCTCGCAATGGTTGTCCCTGTCGGGGTTCGAGACGGAAACCTACCCCTCGGCCGAGGATGCCCTGAAGGTGATCGGGCAGGATTACCCCGGGGTCATCATTTCGGACATCAAGATGCCCGGGATCGACGGCATGGGGTTTTTGAAGAAACTGATGAGCATCGACAGCTCACTTCCCGTGATCATGATCACCGGCCATGGCGATGTGCCCATGGCAGTCGAGGCGATGCGGGTCGGGGCATTCGATTTCCTTGAAAAACCGTTCAACCCCGATCAGTTGACCAGTCTGGCGAAGAAGGCGACGCATAAGCGACGTCTTGCCATGGATGCGCGCGCGCTGCGCCGTGAACTCTCGGACGGGTCGACCATCATGAAAAAGCTGATTGGCGCCTCGCCTGTCATGTCGCGGTTGCGCGAGGATATTCTGGACATCGGTCAGTCCGAGGGTCACGTGCTGATCGAAGGCGAGACAGGCACCGGCAAGACATTGGTCGCCCATGCGCTGCATGCGGTCGGGGCGAAGGCGGGCAAGAAATTCGTCGTCGCAACCTGCGCAGGGCAAGACGAAGACGACCTGACGCGCCGCCTGTTTGGCCCGATGGAAGAGGGCGGCCCCCAGCCGCTGGTCGAAGAAGCCCGCGGCGGCACGCTGGTGCTTGAGGACATCGAGGCGTTGCCGATGGGGCTTCAGGCCCGCTTGCTGACATGGATGAACGATCAGGGCACGCCCGCCGAAACCCGCGTCGTGGCGATCTGCAACCTGCAAGAGCAGGGCAAGACCTGCGAAGATTGCTTGCGGCCCGATCTGTTCTATCGCCTGGCTGCGATGAAGATCACCCTGCCACCCCTGCGCCAACGCGGTGAGGATATCCTGATGCTGTTCACCGGCTTTGCCGACCAGTTTGCCGATGAATACGGCTGCGCCGCCCCGACGGTCAGCGCGCAGGAAGCCGCCCAGCTTCTGCAAGCGCCGTGGCCCGGCAATATCCGACAGTTGATCAACATTGCCGAACGCGCCGTGTTGCAGTCGCGGCGCGGCACCGGCACGATCTCGTCGCTTCTGATGTCGGACCATGACGAGGTGCAGCCGGTCATGACGACCGAGGGCAAGCCTTTGAAGGAATACGTAGAAGCGTTCGAACGGATGCTGATCGACAACACGATGCGCCGCCACAAGGGCTCGATCGTCGGGGTGATGGACGAGTTGTGCCTGCCGCGCCGAACCCTGAACGAGAAGATGGCGAAATACGGTCTGCAACGGTCTGATTATCTGTAATAATCGTGAACGAGTACTGTTAACGAAGCGCGACCGAACCACGCCCCATGTGCTTGATCGCGGAGGCAGGGGTGGCTAGGCTGTGCCTGTTCACGTGTTAAATAATTTGCGGGGCGGTATGAAAGCACCAGAAAACCGGCTGAAACGCGCTTTGGCTGCGGAAGAAATGCAGATCGGGCTTTGGCTGAACCTGGCAAGCCCCTCTGCAACCGAACTTGTTGGGGGCACCGGTTATGACTGGGCGCTGATCGACGGTGAACATGCCCCTTTCGATCCGACCATGATCCAGACGCAGCTTCGGGTATTGGGGCAGTTCGATCTCTCGCCCATCGTGCGGGTGCCCGTGGGCGAGGATTGGGTGATCAAACAGGTGATGGATCTTGGGGCGCAAAGCCTTTTGGTGCCTCTGGTGGACACAGGGGCGCAAGCAGAACGCATCGTTGCCGCCACCCGCTATGCGCCAGAGGGGCGGCGTGGCATGGGGGCAGGGGTCGCCCGTGCGGCACGATTTGGGCAGATGGATGAGTATCTGACCAACGCCAATGACGAAGTGTGCCTGATCGTGCAGGCCGAAACCCGCCTTGCGGTTGAAAATATCGACGAGATTGCAAACACCGATGGGGTTGATTGTGTCTTTATCGGACCCGCGGATCTGTCGGCCGATATGGGGCACCGCGGCAACCCGGGCCATCCCGAGGTGAAATCGGCGATTGCCCACAGCGTCGCCCGCATCCGCGCCGCCGGAAAGGCCGCGGGTATTCTTCACTATGACCATGCCGATTTCCGGTATTACACCGATCTTGGCGTGACTTTTCTTGGGGTGGGGTCCGAGGCGACACTGTTGCGCGCCGCGCTGGCAGACAATCTGCGCGCCGCTCGCAAGGAAACACTGGTTTAGAGGCGCCGCGCGACGACAGACCCGGCCTGCGGCAATCCGGACGCGATCGAGGTCTTTTTTTGTGTGGCCACACGGGTTAAATGGGCGTCGTTGTGTTCAGCGATTGCATTTCAAGGATCCCGCCGATGGCCAAAGCCCCGTATTTCCCGCCGCCGCCGCCCATCCCGCCGAAAACCCGGATGTTCCAGCGGATGCCCCCTGCCGTTTTCACCCCGATCATGGGCGTGTTCGGCTTGGGTCTGGCCTGGCGGCGCGCGACAGATACGTTCTCCGCGCCCGGTGCCATCGGTGAGTTGATCCTGGGGGCGGTGACGCTTCTTTATCTCTTCAGCCTTGCGGCTTATGCCATGAAATTCATGCAGCGCTCTGGCACGTTCATCGAAGATCTCAGGGTGCTGCCCGGCCGCGCAGGGCTGGCTGCGATGGTTCTGAGCGGGTATCTTCTGTCTGCGACGGTTGAACCGTTTTCGCTGGTTCTGGCGGGGGCGATCCTGCTTCTGACCTTTGCGGCGCATGTGTTGCTGGCCCTGCGTGTCATCCACATGCTGATCACCGGCCCCGTTGAGGCGCGGATCGTGACCCCGGTTTGGCACCTGCTGTTCGCAGGCTTCGTGCTGATCCCGCTGGCTGCCGTGCCGCTGGGATGGGTGGGATTTGCCGAAGCGGGCTTCTGGGGCGGTTTCTTTGCCGCCGCGATCATCTGGGGCGCCAGCGCCGCCCAGTTTCTGCGCACCCGCATTCCACCGCCGCTTCGTCCGCTTCTGGCAATCCATCTGGCCCCGGCCAGCGTCTTGGGCACCGGGGCTTATCTGCTGGACGAAACCGAACTGGCGCTGGTGTTCAGCGTCACCGCCATCGTGATCCTGAGCATTCTGATTGGCCGTATCCGGTGGCTGCTGAAGGCGGGATTCAGCCCGCTTTGGGGCGCGTTGACCTTCCCCCTGGCCGCATTTGGAAGCCTCATGCAACTGGGGGCCGTGGTCAATGGCAGCGACATCCTTCGGATCGTGGCAGGGGCCAGCCTGGTGGCCGCGACGCTGATCATCCTGCCGATCCTCTATAAGGTTGTTCAGATGTGGACCAAGGGCGAATTGGCTGTGAAAACCAACGCGGCGATGGCTTAGATATCGGGATCAAAGGGCGCCAGCGCCGCTTGCGCCTTTTTTGTCAGACTGGCCCGGATCAGCGCATAGGACCGGTGAATGCGGTGGGTCAGTTCGTCCTGCCCCGCATCGAAGGGCAACAGCACCCATGACCGATGGAAATAAGGCGCCTTGGTGCCAACACCAGCCTCGATCAGCATCGCGGCGGTTTCCACGTCTGGCGTCTTGACTGAAACCCCTTCGGTCTGCGCACCCATGGCCGCAAAAATCTTATCGCCCACTTTCCAGACGTCATGGCCGGGTCCAAATGGCTCGGACCATTCCGCACCGGGCAGGGCTTTGCATATTTCGTTCACCGCGTCACGTGTCATGGGGTCACGATAACGCGCTTGGCAGGCAGGGGGAAGGGTGATAGCCTTCGCGACATGAAACGGAAAAGCATCACCATTATCTGCTGCATTACCCACTGACATCGTCAGGCGGGCCGTTCTTCTATTCCATACATGTCAGGAACTTGCTAAGCCCGCCGCGGGATAACGCTTGCGGGGACGCACGAGGACCAAATGGAAGTCAAGATTCAACTCCACGACACAATGCAACGGAAGAAACGGCCCTTTGAGCCGATCGACCCCGAAAACGTCCGCATGTATGTCTGCGGGCCGACAGTCTATGACCGCGCCCATCTGGGCAATGCGCGGCCCGTGGTGGTGTTCGATGTGCTCTATCGTTTGTTGCGGCACGTCTATGGCGCGGATCATGTGACCTATGTGCGCAATTTCACCGATGTGGATGACAAGATCAACGCGACCGCGCTGGCCCGCAAAGAGGCGGGCGCCGGGGGCACGCTGGAAGAACTGGTTCATCAACGCTCGGATGAGACCATCGGCTGGTATCTGAACGACATGCGCGCCTTGGGCGCTCTGGACCCCGATGAAATGCCCCGCGCGACCGAGTTCATCGAGCCAATGGTCGCGATGATCGAAGATCTGATCGCTAAGGGCCACGCGTATGAGGCCGAGGGCCATGTGCTGTTCGCGGTCGAAAGCTACAAGGAGTATGGTCGCCTGTCCGGCCGGTCTGTCGATGACATGATTGCGGGCGCCCGGGTCGAGGTCGCGCCCTACAAGAAGAACCCGATGGATTTCGTGCTGTGGAAGCCGTCCACCGATGATCTGCCCGGCTGGGACAGCCCGTGGGGTCGGGGGCGTCCGGGCTGGCATATCGAATGCTCGGCGATGAGCCATGAATTGCTGGGCGCAACCTTCGACATCCATGGCGGCGGCAACGATTTGCAATTCCCGCACCATGAAAACGAGATCGCCCAGTCGAAATGCGCGCACCCGGACGCGGGGTTCGCGAACTATTGGCTGCACAACGAGATGTTGCAGGTCGAGGGCAAGAAAATGTCCAAGTCGCTGGGCAATTTCTTCACCGTGCATGATTTGCTGGAACAAGGTGTGCCGGGCGAGGTGATCCGCTTCGTGTTCCTCGGCACGCATTACCGCAAGCCGATGGACTGGACGGAAGAGAAAGCAGTAGACGCTGAGAACAGGCTTCACGGCTTTGTTGAGTTGATCGCTCAGTACGGCGATGTGGATGACGCAATGAAACTCAGGCCAGAGCAGGCAATCATTGACGCATTGGCGGATGATCTGAATACACATGCTGCACTGGAATGCCTCAAGAAAATGAATGGTTCGGATGATGCGAACGCTCTGGCGCGAAATCTGATTTTTCTTGGGTTTTTCTCGGAAGAAGCTCTTTCAGCTCGAGTCTCAACCTATCGCAATGGTGTTGATAGCTTAAGACGGATTGCTCAGAAGCTTCATGATGCCCGACAAAGGGCTATGAAAAGCAAAGATTTTTCGGAAGTAGACCGAATGAAGCACATTCTGTCATTGGCAAATGTCAGCGTTCGT
Organism: Aliiroseovarius zhejiangensis; assembly: GCF_014656375.1. Lineage (GTDB taxonomy): Bacteria > Pseudomonadota > Alphaproteobacteria > Rhodobacterales > Rhodobacteraceae > Aliiroseovarius > Aliiroseovarius zhejiangensis. The sequence goes on along the minus strand of NZ_BNCH01000001.1, from coordinate 137,896 downwards.
ATGTCCAAGGACCACGTTGATTTGCGACCGGAAATAGACTTCGATCCCGCCAAGCTGGAGGGCTTGTGATGCCTTCACTTCAAAGCAAAACACAGGTTCGCCAACGACCCGAGGGTGGGGGCGTTTTCGCCCCCGCCCTGGGGGGCGGGTCGGGGGCGAACCGGGCCGCAAGCGGCCCGGTGTGTGAATCGGCATCAGGCGCTGTCCGTGCCGCAAGTGCCACGGGCAAGGGGGCAAACCAATGACCGAACGCCTCTACCTCTACGACACCACCCTCCGCGATGGCCAACAAACCCAAGGCGTCCAATTCTCGCTCACCGAAAAGCAGCAGATCGCCAAGGCCCTCGACACGCTCGGCATCGACTATATCGAAGGCGGCTGGCCGGGCGCGAACCCCACCGACAGCGACTTTTTCGCCACCGCTCCCAAGACGCGCGCAACCTTCACGGCCTTTGGCATGACCAAACGGGCCGGGCGCTCGGCCGAGAACGACGATGTGCTGGCGGGCGTGATGAACGCGGGCACGCCTGCGGTCTGTCTGGTCGGCAAAAGCCACGATTTCCACGTCACCACCGCGCTGGGGATCAAATTGGATGAGAACGTGGAAAACATCCGCGCCTCGGTCGCGCATCTGGTCAAGGAAGAGCGCGAGGCGCTGTATGATGCGGAACATTTCTTTGATGGCTACAAGGCCAACCCGGACTATGCGTTGGAGTGCGTGAAAGCCGCGTATGACGCCGGTGCCCGCTGGATTGTGCTCTGCGATACCAATGGCGGCACGTTGCCGCACGAGGTGCACCAGATTACCAAAGCCGTGATCGCAGCAGGCATTCCTGGCGACCGTCTCGGCATTCATACCCATGACGACACGGGCAACGCGGTGGCCTGTTCTCTGGCCGCCATCGACGCGGGCGCCCGGCAGGTGCAGGGCACACTCAATGGGCTGGGCGAACGCTGTGGCAATGCGAACCTGACCACGTTGATCCCCCTGCTTATGTTGAAGGAACCCTATGCTAGCCGGTTCGAAACAGGGATCAGTCACAAGGCCCTGAAGGGGCTCACGCGCCTGTCACGCCAGCTAGATGATATCCTGAACCGGGTGCCCAACAAGGCCTCGCCCTTCGTTGGTTCGTCGGCCTTTGCGCATAAGGCGGGGCTGCATGCCAGCGCCATTCTGAAAGACCCGACCACCTATGAACACATCCCGCCCGAAACCGTGGGCAACACACGCATCGTGCCGATGTCGAACCAGGCGGGGCAGTCGAACCTGCGCGCGCGGTTGGCGGATGCAGGCATCAAGGTTGCCAAGGGCGACCCGCGTCTTGGTGACATCCTGAACCGGGTGAAGGAACGCGAGGATCAGGGCTATGCCTATGATAGCGCGCAAGCCTCGTTCGAGCTGGTCGCGCGGGACGTGCTGGGGCAGTTGCCGCAGTTTTTCGAGGTCAAACGCTACAAAGTCACGGTCGAGCGGCGCAAGAACAAACGCAACCAGACCGTCAGCCTGTCGGAAGCCATCGTGGTCGTGAAAATCGGCAACGAAAAGAAACTGTCCGTGTCCGAAAGCATGGACGCTAGCGGCACCGATCGCGGCCCGGTGAATGCGCTGGCCAAGGCGCTGGCGAAGGATCTTGGCCCCTATCAGGACATCATCGACGATCTGCATCTGGTCGACTTCAAGGTGCGCATCACCCAGGGCGGAACCGAAGCGCAGACCCGCGTGATCATCGACAGCGAAGACCGCGACGGCCACCGCTGGTCGACCGTTGGCGTCAGCCCCAACATCGTCGATGCCTCGTTTCAGGCGCTGCTTGACGCGATCACATGGAAACTGCTGCGTGACGGGGCGCGCCCGGCATGATCGAGCTGAACCCGCGCGACCCCATCGCCGCTTGCGCCGAGATGGTGCAGAAGGGCGATCCGGACCGGTTTCTGGCGACCATGACCGGCGCTGTGGAGGAACGCAAACGGCTGTTCCCGCTTTATGCGTTCAACCTGGAGATTGCGCGTGCGCCGTTCATGTCTCAGGAACCGATGGTCGCGATGATCCGCCTGCAATTCTGGCGCGATGTGATCGAGGCGGCAACCGATGGACGCGAGGCTCCGAAACATGATGTCGCGACTCCGCTGTCGCAACTGGTGATCTGGGGCGATCTGCGGGCGGCGCCCTTGTTGACCATGCTGGACGCGCGCGAGCGGGATGCGCAGGGCGCGCCGCGTCGCGACGCCGGGCAGATCCGCACCTATCTGCGTGACAGCGCGGGGGCGTTGATGCTGGCAGCCGGGCAGGCCACGGGGCTTACCGATTTTGAAGGCGACCATGCCCGGGATCAGGCGCTGACCGATCTGGGCGAGGCGGCGGGGATTGCCAACTGGCTGATGTCCCAACCCGCGTTGAAAGCGGCAGGGCGGGGGCATGTCGTGCCTGATGACGGCACGATCCGCGAACTGTCCGAAGCCGGGTTGGCCGCGATTGACCACGCATATACTGTGCTGGGCAAGGATGGCAACGCCGCCTTGCGCAGCGCATGGCGAAGCCGCGCGATCTTGCGTCAGGCGCAGAAATCCCCTCGTTCGGCCGTGGACGGGACATTGGGGCAATCGGAGTTTTCCCGCCGGGGCAGCCTGTTGTGGCGCAGCCTGTGGGGTCGGTGGTAGGCACACCGACACCCCGACCCAGGCGCGCGCCTATCACAACTCTTGCCAAGAATCACATCCTTGCGTCAGCTAGGCTGAATTGTGATGTCGTGTCTTGCAGGGTGGAGGAACAGGATGGACGCAGCGAAGCTCTGGTTCACGCGGGATGAATATGCGGATCGCCTGGAAAAGACGCGGCGCGAGATGGCGCGGCGTGAGCTTGATCTGTTGATCGTCACAGATCCGTCGAACATGAATTGGCTGACCGGCTATGACGGGTGGTCGTTCTATGTGCACCAATGCGTCATTGTCACGACGGACGGCACGCCGACATGGTTCGGGCGCGGGCAGGATGCGGCGGGGGCGCTGCGGACCTGTTACATGACGCCAGACCGTATCATTGGCTATCCCGATCATTATGTTCAATCCAACGAACGCCACCCGATGGATTACCTGTCCGCGCAACTGGCGGATCGCGGGCTGGACAAGGGTCGGATCGGGGTCGAGATGGACAATTACTGGTTCACGGCGGCCGCCTTTGCGTCGCTGCAGTCCCATCTGCCAGACGCACAGTTCATCGACGCCACCGCCTTGGTGAACTGGCAACGTGCCGTGAAATCCGAGGCCGAACTTACCTATATGCGGCAGGCCGGGCAGATCGTCGGCAAGATGCACCAGCGTATTTTTGACAAGGTGAATCCCGGCCTGCGCAAATGCGATCTGGTGGCCGAGATCTATGACGCCGGCCTGCGTTACGACAATACGCTTGGGTATGGTGGAGATTATCCGGCCATCGTGCCGCTGTTGCCCTCGGGCGCGGATGCCGCCGCGCCGCATCTGACATGGGACGACCAGCCGATGAAAACGGGCGAAGGCACGTTTTTCGAGATTGCGGGCGTCGTCCACCGCTATCACTGCCCACTGTCACGCACGGTGTTCCTGGGCAAACCCACCCAGACTTTTCTGGACGCCGAAAAGGCGGTATTGGAAGGGATGGACGCGGGATTGGACAAGGCCCGCGCGGGCAATACCTGCGAAGATATCGCGCTGGCCTTCTTTGATGTGCTAAGAAAATACGGGATCGAGAAGGACAACCGCACCGGCTATCCTATCGGTCTGTCCTATCCGCCCGATTGGGGCGAGCGCACCATGTCGCTGCGCCCCGGCGACAAGACGGTGCTTGAAAAAAACATGACCTTCCACTTCATGACCGGCCTGTGGATGGAGGATTGGGGGTTTGAGATCACCGAAAGCATACGCATCGGTATGGATGGCCCGGAATGTCTGTCCGATGTGCCACGCAAGATGTTCGTGAAGGATTGAGCCATGATCAAGACCCCGATTACGCCCACCATTCCGCTGGATCAGGACGGCGCGCATCACGGATTCCTCAGGCTGCCCTACAGCCGCGATGACAGCGCCTGGGGGTCGGTCATGATCCCGATCACGGTCATTCAGAACGGTCCCGGACCCACCGCGCTTCTGACCGGGGCCAATCATGGGGATGAATATGAAGGGCCGATTGCGTTGCAGGAACTGACGGTGACGTTGAAGCCCGAGGACATTACCGGTCGCGTCATCATCGTGCCCGCCTTCAATTATCCCGCCTTCCGCGCGGGCACCCGGACATCGCCTATCGACAAGGGCAACATGAACCGATCCTTCCCCGGCCGCCCGGACGGCACCCCGACCGAGAAGATTGCCGACTATTTCCAGCGCGTGCTGCTGCCCATGGCCGATATCGCGGTCGATTTCCATTCCGGCGGCAAGACGCTGGATTTCCTGCCCTTCGCGGCAGTGCATATTCTGGACGACAAGTCGCTGGAGGCTGCTTGCGTGCGGGCCATGCGGGCCTTCAACGCGCCCTATTCGGTCCGGATGCGCGAGATCGACAATGTGGGCATGTATGACACCGCGGTCGAAGAGATGGGCAAGGTGCTGGTCACGACCGAGCTGGGCGGGGGCGGCACCTCCACCGCGCGGTCGAACGCGATTGCCAAGAAGGGTGCGCGCAACGTGTTGATCCATGCGGGGATCCTTGATGCCGAAATGCAGATCGACGACACCGTGACGCTGACCATGCCGGATGATGACTGTTTCCTGTTCAGTGAAGGTGAAGGGCTGTACGAGGCGTTGGTCGATCTTGGCGATCCGGTTCGCAAGGGCGATGTGGTGGCGCGGCGCTGGCCGGTGGACCGAACCGGGCAGGTGCCGGTGGACTATCACGCCCGCCGGGGCGGGATCCTGATCAGCCGCCATCATCCGGGCCTGATCAAATCCGGGGATTGTGTTGCCGTGATTGGCGATGTCGTGGGCTGAGCAGGCTGGATTTCACGTTCGTCATGCGTTATCCGGGACAAGACCCAAGCAATAAAGGCATTGCGCGCTGCTGCTGGGGCTGAGCGGAGCCGACCCGCCCGACCCGAAGCCGCAAAACGCCAAGGGTCCATGCGCAAAAGCTCCTATCGTCTTTGAACCCGGCGGCGCGCCCGCCCGCCCGAACGATTGAGGTAAGCCATGCTTCACAATAACCAACTCGACCAGTGGGATCGCGAAAACTTCTTCCACCCCTCGACCCATCTGGCCCAACACGCGCGCGGCGAAAGCCCGACCCGTGTCATCCGCACCGCATCGGGCGTGCATATCGAGGATCGTGATGGCAACAAGCTGCTGGACGCTTTTGCAGGGCTTTACTGTGTGAATGTCGGCTATGGCCGTCCCGAGATCGCCGAGGCCATTGCCGATCAGGCGCGCGAGCTGGCCTATTACCACTCCTATGTCGGGCACGGCACCGAGGCGTCGATCACCTTGTCCAAGATGATCCTCGACCGCGCGCCTGCCAATATGTCCAAGGTCTATTTCGGGCTGGGTGGCTCGGATGCAAATGAGACCAACGTGAAATTGCTGTGGTATTACAACAACATCCTTGGGCGGCCCGAGAAGAAAAAGATCATCTCGCGCTGGCGTGGCTATCACGGCTCGGGGCTTGTCACCGGGTCGCTGACCGGGCTTGAACTGTTTCACAAAAAGTTCGACCTGCCGCTGGCGCAGGTCATTCACACCGAGGCCCCATATTACTTCCGCCGAAATGATCTGAATCAGAGCGAGGCGGAGTTCGTGGCCCATTGCGTCGCCGAGCTTGAGGCGTTGATCGACCGCGAAGGGGCTGACACAATCGCGGGGTTCATCGGCGAGCCGGTTTTGGGCACGGGCGGGATCGTGCCCCCGCCGGAAGGCTACTGGGCCGCCATTCAGGCCGTTTTGAGAAAGCACGACATTCTGCTGATCGCGGATGAGGTCGTGACCGGGTTTGGACGGCTGGGCAGTATGTTTGGCTCGGATCACTACGGGATGACGCCCGATTTCATCACCATCGCCAAGGGTCTGACATCCGCCTATGCGCCACTGTCCGGGTCCATCGTATCCGATAGGGTTTGGAAGGTGTTGGAGCAGGGCACCGATGAAAATGGCCCCATCGGTCATGGCTGGACCTATTCGGCCCATCCCATCGGCGCGGCGGCAGGGGTGGCGAACCTGAAGCTGATTGAGGATTTGAACCTTGTCGAGAACGCGGGAGAGGTCGGCGCGTATTTGCAGCAAGGGATGAAAGACGCCCTGTCAGACCATCCTCATGTGGGCGATATCCGGGGCGAGGGGATGCTCTGCGCCATCGAGTTCGTGAAGGATCGCGATAGCCGCGCCTTCTTTGATGCAACCGACAAGATCGGGCCGCAGGTCTCGGCCAAATTGCTTGAGCAAAGCAAGGTGATCGCCCGCGCCATGCCACAAGGCGACATTCTGGGCTTTGCGCCCCCTTTCTGCCTGACCCGGGACGAGGCCGATACGGTGATCGCCGCCACAACACGTGCCGTATCTGACGTGCTGGGCTGAGGGCCATCCGAGCGAGTGTTCCGGTCGGTCCCGGTGCGGATTGGCGTGTCGTCCGTTTTTTTGTGGAAAGGCGTGCCAAGTTCGGGAATGTTCAATGAACCGGCACACGTAAAACTCGGACGACACGCATGACCAAATCACCCCCCTCCAGGCCACCTCAGATCATCGGCTGGCGCGAACATATTGCCCTGCCGGATTTCGGCATACTCGATCTGCCGGCCAAGGTGGACACGGGCGCGCGGACCACGGCGCTTCACGCGGTGGACCAGACCCTTTTTGAACGCGATGGCGCGCCTTGGGTCGAATTCATGGTCCCGTTGAAAAACCGCCGCACGACCCGCCGCCTGTCCGCCCCCGTGCTTGAAGAACGCGACATCAAGAACACCGGCGGCGTGCCGGAGCGGCGACTGGTCGTGCGCACCACTCTGGTGATCGGCAAGCGGCATTGGCTGATCGACGTTTCGCTGGCCAATCGCGAAAAGATGGAGTTTGATGTTATCCTTGGCCGTAGCGCGATCCGCAGGCACCGTCTGCTGGTGGACCCGCGCCGGTCCTATCTGGCCGGAGCACCCGTTCTGCCACGGCCCGGTCAGCCGATCACGACACAACCCGCCCCCCGACCCCAACCCGCGCACAGGAGAAGTTGAATGAGAATTGCCATGTTGGCCCGCAATGCGGGCTTGTATTCCCACCAGCGTCTGAAAGAGGCTGCGGAAGAACGGGGACACAAGCTGGACATCATCGACACGCTCAGGTGTTACATGAACATCGCCTCGCGTCGGCCCGAAGTGTATTACAACGGGGAAAAACTGCGCCACTACGATGCGGTGATCCCGCGCATCGGGGCGTCCGTGACGTTCTATGGTCTGGCCGTTCTACGCCAGTTCGAGATGATGGGCGTCTATCCCCTGAACGAATCCGTCGCCATCGGCCGGTCGCGGGACAAGCTGCGCTCGATGCAGCTTTTGGCGCGGGATGGGATCGGACTGCCGGTCACCACCTTCGCGCATGATCCGAAACAGACGGACGAGGTGCTGAAACTGGCCGGGGGCGCGCCGTTGGTGGTGAAACTGCTTGAGGGCACGCAAGGCATCGGTGTGGTGCTGGCCGACACCAACCGATCGGCCAAATCGGTGATCGAGGCGTTTCGCGGCGCCAAGGTCAACATTCTGGTGCAGGAGTTCATCAAGGAAGCCGGCGGCACCGACATTCGTGCACTGGTGGTCGGCGGACGGGTGATTGCCGCGATGAAACGCACGGGGGCTGCCGATGATTTCCGGTCGAACCTGCACCGGGGCGGCAGCGCCGAGCCAATCAAGATTTCGCCCGAGGAACGATCAACCGCGGTACGGGCGGCCAAGTCGATGGGCCTGAATGTCTGCGGTGTCGATATGCTGCGCGCCAATCATGGTGCGGTGGTGATGGAGGTGAACTCCACCCCCGGTCTGGAAGGGGTCGAGAAAGCCACCGGGATCGACGTGGCGGGCAAGATCATCGAGTTTCTGGAAAAAGACATCAAGCGCGGCTCGACCCGGACCAAGGGCAAGGGCTAGTGACGCGGCGTGCTGCGTTCCGGCTGGGTGGTGTCGATGTCGCACCGGGCAGCCGTCAGACCATCGACCTGCCGGTCAGCGTCTTGTCCGATCACACACCGGTCACGATGTCGGCCCATGTCATCCACGGGCGCAAGCCCGGCCCGACGGTGTTTGTCAGCGCAGGCATCCATGGCGACGAGGTGATCGGGGTCGAGATCGTGCGCCGCCTTCTGACCATAAGGAACCTGCAAACCCTGCGTGGCACACTGATCTGCATCCCCATCGTGAACGCACCCGGGTTTCTGATCCGGTCCAGATACCTGCCGGATCGGCGCGACCTGAACCGCAGCTTCCCGGGGTCTGACGCCGGGTCGCTGGCCTCGCGGCTGGCGGATATTTTCCTGCGCAAGGTGGTGTCGCGCTGCGATCTGGGGATCGACCTGCACTCGGCTGCAGCGCATCGCACCAATCTGCCACAGATCCGCATCTCTCCCGGGAATACCGAAACCCGCCGTCTGGCCCGGCTGTTTGGTGCGCCGGTGGTCTTGCGTTCGCCGTTGCGCGATGGCTCGTTGCGGGGGGCGGCACATGAGATCGGCGTCGACGTGTTGCTTTACGAAGCGGGCGAGGCGTTGCGGTTTGATGAAATGTCGGTGCGCGCTGGCGTGATGGGCATTCTGCGGGTGCTTCAGGACAAAGGCATGATCAGCCGCCGGGGCGTGTCCCGGGCCAAGGCCGATCCGGTGTTCTGCACCACCAGCCGCTGGATCCGGGCCGGGCAGGGCGGGCTTCTGCGCACCTATAAATCCGAAGGCGACACGGTGCGGCAGGGCGATGTGCTGGCCGTCGTCTCGGACCCGTTCGGCGAGGTCGAGGCCGAGGTGATCGCCACCTTGCCCGGCATCATTGTGGGGCGCGCGGTCATGCCCATCGTGAATGAAGGCGACGCATTGTTTCACGTCGCCCGCGTCGAAAACGGCAAAGAGGCCGACGACAAGATGACCGCCCTTTCCACCCAGCTTGAGGATGATCCGCTGTTCGACGAAGATGAGATCATCTGACCCCGCGCGGCAAAGAGGGCACCAACAATGAGCGAATACGAACTTCTCGCCACCGAAGCGCCCGAAGATGACGGGCTGGTCTTTGCCATCACCCTGACCGGCGACGGGCGCGGCGCATTCGCCGATTGGCAGGCCGTCGAAAGATGGCGTGCCCCGGATGGCCCGATCTGGGTGCATCTGGACCGCGCCAGCACGCGGGCGCAGACCTGGGTGCGCCACAAAAGCAGTCTGTCCCCCGCCACGGCCGAGGCGCTGTTGGCCGAAGAAACCCGCCCCCGCGTCTTTCACGGCAAGACCGGACTGACCACGGTGATCCGTGGCACCAATCTGAACCCCGGTCAAAGGTCCGAGGACATGGTCGCCCTGCGTATCTGGTCGGACGGGATGCGGGTCATCACGCTGCGCGATCAGCGTCTGCAAAGCGTGCGCGATATTCTGGCGGCGCTGGTCGATCACGGCACCGGGCCTGCGACCATTGCCGAAACCTATGTCCGTCTGATCGCGCGCGTCAACGAACGGATCGGCCCGGCGATCGACGATATTGAAGACCAGATCGACGATATCGAAAGCAATCTGGGCGACCGCGAGGCGTCAGAGACACGCCGCGCCGTCGCCGATATCCGTCAGAAATCGGTGATCCTGCGGCGCTATCTTGCCCCGCAACGCGCCGCGATGGGCGAGTTGCTGGCAGACCCGCCAGCCTGGGCAGGCGACAGTTGGCGCACCAGCCTGCGCGAAACGACCGATCAGGTGATCGGCTATGTGGAAGAGCTGGACCAGGTTAAGGAACGCGCCCTGGTGATCAAGGATGACATCGTCAACGAGCTTGCGGAAAAGACCAACCGCACGCTTTACGTGCTGGCCGTGGTGTCGGCGATCTTCCTGCCCTTGTCCTTCCTGACCGGGCTTATGGGGATCAATGTCGGCGGCATGCCGGGGGTCGATAACGACAATGCCTTCTGGCTGTTCAGCGGGGCGGTCGCGGTGCTTTTGGTCGTCGAAATTGCGATCTTCAGGCTTCTGAAATGGCTCTAGCGCAACCGCGTCCGTCGCGGGTCGGGCGTCACGAGGTCAGCGCCCAAGTTGCGCGGCCTGGGTCGCAAGCCGTGTGATGCCTGCCCAGTCGCCCGAATTGACCAGATCGCCGGGGGCCACCCATGACCCGCCCACACAAAGCGTGTTGGGCAGGGACAGGTATTCCGTCGCGTTTTTCAGGCTGACGCCACCCGTGGGACAGAACCGGATCCGAGGCAGGGGCGAGGCGAGCGATTTCAGAAACGGCGCCCCTCCGGCGGCTTCGGCCGGAAAGAATTTCTGCACGGTGTAGCCACGCTCCAGAAGACGCATCGCTTCCGACGCCGAGGCCGCACCGGGCAGAAGCGGCAGGTCGTTGGCTTCGCACGCGTCCAGCAGGCGGTCGGTCGCGCCGGGCGAGACACCAAAAGTCGCGCCCGCTTTCTTTGCATTTTCAATATCCTGCGAAGACAAAAGCGTTCCAGCGCCCACTGCACCACCATCGACGCCTGCCATCTCGGCGATCACCTCCAACGCGGCGTCGGTGCGCAATGTCACCTCAAGGGCGGGCAGCCCACCGGCGACCAACGCCCGCGCCAGCGGGACGGCATGGGCGACTTGGTCAACCACCAGAACCGGAATGACCGGCGCCAGACGACAGATTTTCTCGGCGGTGCGGCTTGCCTCTTGCGGGGTCATCACGGTCTCCTTCAAGACAGGGTGCTGGCGCCTTCGGTCGCAGGGCGGGCCGCACGACGGAAGGTTTCGAAAAGTTCACGGCCCATGCCGTCTGTGTTGGCGCTCAGGTCCACCTGCACGGCGGGGCGATCCATGGCACCTTTGGTCAGAACCTCAAGTGTGCCGCGGTCGGCGTCCAGCCGAATGATATCGCCATCGCGAATGCGCGCAATCGGGCCACCATCGGCGGCTTCGGGGGCGACGTGAATAGCGGCAGGCACCTTACCGGATGCGCCGGACATCCGCCCATCGGTCACCAGCGCCACCTGCTGGCCGCGCTGCTGCAGAACCGACAGGGTGGGGGTCAGCCCGTGCAGTTCCGGCATTCCGTTGGCGCGCGGCCCCTGAAAGCGGACGACAACGATCATGTCGCCCTCAAGCTCTCCAGCTTTGAACGCGGTTTTCACGCTGTCCTGATCGTGGAACACGCGGGCGGGGGCTTCGATGATATGGCGTTCCGGATCGACCGCCGAGACCTTGATCACGCCTTGTCCCAGATTGCCCGACAATTGCACAAGACCCCCGGTTTTCTGGAACGGATCAGTGGCCGGGCGCAGAATTTTGTCGTTCAGGCTTTCACGCGGGCCGGGTTCCCAGCGCACGCGGTCCCCATCCAGTTTCGGGTCCTGCGTATAGGCGCTCAGGTCGCCCATGATGGTCGTCGCGTTCGGGTGCAGAAGCCCCACGTCCAGCAATTCGCCAATTATATAGCCAAGGCCACCCGCCGCATGGAAATGGTTCACGTCGGCCAGTCCGTTGGGATAAACCCGCGCCATCAAGGGCACGATGGCCGAAATGTCGGCGAAATCCTCCAGCGTCAATATGATCCCTGCCGCCCGCGCCATCGCGGGCAGGTGCAACACAAGGTTGGTCGACCCGCCGGTCGCCATCAGACCCACCAGCCCGTTCACGAAGGCCTTTTCGTCCAGAACATGACCTGCCGGAGTAAACCCTGCCGGCCCATCCCTGGTGATCGCCAGCGCGCGGCGGGTGCCTTCGGCGGTCAGCGCATCGCGCAGGTCGGTATGCGGCGTGACGAAGGACGCGCCGGGCAGGTGCAGCCCCATGAACTCCATCAGCATCTGATTGGTGTTGGCGGTGCCGTAAAACGTGCAGGTGCCAGGGCCGTGATAAGCCGCCATCTCGGCGGCCATCAGTTCTTTGCGGCCCACCTCTCCGGCGGCGAACTGATTGCGCACCTTGGCTTTTTCGTCATTTGACAGGCCCGAGGTCATCGGCCCGGCCGGGATGAACACCGCCGGGATATGCCCGAAACTGGCCGCAGCGATCACCAGACCGGGCACGATCTTGTCGCACACGCCAAGAAACAGTGCCGCGTCGAAAGTGTTGTGGCTGAGCGCCACGGACGAGGCCAGCGCGATTACGTCACGGGAAAACAGGCTCAGTTCCATCCCCGTTTCGCCCTGTGTGACGCCGTCGCACATGGCAGGAACTCCGCCTGCGACCTGAGCGGTTGCCCCTTCCGCGCGGGCCACACGCTTGATCAGGTCAGGGAATGTCGCAAAGGGTGCATGCGCCGACAGCATGTCGTTATAGGCCGTGACGATCCCGATATTCGGCGCGCGCCCTTCCGCCAGCCGGTCCTGATCGGGACCAGCCCCGGCATAAGCATGCGCTTGTCCCGAACAGCTCAGATGCGCCCGTCGCGGACCGTCTTCGGCGGCACGGTTGATCTTGTCCAGATAGGTTTGCCGCGTGTCCTTCGAACGGTCGATGATCCGTTCGGTCACTTTCAGAAGATCGCTGTTCAGGGTCATGTTCGCGCTCCTGTTCCTGATCGTATCAATATGGCACAATTGGTTGGGCTTGTGGCGCTTCTATCAGGAAATGATAGCGCTAACAACGCCCAATTTCCGGGTTTCCATGGGCGCGGGCACAGGCTAGGCACAAATCGACCAATATGAGGGATGATATCACATGGCCCAGCCGCATACACCTGATCGCGCAACGATCCGCCTGAAACCCAAGGCGAATGCGCGTGCGATCCGCCACGGGGCGCCTTGGGTCTTTGACAATGAACTGGTGACCGATCGGCGCACCAAAGCTCTTGGCGCAGGTGTCATCGCACGGCTGGAAGAGGCCGGGCGCGCGCCGCTGGGCACGGTGGCGGTGAACCCCCGGTCCCGGATCATCGCGCGGATGCTGGATCGTGATCCGGATGCGGTGATTGACCAGACCTGGCTGGCGGCACGGCTGTCCGCGGCGCTGTCCCATCGCAATACCCTGTTCGATGCGCCCTTCTATCGTCTCGTCCATGCCGAGGCAGACGGGCTGCCCGGCGTCATCATTGACCGGTTCGGTGACATCGCCGTGATCCAACCCAATGCCGCCTGGGCCGAGTTGCTGCTGGACGAACTGGCTGCCGCTCTCGCGCAGGTGACAGGCGTCACGACCATTCTCAAGAACGCTTCGGGCCGCGCCCGCGCGCTGGAGGGGCTGGACGACCAGAACGCCGTACTGCTGGGGCGGCCCCCCGATGCGCCCGTGGCCGTGCCGATGAACGGGGCAACCTATATGGCGGATCTGACGGGCGGGCAGAAAACCGGGCTGTTCTTTGACCAGCGCCCGAACCATGCCTTTGCGGCGGACCTGTCCAAAGGATCCCGCGTGCTGGACGTGTTTTCGCATGTCGGTGGCTTTTCGCTGGCAGCCCTTGCGGCAGGCGCGTCACACGCGGTGGCGGTCGATGGCTCAGCCCCCGCGCTGGCGCTGGCGGAAGAGGGGGCGCGCCAAATGGGGGCCGAGGACCGGTTCACCACAGCGCAGGGCGATGCCTTCGACATGCTGACCGCGCTGGCTGATGAAAACCAGACGTTCGACGTGGTGATCTGTGATCCGCCTGCCTTCGCGCCGTCGAAAAAGGCGCTGGAACCGGGGCTGCGCGCGTATGAACGCCTCGCTCGGCTCGCCGCCCCCCTGGTGGCGCCCGGCGGTTATCTTGGGCTTTGTTCCTGCTCGCACGCTGCCACGATCGACAAGTTCCGCGCGGCGTCGATCCGGGGGATCGGACGGGCAGGGCGCAACAGCCAATTGATCCACACGGGCTTTGCCGGGGCAGACCACCCGATGCACCCGCAGCTTGCCGAAAGCGGCTATCTCAAGGCGCTGTTCTTCCGCCTTCTGCCATGAAAGTTCTGATCGACGCCTGCGTGCTTTATCCCACCGTGATGCGCGAAATGGTGATTGGCGCTGCAGCAGAGGGTTGCTTCACCCCCCTGTGGTCGCCCCGCATCCTGGAAGAATGGGCGCGCGCGGCAGCAAAGCTTGGACCCGATCAGGACAGCGTCGCCCGCGCAGAAATTTCACTGCTATGCGACCGTTGGCCGAAGGCCAGTGTGCTGCTCCATGACGCGGACCTCAGACGGTTGTGGTTGCCCGATGAAAACGACGTCCATGTGCTGGCCGCCGCCATCGCAGGACATGCGGACGTGCTGTTGACCCTGAACAACGCTGATTTCCCCCGCCATACGCTGGCCGAAGAAGGCTTGCGCCGCGAAAGCCCCGACCTGTTTCTTCTGACATTTCTCAACGAATGCCCGGACGCCATCACGACGGTCGCCACCCGCGTTCTGTCTCAAGCCCGCACCCTGTCCGGCGAAGACTGGACCATCCGCCGCCTGATGAAAAAAGCGCGCCTGCCGCGACTGGGCAAGGCGCTTGAGACATTGCTCTGACCCGGGTTTCTTCTGGCCACAAATATCCTGGGGTGAATGCGCGCATGCGCAGAGGGGCAAGGCCCCTTAACCTCAACCCTCAAGCCTTCACTTTACCGAACCCACTTGGCCTCGTTCTTCTCGATTGCGGCAACGCGGTCCTGTGTCTCGGGGTGGCTCATCAGCCACGCTGGCATGACCCCCGAGCGTGATTTCGTCAACGCATCCAGCTTGCCGAACAGCGTTTTCTGCGGCGCGGCCCCGATCCCCGACTTGATCAGGAGCGCAGTGGCATAGGCATCGGCCTCGTACTCGTCGCCCCGGCTCAACCCCGCTGCCACCAGCCGGGTCAGGATGTTGGCAATATACACGCCAATCCCCGGCAACAGGCGCGAGATCATCATCGCAAGCACGGTGCGCATGGCGTTCTGACCGGCAAAATCAATCATCCGCTTGCGCGCGTGCCCCAGCGCCACATGCCCCAGTTCATGGGCGATCACGCTGGACAGTTCCTCGGCCGATACCCTGCCTTGCCGATACTCATTGTAAAACCCGCGCGTTATAAAGATGCGCCCATCCGGTGCGGCCAATCCGTTCACCGGGTCGATTTCATAGATGTGCACGGGGATTTCCGCGATATCCAGCGCCGCCGCCATCCGGTCCGTCAACGCCTTCAGCTTCGGGTCGGCCAGACGTGTCGATTGCGCATCCAGTTCACGATGGGTGCGCCAGACCGAGAAATGATAAAGCACCAGGCCGTAAAGAACCGGCAGAAGGATCGGAAGCAGTTTCAACATGGATGAGATATGTGTCCGCTCTGGTCAAAAAGGAAGGGGCAGGGCGGGGCCGCACGCGCTCAGCGCCCCAGGTCTCTCATCCCGCGTTCGATCCCCTCCAGCGTCATCGGCACCATGCGGCCCTCGAAGATCTGACTGATCATCTGCACGGACTGGGTGTAACGCCAGTGATGCTCGGGCAGCGGGTTGATCCACAGGTTGTCCGGCCATTGGTCGCGGGCCCGCTCCAGCCAGACCTGGCCGGGCTCATCATTCCAATGCTCGTTCGCGCCGCCGCGATAGGCGATCTCGTATGGGCTCATCGAGGCGTCGCCTACGAAGATGCACTTGTAATCAGACCCATAGGTCCGCAGCACCTCCCATGTGGGGATCTGATCGGTCCAGCGCCGTGCATTGTCACGCCACACACCTTCATAAAGGCAGTTGTGGAAATAGTAGTATTCCAGGTGCTTGAACTCGGCCCGGGCAGCGGAAAACAACTCTTCCACCACCTTGATATGCGGGTCCATTGAGCCGCCCACGTCAAGGAACAAAAGAACTTTCACCGCATTGTGCCGCTCGGGCCGGGTTTTCACGTCAAGATAGCCGTGTTCGGCGGTGGCGCGGATGGTGCCGTCCAGATCCAACTCTTCGTCTGCCCCGGTCCGCGCCCAGTTGCGCAGGCGTTTCAGGGCGACCTTGATGTTGCGCGTCCCCAACTCGACGGAATCGTCCAGATTGCGAAACTCGCGCTTGTCCCAGACTTTCACCGCGCGCTGGTGGCGGGATTTGTCCTGCCCGATCCGCACGCCTTCGGGATTGAAACCATAGGCTCCGAAGGGTGACGTGCCAGCGGTGCCAATCCACTTTTTGCCGCCCTGATGGCGCCCTTCCTGTTCTTTCAGACGCTCTTTCAGGGTTTCCATCAGCTTGTCGAACCCGCCCAGGGCGTCAATCTCGGCTTTTTCCTCGTCGGTCAGGAACTTCTCGGCCATTTTTTCAAGCCATTCCTGCGGGATGTCCACGGCCTCCAGCATGTCTTCTGAAGAGATCGCTTCAAGCCCTTCAAACGTCATGGAAAAGGCCCGGTCAAACTTGTCGAGGTTGCGCTCGTCCTTCACCATCGCAACGCGCGCGAGGTAGTAGAACCCTTCGATATCATAGGTCACAAGCCCGGCTTTCATCGCCTCCAGAAACGCCAGAAATTCGCGCAGGGAAACCGGGACCTTGTTGGCGCGGAGGTTTTCAAAGAAGGGCAGGAACATCGCGCAAACCTAGCGGCTGATGAAGATCGAGGCGAACAGCGCGATCAGCGCAAACACAAGCGCATGCACCGCCGCATATTGCGCGATGTCCAGCCGATTTCCACCGCGTTTGCGGGCGCGGATGACCCCGACCAATGCCCCGAAAACAAATGCCGCAATGACCAGCATAAGCTTAAACCCCTTGCACGGGGGCTGTCACAACAGCCCCAATCCGTCTAACCCGGCGATATGGCTGCGATTTCGCTGAGCCGCGCGCCGACCTGCTCGTTCGAGCCGAAGCCATACCGCGCCCAGCCCAGACTGTCGAGCCTGACAAGCTCTGCTTCACGCGGGCGTCCCTCAAGGTCCAGCGCCTCGGCCTTGATCATCATCAGCGTGGCCAGCAGGGCGGCATTTTCGGCGCGCATCACAGGGGCGATATGCGTGTTGACGATGGCAATTGCCTGATCCGCCTGACCGGCAGACAGGGCATAGGCGGCCAGTTGCACGCCCATATGCGCGGCGTGCAGGGCGGTTTCGGGACTGGCGCGATAGATCGCTTCGGCCTCGCGGAAGGCGGCGAAGGCGTCGCGGCTGCTTTGGCGCATATGCAGGCGGCCATAGGCAAACAGACTGAAAGCCAGCCGCGTGTCGCGCCATCCCATCTTGCGGGCGAGTGCGACGGCGGTGGTGGCAGCTTCGCGGCGGCGGTTTGTCGAGGCGCCCTTGCCCAGCGCGGTCGCGATGGCGTCTTTCCACGCCTCGGGGGACCGGCCTCCCATGCGGGGCGCTCCGGCACCACCTGCCGGGTTCAGCCGTGCCAGTATGGCGGGGAGAAGGGCCGCCACGTCGCCGCGGCTCATGCCGGACGACAGTTCCGGGGCGTAATAGGTGCGCAGGATCAGCATGTCGAACCCGGTCAGCACGGTATGGAAGTTGTCATCGTTGAACACGCTGTCATGCAGGCGATACAGGTCATTCACCGGCCCCAGCGCCTGCGCGACCTCTTCATGCAGGCAATCGCGCAGCTCTTGCGGGCTGACATCGCCGGGCAGGAACACGGCCATTTGGGTGCGGGTGCGCAGGCGTGTCCAATCCAGCCGGGCGGTGCCGCGCGCCGCCTTGTAGTCCTGCCAGCTTGCCACATTGGGTGCCACGAAACAGGCCGCATGGGGCACGAGACGTTGCAGTTGCCGTTTCGGAATGACCTCAAGCGTGATCGAGGCGGTCTCGTTGGCGGCAACTTGCCGGATATTGATCCCGGCCTCGATCCGAAGTCGGGACATCAATCGGGTCAGGTCTGCCGTCATGTAAGACGGCGCATCCCCTGTGACGCGCAGAGTCACTGGCCCCTCGAACCGGGTCAGAACGGGCAGGGGGCGTCCGCTTTCCAACTGGAAGGACAGGTCCAGGAAGTCCCCGGCAATGACGCTGTTGGGTCGTGATGGCCGGATGATATGGGTCGAGCCGAAGGCCTTCATCGGCGGCAGGGCTGCAGGCAGGGCGATGCGGCGGGCGGCGACTTCCTCTCGTGGACTGTTCGCGGTCATCGGAATCGAACATCCGCTGATGGTGAACGCGGTCAACAGGGTCGGCAGGATCATCATTCGCATCGTCACGCCCTCCTATACCGGATGAACGGCGTCTTGACGCCAATCCGGTCATAGAGTTTGCGGGCGGTGTGGTTGAAATCCTGCGTCAGCCAATAGACTGATGGCGCACCGGCCTGATCGGCGGCAGCGTAAACCGCTTCGATCAGCGCCCGCCCGACGCCCATGCCGCGCATCGACGGGTCGGCATAGAGGTCTTGCAGATAGCAGACATTCTCGATCCTCCACGTATGACGATGGAACAGGTAATGCACCAGCCCCAGGGGCTGATCCTCCACGCAGGCCAGAAGCCCGTGGAATTCGTTCGGATCCTCTGACAGAAGCCGGGCGAAGGTGGTTTCATAAACCTCCGGGGCGACTTCGGTCTCATAGTAGCGCAGGTAGCCTTCCCACAGGCGCGCCCACGCATCTCTATCAGACGGCGTCATTGGCCGAACGGACATGTGCGCATTGCTTCCCATAACAACACCGTCACACCCGCATTTGTGCCCCCCCAGGCAAGGGTCAGAGTGTATGGGGGTGTTGTGGTTTGACCAAGGAAAATGGCGTGATCCAGGGTGCTTTTCCCGGAAAGCCGTAAAGAAAAACAATATATTGTGCGGGGTGTTTCATGTGGCACTAGACCGACAGGGCTGATCGGCGCGAGGTTGACCGAATCGATGCCTACAGCCCCACCACGTCAAAATCCGGGCTGCCCGACCACGTGATGTCCCACTTGGCACCGGGGCGCACGTTCTGCACGGCGGCGGGATCGAAGGCGACAAGGCAGGTGCCACCGGGGTGGCGCACGGAGGGATAGACCAACCCCCGCTGTCCGTCCGCGCGCAGGCGATTGGCCAGTTCCTGCCCGCGCGGATAGCCCCGTGCCGGGTCTTCGTGCAGCGCGGGGTGGTCAGGCTGGCCGGTCAGGTCGGGGAAGTCGCCGATGAAGTCCGCCAGCAATTCGACATAACGCACCTTGGTGTCGAAGATGCCGATATGGGACAGCTCGCGCGTGTAGTGATACCCGACTTCGGCCAGCGAGGTCATGGCGCTCCAGCTGCAATACCATGCGCCGCGTGTTTCGTCATTGAATCGGTTGCCGCCCGCCCGGCGATAGGTGAAGGCCGCGTTCACATGGCTCAAACCATAGATGCGAAGATCGGCAGCACGACGTTCCCACGCCAGTTCCAGACGGTTCACCCCCAGATCGCGCCCGCGCTCGGCGATCTGGCGGGCCGAGGTCATCGCCTCGACCTCGGCCAGCAGGGCCATTTCGTCGTCGCTATCGACCAGCCCGCGCAGGACGGGCGGTTTGTGATAGGTGGCGGGGATCAGGCGGACCAGCGCGCGGTCGCTGACAGATCGCAGCGGCAGCGGGTTACTCACATCCCACCCCGCAGCGCATCGACATAATTGCGCACACGCAGGAATTGCGGCAAGCCATCCTCGATCATCGTGTCGATGGGACGCGCACCGTCAAACAGCGGACCCGTGTTGGCAAGGGTGATCCATTGATCGGCAATCGCCGCGTCGAAATAGAGGTGCAGGGATTTGTAGATGCCCACCAGCGCGGACAGCCGCAGCATCTGGTCGCGGGTCAGATCGCCCTTGAAGCCGGGATTGCGCGCGCGCTTCCAGGTGGAGGTGGACATATCCGCCAGTGCCGCAGCCTCGTCCAGTTTCAGCCCCCAAGCCTCGGCAATGCGACCATAGGCCTTGAGCGCCACGGCCGCGTGGTCCGAGGTCGGACGGGCCGGGGGCGGGGTGATCGGGTGTGGGGCGGTGTGCATGGTGCATCTCCTGTCGTGTTGATCAGAAGATAAGTTCATATGGTCCGATTGTCAAGATCAAATGGGCTAATGCCGCCCGCTACGCCCCTCGCGCCGGGCCATGAAGGCCAGACGTTCGAACAGATGCACATCCTGTTCGTTCTTCAACAGCGCCCCGTGCAGCGTCGGAAGCGCGGACGCCCCGTCACGCTTCAGGGTTTCGGGGTCAATATCCTCGGCCAAAAGCAGTTTCAGCCAATCCAGCACTTCCGAGGTGGACGGTTTTTTCTTCAGCCCCGGTTGCTCGCGGATTTCATAAAACTGGGTCAGTGCTTCGGTCAGCAGACGCGGCTTGATGCCGGGGTGATGGACCTCGACGATCTTGGCCAGCGTGTCGGCATCGGGGAAACGGATATAGTGAAAGAAGCAGCGGCGCAGGAAGGCGTCCGGCAGTTCCTTTTCGTTGTTCGAGGTGATGATGATGATCGGGCGATGTTTGGCGCGGATGGTTTCACCCGTCTCGTAGACGTGAAATTCCATCTTATCAAGTTCTTGCAGCAAGTCGTTGGGAAACTCGATATCGGCCTTGTCGATCTCATCAATCAACAGGACGACGCGTTCATCGGCCTCGAACGCCTCCCACAATTTGCCGCGTTTGATATAGTTCGACACGTCGTGCACACGTTCGTCGCCCAACTGGCTGTCGCGCAGCCGGCTGACGGCATCGTATTCGTACAGACCTTGCTGCGCTTTGGTGGTGGACTTGATGTTCCATTCGATCATCCGCGCGCCCAGGGCGCCCGCCACCTGCTTGGCCAATTCCGTCTTGCCGGTGCCGGGTTCACCCTTGACCAGCAGCGGACGTTCCAATGTAACGGCGGCATTCACCGCAACCTTAAGATCATCGGTTGCGACATAGCTTTCAGTGCCTTCAAAGCGTTTTGTCATCCTGTCATCCCCTTGCGGTCACGGCGGCGCTTACCGGGGCGAAGTAATGGGACCGGTGGGTTTTGGCAAGGGTTCGGTCGTGCCATTCCGGGCCGCGGTCACTTGCGACAGTTTCACAGCATGACCCGATCGCCGCGCCCCGGTGTTCCTGTGACCCGTTCGGGCGATCCTAATCCCGAGTGATTTTGTTATATATCAGATGTTTGCCCGTTATTGGCGAAAACCTTTCCTGATCCTGCGGTTTGGCTAGTGACAACCGGCAACAGCGGGTGTAAACGGGCGCCACAAGAAGCCGGACTCCTATGGTGCAACTTGGTTGTTACGTCTTTACGGTCCGGTAAGTTGAGGGAGTTGGTATGAAAGCAGAGACTTTCCTGCCCGACGATTATAGTCCTGCCGAAGACGAACCGTTCATGAATGCGCGTCAGACGGAATATTTCCGTCGCAAGCTTCTGGCCTGGAAAGAAGAATTGTTGGACGAAAGCCGCCATACGCTGGAAGGTTTACAAGACAACACTCGGAATATCCCGGACATCGCGGATCGTGCGTCGGAGGAGACAGATCGGGCGCTTGAATTAAGAACACGTGATCGGTCGCGCAAACTGGTGGCCAAGATTGATCAGGCGCTGCGCCGGATCGAAGAGGGCGAATACGGGTATTGCTCCGAAACAGGCGAGCCGATTTCGCTGAAACGTCTGGATGCACGACCCATTGCGACGCTGAGCCTTGAGGCGCAGGAACGCCATGAACGCCGCGAGAAGGTTCACCGCGACGATTAGGCTCGGTCGGTGAAAATCACTCGATGGGCGCACTTGTCGCGTGGCATGTGGCCCTGATCCATGACAAAAGGCGCTGGTGAACCCGGCGCCTTTTTTCTTTGCTATCCCATGACGTCAGCCGGGGAAGTGTGACGGATGGGTGAACGCCAGAGGAACGTGCAACCATGATTGCAGGACAGGACGTGACCATCCTTGGCGCAGGGATCGGCGGGCTGACGGCGGCGGTGGCGCTGGCCCGGCGCGGGGCGCATGTCACCGTGCTGGAACAAGCGCCTGCGATCACCGAGGTCGGTGCCGGGTTGCAAATCAGCCCCAATGGCGTGCGCGTGCTGGAGGCCTTAGGTCTGGGCGAGGCTGCGCGCGACCGGGCCGTGCACGGGCATGGTGTGTGGCTGCGCGATGGTGTGTCCGGCCACGAGGTGATTGATTTCAATTTCGACAAAGTGGCGCCGGGGGCGACGTTTCTGCTGTTTCACCGGGCGGACCTGATCGACCTCCTGGCGGATGCGGCACTTGACGCCGGGGTGACCATTCGCTGCGGCGTGCGGGTCGAACGTGTGATCCCCAGCCTGACCACGGCGCAGGTCCAACTGGTCGGCGAACCAGCGCAGGAGATGGGGTTCATCATCGGTGCCGATGGCCTGCGGTCGGTGGCCCACCGGGCGATGAACGGGGCACGCAATCCGTTCTTTACCGGGCAGGTGGCATGGCGGGCGACCGTCCCGGCCACCGGTCGCGAACCGGCGGAAGCCACCGTGTATATGGGGCCGGGGCGGCATATGGTGACGTATCCCCTGCGCGGCGGCACCATGGTCAACCTTGTCGCGGTTGAAGAACGCGATACCTGGGCAGACGAGGGATGGACCCATCAGGACGACCCCGACAACCTGCGCCGCGCATTCAGCGGGTTTTGCGACGATGCGCAGGCCCTGCTGGAACGGGTCGACGGGGTGCATCTGTGGGGCCTGTTCCGTCATCCGGTGGCGGTGAACTGGCATTATGGTCACTGCGCGTTGCTGGGCGACGCGGCCCATCCGACCTTGCCGTTCATGGCACAGGGCGCGGTCATGGCGATCGAAGATGCCTGGGTTCTGGCCGCCTGTCTGGACCGTGACGGGCCGGATGCCGGCCCGGCAAGGTATCAGCAGCTGCGCCGCGCGCGCTGCGAAAAGATCGTGAACGCCGCCAGCCGGAATGCGCGCAATTACCACTATGCCAACCCGGTTGCGCGGCGTCTGGGCCACGGGGCGCTGCGGGTGGCCGGTCGTCTGGCGCCCAGGCAGGTGTTCAACCGGTTTCGCTGGATCTATGACACGGATGTGACGCGCATCTAGCGTGGTTTGGCGGTCAAAAGGGCATCGACCTCGTCCCCCGGCATACCTTTCCCCAGCATCGAAAAATCGCCACTGTCGAACATCGCATGAGCTGCGTCACGGATCACCCGGTGGGTCACACGCGCCAGCGCCGACCCAAGCGAGATACGCGCCACGCCAGCCTGCGCCAGATCCGCGCGGCTGACCTGTGACAGCGGACCCGCCGCCAAGGCGTTGACGGGCAGATCGGTGGCCGCACAGACACGTGCCTGATCGGCCAGCGTGCCGGGCAGGGGAACATAGACGCAATCCGCCCCCGCAGCCTCGTAGGCAATGATCCGGGCCAGCGCCTCGTCCAGATCGTATTCGCCGTTCATCACCCCATCGGCGCGGGCCACAAGGACGAAGTCTCCGGGCAGGGCTCGCGCGGCGGATGCGGCGGCTTTGATCCGTTCGACGGCCTGCGCGCGGTCATAGGGCGTCGCCGCAGGCAGGGCGGTGTCCTCGATCGAGATGCCGGCCAGCCCGGCTTCGTAGGACAGGCGCACGGTCTCGGCGCAGGTGTCGGGGTCATCGCCAAAGCCGTTTTCGAAATCGCCCGACACGGGGACCTGCACCGCCCCAACCAGATCCTGCGCGTGGGCCAGAGCTTCGTCGCGACTGACATGCCCCATGTCGGGCCGCCCCAAGGTGAAGGCGTGGGCGGCGGACGAGGTGCCGATCGCCTGCGCCCCAAGCCCCGCCAGCATCTTCGCGCTGCCGATGTCCCAGGCATTGGCCAGGATGAACGGGTTGCCCTTCTGGTGCAGGGCGCGAAAGGCGGTGCCGCGGTTCTGATCGTTCATCTGATGCTCCGATCCTGTTGGTCATGTGCTGCGCAGAAGCTTTCCGACTGACGCGGCCTTTGTCAAACACAGGCGTTGCCCAACCCGCATATCTGGAAAATTCCCACCATGCGCAGAAATGTCGGGCAACACTCTTTCCAAACAGCCCCCGCCATGAGATAGGGACGTGCCAAACGAACACTCCCGAGGAGAAAGCCCATGGAGATTCGCGAGGCGCTGACTTTCGACGACGTCCTTCTGGTTCCGGCCGCCAGCAATGTGCTGCCGTCCACCGCAAACACGACCACCTTCGTCACCCGAACGATTGCAATGAACATCCCGCTGCTTAGTTCGGCGATGGACACGGTGACCGAGGCCCGCATGGCCATCGCCATGGCACAGGCGGGCGGCATGGGTGTCATCCATAAAAACCTTGATGTGGACGAGCAGGCCGAACAGGTGCGCCGGGTGAAGCGGTTTGAAAGCGGGATCGTCTACAACCCGATCACCCTGACCCCCGACCAGACGCTCGCCGATGCCAAGCAGTTGCAGGACCGCTATCGCGTGACCGGCTTTCCGGTGGTGGATGAACAGGGCCGCGTGGTGGGGATCGTCACCAACCGCGACATGCGCTTTGCCACCGATGACGACACGCCGGTCAAGGTGATGATGACCTCGGACAACTTGGCCATGCTGCAGGAACCGGCCGAGCTGGAAGAGGCGAAAAGCCTGATGAAGGCGCGCCGGATCGAAAAATTGCTGGTCACCGATGGCGACGGCAAGCTGACCGGGCTTCTGACGCTTAAGGACACGGAACAAGCGGTGCTGAACCCGACCGCCTGCAAGGACGATCTGGGGCGGTTGCGCGTCGCAGCGGCCAGTTCTGTGGGTGACAGCGGGTTTGCCCGCTCCGAGGCCCTGATCGACGCGGGGGTGGATATCGTCGTCGTGGACACGGCGCACGGCCATTCCGAGGGCGTGATCGAGGCGGTGAAACGGATCAAGGCACAATCCAACAGCGTGCAGGTCATTGCAGGCAACGTCGCGACCGGGGATGCCACCCGCGCCCTGATCGATGCGGGTGCGGATGCGGTGAAAGTGGGGATCGGGCCGGGCTCGATCTGCACCACGCGGATGGTGGCAGGCGTTGGTGTGCCGCAGCTGACAGCAATTGGCGATTGTGCCGCGGCGGCGGGCGACGTGCCGGTGATTGCCGATGGGGGCATCAAGTTCTCGGGCGATTTCGCCAAGGCCATTGCGGCAGGGGCAAGCTGTGCGATGGTCGGCTCGATGATCGCAGGCACCGATGAAAGCCCTGGCGAGGTGATCCTGTATCAGGGCCGCTCGTTCAAGGCCTATCGCGGGATGGGATCGTTGGGCGCCATGGCGCGCGGCTCGGCAGATCGCTATTTCCAGAAAGACGCGGCATCGGACAAGCTGGTGCCCGAAGGGATCGAGGGGCAGGTGCCCTACAAGGGCAGTGCGGGCGCGGTCATTCACCAGTTGGTGGGCGGTCTGCGGGCGGCGATGGGCTATACCGGCTGTGCCACCGTCGCCGAAATGCGCAAGAACTGCCAGTTTGTGAAGATCACCGGCGCGGGGCTGAAGGAAAGCCATGTGCATGATGTGCAGATTACACGCGAAAGTCCGAATTATCGGATAGGTTAGGGAACACAATATGTTGCAGCGTGACATTGATGTCTTTGGGTCGGTGCGGTGACGCCCAGTGCCCGCGTCGCTGCGGCGATCGAGATCCTGGACGACTATCTGTCCGGCACCCCTGCGGAACAGGCGCTGACCGGTTGGGCGCGGCGGCATCGGTTTGCCGGGTCGAAAGACCGCGCCGCCATTCGTGATCACGTTTTCGACGCGCTTCGGCGACTGCGCTCGGCGGCGGGGTTGGGCGCGGGAAAGACCGGGCGCGCCATCATGATTGGTCTGATGCGCGGACAGGGGGTCGATCCGGATACGCTGTTCACCGGTGAAGGGCACGCACCCGCCCCGCTGACCGATCAGGAACGCAGCCTGACCGCCACGCTCAGCCGCGCCGAACGTCTGGATTGCCCGGATTGGCTCTTGCCGCAGGTCGAGGACAGCCTTGGCCCTGAGACCGAAGCGGTGCTGGAGGCCTTGCGCCATCGCGCACCGGTGTTCCTGCGGGTGAACACCACGCGCACGACGCGAGAGGAGGTGCAACGCACGCTGGCGCAGGAGGGCATCGTCGCACAGCCGCATCCGCTGGCGTCCACAGCGTTGGAAGTTCTGGAAAACCCGCGCAAAATCAGTGGTTCACAAGCCTTTCTTCAAGGCTTGGTGGAACTTCAGGATGCGGCTTCGCAGGCGGTTGTCGAGTCGTTGCAGGTGAAACCGGGGCAGCGCGTTCTGGATTATTGCGCGGGCGGTGGCGGCAAGGCGCTGGCTCTGGCCTCGCTCGGGGCTGAAGTGGTGGCCCATGACATCGCGCCAGCGCGGATGAAAGACCTGCCAGCGCGCGCCGAGCGGGCTGGTTGCAAGATAGATATATCCACTCCGGACACGCTGCGCGATTTTGGCAGCTTCGATCTGGTGTTTGCCGATGCCCCCTGTTCAGGCAGCGGTTCCTGGCGTCGCGCGCCGCAGGGCAAATGGCTTTTGACGCCAGACCGTTTCGCCACGTTGTTGGAGACCCAGCGCATGGTGTTGTCGCAACTTCCCGCGCTGACCTCGTCTGGTGGAGCGATTGCCTATGCCACCTGTTCTGTTCTTCAGCCCGAGAACCGGGGGCAGGTGGATTGGTTCCTGACGCACCACGCCGATTTTACCATGGTCTGTGAGCGACAGTTTTCCCCCCTGGACGGGGGTGATGGGTTTTACATCGCGCGACTTGAGGGAAAGTAACGCTTGGCAAGAACAATCTAAGGTTGTTAACCTTGATCCCATTAATCGGCGCTTAACCGACCGTGCGTCATAACGGCGGGGCCGATTCTGTAAAAGGGGATCATTGTGTCGTACGTTGACGTGTCGTCCAATCCATTGACCGAAATCGCCCTGCGCCTGTCGCAGCGGGTCGGGTTTCTTCTGTTGCTTGCGGTTTTGTCGGTCGGCGCAGCGTGGTTTGTTGCCCTGCCGGTTCTGGGGCTGAGCCTGTTGCTGATCGGGCTGACGTTTCTGGCGCTGGCGCTGACGGTCATGGCGCTGTGCGCGCTTCATCAACGGCGGCAGGATGTGATGATCCGTACGGTGCACCAAGTGGCTGACCATGACGGTGCGGCCAGCTTTGCAACGGATGCGGACGGGATGATCCGTTATCAGAATCGTGCCGCGACCGAAGCCTTCGGCGATCAGCTCGGCGCGACCTTGGCCGGTGCCGTGAAGGACATGTTTGCCGCCCCGGCCTCGGTTCTGTTTCGGTTGCAGAACAAGGCCCAGGCCAAGGGGGCGGCCTATGAAGATGTCGTCTTGCGGCGCGGGCATGTGCGGCTATCGGTGCATGTGATGGACGGCGGCGGGTATCTCTGGCGCATGGAAGATTTCGGCGAACGCGGGCAGGGCGCTCGCAGCGGTGAACATATCAGTCTGCCGATGATGACAGTGTCGAAATCCGGCACCATCCTGTTCATGAATGAAAGTGCTCGGCGTCTTCTGGGCGGGCGTGAAACCACGCTGGACCGGGTGTTTTCCGACCTGCCGGTCCAGGCGGGCACAGTGGTGCAGGTGTCGGCCCGAAACGGTCCGGTCCCGGCCTTCGTGTGTGAGTTGGAAATCAGCGCGGGCCGGCGTGAGATCTACTTGTTGCCACCCCCGGCCGGTCCGGTGATCACGGACGAAGAATGGGCGTTTATCGAACGTTTGCCCGTACCTCTGATCAAGTTGGACACCGGCGGTGTCATCGTGCTGGCCAATCGGCGGGCGCGCGCGCTTCTGGGCGACGAAGCAGCCATCGGCACCCAGTTGGCCGATCAGGTCGAAGGTCTGGGCCGCCCCGTCTCGGAATGGCTGCGCGAGGCACATGCCGGGCGTCATCTTGGGCGGGTCGAGGTGGTGCGCGCGGTAAAACCGGACGAGGATGTGTTTCTGCAAATCTCTTTGGGTCAAGTGGCAGATGATACCGGGCGGGCGCTGGTTGCCGTGTTGCAGGATGCGACCGAGTTGAAAACCCTTGAGGCACAGTTCGTTCAAAGCCAGAAGATGGAGGCAATCGGGCAACTGGCGGGCGGTGTGGCGCATGATTTCAACAATCTGCTGACGGCCATATCAGGTCATTGCGACCTTCTGTTGCTGGGGCGTGACGAGAACGACCCGGAATATTCCGACCTGTCGCAAATTCATCAGAATGCCAATCGGGCCGCGGCTCTGGTGCGTCAGCTGCTGGCGTTTTCGCGCAAACAGACGCTCTGCCCCGAGAAACTGGCTCTGACAGACTCGCTGTCGGACCTGACCCATCTGCTGAACCGTCTTGTCGGGGAAAAAGTATCGCTTGATCTGGACCATGACCGGGATCTGAAACCGATCCGCGCTGATCGTCGTCAACTGGATCAGGTGATCATGAACCTTGTGGTGAACGCGCGCGACGCCATGAATGGCGAAGGCGAGATCCGCGTTGAGACCCGGAACGTCACCATCGACCAGCCGCTCCATCGTGACCGGGCAACGGTGCCGCCGGGTGCCTATGTCACCATCCGCGTGATTGATCAGGGCACGGGCATCCCTGCTGACAAGCTCAGCAAGATTTTCGAGCCGTTCTTTACGACAAAGGGCGCTGGCAAAGGCACCGGCCTGGGCCTGTCGATGGCGTATGGTATCGTGAAGCAGATGGGCGGGTTCATTTTCGTCGATTCGATCCCCGGCGCGGGATCGACCTTCACGCTGTATTTCCCGGTTTGTCAGGAGACGGACCAAATGGAACCCACGCCCCTTGATGGGGAAGGCGAACGGGTTGAAATGGCCGAAGCCGTAGGGGGCGATCCGATCCGGGATACGCTGGATGCCTTGACGGCCAACGACCAGATCCTGCTTGATGGTGCTTCCGCAATCGTAACAGGCGCCGATGGTGCAGCCCCGTCTGACGCGCCCGGCCGAAATGGTGTGGTCGATGAAACGGTGGCGGCACCGCCCGGGTTGCAAGTTGCTCCGACGCTTCCGATGCCCACCCATGCGCTGGAAGACGGCAAGGACAACATCGTCTTGCTGGTGGAAGACGAAGCCCCGGTGCGCGCCTTTGCCTCGCGCGCGCTGCGCATGCGCGGGTTCACGGTGCTGGAAGCCGAAAATGCCGAGGAGGCTTTGAAAACACTTGAAGATACGACCCTTTCGGTCGACGTGTTTGTCACGGATGTGATCATGCCTGGCATGGATGGCCCCACCTGGGTGGCCAAGGCGCTTGAGGACCGACCGGGCGTGAAAGTGGTCTTCGTCTCGGGCTATGCCGAGGATTCGGTCTCCGAACACCAGTCGCGCATTCCGAACTCGGTGTTTTTGCCCAAACCATTTTCGCTGACGGACCTGACCGCAACGGTGCAAAGGCAGTTGCATTGACCCGTTCCAACCTCACGTATTCGCCGATTTCGCAGCGGTTTCAGCGTTGTTAACCCTTTGCTTACCATTCCCGGGCAAACTCGTTTTGAAAACTTGACTTGAAATGTTCCTATTTTGTGCTCATAACGGATTGTGAGAACAAGAGCAGAACACGAGCATGATTGCCGCCCGTTCGCGGGTGTGAAATAAGGGATGATAACAAATGGCAACGGCGGATATCTTTGACATGAAACGAGACGGTGACAAACAAAAGGCGCTCGACAGCGCGCTGGCGCAAATCGAACGGCAGTTTGGCAAAGGGTCGATCATGAAGCTCGGCGCCGACAACCCGGTCGCCGAGATCGAGGCGACGTCAACAGGCTCGCTGGGTTTGGATATCGCACTTGGCATTGGCGGCCTGCCCAAAGGTCGGATCATCGAGATTTACGGCCCGGAAAGCTCGGGCAAGACGACGCTGACCCTGCATTGCGTGGCGGAAGAGCAGAAAAAGGGCGGAGTTTGCGCCTTTGTCGATGCCGAACACGCACTGGATCCGCAATATGCCCGCAAGCTGGGCGTCGATCTGGATGAGCTTCTGATCAGCCAGCCCGACACGGGCGAACAGGCGCTGGAAATCGTTGATACGCTGGTGCGATCAGGGGCCGTCAACATGGTGGTGGTCGACTCGGTTGCCGCACTGACGCCCCGGTCCGAACTGGAAGGCGATATGGGCGACAGCAATGTCGGCGTGCAGGCCCGCCTGATGAGCCAGGCGATGCGCAAGCTGACCGGGTCGATCTCGCGTTCGAAATGCACCGTGGTGTTCATCAACCAGATCCGCATGAAGATCGGCGTCATGTTCGGCAGCCCCGAAACCACGACAGGCGGCAACGCGCTGAAGTTCTACAGCTCGGTTCGGCTGGACATCCGACGCATCGGCGCCATCAAGGACCGCGACGAGGTGGTTGGCAACGCCACCCGCGTAAAAGTCGTGAAGAACAAAGTGGCTCCGCCGTTCAAGCAGGTCGAGTTTGATATCATGTATGGCGAAGGCATCTCGAAAATGGGCGAGTTGCTGGATCTGGGCGTCAAGGCCGGCGTGGTCGAGAAGTCGGGGTCGTGGTTCAGCTATGGCGATGAGCGGATCGGGCAGGGGCGCGAGAATGCCAAGAATTATCTGCGGGAAAACACCCGCACCGCGCTTGAGATCGAAGACAAGATCCGAGCCGCGCACGGTCTGGATTTTGACATGCCCGAAGGCGAAAAAGACGCCGATGACGACGGGCTTCTGGAAGCATGATCATGTGAAAGATCGTCACCAAAGACAAAGGCAGGCCGGGCATGTCCCGGCCTTTTCTTTTTGCGGCAACAGCCGGTGGACAGGGATGGCTGGCAAAGGTAAACGGATGTGAACGCCCCTTCAGAGACAAGATAACATGGCCAGCCTTAATGACATCCGCTCGACTTTTCTGAAATATTTCGAAACCAACGGACATACGGTTGTCGACAGCTCGCCCCTGGTGCCACGCAACGACCCGACGTTGATGTTCGTCAACTCGGGCATGGTGCAGTTCAAGAACCTGTTCACCGGGATCGAGACGCGCGATTACACCCGTGCGACAACGGCACAGAAATGCGTGCGCGCAGGCGGCAAGCACAATGATCTGGACAATGTGGGATATACCGCGCGCCACCACACGTTTTTTGAGATGCTGGGCAATTTCAGCTTTGGCGACTATTTCAAGGATGACGCGATCCCGTTCGCCTGGAACCTGATCACCAAGGAATTCGGCATCGACCCCAAACGCCTGTTGACCACCGTCTATCACACGGACGACGAGGCGTTTGAAATCTGGAAGAAGGTGGGCGTGCCCGAAGACCGGATCATCCGCATTGCGACGCACGACAATTTCTGGCAGATGGGCCCGACGGGCCCCTGTGGCCCTTGCACCGAGATTTTCTATGACCACGGCGACCATATCTGGGGCGGCCCTCCGGGCAGCGCCGAGGAAGATGGTGATCGGTTCATCGAGATCTGGAACATCGTGTTCATGCAAAACGAGCAGTTTGAAGATGGCTCGATGAAGGCGCTGGACATGCAGTCGATCGACACCGGCATGGGGCTGGAGCGGATCGGTGCGTTGTTGCAGGGGAGTCACGACAACTACGACACCGATCTGTTCAAGGCGCTGATCGAGGCGTCCGCGCACGTGACGAATGTCGATCCCTATGGCGATCAGAATGTGCATCACCGCGTCATTGCCGACCACTTGCGATCAACTTCGTTTCTGATGGCCGACGGGGTGATGCCCTCGAACGAAGGGCGCGGCTACGTGCTGCGCCGGATCATGCGCCGCGCGATGCGTCATGCCCATTTGCTGGGCGCGCAAGACCCGGTCATGCATCGCCTTGTGCCGGAGCTGGTGGCGCAGATGGGGCAGGCCTATCCCGAACTTGGTCGCGCGCAAACCATGATCGAAGAGACCCTTCTGAACGAGGAAACGCGGTTCAAGAAAACGCTGGATCGTGGGTTGAAGCTGCTGGATGATGAGGTGTCCAGCCTGCCCGAAGGCGCTGATTTGCCGGGCGAGACGGCGTTCAAGCTCTATGACACCTATGGATTTCCGCTGGATCTGACGCAGGATGCGCTGCGCGAAAAGGGGCGCGGAGTGGATCAGGCCGGGTTTGATGCGGCGATGGACGAACAGAAGGCGCGGGCACGGGCGGCGTGGTCCGGCTCGGGTGAAGCTGCGGATGCCACCATCTGGTTCGATCTGGCCGAGCAGCATGGCGTGACCGAGTTTCTGGGGTATGACACCGAACACGCCGAGGGTCAGGTGCTGGCACTTGTCTCGGGCGGCGCGCTGACCGACAGCGCCAAGGCCGGGGACGAGGTTCAGATCGTCGTCAACCAGACACCGTTTTATGCCGAAGCGGGTGGCCAGGTGGGCGACACGGGTCTGATCCGCACCGATACCGGATCGGCGCATATCACCGACACCAAGAAGGTGGCCGACGTGTTCATTCATTTCGCCAGGGTCGACGATGGCGAGATCGTGAAGGGGCAGGGTGCTGAACTGGCGGTGGATCACTTGCGCCGCACGGCGATCCGCGCCAACCATTCGGCCACGCACCTGTTGCACGAGGCGCTGCGCAACGAGTTGGGCGATCATGTCGCGCAGCGTGGGTCGCTGAACGCGCCGGATCGCCTGCGGTTCGATTTCAGCCACAACAAGGCCATGTCAGCGCAGGAACTGGGCAATATCGCGCGCGAGGTGAACACCTATATTCGCCAGAATGCGCCCGTGGAAACCCGGATCATGACGCCGGATGATGCCCGCGAGATTGGTGCGCAGGCTTTGTTTGGCGAAAAGTACGGCGACGAGGTGCGCGTGGTCTCGATGGGGCATGCCGCGACCGGCAAGGGCACGGATGGGCAGACCTATTCCATCGAACTCTGCGGCGGCACGCATGTGCGGCAGACCGGCGACATTGGAGTCTGTGTGATCCTGTCGGAAGGGGCCAGTGCCGCTGGCATCCGCCGGATCGAGGCGCTGACCGGCAAGGCCGCCGTCGCCTATATCGAGGAGGAGGCTGCGCGGGCGTCGGAACTGCAGGGCATGTTGAAAGCCAAACCGGAAGAGGTCGTAGGCCGCGTCAAGGGGCTTTTGAACGAACGCAAGGCCTTGCAGGGCGAGATTGCGAACCTGAAGCGCGAGTTGGCGAAAGCGTCGGGCGCAGGGGCGGAGGCCAAGGATATTGGCGGCGTGAAATTTCTGGCCATGACCATTGCGGGCGTCGCGGGGAAAGACCTGCAAACGCTTGTGAATGAACAGAAAGACGCGCTTGGATCAGGGGCGGTTCTGATCATCTCGGACAATGACGGCAAAGTCGCTGTGGCTGCTGGCGTCACGGCGGATATGACCGACCGTGTGTCGGCGGTGGATCTTGTGAAAGCGGCCGTGCCCGCAGTGGGGGGCAAGGGCGGCGGCGGTCGTCCCGAGTTGGCACAGGGGGGTGGTCAGGACATTTCGGGCGCTGCGGCAGCGGTGGCCGCCGCGGAAGCCGCCATCGCCGGGTAACTACCCGTTGCAAATCCTGAGAGGCCGCGTATCGTCTGCTGACTTACGCGGCTTTTTACTTGCAGGAGAGACCTATGCCCGCCCTTTGGATTGCCCATGTGACCGTGACCGACGACGACGCCTATGGCAAATACGCCGCCCTTGCCGGGCCTGCGATTGCCAAACATGGCGGGCATTTCATCGCGCGCGGCGGGCGCTATGTGCAGCTTGAAGGCAAGGACCGCCCGCGCAATGTCGTGGCGAAATTTCCCAGCGTCGAGGCTGCCGAAGGCTGCTATCACTCGCCCGAGTATCAAGAGGCGCTGAGCCATGCGCGCGGCGCATCCGAGCGGGAATTGTTGGTGGTCGAAATCGACGAATAACACGCTGAATTAAAACGAAGAAAGCCCCGGCAATTTTCCGGGGCTTTCCTGTTTTTGTCGGGGGGACTACTGGTCGGATGACCGTGCCTGACGCTTGCGTTCATGCGGGTCAAGGTAGCGTTTGCGCAGGCGGATGTTGTTGGGCGTCACCTCGACCAGCTCGTCATTGTCGATATAGGCGATGGCCTCTTCCAGCGACATGGTGATCGGCGTGGTCAGGCGCACAGCCTCATCCGTGCCCGAGGCGCGGACGTTGGTCAGTTTCTTGCCCTTCAACGGGTTCACTTCCAGATCGTTTTCGCGGCTATGTTCGCCGATGATCATGCCCTGATACACGTCTTCCTGCGCGCCGATGAACATGCGGCCGCGATCTTCCAGGTTCCACAGCGCATAGGCCACAGACGTGCCGTTCTCCATCGAGATCAGAACGCCCGCGCGACGGCCCGGAATATTGCCTTTGTGCGGTGCCCAGCCGTGAAACACCCGGTTCAGAACGCCGGTGCCGCGCGTGTCGGTCAGAAACTCGCCGTGATAGCCGATCAGCCCGCGTGACGGCACATGGGCAATGATCCGGGTCTTGCCAGCGCCTGCGGGCTTCATCTCGGTCAACTCGCCCTTGCGCGATCCGGTCAGCTTTTCGATCACCGCGCCAGAATATTCGTCGTCCACGTCGATGGTGACTTCTTCGATCGGTTCGACGGTCTGGCCATCCTGTTCGCGCATGATCACCTGCGGGCGCGAGATCGACAGTTCGAACCCTTCGCGGCGCATGTTTTCGATCAGAACGCCCATCTGCAATTCGCCGCGGCCCGACACCTCGAACGCTTCGCCGCCCGGCGTGTCGGCCACCTTGATGGCGACGTTTGACTCAGCCTCTTTCAACAGCCGTTCACGGATCACGCGCGACTGCACCTTTTTGCCGTCGCGGCCTGCCAGCGGGCTGTCGTTGATGCCGAAGGTGACGGTGATGGTGGGCGGGTCGATGGGCTGGGCGTCCAGCGGTTCTTCGACGGCCAGCGCACAGATCGTGTCGGCCACGGTGGCTTTCGACATGCCGGCAAGCGAGACGATGTCACCTGCCACAGCCTCGTCAATGTCCTGCTGGGCCAGGCCACGGAAGGCTTGAATGCGGGTGACGCGGAATTGTTCGATCTTCTGACCGACGCGCGACAGGGCTTGCACGGTGGCACCCACTTTAAGGCGTCCGGTTTCCACGCGACCGGTCAGCAGGCGGCCCACGAACGGGTCGGCGCCCAGCGTGGTCGCCAGCATCGAGAAATCTTCATCCTGATGGGCAATCTGTTTCGGCTTCGGCACATGGTTCACGATCAGGTTGAACAGCGCGTGCAGATCCTTGCGCGGCCCATCCAGTTCCGCATCCGCCCAGCCATTGCGGCCTGACGCATACATATGCGGGAAGTCCAGTTGGTCATCATCTGCACCGAGGTTGGCGAACAGATCGAAGCATTCGTCCAGCGCCCGGTCGGGTTCGGCATCCGGCTTGTCGACCTTATTCAAGACCACGATGGGGCGCAGACCCAGAGCCAGCGCTTTCGAGGTCACAAATTTCGTTTGCGGCATCGGGCCTTCGGCGGCATCGACCAGCAGCACGACGCCATCGACCATGGACAGGATCCGCTCAACCTCGCCGCCGAAATCGGCGTGGCCGGGGGTATCGACGATGTTGATCCGGGTGCCTTTCCATTCGACCGAGGTGGGCTTGGCGAAAATGGTGATCCCGCGCTCACGCTCCAGATCGTTCGAGTCCATGGCGCGTTCAGCGACGGCCTGGTTTTCCCGGAACGCGCCGGATTGTTTCAAAAGCTCGTCAACAAGGGTCGTCTTGCCGTGGTCAACGTGTGCGATGATCGCGATATTGCGCAGGTCCATAGGGCCACCTTAAAGGGGAACGTATCAAACGTATGAGAAGTTAGGGGGGCGCATAGCCCGGTTGACGGTGGAACGCCACCAAAAAAACAACTCTTGTTAATTTTCTCGCCCGGTCGGGTCCGGTGTCAATGCAGCGTCAATGCTGTGCGGATTGCGAGAAAAGGTGGATGATCAGAATCCCGCCCAGGATCATCGCAAGGCCGATGATTGCGGGCAGGTCCAGACGCTGTCCGAACAGCGCGTATCCGATAAGGGCAATCAGCACGATGCCCAGCCCGGACCAGATGGCATAGGCCACGCCGACCGCCATGTATTTCAATGCCCAACCCAGCAGCGCAAAGCTGATCCCATAGGCCACGACCACCGTGACCGAGGGCCAGAACCGGCTGAATTGCTGGCTGGCTTGCAGGGCTGTGGTGCCGATGGTTTCCGCAACCACCGCAAAGAACAGGATCAGGTAAGGCATGGCGACCTCGCGTCGTTGGGGTTAGCGGGACTGGTCCCAATCCGGTTTGCGC
Source organism: Aliiroseovarius zhejiangensis (assembly GCF_014656375.1). Taxonomy (GTDB): domain Bacteria; phylum Pseudomonadota; class Alphaproteobacteria; order Rhodobacterales; family Rhodobacteraceae; genus Aliiroseovarius; species Aliiroseovarius zhejiangensis. Next base: position 101,756 of record NZ_BNCH01000001.1, on the reverse strand, counting down.
TTTTCGATAAAGGCGCTGATGCCTTCTTCGGTGTCGCGCAGCATCATGTTTTCGACCATCGCGGCCCCGGCAAAGGCATAGGCGGCTTCAAGCGACATATCGGCCTGATCATAGAACCCGGCCTTGCCGATTTTGACCGCCGCGCCCAGCTTCGAGGCGACGGTTTGCGCCAATTCGTCGGTGGCGGCGTGCAGGTCTTCGGGCGGCACCACGCGGTTGACCAACCCGACCTCGCGGGCGCGGGTGGCGTCAATGAACTCGCCCGTGGTCAGCATTTCAAACGCCACCTTGCGCGGCACATTCCGGGTCAGGGCCACCATCGGGGTCGAGCAGAACAGGCCGATATTCACGCCATTCACGCCAAACCGCGTGCCTTCGGCGGCCACGGCCATGTCGCAGGTCGCCAGCAGCTGGCATCCGGCGGCGGTGGCGATCCCGTGGGCCTGGGCGATCACGGGTTGGGGCAGGCGGGGGATCATGCACATGACCTCGGCGCAGCGGTCGAACAGGTCTTTGAAATACGCTGCCCCGCCATCCGCGGCCTGTCGTCCTGCCGTCATTTCCTTCAGGTCATGGCCCGCACAGAACACCTTGCCTGCGCCCGCGATCACGACTGCACGAATGCTGTCATCCTGTGCCAGCGCCTCGAATTCGGCCTTCAGCGCGGCCAGCATCGCATCCGACAGCGCGTTCAGCGCGCCGGGGTTGTTCAAGGTCAAACGCGCAACTGACGCTGCGTCCTCGCGGATCAATAGGGGCTCTGACATCTTGTCCTCGCTCGTTGTTCTGGCCCACGATAGGCGGGAAATTCACGGGGGGAAACCATGCAGTTGGAAATGTCGCGCGACGAGCTTCAGTCTTTCATGGAGACCGCGTTTCCGCAGGTCGCCCCCGACTTCGAGGTGGCGGATGTGGCGCCGATGCAGATCACTGTCCGCACCCGGATCGGCGACAAGCATTTGCGCCCCGGCGGCACCGTGTCGGGGCCGACGATGTTTGCGCTGGCGGATGTGTCGATCTATCTGGCGATCCTGGCGATGATCGGGCCGAAGGCGTTGGCCGTAACCACCAATTGTTCGATAGATTTCATGCGCAAACCGGCGGCGGATACCGATCTGATTGCGCATGCGCGGCTGCACAAGCTGGGGCGGGTGCTGGCGGTGGGTGATGTGCTGATCTATTCGGAAGGCGATGACGCCCCGGTTGCCCGCGCCAGTTTGACCTACTCGATCCCGCCGGAACGGGCTTGACCGGCGGCGCGGATTGACGCACCACCATAAGGACGCAAGCGACGAGGCCCCCATGTCCGAGCAGACCACCACAGCCCCCGATCCGATCACGCCCCCGGCCGAGACAAGCCGCCTGGCGCATTTTCCGGTGACGTTCTTTGCCATCGTCATGGGGCTGATGGGCTTTACCCTGGCACTGCATGCCGGGGCGCCCGCCGCCCGGTGGCTCGCCCAAGCGTCCTCGCTGATCCTGCTGGTCGGCGGTGCGGTGTTTCTGACCATCGCGGGCTTCTATCTGGCAAAGGCGCTGCGGTATCCGGCGATGGTGGCCGAGGAATGGCACCACCCGGTGAAGCTTGCCTTCTTTCCGACGATCACAGTGTCGATGTTGCTGATGGCCACCGCCGTCTTTCCCTACAACGAAACGGCGGCGACATGGATCTGGCTGGCCGGGGTTGCGGGGCAGGGGGTGCTGACCATCGCGGTTGTGTCGGGCTGGATCAGCCATCGCAGTTTCCAGGTCGGCCACCTGACGCCCGCATGGTTCATCCCGGCGGTCGGCAACGTGATCGTGCCCATCCTTGGTGCGCGTATCGGGTATATCGAGGTCTCGTGGCTGTTCTTCTCGGGGGGGATCATTTTCTGGATCGTCCTGCTGACTCTTGTGATGAACCGGTTGATCTTTCACGATCCGATCGTCGCCCGGCTGTTTCCGACGATGGTGATCCTGATCGCCCCGCCCGCAGTCGCCTTTCTGGCCTATGTCAGCATGACGGGAACGGTGGACGGATTTGCCCGCATCCTGCTGAACGCGGGTTATATCTTCGCTGCGCTGGTGGTGGTTCAGGTGCCGAAACTGGCCAAGCTGCCTTTTGCGCTCAGTTGGTGGGCGCTCAGCTTCCCGCTGGCTGCGCTGGCCATAGCATCGCTCAGGTTTGCGCAGCTTGAGGGCGCGCGCGGGCATCAGGCCATCGGCATGTTGATCCTGGCGCTGCTGGCCGTTGTGATTGCCGGACTGATCTGGCGCACCATGTTTGCCATCCTGCGCGGAGAGGTGTGCCGCCCCGAATAGGGCGACAGTCCGACATTAGGGGATCAACCGTTCCACATAGGGGGGCAGGGCAAAGGCGCCCTTGTGCACCTCGGGGGTGTAGTAATCTGTCTTGATCCCGGAGGCTGCGAACCTTTCCTGCAACACCTCAACGGATACGTGGCGCGCATCGCTGTCGGTACCCCAGCCAAACGCCATCGGCCCGCCCGCATAGGTCGGAATGGTGGCAAGATAGCAGGTTGCGTCCGAGAACAGCGACTGAAAGGCGCGCATGGTGCCGGTCAGCTCATCACCTTGCAGGAAGGGCACGCCGTTTTGCGTGACCAGAATGCCGCCGGGGGTCAAGGCCTTCTTGGCGTGACCATAGAAGTGATCGGTGAACAGCACCTCGCCCGGACCGATCGGATCGGTGCTGTCCACAATGATCACGTCAAACCCGCCATCGGTCGCGCGCATGAAATCCGCACCATCCGCGATCACCAGGTTCAGGCGCGGATCGTCAAATGCGCCCCGGCTGAGCTGCGGCAGGTATTCCTTTGAGAACGCCACCACGCCCGCGTCAATTTCAACCATCGTCACATGTTCGACGCTTGAGTGATCCAACACTGCGCGCGCCATGCCGCCGTCGCCGCCGCCGATGATCAGCACGCGCTTCGCTGCCCCATGCGCCAGGATCGGCACATGGGTCAGCATCTCGTGATAGATGAAATTGTCGCCTTCGGTGGTCTGCACCACGTCATCCAGCGTCAGAACCCGGCCAAACGTGCCGTTCTGAAACACTTTCAGGCGCTGATGCTCGGTCTTGCTGTCGTATAGCATCTCGCCGATGCGCAGCGATTGGGCATAATCGTCGTGCAGTTTCTCGGTCAGCCAGTCGCTCATGCCGCAACCTCGGCCTGCACGATCCCGTCGCCCCGCAAGAGTTCCTTGACCCGCACGTTATCGGTGCCGAAGGCCGCTTTCAGGACATCCACCGCTTTCCACGGCTGCGCGTCGCCACACATGAAGACGTCAAACGCGCCATAGCCGATTTCCGGCCAGGTGTGCACCGAGATATGGCTTTCCGCCAGCACGGCGACACCGCTTACCCCTTGCGGGCTGAACTTGTGGGTGTGGATGTGCAGAAGCGTGGCCCCGCAGGTGTCGACGCAATCGCGAAACGCCTGTTGAATGCGGTCTTCGTCGTCCAGCCCGTGGCCGTCCAGAACCTCGATGATCAGATGCGTGCCCGCATAGACCTTATCCCCCTTGCGGATGAAATGGTCATCACGGTCGTCATCCATGAGATCACATGCAATATTTGAATTGGCCGCAATCGGGCCAAGTGAGCCTTCCTCGTGGGCGCCTGTCTCCAGACCGATCCCCAGTTGGAAGAGGTCCGCATCCTTCATAATGCTCCCCTTCGTTACCAGTAGTTCGTTCCAGTCGGTCCCTTAGCGCCCCCCCGTTTCTCCGGGGTTGGGATCGGTCCCTCATGTGGGGCGCCATTTAGGGGGGGTGATCGAGTCGCGCAAGACCTTTCTTCGATTTTATCAGATCCGGCTTTTTTTGGCAGAAGTGCGCCGGTGTAAGGTGGGGTATAATAATACCATAATTTTAAGTGTTTGAAAACGTATATAAAAACCAACACTTTGTCGCTTGACCTGCAGATGGAAATCACTAAAACCACCGCATCCGTAACCCAATCAGGGCTGAACACATGAAAACCTTTTCTGCAACGCCTGCAGATATCGACAAGAAATGGATCCTGATCGACGCCGAAGGCGTTGTTCTGGGCCGTCTTGCATCGATCATCGCAATGCGTCTTCGGGGCAAGCACAAAGCCTCGTTCACGCCGCATATGGACATGGGTGACAATGTCATCGTGATCAATGCGGACAAAGTGCAAATGACCGGCAAGAAGCGCACCGACAAAGTGCACTACTGGCACACCGGTTATCCGGGCGGTATCAAATCCCGCACCGCTGGCCAGATCCTCGAGGGCGAGCACCCCGAGCGTCTGTTGACCAAAGCCGTTCAGCGCATGCTGCCCGGCGGTCCGCTGAGCCGCAAGCAGATGACCAATCTGCGCGTCTATGCCGGCGCCGAGCATCCGCACGAGGCGCAAAGCCCCGAAGTGCTGGATGTGAAATCCATGAACGCCAAAAACACGCGTGAGGGCTGATCATGACTGAAGAGATCAAAACACTCGAAGACCTGAACGCCGTTGCCGAAGGTACCGAAGCCGTGGTTGAAGTTGCTGCCCCGCGCGAGCCTGTTCGTGACGAACTGGGCCGCTCCTACGCCACCGGCAAACGGAAAGACGCGGTCGCTCGCGTCTGGATCAAGCCGGGTTCCGGCAAGGTCAGCGTGAATGGCAAGGACATGGACAAGTATTTCGCCCGTCCCGTTCTGCAACTGATCGTGCGCCAGCCCGAGCAAGTCGCCGGCGTGGAAGGCGAGTTTGACGTGGTTGCCACCGTCAAGGGCGGCGGTCTGTCCGGTCAGGCCGGTGCCGTGAAGCACGGAATTTCGAAAGCGCTTCAGCTTTACGAACCCAGCCTGCGTGGCGCCCTGAAAGCCGCCGGTTTCCTGACCCGCGACAGCCGCGTGGTGGAACGGAAGAAATACGGTAAAGCCAAAGCCCGTAAGAGCTTCCAGTTCTCGAAGCGTTAAGTCAGCTTCTGTTTCTTGGAAAAACAAAAAAGCGTCCGCTGCTGCGGGCGTTTTTTTTGGGGGGCCAAGGAGCGCAGTGCATTGTCGCGTTCAACAGACCAGGGTCCACGAGTTCGTGCATAACTTACACTAATCTGGCAATACGCATTGCAATTGTTGCGAGACCCTCAACAAATTCGCATTCTTTGAAAACCAAAGCCGATTTTGATCTGGTCTGAACCCAAACCCTGGGCTAAGTTCTACCCGCAAAAATTGTTCAAGTTCGGATGGACTTCGCCCGTGCCATTCTGCGCATGGTTGCAGTCACGAGGTTTCAGCTGTCTGAACCGATAACCAGAGATTGAGTAGAGCATGCAACACAGGTCATTGAGTACGCTGGCAAATTACCTTGTTTCAGGGTTTTGGAATGAACAGGGATATTCGGGTTTGAAATGGAACCTGACTGGCTTCGGCAATGATCCGCAGTATGGCAAACTAACCTATTCGGTCAGTCCGAACTGGTTTGATGGCAATGGGCTTTTGGCAGGACGACGTGAAATGGTGCGCGACGCCTTCGATTACCTATCGAATGTCACTGGAATCAGATTTGTCGAGACAACGTCATACAACTATGCCGATATCTCTTTCGGTGACGAAGACGGTGGCGCATATGCGGGTCTTCAGGACAGTGACGGTGGCGGCTTTGCGGATTACGGTTATGTAAATGTCAGCAGTTCCTGGGATTCCGGTTCGACCAGCAGGACCAGCTATGCCATGCAGACCATCCTGCATGAAATCGGTCACGCGCTTGGGCTTGGGCATATGGGGCAATATGATGGGTGGGCGGATTATCCCTGGGACGCGAAGTTCACCAATGACAGCTGGCAGAACAGCATCATGTCGTATTTCTCGCAAAGCGAAAACTACAATGTCGATGCCAGCTATGCCTACCTGCAAACCTATATGGCAGCGGACCTTCTGGCGCTGAACCGCATGTATGGCGGACAGTCCCATAATGGTGTCACCTTCGGGACGTCGAACGCGTTCAAGGGCAATACCACCTATGGGTTCAACACGAATATCTCGCAAAGCAGTGATCCCTTCCTGGCGCGCTTGAAAAATAATGCGGATACCAATGCCTATACGATCGCGGATGGCGGTGGTTATGACACCTTCGATTTCTCGGGCTGGGATGACAATCAGACGATCAACCTGAACATTTCTTGGCCGGGAAAGGGTAAGCCGACCACCTCCAGCATTGCCGGACTGAAAGGTAACCTGGCATTGTCAGTTGGCACCGTAATTGAAAAGGCAATAAGCGGGGGGGGTGATGACAAGATCTACGGAAACAAGAAGTCGAATACGCTGATTTCAAACGAAGGCGACGACAAGATCTACGACTACGGTGGGAACGACAAGATCTATAGCGGCCCCGGAAATGACAAGATCTATGCCTCATCGGGGAATGATGTGATCAAGGGCGGCAAGGGATCGGACTGGCTACTGTTTACCACCTCGAAAAAAGCGACACTCAATCTTGATAATACCGGCGCCCAGAATACCGGTTACGGTCGCGACACGGTTTCCAGCATCGAGAATGTGTGGGGCGGCAAATCCGCGGACAAGATTTACGGCAACGATGCCAGTAATTTCCTCGTCGGCAACACGGGCGATGACTCGCTGTACGGACGCGAGGGAAACGACAAGATCTACGGTGGTCGGCATAGCGATAAACTTCTTGGGGGCAAAGGCGCGGATCAGATCTATGGCGGCAAAGGGTATGACGTGATGTATGGGGAGACCGGCGATGACCTTTTGATCGCCGGGCCACATCGTGACAAACTGTTTGGCGGAAAAGGTGAAGACACATTGGTCGGTGGCGAAGGTTTTGACCGGATGTACGCGGGCATCGACAATGATCGCGATGTGTTTGTTTTCTACGAGGTCGAAGAAAGCACCACAGGGTCATATCGTGACCAGATTTATCAGTTCGACAGTGGCGAAGATGATCTTGACCTGGCCGCAATTGACGCCAGCGTGAATCTGGCCGGGGATCAGGCCTTCGTGTTCTCCAAATCCGGTGCCCAGGCTCACGCCGTCTGGACTGTGGATGTCGGTTCGGACACATTGGTGCGAGCCGATATCGACGGTGATGCAAAAGCCGATTTTGAGGTTTTGGTGGTCGGCGTGGACACGTTGTACGGGTCCGACTTCATCCTCTAATCGGGGGTGTCAATCTGCAGGAGCGTGGGCGTCAGGCAATTTGCACATGGCGTCCCACGCGGGACGGGTCTGCTCGCCCCGCCGTTAAAGCGCTGTCGATAAACCAATGTCCGCGCTTGATTTTCGTTGATTGACAGCCGCCCGTCCTTTTCATGTTGCGGCAGGCAGGGCGATGGCCTATATCCGCGCCAGACCCAGTGTCACTGGCACCCGTAGCTCAGCTGGATAGAGCGCTGCCCTCCGAAGGCAGAGGCCAGAGGTTCGAATCCTCTCGGGTGCGCCATAAACTCTGCTTGGAAAATGTGTGTCGGTGGCTTGTTCAGGCTCGATACCGCGTCACGAAATTGCGCAGGATCTGTGCGGGCGCGTGGACATTCGCGGCGTGCACCATGTCGACAAGCGCCTCGGCCTCTTCCGGTGGGAAATATCCGTGGTGCTTGTAAATGCCGATCCGGGTCTCGAAACTGTGCGCGTCGGCTTCGGGGTGGAATTGAGTGGCATAGACGTTCTGCCCATGACGGATCATCTGGAACGGGCAACGGGGGGACGCGACCAGGTGGTGGCACCCGTGGGGCAGGTGCTGCATCGCCTCCTTGTGGCCCACGAAGGCCTCGAACCGGTCGGGAATGCCGTCGAGCAGCGGATCATTGCGCCCCTCGGTCGTGACCTCGCAGGGGCTGGCGCTGACGGGTTCACCATATTGGTCTTTTGTCACTGATCCGGGCGCCAGGTGATGGCCCAGTATGCCAATCCCATAGCAGCAGCCAAGAAACGGAATGTCCTGCCCGGTGATCTGCGGCATCAGGGAAAGGCATTGCGCTTCGATCCGCGCCTCGACCGCAGATTTCTGACCGGGCGCATCGGACACGCAGCCCGGCCCGCCCCCGACGATAACCCCGGAATAATCGCCAAGCCGAAGACTGGCGGGAATGTCCTGCTGATCCAGCCGGATGCGATGAACCTGGTCCGGTTCCAGCCCGCCCTTGGCCAGAAACGCGCGAAATTCGTCATCTGACGCATCGGTTTCCGGGCGAAGTTGCAGGATCAGAAATGGTTTCATGGCGCCTCTCGTCGCAGATCGACCGACGATGACAAAAGGCCGGGGCCGGGTCAATCGCCCAGCGCAGATGGTGCGGCATTTTGGCAGTAGGTGTGCTTTGCTGTCTCTGATACATATTAGAATAGCAGAATGTAATCCTCCGCCGCGCGAACCGGAGTTGAGGAAGGCTGAGCCATGAAGAAAATTCTTGCACCGATTCTGACGCTTGCCTTGATGGTCGGGGCGGGCGGTTTTGCCGCGGCCGAAGATCAGACCGCAGCGCCAACTCCGCCAGCCGCACCGGCTCAGTCGATTTCCAGTGCGACGGCGGACCACACGAAATTCGACATCCTGAAAAAGCCCTTTGCCTCGGGGCCGGAAGTGACCGAGGCCTGCGTCAGCTGCCACACGGAAGCCGACGACCAGATCATGCATTCGATCCATTTCGAATGGAAATATGACAGCGACAGCGGCCAGACGCTGGGAAAATCCAAGGTAATCAACGCCTTCTGTGGCAACGTGGCCGGGAACGAGGCCCGCTGCACCTCGTGCCATGCGGGTTATGGATGGGACGATATGTCAAAGACGCCCGCGCAGGCGGGGGTCACGCCCGATTGCCTGGTCTGTCACGACCGGTCTGGCCAGTACACCAAGACCGCTACAGGCGCCGGGCACCCGCCGCTTGAGCCGGTGAAGGCCGGCACCAAGACCATCACGGGGGCGGCGGCCTGGCCCGTGGATCTGTCCAAGGCGGCGCAATCTGTCGGGATGCCGGGGCGCGACAATTGCGGAAACTGCCATTTCTATGGCGGTGGTGGCGACAACGTGAAGCACGGTGACCTGAGTTCGGCGCTGTATAACCCGCCGAAAGCCGTCGATGTGCACATGTCGCCCGACGGGTTGAACTTCACCTGCTCGACCTGCCATGTGGAGGACAAGCACAACTGGGCCGGGTCACGATATGACACGGTGGCCAAGGATGTGATCGGGCGCGGCAAGCCCGGGGCGGTGCGCACGGCGGCGACCTGTGAAAGCTGCCACGACAGCGACCCGCACCCATTGACCCTCCAAGGTGTGAAGCTGAACGATCACACCGACAAGCTGGCCTGTCAAAGCTGCCACATCCCCGAATTCGCGCGCGGTGGCGTCGCCACCAAGACCTACTGGGACTGGTCGACAGCGGGCCGCATGGGGGCTGACGGCAAACCGATGCACGAAGCGAATTATGTGCAGTCCGACGGGAAAGAGCTGCACACTTATCTGTCCACCAAGGGTGATTTCAAATGGGGCGAGGACGTGGTGCCGCATTACGCCTGGTTCAACGGTCATGTGGAATATGCGACCGGTGAACAGATCGACCCGACAGCCCCGGTCGAAGTGAACCGCATCAACGGATCCCCCGGCGGCGCGGACAGCCGCATCTGGCCCTTCAAACGGATGGAAGGGCGGCAGGCCTATGACACGGACAGCAACAAGCTGGCGTATTCGCATGTCTGGGGGCCAACCACCGATACGGCCTTCTGGACCAATTTCGATTGGCCCAAAGCGATCGAGGCGGGCATGAAAGCGGCCGGGCAGGACTATTCTGGTCACTTCGATTTCGTCGATACTGAGATGTATTGGCCGATCACCCATATGGTCGCCCCGGCCGAGGACGCTTTGGACTGTGCGGCCTGTCACGCGCAGGACGGGCGGCTGGATGGGATCGCCGCGGTCTATATGCCCGGCACCGAACCGCGTTCGCCGGTGGGTCTGTTGGGCATGGCGCTGGTGGCGCTGACAATTCTGGGTGTGGGTCTGCATATCATCCTGCGCCTTGTTGGTGGCCGAAAAGGAGGCACAGATCATGGCTAGACGCGTCGTCAAGGTTTACCCCCGCTTTGAACGTCTGTGGCACTGGACCCAGATGGTGATGATCATGATCCTGATGTTTACCGGGTTCGGGTTGAACGGGGTGCATTCGCTCTTGCCTTTCGGCCCGGCGGTGATGCTGCACACCATCGCGGCGCTGGTGCTGCTGGCGGTCTGGATCTTTGCCACCTTCTGGCTGTTCACCACCGGCACCTGGCGACAGTTCGTGCCGCAGCTTGAAGGATTGTTTCAGATGGCGCGGTTCTATGCCTATGGGGTCTTTCGTGGCGAGGAGCCTCCGTATCGGAAAGTGTTCTGGCGCAAGCATAACCCGCTTCAAGCCCTGACCTATTTCGGGCTGAAAGTGCTGGTATTCCCGGCCATCTGGGGCTCGGGTCTGCTGTATCTGACCTATAATCTCTGGGCCGCCGAGGAAGGGTCGAGCTTTGCGCTCTATGTGATCGCGAATGTGCACCTGCTGGCCGCCTATGTGATCGCTGCCTTCGTGATCACGCACGTTTATCTTCTGACGGTGGGGCATGGGTTCCGGTCGCATGTGCGCCCGATGGTGACGGGGTATGATTGTATCGACCTGACGCCCGAGCAGGAGGCTTATTTGGAATCCAACGAACCCGGTCGCCTGATGCCGAAGGATAGCTGATACACTCGCACAAAAAAGAAAAGGCCCTCGCGACGGGGGCCTTATTCGTCTGTGGGATTTCTCGGAAAGGGATCAGGGCAGGGTCAGGACGGGGGCGGTGTCACCGGCCCCAGCTGCGCACCACGCCGCAATCCATATGCACGAAATTCGACCCGGAATACTTGCCGACGCCACCACCATTGCAGGCAACGGCGGCCTTGAACATCTGGTTGACCGAGCGGGATTTCAGCCGCAGATCGGCCGCCTGGCCCTTCATGTGCAACGAGTTCTTGGCCACCCCGCGCGACCGTGACCGCAACATGGCATTGGTCTTGGGCGAACGATAGCCTGACAGCATCATGTAAGGTTCGCGCACATCCAGAAGCCCATGCGCGGCGGCCATGATGTCCACCGTTCGGGTGTCAATCTTGATCGACTGATCGGTGCGCCAGTCGCGCATGAAATGATTGATCTCTTTCAGTGCGTCTTTGATGTATTTGCCTTCGATCCAATAGATCATGTTGATCGATTCACCGGTGCGCCCGGAATACATGGCGAGCCGGCGAACATCGCCCCCGCCACGCAGAAAGCCTGCAGCATTTGCATACATCGGTGCTGCGGTCACTGCCGTGGCGGCAAAGGCCCCCAGCAATCCGCGGCGTGTCAAAATGGATTTAGATCCGACCGAATTGTCGATAGTCATGTCCCAGCGTGTCCCGTCGCTTGCCTGTTTTTGTGCCTGAAACGGATCGTTGTCCATTCAGGTTAACAAGTGTTTAGCCTCTTCCCCAGGCTTGCCGAACTTATGGCACAACTCGAATCGCGGGCCAAGCGAAGATTTGGGGTCCTGAACCTGTTCAAGCAAAATCGGCAAAATTTTGCTGAAATCACTGAAAAAGTGGTAAAACGTGACCTAAACGCGTCAAAGCGCCGGACCCATGGCGTAGGCCCGGAAAACACGCTTTCTATTCGGCTTTGTGAATGGACTTGCGCCTGCCAATCATGGATGATCTGGAATTATACGCAGGTACACTACTATTGGGCGAATTATGATTTCAAATGCGCTGCCACAACGTCGTGCGATCCACCGCGCGACAATTTTTGCGACTTTGATGGGGGCTTTGTTTCTGACCGGACCCATTGCACCGGCAACGGCACAATCCAAAAACGATATGGCTGGTCAGGCCAAAGTGTCAGCCTTTGCGCAAGCTGTGGCCGAAGCCGCGGCGCGCGACACTGAAATTGCTGCGTTTTATCGCGACAATGGCTATCAGCCGATTTGGACCGGATCGCAGCCGCAGGATCTTGCACGCCGGGCGGCGCTGCTCAGGGCGCTTTCGGGCGCGGCTGATCACGGCCTGCCGGATTTCAACACCACCGAGTTGAACACCCGCCTGCGCAATGTTGCCAGCCTGCGCGATCTGGGCCGCGCCGAGGTTGAACTGTCGAAGCTGTTTCTCAGCTATGCGCAAGGGGTTAACAGCGGCGTGCTGACGCCCTCGAAGGTGGACAGCGGGATCGTGCGCAAGGTGCCCAGACAGGATGGGGCGGCGCTGCTGGCGGGGTTCGTGTCCTCGGATCCCACACGGTTTCTGAAGGCGCTGCCGCCGAAATCGCCGGAATATGCACGACTGATGAAGGAAAAGCTGCGGCTGGATCATCAGATCGCCCATGGCGGATGGGGGGCGCCTGTGCCGGCCAGTTCTCTCAAACCGGGGCAGGCGGGGGCATCGGTCGTGGCCCTGCGCAACCGCTTGATCCGCATGGGATATCTGAGCCGCTCGGCCAGCCAGTCTTATGATGCGACCATCCAGAAGGCGGTGCAGCAGTTTCAGGAAGATCACGGGCTGACCAACGATGGCGTGGCCGGTCCGGGCACGATGGATGAAATCAACACCACGCCCGAGGCGCGTCTGGCGTCGATCATCGTGGCGTTGGAGCGGGAACGCTGGACCAATATGGAGCGCGGCAAGCGCCATATCTGGGTCAACCTGACGGATTTCACCGCCAAGATCGTCGATGGCGGGCGCGTGACCTTCACCACGCGGTCGGTGATCGGCAAGAACATCCACGACCAGCGCAGCCCGGAATTTTCGGACGTGATGGAGTTCATGGTGATCAACCCCACCTGGAACGTCCCACGCTCGATCGCGACGAAAGAGTATCTGCCGATGCTCAAGCGCAACCCCAACGCGGTCAGCCACCTGAAGCTGATCGACAGCCGGGGGCGGGTGGTCAATCGCTCGGCGGTGAATTTCAATGCCTTCTCGGCCAAGTCCTTCCCGTTTGCGATCAAGCAGCCACCGTCCAGCCGCAATGCGTTGGGGTTGGTGAAGTTCATGTTTCCGAACAAATACAACATCTATCTGCACGACACGCCCTCCAAAAGCCTGTTCGGGCGCGAGGTGCGGGCGTTCAGCCATGGGTGCATCCGGCTGAGCGATCCGTTCGATTTTGCCTATGCGTTGCTGGCGCGGCAGACCTCCGATCCTGAAGGCACCTTCCACAAGGTTCTGAACACCGGACGCGAAACGCGGGTTGACCTGGAACAGCCGGTGCCGGTGCATCTGGTCTATCGTACCGCCGTGGCGCCAGCGAAGGGACGCATGAATTATCGTCGTGACGTCTATGGGCGCGATGCCCGGATCTGGGAGGCATTGCAAAACGCCGGGGTGGCGTTCGGTCACGCGGACGGGTAAATCCTTGGGCAAAGTCGGCGGGGCAGATCGCCCACTGACAATGGACAAGGGAAACAGATGCGGGATCAGATGCAGTTCACTCTTTCAGACATTGCCGCCTCACTGGGGGTCGAGGTCATGGGCAATGGTGACATTGACCTGGTTGGTGCGGCAGAGCCCGGCGATGCCGGCCCCGATCAGCTGGCGCTGGCGATGGACCCGAAATATGCGGACGGGATTGCCAGGGGGCGCGCCCGTGCGGCACTTCTGTGGGTCGGGGCCGACTGGCAGGCGCTGGGGCTTGAGGGGGCGATTTGCCTGAACCGGGGCAAGGCGGCGATGCCGCTTCTGACCCGGGCGCTTGACCCGGGCCTGGGCATTGCCGAGGGTATTCACCCGACCGCTGTCGTTGATGACACGGCGCAAATCGGTCCCGGTGCGCGTATCGGCCCGTTGGCCGTGATCGGCGCGAATGTCACAATCGGCGCACGGGCCACAATCGCGCCTCATGCATCGGTCGGCTATGGCACGGTGATCGGCGATGACCTTGTGCTGCATCCCGGCGCGCGCATCGCGCATCTGTGCACCATTGGCGACCGCTATATCGGCCAGTCCAACTCGGTCGTGGGCGGTGACGGGTTTTCCTATGTCACGCTGGACAAGGAAAGCGCGGTGGAAAGCCTGCGGGGCGGCATGGCCGAAGGCGAAAAAGCCGTCGCTGTCGAGGGCAGCCACCACTGGGCAAGGGTTCATTCGCTGGGCGGGGTCGAGATCGGGGATGACGTCGAACTGGGCGCGAGTTCGACCATCGACCGCGGCACCATTCGCGCCACCCGCATCGGGCGCGGCACCAAGATCGACTGCCAGGTGCAGGTGGGTCATAACGCCGATGTGGGCGAAGACGTGATGATGTGCGGCAATGTCGGCGTGTCCGGGTCCGCCAGGATCGGCAACCGTGTCGTCTTGGGCGGCAAGGTTGGTGTCAGCGACAATATTTTCATCGGCGATGATGTAATTGCGGGCGGCGGCACCAATATCTACACCAACGTGCCAGCAGGGCGTGCGGTGCTGGGCAGCCCGGCGGTGAAGATCGAGACCGAGATGGCCATTCGTCGCGAATTGCGCCGCTTGCCACGCTTGGCCGAGGCGCTGCGTGAGCTTCAGAAAACTGTTTCAAAACTCGTGGACAAGGATTAGAGATCCGCAAAACGCGAAAGGGTATATCATGTCGGACAGTATCAAGGACCGCGTGATCGCCATTCTGGCAGAACAGGCCATGTTGGAACCGGGCGATATCTCGCCCGAGCAATCGCTGGAAGACCTGGGCATCGACAGTCTTGGGCTGGTCGAAAGCATCTTCGCCATTGAAGAGGCGTTCGATATCTCGGTGCCGTTCAACGCAAATGACCCGACCGAAGGCGATTTCGACATATCCTCGGTCGATGCAATCATCCGTGCGGTGCAGGGCCTGGTTGCCACGCAGGCTGCGTGACCGTGAGCGGTCACATGCGCCGGGTCGTGATCACCGGGCAAGGCACCATCAACGCATTGGGCCGCAATGTTCCCGAAACGCTTGCGGCGATGCGGGACGGGCGCTGTGGCATCAGCGATCTGGAGTTTCAGGACGTGGAACGGTTGTCGATCCGCATCGGTGCGCAGATCAAGGGCTATGAACCGGAAGCCAGTTTCAACCGCCAGCAGATCGCGCTGTATGATCGGTTCACGCAGTTCACGCTGTTGGCCGCCCGCGAGGCGATCGGACAATCGGGGCTGAGCTTCTCGGGCGAACTGGCGACCCGTTCAGGCGTGGTTCTGGGCACCTCGGGTGGCGGGATGAACACGCTGGATGAGAACTATCGCACCGTTTACGAGGACGGCAAGAACCGGGTGCATCCCTTCGTGGTGCCCAAGCTGATGAACAACGCCGCCGCCAGCCATGTGTCGATGGAATGGAACCTGAAGGGGCCAAGCTTCACCGTAGCCACCGCTTGTGCCAGCTCGAACCACGCGATGGGGCAGGCGATGCAGATGATCCGGGGCGGGATGGCCGATGTGATGATCACCGGCGGGTCCGAGGCGATGCTGTGCTTTGGCGGGATCAAGGCCTGGGAAGGGCTGCGGGTCATGTCCAAGGACGGCTGCCGCCCGTTCTCGGCCAACCGAAACGGCATGGTGCAGGGCGAAGGCGCGGCGGTGTTCGTGTTCGAAGACTATGACCACGCCCGCGCCCGCGGGGCCGAGATATTGGCGGAAGTTGTCGGGTTTTCAATGACATCGGACGCGGCAGATATCGTCATGCCCTCAAAGCAAGGCGCATCGCGGGCGATTGTGGGCGCGATGCGGGACGCGGGCCTGAACCCCGAGGATGTGGGCTATGTCAACGCGCATGGCACCGGCACGACGGCGAATGACAAGACCGAATGCGCGGCGGTGGCGGACGCGTTCGGACATCACGCCGATGACCTGATGATTTCGTCCACCAAGTCGATGCACGGGCATCTGATCGGCGGCACCGGCGCGGTCGAGCTTCTGGCCTGTATCATGGCGCTGCGGGACGGCGTGATCGCCCCCACGATCGGTTACGAGGAACCCGACCCGGAATGCGCGCTGGACGTGGTGCCCAACGTAGCGCGCGACGTGAAGGTCGAGGCGGCGCTGTCAAACGCCTTCGCTTTTGGTGGATTGAACGCAGTGCTGGCCCTACGCGCGGCCTGATCGACCAAGGCAAATGCCAATAAAAACGCCGCCCGGTTGAGGGCGGCGTTGTCTGTATCTGAACGCGCGGTCTACTGCTGCGCGGGAACCGGCACGACCAGCTCGTTATAGGCATCGGTAAACCCCTTCAACGACATGGTCAGGTTGACCTTCTGATCAGGGGCCGCTGCCGGAACGATGGTCACGGTGGCGGCAGCGCCGCGTTTGAACCCGTCCACCTCGGCCTGGGTGAAGCCGATATTCGCCACGCAACCGGGTTGAGCGCAGAACCGGAACGGATAGCGTTTGCCTTGCCCGCCATCGACCGCAACGGTCAGTTGCTGGGTCAACAGGGTTTCCAGCGGCACGACCACAGTGGCCCCTGCCACGGCCTGACCCCCATCGGGAAGCCGCCCAAGCGAGATTTCGGCCACTGCATTGCCCTTATCGTCTTTCAGAAGCTGATACATCTGACAGGGGTCGTCGCCCTTGCCTTCAGGCAGGGTGATGCATTTACGTTCCCAATCGCCAACGACCTTCTCGATATAGGTCTGGCCGGGCTTGCGTTCACCGTCCACCGGCTCGCCCAGATCGACCTGCGGTTGGTCCCCAGTGGCTTCGGGTGCGGCTTCGGGTGCGGCCTCGGGAGCAGCCTCTGTCGCTTCCGCAGCCGGGGCGTCCTCGGCGGGGGTTTCGGTTGTGTCTTGTGCAAATGCCGGGGTTGCCAGCGCCAAAAGGGCTGCCAGGGGCAGCGTTTTCATCAGCTCAGCCTTCATATCGGATCCTTGTAAATATTTCGGGTCTCATTGGATGCGTGGATAACACGACCAAAATCGGGTGTCAGGTGCAAAACCTCGATCAGAACAGGCAGACCCACGCTCTTCCCCCGATTTGGGCAAAGGATCGCCGAATCCGCTCACGATTTCGAACGATACGTCACAGGCTTTTTATGAATCTCTGCCGCTGTCTGCCGGCCTGAAAAAGAAAAGGGCCCGACAGGCGGACCCTTTTCTGTTGTTCTCTCCCTGCCGGACTGACCGGCTTATGGGGCAGACGCTATGTCACTTGGTCGCAGGGGTCAAGGATTTTTGCGACGTGTTTTTGGGGTGAAATGTCGGTTTTTGACGTCGCGGAAGATTTTTATGCTGTGACACGTAATTACTTCACCTTGTTAAGAAAAATGCCCCGCCCAAAGGCGAGGCCAGTCTGACAGGGAGGATGTCAACCCCGACAGTCAACATCTGCCGGGATGAATCCACTCTGGCGCAGAAGGGTTAATTTTGTATTGTTCTGACAGGTGATTGTAGCCCTTGGGGAGAGTGTGAATGGACGGTGCGATTTTTGTGGGCGGTGGCGGAGAGGATTACGCCACCAAGCAGGGGCTTTTGCTGAAATACGCCAACCGGCACGGGTTGGTCGCTGGCGCCACGGGCACCGGGAAAACCGTCACCCTGCAAATCCTGGCCGAGAGCTTTTCCGCCCAGGGCGTGCCGGTGTTTTTGTCGGATGTGAAAGGCGATCTGTCCGGGTTGGCCAAGGCCGGATCGGCCAGCTTCAAGCTGCACGAGGCCTTTACCAGCCGCGCCCAAAAGATCGGCTTTGACGATTACAGTTACGATGCCTTTCCGGTCACCTTCTGGGATCTTTTCGGCGAACAGGGCCATCCAGTCCGCACCACCGTGACCGAAATGGGGCCGCTTCTGCTGGCGCGTCTGCTGGAACTGACCGAGGCGCAGGAAGGTGTTCTGAACATCGCGTTCCGGGTGTCGGACGAACAGGGTCTGCCGCTTCTGGACCTGAAGGACTTGCAAGCTTTGCTGGTCTGGGTCGGTGAGAACGCGAAAGACCTGTCGCTGCGCTATGGCAATGTCTCGACCAGTTCCGTGGGGGCGATCCAGCGCGCGCTTTTGGTGCTGGAAAATCAGGGTGGTCACAAGCTGTTTGGGGAACCGGCGCTGGATCTGGCCGACATCATCCGCACCGATATCGACGGGCGCGGGCGCATCTCGATCCTGGCGGCGGACAAGCTGATGGGCGCGCCGCGTCTCTATGCGACGTTCCTTCTGTGGCTGTTGTCCGAATTGTTCGAGGACCTGCCCGAGGTGGGCGATCCCGACAAACCCAAACTGGTGTTCTTCTTTGACGAGGCGCATTTGCTGTTCGACGACGCCCCCAAGGCGTTGGTCGACAAGGTCGAACAGGTGGCACGACTGATCCGGTCCAAGGGGGTGGGAGTCTATTTCATCACCCAGAACCCGGCGGATGTGCCCGAGGATATTCTGGGCCAGTTGGGCAACCGGGTGCAGCACGCGCTGCGCGCCTTTACCGCCAAGGACCGCAAGGAACTGCGGCAGGCGGCGGAAACCTATCGCGACAACCCGCGCTTTTCCACCGAAGACGCGATCCGCGAGGTCGGCGTGGGCGAGGCCGTCACCTCGTTTCTGGAAGCCAAGGGCGCGCCGGGCGTCGTGGAACGCACCCTGATCCGTCCTCCCAGTTCACAGCTGGGACCAATCGATCCGGGCGAGCGCAAGGCGCTGATCGACAGCTCGCCGATTGCTGGGAAATACGAGACACTGAAAGACCGCGAAAGCGCCTATGAGGTGCTGACAAAGCGCGCCGCCGACGCCGCCAAAGCCGCGGAACAGGCTGAGCGCCGCGAAACCGAGGAAACCCTGACCCTGCGCGAATTCAACGCCGGGCGCAGGTATACGGGCAGCGAAAACGACGCCCCCCCGTCACGCCGACGGTCGCGCAAATCGTCGGATGAAGGGTTCGGGGATGCGGTTCTGAATGTGGTGGTCAAGGAGTTGAAGGGCACCACCGGCAAACGCATCGTGCGCGGCATCTTCGGGTCGCTGTTCAAGGGGCGCTAGGGTCGCCGCGCCCGACCTATTTCAACGTATAGGTCCGGATTGTGCCGTCTTCGCTGGTCAGGGTGGCCTGATCGCCGTCGATCATCACCTCCAGGCAGCCGGACGAGCGCATCGGCTCGGGGGTTGGTTCGGTCAGGGTGCGGCAGTATTTGCCGTCCTCGACAGTCCATGTGCCAGCAAACTGCAACGCGTCATTGCCGCCCGAAATCGTGCCGTCAGGTTCCAGCTTGATCGCCAACCCGGTTTTGCCGACAAAGGATTTTCCGGCCAGTTGCTGGAACAGGGGGTCCTGGCTGTCGCTTTGGGCCATGGCGGACGGGGCGGCGGCCAGCACCGCGCAAATCGTGGCTGTCGCTTTGAAGAAGGACATCATGCAATACTCCGATACCGGTTCGTGTTGACCCAGCTAACGGCCAAAAGCCGGTCAGGTGCAAGCGTTATTCCAGCGACAATGGCGCGCAGTCCAACGCGTTGAGGCCGGGGTCAGACGGGGATCACAACGGGCGAATTTTCAGCATCGCGACCCGGTTGCCGTCGCGTTTCATCACCTCGAACCGGAAGCCGTGGAAGGAAAACACCTGTCCCTCATTGGGAATCATCTGGGCTTCGTGAATGACCAGACCGGCGATTGTGTTCGCCTCGTCATCGGGCAGGTTCCAGTCATTGGCGCGGTTGATGTCGCGGATCGTCACGGCCCCGTCGACCAGAAAATTGCCGTCGGGCGCGCGTTCGATCTCCAACTCGGTCTGGTTGTCGAACTCATCGGTGATCTCGCCCACGATCTCTTCCAGAATGTCTTCGAGTGTGATCAGACCTTCAAGCGACCCGTATTCGTCCACCACCAGCGCGAAATGCGTGTGGCGGCGCAGGAACTGGCGCATCTGGTCGTCCAGCGTGGTGGTTTCCGGGATGAAGTATGGCTTCATCGCCACTTGCAGAACGTCGAATTCCTCGATCGGTTTGCCTTCGGCCTGCGCCATATACATGGCGCGGCTCAGATCCTTGGCGTGAATGACGCCGATGATGTTTTCCGGCTCGTCACGATAGACCGGCAGGCGGGTATGGGGCGAGGCCAGGATCTGCTCCAACACCTCGATGGCGGGGGCTGAGGCGTCGATCATCTCGATCTGGCTGCGGTGCAGCATGATTTCCTCGACCGCGCGATCCCCCAGGTCCAGCGCGCCCAGCAGGCGGTCACGGTCTTCTTTTTCAACCGCGCCCTCGGAATGGCCCAGTGCGATGGCGCCCATGATTTCCTCGCGCACCGCCAGGATATGACTGTCCGGGTCGGTCTTTACGCCAAACAGGCTGAGCAATCCGCGGGTGATCACGCGCACCGCCGCGACGATCGGCGCAAACACCAGAATCACGATGGAAATCGGGCCAGAGGCCTTGGCCGCCGCGTCCTCGGGCCGGGTGATGGCGTAGGTTTTGGGCAGCACCTCGGCGAAGATCAGCACCAGCAGGGTCATCACCAGGGTGGCCAGCGCCACGCCGCTGTCGCCGAAAAGCCGTGTGAACAGCGCGGTGGCCAGCGAGGCGGCGAGGATGTTCACCAGGTTGTTGCCCAGCAACACAGAACCGATCAGCCGCTCGTTATCCTCGGTGATCGACAGGGCGCGTTCGGACCCCCGATCTCCTCGGTCGGCGCGCGACCTGAGCTTGCCGCGCGAGGCTGCGGTCAGCGCCGTCTCAGATCCCGAAAAAAAGGCAGACAAAACAAGAAGAGCCGCAATCGCGGCGCTGCTGATCCAAAATCCGGTATCCATGATGTTCCTGATTGCCTTTCGTTTTTCCTGTTAGTGTTATGTAGCGCAACGCGTATGCTTTCAAGGGACGGACAGGAAAGGGGCGTCGGATGGGCGTGGTCATTAAGGAACTTTCGCGCTTCGGCATCGGGCCGGTGCGGGGCGATGCGGGGCACGCCGCGCGCGAGATGATGGCCCTGTCGCTGATGGATTGGGCCTCGGTCACGATGGCCGGCACTGGCGAACCCGTGGCGCGGATCATGCGCGACATGGCGGTTGACGACGGGGGCGGGGCACAGGCCAGTGTGGCGGGGCTCGCGCGGAAGCTGCCGGTGCGGGCGGCGGCGATGGTCAATGGCACAACGTCCCATGCGCTGGACTATGACGACACGCATTTCGCCCATATCGGGCATCCGTCCGTGGCCGTGGTGCCGGCCGCGCTGGCTATTGCCGAATGGATCGAGGCGCCGGGCGCGGATATGCTGGACGCGGCCCTGATCGGCGTCGAAGGGTCGATTCGCATGGGGCGCTGGCTGGGACGCAGCCATTATCAGACCGGGTTTCACCAGACCGCAACCGCCGGGGCGTTTGGGGCCACACTGGCGGCGGGGCGTCTGTTGGCGCTCAGTGCCGATCAGATGGCCCATGCGCTGGGTCTGTGCGCCACCCGGGCGGCGGGTCTGAAAAGCCAGTTCGGCACGATGGGCAAACCTTATCACGCGGGGCTGGCCGCCCAGACCGGGGTCGAGGTCGCACGCGCCGCCAAGGCGGGCTTTGTCTCGACCCTTGACGGGATCGAAGGCGCGCAGGGCTTTGGCCCCACCCATGCGGCGCAGGGGGATGCATCGGCCATCGAAGGGCTGGGCCGGGACTGGGATATACTGACGATCAGTCACAAATTTCATGCCTGCTGTCACGGCACGCACGCGATGCTGGAGGCGCTGGCCAAGATCGACATCGCCGCGCCCGACATGGCCGAGATGCAGCTTTGGACCCACCCGCGCTGGATGAGCGTGTGCAACATCCCCCATCCCCGCACCGGGCTTGAGGTCAAGTTTTCCTATGCGCATTGTGCCGCGATGGCCTTGTCGGGGCTTGATACCTCGGCGCTGGACAGTTTCACCGACGCCATTGCGCGGGACAGCTATCTGACGGCGCTTGCGTCACGGGTGCATGTGGTGGCGGATGACAACATCGCCGAAACGGCGGCGCGGATCGAGGTGACGATGCAATCCGGCGCGGTCCACACGTCCGAGCACAATTTGAACCGAGCCATGCCCACCGGTTCGCGTCGCGACAAGCTCGAAGCGAAAAGCCGCGCCTTGCTGGGGGCAAAGGCTGCAGAGCTGATCGACGCGGTGGGCGCGTTGCCCGATCTGCCGACACTGTGTGCGTTGTTGCGGGCGGCTTGACGGGCAGGGCGCGGGCCGGGCCTTCGAGGCGCCAGTGGGTGATGTTCAGGGTTGGATCGCGGTGCAGATCAGCGCGCATCTGCCTGTCGGGCGGCGGTCAGCAATAATGATACCGCATGTGCGGCGGCCGCCCGGCGCACCCGGTCACGGCCAATTGCGCCGAACTCCACGGTTTCGGTGGTGCAGCCGCTGCGCGTCGCAAGGCCAAAGCACACACGTCCCTCCGGCTTGTGCTCGGACCCGCCCGGCCCGGCAATGCCGGTGATGGACACCGCAATCTGGGCGGCCGAGGCGGCAAGTGCGCCTTTCGCCATCTGATGTGCCACCGGTTCGGACACCGCGCCATGGCTGACCAGCAATGCCTGGCTGACGCCCAGCATGTCCTGTTTGGCCGCGTTGGAATAGGTGATGAAGCCGCGATCAAACACATCCGAGCTGCCCGCGACCTCGGTCAGCCACGCGCCGACCATGCCGCCGGTGCAGCTTTCCGCGGTGGCGACGCGCAGCCCCTTGGTGCGGCACAGGTCAAGCAGTTCGACAACAGCGCGTTGATCAGTCATGGAGACATCAAGACCGCATGGGCGCCATAGGCGGCGAGGGTCACGGTGATGGCGGCGGCCACTCCGGCATAAACGTCATCCATCATGACCCCCGTGGCATCCCCGCGCCGGTCGGCCGTGCCAATCGGCCCCAGCTTGGTGATGTCGAAGAAACGAAAGGCAAAGAAGCCGACAATCCAGCCGGGATAGAGTGCTAGAATATCCGCCCCCATCAGTTTCGCTCCGAAAGACACCGGAAACAGGGTGATCCACATGCCGACCACCTCGTCTATCACCACCTCGCCGGGGTCGTGATTGTCCGACCCGGCGGTGTAGGCCTCCGTGGCTTTCAGGCCAAGGTAATAGGCCACGATCGTGGCGCCGGTCAGCAGAACCGGACCGCCGATCAGGTGCAGAAGCCACGCGGCGGGCAGGGCGGCCAGCGTGCCCCATGTGCCGGGGGCGGGCTTCAGCAATCCGGCATAGAAGAAGGTGGCGATCACCTTGGCGGTGGATTTCTGCATCGGATCAGTCCTTGATCAGGGTGGCCGACGCCAAGGACGCGATGCCCTCGGAACGCCCGGTAAATCCAAGGCGTTCGGACGTGGTGGCTTTGACCGACACCCGGTCCACCCCGATCCCCATGATCCGGGCCAGTTCGGCGCGCATTGCGTCCGCATGGGGCCCGATTTTCGGCTGCTCACAAATCAGCGTCACATCGGCATTGGACAGGCGATAGCCGCGCGATGCGGCCAGATCGACCGCATGGCGCAGGAAAATATGGCTGTCTGCGCCCTTCCATTTCGGATCAGAGGGCGGGAAATGCTGGCCGATGTCACCCTCGGCCAATGCGCCATAAATCGCATCGGTCAGCGCGTGCATGCCCACATCCGCATCCGAATGGCCCTTGAGCTTACGGTCATGTGCAAGACGCACCCCGCACAGGATGATATGGTCGCCGTCCTCGAACGCGTGCACGTCGAACCCGTTGCCGATGCGGATATCCATGGTCTGCTCCTTTGCCTGTTCATTTGCCCGTTGGCGGATCATCCGCTCCGCGCGGGAAAAATCGCCCGCCGTGGTGATCTTCAGGTTCCCCTCATCGCCCATCGTGATGGTTACGTCCAGCCCGGCGTTGCGCGCGACCTCGACATCATCCGCCGCGCCGCCTGTATGGGCGCGATGGGCCGCCAGGATCGGGGCGAAGTGAAAGCCCTGCGGCGTCTGGGCGCGATAGAGCCCATCGCGTGCCACTGTGCCGGTCACGATGCCGTCCGCGCCACGCCAAAGTGCATCGGTGACGGGCAGGGCAGGGGCGGCACCTTGCGCTGTTACCAACGCCTCGATCACCCCGTCGATCACCCCGGCGCTGACCATGGGGCGCGCCACATCATGGATCAGCACCAGATCGGGCGCATCAGCCGCCAGCGCCTCAAGCCCCGCGCGCACGCTGGCGTCACGGGTGGCGCCGCCATGAACCAGTTCGACCCCGTCGATCGCTTTGGCCTGCGCCCTGTCATCGGGATGGATCACCAAAAGGCACCGGGTGATGCGCGGATGGTTGCGAAACGCGGCCACGCTGCGGGCCGCCACGGTCGCGCCTGCGACCTGTCGCCACTGTTTGGGAAGGCCCGCGCCTGCACGGGTGCCGCGCCCGGCGGCGACGATAAGGGCTGCAATATCCATGGCTCTTGTTTAGGCTGTGCCGAAATGAAGGACAATGGGGCCATTTCGGCCGGAAAAACTGCATAAAAAATAGGCAGAAAGTGAATCTAGTCCTCGCGCACCGGGACAGAAATTGCTATTTCGCAAGGCGTCTTTCAACGTCACGGTTGTTGCACAAGGATTAGGCATGACGATCCGCGTCAGGGATATCACCATTGATCCTCCGGTTTTGCTGGCCCCGATGGCTGGCATTACCGATCTTCCGTTTCGCACCCTCGTCTCTGGTTTCGGCGCAGGGTTGGTGGTGTCGGAAATGGTGGCCAGCCAGGAAATGGTGCAGGCCAAACCCGGTGTGCGCGAACGGGCGGAGCTGGGGTTTGGGCACGCCAACACCGCAGTCCAACTGGCCGCGCGTGATGTGTATTGGGCCGGAGAGGCCGCGCGCATGGTCGAACAGAACGGCGCGAAGGTCATCGACATCAACATGGGTTGCCCCGCGCGCAAAGTGGTGGGGGGGCTGTCGGGATCAGCCCTGATGCGCGATCTGGATCACGCGCTTCTGCTGATCAAGGCGATTGTGGGCGCGGTGTCGGTGCCCGTCACACTCAAGACCCGCCTTGGTTGGGATGATAACAGCCTGAATGCCGCCACGCTGGCGCAGATGGCCGAGGCTGCGGGCATCCGGATGATCACCATTCATGGCCGCACCCGCTGTCAATTCTACAAGGGTCACGCCAATTGGGCGGCGATCCGGCCGGTGAAACAGGCCGTTTCGATCCCGGTGATTGCCAATGGCGACATCGTGGACACAGCGACCGCGCGGCAGGCACTGGCACAAAGCGGCGCGGACGGCGTGATGATCGGGCGCGGCAGCGGGGGGCAGCCTTGGCTGCTGGCACAGGTGGCCCATGACATCTGGGGCACGACCGCCCCCATCATCCCGCAAGGAATGGCGCTGGCGAACATGGTGACGGACCATTACCGCGCCAGTCTTGATTTCTATGGGCCGGACCTGGGCGCGCGGGTCATACGCAAGCATCTGGGCTGGTATATGGACTGGGCGGGCACCGAGGCCGGGTTGCGCCGGCGCGTCCTGTCCAGCCGGAACACAGCCGAGGTGCTTGCCATGCTGCCCGACGCGGTGCTGACCGAACGGTGTGCGGCATGAGGCAGGACGGACATCTCTGGTCGGCTTTGCCCGTGCCCGCGATCGAACTGGATGCGGATGCGCGCATTCTCAGGGTCAACGGAACCGGCGAGATGTTTCTGAACACCTCGGAACGCAGCCTTCAGGGCTCACGGCTTGGGGCAAAGATCGCGCTGTCGATCAATGTCGACGACGCGATTGACCGGATCACTGGCACCGGCGGGCCGCTTTATGTGGACGGTGCCAAACTGACCCTGCCGGGCGGAGAGCTGCGCGAGGTCAACCTTCAGTTTTCGCCGCTTGCCACATCTGCTGGCGACACCGGGCATGTGCTGGTTCTGCTTCAGCCGCGCAGCGGCGCCGAGCATCTGGGCTGGGTGCAAGGCTCGCAGGTGGCGACACGACAAGCCATAGGCATGGCCGAGATGCTGGCCCATGAAATAAAGAACCCTCTGGCCGGGATCACCGGGGCGGCGCAGCTTCTATCGATGTCACTGTCACCCGAGGACCGGGAACTGACCGACCTGATCGTGGCCGAAAGCCGACGCGTCGTGGCGCTGCTGGAACAGGTCGAGCATTTCGGCGATCTGCGCCCGCCCGCCTGTGCGTCGGTCAACATCCACGATATTCTGGACCGTGCACGGGCCACGGCGCAGGTTGGATTTGCGCCCGGCATGATGATCGAGGAAAATTATGATCCGTCTTTGCCTGACGTCTGGGTCGATGGCGACCAGATGCAACAGGTGTTCCTGAACATGTTGAAGAACGCCTCACAAGCCTGCAAAGGGGAAGGGAAAATCGAGATCAGGACATTCTATGAGGGTGGCCTGCGTCTGCGCTTGCCGGACGGAGGCCATGCAAGTCTGCCGTTGCAGGTCGAGGTGATCGACAACGGCCCCGGTCTGCCCGCCGACATCGCCGATCACGTGTTCGATCCCTTTGTGTCCGGGCGCGAGAACGGCACCGGCTTGGGGCTGGCGCTGGTGTCCAAGATCCTGACCGATCACGGCGCGTTGATCTCGGTCGACAGCCGTCCCGGACGCACCGCGTTCCGCCTGTCCCTGCCGATCGCCCCGGCGCCCAATCGAAAAGGAACCTGACCATGGATGGCACCGTTCTTGTCGCGGATGATGACCGCACGATCCGCACCGTGTTGACCCAGGCGCTGACCCGCGCCGGGTGCCGGGTGCATGCCACCGGGTCGATGGCGACCCTGATGCGCTGGGTGGAAGACGGGCGCGGGGATGCGGTAATCTCGGACGTGGTGATGCCTGACGGCAACGGGCTTGAGGCCCTGCCGCGGATTGCCAAGATCCGCCCCAACCTGCCAGTGATCGTGATTTCGGCACAGAACACCATCATGACCGCCATCCAGGCCGCCGAGGCCGAGGCGTTCGATTATCTGCCCAAGCCGTTCGACCTGCCGGACCTTATGAAACGCACGGCGCAGGCGTTGGAACGCAAGCGGCTGCGTGTCAGCCGCGATGACGAGCCGACGCGCCCGCCCGATGCCGCAACCGACCTGCCTTTAGTGGGCCGCACGCCGGCGATGCAGGAACTCTATCGCCTGGTGGCGCGGGTTCTGAATGTCGATCTGCCGGTGCTGATCACCGGGGAAAGCGGCACCGGCAAGTCGCTGATCGCGCAGGCGCTTCACGATTTCTCGGACCGGCGCGACGCCCCGTTCATCATCGCCACGCCTGATGATCTGGCGCCCGCTGACGGGGCTGGCGACGTGGTGCGCCGCGCGCGGGGCGGCACGATCCTGTTTGATGGCGTTGGCGACCTTGACGGCGATGCGCAAGCCCGCCTGTCCCGGCTGCTGGACGGGTTGGGGTCGTCCGGGCCGCGCGTTCTGGCCATTTCGCAAGGTGATCTGGCCAGGGCGGCGGCGAAAGGAGCCTTTCGCGAGGATCTCTATTATC
The DNA here is from genome assembly GCF_014656375.1 of Aliiroseovarius zhejiangensis. Taxonomy (GTDB): domain Bacteria; phylum Pseudomonadota; class Alphaproteobacteria; order Rhodobacterales; family Rhodobacteraceae; genus Aliiroseovarius; species Aliiroseovarius zhejiangensis. Next base: position 74,405 of record NZ_BNCH01000001.1, on the reverse strand, counting down.
GCCTTGCCGGGGTGGTGATCCCGGTGCCCAGCCTGCGTGAACGGATGGAGGATATTCCTGCGTTGTCCGATCATTTCCTCGCGCGTGCCGCGCGCGATGGTCTGCCCGAACGCCGGTTTTCACGCGACGCCGCGCAAACCCTGCGGGCCTTCCCCTGGCCGGGCAATGTGCGCGAGCTGGAAAACTTGGTGAACAGGCTGGTCGTCACCAGCGCCGAGGACGAAATCTCGAAATCCGAGGTGGATCTGGCGCTCGGCGGCATGGCGGCGACCAAATTCGTTGCAACCGATCTGTCAGATGAACGGCTGTCGGATTCGGTCGCGCGCCATCTGCAACGTTATTTCGATTTGCATGGCGGAACACTGCCACCGGCGGGGCTGTATCAGCGGATTCTGCGCGAAATCGAGCTTCCTTTGATCGAAATCGCGCTGGATGCGACCGGCGGCAACCAAGCTAAATGTGCCGATTTGTTGGGAATCAACCGCAATACCTTGCGTAAAAAGATCACCGAGCTCGAAATCGAGGTGACACGCCGCCGCAAATTGATGTAAAAGGGCAACAGAGCGTGGCAATTGGGCACAAGACCCGGGCCACACAGGCGGTCGCCGCGGCAACGCGGCCATGACGAGTAGGGGCGAGCACAGTGGCGCGACGCGCGGTGCGGAAGTCGAGGCTGGACCAGTATCTGTCCATGCGCCGGTGGCGCAGGTTCAGGTCCGTGGGGGCCTTTGGCATGGTCGTGCTGGGGCCGGTTCTGACGATCGTGACCTTCCTGACACTTGGACCCTTTGCGCAGCGCGCCGACAGCAATACGCTGCGGCTGATCCTTCTGGCGGATGCAATCTATGTGATCATGGTGGCCGGGCTGGTTCTGGCCGGTGTGAGCCGTATGATCGTGGCGCGCCGTCAGGAAAGCGCAGGCTCGCGTTTGCATCTGCGCCTGACCATGGTTTTCGCGGTCCTCGCGCTCAGCCCGACCATCCTCGTGGCCATCTTTGCCATGCTGACCTTGAATATGGGGCTTGAGGGCTGGTTCTCGGACCGGGTGCGCACGGTTGTCGGCAATTCCCTGTCGGCTGCTCAGGCCTATAAGCAGGAAAGTCGCGACGGGCTGGTGCAGGATGGCGAGGCGCTTGCCCTGTTCCTGGAACGCCAGCGCCAGTCGCAGCTTCTGCTGACCGATGCCGAGCTGGGCGCGCTTCTGACGCAGGGGCAGGCGCGTATCCAGCGGGGGCTGCGGGAAGCCTATGTGATCGATTCCAATGGCGAGATCCGGGTGCGGGGCGGTGGCTCTTATCTGTTTGACTATGAAAAACCTGATCAGGCCGCGCTGGACCGGGCGCTGGCGGGCGAAACCGTGGTGATCGAGGATTGGCAGAACAACGAGTTTCGCGTGCTGATCAAGCTGGACAATTTCTCGGACCACCTGATCCAGCTGACCCGCGACGTCAACGGCGCGATCCTTGACCTTGTGGATGAAACGCAAGAGGCCGCGCTGGTCTATAACCAGTTGGAAAGCCAGCGTGGCCAGCGGCTGTTCCAGTTCGGGCTGATTTATCTGGGCTTTGCCGTGATCCTGATCCTGGCCGCGATCTGGATGGGCATGTCCTTTGCCGAGCGACTGGCCCGCCCTGTCGGACGGCTGGCGGGTGCCGCGCAGCGAGTCGGCGCCGGTGATCTGGATGTGCGCGTGATCGAGGAAGAGGGCAATGACGAGATTGCCATGCTGGGGCGCTATTTCAACCAGATGACCACGCAACTGAAGGCGCAGCGCGAACGGCTATTGGAGAATACAGAACAGATCGAACGCCGCCGCCGCCTGTTCGACAGTGTGCTGGGGTCCGTGACGGGGGGGGTGATCGGGCTGAACGCTCGCGGGCAGGTGACCTTCGTGAACCGCGCCGCAGAAGACGTGCTGGACGTGCGTGATGAGACCGGCATTGAACAGGAACTGGCACTTGTGGTGCCCGAATTTCAGCCGTTGCTGGACGAAGTTGCCAGCGGCACCCGTGAAACCTCCCAGACCGAGTTGCGGCTGACGCGCGGCGGCAAACAGGAAAACCTGTTGGTGCGCATCGCCACGCGCCGCTCGGACGAGGGCGGGTTGGAAGGGTATGTGGTGGCCTTTGATGATGTGACCGAACTTGTTTCGGCCCAGCGCATGGCCGCCTGGGGCGATGTGGCCCGCCGGATCGCGCATGAAATCAAGAACCCGCTGACCCCGATCCAGCTGTCGGCAGAACGGATCAAGCGCAAGTTCAGCCGAGTGGAGGGCATCGACGTCGAGGCGCTGGAACAATATACCGATGTGATCGTGCGCCAGACCAATGATCTGCGCCGCATTGTCGACGAGTTTTCGAAATTTGCCCGCATGCCGGAACCCGAACGCCGCGCCGCGGATATCGTCGCGCTGGTGCGGGACGCGGTGGTGCTGCAACAGGCGGGGCAGGAGGGTGTGAGCATCAAGGCCAACCTTCTGAACGGTCCGATTGACGTCGAAATCGACGCCACCATGATCGGGCAAGCGTTGACTAACCTGATCAAGAATGCCGGGGAAGCCATTGAAACCCTGCAGGAAAAAGGTGTACCAGAAGGACACGCGCCGGAAATCCGGGTGGATATGACCAACGTTCCCGGCGGGATCGAAATCACCATCGCCGACAATGGCATCGGATTGCCGGAAGACCGCGCGCGCCTGTTTGAACCCTATGTCACCACGCGCGCCAAGGGCACCGGGCTGGGGCTTCCGATCGTAAAGAAGATTATTGAAGAGCATGGTGGGCGCCTGACCCTTGAGGATGCGCCCGCCTTCAACACGGACAGCGCCCATTCCGGAGCGTTGGCCCGTATATTCCTGCCCGCCGAGCATGGGCAGACCGAGCAGCAGAAAGCGGGGGCAATATGAGCGATATTCTGATTGTCGATGACGAACGGGACATTCGGGAACTGATCTCGGATATTCTGGAAGACGAGGGGTTCACGACCCGATTGGCGGGCACCTCGGACGAAGCGGTGGCCGCGGTGAAAGAAGAATTGCCGTCCTTGATGATCCTGGACATCTGGCTGAAGGACTCGGCCATGGACGGGATCGACATTTTGAAGATGGTCAAGCGCGAACATCCCGAGGTGCCGGTGGTGATCATCTCGGGTCACGGCAATATCGAAATTGCCGTCGCCGCCATCAAGCAGGGGGCCTATGATTTCATCGAAAAGCCCTTCAACATCGACCAGTTGATGGTGGTGATCACGCGCGCGATGGAAACCAGCCGTCTGCGCCGGGAAAACACCGAACTGAAACGCCGCGACACTCATCCGACCGAAATGATCGGATCAAGTGCGGCGTTCAAGGCTTTGAAATCACATCTGGACAAGGTGACCAAATCAAACGGCCGCGTGCTTCTGTCAGGCGCAGCCGGGGCGGGCAAGGAAATGGCCGCGCGCTATGTGCATGCCAATTCAGACCGCGCATCAGCGCCGTTTGTGGTGGTCAACTCTGCCTCGATCGAAGCGGACCGGATGGAAGAGGTCCTGTTCGGTCGCGAAAGCACCGAGCGCGGGGTCGAGCCCGGCCTGCTGGAAGAGGCCAACGGCGGTGTGCTCTACTTCGACGAGGTGGCAGACATGCCGCTGGGCACGCAATCGAAGATCCTGCGCGTTCTGGTCGATCAGCGGTTCCAGCGGGTCGGCGGGACGGACAAGGTGTCGGTCGATCTCAGGGTCATTTCGTCGACCAATCGCGATTTGCAGGCCGAGATTGCGCAAGGCCGGTTCCGTGAGGAACTGTATCATCGGCTGAACGTGGTGCCCATCGCCGTGCCGCCTCTGGGCGAGCGGCGCGAGGATATACCGGAGCTCGCGCGCTATTTTCTTCAGGCGTTCAACCGTGATCAGGGTCTTCCCCTGCGTGATCTAGCCGAAGATGCCGAAGCGATGCTTCAGACCATGCAATGGCCGGGGAACGTGCGGCAGTTGAAGAACATGATCGAACGGGTGCTGATCCTGGGCGAAGGCACGGGGCCGATTCAGGCATCGGATCTGCCGGGGCAGGACGGTGGCGGCGAGGATGGTGGCGAGCAGGGGATCGTGGTGTCCGGCGCGCTTGCGATGATGCCTCTGCGCGAAGCCCGCGAGGCGTTCGAGCGGGAATACCTTTTGACCCAGATCAACCGCTTTGGCGGCAATATCTCACGCACGGCAAATTTTGTCGGCATGGAGCGGTCGGCGCTGCACCGCAAGCTGAAATCCCTGGGCGTCGTGACCGGGTCGAAGGCAGGCGCGCGGATTGCCTATGTGGCGGACGAAGCGGAAGAGGCCGGGATCGAGGCCGAGGCCTGATCTTCACGGCGGATTGCCTGCCTTGGGGTGCTGGCGCCCGTGCCCTGCGGGCATTGACCCGGATCGGGCCATCTGCCAAGTGTTTCCTGATGTGACATCAAGGGGAACCGGATGAAGGTCATCATATGCGGTGCCGGTCAGGTGGGCTGGCAAATTGCGCGTCACCTGTCCAGTGAAAAGAACGATGTGACGGTGGTCGACAACAATGCCGAGCTTGTCGCACGGGCCACCGACACGCTGGACGTGCAGGGGGTGTCGGGCCATGCGTCCTATCCCGATGTGCTGGACCGGGCCGGGGCCAGGGATGCCGACATGATCATCGCCGCGACCCATTCGGACGAGGTGAACATGGTCACCTGCCAGATCGCCCATTCGGTCTTTGCCATCCCGCGCAAGATCGCGCGGCTCAGGGCGCAAAGCTATCTGGATGCGATCTATGCCGACATGTATCGCCGAGACCACCTGCCGATTGATGTGGTGATCAGCCCGGAACGCGAAGTTGCACAGGCGGTGCTGAAACGGCTGCAAGCGCCCTCGGCCTTTGACATTGAAAGTTTCATGGACGCGCGGGTGCAGCTTTTGGGAATTCAGATTGCAGATGACTGCCCGGTGGTGAATACGCCCCTGCGGCAGTTGACCGACCTTTTCTCGACGCTCAGCGCGGTGGTGGTGGGCATTCGCCGCGACGGGTCGCTGTTTGCCCCCGAGGCGGGTGATCAGCTGTTCGGCGGCGACCAGATCTATGTCTTCACCCGCACCGGGGATGTGGATCGCACCCTGGAAGTGTTTGGCAAATCTGTCAAACGGCAGGAACGGGTCGTGATTCTGGGCGGAGGCAATGTGGGCCTGGCCGTCGCGCGCGAGTTGGAAAACCGCACCGACCGCATCCGCGCCAAGGTGGTCGAGCTGAACCGTACTGTCGCCGAACGGGCCGCTGATGCGTTGGAGCGCACGGTGGTCCTGCATGGCGACGCCATGAACATGGAACTGATGAAAGAAGCCGGGGTGCCCCGCGCCGATGCCATTCTGTCGGTGACAGACGACGACAAGGTGAACCTGCTGGCGGCGGTCCGGGCCAAGACGGCCGGCACCGCCATGTCGATTTGCCTGATCAACGACCCGTCGCTGGTCAATCTGCTGGCCCCTTTGAAGATCGATGCCTATATCAACCCGCGCACCCAGACCGTCAGCTCGATCCTGCGCCATATCCGCCGTGGCAAGGTGCGCGAGGTCTATTCGCTGGGCGACGCCGAGGCCGAAGTGATCGAGGCGCAGGTGCTGTCGACCTCGCCCATCGCAGGCAAGGCGGTGCGCGATATCGACTTTCCCGAGGGGGTTCTGGTCGGGGCCATTCTGAAGGGCGATAAGGTCGTGAAACCCACAGCCCAGACGCGGATTGACGAAGGCGACGTGGTCGCCTTGTTCTCGATGGCCGCCGATGTGCCCGAGGTCGAGCGCCTGCTGCAGGTGTCCATCGACTTCTTCTGATCCCGATGCACCGATAGGGCCGACATCATGCTTGCGACCATCGCCAAACTGCCGCTGCTTGTGATCCTGATGGGGATCAGCGCGCTTGCGATGCTTTTGCCCGCCGGGTTCGGCTGGATGATCGGGGAGTTCTTCGAAGCGCGGGTGTTTCTTTACGGAGCGCTTTTGTTCGGGTTCATCACCTCGTTTCTGGCGATGGCGATGGCAGACCGCGAACGTTCGACCCGGCATCGGCGCCACCTTCTGGCACTGTTGGGCCTGTTCGTGCTGTTGCCGCTGATGCTGGCAGTGCCGTTTCACCAGGCGGTGCGCACAACGACCTTCCTGAACGCCTATGTCGAGATGGTGTCGGCCCTGACCACCACCGGCGCGACCCTGTTCGAGGATGCCAGCCGCATCGCGCGGTCGGTTCACCTGTGGCGCGCGTTGGTCGGCTGGATGGGCGGGTTGTTCATCTGGGTAAGCGCCATCGCGATCCTGGCCCCCATGTCGCTGGGAGGGTTCGAGGTGCGCGCGCGCTTTGGCAAGCGCGGCACATCCGCCCCCGATGACACGCGGTTCGGCGCGGGCATCAGCCAGATCATCCGCGTCGCCGATTTTTCGGAACGGATCCGCACCTATGGGATCCGGTTGCTGCCGATCTATGCCGGGCTGACCCTGGCCTTGTGGCTGGGACTGATCCTGGCCGGCGATACCGCCTTTGTGGCGCTGTGCCACGCGATGTCGACCATGGCCACCAGTGGCATTTCCCCGGTCGGCGGCCCCGTGGGCAGCCAGTCGGGCTATGTCGGTGAAATGGTGATGGCGCTGTTTTTCTTCTTTGCCATTTCCCGCGTGACCTTTGCCTCGGACATGCAGGGCAGCGAACGGCGGCGGCGCCTGCCGGAAGACCCTGAGATCCGTCTGGCGCTGGTGATCGTGATCGTCCTGCCCCTGTTTCTGTTTCTGCGCCACTGGGTCGGTGCCTATGAGGTCGACGAGGAACAGAACTGGATCGCCGGGCTGACCTCGCTTTGGGGCAGCTTCTTCACGGTCCTGTCCTTCCTGACGACGACCGGCTTTGAAAGCGCCGCCTGGTCCGTCAGCCGTGACTGGTCCGGCCTCCAGACGCCGGGATTGATCCTGATGGGCCTGTCGCTGATCGGGGGCGGGGTGGCCACCACGGCGGGCGGCGCGAAGCTGATGCGGGTCTATGCGCTTTATCTGCACGGGCTGCGCGAGATGGGAAAGCTGGTCCACCCCTCGTCGGTGGGCGGGTCGGGAACCGAGGCGCGGCACCTGCGGGGGCGCGGGGCTTATATGGCCTGGGTCTTTTTCATGCTGATGTCGATGTCCGTGGCGCTGGTGATGGGGATGTTTTCGCTGCTGGGGCAGGATTTCGAAAGTGCGATGACCCTGACCATTGCCGCGCTGACCACCACCGGGCCGATTGCGCAGGTGGCGGCGGCAGAGCCGATTTCCTACAGCACCCTGACCGACCCGGCCAAGGCGGTGCTGGCGGGGGCGATGATCCTGGGGCGGCTGGAAATGCTGGCCATCATCGCGCTTTTCAGCCCCGAGGTCTGGCGGCGCTGACCCGCCACGCGACATGTGCCCACCCGCCCCGAGGCACCTGTTCTGCGCGGGGAACGGACGCAGATCAAAGGGTGAAAAAAGGGGGTGGAAAAGGACAAAACCACACGCCATAGTGACGTGACGATGAATTTCTGCCGGGGGTCCGGCAGCACGAGAGAAAAAAGGAAAAAAGCGATGGCTGCCGACAAACAGAACCTTCAGGACGCCTTTCTGAACCATGTTCGAAAATCAAAAGTTCCGGTGACGATCTTTCTGATCAACGGTGTGAAGCTTCAGGGCGTGATCTCGTGGTTCGACAATTTTTGCGTGCTCTTGCGCCGCGATGGGCAGTCGCAGCTTGTCTATAAGCATGCGATTTCGACCATCATGCCGGGCCAACCGATCAACCTCTATGATGGCGAAGACAGCTGAGCGACTTCATTGACCGGGAAGAACGGCCCACGCGGGCCTGGGTCTTTCACCCTGAACTGACAGCCGACCGCAACCGCCGTGACGCAGCCCCCGCGCTTGAGGAAGCCGTGTCGCTGGCGTTGGCATTGCCTGACCTTGACGTGGTCGGGTCCGAGATTGTGCGCCTGCCCACGCCGCATCCGGGCAAGCTGTTCGGCAAGGGCAAATTGCAGGAACTGGGCGCGAAGCTGCACGAAGCGGACGTGGAGCTGGTTCTGATCGACGGACCGGTCAGCCCGGTGCAACAGCGCAATCTTGAGAAGGAATGGAAGGTAAAGATCCTGGATCGGACCGGCCTGATCCTTGAGATTTTCTCGGACCGCGCGCGCACCCGCGAAGGGGTGTTGCAGGTGGAAATGGCCGCGTTGTCCTATCAACGCACGCGGCTGGTGCGCGCCTGGACCCACCTTGAACGCCAGCGTGGTGGGCTTGGCTTTGTCGGCGGCCCCGGTGAAACCCAGATCGAGGCCGACCGCCGCGCCATTGACGACCAGTTGACCCGGCTGCGCCGCCAGTTGGAAAAGGTCGTGAAAACCCGTGAACTGCATCGCGCCGCGCGCGCCAAGGTGCCGTATCCGATCGTGGCGCTGGTTGGTTATACCAATGCGGGCAAATCCACCCTGTTCAACCGGATGACCGGGGCTGACGTGCTGGCCAAGGACATGTTGTTTGCCACACTGGACCCCACGATGCGGCAGATCGAGTTGCCCGCCGTGGGCAAGACGCCTCAGCAGGGCGGCGGGCGCAAGGTGATCCTGTCGGACACCGTGGGTTTCATCTCGGACCTGCCGACCCAGCTTGTGGCCGCCTTCCGCGCCACATTGGAGGAGGTGCTGGCCGCCGATCTGATCCTGCATGTGCGTGACATCAGCCATGACAGCACGGACGAACAGGCCCGGGACGTCGAACAGATCATGGCCGATCTTGGCGTCAGCGACGACACCCCGCAGCTTGAGATCTGGAACAAGATCGACCTGCTGGACGAAGAAGACCGCGACGCCCGCCGCCGCGAAGCCGCGCGAAACGACACGATCCTGACCTTGTCGGCGCTGACCGGCGAGGGGTTCGACACATTGGTGCAGGCCATCGACACGGGGCTGGATGTGCCGCGCCGGACCGAAACGCTGACCCTGGCCTTCTCAGACGGGCGCAAGCGCGCCTGGCTGTTTGACAAGGGCATTGTCGAGGCCGAAGAGCCGGGCGAGGACGGCTGGGCGATCACCGTCACCTGGACCGAACGGCAAGTGGCGGAGTTTGAAAAGCTCTAGACCCGATCTCTGATCAGTCTTTCGGCAACAACTGCGTCACCCCCACCGAGGCCGCCCGCGCCAGCGCCGGATCCAGCGACATCGGCGTGTATTCCCCGCGTCGCCACAACTCGCCCAGATCGTCGTAATGGCGTGACAGCGGATGGCCCGACTGCCCGGTCGAGATCACAAAGAGCGAACTGTTGGGGTCGGCGAAATCATAGACTCCGCGAAACCCGGCGCCGTGTACGTTGCGATAGGGGTTTTTTCCCGCGCCCGCCGTACGCCCGCGCAGAAGCGTGTTGTCGCCGCCCGAGGTGGATTGGCGAATGTTCACAAACCATTTCAGGAACGGCACATCCCCCAGAACCGGGTGCGTGTGTGTGGCCTCGTGATAATCGCCCCAACGGAGGCTTTCCTGTGCGCCGCCGGCGTTTTCATTCAACCACAACAGGGCATCATCCAGCGCGTCGCGGGCAATGTCGGTGCAGGTCTCGGTCGGGGCGGACTGGATCACGTCGCACCAGACACCGGCCCCTTCGACATCGCGAAAGACCCGCTCGATGAAGATCGGTTCCACGTGTTTGAACTCGGTCGCGAGCGGCCCAAGCTCGTCCCGGATCAGGCGCGTTTGCAGCGCGCGCAGCCAGGCCGAATAGATCAGCGGCTCGGGCATGTGTTCATTCATCTCGCCATTCCAGTTGGCCAGAAGCTCCAGCGCGCGTTGGCGGGCGCGTTCGGGGGTGCCGTCGGGCGCGGCCTCGCCGGTGAACCACAGATCGGCCCCGACCAGCGGCAGCAACGTGCGCGCCGTGACCGAGACGGGATCAAGCTGGGCCTCGATGAAGCTGTCGCGGGTGTGCACCTCGCGCGCCTGCATCAGGTGGCTCCACCGCTGGACGCGCTGGCTGTCGCCCCAGTCATAGCTCATGTGGTTGGGGAAGGGGCGGTCGACCAGCTTGTTGTTGGTATTGCCGACAATACCGCCGGTGGGCTGCACAAACTCGGGGTTGGCGGAATAGCTCAGCACCCCCTGCCAGCGGTTTTCGGTGATCCAGCCGGGGCTGGGGATGCGCCCACGGGTCTGGTGCTGCGCATCGCGCCGGGGCATGGCACCAATCACCTTCATCGCGATGCTGTCCTGATCCGCCAGGGTCAGGGTCAGGCTGGGCGCCACATAGTCCGCCCCCGCCGCGATCCCTTCCATCACCGTTTTTGACCGCATCAGGCGGATCGCCGCGCTCATCGAGCGGTCTTCGCGGGTCAGCAGGGTCCAGTTCAGCGACATGGTATGGCCGGGCGGGGTGATGATCCCCAGATCAAACAGATGCCCGGGCAGGATCGGGCCATTGTCGGACCATTGCAGGTCGAAGGTCACGGGGGCTTCGTCCTTGATCTGCACGATCGAGCCACGTTCGGTCAGCGGTTTGAACCCGTCGGGTGTCTGCACCTCGCGCGGGTTGTCGGGGTTCAGCTTTTCAACATGCAGGTCCTGATCGTCCAGGTAGGACGATGTGATCCCCCAGCCAAAGCTGTCGGACCGGCCGACCATCATCGCGGGCATACCGGGAATGGTGCCGCCGATCACGCCCCCCGTCGACAGCTCCAACCGGGCCAGATACCAGATCGACGGCGCGCTGAACCCAAGATGCGGGTCATTGGCCAGAAGCGTGCCCCCGGCGGCCGAGCGTTTGGGCGCCGCTGCCCAGGCGTTGGATGCCCCGGCAAGGCCCCGACGTGGGGCAGGCCATAAATCGGGGCGGTCCTCACGGGCGGGCAGGTTGGCGAATTGTGACTTTGGCACACCCAGCAGTGCCGCATAATCGGGCAGGGCAGCGATGCCCGTGCCGGGAATGTCGGGCAGGATGTCCTTGACCCGTTCATCGGGCAGGGCAAGGGTGACGCGGGCGCGCAGCAGCTCTTCTTCCAGATGGCCGGCCAGTTGCACCCCCATCAGCTTCAAAATCGCGATGCTGTCGGCGGGTTGCCAGGGCGACACGTCATTCGAGAACAGGAAAAACTCCGGTGCGCCACGGCCCAGCGCCTCGGCGTTCACGCGGCTCAGATACGCATTGACGCCCGAACTATATGCCTTGAGTGCGGCGCGGGCATCGTCATCCTGCACCTCGACCGCCGCCTTGGCCAGCGTATACAGATCCAGTCGCCGCATCAGTTCGTCCACCTGAAGGGTCCGCCGCCCGAACACCTCGGACAGGCGCCCCTGCGCGGTGCGGCGCATCACCATCATCTGCCACAATCTGTCCTGCGCATGTGCATAGCCCAGGCCGAAAAAGACGTCGGCGTCGTTCTGGGCAAAGATATGGGGGATGTTGGCGTTGTTGCGCACGATCTCGACCGGGGCAGAGATGCCGGCGGTCTTTCGTGTGACGCTGTAGTCGGGCAGCGATTGCGCCGCCAGGTAATAGACCAGAAGCGTCGCCAGGCTGGCCAGCACCAGAAGGCCCGCCACGATGCGGATCATCCACAGAACGACCTTGCCCATCACACCCTATCCATCACTTGATCTGCATTTCACTTGCGGTCGACGTTGACCTTGCCCGCTGTCGCGGTAACTACTGTGCATCACAGGGGATTTCAACGGAAGGACGCGGTTATGGCGAAATGTGCATTTTTGGGCTTGGGCGTGATGGGCTATCCGATGGCCGGGCATCTTGCGGCCAACGGGCACGAGGTCACCGTGTTCAACAGGACCGCCGAAAAAGCCGATCGCTGGGCGGCGCAACATGGCGGCGCATCCGCCCCCACCCCGCGCGAGGCCGCCATGGGTGCGGATTTCGTGATGGCCTGCGTGGGCAATGACGACGACCTGCGCGCGGTGGTTCTGGGCGAAGATGGCGCATTGGCCGGGATGCGGGACGGGGCGGTCTTTGTCGATCACACCACCGTATCCGCTGCGGTGACCCGCGAGTTGTTCACATCTGCCGCCGATCAGGGCGTATCTTTCGTGGATGCACCCGTATCCGGCGGGCAGGCCGGGGCCGAGAACGGCGTCTTGTCGATCATGTGCGGCGGAGATCAGGCGGCGTTCGATGCGGCGCTTCCGATCATGCAGGCCTATGGGCGCAGCGTGAAGCGGTTGGGCGACAGCGGCGCGGGACAGTTGACCAAGATGGTCAACCAGATCTGCATTGCCGGACTGGTGCAGGGCCTGTCCGAAGGGCTGCATTTCGCCGAGAAAGCCGGGCTGGACATTCGCGAAGTGGTGGATGTCATTCAAGGCGGGGCTGCGGGCAGCTGGCAGATGGTCAACCGGCACGAGACCATGGCGGATGATCATTTCGATCACGGGTTTGCCGTGGACTGGATGCGCAAGGATCTGGGCATTTGCCTATCCACCGCGAACGAAAATGGCGCATCCTTGCCGGTGACCGCGCTGGTGGATCAGTTCTACAAGGATGTGCAGAAGATGGGTGGCGGGCGCTGGGATACGTCCAGCCTGTTCAAAAGATTGAAGGCACTGGGATAAGGTGTTGAGATATAAAGAAAGGGCGGCCTTTTGCCGCCCTTTTTGCGTGTGATCCGGTGTCGGCTCTGTTCCGGTTGGATCAGGGAATGATCCGGGTGTATTTCGCCCCTTCGATCGAGGCACCGGCGATCAGCCCGGCCTGACCGAACACCACGGCCACGACCGGCGACGAGGCCGTGATCGTGTCGGCGGTCAGCCGGTCGCCATCGGTCTGGAAGGCATATTTGATGTCGGCAGATGCGACCCAACCGGCGGCGCTGCGGAAATCCTGCAACGCCTGATCGGTCATGAAAAACAGGACATGCGCGAATTGCTGGGCACCGATTTGCAGCCCCGCGCTGGCCTGCGTCAGCAGATAGTAGTCCACCGTCGCGTCATTGATACGCAACGCGCCGCGCCCGTAGGCACCGCCCAGACCGAAGCCGGCTTCGGTGACAAGCGGCATGATCAACTGACCGGTTGATTTCGCGGCCAGTTCGCGCGTGCCGGGATAGCGGTTGTAAAGATAGTCCAACGTGCTGTCGACGCGGGCGTCGATCCGTTCGCCACTGCGTGACCCAACCCCGTTGGCACAAGCCGCCAGCGACATGCTTGCGCCGCCTGCGGCGATGATAAATCCTCTGCGGGAAAGCCTGTTCTTTTCCATGTATTCGCCTCGTAAGATGCGCCTGCGGCGCGATTGTGTGCTCGTTTGTGGCTCTGGGTCCACTTGGCCACAAGATATAGCGCGTTGATGCAGGGCTGTCACCCTCAATGCATTGACAGTGCGAAAATTGGCCGATGAAGCGCCTTGGATTACAAGCCGTTAAGCAAACGCGCCATGCGTGGGGCGAAATAGGTCAGGATACCATCGCAGCCCGCGCGTTTGAATGCCATCAGGCTTTCGGCCATCACCTTGTCGCCATCCAGCCAGCCGTTCTGGGCGGCGGCCATCAGCATCGCATATTCGCCCGACACCTGATAGGCGAAGGTGGGCACCCCGAACGTGTCCTTGACCCGCTGGCAGATGTCCAGATAGGGCATCCCCGGTTTGACCATGATCATATCCGCGCCTTCGGCCAGGTCACGCTCCACCAGCCGCATCGCCTCGTCCGAATTGGCAGGGTCCATCTGATAGGTTTTCTTGTCGCCCTTCAGCGCCCCCGATGCCCCCACCGCATCGCGGAAAGGTCCATAGAAGGCCGAGGCATATTTGGCCGTGTAGCTCATGATCGTGACATTCCGATGATCGGCGGCTTCCAGCGCGTGGCGCATCGCACCGATCCGCCCGTCCATCATGTCCGAAGGGCCAAGGATATCGGCCCCGGCCTTGGCCTGTGCCAGTGCCATTTTCACCAGCGCCTCGACGGTCTCGTCATTCAGGATCTCGCCATCCACGACGATCCCATCATGGCCGTTGATGTTATAGGGGTCGAGCGCAACATCCGTCATCACGGCAATCTCTGGCACCGCGTCCTTGATGGCGCGAATGGCGCGGTTTGACAGGTTGTCCGGGTTCCAGGCTTCTTCGCAGCCCTCGGTTTTCAGGGCCGGATCGGTGTTGGGAAACAGGCAGATCGCCGGAATGCCCAGATCGGCAGCCTCGCGCGCCGCCAGCACCAGACGGTCGATGGATTTGCGCGCAACACCCGGCATCGAGGGGACGGGCTCCTCGTGATCCTGTCCCTCCACGACAAACACGGGCCAGATCAGATCATCCACCGTCAGCGTGCTTTCCCGCACCAGATTGCGCAGGTTGGCGCTGGACCTGGTGCGGCGCAGGCGGGTCATGGGAAACGGGGCGACCGTGGTGGGATGGGGGGTGCGGCTCATCTGGGACTCCTGTGGCTGGGGCAGGGCATGGGCGGCCCCGTCCGCATTGGCTGTGAACTTCCTGCCACGGGATCGCACGCGTCACAAGTCTGCAATCGGGCGTCTTTGAGCGCAAAACCGGGCTGGCGTTGACCCGCTGCGGGGGCTAGTCTGACCAAACACAAGACAGGCCCGAGCAGGCATAGCGTCCGATCCGCACCCGGACCGCCCGGAATACGGCCAAAAAGCAAGGTAAAGCGCCCGTGGATTGGTATTCCACCGTATTCGAAATCATCGACATGCGATCATTTTCCAACCTGTGGTATTGGATCGCGCTGGCCGTGGCCTGGTCAACGGTCAGCCACTGGGTTGTCGGCGTGCCCTATGACCTGATCCAGAAAGCCGCCCGACTTGAGGGCGAGGCGCAGCAGGATCTGGAAGACATGGTGCGCATCAATTGCAACCGGATATTGTATGTGGCGGGTGTATCGGGGCTGTGGATCCTGGGGTTCGCCGCGGCGCTGTTCACGTCGATGGCCATATTGGGGTTCTGGTACAAGGTCGAGTTTGCGCAGGCTGTGTTTTTGTTGTTGTTCCCCATCGCGCTGGCCGGGTTGATGTCGCTGAACACGGCGGCGGTGATCCGCGAGCGGGCGCTGGTGGGCGAAGAGCTGCGTGACCGGCTGAACCGCCATCGGGTCCAGACCCAGTTTCTGGGGATGGGCGCGATTTTCATCACCTCGCTTTGGGGGATGTATCAGAACCTGTCACTGGGTGTGCTGCGCTGACGGCGCGCCCTTGACACCAGAAAACAGGGCGTTACCTCCGCGTCATGGAAAAATTGCTGCTCTCTGGTGCCCCTGAAGGGTTTGACGCCACGTTGCTGGTCAAGGAACTGGACCGTGGGTCCGGGCCGGTCGTGCATGTGGCGCGCGATGACAAGCGACTGGCCGCGATGGAGGCCGCGCTGGCGTTCTTTGCGCCTCAGATACCGGTGATCCGCTTTCCGGGCTGGGACTGTCTGCCCTTTGATCGCATGTCGCCCAATGCCGCCATCTCGGCCACGCGCATGGCGACCTTGGCGGGGCTTGCGACCGGGCAGATCGCGGGTCGCTTTGTTCTGCTGACCACGCTGAATGCGGCGACGCAGCGTGTGCCGGAACGCGCGCTGTTGCAGGAAACCTCCTTCACCGCCCGCGTTGACCACCAGATCGACGTCGATCAATTGCGTGCCTTTCTGGTGCGCATGGGGTTTTCGCAAGCCCCTACGGTGATGGAGCCGGGGGATTTCGCCGTCCGGGGTGGCATCATCGACATTTATGCCCCCGGCCATGACGGCCCGGTGCGGCTGGACCTGTTCGGCGACGTGCTGGACGGCATTCGCCGTTTTGACCCGGTGACGCAGCGCACGACCGACACACTGAAATCCATCGAACTGGCCCCGGTGTCCGAGGTTATTCTGGATGCGGCGGCGATCACCCGGTTTCGTCAGAACTACCGGATCGAGTTTGGCGCGGCCGGGTCCGACGATCCGCTGTACGAAGCCATTTCGGCGGGGCGCAAGCATCAGGGGAACGAACACTGGCTGCCGTTCTTCCACGACCGGCTTGAGACGATATTTGACTACGTGCCCGATGCATCCGTGATGCTGGACGATCACCTGACACCCGCCCGCCTCAGCCGGTGGGAGTCGATTGTTGACCAGTACGAGACCCGCAAGATCGCGATGACGGCAAAGAACCGGATGGACACGGTCTATAAACCCTGTCCGCCGGAGCTTCTGTATCTTGATGATACGGCGTGGGAGGCCACATTGGCAGACACCCGCGTGGTGCAGTTCGCCGCGCTTCCGCAAGCCACCGGTCCCGGTGTTTTGGATGGCGGCGGGCGCATCGGGCGCAACTTCGCGCCGGAACGGCAGCAGGAAAATATCAACCTGTTCAAATCGTTGACCGACCATATTGCCGCGAAAGATGACGCGCCAGTGATCGTTGCGTCCTATTCCGATGGCGCGCGGGAACGGTTGCAGGGGCTGTTGGCGGATGAAGGCCTGATCGCCACCACACGGATCACCGATTTCCGCGATGTGCCGGATGGCAAAGGCGGCGTCTATCTGACCGTCTGGCCGTTGGAACACGGGTTTGAAGGCCCCGATCTGACGGTGATTTCCGAACAGGACGTGCTGGGCGACCGCCTGATCCGCGCCCCCAAGCGCAAGCGCCGCGCCGAAAACTTCCTGACCGAAGCGCAGGGCCTGTCGGCGGGCGACCTGATCGTTCATGTCGATCACGGCGTCGGCAAGTTCACGGGTCTGGAAACCGTGACCGCCATGGGCGCGCCACATGAATGTCTGGCGTTGAAGTATGCAGGTGGCGACCGTTTGTTCGTGCCGGTCGAAAACATCGAGCTTCTGTCGAAATTCGGGCAGGACACCGGGCTGTTGGACAAGCTGGGCGGTGGTGCATGGCAGGCCAAGAAGGCCAAGCTGAAGGAACGTATCCGCGAGATTGCCGACAAGCTGATCCGGCTGGCGGCGGAACGCGAGCTGCGCAAAGCGCCGGTGCTGGACGCACCCCACCACGCGTGGGAAGAGTTCTCGGCCCGGTTCCCGTATCAAGAGACCGAAGATCAGCTTGGCGCCATCGAGGACGTGCTGAGCGACCTGTCCTCGGGCCGCCCGATGGACCGGCTGGTCTGCGGCGATGTGGGTTTTGGCAAGACCGAGGTGGCCATGCGCGCGGCCTTTGTGGCGGCGCTGTCGGGCCAGCAGGTCGCGGTGATCGCACCCACCACGTTGCTGGCGCGACAGCATTACAAAAGTTTCTCTGAACGGTTCCGGGGCTTTCCCATGCAGGTTGGGCAACTCAGCCGTTTTGTCGGGCAACGCGAGGCGAAGCTGACGCGCGAGGGCTTGTCGCGCGGCACCGTGGATATTGTCGTCGGCACGCATGCGTTGCTCGCGAAAGACGTGCGGTTTCAGAACCTTGGGTTGTTGATTGTCGATGAAGAACAACGGTTCGGCGTGGGGCACAAGGAACGGCTGAAGGAAATGCGCTCGGACGTGCATGTGCTGACGCTG
Source organism: Aliiroseovarius zhejiangensis (assembly GCF_014656375.1). Taxonomy (GTDB): domain Bacteria; phylum Pseudomonadota; class Alphaproteobacteria; order Rhodobacterales; family Rhodobacteraceae; genus Aliiroseovarius; species Aliiroseovarius zhejiangensis. The sequence continues at coordinate 56,953 of NZ_BNCH01000001.1, read as the reverse complement.
TCGGCCACGCCCATCCCGCGCACCCTGCAAATGTCTCTGTCCGGTGTGCGTGATCTGTCGATCATCGGCACCCCGCCGGTGGACCGCCTGTCGATCCGCACCTATGTGTCCGAATTCGACAGCGTCACCATTCGCGAGGCGCTGTTGCGGGAACATTATCGCGGCGGGCAGAGCTTTTTCGTGGTGCCACGGATCAAGGATCTGCCCGAGATCGAGGCCTTCCTGACCGATCACGTCCCCGAAGTGTCCTTCGTGGTGGCGCATGGTCAGATGGCGGCGGGTGAGCTGGACCGGCGCATGAACGCGTTTTATGACGGAAAGTATGATGTGCTTCTGGCGACCACGATTGTGGAAAGCGGCATCGACATTCCGACCGCGAACACGATGATAATTCACCGCGCCGACATGTTTGGACTGGCGCAGCTTTACCAGATCCGGGGCCGGGTGGGGCGCTCGAAAACCCGCGCCTATGCCTATCTTACCACCAAGCCGCGTGTGCCGCTGACACCAACTGCCGAGAAACGTCTGCGGGTTCTGGGATCGCTGGATGCTCTGGGGGCGGGTTTCACGCTGGCCAGTCAGGATCTGGACATTCGCGGCGCGGGCAATCTGGTGGGCGAAGAGCAGTCCGGCCAGATGCGCGAAGTGGGCTACGAGCTTTACCAGCAGATGCTGGAAGAGGCGATTGCCAAGATCAAGGCGGGCGAGTTGGAGGGGTTGACGGATGCCGACAGCACATGGGCGCCGCAGATCAATCTGGGCGTTCCTGTTTTGATACCAGATAGTTACGTGCCAGACCTTGATGTGCGGCTTGGCTTGTATCGGCGCCTGTCATCGCTGTCTACCAAGGTCGAGCTTGAAGGCTTCGCCGCCGAACTGATCGACCGCTTCGGGCCGCTTCCGAAAGAGGTGAACACCTTGCTTCTGGTGGTTCGGATCAAAGGCATGTGCAAACGGGCTGGCATCGCCAAGCTGGACGGCGGGCCGAAAGGCGCGACGATCCAGTTTCACAATGACAAATTCGCCTCGCCCGAAGGGTTGGTCGAGTTCATTCACGCCCAGAACGGGTTGGCCAAGGTGCGTGACAACAAAATCGTCGTGCGCCGCGACTGGCGCAAGACCTCCGACAAGATCAAGGGGGCGTTTGCCATCGCGCAGGATTTGGCAATGAAGGTGAAAGACGCGCGAGCGAAGGCTGAGAAAGCCAAACCCACCGCGTCTTAGTTCATGTTCCCCCGGTCCAACTGCATCAGCGCCCAGGCCGCCGCAGAACAAAGGACAACCCCGATCAGCAAGGGAAAGGGCGTGCCATTGAAGGCCAGCCCCACCGGGGCGGCGATGGCGATGGCTGCAACGGTCGGCACGGCGCCAATGACCGCGGCGGCGGTGCCTGCCACATGACCCAAAGGCTGAATGGCCAGCGCGTTCAGATTGCCGAAGCTCAGCCCGTTCAGGAAGAACAGCGTCGTCGCCCAGCCGCAGAACAGCCACAACGCAAACGCACCGTCTGGGGCCAGCACCCACCATGCGAAAAGCGTCAAAGAGGCCAGCACCGTTTGCGTGGCAAAGCCCACCAACGCCAGCCTTCGCATGCCAAGCCGCATCACCAGTTGCGCGTTCAGAAACCCGGATGCGGCGGAAAAAACCGTCACCATCGCGAAGTAATATGGAAAATTCGTACCTGCTCCCAACACGTCGACAAAGATCTGCTGCGCCGAGCTGATGAAGGACATGAGCTGTCCAAAGGCCAGGGTGATGATCGCCATGTAAATCAGCGTAACCCGTGTTTGCAGAACCAGCCTGAAGGCTTGCAGGGTGGGCCGCAGGGACAGCGGGCGCCGCCGTTCAGGCGGCAGCGTTTCAGGTTGGCGCAGCAGGAACCATCCAAGGATCACGGCGGCCAGCAGGATATAGGCGGTGAACATCTGCCGCCAGCCAAAACCCAGAACGATCCACTGCCCGATCATCGGGGCGACGGCGGGGACGAAGACGAAGAACCCGAAGGCCATCGAGTTTACCCGCGCCATCTGGCGCCCCTCGTACAAATCGCGGGTCATCGCCATGCCGCAGGTGCGTGGCCCTGCGGCGCCCAGACCCTGCACGAAGCGCCAGAACAGGATCGTTTCGAGCGTTTGCGCCCAGAGGGCGGCAAAGGCGGCTGCCATGTAAAGCAGCATCCCCATCGACAGCGAAAAGCGGCGCCCCATACTGTCAGATAAGGGGCCGAAAATCAGTTGTCCCAATCCCGCGCCGATGACGAAGGCGCTGATCAAAAGCTGTGCCTTGTTGATGTCGTCGGGCACCAGTTGCGCCCCGATCTCGGGCAGGGCGGGCAGGATCGAGTCGATCGAGAACGCCACCATCGAGAATAAGGCCGCGATCAACAGCACATATTCGCGCAGGCGAAGCGGGGTCTGTGGCGGAAAGGGGCGGGATGTCACGCTTCGGGGCTTTCGGTAGCCCCGTCGCGCAATTGTTCGGCCAGGTCGTCGATCACCTGCGTCCAAAGCTCGGTCGGTTGCGCACCCGGCACGACATGCTGGTTGGCCACCACGAAGGTCGGCACGGATTGCACCCCTTTGCGGCGGGCATCTGCGTCGCGGGCGCGTAGGTCATCCGCATCCGCGTCCGACGACAAAAGCCGCGCCACCACGTCACCATCCATTCCCGCCGCGCGTGCGATCCTGACCAGTTCGGCCGGGTCGCCGATGTCGATCCCATCGACGAAATAGGCGCGAAACAGGCGATCGACCACCGCATTCTGCTTCCTTTCGATCCCCGCCCAGTGGATCAACCGGTGCGCATCCAACGTGTTGGGCGTGCGCGCGATGGCGTCCAGATTGATCTCGACCCCCGACGCTTCGGCCTCGCTCATCACGGGAAGATAAGCCTTCACAGCCCCGTCCTGTCCGCCAAATTTCGCTTCCAGGTAGGCGCGCCGGTCCATCCCCTCTTTCGGCATGTCCGGGTTCAGCTGAAAGGGGTGCCATTCGACCTTGAAGGGATGATCGGGCCGCGCTTCCAGCGCGCGGTCCAGTCGGGATTTGCCGATATAGCACCAGGGACAGATCGGGTCGGAAAAGATATCAAGGCGGATCATGTGGGTCTCCTTGACCGAAATCTCTAGCGAGGAATGTCAGGGATGGGAAGTGTCGTGGATCACAGCGTGGTCAGCGCGCCTGCTTCGAACTGTGCGCGCAAGGTGCCCCGCAGCAGTTTGTTGTTGGCGCCGCGCGGCAGCGCCTCCAGCGCGATGAACAGCCGGGGGCACTTGTAATGCGCAAGCTGGGCGTGGGCATGGGCCGAAAGCTCGTCCGACTGAACCGGCCCGGTTTCAGGTGTGTAGAAACAGGCAATCACCGTCGCATCATCCTTGACCGCGACCTCGGCGCAGGCGGCTTCGTGAACGTCGGGATGCAGGGTCATGGCGGCTTCGACCTCGATCGGAGAGACGCGGAAGCCACCGGCATTCATGATGTCGTCCGACCGTCCTTCAAAACTGATGGCGCTGTCTGGCCCCATGCTGACGGTGTCGCCGGTCAGGAACCAATCGCCAGAAAAGCGGTTCTTTGTGTCTTGTTCGGCGCCAAGATAGCCGAGCATCAGACCCGGATCGCTGCGGTGCACCGCCATGATGCCCGGAGTGCCGCGCGGGACGATACGGCCATCCTCATCCAGCACGGCGACATGACGCCCGGGCTGCGGAAAGCCCAGCGTGCCGGGCGGTGCCGGGTGGTCCGGCGCACCGGAAATGAAGGTCGAGCATTCCGACATGCCATACGCCTCGTGGATTGGGGTCTGAGTGGCGCTGACCCAATGCTCGCGGGTGGTTGCGGGCAGCTTTTCACCTGCCGAGAGGCCGTGGCGCAAAGCGGGCAGGGCTGGCAGGGGCGCGCGCAGCATCTGGCGATAAACGCCGGGCGCGGCGGCAAAAATCGTGACACGTTCGCGGGCCAGAAGCGCGCCCAATTGATCCGAACCTGTCCCGGCTGCCGGGATCAGAGCGGTCGCGCCTGCCGACCACGGGTCCATCAACCCGGTGCCCAGTGTATAGGTCCAGTTGAACGCGCCCGCATGCATCAAACGGTCGTCGCGGGTCAACCCGTACCAGCCCTCCCACATCATCTGCCGCGCCCAGATGGCGCGATGGGCATGCACCACGGCCCGCGCCTTGCCTGAGGTGCCGGAGGTGAACACGATGTAGCCCGGCTGCTCCGGGTCCCCCATGTGAAACGGCGCTGGCGTATGGCTTGCCAGCGCGTGCAGCGCGTCTCGGTCCAGAACCGGCGCGTCGGTGCCCGAGGGCAATGCGATCCCGTCACCCGCCACGATCAGGCTGGGGGCAACCATGGCCGACATCTTGGTGATCTCAGCCCCGGTCAGTTGCGACGAGGTCGGCACCGGCACCAGCCCCGCCGCAATCGCGCCCAGAAAGGCCAGCGGAAAGTCCACCGTGTTGCCAAGACGCAGAAGCACCCGGTCGCCGGGCGCAAGCCCGCGTGCCAGCAACCCGCCTGCAACGCCGCGCACCGCTCGCTCAAGCTGGGCGAAGGTCCAGTGTGTTTCACCCGTCCCGTCAGGCGTCACCACCGCTAGCGCCGTCTTGTCGCCAAGGTCCATCGCATGGGACAGCACATAGCGCGCCATGTTGAAAGTCTCGGGCGGGGCGGGCAGCGGGGCGGTGGGGCGAAATTCGGACAACATCGCCCAGATGTGCCAAGGGGGTGCGCAACTTGCAAGGGCATGCAGTTGCATCACACCGGTTTCCGTGTATTGAAAGCGCATGACCACGCCCGAACAACCCAGCCTGATCCGACTGGCCCGTGAGAACGGGGATGACCGCCCCGATCCCAGCCCGCTGGACCTTGGCGCGCGCGTGCGGGACCTGCGCAAATCGCGCGGCTGGACATTGGAGCAGGCGGCGCGGCAGGCGGGGCTGGCCCGGTCGACCCTGTCGAAGATCGAAAACGGTCAGATGTCGCCGACCTATGAGGCGTTGAAAAAGCTGGCGGTGGGGCTGGAAATCTCGGTCCCGCAACTGTTCACCGCGCCAAAAGCCGCGCAGGTGTCGGGCCGTATGACGGTGACAAAAACGGGCGAGGGCGCTGCCCATGCCACCACCACCTATGAACATGAGCTGTTGGCCGGTGCGCTGACCAAGAAAACCATGCTGCCTTATCGCGCACGGGTGCGGGCGCGATCATTCGACGAGTTCGACGGCTGGGTGCGCCATGATGGCGAGGAGTTTCTCTATGTCCTCACCGGCGCGATCCGCCTGATCACAGAGTTCTATGAACCGGTCGAGATGAGGCGCGGCGACAGCGCGTATTACGACGCCTCGATGGGACACAACGTGATCTCGACCAGCGCCGAGGACGCCACGATCTTGTGGGTGACGTCGCTGCTGTAGTCCATGGGAGACATCCCTGGTCAGGGATCGCAGTCCAATTCTCTCTGTTTCAAACCTGAACAAGACACAAGCACGCCACGTTTTGCGTGGTTGCAGAGCTTTAGCTTCGAATCTCTATCACCCGTCCGCCGGCCAGATCCGCAGGAAATACCTCGTTGGTTTGGGTCAGCTGGCGGAACAGGACACCTTTGCACAGCCCCACCTGATAAGCTTGGAAAAGCTCCTGTGTTGGGACTGTGCGCAAGTTGAATGTCACTAGCGGTGCAAAAGCACGAAGCGCTTCGATGGTTGACTTGTTCCCGCAAAGTGTCGCACCTGCACCTAAATCATTCAGATTGCGCACTTGCCCACCGTCTGACACCACGAGATACCCAACCACACGGGTGGCCGACGACTGTGTCGATGGCGCGTCGGTTCGCAGACCTTGAGTCAGCCAATAGATTAATACCCCGGTCAAAACGGCGAGTGTCAGTTTGGAAAACCAGTTTGCCATAAACCTTCCTCCCGACGGAAAGTTGAATGATACCGCCTTTCCCAGTCATGGTCTTTGTGTTGGATCAATCAACAATCGCGCGATTTGACTTTGATTGCGTGCAGAAAACGGCGGAGGAACCGCGTATCAACTGGTTGCGAACTTTAAGCGCCGTGACTCGAAACCTGTTGCAATAGCTGTTGCAAAACCAAGCTCTGTGGGGTTGCCTTAGCTAACAAACCAATGCCGCGTGCGGTTCGCAAAGGCCACCAGCGACAGCATCACCGGCACCTCGACCAGCACGCCGACCACAGTGGCCAGCGCCGCGCCGGAGTTAAGGCCGAACAGAGAGATCGCGACCGCGACGGCCAGTTCAAAGAAGTTCGACGTGCCGATCATACACGCCGGGGCGGCGATGTTGTGGGGCAGTTTCATCGCGCGGGCCGCTCCATAGGCGAGGGCGAAGATGCCATAGGTCTGGATCAACAGGGGGATGGCGATCAGCACGATGGCGAACGGTTGGGCCAGAATGGTTTGCGCCTGAAACCCGAACAGAAGCACGACGGTGGCCAGCAGGCCGATGACGGACCAGGGTTTCAGACGGGCAAGGAAAGCGTCAAGCCGCGCCTCGCTTGAGCGCATCAGACGGTGGCGGGTCCAGACCCCCGCCGCCAGCGGCAGCACGACATACAGCACAACGGACAAAAGCAACGTCTGCCACGGCACGGTGACGTCGCTGATCCCCAGGAGGAACGCGGCGATGGGGGCGAAGGCGAAGATCATGATCACGTCATTCACACTGACCTGCACCAGCGTATAGGCCGGATCGCCCTTGGTCAGTTGGCTCCAGACAAAGACCATGGCAGTGCAGGGGGCGACGCCCAGAAGGATCATGCCCGCGATATATTCGCTGGCTGTCTCCGGATCGACGAACCCGGCGAAGACCACCCGGAAGAACAACCAGCCAAGGGCGGCCATGGTGAAGGGCTTGATCAGCCAGTTGATCACCAGCGTCAGCAGCACCCCTTTTGGCCGACGACCGATATCCTTGATCGCGGCGAAATCGACCTGCACCATCATCGGATAGATCATGACCCAGATCAGCACCGCGACCACCAGGTTGACGCTTGCAAACTCAACCCCGGCGATCAGCGCAAACAGGTCGGGCGCCGTGTTTCCCAACACAACACCCGCCAGAATGCACAGCGCCACCCACAGCGACAGATACCGTTCAAACAATCCCATCAGATGCTCCGATCCCGAAAAGTCACGCGTGTTTATCCGCGCTTTGTAACAGCGCCGTAACGCGGGGAACGGGGCAGGGCAATCCTATTCTTCGTACCACCAGATTTCCGGTTGGAAGCCGAGGTAATCGCCATACATCGGGATGCGATCGGGGTATTTCAGCTCTTTCACATGGGCGATATGGGACAGGTCGGTATAGCCCAGCGGAATGACATAGCGGCCTGCGGTCAACACGCGGTCCAGCGCCTTGGTCGCGGCGCGAAATTCGTCCTGTCCGCGCGCGTTCAGCATCTGGTCGATGAGCCCGTCAATGGCCGCGCTTTTCACACCCATCCAGTTGCGGGTGCCTTCCTTGTCGGCACTTTCGGATCCCCAATACAGGTGCTGTTCGTTGCCGGGGCTCAGCGACAGGCCGCGCCAGTAATAGGCCATGTCGAAATCGAAGGCATTGGTGCGTTCCTTGTATTGCGCACTGTCGACCGAGGTGATGGTGGGCGTGATGCCCATCCGCCCGAGCGCGTCGGCGAAGATGTCGATCTCCTGCCGGTTTTCGGACGATCCGGTGTTCAACAGGATTTCGAACGTGAAGGGCTGCCCATCGGCGTTCTTCATCATGCCGTCCTGAATGGTCCACCCGGCCTCTTCCATCAGCTCCATCGCACGTCGCAGGCCCGCGCGGTTGCGCGCCGATCCGTCCGAGACGGGCAAGGCATAACCTTCGACCGCACCGTCAGGCAGGTCGTCATAGCCCATCAACATCTCGCGCACCAACCCTTCGGCAGGCTTGCCCGGTGCCATCCCAAGGACCGAGTTGTGGAAATAGGACTGGATGCGCTTCTTCGCGCCAGCGTTCAGGCTTTGATTGATGAACTCGAAATTGAACGCATGGATCATCGCATCCCGTACACGGATATCCGAGAAGGCGGGGCGGCGGGTGTTCATCACATAGCCCATGATGCCGGTGGGGCGCTGATGTGGAATATCGGACAACACGATGTCACCCGATTGAACCGCCGGGAAATTGAACTGAGTGGCCCATTTCTGCAGATTCGTCTCGCGATGAGTGGTGGCTTCGCCCGCCTTGAAGGCCTCGAACGTCACATCGCCGTCGCCGTAATAGTCGAACCGGATTTCATCCAGGTTGGCCTGTCCTTGCATGAAAGGCACATCCTTGCCCCAATAATCGGGGTTACGCGTCAGGGTCAGATAGCGACCGGGTTCGAAATCACCGATCACGTAGGGCGACGAGCCGATCGGGATCACATCGACGCCCGAGGCTTCGAAATCCTTCCCCTCCCACTGCGCCTTTTTCAGGATGGGGCGCATCCCCAGGATCAGCGGCAGTTCACGATCTTCGGTGTTGAAGGTGAACTTGACAGAGCGGGGACCGGTCTGCTCCATCGTTTCCACCTTGGCCCAGGCCCCGTGATAACGCGGGTGGCCAAGCGTGCCGAGCACCTCGTAGGACCACATCACGTCCTCGATGGTCAGGGGGCTTCCATCGGAAAACTGCGTGCCTTCGCGCAGGGTGTATTCAACCCATGTGCGCGCGTCATTCGTCTCGACCGATTCGGCCAGAAGGCCGTAAAGCGTGAAGGGTTCGTCGTAACTGCGGCCCATGAGGCTTTCAAACAACATGAAGCGCAACTGCCACGGTGCGCTGCCTTTTCGGATCACGGGATGCAGCGAATCATAGCTTCCCGCTTCGGCGAAAATGATCTTGCCGCCTTTAGGCGCATCGGCGTTGACATGGGGCAGAGACACAAAATCCGGTGGCAGGGCAGGGTCGCCATACATAGCTATGCCATGTTTGGGCTCGGCAAGGCCGACCTGCGCGGTGAAGACCGACAGGGAAACCGCACCGATCAAGCTGCGAAATGTCTTTATGTGTGCTGCTCTCATCAACGTCGTTTTCCTTCACATCCCTGAATTGATTTGGGGAAACTTTAGAGGCGGAAAATAGTCTTTTCAAACTTTTAGCTTGGAACGTGGCGCCGGACCGCTTATAAAGGGGTCACTGCTCGATAGGTTTCTTGCCTGTATGAAACCTGCCTCAATAACTTAACGCCCGCTTCGTGCGGGCGTTTTTTTTATGGCTGAAAACCGGGTGCTTTCGCGGCGGCCCGAAGCACGAGAATCGGGTGCAGGTCTCTGACACAAAACCAACCTGGCCCGCCGCGGGATTGCGGGTGGGAAACCACTGGCGTCCGAAAGACATTGGGTTATGCTGCATCGCAACAACAGTCGTCTGAAAGGGACCACCATGGCCATCACCACGTCGCTGAACGGAAAAACCGCCGTCATCACCGGATCGAACTCGGGCATCGGGTTGGGGATCGCGCGCGAACTGGCGCGGGCCGGTGCGGATGTCGTTCTGAACTCGTTCACCGATAGTGACGATGATCACGCACTGGCGGCTGAAATTTCCAAGGAATTCGGTGTCACCGCGCGCTATATTCAGGCGGATATGTCGAAGGGCGATCAATGTCGCGCCTTGATCGAGAAAGCCGGGCAGTGCGACATTCTGATCAACAACGCAGGCATTCAGCATGTGGCCCCGATCGAGGATTTTCCGACCGACAAATGGGATGCGATCATCGCGATCAACCTGACCTCGGCGTTTCACACGATTGCGGCGGCGCTGCCGATGATGCGCAAGGCGGGCTGGGGACGGGTGATCAACATCGCTTCGGCCCATGGTCTGACAGCCTCGCCCTTTAAATCCGCCTATATCGCGGCCAAGCACGGGATTGTCGGTCTGACCAAGACGGTCGGGTTGGAAACCGCCGAGGACCCGATCACCAGCAATGCGATCTGCCCCGGCTATGTGTTGACCCCGCTGGTTGAGGCGCAGATCCCAGACCAAATGAAGACCCACAACATGGGCCGGGACGAGGTGGTGCGCGATGTCATGCTGGCCCGCCAACCGTCGAAAGAATTCGCCACGGTCGAACAGATGGGCGGCACAGCGGTCTTTCTGTGCTCGGACGCGGCAGCGCAGATCACCGGCACCACGATATCGGTCGATGGCGGCTGGACGGCGCTTTAACCCGAAATGGCACAACCAAAACGTATCAATCTGGCCCTTCAGGGCGGGGGTGCCCACGGCGCCTTCACCTGGGGCGTATTGGACCGCCTGCTGGAAGACGACGGGATCGAGATCGCCGGGATCTCGGGCACCTCGGCGGGCGCGCTCAACGGGGCGGCGCTGAAAGCCGGATTGGTGGCCGATGGCAAGGGGCAGGATCGTGATGCGGCGCGCGCCAATCTTGATGCGCTGTGGCACAAGGTGGCCGGGGTGCATGACCTGCGCCTGACCTCGTGGTTTGCACAATTTGCCCCGCAGAACGAGCTGATCAGCCAGGCGTTTCAGGCCTCGCCCATGTTCATATGGGCCGACATGGCAAGTCGCGTCGTCAGCCCCTATGCCTATGGGCCGTTCTACAAGAACCCCTTGCGCGATATCATTGCGGATTTCGATTATGACAAGGTCTGCGCCGATATCGGCCCGCGCCTGAATGTCTCGGCCACCAATGTGCGCACGGGCAAAATCCGGGTCTTTGGCGGCGACGAGATCAGCACAGATGCTATTCTGGCGTCGGCCTGCCTGCCCACGGTGTTCCAGGCCGTCGAGATGGTCGATCCGAAAACCGGCACGGACGAGGCGTTCTGGGATGGCGGCTATACCGGCAATCCAGCGCTGTTTCCGCTGTTCGACCCGGCCTTGCCCGCCGATATCGTGGTGGTGAACATCAATCCTTTGTATCGACATGATATTCCGCGCAACGGCGCGGATATCCAGAACCGGATCAATGAAATCAGCTTCAATTCCTCGCTTTTGCGCGAGCTTCGGGCGATCAGTTTCGTCAAGCGGCTGATTGCGTCGGGGCAATTGTCACCCGGTCAGATGCGTGATGTACTCGTCCACATGATTTCGGATGATGAACTGATGCGTGATCTCAGCACCGCGACCAAGCTGGTGCCGTCCTCGGTGACGCTGCATCGGTTGAAGGATGCCGGACGGGCGGCGGCAGGTGCATTTTTGGACGCCCATCGCGCGGATCTGAACCTGCGCGGCACCGTCGATCTGGAAGAAATGTTCGGCTAACCGCCGATCGACCCCGTGACCACGCCCCGGATCAGACCTGCCGCAATCACCCACATGGTCAATCCGATCACGACATCCAGCACCCGCCATGCGCCGGGTTTCTGCATGATCGGCGCAAGCAGGCGCGCGCCATAGCCCAGAGAGAAGAAAAAGACGAAGCTGGAGGTCACGGCACCCGCGCCAAACGCAATCCTCTGTGCCCAGTCGGGATATGATGTCGAAATCGCCCCGATCAGGCCCAGCGTGTCCAGATAGACATGCGGATTGGCCCAGGTGAAGGCGGCGGCAATGGCGATCACGGCGCCAAGGGATCGGGATTTCCCCGCGATCTCCATCTCGTAGGCGCCCTTGATCGCCGCATGAAACCGCATCGCCCCGTAGATGATCAGAAAGCCCGCCCCTGCCAGCGCCATGATCAGGGGCAGGCGGGGCCAGGCCTCGACCAGCGCCCCGAAGCCAAGCACACCGGCAGCAATCAACAGCGCGTCCGAAGCCGCACAGAACAGACACAACCAAAACACATGCTGGCGCAACAGGCCTTGCCGCAGCACAAACGCGTTCTGTGCGCCGATGGCAAGGATCAGGGAAAACCCCGTTGCAAAACCTGTGATCGCGGGCGTGGCCAGATGGGTCATTTAGTTGCACTTTCAGGGGGTGTCTTCGGATCTTTTCCATTGGGATAGACAAGCCCCGCCGAGATGACCAGCTTTGCGGCATCTTCGACCGTCATCGAAAGTTCGATCACCGAATGGCGCGGCACGAACAGCAAGAAACCCGACGTGGGGTTGGGCGTGGTAGGCAAAAAGACCGAGATAATATCCTCGTCCACCGGGATCCGTGCGTCAATCTCGCCCTTGGCCTTGGTCGAGATGAAGGCGATGGCCCAGATCCCTTTGCGCGGGTATTCGACCAGACAGGCCTTGTCGAACTTGGTCTCGGTTGATTGGCTGAAAATGGTCTCGGCAATCTGCTTGAGCCCGTTATACAGCGAGCGAACAACCGGCATCCGGTCGACCAGGCCTTCGCCCCAAGCGATGAACGACCGTCCGATCAGACCCTTGGCGATCCAGCCCACCAGCACGGTGAACAGCAGGAACACAACCACACCCAAGCCGCGCACATTGATGCGTACGTCCTCGCCGAACAGCATCTTGAACCATTCGCTGTCGCCGAAAAACGTGTTGATCAGTTCATCCGGATGATACCGGGCAGGCACGAAGGGCAGAACCCAGCTGTCGATCCAGCCGACAAAGGTCCAGATCAGCCACATGGTCACGGCAATCGGGACCACGACAACAAGCCCGGCAAGGAAGTTGTTGCGCAGCCCGGCAAACGGACGCCGCTTGCGCTTTGCGTGTTCGTCGTGTTCGGTCATGTAAACCCGTTCCCCGGCAGTACCCAGCGAAACTTAGGCACTGTGACCGGGCTGGGCAATAGCTCACACGCAGGCAACGGGATGAAATGACCGAATTTCAAATGGCTGGCCCGGCCTGTCGATGTTGCAATGCGGATCGGGGCTGGACGGCGGACATGGCGGCGCCTATCACATTGGGACCAGGTATGGGGGGCCCTGCGCGTGACAGACCGAACCGATGTTGATGACCTGACCGAGGCCGAAGCCCGCGCTGAACTGAAGCGTCTGGCCGGTTTGCTGTCCGATGCCAATCGCGCCTACCACGCAGAAGACGCGCCCACGATTTCGGATGCCGAATATGATGCGGCCAAGATGCGAAATGCGGCCATCGAAGCCAGGTTTCCCCACCTGAAACGCGCTGACAGTCCGACAGATCAGGTCGGTGCGACCCCATCCGAGGGCTTTGGAAAGATCACCCACGAAGTGCGGATGCTGTCGCTGGGCAACGCGTTTTCGGACGCGGATGTGACCGAGTTTGACGCGCGTGTCCGCTCGTTTCTGGGTCTCAGCCCGAAAGATGATCTGGCCTACACCGCCGAGCCGAAGATCGACGGTCTGTCGCTGTCGATCCGTTATGGAAACGGACGGTTGGTTCATGCGGCCACGCGGGGCGACGGTGCGGTTGGCGAAAACGTGACTCAGAATGCCCGGACCGTTGCGGATATTCCCGAGACGCTGAACGGTGCGCCTGATCTGCTTGAGGTCCGGGGCGAGGTCTATATGTCCCATGACGACTTCGCCGCGCTGAATACCCGGCAGGCCGAGCGCGGCGGCAAGACCTTTGCCAACCCGCGAAACGCCGCCGCAGGTTCGCTGCGCCAATTGGACGCGAGCATCACCGCCGACCGCCCGCTGCGCTTTTTCGCCTATGCGTGGGGGGCGCTCAGCGCGCCGCTGTCTGATACCCAAATGGGCGCGGTGGAACGGCTGGCGGAACTGGGCTTTCAGACCAACCCGCTGACCCAAAGGTTCACGGATCTGGACGCGATGCTGGCCCATTACCACGCGATTGAATCGCAGCGCGCGACGCTGGGCTATGACATTGACGGGGTGGTTTACAAGGTCGACAATCTTGGCTTGCAGGCGCGGCTGGGCTATCGCTCGACCACGCCGCGATGGGCGATCGCGCACAAATTTCCCGCCGAACGCGCCTGGACCCGGTTGGAGGCCATCGACATTCAGGTCGGCCGCACAGGCGCGCTGAGTCCCGTTGCACGGCTGACGCCCGTCACCGTCGGGGGCGTGGTCGTGTCGAATGCCACGCTGCATAACGAGGACTACATCGCAGGGCGTGACAACAAGGGCGACATCATCCGGGACGGCAAGGATATTCGCGTCGGTGACTGGGTCGAGGTGTATCGCGCGGGCGATGTGATCCCCAAGATCTCGGACGTGGATTTGTCGCAGCGGCCCGAAGATGCGCAACCTTACAAATTTCCGCAGAGCTGTCCGGAATGCGGATCAGATGCCATTCGCGAGGAAGGCGACGCGGTGCGCCGCTGCACAGGTGGCATCATCTGCCCCGCGCAAGCCGTTGAGAAACTGAAACATTTCGTCAGCCGCGGGGCATTCGACATCGAAGGTCTGGGCGCCAAACAGGTCGAGATGTTCTATCACGACGAAGCCCTTCCCATCCGCGAACCCGCCGATATTTTCACACTCGCCACGCGCGACAAGAACAGCCTTGCCCGGTTGAAAAACCGCGATGGCTGGGGCGACAAAAGCGCCGAAAACCTGTTTGCAGCGATTGAAGACCGCCGCGCAATTCCTTTAAATAAAATGATTTTTGCACTTGGTATTCGCCATGTGGGGGAAAGTGCAGCAAACCTTCTGGCCCACCACTACGGCACGTGGGAGGCGTTTGAAACCGCCGTGACTGCCGCCCAACCCGGCACGCCGGAATGGGATGATCTGGTCTCCATCGACGGGGTCGGGACCGTCATGGCCGGGTCATTGGTCGCCGCGTTCTCGCAAGAGGCCGAGCGCGCCTCGATCGACCGGCTGGTGGCGGAACTGGACGTGCAGCCCGTCGCCGCCCCCAGGACCGACGGCAGCCCCGTGGCGGGCAAGGTCGTGGTGTTCACCGGCACGCTGGAAAAGATGACCCGCGCCGAAGCCAAGGCCCGGGCCGAGGCGTTGGGGGCAAAGGTCTCAGGCTCTGTGTCCGGCAAGACGGATCTTCTGGTCGCGGGGCCGGGGGCGGGGTCGAAAGCCAAGAAAGCCGCCGATCTGGGGGTCGAGATCATCGACGAAGACGGCTGGCTTGCCCTGATCGGGGACGCATAAGCCATGGCAACCCGGCCCGAGATCCTGTTTCCTCTGTTTGCCGATCTGGAAACACTTGGCGGCATCGGGGAGAAGACCGCCAAGGCATTGGGTACATTGGGGATTGAACGGCCGCGCGACCTGCTGTTCTGGCTGCCTCATGCTGGTATCGACCGCAAATTCCGCGCCTCGATCACCGAGGTGCAGCCGGGCGACATGGCGACCGTGGAAATCGAGGTGGGGCAGCACCGGCCGGGCCGCACCCGCACCGCACCCTACCGGGTCGAGGTTCGTGACCCCCTGACCACGTTCGAACTGGTATTCTTTCACGCCAATGGCCCCTGGCTGCAAAAGCAACTGCCCGAAGGGGCGGCGCGCGTTGTGTCGGGCAAGGTGGAAAGCTTCGACGGCAAGCTGCAAATCGTTCATCCTGACTATATCATGACCCCGGCCGAGGCCGCCAGCATCCCCGATTTCGAACCCGTCTATCGCTTGACCGCCGGGGTCACCGGGCGCGTCATCGCCAAGGGCGTGGGCGAGGTGCTGACCCGGCTGCCCATCCTCAAGGAATGGATCGACCCCGAACTGAAAGCGCGCGAACATTGGCCCGATTGGCATGAGGCGCTGATGGCGGCCCATGCGCCCGAGGGCGTCGATGACCTGTCGCCCCAATCGCCCGCGCGCCGGCGGCTGGCCTATGATGAGTTTTTTGCCCACCAGCTGACGCTGGCACTGGCCCGCGCCAAGGTCAGGCGGGGTAAGGGGCGGGTCAGCGTCGGCACGGGCGATTTGCAGGCCAAGGTGCTGGCCGCACTGCCCTACAAACCGACCGGCGCCCAGACCCGCGCGGTCGAAGAAATCAGCGCCGATCTAGCCTCGGGCAAGCGGATGAACCGGCTGTTGCAGGGCGATGTGGGGTCGGGCAAGACGCTGGTCGCGCTGCTGTCGCTTCTGATCGCGGTCGAGGCGGGCGGGCAGGGCGTCATGATGGCCCCCACCGAAATTCTGGCCCGTCAGCATTTGGAAGGGCTGCGCCCCTTGGCGGATGCCGCGGGCGTGGTGGTCGAGATCCTGACCGGGCGTGACAAGGGCGCCGAGCGGCGCGCGAAACTGGAGGCATTGGCGCGTGGCGACATTCACATTCTGGTCGGCACCCATGCGGTGTTCCAGAAAGACGTGGAGTTCCACGATCTTCGGCTCGCCATCGTCGATGAACAGCACCGCTTTGGCGTCGCACAGCGGATGGAGCTGGGCGCGAAGGGGCAAGCGGCGGATGTGCTGGTGATGACCGCGACGCCCATCCCACGCAGTCTGGCGCTGGCGCAATATGGGGATATGGATGTCTCGGTCTTGGATGAGAAACCGCCGGGGCGAAAGCCGATCAAGACGGTTCTGGTGTCATCGGGCCGGATCGACGAGGTGGTCGAACGCCTGCGTCGCGCGATGGCCGATGGCGCGCAAGCCTATTGGGTCTGCCCGCTGGTCGATGAAAGCGAGGTCATGGACCTGACCGCCGCGGAGGAACGATTCAAACACCTGCGCGCCGCCCTGGGCGAGGGCATGGTGGGCATGGTTCACGGCCAGATGCCGCTCGTAGAAAAGGACGCTGCGATGGCGGATTTCGTCGCCGGGCGCACCAAGCTGCTGGTCGCGACCACGGTGATCGAGGTGGGCGTGGACGTGCCCAATGCCTCGATCATGGTGATCGAACGGGCGGAACATTTCGGGCTGGCCCAACTGCACCAACTGCGCGGGCGCGTGGGGCGGGGGCAGGCGGCCTCGACGTGTCTTTTGATGTATCAACCTCCGTTGACGGAAGGGGGCGAGAAACGGTTGGCGGTGATGCGCGACACGGAAGACGGGTTCGTGATTTCTGAAGCTGATCTTGAAATGCGCGGGGCGGGCGATGTGCTGGGCACGGCGCAATCCGGCCTGCCGCGCTTCTGGGTCGGTGATCTGGAACATCAGGCGGGGCTGATGGCTGTGGCACAGAAAGACGCGCGGCTATTGCTGCAACAAGACCCGGATCTGACCACGCTACGGGGCCACGCGGCGCGGGTGCTTTTGTGGCTGATGCGTCAGGACGAAGCGATCCGTTTGATTTCAGTGGGTTAAGCCGTTTGTTCTCATAAGTTCACAAATGTTCTTAAAAAGTTCTTTACAAAACCGTTAAGAATATGCGAACAAAGTAGCAACAAAGCGGATGGCAGCCCCGAAATGCCACCGAGATCGAGAGCAGGAGACACCCCATGTTGCACGATGTGAAAGCCGTCATGTCCCGTTCGTCCGCCACAATCTGGCAAGACGCAATCGGGGGGATGTCCTTGTTGGTTCTTCTGTTCGGTGCGCTGCACCTGCCGGGGGTGATCTGACCCCCAAACCCACAGTTTCTGCCAGCTCAGG
Source organism: Aliiroseovarius zhejiangensis (assembly GCF_014656375.1). Lineage (GTDB taxonomy): Bacteria > Pseudomonadota > Alphaproteobacteria > Rhodobacterales > Rhodobacteraceae > Aliiroseovarius > Aliiroseovarius zhejiangensis. Next base: position 39,636 of record NZ_BNCH01000001.1, on the reverse strand, counting down.
GTCCGGACACTGCATCATGTCCCAAATGCGATGCGTCCTGACGGTTCACTGCCCGTCGCCTGTCCCACGTTCCGGTGTTTTGCCTCATTCCTGCACCGAAACGGTTTATCCCGAGCCGCAACTGCCGCCGCCTCCCTGCCAGGAGCGCGGCGGTTTTTTCAGGCCGCCGCCATTGCAGCGTCGATTGCGTTCAGCGTGGCGTCGAACGGCAACAGGATCGAGGCATGGCGGTTCTTGAATTCACGCGCGGGTTGCAAGACCTCAAAACCCTCGAACGGCGCAGCGGGGACCGGGCCGTTCTGGCTTAGCATCGCATGCAGCGCATCACGCCCCTGTTGCAGCGCGGCCCGGTCCAGCCCGATCACCACGCCGCCAAGGATCGCTGCCGACGCCTGGCCCAGGGCGCAGGCTTTCACATTCTGCGCGAAATCCGTGATCGTTCCGGCGTCAAGCGTGATGCCGACCGTGACAGTTGATCCGCACAAGGGCGACCGGGCCTTTGCTTCGCCATCCGGCGCCTCGAGGCTGCCCAGATGCGGGATTGCCGCGGCAAGGGCGAGGATCTGTTTTGAATAGAGCTTGATCAGGTCGCTGTCGGCCATCTGTCCTGCCTTTTCCGTCGCGGTTTCCCGGTCTACATAGGGTGCTGACGGGCAATTGGAAAGGATGGTCCATGAAATTCGAGACAGGCAGTCTGCGCTATGACGACAACGGGTTGATCCCGGCGATTGCGCAGGATGCTGCGACAGGTGACGTTCTGATGATGGCCTGGATGAATGAAGAGGCCGTGACGCGCACGCTGGAGACCGGGCGCGTTACCTATTGGTCGCGATCACGGCAGGCATTCTGGGTGAAGGGTGAGACATCGGGGCACGTGCAGGAGCTGGTCGATTTCCGTGTCGATTGTGACCGGGATTGTCTGCTGGTGAGGGTAAATCAAACTGGTCCGGCCTGCCACACCAACCGGCGGAGTTGCTTTTTTACGGCGGTCCGGGGTGGGGAAGAGGTCGAGATCATGGCGCCCATGCTCTGAGGCTGCGCCGGGGGTTTTGCACCCCCGGACCCCCGCAGGATATTTTTTGGCCAGAAGAAACCGGGGGCGGTCAGAGGCCGATCATAGCGCGGATGTCGGCGGGTGTTTTGCCTTCTGCGCGATAGGTCGCGATGGCGCGGGCATCGTCGCGTTTGGCGAGGCGTTTGCCGTGATCGTCGCGGATCAAACGGTGGTGATGATAGGTCGGCACGGGCAGGTTCAAAAGCGTGAGCAGGATCACCTGGATCGCGGTGAAATCGAACAGGTCCTCGCCACGGATCACGTGGGTGATGTCTTGTCTCGCGTCGTCGATGGCGGAGGCGAGGAAATAGGCCACGATATCTTCGCCCTTGCGTGACAGGACCACGTCGCCGATCTGCGTGTGGGCTTGACTGGGGTCGATCTGGTGAGTGCCTTTGTGAGCCTCGCCGGTTTCCACGAACCGGGGGAAGTCATCAGTCAGCAGGGCAAGCGCGCGGTCCAGATGCAGGCGTAGGGCGTCGCCTGGTTTGCGGTCCGACATGAGACGCTGTTTGCAGGTGCCGGGATAGACCTCGTGCGGGTGACCTTCCTGCGGGGCAGTGAGGGCGGCGCGTATGTCGGCGCGGCTGCAGGAGCAGGGGTAGAGCAGATCGCGTGCCGCGAGTTGGGCTAGATATGTGTCGTAGGAGGTCAGTTGCATCGACTGGCGCAGCACGGGGCCGTCCCAATGAAGCCCGAGCCAGGTCAGGTCCTGGCGGATCAGCGCATCCCATTCGGGTTTGCTGCGTTGCAGATCGGTGTCCTCGATCCGCAAGAGGAACTGGCCGTTCGCCGCGCGGGCCATATCATGGGCGAGTATTGCGGAGTATGCGTGCCCCAGATGCAGGGGCCCGGTAGGGCTGGGGGCAAAACGCGTTATGAAATCCGTCATATACGCGCCGTTCTTTATGTTGATTGCTCAAGCCAGTCGATCCAGGCGGCCTTGGCGCGATCGGTATAGGCCTTGTAACGGTCCTTGCGCCCACGTCGTCCGCCCTTCAGCCCGTCAACCGGGCGAAACAGACCGAAATTGACATTCATCGGCTGGAAGGACTTTGCCTCGGCCCCGCCCGTGATGTGATGGATCAGAGCGCCCATGGCGGTGTCCTGCGGCACGTCGGGCAAGTCCAGCCCCAGCAGCTCGGCGGCGGCCAGACGCCCTGCCAGAAGCCCCATCGCCGCGCTTTCCACATAGCCTTCCACCCCCGTCACTTGGCCTGCGAACCTGAGGTTCGGGCGGGATTTCAGGCGCATTTGGCTGTCCAGCAGCGTCGGCGAGTTCATGAAGGTGTTGCGATGAATACCGCCCAGCCGCGCGAAAGAGGCGTTTTCCAAGCCGGGGATCATCCGGAACACGTCCGTTTGCGCGCCGTATTTCATCTTGGTCTGGAAGCCGACAATATTATAGAGCGTTCCCAATGCGTTATCCCGGCGAAGTTGAACCACCGCATAGGGTTTGTCATCAGGCTTGTGAGCATTGGTCAGGCCCACGGGTTTCATCGGGCCAAACCGCAGCGTATCACGCCCGCGCTCGGCCATCACCTCGATCGGCAGGCAGCCATCGAAATAGGTGGCGGTTTCGCCTTCGTGAAACTCGGTCTTGTCGGCGGCGAGCAGCGCGTCGATGAAGGCCTCGTACTGGTCGCGGGTCATGGGGCAGTTCAGATAGGCGCGTCGCTCGTCCTCGGTGTCGCCCTTGTCATAGCGGGACTGCGCCCAGACCACATCCATGTCGATGCTGTCGGCATAGACGATGGGGGCGATCGCATCGAAGAATGCCAGACGGTCGGTGCCGGTCTCATTCGCGATGGCGTCCCCCAGGGCCGGCGAGGTCAGGGGACCGGTGGCAAAGATCCAATGCCCGTCGGTGGGCAGATCGCTGATTTCGCCATACTCGACCCGGATATTCGGCAGCGCACGCAGTTTTTCCGTTACATATTGCGCAAAGGCGTCGCGATCCACGGCCAAGGCGCCGCCCGCGGGCAGGCGGTTGTGGTCGGCGCTGGACATGATCAGCCCATTTGCCTGACGCATTTCCCAATGCAGAAGGCCCACAGCGTTCTGTTCATCATCATCAGACCGAAACGAGTTCGAGCACACCATTTCAGCGAAATCGTCGGTCTGGTGGGCGAAGGTTTCGACCTTTGGGCGCATTTCGTGCAGCACCACATCCACGCCCATATGCGCGGCTTGCCATGCGGCCTCGGACCCGGCCATGCCGCCGCCCACGATGTGTAATGTCTTGTCAGTCATGGGGTGCAGATAGGAGATTGCCGTGCAAAAGGGAAGGCCCCGTTTTTGCTGGAAAACGCAGAAACGGGGCCGTCTGGTGTCGGGGATCAGTCGATGCTGTCGGTGGCGTCATCGTCTTCGGATTGTTCGATGATGCGGGCGACCGATACGACCTCTTCCCCCTTGCCGGTGTTGAAAACCTTGACGCCGCCTGCGCTGCGCGACCGGAAGCTGATGCCGTTGACCGGGCAGCGGATGGACTGCCCCTTGGAGGTTGCCAGCATGATCTGATCCTCCGGATCGACCGGGAAAGATGCCACGATGGGGCCACCACGCATGGATTTTTCCATCGCGGTCACGCCTTGCCCGCCGCGCCCGCGCACCGGATAATCGTGTGACGAGGTCAGCTTGCCCACGCCGCCTGTGGTGATGGTGACGATCATCTCTTTCGCCGCCAGCATTTCCTGATACCGCTCGTCGGACAGCACGCCCTCGGCCAGATCGCCGTTCTCGGAATCGGTGCCGTCGTCGTCGCTTGGGTCGCCGCCCAGTTCCGCGCGATAGCGTTTCAGGAAGGCGGTGCGTTCCCACGGTTCGGCATCGAAATGGCGGATCACCGAGGCCGAGACGACCTCGTCCCCGTCATTCACCAGTTTGATGCCGCGCACCCCGGTGGACGACCGCGAGTTGAACACACGTACATCCGTGACCGGGAAGCGGATCGCACGACCGGATGAGGTTACAAGCATAACATCATCATTTTCATCACAAATTCGCGCGTTGATCAGGCGGGTGCCTTCATCGTCACCTTCGAATTTCATCGCGATCTTGCCGTTGCGCATCACATTGGTGAAATCCGACAGACGGTTGCGGCGGACCGAACCTTTGGAGGTTGCAAAGATGATTTGCAGGTCGTCCCAGTCTTTTTCGTCGCGATCAACCGGCATGATGGCCGCAATCGACACGCCGGTTGGGATCGGCAGAATGTTCACCAACGGTTTGCCCTTGGCGGTGCGCCCGCCCTGCGGCAATTGCCATGTTTTCAGCTTATAGGCCATCCCGTCATCGGTGAAGAACAGAAGCTGGGTATGGGTATTGGCCACGAACAAGGTTGTGATCGCATCCTCGTCCTTTGTCTGCATCCCCGACAGGCCTTTGCCGCCGCGCTTCTGCGCGCGGAAATCGGCCAGCGGCGTGCGCTTGGCCCAGCCTGACGCGGTGATGGTCACGACCATGTCTTCGCGTTCGATCAGGTCTTCGTCGTCCATATCACCCGACCAATCGACGATCTGGGTGCGGCGGGGGACGGCGAAGGCTTCTTTCACCTCGTTCAGTTCGTCCGAGATGATCGCCATGATCCGTTCACGCGAGCGCAAGATATCCAGGTAATCCCTGATCTTTGCGGCGAGGTCTTGAAGTTCGTCCGTGACCTCTTTCACGCCCATGGCGGTCAGACGTTGCAGGCGCAGCTCAAGGATCGCGCGGGCCTGCGTTTCGGACAGATTATAGGTGCCGTCCTCGTTCATCTTGTGGGTCGGATCGTCGATCAGCTGAATATACTCGGCGATGTCCTGCGCGGGCCAGCGTCGTTCCATCAGCCTGGTGCGGGCGTCGGCAGGATCGTGCGATGCGCGGATGGTGGCGACCACCTCATCGACATTCGTCACCGCCACGGCAAGGCCGCACAGCACATGGCTGCGTTCCCGTGCCTTGCGCAGTTCGAATGCCGTGCGGCGTGTCACAACTTCTTCGCGGAAGGTGATGAAATGGCTCAGGAAATCACGCAGCGTCAGTTGTTCGGGCCGCCCCCCGTTCAGGGCCAGCATGTTGCAGCCGAACGAGGTTTGCATCGGTGTAAAGCGGAACAGCTGGTTCAACACGACCTCGGGTGTGGCGTCGCGCTTCAATTCGATCACCACACGCACACCGATCCGGTCGCTTTCATCCTGCACCGCCGAGATGCCTTCAATCCGTTTGTCACGCACAAGTTCGGCGATCTTTTCGATCATCGTGGCCTTGTTCACCTGATAGGGGATTTCGTCCAGCACGATGGCATAGCGATCCTTGCGGATTTCTTCGACACGGGTTTTGGCGCGAATGATGACGCTGCCACGGCCTTCCAGATACGCCTTTCGCGCGCCGGACCGGCCCAGCATGATGCCGCCGGTCGGAAAATCGGGGCCGGGCACATATTCCATCAGCCCCTCAGACGTCAGGTCCGGGTTTTCGATCAGGGCCAGCGTAGCGTCCACGACCTCTCCCAGGTTGTGGGGCGGGATGTTGGTGGCCATACCAACGGCAATACCACCAGCGCCATTGACCAGCATGTTCGGGAACCGGGCGGGCAGGACGGTGGGTTCAAGATCCTTGCCGTCGTAATTGTCCTGAAAATCGACCGTGTCTTTTTCGATATCCGCCAGAAGCGAGGCGGCGGGCTTGTCCATCCGCACCTCGGTATATCGCATGGCCGCGGCATTATCGCCGTCCATCGAGCCGAAGTTGCCCTGACCATCCAGAAGCGGCAGGGACATCGAAAAGGGCTGCGCCATCCGCACAAGAGCGTCATAAATGGCAGAGTCCCCATGCGGGTGGTATTTCCCCATCGTATCGCCCACCGGACGCGCCGATTTGCGATAGGGTTTGTCATGCGTGTTGCCCGTCCCGTACATCGCGTAAAGGATGCGCCGGTGCACCGGTTTCAATCCATCGCGCAGATCAGGAATGGCCCGGCTGACGATCACGCTCATCGCGTAATCGAGATAGGAGGCTTTCATCTCCTCTTCGATGGCGATCTGGGGGCCGTCGTAATGGGGTCGTTCAGGCGGCAATTCGCCTGTCTGCTCAGGGGGTTCTGGGGTGTCTGTCACGTTGTCCGCCGTTTTGGTGTTTGCCACACTATATCTGGTTGCGATGACTATATCATCGGGCTGACCGCAGGGGCAACCAGAACGGCCTGTTTTCCCCCGGAAACCGGCGCATATTCACGGATTTTCCTGCCCGCTGCCCCCTTGGCTTTCACCGTCAAGTAAACGAATATCGCGCCAAAGCCTATGGGAGAGCAGAATGTCCAAACCCCGCAGCATTTTTGAAGAAGTCGGCGACCAGACGAAGACCGCGCGCACCGCGCCCAAGGCGGGTGTGATCGAACGCGGCTCGGGCGGAGGTGCCGCGCGCGGGGCCGTGCGCCTGTGGCTGGTGGTTCTTTTCTTGCTGGTGACCCTGATGGTGGTCGTGGGCGGATTGACGCGGCTGACGGATTCGGGGCTGTCGATCACCGAATGGGCGCCCATTACCGGGGCGATGCCCCCGATGAACGAGGCAGACTGGGTGCGTGAATTTGAGAAGTATCAGCAAATCCCCGAGTTCAAGCTGCAAAACAGCGGCATGGAGCTGTCCGATTTCAAATACATTTACTGGTGGGAATGGGGGCATCGCCAATTGGGCCGCTTCATCGGTCTGGTCTGGGCGATCGGTTTTTTAGGCTTTCTGGCTGCGCGCAAGATCCCCAATGGTTGGACCGGACGCCTGTTGCTTCTGGGCGCGTTGGGCGGTGTGCAGGGGGCCATTGGCTGGTGGATGGTCTCGTCCGGTCTGTCGGGGGATCGGGTCGATGTCGCGTCCTATCGGCTGGCGATCCATCTGGGGCTGGCTTTTGTCATCCTGGGGCTGATCGCGTGGTATGTGCTGCTGCTGGGCCGGAAAGAGGCCAGCCTGATGGCCGCACGCCGCGGGCGCGAGGCGAAACTGTTCGGTATGGGCACGGGTTTGATGCATCTGGCGCTGCTTCAGATCCTGTTGGGCGCGTTGGTGGCCGGGATCGACGCGGGCCGCAGCTTTGTCGACTGGCCTTGGATGGCCGGGCAGTTTTTCCCGCCGGATGCCTTCGACCTGACCCCGGTCTGGCGCAACTTCTTTGAAAACGCAGGTCTTGTGCAGTTCATGCACCGGATCACCGGTTATCTGTTGGTGATCTATGCCATCGTGGTTTGGCGTGTCTCGCGCAAGTCCGGCAATCAGATGGTGCGGACGGGGTTCACCCTTGCTGCGCTGATGGTGCTGGGGCAGGTGGTGCTGGGCATCACGACGGTTTTGCAGGCCTCGCCCCTGCATGTGGCGATCACCCATCAGGTGGGTGCGATCCTGACCTGGGTTCTGATCCTGAACGCGCGTTTTCTGGCGGGTTACCCGACCGAACAATCCATTCGCAGCAAGGGATAAGGCGATATGACTGCGTTTGACGATCTGATGGCGTTTCAGCGCGACACGCAGGCACTTGCCGAAGTCGCGGGACGTCTTGGCTGGGATCAGGAAACCGTGATGCCCGACGGCGCCGCCCCGCAGCGCGCCGAAGAAATGGCAGCGATGGAGAACATCCTGCACGCCCGCCGGATCGACCCGCGCATTGCCGATTGGCTGGAGGCGATTGACACAGCCCTACTGTCACCTGTCGCGGCCGCGCAGATCCGCGAAATCGAACGCGCGCGGCAACGCGCCCTGAAAGTGCCGGTCACGTTGTCGATGGCGATCGCCCGCGCCACCTCCGCCGCGCATCGCACATGGGCGGCGGCAAAGGCGGCTGACGACTTCGCGTCCTTTCAACCGGCGCTGGAGGAAATCGTGTCCCTGCGCCGGGAAGAGGCCGCCGCGCTGGCCAACGGGGGCGATCTTTATGACGCGCTGTTGGATGATTACGAACCGGGGGCGTCGGGGCAGGACATTCAAACCATGTTCGACGCGATGCGCCCGCGACTGGTCAAGCTCAGGGATGCCGCCCTTGGCTCTGACCACCAGCCCGAGAAAGTGATCGGCACATATCCGGCCAAGAAGCAGATGAAGCTGGCGTCAAAGCTGGCGCGCACATTCGGCTATGACCTGACCCATGGGCGAATCGACAAGGCGTTGCATCCGTTCAGTTCCGGCTCGGGCCTTGATGTGCGCATCACCACGCGCACCAATCCCGCCGATCCGTTCAACTGCTTCTATTCCACCATCCACGAGGTCGGCCATGCCTGTTACGAACAGAATGTGGACCGTGCCTATCTGCTGACGCCGATCGGGCGCGGCGCGTCAATGGGGGCGCATGAAAGCCAGTCGCGGATCTATGAAAACCAGCTGGGGCGTTCGCGCGCCTTCACGGGTTGGCTGTTTGACCGGATGGAGCAGCGTTTTGGCTATGCGCCTGCCAGCAGCGCCGACGCGTTCTATGGCACGGTCAACCGGCTTGAAAAGGGCTATGTCCGCACGGAGGCGGACGAGGTGCAGTATAACCTGCATGTCTTGCTGCGCTTTGATCTTGAACGTCGTCTGATTGCCGGCCAGTTGGACGTTGCCGATCTGGAAGAGGCCTGGAACACACGTTTCGCTGCCGATTTCGGATACGAGGTCGACCGCGCCTCGCACGGCGTGTTGCAGGACGTGCATTGGGCCGAGGGTTTGTTTGGCTATTTCCCGACCTATAGCCTTGGCAATGTCTATGCAGGCTGCCTGCACGACGCTCTGCGCCATGACTGCCCCGATCTGGATGTCCAACTGGCGCAAGGCAATGTCACATATGCGACGGACTGGCTGCGCGACAAGGTCCAACAGCACGGTGCGCTTTATGCGCCGGAAAAGCTGATCGAACTGGCCACCGGCAAACCGGTCTCGGTCGAGCCATTGCTGGCGTATCTGGAAGCCAAGTTTGGCGAGATATATCGGCTGTAGATGGGGCGATGCTGCCGCCCCCGTCTGAAAGGACCATTCTGAATGACGTCGAACGATGACAAGGATTGGCGCCAGATCACAACGAAAGAAGCCTTTGTTCGCAACTTCGTCGACAAGGTTCTGGTGGGTGACGGGATGGAGTTCACCATCCATTCCGATGGCCGGATGTCGGGCCTGATCAACGGCGAGGTCTTGACGGGCAGTTGGTATTGGTCCGGGAAGTTTTTTTGTCGAACCGCCATGTGGCGAGGCGAAGACCTTGGTCTGGACTGTGAAACAATCGAAGCCCGTCGCTCTCAGATGCGGTACACTCGTGACAAGGGGCGCGGCGAAGCGTTAGTGGTAGAAATCAAGCAGCCCTGACGGCGCAGCGTGTGCCCCACAACAGGCCAGACGGTCAAGCGTCCCGGCCACATCAAGGGATGGATTGATCATCGCAAAAGTCACCGGCATTGGGGGCGTGTTCATCAAGTCAACCGGCGATGGTGCGACGCTCGCGAAGTGGTATAGGGATCATTTGGGGTTGGAACTGGCCGATTTTGGTGGTGCAATCCTGAAATGGCAGGACGACAACGCCAATGACGGCGGTCTGACCGTTTGGGCGACGGCCGACAGGGGAAGCACCTGGTTTGCCCCAAGCACGGCCGGTTTCATGATCAACTACCGGGTGGATGATCTGGACGGCTTGCTTGCCCAGCTAAAGGCGGCAGGAGTGCAGATTGTCGCCGGACCTGAACGTCACGAGAACGGTGATTTTGCGTGGATCATGGACGCGGAGGGCAACAAGGTTGAGCTGTGGCAGCCGTGTGAATGGGATGACAGTCGCACAAGCGATACCGACCCGGCCTGATCCTGATCAGGTGTACTTCCTGAGCAGCGCCTGCAACTGCGCCCGCCCGCGCGCCTCGGCGCGGCGGATGCGGACGGCGGTCATAAACGCTTCCTCCAACGTGGTTGAGGAGGATCCGATGGTCTTCTTGATCTCGTCCACCAGGTCTTCGTTGCCCGTCAGCTCAACCGCCTCCAGCACGTCCTTGGCCATGTCGTCCGCAACCTGTTCCAGAAGATCCATCGTGACCCCGTTCAGCGTGTCGTTTCGGTCAGGCGGCGGCGGACATATTCATCCACATGGGTGATCATCGTGTCCATATGGTCATTTTCAAAGAAATGGCCGGACCGCTCGACCTCGGTGTGGGTGATGGTGATGCCCTTCTGTTCATGCAGCTTGTTCACCAGCGCATGGGTGTCGGCGGGCGGGGCCACGCGGTCGGCGGTGCCGTTGATGATCAGACCCGAACTGGGGCAGGGGGCCAGAAAGCTGAAATCATACATGTTCGCAGGTGGGCTGACCGACACGAAACCGGTGATTTCGGGCCGGCGCATCAGAAGCTGCATCCCGATCCATGCCCCGAATGAGAAACCCGCGACCCAGCAATGCTTGGCGTTCTGGTTCATGGATTGCAGGTAATCCAGCGCCGAGGCGGCATCGGACAACTCGCCCACGCCCTGATCATATTCGCCCTGGCTGCGCCCCACGCCACGGAAGTTGAACCGCAGGACGTTGAACCCCATGTTGTGGAACGCATAATGCAGGTTATAGACCACCTTGTTGTTCATCGTGCCGCCGAATTGCGGGTGTGGATGAAGAATGATGGCGATGGGGGCGTCTTTTTCCTTCTGGGCGTGATAGCGGCCTTCAAGACGGCCTTCGGGGCCGGGAAAAATCACTTCAGGCATTCGGTCTTGGCCTCTTCTTTTCGTCGGTTCCTGCGTCGTGCTGCCACTGCCAGCTTTCTTGACGCATACGGACCCGCACCATAATACAGGGGTGGCGATCTGGCGGGTGCTGGACCTGCCTTTACCAGTCCTAAGTGACCTAGTGGCGATAGTCCAAAAGGTCAATGTTTTTGCGGGAGGTTACGCGATGAAGCTGTCAACCAAGGGGCGTTACGCGATGGTCGCGCTGGCCGATCTGGCGTTGCAGGACAATGACAGCCTGTTGTCGCTGACCGATCTGGCCAAGCGGCAGGATATCTCGTTGCCCTATCTGGAACAGCTTTTCGTCAAGCTGCGCCGTGCCGGGCTGGTCGACAGCGTGCGCGGGCCGGGGGGCGGCTATAAACTGGCACGGGCCGCGTCAGACATTCGCGTGTCGGAAGTGCTTGAGGCAGTGGATGAGACCGTTTCTGCCATGCACAAGGGGGCAGGGGCGTCAGGGGCCAGCTCAGGCTCGAAGGCGCAATCCATGACCAACCGTTTGTGGGAAGGATTGTCGGCGCATGTCTATGTTTTCCTGCACCAGACGCGATTGTCGGACGTGGTGAAGAACGAGCTGACACCGTGCCCTGCCGTGCCGACATTGTTTGCGGTGGTTGATGAGGAATAAGCCGCTGCGCGGCGATTCAAGGCCTTCGGCAAGGATATTTTTAACAAGAAAATGCGAGGGAGTGCGCCGGTGAGCCGCGTGTATCTGGACTGGAACGCCACGACGCCATTGCGACCTGAGGCGCGTACAGCAATGGTCGCGGCGATGGATGTGGTGGGCAACCCATCCTCGGTTCACGCCGAGGGACGGGCGGCGAAAGGGTTGATTGAACGGGCGCGCAAGGACCTGGCGGCGGCCTTGGGGGCCGAAGGGGCGGACATCATCTTCACCTCTTCCGCGACCGAGGCGGCGGCGTTGGCGCTGCAGGGGCGCGGCATTGCCTGCGCTGGCATAGAACATGATGCGGTGCGCAGTTGGTGTGATGAAAGCCTGTCGTCAGATATGGATGGCATCGTGACCGTTCCCGACCCGGCCCGCAGCGCGTTGCAGGTTGCGAATTCGGAAACCGGCGTGATCCAGACCTTGCCAGAGGGGCTTTTCCTGACCGACGCGACACAGGCGTTTGGGAAGATCCCCTTTGCGTTCAACTGGTGCGGGGCGCGGATGGCGATTGTCTCGGCGCATAAGCTGGGCGGGCCGAAGGGTGTGGGTGTCCTTATCGTCAAGCGTGGCACCGACATCGAAGCGCGGATCAAGGGCGGAGGGCAGGAGATGGGCCGCCGGTCGGGCACCGAGAATGTGATCGGCATCGCCGGGTTTGCCGCCGCTGCAAAAGCCGCACAGCGGGATCTGGAGGCGGGCACCTGGACCGCCATCGAAAAACTTAGAAAGATTCTAGAAAACACCATTGCGGAATCAGCAAAAGAGACTATTTTTGTCGGGAAAGACGCGAACAGGCTTCCCAACACCTCGTGCTTCATCACTCCGGGCTGGAAGGGCGAGACACAGGTGATGGTGATGGACCTGGCCGGTTTTGCGGTTTCCGCAGGGTCGGCTTGTTCATCGGGGAAGGTAAAATCCAGCGCCGCCCTGGTGGCAATGGGCTTTGACCGGGATCATGCGGGATGCGCGTTGCGTGTCTCGCTTGGCCCCATGACGAGTGAGGATGAGGTGCGCGCCTTTGCCGAGGCGTGGATCAGAGAATACAGGAAATTTCGGGCGCGGGGTCGATGACCCCCGGTCCCCGAATGAAAGGACGACATGGCCGGTGCAGATGAACTGAACGTCAAGGAAGGCGTGGAAGAAGAAACCGTCGAGGCGGTAAAATCGCTGGCCGGCCAATACAAGTATGGCTGGGAAACAGATATCGAGATGGAGTACGCGCCCAAGGGCCTGAACCCCGATATCGTGCGGCTGATTTCCGAGAAGAACGAAGAACCCGAATGGATGACCGAATGGCGTCTGGCGGCCTTCGCACGTTGGGAAAAGATGGTGGAGCCGGAATGGGCGATGCTGAACTATCCCGAAATCGACTTTCAGGATCAGTATTACTATGCCCGGCCCAAGTCGATGGAGGTGAAGCCGAAGTCTTTGGACGAGGTTGATCCCAAGCTGCTGGCGACATATGAAAAACTGGGTATTCCGCTGAAGGAACAGATGATCCTGGCCGGGGTCGAAGGGGCCGAAGACGTGCCCGCCGAAGGCCGCAAGGTCGCGGTGGACGCGGTTTTTGACAGCGTGTCCGTGGGCACGACGTTTCAGGCAGAACTGAAGAAGGCCGGTGTCATCTTCTGTTCGATCTCGGAAGCCATCAAGGATCATCCGGAGCTTGTGAAGAAATACCTGGGGTCCGTGGTACCGGTCAGCGACAACTATTATGCGACGCTGAACTCGGCCGTGTTCTCGGACGGCTCGTTCGTCTATATCCCGCCCAACACCCGCTGCCCGATGGAGCTGTCCACCTATTTCCGCATCAACGCGGAAAATACGGGCCAGTTTGAACGCACGCTGATCATCGCCGACAAGGGCTCTTACGTGAGCTATCTGGAAGGCTGTACCGCGCCGCAACGCGACACGGCGCAACTTCACGCCGCGGTGGTGGAAATCATCGTCGAAGAAGACGCCGAGGTGAAATACTCGACCGTTCAGAACTGGTTTCCCGGCGATGAAGAGGGCAAGGGCGGCATCTATAACTTCGTGACCAAGCGCGCCGATTGCCGGGGCGACCGGTCGAAGGTGATGTGGACGCAGGTGGAAACCGGCTCTGCCGTGACGTGGAAATACCCGTCCTGCCTGCTCCGTGGCAACGAAAGCCAGGGCGAGTTCTATTCCATCGCGATCACCAACAACCACCAGCAGGCCGATACCGGCACCAAGATGGTGCATCTGGGGCGCGATACGAAATCGCGCATCGTGTCCAAGGGGATTTCGGCGGGCGTGGCGCAGAACACCTATCGGGGTCTCGTGTCGATGCACCCGAAGGCCAAGAACTCGCGCAACTACACGCAGTGTGACAGTCTTCTGATCGGCGACAAATGCGGCGCGCATACGGTGCCGTATATCGAGGTGAAGAACAATTCCTCGCGCGTGGAGCACGAGGCGACCACATCCAAGGTAGACGAAGAACAAATGTTCTATTGCCGCCAGCGCGGGATGGACGAGGAAGAGGCCGTGGCCCTGATCGTCAACGGCTTCGCCAGGGAAGTGCTGCAAGCGCTGCCGATGGAATTTGCCATGGAAGCGCAACAGCTTGTGGCGATTTCGCTGGAAGGGTCGGTGGGCTGATCAGCGCCCCGAGTGAGCCGAGGATTGATCATGGAACAAAACAACAGGGGTCAGGCATTCTGGGCCAGCGTTGAATCCGCGTTGCCCTACGTGTTGCCCGCCATCGGCGGCGGGGCAGCCGTGATTTACATCAACACCCACAAGATGGACCAGTTGAACCCGATGATCTGGATTCCGGTCGGGATCTTTCTGGGCTGGGCCGCGTCGCGCGGTGTGATGAAACTGTTGGATCTGTGGCGCTGAGACCTGCGCAGTTAAGGAGCGGAGAAATGATCATCACCACAACACCGTCGGTCGAAGGGCATCCTATCGCCAAATACCACGGCATCGTCACCGGCGAGGCCATTCTGGGCGCCAACATCTTTCGCGATATCTTTGCACAGGTGCGCGACATCGTGGGCGGACGCTCGGGCGCATATGAAGAAGAACTGGGCCGGGCGCGGCGTACCGCGCTGGCCGAGATGGAAGAACACGCGGCGTCCTTGGGCGCCAACGCGGTCGTGGGCGTGGACCTCGACTATGAAGTGATCAACAACATGCTGATGGTGTCGGCCTCGGGCACGGCTGTCACTGTTTCGTAAGGACGGATTAAAATGCTGAAAATCAACAACCTGCACGTCAAACTTGAAGAAGAAGACAAGCGCATCCTGAAAGGCGTTGATCTTGAGGTGCCCGCCGGGTCGGTGCATGCGATCATGGGGCCGAACGGGTCGGGCAAATCGACCTTGTCCTATGTCCTGTCGGGTCGTGACGGGTACGAGGTGATCGAGGGCAACGCCACGCTGGAAGGAGAAGACCTGCTGGAGATGGAGCCGGAAGAGCGCGCCGCCGCGGGCCTGTTCCTGGCGTTCCAATACCCGGTCGAGATCCCGGGCGTCGGCAACATGACATTCCTGCGCACCGCCGTGAACGCGCAGCGCAAAGCACGTGGGGAAGAGGAAATGTCGGCCGCCGATTTCCTGAAATTCATCCGTGCCAAGGCGAAAGAGCTGAAAATCGACGCCGAGATGCTGAAACGCCCCGTCAATGTCGGCTTTTCGGGTGGCGAGAAGAAGCGCAACGAGATCCTGCAGATGGCGATGCTGGAACCGAAGATGTGCATCCTGGACGAAACCGATTCAGGTCTGGACGTGGACGCAATGAAACTGGTGTCGGACGGGGTAAACGCCCTGCGCGATCAGGGCCGCGCGTTTCTGGTCATCACCCACTATCAGCGTCTGCTTGATCACATCAAACCGGACGTGGTGCACATCATGGCCGATGGCCGCATCGTCAAATCGGGTGGTCCCGAACTGGCGCTTGAGGTTGAAACCAACGGTTATGCCGACATCCTGGCCGAAATGGAGGTCGAGGCATGAACACCGCCACCAAGCAAGCCACCGCGGTGATCAGCGCCGAGGCGCGCCCGGTTTCGGGTGCCTGGGCACAGGATGCCCGCGCCGATGCTGCCCGGCGCCTTGCCCAGATGGGGCTGCCGACGCGCCGTGACGAATATTGGAAATGGACCCGGCCCGACAGCCTGATTGCCGCCGTGCCCGACGCTGCTGCGGTTTTTGATTACGAAGGCGAGCCGCCGGTCTTTCACCAGATCGACCGGCTGACAATTGTCTTTGTAGATGGTGTGTTCGACGCCACCGCCTCGGATGATCTGTCCGGCGAAGGGATCGAGATTGAGCGTCTGGCGGATGCCACGGCGGCCGATATCCATTGGGCCAAGGACCTCTATGGTGTGCTGGAAGCGCGGGGGCAAAACCCTGTCGCGCGCCCGTTGGCGGCGTACAACACAGCCATGGCCACCGATGGCGTGGTGATCCGTGTCACCGGCGAGGTCAGCCGCCCTGTCAGCCTGTTCTATCGCCACGAAGACGCCACCTCGGACGCGGTGTTGCACCATGTGATCCGGCTGGAAGAGGGGGCGAAACTGACGCTTCTGGAAAACGGCGCGGCGGCTGCCCGGTTCTCGAAAGTGTGCGAGGTCGATGTTGCGGATGGGGCCGAATTCCACCATATCCGCGCGCAGGGACGCGACCATGAGCGGCAAGCGATCACTCATATGTTTGCCCGTCTGGGCGTTGAGTCGGTGTTCAAAAGCTTCACCATGACGGTGAATGGCCGCCTGACCCGCAACGAATGCGTGATCGAATTTCTGGGCGACGACGCCACCGCGCATGTGGCGGGTGCCGCCTTGGGCGACGGGGCGGACGGTGCCTTTCACCATGACGACACCGTGTTCATCACCCATGACGCGGTGGCCAGCGAAAGTCGCCAGGTGTTCAAGAAAGTGCTGAAAAACGGCGCGAAGGGCGTGTTTCAGGGCAAGATTCTGGTCAAACCGGATGCGCAAAAGACCGACGGCTATCAGAAATCGCAGTCGCTTTTGCTGGACGACGACGCCAGTTTCCAGGCCAAACCCGAACTGGAGATCTATGCCGATGACGTGATCTGTTCGCACGGATCAACGTCAGGCGCGATTGATGAAGAGGCTTTGTTCTACCTGCGCTCGCGCGGTGTGCCGGCCCATATCGCGACCGATCTTCTGGTGTTGGCCTTCCTGGCCGACGCGATCGACGAGATCGAGGACGACACCATCGCCGCCGAGATCAACGACCGGCTGGATGCGTGGCTTGCCCGCCATCGCGGCTGATCAGGGCGTGATGCGATGTCCGTGATTGATGATGTGATCCGCAGCTACCGCGCCCCGCGTGCGGTGTTTCGGCGCAGGCTTGATCTGGGCACGCGCGAAGACAAGGCGCTGGCCGTCCTGATGGGGGGGTGCCTTCTGGTTTTTGCCGCCCAATTGCCCCGTCTGGCCCGTGTCGCGCATGAAACGGGCGAAGACCTGAACATGCTGATGGGGGGCACCATGCTGGCATGGATCTTCATCATGCCGCTGGCCTTCTATGTGATCGGCACCCTCAGCCACATGCTGATGCGGCTTGCGGGCGGCAAGGGTACGGCGTTCGGCGCGCGGTTTGCCCTGTTCTGGGCGCTTCTCTGTGCCACGCCGCTGTGGCTTCTTTGGGGTCTTGTGGCTGGCTTCATTGGTGAGGGCGTGCAAATGAGCCTGACCGGCGCGCTTGCCCTGTTGGCATTCCTTCTGTTCTGGTCCATCAACCTTCGGGAAGCGGAACGCGGGGTGGAAGGATGAACCATGCGGCTTGAACCTGGGTATCTGTTTGGTATGGCGCTGCAAACGGTGCCGGAACCACGCAAGGTCGCGCGCGATCTGTTCGACCTGAACCTTCCGCGCGAGACATTGTGGACCGCGCTGGCGCTGGTCGTGGTGGTGAATGCCGCCCTGGGTGTGCTGGCGGGAATGATGTTTCCGCTTGATGCCGCACAGGTGGGATCCGTCCTGTCCAGCCCGGTCCTGCTGGGCGTGATCGAGGCGTCGTTCATGTTCGGGTTGGCCTGGGGCATATATGTGATCGGGCGGATGTTCGGTGGGCAGGGCAGCCTGTCGGACGCCATCATCACCGTCGTCTGGATGGAATTCATCTTTCTGATGGTGCAGGCCCTGACCTTGCTTCTGACCGTGTTCGCACCGGGTCTGGCCGCGATCACCATGATCGCCTCGATCTTCCTGTTTTTCTGGGTGCTGAGCCATTTCACCACCGAAAGTCACGGCTTTGCATCCACAGGTATGGTCTTTGCGTCGATCCTGGGCTTCATGATCCTGACGGTCTTTGCCCTATCTTTCCTTCTGGTCCTTCTGGGTGTCGAACCGGCGCCGATGACCCTTCCCAACTGATCGGAGCCCGCGTCATGTTCGATATCAACACAGTCCGGGCCGACTTTCCCATTCTGTCGCGGCAGGTGAATGGCCAGCCTCTGACCTATCTGGACAATGGCGCTTCGGCGCAGAAGCCGCAGGTGGTGATTGACGCCGTGACCCGCGCCTATGCCGAGGAATACTCCAATGTTCACCGTGGGTTGCATTACCTGTCAAACCTGGCGACCGAGAAATACGAGGCTGTTCGGGGAATCGTCGCGCGCTTTTTGAACGCCGGTTCGGACGACGAGATCATTTTCAACTCTGGCACCACCGAAGGTATCAACCTTGTCTCATATGGCTGGGCCGCGCCGCGCATGCAGGCGGGGGACGAGATCATCCTGTCCACGCTGGAGCATCACGCAAACATTGTGCCCTGGCATTTCCTGCGCGAACGCCAAGGCGTGGTGCTGAAATGGGTCGACCCGGAACCGGATGGATCACTGGACCCGCAAAAGGTGCTGGACGCGATCACCGACCGCACCAAGCTGATCGCCGTCACCCAATGCTCGAACGTGTTCGGCACCGTGGTGGATGTGAAAACCATCTGCACGGAGGCACGCGCCAGGAATGTACCGGTATTGGTGGATGGCTCACAGGGGGCCGTGCATATGCCGGTCGACGTGCAGGATATCGGCTGTGATTTCTATGCGATCACCGGGCATAAGCTCTATGGCCCCTCCGGGTCGGGGGCGATCTATATCCGGGCCGATCGACAGGCCGAGATGCGGCCCTTTTTCGGCGGCGGTGACATGATCAACGAGGTGACGAAGGACAATGTCACCTATGCCGCACCGCCCTTGAAATTCGAGGCCGGCACCCCGGGCATCGTGCAGACCATCGGTATGGGCGTGGCGCTGGAATACCTGATGGATCTGGGCATGGACAACGTTGCCGCCCATGAGGCCGCACTGGCCTCCTATGCGTCTGAACGGCTGGCCGGGCTGAATTGGGTGAACGTGCAGGGCACCGCCCCCGGCAAGGCGGCGATCTTCTCTTTGACGATGGAAGGTGCCGCGCATGCGCATGACATCTCGACCATTCTGGACAAGAAGGGCATCGCGATCCGGGCGGGCCACCACTGTGCGAAACCGTTGATGGAGCATCTTGGCGTATCGGCAACGGCGCGGGCGTCGTTTGGGCTTTACAACACGAAAGACGAGGTGGATCGCCTGATTGACGGGTTGGAGCTGTGTCACCGCTTGCTGGTCTGACCGGCAGCTGAGTGCATCAATCGTCCGGCCGAATCAGACCCAAACCACGCAGATAGATCCCGATCCCGCTTTCCAGAAGCTCTTCGGGCGGGAAGGGGCTTTTCTGCCCTGGACTGCCACGCCCGAACAGCTCGACCACGCCGTGGCTCATCGCCCAGATATGGGCGCTGACCATCCGTGCGGGGGGGCGCTTGTTTTCCGGAATGTTTTCGGCCAGACGCTCGGCGGCCTTTTCCAGAACCCCCATTGCACGCCCGGCCACGCGGGCCAGTTCGGCGGAATGGTTGGTGGAGATCCCGCTTTCAAACATCGAGATGTAATGGCCGGGATATTTGCGCGCGAAGGCCAGATAGGCCCGGCCCGTAGCCTCGAAACTGGCCAGGGCGGATGGCTGGCTCTTGTCATAGGCATAGACCATCAGATCGGCAAAAATCTCGTATCCCTGACGTGCAGCCTCGGCGATCAGGTCGTCGCGCCCGGCAAAGTGGCGATAGACGGCGGCAGGGGTCACGCCAGCCTGTTTGGCTGCTTCGGACAGGGTGAAGCCGGTCGGGCCTTTCGCCTCGATCAGTTCAAGGGCTGCATCGACCAGCGCCTGCCTGAGATTTCCGTGGTGATAACCGCGTTTAGCCATCCCAAACCTCTGGCCCACCGCTGATCCTGCTGTCTGGCGCATGCGCGACGTTCTTGTCTTTACCCGCGTATTCAATGCCTTGCAGAACGGAACGAATGGCGGCAAGACGCGCACGTTTCTTGTCGTCTGACCGCACAATGGTCCAGGGCGTGCGTGGGCGATGGCTGCGATCAAAGGTTTCCTTGATTGCGTCGGTATAGGCGTCCCACCGGTTCAGACCTTCGACATCAATCCAGCTGAGTTTCCACTGTTTCAGCGGGTTCTTCTCGCGCGCAAGGAAGCGCCGCAATTGCTCGGCGCGTCCGACATTCAGCCACAATTTGACGAAATGGATGCCTTCATCGACCAGCATGTCCTCGAAATCGGGAAGCTGGCGAAAGAAGGCTTCGCGCTCGGCCTCGGTGCAAAAGTCGAACACCTTCTCAACCACCGCGCGGTTGTACCAGGATCGGTCGAACAAAGTGATTTCACCTTCGGTCGGCAAGTGTTTGACATAACGTTGGAAATACCACTCTCCCGCTTCGCGGTCGGACGGTTTGGACAAGGCCACGACCCGCGCCACACGCGGGTTCAGGTTTTCACGAAATCGCTTGATCGTGCCGCCTTTGCCTGCCGCATCGCGCCCTTCGAAGATCACCACGACGCGCTTGCCCGTGGCTTTCACATCGGCCTGCAGTTTGACCAGTTCAAGCTGAAGCGCCTCGATCTCGGCCTGATAGATATTCTTGTCCATCCGGTCGTCATAGGGATAGGTGTCCGACAGGATGTCTTTCTTGTGACCCTCTGCAATCGCCTGTCTGACCGCATCCGGTGCAGTCTCATGAAAAAATTTCGAGATGGCACCATCGAACGGCAAAGACATACGCAAACTCCTGATTTCACGCCATTATGGGGCGAAGGCCGCGGGTTGGCAATCGCCAGACGACCCCGGCCGGGTCAGTTGCGGCGGTCTTGTCTGGTTTCCCCGATCTGGTCGATGTCGAACGGCGTGGTCAGATACATCTCGCTGATCCAGTTGGCGTAAAGCAGATGCGCATGGCTGCGCCACCGGTTCTCGGGCTGTTTCGTCGGATCGTTGCCGGGATAGTAATTGATCGGCACGTTGATCGGTGCGCCCTTGGCGATGTCACGGTCATATTCACCCTTCAGCGTGCCCGTATCATATTCGAAATGATTGAAGATATAGAGCGCGCGATGCGCCGTATCTTCGACCAGACACGGCCCGACCTCGTCCGATCCCAACAAGGTTCTCAGCCCGTCAGCGGCATCAATTTCGGCCTGCCGCATCTCGGTCCAGCGGCTGACGGGCACCACGCAAGTGTCTGAAAACCCGCGCAGATAAGGCGAAGCGGGATCAAGGTTCTTTTGCGGAAAGCATCCGAAGGCCTTGGCCTCCAGTATATGTTTCTTGACCTTGTGGAAGTGATAGATCATCGCCATCCCCCCCCAGCAAACGCCGAAGGTGGAGTGCACGTTCGTCTGCGTCCAATCGAAGATCTGGCTGATTTCATCCCAATAGGTGACGTCTTCGAAGGGCAGATGCTCGATCGGCGCGCCGGTGATGATCAACCCGTCGAACTTCTGATCGCGCACGTCCTCCCACGGCTGATAGAACGCACCGATATGCGCCTGACTGGTGGTTTTCGACGTATGCTCGGACGGGCGCAAAAGGGTCAGTTCAATCTGCAACGGATGTGCACCGATCAGCCGAGAAAACTGGGTCTCGGTCTCGATCTTCTTGGGCATCAGGTTCAACAGCGCAATCCGCATCGGGCGAATGTCCTGTTTGTCGGCCTGATCTTCGGACATGACCATCACGCCCTCGTCCTTCAGCACATTTGCTGCGGGCAGGGATGAGGGTATCTTGATCGGCATGTCAGATGTCCTTGGTCAACAACAGAAGGTTTAAGATAGGTGTGGATCAGGCGGCGTCAATCGCCGTGGCGATCATCGCCGTGAAATCCTGCGGCGTCTGGATCGCGGACACCTCGTGAGCGCAGAGCGACACGCCATAGCGCGCCATGTGTTCATATAGCGGCTGACGATGGGCGAGCGCCTGCGCATAGGTCCAGCGAATGAAGGAATCGGGTTCAACTTCGTCGGCTTTCAGACTGTTTTTCAACAGATAATCCTCCCACACCCGGGCCAGGAACTCGGGTTGATAGGCCATCGGTTTGGGGTCGCGGTCGAAGCGGTCGATCAGATGTTGGGTATGGGCCTCGTCCCCCCTGAGCCAGACCAGAAGGCAATGCTGGCTTAGCTCAGCGATCAGGGGGTCGTTTTCGCACAGGGCCGGATCGATCCATTCGCAGATCGACCCGCCGGTGTCGCAGATGAAATGCGGATAGCCATAGATCTTTTCGGCCCGTTCGATGAAATGGCCGGTGTCCATCAAGGCGGCGGTTTCGGCTGTGCGAAATTGTGACTGGCGGCGGCGATATTCCTCGATCGGCAGCCCGCCCTTGTCGGGGGCTCCGGGTTTGCCCAGATAGGTGGCCATCGGGGTCAGGTGGTCGAACCGGATCTTGGGCGCGATGCGGATCGAATCCGACAAAAGCAGGTCGCGCAGAAAGGGCACCTGCATCGCCTGGGTTTTCAGGTTGTCGGTGATGTATTCGTCCATGTACCGGGTGCCGATCCGGTAGTCGATCGAGTAGTGGAACCAATCGCCCTGTTTGCGCAGCATTGTCGACAGAAAGGTCTTGCCCAAGCCGGACATGCCAAAAAACAACACCCGCTTATGCGGAGCATCCAGCCAGTCCTGCGCGTTTTGATACAGCATCGTTCACCCGGTTATTTTGGTCCTTGGTAAGGGGCCAGGACGGGCGGGTCAAATGGTTCGCATCATCCTGCGAAGGCAGGGGAAAAGAAAACTCGGCGTGAAACGAAAAACGCCCCGCGCATCAGGCACGGGGCGTTTACAAAGGTCTGCTGGGTGTAGCTCAGAAACGCAGGCCCATTTTTACGCCGACAGCCACGGCGCTGCCACCGTCATAGACCACGGGCAGGCCACCCGATGTCACCGTTTTGGTGTCGAACTTGGTGTATTGTACACCCGCCGAAATGTCGTAATTGCCCTGGGTGTATTTGGCACCCAGTGCGATCGAGCGTGATGCGCCTGCCGGTGCCAGGAAAGTGGTGCCGGTGTCCGACCCGCCTTCATACCCCAGCGACAGCGACACCGACCAATTGTCGTTCAGACGGCGCCCGATGCCGAGCTCATAAGATGTAATGTCCTCGACAAAGTTCACCCAGTTGGCGTCCCCGAAAGCCGGGCCGGTCGTATCCAGCGAGATACCATCCCATTTTGCGTGACGGATCGAACCGAACAGCAATGTGTTTTCAGCAATACCGGTCTGGAAATCCAGATTGATGGCTTCCGGCATCTCAACGGAACCGGTCACAGCATCCACTCCGAACGGCGTGGCGCGTACGCCAGTCAGCGCATGATCGACCGCGGTGAAATAGGTCAGGGCAACACGCAACGCGATCTCGGGTTTTTCATAGGCCACGCCGACAAGACCACCCCATTCGGTGCCGCTTTCCGCGCTCAATGCCCCAAGGCTCGAAATGATCTCACCCGAGACTTTCTGGGCGCGCACACCGCCGTGGACCGAGAACCCATTGCCCATTTCATAGCGCAAAATACCGGTCAGAGCCGAGCTTTTGACCTCGGCCATTCCCGGGGCCAGAGGGGGGTCGATATAGGAGATGCTGGCGCCATAGGGCTGGTCCCAGATCAGTGCAAGGCTCAGGTTGTCGCTCAACTGGGTCTTGTATCCCAATGAGAACATCGAGAAATCGACGGCCGACTGGCTGATCGGAAAGACACCGGCGGCGGTGCCTTCGATGGTCGGGCTGACATTGACATATGAGAAGGACAGGTAGTTGCCTTCCTCAAACAGGATCGAAATGTCCTGGTCAGACCGATCAATCCCCGCCTGTGCGGTGGTCGCTGCCGCGGTGAAAAGCGCAGCGGTTGTGAGTGTTAGTTTGTTCATCATTCCTCCCGTGAACCACAAACTGTCCGATAAGTGGGTTACATAATCCAAGGCTATTTGTCGCAGTTGATCTTGGTCAATCGTTACCTTGGGTAAGATCGTTCGACGGGGTTTATAAGCCGTAAAAAGATGTGGAAAGGACACGGTTTTTCGCCCCGGCACGGTCGGCAGGGTGCGATCACAGGTTGTGCAGATTGGTTTTGCGCCGCACGGGCGATGCTTCGGCCCGTAGGTTGACCAGGTTGGCCAGGACAATCAGCCCGCCGCCTGCGATCAGCGCCCAACCCAATGGTTCGTCGTAAAACACCGCACCGATCAGGGCGATCAGCGGCAGGCGGGTAAAGTCGATCGGGATCACCACTGACGCGGGCGCCAGGGACAGCGCCGTGGTCAGACAGGCATGGGCCAACAGCCCCGCGCAGCCGATCAGCACCAGCCAGGGTGCGGTGCTTTGGTCGGGCAGGGAGATGTCCATATCATGGCCCGCCGTCACCAGCCCGAACACAAGCTGGGTCGCAGTCAGCCAGAACAGGATGCCCAGCGTGGTCTCGGACCGGGTCAGGCGACGGGTGAACATCGCGGTAAAGGCGAAACAGACAGCCGACAGCGCCGCCGCTCCAAGCCCCACCGACAATCCACCACCCGACCCGGGTTGCGCGATGATCAGGATCCCGACAAAGCCCACCGCTGCGCTGAATGCGCGGGACCGCGTCAGCCGTTCACCCAGCACCAGCGGAGACAGCGCCGCCACCCAGAGCGGCGAGGTGAACTCCAGCGCAAAGACCTGTGCCAGGGGAATGGCGGTCAATGCGAAAAACCACAGGTTCTGCCCTGCAAAATGGGCGAGGTTGCGCACCAGATGCAGCGGCGTGTTGCGGGCAGAGACCTCGGCCCATCGCCCGCTGACGGTCAGGATGGTCAGGATAATGACAAACCCAACGCAGGAGCGATAGAGCATCAGTTCGAACGTATCCAACTGATGACTGACCGCGCGCCCGGCAATGGCCATCGCGGTGAAAGAGGCGATTGCCCCTGTCATCCACAGCGCGGCACGCAGGGTCGGCGTCATGCAGTGACCTCGTTGATCTCGTAGCGGCGCGGAAGGCCCACCGTGACGTCAGCCCACGGGCTTGCCGCGCTGCGGACCTGATGCGCGTCGAAAGCGGCGCGCGACGCGAAAAGCTCCGACACCTGAAAGCGACCCGGATGTGTCAGGTCTTCGGTGACGTCAAAGCGCAGGCACCCAGGTTCAGCCCGCGTCAGAGCGATATGGTCGGCAAGCGCGGCCCGGACCGCAGGCAGTCGGGCGGCGGGAACATCCATATATCCTGTCAGGCTGATCCTGGGCATGGGGGCAAGGTATCAAACGATCACGGTTTTGAAAGCGGAAAGGGTCAGGCCGCTGCCGCCAGCCTGCGCCGCTCGAAGATCACATTGGCATAGGGGGTGTTGCGGTCGAAAGGCTGCCTGTTGCCTCGGTCATCCAGCGCATGCACCTCATAATCGACGCAAAGCCCGTCAAGCACCTGAAACAGCAGGTCGCGTGTCGAATCGCCCGCGTCAATCCTGTATTCCATCAGGATCGGCGCGGTGTTTGTTTTCAGGAAACCTTGCCCGCCGCGCAGGACATCCAGCTCTGCCCCCTCCACGTCAATCTTGATCAGCCTGATCCGGTCCGCAATTCGTGACCGGTTGACATAGTCGTCCAGCGTCAGGGCCGGCACCCATTCAAACGCCGTGTCGCCCGCGGTGGCCGCCCACTCCGCATGCAAGGAGTTCGCACCCCGGTTCCCGTCCCGCAGATGCAGCTTCACAAACCCGTCCGCCCCCGTATCCGCGCAAAGTGCGACCACATCCACGCGGGCTTTCACATCATTCAGGGAGATGTTCCTGAGAAGCAGGGCCGCGTTGTCTTTCGACGCCTCGACCGCCGCAAGTTCGCAGCCAAGCTCGCGACAGATCGGTATGCTGGCCGTCCCGATATTGGCGCCGATGTCCAGGATCACATCGCCACGGGCCAGACCAAGCTGCCGCGCCACGGCGTGGACGGTCATCTCAAACGGTTCGTTGCGAATATAGGTCTGAAACCCGATGTGATCGTTCACATCAACCAGCAGTCGAGTGCCGTTCCAAGCTACGGTCATTAACTTAAGTCGGCATCGGAAGGGTCTGATTTTCCTGATGTAATTCGGATCGAAAAAGCGCGACATGCGCTGGACAGCCGGGCGATGATGAAATCTGCGCAGCAGGGCCAGCACCGGCCGGACTCGCATATGTGCCGTAAGGCCCGTGATCATCCGCACGAGGATTGCCTTCATGTCTTGCGCTTTCATACTGATTGAACCTGAGCGGATCATATTCCGTCAAAGCTGCATTGCGCAATGTAATATACAACTCAAAGGTGAGGGTGGATCAGGCGGTGCAGAAACTCTGCAACACCCGAAAGGCTTACTCCCACTCGATCGTGCCGGGGGGTTTCGAGGTCACGTCATAGGTCACACGGTTGATGCCTTTGACCTCGTTGATGATGCGCGTGGCGGTTTCGCCCAGAAACTCGTGGCTGAACGGATAATAATCCGCCGTCATCCCATCCACGGACGTCACGGCGCGCAGCGCGCAGGCGTAGTCATAGGTGCGCCCATCGCCCATCACGCCCACGGTGCGGACGGGCAGGATCGCCACGAAGGCCTGCCAGATTTCGTCATACAGGCCATGTTTGCGGATCTGGTCGATATAGACCGCATCGGCTTCGCGCAGAATGTCCAGTTTTTCGCGGGTGATCTCTCCGGGGCAGCGGATGGCCAGGCCGGGGCCGGGGAAGGGGTGGCGACCGATGAAATGGGCAGGCAGACCCAGTTCGCGGCCCAACTCGCGCACCTCGTCCTTGAACAACTCACGCAGTGGCTCGACCAGTTTCAGGCCCATCTTTTCCGGCAGACCGCCCACATTATGATGCGATTTGATGGTAACCGAAGGTCCGCCCGAGAAACTTACGCTTTCAATCACGTCCGGATAAAGGGTGCCCTGCGCCAGAAACTCGGCCCCTTCGATCTTGTCCGCGTGTTTCTGGAACACGTCGATGAACAGACGCCCGATGATCTTGCGCTTGGTTTCCGGATCGGACTGCCCGTCAAGCTCGCCCAGGAACAGTTCCTGCTCGTCCGCGTGGATCAGTTGCATGTTGTAGTGGTCGCGGAACATGGTGACGACTTCTTCGGCCTCACCCTTGCGCAGCAGGCCGTGGTCCACGAACACACAGGTCAGCTGATCGCCGATGGCTTCGTGGATCAGCACCGCGGCAACCGAACTGTCGACACCGCCGGACAGACCGCAGATGACCTTCTTGTCGCCCACCTGTTCGCGGATCTGGCGGATCGCCTCCTCGCGATAGGCGTCCATGGTCCAGTCGCCCTTGAACCCGGCCAGACGCACAAAATTTTCATACAGCTTCGCGCCTTTGGGGGTGTGGTGGACCTCTGGGTGAAACTGCACCGCATAGAAGTGTCGCGACAGATCAGCGGTGATCGCGAACGGGGCGCCGGGCGATGTGCCGTAAACCTGAAACCCCGGTGCAATTTCAGCAACATGGTCGCCGTGGCTCATCCAGACCTGTTCGACCCCGTGTTCAAACCAGCCGTCCAGCAGATCCAGCTTGGCTTCCGGGGTGACATAGGCGCGGCCAAACTCGGCGGTGCCATGACCGCTGACCACCTTGCCGCCCAGTTGCGTCATCATCGTCTGCTGCCCATAGCAGATGCCCAGAATCGGCACGCCGAAATCGAAGATCTCTTGCGGGGCGCGGGGGCTGCCCTCGCGGGTCACACTGTCAGGGCCACCGGACAGGATGATAGCTTTCGGGGCCATCTCGCGCACGAAGTCCATCGTGACGTTCTGAAAGGGGTGAATTTCGCAATAGACGTTCAATTCGCGCAAACGACGCGCGATAAGCTGCGTCACCTGGCTGCCGAAGTCGATGATAAGAAGGCGGTCGTGGCTCTGATCTGTCATGCAAACCGATTAGGGCAGGGGCGGGGCGGGCGCAAGTCCCGCCGTGCCCAGGCAGGCGGCTCGACGGACATTTTTTCGACCTTTTCCCGCCGGATGTCGCTTTTGCCCCGCGAAGGACGCTTGCGAGCGGATTTGACCGGACCCGCAGGATATTCACAGATCAACAGGACAGATTGGAGGACATCCATGACCGAGGCACCCACCCGCCGTCGTGGTCGCGGAGGCGGCGGCGCAGCCCGTCGCGCGGAACGCACCGCCGTACGCATCGAATGCGCCAAGACGATTGCGCGCAACATCCCGAACCTCGAAATCCTCAATGACGAGGCGTTGGAGATCATTGAACACAATGCCGAAACGGTGCTGGAGGAAGTTGGCGTCAACTTCGTCGAGAACCCGGCAGCCCTTGAGCGTTGGAAAGACGCCGGGGCCGATGTCAGCGGTGAACGGGTCCGTATCCCGCGTGGATTGGCGCGTGAACTGTGCAAGACCGCGCCCAGCAGCTTTACACAGCACGCCCGCAACCCCGAACGCAATGTCGAGATCGGTGGCAACAACCTGGTGCTGGCCCCGGTCTATGGCCCCCCGTTCGTGCGCGATATGGCCGGTGGGCGGCGCTATGCCACGATGGAGGATTTCCGCAAGTTCGTGAAACTGGCCTATATGTCGAAATGGCTGCACCATTCCGGCGGTACGGTCTGCGAACCGACCGATGTGCCGGTGAACAAGCGTCACCTGGACATGCTGTTGGCCCACATGACCCTGTCGGACAAGCCTTACATGGGGTCCGTCACGGCACCCGAACGTGCGCAGGACAGCATCGAGATGTCCGAGATCCTGTTCGGAAAGGACTTCGTGCAGCAAAACACCGTGATGACCTCGCTGATCAACATCAACTCGCCCATGCAGTATGACGACGTGATGATGGGCGCGATGGAGGTGTTCGCGGCCAACAATCAGGCCTCGATCATTTCGCCCTTCATCGTGGGCGGCGCGATGGCACCGGTATCGGTGGCCGGCACGCTGACGCAGGTGCTGGCCGAGGTGCTGGCAGGTGTCGCCTATAGCCAGCTGGTGCGCAAGGGCGCGCCGGTGGTGGCGGGTACATTCGTGTCCTCGATCGACATGAACTCGGGCGCGCCGACCTTCGGCACCCCAGAAGCGGCGCATATCACCTATGGCGCGGGGCAGTTGTTCCGCCGCCTGGGGCTGCCCTACCGCTCGGCGGGATCGTTCAACGGATCGAAACTGCCGGATGCACAAGCCGCTTATGAGACAGCAAACAGCCTGAACATGGGTCTGTTGTCGGGTGTGAACTTCATGTTGCACGCCGCAGGCTGGCTGGAAGGCGGGCTGGTTGCAAGCTTCGAGAAGTTCGTGATGGACGCCGATCAGTTGGGAACGCTGCATCATCTGGCCAAAGGCATCGCCGTGGACGAGAACGCGCAAGCAATGGACGCCATCCGCGAGGTTGGGCCGGGCGGGCATTATCTGGGTTGCGCGCACACACAGGCGAACTTCAAAACCGCGTTCTGGCGGTCCGAGCTTCTGGACTACAAACCGTTCGAGACCTGGGAAGAGGAGGGCGCGCGCGACACCGAATCCCTGGCCGCGGCGCGGGTCGAGAAATTGCTGACCGACTATCAGCAACCCGGAATGGATCCGGGCATTGCCGAAGGTCTGCGCGATTATGTCGAGGCCAAGAAAGCCTCGATGCCGGATGCCTTCGGCTAAACTGGAATCGTTCGCGATCCGTTCTTGTCGGTTAACGACCTGCTAAGGGGGCTTAACGGCCCCCTTAACTAATCGTGATCCAAGGTGATCCTTATCGAACCTCTCGCGGCCCCTGAGGCAGCAAGCGCAGTTCAGACATCAGGGCAATCAGCACCTCGACATGATGGGCGATGGAATAGGATGCATCCCCCGATTTGCGGGTGTCTTCCAACCGAGCTTCTTCCTGCAACAGCTCGTCAATTGCGGTCGCAGGGCTGGGGGTCGCGGCTGTTTTCATGAGCTTTTTCAAATCTCTGTCCCGGTTGTAATCTACCAAACCGAACCGCGCGGCGCGCACAAGCAAACGCGGACGACGAAGGGCTTTGATGCAGGTGAAGGGGTCGGTCATGGGGGTATCCTTTCAATGATTCCCCCTGATCGTTGCACAACCTAAACGGGTGTTGCGCCAAGCCACCGCCGACCGTGCGCGGCCTTTAACAATTCTTACCGCTTCGGCAACAATCCTTATCGCAGGCCGATTAGGTTAACGAAACGCTAACCAATCGAATGATAGGTCTAACCGGCTAAAATTCAACCTGCGGTTGCGCGGTGAATGATCGCGAAGCGCACGGAACGCCAATTGGAAGGGGCTTGAATGCAAAACGCGACGCCATCTGGGATCGAACACAACTCTGTACTGCGCTGGCTGCCGGACGAGGTTCACCTGTATCTGAAACACACGGAAAAGGGCACGTCAATTCGCTCTCTCGCGCGGGATATGGGGGTTCATGCGTCGACGGTGATGCGCCAGGTGCGCAAGACCGAAGCGCGCCGCGATGATCCCCTTGTCGATGCGCTTCTGACCCGTCTTGGGGCAGGGGTGCGGGATGGTCAGGCCGATCTGGACCCTGCCGATCACCGGCAGGATGACACGATGGAAGACCCGGTATCGCCGCATATGATGCGTCTGCTCAGGGCGATGATGAAGGATCGGGCGGTGATGGTGGTCAGCCAGGGGGTGGACACAGCCGTTGTGCTGGCCGCCCGCGACGATGGCGATCCCGTAACTCTGGCCAAGGGACCGACCGAGGTCGTGGAGGTCATGGCCCTGCGCGGTTGGATCGAAGGCAACACGCAGGGGCGGATCTGTCGCTATCACATGACCGCAGAAGGTCGCGTCGCCTTGAACCGCATGCTGGCGCAGGCGGAAAGCCGCGCCACCGGGTTTGCCGAGGCTCAGACCCCCTTCATGGGTCTGGCGGGGGATGGTACGCGGGGCAAGGCCGCCCGGAGCACGCAACGGACCCGGCGTCCGATCGGGGCGGACAGCCCGGTGCGCGTCCTGGGGCGCGCGAAAGGCGCGCAGAAGCCTTATCTGTCGCCCGATCTGGTGCGCGCCGCCGAACGGTTGCACCGCGACTTCGCGCTGGGTCAATGCGCGGTCTCGGGGTTGAACAGTTGGGATCGGGTGCAGGCTGCCGGGCAGGGGCAGGGGCTGGCGGTGCGGGCGGGCCACCCCTCGGACCGCAAGCTTGATGCCCGGCGACGGTTCAGCGACGCGATCACCGCACTTGGCCCGGAGCTTGGGCAGATTGCCATGGCGGTCTGTTGCCATGAACGGGGGATGGAGCGGATCGAGGCTGATATGGCAATGCCGGCCCGGTCAGGAAAATACCTGTTGCGCGTCGCGCTCAGCTATCTTGCGCGCCACTATGATCAGGTGGCGGGCGACGATCATGATCTGATTTATTGACCCGACACCGGTTGTGCGCTGCTCATGAAACTGATCAGCGCCTCCGGCGTCACAATCCGGCAATCAAGTTTCGGATAGAGTTGCTTCAGCTCACGCCGGATCACCGCAGGGTTGGGCAGCGTATCGGCGCGCACCAGATATACGCCCTGAAACCCGATGGCGTTCAGGTGCTGCCCGATTTCGATGCAATCTGTCTGCGCACAGAACAGGGACGACGTCACAAGGTCGACGCGGGTCTGATCAAACGCATCGCGCGACATCCGAAAGAACGCTTCGCAGGACATAGGGGTAACGCGGCAGACCTGATTCAGTCGGTCGTCTGCGACGGGATCGTCGCCTAGTGCCAGGAGCATTGGTTTATCACTGCGTCGTTCAGTCATTACACGTTACCAGATTGAAATCTCTCACAGTTCTGAACACCATTTCCCGGCGCCGCGGGCGGTTGTCGCAGGCCTTCACATCACCAATTCGATTTACACATATAAGGCGATCCGGGGGTTTGCAATTCCCGCTTTGCGATGGGCGCTGCATTTTTTTGGGGTTTGACCTGCTGCCGATATCCCGCCATCCCTAAGACTGACGCAACAAGTCGGAAAGGGATCTGTGTGCCTACGTCAAGCGAAGTCCTGCATGCCTTACCCTTGCCCGCGCTGGTGGTGGGGGGCGATCGGCGCATCGCGGACCAGAACGCGGCCGCGAGCGACCTGTTTCGGGGGGATCTGACCGGGCGCCATCTGGCGACGGCCATCCGCCAACCTGCCTTGCTTGACGCGGTTGAGGCTGTGATCGAAGGCACCACATCCACCACGGCCCGCTATCTTGTGACAACGCATGGTCAGGAACAGATCTTTGATGTCCATATAGCGGCGCTTGAGTCCGATCACTCCGTTCTCATGGCCTTTGTGGACACCGCGCCACAGGAAGAGGCGGGGCAGATGCGCTCGGATTTCGTGGCAAATGTCAGCCACGAGCTGCGCACGCCGCTAACCGCACTGACCGGCTTCATTGAAACCCTGCGCGGCCCGGCCCGTGACGATGCCGCGGCGCGTGCCCGGTTTCTCAACATCATGGCAGAAGAAGCAGGGCGCATGAACCGGTTGGTCACGGATCTTCTGTCGTTGAGCCGGGTCGAGGACATGGCCCGGATGCGCCCCACTGATCTGGTCGATCTGGATCAGGTGATCGCGATGGTCGCAACGACGCTTGGCCCGGCGGCCGCGGACCGGCAGGTCGAACTGGTGATCCAACCGTGCGACGAGCAGCCCGTCCTTGTGACAGGGGATCGCGATCAACTGACGCAGGTCGTGACCAACCTGACCGAGAACGCGATCAAATACGGGCGCGAGGGCGGGAATGTGCGGATCACCACCCGCGCGCTGGAACAGGTGCCCGCCTTCAAGGGACCGGGTGTCGAGGTTTCGGTCGAAGATGATGGCGATGGAATCGACCCCAAGCATCTTGGGCGGCTGACCGAACGCTTTTATCGTGTCGACACCCATCGCTCACGCGAAATGGGTGGCACCGGTCTGGGCCTTGCCATCGTCAAGCATATCGTGAACCGCCATCGCGGTCGGCTCAGGATCGAAAGCGCCATGGGGCAGGGCAGCACGTTCACGGTCACTCTGCCTGCGGCCGCAGCGGGTTGAGCTTTCGGTCCGCATGAAATCCGGCAAACCCCGGCGGTTTGTCACATTACTTTTACAAATTCGACACAAAAGTTTTGATCAGGACCCATAGGACAGGGGCATGTCGTCCGAGCGGGCGATGACACAGACAGACAGGAGTTCATCATGTCCTTTGCCAAACTGACCGCCTCCACCCTGGCGATTGCCGCCGCCTCTGCAACCGCAGCCTCTGCCCGCGATCAGGTGCAGGTGGCCGGGTCGTCGACAGTGCTGCCCTATGCGTCGATCGTGGCCGAAGCGTTCGGGGAAAATTTCGACTTCCCGACACCGGTGGTCGAATCGGGCGGCTCGTCCGCCGGGTTGAAGCGGTTTTGCGAAGGGGTGGGGGAAAACACCATCGACATCGCGAACGCCTCGCGCAAGATCAAATCGTCCGAAGTTGACGCCTGCGCTGCCGCGGGTGTGACCGACATTGTCGAGGTGCGGATCGGTTATGACGGCATCGTGTTTGCCAGCCAGATCGACGGCCCGGATTTCAGCGCCTTTGAACCCATCGACATCTTCAATGCGCTGGGTGCCAAGGTGGTGGTCGACGGTGCGCTGGTCGACAATCCTTACAATCAGTGGGC
Organism: Aliiroseovarius zhejiangensis; assembly: GCF_014656375.1. Classification (GTDB taxonomy): domain Bacteria; phylum Pseudomonadota; class Alphaproteobacteria; order Rhodobacterales; family Rhodobacteraceae; genus Aliiroseovarius; species Aliiroseovarius zhejiangensis. The sequence continues at coordinate 6,251 of NZ_BNCH01000001.1, read as the reverse complement.
CGAGTTCAACGCAGCCCTGCCCGCCGCCGACATCGCCGCCTTCATCCCCGGCACCAAGCATGGCACCCGCGAGGTGTTCGAAGACAAGGTGCTCTTGGCCGGATGTGAGGCCGCAGGCGCCTTTGACCTCTATCTCGAAGCCGCCGAAGGCGATGACGAGAAAGCCAGGAAGAAAGCCGCCGAGAAGGCCTGCATCTCGGTGCGGACGGACGGAAGATCGGTCGATATCGACGGAGACTATACCGAAACGCTGGCCTCGATCTCGTCCAATACCGATGGCATCGGCATCTTTGGTCTGGCGTTTTACGAAAACAACACCGACACGCTGAAAGTGGCCACCATGTCGGGGGTTCTGCCTTCGACCGAGACCATCGCAAGCGGTGCATACCCGGTGTCGCGTCCGCTCTATTTCTACATCAAGAAAGCCCATATCGGCGTGATCCCCGGCCTGAAAGAGTTCGCCGAGTTCTTCGTCGCGGACGAGATCGCCGGCCCGGATGGTCCGTTGTCCGAATACGGTCTGGTGGCCGATCCCGAATTGGCAGCGACACAGGCCGCCGTGGCTGCCGAAGACGTGCTGACCAACTAAAAAACAGCGGTGCGGGGCAGGGGTCCCGCACCGCTTCACCCCGCAGATCCAGCAACGGAACTGCACAGATGGCGAAGAGTTCCCCATGTCCGCATTCTGGCTTCTCGTGATCATTCTGGCGCTGGCGGTGCTTGGCTTTGTTCTGGGCCGTGCCCGGGCCCTGGCGTCGGTGGGGGGGGATCGGCGCAAACTGCATTCTCTGCCCAGCTTTTATGGATACAACGTAGCGATGCTGGCGCTGGTGCCGGCACTTCTGGTGCTGTGTCTTTGGGTGATCCTGCAACCCATCGTGATCCACGCCAGCGTGGCCGGGGCGATCCCCGAAACCCACTATGAAAGCTCGGGCCAGTTGAACCTTGTGATGAGCGATGTGGCCCGTGTCGCCGAAGGCCTGGACGAAATGGTGCGCCAGAATGTGATGACCCGCGAAGGCATTGCCGCACTTGATGCCGACAGCACCGATCTGCGCGCGCAATTGGCACAGGTCGGCGTCGCGCTGGGGGGCGAGGTCAGCCCCACCATCCTGAGCGCCGCGCAGGCTTTGCGCGCGCGAAGCGAAACAGGCACCCTGGCCTTGACCGTGGTTGTCTTGATCATCGCGGCAGGCGGCTTTCTGTTCGCGCTGCGCAGCAGCACCGGCGATTTTCGTGCCCGCAACAGGGTTGAGTCCGGCGTGAAGCTGTTGCTGATCGGGGCGGCGTCGCTGGCCATCCTGACCACGATCGGCATCGTCCTGTCGCTGGTGTTCAACACGATCAACTTCTTCGGCATGTTCCCGATGACCGATTTCCTGTTCGGCACGGTCTGGAGCCCGGAAGGGCGCGGCGGGTCCGAGCATCTGGGCATCCTGCCGCTTTTGTGGGGCACACTTTACATATCGCTGGTCGCACTGCTGGTCGCGGTGCCGATCGGGTTGTTCGCGGCCATCTATTTGGCCGAATACGCAGGCAAAACCACCCGCGCCGTTGCCAAACCCTTGCTGGAGGTGCTGGCCGGCATTCCCACCATCGTCTATGGCCTGTTCGCCCTGACCGTGGTCGGGCCGATGCTGGTGGGCGTCTTTGGTGCCGATGGGCTGGGCTGGATGCAGGGCGCACGGTCGGTGATGACGGCGGGGCTGGTGATGGGCATCATGCTGATCCCCTTTGTCAGCTCGTTGTCGGATGACATCATCAACGCGGTGCCGCAGACAATGCGCGATGGATCCTACGGGTTGGGGGCCACGCAATCGGAAACCGTGCGGCAGGTGGTGTTGCCCGCCGCCCTTCCGGGCATCGTGGGCGCGGTGCTTCTGGCCGCCAGCCGCGCGATCGGTGAAACGATGATCGTGGTGATGGGGGCAGGGGCTGCGGCCCGGCTGGACCTGAATCCGTTTGCGGCAATGACCACCGTCACCGCCAAGATCGTCAGCCAATTGACCGGCGACAGCGACTTCGCCAGCCCCGAGGCACTGGTGGCTTTCGCCCTTGGCATGACACTGTTCATCCTGACCCTCGGCCTGAATGTCCTTGCGCTCTACATCGTGCGCAAATACCGGGAGCAATACGAATGACCGACGCAAGCCTTGCCGGGACGCCTGAACCCCGTGCGACCTCCTCGATCCTGACGGTCGATGACCGCACCCGAAAGCGCAACGCCGCCGAGGCCCGGTTCCGCGCCTATGGCATTGCCGCCATTGCGGTGGGTCTGGTGTTCCTTGTGGTGCTGGTCAGTTCGATCCTCTTCAAGGGCGCGGGCGCGTTTCAGCAAAGCTTCATCACCCTGAATGTCGACCTTCAGGAAGCAAAACTGGACAAGTCCGGCACCCGTGACATCGAGGCCATCAAGAAGGTGACGACTTTCGGTTACAACCCGCTGATTGATGACGCCTTGGCCCGCGCCATCGCAGATGCTGGTGCTGAAAACCCGTTCACCAAGGGCAAAGACCTGCGCAAGATGATCAGTTCGGGCGCGGCGGCGGACATTCGTGACCACGTCATTGCGCACCCTGAGCAGATCGGGGAAACGGTGGCGTTCAAGCTGCTCGCCTCGTCGCGTGTTGACGGCTATTTGAAAGGCCGCGTGACCCGTGACAGCCTTGCGCGGGACAAGAACCTGACGCCCGCACATCTTGATCTTGTCGACGCGCTGCAAACGGCCGGGCTGGTGACAAAATCCTTCAATCTGGATTTCATCACCGGGGCGGATGCCTCGGAAAGCCGCCCGGAACAGGCTGGGATTGGCGTGTCGATGCTGGGCAGTTTTTATATGATGCTGGTGGTGCTGGCCTGTGCGCTGCCCATTGGTGTGGCTGCCTCGATCTATCTGGAAGAATTTGCGCCACAGAACAGGTTCACCGACCTGATCGAGGTCAATATCGCAAACCTTGCCGCCGTGCCGTCCATCGTGTTCGGCATCCTTGGCCTTGCCGTGTTCATCCAGTTCGCACATCTGCCCCAATCCGCCCCGCTGGTGGGTGGGCTGGTCCTGACCCTGATGACCTTGCCAACGATCATCATTTCGACACGTGCCTCGCTGAAATCGGTGCCGCCCTCGATCCGCGAGGCCGCCCTTGGGATAGGGGCCTCGAATATGCAGATGGTGTTCCACCATGTCCTGCCGCTGGCCATGCCCGGCATCCTGACCGGCACCATCATCGGTCTGGCACAGGCGCTTGGCGAAACCGCGCCCCTGCTGCTGATCGGGATGGTGGGCTATATCGCCTCGAACTATCCCGATGGCTTGATCGAAGGGTTCATGGCCCCGAACTCGGCGATGCCCGCACAGATTTATGAATGGGCCAAACGCGCCGATCCCGCTTATTATGAACGGGCGTGGGGCGGCATCATCATCCTGCTTCTCTTCCTGATGAGCATGAATATCATCGCAATCATCCTGCGACGCCGGTTCGAGCGCCGCTGGTAAGCGGCACGACGCACGCCGCAACGAAAGATGAAAGACCGACCACATGAACGACATGAAAAGTATCGAAAGGACTGCATCGATGCAGGACATCAAGATCACGGCAAAGAACGTGCAGGTCCACTATGGCGACACCCACGCCATCAAGGATGTGTCGGTCGACATTCAGGACAACACCGTCACCGCCTTCATCGGGCCGTCAGGCTGTGGCAAGTCGACCTTTCTGCGCTGCCTGAACCGGATGAACGATACGATCGACATCTGCCGGGTCGACGGCGATATTCGGCTGGATGGCGAAGACATCTATGACAAGCGCGTCGATCCCGTGCAGTTGCGCGCCAAGGTGGGCATGGTGTTCCAGAAACCCAACCCGTTCCCCAAGTCAATCTATGACAACATTGCCTATGGCCCGCGCATTCACGGCCTGGCCCGCAACAAGGCCGACCTTGACGAGATCGTCGAGAAATCCCTGCGTCGCGGCGCCATCTGGGACGAGGTGAAAGACCGCCTGCACGCGCCCGGCACCGGACTGTCCGGCGGCCAGCAACAACGCCTGTGCATCGCCCGTGCGATTGCCACCGAACCTGAAGTGCTGTTGATGGACGAACCCTGCTCGGCACTGGATCCGATTGCGACCGCGCAGGTCGAAGAACTGATCGACGAGCTGCGCCAGAACTTTTCCGTGGTGATCGTCACCCACTCCATGCAACAAGCCGCACGGGTCAGCCAGAAAACCGCGTTCTTCCATCTGGGCAACCTTGTGGAATACGGAGAGACGGATCGGATATTCACCAACCCGACCGACCCGCGCACCGAAAGCTACATCACCGGCCGGATCGGCTGACCACGGGGCAGGAGACCAACATGACCGACCAACATATCGCATCCGCCTTCGACCGCGACCTTGAGGACATTCAGGCCCATCTGATGAAAATGGGCGGCATGGTCGAGGACGCCATCCGCCAGGGCGCCAGATCACTGAAAAACCGGGACGAAGAACTGGCCGCCAAAGTGCGCCAGAACGACAAGAAGATCGACGCGCTGGATTTGCAGATTCAGGAGGATTGCGCCCGCGTCCTGGCCCTGCGTCAACCGATTGCCTCGGACCTGCGCACGGTTCTGACGGTGATGAAGGTCGCCGCGAACCTGGAAAGAATTGGCGACTATGCCAAGAATATGGCCAAACGCACCACGGTTCTGGTGCATATGCAGCCCATCGACGGCGCCTCGGGCGCGATCAAACGGATGGCGGGCGAGGCTCAGCAGATGCTGACTGATGCGCTGGACGCCTATATCCGCCGCGATGCCGATCTGGCGCAGGATGTGCGCCAGCGTGACCTTGAAATCGACCAGATGTACAACGCTTTGTTCCGTGAGTTTCTGACCTTCATGATGGAGGATCCGCGCAATATTTCATCCTGTATGCACCTGCATTTCATCGCAAAGAACATCGAACGGATGGGGGATCACGTCACCTCGATCGCGGATCAGGTGATCTATCTGGTGAAAGGCGAAATGCCGGACGAGGCACGCCCGAAAGGCAACGCGCCCAACTACGAGATCCCGGCCACCACCGACAGCGGAGCCAAGGCATGAGCGCCGACACGCCCTGTGTGCTGCTGGTGGAAGACGAACCGGCCCAGCGGGAAATCCTGCGCTACAACCTTTCTGCCGAAGGCTATGATGTCACCCTTGCCGAAAACGGAGATGATGCGTTGATCCTGATCGAGGAGGTCACGCCCGATCTGGTTTTGCTGGACTGGATGCTGCCCGGCGTGTCGGGCATCGAGATTTGCCGCCGCCTGAAAACCCGCAAGGACACCCGGATGATTCCGGTGATCATGCTGTCAGCCCGCTCGGAAGAGGTCGACCGCGTGCGCGGGCTGGAAACCGGCGCGGATGATTATGTGGTCAAGCCATTCTCGGTCAGCGAGTTGATGGCCCGCATCCGCACCCAGTTGCGCCGCACCCGGCCTGCCGCCGTCGGCCAACGGCTGGAGTATCAGGACATCGTGCTGGACAGCGAAAGCCACCGCGTGACGCGCGCGGATCGCGAGGTAAAACTCGGCCCGACGGAGTTTCGCCTGCTGTCCACCCTGATGGAAAAACCCGGTCGGGTGTGGAGCCGCGAACAACTGCTGGACCGGGTCTGGGGGCGCGATGTCTATGTCGATACGCGTACGGTTGATGTGCATGTCGGTCGCCTGCGCAAGGCCTTGTGCCGGGATGGCGGCGCCGATCCGCTACGCACCGTGCGCGGGACTGGTTACGCTCTGGGGTAGGGGGCGACCGGGTAGGGGCGAAAACCCCGCCCTTAGTCCTTCCCGGTCGCAGGTGATCCATGCGGGGCGCTTCCTTCTGTGTCGACATCAGGGCTTTGCAATAGCGCGCGAGCCAGAAACGTAAACAGCGACACGAAAATTCCGACACCCACCAGAATATAGAACACCGTGAAGATCTTGCCCGCAGAAGCACGGCTTTCACAAATCGCATCAATGTCAGACCAAAGCTCAACAAGGCATCATCACCCGTTCGACAAAAAACGACCGGTCGCAAATCTACAAAGGAAAAGACAGGTCAAGTTGATTCGACCGAAGGATTGCGCAGACCGATATCAGTTGGCGTAGGGATCACCCGTTAACACACTGATATCCAGTGATAATCTCACGTCAGGGCAGTGCGCAGCAATGCGCGCCCTTGTTGCAACCAAGTAGAAATGTCACCTGGTTCGCAAAGCAGAAATGTCACTCTGAGCGCAACG